>CAVWFP010000001.1:0-11127 GCA_963754325.1 uncultured Verrucomicrobiae bacterium
ATCCGACGTCAACGCCGACACCGACCCCAACGGCGACACCGACCGCGACGCCGACTCCAACACCGACCCCGACTCCAACGCCGGTACCGGGTAGCTCGGTTCTCACCCCGGTGATTCATCCGACGAGCACGACGTTCACCAAATCGATGTCGATCCAAATTACCTGCGACACACCCGGCTCGACGATCTATTACACGGTTGACGGAAGCACACCGACGCCGAGCTCAAAACGGTACACGAGTTACTTTGTCATCACTGCCACGACAACGGTGAAGGCAATGGCGACCGCGCCAGGATACAATCCGAGCGGAATTACTTCCTCCGTTTACACGAAGCAATAATCCAATCAAGGAGTGGCGACTTCCCAGTCGCCAACTAGATAAACGGGCGGTCGCCCAGCCCGCCGATTTCAGCGTCCAGGTTCTATGCCGGATTGGTCGTGTGATTTCTCAGGCTGCGGGATCTTGGCTTCTCGCGGCAAAGGCGGAGGTTTCGGTGGCGGATAAGTGAACCGGATGAACGCGTCCGCGAACGTGAGGAACAGGATCCCGGCTAACAAGGCCGGAAGGCCGTAAACAAAATATGAGAATGCGTCATGATGCGACGGCACTCCGGTCATCGCCGCAGTGATCGTCGGCGCAAGATATTTCAAGCCGGCCAAAGTATTCCAAGAACCCCAGATGGCTAACCAAAGACCGAAAGTTCGAAGGATAACGCCAAAAAGGTCTTGTGGCTTCATCAGCGGATCACACTAACGAGTTTCGGGATGACTCGCGAGAGCAAACCGCCGCCCCTCGAATTGCCGATGACTATACCGCGGGCGGCTCTTCTTCCGAAGAAGAGCCATTGCTGGAGTGCTCGATGATAGATGACGTGCGATTCTTGTATTCGCCGGTGTACGAGCCCTGTCCATCGCCATATCCATGCGAGGCGTAATAGTAATAGTAACCGGCGCCACGTCGCCGCGGAAGGCGATTCAAAACCATGCCGGCTGGACGAGTCCCAGCGGCCGATAACAGAGTAAGGGCACGATGAATCGCATTGCGCGGAGTTTTGCTGGCGCGCACGACCATGCAAATCGTTTGCACATGCGACGCCATCAACAAGGTGTCGCTGACGGCAAGGATCGGCGCACTATCAACCACCACTCGATCGAACATCGAAGCCGCTTCACTGATCAGGCGCTGAAAACAATCGCCGCTCAAGAGCTCGGCGGGATTCGGCGCGCGTTGTCCCCCGGCTAAAACGAAAAGTTGTCCCGACTTCGGCTGAGTGGCGCGTGAAGAAACCAGACCAATCGGTTCGGTTTCCACGGTGGCGACCAGTCTGGCGGCATCGCGCAGCTCGACCGCACCGATGAGTTGATCGACCAGGCCCGGATACTGTTCGCGCGATTCGTTGTTGGCTCGGAAAACTTTGTGAATGTTCGGCCGGCGCAAATCGCCATCGATCAACAACACGCGATGGCCTTGCTGAGCCAGAGACAGAGCGTAATTCACGCTGGTGAAGCTTTTCCCCTCGTTAGGCAACGCACTGGTGAAGAGAAAAATGCTGCGGTCGGCCGCCGGCCCCAAAAGCGAGAGAGCGGCACGCAAATTCCGGAAACTTTCGGCGATCGGCCCGCCCGGAGCTTCGTCAACCATCCGATACTTCAAGGCGCCGCGAGCCGCGTTGTCCTCCGTTTTCGATTTCACTTCGCTGGTCTTGGTTTCCGGGACGGCTGCTAATACCGGCAATCCCAAGGTCGCTTCTGCTTGGTCGACCGTTTTGACCGATCGATCCAGCGCGTCCGCGCCAAAGACAAAGGCCAACCCCGCGGCCAGTCCGCCAAGTAACCCAAGCGTGATTGTTTTTGACGGAATCGGACTCACCGGCTGCCGCGGAAGAACGGAATGTTCGGCGATGCTGACCGCGTTGGCTTTAACGTCTTTCGTTAAGTTTGTCTCCTTGATCTGCTTCAACACGCTTTCGTAGAGAGCGCGATCCGTTTCGGCCTGCCGCGCCAACTCCTGATACCCGATGGCCGCCTTGTTCAGGGCGACGGCGCTGCCTTCCTGATCGTGAATGGCATTTTGCAAGGTTC
This sequence comes from uncultured Verrucomicrobiae bacterium, assembly GCA_963754325.1. Classification (GTDB taxonomy): domain Bacteria; phylum Verrucomicrobiota; class Verrucomicrobiia; order Chthoniobacterales; family UBA10450; genus JBBRDU01. The sequence continues at coordinate 2,084 of CAVWFP010000001.1, forward strand.
CTTCCGTTGCTTTCGCCTGCTCGATCGCATTCTTCAGGATGGCGGGTTGAGAAACCACGGCCTGGTGCAGCTTTTCCTGAGCTTCCCGGAGCGAAGCTTTCGCCGCCATCATCTTGGGATGCTTTTCCTTGTAACGCAGCGACAAGGTGGCGATCTCGGCCTCGATTTGCGTGACATTGTGGCGGGCTTCATTGACCAACTGAGCAGTGGAGATACTCGGCACGGCGAGCAATTCATCCAGGTTATCGCCCGCTTCCTGGATTTGCTGGAGCTCACCTTCCAAACGCAATCGATCGGTCTTTGTTGTGGTCAATTTGCTGTTCAGTTCCTGGAGTTTGTCTTCCACGATACCGCCACGTCCGCCGCCCGAACCCGACCCCGCGCCAGTCTGGCTTCCGGTGGCAGTGGTACCACCGCCCAACTGAAGTGCATCGGGCGTGTTCGCCTTATATTCTGCCACCGCCGCCTCGCTCTTTTGCAAATTTGCCTTCAGGCGTTCTTCTTCCTCTAACAAATAACGAAGTGCGTCCTGGCTGAACGACGCGCGGCGCTCGATGGAATTGCGAATATATTCGCGCCCAACCGCTTCGGCCAACCGCTGCGCCATGACCGGATCGCGGTTCGTAACGTAAACATCGATCAAACGAGTTCCGCGTCGAATCGACGCTTTCACCATTCCGGAAAGAGCCGCGGCCAACGCTTCCTCCATCGGAGTAAAGGTCATTCCGGCGACGAGATTCGGTTGATTGCGCGAAACCGGTGTGCTCGCCGGGGCGGCGCTGCTTTTCGGTTTTTCGTTTTGCACATTCACCCCCAGAAGAGCAGTGCCGCCATCTTCGGCCAGGCCTTCCGCCCGGATCACTCGGGCTAGCATGGCGCGATTGGTCAGATTCTGCTCGATGGTGCGTAACGCTTCCTGACTGGCAAGAAACAACGAACGCATGCGAAGGGATGAATCTTCTCCCGGAATAAATGTCGGCTCCTGAAATTCAACCTCCATCACCGTATGCGCCTGATACGTTTTCGGCGTCCGGCCGAGATACCCGAGCGCGATAAAAAGACCGGCCAAGACACAAAGCGCCACGATCCAGATTCGCTCGATCAAGCTGTGCCAAAACTGGCGCAGATTAAATCCCCGCTGCGGCTCCATCATCGCGTCGATCGCCGGATGAACGGGCGGCGCCGCCGGCTGATTCGCGACCGGGCGTGGCTCAGTTTGAGAAGGGATCATTGCGGATGCTACCAGCTTACTCTGTTCCCGCCGATTTGCAGGGCTGACAATGGCTAAAAAATGCTCTCACCGACAGTCACTGTGTCGCCCGGGAGCACGGTGAAATCTTCCTTGCCTCCCCGGGCCAGCTTCTTCGCGTTGACCCGGATGACTTGAGTGCCGCGGCGAACGCTGATTCTTTCCGGCGCTGCGATCCTGGTATAGCCGCCGGCGGTCGCTATGGCTTCCAGCATATCGATGCCTTCCGGACTGCCATCCGGCATTTCATAACTTCCCGGTCGATTGACTTGTCCGAGCATGGTGAAGCGACGTTTGGCGTAACCCATCAACATCACGTTGACCTTCGGGTTCACGAGATAATCGCGCCCAAACAAATCGGTTAATTTCGTTGCCGCCTGCGTCAGCGTGAGTCCGGCAAGATGGACCGAACCAATCAGGGGAACGCTGAGATTGCCTTCGCCATTCAATCTCCCGTAGGTCCGCAAATCTTCTTCGCCGAAAACTTCCACGCCGACCTGATCGTTCGCGCTCAAGATGTAACCGGTCGGCGCGCTGACGGCCCCGAGCGGGGCAGAGCTTTGGGACGACGACGACGAGTTGTTTGTTGAACTGCGTTGTTGGGAATCCGAGGCCGAAGCCGGGGCGGGGGATTGCGCGAATGAAATGGTAGCAACGAAGAGCGCCAGAAAACTAAGCTTCATGCGAGGAGAACGCTAAAACGTGAGGGAAGTGCGGGCGCCGAATTGATTGTCGCTAAATTGAAAGGATTCGAGCGAGCTTGAGTCTTCCCGGTGAAGATAATATGCGCCTACGGTCCAAAACCGGGTCACATTCAAGTCGACCGATGTCTGGATATAATAGTAGTCGTCGGAGCGGGAAACGTCAACGTTTCTCGCGGCGCTGAAGTAGCTGTCGTTTTCGTAGCCTACGTTAAAGCCAATGGAGACGCGTTGCAGGAGTCGTTGTCGCGCGGAGAGATCGATTTTGGTCGAAGAATAATCGGTTCCGGAAATCGCTGCCGAATTGCGGGTGGTTCGGCTGCCGGTCAACGAGATCGATGTTCCGTCGAACGGCAGATAGCTCGCGCTCAGATCAAAAACAGGGGAAGTATATTCGCCGCGAGCGCCGTTTGCGAATTCGCGGATTTCAATTCCGGCCGTTGCGTTCAAGCTCACTTTGCCAGTCAGCTGATAACTGAGGTGGCCGTTGATCTGTTCGAAATACTGGTCGGCGGCTGCTCCATCCGAAGTGTCGTAACCTCCGGTCCCGCCGATTCCAAAAATAACTTTGGCGCCGTAATTGTAATTCACATACAGGCTGCCTTGAATGGTCTCCGAACTGAGCAGGCTCGGATATTCATAAACCTGATAATTGATGTTGCCATTCAGCGAAGTCTTGCTCGACAGATCGTAAGACGCGCCGACCCGCGTGGTGAAAATGTTTTCTTTTGTCCGTTGTCCGACATCCACGTTTGCCTGACGGCCCGTGGTATCGTTCAGCGATGTCAGATTACTACTGTCCAGAATCTGAATATCTTCGCCGAGACTCAGAGTGAGCCTGGCCAGTTGACGCGCTGCGTCCAAATGAATGATGTGCTGAATCGCATCGGCATCGGAGCGCTTGGCAAAAATGTAAGCGTTAGGCGCATAGACGAAATTCAGCGAATTGGTCTGGTCTTCGCCTGCTCCACCAAAACCGAAAGAGATCACCGGCTCGAGCGACGTGTAGAAATCGCCCGTCTTATTCGATTGAGTGAGATTGATGTTGTCGTCGTAAGCGCCGCGAATAGTGAAAACGAAACCGTAATGAAAACGGCGCGGGGTTTCAGCAACTGGCCGGTCGTTGACGGTCACGATCGGCGCCGGCGCGCTGTTTTGCGGTTCCTGGACGATTGGGGCCGGAGTCGGTTCGTTGTTGACCGGCTGGGACGTTTCCGTCTGGGCAGGTTGGACGGCGTCCTGCGCAACCAGCCTTGGGTTTGGCCAGAGAGCAGTCAAGACACCCGCGAAAATGAGCAGACGAAGGGTTCTCAAAGGAAGTGCGGCGAGGTGGGATCTTAAGCTTTTTTGCGTGTGAAAATCAATGGATTACCCATGGCCTAGTCGCCCGGCACCAGCGGCGCCACCGCTTGCCAGGCGCGTAGCCACTCTTTCTTGTCCGCCCAAAGATGGCCCTCGAGCAACGCCAGGTTCTTCGGCGCATTGCGCAAATTCCGCACGACCACCAATGTCGACAAAGCGGCGTCGGTTTTGCCTTCACTGGCCAGCGCCGATACCAGGGCCGCGCCCGCATCAGCATCTTCGGGATTGGCTTGGAACTGCAACGCCAGTTCCGCTGACGATTGAGATGAATGGGATCCCCCACGGGGAGCATCCAAAAATGCCGCCGCCGTTTCGAACGCCTGCCGATAATCCTGGTAATCGGCGTAACTGCGAGCAAGCTGGGGCCAGGCAATTTTCTGCCAGTCCGCGTGCTGCTTCAAAGTCTCGGCCAGCCAGAGCTTGTCGCCCTTTTGATACCACAACGCGAACAATCGTTGCAGATCCTTGCCGCTGAATCCGGCCAGCTGTTCGTTAGCGGCGAGCAATTCCTGCAGCTCTATTTGGAATTCAGTTTCGTTAGCCTGCGCCAAAAACGTTAGGACAAGGTTTGTCTGGTCGTCCGCGAGCTTGCGCCACCGGTCACGCAGGTCCGCGTCGTCCCGGACGGCGCCAAACATGTCGGAGTAAAGACTGACGGCATTATCCGGCAAGCGATGCATTCCTTCCTGCCAAACCGAAAACGCCAAATCGGGGTCGCCCAGGTTGATCCAAACAGTTCCTTGCTGGAGATACAGGTCCGGCCAGTTCGGCAAAAGATATCGCGCGACTGCGAAATCGCGTTCGACCAGGGACCGCGAATCGAGCAATGCGGCTTCAGCGATACCTCGTTTGTAGTAGAGCAGCCAATCCAGTGGCACCACCCGGAGCGCGCTCGTCGCGGTGGCCCTGGCTCCGGTGAAATTTCCCGACGTGATTGCGGCGTTCACCTTTGCTCGTAGTCGATCCACCGTCGCGGTGGTCGGCGGCGTATCGACGAAAATAGACGCGACCCACCAAACGCCGGTGACGAAGAGAATCGCTCCCATTAGGCGAAAAACGATCGGCACGATCGCCGATTGTCGATATTCCTTCGCCGGATTTATCGCCATCGCGCCGAGAAGCAGCGCCGGCCATAACGCGCCCAAGCGATGCCCGGAAACGTCAAACAGCCCGTGAGCGGCAAACGCAATTCCGCAAACCATCGCCGCGATGCGAAGGAGACGGTTCGTTCCGGATTGGAACGGTGGACATTGCATCAACCACCAGCAAAAAATCGCGACGGCAACGATCAGGCCAAGCCATCCAAGATCGATCGCGCCCCATATCCAATCGCTTTCGGGATGCGCAGTTTGACTGTTGGTGAATGAGTAGTGCCGGTGCACGGCAAATACCGGCCAGAAGTTGCCCAGGCCGATTCCGACGGGAGAAGAATGGGCGATCAGGTGAACGGCGTCGCGCAGAATCGCAATTCGCAAATTGCGACCCGTTTCGAAAAATCCGGCGCTCTCCCGGGTAAATCGCAGCAAGGTCGCACCGCCATCAACGACGAACAGGATGATCAGCAAAGTCAGACCACCCAACGCCACCATCGTTTGGCGGCGATCGGTCGAGCTCAACCACCAATAGATTTGCACGGCCAGCGCACCCAAAAAGAAGAGAACGATTCCGGAACGCGAGCCGTCGATGATCAGCGCCCAGCAAACCAGGGACAGGCTGGCCAGCCACAGCCACCAATATCGCCGGCCCTCCTGAAAACGTTGCAGGCCAAGCGCGTAAATCATGATCGCGCCCAAGCCGAGCACATTGCTGGTTTGATTCCGGTTTGGAAAAAAGCCGAACTCGTTCACACGCGGCCAGAAAGGAATCCGAAGTTTTGTCACGAATCCGAAAATGAGTGCTGCGGACAAAATCAGAATTCCGAAGGACAGGGCGCGCACGACGGTTTCTCGCAGATCTCGGTTCCACTCGATGGCGGCGAGGTAGTAAGCCCACGTCAGAACGAGCAAGAGAAAAAGCGTCCACTGCAAACTCATCCACGGTTGGGCCGAGTGCGTTGCCGGCAAATGTGCTCCCAAGTTTTGCAATGCCACTTTCCAGTCGGACAGGCCGCCGATCCATGCGGCCGGCAGGAAAGCGGTGGCTGCGATTAACAGGAGCGCGACGAACAGGCCATTCGCAGTGCGGCCCAGATTTCGGCGCGGCGGACAAACCAGGACCAATAAGCCGGCACCGATTGCCAAAACTCCTTCCGCCCAAATATCCACGGACCCGCCCAGGATGGGGGCGAGTATCGTTAGGGCAATAATCGCATGAGCTCGCGCGGTTGACGCTGTGGAGTTCGAGTGTGGCAAAAGTGATGCGATTATAGCATCGCCAATTGCGTCACGCGTGACCCAACTTGTTTTTCTTCCGGCTCGGCTGCGCCGGGGCGCTGGCCGTCAGTTATTTTCCGTTCTCGCGATAGTACCGCTGAGAAGGCGTTTCTTCCTGATCCGATCCGTAGCCGTAATCGTTGGCCGGCGGAGCGTAGTTGTCAGGATAATAGCCGGTCGGGTAGGGCGGATACGGATAGGCGTAGGGGTATCCGTAAGGCCACCATGGATCGAATCCAAAATCGAAGACGACCCAGCTTCCGCCGATGAAAGCGCAGCGATGGCCATTCCACCAATGATCGCGTCCCCGGTCCCAGTCGCGATGCCAATTCGAAGACTGGCGCGCGAACACGTGGCCCTGCCAATTCGCGCGCAAATTATTTCCAGCTCGAAAATTGCGACCGGTCTGGGCGAAAGTTCTGTTTTGTGAAAATGTTCTGTTCTGAGCAAACCGGGAATTGAAAGATCCGGCGTTGGCAAAACTTCGTCCGGCGAATTGGTTCGTGCCATTCATCACCGGCCTGCTGGAATAGACGCGGTTTTGACCAAACCCGCGCATGGCGTAAGCCGAGTTGTTGAATCGGGCGTTGATATTCCCGGCGTAGATTCGTCCGGCTCCGGCACGGTAATACCCACCGCGCGACGATCCGGATCTTCCGGCGCTGACGGAACTTGCATGATGATTACCGCCGGCCTGCGCTTGGACCACAGAGATAACGCTTATTAGCACCGCCATCGCACAAAGTTTCATTTTCATAGGATTGTTCTTCTCAGACAGTTTAAGTCGCTCGATTATTCAACCACAGAGGCGACCAGTAGTTGCGTTTCGGAAGCGGACAGCGCTGAGATTTTAGCGTTCCGGGCTGAGCACCCGGGAATAAACCTTTTCGTACATCGGGACGACATTCTCTGCCGTAAATTTCGATTTTGCGCGACTTTCACCGCGTTGGCCGAGACTGGCCGCCGCCGACGGAGATTGGACCAATTGATCCAGAGTTGCCGCCATCGAAGTAATGTCGCCAAACCGATGGAGAGAGCCGGCGTCTCCGATCACTTCAGGAACTCCATCGATGGCAAAGGCAAGCACCGGTTTGGCGAAAAACATCATCTCCAGAATACTCAGACCAAAGCTTTCCACTTCGGACGTTGAGATGCCGGCATCCGAGGCGTTGATGAAATTTTCGACCGGTTCAGCGGCCGTGCGAACGATCACGTTCTCTCGAATATTGAGTTGATCGAGCAAAGGCTCGTCCGAGTCGAATCGACCACCAGCCAGGATGAGCAGGCGAATTTTTTTCCGCTGCTGGGTCGCAGCGATCACCCGTAACAGAAGATCGATCCGCTTGGTTGGGCGGAGGTTCGACATATGTAAGACGAGGAATTCATCGGAAATACCCAATTCGCGCCGGATCTCTTCACGGCTGCGCGTCGGTAGCGACGGGGTAAAGAAGTTTGGGATCACTTCCACCGGGCGTACCAATCCGAAGACATCGAGTGTTTTTTGGCGCAAGCTCTGCGAGACCGCGGTCACGGCGTCCGAATGCATCAATGCATGGGCGATCGCCGGGCGGTATTGCGGATTCGGTCCCAGCAGGGTGGTGTCGGTCCCGTGCAACGTGGTCACGATTTTCGGCGCGGAATGGTCGATCATCTGTGCCGCGAGAAAAGCAGCCGTCGAATGCGGAACAGCATAGTGCACGTGGAAGACATCGAGATTTTCGGAACGCCCGATGTCGGCCATCTTGACGGCTAACGGCAAAGTGTAATCCGGACATGGAAATACACTGTGTTCGCCGACGGCGACTTCGTGGAAGTGAATGCGCGGAGCTGAGAGATTCAGGCGCACCGGTTTGGCATAACTGAAGAAATGAACCTCGTGGTTTTTGGCGGCCAGTTCCGTTCCCAGCGCCGTCGCCAGAATGCCGCTGCCGCCGATCAACGGGAAACAGGTAATCCCAATTTTCATCGAACTCGTTTCATCAATCGGGGACGTATGCCTTTTCCGGATCGGCCACGTCCAGACGCGAGACAAATTGGACCTCCGGCGCGTCCGCTTCCTTGAGATAACCGCGCTCGCCGGCGCCGGCGACATAATGCGTGCAGTGAATGACCGACTGCATCCAACGAAACCGAGTATCGCGCGCGGGACTTATTTGCGCCGCGCCAAAATCCTGCCGCGGAACTTCAATCCATTTGCCGCCGCCTTTATGCAACAAAAGGTTTCCGTCGCGATGACGCGCCCGCACGATTTCGTTCTCCCAGCGAACATCCACAAAATAGTCGTCCACCGGGACGGCACGCTGGCGAAATTCGGGATCGCTCGATCGTTCGATTCGTATGTCATCGAGCAGGTCGATTTGCCGGTACATTTCCAGACAAAAATCCGCCGGATTCGTGCGGTCGATCGAACTAAAACTCTCAACCAAGTCGCGCTCGACATACTGGCCGAGCTGCCGCGCCATTTTTTCCTTCCAATTAGGCAGGATCCGTTTGGCGTAGAGGGGCGAGAATTGTTTCTGAATTTTACTCGCGAACTCGAAATTAAAGGGTTGTTCGCGTCCGGAGCTGCGCTCGCTCAAGATGGTCGTCGTTTCGCGCGGATCGTGATCGCTATCGTGATAAAAAAACACAATCTGCCCCCCGATGCTGGCCTGGAGACGGCGCGCGGCCACGATTTTACCGTAAAGAAAACGTTTCGGAAAGAATCCGCACGGTTGCTGACCGAAACAAATGACCGGTGGGGACATCGACTTTAGGTGGCGGCGCGACCGGCAAACAGGGTTCGTTCCAGGATCAGACTGAAAACCAGGACAGCGACACAGCCAATCACGTTGTACCAAAGATAACTGATGCTGAGCGTCCAGAACATCAGAAGCACCAACGTTTGCGCGATCAGCGCGCCGAAAAAGACCGCCGAGCCGCGCACGCTTCGAACAAAGAACGCCACCACGAACAGACCGAGAATGGTTCCGTAAAATATCGAGCCCAGGATGTTGCCGGCTTCGATCAAATTTTCGACCAGGCTCGCGAACGAGGCGACGCCGATCGCGACTAATCCCCAGGCGATCGTCAATATTTGTGTCGCGATCACGTAGTGACGGTCGCTCGCATTCGGTCGGATGAATGGCCGATACAAATCAACCGCGGTGGTCGAGCCCAAGGCGTTCAAGGTGGCGGCGGTCGCCGACATGGTGGCACAAAGGATCACTGCGACCAGCAAACCGACGACGCCATGCGGAAGATGTTGAACGACAAAAGTAATAAAGACGTAGTCTGAGTCTTTGCTTTTTGCTTTCGCACCGACGCTCTGAAGAAGAGTGGTTGTCTGATCGCGGATTTCGCGCGCCTTCGCGTCCAGGC
>CAVWFP010000002.1:0-1097178 GCA_963754325.1 uncultured Verrucomicrobiae bacterium
TGATCACGTCGATACGGCGTTCCTGTGAGAAGAACGATTTTGGTTCGATTCTTATCGAATGAATCGACAAGCGCGCGCCAAGTCTCTGCCGGTTCGTGATGAGCCTCATCAATAAAGACCAAGTCGAAAAAATCCTTTGGCGCGGGCGAAATATTTGGCAGCTGCGGACTAGTCGTTCGTGTGGTTGCCGTAATGACATCAGCTTTCGAATGTCTCCGCCAATCGGCCTCGGTCCGCATCTCGCTGTCGAGTGTTACCACTTCGGGCTTTTTGCTCTTCGGAAGCTTCACGACGTTGGCACTTCTAAGAACGTCGAGAGCTTCAAACGCAGTTGCGACCTGACGTCGTAGAACTTTTGCTGGTGATATGATTAAGACGCGTCGCGCTTTACATCCAAAAGACAACGCCATCATCAGCCCGGTCTTGCCGCTGCCTGTGGGCATTGAGATAAGGCATGGGTCGTTGCTGACGGAAAAATGCGCCCACGCTGCGCAAAATCCACCGATCTGACAGGACCTCAGGTTGCCAGATAGGAGATTGAACGTCGCTGTGTTAGCCGAAAAGAAATCCATTCTTGAATATCAGTTTTGGATCGACCGAGGGGAGAATAGACGGCGGAACCTTCAAAAGGCCAGAAAATGCGGACTTAGGTCAGCTGCTCGGCCGGGAGACATTTGCCCCGTCACCCAATGCCAGATGTTTGTAGTTGCGAGCGCTATCCGCTCTTCCACAACGCAACGGTGTCCAAAGTCGATACCTGAGTGGCCCGCCGTCTGGCTTTTCGCTGCGCGTAATCGGGCCGGATACAGACGAACTCGGTGCGCATCTCGACTGCCGACATCTTCGCATATCGGTGTCCTCCTAGATCAACGAATTAGCGACGCCGGAACGACGATTTGGATTTTGCAGCTTTGCCTGCCGTATAGAGATTGAACAAGAAGACATGCGCGTGGACCTGCCGAGCATCGTCGTCCTTTGAACGAATGATAGCGCGCCACTCGCCAGTGTCGGGATTCGAAGTAACCATTCGCGCGAACCTGCTGTGCGCTTTCAGCTCCTCCGCCGCCTTGCCAATGATCTCGGAAAAACCGCTGACGGTTTTGTTAAAGATGATCACGGCTGCCTTACAGTCTCTCCACGTCAAATACCCGAGCAGCTGATCTAATGCATCGGAAATCGTTCGCGTGCCCCGCCATACTTTGCACTCGGCAACAAATGCCGCTCGGTCTTCGGCTTCAATACGGAGATCAGTCTTACCAGCCCGTCGAAACGTCTCGCCGGACGCGCCACCTTTATAGTGGCCGTTCAGGTGCGCCAGAATGATGTCCCTAAGCTCCTCCTCGTCGTGCACTGCGTACGTGCCGGGTGTCGCCTCAAACGTGCGGCCTTCATGACGGATGATGTTAAGGATGTTCTCGGTACTCGGCGTCGCTGATTGCCCACTCGGGTTTAAAGCCGCCTGAAGGTGCAGGTGGGAGGGTCTTAACGATCCGGGGTTCGACCTTAACTGGACGGAACGTCGGGGCACTCGAGTCCTGCTTCAGCGGGATGTTGAGGAGTGTTGCAAGTTGGTCATGCTTTTGTAGTCGGCTACGTCGCGCCTGCACCGCGGTTCGTACCTGACTTGGAAGAGCCGCATTGAACTGAGTCACGCTTGTTTGCTGCCATGTCAGATACTGCCGAATACCACGAAGATTTTCGTCCAGCCGCTGTTTGATCCGTTCTAGTGAGTCATCGGTCGGCAACTCGAATGTCATCTCAACGGCGTTGTCCGTAACTTCGCCGAAGGGCGGCACCGCGCTGAATGTGCTCGGCCGGATAGTCCATAAGTCGCTGTCTCCGGTGTACGGCAGCGAGACGACAACGCGAATCCCGGGGACCAAACACGGTCCTTCACCAAAGGTATATCTGCCGGGCCAGCCAGCGACATCGATGCTGATCTCGCTTTGCCGCCTTGTCATCTTCTCCTCGTAGATTACAAGCGGCTCGATGGTCATTTTCGCGACGACGAATTCGACCAAGTCTTCGACAGGCGTCGAAAGAAATTGGTTTGTATGGATCGCATCAACCGCCTGCCGAGCGGCGATTGCTTGCCGCTCTAACACGTCAGTGAGACTTCCGTTCTGAAAGAGATAACTAGGTCTCCTCATCGTTAATCATTCATCCCGTCTTTCGAAGATCACAAGAGCCTTGGTCGACTCGTGCCGGTCTTCGAAGCTGCGTTCTGCTTTGTCTCGCCCCAGAAGACTTCGTAATTGCGGTTCGAGTTAAAGGGGTCTGAGTTCTCCGCTCGCTCAGCCCATCGAAGCCAGCTTGGCAAAGCCGGACTTGAACGCCCCCACCAGCGTGTCGATCTCCGCTTCGGTCATCGGCGTGGAGAATGTGCACGTACCCGTGCTGATGATGATGCAACCTTCGTTGTAGAGGTGATCGAGCAACGCCTTGAGTCGGCGCGACTCGTCGGGCGTCGGGTAGGCCTCGCGGTAATTTCGTGGCGGCGTCTGCTTCATGTGCACCAGGAACATCGAGCCCGCCCCGGTGACGCTCGCGGACGCGCCCGTCGCGCGGATCGCGCCTTCGATGCCGTTCCTGGCCCGATCGGTTAGCGCGTTTAGGCGCGCCACCGCGGGTTGGTCGAACTTCAGCATCGCCGCCATGCCCGCGGTCATGCTGATCGGGTTGGCCGTGAATGTTCCGGAGTGCGGGAACACGTAGCGGGGCGACTGCGGGTTGAGCACATCCATGACTTCGGCGCGGCCGGCGACGGCGCCAATGGGAAATCCACCGCCGATGATCTTGCCCAGCGCGGTCATGTCGGGCGTGACGCCGTAGCGCGCTTGCAAGCCGGCGTGCTCGGCCCTGAACGTGATGACTTCATCGAACACCAACAGCACCCCGTGGCGCTCGGACCACTCGCGCAGCGCCCTAACGAACTCGACATCCGCCGGACACAAGCCGACGCGGTGCGGCATCAGATCGATCAATACGCACGCGAGGTCGTTGGCGTGCTCGTCCAGGATCGCCAGCGTGCGCTCGGTGTCGTTGAACGGAAAGACAACGACGTCCTTGAGCGCGGACTCGGGTGTGCCGTGCACCAGCGGAACGCTGCGCGGATGGTCGATGTCGCCCCAGGTCGCCGGCGTGGAGCCCTGGCTCACCTCGGCGTAATCGTAGATGCCGTGGTAGGCGCCCTCGGCCTTGGCGATCTTCGGCCGCCCGGTAAATGCGCGGGCCGCCTTCAGCGCGACCATGATCGCCTCCGTGCCCGAGTTCACGAAGCGCATCTTCTCGAACGAGCGGTTGCGGCTGCACAAGTGCTCGGCATAACGCACCTCGATCTCGGTTCCCATCATGAACGCGGTGCCGCGGGTCATCTGCTCCGTCACCGCCTGATGATCTCGGGGCAGGCGTGACCGTGGATCAGGGACGCCATGTTGTTGGAGAAGTCGATGCGCGTGACACCGTCGAGGTCGGTCACGCGGCAGCCCTTGCCGAACTCGACGTAGGTCGGGCCACCCGCCCGCAGGATCGCGTTGCGGCTGACACCGCCGGGAAGGACTTTGAGGGCCCGCTCGTAGAGAGCAGCGCTGCGCGAGAGGTCGGTTTGCATTACATTTAAGAATTAAGAGTTAAGATTTAAGAAGTGGTTGTACTGCGCCTCGAACTCTTGATAATCGCAACGAAGATCGCCGTCAGCTCGTCGCATTTCCACTGCAGAAGAGCTAGCTTTTCCGGAATGACAAACTCTGCATCAACAAGCAGCTCGAGCCAGTATCACGCGGTTTCTTCGACTTCCTTCAAACAGTCACCGCACTTCGAGATGAACTCCGGCTTACTGCGCGCTCGGAAAGCCTCCCGATAGTTTGCTCCCACCGACGTCCCGGAACGGAGCACCTGCTTGCCAAGGATCTGTACTTCAGTCGTTTTCGGCAGAGCCGAAAACATCCGAACAATACGAAGCGCAAAGCTCTTCGTTCGTTCACGCAAATCTTTCCCCGGATCTGCTGTTACCACCTTCTTAAATCTTAATTCTTCCTTCCTAATTAATTTGGTTTGCGTGGTCATGTCAGCTTGCTTGGTTCGCCGCTGTTTTAAGTGGGAAATTTCCCGCAGAGACGCAGAGACGCTGAGGGTTATATTCTTCCAGTCCATTGACGCAGCGTGTGATACCGCTCTTGAGAACAGCTTCACCAAAGTTCAGGAGGTATCCTAGCTTCAGTCCGGTCAAACGCAGGTAGGTCTGCACCTGTTTCTTGTGTGCCGGCACGATTCGCTCGACTGACTTGAGTTCCAAAAGCACCTTATTCTCGATGATGATGTCGGCTCGAAAGCCCTCGTCAAATCTGATCCCTTTGAAGACGATCGGCACCGGGACCTGCCGCTGCACCCTTAACCCACGGTCGGACAACTCACGGGCCAAAATGACTTCGTAAACCGCCTCCAGGAGCCCCGGCCGAAGCTCCCGATGAATATGGATAGCCGCTTCGAGAAGCTTCGTTCCAATTTCATTTTCTTTCATTTCCATACAAACTCTGCGCCTCGGCGTCTCTGCGCGAGATCATTTTTCTGCGCCGCCTGCTTTGAATCGTTAGGACTCTGCCGCCGCCACTCACCTCGACGCTCCTCCCCGGTCGCGCTCCCGCGGCTCGGGACAAGTGCTGAACGTAAAAAAATCCGGGTATCTCCTAACTACGCCGAGGGTTAGTGTTTTGTCTTCTTTCTAGACAGGATTAACAAGATTTACAGGATTGGAACCAGGACTGCAGGATTTTTGTCTTTCATCCGGTTAATCCTGTAAATCCTGTCTAGTTTCGAAGCAGAGGCGCAGCGGTGCGCTCCTGCACGTAATCGAAATCGATGCCGGGGCTCAGTTCGACGAGCCGAAATCCGTTAGGCGTGACCTCGATCACGGCGAGATCGGTGTAGATGCGGTTCACGACGGCCAATCCCGTCAGCGGAAAGGTGCACTTTTGCACGAGCTTCGCCTCGCCTTCCCTGGTGCAATGCTGGGTGATGACGAAGACTGACTTCACGCCCGCGACCAGGTCCATGGCGCCGCCGACTGCGGGGATGGCGTCGGGTTCGCCCGTGGACCAGTTGGCCAGATCGCCGTTCTGCGCGACCTGAAGCGCGCCGAGCACGCAAAGATCCAGGTGGCCGCCGCGGATCATGGCGAAGCTGTCCGCGTGATGAAAGTAGGCGGCGCCCGGCAGCGCCGTCACGCGCTGTTTGCCCGCGTTGATCAGTTCGGGATCGCCTTCGCCGGGCTTGGGCGCGGGGCCCATGCCGAGCATGCCATTTTCTGTGTGATAGGTCAGCGAGCGGCCCTCCGGCACGAACCTGGCGACCAGCTCCGGAATGCCAATGCCCAGATTCACATACGAGCCGTCGGGAATGTCCTGCGCCAGGCGCTGCGCCATCTCCTCGCGCGTTCGTCCGATCACTGGCGGCTTCGTCATGGGTAGGACGCTCCTGCCTCGACGAGTTCCGATTCGTGGGCCGGGTTGGCGATGGCGACGACGCGATCCACGAAGATGCCGGGCGTGACGATCGACTCGGGGTCCAGCTTGCCCGGCTCGACGACCTCGGCGACCTGGACGATCGTGACCTTGGCCGCCATCGCCATCACCGGGCCGAAGTTTCGCGCCGTCTTATTATAGAGGATGTTGCCGTGGGTGTCGGCGACCCGCCCCTTGATGAGCGAGAAGTCCGCGCGGAGGCCGTGCTCAAGCAGATATTTTCTGCCGCCGAATTCCCGGCATTCCTTGCCTTCCGCCAGCGGCGTTCCCACCGCGGACGGCGTGTAGAACGCCGGGATTCCAGCTCCGCCGGCGCGGATGCGCTCCGCGAGCGTTCCCTGAGGAACCAATTCCAATTTCGTGCGCCCGCTTCGGTAGAGCTCGGGGAAGACGGTCGAGTTGGCGGTGCGCGGAAACGAACAGATGACCTTGGAAACGCGGCCCGCCTTGAGCAGCGCCGCGAGGCCGACCTGGCCGCTGCCGCAGTTGTTGCTGATCATCGTCAGATTCGTGGCGCCCTGGTCGATCAGCGCGTGGATGAGCTCGATGGGACTGCCCGCTTCGCCGAAGCCGCCAAACATGATGGTGGCGCCGTCGAAAATGTCCGAGACGGCCTCGGCCGCGCTCGCCACCCGCTTGTCGATCATTCGTTAGGCGACTTGAAGAGCAGTGGCGCGAACCGGCGCCTGTCCGGGAGCCGCCACCCGCGCGTAGTCGTACAAGCCGGCCTCGTCGAACAGAACGCGGTCCTCGTAGTCGTCGAACCAGAGCGCCTGGGGGTTGCGGCCGACGATGCAGACCTTGCCGCGATCGGGGGCGCTGCCGGCGTTCCGAAGAATCTTGAAGATCAGGACGCCATTCTCGCTGCCCGCGAGTCCCGGTATCCCCTCGTTAGTGACCGCCGCCACTTCGGTCTTGCCTTTGTAATGTGTGATGGAAAGGCGCGCGTGAGACTCGACGCCCGACAATCCCTTTTGCGAGGTGTTGAGAACATTCCACGCGGTCTCGATCGGAACGTTGAACGCCTTGTAGGCGATGATGTCGCGCCCACAGAAGAAGTAATGGTTCTCGCCGCCGGCGCGCTTGAACTCACGCTGCAGAATGCGGAGAGCGTCCGGGTCATCGTTGATGCCTCTCATGATCGGCGCCTGGTTCTCCACGGTGAGCCAGCCGCGCCCGGCCAGGCCGCGCATTCCTTCGTCCGTCGCGGGGACCCATTGTTTAAAGCCCTGCGCGTCCTCGATGTAGTTTCCTTCCGCATCCTTGGCGAGGAACTCGTCGGGGTGCTCGAAGTGCAGCATCATGTGCAGGCCGACTTGCGGGTAGGTTTCGTGGAACCGATCGAGCATCGACAGGAAGGTGCGGTCGAAGCGCTGGGGATAGAACGCCATCTCCTTGGTGCCGATGCGGATCGACTCGACGCCGGCTTCGGCCAGTGCGCCGAGCCAGGCCGCGATCTTTGAATTGTTCAGCACCATCGGGTCGCCGCCCGACATGAGGATCTCGCGCAGCTTCTCGCGTCCGCTTTCGGGGTGCACGCCGCCGTTCTTGGCCACGGCCGCGTTGTGCTGCTTGATGTAGGGGATGATCTCGGGGATCGATCGCGAGACCCTTCTTCGCGATGGTGCCATCCTTTCGTTTGATCTGCTTGCGGGCGATCAATTCTTCGCGATAGCAGAAGCGGCAATGTGCCGAGCAGGTCGCCACGACATACATGAGTCCCATTTCGTACTTGTGCAGCAGGCCCTCGACGGGGCTGTAGTCCATCTGGTGGCCCGGGTCCTCCGAGCCCGCCAGATCCAATGTCTCGGCGGGGTCGGCCTTGACGATGCGCTGAATCGCGGCGCTGGTTCTGGCCAGGTCGTAGTAATGGCGCGTGATCTTCACGGGCATCCGGCTTTCAACGTCACGCTCGGTGCCCTTGAGTGCTTGCAGACGTGCCACCTCGTCCTTGGAATAGAAGTTGAGCATATCCTCCGGCGCCTTCTCGTGGAAGAAGGGGCCGAGCCCACTGATAATTTCCCGCTCATAGCGGCCTTCTTCGACGCTCTCGAGAAACTTCTGCTCGCGTGCGGTGGGGACGTGGGGCTGTGGCTGTGTCATTGTTAGGGCTCCTTTGCGGGGAAAGAATGTCGGTCGATAGGTTCGCGATTTTACGCTCAAATCCCCATCCTATAAAGGCATTTTGTGGCCAAGGTCGATCGGCCGTCACTTGGAAAATCTGCAACGCAAAGGCGGCTTCAAGGGCTTCAATCAGCACGCGGTTAGCCTGGTCATCACCGAAACAGGCCGGGCATTAAGCTTCATCTTTCCGGGGAGCGCAGGCTGCCAGCCTGCAGTTCGCGGCAGCCTGCCGCGAACATGTTTATCGTCTTTGTGGTGCTTCACAAAAGATTCGCTTCGCGAAAAGGCCATTCGGCAGGCTGCCGAATGTTGCAGGCTGGCAGCCTGCGCTCCCCGGGAAAAGAAAACGGCGCTCGTTTTCGCGAGCGCCGCTCAAAATATTCTGCTGAAAACGAGAAATTACTTCTTCTTCGCTTCTTTATCTTTTTTGGCCGGCTTCTCCGTCTTCTTGGCGGTTGATTCGCCGGGGCGATAATCTTCCTGCTCGGCGGCAGCGAAGGCTTTCTCGAGGCCGACCATGTCTTCGCCGGGGCGAAGTGTGTCGAAGGCTTCGGATTCCTTGCGCAATTCTTCTTCCGAATAGTTGGCCGCCTTGATCGAGAGACCGATGCGGCGCTCAACTTTGTCGACCTTAATGACGCGGGCTTCCACGTCCTGGCCGACTTTGAGCACGTCTTTCACTTTCGCGACGTGATCTTCGCTCAGCTGGGAAATGTGGACCAGGCCATCGATATCGTCCTGCAGCTGCACGAAAGCGCCAAAGCTCGCGAGCTTGGTCACCTTGCCCTGAACGAGATCGCCGATCTTGTATTTCTGATCGATCTCTTTCCACGGATCGTCGCCCAGTTGTTTGATGCCCAGGCTGATGCGTTGGTTCGTCTTGTCGATGTCGATGACTTCCGCCTCGACTTCGTCGCCCTTCTTAAAGACTTCGCTCGGATGGTTGATTTTGCGTGTCCAGCTCAGGTCGGACACGTGAATCATTCCATCGATGCCTTCTTCCAGCTCAACGAAGGCGCCATACGCCGTCATGTTGCGGATCTTGCCTTTGACCTTGCTGCCAATGGTGAATTTCTTCTCGATCTCGTCCCACGGATTCTGCTCGAGCTGTCGCAGGCCGAGTGAAATTTTCTGCTCTTCCTTGTTAACGCCGAGAACGACGGCTTCGACTTCCTGGCCCTGGGTCAGGATATCGGAAGGACGCATGATGCGTTTGGTCCAGGAGAGTTCGGAGACGTGGATCAGGCCTTCAACGCCTTCTTCCAGCTCAACAAATGCGCCGTAAGGCACCAGGTTCGTGATCTTGCCTTTGACCTTCTGGCCGGCCGGGAATCTCTCTTCGATTTGATCCCAGGGGTTTTTCTGGGTCTGCTTCAGGCCTAACGAAACGCGCTCCTTCTCCTTGTTAATGTCGAGCACAACCACTTCCAGCGGCTGGCCGACCTTAACGAGCTCGCTCGGATGTCCCAGGCGACCCCATGTCATGTCGGTGATGTGCAGAAGGCCATCCATGCCGTCGAGATCGATGAAAGCGCCGAAGTCGGTCAAGTTCTTGACCGTGCCGTTGACGCGGTCGCCTACCTTCACGCCTTCGAGGAATTTCTGGCGCTTCTCGCTGCGCTCCTGCTCGATCAGTTCGCGGCGGCTGAGGACGACGTTTTTACGGTCGTCGTTAATTTTAACAATCTTGAAATCGTAGGTGTTGCCGACGAACTGCTGCAAATCCTTCGGCGGAACGATGTCGATCTGCGAAGCCGGTAGGAACGCTTCCACGCCGATGTTCACCATGAGCCCGCCTTTGACGACCGACTTCACCTTGCCCTTGATCAAACCGTCGCCCTGGAAGACCGCGGCGATCTTGTTCCAATTCTGACGATAAGCGGCCTTCTCCTTGGAGAGGACGACCATGCCTTCGTCGTTTTCAAGACGCTCAAGCAGAACATCGACTTCATCGCCGACTTCCAAAGACTCCACGTCCTCGAATTCCTGGGCGGAGATAATCCCCTCGGATTTGTAACCGATATCCACCATGACTTCGCGCGGGCGGATTTCTAAAATCCGGCCTTTGACGATGCTGCCTTCGCGGAAGTCCGGCATCGGTTTCGACATCAAATCCTGCATTTGTAACATAGTAAAAAAAAGCGTCCTCGGCGCTGCTGACGGTCCGGCTCCTGCCAGACTGTAATCCGTTCCCGCGTAAAGGCGTATCCACGCCCTCGGAAACGGAGGGCCACAGTAGTGGGTTTCCCGGGCGAGGTCAACTCGGGAGGCGGCAGGGAATTCTCATGATTTTGAGAGTGGGACGAGCCGGTGCGCATCCCTCGATGAATCGTCTCGCGTGCCTGGCATCCGTGAGGAGGGACGAAGTCCACGGCGTCCCTTTCTTTTAAGGGCATTTGAGCGATTCGCGCGTTGGCCTAGGTTTGGGTGTGATTCGTAAAACCGTCGTCATGCTATTGTTGGTCGCCTCTTTGGGTAGCGCGCGCGCCGCGTCGCCCGCCGAAGATAAAGCCGTTGCGGAAATCGGAGCCCCGACCACGACCGTGGTCCATCTTTGGGCGCCATGGTGCTCGAACTGTCTCTCGGAATTGAAGAGCGGCAATTGGATCAAGACGATCAAGGAACATCCGCAGGTGAAATTCGTTTTCGTGTCCGTGTGGAATGATGGCCAGGACGGTGCGGCCATGCTCAAGAAATACGAAGTCGAAGGCCAACCCAATGTGATCGTCCTGGCGGATCCCGGCCCCCGGAAAGGCGATAAGATCAAGCAATTCGCCGGCTTGCCGCTTTCATGGATTCCGACAACCTGGATTTTCAAGGGTGGCCAGATGCGTTACGCCATGAACTACGGCGAGATGCGTTTTTCTGTGCTCGACCAGTTTCTGCAGGACGTCGATTCCAAGTGGTGATCTGAAATCCTCAGCGGTATTTAGTATGCTTCGTATGGTGTTGAACCCCGCGCAGTGGTAATCTCTTTTCTGAAATGATCGAACTCTCTCCAGCGCCTCCAGTGACGCGAAAGCCCCCGGCGATCCTGTCGCTCATCGGCGACACTCCGCTGGTTGAGATCACGCGCATGGATACGGGTCCCTGCCAGCTTTTCGTCAAACTCGAGAGCCAAAATCCGACCGGGTCGATTAAGGATCGCGTCGCGCTTGCGATGATCGAGGCGGCTGAACGCGACGGGAAACTGCGGCCCGGCGGCACCGTCATTGAAGCGACCGCGGGCAACACCGGCCTGGGCCTTGCGCTTGTCGCCGGCGCGAAAGGTTACCGCGTTCTTCTCGTCATTCCGGACAAGATGTCGCAGGAGAAAATCTTTCACATTCGCGCTCTCGGCGCGGAGGTGAAGATCGTTCGTTCGGATGTGACTCGCGGTCATCCTGAATATTACCAGGACGTTGCGGCCAGGCTGGCCGACGAAATCCCAGGCGGATTTTACGTGAACCAATTTGGCAATCCCGCCAATCCGGTGGCGCACGAGCGAAGCACTGGCCCGGAAATTTGGGAGCAAATGCGGCACGACGTCGATGCGATCGTTTGCGGGGTGGGCTCGGGCGGAACGTTGACCGGCCTTGGCCGCTTCTTTTCGCGGGTCAAACCGCGGCGCGGCATCGAAATGGTGCTGGGCGATCCGACCGGCTCGATCCTGTATGAGTACGTGAAAACCGGTAAGCTGGTTTCTGCGGGAAGCTGGGCGGTCGAAGGGATTGGCGAAGACTTCATTCCGGATATCGCCGACATGTCGTTGGTCACGGAAGCCTACGAGATTGATGATGAAGAGAGCTTCGCCACGGCGCGCGAGCTTTTGCGGCAGGAGGGAATCCTGGGTGGATCCTCAACCGGGACGATGGTTGCGGCCGCGCTGCGTTATTGCCGGCAGCAGACGACTTCGAAACGGGTGGTGACGTTCGTGGCCGATAGCGGGAACAAATATCTTTCCAAGATGTTCAACAACTTCTGGATGATGGAGCAGGGCTTTATTCACCGGCCACCGCAGGGAAATTTGAGCGACTTGATCTCCCATCGATACGAGGCCGGCGAAGTGATTTCGGTTGGGCCTAACGACACGCTCTTGACCGCATTCAAGCGAATGCGGAGCGCGGATGTTTCGCAGGTGCCGGTGGTTGACGCGCTCGGGAAGCCCGTCGGGATTCTCGATGAGTCCGACGTGCTCGTGAAGGTCCATGGTGATTCCACTCATTTTAACGACGTGGTTGCCCATGCGATGACGAATCGGCTGGAGACGCTCACGCCGACCGCGACGATTAATGACCTCCTTCAAGTGTTCGATCGCGGCCGCGTCGCCATTGTCATGGAAGGCGATAAATTCCTCGGTTTGATCACGCGGACCGATCTGCTTTCCTATCTGCGGCTGCACATGCCGAAATCGGCCGTGCCGGCTGACCGGGAATACAATTAACCGCCTCTACCGGGCGTGTTCACCCGCACCCAACCGCATCACCTTCACTCCGTCAGGAGGTCTTCCACCCTCTGCGCGTATGACAGACTCAATGGCGACGCGCGCTCCGCAGCCCGGTCGATTTCCCTAACGCCGTATCCTTGCTAGATTAGGCGCCCTTATCCTTATGAAAAGACAGCAGGAATTTGCCACCCGCGCTATTCACGCCGGTCAGGAACCCGACCCGACCACTGGCGCGGTCATGACGCCGATTTATGCGACGTCGACCTACGTTCAGGAGAGCCCGGGAAAACACAAAGGCTTCGACTACGCGCGCTCGATCAATCCGACCCGGCTGGCTTACGAGAAATGCATCGCCGACCTCGAAGGCGGCTCGCGTGGTTGGGCCTTCGCCTCCGGCCTGGCTGCCATGTCCACGGTTCTCGAACTGATCGACAGCGGTTCTCACGTCGTTGTGAGCGACGACCTTTATGGCGGAACCTTCCGCTTGTTCGAACGCGTCCGCCGTCGTTCGGCCAATCTCGATTTCACGTTCATCGACATGAGCGATCCGGCCGACTTCGAGCGCGCCATCAAGAAGAATACGCGCATGGTCTGGGTCGAGACGCCGAGCAATCCGCTTCTCAAGGTGATCGACCTCGAAGCGATTGCGAAGACGGCGCGCGAACGGAAAATCATTTCAGTTTCAGACAATACCTTTGCCAGTCCGTGGATACAGCGCCCGATCGAATTCGGATTTGATATCGTTGTCCATTCCGCGACGAAATATTTGGGCGGCCACTCGGACATGGTTGGCGGGGTCGCGGTCGTCGGGACGAACAAGGAGTTGGGAGATCAACTGGCATTTCTCCAGAATTCGGTCGGCGCGATCGCGGGACCTTTCGACAGTTTCCTCGCCTTGCGCAGTCTGAAAACCCTGGCCTTGCGCATGGAGCGCCACTGCTCGAACGCACTCGAGATTGCGCGTTGGCTGGAGGAACAGGGCCAGGTGAAATCGGTTCGTTATCCTGGATTGAAGTCGCATCCGCAGCATGAGCTGGCGCGCCAGCAGATGCGCGGTTTCGGCGGGATGGTGACAGCGATTCTGAATACGGATCTCGCGGGCACACGTCGTTTTCTCGAAAACACGCACTTGTTCGCCCTGGCCGAAAGCCTGGGCGGCGTCGAGAGCCTGATCAATCATCCGGCCCTGATGACCCACGCCTCCGTGCCTAAGGAACAGCGTGAGGCTCTGGGTGTGGGTGACTCGCTCGTTAGGCTGTCGGTTGGAGTGGAGGATGTTCGCGATTTGATCGACGATCTGCAGTTCGCCTTCGCCGCCATTTGAGTTTGTGACCGGCGGGCCCTGGCGCCAGTGACGGCGGCGGCGACAGCGCCTCTAATTGAAAGATAGCGCTCGATGTCTTCTTCGGTTTACCGTTGATCTCCATGGGCAGCAGCTTTGGTCAACTGTTTCGCATCGCCACTTTCGGTGAGTCGCATGGTGGCGGCGTTGGCGTCGTTATCGACGGCTGTCCGCCAAATATCGAGATTTGTGTCGCCGATATTCAGCGGGAGCTCGATCGCCGCCGGCCGGGGCAGAGTGCGATCACCACGCAACGCCAGGAGGAGGACCGATGCGAGATTCTCTCGGGAGTTTTTGATGGCAGGACTCTCGGGACGCCGATCGCGCTCCTTGTCCGCAACCGCGATGCCAGGCCGGAAGACTATGAGCAGGTGGCAAAGGCGTTTCGCCCGTCGCATGCGGACTTCACTTATCAGGCGAAGTATGGAATTCGGAACTGGCAGGGCGGCGGCCGGGCCTCGGCGCGCGAAACGATCGGGCGCGTAGCCGCGGGTGCCGTGGCCAGGAAGATCCTGGAACGCGGCGCACCCGATTTGGAGATTGTCGGCTATGTGGCTCAGGTTCATGAAATCGCAGCGGTGGTTGACCGTAGAGCAGCGACGCGGGAAAAAGTTGAGGCGAATGCGGCGCGCTGTCCCGACGCCGAGGCAGCCGGTCGCATGATGGCGCTGATCGAGAAGACAGCCAAAGACGGCGATTCGTTAGGCGGAATTGTCGAGTGTGTTGTTCGCAACGCCCCCGTCGGTCTGGGCGAACCGGTTTTCGATAAACTCGAAGCGGACCTGGCCAAGGCGATGTTGAGTTTGCCGGCGAGCAAAGGTTTTGAAATCGGGTCGGGCTTCGGCGCGGTCACGATGCGCGGGTCCGAGCATAACGACCCCTTCAGGATGGAAGGCGGCCGCGTGCGCACGGAAAGTAATTACTCTGGCGGCGTGCAGGGAGGCATCAGTAATGGCGAGGATATCTACTTTCGCGTCGCCTTTAAACCTACCTCTACGATCGCGCGCGAGCAGCAAACGGTGACTGCGTCCGGCGCGGCGACCACCTTGACCGGGCGTGGCCGTCACGATCCCTGCGTTCTGCCCAGGGCCGTTCCCATGGTCGAGGCAATGACAGCGCTGGTGCTTTGCGATCATTTCCTCAGGCAAATTGCGTTAACAAGCGTAACTTGTTCGAAGGATAATCCGAACCAATGATCTACTCGTTAGTCGCGTGATGTCGTCTGTCTCCGGTTCGTCTCTCTGGCAGCTGGTATTCATTTCCCTGGGCTGCGTCCTGATCCTGCTGGAAATTCTGCGGGGATGGCGGCGGGGTCTGGCGCGCCAACTGGCAAGGCTGGGCGCGCTGATTGCCGCCTATTTTGCGGCCTACTTCGGCGGCAACCTGCTCGGTCCATGGGGGCGGATTTTTCTCAAGCTACCCAACCCCGTCCTGTCGCTGGTAGTTGGAGCTTTTCTTGGCGTCCTGGTCTACGCGATCGTGAGTGGACTCGGGACTCTTTTATTCAAGAAGACGACCCAGCATCAATCGGCAGCTACTCGTCTTCTCTACGGTATCGGCGGCGCTGTCCTGGGCGTTTTTTTCGGCATCCTCCTCGTCTGGATCATGGTCGTCGCGGTGCGTTCGTTAGGGGCAGTCGCGGATGCGCAGGTTCAGCAGGAGAGCGCGCAGGCACCGGCCACGCGAATTCTGCACCCGGTCGACCGCCGTAACGGGGCCGTGGAAGAACGCGGCGATGCGTCGCTCATGACGCTTCTGGCGCGCATGAAAAACTCGGTTGAGTTGGGTCCGGTCGGTTCGGCGGTCAAGAAAGTGGACGTCGTCCCGGCTCAAACCTACGACACGCTTGGAAGGGTTGCCCGCACTCTCTCCGACCCGGAGAACGCGGAAAGATTTCTGGCCTACCCAGGCGCGCGGGAGCTGGCCGACAACCCAAAGATTGTCGCTTTACGCGACGATCCGGAAATCACGCAGCTTCTTTCAGAAGGCCGCTTCTTCGACCTGCTGCAAAACCCAAAGATTCTGGATGCCGCGAATGACCCAATTGTGGTGAAAAATGTCAAGGCGTTCGATCTGAATGCCGCGCTCGATTACGCGCTCAAGCGCGATAAGTGATTTCAATTGCTCGTATGAGTTCGAATGAACTCAAGTTGCGGCCGAAAGAGTTCGCGCTTCGCGTTCTTGAGTGACTCACGCGCTTCCGAAAACCATTCAAGGGCGCGCCCTGGCGCTGCTATCGGGCAGCTTGTCACGCGCGTTTCAAGGCGGAATCTCTTGCCAAACTTGGGAAGCTGATGAAACACAGCTGTCGCTCGAACCGATCATAGAGGGCAATCTCATGCAGCCCGCAAAGTTAGTTCGCTTCTGTCAGAGGCTAGTGAATTGGTCGCCCTTCTGGTAACTTCGCGAAAGTCGGCTGTCGGAAATTTGAAATCTAAAATTTGAAATCTGCAATCCCCACCATCGGGCTTGAGGTCCATGTCCAGCTGAAGACGCGTTCGAAGATGTTCTGCGCTTGCCCGGTTGAGTTCGGCGCGCCGCCGAACAGTCACACCTGCCCGACCTGTCTTGGTTTGCCGGGAGGCTTGCCCGTGATCAACGGGGAAGCCGTTCGCCTAACGATACTGACGGGGTTGATGCTGGGTTGCGATGTCCCGAAAAAGTCGAAGTTCGACCGGAAAAATTACTTCTACCCGGACATGCCAAAGAATTACCAGATTTCGCAATACGATCTACCGCTTTGCCGCGACGGAAACGTTCCTTTGCACGAAATGGCCTATCCAAAGGAGGCGCAGATTCGCAAAGAAACGCTCGGGAAAAAGATTCCGCTCGTTCGAATTCACCTGGAAGAGGATGTGGCCAGAAGTTTTCATTTTGAAAACTCGACCGGGATCGATTTTAACCGCGCCGGTGCCCCCCTGATGGAAATTGTCACCCAGCCCGAAATCGGATCTCCGGACGAGGCCTTCGCGTTTCTCACCTCGCTGAAACAAATACTTCTTTATGGAAAAGTCAGCGACGCCGACATGGAAAAAGGCCAGCTCCGCTGCGACTGCAATGTCTCAGTGCGTCCGCCCGGCCAGAAGGAATTGGGCGCCAAGATTGAAATCAAGAACCTGAATTCGATCAGCGGGGTTCGTCGCGCCCTGGCTTATGAGATCGAACGGCAACAGGCGGCGCTGGAACGCGGTGAGAAGCTGCAACAGGAAACGCGTGGTTGGGACGACGATGCCGGTGAGACATTCTTAATGCGCACAAAAGAGGCGGCCCACGATTACCGTTATTTCGCCGATCCCGACTTGAGGCCAATCGATACGGAGGTTTTGGTGCGCCAGCTCGCAGATCAGCTCCCCGAGTCGCCCGAGGCGAAACGCGAGCGTTTTGTGGTGAGCTACGGTCTGACGGCCTATGATGCCGGCGTGCTGGCGAGCGACACGGCCCTGGCCGGTTATTTCGAGAAGGCGGCCGCGGGAGCGAAGAGCGCCAAGACGATCGCAAACTGGGTCTTGAATGACTTGCAGAGCGCGCTGGCGGCAAACGGAGTATCTCTCGCGAAGTCGCGCGTTACGCCTAACAGCCTGACAAAATTAGTTGGGCTTATTGAAGACGGAACCATCAGTGGCACGCAGGCGCGCGAGGTGTTTGCAGAAATGTTTGCCGGCGGAAAAGAAGCGGACGTGATCGTGCGGGAGAGGGGGCTGGAGCAATTGAGCGACGAGAGTGCGCTTGAAGAGCTTTGCGATCGTGTCATTGCGGCGAACCCAAAACCGGTGGCCGATTTCCGGGGCGGAAATGCCGCCTCACTCAATTTCCTCAAAGGCCAGGTGATGAAATTATCCGGCGGCAAAGCCAATCCGAAAATTGTTGGCGAAATTTTGCAGCGAAAGGCCGGGAACCAGTCTTGATATAATCGGGCGCGGTTGGCACAACGAATCTGCGGATGAAAATTCTCGTCGCGCCGGACAAATTTAAAGGTGTCCTGACAGCGCGGCGGGCGGCGGAAAGTATCGCGGCCGGTATCGGCGATGAGCTGCCATCGGCGAGAATTGAACTTCAGCCGGTTGCCGATGGCGGTGAAGGCACGGCCGAAGTCATTTGTGACGCGTTGAACGGAATGTGGCGCACGGTTGCTTCTCACAGCGCCTCGGGCGAACCCTCCCGGGCCCGTTATTGTTGGATCGCCGGGACTCAGACCGCTGTCTTTGAAATGAGTGAGGTCGCGGGATTCAAGGGAATTTCCGCGAAGCCTGGAGCCCTTGAGCGTCTGAGCACCTTCGGAGTGGGTGAAATCATGCTCGAAGCGGCCAAGGCCGGGGCCCGGGAAATTATCATCGGTCTCGGGGGAAGTGTGACTAACGATGGCGGATACGGAATGGCGAGGGCCCTCGGTTACGAATTTTTGGATGCGAAAGGTGAACTCTTGGCGGACAATGTTCTCGCCCTAACGAACCTCACCCACGTCAAAAGACCCGAAGCTGCTTTCGGCGCGATGAAGATTTTCGCGGCAGCGGACGTCATGAATCCGCTTCTGGGGCCGGAAGGAGCAACGCGTGTGTTCGCAGCTCAAAAGGGGGCGGACTCGTCTCAGATGGAGCAACTCGAAAATGCGCTAACGAATTTCGCAAACGTGGTTGAACGGGATCTCGATGTGTGCGCGCGCGGAGGCGCCGGAGCGGGAGCGGCTGGCGGGCTCGGATTTGGGCTGGTCGCCTTCTGTGACGCTGAACTTGGCTCTGGCTTCGACCTCGTCGCGAAGATCATCGATCTCGAACGGAAGGTGGCTGCCGCCGACGTCGTCGTGACCGGCGAAGGCAGTCTTGATTGCCAAACACTCGCGGGCAAAGCCCCCGGCCAGGTGGCCGTGATGGCGGCTCGCCTTGGGAAAAGGGTGTTTGCCGTCGTTGGCCGGGCAGACCCGGACGAACGGTTGCGGACGATGTTCGAGGGAATCTTCGAGGTCGCCAAAGAGGGCAGAATCGATGCCGAACACATCCGGCGCGCGCCGGATTTACTCAGAGGGGGTGGACGTCTTCTCGCGGCACACCTCGCCAGGCGTGAAGGGGCCTGAACATTCGGGCTCCCAGGTGGTCTAAACTTCCGCTCCATCCCGGAACTATAAGAAGCAGTGGTCTTGGGATGCCGTTATTGTTAACTTTCGTCGCCGGTCGCCGGGTTCATGCAGGATCTTCCTCCACACACAGTCACACCATTCGTCTTTTCTGATCCCGCGGGAAAACGCTGGCCACGGCTTCGGCTGATTCTCGCCATTGCCGGTGTGATTTGCTTTATCGCCACGGTGCTGTTCGTGCAAACGCTCTTCGTCGCTCCGCAGATGCGGGTCCCTTTTTCTTTGCGGCAGTTGAAGGGGCAGCTGAAAGTTTACCAGAAGAAGAATCCGGCCGGTCAGCAGCCGCCGGCTACGTCGCTGCTTTGGCAAAAATTCGGGGCCGCCCGGGATGCTGCGCGGAAAACGGCGGCGCCGTCGCCCTCCAAACCGCGCAAGAAGTCGCCCGATAACGAGGTTCGGCTCGCGTTTTACACAAACGGCGATCCTTACAGCTACGCATCACTGGAAAAGCACGCCGCCCAGATCACTCACGTCTGTCCGGAATGGATGGCGGTGCAGAACGGCGCAGGCGATCTGCAAATCGATGCGGACAATCGCCTGCCAAAGCTGGCGGCCTCGCGGGGCTTTGTATTGATGCCGCTTCTAACGAATCTGCTGGGAGACACCTGGCAGCCCGAGGCGGTTGAAAATCTCGCGCACGGTCCGGTTGAGCGACAGGACCGCTTTATTCAGTCGGTGCTGGCGGTCTTGCGCAATGCCAAGGCCGGAGGCGTGGTGGTGGATTGGGAGCAGATCGATCCGGCATATAAGAAGGACATCACCGATTTTATCGACCGGTTTACGGAAGCGCTGCACGCCGATCACAAGGAATTTTGGTTATGCGTTCAGCCGGGGCAGGATCTCGACTACATCGATTTCGGGGATCTGTCTGAAAACATCGATCGCTTCGTCGCGCTGCTGTTCGACGAAACGTCGGACGTCGATTCACCAGGGCCGCTCGGTTCGCGTTCCTGGTTCGAAGGATGGCTGCATGTTCTTCTGGAGGATAGCGACACCAAGCAGTGGATCATCGCCATGGGCAGTTATGGCTACGACTGGACTGATGGGGCAAAAAAGGCGGAATTGATCAGCTTTCCGGAAGCCATGGGCCGGGCGAGCAGCGCGGGCGTCGAATCGTTAGGCGTCGAGGCACCGAATTACAATCCGTCCTTTGATTATGAGGATGCGGATAAGGTCCACACCGTTTGGTTCCTCGATGTCATTACTTTTCTGAATGAACTGAGGGAGGTGCGGCGCGAGAAGGCCGGAGGTTTCGCGCTCTATCGGCTCGGAACGGAAGATACCGCGATCTGGGATTCGCTCGGCGTCGGCAATGATCTCAAGATCAATTCCGATACGCTTCCGGCGCTCGAGAAGCTGCCTGGTAGCGACACCATCACTGATCTGGGGGACGGTGAAATCGTCACAGTCGATCAAACTCGTTCCGACGGTGCCCGTGAACTGCAGGTCGACAGTCAGGGATACTTGACTGCGCGATACACAAAATTCCCGCAGTTTCCCACGCTCTATCACCAGGGGGCCGGCCAGGTCCACCAAGTCGCGATTACGTTCGACGATGGTCCCGACCCTGAGTGGACGCCGAAGGTCCTCGATATCCTCAAGAAATACAATGTGAAGGCGGCATTCTTTGTCGTCGGCAAGAACGCCGAAAATTATCCGGGGCTGGTCCGCCGAATTGTCGACGAGGGCCACGAGATCGGTAATCACACGTATTACCATCCGAACCTCGCCCTTTGCTGGCCGGAACATGTGCGGCTGGAACTGAATGCGACTCAATTATTAATTGAATCGATCACCGGCCGGGCGACGACCCTGTTCCGTCCACCCTACGCGGCTGATACGAGTCCTTCGCAGTTGAGTGAGTTGATCCCGCTGCAAATTGCGCAGGATCTCGATTACCTGGTCGTTTTGGAAAACATTGATCCGCAAGACTGGGCCAAGCCCGGCGCCGACATCATTCTGCAGCGCATCAAACAACAGCGTCGTGACGGCAGCATCATTCTGCTTCATGATGCCGGGGGTGATCGCTCGCAGACGATCGAAGCGTTGCCGCGAATTCTGGATTGGCTGCGCGCGCGAGGCGACACCGTCGTCTCGCTGAGCACTTTGCTGGGAACGACACGCGACGATGTCATGCCGCCACTGGTGCCGAATAATCGGTCGGTCTCACGGTTTGTTAGCAGCACGGGCTTCCGGATTTACCACGCAATCGAAGAATTTCTCTGGGCGTTCATGCTCGTGGCCACTGGCTTGGTGGTGATTCGAACACTCACGGTCATCGTGTTAGCCTATCGGTTCCGGCGCGTGCCGCGAGCTGAGTTCACAGAACCGGCCAGCGTCGTCATTGCGGCCTACAACGAAGCAAAGGTCATCGGGGCGACGCTCGATTCGTTGCTGAAGACAGATTATCAGGGCGAGGTCGAAGTCATCGTAATCGACGACGGCTCGCGGGATGAAACGGCCGCCGAAGTGGAGCGAATCGCGGCAACCGATCAACGGATTCATCTGATCCGGCAGGAGAATCACGGAAAGGCGCGGGCTTTGCAGCGGGGATTGGCCGCGGCGCGCCATGGCATCATCGTCTTCATTGACGCCGACACTCACTGCCATCGCGATACGCTTCCGCGATTGCTCGAGCCGTTCGCGCAGCCGGATATCAGTGCGGTTTCCGGGCACGCGAAGGTTGGAAATCTCCGGAGCTTCATCGCCAAATGCCAGGCGCTCGAATACACCTGCGGGTTTAATCTCGATCGGCGCGCTTACGATCGTTGGAACTGTATCACCGTTGTGCCTGGCGCGATCAGCGCGATTCGAAAAGACGCCATCGACCAAGCCGGAGGCCTGAGTCTGGAGACGCTCGCGGAGGATACAGACCTCACGCTGGCGCTGCATAAACAGCGGGCCCGAATTGTTTACGTTCCCGCGGCCATCGTGCGCACGGAAGCGCCCGAAACCGTGCGCACTCTCGCCCGCCAGCGTTTTCGCTGGGCCTACGGAACGTTGCAATGTCTTTGGAAGCACCGTGACATGGTCTTCAACTGGAACTATCGCGCGCTTGGATGGTTCAGCCTTCCGAGTGTCTGGTTTTTCCAGATCGTTCTGGTCGCGCTGACCCCGATGGTGGATCTGTTCTTGTTAGTTTCACTTCCGTTCGGGGCCTGGCGGGCACTCCTCCCGTTCGTGATTATTTTCCTGTCGATGGACGTCATCCTCGCGACGCTCGCCTGCATCCTGGAGAAGGAACCGGTCATGCGTGCCTGGAGAATTCTGCCGATGCGATTGATTTATCGTCCGCTGCTCAGTTATTGCGTCTGGAAAGCAATCCTGCGCGCGATCAAAGGCGCCTGGGTCAGCTGGGGAAAGCTCGAGCGCACCGCCAGCGTGCCGGTACAGGCCTAACGGCCTGTAAATGACGAATGACCAATGACGAAGCTCGAAGGACCCACAGATGATCGGATGTCCAAAGTTCCGTTAGGTAAGACACGGTCATTCGGATTTCGACATTCTTTTTTTGTTCGTCATTGGTCATTCGTCATTCTTCTGTCGGCGGCCTTCCTCGGCTTCTCGTGTCGGAAGAGCCCGCCAGTCGCCATCGATCCTAACGGCCCGGTCAGGGTCGTCCTGCCGCCAAAAGGCGCTTACACCGGCGCCTACATGGACTTCGGCGACGAGGAGGACGATGTCAGCCTCGAAACCATTGAAGATTTTGAAGAGATGGTCGGAAAGCATCAGGCGATCGTTGCTTCGTCGAGTTATTGGGGAGAGCAGAGTTTCCCAACAGCGAACCTGAATGTGATCTGGCGGCACGGCTCGTTGCCGCTGGTTTTCTGGTCGCCCTGGGACAAACCGTACGAGCAAAACAAGGGGCCGGACAGATTCAGTCTGAAAAACATTCTTGCCGGTCAATGGGATGCCTACATCGACAAGTGGGCCGACTCGGCACGCGCTTTCGGTCATCCGATGATCGTGGCCTTTGGTGTTGAGATGAACGGAGATTGGTTTCCGTGGTCGGGAACTTATTACGGCGCCGATGGATGGAACGAAGAGGAAGAAAACTGGGAGGGCCCGGAGACTTTTCGAAATGCCTTCCGCTACGTGGTCGACCGCGTACGCGCTCGCGGAGCGCGAAACGTCCAGTGGATGTTTCACGCCAACAATTACTCCTACCCGCTGGACACCTGGAATTTCGCGCCGGCCTACTATCCGGGGTCCGATTACGTCGATTGGTTAGGCCTGAGTGTTTACGGCCAGCAATTCAAGGATGAACCGAACCCGGATATCCCGTCGCTTGTCGATTGGCCTTACAAAGAGCTCGCTGGATTGGATCCGGACAAGCCGATCATGATTGCGGAGTGGGGCACGGGGGACTTTCCCTTTTCGCCGGATGCGAAGGGTATGCTGAAGCCGCAGTGGCTGAAACAGGCCTTGGATTTGTTTCCAACCCGTTACCCACGGATTAAGGCCGCGGTTTACTGGCATGAACGCTGGCAGAACGAGGACCAGTCCTACAGCAATCTCAGGGTAAACTCGTCCGTGGAAGCCCTGAATGCTTATCGCCAGGGGGTTGCCAGCCCGAACTGGATCGGAAACCTGATCCTCCAGCCCAAGGATCCGGCGGATCAGTAAGTCTCCCCCGGATGAAAAGCCGGTTTCCTAGACAAAAACAATCAGCGGCGACGTCTCTCCTATGAAAGACCGTGAAGAGGTCATGGAAGATGTAGCCGACCATGAAAATTGGAAAACTTGTTTTACACAACTTGCGCCTGGGTTGGTCCTTTTTGCCCGGCAGTGGGTTCGCACAAGTGCGGATGCAGAAGACATCGTCCAGGAAGCTTTTGTGCGTTTTTGGCGAACCAAACGCGACGTGGCCAACAAGGGACTTCTCTACGCAACGGTTCGCACGGTCGCTCTCGACCTTATTCGTAAGGACAGCCGCCGCGCACGGAGAGAAGTTGAGGCAAGCTGGGATACATCACAGATGGTGGAGCCGCAATTCGAGCGTGCGGACGATTCTCAGCTTTTGCTGGCTGGCGCGATCGAGCGTCTTCCGCATGAGCAACGGGAGGTGCTGGTGATGAAGATCTGGAACGATCTCACGTTTGCCGAAATCGGCGAAGGCCTGGGCATCTCCCAGAACACCGCGGCCTCGCGATATCGCTACGCGCTTGCCGCTCTGAAGAAGGATCTGCTGCCGCAATGAACGATTTCTCCGACATTGAAAAGGAATTGCGCTCGCTTCGGCCGGTTCGGCCGTCGAGCGGGCTCTTCGAAGGCGTCGCCAGGCAGCTTGAAAAATCATCGGCCAGGGCAACTTCTGCGGAAGAGAAAATCATCCGGCCTCACCGGTTTCGCTTTGGTGGCCTTTCGTTAGGGGCTGCTCTGGCTGCCGCTGCTGCCATTTTCATTCTCGCGCGGCTCGATCCGTTTACGGTGCAGCGTCAGGGGACGAGAACAGTCAAAGCGACCTCTGTTCCAGCGGCCGCCTCCGTCAATTCAGCGCAGTTCATTCCTGATGGGGCGACGCGTGTGGTTTATCACACCCAAAATGAAGGCCTGGTTTTTCCTGGCGGCGCGGATGAGCCCGTCCGGCGGGTTCGTTCCCGAACGAAAGAATCGCTGCAATGGCGCAATCCGAAAACCGGCGCGTCGCTTCGCGTGACCTATCCCAGCGAAGAAGTCCGGCTCATTCCTGTTTCCGGCCAATGAATTCATTTCCCACGTTCGGCAAATCGGCTCGCTGGCTCAGAAGCGAGCCGGGAGAGAATGGGGACAGAGCTTCTCTCCGATTACCTTAACCAAACAAAAAACATGAAATCGAAAGCAAGTATCATCGCAATCGCAGCAGCCCTCATGGCCGGCTCAGCCGTCGCCCAACCCGCGCCCGCTCCACCGGCGCCGCCCGCACCGCCCGCGCCCCCTCAGTCTGGCAATCCCGGAGATCGTCACGACCATGACAAAGCCCCGAAAGTTCCGGTGACTTTCCTGGGGGTGGAAACGTCGACCGTGCCGCGGGTTGTCAGCGAGCAACTCGGGCTCGCTCGCGGTTTTGGGCTTGTGGTCGACTATGTCGTTCCCGATGGACCGGCAGCGGCCGCCGGTCTGCAGGCGAGCGACATTTTAAAAATGTTCAACGACCAGATCCTGATGGAGCCCGACCAACTAGCCAAACTCGTGCGCAGTTATCCTGAAGGCACAACGGTCACATTCACGGTTCTGCGCAAAGGGCAGGAGCAGAAGATCTCAGTGAAGCTTGGGAAAAAAGAAGTTTCCGAGCGGCACATGGGAGGCTTGCACATGCCAGAGAACTTTATGATGGGCGACATGGATTTTGGCGATCTCGAGGAGAAGATCAATCAGTGGAGGGAGAACTTCCAGGGAGCGAACAAGGACATGGTTGAGAAAGCGGTCGTGAAGGCTCATGAAGAGTCGGAGCGCGCGCGCGAAGCGGGTGAACGTGCCCGCGAGCGAGCGCAGCAAGCCGGTGAACGCGCCCGCGAACTGGCCCAACGCGAAACGGAGCGTGCGAGGGATGAAGGAAAACGCGCGCGCGACGAAGCCAGGCGTGTGCGCGACGAGCAGCTGCGCAACAAGGGCCAGATTCAAATCAGCGGCACGGGCCCGAACGGAATGACTTCGACTCGGATTGACCTCGGTAAAGCGCAGATTGTTTTCTCTGACGAAAAAGGCGAGCTGCGTCTCGATAACAATGATGGCAAAAAAATTCTGACCGCGAAGGATCCGCAGGGACGGCTGCTCTTCAGCGGCCCGGTCGAGACGAAACAAGATATCGACAAGATTCCGGCGGACGTGCGTGACCGGTTTAACAAGCTTCAGGAGAACGATCTGCCTTCTATTTCCAATCCGCCGCCGCCTAACGACGACAACGATTCGGAAGATTCCGATGAAAACGAGGGGCGTCCGACCGTGCAACAGGTGCGGTCGGAGCCGTTCTGGACCGTTTTATCAGTTTGAGGCAGGGACTCCGCCGGGTTCTTAACCCGGCTTGGCCAGCCGCTCGGCGGAGTCTTTTCTTACTTTAGGTTCGGGTAGCGCACTCGTCTCGAGTGCTGGCGAAGACGTCTCGTCTTCGCGAACTTGGGGAGCGCGGGCCGCCAGCCCGCAGGTCTCAGCAGCTTGCTGAGCCGCGATGCGCCCCCTCATTCGAAGATCACCCATGCAAGGACCGTTGCCGGCAAGCTGCCGGCAACTGCAGGCTGGCAGCCTGCGCTCCCCCAGACCGAAAAACCAAGTTCGCGATCGCGAGACTCGATCACCAGCACTCGAGACGAGTGCGTTACCCGAAATCTTCCGCGGACCGCTTTGTTAAATGCCGGTGCGCGGCTGGACCTTCCCCAGCGGCCAGACAGTTTTACCGGAGACGGCATTCATCACATGGGCCAGGCCGGTGTAAACGGCTGAAAATCCGCAAACGACACCTTCCCAGCCGGTGAAATGTTTGAACTCAGCGCTGGCGCCGGCGAAGTCACCGTAGGCCAGGAGAAAGAACAAAAGGGTCAGGGTGCCGAAAACAATCTGGAGAGCGCGGCTTAACCGGAACGTGCCCAGGAACATGACCAGGGTGAAAAGTCCCCACATGGCGAGATACGCTGCCATCGATTGCTCGTTCGTGGGCGTCGCGATGCCCCACTTCGGTAAAACCACCAGCAGAACCAGTGACCACCAGAAAAAGCCGTAGGAAAGAAAAGCGGTCGTTCCGAAAGTGTTTCCCTTTTTAAATTCCATAATGCCGGCCACGATCTGCGCGGCTCCGCCGTAGCAAAGGCCCATCGCGAGGATCATGCTGTTGAGCTCGTAGAGGCCGGCGTTGTGCAGATTGAGAAGGACGGTTGTCATACCGAATCCGAGGAGCCCGAGAGGCGCCGGATCTGCTGTGGTGTCGCGAATCTGCATGCTGGTGTCGTTCATGCGCAGAGAGTTACAGGCGCATTATTGACGAAACTGGCCCGAGCCTGTCAATACTAACAGCCGTTCGGTTCACCGCTCACAATCTTCGGGTGGAAAAACTCCTTATGCGAAAGATCATCGGGATCCTTATTGTCATTTTTTTTGTTTCCCTTTTTGCCGGAATCGCGCGATGCGCCGAGCCGGCGGCCACGCCGTCGCTTGAACAGCGTGTTTCGGATCTGGAAGCCTATGTGGGCAATTCTCCCCGCGGCGCCGACGCCGCCGATGCCCGGGTGAGTTCGAATATTTCCGGTCCCGGTCCGGCGCATAACGGCTGGATGATGACTTGCGCCGCGCTCGTTCTTTTCATGACACTGCCGGGTCTGGCGCTTTTTTACGGCGGACTTGTTAGGGCGAAAAACGTCCTGTCAGTTCTGGCGCAATGCCTTGGCATCGCCGGACTGGTTTCCATTCTTTGGTGGGCCATTGGTTACTCGTTCGTGTTCGCCCACGGGTCGGCTTTTTTGGGCGGAACGTCCTTTGCCTTTTTGCGCGGCGTGACCTCGCAACCCAACACCGACTATTCGTTCTGGGTTTCGCACAACGTCTTCTCGATGTACCAGCTGATGTTCGCCATCATCACGCCCGCGCTCATCATCGGCGCCATCGCCGAGCGCATAAAATTTTCCGCCGTCATCGTTTTCGTATGTCTGTGGATGTTTGCCGTTTATTTCCCGCTGGCCCACATGGTCTGGGGCGTAGACGGCTGGATGAACGGCCTGGCTAATCCGCAGGCACGCATTCGCGCGATCGATTTTGCCGGCGGGACCGTTGTCCATATGTCGTCGGGTTGGTCGGCCCTGGTGCTTTGCATTCTTCTCGGGCCCCGCCTTGGTTTTCGGAAAGAAATCATGCCGCCCCACAGCATGGTTCTTTGCATGGTCGGAACCGGCCTGCTCTGGGTCGGATGGTATGGCTTTAACGCCGGCAGCGCGCTCGGCGCGGATGGAATCGCGGCGAATGCGTTTACCACGACCACCCTGGCCGCGGCGGTCGCTTCCGCCACATGGGGCTTGCTGGAGTTTTTTTTGCGCGGCAAGACCAGCGTACTCGGAATGTGTTCCGGTGCGGTCGGTGGCCTTGTGGTCATCACGCCCGCCTGCGGCTTTGTCGATCCGACTGGGGCGATGATCATCGGCGTGGCTGCCGGGGCGGTTCCATTCTTCGCCTGCACCACCCTGAAATCGTGGTTTCGCTACGACGACGCTCTCGATACTTTCGGCGTCCACGCCGTCGGCGGAACTCTGGGCGCATTTCTCACCGGCGTGTTTGCGACTTCTTCGGTGAATCCAAATCTGGCTTTCAAGTCCGCAGGTCCGCTCAATGCCGCGACCCAGAATGGGCTCGCTCAGATGGTGGGGCACACGCTTTGGCTCGAGCAGCTCAAAGCCATCGCCGTGACGATCGCTCTGGCGGTGGTCGCGAGCGTGATCATTGCCGCCGTGGTCAATGCTGTCATCGGTCTGCGCATTGCGCCGGACGTCGAGCGCCAGGGACTCGACATCAACGAGCATGGGGAGGAAGGCTATATTATTTCCGGGTAATCGGGACTCGTTAGGATGGATGCCTTCAACGTTCAATAAATGTCCCACTGCGTCTTCGAGCCGGCCGGTGAGTGCTGGCGCAATTCCTGAAGAACACCATGAGGGATGACATCGAGCATCTGCGTCTGCTGTCGATCTTTCATTATGTGGTTGGCGGCATGGCGCTTCTCTTCGCCTGCTTTCCGTTGATCCACCTGACCATCGGTTCGATTTTTATTTTCGCGGCCGCGCATGCTCACGCGCCCGAAAAGGCTCCCCCGGAAATCGTCGGATGGATTCTGTTCTTCTTTGGATTGGCGTTCTTTGTCCTGGGCGTCGCCGTTGGATTGGCTCTTTTGTGCTCAGGCCGTTTCCTCGCGCGACGGAAACATTATCAGTTCAGCCTGGTGATCGCCTGCATCGAGTGTCTCTTCTTCCCCTTTGGAACGGTGCTCGGAGTTTTTACCTTGGTCATCCTGTCGCGCGAATCTGTAAAGACTCTGTATTTCCCGGCGGCAGCCGCTTCGCCTCCCGCCGTGAGCTAGATTTGTGTCGCTTGTTCTATTATTCTGGGCCGCGTAGACGGTGAAGGATTTCCTGACGGAGTAGAAAACCGTCGCTATCCTGGAGCGCCGTTTTTTCGCTCCCAACCATCCTGAGACTTTCGACCCCTAACGAACGCACGGAAGCAACGGCCGATTCGGCCGCGTTGTCGCTCGAGCAGCGACTCGTCATTGAATCGCCGCGCCTAACGCAGCGAAAGGTACCGTGGATCAGTCGATTGATTACGGTTTCGGTATTTGTCCTTTATTTCCTGCTCCTTTGGCCGGCGTTTTTTCGCCAGAATCTTGCCGCCTGGTCAATCGGAATCGCTTACATCGTTTACGACACGGCTCTGCTCGTGTTCACGGCTTCAGAAATCGCCAAACTGAAACGCGCGCGATCCACTCTGGCGACTGAACTGGCGCGACCGACGCTGGGTGTGGTCATCGCAGCGCATAATGAGGCGGCCGTGCTGGGAGTAACGATAGATCGTCTGGTCGCCCAAAACGATCCGCCGGATGAGATCCTGATCGCCGATGACGGTTCCGATGACGCGACCCCTGCGCGACTCCGGGAACTTTATGGAATGCTGGAGCCGAGCGTCGGTGAGGTCAGTGCGCCGGCGACGAAACTTCCGTCGCTGCGGTGGTTGAGGCTGGCTCATGGTGGCAAGGCGCGCGCGCTTAACGAAGCATTCACCCACATCGACACAAATGTCGTGTTAACGGTCGATGCAGACACGTTGCTCGACGCCGGTGCGGTCGGAGCGATGCGAGATGCGTTCGCGCGAGAGCCTGAACTGGTGGCCGCGACCGGTGTGCTCACTCCGATGTGCGGGCCGGGGTTCTCCGGAAAGTTCTTCGAATGGTTCCAACGTTATGAATATGTGCGCAATTTTCTCTCGCGTTACGCCTGGATGCGGCTCAATGCGCTGCTGCTGATCTCCGGCGCTTTCGCTGCGTTCAGACGAAGTGCATTGATTACGGTCGGCGGCTTCGATTCAGAATGCCTGGTTGAAGATTACGAATTGATCCATCGGCTGCACCGTCACGCGATCGAGCGTGGATACGATTGGCGCGTGCGCGTGATCGGCGAGGCCCAGGCGCTGACGGATGCGCCGGCTTCCTTGCCCGCGTTCATGCGACAGCGGCGGCGCTGGTTCGGCGGCTTTTTGCAAACGCAGTATTGGAATCGCGACATGATCGGGAACAGGCGTTTCGGTCACCTCGGCACGGCGATGATGCCGGTCAAGACATTGGATACGCTCCAGCCCGTCTTCGGGTTAACGGCTTTTGTGATCCTTGTCGTGTTCGTCGCGCTTGGAAAATTCACCATCGCCTTGCCAATTCTGGTGGTGATGCTGGCGAAAGTTTGCGTGGATCTGACTTTCCATCTCTGGTCGCTCGGGGTTTACGCGCGGTGGACTGGGCAGCGGGAAATATTGCCGCTCGGACCTGCTTTGCTAGCCGTTTTCGCGGAGCCTTTCAGCTTTCAACTGATCCGTCATACCGGGGCCATGTGGGGTTGGGTGAGTTTTCTGCGCGGGGGCTTCAAGTGGGGCGCCAAACAGCGCACGGGCCACTTGCGACGACCTCTTGGTTGAGGAAAGGAGTCTGCCGGCGGAGGGGCTCGAACCCACACGATCTTGCGATCACTGGATTTTGAGTCCAGCGCGTCTGCCAGTTCCGCCACGCCGGCGCGCAGAGAAAAGCAGGTTACGAAGTCGGGCCGCGGTTGCAAGCCACCGCGAGCCTATCCCGACGGCTTCCCCTTCAGAGTCGGGGGCGGAGAGTCAGGCGGATGAATTACACTCTTAGACGGCCAGCGCTGAAATCGGAGTCAGGCGCAAGATTGATACCTTCGCGACCGAAATGCGCTGGGCTCCGCCTATTGCTCCAAGGGAGCCAGGCTGCGCGGTGGACCGAGGATTTCGCGAAGGAGAATGGCCTTCTGCAAGGCGCCCGGCGTGCGCAGTTCGATCACCAGGCGGGAAGGTTTGGCGACGACCGCCGTCGGCGCGGTTGCGACCGCATAGGCATCGCCGGGTGTTTTGATTGGAACCGATCTCATGAGCCTCCGGAGCGCCTTCGCCTTTGTGAACCTCAAAGGTGGGAGTCACCGGCAACGGTGCGACAAAAGTCTTCTCCTTGGATGGCGGCTGGGTGATTTGGCGCGGCTGTTGAACTCGTTTGGGCAGCGGAGGCGGTGCCGTCGTTAGGGGCGGTAACGGGCTCAGCAGATTCCGTCTTGGCCTAACAGTCCGCGCTCGTTCTTCCCGTTCCGGAGTTTGAAAAGTCATGACCGGTCGCGGCCGCACCGGTGGCGGCGGCTCTGCATTCGGCGGCTGGCCAAGGGCTTCGAGGAATCGGCGAATTCGTTCTTCATCGCTGTCCTGCGGAGCTTCTCTGCGGGGCAACTCGGGGCGCGTTTGAGGGGAGGGTAGCTCGTCCGTTTGATTCGACTGGCTGGATTTTTGTCCTTTGTTTGCGAGCAGGCGAAACAAACCCGTTAGGCCGAGGAGGAACAGGAAGATGAGCGGGTCCATGTGCGCCGCCAGCCCGTGAAACGTTCCCATCAGCATTGTTCGCCTCTTCTTCGATTTAACCCTTCACCCATTCAATTTTTTCGACGGTGCAACGGTTAGGCTCCTTCTGGCCGAGGCTTGTCGGTGCCGGCAATGGTTTCGCGCATCGAGGTGTCAGCCTGCACATTTTTCATTCGATAATAATCCATGATCCCAAGGTGACCGGATCGGAAAGCTTCGGCCATGGCTTCAGGCACTTGCGCTTCGGCCTCGACAACCTTGGCGCGCATCTCCTGCGTCTTGGCGCGCATTTCCTGTTCGACGGCCACGGCGGCTGCGCGGCGAACCTCGGCTTTCGCCTGGGCGATCTGCTTGTCGGCATCGGCTTGTTCGCTCTGCAATTTTGCGCCGATGTTGTCGCCCACATCGACGTCGGCGATATCGATGGAAAGAATTTCGAAGGCAGTATTACTGTCGAGGCCTTTGGCGAGGACGGCTTTGGAGATCCGGTCCGGATTTTCGAGAACATCCTTATAAGAATCAGCCGAGCCGATGGCGCTGACGATGCCTTCGCCGACGCGCGCGATGATTGTTTCCTCGGTAGCGCCGCCGACGAATCGATCGAGGTGCGACCGGACCGTGACACGTGCCTTCACCTTGGCGCCGATGCCGTCCTTGGCCACGCCGTCAATTGTCGCGCGGCCCATTGATGGATTTGGGACGTCGATCACCTTCGGATTGATGCTCGTCCGCACGGCCTCGAGCACAGTTTTACCTGTGCCTTTTGTGGCCAAATCGATGGCGCAAGCGCGATTGAAATCGAGGGAGATGCCGGCCTTGTCAGCTGCAATCAGAGCCAGGACCACCTGACTAACATCTCCCCCGGCGAGATAATGCGCCTCCAATGGATCCGTGGGGATTTCGATGCCGGCTTTCACGGCGGTAATCCGATTATCGACGATAAGACCGACGGGGACTTTTCGAAGGCGCATCCCGACCATCTTGCCCATCCCAACCGGGGCGTTGGCGATTCGTGCGCGCAGCCAGACCCCGAAGAAGTTGAAAAGGACGATGCAAAAGATGAATACGAAAATTGCGGCGACTGTCAGGCCGACAATGGTGAGCGATTCCATGGCGCAATGGTAGACGGTCGCCTCGGCGGGGGAAAAGCTAATTGCGTCGGCCTGGACCCGGGTTTGGGGGGCCGGCGCCACCTGACGAAGTCCCGCAAGAAACTATTGCAATTAAGCGTGGAAGGAATACGCATGTTCCCCCTGTGAATTCCAGCTTAACCAAGGTCGCGGTTATTGGCGCTTCCGGCTACGCCGGGGAAGAGCTTGTGCGTCTCCTGTTGCAGCATCCGTTTGTCGAACTGACGACGGTTACGTCGCGCCAGTATGCCGGTCGAAGCGTGGCTGAAATTTATCCCCGCTTCGCTCATTTGCCGAAGGCGCAAACATTGGCTTTCACGGAGCTGGATGCTGCCACGATCAGCAAGGCGAGCGATATTGTGTTTCTGGCCTTGCCTCACGGCGTCTCGGCCGAAGCGGCGGTCGAATTCGTTAGGCTGGGAACAAGGATCGTTGACCTGAGCGCGGATTTTCGGTTGCGCGACGAGCGGGTGTATTCGGAATTTTACGGGAAGAAACATGCTGCACCGGGGCTTCTGAAGGATGCGGTCTACGGGTTGCCTGAGCTCCACCGAGAGAAGATCAAAAAGGGATCGTTGATTGCATGTCCCGGATGTTATCCGACGAGTGTTTTGCTTCCTTTGGCGCCGCTGCTTCGCGCACACACTATCGATCCGGCAACGATGATTGTGGCCAGCTTGAGCGGTGTCACCGGCGCCGGCCGGAAGACCGAGGCGGAATATCTGTTTGCCGAGTGCAATGAAAGTCTGCGCCCCTACGGAATTCCTAAGCATCGCCACCTCTCAGAGATCGAACAGGAAATCGCCGCCCTAACCGGAAAATCCGTCAGCGTGCAGTTTGCGCCGCATCTCGTGCCGGTGAATCGCGGGATCGTTTCCACCATCTTCGCCGACCTGACCGGGGAAGGTGACGCGGCCGCGATTGATAAAATTTTCAACGACGCTTATGGAGGGGAACCTTTCGTCCGTTTGTTAGGCGATAAAAACCTGCCCGACACCAAGAATGTCGCCGGAACGAATTTCATCGATTTGGCCTGGCGAATTGATCCGCGGACCAATCGGCTCATATTCATGAGCGCGATCGATAACCTCACGAAGGGAACAAGCGGCCAGGCTATTCAGTGTATGAATCTGATGCGCGGCTACGAGGAAACCGCGGGGTTGCTGTGAGAACGCAGGTGCGATTTTTTATGGGGAGCGCAGGCTGCCAGCCTGCGGTGTTTGGCAGCCTGCCGACGGATGCAGACAAGCTGCCTGCGCTCCCCGAACGAGACCGGCGGCCTGGGGGTTCAATATCATTTGGCAAAAATGCCTAACGAATCGAAATTTAGGAAAATTCCTGGATCGATCTGCGCTCCGCTTGGATTCAGCGCGGCGGCGGTTTTCTGCGACATCAAACGACTTGGGACGGGCAAAGGATCGGAGAAGGGTAACAAGCGTGACCTCGCGTTGATCGTTTCCGACGCGCCCGCCGTTGTCGCCGGCATGTTTACCAGCAATCAGGTGTGCGCGGCGCCGGTCAAGGTGAGCGCGCGAAACGCGAAGCGTTCATCGGCCAGAGCGATCGTCATTAATTCGGGAAACGCCAATGCCTGCACCGGCCGGCAGGGAATGCGTGATGCCGAGGCCATGACACGTTTAACGGCGGAAGCTCTGGCGGCGCTCCATCGGCACCAAAGTCGGCGCGGGCCGGCGGTCACAGACGGCCGCTACAAAAAGATCGCAGCCAATGAAGTCCTGGTCGGTTCGACCGGTCGTATCGGAGTGGCCATGCCGATGCGAAACGTCGCCCAAGGCATCACGGCCTGCTCGCGTTCGCTGAAGCGTTCGCCGAAAAATGCGCGCGACGTCGCCGAGGCGATCATGACGAGCGATACCCGGCGGAAAGAAATCGCCGTGGAATTCAAGCTGGGCGGAAAGACTGTCCGGATTGGCGGGGTCTGCAAAGGGGCGGGGATGATTCAACCCCAACTGACGCAATCACTGCACGCGACCATGCTGGCCTTCATTACCACCGATGTGGCGATCGAATCCAGCTTCCTCAAGGACGCACTCAAGGTTGCGTGCGACCAATCGTTCAATCGCGTCACTGTTGACGGCGACATGAGCACTAACGACACCGTCATCGCGCTCGCTAATGGTCTGGCGGGTAATCGACAAGCTCGACAGAGTTTCGCCCTATCGGACGAAATTTCAGGAGGCGCTTAACTTTGTCTGTCTTGAGCTGGCCAAGATGATCGTGCGCGACGGCGAAGGAATTTCACGCGTCATTTGTCTGCGGATTCGCGGTGCGCGGAATTTGGCGGAAGCGGAAGCGGCCGCGCGCGCGGTGGCAAACAGCGCCCTTGTGAAGACGAGCTGGTGTGGTGGCGACCCGAACTGGGGTCGGATTCTTTGCGCGATCGGCTATTCCTCGGCGCGAATCGATGAATCGAAGGTCGACATTGGTTATTCGGCGTCTGGATCGTCGCGCATCCTGTATGGATGCCGGCGCGGACAACCCACTGGCCTTGCCCTCAAGAAATTCGCCCCCATCACGACGGCGAAGGAGTTCGATATCCACGTGGATCTGCATCGCGGTCGCGGCGAATTCTTTATCTACGCGAGCGACCTGACGGAGGATTACGTCAGTTTCAATAAGGGCGATATCACCGACCCGGCGAGTCTTGGTGGCTGAGCATGGAAGAGATCATTAACAAAGCGGCGACGCTGCTCGAGGCCCTTCCGTACATTCAACGATTCCGCGGCCAGATCTTCGTCGTGAAATATGGCGGCAGTTTCATGGATTCTCCCGATCCGGAGATTCGCCACCGGCTTGCCCGCGACATCGTCTTTCTCGAAGCGGTCGGTATTAATCCGGTGGTCGTGCACGGTGGCGGGAAAGCGATTACGCGCGCGTTGGAAGCGGCTGGAATAAAGGCGGCGTTCATCCAGGGCCAGCGGGTGACGGATGCGGCCACTGCGCAGGTGGTGGACCGGGTTCTGTCGCGTGAACTCAATCCGGACATTGTCGCAGCGATTCAGAAATATGGAGGGAAGGCGCGCGGTTTTCCCGGCACTAATATTTTTCAATGCCGCAAATTCAAATCCGTCGAGGGCGATCTCGGTTTTGTCGGCGATGTTCATTCGGTCGACGTTGAACCACTGTGGGAATGCATTCGGCAGAACGTGACGCCCGTCATCAGCCCGACGGCCATCGGCGATGACGGAGATATCTATAATTGCAACGCCGACGTTGCCGCGGCCAAGACTGCCATTGCCTTGAAGGCGCGCCGATTGGTTTTCATGAGTGATGTCCCGGGGCTCCTGGAAAAACCGTCTGACGACGCCTCACTCATGCGTCACCTTCGTGCGGATGAGGTGCCGGATTTGAAGAGTCGTGGAATCATCGATCGTGGAATGATTCCGAAAGTCGACAGCGCGGTCGCCGCGATCGAGAGCGGCGTGGAAAAGGTGCAGTTTGTCGATGGTCGAATTCCCTATTCGGTCTTGCTCGAGATTTTCACAGATGCGGGCGTCGGG
Source organism: uncultured Verrucomicrobiae bacterium (assembly GCA_963754325.1). Lineage (GTDB taxonomy): Bacteria > Verrucomicrobiota > Verrucomicrobiia > Chthoniobacterales > UBA10450 > JBBRDU01. The sequence continues at coordinate 35,767 of CAVWFP010000002.1, forward strand.
ACGGAGGTTGTTTTGTGAACGATGGTCGGTTTAAACCTGCTCTTTCACATGCACTTGCTCCAATGAATTACCGCTTCGACCACGAAAGACTGAACGTTTATCACGGCTCGATATCTTTCGTTGGTATCGCAACGAAGATCCTCCAAAAGATCCCGAAAGGGCTCGCGGTTCATAATCAGCTCGATCGCGCCTCGACAGCTATTCCGCTGACGATCGCGGAGGGAAGCGGTAAATATACCGCTCCTGACCGCTGCAGGTTTTATGACATGGCCCGCGGTTCTGCATTGGAATGCGCTGCATGCCTCGATGTTCTCGTAGCGAAGGAACTCGCAACAGAACAAGATGTTCGCGAGCCTAAGCAAGCGCTCGAGGCGATAGTTTCCATGCTCGTAGGCCTGATCAAGGCAGTCGCGCCTAACCGGATCTACGAAGAAAGCCCAAAAGGGGTAGTGCAAGAGAAAGTGAAAGAGCAGGATTAAAGTGGTGCAGAACAAAGCTTCGAATACGCGCGAACTTTTCCAGAAATTCGTCGTGCCTTCGTATGCGCGTTTCGATCTTGTGCTCGCGCGTGGCCAGGGGAGTTACGTCTGGGATGTCAACGGGAAACGTTACCTCGATTTTGGCGGCGGCATCGCCGTTTGCTCGTTAGGCCATGCGCACCCCGAGATCACGCAGGCGCTGATCGAACAGTCCCGCGAGTTGCTGCACGTCTCTAACCTATATTATAATGCGCCCCAGGGACGCCTGGCTGAGAAGCTGGTCGGGCTGATCGGGCCCGGTCGGGTTTTCTTTTGCAACAGTGGCGCGGAGGCGAACGAAGGACTCTTCAAGCTGGCGCGAAAATTTGGCCACGACACCGGCCGATTCGAGATCATCACCACCTTTGAATCCTTTCACGGGCGGACGTTGGCCGGAATCGCAGCGACCGGTCAGGCCAAGGTTAAAAAAGGATTCGAGCCAGCCGTTCCGGGGTTCAAACATGTTCCCTACAATGATCTCGAAGCCATGCGGAAAGCGATTACGCCGCAAACCGCGGCAATATTGATCGAGCCGATCCAGGGCGAGAGCGGCGTGACCATGGCATCAGCAGACTACCTGCGCGGCCTTCGCCAACTTTGCGACGAGAAGGATCTGCTTTTATTCTTTGATGAAGTGCAGGCGGGGCATTTTCGGACCGGCCGCTTTCACAGCTGGCAAACAATCCTGGGGGCAGAGGCGAAGAATTACCTGCCTGACGCCATCTCGATGGCCAAGTCGTTAGGCGGCGGCTTCCCCATCGGGGCGTTTTGGATTCGTGAAGACTACGCCGGGCTGCTTTCGCCCGGTACGCACGCGACGACTTTTGGCGGAACACCCCTCGGATGCGCCGTGGCGCTCAAGATTCTTGAAGTCATCGAACGCGATCGTCTCGAAGGGAACGTCGCTCGCGTCGGCGATTTTCTGATGGGCGAGCTGAAGTCTCTGAAGAAGAAATTTCCAAATTTGATCAGGGAGGTGCGCGGGTTTGGTTTGATGATCGGGCTGGAACTCAATCCTGCGGCTCCCGGTTTCAGTCAGAATGCGAAAACGCCGGCGATTCAGGCGGTGGAGCAACTGCATGCGACGGGTTTGCTAACCGTTCCAGCCGGAATCGCGGTCATCCGGCTTCTGCCGGCGTTGAATCTCAGCCGCGCCGAAGCGGAGGAAGGACTTGCCGCGCTAGGAAAGGTCCTCGCCGAGTTGGACCGACAGCAATGATAACCGTGGCAGCGTCATTCCGGGGAGCGCACGCGCCTCGCGTGCCGGCGATGGCGCCTCGCCATCGCCATCTTGAAACATTGCCGGGAAAAGGAGAAAAGTTCATCGCGGCGAGGCGCCGCGATCAGCACGCGAGGCGCGTGCGCTCCCCAGAACTGCCATGAAACATTTTCTTAGCATCGAATCATTGGATAAAGCGCGGATTCGCTCGCTCCTGGCGGCTACGGCCGAAATGAAAAAGCATCGAGGTCGCCCGACGGCCAAGCCATTGACCGGGCAAACCTGGGCGTTGATTTTTTCAAAGCCTTCGACGCGCACGCGCGTTTCCTTTGAGGTCGGGATTCGTGAGCTCGGCGGTGAATGCATTTATCTGAACTTCACAGACGCGCAGCTCGGGCGAGGCGAGCTCATTAAAGACACCGCTCGCGTAATGGCCCGCATGGTGCACGGCGCGGTCATCCGGACGTTCGCTCAGAGCGATATTGAGGAGTTCGCGGAATTTTCCGGAGTGCCCACGGTCAACGCCTTAACCGATGACGAGCATCCCTGCCAAATCCTCGGGGATATCTTCACCATCGAAGAAAAATGCCAGAGCATCAGCGGAAAGGTGGTCACATTCGTCGGCGACGCGGCTTCAAACACGGCGCAATCGTGGCTTTTCGCGGCCGGGAAGCTCGACTTCGAACTTCGTCTGGCCGCTCCGAAGAGATATCAACCGTCGGCTGAACTCCTGCGGCGCGCAGGCGGGCGAGTCATCTGCACTGAAGACATCGATGAAGCTGCGCGCGGGGCGGACGTTCTCTACACTGACATCTGGGTTTCAATGGGCCAGGAGGCTGAGGAAGCGCGGCGGCAGGCCGAGCTCGGTCCGTATTGGATTGACGACAAGCTTGTGCAGAAGGCGAAGCCGAATGCGCTGGTGATGCATTGCCTGCCGGCGCATCGAGGCCAGGAGATCGCGGAAGCCACCTTTGAAGCGCACGCCGCTACCATCTTCGACCAGGCTGAAAACCGTCTGCACGTGCAGAAGGCCGTGCTCGCGGAACTGACTGCCAAGTAGGGGCGATCTCTGTCGCGCATTTTTTGGTCGACCAACTGAAGCGTTCCGCGTATCCGCTTAGATCATGAAGGTTACGTTAACGACACTTTGGTTGCTGGCCGCGCTCCCCCTCGCGCCACATCTGTTTGCTTCGGACTCCGACGTCGAGATCCACTGCGTCGCCAAGAAGGTGAGTGAGGCGACAAAGAAGGCTTCCGGAGAGGCTCACATGACGAAGGACACGTTCGGCCAGCCGATTCTGGCAGTCGGAGGAGGCACCAATAAGACAAACGAGAATTGGGTTTACGACGTCACGATCGAAAACAAGACGTTCAAGGAACTGGCCGGCGTCGAAATCAAATACACGATTTTCTTCAAGCAGGAGAAGCAAGGGACGAAGGAAGCGCCAACGCAGGTGCATCAAAACGGCACTTTCAGCATCCCCGTTCTCAAGCCGCACGCAAAGCAGGCGTTTACGACGGATTCGGTTGAGCTTAGAAAATCGAATCTGGTGGGGGAATTTCATTACGCCAACGGGGGCCGAATCCATGCGGAAGACGCGCTCGCTGGTCTGGCCGTGCGGATTTATCAAAACGGGCAACTCTTTGCGGAATACGCCAATCCCTCGACGCTGCTGAAGGAACCGTGGCAGTAGGGGGAAGGTCCGTCTTCCATAGGAGACGCTTATCGCCCGGGGAACCGGGCGAAGCGACTTTTTACGCGTAATTTCGTGAATTGAGGCGACCGGGAGGCGGTCCTTCCTCGATCTTTATCGAAGGAATCCGGGGTCGTGGAGACGGTGTCATCCACTGACTGACAGTAAAAAAATCGAGGGAAAATTACTTTATTATTGACTCTTTATTGGATTTCTGAAAAATGGCGGAACATCTCAACAGGGAAAACAACGGAATTTATTTATGATTAAGAAACTCGCACTCAGCTTATTTTTGGCGGCCACCTCGGCAGCCTTCGCTACGACCTACAGCGGCAACGGCAACACTGGCTTCGGCGGTGCGGTCGGCGAGAGCAGCCTCGGTATCACGGACAGTGGTGGAAACTTGCATTTCACACTGACACTGGGCGCGGCTGCAACAAGCTTGGGCGGCAACGACATTGTGTTTTATATCGACTCCCAAGCTGGCGGATTTGGTGATACTTCCGGTTTCACTGACACTTCCGACGGCGGCCGCACGGCAACATCCGGGGAAAATGCGGGCAACCCCAGTCGAACGACTGCGACATTCCCGGCGGGATTCAACGCTGATTTCGCGCTGACGGTTGGCGACACCTTTGGGGTCGTCTTCGGTCTGGTTAATGGCGGTACGTTCACCGTTCCAGCGAATGGCGTGAGCAATTTCAATCACACTGGTGGCACTTACACCTTCGACGTCGGTCTTAGCTCTCTCGGCTTAACTCAGGGTCAGAGCTTTAAATTCCTCGGATCCTTGATTAGCGAAACAGCCTTCCGCTCTGATGAGGGATATGGTCACTGGATTGGCAGCCGGTAATCCTGGCTTCAACGGGCCGGTTACGTTCACCGGTTCCAATACCTATACAACGGCAGCGGTTCCCGAACCTGCGACCGTTCTCCTGGTTGGTCCGGCGCTTCTTGGTGGAATGTTCTTCGTTCGCCGTCGTCGCGCTTAATCAAATTTAGCTTCCTCTGTTTTCGAAAGCCCCTCGCGCAAGCGAGGGGCTTTTTGCTGTACAGATTCGGTCCATCTAAGGGAGGCTCGAGGTGAAGGTGCCTGGGCCTGGCAACTGTAGGGCGGCCATCCTGGCCGCCGTTTTCTAGTTCGGCGGCCGGGAAGCCGCCGCCCTTCGTACGTGCCCGAGCGACGGGTCGGAGACCGATGGGGCATCGATTGAATCGGCGGCCAGGAATGGCCGCCCTACAGTTACGCTGGAGCGTGCAACACTGTGTTCGAGTCTACGGCGGCGGGCGTTAACGGAACTCGATCATGCTCAGGAGCAAGAGCATGATCATGAGAGAGCGGTCGTTAGGCCGCCAGATGTTTGCGGATGTTTTCGGCAAGCTTTTCTGGGGTGATCGGCTTGGAAATAAAGGGATAACCACCAAAGCTCTGGCGCTTGGCCGTTTCTTTTTCGGTCACGATCGCCGTCAGGAAAACGATCGGGACGTTTTTCAACGCCGGGTCGGCCTTGATCTGGGCGGCGATATCGCCGCCATCCATGTCCGGCATGACTACGTCGAGCAGAATCAGATCGGGTTGAAACGAGCGCGCCGTTTCGAGCGCGCGCACGGCACTGTTTTCCTCGCAGATTTCGAACTCGGTCATGGCCAGCCGCGTCAGCCTGGTGAAACCTTTCTCGTCATCAACGATTAGAATTTTTGGTTTAGCGTTTTTCATCTTTTGCGCGCGCTTTCAGGACAATGGTGACAATGGCGCCCCCTTCGGCGCGATTGCCAATGTTGATGCACCCGCCGTGCATATCAATGATCGTCTTCGTGACCGTCAAACCCAGACCGGTGCCTTGTTCGCGTGTTTTGGTGGAAAAATAAGGATCGAAGATCCTCGGGAGATGCTGTGGGAGAATGCCAGTCCCGGTATCGGCAATCTCAACCACCACGGCGTCGTCGCCGACCTTGAAACGGCAGCCGGAAGGCCGTGTCATAAACGCTTCGTCCTCGGCGGTGATTCTCCGCTGGAATGCGTGAACCGTGATCGTGCCGCCGTCGCGCATGGCGTGACAGGCGTTGGTAAAGAGGTTGACGAAAACCTGTTTGATCCGATTGCGATCGAGCGGACACGGCGGCAGCGGGCCTTCCACATTCGTGATCACTTTAACGTGCGATGCATTCAGCTCGTGACGGACGAGAGTGAGCGAACGGCGAATCAAAGGCTCGAGTTCACGGTCCTTCAGATCAAGTTCCTCCGGCGCGGCAAATCCGAGGAGATCACCGACAACAGCATTCGCGCGGTTGATCGCGTCGTTCATTTCCTTGATCACCACCGAATTTTGCTCGTCGTCGAGCTCGACGTTCTGCGCGATATAGGAGAGACCCATTTGCAGAACGGCCAGCGGATTCTTGACCTCGTGAGCGACGCCGGCGGCGAGTTGCCCGACGGTCTGTAATTTTTCAGCTTCGATCAACTGCATCTGCGTCGCCTTGAGCTCTTCGTGTGACTTGGTGAGGCTCGCGAGAACATCGCGGAGGCGCGTGTTTGTAGCTGTGAGCCGCTCCTCGGCAATCTTTCGTTGCGTCACATCGGATACCAGGCCGTCGTAACCCGCCAGGTTGCCATCTTGATCGTAGTAGGGGACGCGCTGATTGCGGACCCAGCGGATTGAGCCGTCGCGGTGAAAAATGCGGTGTTCGATCGTGGGCGGGACCTTGCCCTGCGACATTTCGGCAGCGTTCGCGACCACCGCGGTCGTGTCGTCGGGATGCACCATCCGGTGCCAAAGATCCGGATCGAGGGCGTACTGCTGCGGGGTGTAACCAGTCACCGCAAGGCAGCCGGGGCCGTGTGAGGTATCGACAACGATGCCGTTGTGAAGGCGGACCGTGTAAATGTAGTCCGTGACAGAGGCGAGCAGCTTCCCGTAGCGCTCGTCGCTTTGCCGGACTGCTTCCTCGGCCCGGGTCAAATCAGGCTGCATCCGCTCAAAGTAGGCGAGCCTTAGGCTCATGGTCAAAAGGCGCGGCGAAAAAGCCTTGTTTCCCGATGGATTTCGTCCGTCCTGCAGCGCGTTTTCGACCTACAAAAATTTCCCCCTCAAAACCCCGTAAAATTCTTCGCTTTTGCGACTCGAAATGCTACCATTGTCATCGACTTTCGCCGGTAGGTCATGCTGCGCGGGGGAGTCGGCCGCATTCCCCCCCACGAATGAAGTTTTCAACTCCACGCGCCATCGGTGTATTCGCGATTCTCGCGTGCTCGGCGCTTCTTCCTTCCTCGATTCGCGGGGAGGCGATGATTCAATACTTCAACACTTCGTGGAACGAAATTGCCCAACGAATACCCGAACTTGCCGAAGCGGGTTACGATTCGATCTGGGTACCGCCGCCGACGAAAGCGGGCGGCGGCTTGTCCGTCGGCTACGATCTCTTTGATCCTTTCGATCTTGGCAGCAAGAACCAGCGCGGTTCGGTAAGCACATTTTACGGGACGCAAGCCGACCTGATCAACATGATCACGGTCGCGCATCGTTTCGGGATCCGGGTTTATCTCGATAACGTGATGAATCATCGCGGTTTCGATGTGCCGGGTTATAACGCCAGCACGCCCATCGATGTGTATCCCGGAATGCTTCCGGAAGATTTCCACCTTCAACTGACGCAGGACGGGTTCTATCGAAACTGGCCTGGCATCTCGGATTACTCCAACCAGTGGCAGGTCTGGAACCTGAGCACTTCAAATCTGGTCGATGTTGCCCAGGAACCCGGAACGACGAACGCCAATTTTGGCCTGACCGAAGGCTCGACCTTCCCGAAAATCTCGTTCGTCCGAAATCCGAACAACCCGGAATATTACTGCTTCGACGCAAATGGAAATTACGTCGGTTTCGGCGGTCTCCTGAATCTCGCGCCCAACCCCCTGCCGGTTGGATTCAGTTCAGCCCACGATTGGGCGGTCAATTATATCGCGACACACACGTCCGCCTATTCCGAGTATGTGCAGGATTATCTCAACCGCGCCGCGCGCTGGCTGGTCGACACGACCAAAGCCGACGGTCTTCGTCTCGATGCGGTCAAGCATGTTCGCTACGACTTCTTCGGCGCCAGTTTCGGTTCGGATAAGGACTACAGCGACTACGGCTATCTCGGCCAGGTCGAGCGGCAGTTTAATCTCACGCGGGGTTTCAACGATCCGAAGTTCAACAAGGTGGGCGACAGTACGACGCAGTCGGACCTTCGAGAATCCGTTTTTGACACCGAGTCGCCGCGGCATAACCCGATGTTTTTCGGCGAGCACCTCGGCGGAACGCCTCAACAACCCTACATCGATGCCGGGATGCGCTTGGTGGATAACAATCTGCAGGCTGCGTTGATTAACGAGTTGCCGACCGGTCCGTTGAACGGACTGGATCAACCAGGTGGCGGTGGACTTCCCGGTGGTCCCGGAATCTCAGTCGGTTACGCGCAGAGCGCCGACAACGGTTACATGCCGAAGATTCAGCTGGCGCACGCGTTCCTGCTGGCGCGCGCAGGTTTGAATCTGATTTATTCCGACGGCAACCACCATGCCGGCGTTCTGGGCCAGATCAGCAAAGCCTTTCCGGCAAACGCGAACACAAACTTCCTCGGGCAATACGGCGACGGCCGCATCCCGAACATGCTTTACATTCACAATCAATTTGCGCGCGGAAACCAGATTCCGAAATGGAGCGACACTTCGGTGGTCGCCTTCGAGCGCCAGGACAAGCGCGAGAACACCGCCATGAGCGATGCCGACGGGACGACGCTGCTGTTCATGATGAATGGCGACAGCAGTTCCGGACACGCCAAAGGGATTACGACGACTTTCCCTGCCGGTTCTTATCTGTGGCAGTACGCCACCGGGCCGGCCGATAACGGCGACAGCATGGTTGGTTTTTATTATACAGTTCCTTCGAATCAAATCGTGGGTGACCTGGTGATTCCAAGGGGTGGTTACTTTGCCCTTTCCTGGCGCAATCCGGAGCAGCCGACCATTAACACCAACAAGCCGGCAATTGAGATTCTGCAAAACGGCGCGCCGACTTCGACTCTGACATATCTGCGCAAAGATGGGCCGGATGGCGATCCCAACTTCAATCCTTACAATGTCGCTGGCGCTGTGCCCGGAAGTTACGCGTATCCTTTCACAGTTCCGCGCGTCACTGATGCGCACAATCTCACTTTCCGCGCACGTGCTGACGGCTCGGCCGAGAACATCCTGATGGAACTGGATGGAGGCATTGATATTAATTCGCAAATTCCGCTCGGGCCCACCACCGGTGAGAAGCGCGACAATCCGCCTGGCTTAAAGACGGACGTATTCCTCGGTTATGAGCAGATGCATTTCGTGCAACGGGCGGCGGAGAAATTTGCCGCGCGCAACGTCTCTCGCAATATCATCGGCTCAGTTGGAGCGGAAACGTATCAGGCAACCATCGGAACTGCTGGGTTCACGGTCAACAATGGTGGCGGCCTGAATTCAAATCTGAACACCGCCACTTACGCGTATCACGATCCTGCAGCGTCTTCGCTTGACGGTCAAAGCGGCGCGCCGTTGCAGTTCAATCCGCCACCGCAAACTGCGGCCGGGACGGCCGTCGACATATGGCTGAAGACGGCCTACCAGAATCTGGTCGACAAAGCCTATCTGTATTACACGACCGATGGCGCCACCTTCCCGGAGGGAAGCGGCGGGGTCGCCGGGAATGCCACCACCCAGGTGGTGCAGTTGACGTTTCAGCAGCACGGCGCTCCCGATGGCACTCAGGTCACGGATTGGTGGAAGGGAACTTTGCCGGCGCTTCCTTCAGGAACTATTCTTCGTTACAAGGTTGGAACCTTCCTGACCACGGCTGCTTCGGTTTTCCCAACCGACGCCAACGCAGTCGCTTTGAAGTTGAAAATGGAAACCGTTTTCGACATCCAGAATTTCAATGGAACGACCGCGACAGTTTATCCGCATAACGATTACGGGGTCACGCAGACCGGGCTGAGCGAAGGCTTTCACGTGCTGCGGGCGCGAACGTTTCTAAACCGTTCTGGTCGCTCTTCGATCTACAATACTTTCCAACAAGTCTTCTATTATGACGCGCAGCCGCCGCAGGGGGAGATCGATTTCCCCGCGCACGATGGCGATAGCGTAAGCGGCCAGCAATACGGCGTGGTTGTCCGGACTGACCCGAGTGTGACCGAGGTCTGGTATAAGATCATCGACGGCGACCCGAACAATGACGACACCGTGACGACGGTGGCGAACGGGAACGGCACCTGGGTTAAGGCGACCCAACTCACGGCCAATCCAAGTGTCGTCAGTCAGTATCCTAACGAATGGCGTTTCAATTACGTCAATATTCCCCCGGGGAACCTCGGCGCCCAAATTATCGTCCGTTTGCGCGAGCTTTCGTCCGCCGCCATGACCGCGGCCAACTCGGTCAACGACAGTTCGACGGACGTCGCCAGTCATTGGACGACTCTGACGCGCAATGTGCAGGCGAATGGGCCGCCTAACCACGTGGGGGTAGCTTTCCCAAACAGTGACGGCCAAACAGTGGGCAGTAACTATGTCATGAAGGTGCAGTACAGCCACGCCCTGGCGAACGGCCTGACCGATCAGCAAGTGATCAACAATTTCCTGATCACCATTTCGAGCAGCGAATCCGGAAGCGCGACAAACCCGGTGGTGCAACCTCGTGCGAGTTATTCCATCAGCGGCCACAACGTGAATAACGCGTCCGATCCGAACCAGCAGTTGGACGAGCTGGCCTATCAATTGCCAAACCTTTACAATGGTCAGCCCGATTTCCTGCATACCATCACCGTCACTTATACGGAGCCGGGGACCGGCACTCTGGTGGCCACGCGACTTGTTAAGGCGGCCCCGGTGGCGGTAGTTCAGGACAACATTCTGACTCCGCCGCAATTCGATACCGACGGCAATACTTATCAGATTGTCCTGCCGGATGTCGCCAGCCCGACGGCGGCCCAGCGGACGGTTCCGATCACCGTGCAAACGGACGCAACGGCCACGTCTGTCTCGATCGCCTTTACCCTGGGGACGGTGGCGCCGGGCGACATCACGCTCGCCGGCTCGGCCGTCAATGGGAGCAACAAAGTATGGACCTTTAACTGGACCAACGTTCAGCAAGGCGACTACCGGTTTACCGCCAGTGTCTATGTGAATGGCGATAGTGTGGCAGATGCGACCGCCAGTCGGGATGCTCACATTATCTTCCGGCAGGTTGTGACGACGACGAAGGGTGACAGTGATGACGACGGGTTGAGCGATGCCATCGAGACCGCACCCATTGCCCTTCCGACGACCAGCTCGGATGGCTGGACTAACGACCAGGTTCATCTGTGGGCGATCTCGGGGAAGACCGATCCGACCTCTCCGGACACCGACAATGACGGTTTGTCCGACGGCCTGGAGCTTGGCTGGGGCGGAGCGGTGGGAGATACGGTCACTACGACCGATACCAATGGTGACGGCGTTCCCAATTTCCAGCCGGACCTTGATCCTCCAATTTATAACACCACCGACAACGCGACCCGGCCGACGGGATACGATTACTTCGACCCGTGGCCTTACAATTATAACAACTCGCGCACGGACTTGATCGCCGGTTCGGTGACCGATCCGAATAAACCGGATACGGATAACGATGGGTTAAACGACGGCCTGGAGGATCTGACTTTTCTTTCGAGAGGAATAAATGACGCGAACGGACATCCCACCTTTCGAAAGGTCCACAATGGTCGCGTTGATATTCTTCCCAACGGTGTCGATGGAGAAGCCGTCATTGCGCATCCGCCGACGTTTTACAACACCTCGCGGGTCGATCGATCAAAAGTGTTGGCGAAATCACCGAACGCGGTCTGGCTTGAGACCGATCCTAATGGCGGAGATACCGATGGCGATGGTGCCAGTGATGGGCAGGAGGACGCGAATCAGAATGGCATCGTTGATCTCGCAATCATCGATCGAAATCAAACCGTTGCCGGCAATTATAAAGTCCTGGCCACCTTCAGTGGCCCGCTTCAGTCATACACGGTTCAGGGATCGGCCGCAGGGGCTCAACCGGTCACGCTCTATTACACAGATTTTTGTTATACTTATACGGAGCCAACTGACGCAAAGACTTATGTTTCGACCTGCCTGAGCAAGGCGCGTTTGAATGCGATTTTCCGGCCTAACGGCCAGCTGCGCGCCGATGGCCTCGATGTCATTTGGCTGGAAACAGACCCACGACGCTACAGCACGACTGGTGATGGGCTTCCTGACGGATGGAAGATCCAGCACGGGCTCGATCCATTCGATGACGGAGTGATCGGAGATTATAACCTGCACACCGGCAAGGTCATCACCAACACCAATAACGGCCCGAACGGCGACCCCGACGGCGATGGCGTAACCAATTTCCAGGAATTCCTCAACGGAACGGATCCGAACGCCGTTAACAGCAACACGCCTCCCGCGGCCGGTTCGATCACAATTGGCCCGGGCACGACCACCACGGTGGGTGGGGTCACGAATAAGCATGAGTTCACCGACTGGACCGCGCCCGACCTGGTCGCGCTCGATCCATACGATGGCGACGGAACGAACTACAACCAATCGGATATCTATCACGCCTACGATGGCTGGGACACGTCGCGCGATCTGGTCGCGTTCTATGCGCACGACGGCGGCGCCCCTGGCGTTATCAATCCGAACACTGGGCAGCCAGGCGACGGAAATCTCTATTTCCGCGTTGATTTGCAGGATCTGAAGGCCTTCGCGGAGCAGGGGAACCTCGATATTTATGTTGCGATCAACTTCGGTAATCCCGGCAGCGGCGAGTACAACCTCCCGGATCAGATCGACACCGGAACGACCATGGGTTGGCAGGCGGTGGTGGCCTGTTATCAGTCGGATGTTGGTACTGTTTATCTGTGGAATCCAAATTCGCCAACGCACTCGACCGCGATCGGGCAGGATCTAAGCCTGTTTGGCGTCACCGCCAGGACCCAAGCGACGGCTAACGGCTTTAAGAAGGCCTATTTTAATTCCGATCTCGATGCTGTTGAATTCTCTGTTAGCCGGCAGGCATTGCTCGATGCCGGATGGGACGGCGATCCGACGCACTTGCTCTACCAGGTTTACACCACCAAAGATGGAACCTCGGACAATCCGGTGGGCCCGGGGGACATCGGCGGCCGGTCCGATATCCGGGACTCCATTCGCAACGATTGGATCGCGTCCGACTATTATCTCGACCAGCAGAATATTGCCGGCGCCAACAGTGTGTTGCGTTCGTGGGTGAGCCTTCGGAAGGACAGTTTCGGAAACTATTTGTACGACAACGACAACGGCAAGAAGGTCAAAGTTGTTTCGATCATTCACGGCAACCAAGCCATTCAGCCGGGAAGCGTCACGCAGAACCTGATCAATAACACGCAAAGCGGCGGCTATTATCGGCCGCTGGACGCGCATCAGGCTTTCAACGTTCCCTTGACGATGCACATTACGCCGACGCTGGCATCGGCCATCCAGTGGGCTTCGGTCGATCCGAACTCGACTCATCCCTATCGCGACGGCCCCGCGCTCAATGCGCGCATCGCTTCCCTCAAACAGGCAGGCACGATCGATCTTCTCGGCAGTACTTTCTCCGATCACATGATGGGTTATTTCCCGGATGCCTACAATTCTGACAATATTGCTCTGGCAAACAGTTTCCTAACGAGTATTTACGGTTCAGCTCCGTCGTCCAACGTTCTTTGGCTGCCAGAACGAGTGGCCGATTCGAATGTCCTCCAGAAAGTCGCGAACGCGGGTTTCCAATACACCTTTGTCGACCAGATGCGTCACATCTTTAACTGGTTTGGAAGAAACTCGGCTCTGGGCGACGACGGATACCGGATCAACCAGATCAATAACTCGAAAGAGTTCGTCATTAACGACAGTGCCAGCGCCTATCTGTTGCAGAACGACGACAATGGGCTGCCCATCTTGATGCGGCAGTTGCTCAATCGGAAAGCGCGCGATAGTCAGCAGGATCAGGCGGTTATTTTCGTCAATCAGTGGGAAGACTTCGGAACGCCGGCGAATGCGAACGCTTACGACAAGAACATCCAGTGGCTGGCCAACCATCCGTGGATCCAGATCGTTACGCCCGATCAGATCGTATCGAACCAGGTCGATACTTCGGTGCCTCCGACCGGTGCCGGCACGCACTGGGGCACGGTTAATCGTGGCAGCGCACTGACGCTGGCCAACGTTGCCAAAGACTTCGTCGATCACGCGGATGAGGAGAACTACGACAACTGGTATTTTGGGTCGGGTCTCGAGGAAAGCCTGAGCAGCAAGACCTTTAGTATTCGAACGGGCGTTAGCATGTCGACGGCTTACGGAATGGTTGGGACCAACGGAACGATCGCGAACTCAGCCTGGTCGAGTGTTTCTGCGATTATCCCGGCGCCGGCGAACACCGGATTGTCGCAATTGGCTCGGAGCGTGATTCACGCCTCGGAATTCGAAACAGCTTTCCACGACCAGACGAACACGGACCTGAGTAAATTTAGCACCGGTGCTTACATCACTCCGGACACCACCTTCCAAAACCTGGCCGGCTTTTCCAAGGACGCGCAGTCGCAGACGCGTGACGCGGCCATTTACGCTCGCGTCAATAGCTGGGCGCAGGCGGCCAGCGCCGGTAATTACAATTCCAGTGTGGTCTCGGAGCAGGCCGACATCGATCTCGATGGCGAGCCGGAATTCTCAATTTTCAACGACCGTCTGTTCGCCCTGTTCGAAGCGATCGGCGGAAGAATGACAGGTGCTTGGCTGCGCGACGTCGACACCGGCTTTGTCACGCAGGTCGCGGGGAACTTCTCAAGTTACTCCGGCTCCGAGACGGAAGAAGAGGGCGCCGGCAATTTCGTTACTGGAGCAGTGAACGCGTATCGAACTTCAGGATTTAAGGACTGGTTCGCCAAGACCAGCACGAGCGGCACCGGGACCTTCAATTACGTGAACAATCTTTATTCGGTGACCGCGGCGCCGTCGGGCATCGGCTGGAAATTCACCAGCTCAGACGGCGCGATCGTTAAAACGATCACTCTCGGCGTCGGCAAGAGCTCGCTTCAGACGACCTACACGACCACAGGAATGGTGCAAATGTTTGTTCGGTTCGGTCTATCTCCCGATCTCCTCGATCTCCTGACCTTCGGGCAATCGCACCTGGGAAGTCTCATCACCAGCGCGTCGGAGGTCGACTTGTTTAATACAAATCCGAACCGGTCCGTTCGCGAGTACGTCAGGTTTGGGGGAACAGGTTTCACTGGCGCTTCGGTTAATCCGACGGCTAACGACACCGATGGCAACGCGCTCGACACGATCAATATGCGGAACCAGGCGCAAACGCATCAGGTTGAGATTCAATCGGCCGCGTTAGGCGCTCCCGGAACTCAGACGATGAATTTTGCGCTGGGGTTCGAAACCGGGAAATCGATTACCTACGATAGCGACGGCGACGGGATCCCGGATTGGTGGACCCAGCAGTACTATGGACATCCAACCGGGCAGGCCGGCGATCTTTCGCGGCCGGGTGATGATAGCGACCACGACGGCCTGACGAATCTTCAGGAATACGTGCTCGGCACGAATCCAAACGTGCCGGATGCGAACAAGGGCCAGCTAACCATCACACGGGCAGTCGGGGGCGCGACATTGTCATTCCCGACAATTCACGATCGGGTTTATCAGATATTTTATACGACTAGCCTGGCGTCGCCGATTAACTGGCAACCGCTGGGCAGTGCAGTGTCAGGGGATACGGCGGTTCACAGCACAACCGATAACGCCAGTGGACCGCGCTTTTACAAATTACAGGTCAGTCTTTCCGCACCGTAAGGGACATTAGGGCATTTATGAGATTGAAAGTTTCACACACCCATCGCTTAATCCGGAGTTTGCTTATAGCGACGACCTTCTGCTGCCTCAGTCAGGCGTCATGGGCGACGTTGGCAACGGCTTGGCATATTCCTGACAACTCCACGGATCTGAATGGGACCCACATGCGGGATCCGGAGTTCGAATTCAATAATAGTACCTCCATTACTATCTACAGCGGCGTTCAGAGGTTAAACAACTCCTACGGAACGGCCAACCAGACTGGTGGAATTCTTTACTACAAGGGCATCACCCAGGGCGTCTGGCAGAGCACGCCTTTGAATTTTTACCTGAATGGTTCCGGATCGACCGCAAACAACCAATACTGGAGGGCCAGTTTTACCCCAGCCAGTGCGGGAATCGGGACGAGCGAGGTCATTCAGTATTACCTCTACTTGACCTTCGATTCCGGAGCCGAGAACACTTACATCTATGCGCCGAGCAGTTACGGCGATCACGACGGCGGCAATGTCTCAGCGCAAACGACAACCCAACAGTCGAGTGCGGCAACCAATCCATTCACCGTACGCAATCGGCCGGCTTGGATTTTTCACGCCGACAATCGCGTCACCAGCGGCCAAACGGTTCAGTTTTGGTCGAAAGTCGGTTACATCACGGATGTAAATAACGCTGCAAGCCAATGGACGAATAATGGCGCGGTCTATTACACAACCGACGGGACGACGCCGACGCCCGGGGCGACACCGGGAACTGCCACCGGAACGACCCAGGTCGCCTTGTTCACCTACGACCATCCGGAGAACACCAACCAGATGGGAAGCACCGGCAGTATCGCCGGGACGGCCATGTGGTTCCTGTCGACGGTTAATAACGTGCCGACGTTCACGCCCATCAAATACAAGGTTGGTTTTTGGAATCCGTCTAACAACGAGCAGAAATTTGGCGATTACAACGCGGGCGATGCAACCTCAGCCGGCCACGTTTTCTCCTTTTCGCTCGGCACCCTGGGCGATCCATCGCTCACTATAACGACTCCTGGTAACGGAACTCTCAGCGCCAATTATACGACTTCGCACGTGTTCGTGGACGAGATCGCCGGGGACTCGATCCCGATGAACATCGTCTTTCAGCCGAACGCGCAGAATGTTGATCCCACGACCGTCCAGGTTTTCACGAATCTGAATCGGCGCGATTTTGCCACTCTTCCCTGGACGGACTCATTCGGGATCGCAACCGAAGAGGGGATCAATCCACCGAGCGGCGATGTCGTTTCCACGAACGATAATCATTACTACAAGGCGTACGCCATGACCGATTCGGGCGACCATTTGACGTTTAATCTCACTCTCAACGCGCAAAAGACGGGTGCTTATCGTTTGACCGCGCGCTACAAGACAATCGATCCAAACACGCATGTCCAGAGCGGGTGGATCTATTACACCAGCAACGGTCGCCGCGATCACGCAGTTGTTGTCTCGCCGGTGCAATCTCGCAATATCCAGCTTTACGAGGTCAACACTTTGAACATCAACGCTACCGGTGATTTGCCCGGCCAGCGCGGAACATTCAACGATCTCATTCCGGGCGGCGGAAAATCGATCCGCGCGGCCAGCGCGCCGGTGGCCGATTTGAATTACATCGCCAGCCTTGGCTGTAACTGGCTTTGGTTCCAACCGGTGCACCCAAACGGCATCGATGGTCGGGAGGATTTTCCGAACACCACCACTCCCTACAACGTGGGGAGTCCGTATTCGGTGAAGAACTTCTTTGAAGTCATGCCGTTGATGGCACCGGATGGAAGCGGGTTCACTGGCGGAACGGATCCAACGGGCAACGACAACGCTGCCGGAAGAGCTCACGCGCGACAGAGCTTCCACGATTTCGTAGTCGCCGCCGACAATTCCTCCATGGGCGTCATGCTGGACGCGCCTTTTAATCATACTTCCTGGGATGCCGAGTTTGGGACTTCAGGGCCTCTTTCGGGGACTTCCCTTAACGGAATCGCGAACATGAACAGCCTGATCAATCCGGGCAGCAGCCCGACCGATCAGATTCGCAACAAGGAAGCGCGCTTTTATTCGCTGTCTGGAAATTACGCTCAGCGGGCCTCGAGCGCAGCGACAGTCGCGCTGGCCCCGGATCGGTATGACTTTGGAAAATGGGCCGACGTCCACGATATCTATTTCGGCACCTACTCGGCATTGGTCGATAACTCGAACGATTCCGGGAACTATAATAACGAGGGCGACCAATTCTTCGGATACTTTGGGAACGCGTCCTACCCGAACGGCGATCCCAACTGGAATTCAGCCGACTTTAACAATGGCGCGAACAACAATATCACGCGCAACGTCTGGAAATATTTCGCTCAATACGTCCCCTACTGGCTGAGCCAAACCGGCCACGTCGATGGAAGCGGCAATCCCGCGGTGAATTCGACTTCGGGTGATGGCAACTACGCAACCCGCCTCGCGTTGGATAGTCGCGGTATTGATGGATTGCGCGCCGACTTCGGCCAGGGCCTGCCTCCGCAGTGCTGGGAATACATCATCAATGTCGCCCGCAGCTACAAGTGGAACTTCGTGTTCATGACTGAATCACTCGATGGCGGCGCTGTGACTTACCGCTCTAACCGCCACTTCGATATCCTGAACGAGAATATTATCTTTCCCTTTCAGTCAGCATCCAGCACAAGCGATTACCGAGGCATCTTCGACGGGCGCCGGACTTCGTATGGCCAGGGTCTTGTGTTACTCAACAATATGTCACACGACGAGCAGGCTTACGCTGATCCGTTTCAGCCGCTCATCCGGTTTGGGGTTGCCAGTACGATTGATGGCGCACCCATGATTTTCTACGGCCAGGAGAACGGCATCAGCGGACCTGTTGGCGGCACCAGCGGGACGAGCTTTGGGTTCGACCATTACGAAACAAATTTCGGGAAACTGGTCGCGCAGTTTAAGCAGTTTAACGACCTCGGCCCGATTCTCGGTAATCCTGGCAGCGGCGTGCAATTCCTAACCCCAATCTACTCAGCCATTAACCAGGCGAGGCAATTCAGTCAGGCGCTGCGGAGCTCGAATCGCTACTATTTAAACCAGACTGGCGGTGGAAGTATTCAACCGCACATTTTCTCCGTCGCGAAGTATCAGACAGCCAACGCTTCGCCCGGACAGGCTGATGTTGTTTTTGCCTTTGTAAACCTCGATCGGAGTAACACGCAGTCGGGAAATTTCGACGTTAACGTGAGCCAAAACGGTTCCAATTTGTTCGGCATCAACTCAAGCCGGACATACAACGTCCGCAACATTTCCGCGTATACCGGCTCGGATCCAAACCGCCGCAATACCTGGCTCTGGAATGGGAACAACGGTTTCACGGGCAGCACCGTTCTGAACGGCGGCGTCTTCGTATCGCTCAACCCGGTTCCGAGCACTACCGGCGGGTGGGCCACGGCTCCCTTTGAAACTCAGTACCTTAAGGTTTACGACATTTCGGCGCCGAATACCCCGGCTCCAAGTCCGCAGGTCACAAATACCTATTCCTACGCGCTCGGGAACACGATCACCTTCAGTTGGAGTGCCGATCCAAACGTGAATCCGAGTTATATGGTTACCGTCACCGTCAATGGCGGTACCCCCTTCACGATCACGACCACGGCGACGTCGTACACTTACACCGGTAATTTCGGCGACGTGGTTTCGATTGTCGTGAAGGCGACCAATCAGGATTCATCGGCGCAAAGCGGCAATAGCACCTCTTCAACCGTGACGCTTCTCGATCCCAATGGGGACGCAGACGGCGATGGCATGAAGAATTCCGCCGAAGACATCGCGGGAACGAACCCGTTGAGCGCCAATTCCGTCTTCCGAATCACGAGTATTAATACCGCGAACGTCTCATGGTCGAGTGTCGTCGGGAAAACCTATCAGTTGAAGAGCGCAACCTCGCCCGGAGGCACTTACACTGCATTTGGGCCGCCGGTGACGGCTACCGGAAACACGACGACCCAAGCGGTAACTCCGACGGCGGGTACGTATTACCGGGTCGAGATTGTTCAGTAGAACCCCGCCCCTGGTCCGGATTATTTATCAGAGAACGGTTGAAAGGCGCTTGGCACAGGCGCCTTTTCAATCGCACAATTCCCGGCAATGCGTGCTTCACTCGTTTGTTTTGCTTTCCTCGCCTTTTCTTGGCTGACCGCCCGCGCCGATCAAGCTGGCTCGCCGGCCTGGGCGTCCGAGGCGATTTTTTACCAGATTTTTCCGGAGCGTTTTTGCAACGGCGATCAAAAGAACGATCCCACGCGCGAATCGCTTGAATTTCCGATCACTCCGGGACCCACCTGGCGTGTCTCATCCTGGACGGCTGATTGGTATTCTCGCGATGAATGGGAGAAAGCGCTTGGCCCTGATTTCTATAAGGATGGCGTTTTCGATCGGCGTTACGGAGGAGATTTACAGGGAGTTCTGAACAAGCTCGATTACTTGAGCGACCTGGGGATCAACGCGATCTACTTCAACCCGCTTTTCTATTCGCGTTCTCTCCATAAGTACGACGGGAACTCCTATCACCATATCGATCCCTATTTCGGGCCCGACCCGGCAGGCGATTTCAAGCTCATGGCCAAGGAGTCGGCCGACCCGAAAACATGGCAATGGACCGCGGCAGATAAACTGTTTCTTGAGCTCCTGAAGGAAGCGCATAACCGCGGGATTCGCGTAATCATTGACGGTGTCTTCAACCACACCGGGCGCGATTTCTTTGCCTTCAAAGACATCCGCGAAAATCAGGAGCGCTCACCCTACAAGGATTGGTATCAAATCGAGAGCTTCGATAACCCGGCGACAGCGCGTAACGAATTTAGCTACAAAGGTTGGTGGGGACACAAGACGCTCCCAATCTTCGCCGCCTCTCCTGACAAAAAGGATATGGCCGCAGGGCCGAAGAATTATATTTTCGAGGCGACACGTCGTTGGATGCAACCTCGCGGTGAGCGGAAGAACGGAATTGACGGCTGGCGGCTTGATGTCGCCGATGAGCGCCCGGCAAAGTTCTGGGCGGATTGGAATGCATTTGTCCGGAAGCTGAATCCCGAAGCCTACACTACCGCTGAAACCTGGAAGAACGCGGCTCAGTTACTGAAGGAGGGCGGATTCTCGGCTTCCATGAATTACAACGCCTTCGCGATTCCGGTGAAAGGTTGCCTGATCGATAACATTGTTCCTCCGTCGAAATTTTCGCGCATGCTCGACGACCGGCGGAAAATGTTCCCGCCTGCCACGGCGGCGGTCATGCAGAATTTGACCGATTCGCATGATACCGACCGGTTGGCTTCGATGATCGTGAATGCGGACGGAGCCCATTATCAGAATCCCGCGGAGATCGACTTCAACAAGGACGACAGTCCATCGTCTTCGAAAACCTATAAGATCAACAAGCCGGACGACCGGCAGCGCAAGATCCAGCGGCTCGTGGTTCTTTTCGAAATGTGTTACCTGGGCGCTCCAATGATTTATTACGGGGACGAAGCGGGAATGTGGGGTGCGGGAGATCCGGACGATCGCATGCCCATGGTTTGGAAAGGTTTGACCTACGCGCCACAGGCGATTGATCCGCGTGGCAAGGAAAGAACACCCGACCCGGTACAATTCGATGAAGATCTCTTCAATTTTTACAAGACGGCTATCAGCATCCGCCGCAAACACGACGCATTGAACCACGGGGACTTTTCCGTGGTGGCGACGGACGATACCCAGCACCTCCTTGTGACAATGCGCGAATCGAAAAGCGAACGCCTTTATTTGGTAACAAACCGGGGAGAAGCGGAGGCCAGGATCGACCTGAAAACATCCGGCAAGATCACTCCAATGTTCGCCAGTTCCGGAGATTCGGACGCGGTGAAGATCGAAAATTTCGGTATGGGCGTCTCCGTGCGCGTGCCTGCGTTGACCGCCGTTATCTTGCGTAACAAATAAGAATGACGGCTGGCGGCATGTTCACGCGAGCGATATTGCTCTCGACGCTGGCGACGGTCCTCTTGAGTACTGCGGCCTGTCAAAAGGCGGTCGACTCACGCCAGCATATCCTCATCTGGCATCAGAAGATTGGTGGCGAACGCGATTTGTTCAATGAACAGATCGCCCGATTCAACGCGGCTCATCCCGGTTTCGTGGTTGATACGCTCTACAAGGAGAACGAAGAGCTCAGGAATTTGTTCGTCATTGCTGCCGTCGCTGGACAGGGGCCGGATATTGTTTACGGGCCGGCCGATAACGTCGGGGTCTTCGTTACGACCCAGACAGTTCTTCCGCTCGAGAAGATTTTCGCAGAAAACTTCTTCGGGAGATTTACACCGCAGGGGATCGTTAGCTGGAAAGGGAACCGATGGCTCGCCGCCGATCAGATCGGCAATCACCTGATCATGGTTTTTCATCCGGCCCTCGTCCCAACGCCGCCGGCCACCTTTGATGAACTTATCAGGATCGGCCAGCAAATTACCAAGGACACCAACGGGATCCACCAGTACGCTCTTACCTGGAATTATCGTGAGCCGTTTTTCTTTATTCCATTTCTGACGGCCTTCGGCGGTTGGGTCATGGACGAAAACGGGCGTCCCACCCTCGACAACGAACAGATGGTGAAGGCGATCCAGTTTGTTCTCGATCTGCGCGATAAATACAAAATCATCCCACGCGAAGGAGATTACGAGATTGCCGACATGCTTTTCAAAGAGCGAAGAACAGGAATGATCATTAACGGGCCGTGGTCGTGGGCTGGATACCACATTCCTGAGGAAAGCCGGGTTGCTCCCTTGCCATTTAACACGGAAACCGGTTTTTGGGCAGAACCGATGATTTCGGCCAAGGGCTATTCCGTGAACGCCAACCTTCCATCAAACAAGACCGGGATCGTCCGCGCCGTTATCGATTTCCTAACGAGCCCGGAGGTCCAAACCGAGATGGCCACTAAACTTTCCATTACCCCGGTTGACCGATCGGTCGTCGATTCCCCGGCGGTGAAAGACAATCCGACCCTGGTTGCGTCAATGCGACAGATCGAGCATGGGCGGGCTCTTCCGATTGTTCCGCAAATGCGGGCTATTTGGGAAGGCATGCGTGGTCCCTATCAGCTCGTCATGAATGGCGCGATCACCGC
Organism: uncultured Verrucomicrobiae bacterium; assembly: GCA_963754325.1. Taxonomy (GTDB): domain Bacteria; phylum Verrucomicrobiota; class Verrucomicrobiia; order Chthoniobacterales; family UBA10450; genus JBBRDU01. Next base: position 58,258 of record CAVWFP010000002.1, read on the forward strand.
CCGTGAGGCTGCGCGAATGATGCAGAGGGAGGCGGAAAAGAATATCGCGGATAATAATCTTTAGGTCTTCAATGTTTAGCGATAAATCGAAAACGAGAATATTTCTCACAGTCCTGCTGACTCCTGGACTGCTCGTCATTCTCGCGGTCATCGCATTTCCGCTTTTCTTTAATTTCGTTCTCTCATTCTCCAACGCGAATATCTATCACATTCGCGATTGGCGTCTGATCGGATTTACCCAGTACGCGTCCGTATTCCGCCAGCAGCTTTTCTGGACGATCCTGCTCAAGACGATCATCTGGACGGTGGTGAACATTGTCTTTCACGTCACCATTGGTGTTTTTCTCGCCGTGGTACTTCACCAAAAATTCATCAAGGGAAAATCTGCCTGGCGCGTGCTGCTGATTCTGCCTTGGGCGTTGCCGCAATACATCTGCGCTTTGACCTGGCGAGGAATGTTCAATTACGAATACGGCGCGGTGAATCTGTTCATTGTGAAATACCTTCACATGTCGCCCGTTTCGTGGCTGACCTCGCCGCTGCAGGCCTTCATTGCCGTGATCATCACGAATATATGGCTCGGCTTTCCCTTTATGATGCTGATCGCTCTGGGTGGTCTTCAATCCATTCCAGAGGAACTCTATGAAGCCGCCGAAGTGGATGGGGCTTCCAAGTGGTTTCAATTCTGGAACATCACAGCACCCCTTCTGCGTCCAGTGATGGTGCCGGCGATCACTCTCGGAGTCATATGGACCTTCAATAACATTAACGTCGTCTGGCTCGTCTCGAACATGGGCGAGCCCGCTGATTCCACGCACATCCTTGTTTCCTATGTCTACAAGGCGGCGTTCAACATGTACCGTTTTGGATGGGCCGCGGCGCTCTCCGTGGTCATCTTCGCGATCCTGCTGATTTTTTCGCAGGTTTTTTCGAAAAGGACCCACGCGGTCGAATCGATTTATTAGCCAGCGCCGCTGGGGCGAGACTTTGCCGCGCCTCCGGGGTTCTCAACATTGCGAGATTGAGGCGCGCCAGAGTTTCCCATCGGGTCTTTCGCGCTACTTCGTCGGTCCGTGTACCTTCAGCTCAAAGTATCGTGCCGTCAGAGGCGGCAGTTCATCCACACCGAGACCTTTGTCGAGAGCTTCGGATATCGTCCCGCCCCCCGCGGCCGCCTCATTTTCTACAATGCGATCTCGGAGATCGATGTGTGAATCCGGAGGAACAGAACCCAGGCCCAGCGCTTCGAGAATTTCCCCGGAAAACTTAACGCGCACATCGCCCATGAGAGTCTGGGGATGGAGATTGACCATGACGAGAAATCTCTGCGAGCTGTGGGCGTCGTAACGCAGGAAGCCGTAAAGCCAATGCCCGCTGGGTGTTTCGTTGCCGATTCGGCCGAAATTCGGATTATCGCGATTCGCCGGATTTAATCGAATGAAGGTGCCGTCTCTAAAAGCCGGTTCGCCCGCGAGATTAATGAGGCGACCGTACAATTGACGGAGGCCCTTTTGATCCTCGGATAATTTGCCTCCGTCGTACTTGTGGTCGTTGACCCATTTCACCAACTCGGGCATCGACCAGTAATCGAAAATCGAAGTGCGCGCGTCATCGCTCCCAAAGCCTTCAATACCCGCGCCCGGTTCGCCAACTTCCTGGCCGTTGTACATGAGAAGAGGGCCGCGCGAGAGGCCGTAAAGAATCGCCGCGACCGGTGGGCCCACTTTCATTCCAATGCCTCCCCATTGCGATTTCGCCGCAATGCGCACTTCATCGTGATTTTCCGCGTAACGCAGTGAGCTGTCGAAGATGAAGTCGTCCGTCAGCGCCTGATCGATATCGTTGGCCCAGCCCGGGCCTTCGAAGATCTTCTTGATCGCACGATACGTTGGATCGTCATAAACGCCGGTGAAACCTGCATTCAGGAGATCGAACATGACGTTCGATTTTCCACCTGCCAGTTGTGAGATGACCGGATCGGCGCTTGGGACCTTGGCCGGGTCGTTGTCATACGCTTCTCCAATGAACAAGACGTTGCTTTGCCTTTTCCGCGCGCGATCGATCGCCCAGTTCCAAAATTCCGGCGGGACCATGTGGGACATATCGCAGCGAAATCCATCAACCCCGAGTCCCTGCCAGTAGGCGATCACAGAATCGATCTTGCGCCAGGTATCGGGAATGGCGCGGTCCGGGGTCTTGGCGTTAGGATATTCGCGGACACTCTTGTCAGGCTTGGTGAAGTCGAATCCGTAGTTGAGTTTCACGGTTTCGTACCAGTCATTGATATCGGGCGCCCAACTGACCTTGTTGTTTCCAGTGACGCGACCAAATTCTTTCTCCCCATCGAAGAGGCCGTCGCAAAGGTGCAGCGGTGGTTTATTACCGTCGTTTTTTCCTGCTGGCGCGAAGCTGGCTAACACCTTGCAAGTGGAACTGACGGGCTGGCCGTCTTTACAGGTCGGCAGGTGTAACGGCGGTCCCGATTTGTCGGGCTTTAGATAAAAGAAATTATTTTGCGGATCGAAGAATGTGGATGTGTCATCGCCTTTGCCTCCACGTCCTTTGCTTCCAAAGTTTTGCTCTGGCTTAACATCGGAGTTGTAACTTCGGGCGACGTGATTCGGCACCAGGTCGATGATTGCCTTGAGCTTATGCCGGTGAATACGGCTGAGAAGTTCCTTGAACTCATCCAATCGTTTGGCGGGATCGTTTGCGTAATCCGGGCACACATCGAAGTAATCCTTAATGGCGTAGGGACTCCCGGCGAGACCCTTCAGGAGGTCCGGATCGTCCGGCGGCTGTCCAACCGCGGAATAATCAGCCGCCGTCGCCTGTTGAAGCACGCCCGTCAACCAGAGGTGGGTAAATCCGAGATCCTTGAGTGATGAGAGCGCGGAATCGTTGATGTCAGCAAACTTTCCGACCCCATTCTCCTTCAAAGTTCCGTTCTGCTTCCGCGTTTCGTTCATGTTTCCGAAAAGGCGGACAAAGAGCTGATAAATTCGGACTCGCTCATCCGCGGAAAGGCGAGCCTGCTCCGAAACGAGAGCTTTCGATGTCCCCTTAAGATCAATCTCGAGATAATGCGGAACATATTTGTCCCCGATCCCCGGACCAACCGTTGGGTCGCTGCAGCCGCGTAGCTGGCCCCAACCGCCGTTTTGCGAAAGATCCTTTTGGTAGACGACGCAATCCAACGTCGCGAGGTCGCCTACAGAGGACTGTGCAATTTTTGCGGTGACAGTTTGATCTTTGGTTACGATCTCAACACCATCTGCATTGGCTCGATCACCCCACTTCCAATTGTTCCAGCTTCGCTGAGTAGATTCAGCCGATGATCCTTTCGCGGTTACAGCGATCATCTGATCCGCTTTGAAGGGCAGGAAAACAGTGGAACCTTCGGCTTCGCGGTCGAACGGTAGCACGGCAGATCCCATGGATCGGCCGCTGCGGAAAACGAAAAACACGCGGTCGTTAGCGGTCAACAATCGCGACGCAGTCCAGCTAATCGAAACGTCGTCACCCGACACGACAACATGAATCGAAGCGCCGTCGCTTCCTTTCAGCACCTGCTCGCGCGAGTTTTCAGCCGACTCTGACTGAGGCGAAATGCTCAAACAAACGGCAACCGCTAGAATGCGAAACGTCCCGGAAACAACTGAGCGCATGGAATTCCGCTCACTCAGATGTCAGCGGAGCCTCTGAGGCCGGGAGAGATGGGATGGCGGTTTGCTCGGGATAAACATCCGGTGTCATGGTCACGCTCGCCGTTCCATGCGAGCGCGGCACAAAAAGGGTGAGAAAAGCCGCCAGTCCCATGAAGAAGCCGCCCGCCATCACTGCGTAGACGAGATTTCCTCCCAGATAATTTTTGACCAGCGGACCGAACGTCAGCGCTGCGATGATCTCGGGCAGCACGATGAAGAAGTTGAATATGCCCATGTAAACACCCATTCGCTGAGGAGGTAACGCGCCTGCCAGCATGGCATAAGGCATCGAAAGAATAGAGGCCCAGGCGATGCCGCCAAGTGCGAGCGCGCCGAGCAAGAGTCCTTTTTGGTCTTCCCCGTGGATGAAACCGACGGCGATCAGACCGATGGCACCAAGTGCCAGGCAAGAGGCATGGACTTTGCGGCGATCAAGCCGCGAGACCACGGCCATCAAGCCGAACGCGGCGATGAAGGTCACGAAGTCCTTAGTGGCGTAACAGACGCCGGCCCACTCGGCGCCGGCTTTGAAGAGCGGTGAATCTGTGTTGGTCGCGCCAAAGATCAGGGGGACTGCGTTTGAGAAATGCAGCCACATGCAAAAGAGACCCAGCCAGGTGAAAAATTGGACAACCGCCAGATACTTCATCGTCCGCGGCATTTGTCGCAAGGCATCGGGAATTTCGCGGGCAAGATGAGCGAAACCGCCGCTCTTTGCCTTGGCGGCACGAAATTCTTCCATGTTCTCGGGCGGATATTCCTTCGAGGTCAGGACCGTCCAGAGAACGGCGCCGAGGAAGGCGACGGCGCCGACATAAAAGGCGATTCGCACATTGGGCGGGATCACGCCGGCAGATGTCGTGTCACTCGTTATGCCGAAAGCGTGTTTCAGAAACCACGGAAGCACTCCTGCGATGACCGCTCCCGCGCCGATGAAAAAACTCTGCATGGTGAAGCCGGTGCCCCGTTGTTCCTCGACGAGATTATCCGCCACGAAGGCTCGGAAGGGCTCCATCGAAATATTGATGGAAGCGTCGAGAACCCAGAGAAGCCCGGCGGCCATCCAAAGGGAACCCGCATTCGGCATGAGTACGAGAGCGCTGGAACTTAGGATGGCGCCCGCTAGAAAATATGGGCGCCTCCGGCCGAGAGAGCCCCATGTGCGGTCGCTCATTGCGCCGATGATTGGTTGAACGAGGAAGCCGGTTAGGGGAGCAGCGAGCCAGAGAAGCGGAATCTGATCATCGCGCGCCCCGAGATATTTGTAGATCGGGCTCATGTTCGCCATTTGCAGACCCCATCCGAATTGGATTCCGAAGAATCCGAAACTCATGTTCCAGATTTGTCCGAAACTCAGGCGAGGCTTGGCCATGATGGGGCGATGAAGCGTTGAACGATTGCAGTGGCGATCAGCCCAACGACATCATTTCGATGCGCGCGTCACCTGGAACTGATTGAAGAACGCGTCGTACTTTTCTCCGTTGCGATCGAAGATGACCATGCTTTGGATCGAGCCGCCTTTATTGGAAAACTTTCGTCCGGGCAATTTGGTGACCTTTTTGTCGCTCACGGTCTGGATTTCCAAGTCGTAAGTATCTGTTCCAGTGATCGTCACCGTTACGGAAACACCGGAATCGGTAAACGGAACACCGCTGTCTGTCTTATCGGCGCCGGAACCGTCATAAATTTGATAGTTCGGCTTTTCCTGGTAACAGCCAAACTCGAAAACGGCATCCTTGTTGTAATCCGCCACCGAAGAATTCGCCGTGCCTGTTCTTAAAGCCACGCCAATGGACCCGGGGGTTGGATCGTCCTTGTCGAATTTCTTTTCGAACGGCCCGTTCTCCATCATGAATGAAAAGGAGTCGCCAACCTGGAGAGATTTCTCGAAGCTTCGATAGGCCACGGCCTGTTCGAATCCTGAACCATTGGCGTAAAGGCCAAAAGCCTTGTCGTCTTTGGCGATGCCATTCAGGTCTGTGCTCGTCTTGGCGCTGGCGATAAAAAATCCCGCGTGCCGATCGTTATCGTTGCCTTCAATCGTCAGAGTCCAGTTCCCGAAACCGCTTCCGCCGCTCTTCGTATTGTCCCATCCACTGCTGTAGGCGGATTGGCTGGCATCGTCCTCGGCGATGACGCTGTTTTCGGCCTTTGCCTGCGAAAAGAAGGCGAGGGAGAATGAAAGTAGGCTGGTCGCGATCAGGGTCGGCTTCATTAGTTTTAAGTAATTAAGGTTTTAAGTATTAAGCTTGAGAACCAAAAAATCTTAAGGCTTAAAATTTAAAACTTAAAGCTCCATTAACCCTTCACCGCGCCCGAGCTCAGTCCCGAAACGAGGTATCGACTCAGGGCGAGAAAGAGAAGTACGACCGGGACCGACACCAGGAGGGCGCCGGCGGCGTAGAGTCCCCATTGCGTGCTCATGTTCCCCTGGAACATTTTCAATCCAACAGGCAGTGTGAAGATCTTTTGGTCCTGAAGCATCAGGGCCGCGACGACGTATTCGTTCCAGGCGGTCATGAACGAGAAGAGTGCCGTGATGACCAAGGCGGGCGTGGCCAGGGGCAGGACGACAATGTAAAACGATTGCCAACGCGAACAACCGTCGATCCCGGCAGCTTCCTCAAGTGAGAGCGGGATGGTGTCGTAGTATCCCTTCAACTGCCAGATGCAGAATGGCAGCGCGGTTGCCGAGTAGATGATGATCACGCCGAGATAGGAATTGATCAGGTGCAGCTTGATCAGGATGAGGTAAAGCGGCAGCAACAGCATGGTCGCGGGGAACATTTGCGTCACGAGGAGACCATTGAGCATGGTCGTGCGACCGAGGAAACGGAAGCGCGACAGGGCGTAACCGGCGGTGGAGGCGAGGGCGACGCCGGTGGCCGTCACTGCGAGTGCGATCAGGGTCGAATTACCGACCCACCGTAGAAACGGTGTTTCTGTCAGGAGGATGCGAAAATTTGCCAGCGTCGCGCCTTTAGGAATCAGCGCCAGCGAAGTGGACAGAAGTTGGTCGCCTGGCCGCAAAGCGATGGTCACGATCTGGGTGATCGGATAAAGGGCAAAAATCGCAAAGAGGATCAGAACGGTATAGCTGAGAAGCGCACGGGGCACGCTTCGTCCGTGTATGGGCGCGTCTAATCTCGACACAAAAAGACCCTATCCCAGAATCTGGGATAGGGTCATCTGAAAAGAGCAGGTCCCTAGGCCGACCTCTTAAAGCGCGAACGGACTGTTGGGATTAGAGAGGAGGCCAACAATGCGCCTGCGATCCAAGTTGAAGGCTCGGGCACGGCGGTCAGGGGAATGGTCGTTCGAAAGGCCGTATCGCCCGCCTGACCTAGGGAGATACTTAGCCATTCCAGTCCGTTGTCGTTCAATGAAGGGGTCACGGTCGTCGGCGGTGTGACCGGCGATTTCCAGACCCAAAGATCGTCTGAAACGACGTTGTAGAAAGTCGAGTTCGCGATCGTGGTACCGTTGTAAAAGCGAATGGCTAAGGGCACGCCTGCCGCAGGAAGATTATTGCCGGAAGTGGCATTGCCTTGGACAAAATCCAAACTGATTGCAAATTGGCCCGTCGAAGCTCCATTGAAAGTAAGGTCTCCGATTGACGTCTGATTATACGTTTCGTTCGTCGGGTTCGTTAGGGGTCCCCCGGGAATGACAGCAGTGTTCGCACTCCCCTGACCAGAAAGTGGAATCCAAGTTCCCTGAAAGTTGTTGCTTGTGGTGGCTCCACTGTAATACCCGAGCTGCAGGACGTCTCCGTCACCATTCAACGCCGTGCCGCCGCTCAAGGGCATTGACACCTGATCGCTAAGGGTCGTGCTACCAGAATCAAAGCTAACGGTTGTTGTATCCGCTTTAACCACGGAGAACGCGCAAATGGAACCGAGAAGCAGAAGGGCAGGGATCCGGCGCATGCGGGAGGAGATCTGGGCCTTGAAACTACTTCTTGCGGCGTAAACGCAAACCTAGAGGCGCCAGGGCAGTGCCCAGTGCCAAGAGGATGGCCGAGGAAGGCTCAGGCACAGCAGTAGCGATGGAAGTGTGGAAGGCAGTGTTCGCGTTTTGCCCTTGGGCGATGCTTTGCCAGATGAGGCCGGCGTCATCGAGCGACATGTTGACAGTCGACGGCGGGACCGCCGGGGTCTGCCAGAGCCAGAGAGGATCGGTCACAGTGTTGAAGAAGGTTGAACTGCCAATGGTTGTGTTGTTGTAGAAGCGAATGGCAAGCTCCGTTCCAGCTGCAGGAAGACTGTTGCCTGACGTAGCGCTGCCAAGCGTGAAGTCCAGCGAGAGCGCGTATTGACCGTCTCCCGCTCCGTTCGCGTTTAGGTCGCCAATCGAGGTCTGATTATAAGTCTCTCCCGCGGGATTGGAGCCGGCAATTACAGCTGTATTGAGACTTCCTTGGCCAGATAAAGGAACAAATGTTCCGGTAAAGTTGGCGCCCGTGAAGTAACCAAGCTGAAGGACATCGCCATTTCCGTCCGCAGAAGTTCCGCCGCTCAGAGCCGTGCTGAGATTGTTAAAAAGAGTATGGCTGCCTGAATCGAAGCTGACGGTAGTAATATCGGCGCGTGCGGCGGAAAGGCCGAGAACGCAAATGAGCGCGGCAATGTAGAACGGTTTTAGCATATTATTTCCCTGATTTCCTAGGTGGTTATGAAAACTAATTGAGTGAATACGGGAGAGTCTGAGTTAGCGTCGAAGTGGATCCAGCGGCTGAACTGACGCGCGAGACGAAGATCGCTGTGCCTGTAGGAATCGCGAGCGTGTCTTGGTTATTCAGGTTACCCGATTTACGCCAATGGCTAGTGCTGCCGTTATAGTAGTAAATACCCCAGCTGGTGCCGCCCCAGATAAGGACATTATCGATTCCGCTTGCGCTTGTGCCAGTAGTCCAATTCGGGAGCGTTTGCAGCGCCAGCGTACCAAGCGTCGTGTCGACCGGGAAACGGACCGATCGGAATGAGGAACCGGCACCCGGGAAATCCGTTTTCTCTGTCGAAGAGGGAACCGCTCCCAAAAAGGTAAGTGGGAGGGCACTTGTCGCGCGACGGACGATAAAGATTCCGCGATCTGGAAGGACGACCACGTTGTCCTGATTGTTGAGGTTGCCCGACTTCCGCCAGTGGTTGGTACTGCCGTTGAAGTAATAAGTGTCCCAAGATGTGCCGTTGAACAGCAAAACGTTGTCCGCGCCCGTAGCACTCGTTCCTTGCTGAAAAGGAACCGTCGCGGATGTACTTCCAAAAAGAGTCGAAAGAGTGTTCGCCGGCAAAATCTCAACCGAGTCTCCCACCGCAACCTGGGTTTGGGTCGTGCTTGGAGAACCGGTGGTAAGGGTGTAGCCGGAGCCACCCGCCGCTGACGTGTCGAGCGTAACTTGGGTTGCCGTGTTTGCGGTCACCTGGAAGAAACGGCCTACCGAATTGCCTGATTTGAACCTGGCCAGAGTGTTTGCCAGAGTGCCGAACGATGCGCCTGTCAGAGAAACTTGATTTGCGCTGTCCACTGAGGAGACCGTTCCTACAAACGTAGCCGGCTGATAGAACGGAGTGGAAATCACCGCGCTGGAGGGCGTGTTGACATCGGTAGCGGCAGGCACATTTACCGTGAGGAATCCGACTGGATTCGTCGTGACGGTTTGCGCTGAAGCCTAACGAAGCAAACGAGAGGAATGCTACAGTGCAGATGAGGGGAAGGAATCGACGCATGGGTAATGTCCGATGTGGGGTGGATGTTATGAACTTTGGTGATGAAGAGCAAGAAAAATTGCTGCTTTTTATGAAAATTTCGCTGTTTATGGACATAGGAATAAGGGTAAGAGGCTCGGGCGCCGTCATTATAGACTAAACTGGCTTTGGGACAATCCTAAAATACCGTAAAATCCGCCGGATTTTACCTTGGGCAAATCAGGCGTCTGCCGTAGGACTCTGCCTTATTTCCCGAACCAAAAAAGTCTCGGGATGATGGTGCTCGGGGGGGGACTTGAACCCCCATGCCTTGCGGCATACGCCCCTCAAACGTACGTGTCTGCCATTTCACCACCCGAGCGTCACCGCAGAATCTAATCAGGAACGCAGGAAAGCAAGGAATCCGAAATAAATCTGGAGTTCGAAAATCGCCAGGCCCCTTGGCAGACCGGGTAGCAGGCTTGGTGACCAACGGCCAGAACCAAGTCGTCGCTACGACAGTTCGACCCGGCGGCGAATGTGGCGCCTGGCTTGCTACTCCGAGGGCAGCCGTCCATCGGCTCACGAGCACGGTTACGAATTAGGAGTATGAGTAGAAAAGCGGGGGTTCGATCAGGAACATGAGCAAAAGCACGAGTGAAAAGAGCGATTGGATCAAGGTCGATCTGCACATTCACACATTGGATGACCCCAAGGACGTCATCGACTACTCGGCGCACCAGCTTCTCGATCGCGCGCGCGAGCTCGGGTTTGGCGTTCTGGCGATTACACTTCACGATGCCGTCTTCGACCGTCCGGAAGTCTACGCCGACGCGGCTGCCATGGGAATTCTACTCATCCCGGCCGCCGAGATGCGGATCGAAGGGGCGGATATTATCCTTCTTAATATAAGCAGTCAGGAAGCTGCCGGCCTGAAGACTTTTCAGGATGTGCGCGCCCTTCGCGCAAAGCGCGGCAAATCGCTCTTCTCCATCGCGCCCCACCCGTTTTATGTTCTCGGGGGCTCCATCGGCTGGCGTTTGCTCGCGGAAGAGGATTGTTTCGACGCGATCGAACTCTGCCACTTTCATAAGGGACCGCTCAATCCCAACCGCAGGGCAGCGCGGGTGGCTCGACGCTTTCAAAAGCCGCTCATTGCTACGTCCGACGCTCACCGGCTGCACGCTTTCGGCCGTCATTACACGCGGATGCCGCGACCGATCGACCTGACTTGTGAGGCCGTCTTCGAGGCCCTCCGGCGGGGGCCGCTTGACCTAACGAGTCCTCCTTGCACGATAAGAGATCTTTTTAACGCCTTTTATTTCATCTTCCTGTCTCACCCGGCCCGGTTGCGTCGACAGAGGCGGCGCGACAGGTCGCCCTCACCAAGGGGCGAACCTGTCCCATTGGCGGGCTTGAATTCGACCGGCAAACGTGACACAGCTACACGGGATGAGAGTTCTCACGTCTGTTCTGCTCCTGCTGGCGATCACGCTGACAGGGTGCAAGTCCACCTCCAAGGCCGATAAGGAGAAGAAGGCTGCCCTTAGCAAGAAGACTAAGGCGGACCTGCGCCAGGACACCGACATTGATTTCGAGGCCTTCGTTGGGCGACTTAAAAAAGCGGTTGCTTCGCACGACGTGAATACGCTTGCGACGATGATGACGCCCGACTTCGGCTACAGCCTCAAGCCGGAACGTTCCGGTGAAGGCGTGTTTAAATATTGGGACGACCAAAATCTCTGGCCGGAGCTGGATGGAATCCTGACCGAAAAATTCGTCAAGAAGGGCCAATACATGGTGGCTCCTCCTCAGTTTGCTGACGAGTCCTTGAACTACGACGGATATCGCGCCGGAATTCGACGAGTCAACGGCAGCTGGAAGTTTGCGTATTTCGTGAACGGGTAAGATGCACGGCTGCGCCGCGCAAAAGTTTCGAATTTCGAAGTTCGAATTTCGAAGTTAGGAATTCCCAATGGAATTCCACGGTCTCCCTCATCGGCCGCCCTTTGTTTTTGTCAGGGAAGTGATCGGCTGCGTTCCGGGGATTTCCGCTGAGTGTTCGACGCTGTTCGATTCCTCCGATTCGATGTTCGCGGGTCATTTTCCGGGAAACCCGCTTGTTCCCGGAGTGATCCTTACTGAAGCGCTCGCGCAGACCGCCGGAATTGCCGCTGCATCCGGGGAGGCGCAAGGGGAAGGGCCACGGTTCCTCCTTTCGGCAATCCGCCAGATGAAGTTCCGGGCGGCGGTACGGCCCGACGAAGTCATCACGCTGCGCGCCTCGCGTCTTGGCGAGGTGGAGAACCTTCTGCAGTTTCAAGTCGAAGCGCTGGCCAATGGTCAGGTAGTCGCCTCGGGACAGATCGTGTTGAGCCGACTGAGCTAGCCGCTCGGGGGCAATTGCTCCAGATCGTAAATCGCACCCCAGTCGCCATTGGCCACGGGTTGGAGCAATTGTTCCCACGGCTTCGTGCTCTTGGTCTCGACTTTGTGTTCGTAATTCTCCGTTTCTTCGCGGCCCCAAAAGATGTAGCGGACCCCGAGATCCCGCGCTGTCTGCTCCCAATTTTCTTCCCCGAGCATCAGACTCGTTAGGCGTTCGTTGATCGCCCCGTAATCATCGAATCCCTGTGTCCAAAGGTGACCCCCATAACCGAGGACAACATTTCGCCCCTGGAGGAGCAGTGGGTGATTGAATGTCGGATAAGCCGCAAACCGCGCTTGAGCCGGCATTTTCCGGGTGGCTTCTCCGACGCCGTCCACTTCTCCGCGACTGGCCAGGCCGAATCCCGGACGTCCCACAGACAAGCCGCCAAAGAGCGACACGAACCCGGAGCAGAAGAGGAAGAGACAAAGAACAAACCGGAGCGGGAGCGACTGGTGACGGATGAGATGGGTCCAAAGGAACGGCAGAATAATGAAGTAGCCCCACATCATGATCTTGAGATTATCCCATTCCCAAGGCGCGAGTTTTACGAACAGGCCGAGGATAATGATGATGGCCGCCGGCGAAAGGAAGGCAAGGTCTTCGGGCACGTCTCCTTTTTCTTCGGCGTGCGCTTTCCATGCCCGTATCGCGCAAACTCCGTAGAGCACAAGAATCAGCGGCAAGAGGATGCCGAAGTTATCCCACCAAAACGCCAGAAAATTCGAGCGTCCAAAGTTTGCATCGCCCAGGACCCATCCCGGATGCCAGCTCATCATGCTGTGAGCCTTGAAGTGATCGGTGATCAGCCAAACGAAGAATGTTGCCGGGATGAGGGCGCCGGCAACGAGCGTAACGAGTTGGCCGCGCATATTCGGACGGCCCGAGGCAAAAAGGGAGAGGAGCACAATCGAAAGTGCCAGGAAGGTGTGGACGTGGAAAAGAGGAAGCGACCCGTAGAGTGAGAGTTCGACCCAATATGGAAGGGGTGGGCGCCCGTCGGGCCGCCGGAAATATCGGTAACGCCACTGCCAGAGGAGGAGGAGTCCTGCGGGAATCGCATAGAGCAGCCCGCGTTGGGTGACGAACATCGATAGAGGAAGGCTCTTCCATGCGATGCTTTTGTCCCCCTGATAGTCGACGAAGCGCGCACTATGTTCGTTAATCAAGACGGCAAAGAACTGGAGTCCGGCGATGCCACCGTTAAAAAGAAATCCCGCGACTGTGAAGAGGCCGCCCCAGCGGAAGAGGGCGTAAAAGGTGGCGAGCGACGAGATTAGCCCGACCCAGACAAGCCCTGGGATCAGCCCGACGTGAAGAAGAAGGAGCAGGCCATTGAAAAGATCCACGCCGGCCGGGTAGCGAAGGTGCCCGAAGGGGTAAATCGGGTTCAGAGGCCAAAGTGGTGAGCCGTTCGCGAAATCGCGAATATAAGTAATATGCAGCGACAGATCGCCGAGGTTGTTAGGCGATTGGATCATGAGCTGGCCGCCGTCGCTGTAAAGCAGCCAGCAAAAACTCCGCGTGGCGAACAACAAAAAAATGCCAGCCACGGTCCAGAAAAGGGCCCTCGAGGCATCGAAGACGTGCTGGCGGCCAGACGTCTCGTTAGGCGAAGGGTCGATTCCCTCGGCGGTGTCTTTCGGATCCCAGGTTGAGAAATAGGCTGCCGCGCCGGCCACAAGCCCAAGCAAAACAGAGAGAAAGGCGGTCGCCGGCCCGAGACCCCCCGCGAAGAATCCAAGAACAACCGCGCTGACGGTCGCGAGATTAAAAAACGTGAGCCCGCCGGCGAGCGCTTTCATTTCATCCCAAACCTTCAGCATTTGCCGCCCGCCGGCCGGGAGGCGCGGGAAGGTGAGTGCTGACGACAGACCTCATATCTCAAGGGAGGACCTGGTTAGCCGCGGCCTTGCCAGTGAAATCGGGAACGCGTCCAGGAAAGAAATCTTTGAATCGATGCGCGTCGAAATAAACTTTCGAGGTGTCCTGGTAGGGCCGGATGGTAAGAGGCTCGGTATAATAAGAGTTGTGCAATTTCCCTTCGGCCTCGGCGATGCGATCGCTCTGCACGAGCAGGAAATCGGCGTCCATCTGTTCGGGGACCGCTTCGTGCTCGTAATAACCGACGCGCGGAAAGTCGCCCAGCATCCAGGGCAAGGGATACGAACTGGTCCGGATGAGATGGCCCTTCATTTCGTATAAGGCCGGGTTGCGTTTCGCCAAAGCGAGGACGGGCCGCGTCAGCTTGAAAACGTCATTGTAGGTTTGCACGTAGACATATGGCTCCGTGTCGGTGGTACATTGGAAGTAATTCAGCCAGATAGCCCAGCCTAACGATACGGCGAGGACCGCACCTTGAACGACCGCCAGAATTTTGGCGTCGCGTAACACCAGAAGGTAAAGCCCGAGTGCGGCCACGAGCAGAAAAGGCCAGATGAATTGATAGTTTTCTGTGACCGCGAAGGCGATTGAGACGCCGGCGCCCACGGAGACGATTGATACTGCGGCCCACCACTCTCCGAGGCGAAGCCGGAGCGGAACAAGATTCGCCGCGGCGCCGAAGAGTGGAAGAATCGGCCAAACAAGGCTGATGATGCACCACGGCGTCTTATATTTTACGATGCTGTAAGCCATGATTGTTCCGACTCCGTAAATCGCGAGGAAGCGCAAAGACGTGTTCCGTAATCGAAGCCAGAAGAGGGAGGCAGCCAGGCCGAAGATCACGGGAAGTTCGTAGCGACCGATCAGGCGAAGCCAATAATCCATCGGCTTCTCGTGGCCGTGTCCCTGGGTGCCGGTTTCGAACCAGGCCCTGTAGGCCAGATACAGGCCCTTTATTCCGCTCCAGTGAAAGAATGTTCCCGAATAAAAGAAAACAATCAGGACGACCGAGGTCGCGACGACGGTCAACAAATCAATTGTGTCCCACTTCCGCGTCGGCGCGGGTGTATCATCGACCGGCGAGATAAGGTTCGAGATCCAACACAGCAGAGCTGCGATGGCGGCGCAGACAAAGTGAATGATGTAGGTCTCCTTGGTCAGAATCATTCCCGTGATGCCCATGCCGCATGCCCAAAGGTCCTTGGCGGTCGCGAACCGGCGCAGGCCGAGCAGGCCATGGACGAAAAGCATGGAGAAGAAGACCAGCCAAACTTCGTGAATGGAGTATCGGCCGTAGAAAACGAAGCCGGGCGAGACGGCCATGGCCAGGGCGGCCCAGCGCGAGACGTTGCGTCCGATAAAGGGCTCGAATTTCAGCATGAGCCAGACGCAGACCGTGCTCATGATTACGATTGGCATGCGCAAGGCCCACAGGTTTCGTCCGAAAAGCGTCTGCGAAAGAAAGAGCACGTAAAAGTGAAGCGGGCCGTGATAGTTGGTTGGGTCGTAACGGTAATAACCGCTCTTGGTCATCTGATCGACGAACCAACCGTTGATGCCCTCGTCGAAGTGCGGCGGTTTCATCCCGAGCAGAAGCAATCGCAGCACGGCAGCTAGAGCGACGATGACCCACGGCCGCCAATCGACCGCCGACAGGCGGTCGCCCCATTGGCGGATCTGATCCTGAAAAGTTGGATATTCCGGCGCGGTAACGCCGGCAATCTTTGCGGCCTCAGTCATTAGGTGTCACACAAAGGGCACAAAGGTTCAGGAAGATTACCAGAAAATTTCGAATTTCGAATTTCGAATTTCGATTTGAAGTGTGCTATCTGGCGCTGTGCGCATCTTGGTCACGGGCGGCTGCGGATTCATCGGGAGCAACTTTATTCGCTACATTCTCGAACATTACAAGCCGGCCTATATCACCAATGTCGATGTTCTGACCTACGCGGGAAATCCGGCCAATCTGGAGGGGGTGGTGGAGCAGTACGGGGATCGCTATGAGTTTTTCAAGGCCGACATCGCCAACCCCGATCAAATGGACTCGGTTACGACCGAGCACCAGTTCTTTGCGGTGGTGAATTTTGCCGCGGAATCGCACGTCGATCGCAGCATCAACGACCCGCAAAATTTCATTCATACCAATGTGATCGGGACAAGCGTGCTCCTCGATGCGGCGCGGCGGCACGGTGTGCAACGCTTTGTCCAGGTGTCGACCGACGAGGTTTATGGATCACTCGGGCCGTCGGGGAAATTTACCGAGCAATCGCCGCTTGATCCCAGCTCGCCTTATTCTGCCAGCAAAGCAGGCGCGGATCTTCTGGCGCTCGCATGCCAGCGCACGTTCGGCCAGGAGGTGGTTGTCACCCGGTGTTCGAATAATTATGGGCGGTATCAGTTCCCGGAGAAATTGATTCCGTTGATGATCGTCAAGGCGCTGCGCAACGAGTCATTGCCGGTTTATGGCGATGGAAAAAATGTCCGCGACTGGATTCACGTGGAGGATCATTGCGCCGGTATTGTCGCGGCCCTGTTCGAGGGTAAACCCGGGACGGTTTACAATTTTGGGGGCGGTAACGAGATGCCTAACATCGACGTTGTAAAATCGATTTTGAAACGCCTGAACAAGCCCGAAAGCCTGATCTCTTTCGTGACCGACCGGCTCGGCCACGATCGTCGTTACGCCATCGATTCATCGTTCGCGGAGAACGAGTTAAAATGGAAGCCGCGCCATGGATTCGAGCAGGGATTGCTGGAAACGGTTGATTGGTACCTGGCTAACGAATTGTGGTGGCAGCCGCTGCTGGAACGTGCGGGAAGATACTGAATCCGGCTTGGTTCTCTAGCCGCAGCAGTTAGGAAATAACGGCGGATCGCCCTTCTCAAGGGTGCATTTCAGGCGTAATATCAGTTCGTCCAATGAAGGCGGACGATGCCGAGCAAAGCGCCGGAATCGGCGGTGCCTCCTTTGCCACAACCCACTGGAGCCTCGTTTGCGCCGCTCAAGGGGAGCCCGAAACCGCGCGCGAAGCCCTTGAACAGCTCTGCCGCATCTACTGGAGGCCGATCTTCTCCTTTATCCGGCGCGAAGGCCGAACAGTGGAAGATGCGCAAGACCTGACCCAGGGATTTTTCGCGGAGTTGCTTGAACACCGCGATTTCGATGACGTTCGCCGCGAAAAGGGCCGGCTTCGCTCTTATCTGCTGGTGGCCCTGAAGCATTTCCTGGTCGATGCGCGCGAGCGCGCGACCGCCATCAAACGGGGCGGCGGGAGGCGGCTGATTTCTTTGGACGACCTAACAGGCCACCAAGGCATGCACCTCGAGCCGGCTGAGTCGTTAACCGCTGAACTCATTTATGAAAGGAGATGGGCGCTGACCGTTCTCGACCAGGCCCTGGACCGCCTGGCGAAAGAGTACAAGGACTCCGACTCGCGGGCGCGCCTGTTCTCTGCCTTCACACAATTCCTGGCGGGTGAGTCGGACGGACCGTCACAGGCCGAAATCGCCCACGAGCTGAAAATGACCGAGAACGCAGTCAAACAGGCGTATCATCGATTCCGGCGCAGATATCGCGAGCTGTTGCGAGAAGAAATTGCGCACACCGTGGCCGTCCCGGGCGACATCGAAGATGAATTGCGGCAGTTGGTGGCAATCTTGCGGATGTAACCTGTGAAGGCTTTCCCGGCAGTATGCTTCGGAAACGCGGAGACATTTTGGGGATAACCACCGTGACGAGAAGATGCCGTCGATGCGGCGCGAAACTTTTTAGCGAGGCGAAGCTTTGCGGCGCCTGTTTGCTGGAAGCGGCGCTGGGCCTCGACGAATCCAGTGGTGATGAGACGGCCGGGGATCAACCAGGTCCCATGCTTGAATTCGGAGATTACGAGTTGCTGGAAGAGATCGGACGTGGCGGCCAAGGCGTGGTCTATCGCGCGCGGCAACGCACGCTGAACCGGACGGTTGCCCTGAAGGTGATCGGATTTGGCCAATGGGCGAGCGCCGCTCATTTGAAACGTTTTCGTCAAGAGGCTGAGGCGGCCGCGCGGCTGGAGCATCCGCAAATCGTGCCGATCTACGAAATCGGCGAGCACGACGGCTCCTGCTTTTTCAGCATGAAGTTTGTCGAAGGCGGCCCGCTTGATCGGCTCGTTAGGAGCCAACCGATAGCGCCGCGGAAGGCGGCGGAGTTACTGATCAAGGTTGCGCGGACCGTTCAGTTCGCCCACGAGCGCGGCGTTCTTCACCGGGACATCAAGCCGGGTAATATTCTCCTCGATCGCAGCGGGGCCCCTCACCTGACCGATTTCGGGCTGGCGCGCCTGGTCGAACAAAACAGCACGGTAACAAACTCCCATGAGGTTCTGGGAACGCCCAGCTTCATGGCTCCGGAGCAGGCGGCCGGGCGGACCAAGGATGTTACTGTCGCGGCCGATGTCTATTCGTTGGGAGCCGTCTTTTACCATCTGCTAACGGGTCAGCCGCCCTATGCTGGTGGGACGACCTATGAGACGATCCGCCTTGTTTTAGAAACAGAACCGCGCGATCCGCGTTCCTGGAATCCACAGATCGACGTCGATGTCGCGACGATTTGTCTTAAGTGCCTCGATAAGGACCCGAAAAAGCGCTATCAGACGGCGGAGGCGTTAGCGCAGGATGTTGAGCGATGGCTGCGCTATGAGCCCATTCAGGCTCGACGCACCAGTCGGATCGCTCGCAGTCGAAAATGGTTGCGGCGCAATCCGACCGCGGCCTTTGCGTATCTTTCGTTATGCGCATTGCTCGCCACGGTCGCGCTCTTCATTTGGAAGCCGGATCTGCTTCAAGCAAGACCCATCGCGGGCGTAGCCGTCTTGCCTTTTGAAAATCTCAGTGAGGGCCGGGCCGATGCCGAATTCGCCGATGGCGTGCAGGACGATATTCTGACCAAGCTGGCGAAGGTTTCGAGATTGAAGGTGATCAGCCGCACGAGCGTGATGCCCTATCGGGGAACGCGGAACATTTCCCAGATCGGAAATGCTCTTCATGTCTCGCACGTTCTCGAAGGCAGTGTGCGCCGCACGGGGAGTCGAATTCATTTGAACACGCAGCTGATCGATACACGCACGGATGCGCATGTGTGGGCGGAACAGTTTGATCGCGATGTCGTGGATGTATTTGCTGTCCAAAGCGAGGTCGCACAGAAAGTCGCGGAACAACTTCACGCACGGCTTTCCGACGCGGAACGGAACTCGATCATGCGTCCGCCGACGGCTGACCTGACCGCGTTTGATCTCTACACGCGGGCACGGAATCTTTTCCTACGAGTCAGTTACAGCAACAGCAGCAACGAAGATCTGTTGGGGGCGGCCAACCTATTGAATCAGGCGGTTGCGCGCGATCCCTCGTTTTTCCAGGCGTATTGCCAGCTGGTCTGGGTTCACGATTTTCTCTACCTGACCGGCCACGACCACACTCCGGCCCGGCTCGCCCTGGCCGAGGCTGCCGTGCAGGCTGCCTTCCGTTTGCAGCCTGAAGCCGGCGAGGCGCATTTGGCTCGCGCGGAAAATCTTTACCGAGGTCATCTGGACTACGACGGTGCGCTGGCTGAGCTGAAGACGGCGCAACAAAATTTACCTAACGAGTCGAGGATATTTGAGTTGCGCGGTTACATCGAGCGCCGGCAGGGAAAAGCTGAAGAGGCGGTCGCCAGCCTCGAGCGGGCCAGTGAGCTGGATCCGAGAAATCTGTTCGTCCTTCAGCAAATCGCTAACAGCGAAATTCTTCAGCAGCGTTTCGGCGAAGCAAAAGCGACTCTTCGTCGCGCCTTTACATTCGAACCTGACGATCCCGAGACCCGCGGGGCGATCGCGTGGATCGATCTCGAATGGAAAGCGGATCCGCGCCCGCTGCATCAATTGATCGACGCCCTTCGAGCCGAACATACGGTCCCTTTGGCGCGCATCGCTGATGGCTGGCTAATCTGCGCTTTGGCCGAACGCGACGTCGCAGGAGCTCGCACGGCCCTGATTGCGTCCGATCAGAACACTGCCCTCAACGACCAGGCCGTGCATTTCAATCGGGCCTTCGTCGAAGGACTGGTGGCACGCATGGCCAACGACGAAGCAGGTGCGCGCGCCGCCTTCACCATTGCTCGCTCACAGCAGGAAGGACTCGTGCAAGACCAACCGGATTTCGCCCCGCCCCTGTGCGGTACTTGGTCTGATCGATGCCGCCCTCGGACGGAAAGCGGACGCTCTGCGCGAAGGACAACGGGCAGTCGAATTGGTTCCACTCGCAAAGGATGCGCTCAACGGGCCGCTGGCGATCAAATACCTTGCCATGATCGCGGCCTGGGCGGGGGAAAAAGACATGGCTTGCAATCAACTCGAGTCCGCCCTCCGCAGCCGCAGCTCCATTAGTTACGGCTACTTGAAGCTGCTTCCATTCTGGGATCCGCTGCGCGGCGATCCGCGCTTCGAAAAAATCGTCGCCTCGCTGGCGCCAAAAAACTAACCGGACGGAGGTCCCAGCGAACGGGATCAGGAGTGGAGTTTCTGCGTAACCTCGCGCCCAAGTTCCCGCAGTTATTTGGTAAAAGGACACCTCACTATGACAAAATCCAAATCAACGGCATCATCGAAGAAAAGCACGCCCGGAAATCTCAAGATAAGCGACCTGAAAGAGGGCAGAAACGTCATGGGCGGCAGCTGTGTGAAGGGGGAACACCTGAAGGACGCGATTCTGACCGCTCGAAAATAGGGCGGAGTGTTAATCGGCGTAACCTCGGATCTTTTTCCCGGCAGTTAACAGCATGAATACAACCGAACAGAACCAGGACACAGAAGAGCACAAACGGACTGGCAGCAAAGAACGCGATACGAAAGCCAAGCCGCACCTCCGCGACCTGGACACCGAGCGCGACCCGAAAGCAGGTGGCACGGGAGATCCAGACGAAGGCGGACAACTTCGCCGCCGGTAAGTGCCGCCAATGGCACGGTCGCCGTTAACGACCGCCTAACACCGTTGCTGAACTCTCCTGGTAACGAATGAAAACAGTCAGAGAGCACACGACTTCCCGGACCCTGAAGCCGACGAGGGCAAGCGCGCCGCGAAAATGGAGCGTCTACTAATGAGCGCGTCCGGACCGCGCCGCCTGTCCGGCTTTTGTCTGTGCGCAATCGGCGGCCTATTGGCCGTTGGAAGCCTTGCCGCTGGAGGTCGAGCGCGAATGTTCCTGGCACCGGCCAGCGGTGCCAGGATCTATGTCACTACGACGGCACAGAAAATCGGCGGCATCGGAACCGGAGGATGCTCGTTGCAGGAAGCAATTTACTCCTCGGTTCTGCATCAAAGCCTCGATGGAGGCGCCCACGGGATCGCGATTGTGGGAACCGATCCAGACGATTTCATCACGACCGAATGTGTCCAGGGCACCGGCAACGGTGACACCATCGTTTTGCCGACGGGCGCGACGTTTAATGTCTCCGAAGATATCAACACGGACGCGCACAATCCTTATGGCCTGACGGCCACGCCGATCATTTTCTCCACCATGACGATCGAAGGCGCAGGCGCGACATTGCAATGGACGGGAGGCAGTTCGCAAAATGCGCGGCTTTTCGCGATTGGGACAGCCAGTATCACCATCAAACAAGGGACCTTGAACACGACGGTCTCAGGCACGGGCGGTGTCACAATTCGCAACGTTTACGTCAAAGGCTTTCACGCGAAAGGCGGCGATGGAACGAACGGCGGTGGCGGAGGTTTGGGAGCGGGCGGCGCGATTTATTTGCAAAACGGAACGCTGGTTGTTGAAAACAGCACGTTCGAAAACAATGGCGCAGTCGGTGGCGACGGGGGCAGTGGAACGGATATCGGTGGCGGCGGCGGCGGCCTGAGTGGAAACGGCGGCGGCGCGCACTACAAAGGTAGCGGCGGCGGCGGCGGCGGCGCGCGCGGTAATGGCGGCAACGCACCGGGCGGAGGAGGAGGCGGAGGTGGGACGGCATTTTCCGGTGGCAATAGCAGCAGCGACACGGGTGCGTCCGGCGGTTACCTCTGTGGGGGGAACGGTAGCGATCAAAGCGACAACGGGAATGATGGCCATAGTGCACCTTGTCCGGGCGGCGGCGGTGGTGGGGGCGGTTATGATGTGAATCCGATTAACCCGGATCGTTCCGTTAACGGTGGCGCCGGCAACTATGGTGGTGGCGGTGGCGGCGGTCCGGACAACGGGGGCAACGGCGGATTCGGCGGCGGCGGCGGTGGGTCCAGCAACGGGCACAACGGCGGTGGTGGCGGGTTTGGAGGAGGAGGCGGAGACGGGTTCGACAGTGAAGGAAGCGGGGGCCCATTCGGAGGAAGGTCCGGCAGTTCTACCGGCGGTGGAGGCGGGGGGCTTGGCGGCGCTATCTTCAATGACGGCGGCGCTCTCACTGTCCACAACAGCACTTTCTACAATAACTACGTCACGCGTGGCGTAGGCGGAGACCAATTCGCAGCCAACGGCGCTGATGCCGGCGGAGCCATCTTTTCGCGGGACGGCACGACGGCCATCGTGAATTGCACCATCGCCAATAACCAGGGGACGGGGTCGGGCGCGGGCGTGGTCGTTTACTCTGACGCTGTGTTTTCGCCGTTCCCGGCCCTGACCCTCCAAAACACGATCGTCGCCAACAACGGGGCTAACGAATGCTTCTACAGCGGGAACGTGTCCCGCAGCGGGGCCGGCAACCTGATTACCAGCAATGGCTCCGGCACAGGCCAGTTTGGCACCTGTCCCGGCCTAACGAGCAACGTGGATCCGCAACTCGGACCGCTTCAGGATAATGGCGGCACTCCGACCATGGCGATCGGTATCGGCAGTTCAGCCATGGGCATGGCGGATGCCGCGACTTCCTTCGTCTACGATCAACGTTATGCCGATCGGCCACAACCTGACCAATCGCCCCGCAATGGTTACGACATCGGCGCTTACGAAGTGTGCCGAAGATTTCTCGGCGGGCGCCTGGTCAGCGCCGTTTGCAGCGCGGTCAATTCTCCCCCACCGCCCGCAACCACTCTGACGATGCAAGTGTCGCCTTCGGGTTATGGAACGACCACTCCTAGTCCGGGAGACCATGACGCGGACCTGAACTCCGTCGCGGCCTTGCAGGCGACGCCAAACTTTGGTTACGCTTTTCGGCGGTGGACGGGAAATGTCGCCGATCCGACGAACCCGAACACCACCGTAACGATGACGCAGCCGCAGACGGTCACGGCCAACTTTGCCGTCCTGCAGATTATCGGCATTGCCCGAAGCGGATTGTCGAATGTGACCATCACCTTCAAGGCGACGCATGGTGTTACCTATCGTCTGGAACGAACGGCGTCATTAACATCGGCGGACTGGCAGCCAGTTTCGGGCGTGAGCGATCTGACGCCGGCGACAGATGGGAATGCGCAAATCACGGACACGAGCAGTCCAATCGGTTTGGGGCGCGCATTCTATCGCGTGCACCTTCTCCCTAACTGAGTTCGGTGGTCCATTCAGGAAATGGGCCGCCGCAGGCTCCGCATTTGGGTTTGTGTATTTCAGGTCGGACCGATAGGATCAAGTCTCACGTTCCGGTGAAACACCCTCTCGCAACGATCGTGGTCGCAACGGCCACGGTTTTGATACACCACGGCAACGTCTGTGGCGCCACCTTCAATATTGCCAATGGAGACGTTGCCGCTTTGAAGCTCGCGATTACAACGTCCAATGGAAACTCGCAGGACGATACCATCGAACTGGCAGCGGGCGGGGTCTACACACTATCAGTCAGAGATAGTTTTCTAAACGGGCTTCCTCAGCTTGGTCCCGACGGCGGCCATGCGCTGACCATCCATGGAAATGGCGCCACTATTCAGCGCGTCCCGGCGATGAATGATGCCGCGCACCGCTTTCGTATCTTTGAAACCAAGAGCGGCGCGAACGTCACCCTGACCGGCCTGACCCTAACGAACGGGAATCTTGCCAGCCTTACCGTTGCTCACGGAGGGGCCATCTATAACAACCACGATGAGACCGGTAACGCGACCCTGACCATCGCCAACTGCACGATTACCAATTGTTCCGGCGATTACGGCGGCGCGATCTACAGCGACGGTAGCATTTCTCCCAGTAGCGCGACCTTGATCATCCGCAATTCCACCTTCAGCGGGAATTCCTCTCTCAACAACGGTGGTGCGATCTTCAAC
Organism: uncultured Verrucomicrobiae bacterium; assembly: GCA_963754325.1. GTDB lineage: Bacteria > Verrucomicrobiota > Verrucomicrobiia > Chthoniobacterales > UBA10450 > JBBRDU01. The sequence goes on from CAVWFP010000002.1 coordinate 82,167, forward strand.
GACGGTAGCGGCGCCGGCAGCGCCACACTGACCGTCAGTGGGTCGGCTTTTATCGGAAACTCGAACGGCAACAACGATGGTGGCGCCATTCAGCACGATGGCTCGACCGGCAGCGTGACCGGCAGCATCGTCAATTCGACTTTCAGCCAAAATTCTTCCGTCGGGAACGGTGGCTCCATATATGTGGATGGCGATAGCGGCAGCGCCATTCTGAATGTGAGTAACTGCACGTTCAGCAATAATTCCGCCGCGATCGGCGGCGCGATTTTTATCAGCAATGGCGGAGGGGGCACGGCAACGTTGCAGATGGGCAACACAATCGTGAAGACTGGCGCGGTTGGAGTGAATCTTGGCAATAGCGGAGGCACGTTTGTCTCGCTCGGTTACAACCTGAGTGACGACGCTGCGGGGGGGCCTGTTGGAACGGCTCCGGGCGGGTTTCTCAATCATGCCGGTGATCAGCGCAACACCGATCCGCTGACCGACCCGGCCGGTGTGAAGGACAATGGTGGGCCAACTGTGACACTGGCTCTGCGAGCAGCCAGTCCCGCGATTGATCAGGGCAAGAGCAACACCATTTCGAGTTCCAGCAACGATCAGCGGGCTGCACCGCGCCCCTTTGACGATCCGAACGTGGTCAACGCAGCGGGAGGCGATGCCAGCGATATCGGTGCTTATGAAGCCACTGTCATCGGTGGGACCGGAACAGGGAACGGCACAACTCTCACTTATAGTTTCCTCACTATTCTCGATCACACTTACGAGATTCAGAGCCGTCCGTCGCTGACATCGGGAACGTGGACGACGGTGACAAACACAAGTCCAGCTCCGCCCATTGCCGGCACTGGCGGCGTGATGGTCGTCACGATTCCGAATGCGATTGGCAATGGATCGGGCTTTTATCGCGCGCACCAACTGCCCTGACTTATTCGCGGTGCCCGACTGCAGGGCTCTTATTTGAGCACTTGGCACTGATCGGTTTCATCATGCAGGATGTTTCGACCGAACATGCGAATTGTAATTCTTGGAGCAGGTGGCCGTCTCGGCTCGGCGCTGATGCGGCGTTACCGGACCGATTTCGAGGTCCGCGGCTTCACGCATTCAGAAATCGATCTCGCCGACTTCGATGAATTGGAGGAGGTGCTCAACCCCCTGCCGTTTGATGTGCTGATCAACTGCGCGGCCATGACAAACGTCGATCTCTGTGAGGAGCAGCGAGATCAGGCATTCGAGATCAATGCCAGCGGTCCCGAGCTTCTGGCGCATCTCTGTGAAGATAAAGGAGCGAAGCTGATTCATTTCAGCACCGATTATGTTTTCGATGGCCGAAAGACCACGCCCTATCTCGAAGATGATGCCGCCGAACCGCTCAGTGTTTACGGAGAATCGAAACGCGAGGGCGAAGAGAACGTTCTCTTCGTTAATCAAGGCAACCTTGTGATCCGCGTTTCCTGGGTGTTTGGACCAGATCGAGCGAGCTTCGTCGATAACATCATCGCGCGTGCGCGGGATCATCACGAGGTTTCGGCGGTGGCCGATAAATTTTCCACGCCGACGTATACCGAAGATATTGCCGACACGCTTCCCTCCTTTTTCACCGGCGACGTGGGCGGCCTTCTTCATTTTTCAAATGAAGGAGAGTGCAGCTGGCAGCAATACGCCGAGTATGCGCTGGAAGTTTGTGCGGCCGAAGGAATGCCGGTGAAAACGACGAGGGTGGCGCCATTAAAACTCAGTGAGATGCAAAATTTTGTCGCGCAACGCCCGGTTTACACCGTTCTTTCGACAGCTCGATTCGCCGAGATTACGGGCCGTGCACCCCGGCCTTGGCGAGAGGCTTTGTCGGAATATATTCAGAAACACTACGCCAAAAAATGAAGAGCCAACTCGCAGTCGCCATTCTATTCGGATTCCTTTCAACCGCTGCTCGCGCTGAGCTCAAATGGGATCAAACCACGCTTGAATTGCATCCGGGGTTTGGAGACAAGGAAGCGGTCGGTCATTTCAAATATCAGAACATCGGCCCAACCCCCGTGAAGCTGACGTCAGTTAAAGCCTCATGCGGCTGCACCGTTCCCACGTGGCAGAAGGATGAGGTTCGCCCGGGCGAGAAAGGGGAAATCACAGCCACCTTTACAATCGGCAACCGCGTCGGCACGCAGGTCAAGACCGTGACCGTGCAGACAGACGAACCTTCCTCAGCGCCGGCAATACTGACTTTGAAGGCGGTGCTCCCGGAAGGCCTCACGCTGACTCCTTCGTTTGTTTATTGGAAAGTCGGGGAGAAGTCTGCCAGCAAGACAATCCTGGTCACAACGGGCAAAGATTATCTGGCCAAAAAGATCGAGGTCCAGACATCGAACCCGCAGTTTGGCGCGACGGTGGAGCCCGTGAAGGGTGGCGGATCGTGGAAAATACTTGTCACGCCTTTGCAGACAGAGCGCAGTGGCTCGGCCGTGATCACCGTGAAAACCGATTTTCCGAAGGATTCACCGGGCGTCTTTTACGCGAATGCGAGCGTTGCCGGGAACCCCGGACCAGGGCCCGTGGCTGTGCCGCGTCAATGAGCGGGACGATCGGGCGCCAAATTTTGGCGCTTTGCGCGGTCGCTTTGTTGCCTGCCATCGGCGAAGCATTTTATTTTCGCGACAAGATTCCGTGGCAAACACCGGTAGCGGCTTCTGAATACGCCACTCTCGCGACAGCTGAGGGCTGGGGCGACGACCTGATCTGGGTTGACGCCAGAAACGATGCCGAGTACTCCGCCGGCCATATTCCGGGGGCGTTTTCTCTGAACGAGGATCGGTGGAACGAACTTTTGCCGCATCTGCTTGAGCGATGGGCACCGGGGAAAAAAGTCGTGGTTTACTGCAGCAGTCAGAGTTGCAATCTCAGCCGGGCGGTGGCGCATCGTCTTCGCACGGAGGTGCAAATTCCGGACGTTTATATTTTGCAAGGTGGATGGGAAGAATGGCTGAAAGCACATCCGAAGTGAGAAGTGGAGAAACCGTTTCGGTGACAACGGGTGGCCGGAGATTCGATCTGGTGGTTCGTGTGCTGGAGCTTGTCGTTGCCGCGCTTTTTATTTACGCCGGCCTCTTAAAAGCCTACGACCCTCTGGGATTCGCCAACGACATTGATAACTACAAGCTATTGCCCTGGACTCTCGGTGTTCGCTTGGCGTTCTTTCTGCCATGGCTTGAAGTGGTCTGTGGCCTAACGATTGTGGCGCGTCGATATTATCACGGCAGCCTCTCGATTCTGATTCTGCTGGTCGGCGTCTTTATCGGTGCCAGCGTGATCGCGAAGACGCGCGGGATCGACGTGAGCTGCGGCTGTTTCGGACACGCTGGCCGCAACATGAGTTTTGCGGGACATCTTGCGCTCGATTGCGCGATCCTGGCAGCACTTCTCGTGGTCGGCCGTTGGCGACTCACGGGCAATCGATCGTCGGCGCCGGCATGACGATCCGCCCGGCAATCCCGGAGGATTACGAATCGATTCTCGATATCTTCATGGAGATCGTTGCCGCGGGCGAAACCTTCGTTTTGCCGCGAGATTTGTCGCGTGAAAGCGCTCTGGCGTTTTGGTTTGGAAAGGAAAACCGGGTTTTCGTTTGTGAAGATCAGGGGCGCGTTCTTGGCAGCTATTATTTGAAACCGAATCATCCGGGGCCGGGCGAGCACGTGGCCAACGCGGGTTACATCGTGGCCGCGGAAGAGCGGGGAAAGCATCTCGGACGAGCCATGGCGGAGCATTCAATTGAGGAGGCGCGCCGGCTAGGATTCCGGTCGATGCAATTTAACTTCGTCGTCTCGACGAACGAGTCTGCGGTGCGGCTTTGGAAGCAATTGGGGTTTGTGACCGTCGGAACACTGCCCGGTGTGTTCCATCATCCGACGCGCGGCTTCGTGGACGCCTGCGTGATGTTTATGGATCTGGCTTCGCCTTAAGGGGGGGTTGCAAATAAACCGCCAGCGCCGAACCTAACTAGTCAATGCAGACAGTCATTCAGGTCATCACTTCAGGGCGCGGGTCGCTCCGGGAAAAAATAATGACCGACCCGCGGTTGAAGAAGTTCGGCCTCATTCCGACCGAGCATCAGCGGCCCGGAAGGCCGCATGGCTGGGCCAAGATTCACAGTGAAAGCGCGCACGGCGCGATCAATCTAGAGTGGCACGCCGGCACCGGCACACTCATTTGCCGGGTGGTGACAAAGTTTGGCAACAAACCGAACTCGATCATCGGCTGTTTCATCGATTACCTGCTGGCACATCAACAGAGCCGCATTCTTTCGATTCATATTCTGCGACGGTAAAGCGTGCGGTTTTTCGGTAGCGGCGGTCTACCTGTCGCGCCGCAGCAAGGCGAAGGCCGATGACCTCCGAAAACTGCCTACAGAAAATAATGCGGCGTCCGTAGAGCGCCGCTACAGTCGCGCTCGGTGATGAAAACGCTTTTGTTTTTCGTTTCGCTTCTCCTTGTAGTTCTACGCCACCGGGCCATGGCCGAACCTGCTCGCGCCGATTTTATTCTCGGGGTGGATGCGAATTATTCTCTCGATCTGGAAGCAAAGGGTGCGCACTGGAAATGGAACGGGCAGGAGAAGGAACTGTTCGCCGGCATGAAGGATGAGGGCGTTCGTTGGCTCAGGGTCAGGCTCTGGACTGGCGACGAAGGCGTTAACGGAAAGGAGTACGCGACGCGAGTCGTGGAGCGAGCGGCCAAAGCCGGCCTGTCATCGTATCTGGTCATTTTTTTAAGCGAGGATTGGGCCGACCTGACCAAACAGCCGGTGCCGATGAAGTGGGCTGCGCTCGATATGAATCAGCGCGCCGACGCCGTTCGAACTTATGCGCGCGACACGGTGGCCCATTTTCGGCAACACGGCTTAACGAGTCATCTTTATGAAGTTGGCAACGAGATCGATTACGGTCTCTGCGGGGTTTATCCGGGAAAGCACGACAAAACGGATCCGGCAACGTTGCGCCAGCGAATCTGGCCAGAGGCGGCGAAGTTGATTCTCGCCTGTGAACAGGGCGTCAAGGAGACAGATCCCGATGCGAAATTTATGTTACACATCGCGCACTGGTGGGACGCCGAGTTCTGCGTCGCTTTCTTTCAGTTCATGCTGAATCAGGAGGTGCAGTTGGATTACGCGGGCCTGAGTTACTTTCCGTCATCGAACATCGGTGGCTCGTTAACCATCGACCAGTTTCGCGAGGTGATCGACCGGCTGGGCGAGGCACTCAGACGGCCAGTGATGATTCCGGAATTTGGTTATCCGAGCACTTCGGATTTTACCGGCCAATTTGGAGCGTGGCGAAACGAAGTTCCAGGCTATCCGCTTTCTCCCGAAGGGCAGGCGCACTGGTTAGGTGATTTTCTCGCCTTTTGTCGGAATGACGCCGCCATTGCCGGCGCCTTCTACTGGAGTCCCGAATGGTACGGGGAGGGGATGTGGAAAGCCTTTGCGCTTTTCGATGTCGATGGGAACGCGCGGCCTGCCTGGCAGGCCTTTGCTGCGCGGGTCCCCCGTTAAGATCGCGGCGGTGGATCTCTCTCAGGCAGCGTCTTTGGGAAAACGCTGACCCTGGGCGGCCCGGCGGCATCCTCTTAACAATATTAAAGGTCGCTGAACGGATCGGCCTTTGCGATCGTTCCAAGGTCGCCTTGTTGCAGGATGAGTTTGGCTACGAGGCCGGTCCATCCGGTTTGATGCGAGGCACCGAGACCTGCTCCGGTGTCGCCATTGAAATACTCGTGGAACCAGTAGCGACCCTGGTCGCGGACGTTGTTGAAGATATCGCCGGACGCGCCCGCAAATGGCCTGCTGCCATCCGAGTTTTTCAGCCAGAGGTTGATCAGACGATTCGAGAGCTCATTCGCAATTTGGTTTAGCGAAAGAAAATTTCCCGAGCGCGTGGGACATTCCACTTTGAAATCGTCACCGTAGTAGTGATGAAATTTTTGGAGCGATTCGATCAGGAGATAATTGATCGGAAACCAGACGGGTCCGCGCCAATTCGAATTCCCTCCGAAAAGTCCGCTCTCTGATTCTGCCGGCTCGTAATTGACCCCCAGTTTCTCCTGATCATGCACCTGCAGCGTGTAGGGATGATCCTTATGGTATCGGCTGACTGAACGGATTCCGTAGTCGCTTAAAAATTCCTCCGGATCGAGCATGCGTCGCAGGAGGCATTTCATGCGATGGCCGCGAGTGAGCGCAACGAGTCTGCGTTCTCCCGCGCCTGGTACCTGCCAGCGCGAGACCAGGCTCGCGAGGTCCGGCCGATTGGTCAGGGTCCATTCGAGGCGTGCTTTGAATCCTGGAACGCGATCGAGCAGTTCGGGTTCGATGGTCTCTACCGCGAGCATCGGCATGAGACCGACCACCGAACGGACTCGCAGCGGAAGATAACGGCCGCCCGGTGTGTGCAGTACGTCGTAGAAAAATTCGTCCTGTTCATCCCACAGGCCGATCCCTTTTCCGCCAAGATTGTTCATCGCAGCGGCGATCCCCAGAAAGTGTTCGAAAAACTTGGTGGCGATATTTTCGTAGACCGGATTCTCGCGCGCCAGCTCGAGAGCGATGCGCATCAGATTGAGTGAAAACATGCCCATCCAGCTGGTGCCGTCGCTTTGTTCCAGGTGTGTGCCGTCAGCGAAGCGGGTGTTGCGATCAAAAACGCCAATGTTGTCGAGGCCAAGAAAGCCGCCTTCAAAAATGTTCTTTCCTAACGAATCCTTTCGATTCACCCACCAGGTGAAGGCGATCAGCATTTTGTGGAAGATCGTTTCTAGAAATGCGCGATCGCCCGTTCCAGTTTGTTTCCGTTCTATTTGAAAGACGCGATAGGCCGCCCAGGCGAGCACCGGCGGATTGACGTCGCCGTAATTCCATTCATACGCGGGAATCTGGCCATTGGGGTGTTGGTACCATTCGCGCACGATGAGACCGAGCTGATCCTTGGCGAATTGCGCGTCTGCTAACGCAAGGACGATGCTGTGAAAAGCGAGGTCCCATGAGGCGTACCAGGGATATTCCCATTTGTCCGGCATTGACATGACGCGGTCATTGTAAAGATGCGTCCACCTGGCGTTTCTTCCCTCGAGTCGCTCGGGAGGCGGCGGTGGCTGGGCCGGATCGCCCTCAAGCCATTGGCGTACGATGTAGTGATAGAATTGTTTGTTCCAAAGCATTCCAGCAATGGCCTGCCGATGGACGGCGCGATGTTCCTGATTCAGGCACGCCGGCACCATTTCGCCGTAAAACGCGTCCGCCTCAAGGGATCGGCGAACAATCAGCGCGTCGAAGCCGGCAAATGGTCCGCCCTCGACCGAGGGACCCTGCGCGGAGGCAAGCCGTAATCTGATGGTGGCGCTCTTGTTAGGCTGAATGAGAAAGCGATAATGCGCGGCCGCTTTCGTTCCGACGCGGTTCGGGTTAACGAAGTCGAGCTTGTTTTCAATAATGCAATCGTTGATCGCGTCTTTGACGTGTGGGCTGTGGTTCTCAACTCCCCACAGCCGAGAACGATTGGATTCGTTTTCAGTGAAAAGAAGCCGCTCGGGCGCTTCACAGAAGAGCCGATAAAGGCCAAGCTGCGACTCTTTTGCTTCGACGATGGCGATCTTTTCGTCGCTCACGGCCGCCTCCTGCAAGGAAGGCTTGGTAATGTCGTAACCCCAGCTCCAGGTATTGCGGAACCAGAGCGTTGGAAGGATGTGCAACGGTGCCGGATCAGGGCCGCAGTTTGTCGCAGTGACACGAATCAAGATGTCGTTAGGTCCCGCTTTCGCGTATTCAACTTCGATTTCAAAAAATCGGTTCTCATCAAAGATGCCGGTGTTCCAGAGCTCGTATTCACCTTCGAATTTTGAACGTTTGGCGTTTTCGATCACCAGTTCATCGTAAGGAAAAGCGAGTTGCGGGTAGCGGTAAACCATCCGCATCAGGCTGTGCGAAGGCGTGTTGTCCGTGTACCAGTAGACTTCCTTGACGTCTTCGCCGTGATTTCCCTGCGGGCCCGTTAGGCCGAAGAGGCGCTCTTTGAGAAACGTGTCGCGCTCATTCCAAAAGGCGAAAGCGAAGCAAAGCCGCTGTTTGCGATCGCAAATACCGGCGATCCCGTCTTCGTTCCAGCGAAAGACGCGAGAGCGCGCATGATCGTGCGGAAAATAATTCCAGGCATCGCCGTTGGCGCTGTAGTCCTCGCGCACTGTTCCCCAGGCGCGCTCGGCCAGATACGGTCCCCAGCGATGCCAAGGCGCCTCGGGTGTCTGGTTTTCCGCCAGACGCTGCTGCTCGGCGTTCATTCGCTGCCGATTACCAATTGAAAATCAAAAATCGGCAATCTTAAATTAAGTCTGCGCCAACGCGCACCCTCCCCGCCACCGGGACGTCGCTCGGCCCCATCCCTCGAGCCGCCTCTAAGCCGGCAGGCCGATTTGCTGACCGCTGGAAAGACTCGCAGCGGGACAATTACCGGACGTTGGAACGATGAGCTCTCATTCCCACTCGATCGTGCTTGGCGGTTTACTCGAGATATCGTAGCAGACGCGGTTGACGCCCTTGACTTCATTACAGATGCGATTCGAGATACGCGCGAGCAGTTCGTAAGGAACGCGCACCCAGTCGGCGGTCATGCCATCCTGGCTTTCGACGATTCGCAGCGCGACCGTGTTTTCATAAGTGCGCTGATCGCCCATGACGCCGACCGTTTGAATGGGTAGGAGGACGGCGAAGGACTGCCAGACGCGATAATACCAGTCGGCCGCTTCCATTTCGCTTTGCACGATGGTGTCGGCGGCGCGCAGAATCGCCAGGCGCTCTTCGGTGACTTCACCAAGAATGCGCACGGCCAAACCGGGACCTGGAAATGGCTGTCGATAAACAATCTCTTTCGGCAAACCGAGCTGCAGTCCGGCCTGGCGCACTTCGTCTTTGAAGAGTTGGCGAACCGGCTCCACCAACTCGAAATGCATCTTCTCCGGCAAGCCGCCGACATTGTGATGAGATTTGATGACATGCGCAGGATTGCCCCCGATCGACACACTCTCGATGACATCCGGATAGAGCGTCCCCTGGGCAAGAAATCGATATCCGCTGTGATCGCCAGCGCCGCGGTTTCGGTCCGCGAGCAGTAGCTCCTCGGTCGCATGTTGAAAGACGTCGATAAATTCGTTGCCGATGATCTTCCGTTTCTGCTCCGGATCGGTCACGCCGCGGAGTTTCGTCAGGAAGCGTTCGGAAGCGTCGACGTATTTCAGCGCGATATGAAAGTTCTCTCCGAAAACGCGCTGAACCACTTCTTCTTCGCGCGCCCGCAGGAGCCCGTTATTTACGAAAATGCAGGTGAGTTGGTCGCCGATGGCTTTGTGCAGAAGCGCTGCTACGACGGACGAATCAACCCCGCCGCTCAGGCCGAGGACCACCTTGGAGTCGCCCACTTGCGCGCGGACGCGCTCGCAGGCTTCGTCAATGAACGAGCCCATCGTCCAGTCCATGGCGCAACGGCAGATGTGATAGACAAAATTCTTCAGGATTTCCGTTCCGCGCGGCGTGTGCCCGACCTCGGGATGAAATTGCAGCCCGTAAAGACTGCGCTGCCGATCTTCCACGGCGGCGAAGTCGCAACCGGCTGTCGTCGCCGCGACCTGGAACCCTTCCGGCAGAGCTGTCACTTCGTCGCCGTGGCTATTCCAGACATCGAGTTGGCTGCCGAGGCCGTCGAACAATTTCGAGCCATTGGTGATGTGCAGCATGCCGGCGCCATACTCACGGCGGCCGGTGGAGACCACCTTGCCCCCAAGGTGATGGGCCATTTGCATGAGGCCGTAGCAGATCCCCAGGGTCGGAATGCCTAACGAAAAAATATCCTTATCAATCTGAGGCGCGGACTTTTCGTAAACACTGGCCGGGCCGCCGGAAAGGATAATCCCGTTGGGGCGAAGATCGGCTGCGGCCTTGGCCGAGATGCTGAAGGGAACAATCTCGGAGTAGACCTGAAGTTCCCGGATGCGGCGGGCGATGACCTGCGTGTATTGCGACCCGAAATCGAGGATGAGGATCTTCGAATGTTTCGGCGCCGCCTTATCCATCACGGATGATCTTGCGGAACGGCGTGTTCGTTAGCCGTGTCGTTGGGGACGCGGTTTTCTGGTCCAATGCGCCCTTGGCCGGTGACTCCGCGCTCAATCTGCCCCTGCACTTCATCGGTGCTTCTCTTCTCGATCGGGTCGGCGCATCCCGGCAGAAAACCGGTCAGGAGGAGCGGCGCAAGGATGAAGACGCGCTTCATCCGCATATTCTATGAACTGATTTGCGCTTTGCAAGACGTCGGGCGCTCAGGTGGCCTGGCCTTCCGGCCACGCCCTGCAATGGGCAAAGTGTGGCCGGGAGGACGAGCTTGTCTCGTCCGGAGTGATTGCATTACGCGCCGAAGCGGCAGAGTGTGCCGCAAGGTGGCGAAGGTCCCTCGCAAGTCCCGTCCCGCGGTCGATGTTGTTTCTCCCGAGCTTCTTTTGCAGGGCTATCGTCTCGGGGTTTTTCCGATGGGCATGCCCGACGGAAGCATCCATTGGTTTTCACCGGACCCGCGAGCAATCCTTCCGCTCGATGGCTTCAAAATTGATCACGGCCTTCGACGTGTCCTGGCGAAAGAGAAGTTCGATATCAAGGTCGACAAATCATTCGGCGAAGTCGTTCGCGCGTGCGCGGATCGCGAGGAAACATGGATCACTCCAAAAATCATCGCCAGTTACGAACATCTGCACGACCTCGGGTATGCCCATTCCGTGGAAACGTGGCACGAAGGGAAACTGGCCGGCGGTTTGTATGGAGTCGCGATCGGTGGTGCGTTCTTCGGTGAATCGATGTTTCATCATGTGACGGACGCATCGAAAGTTGCGCTCGTCGCCTTGGTCGAGAGAATGAAGGCCGGGCGTTTTGTTCTCCTCGACACTCAATGGTCTACACCGCACCTGGAACGATTCGGGGCTGCGGAAATTTCGCGACGCGCATACCTGCGGCTTCTCGCTCGTGCCGTCGAACTCAAGCGCAGTTTTATCTAGGCAGCCATTGGCGCGAAACGGCGACATCCTCGCTGGTCAGTTCATGGCCGCTCTTTTGAAAAAGAAGATCCACAGTCGCGCCGGTTGCCCGCAGGCGCGCGGTCAATGCCTTCCCTGCTGCAGGTTGTGCAATTGGATCCGTCTCGCCCTGGAGTAAAAGGATCTCGCGAGGCTCAGGCTCAAGCAATTTACTATTGGTTAGGGGAACCATCGCGCGCAGAAGAATCGCGCGCGCAAATGGCGCCAGACCAAGAAGAATCATGGCTGCGGCGATGTTAGCTCCGTTCGAATAGCCGACCGCGATCAGCTCATCGCGACCGATGTTGTATTTCTCAATCGCCGAACTGAGGAATCCAGCCAGCTCGTGGCTCCGACGAACGACGTCCTCTTCGTCGAAGACTCCTTCAGTCAGACGCCGGAAGAAACGAGGCGCGCCGTTTTCAAGAACCTGCCCGCGCAGGCTCAGTAAATTGGCAGTCGGGTCGATGGCCTTGCCGAGTGGAATGAGATCGTTCTCGTCACCGCCTGTTCCGTGCAGCAACAACAGGGTGCGCCCTTCACTGGTTGAGCCCTCAACAAATCGATGAATGAATTCCTTCATCGCGACTTGTGCGGCAGTGAAATCGCGGGAAGCGATTCTTCAATCGATTTTCGGTAGTCCTCGTATTGCGGCGGCAATTTCAGAGTTTCGCCTAACTGATCCGCAGGCTCGTCGATGGCGAAACCTGGGCCGTCGGTTGCGATCTCAAAGAGAATTCCACCGGGCTCGCGAAAATAAACCGAATGAAAATATTGCCGGTCAATAATGGGTGTGACGTGCAAGCCCGCTTCATAGAGTCTCGAGCGCCATTTTTCCTGTTCGTCCTCATTTGCGGCTCGGAAGGCAATGTGGTGCACCGTGCCCGCGGCCACCTGCCCCGGGGTTTTTCCGGGAACGTCGACAAGGTCGATTTGTTTCGCGGGGGATTCCTTCGAGAGCGACAGGCGAGTCCGTCCTTCCTCGTTGTCCGAAACGGCAAATCCGAAAACGTTCGTAAGAACCTGCGTCGTTGCGTCGCGGTCGTCGGAGGCAAGCGAAGGCGAATGAAATTGTTGGAGCACCTGTTCTGCCGGGATCGAACTCTCTGTCCATCGGTCGTTATGCCCGGCGGCATCCGATTCGATCAGTTCAAGAGCGAGCCCGTCCGGATCGCGGAACTGAATGAAAGGTTGGCCGAAGCGGTGCCCGGATTTCTCGACGGCGACCTTGTGCTCGTTCAATCGGCCCATCCAGTATTCGGTCGCGCCGGGCGCAACGGCGTAACTTGTTGCCGCGACTTGCCCGGTGCCGATGCGTCCGCGCCGAGCATGGGGCCACGGAAAGAACGTCATGATTGTTCCGGGACGCCCGATCCTGTCGCCGAAGTAAAAGTGGTAGGTGTTCGGATCGTCGAAGTTGACTGTCCGCTTCACCAGGCGCAGGCCCAAAATGCCGCTGTAGAAATCGAGATTCCGCTGCGGGTCGGTCGCGATAGCAGTGATATGATGAATCCCGTGCAATTTCATGGGTGAATCAGCAAACGTGTTCCTTTGGCGAAAAATAACAACTGAGCGGTGGATCGAATCACACAGCGATCAACTCGACACTATCTCTCCCGAGCGCGTCGCCGTTATTTATCGCCCTCGCTTCAAAAAAATCCTTCTGGAAATCGCGTGCGCATCGCGAGGTGAAGCGAAGCGACTGCGTGCGCGAAATGGGGGCGAGATCAGGAAGCTCCAGCAGGACTGGCTGGCGAACTTCGCGCGCGAGAACGAACGCAAACCTCTTCGGATCGGAAAACGTCTTGTCGTTTTTGAGGACAAAAAGTCGCGTCGAGACGTCCCGGCAACGGAGACGGCATCGCTAATCATCCCATCGGGAGCCGCTTTCGGTACCGGCGATCATCCGACTACTGCGATGACACTACGTCTTCTCGAAGAGGCAACGCGCAACATCAAGGAAGATTGGTCCCTGGCTGATTTGGGGACGGGCAGCGGGATTCTTTCCCTGGCCGCACGTCGCTTTGGCGCAGGCCACGTCGAGGCGATCGACTTTGATCCTCTCGCGATCGCAACCGCGAAAGGGAATGCGCGCGCAAATGAGATTCGCGGAATCCACTTTTCAGTCAAAGACGTGAAGAAATGGCGGCCCGAGTCGAAGCTCGATGTCGTTACTGCGAATCTTTTCAGCCAGTTGCTCATCAGCCTGCTGCCGCGGGTCCGCCAATCACTCAAGGCGGACGGCTGTTTCATTTTCTCGGGAGTGATGCGGAGCGAAGAATCGGCCTTCATGAAAGCGATCAGGAAGTGTGAGCTGCGCATAAGGCGGATCCGGCGCAGGGGTAAATGGATCTCCTGTGTCGGCCGAGCTCCTGCGACGCCCGCTTGAGATCTCGCAGGAGCTCGACCCTCCATGGACCTTTGGGCAAACAAGCTGGCTGCGGACAACCGCGCTCACTGCCAAAAACCCAGTTGACGGAGGCGTGCGTCGCCGGGAAGGTTGGCGTCCGAAGCGGCGGCTTAAGTTTCTCTGCATAAAGGCGGTTTAACGAGGCCGCACTTCCTTGCCCATGCAGACCGAACAGCTTGCTTACGCCATCGTCACCCCCTACTCGATGCGCAAATCGCGCACCGGCGGGATCATTTCGCGTCTCATCTCCCGGACTCACCTCGATCTGGTGGCCTCACGAATGTTCGCGCCCAGCGCCGAACTGGCCAGCCGCTACGCTGATAAAATCGTCACCGAGACCGATCCGCGTCATCGGGCGACTCAGGAGTTGATTCGCAAGTACGTCCTGAAGAATTTTACCGGCCAGGTCAACGGCCAGCGTGCCCGCGTCATGTTTCTCCTTTTTCGCGGGACGGATGCGGTCGATAAGATGCATCAGGCGGTTGGCCACATTGTTAATGAGCGCACCAGCGGCGAAACCATTCGCGACACCTTTGGCGACTACATCACAGATGATTCCGGGAATGTGACCTACTTCGAGCCCGGCGTGCTCACGGCGCGTGACTCCGGAGGCGGTGGAACAAGACCTCAAGTTGTGGGCGGAATTCTCCGACAAGGACGGCGGCGTTCTCGATCAAGTCATCGATTTTTCAGATCGTTCGAAGGTCGAGAAAACCCTGGTTCTGATTAAGCCGGATAACTTCAAGTTTCCGAACCTGCGGCCGGGCGGTGTGATTGAAGTTTTCTCGCGAAGCGGACTCTACATTGTCGGCTTCAAGGTGCATCGCATGAGCGTGGCGCAGGCCGAGGAATTTTACGGTCCGGTGTTACCAGTGCTGGAAGAAAAGCTGGGGGCAAAGAGCGGGCGCGATAATTGGGAAAGCATCGTCGAATTTATGGCCGGGAATCGCCCGAGTAAGACTTCAGCGGCCGACCGCGAGAAGCCGGGCTCGGAGAAATGCGTCGCCATTGTCTACCAAGGCGAAGACGCCGTTCGAAAAATCCGCGATGTCCTGGGCCCGACCGACCCTGCCAAGGCCCCTCCGGGCTCAATTCGCAAGGAATTCGGCCAGACAATCATGATCAATGCTGCTCATGCCAGCGACTCGGTCGACAACGCACGACGCGAAATGGGCATCATTCGAATCGACGAAAACAACTTCAAACCCGCAATTGAAAACTTCTATGGGCACAAATAATTTAACGCTCCCGGAAGTTTTCCAACCTCTAAAAACCATGGAAATCTCTGCACGCGCCGCACAACTAACTCCTTCGCTTACACTTTCGATCGACAGCAAAGCCAAGGCGATGAAAGCCGAAGGCCTGGATGTCTGCGGATTCGGGGCAGGCGAGCCCGACTTCGACACGCCGGAGCATATCAAGACCGCGGCGATCGAAGCGCTCAACGCCGGTTTCACAAAATATACCCCGAGCTCGGGGATTCCGGAATTGCGTCAGGCGATCTCCGAAAAACTCGCGGCCGATAACGGCCTGAGCTATCGCGCAGGCCAGATCGTCTGCAGCAACGGCGCCAAGCACGCCTGTTACAATGCCATCCTCGCAACCTGCCAGCCGGGCGACGAGGTGATCATTCCCTCGCCTTATTGGGTGAGTTATCCCGACATGGTCCGACTCGCGGGAGCGGAGCCGGTGATTCTCCCCACGATGGAGCGCAACGGCTGGAAAATGCGTGCGGAAGATTTCGAAAACGCCATGACTCCGCGCACTAAGATGCTGATCTTGAATACGCCCGGCAATCCAACCGGTGCGGTTTATACCCGCGAAGAACTCGAAAAAATCGTCGAGGTCGCTGCCGAAGAAGATATCTACATTCTCTCCGACGAAATTTACGAAAAGCTGGTTTATGACGACGCCAAGCATGTGAGCATCGCGTCGCTTTCCAAGGAAGCCTACGATCTGACGATCACGATCAACGGCTTCAGTAAGGCGTATGCCATGACCGGATGGCGTCTTGGGTATTTGGCCGCTCCGGAAGCGGTCGCGAAGGCGGTCGATTCAATCCAAAGCCATAGCACTTCACATCCGGCCTCGTTTGTGCAGCGCGCCGGGTTGGCCGCTCTCAAAGGCGATCAACAGCCCATCGCCGACATGCGCGAAGAGTTCGACATGCGCAGAAACTATATGTTTGATCGGATCAGCAAGATCCAAAACATCACCGCGGTGAAGCCACAAGGCGCTTTTTATCTTTTGGTGAATATCAGCCAGCTCGGACTGACCTCGCAGAATTTTGCGGACCGCCTGCTCAGCAAGGCGAATGTCGCGGTTGTGCCGGGCGCCGCTTTCGGTGACGACCGCACGATTCGCCTCAGTTACGCCACCAGCATCGACATCATTAAGAAGGGCTTGGATCGGTTCCAGGACTTCTGTCGCACGCTCTGATCGAGACCGTAAACCCGATAGAGTTTCCGCGAACGCGTTGAAGCCGGCCCGACCTTGAGCCGGTCAGGGCATCGAAGAATCCGGGCCTGATCCGGTAATCCTGTTAATACTGGTCTGGAAGATTCTTTCCGAAGAATTCTTCTTTCCGCTCTCCGCTTTCCGGTATCCGGTATTGGCGTGGGCTCCCTGGCTTTTATTCTGCACGCCCATTTGCCGTTCGTTCGGCATCCGGAACACGATGATTTTCTCGAGGAACGCTGGCTCTTTGAAGTCATCACCGAGACCTACATCCCGCTTCTGTCGATGATGCAGCGGCTGCAGCGGGAAGGCGTTCGCTTCAAGCTTGCCATGTCGGTCACGCCGACGCTGTGCGCCATGCTCAGTGACGAGTTGCTCTGCAAACGATACGTTCGTCACCTCAACTGTTTGATCGAATTTTGCAACGATGAGATCGAGCGGCATCGCCAACATCCGCATCTCGGGGAGCTTTCTCGATTTTATTTCGACCTCTTCTGCGAGAGCCGCCGCTGGTTCGTCGAAGAATGTGGAAGCGATCTGCTGAAGGTATTCGCCGCGCTCCGAAACGAGGGCGTGCTCGAGTTGATCGGGTGCGCAGCGACACATGGTCTGCTTCCGCTGCTTTGTGAGCAGGCGCCTGAAACCGCGCGTGCCCAGTTGCTCATTGGTCGTGACATTTTTAAAGAAACTTTTGGAGACGAGCCGTTCGGCTGGTGGCTTCCGGAATGCGCCTACTCGGCAAAATTGAATCCGCTGTTGCAGGAGGCGAACGTGCGTTGGTTCGTGCTCGACGCGCACGGAATCATGTACGGCCAGCCGCGTCCGCGTCGCGCAGTCTATGCCCCATATTATACGCCGGCGGGACCAGCGGCCTTCGCCCGCGATCCCGAATCAAGCCGGCAGGTCTGGAGCGCGCATGAGGGATATCCGGGCGATCACGCGTACCGTGAGTTTTATCGCGACGCGGCCGTCGAGCATGATGAAAAATCTGGCGAGGACAAAAGGTCCTTTGCCGGTGTGAAATATTTTCGTGTTACTGGGGCAACAGAAGAAAAGGAGTACTACGACCCGCAGATTGCCGTGGAAACGGCCGAGCGGCACGCGGGCCATTTTATCGGTGAACGCGAGCGTCAGGCGCGGCAGCTGGCCGATGAAAACTTCGATCCAATTGTGGTGGCACCCTTCGACGCCGAGCTCTTCGGACATTGGTGGTTCGAAGGACCGCGCTTCCTTGAACAGTGCCTCAGACTGGCGGCCGTGAGCGACTCGTTAGCCGTGAAGACCCCGAGCGAGTTTTTGATATCGCATCCGACCCAGCAGGTGCTCCAGCCGGCCGCATCGAGCTGGGGTGAGAAAGGACATTTCGGTGTTTGGCTGGATCCTCTCAATGCCTGGATTTATCCGCTCCTTCACGTCGCCGGCTGCCAAATGATCGCGAGCGCGCGAAAATACCAGGCAAACGATCGCGAAATTGTCGAGCGGTTGCTCAAGCAAATGACCCGGGAGCTTTTACTGGCGCAGTCAAGCGACTGGGCATTCCTGATTAAAAATGGAACGGCGCGCGATTACGCCACCGCGCGCACCCGCGATCACCTCTCCCGATTCGATCGACTTCGCGCCGAACTCGAAAAGGAGGTCCCGGACGAAGCGTTTTTGTCCGATTGTGAGTGGCGCGATAATCTCTTTCCGAACGTGAATTGGCGCCACTACATTGCGTGATAATCAAGATGACTAGATTCGCGTTATTCCTTTTCATTCTGGGCGCGGCTGCGAATGCGATCGCGCAGGAGGCGTCCCCGCCGCTGTCTCCATCGATACCGCCCACATTGCCATCAACGCCCGTGCCGGCATTGACGTCGACCCCGGCACCAACACCGGCGGCGCCCACACGGAGCATTCGCATTCGATTTCTACCTCCCCCGCTGGAGGGAACGATCAGTCTCGGCATTTATGACGAATGGAACAAACTCGTGCGCGTGCTTCATCAGGAAGCCGAACTGGATGAATTTACCATCGGCGACGATGCCCTTTCGACGAAGTGGGACGGGCGCGACGAGGACGGCTTCGATGTTATTCCTGGCCGCTACCAGGCGCGCGGATTTGTCGTCGGCAAACTGAAGAATGAAATGCCCTCTCCATCGCCTGGCGCCTCCGCGACCCCGCCAGCAACATCGGGAGCAATCAATATTAAACTGATGCCAAATCCGTTAGGGAACGGAGAGCGCGCGGCGGTGGAATTGGGCGTGGGATTTGACGATGAAAACAGTTATTTAAAGACGACTGATGGCCTCCCGCTCTACACCATCGCAACCAAACCCAATGTGCAACGTGCCAGCATCGCAAAAGCCGGAGAACGATCGGCCGATGTTTGGGAGGATGACGGCACAACCGTGCAGCAATTTCGACTGTCGAACCTGGACAGGATGATGGCGTTCGACTGCGGCGACTTTGAGCTGAAATAGCGACCGCATCTGGCCAGCGCGCGAAATCTCTGCTAGTTAGCCCTCATGGCTTCTACGCCCGACCTCCAACAGACGCTGGCCAAGTCAGCCGGCTTCAGCGGCACCTCCTTGCACACCGGCGAGAAGGTTACGCTCAAATTACTGCCCGCGGCCGTCGGACACGGGATCAAGTTTAAGCGCAAAGACCTTCCGGAAGAACCGACGATCGACGCGAAGATCGAACACCTGAAAACGGTCGAACGCGCGACAACCATCGGTGAAGGGTCGATTCGTGTTCACACCGTCGAGCACGTTCTTTCCGCGCTTTCCGCCATGGGGGTGGACAACGCAATTGTCGAAATGGACGCGAATGAGCCGCCCATCGGCGACGGCAGTGCGCTGCCATACGTCGAACTGATTAAACGGGCCGGCGTGGTCGAGCAGGATGCTCCGCGCCACTGGCTTGAACTCGGTGAGCCGATTCATCTGGAATCGAAAACCGGATCGATCCTGATTCTTCTGCCAGATACAAAATTTCGCGTGTCCTGTACCCAGGCAGGTCCGCAAAACCGTTTCACGCAGTTTTATTCGACCGAGGTGACGCCGGCGATTTTCGAGAAGGAGATCGCACCGGCCCGGACGTTTGTTTACTACGAAGACGTTCAGCCGTTGATGGAGAAGAATCTCATCAAAGGTGGCAGTCTCGAGAACGCCATTGTCGTCCGCGGTGAATCGGTTCTAAGCAAGGAGCCGTTGCGTTTTCCGGATGAATTCGCGCGTCACAAGATCCTGGACATCATCGGTGATCTCGCGCTCGTGGGACAACGGGTTCGCGGCCATGTTATTGCGGTGAAACCCGGCCACGGCATTAACGCCGAGCTGGCGTCGGCTCTGGCTCGAGAGATCGCCAAGCGGCGGGCCATGGCAACGCCGCGGCCGGTGTTGTTAGGCGAAGGCGCCTTGGAAGCGGATCAGGTCATGGAAATTCTTCCGCACCGTTTCCCATTTCTCATGGTCGATCGCATTGTGCGTTTCGAAGAGAACAATAAAATCGTCGGGGTAAAAACGGTCACGATTGGTGAGCCCTTTTTTCAGGGTCATTTTCCCGGACACCCGGTCATGCCCGGCGTTCTTCAGGTAGAAGCAATGGCGCAGGTCGCGAGCATTCTGCTTTTCAAGCTGTCCCAGACGAGCGCGCGCATCGGTTATTTCATGAGTGCCGACGAAGTAAAGTTCCGCAAGCCGGTGCTTCCGGGAGACACCATCTTTATTCACGCCGAAATCATTAAGCACCGCGGGAATAAGCTCGCCAAAGCTCGCTGCCATTGCGTGGTTAACGAGACGGTTGTTTCAGAAGGCGAGCTGATGTTCGCATTCATCGATAAATGAGCCAATCGGAGATTCACGCAACCGCGATTGTCGATGCGCGTGCGGAAATTGGACCGGGATGCGTCATCGGACCCTACAGCGTCATTGGTCCAGACGTCTCCCTTGGAAAAGATTGCTGGCTGCAACATCACGTCACCTTGATGGGGCCGGCCCGCATCGGCGCGCGCAACAAATTCTACTCGTATTGTTCCATCGGCCAGCAGACTCAGGATTTGAAATATCAGGGCGAGCCGACCTACCTCGAGGTCGGCGAGGCCAATGTCTTTCGCGAATTTGTGACAGTGAACCGAAGCACGGCCAGCACCGGAAAGACGCGCATCGCCGATGGCGGAAATTTCCTCGCCTACAGCCACATCGGCCACGATTGCACTGTCGGAGACCAGGTCGTTTTCTCAAACAACGGCACATTGGCGGGACATGTGCAGGTGGGAGATCATGCCATCATGGGCGGCCTGACCGCGGTCCATCAATTTTGCCGCATTGGCCGGTTCGCTATCACGGGCGGATGCTCGAAGATTGTGCAGGACGTCCCCCCGTTTATGATTGCCGACGGCAATCCGGCAAAGGTGCGCGGCATTAACCTCATCGGTCTCGAACGAAACAATTTCAGCGCGGAAAGCGTCAAACTGATCAAAGAAGCCTTTCGGCTGATTTATCGATCGAAATTCAATACCCGCCAGGCTCTCGAAGCGATTGCCAAAGAGCTGCCCGAGACTGAGGAGATCGCACAAATCACCGAGTTCATTCAGGGTAGCGAGCGCGGCATCATCCGTTAGGCTCAGCCTGCACCGGCGGATCCGGCATCCGTGAGTTTCGTTTTGCTGGATCTCGAAAAGGATGGGGCTAGGGGGTTTTGAAACTTGACTGCTTTAAGCAGTCAAGTGCATATCTGCTCTTTTCTCAGGATCCATGAAATCAATTCTGCATACCTTGTTTCCCGATGTGCGAGCTCAGGTTCTGTTGCGTCTTTTCTCCGAGAAGCCGCGGGAGTATTATGTTCGGGAGCTCGCACGCACGACAACACTCGCCCTCCGGACCGTGCAAAAGGAACTGGCGACGTTAAGCCATGCGAATCTCGTCGGGAGCCGGTCCAACGGATACCTTCGCTACTATCGCGCCAACCAGAAACATCGGTTGTTCCGTGTTTTGCAGGAGCTTGTGAGTAGCGACAAAGAAGCTGTGAAATTCGCGAGTCCACACCGTTCCCGTCGGAAAAAGGTGGGGCGACGGCGCCCGGGTCGGTCGACGTTTATCAGCACCCTTGGGATCAAGCGCAACATTTTCTGAGGACTTGACTGCTTAAAGCAGTCAAGATGGAGGCGCGCGCGCAACCT
Organism: uncultured Verrucomicrobiae bacterium; assembly: GCA_963754325.1. Taxonomy (GTDB): domain Bacteria; phylum Verrucomicrobiota; class Verrucomicrobiia; order Chthoniobacterales; family UBA10450; genus JBBRDU01. The sequence goes on from CAVWFP010000002.1 coordinate 103,292, forward strand.
CTGGCCTTGGCAGCCGGGTGGTCTCCCTGGCGAATGAGAAGTTGCGGAAATCTGCGAGCGGACGAGGAGGCCTAACGACGCGGTGCCGGAGAAGGGGCGGCCTGGGGCTCTTCGCCCACCTTCTTTAGAAGCGGCACAGAGGGCAGATCAGGGGAGATGATCCGGAGGACGCTTCTGACAAGATCGATTGCGCGCTTGCGTTTATTCAGCTTCACCCATGCGTCTCCTTCTTCGAGGACGACTCGGATGATGTCGTCACGCTTGGTGTAGGTAGCGCGAGCCTGTTGATAGGATGCGGTGGCGCCTTGAAAATTTCCGTCACGGGCCTGCATTGAACCAATGTCTTCCATCATGGCACCGTTGCGTGTCCGCGCAGCTGTCTGTCGCGCCAGCTGAATGTATTCAGCCCAAGGCTTCGACTTGTTTTTGTCCGCGAAATCATGGTAGACACGCCAGTCTCCAGCAGGAGGTTTCGTAGAATCCGTCTGTCGCCAGGCTGCAAAGGGCCGATACAGCGGATCGCCCACCATCGTGGTCATCCATGAAACGCCGTTGACCGACATATAGGCACTTTCGCCGAAGGTCAGGCCGCGCAGCAATCGGTCATTAAAGACGTCAAGATACGGTGTCAGTTGCAGATACGGTTCGTAAACGTTGCCGAGGCTTGCAGCTGCTCCCTGGACCAGAAGCGGGCCCACCCAGTTGGCGTGGGGATCACGCAGGGTGTTGGCACTGAATGAATGAATGTGCACCGCAATCGCGCCTGGAAGGAAGCGAAAGCTGGGACTGGAAAACGGGCCGCAAATTCCCGGCGCATACCAGCCGTAATAAAGAGAGCAATCGGTCACCGGATAGCCATCGGGAAACACCGCGGGTAAATCGTCGTAAACCACTGGCACGCCGACCTTGTGAAGGTCTTGAACAATTTGCGCCATCCATCTGTCGCCAATCTCAAATCCGTTCGAAGTGTTTCTTGAGCCATCAACGTAGGCCCGTCCCCACAGGCCATTTCTTTCCGCCGCGATCGAATCGGTGATCATCCGGCGAACGACACTCCCGGTTGGACCGTCAAGGCGACAGACCAAGAGCGGAGCGAGCCCATCAAATTCCGAAATTGGCCGAAAGCTCTGAAAGTAGGGGTTTGGAATGGCCCCGGAAATTTGCCTGGATAGAAACGGCAAAGCGGATAATTCAGAATCGACCGATGCCTCATTGTGGTTGGCAATCGGTCCCGGCCCGGCCTGATCGCCCGGGTAGGCCACGGTCGTCGGACGAATCTTGAGCGGCATGCCCTTGATCAGCGCGACGAACCGGATCTTCCGCGAAGCGACCACCTGCTTGTTGTTTGGAGCGTCGCGCAAAGTCCACCAGCCACGATCCTTAAACATTTTGCGGAGCGGCTCCGCAATGTCGGCGTCGTATTCCTCGCGGCTGATTTCCTCGGCGGTCGAACAGCTTAAGCCGACAACCTGGTCTTGAGGAATCGAACGTTGCTGGGCGTAAAATTTCGCGAGCCAGGGCGAATCAGGCGAAGTCTGATTATAGACGACGATGGTTGCGGCCGGCCCGCCTTGCTCCGCCTGCACGGAAGCGAGCCCTAACGAAACGATCAGGATGCAGAGAAGTCCGCAGCGCATCAGAAATTCAATTGCAGCCCGTCGTAGGCGATATGAGCCCCCGCGGGGAGCTCGCTCTCAGCCGACTGCGGAAGCTCGTGAGCGATGTGCGTGAAATAAGTGTCCTTCGGATTTACACGTGACGCGACTTCCAGCGCCTGCGCGACGCTCAGGTGTGTCGGATGCGGTTTGTGCCTGAGAGCATCGATGATCAAAGCGCGAACGCCGGAAATCTTCTCTACGATGTTTGGAGGCACTTCGCTGCAATCGCTCAGATAGGCCACCAATTTCTCGCCGTTCCGTGAGAAGAGGTATCCGTTTACGGTGGCGTTCCCGTGAGGAACGGGCAGCGGCACGATCTCGGTGGAGCCAAGCGTAAACGGGCCATCGACAATGTGCGGCTCCGGTTTGAGATAACCTGGGAAAGGATTTGTGCCCTTGAAGGCGAACTCGAATACGCGCGCGAGATCTTTCATGGTTTCCTCTGAGGCGTAGACAGGCATGTAGCCGCGCTCATACCCGAACCGGCGCAAGTCGTCGAACCCCATGACGTGATCGGTATGCGAATGGGTGAAAATGACGGCGTCGACGCGGCGGAGATTCGCCCGCAAGGCCTGGGTGCGGAAATCCGTCCCGGTATCAACAACAATGGAACACTCGGGTGTTTGCAGGTGAATGGAGGACCTAAGCCGGTTATCACGGGGATCGCTGGAGTGGCACACGGCGCAGTCGCAGCCAATCATGGGCACGCCTTGTGACGTTCCGGTGCCCAGGAACGTGAGCAACAGTTGAGAGTTGAAACTTGCCTGCTGAGGGTTTGAAATCTTCAAAAGCGCGGCACTCTCAACTCTCCATCTGTAACTCTCAACCTTTCATGAGCGCCGTTCTTAGCCTGCTTCGGATCAAAAATCTCGCGTTAGTTGAAGAATTGCAGTGGGAAGTGCGACGCGGCTTCATCGCGGTCACGGGCGAAACGGGCGCCGGAAAATCGATCATTATCGGCGCGCTCCAACTGCTTATGGGCGATCGCGGCGATAAATCCTTGATCCGGACGGGGTCGGAAAATTGTACTGTCGAAGCCGTCTTTACCGGACCGGAACTAAGAAAGCTTAACGAACGCTTGAACGAAGGAGGGATCGAACCCATCGAAGGAGAGCTGATTATCAAGCGGTCGCTGGCGGCCTCGGGTGCCAATCGTCAGTTCATCAATGGATCGCCCACAACCATCGCGATGCTCAAGATGTTAGGCGACGAATTCGTCGATCTGCACGGGCCACACGATCATCAATCGCTTCTTTCTCTCGATCGACAGCTCGAACTCCTTGATAGCTTTGCGCGCGCCGAAGAGGCCCTGGAAGCTCACCGTAGGGCCTACGCTCACTGGCAGGAACTCGCGGCCGAGCACGCCGCGCTCAACACGGCCGAGACGGCTCGCGAGCAGGAGCTCGATCTGCTGCGGCATCAGGTGACGGAGATTACGTCCGCAAAGTTGCGACCGGAGGAAGAAAAGGAGATTGAGGAACGCTACCGCCTTGCCAGCAACAGCAAGCGCCTGATCGAACTTGCCTCGGCGGTCTCGCAGCGTCTTGCCGAAGCCGATGACGCCGTCCTTTCACAATTGGCTGAGACACAGCGTCTCCTGAGAGAATTGGAAAAGATCGATCCGAGTCTTGGACCTTGCGCGGCTTCTCACGAGACGGCGATCGTCGAGCTTTCCGAAACGGCACGGACGTTGTCGCAATATGCGGAAACATTTGATCTCGACCCATCGCAGCTCGCCGCGCTCGAGCAGCGGGTTTCGCTCTTCGAAACACTGAAACGAAAATATGGCGGCACCTTGCAAGACGTGATCGCGTTTGGAGACCGCGCGGCCGAGCGGATGAGCAAGATTGAAGGGCGCGACCAGGAACTGGCGCGGCTTGCCACCGAAATTGAGAAGGCGCGCGCCGAACAGGAACGGGCCGCAAGCGCGCTGCGAAAGCTGCGCACAAAAGCAGCTCCAAAGCTCTCGGAGAATGTCCGTCGCAACCTCAGGGATCTCGGATTCCGCCAGTCCGAGTTCGAAGCCAGATTAACGAAACTGGAGACGTCGCGGCCGAGCGGCACGGACGCGATGGAATTTCTCTTCTCGCCAAATCCGGGCGAGCCGTTGAAGCCGTTGCGCGCGATCGCCTCAAGCGGAGAAATTTCCCGGCTCATGCTGGCCATCAAATCCGCCTTGGCGGCGCATGATTCGGTCCCGCTGCTTATCTTCGATGAGATCGATGCGAATGTCGGTGGTGAAATCGCAAACGCTGTCGGCGCCAAAATGAAGACGTTGGCGGAAGCGCACCAGGTGATCTGTATTACCCATCTCCCACAGGTCGCTGCGGCTGCGTCATCTCATTTTGTGGTGACAAAGGAAGTGAGTGGCGGGCGGACGCAATCACAGCTGCGTGAAGTCTCGGGAAAGGCGCGACAAGAGGAAATTGCGCGGATGCTCGGGGGCAAAGGGGAGGAAGCGCTTAAGCTCGCCACGGCCATGCTGGGCAGCGCCTCTCAGTAGGATGGGCGTTGGGTCCGGCCGGGAGCGCTGGGAAATACATTTAAATTTTCCTCGCCAGCCTGCGAGGGCGTTTCCTATCGTGCCCATTCGTAAATGATTCAGCGTGATTATCTGATCGTCGGGGCCGGCATCGGCGGAGCCAGCGCGTGCGAAGGCATTCGCAAGTTCGACAAGCGCGGGTCTGTCACTCTGGTCGGCTCTGAGCTTTTTCATCCCTATAAGCGATGGCTCCTCTCGAAGGATTTCATGCGCGAAAAAAATCCCCAGGTGAAGAAGCTGACGGAGTTTGATGAGCGCTGGTTCGAGACGCATAAAGTCGAGACCAGGCTTGGGACGGTGGTCACCCAGTTCAATATCGATCGTCGTGTAGCCGTGCTCGGCAACGGGGAAAGCATCGAATTCAACAAGGCTTGTCTTGCGACCGGAAGCCGTCCGCTTCGTCCCCCGGTGGCAGGCGTTGGTCTCGGTAACGTCATTTATCTGCGCACCATCCGGGACGCCCTGGCGCTTCGCGAAATGGGTAGCGTTGAAAAGACAGTCACTGTTGTCGGCGGTGGTCTTCTTGCCTGTGAAACGGCCGCCAGCCTCAGGATGATGAAGTTGAAGGTGAGCCTGATGCACCGGCACGCGACTCTCCTCAATCGATATGTCGATCCCGACTTCGGCGCCTGGCTAACGGAGTATTTTGCCAAGCACGGAATCACTCTTTTAATGGGCGAAAGCCTCAATGGATTCGAAGGCAAGACAGTCCTGCGTAACATCCAGACGAAGAGCGGCAACCGCGTCGCGGCCGGTTTAACCGTGGTTGCCTGCGGAGCTGAGCCGAATCTGGAACTCGTTCGAAACACGCCTTTGTCGGGACCGCACGGCTCACCAGTGACCGAGTATCTCGAGACAGAAGAGAAGGGGATCTATGCCATTGGCGATCTCGCGTTTTATCCCGACCGCATTATGGGCGGTGTGCGACGCCAAACACATTGGGTCAACGCACGCGAACAAGGACTGGTCGCAGGCGCGAACATGACCGGCAAGAAGCGCATCAAATACGAGCAGGTACCGTTTTTCTGGACCGAAATGTTTGATCTGCATCTCGATTTTGTCGGCGATTTCAGCATTCAGCCGACACGAGTTGAGACCAAGGGCACGTTTGCCAAGAAAAAATTCACCAGCCGCTATTATCAGGGCGACCGGTTGCGCGCGCTGCTCTTGTGCAATCATACACAAAAGGAAGTCGATTCGGCCAAGGCCGAACTGCGACACGCGCTCGGCAAATAGGTTAGGGGAATTGATCGTAGCCCTGCGGGATTTCGAGCGCGTCGTTCGAGACCCGCGCCAGTTTCCAGTCCCAGGGTTTCCATGAGACCTGCCGCCATTCGAGGGTGAATGGCGAATTCAACCGGTTGACTCGCTCCTTGACCATCGATGCAAGTTCACTGTTCTCGGCGCCTTCGATATCGATCCGGGCACGCCAGAATCCTGACCGCCCGCCCGCCTGGACTTCTGCACTTTTTGCGGCGATTCGAATGCCTCGCAGGTAACCGAAGAGCGCGCGCGATCGTTGAAGAACGAGGGCGCGGTCCTGGCCCCACTGGTCGTTGTATTCGTCGGCCAGCAAGGAGGTAAGTTTCGTCCAATTCCGCCCTTCCAGGGATTGGAAGAGATGCTGCGTGTGAAGCCCCACCTGACGCTCGGCGCTCCAGAGTCTTGCGAGATACAGTCCCATGGCAATGGCGAGGGCCAATCCCAGGTAGAAGCCGGATCGGAAAGTCCTTTGCATGATCTGGTTCTGCGTTTTTTTGGTGCGCGGGTTGTCATCTATATACGCCGGGAAAGGCCCATCGCGAAGCCACCCTGAACGACAGACACGGGGGCACGGCACAGGTGGTGCTGATTCCATCAGACCAATTGTTCCGATTTACGCTGACTGTTCGCGGCACGGTAGCTGCGCACTGATGCCTTCGGACGGTGACAACCCTATAACGCTGACAGGCCATGCTTGACCACGACGACCTAAAATGGATTGCCACCACGGCAACCGATTTGAACTCGGTCCTGCAGCAAATCTCGCGATACTCGGACCTCGCGCGACGGCACAAGGGCGAGCACAACTATATCGAGCTCTTGGGCGAGCGCGTTGAGCTCGCTTCGAAAAAGTCACAAGCGCTCTTTGACCGCGTGACTTCGAAGATTCTCGAGAAGACGGGGTCGTCCGCGGCTCCGGCTGCGAGGGCTCCGAGTCCAAGTCCATTTACCGTCCTGCCACCGCCGGTGGGCAAAGGTGCGGCCACTTCCAGGCCCACGAGAACGCCATCCCGTTTGACCGAGGCGCTTTCGAAAGTCACGGCCGCCGTGACTCAACTGGCTCCGGCATCCCGCACGATGCCTACGGCTCCTGCGGCTGCTCCGATACCTGCTGATATTCCGGTGAAAAATCCGAAAGGAAATCGGGAGTTGCTCCTGCTCATCGAAGACGAAAACGAAGTTGCCGAATTGGGGGCCGAGATGCTGGCCCTACACGGCTACAAGGTCATCGTAGTGAACGATGGTTTTGCCGCCCTCAAGATCTACCAGCGAATCGGGCGCCAGATCGCACTCGTTATTCTCGACTTCTTCCTGCCAATCATGGATGGCGACGCGGTCTTTGATGAGCTGCGTTCGTTGAACCCTGAAATCAACGTCGTGCTCAGCAGTGGATTCGCAGAGCAAAGCAAAATCAGCGCGATGCTCGCGCAAGGTTTGCGCGGCTTTATTCCGAAGCCGTACACGAGCGAGAAGCTCATTTCCCAGGTGCGATCCATCCTCGATGCCGGCCGCCAGGTTAACCCTTAGTTGAAGCTCACATGGCGCGAATAGACGCTTTTTTCAAACTCATGTCCGAGCAAAAGGCCTCGGACCTTCATCTCTCGACGGGCAATCCGCCGATGCTGCGCATCAATGGCGAACTCGTGCGCGTCGATTTTCCTCCGCTGAAAAACGACGAGTTGAAGGCAATGGTTTATGAGATTGCGCCGGAAGGAAAGATCAAGACCTTCGAAGAAACCTCCGACGTCGACTTCGGCTACGAGGTTCCCGGCGTCGCGCGTTATCGCGCGAATTTCTTTCAGCAGAAATATGGCATCTCGGCCGTCTTTCGTTTGATCCCATCAACCGTTCTCACGGTCGAACAGTTAGGCTTGCCGCCAGTCCTGAAAAAATTTCCGTTGCTCAAGAAGGGTCTCATACTCGTTACCGGACCCACGGGCTCGGGTAAATCGACCACACTGGCCGCGATGATGGATTACGCGAACCTGCAGCGGCAGGATCATATCATTACGGTTGAAGACCCGATCGAGTTCGTCCATCGCAGTCAAAACTGCCTGGTTCAGCATCGTGAAGTTGGTGTGCACACGCGATCGTTCGCATCTGCCCTGCGCGGCGCGTTGCGAGAAGACCCGGATATCCTACTCGTGGGCGAATTGCGCGATCATGAAACCATTGAGCTTGCGCTGACAGCCGCGGCTACCGGTCACCTTGTTTTTGGCACGCTGCACACCTCGAGTGCATCAAAAGCGGTCGACCGAGTCATCGACGTTTTCCCGACGAACCAGCAAAACCAGATTCGTGCAACGCTGGCTGAGTCGCTCAAAGGGGTGGTCGCTCAGAATCTTTTCAAGCGCATCGACAAGCCCGGCCGGGTTGCCGCTCTCGAAATTCTCGTGGTTGACGTGGCCATCGCCAACCTCGTGCGCGAAGCCAAGACCCACCAGATCCCGGGCATGATTCAAGTCGGCAAGAAAAAAGGCAACCAGCCCCTGGATGACGCCATCATGGATCACCTGCGCAACGCCCGCATCAGTCCCGAAGAAGCTTACGACAAGGCGAACGATAAAAAGAAATTCCGGCAGTTCCTGAAAGAACCGCCGGCAGACATGTCGGAGGAATAAATTTTATGAGAATGCCCGACCTCGATCGAATTCTGTCCGCGATGCTGAAGACATACGACGGTATCTCGGACCTCAATTTTTCGGTGGGTTATCCATTGCAGGTGGAAGATTTCGGCGAGCTAAAGCCGGTCTACGTCGATCCGCCGATCGAAGCTTTGACGCCCTATCAGACCGAGCAAATCGCCCTGACCATCATGCAGGGGAATCGTCGCCTGATTTACGATTACCTCACGAGCGGCTCGTGCGATTGCAGCTATTCCTTAAGCGACGAAGCCCGTTTCCGCGTCAGCGTGTTTCGACAACAGGGAAATTTTTCCGTCGTCCTGCGCAAACTTGAAGCTCACGTGCCAAACGTCGAGACCCTTGGTCTTCCTCCCATTCTGCGCGAGGTCGCGAAAGAAAAGACCGGTCTTGTTCTCGTTACCGGAGCCACTGGGAGTGGCAAAACGACCACCCTTGCCGCCATTCTGAACGAGATCAACATGACGCAGCCCGTTCATGTGATCACGCTGGAAGACCCGATCGAATTTGTTCATCCAAGGCTAAAGGCCACCTTTAACCAGCGCGAGCTTGGCCACGATTTCAAAAGTTATCCCGACGGCCTTCGAGCGGCTTTGCGGCAGGCGCCGAAAGTGATTCTGGTCGGTGAAATGCGCGACCGCGCAACCGTCGAAGTGGCGCTCATGGCGGCCGAGACCGGCCACCTCGTCCTGAGCACGCTGCACACGGTCGATGCCGGTCAATCGATCAATCGTATTTTGGGTCTCTTCTCTCTCGGCGAAGAAAATCAACTTCGTATTCGCCTGGCCGATTCTCTGCGTTACATCATCAGCCAGCGACTCGCTCCAAAAGTGAGCGGTGGACGTCAGTTGCTGACGGAAATCATGGGTTACAATCTGCGAACGCGCGAAACCGTTGCTCTCGGCGAAGGCGAACACCGCAACTTCTACGAAATCATTGAGGCGAGCTCACCGTTCGGGTGGATGACTTTCGATCAATCGATCCTGCACGCCTACGAAAACGGCTATATCACAGAGGAAAGCGCCAAGCTCTATGCCTCCAGAAAGGCCCGCGTCACGCGAGGAATCGATTTGATCCAAAAAACCCGCGGCATCGATACTGAGTTGGACTCCGGTCTGCGTCTGGATCTGCCCGCTAACGCCTTCAAGTAAGCCATGGAACCAGAAGCCAATCCCAATTTCGTCGATCTGGGCGACAACACCGCTTTGGTTTGCGTCGATCATCAGCAATACCAGAAAATCATCGTCCCGCAGTTGATCGACATGACCTACAAGGTGCATCTCGGTCTATTCGAGGAAGACGTCAGCCTGAAGCTGAAGACTTATAACTACGACGTCGTCGTGATTTACGAGGCCTTCAAAGGTGCGACGCTGCAGACCAATCCTCTTCTCCGGGAAATGTCCAAGCGCCGCGATGCGCGTCGCCGCGAACATTTCGTTGTTCTCCTCAGCCACAAGTTCGCCACCAACGACGCCATGAGTGCGTTCGTGCAGAGTGTTGACCAAATTATCAACATTGCCGACCTCGCGAATTTGAAGCCAGTTTTGCGGCGCGGCGTGGCTCAGCACCGCGATCTTTATCATTCGTTCAACGACATGATGAAGAGCGTGCAATCCCTCTAGGACGCCTAAATCCTTCTCCGGGTGCAAATAATAGCGCCCAATACCCCCGCAAGGCCGGGGTCAGACGCGAAAAGTAGTTGTAGAAAGGGCCAGAACGGATGAATTAACCCGGTCAGAAGCTGGTCAAATGTTCGCAGGTGGAGGAGGGACAGGGATGAAGTTGTTTAAGTGGCTACAATTCACGTGGGATCTTAATAAGGTCCCGGCACTTCAGAGCGCACTGCCTGGTCATTACAAAATCTCGCCAGCGGAAGCGGAAGACGAGATGGCGTTGCGCAAGGTGTTCTCCAGTTCTTTCCTGCTCGATCCAAATTGGAATCCCGCGATCGGCCATGCCATGCGAACCATTCAATCGCGCCTCGATGCCGCTTTAACTTCCGAGACTGCCTACACCTGCCTCGCGTTGCGACATGGGCAGAGAATCATCGGCGCAGTCGTCCTTCATCCCGACGAAACGGCCGCGGAGCAGTTCGCCATCGGCCCGAGTCTTTTGGTGGAGTACCGGAATCGCGGCCTTGGGGCGCATCTGTTCCAAGCGGCTCTCCAATGGCTGAAAGACGCCGGGTTGACCCGGGCAACCGGGATTTGCCTCGATTACACAACTGCGACCAAGTTTCTCTACCCGAAATTTGATCCTGCGATCACGCGAGTGGAACCGGCGGTTCCCCTGGCTGCCTGATTTCTTCAAGTCGAGTGCCACGCGGAATCGCCCGCCGGCAACCTGGCGCGCAGAAGCTGCTGCGAGATTGTTCTGCCTATCGAATGGTTCAACCTTTGGTTCCGGCTGGATACGCGGGCGGCGCGTAAACGTTGAAGGTAACGGCCTTAGCTTTTCCATCGTTAACGAACCGATGTTTAACGCCGGCGGTGATGATGATGACGTCGCCTTGCCCGAGATGGCATTCCTTCCCGTCCAGTTGGCCTTGCAATTCTCCTTCGAGCAGCAAAAGAACCTGATCGCTTTTTTCGTGTGCTTCCGCCTTCGAGCCCGTTGCCTCGCCCGGTTCCAGTGTCATCATTGCGGTTTGCGAGCGTTCGTGCGTTTGCAAAACCTCGAACCATTCCGTTGCCTCGTGGATGTTGCCAATGTCCATCCGGTCACTTTATTGCTGTGCTGTTCAACGCAAGTCGTCAAGTCGCGTCACGCGCATACCAATCCACCTTGCGCGTCACGTACATGACCATAGCCAGGACGATGAAGAGTGCGATCGCACCCATAAGCAGCGCATAATCCTGCTGGCGTAAAGTGATGTAGAGGAAGGTGTAAACTCCGCCCAAACCGGCGCCAATCATCAGCGTGCGCATTCCTCCGCCGAGAAAGAATTTGCAATACCAGGTGATCAACAGCGTTGAAGCCACAGCCGCGATCAAATAGGCGTAGCTGAACCCGATGAATTCCGAGATCGACAAAAGCAGCAGATAAAAAAGGCAAAGAGCTGCCCCGACCATCAGATATTGGAAAGGATGAATCTTTTGTCGCGCCGTAACTTCAAAGAGGAAGAACGTGGTGAACACAAGCACCAGAAAGAGAATCCCGTACTTGATCGCGCGTTCGACGTAACGGTATGAGTCGAGAATCGAGAGGAAGTCCGCGCCGAAACGCGAATTGCCGACCGACGCGGTGTTGAAGCGTTCATTTCCGCCGCGGCTGGTCCATTGCTGCGGATAATCCCGTCCGTAGTAGGAAACCTTCCAATTCGCGTCGAAGCCGCTTTCCCGCACGTTCCGAGTCGTCGGCAGGAATGCTCCGCGAAAGCCGGGATCGGGCCAGTTTGATTTCAGGCTGGCTTCGTTCTTTACACCGAATGGAGCGAAGTAAATTCCCTCGCTGCCGTTGAAGTCGAGCGCGATGGAGAAGTCGACCGGCTCGCTTATCGGTTTGTCGGCCGCGAGCATGGCTGTCGCGCCGGTGGTGTAACCGGGGACCTGCGAGCCGGGCAGGAGAGGGCGCTTGGTCCCGGCCCAATCGAGCATGATGCCCTCGCGGGTCCCGCGCATATCGTTCATCGCGATCGTGACGAACGCCTCTTTCCACTGCACATCTTTCAGGTCGATCTTGAGCGCGGCAAAGTCGGGCGGACTGAATCGACCCTTGAGTGTCGCATTCGCGCGATAAACCGCGGCGTCATAGATGCCGCGATGCAGGGTCTGCGTCTGGACGTCTCCGTCGATGTTCAGGGTTTCTGGCAGGAAATAAGCCGTGGCAATGGCGGTTTCTTCAACTTCGCGCCGCTGGACCTTGCCGCCACCGATCTCCTCTTCCTTCATCGTTTTGTATCGATATTGATAGGGAACTCCGAGAACGGGACCGATGACGTTCTGCTCTTTGCCCCAGGAAGAGGTGATGTCGTTCACTGCTTCGTTGCGGCGCGAAAGCCGCTCGCTCAGAACGCCCGTGATCATCGCCAGCGGGATGAGCAAAAGAAGAATCAGGACGCCGACGCCGATGAGTTTGACGATCGTGCTGTAGCGCTTTCCAAATGACGGCTGCGTACGCGGAAGGGGAGGAGGTATTTGGGGTTCAGGCATGGGTAAGTCTCCAGTTCAGAGGCTGATAGGCCGATTTTTAATGAGTCGACAAGGCCGTTTCCAGTAGAATACGCCGGCCGGGTTCGCGATCTTTCAGAGAAGACGCTTCGCGGCCACGGCGGAGCCTTGCGGAAAGCGGGTCCTCGCGACAGGACCTCGAGGGTTGAGGGGAAAAAAGGTGGCTGGGGCCGGAATCGAACCGGCGACACGAGGATTTTCAGTCCTCTGCTCTACCAACTGAGCTACCCAGCCGTTGCGCTCCGGAGTGCCTGGTCCCGGCGCGGGCGTCACTATGCAATAAACACGAAAGTGAGCAAGAAGAAGGAGGCGCTATTGTCCCGCCTCACTCTCTTTCTCGGCTTTTGGAAGCTCGATATGGAACTGGTCGCAGACGAATTTCTGAAGGTAGCGCATGGGGTGGCCGAAAGACTTGTTCGCGGCCGCGGCGTAGGCCTGCAGATAAGGCAACGCTGCAGAATTCGTATGGATGGCGGCCACGACTCCTGGCCGGTGATCCGGCCGTGACAGTTCGGCAAAGATATTTGCCAGGCGCACGCTCGCTTCGGATTGAAGCTCGGGATGTTCTTTGTCGGTGATCTGGGTGAGAGTTTCTTTGAGCGCATCCTGCCACTCGCCCATTCTCCACAAGGTGGCGCCGCGGAAATTGCGGATATCGGCTGCGTATCGCCCCTTGGGGTAGGCATGATCGTAATCATCCAGAGCTGCGAGAACTCGCTTCGCGTCGAAAGGTTCCTGTGAATACGGAACCAATTTGGTTTCCGCGGTCCCGCCCGCAGGATCGATCCCCGCGATGGGCATTCCGACGCAGCAAAAATACGGGCAGGAAGCCGAATAAGTTGCGCGCGCTGCCACGAATTGCGCGGCTTCACTTTTCTTGCTCTTGGGATATTTCTTCAGAAAATCGCGGGCCAGTGCCTGCATTTTTTTGTAGTCGCGCGAGATGTAGGTGGCGGGATGGTCCTGGTCCTTCGGATCCTTGATGTCGGTCTCGACATCGAAGCGTGCCCCGCTAACGAGCGCGATTCGGCAGAAGTCGAGATACTCCTGTAACGATGAGAACGCCTTGTTTTTCGACGCATCGTCAATTGCAGCGGCCACGGCTTCGTCGCTGTCGTTTTTCGGATCGGATGGTCCTGGATCGGGCAAGGCCCATCGCGCCCGGTGAAGAAGGTCGAGACGAAGGTCCACATAAATCCTCGCCGCCTCAGTTGTAACCGTGGGCTCGCTCAGGAACTGCACCAGATCTTCCATGCAATTGATCCCGCCCGCGTCCCCTGGGCCGGTCGCTCCAGATCGAAGCTCATCAAGGATCGATTTCACCTCCGGCAGCAAATCTTTCGGCGCGTGACCGGCCGCGTAGGGTCGGAGTGCCCTCACTTGATCGACGATGGCTGCAGGACTTTCCGTTTGGCCGCTTTTCTCAAAGGGATCGAGTCCGGTCAGTTTCGCGAAAGCGTCACCATCGGAAAATGGATAGCCCTGCGGAGAGGAATCATCGCTGCAAACGGACGGCCAGGAATAACCCACCGGGAGATCAACGCCCCATGGATTGTATTCAAATTTTCGCAGGACTTCCGGGAGACTCCAGTAAGCCGCTTCGTGGGCCTCCGCCGATGAGGGCGATTCCGACTGAAGCTTATCGTAGATCTCGCGCGAAACGGCCGTCAGGTTGATCTCCTTGGCGCGGGCCTCACCGTAGATGGACGCGCGCGCGATTTTCGGCATCGACTCGAGCGCGAGCAATCGGCATTTGGCCGACAACGATGTCTTTGGGGAGAGCCTGGCCGCGCGCATCCACCAGCGGGAGGCATGATGGAGTTCATCGAAATCGTCGAGTTGATCCTCCACCGACGAATGAAACGCCGCCCCGCTGTTGTCTCGCTTGTTCGCTTGATCGTAGGTCCACTGGCGGTCGAAAAGGTCGATGCGTGTGAGCAACGGCGCGCGCAGGAGAGCGCCTCGTGCGTCGGCCCAGGCATCGCCGAGTGCAGCCGCCTTAGCGGCTTTCTCGTTGCCACCGCCGGCGGCTTCCTTCGTTAGGCCTTCCAGCCGGTCAACCCGCATTCGCATATCGCCTTCCGCGAGGTATTTCCTGGCATTAGCGAAGTCTTCAATAACCAGATAACGCTCCGCGAGAACGGCACGGAGCAGTTTGCGGTCGGCCTCAGTGAAGGCCGTTTCACTCAGAACCGCTTCCAACTCCGGGAGTGGCGAAAATGTGAGGAGGGTGTCGACCAGCATCTGAATCTGTTCTTCGTCCGTGCCGGAAAGGTTTGGGTAAACCGAGCTCTCCGCCATCTTCCAGTCATTCTCGCCTGCGGGATATTGATCGCCCTCGGTAAAGCGGCGTTCGAGATTGGTCGTCCCTTCCGCTTTTGTATCCGCCGTCTCGCCCTCCTCGGAGGTTTCTTCTTCCTCTTTCCCTTTCGTCGGCGGAGTCGGCGATGCTCCAGTTGCGTTTCCGGACGTGCGCGGAAGAATTTTCCCGAGAACAACCACCGCCTTTCCAGCCTGGTGATTGTCCTGTAACGCGAGGGCGAGCCGAAGCGATACTCCGGGGTTCATCGCCGAACGCGGGAACGCGCCCAGAAATTTCTGGAACATGTCAATCGCTTCCGGGACGCGGCCGGCGCGTTGCAAAGCCACGCCGCGGGCGAAGAGCAGATCATCGCTCTTCAATAATTGGTCGGGAGCAATTTCCGAAAGTTGCAGCGCTTGCGCCTGATTTCCGGCAGCACTTGCGGCCTGGACAAGAATTGCCAGGTAACGCGGCTTCCAATCGTTCGATTGATAGGCCTCTTTCTGTTTGGCGACCGCTGCAGCCAGACGCGGCAGCATGGTTCGCCGCCATTTTTTTACGTCGGCCGGGTTATCCCATTTTCCATCGTAATTATCGGCCTCGGGAGCGCTGAGCACCAGGTAGGCGAAAGCCATGGCGACGCGGGGATGCCGTGCCACCAGATCGAACGCGGCGTTGCCTTCGGGCTTGGCGCCGACGCGCACAAGCGCTCGTTCGCAATTGTAGATGGCCGTCGGCAGCGTCTCTGGATGTCCCGGCTCTTCCACCTGCGCGATATAATAGTCGAGCGCTTTCAGGTAGTTTTCACTATCGAAAGCCAGCGCGCCTAACCAACCGAGAGTATCGGACTCGTATGGTCCGCGCGGATATTTTTTCCGAAATGCCTCGAAGCTTGCAATCGCCTTTGCTCGCACCGACGCATCGGCGCCTTCTTTGCGCGACGCCGAAAAAGCGCAGCGCGCTTTCATGAAGGCCGCGATTTCTGCCCGGGGATGTTTCGGGAATTCCCGGATGACGCGATCGAACCATTTTTGGCAATCGACTCTGTCGCCGCCGCTAAACTGGGCCGCGCCACAGGCGTAAAGCCAATTGGCCTTGATTGGGCCCTTGGCGGTTTCAGCCCGCTGCTCAATGTCGTTGCTGGTGAGAGCGCCGCTCCCGATTCGCCACAGGATGTAATTCTTCGCGGCCGCCGGGTCCGATGCAGAGACAGCGATGGCGTCGTGGAGATCGTGCGCCAGATTGCAGTTGTCGTTATCGCGCTCTGCTCGCGCTGCCGCGATCCATCCATCGGCTGATTTCAGAAGCTTCGGCAAAGGCTCGTGCCCGAGCTTCTCGGCAATCTCGGTAGCCTCGGCGCGAATATCGACGGAGCTTTCCGCCGCGGGTTTTGGCGATGTTTCCAGAAAAATTTCGCCTAACGACTTCCCAGGCAGCATTTCGATGGTGTCGGAAAGTTTCGCCGGCGATTCGAACCAGTCGCCGCCGGTGGCGAACAAGCGGCCGGCAATTGCAAAGCCGGTGCCGATGACAATCGTAACTAGTTTGATTCGATGAGTTTCCATTCTTTTTCGAGGGGTTGAATTCGGTAGCGAGTCTGTCGGAAAGATGCGCCGGGAGCCAGCTGAATGAGACCCGTCTGAATGGATTGTCCCGCACGGAGTTCGCTGAAACCGAACGCGATCCGTTGTGCAAACGGGGTGGCAACGGTTTTCGCCGATTCGGCGGTTTCATACCCATGGACGCTCGGAAAATCCCCGGGCTCGGCTTCACGAAAAAAGGGAGCGTCAGCGACAATTTCAAGCCGATAACCGCGCAGCCCGCCGTCGTTCGGCGTGAGCAATGGAGGCAAATCGCCGTCGCCGGAATTCTCCAGGGTAAGATTGGCCCCGGTGACGCGAAGATGAAGAACAGGTGTGGCATCGGGATGTGTCAGCTGACGAAGGGAAAATCCGGAACTGGCGACCGGCGTGTCAGGTAATCGAAAGAGAACAGAGCCGGCAGCGCCAGATTCACGAGCCTCCTGGGATGCTTGCTGGAGAAGATGGAGATCAGTCCAGCGTGCGACCAATCGGTCGTTAGGGGCGAGCGATACGTTCGAAACACGCGTGGCCGCGCCTGCTCTCAATGCCGCGGTCGATGTGCTCGTCCCTGAAATCTCGAACCAACCTTTGGTTGAATGTGATTTCGTCCCAGGTCCAATTCCTGATCTGACCGCGCGATTTTCCCATCGAATCGTAAACCGTTAGACGCGCGAAAGCGGGCAGGCCGGCATACCACGGCAACGACGAACGCGACCAGTCTCGTAGCATCTCGGTCATGGTGGCAGAGGAGATGAGCGGTTTCGGCGAGTCGCCGATCAGGGTTGGCTCGGGTTCGAAATCGTAAAACATGGGGAAGAGCGCATCGACGCTGCCCCGAAACACCTTCCATGAGTTCGATCGGCTCCAGTGCGGCAGGGCTGTGATCGTCAGATCGTGGGTGAATTCATGAATCTTTCGGAGCGCACTGGAATAATCGTCTAGCAGCCGGTCTGGTGCGTCGTAATCCATTTGCATCGCCCCGGTCAGTTTCGCGATCGGCATCAGATTGTTACGGAGCGATTCAAAAGATCTTTCGTTAAAGGGTGACGCTTCTTTTGAAACCAGCCGCACGACGGGAGTGATCTGCAGCGGTGTCAGGTTCGATGGAAAGCGGAATCGCGATTTCCATTCCCACGTATCGCCGGTGTTCGCGAGTTCGCCGATATGCCAGTAGATCTGGTGAACGCCTTGTGCCTGAAGCAGGGCGACCTCTTCGGAAGACAAAGCGTCCGTGCGTTGCCAGACCCAGTAAGACGTATCAAAGGCCGCGGCTGCCTGGGCAAGGGTAACAATGAGCGACGCCAGGACTGTTGGGATCTGCAGCGACACGTTCCATTTCGTCGCGATGGACGCCAGGCGCGCAAGTTCCAAATGCACTCGCCGAGACGCTTTATACAGCTCTGCCCCATCTTTTGCCGGTAAGGCTGAATACCGTCGCTTGAGGTTGACCGGGTGGGGCCTGCCCAGTAAGTAAGCGGTTCCCTTAAATGCTGATCGTCATGAACGCCGGCGCTTCCGGCGATGAAATTGCTCACGTTATTCGCGTCATCGAGGCCTTGGGTTTTCGCGCCCATACGATGCCGGGCGCGACGCGTACAGCCATTGGTGTCACCGGTAACAAGGGAGCAGTTGATCTCAGCCATTTTGAAAATCTTCCGGGCGTCGCCGAAGCCATTCGCGTAACAAAGCCCTACAAACTGATCACACTGGATCTCCGTCCCGATCGGACGGTGGTTGATGTGAATGGAGCGAAGATTGGCGACGGTTCGCTTGCGGTCATCGCGGGTCCATGCGCTGTGGAGAGCCGCGAGCAGGCTTTTGCGACGGCAGAAAGCGTTGCGCGAAGCGGAGCGAAGTTTTTCCGAGGAGGCGCCTTCAAGCCACGGACTTCGCCTTATTCATTTTCGGGTCTGGGCGAAGACGCGCTGAAAATTCTTGGTGAAATCCGCAAGGAATTCGGCCTGAAAATCGTCAGCGAAGCTCTTGATAGCGAAACTGTCGACCTGGTCGAGAAACATGCCGACATGATCCAGATCGGGGCGCGGAACATGCAAAATTTCACACTCTTGAAACGCGTCGGGCGATCAAAGCTTCCGGTGCTTTTGAAGCGAGGGATGGCAGCGACTCTGGAAGAATGGTTGCTGGCCGCCGAGTATGTAATGACCGAGGGAAATTATCAGGTGGTGCTCTGCGAACGAGGCGTGCGGACATTCGCCCAGCACACGCGCAATACGCTTGATCTGGCGGCTGTCCCGGCGGTGCGGCGAATCTCGCATCTTCCGGTGATTGTGGATGCGGCGCACGGCACGGGGCGAAGTTACATGGTCACGCCGTTGGCTCGTGCGGGAGTGGCTGTGGGCGCGGACGGCGTCATGGTTGAAGTTCATTCAAAACCTGACGAGGCCCTTTCAGATGGCGCTCAGGCTCTGACGCTTTCCGAGTACGAGCAAATGACGCGCGAGCTCGAGGCCATTCATAAGGTCGTTGAGAAGAACGGGGCTTGAGAGTGCGGGGAGCACCGGCCGCTCGTCCCCCAGCCCGATGAGTTAGATCGCCAAAAAATTCCGCAGCAGATCCTTCCCTGATGGGGTCAGGATTGATTCAGGATGAAATTGCACTCCGTGGAGGGGCAAGTCCCGATGTTGTAAACCCATGATCTCGCCATCGTCGGCGGTCGCGGTGATTTCGAGACATTCTGGGAAAGCCGACAACTCGACGATCAATGAATGATAGCGGGTCGCTTCGATGGGCTGCTCTAATCCTTTAAAAAGGCCGCGATCCGTGTGATGGACCTTGGAAGTCTTTCCATGCATCAGATGTGTGGCGCGCGAAATCTTCGCGCCAAAGACCTGAGCGATGCATTGATGGCCGAGGCAGACACCAAGGATAGGAATTTCAAAGCCGAGTTGCTCGACGAGCGATGGACAAATGCCCGCATTCTCGGGTCGACCCGGCCCGGGCGAAATACAGATACGATCCGGCTTCAGCGTGTCCACATCTTCCACGGTGATTTGATCGTTTCGCCTAACGATCACGTCGGCTTCGAGTTCCCCGAAGTATTGGACGAGGTTGTAGGTGAACGAATCGTAGTTATCGATGACCAGTAGTTTCATCGCGTGATGGCTCTCGCTCGTTCAATCGCTTCGAGCATTGCCTTGGATTTGTTAATGCACTCTTCGTATTCCCGTGCGGGATCGGAGTCAGCAACGATGCCGGCGCCCGTCTGCAGGTAGGCGCGGCCATTAACCAAAACAACCGATCGCAGTGCGATGCAGGTGTCGATGGAGCCATCAATTCCGAAATATCCGACGACGCCGGAATAAAAGCCGCGGCGGGATTTTTCCAGCTGGCTGATGATTTGCATGGCGCGAACCTTTGGTGCGCCCGAGACCGTCCCGGCCGGGAAAGTGGCGCGCAAGGCGTCGAACCCAGTCTTGTTGTCGGCGATCTCGCCGACGACATGAGAAACGATGTGCATCACGTGACTGTAGCGTTCGATTGTCATCTGCTCTGTAACCCGAACCGTCCCAATTTTCGAAACTCGCCCCAGATCGTTGCGTCCCAGATCGATCAGCATCACATGCTCGGCCTGCTCCTTCGGGTCGGCCAGAAGCTCCTTTCCCAGACGTTCATCCTCGCCGGCGTCCTGTCCGCGCGGGCGAGTTCCGGCGATCGGCCGGATTTCGGCGCACCGTCCGCGAACGCGCAAGTGCATTTCGGGTGAACTTCCCAGGACTGTCAGATCTCCGTCGAACTTCAGCATAAACATGTAGGGAGAAGGATTCCCAAAGCGCAGACAGCGATAGAGGTCGAGCGCATCCCCTGGGAACTCAGTCTCGAACCTTTGAGAGAGGACCGCCTGAAAGATGTCACCGGCCGCGATGTATTCGCGTGCCTGCCTAACGATGTCTTCAAATTCAGCTCTCTCGAAATTGCTTTGCGCGCGGGTAAGCTTTTCGATGCGGCGTGCTGGAATAGGAGGGAGATTCAGCGGTCGGTTCAGTCGGAGGCAAAGCTCGTTGGATCGATCAAGAGCTTCCTGGTAGATCTCTTCAATTTTTCGGTCGTCCTCGATGAGCGCGTTTACGATCAGACGCAATCGACGGAAGCGGTGATCGAATACAATGAGCACGCGCGCGATCATGAACGACATCTCGGGAATGCGCAGATCGTCGCGCGGGTGGATGGTTACTGTTGGCTCGAAAAATGGAATGACATCAAAGCCGATGTAGCCGACCGCACCGGCGTAGAAATGCGGGAGATCGGTTTGTTTGGGCACACGATATCGGGCCAGGATCGTTTCCAACTCCGCTACCGGATCTGTCCCGGTTTCGAACGATTGCTTCTTTCCCCGTTCGGTAATCGAAACCGTCCTCCCTTTGCTTTCGAAACGCAGGAGTGGATCAAATCCGATGAACGAGAAACGGCCCGACTGTTCGTTCGTCTCAGCCGACTCGAAGAGAAAGCACTCGCCAAGGTCCTGAATTTTTCCAAAGACCGAGATCGGCGTCTCGCTGTCTGCGACCAGCTCAGTGACGATGGGAATGAGATTGGCCTCGCTGGCCGATTCACAAAAGTCGGCAAGCGAGGGGCTGATCTGGTCGGGCGCGGGCATGGACTGTGGAGTGTCGCCGAGGTCGAACCTTTGTCATTCCCGAAGTGCGGGAGACGAGCCTCCCGCCCTGAGAGGCTTGGTTTCGGGGCTTTTCGGCTGCAATAAAATCTTGCGCGAAACGGGCTCTCGCCGATTATTCCCCTCCTCAAGACGCGGGTGTAGCTCAGTGGTAGAGCATCTCGTTGCCAACGAGAATGTCGAGGGTTCGAACCCCTTCACCCGCTCCAGCCCTCCTCGGCGCAGATGTGCTCCGCCGTGCGGCCGGATGCGGCATTCGCTTCGATGAAAGAGAGAATGCAGACTACCAAAATGGATTCCGCGCAAATGCCAGCGGGCGTTCAGTTAAAAGGGGATCGATCGGCTGCTTTCGGCGAAATTCTGACGTCGGAAGCCATGGAATTCGTGGCCAGCCTGCATCGCCGTTTTAATTCCCGCCGAAAAGAGCTGTTGCGTGCCAGGCGGGACCGCCAGGCCGACTTTGATGCCGGAAGGGCGCCGAATTTCCTCGAGCAAACCCGAAACATCCGTGAGAGCTCCTGGACTTGTGCCCCAATTCCGCCCGATCTGCAGGATCGACGTGTGGAAATCACCGGCCCGACCGATCGAAAGATGGTGATCAACGCGCTGAACTCCGGCGCCAGGATGTTCATGGCGGACTTCGAGGACGCCAATTCGCCGACGTGGCAAAACATGATTGAAGGTCAGATCAATCTTCGGGATGCCATCCGCCGGACGATTCAGTTCACTTCACCGGAAGGAAAAGAATACAGGCTGAATGAAAAATGTGCGGTGCTCCTTGTTCGCCCACGCGGCTGGCACCTCGAGGAAAAGCATTTTTTGGTGGATGGCGAGCCTGTCTCAGGCGGGCTCTTCGACTTCGGCCTCTACTTTCACCATAACGCACGCGAACTGATCGGACGCGAGAGCGGTCCGTACTTTTACCTGCCCAAGATGGAGAGCCATCTGGAGGCACGTCTTTGGAATGATGTGTTCAATTTCGCCCAGGATGAGCTGCAGATCCCTCGCGGAACGATTCGCGCCACCGTTTTGATCGAGACTATTCCGGCCGCGTTCGAGATGGACGAGATCCTGTATGAGCTGCGGGAACACTCCGCCGGCCTGAACTGTGGACGGTGGGATTACATTTTTTCGTGCATTAAGAAGTTCGCGCACAAAAAAGATCTCGTCTTTGCCGATCGCGGCCTTGTGACAATGACGACACATTTCATGCGGTCGTATTCACTTCTTTGCATTCAGACTTGTCATCGCCGGAACACTTTCGCGATGGGAGGAATGGCTGCGCAGATCCCGGTGAAGAACAACGCGGCAGCTAACGAGCAAGCGTTCGCGAAGGTTCGTGACGATAAGGAGCGGGAAGCCCGGGACGGCCACGACGGCA
The DNA here is from genome assembly GCA_963754325.1 of uncultured Verrucomicrobiae bacterium. Lineage (GTDB taxonomy): Bacteria > Verrucomicrobiota > Verrucomicrobiia > Chthoniobacterales > UBA10450 > JBBRDU01. The sequence goes on from CAVWFP010000002.1 coordinate 125,465, forward strand.
CGTGGGTGGCACATCCCGGGATGGTTCAACTCGCCATGGACGCCTTTGATGCCGTCATGAAAACGCCAAACCAGATCAACAGAAAACGCGAAGACGTAAAGGTGACCGCGGCCGATCTGCTCGATTTTGGACCGAAAGAGCCGATTACCGAAGCGGGGCTGCGGCAAAATGTATCCGTGGGCGTGCAATATCTCGAGGCCTGGCTTCGGGGGAGCGGCGCGGTCCCGCTTTTCAATCTCATGGAGGACGCTGCTACCGCGGAAATTTCTCGGGCTCAAATCTGGCAATGGATTCGCAATCCGGGTGGCAAACTCGACGATGGCCGCAAAGTGACGGTTGAGCTTTTTCAGCAGGTTCTTCGCGAAGAGTCAGGGAAGGTCCAAAGTTATCCGGGCGATGGCGACCGGAAGTTCGATCTGGCGCGCGATTTATTTGAGAGGATCACAATCGACGATCATTTTGCGGAGTTCCTCACGCTACCCGCTTACGAGCACTTGGATTGATTTATGAAACCTGACCAAAACGGGACGAAAACGGGCGGGACCAAACGGCGCACGGCATCGAAAGGCAGCGAGGAATCTGATAAGATCACTCGACCATACTCGGCTGAGGATGTCGCACGGCTGCGTGGTTCCGTTCAAATTGAACACACCCTCGCGCGGTTAGGCGCGGAGAAGCTCCGGCGTCTGCTTCGCTCCGAGCTGTTCCTGCCGGCGTTAGGCGCGATGACCGGAAACCAGGCTGTCCAGCAAGTGAAGGCAGGACTGAAAGCGATTTATCTGAGCGGCTGGCAGGTCGCAGCAGACGCCAATCTTGCGGGACAGATGTATCCGGACCAAAGCCTCTATCCGGCGAACAGCGTTCCGGCGGTCATCAAACGAATCAACAATGCTCTGCAACGGGCCGATCAAATTCAACAGGCCGAGGGGAAGGGGGATATCGATTGGTTTGCGCCGATTGTGGCTGATGCGGAAGCAGGGTTCGGCGGGCCGCTCAATGTCTTCGAGCTCGTAAAGGCGATGATTGAAGCCGGGGCCGCCGGCGTCCACCTTGAGGACCAGCTCGCGAGCGAAAAGAAATGCGGTCACATGGGCGGAAAAGTTCTCGTGCCGACGTCACAGGCGATTCGAAATCTGGTGGCCGCTCGCCTCGCGGCAGACGTTTCGGGTGTGCCAACGGTCATCGTCGCGCGGACAGATGCCGGCGGTGCGGCTCTCCTAACGAGTGATGTGGATGAGCGCGACCAGAAATTTTTAGCCGGAGATCGGACGCCGGAAGGTTTTTTCCGGGTCCGCGCGGGACTGGATCAGGCGATCGCTCGCGGGCAAAGTTACGCGCCCTACGCCGATTTGGTTTGGTGTGAAACAAGCACGCCCGATCTAGGCGAGGCGCGCCGATTCGCGGAAGCGTTGCACAAGGTTTCCCCGGGCAAATTACTGGCCTACAACTGCTCGCCTTCTTTCAATTGGAAGAAAAAGCTCGATTCGGCGACGATCGCGAAATTTCAGCGGGAGCTTGGCGCCATGGGCTTCAAGTTCCAATTCGTCACTCTCGCAGGGTTCCACGCCTTGAATCATTCCATGTTCAAATTGGCCCGTGCCTATCGAGATAAAGGCATGTCGGCGTATTCCGAGTTGCAGGAAGAGGAATTTGCGTCCGAGAAGGAGGGATACACCGCCACCAAACATCAGCGCGAGGTGGGGACGGGATATTTCGATGACGTCGCCCAAGTCATTTCCGGGGGCGAATCTTCAACCACCGCCTTAAGGGGCTCGACTGAGGCCGAGCAATTTAAATAAGGGGTCATCGAACGGCGGAATCCGGCCGCCTTCAGTGTCAGAAAGTTTTCTTGAATCCAACAGGCCTTTCGGCCGCATCTCACTATCGAGAGGTTAATTATGAAGAAACTGTTCACTATATTGATATGTTCGGCCGCCCTGTCGGTAGCGGCCTTCGCTCAGGGCCCCGGCGCTGTTCCGCCCTCGACTCCCATGGCCGCGGCGTCGGCTATCCCTACCGCCGCGCCTTCGGCCAGCCTGCCTCCCGGCGATTCGTCGGATTCCTCCACGCTTGCTGGAAGAATCCACAACAAAATTAACAAAGACCTTCACCGGAAGGGATTGCACATCCAGGTGGGTGACGACGATTCCAGTCCCACGGAAACTCATGAGCGACACGACAACAACGACCTTCCGGATGCGGTTGTCCCGATAGTCATGATTGTTTTCGGCACGCCGGTCCTGATCTTTGCGGTCATCCTCTACTTTGGATTTTCCCGGAGTCGCATGATGCACCGGACCGTCAGGATGATGGTGGAAAAGGGGCAGCCTGTTCCAGCGGCCTTGCTGAGTCCCCTGCCAGCGGTGCGCAAACGGTCGGACATGCGCCGCGGGGTGATCTGGACGATGATTGGAATCGGTCTGATGGCCTTTCTCGCTGCGGTGAACGACGGTGAAGGCGGGGCCTGGGCCGTTGGCTTGATCCCGTTCCTAATCGGCATCGGGTATCTCCTGGTTTGGAAGCTGGATGGCAAGACGAATGGCGAAGCGAAAGCAGACATTCCCCCGCCATTACCGTAGTCTGCGGGAGTGGAGTTAACCGATGCGGACCTCGTCGCTCGTGTTCTTGTCGATGAAGACCAGCACGCCTTTGGCGAGCTGGTCCGTCGGCATCAATCAAGCGTTCGGGGCCTCCTGCGGCAGCTTACACGAACGGATTTCGCATTGGCCGACGACCTTGCGCAGGAGGCTTTCCTCAAGGCTTACAAACACATTCGAAGCTTTCGCGGAGAGGCTCGCTTTTCGACATGGCTTTACCGAATTGCCTATAACGTCTTCCGTGAGGACGCCCGCCGCAAAAAAGAGCTCGTCGGGATCGATGAGGACGTCTTGCAGGCCGAACAGGATCCCAACACGGTGGATCCGGGATTGAGGCAGGACCTTATGCATGCCCTCAGTCTCCTGCCTTTACACGAACGAACGGCAGTTTTGCTTTGCTGCCAGAACGGATTATCGCATGATGAGGCATCCCGGGTGCTGGATATTCCTCTCGGAACAGTGAAAACGAATGTTCTGCGCGGTCGAGAGAAATTGAAAAAAACCCTGGCTGCTTGGGCAACGCACTAAAATGGACACAGGCAACGAAATCGATGATCTCGATAGGCAACTGCGGGAAGCGGTGCCCTACATCGATGACGCCGGTTTCACCCGCCGGGTGATGTCCAGCCTGCCGGCGCCGGGCGCGCGTCGTCAACGCGTGCGGGCTGCCATTCTTCTGAGCGCAACCGTGCTCGCCAGTCTGCTGGCCTACATCCTTTCCGGTGGGGGTCGTTTTGTGGGCGACGGCATGATTCGCGTGGGGCAACTCAGCCCGCTTGGCTTGCTCTACGTCGCCGCGGCAGTCGGTCTTCTCATCACCGGCATCGGGCTGGGTGCGGTCCTCTCGAGGGACAGCGACCTGCGCGCGAGCGTCTTGTCGCGGAAGTGATTTGCAGAGTGGACGAGATCAACTCGTCCCTTCCTGCTTAACTCGCAGTGCCGATGGAATCGGGATGGACGAGCTCGTCTCGTCCGTTTTCACAATGTCGAATGCTATAGCGCGCGCGCGGCCTCGACATCTCTGTGGATTTGACCACGCAGTTCCTCGACGCTCGAGAATTTCATTTCCGCGCGCAAAAAACGGTCGAAGCGTACCTCGATGTCGTGCCCGTAAATGTCGCCGCTGAAATCAAGCAAATGAATTTCAAGAGTCCGCTCGGGGACGCCACGCGCGACTGTCGGGCGAACGCCGAGATTAATCACTCCCTTGTAAACCCTGCCATCGAGGGAAGCTTGGGCGAGATACACTCCGTTAGGCGGAAATTGTTCGCTGTGAGCGCTCAGATTCGCTGTCGGAAAACCGAGGCTGTTTCCGATGGCCTGCCCATGCACAACCGTTCCCAGAATCGTGTAATCGCGCCCGAGCATCTCGGCGGCGCGCGCGAAATTGCCCTCCTCGACGGCGTTACGAATCGCCGTGCTGCTGACCACGCTGTCGTTAACCCGAACCGGCTTGATCCCGACAACCTCGAAATTATTTTTCGCGCCTAACTGTTGCAATAGTTCAAGATTTCCCGCGCGATTTTTCCCAAACGACCATTCGTGGCCGACGCAAATTTGGCGCAGGGGCTTGGAATTCTCGACCAGTCCCTTAACGAATTCTTCTGGAGGAGTTGAGGCAAATTCGCGATCAAAATTGATCACCAGCAGGTGTTCGACGCCCAGAGCTTTGATCAGCGCAATCTTGTGCGCCGTCGCGGTTAAGAGGTGCGGCGCATCCTGTGGGCGCAGAATTTTCGCCGGGTGCGGGTCAAAAGTGACAACAACGGGCGTGCCGCCCCCAGCCTTGGCATTTCGTGCTGAAGTGGAAATGACAGCCTGATGTCCGAGATGAACGCCGTCGAAGACGCCGATGGCAAGGAACAGGGGACCGGAAAGCCGCGGAAGCTCGGGGATGGAATGCAGAACGTCCATCTGGGGAAATGATCAATAGCTCGCCGTCACTCCTTCGTCATTCGTAGCTTCGCATTCGCCTCACGCTCCCCGCATGCGGGAGACTTCGGGAAGAGTAAGCATTCGACTAACGATCTCTGCGGGCGGTGCTTCGCGTATCTCAGCCACCGTGATAGCGCGATCGAGACCGAACCGTCCCGATTTTGTGCGTCGCAAATTCTTCAAGTGTGCTCCGCAGCCGAGCGCTTCGCCGATGTCGTGCGCATAGGTGCGAACATAGAAGCCTTTGCTGCAGGAAACCGTGAAATCGATGTCAGGCAAAGCGATCCTGTCGATGACATAACGATAAACATGAACGAGTCGCGGCTCGCGCTCGACGACCTTTCCCTGGCGAGCGAGTTTGTAGAGCGGCACGCCTGCATGTTTGATCGCCGAAACCATCGGCGGCATCTGGTAGAAATCGCCGCGAAATTTTTCGAAGGCCGCACGAACCTGCTCTTCGGACAACGTCGGCACCGGTTTTGTTTCCAAGATCTCGCCTTCGCGGTCTTGTGTGCTCGTAGAAGCGCCCAGCGTGAGCGTTCCGACGTACTCCTTGTCTTCACTCATGAGCAGATCCTGAATCTTGGTTCCGCGTCCCAGTGTCAGAAGAAGCAGCCCCGTGGCAATGGGATCGAGCGTTCCGCAATGCCCAACCTTCTTGATCTCGAGGCGTCGCCGCACCAGGGCGACGACGTCATGCGAAGTCATCCCTTCAGCCTTATCGACCAGAAGGACGCCGTCAGGAGTTGCAGCCAATGACGTCACAGATCGCCTCCAAAACACGTTGCTTCACTTCATCCAGAGTTCCACGCACCCGGGCACCGGCTGCAAGTGTGTGCCCGCCACCGCCGAATTTCTGGCAGATCGCGCAAACGTCCACCTTGTCGTCTTTCGAGCGCATGCTTACGCGGACTTTGCCATCCACGAGTTCTTCGAAGAAAACCGCTACAATGACGCCTTGGATCGCCCGGAGATGATCGATCAAGCCTTCGTTATCCTCGGGCAGAACGCCGAGATCGGAGGCAGTCTGCATACTCAGGCTAAAGCTGGCTACGCGGCCGTCCGCGTCGAAACGCATCGTGCGGAGGAGTTCGCGAAGAAGCTCGACGCGCCGTCGCGGATAATTCTCGTAAATTTGCTGACTGATGCGACCGACATTCACACCGGCCTGGATGAGTTCGGCGGCGATTTCAAAAGTTCGCGCCGTGGTATTTGAATATTGGAAGGAGCCCGTGTCGGTTGAAATAGCGACGAAGAGATTCTCGGCAATGTCGGAGTCGATCGGGAAACCGCCGGCCTTGAGCAACTCGAAAAGGATTTGTCCGGTTGCCGGCGAGCTTGCGTCGACGTAAACCATGTCGCCATAACGCGGGTTGCTCGGGTGATGATCGATATTGATGCAAATTTCGCTCGTGCCGATGGATTCGAGGGCCGTTCCCATTCGGTTTTGAATGGCGGTATCGAGCGCGATGACCACCTCGACGTTCTCGCGAGCGGCGGGCGGTTTGGCCAGCAATTCGGCTCGCGGGAGGAAGGAATATTTTTCGAGCATGCCGTCTTCGTTCCAGACTCGAACATCTTTGCCTAACTTCAAAAGGGTCAGGGCCATGGCCAACTGGCTTCCGAGCGCGTCGCCATCGGGCCGGACGTGGCTCAAGACGGCGAAGCTGTGCTTCTCACGAAGGACCTTGGCAATTTCCTGAAATGTCGATGAACTCATGGAGTGTTCGAGGCGCGTTCGCGGGCCTGCATGGTCAAACTACCGACGAGCAGGTTTCCGCCAAGCCGCAGACTTAGCCTTCACCGGGCTCCGGTTTTTCAAGCTTCTGCAGAATTTCGATCACGCGTGTGCCACGCTCAATCGAGTCGTCCAGGTGAAAGACAAGGTGCGGCGTATATTTGAGCACGACCGTTTTTGCCATGTCCGCCTGAAGAATCGCGCGATGAGCTTCGAGTTTTTCCAGAACATCGCTTTTTGATTTCGCTCCGAGGACGCTGACGAACACGTGGGCATTCTTCAGATCTGGCGTGACATCGACCGAGCTGATGGTCACGAGGGCAGGTTCAAAATCCAACTCGCGAGTGATCAGCAGGCTGAGCTCGCGCTTCACCAATTCGTTAACGCGAAGGAGACGATGTTTCACAATCCTTGGAAAGTTGGAGTTCTGGAGCGGTGGAGTCTTGCGGTGATGTCATTTCTTGGAGCATCGAGCGCAGGAGCCTGACTCCAGTGCTCCAACACTCCTTTACTCCAAATCGTTAGAGCTTTTGGGCGACCTGCTCGAGTTGGTAACACTCGATGATGTCGCCGACCTGGTATTCGCTGAAATCGCCGAGCTTGATGCCGCATTCCAGGCCCGATCGGACTTCTTTCACGTCGTCCTGGAAGCGCCGCAAAGTCGACAGACCTCCATCGTAAACCGGCTGGCGACGGCGCAAGACTCGCGCACGCGCTGTCCTTGCGATTCGTCCGTCGGTCACGAGACAGCCCGCGACGATGCCTCGGCTGAGCTGGAAGACCTGCTTCACTTCGGCGTGACCGATGACGGTTTCGCGGTGCTCCGGATCGAGCAACCCGGCCATGGCTTCTTTCAACTGATCGATCAACTCGTAAATGATCGAGTAAAGTTTGATCTGCACGCCTTCGCGTTTGGCAGCGCCGACTGCGAGATTTTCGGTTTTGACATTAAAGCCCACGACAACGGCGTCCGATGCGCTCGCCAGCAGGATGTCGTTTTCGGAGATTGGACCAACGCCGCCATGGATGAGCTCGAGGTCGATCTTTTTGCTTTCGATCTGACTGAGAGCATTGCTTAAAGCCTCGAGAGAGCCTTGGACATCTGTTTTCAGGACAATCCGAAGCAGCTTCTTGCCGTCGGGAGCCTCGAGCAGCGATTCAAGCGTGGCCCGTTGGGGCGAAGCCAGCTTGCCGGCGCGCTTTGTGTCCAGCCGTTCTTCACTCAACGCCTTGGCCTCGCGTTCAGTAGCCATGACCAGCAGTTCATCGCCCGCATTGGGCAGGCCGGTAAAACCCAAGACCTTCACAGGCATGGCTGGACCGGCCTCTTTGACCTGGTTTCCCTGATCGTCGATCAGCGATTTCACTTTTCCGCTGTAATCGCCACAGATAAACGGATCGCCGACTTTCAGCGTGCCCATTTGCACGATGACGGTTGCGGTTGGCCCTCGCCCGGCCTCGAGCTGCGCTTCAATAACAGTGCCGCGCGGTTTTGCCGTCGGCGAAGCCTTCAAATCCATCACTTCCGCCTGCAGCAGCATCATCTCGAGCAGCTGATCAATGTTCGTCCCCTTGGTCGCTGATACCGGCACGGTGACGGTTTTGCCGCCCCAATCTTCCGGAGTGAGATCCTTATCCTGAAGCTGCTTCTTGACCCGATCGATGTTCGCGCCTGGCAGGTCGATCTTATTAATCGCGACCATGATCTCAACATGTGGCGCGGCTTTGGCGTGGTTGATCGCCTCAATGGTTTGCGGCATGAGCCCGTCGTCGGCCGCGACTACGAGCACAACGATGTCGGTCACGGAAGCGCCACGCGCGCGCATGGCCGTGAAAGCCGCGTGGCCTGGAGTATCAAGAAAAGTGATTGGCTGGCCTTTGTAGTCTACGCGGTAGGCGCCGATGTGTTGCGTAATGCCGCCTGCTTCGCCGGCAGTCACGCGCGTTTTACGGATCGCGTCCATCAGCGAAGTCTTGCCGTGATCGACGTGGCCCATGAAAGTGATGATTGGTCCGCGCGGCTTCAGCTCTTCCTCTTTTTCGATCACCGGCGGAGGCGGCGCGACGACAACCTGCTCCACCTTGTGGACGCCGCCGCCTTTAACGCGAACTTCTTTCTCGAGAACGAAGCCGTGCTTCTCGGCGATTTTCGTCGCGATGTCCGGCTCGATCGTCTGGTTTTGGTTAACGAAGACGTTGAATTCGGTCATCAGCTCCTTGATGAGCTGGAAATTTTTCAAACCGAGTCCCGTCGCCAATTCCTTCACCAGGATGGGCGGCTTGATATGGATGACGTTCTTCGGCTCTTCTTCCGGTGCTGTCGTCTCGTCGGCCACGGGCGCGGTCGGTTCTGGCGCTGGGGTGACCGCGGCGACCGGTGCTGCCGCCGGTTCAGCGGGTTTGGGGACGACTGTCGGTGTCTCGAGTGAGGCTCGAATACGCGAAATCGGAGGAAGAAATCCGGTCTTCTTTTCGCCGTCCGGTGTTTTTTTCTTCGGTTTCTTCTCGTCGATCAGGGAGACCGTTTCGGAGGGGTCGCGGCGAGGCGCGACCGGCTTGGGAGCGGCTTTTGGCGCGGCTTCCGTGCGTGGCTTCGCCGCTGCGTGGCTCGAATGGCTGACGTGCTTGATCTCCGCCTTTTTCGGCGCGGGCGCGGCCGGTTTGGCTTTCGATGCAGACGCGGCCGGCTTACGCGCAGACGAGGCCTTTGCCGCAGGTTTCGCGGCGGGTTTTCGTGCTCCGCTTTTGCTGGTCGTCTTTGTAGGCATTCGAGTTGTAAAAATATTTTCTCACGGCTTAAGAGGTCTTAAGCAAGCTCGTGATCAAGTGGCCACCTTCTCATCGCGGTGAACAGCTTCGTAAATCTGTTGAGCTTTGGCTTCGTCCACTCCCAAAATATCGACAATGTCCTTCACGTCGGCGTCGCGCAGACCTTCCATATTGGTAAATCCGGCTTTGACCAAAGTGACCGCCTCCTCAGAGGTGATCGGGAGCGTGCTGGCCAGCGTCTGGGCGGCTTGGGCAACTTTCTGCTCCACCTGGGTGGTGGCAGAAGCATCCTTGTCGATATTGATCTCCCAACCCGTTAGGCGTGAAGTAAGACGCGCGTTCTGGCCCTTTTTGCCGATGGCGAGGGAAAGCTGATCTTCGTCGACTGAAATTTGGACACTCTTCTTTTCGGTATCGAAAACGAGATTCTTCACCTTCGCCGGCTTGAGCGCTTCGAGGACAAATTCTTTCGGGTCGGAACTCCAGCGGATGATGTCCACTTTCTCATTGTTCAGTTCGCGAACGATGTTCTTGACCCGTGAACCGCGCATGCCGACGCACGCACCGACCGGATCGACCTTATCGTTCGCGCTCCAGACCGCGATCTTCGTGCGGTAACCGGCTTCGCGCGCAATGCCGCGAATTTCCACGGTCCCGTCGGCGATCTCGCTGACTTCCAATTCGAACAGGCGTCGAACGAAATTGGGATGACTGCGCGAAACAATAATTTCGGGACCGCGAATTCCATTATCCACTGCCACGACGTAAGCGCGGAGCCGGTCTCCGACATTGTAATCTTCCACAACCACGCGTTCCCGCTGCGGCATGATGGCTTCAAACTTGCCGAGATCGAGAATGACATCGGAACGATCGAATCGGCGAACCGTGCCGCTGACGATCTCGCCGGCGCGATCCTTGAATTCCTCGTAAATCATTTCCTTCTCGACCTGGCGGATGCGCTGCATCATGGCCTGCTTGGCGGTCTGAGCGGCGATGCGGCCGAAATTTCGCGGCGTGACTTCAACTTCCACGATCTCACCCAGTTGGGCGTCTGCCTTCAATCGGCGCGCTTTGTTGAGGTCGATTTCGTCCTGTGGGTTGGAAACAGTCTCGACCACCACCAGGTTGGCCAGGGCCCGAATGTCGCCGGTTTTCGGATCGATATCGATCCTAAGATCGCGCGCCGCGCCGACGCTCTTCTTCGAGGCGGAAAGGAGCGCGTTCGAGACGGCCTCGAGCAGGATCTCGCGTTTGATTCCGCGCTCCCGTTCCAGGTAATCCAGCATGGCAATAAATTCCGCGTTCATAAAACATGCAGCCCGCAGACCAAAAGGAGTGGGACATCAGTTCCCACTCCCTCTAGCGCGGACTAGGTCATTACCTTAGTTTTCGAAGGGGCTTCCGTCAAGGAGGCCCCGGGACGAGTGGGGGCTCACTCTATATAGTAAGATTGGTGACGAGCGGGAGTCGGCCGCCGAGGTTGTAGCTGCGCGGGGTCACTGCCGGCAAATGTTGATTGGTCGGCCGCCCAGACCTTGGCAGCGACAATGTCTCCCATGTTGTCACCCCCGAGCGTTGGAACCCCTTTTTTCGAGGTCTTGCAACGCTTCCCCCGTGCGACAAAGTCAGGGATGTCGCAGCGGGCCAGCGTTTTGATCGTTGTTGTCGTTTGGGCTGCCATCTATCTCCCAGCGCTTGGCCTTTTCGAAATCCGTGGCGAAGAGGGGCGACGAATTCTCCCCGCCATGGCCATGCTCGAGTCGGGCAACTTCCTCGTCCCGCAAGTGGGGGGCGAAGATTATTTTCGAAAGCCACCGCTGATCAATTGGGCTGTCGCTGCCTCACTGAAAATCTTCGGCGCCCGGAACGAGTGGACCGTCCGTTTGCCGTCCGTGGTTAGCCTTCTGATCGTCGCGCTGGCTTTTGTGACCGTCGCGCGTCGAAGTCTGAGCGCGTCGGGATCGCTGGTGGCTGCGATGGTTTGGCTAACGAACGTCGCGATGATTCAAAAGGGCCGCCTGATTGAGATCGAGGCACTTTACGCATCGCTGACCGCGCTTGCCGTCATTTTCTGGCTCAGTTGGTGGCGCGAGGGGCGGTCGCCATGGCTGACATGGATAGTGCCTTGGATTTTTCTCGGGCTCGGCTGGCTGGCAAAGGGTCCGACGCACCTTTTTTTCTTCTACGCGATTGTGATCGCGGCCCTTTGGCAAAGCCGGCAGTGGCGGCTGCTCTATCATCCGGCGCACATCGTCGGCCTGCTGGTCATGCTCGGTATTTTCGGTGCATGGGCTATGCCGTTATTGCACGCCAGCGCGGGGCAAGGAGTCGTTAATCGGTGGTCGTCGCAGTTCACCGGCCGTGCCACCGGGAATTTTTTCACTTTCGGCGTCTGGATCACGATCCTGCCGCGCGCGCTGGCTTATCTTTTGCCATGGATCCTGTTTGTGCCGCTGATTCGACTCCAGTCGTTTGCCAATGAAGAGGAGAAGCGTCTCGCGCGCGCTTTGCTTTGGGCAACCTTCGTGCCCTTGACACTCGTTAGTCTGCTTCCCGGATCGGCTCCTCGTTATTCGATTCCCACGGTCGCGGGTTTCGCATGGCTGATAGGGATGGCCTACGCGCAAAATGTCTTTTGCCTGCCAGCAGCGCTGAAGAGTGAACAGCCAAAAGCGATCAACTGGCGAACTCCGGTGATCGTATTCGTCTGTCTGGCTTTGCTTGCAGGTGCCGTTGGTTACCCAATTGCGGCAATGGTCATGAAACGCCATCCAAAAGTCCGAAATATCGCCGAGCAAATTCAACAGGTCATTCCGCCCGGAGCCGAGTTGTATGCAGTCGATCCTAATTATCAGCCGTTCTTTTTCTACCTGCGTTTTCCAGTCAGATACGTCAGCACGGTGGAAGAGCTTCCGTGGGAGACGCGCTATTTCCTGGTTCGAGGCGAAGACGCTGACAGGGCTTTGCAGGAACAGAAATGGAAGCCAAAGGAGGTACGGCAGCTTGTTCGAGTTAAAGACTACCGCGATCAAACAGTGGTGGTCTTTGCCGTCGGCCCGACCTGATGCGACTTTCCGGCTTGGGATTGGAAGAACCCCTTAAAGCGTCGGGAGCATTAGGATGTCTCCTCTGCGTGCCTCTCCCGGATGAGAGGTTAGATTTGCCCCCGAAAGTGCCATGGACCGGTCAGAAAGATGGGATAGTTATGAAGAGGCAGGTGCCGACGCCAATCAAACAGGAAGACCTGCCGTCTGATGGTAACCATTGAAAAAGTGAACGTGGTCACTCGCGCCACCATTGCCGACCTCGAACGGAAATGGGGCCGCAAGCGTGTTTTCATTGCCGGCGGCGTGATTCTCGTCATTGCCGTTCTGCTGGTGGTGCGGGCGATCGGGAATCGCAAAAAACCGGCGCCCCCTCCGCCGCCGCGGATTGTTCTTGTCAGTAAAGTGGTCCAGAAAGATGTGCCGATTTACCTGGATGAGATTGGCACCTGCGCTGCCTATGAGACCGTGCAGGTTCAGGCTCAGGTCAGCGGACAAATTCTCGAGCGCAACTTTCAAGATGGCGCCGACGTAAAAAAGGGCGATTTGCTTTTCACGATCGATCCTCGGCCGTATCAGGCAGCGCTCGAACAGGCTCAGGCCCAGGCGACGCTAGACCAGATCACTATGAAACGGCAGCAGGAGCTGCGGGCGCGCAACGTGATCTCGCCACAAGACCTCGATACATCTCAGGCCAACGCGCACAAATCCGAAGCGGCTACCAAAGCGGCGCAGGTGAATCTTGATTATTGCTACATCAAGTCGCCGATCAACGGACGCGTCGGCTTACGCAACGTCGATGTTGGAAATGTTGTAGGCCCGACGAGTCCGCCACTCGTTATGATCCAGGGCCTCGATCCGATTTACACGGATTTCACGGTGTCGGAGACAGATTTGCCCCTGGTGAGGAAATATCTCGGCGGAGCGAACGTAAAGGTCCAGACGTATTCGCCCGATGAAAAGGCGGCGCCACGAATGGGCGACTTATATTTCATCGACACTGCTGTCCAGCCCGGATCAGGCACGGTCAAGGCGCGCGGGGTCACGCCAAATCCAGATCACGCGTTTTGGCCGTCGGAATTCGTGCGCGTCCGTTTCATTCTCGACACGATCAAGAACGCGCGGTTGGTCCCATCACAAGCGGTGCAGATCAGCCAGGGCGGACCGTTCATATTTGTGTTGAAGCCGGATAACACGGTGGATCTCCGGCCGGTTAAACCGGGGCAACGACAGGATGGAGACCTGCAGGTGATTGAAAGCGGGATTAACCCAAACGAAACCGTCGTTGTCACCGGCCAACTCGCGCTCGCCCCCGGAACAAAGGTTGTTCCCAAGCCTTACGGGGGAAATTCGCCCCCTAACCAGGACGGCGCCCCAAAGAGTACAATGTAATTGTCCATGGATCACGGGGACGAACACGACGACTCGGGGAACGGCGAACATTCCGCCAAGGCGGGAAGAGATAAAAACCGGCTCGGATCGAACGTCGAAGGTGGAGAGACGTCCTCGTCAAAGTTGGTCCCGGTCGAAGGCACTGGTCTGTCCGGCCCGTTCATTCGACGACCGGTCATGACGGTATTGTTGACTCTGTCCGTGATCGTCGCCGGGATTGCCACTTACAATAAACTCGCCGTTAACGACCTCCCGGCGGTCGATTATCCGATCATCCAGGTGACCTGCGCCTACCCGGGTGCAGATCCAGTGACGATGGCGAATAACATCGCCACCCCGTTGGAGAAGCAATTTCTGCAGATTCCCGGCCTCGACATCATCACCAGCCAGAGCACGCAGAGCAATACATCACTGACCCTGCAATTTGTTCTGAGCAAAAGCATCACCGACGCGGCCACCGATGTTCAGGCCGCCATTCAACGCGCGACCGGCAAGTTGCCAATCGACCTGCCGAGTCCGCCCACCTTTAGCAAAACCAACCCGAACGATCAGGCCGTTTACCTGGTCGGCTTCATGTCGGACACGCTGACCGACGGCGATCTCTATAAGTACGCCTCAACCGTAGTGGCGCAGCGCATGTCGATTCTGCCGGGCGTCTCTCAAGTGAATATTTATGGAGTGCAAGGCGCGATCCGAATCAAAGCCGATCCCGGCGCCTTGGCCTCGCGGGGATTGACCATGGACGATCTCGCAAACGCGATTAAGGCGGGAACGGTTTACTCTGGGGCCGGCCAATTCGACGGCCCGCATCGCACCTTTGTCCTTCAGCCGAACGGGCAGATCGATCAGGCGGAAGGTTATCGCAATCTGATCGTTGCCCGGAATAAGGATAATTCACCGGTCTATTTGCGCGACATTGCCGAGGTAAGGCAGAGCGTGCAGGACGAGCGTACTTCACGCTTTTTCTGGGTGAGAGGATACAAGCCTTCTGGGTCCACCGTTGTCCTTGCGGTTTCACGGCAGGCCGGAGCGAACGCGGTTGAAGTGGCCAATTCCGTGAAAGCCTTGTTCCCGGAGCTGCGCGCCAGTCTGCCGGGATCGATCACCTTCCTGCCGGTGTTCGACCGTTCGCAAACGATTGTTAACTCTGTCCATGACGTTCGCCTGACTCTGGTCATCGCGTTCGTTCTCGTGGTCCTGGTGATTTACGTGTTTCTCGGACGCGCTACCGACACGCTTATCCCGGCTGTCGCGCTCCCGCTCTCGTTGCTGCTCACTTTCGCCGTCATCTATTTGCTCGGGTTCTCGATCAATAACCTGACTCTTATGGCGCTGACGCTGGCCATCGGATTTTTGGTCGACGACGCGATCGTCTTCCTGGAAAACGTGATTCGCCGCGCCGAGCACGGTGAATCGATTCTGAAAGCGACCTATAACACCGCCGGCGAAATTTCGTTCACCATTTTGTCGATGACGCTTTCGCTGGCAGCGGTGTTTATTCCCCTGGTTTTTCTGCCGGGATTGCTTGGCCGAATCTTTCAGGAATTTTCGATTACCATCATCGTCGCGATTCTTGCATCCGGCCTTGTCTCGCTGACCCTGACGCCACTGATGTGCGCGCGAATTCTTGGTGAGCGCAGAGCCGGCCACAAAAGAGCGCGCATGGAGAAGTGGACCGGTGATTTCATACAGCGCGTCATTACAGCCTACGGAAGAGCCTTGGACAAATTCCTCGACCGGGCGTGGCTGACCGTTCCGATCCTGCTTGCTTGTATTGTTGGCCTGTTCTTTTTCTTCACTCATCTGCCTTTTACTCTTCTCCCGGTGGGAGATAGCGGGTTTGCGCGCGGTGTTTTCATTGCCCAGGAAGGCACTTCTCCGGAGCAAATGCGTGCCTACCAAAAACTGGTTAACGAAAAACTCCAGGCCGAGCCGAGCATCGCTCAGTTTTTCACGAACACTGGAACCGGATCGCGGACGGCACTGTCACAGGGAATTGTTTTTTGTATTTTTAAACCGCGCGAGGAGCGCGATCCTATCGAGCAGTGTCTGCTGCGACTGCAAAAGTCGATCAGCTCCATTCCCGGGCTGACCGCGGTGATTTCTCCGAGTCCGGTTTTGCAAATTAACGTCGGCGCGACCAATCAGACGCAAGGCCAGTACGCTTACACCCTTAGCGGAATCGTTCCGGAGGATGTCTACAAGGCGACCGGTGAAATGATGGCCAAGTTGCGCACCTTTAAAGGATTCGCATCGGTCCGTTCCGATTACTACAACAGCACGCCCAATCTCACGGTTAACATCGACCGTGAGCGGGCGGCAACTTACGGAGTTTCAACCTCGGCCATTCAAAGCATCCTGAAGAACGCCTATTCGCAAAACTACGTGTATTTAATCAAGCAGCCGGACGATCAATATCAGGTCATTCTTGAAGTGAAAGATAGCGAGCGTTCGACGCCGGGAGACCTCAATAATCTGTATGTCCGCAGCAGCAACGCCGGAAACACCGGTGGAGGGACGACCGCGACAACGGGAACGACGGCCGGCCTGGTGCCTTTGCGGGCTGTGACATCGACTACGCAAGTCGTCGGACCGCAGGCCGTGAATCACTTCGATCAGTTCACCAGCGTGACCATCAATTTTAATTTGTTGCCCGACGTTGCCATTGGCGATGCCACCAAGTTCATCGAGGATTCGTTCGCGCAAGTGCATCAGGAATTGCCGAGCGTGCAATCAACCTTCCAGGGTGAAGCGCTCGTCTTCCGGCAATTGTTTCGGGCGCTGCCCTTACTTTTGATCGGCGCAATCTTTGTCATGTACGTGATTCTCGGAATTCTTTATGAGAGTTATGTCCATCCGATCACCGTCTTGTTTCCGGCGATTGTTCCGGCAGTCGTCGGTGGCCTGGCCACACTTTGGATTTTCGGCTCAACCCTCTCGCTTTACAGCGTAATCGGACTTTTCCTGCTCCTCGGGATCGTAAAAAAGAACGGAATCATGGTCGTCGACTTCGCTTTGCAACGAATTGACGAGGGTTGGGATCTCCGGTCGGCCATTCACGAAGCCAGTGTCGAACGATTCCGGCCAATCATGATGACCACGCTGGCGGCGCTGATGGGGGCGATTCCTCTTGCGCTCGGATTTGGTCAGGACGCGTCGTCGCGCCGGCCCCTTGGGCTGGTTATTGTGGGCGGCCTGATTTTTTCACA
Source organism: uncultured Verrucomicrobiae bacterium (assembly GCA_963754325.1). Classification (GTDB taxonomy): domain Bacteria; phylum Verrucomicrobiota; class Verrucomicrobiia; order Chthoniobacterales; family UBA10450; genus JBBRDU01. The sequence continues at coordinate 142,149 of CAVWFP010000002.1, forward strand.
AATGGTTACCTTGTTCGTGACTCCCGTGATTTATCTCTGGCTCGAATGGTTTCAGGAAAACGTGCTTGATCGGGTGCCGTTTTTACGGAGCGCCCATACCCATCACGAAGGGGATGCGATCGCAGTCGTCCGGGAGGACGGCGTGCCCTCGACCGCTCAGGCCCGGTAGGAGGTCAGGGCGATTTTTTTTGCGCCGAATCACCGAAGCGGGCGTCGATCACACGCCCTCCATATCCGAAGCGGACGACGCCGTCCGTGATTTTAGCGACGCGTAACGCTGCTACTCCAGCATCCATCCGAACCTCCAGCCAATCGCCTTCGGAAAGCTGTTTGCCGTTTACAACCGCCAAAGGCTGCGTGCCGAGCGCGATTGATGTGACGTGCAAGGCGTTTTCGGGAACTTCCAGGGGCGGGCTAGGAGGAGTCGGAAGAGCCTGACGAATCGGTTTTAAAACAGAAATCGGCCGGACTTTGGCGCTGTTCTCACGGCCGAAGAAGTAATCCGCGCCTGCGACGATTGCGCCGGCAAGAGCGGCCGCGGCGATGACAATGCAGAATGTGATCAAAGGGGACCGGCCACGCGGTGGCGCTGGCTCCGGAGCTGCATGCGGCGTTGGGGAAGAAGCGGTGCTTAAAAGACGCGGACGCGGCTTGTCACTGGGCGCCATCCGCAACTCTGGAACATCGGGATTATTCACACGCAGCCTTCGTTAGTCCGACAAGCCAAGCTGAACGGTGCTCGCTCTGATTGCAACCTGTAGTTTTAATTGGTTAGGTAGGACTGGATCTGACTCTGGCTCCCCATCGTGAGCATTCAAGGGGTCACTGGATCCTTTCCCAAATCAGAAAGCGAACGATGCTATTGAGGAATCCAGGTTCGCCTTGGTCATTTCTTGAAGATGAAACCGCAATTTGAAAAGGAACAATCGCAGTCCGGTGAATTTCAGCGCCAGGACGACGCCTTCCGCGAATGGATTTCGGTCGATGGGTCGACCGAATATCCCGCCGCTGCCAACCGCTACCATCTTTACGTTTCGCTTGCCTGTCCGTGGGCCAGCCGGACCATTATCCTGCGAAAACTGAAGGGACTGGAAGAAACCGTCGGCATGACGGTGATGGATCCGATCAGGGACGAACGTGGCTGGGCCTTTCGCGATGGTCCCGGATTTTCCAGCGACCCGATTAACGGGTTCAAATTCTTACGGGAAGCATACGACGCGACCGATCCGAGCTTCGATGGGCGAGTGACCGTCCCGGTTTTGTGGGATAAGCAAATGAGGAGAATCGTCAATAACTGTGAGGACGATATTTGCCGGATGTTCAACGATTTGTTCGATGCCTTTGCAAAGAACAGGGCGGCGAATTTCTTCCCCAAAGATAATCGCGAAGAGCAGGAGAAGTTATCGGATTTTATTTACAGCAATATCAATAACGGCGTTTACCGGGCCGGTTTCGCCACACATCAGCGGCCTTACGAGGCAGCCTGCATGCGATTGTTTAAGGCGCTCGACCAATTGGAGGAACGCCTCGCCAAAAGCCGGTATTTGTTTGGAGATCGCATCGTCGAGAGCGATTGGCGCCTCTTTTGCACATTGATTCGGTTCGATGCGGTTTATCACGGTCATTTCAAATGCAACCTCAGACGGATTGTGGATTATTCGAATCTGCAGGGATATTTACAGGATCTCTATCAACACCCCGGTATCCCCGAGACGGTGAATTTCGACCACATCAAGAGGCACTACTATATGACACACACGGAGATTAACCCGACGGGAATTGTTCCGTTAGGCCCGATCCTCGATCTCAACGCTCCACACGGTCGGGAGGCATTGGAAAATAGGACAGCTTAAGCACGCCAAGGCACTGTAGGGCGGCCATCCTGGCCGCCATCTATCGAAAGGCGGCGAAGATCGCCGCCCTACATTTCCCGTATGTGTTTTGTTGCTCGATCGCGGGTGATTCAGTAATGCGTGAGGGATCCATCAGCGTCTTCGCTGCTGCGGGAAGACAGCAATAAACCTGCTACCGCAAGACTTCGTCGTCGTTCGTCCACATGACACCATCGGGGCCGGCTGAACGAATTTCCATCTCAGTGCGTGAGAGCTGGTGAAAGAAAAGCGGATGTTCCCAGCGATCGACGATTTGCCCATCTTTGACCTTTAGTTCCGGATCGAGGAAACGCGACTTTCGGTCATTTCCGCCCGTGAGCGCTTTGGTGATCTCTGCGTTGGTCCCAATCGGGTTTTCCCCCAGGGCGTTCCGGTAGCTCCGCAACGATTCCTTCACTCCGATCATATCGGGGTCGGCTTCGCCGGCCTGCGTCTGTGCAGCGGCATTGCCGTTAGGCGATGGAATCCGCCGGTTTCGGTCAATAGAGTTCGGCGCCACCGTCGGCCGGATTGTTGTTTCTGAATCCGAAGAACTCTGTCTATCGGGCGAACGACGCGCGGTTTTGTGAGCGGGCGCGAAGATAAAAGCAACCGCAAAGGCCAGCGCGAGCGCAATCGCAAGGTTGCGGACTGTTTTGTTCACGACGCACCCGGCTCAGGAACCTGGCGGGTCAGGCGGTGGTAATTGGTTCAGGAAACCGATGTCTGGTTTCGAGAACCGTCCGATATTTGGCAGAACATTCGCCAGATCGCTCGGACTGAAGGCGCCGTACCATTTGGCGAGCGTTGCGGAGTATTCATCGACCGAAGTGGTGGGCAACCATCGTCCCTCGCCGACATCGTCCGGTCCGCCGAGAACGAGGCTCGGATAGGCGCCATAAATGTCCCCGCCTTTGACCGAGCCACCGAGGACCAAGGCATGGCTGCCCCATGCGTGATCGGAGCCGCTCCCGTTGCATTGATAGGTGCGGCTGAAATCTGATGCGGTAAAGAGAGTCACCCGCTCAGAAATGCCGAGCTCCTTCGTTGCCTGGTAGAACGCATTCATGCATTGGCTCAATTCGCCAAGCAGCGTCGTCTGAGTCGCAACTTCGTTGCTGTGAGTGTCGAATCCGCCGACCGAGCAGAAAAAAATCTGCCGGCGCATCCCGAGGGTTTGGCGGGCCGCGATTAATTTGGCGATCATCAGGAGTTGATCGCTCAAATCAGAGTTCACCGGGAACGGAGTGTTAACGGTGATGCCGCTCAAGGCGTTCGTCAGGATGGCGTTGTTGGCAATGGCGCGGTTGGTAATCTTGGCGAACTCGGCCTCGAACAGATTTTGATGCGGCAAGTTTAGAAGACCCTGGACGGCCTGGTAGCGAATCAGGCCATCCTGGTTAGTGAACCCGCTCAGGCCGACTGCTCCGGCAGGTGAGACCTGATATTCAAAGATATTCCGGCCCACTTGAAACATGTTCGTTCCGGCGAGCGAAACGGACATGGAGACGGCGTCGGCGCTATTGAAAGAGGTCAGCAGATCAGCCATTCTCCCGCCCCAGCCGGAGGTCGCGGGAGCATCGGGCCATCCGGTTTGCCATTCCACCTGCTGGTCGGCGTGAGAGAAAAGTTGCGGCGGCAGTTTGGCAGTGCCGCTCAAATATTGCGATTGGGTCGTGGGCTCGACGAGCGTGCCGACGTTCGCCATGAGCGCGAGTTTCTTGTCAGTGTTAAAAAGGCCCTGCAATTCCGGCATGCTTGGATGGAGGCCGAAGGTTCGGCCCTGGGCATCGGGCGTGGCCGGGTTGAGCGATAAAAGAGAGGCTTGAGGAAGGGCGATTGGGCCGCGGGCAGCCGCATAAGTCGCATAATTCGTGTTGTCGTTAGGCACAACCATGTTGTTCGCATCGTTGCCTCCGTATAAGAAGAGACAGACGAGCGCCCGGAACTCGGTGGACCCGCTGAGCGCCTGGGCGGCGGCCGCGTTGATGGCGCGGAGGTTCCAGACAGTCGAGGCAATCGATGTTGTTCCGACGGCCGCGCAGGCGGCTTGCCGGAGGAAATGGCGGCGAGAAATGTTCATCGTTTCAACATTCAGCATTTGTCCCGAGCCGAGTCTTCCAACGTTCAGCCAATCTGCTCGCCGATTTAGGGGCGAGCCGGGTGAGGATGGGGACAGACATTAACTTTTCGAGGGCAGGGCGAGTGATGGCGCAGGGTTGGTTTTCACAGCTCATTTTTGAATCACGAATTCGGGAGATGTGACCAGCAGGTGAACAGCGGTTTGCGCTCTTTCCAGAGAATTTGCCGCCGGAATTTGTGAGACGGTATTGACGACGATGTCGCGCATCGAATTCGACATTTCACCTGCCATCAAAAGATAATTCAGGGAATCAACCAGCGCTCCCGGATTCGAAGACAAAGAGCTGAGAGCCGACAAATCGAGCACGATGCCGGCAGGGTTGCTGCCGGGCTGATTGTAGACCGCCGTCCGCATCTTGTTAGCCGAACTGATGACGGTCGAATCGGTGGTGATATAGAACTCCGGAGAAAAAAGCCCCGCCTGTTCCAGGGTGCCGGGTGACATATAATCGGGAGCGAAGAAATTGAAGACGCTCGGGGCGAAGAGAACCGATTGGGCAAAGTTGTCGGTTTGATTGCCACCGGTCAGAGTGCCGTTTGACGAAGAGGCGTTGAAGGCACGGTAGAGGTTTGCCAGTCGAATCAGCGGTTCGCGTTCGTGACCGTAACTCGAGCCGGCGCTGACATTGACCGAACGCGCCTCGGTATCGAGCAAGATTGCCTGGATAACCGCCTTCAAGTCGCCGCGCACGCCTTGTCCGTTATTGATGAACACTTGCGCGACGCGCGAAATGTAACCTGGACTGGGGTTGCTCGTGACCAGACGCTGGATCAGGCGGCGAGAAACAAACGGCGGAACGTTTGGGTGATTGAAGAGAGCGTCGAGGCCGTTCTGCAGATCCTGGGCCTGGGTCTGATTCGCCGGCAGCACCACTCCGTTGAGCAACTCCTTACTTCCGGTGTCGTGGTGATCGGGAAAGGCGAGCATGGGGCTGCGGTAATTTGACGGGGCATGCGTCCATTTCGGTGTTCCGGTTTGGGCCCAGTACCATCCGGTGAACACGTGAGAATACCCCTCCACCACATCCTGGTCGTAGGTCGGGATCGGCTGGCCGTTACTATCGAGTTGTAGAGAGCCGTCGAGATTGAGCTTGTTCAAGCCGATGGTGAAAAGCTGCATGACTTCACGGGCGTAATTTTCGTTAGGCTGCGTGTTGGCCGCCGGATCCGGTTTGTCGTTATGCACCATGTCGAGGTAATCGCCCATCATCGGATTGAGCGTGACGTCCTCGAGCAGTTGCCGGAAATTCCCGAACGCATCCTGTGTCAGCAGATCCCAATAGGTGGCCATGGCCTCGGGATGATTTTGCATGGTGTTGCCATTGCAGGAGACGACCATCAGTTCGCTCAAGGCGAATGCCACCCGCTGGCGCAGTTGGTCAGGGCCATTGACGACGGTGTACCACCACGCTTCCTGGAATTGGTCGTACGAAGGATTCGTGCCGGCGGGGAGCCCGGCCACCGACTGATCGACTCGCGGCACGGTCGGGGTCGCCGCCGTGTTGAACTGCTGGCTCAGAAAGTCGACGAAACTTTGCTGCTGCAACTGTGTCAGGAGGGCATTGGTAGCGCCGAAAGTCGATTGGGTCAGGAAACGCGCGCTATCGATCTGCGCGATGGGTCCCGGCGCAAGGGTCATGGTGGCTGTGTTGGGTGATCCAATCTGATAGTTGCCTCCAGGAGCCAGACCGGCTACGACCGTGTGCATGCTGGAGTTCAGTGGCGCGACCGTAACCAGCACGGAGGACGCGCCTAACGGAAGCGAGACCGCCGTGGAAAAGATCTGATAATCAACTCCGGGCGTGGCCGTGCCGCCGAGCTGGAGATTAATCGTGAGCGCGTCCAGGCGGCCGCTCCGCGAAATCAGGAATGTCCCCGGAGTCGCGGAGTATGGAGACCAGGTGGGATCGACCTCCGTCACCGAGACCGTGTTGGTCGTGGCCTGGAGGCCGGCAACGGCGCGAGCGTAATCGTTCTGCTGGCCGTCGGTTGACGGATTGTTTGGGTTCCAGCCCAGCTGAATTTCTTCCCAGTCACTCAGGCCGTCGCCGTCTGTGTCAACGTCGGATACCTGGACGCGGTAGAATTTTGGAGTGTTGTTAGGCGTTAGCGTGACCTGCAGTTCGCCGCCGCTACCGGCGATGTCATTCCCCGTCGCGCCCCAGGTCTTCAGGTTCCCGCTGCTGTAAACGTGGTAGACCTTGCCCAGGGCGGATGGCCAATGCAGCGTCAGACCGCCAGTGGCAGGTTCGACTCTCGTGACTGCGAAACGGGAAGCCGCACTGAAAGGGTCGGTCCCGGCCAGACTCTCTTGCAGATTGGTCAGGCCGTCGCCATCGGTGTCGGCCTGTGGATTCAGGCCTTGGGCATGGTAAGTCAGCTCCCAGATGTCGCTCATGCCATTCCCATTAAGATCGATGGCTTTGCAACTCACTGCCGGCGTCAGCAGGAGCATGCCGAGGACTATCAAAAGGAGTCGGCGCTTGCGGACAGCGAAAAGGGGGATCGGCATAGGCGCGGCGGAAGATGTTTGACAGCTTAAACCGTGAAAAGCATCCAAGTTTTTGCCATAGAATTTTGTCGGACGATAACGCACAGCTGATTTGCCTCGCGGGTGCGAATGATCACGATGATAGAGGCTGCAATCTTCGACCTTGATGGGACACTGGTAGACTCCAATGAGTTGCATGTCGAAGCCTGGGATCTCGCTTTCCGGAAATTCGGAAAGCAATTTTCCCGCGAAAGTCTGCGGTCGCAAATTGGCAAGGGCTCGGACCAGTATCTTCCGGAGTTTCTGACCCCGGAGGAAATTCGCGAATTTGGGAGGGAACTGGATGAATTTCGATCGGCGCTTTTCAAAAAGGAGATGCTGCCGCTCGTAAGGCCGTTCCCAAATGTGCGCGATCTCTTTCTCCGTATTCGCGCGGGCCAAAAAAGGATTGGCTTGGCCAGTTCTGGGAAAGGCGACGAGGTCGAAGCTTATAAAAATGTCTGCGATATCGAAGATCTGGTCGATGCGCAGATTACCTCGGACGACGCCGATTCGTCCAAGCCCGCACCGGACGTCTTCGAAGCGACATTAAAGAAGCTCAAGGTCGCGCCTGAACAGGCGATTGCGATCGGGGACACGCGCTTCGACGCGGAGTCTGCCGCGAAGGTTGATCTGGCCGTGATTGGTTTTCTTTGTGGCGGCACGCCTGCAGCGCGGTTGCGTGAAGCCGGAGTGATCGCGATCTACCAGGATCCAGCCGATCTGCTGCAGCGGTATGAGACGTCGCCGCTGGCGAACTGACACTGGTTGGGCTCCGTCGCCATCACCCACCTCCCTGTCCTCTAGCACGGCTCGGGACAAATGCTGAACGTTGGCAGTGTTCGTTAGGCCGCAGAACGCCTGAAAAGAGCAGGGGATGCCGGCAGAATTGCGCCCTGCACAACGGCATCAACCGCCTCTGACGTTGTCTCGAACATCGGAATGGCCTTATCCAGCCGGACAATCTTGAAAATCGATTTCAGCTGATCGTTCAAACCGGTCAGACAGAAAATTCCAGAAAAACCGCAGGCGTCGCGGAAATACTCGATGATCGCAGCCAGTCCCGTCGAATCGATGTAGGGGACGCCGGTCAAATCGACTATCAGCGCAGGAGTTCGCACCTTGGTTTTCGCCTGGAAAAGTGCTCTCAACGCCGGTGCATAATGCAGGTCAATTTCGCCCTCGAGGGTGAAGATCGCGACACCCCTATCGGTAGCTTCTTTCAGCCGCATGGAATGTGAAACTAGTTTGGGCGGCCGGGCAGTGCCAACCAGGCTACGGCGAATGGTGCAGGCGCCAGGAGAGCAGAAAAGCCATGCTCCGGGCGTAAGCTTGCACTGACTCGCTGATGGCAGTGCGGATGTCCGGCTTACGCGGCGCGGGTTCGTGCCGATGAACCGTGGGTTCCCGCCAAACCTGGAACGGGTGTCCAGAGCGAGTGAACCTCGCAGGCTTGGGAGCCGGGTCATAAAAGGGAATGATGACCGAACTGGGGTCGGCTTCATCCGGGGTGACCCCTGCGGCTTTACAGCGTCTTTTGGGTGGCAGCGAAGGCAAAACACGCAGGCTGCGGGTAGTCTGCTTCTGGGAGGGAGTTTCGTTGGGATTCATAGGAGGCAATTAATATTCGAAGCGCGTATCAAGCGCGGTTGCCACCCAAGGGCGATTTTTAGGGGGCTGATGCAACCCCAACCTACCACCGTTACAGGTAGATTGCCGGGGCTATTATCCTCGATGATAAGGATCGGGACCCCCTTCAGGTTTCCCAACTCCGCAAAAAAAAGCGCGACCATCACTGGTCGCGCTGCTGAAGCTGAGGAATCAGGTAATTCAGTGTTGTTTGTGATCCTAGCTCTGCGGGTTTTGTAAATAGCAGGGGCGATGCCACCCGCGATCTGAGGGAGAAAATCGAATTTCGAGACGGCTGCCAAGGCTTCCTCAGGCCACGTTTGGCATTCAGCCCGATTCAATTGTGTGCATCTCCTGAACCTACTTCAATGGCCCGCGATGATCGTGACTGTGCTGGCCGCATGGTATGTCGGAAACCAAAGCAGGCGCGGACGAAACTTTGGTTTCTGGCTATTCCTTGCTGGGAACGCTCTCTGGAGCGTTTGGGCCTGGCACGACCACGCCTATGCTCTCATCTCGCTGCAAATTGCATTAGCCGTGATCAATATCCGCGGCGCGTCGAAAAATGCGCGGGAATAAGCACTTCGTCCCCGGCGGGAATCGAACCCACATTTAAGGTTTAGGAAACCCTTGTTCTATCCGTTGAACTACGGGGACAACGGAATTCAGATTTTTAATTTAAGCTCCCTGGCGCTGGTGGGACAAGTTTGTTCACCCCGAACATATTGTCGCTCCGCAACGGTCCGCTTCGACAGTAGATGGCAAAAGGCGTCGCGCCCCAGGCTCCTCACGCGAGGGGTACTATATGGATTGACCGGCCGCACCTGACCTTGGAATGATGGGGGCATGGTGAAACTTATCCGGGCGACATTTCTCGTTTCAGTGGCGCTGGTGGCGAACGCGCAGGCGCAAACGGCGGCGTCCTCTCCGCCCACCGGTGGTAACGAAGCAACTGCTGGTGCGGTCATCGTCACAGGGTCGAACATCCCAACCGCAGAAGAAGTGACGCCTTCCAACGTCGATACCCTAACGGATCGCGATGTGAAGCGTTCTGGCGTTACCGGGGATATTCTCCAGGTTCTGACCAAGACCGATCCCGACTTCACCGGTGCCGGCAATCTCGGCAGCACCAACGCCAATATCTCCGCGAACTATGGTGTTTCGACCATCGCAATCCGCGGATTACCGACGCTCGTTCTGCTCGATGGCCGGCGCATTGTTGATTCGTCCGCTATCGCTGCCGGCGGCGGGCAGTTCACCGACGTCAGCATCTTCCCGACAGCTTTAGTCAATCGAATTGAAGTGCTCAAGGACGGCGCGTCCGCACTTTATGGTTCCGAGGCCGTGGGTGGTGTGGTGAATGTGTTTCTCAAGGACGACTACACCGGGTTCGAGATGGGTTATCGTTATGGGTTCACTGTTGAATCAGGTGTGGCCGAGCGTCGGGCCTATGCGATCGCCGGGGTGGGCAACGAAACGACGCACGTGACGGCGGCGTTTCAATATTACGAGACGGATCCGCTCTACGAACGCGAGCGGGCTTACTCCAGCCCGGTTCTAGGGCAGACGATCAACTTCGCTGGTGCGGGCTTTGACGCCTTCGAGTACGCCCTGCTCCAATCGCATTTGAATTCGCCTTTGAATCAACCGGGCGTGCACAACGGCTCAGTGCTCGCGCCGCCGATCGGATCGCCGGGGACAGCGTTTTTCTCGGGATTTGACGCTAACGGCACTCCAACCGGTTATGCCTTTCCTCAGTTCACCAGCCCGGCCCTGAATGGCGCCTACATTCAGGATCCAACCGGTAACCTGGTGGCGAACTCGTTCGATTTAGGCAAGGTTCCCACGAGCACGCAGAAGCAGAGAAATGTGGATGAATATGCCTCGTTTACGCACGACATCTTCGGCAAGCAACTCGAAGTCTTCGGTAACTTCCTCTTCTCCCAGAATACTTCGTTCAGCCAGCTGAATGCGCAGCCACTATCGACTGACGAAGGTGTTCTCATCCTGGGAACCAAACGCATAGATCCGGTAACGGGGAACGTCGTGGCGGAAAATCGTGGTGCTCCGGCGCCGTTCAACCCGTTTGAGTTGTCTTTCGACCAGGCTGAGCTCGGTTTGTTAGGCGGATTTGGAAACTACATCGCGAACCGTTTTGTCGATCATCCGCGGACCTTCGAGCAGGAAAATGATTTCTACCGTTTGCTCGGTGGCCTGCGTTCGCAAATCAACAAGGATTGGTTTGCCGAAGGTGCCGTTTACTACAGCCATGATACGATCAACTACGTCAACGGTGGCCTGGTTTTGCTGGACAGATTGAATGCTTTGATCGAGGGCAATGATCCGGCTTTCCCGGGTCAGTCGCTCGACTTCTTCGCCCGGAATATCGTCGGCACGGGCCCCGGGCAACTTACGCCCGCCGCCTATGAATCGATTTTTGGGAGCAACTTCCGCAAGTTGGATTCCTATCAGAAGTCGTTCGATGCTCGCATCACCGGCTTTCCGTTCGAGCTCCCCGGCGGCGGCGTCGGGGTCTCGGTCGGTGCCGAATACCGTGATGAAGGATTCAAGGTTCAGGACTCGCCGGAAATCTTCGTCGGATCCGTTCCAATCGGCGTCATCGACGTTGGTCGTGGCATTAGCTCGTATTATGGAGAGATTCGCGTGCCTATCGTCGGTTCCGAAATGCAGGTGCCCTGGGTTTACAGCCTCGAAGTTTCAGCGGCCGGCCGCCATGACCATTATGAGGGTGTCAGCAAAGATGCTGATGTTCCGAAGCTCACCGCGCGCTATCAGCCGATCAAGGACCTCACCTTGCGTGCGACGTATTCCAATTCCTTCGTGGCGCCGACCCTGTATGAGACAAACGGACCTCTCAGCGCGGGATTTTCACCGCAACTGAGTGTCAGCGGCGTGCTGCAAAATGTTCAGGCCCAAGTTCTGAACGGATCGAACCCGAACCTGATTCCGTCGACGGCGGAATCCTATACGGCCGGCCTCGTCTACAGCCCGAGTTACCTGTCCGGACTAACCATTTCGGCCGACTACTTCCGAACCCTTCAGCAGAATATTGTTGGAACGATTGGCGGTGCCACAATCCTGACCAGTGTTAACGACTTGGGAGCGGCGTCGCCCTTCGCCTCGTTAGTCGCGTTTGGTAACTTCCCCGGACAAGTCGGAGCCACCCCGGTGACGGCGCCCGGGCAAATCATCGGCCGATTGGCGAACGTGTTCTACGTCGACATCAATCAGAATCTGGGTGCAGCCAGGGTGGAAGGTTTCGACCTCAGCGCCCGTTACCTGTGGGATCTGAAGGCCTGGGGTCGCCTCGAACTCGGTGTTCAATCCGTCGTTTACACATTGCAGGATCAAAAGACCCTGCCGTCGTACAATTACTACAACATCTCGGGCGGTATCGGAGACGAAGGGATCGGCGCCTTTCCTGACTATCGGGTGACCTTTCTCGCCGAATATCGCGTGATGGGATTTACCCTGTCAGCCAACGCAAACTATATCCCGGAGATGCACAACATCATTGGTATCGACCTGAATAGCACGACGGTCGAGGCCCAACCCACGGTGAAATCCTACTTCGCGGCGGACGCGCGCCTTCAGGTACCGATTTCCATCGCACTCCGGCGCCAGGGGCACCCCAAACAGGCAAGGAGGCGAGGGACAGCAAAGGAGTGGCGGGGCAGTCTACCCCGGGCGGTTTCAGCTGGGGCGATCGTCTTCTGGACGGCTTGAGCCTCGCGATCGGCTGCAACAATCTCTTCCAGGAAGGGCCTCCCTTCATGGCTGGAGCGAACAGCAATACCAATCTAGCCACTTACGATCCTTTCGGGCGCTTCGTTTACTTCGAAGTCAGCCACAAGTTTTAACGGCGTAACTTACGAGTGTGGCGACGCCGGGACCGGGGGCACGCCTTTGATTTGACCTTGCGTCATCAACTTGCCAAACGCTTGTTCCTGCGCCTCGGTGAGCCAGTTTGTCTTGTCTTTCAGTGCGTCGATCAGTTCGTGGCGTGCGCCGGCGAGAGTGAGTTCCAATTCAGTGGCTTCGACGATATTATAAACGAAATGGCGTCTCCTGACTTCATTAATAATGGTTTTCTGCGAATCGCCTCCGTGGAGCATGACGAGGACGTCGTTCACGGTCATCGCGTGGCGCGCGACCCAGGTATCGTCCATGGCCGAAGTCGAAGTTGGAGGTAAAGACGGGGAAGGCGAGACCTTGACCGCGCTGGTGTCAGTTCGGTGGCAGGCACTGACGAAAGCAAGAATAGTCACGGCGACGGCGCATTGAGGAAAAGATCGCATGCGCGAAAACGCTATTCCGCAGCGGCCGCTGCGCGCGGTTTGATAATCCGGCGATTGCTGACGGAAAGATTGCTCGCTGGCTCGACGGCGTCGCCTGACTGTTCAACCGATTCCGGCGCCAATCGCTGAGGCAAATTGACCTCGAGCCTGAGGTCTTCCGGCGAATTCGCTTCCGAATGCCCGTTGCGCTTTTTGAGCAGATCCAGCTCGCGTCGGATTCGCCCCCGATCGTTACAGGAGAGGAGAGCCGTTTCTTCCGTGACTTCGTTTGCCTCGAGCGCCTTAAGGAGGCAATGATCAAAGCTGTGCCATCCATAGAGTCCGGCAGCCTCGATGATTTCGTGGAAGGTTTTGCCTTCCGACTCACCGTAGCGAATGGATTCACGGGTTCGCAGGCTGCTGCCCAGAACTTCACTGATCAATAATCGGCCTCCGCTTGTCTTGGGCACAAGCCGTTGACTAACGACATAGCGGATCGTGTCCGACAGGCGGTAACGCATTTGTTCTTCCTCGTCTTTGCTGAAGAATCCGAGAATGCGATTAATTGTCTGCCCGGCATTGATGGTGTGCAGGGTACTGAAAACAAGGTGCCCGGTTTCTGCCGCGGTCACGGCAATCTCCATGGTTTCGCGGTCGCGAATTTCACCGACCAGGATCACTTTTGGAGCCTGGCGCAACGCGGCGCGCAGTCCCTGGTCGAAAGTGCGGAAGTCCCGGCCTAACTCGCGGTGGCTGATGGCGGCGCGGACGCGCTGATGCACGAATTCGATCGGGTCCTCGAGGGTAACGATATGGATGTGCTGGTTCTGGTTGAGTTCGTTGATCAGTGCCGCCAGCGTCGTCGTCTTGCCGCTTCCAGCCGCTCCGGTTACGAGGATGATTCCATTCTTTTCCTTGCCGATTTCCCGAAAAATGGGCGGAAGATGAAGCTCCTGCAGGGTAGGTACGTTCGGCTGCAGTTTGCGCAGGACAATCGCGCGGCGTCCGCTCTCCTTGTAAATGTTTGCCCGCAACCGGGCCACCTTCTCGATTTCGTAGCTGCAATCGCACGAGCCGTTGGCTTGGTAATCAGAAAGGAGCCGTTCATTACGATTGGTGATTTCCTCGGCCAACTCTTCGATAAATTCCGGAGTCAACGACGCCTGAGTGTCATCGAAGGAAAACGGGCAGAGAACGCCGTCGCTCTCGATCAAGGGCGGGCTACCGCTCATAAAAAGAAGGTCGGAAACTCTCTCGCGGCTGGTCAGCATTGCCGTAAGAAGAGCGTCGATGTCCGTGCGGTCCATGGGGCCGGACTTTCCCCAGCTAGGACTGTGCCCTCGCCCTCTAGGCTTGCCCGTTAACGGGGCTGGAGGTGTCGGCGCCGAGGAGATGGGCCCCGCCAAAAAGACTGGCAGTTGCAAACAGGCCGACTCGGAATAATTCGCCCAAGCGATAACGAGTTGCAGCCTAGCGCGATACGCGCAGAAAGAGATCAATTCAGCGGCCGATTGCCTTGAGGGCGGACCGCAAAAGGGAATATCGAGTTACTCTGACCGCCACCCGTTCGCTTCGCCCGCGTAAGCCAGTTCCGGCGTGTCGGCTACGTCCGTCGGCACCTCATCCCCGGCCCCCGAATCGAGCCGTCCCTCACGGTGTTCCTTAGCGATGAGCATGTAGAGCGAGGGAACAATGAAAAGAGTGAAAATGGTTCCGATGGTCATGCCGCCGACAAGAACGAGACCGATCGAGTTTCTGGCGGCGGCGCCGGCGCCGGTCACAAGGGTCAACGGGAAGTGACCTGCGACGGTTGCCACGCTCGTCATCATAATCGGGCGGAGACGCGTCCGGGCTGCCTGGGCAACGGCTGCCAGCTTCGTTAGGCCGGCACGCTGCTGTTCGTTGGCGAACTGCACGATCAGAATTCCATTTTTGGCGACCAGGCCGACGAGAGTGACCAGGCCGACCTGCGAATAGATGTTAAATGAGGTCGTCCAGCCGTCAGTGAAGAATTTTCCGAACGGCATCTTCAGGAACATGAAGAGGCCGGCGCCGAACATGGCCAGGGGGACGGAGCCGAGCAGGATGATCAGCGGGTCGCGGAAGCTGTTAAATTGCGCTGCGAGGACGAGGAAAATCAGGATGACCGCGAGCAAAAAAACGCCGCCGAATTTGCTTCCTTCGATTCGGAGCTGACGCGAACCGCCGGTGTAATCGATCACGTAACCGGCGGGCAGGATCTTGTGCGCCTCGTCCTCGAGGAATTTTAAGGTCGCGTCGACCGAGCCGGTGGGAACGCCGCTAATGGTGACGGCATTGAGCTGCTGCATGCGGTTAAGGGAACGGGCGACCGTTTTGTGGGTGATCGAAGCGATCGTGCTCAAGGGGATGAGCTGGTTGTTAGGCCCGGTTACGTAAATGTCCTCCAGTTGTTCGGGATTCAACCGATCCACCCGCTTGATCTGCGGGATGACCTTGTAGCTGAGGCCGTCCATGTTAAACCAGTTCACGAAATTTCCCCCGATGCTGGCGGACATATCGGCCCCGACCTTCTGCATATCGAGCCCCATGGTGGAAACCTTGTCGTGATCGAAGACAATTTGCGCCTGCGGCTGGTCAATCTTGGTGTCGATGTCGCCAAATTGAAACATGTGCGCTTCCATGGCTTTCCCGAACAGTTGTTTGGCCAATTCAAGAATGCGTTCGTGACTGGCAGTGGACGCAATGATGAAGCTGACCGGAAAATTGTCAGAGCCGGGCAACGCCTCTGGCATGATGGGAAACATCTGGATGCCAGGAATGGCGGCGAGCTTTTGCTGCACCACAGGGAGGTAATCCTTGGTCGGCGTTTTGCGCGTTCCCCAGGGTTTAAGGACCATGCCGCCGAAGCCAAATGACGGGCTGGTGATTTGAAAGGTAAAACGCGTATCCGGAATATCGGTGAAGACTTTCCCAGCCGCATCGGCATAACGAATGGTGTCGTCGATGGTTGAGTTCGCTGGCGCGGTAATAATTCCGAAGATGACACCCTGATCTTCTTTCGGAGCCAACTCCGTGGTCATCATTCTTGGCGCGAAAAACATCATCGCCGCCAGGAAGGTGATGCCAGCCCAGACAAGATAAACCGCGCGGCGTGCATTCAGAGTGCGGTCGAGATGGTTGCCGTACCAATCACGGAAGCGGTCGAAAACACGGTTAACGAATCCGGCGAACCCGCTATCAACGTGGTCGGCCCGAAGAAGATTCGCGCACATCATGGGCGAGAGAACCAACGCGACCACGCCTGAGATGAAGACAGCGCCAGCCAGGGTGAGGGCAAACTCGCGGAAAAGCGCACCGGTCAAGCCGCCCTGAAGCGCGATCGGCGTGTAGACCGCAGCCAGCGTAATGGTCATGGCAATGATCGGCCCAATGAGTTCGCGGGCGCCGACGAGCGCGGCGTTCATGCGGGTCATGCCTTCGCGCATGTGGCGCTCGACGTTCTCGACCACGACGATGGCATCGTCCACGACCAACCCGACGGAGAGCACGATCGCCAGAAGCGTCAGGAGGTTCAGACTGAAGCCGAAAAGCTGCATGAGAAAGATGGCGCCGATGAGGGAGATCGGAATCGCGACCACGGGCACGAGAACAGTGCGGAATGATCCCAGGAAAAGGAAGATGACGATCATGACGATCACGAGGGTGTCGATGAGCGTTTTGACGACCTCGTGGATGGCGTCATTGATATATGCGGTGGAGTCGTAGGCCATCTCAGCCTGCATACCCGACGGGAGTTCCTTCTTGATCTCCTCGAGTTCGACGTTTACGCGCTTGATGACATCGACTGAGTTGGCATTGGGCAGGACCCAGATGCCCATAAAGACCGCTTTCTTCCCGGTAAAGCGCACTTCGGTGTCGTAATCTTCCGCACCGAGAACAACGTCAGCGATATCGCCCAGCCTAACGAGTGTGCCCTTGGTCTGGCTGACGACCAGTTGTTTGAATTGCTCGGCGGTATGCAAATCGGTGTTGGCCGTCAGGTTGACCTGGAGCAGCGAACCCTTGGTGCTCCCGACCGCGGCCAGATAATTGTTTCGCGAAAGAGCGTTCCTGACGTCGGAGGGGCTGACGTTGAGCGCGGCCATTCGCTCCGGTTTCATCCAAATGCGCATGGCGAACGTGCGTCCGCCGAGAATGTCCGCTTTCTGCACGCCACTGATGGCGGTCAGTCGCGGCTGGATCAGGCGAACGAGATAATCTGTCACCTCGTTAGGCTGAAGAACGCTCGAGGTGAAACTCAGATAGGCCGAGGCAAACTGCGAATCGGCGGCCTGAATCGCTATGACCGGGATCTGTGCTTCCGGCGGAAGGTTATTACGAATCGCTTCGACCCGGGCGCTGATATCGGACAGCGCCTTATTGGCGTCGTAGTTCAACTTCAGGCGCGCCGTGATTGTCGAAACGCTCTGCGCGCTGGTCGACTGAATGTAGTCGATGCCGTCAGCGGCTGCGATGGCGCGTTCCAGGGGCGTAGTGATGAAGCCACGCACCAGTTCGGCGTCGGCGCCGACATACACCGTCGTGACAGTGATTGAGGCAATGTCGCTGCGCGGATACTGCCGCACGTTGATCGTCTTCATGGCCGCGAGGCCGGCGATGAGAATGACGAAACTAACGACCAGCGCGAGGACGGGTCGCTTAATAAATAGGTCGGTGAAGCCCTTCATCGCGAATTACGAATCTGCGGGAGTCGGATTGAGCTGAGCGTTTGGAGCCAAATCGTTGTTGATCGTTACCGGACTTCCATTGCGCAGCCTAAAGACCCCGGTGCTGACGATGACATCGCCTGCTTTGAGTCCTTTATCGATGGCGACAAAATCGCCGCGAGCTTCACCCACACGGACGAACTGTGAGCGGATGGTCTGCGTTTCTTTTCCTGTTTTCGGGTCTTTCTTCTTTTCGATCACGAAGACCGAATCGCCATAGGGATTATAGGAGACAGCCGAACCGGGAATCACGACCGTTTTGTGTTTCTCGGGAAGAACAACTTCGACCTTGGCGAACATGCCGGGCCGCAAGGCGTGATCATGATTTTCAAATGTGGCCTGAATCGAGACGTTGCGAGTGACCGCATCGACCATTGAATTGATCGCCGTCAGCTTACCCTCGAACTTGCGCCCTGGGGCAGCATCGGTCTGGACCTGCACCTCCAGGCCTTGAGTAAGCTTCGCCAGCTGCTGCTGAGGTAATGCGAAATCGACGAACACCGGGTCGAGCGCGGTCAACGCGACAACTTCTTGGCCTTCTTTGATCATCTGCCCGACATTGACCTGCCGAATGCCGACTTGTCCGTCAAATGGCGCGCGGACTTGTTTGTGTTCGACGATCCCTTCCTTTTGTTTGTAGGCCGATTCGGCGGCATCGAGTTCCTGCTTGGACACAACTTTTCGCGTCGCGAGATCGCGCGTGCGAAGAAGATTAGCGCGAGCGAGTTCCAAATCGGCTTCCTCCTGAGAGGCCACGAGTTCGAGAAGGACGTCCCCTTTCTTTGCTTCACCTCCGCTTTCAAAATTCACTTTCGCCACTGTGCCGCCGAGATCTGTCGAGAGCATGGCGCCTTGGACGGCCGAGACCGATCCGACCGCCGACAAGACAGGCGCCCAATCCTCCTCTTTAACGACAACACTCGAGACCGTTGTCGGAGGCATGGTAAACGGCGTGGACATCATCTTCTTCACCTGCATGACCTTGATGCCGACGAGCAAAATGATTATCGCGGCCAACCCACCGATGGCGTAGCCCCACCCCCCGCCGCGGGTTCGAATCTCAGTTTCTTGTCTCAAAGTTTCGGCCACATCATGCATAAACTGGTTCATCCTCCGTCTGGAAAAGCAGTCGCCAGAGTCTCTTCGCGACAGCCAACTGTCGGTCGCGGCGTTCAGCCGCGGTCATCTCGGCCGGCTGCAGGACGTCGCGCATGAGCATTCCGCGAGCGACGGCGAATATCAGTTCCGAGAGTTCGTTAGGTTTGAGTCCGGTCGAAGCTGCCTGGCCTTCGCGAGAGCGGCTGAGGAGATCAGTCACGCCTGACATGGCGGTATCGACGACATCAAGCACGAGCGCAGCGATTTCCGGGTTGCGAGCGGCTTCCGCGTAAAGGTCGACCACGAAGGCGGACTGTAATTTCGGCTCTTCGCAGCAATGGGCCGTGAAAAGAATCTCCAGGGACTCGAGCAGGGTCGGCGCCTGGGCAGCTTGTTCGAGCAATTCCTGGATCTGGCTTTTGTGACGGTCGGCCATGGCGGCAATGACCGCCTCTTTGTTCTCGAAATAGCGGTAGATCAGGCCCACGCTAATGCCGGCCTCGGCACTGATGTCGTGCATACTGGCGAGGTGAAACCCACGCTTGGCGAAGCAAATGATGGCGGCGTCGAGAATTTGGACTCGACGGTCCTGACTGTTCTCTTTCAGGGTGGATGACACGGGAGGTAACAATGAATGAACGTTCATTCACTGTCAAATCGCGGAAACGCGGGGTCAGCGGAGCCGTAATGGCCGCTTCCATCGAGACGCACCGGACTCGTGGCATAGTGGCGCTGCCCCATCCTCCGCCGGCTCGCCTCTAAGCAGCGACCAGCCAGTTTCGCTGAACGTTGAAAAGACCGGACGCCTTAGCCCGGCCGCGAGCCGGCAGCGAAGTGCACTTTGTGCACGTGGCGATGAAGCGATGCTCGGAGGGCTTTGGGCAGCGGTTTGGCGACCGCGGCAAACTGCCAGATGGCCAGCACGGTGATGAAAGTGAAAACCGTGTAGACCCCTGTTTCAAATAAGTCGCGACCCTTTTCTTTCTCCTGTGCAGCGGTGAGCAGCGCGTAGGTAGATTCTTCTCCCTTTTTCATAGTATCGACGTTCGACACTCGCCCCGGCAGATCTGTTCGGCGGCGCGGGATATTCGCGCTTCAGTCCGACAAGCCGTTCCGATTTTGTCTCCAGTCCGAACCCGGCGTTATACAAAATGGGCCGGCAAGACGACTTTCTAACGTCTCGGTGTAATCTGTTGATCCGTGATTCCGCTGAAGTCGAATTTGGAGCGGGATTTTCCACCTGAGAGCCGATATCTCATCGGGCTTTCAGGTGGACGCGATTCCGTGGCGCTGCTCGATTGCCTCGCTCAGCTTGGCTACAGGAACCTGATCGTCTGCCATCTTAACCATCAACTCCAGGGCCGGGCGGGGGACGCGACTGCGAGGTTTGTTTCCCGTTTGGCAAAAAAGTCGAAACTGCCGTCCGAAGTTGGATCGAGCGATGTTCGGGCGCTGGCGAGGCGAGGCGGTAAATCGATTGAACTGGCCGCTCGCGACGCCCGTTATGAATTCTTTGCGAAGATTGCGCGGCGTCGCAAATGCACCACGATCTTTCTGGCTCACCACGCCGACGATCTTGTTGAGACTTTGCTGATCAATCTCTTTCGAGGAACGGGCTTGGCGGGTCTCGCAGGGATGCGCGCAGTCTCCAAGCGAACGATCGACGGCGTGAAACTGACAATTGTGCGCCCGCTTCTTCCGATTTGGCGGAGCGAAATCGACCGCTACGTCAAAAGCCAGAAGCTCGAATATCGCGATGACACGACCAACGAGGATCTTGAGCCTTTGCGAAATCGGATTCGGCTTCGCGCACTGCCTTATTTAGAACGGACACTCGGCCGCAAGATCCGGCAAAGCCTGTGGCGAACGGCGCAGATTGCCGCTGAGGAAGAGGCGATTCTTGACGATCTGCTGCCGGCGAGAGCGAGCGACGGCGAACCGTTAAGCTTGAAAGAGCTGCGCAAATCAGGGGTGGCGCTTCAGCGGCGAACTTTACGCGAATGGTTGCGCGAGCAGGGGATTTCGAACGTTGGCTTCGAGGTCGTTGAACGCGTGCGTGAGCTTCTTGATGTGGAGAACGGGCCGGCGAAGACGAACCTGCCGAAGAATCGCCACGCAAGGCGCCGAGCGGGGAAATTGTTTCTGGAGTGACCGGTCCGCAGCGGACGAGACAAGCTCGTCCCTCCCCGCCGAATTCCGAGCGGCTGGATGAATCGGGTGGGACGAGCTTGTCTCGTCCCGTTTTCTCTCCATTACTCCAATACTCCATCACTCCATGTCTTCCGATATTCGAGTCCGGTTCGCTCCTTCGCCCACGGGATATTTGCATATCGGCGGCGCGCGCACGGCCCTCTTCAACTGGCTTTTCGCGCGGCATCACCAAGGGACATTTGTCCTGCGCGTGGAAGATACGGACCAGGCGCGCAATACCGAAGCGGCGACCGCTGCGATCTATCAGGGATTGGAGTGGCTCGGTTTGGATTGGGACGAAGGTCCGAAAAAGGGCGGCGAGTTCGGGCCTTATTTTCAAAGTGAACGGAATGCGATTTACGAGCGCTACCTGGCGAATCTGCAAAATGCCGGGCACACCTTTGAGGACAACGGCGCCATTCGTTTTCGGTCGCCGCGCGAACATGTCGTGGTCGACGATCTCGTTGCCGGCAGCATTGATTTTGACCTAACGAATGCGGAAACGCACCCCGATATGACCATCCGCCGGCCCGACGGCTCGTGGATTTTCCACTTCGTGAACGTCGTCGACGACATCGAGATGAAGATCTCGCACGTCATCCGCGGCGAAGATCATCTCTCGAACACGCCGAAGCACATCGAGCTTTACCGGGCCCTTGGGGCGACCCCGCCGCGTTTTGCCCATATCGCGCTGATCCATAACAAGGACGGATCGAAAATGAGCAAGCGCGACCAGGGCGCGAGCATCGAGCACTATATAAAGAGAGGCTACCTGCCGGCGGCGGTGCGGAATTATCTCTGCCTGCTCGGTTGGTCGCCGAAAGATAATCGCGAGAAAATCCCGATCGACGAGATCGTTCGCCTGTTCGATTTCAAGAACGTCGTCCGAAGCAACGCGACCTTTGATCCCGACAAATTGCACTGGCTCAACGGCGAGTATTGCCGCGAGCTCGAACCGGAAGAATTTTTGCGGCGCGGAATGGCGGCTTTCACAAACGCCGGCTTCGATCTCGAAAAATTTCCTTCCGATTATATCCGCGCAGCGTTGATGACTTGTGTGGGGAAGATCAACATTTTCGATGAGCTTCCCGGTTATGCCGGGTTCTATTTTTCTGAGGAAGTTTCCTTTAATCCTGAAGGCGTTGCCAAAAATTTTACGGCAGAGAACAGGCCGCGTTTGCAGGCCGTGCGAGATGCCTTCGCCGGTCTCGGGAATTTCGATGCGGCTGCGGTGGAGTCGGCCTTAAAGGAAACGGCGAAGACGCTCGGCGTAAAAGTTGGCGTCCTGGTGCATCCGACGCGTCTGGCGGTCACTGGAAGCAACGCTGGACCGAGTCTCTATCATCTTCTGGAAGTGCTGGGGAAAGAGAAGGTGCTCGCGCGGATCGATCGGGCACTGGCGACGTTTTAGGCATTAGCCAGTGTGCGCCAACGCAACGTTCGGCTCGAGAAATGGCATGGCACGCCGCGACGACATCGCTTAGCGAGGATGAGCTGTAGGGCGGCCATCCTGGCCGTCGAACTTCTAAAATGGCGGCGAAGATCGCCGCCCTCTAGTTGTCATGGGGTGGATTCGGTCGCTGCAAAGAATGCGGACGAGACAAGCTCGTCCCTCCCGGCCTTGTCTTCGCTCCGAGCGGAATTTGGGGGATGAGTAGGAAGCTCGTTCAGCGCCCGCCCGCTTTCGCCCACGTGTCTTTCAGCGTGACCGTGCGATTCCAGACCGGCTTGTCTTCGGTAGAATCCGGGTCGAGCGCGAAATAACCCAAACGCTCAAACTGATAACGTTCCTCCGGTTTAGCGGCGGCCAATGCAGGCTCGCATTTCGCCCTAACGATTTCGAGAGAGTTTTTATTAACGAAATTTTTAAAGTCACCGTCCGCGTCTGGCTCCGGAACCGTGAAGAGACGATCATACAAGCGCACTTCGGCATCGATCGCGTGGGGCGCGCTCACCCAATGGATCGTCCCTTTGACCTTGCGACTCGCTGTCGGGCCGCCCGTTTTGCTGCCCAAATCGATCGAACAGCGTAGCTCCGAGACTTTGCCGTCCGCGCCCTTCACCACTTCCTCGCATTTGATGATGTAGCCGTACTTAAGCCGGACTTCTCCGCCGGGTTTGAGCCGGAAATATTTTGGCGGCGGCACTTCCATGAAGTCGGCCTCATCGATGAAGAGCTCACGGCCGAAGGGAATTTTCCTCGTTCCGGCTTGCGGGTTTTCCGGGTTGTTGATCGCATCCAGTTCCTCCGATTGGCCTTCGGGATAATTGAGCAAAACGACGCGCACGGGTCGCAAGACCGCCAGTCGTCGCGTCGCCTCACGATTGAGCTCGTCGCGCACGGCGTGTTCCAGGACCGCCATGTCGGTCATGCTTGGATATTTAGTGATGCCGATGTTGTAGGCGAACGAACGGAGCGCGCTTGCAGTCACTCCACGGCGTCGCAAACCGGAAATCGTGAGCATGCGCGGATCGTCCCAGCCGTTAACGAATTTTTCGGTCACGAGCTGGATCATCTTGCGCTTGCTCATGACCGCGTAGGTCAGGTTGAGCCTGGCGAATTCGATCTGGCGTGGATGCTCGCGCGGTAGCTCGAGCGCGTTCAGGATCCAATCGTAGAGAGGGCGATGAACCTCGAATTCAAGCGTGCAGAGCGAGTGAGTAATGTCTTCGATATAATCGCTGAGCGTATGGGCCCAGTCGTACATCGGATAGATGTTCCATTCTTCGCCCGTTTGGTGATGCGCCGCATGGCGAATCCGGTAAAGGACCGGGTCTCGCAGCCAGACGTTAGGCGCGCTCATGTCGATTCGTGCCCGCAGGGTCCGAGCGCCGTCCGGAAACTCGCCAGCCTTCATGCGCGCGAAGAGATCGAGGCTCTCTTCGACAGTGCGCGTCCGAAATGGACTTTCCTTTCCTGCGCGCCGGAATTCGTCCGTTTCTTCCGGGGTCATGTCGCACACGTAGGCTTTGCCTTTGCGGACTAACTGCACGGCATATTCGTAGAGAGCCCCGAAATAATCGGAGGCGTAAAACGGCGCCATCGGATTGACGTCGCCCGCGGCCTTCGAGGCTTCCGCCTGAAAATCGATTTTTCCGTCAACCGTGGTTTCGCGTGGTTTCGTTGCTGCGGGCTTGAGGCCGAGGTTTTTGTCCGCCCATCCATCGATCAGCCAACGCACATCCGTCATGATGGACTCGACGTACTCGACGTCCTCCTTCGTAGGGTTGGTGTCGTCCATGCGGACGTTGCAGGTCCCGTCAAACTCGTGGGCGATTCCGAAATTGAGGCAGATCGACTTGGCGTGGCCGATGTGGAGATAGCCGTTAGGCTCCGGCGGGAAGCGCGTGTGGATACGTTTGTGCTTACCGCTACGCACGTCCTCGGCCACGATATCGCGAACGAAATCGGATGGTGTTGGCGCTGGCGAGGAGGTATCCACGGAGGCGAACAGTAGCAATGCGTGGTGTTTGGGACAACTGGGTGATATCGGACAGGGCTTTCTTCTGTAGGGACGGTCGCAAAGCGTCGCTAAAACGAGCGGAAGAGAAAGACGGCTCGACAGACTCCGGACCCACCGGTTTGTTTGCCATGTGAAGGAGGTCCACACACTGGCTGATCTCAGGGACTGGAAGAAATCGGTGAAGAACCCGATCCGCCTGGGTGTTTTCGGGGATCCGGTGGCCCATTCCCTTTCACCGCAGATGCAGAACGCTGCGCTCAAGCAATGCAAGATTGATATGCAATATGCGCGGTTTCAGGTCGCGCCGGGCGAGCTAAAGGAGGCGCTGGATTTCTGCCGGAAACAGGATTTCGCCGGTTTGAACCTGACCGTGCCGCACAAGATCGCCGCGATCGAGCTGGTCGATCAGGTCGATGCGAACGCCCAACGAGCCGGCGGAATTAATACGATCAAGATCGAAGGCGGAAAATTGCACGGCTTCAATACGGACGGCAAAGGATTCGCGCGTGCGATTCGTGAAGAGTTTTCGGTCGATCTTCGCGATTTGCGTGTGCTGATTCTTGGTGCAGGCGGTGCGTCCCGAGCAATCGCACTGCAGTGCGCGCGAGAACACTGCGAGCGGCTGGTCATTGCCAACCGAACTTTTGAAAAGGCAACGGCGATGGCGGACGATCTGCGCGAATTCTTTACCGGCCCGAAAGTGCTGGGTCCGGTGCCGCGATTGCAGGCGATCCGATGGGAGGAGAGTGCTTTTCGATTCCAGATGGGGCATGTGGATCTGGTGGTGAATGCGACGTCGCTTGGACTGGACCGGCGGCATACCTCGCCAATTCCGGCGCGGATTCTTGAACCGCACTTGATGATCTACGACACGATTTATACCAGCGAGCGGACGCCGATGGTCACAGCGGGTCTCGAAGCCGGGGCGCGGGCAGCGAACGGATTATCGATGCTGCTGCACCAGGGAGCTTTGGCGTTCGAAATCTGGTTCGATCGCGAAGCGCCAATTGCGGAAATGAAGAAGGCGTTAGGAGCTTCCTGATTCTGCGTGGAGGGACAATCTCCGTATCGCCCCTAATTTTTGGGACAAGACGGAGCTTGTCCCTCCAAAGCATGGCGGACGAGACAAGCTCGTCCCTCCCAGTTAAGCGCGGAATGAATGGTGGATCGGGAGGGACGAGCTCGTCTCGTCCGTCTCTATTTATTTTCCTGCGCCATTTCAGCGCCGCGTTTCGCTGCGGCGTCGACCGCCGCGATCAAACCCTCGGCTGTCCCGTGTTTTTCCATCGCCGCCAGACCGGCGGCGGTCGTACCTCCGGGTGTAACCACCATTTTGCGTAATTCTTCCGGCGAAAGTTTTGTTTCGGTGGCGAGCTGCGCGGCGCCAAGAACTGTCTGCGTTGCCAAGGCCAGGGCCACTTCGCGCGCCAGCCCCGTTTTCTGGCCGCCTTTGGCTAGCGCTTCAATCACTGAATAAACAAATGCCGGCCCGCTTCCTGACAATGCGGTCACGGCATCGATCTGCGCTTCCGGGACTTCGATCGCAAGGCCGACGGCGCCGAAGATTTCCTGGGCGATTTCGACATCGCTGTCGGTCGTCCGGGACCCGCGTGCCAGCGCAGTGGCCGCTCGACAAATCGCGGCAGGCGTGTTGGTCATCGCCCTCATGACTCGTCCATCGGTGACGGACTCCATGTTTTCGATCCTAACTCCGGCCGCGAGAGAAATGATCAGTTTGTTGGCAGATCGGTCGCGAATTGCTCTCAGGGCCGGCAAAACGATGGCTGGCTTTACGCCGACAAGCAAAACGTCCGCCGCGCTGATCACGTCGGCGTTATTCGCCGTGACACGAACGCCTGTTTCTCTCTGAAGCGCTTCGCGTGCCGACTCGTTAGGCTCCCCCGCCATGATGGATTGAGCGGAAAATTTCCCGGAGCGAATCAATCCGCGAATGAGTGAGCCGGCCAGTTTGCCTGCGCCGATGAATCCGAGGTGTCTGCTGGCGTCTGCTGGTTGAGAATCCATGAGGTAAGCCGATACTAATGGATGGTAAGTGCCGGTGTAAATTTTGGCGTGGCCGAAACTCGCCGCGGACTCGATCTCGCGAAGGAGCTGCAGGTTCTCAAAAAGGAGCGGAATGCAGTCATTCTGGCGCACAATTACCAGGTGCCCGAACTTCAGGATGCGGCCGATTTTGTGGGCGATTCCCTTGGGTTGAGCTACCAGGCTGCCAAAACGCCGGCCGACGTGATTCTCTTCTGCGGCGTCCATTTCATGGCCGAGACGGCCAAGATCATCAACCCGGCGAAGCGTGTCATCCTGCCCGATCTGGACGCGGGCTGTTCGTTATCGGAGTCGTGTCCGCCGGAAAAACTGGAAGCGTTCCTGAAAGAGCACGTCCACAAGAACTATTACGTCATCGCCTATATTAATTGCAGCGCGGGCGTGAAGGCGCTCTCGGACGTCATTTGCACCAGCGGCAACGCCGACCGGATCGTGCGAGCGGCTCCGGCAGACCGGAATATTCTCTTTGTGCCGGATCAAAATCTTGGCGCATGGGTGGCCGAACGGACCGGACGGAAAATGGATTTGTGGCAGGGCAATTGTTACGTGCACGTCGAGTTCACCGCGCGGAGCATCGGCAAGATTCGCGAGAGCTATCCGGACGCTCCGGTGGTGGCGCACCCGGAGTGCACATATGCGGTGCGCATGCTGGCCGATGAAGTTTGTTCGACTGAGAAGATGGTCACCTATTGCAAGGAGTCGCCGGCGAAAGAGATCATTGTTGTGACCGAAGCCGGAATGCTTCATCGCTTGCACAAGGAAATCCCGGGCAAGACGTTCATTCCGGGCCCGACGGACAACTGTTTTTGCGGGGAATGCCGCTTTATGAAGATGAATACCCTGGAAAAAGCTTACAACGCTCTTTTGAACATGGATCCGGAAATCGTCCTGCCGGAAGAGCTACGAAAGCGCGCCGAAGCGCCGATTTTGAAGATGCTGGAGCTGAGCAAATAATTGAATTTGGAAGCCGGGAAACCGAGAGAGAAAAAATCAGGAACCCAGGAAAGCAGGAAAAGGGATTAAATTTAGACAGACAGAGGTCTGGCCAATAGCTTCCCGGGTTCATGGCTTCCAAATTCGTTTTCTTCCTTTGTTCCTGCTTTCCTGATTAGTTTTTGGCCCGATGGCACGACCTTCGATCTGGCTCATGCTCGCAATTATTTTGGCGAGCCTGCTTTTTCTGCGTGAGCCGCGTCTGCAGCGTTATGACGAAACATTCCTGCGTTGGCTGCTTCGCAATTCCCGGCCGATCGGGGGGACCATTCCGCTGACGATCGTCGACTTCAATAGCGAGACCGATTCGCAAAAGGAGGCGCGGCCTCCGGGCACGACCGTCTCTCCGGTTGAGTATGCCCTTTTTCTGCAGGCGGCTTTGGAATTCAAACCGACGGTGATTGCGTTCGAGCCGATTCTGCAATGGGACAAGGCCGGCAAGGAGCAGGAGCAAATCCTGGTCGACCAGGTGATGCGTGTTCCGAAACTGGTGGCGGC
Organism: uncultured Verrucomicrobiae bacterium; assembly: GCA_963754325.1. GTDB lineage: Bacteria > Verrucomicrobiota > Verrucomicrobiia > Chthoniobacterales > UBA10450 > JBBRDU01. The sequence continues at coordinate 169,674 of CAVWFP010000002.1, forward strand.
GGCGGAGCTGACGTCCACGCCGGATCTCGATGCGCCGATTGTTGAGATCCCCGGCTTTACCCAAGTCACGGGCCGCCGCGGCGATTTGCCGGTTTTCTCAGGAATCAGCCGCCAACCGGACGAGGACATTCGCCTCATCTCGACGCTTGGATTTACCAATCTGCCTAACGATTCGGCGGACGAGATCCATGTGCCTCTTCTTTTTCAATACCGCGGCGAGGTCATACCGTCGTTTCCATTGCAGGCGGCTCTTTTTTGGATGCGCATTGCCCCTAACGAAGTGAAGGTCGAGCTGGGCTCGCGCATTTTGCTTCCGAACGGAAAAATCATTCCGATTTTGTCCGATGGTTCGACGCTGATTAATCCAAATGCCGCGCGGCGCGCACGTCATTTACGGGCGAACCAGCTTCTCCTGGTGGCGCAGCAGCACGAAGACAAGGTGCCGACGACGGGGCATCTGGAAAATTTGGGCGACGATATTATTCTGGCCCGCGTAATCAAAGGTGACGACAAGGCACCCGATCCCTTTGCCTCCACGCTAGCGACGATTCAATCGAACTCGTTCGTTCGGCGGGTCAGTTGGATTTTTGATTGCACGTTTATCGTTTTGCTCGTGGGCGTCAGCGGGATTGTCAGGAGATTTTCGCGAATCGACATCGTTCTCTTGGCGATCGCCATCACGGCTGCCTATTGCCTGTGTGGGCTGGCTCTGGTTGGACGCTGGGCCATTTGGCTGCCGGGTGTTCTACCGCTGAGCGCAACGTGGTTGGTGGCCGTCTTCTGTTTGTTCGCGCCGAGAAGCAAAGACGATCCGGATCTTCCTGCGATCGCGCCGTCGCCGCCGTCGCCGTGAGTTCTTTTGCGTGGTGAAAGCGGGAGTTTGCCCCTCCAGGAAGCGCCAGAACTTCGAACGCGTCGATGCGATATGAACATTCATGAGCGCGTCGAGCGCCTGCGATCAGGTGGAGTAATCGATTTTCATTTCGATCTGCCGACGGAGTTGTATGCCAAACGCGTGTCGCCCGGACTTTTCGCGGAGAGATATCTTCCCGAGTTACGCGCGGGCAACGTTTCCCTCTTCGTCGCCGCGATTTATATTGAGGACAAATATCTGCCGGATCGGGGGCGCGAGGTTGCTTTCCGGCAAATGGAGTGCACGCGAAATGAAGCGGAGCGTTCAGGCGAGGCGGCTGTTTGCCGGACGTATGAAGAAATCGACAAGGCGAGAGCCGCGGGGCAGGTCGCCGTCGTGATTTGGAATGGAAGGCGCAGAGCCAATCGGGGAAGACCTGGCTTCGCTGCGAGCCTTTTACGATGCAGGTCTCCGTTTGTTAGGCCTGACTCACGCGCGCTCCAACGCCGCCGCGCATGGGGGCAGGTTCGCACCGTCGGGATCGTCGCCACAAGGCCTGACCGGTTTCGGTCGCGAACTTATCAAGGAATGCGAAGCTCTTGGCGTTATTATTGATCTGGCGCACATCAATCCGGCTGGATTCGATGAGATCGTTTCTCTGACGAAGCAGCCCCCGATAGTTTCGCATAGTAACGCGCGCTGTTTTTACGACATCGAGCGCAACGTCAGCGATGAGCAAATCAAAATGGTCGGGAAACGTGGCGGCGTTATCGGAGTGAATTCCATCTTCGTTAGTTCTCGCACGGGAGAGAGCACGCTCGATCGCTATGTCGATCACATGGAACACATCGCCGGGCTAATCGGTATCAATGGCGTCGGGATCGGTTTTGATTTCTTCGAATTTCTGTACGCGCAATGGTCCGAGGAAGAACAGCGTCAGCTGGCTTCGAAACTTGCCGAGCCGCAGTTTATTCCCGATTTAAAGAATCATTCCCATGTGCCCAAGCTGATCCGGAAGCTGATCGAGCGCGGATTTTCCGACGAGGATATCGAGAAGATTCTCTTCGGGAATTGGGATCGGATTTTGCGGGAGTTGTTGTGAGCGGGCAGAGGCGGACGAGACAAGCTCGTCCCTCCAGCGCCCACTCGACGACTTGGAGCTGGCTGGGAGGGACGAGCTTGTCTCGTCCGCTTCTAAAACTAAACCAGCGCGAGGTTTGGAAATTTCCGTCCGAGAACAACCTGGCTGGGAGCTTTCAGCCAGCTATCGAGCAGGGTCCCGTAAACGCTCCGGAAGTCGGTGCTGAATTTCAGGTCGCCGTGATCGAGGTCCGTTAGGCTGGGATATTTTCCAAACATCCCCGGCTTGATCGCGCCGCCCATGATGAACATGGGAGCGGCCGCGCCGTGATCGGTTCCGTTATTCGCGTTTTCGGCCACGCGCCGACCGAATTCGCTAAAGGTTATGAGCAAAACGCGCTTGAAATTTCCCTGCTGCTTCAAGTCGGTCGAGAAAGCGGTCAGCGCAGCGTCCAACTCGCCGAGCAGCCGATCGTGCGTGTAAATCTGGCCCGCGTGCGTATCGAACCCTCCCTGGCTCGCGTAGTAAACCCGGGTCGGCAAGCCGCCCGCGATCATGCGGGCGATAATGTTCAGGCTGGCTGCAAGCTGGCCTGGCGGATAGGTCACGGTCGATTGGTACTTCCGCGCGATCGCGAGGATCTTGTCCGAGCTCAGCTGCGCATCAAGAGAAGTGCGCTGCAGGAAATCGAGCGTTCCCACGTCGGACTTGTTATGTCCGCTGAGCGCGGCGATCGACGCCCCGTCGGCGGCTCCGGCCGGTGGCGCATCAACTGAAGAGGGATCGTTAAGCTGGCGAAAAAAGAATTCTTCCTGGCTCATTTTTCCGTTGCTTGGCTCTGACGAACGGAATCGAAATTGTTCCGGGCGCGAAAATGTGACGCCGGTCGGATTTTTGGCGGCAAAAGCCTGGGGCATCTCGCCACCGATGGCGACACCAACAGTTGGATCGGCGCCGGCGCAGCAATTATCGAAATAACGGCCGAGCCAGCCGTCGGCGGCGTTACGATCAGCGTCGGAAGCTGTCTGCCAGATTTCGGTGGATCTGAAGTGGGAACGATTCGGGTTCGGATACCCGACGCCCTGGATGACGCCGAGATGTCCTTCATCGAAAAGGGTTTTCAGGCCGGTCATCTTCCCGTTCAAGCCGGCGTAATCATTCAACTTCAGGATCTTGTCGGCCCCGAGCGCGAGCTTGGGACGCGCCTTATGATAGGCGTCGTCGGCGAAAGGAACGACCATGTTCAAGCCGTCGTTGCCCCCGGCCATCTGAAGCACGACGAGGATTGTCCCGTCCTTGCCCGTGACGGTTTGTGTTAACGAGTCAGCCGCCAGCGCGTTGAGCGCGAAAAAAGTCTTTTCGAGAAAGATCGGCAGCGTCCAGCTGGCCGCGGCTCCCAGGGCTGAAGTGCGAAGGAATTGACGGCGCGTGTGGAAAGTGGGCGTTTGTTTCATGATCTCAAGTCACTTGAAATTGCGGCGTGCTCATCATCAGGTGCAGCAGGCCCCGCATTGTCTGGTCGCTCGTGTCGGGTTTTCGAGCCTCGACGTATTGCGCGAATGTGGCCGCGGCTTTTTCGGGAGGCCGATTCTGGAAAAGGCGAATGGAGAGGAAATCGACCAGCTCCCGGGGTTTGTCACGCAAGTCAGCCGGGATCACTTTTGCCACATCGATCGGCTCACGGCGCACAGGTTCGGGCGCGGCGGCGCGTGCGAACCCCACGCCTTTGCCTTGCGGGCGCGGCGGTGTGTTACCCGGAAACATGGTGTCTCCGTTTACGAGATAATTGGCAAAGTTGTAACGAAACAGGAGCGTCGATGTGGTGATCCATGATTTGCCGCCGTCCCATCCTTTGACGTTTGGCGGCGCGAATAGCGTCTGTCCCATCTGTCGCAAGGCGTTCTGAGCGACCGTCGGATCTGGCAGTGGCGTTTCCAGGACCTTGGCCGTTTGAACAAGAAACTGCACCGGGCTCTTGATCTGCGACTGCATGACGTGTTCGTCGTAGAATTCTGCGGAGCTGAAAATCTCCCGCAGGACCGGGCGAATTTCGAGATTGTGTTTGCGCAGGCTGGCCGCGACTGCGTCTACAACCTGAGGGGACGGATCGTCCTCAACAAAAAAACGCCAGAGTTTTCGGCCGATGAAATGCGCACACGCCGGTTGTTTGACGATAATGTCGATCACTTGATCGCCGTCCAATGCTCCGGTCTGACCCATGAATGTTTTGTTGGTGTGATCCTGTTGATAGGCCGCGAAACGGTACTGCTGGGTACTCATGTCGACCCGGTAACCGGTGAAAGCGCGCGCGGACTCTCGAATGTCCTGCTCGCTGTAATTCCCGATCCCGACAGTGAACAATTCCATCACTTCGCGGGCCCAATTTTCGTTAGGGTGTTCCTGGCGGCTCTTCTCGAGGTCGAGGTAAATCATCATCGCCGGATCGCGCGACATCTTTTTGGTCAGGGCCGCGAAGCTGCCGAAAGCATTGCGCCGGAGGGTGTCGTTTTGCAGCCACATGAAATAGGCGTCCTTGACCTTGTCGATGCTGGTGGCGAAGTGGCCGTGCCAAAAGAGGGTCATCTTCTCGAGCAACGGCGCCGGCCCATTCATCATTCGATCGAGCCACCAACGGCGAAGATCGAGAATTTCCTGGCCTTCCATCATGCGCAGGTCGCGCTTCTTCTCCTTCTTATCGGCCGGGTTGTCGGCTGCTCGCGCGGCCATGCGCAGAGACTTAAGGTCTTTTGGGTGCGCCCAATCGGGTGGCGGGACTTCGGAGGCGGACGGTTCGATGTCCACGAAATCGCGCACCGCGATGGCCAGGCCTTTGCGGCGCATCTTTTCGATATCTGCCGGCGTGCCTCCAAAGGCAGCCCGATTTAGCAAATGCGTGGCTGTTTTCTCGTTCCAGCGAGAAGCGGGCAAAGGAGTTAACACGGGAATTGAACCTCTTGGTTAGGTGAAAGTTGCTGGCGCGAATGAACGACTTTCCAACGTTTAGCACTTGTCCCGAGGCGATTGAGGCCGAGGGAGGGTGAGTGCTGGCGTAGAGATAAATTCAGTTCATTGTAAGAGCAGCAGGAGAAGTTCCCTGGGGCCGGGAATGTGGGCAAGTGAGATTCATTAATCTAACGCGGCAGACCGAGATTGGGGCAAACTCATATTATCTCGAAGCTGCCGGACAACGCCTGATCCTGGATTGCGGGATGCATCCGAGGAATGAAGGGGCGGCTGCCCTGCCGAATCTTCAGGCCGTTGATGGCAAAGAGCTGGATGCGATTCTGATTTCACACGCGCACCAGGATCATATTGGCACGCTTCCCGTTTTGATGCGGCGACACCCGGCAGCTCGCGTTTTCATGACCGATGCGACAAACGAGATCGGCACAACCCTGTTGCACAATTCGGTCAACGTCATGACCCGCCAGCGCGAAGAGCTCGGCGCGACACTCTATCCGCTCTTCACTCATCGGGAGACCGATCGAGCGACCGATCGGTGGCAGAACTGTCCGACTCGGCAACGAATCACTCTGGCAGGCGAGCGGGCCGGGCCGCTTGGAGAGGATCCGATAACCTTCGAATTTCTCGACGCTGGCCACGTGCTCGGTTCGGCCGGAATTCTCCTTCGAACGGAAGGGCGCACATTTTTTTACACGGGCGACGTCAATTTTGACGATCAGACGATCATGCAGGCAGCGATTTTTCCGGAGACGGAGATCGACGTGCTCATTATGGAATGCACGCGCGGCGATTCTGCCATGCCGCCTGGTTGGACGCGGCCCGGCGAGGAAGAGCGGCTGGCGCACGCCATCGATGAGGCATTTCGTCGGGGCGGATGCATTCTCATTCCGGTTTTCGCGCTGGGCAAAACGCAGGAATTCCTGGCCATGCTCTACAAATTCCGTCGTGAAGGATTGCTCGATGAGTTTCCGGTCTACATCGGCGGGTTGAGCTCGAAGATGACGGAAACGTACGATCGGCGATCGAACATGACGCGCCGGCAACTGGCGCGCTTGCAGCTTCTCCCGGAGATTGAGCCCTTTGTGCTGAATGGGCAGAACATCCGTGAAGCCTTGCCGCGTCCCGGCCGGATCTACGCGCTCTCGAGCGGAATGATGACACCGAAAACGCTCTCGAACATCTTCGCGCAAAATATTCTGGAGGATCCGCAGCATTCAGTCTTCTTTGTCGGCTACGCCGACCCGGCGTCGCCCGCCGGGATTTTGCGTGATGCCAAACAGGGCGATGATGTCATGCTTGATCCGGAGGAAGCGCCGCGAAAACTTCGCTGTCATCGCGAACAGTTTCAGTTTAGCGCCCACGCGAGCCGCGAGTCGTTAGTCGATTACGCGACGCGATTATCGCCGAAAAAGATTGTCCTGGTGCATGGCGATCCGCCGGCGGTCGGCTGGATGCGAACCGCGCTGTCGCAGGCGCTTCCGCGGACTGAGATCATCGTGCCTGAGCCGGGGAAGGAGTTCGAGTTGTGAGATCATACGTCACCCGGATTTTGAAAAAAATGGCTGGCGGCAAATCCGGGGAGGGCGCGCGCCCTCGCGAGCCGGTGATGGCGCCTCGCCATCACCATCTCTCAATCGATTGCGGCGAGGCGCCGCAATCCGCCCGCGAGGCGCGTGCGCTCCCCATTCGCTGCGGAGCCCTTAAACTATCATCGCACAAAGCGGCTGTTCCAAGCTAACGCCAACGAATCAGATCGTTAAGGCCGAATGAAAATTGTCTCCTGGAACATAAATTCGCTTCGCAAGCGACAGGACCGGCTCTTTCCGTGGCTGGAGGCGACCAAACCGGACGTGGTTTGTTTGCAGGAAACGAAGTGTACCGACGAACAGTTTCCCCTGCTGGCCTTGCAAGCCGCGGGCTACCATGCGGTCTATCATGGTGAAAAATCCTACAACGGAGTCGCCATCCTTTCGAAGAGCGCTCCCGTCGAGGTCGCTATTTCGTTAGGCGATAATGAGCTGGATTCCCAGACGCGCGCCATCGCCGCCACGATCGACGGTGTGCGGGTTTTCTCGGTCTATCTGCCTAACGGACAGGCGATCGGATCGGCCGCTTATCAGTATAAATTGCGATGGTTCGCGCGCCTGCGTGAGCGTCTTGAGCGGGAAAAGATCGCCGACACCATCGTGGCCGGGGATTTTAACGTCGCGCCGGGTGACCTTGACGTGCACGACCCCGACCTTTGGCGCGGTGCCATCATGTGTTCCGACGAGGAACGAGCGGCCTTGCAGGGCATCGTCGATCTCGGTTTTTCCGACACACTCCGGCAACTGCATCCGGAGACGCGGCTTTTCAGCTGGTGGGATTATCGGATGCTCTCATTTCCCAAAGACCGCGGCTTGCGCATCGATTTGATTCTGGCTGGCGGAGAGTTGATGAAGCAGTGCACCGGGGCCGGGGTTGATCGCGAGATGCGCAAAGGAAAGGATCCCTCCGATCACGCGCCAATTTGGGCGGAGTTTAGTTTGTAGAGGCGCCGCTACAGAAGAAGGGCGGAATCGTTAGGGCGTAATCACTGTAGGGCGGCGATCTTCGCCGCCTTTTTTTTGGGTGGCGGCCAGGATGGCCGCCCTACAGTTCGCGCCTTGGGCTTGGCTTATGTCTGCCTCCAACTACGTTAACCATGAATGGATGCTCGACCGCAACTGCGCGTCGCTTCGCCGCCGGGCAAACCCCTCCTAATCTGGGATGGGGATTGCCATTTCTGCGGACTCTGGATCGAGCGCTGGAAAGTCGAGACAGTTGGCTGCGTCGATTATGAAAAGTCACAGGATGTGGCCGCGCGTTTTCCCGAAATCCCGGCCGGGCAATTTCAAAAATCCGTCGTTCTGATCGAGCCCGATGGCCGTGTCTACACGGCGGCGGAGGCTGTTTGTCGTTCGCTCGAATGCCGGTCGCACTGGTTCCGGAAGGCCTACGAACGCGTGCCTGGGTTTGCCGCCGTCTCCGAGTTTGCCTACGCAGTTGTCGCGGGCCACCGAACAGTGGCTTCGTTCTTTACGCGAGTTTTGTGGGGGAACGATGTTCGGCCGCCCACGTATTTTTGGGCGCGTCGATGGTTCCTTCGTTTACTCGGGCTCGTTTTTCTCATCGCGTTCGTATCCCTTTGGACACAGGTGGATGGCTTGATCGGTGAGAACGGTATTCTCCCCGCCGGACAGTTTCTGAACGCGGCGCACGACCAGCTGGGCGATCGCGCTTACACGTTGCTACCGACTCTCTGTTGGTTCGGCGCGAGCAATACCTGGCTCCACTGGTTGTGTGCTCTCGGATCGGTCCTGTCGGTTTTCCTTATCGTCGGCGTGGCGCCGGCGCTTGCATTGCTCGGCCTGGTTTCGCTTTACCTTTCGTTAGTCGCAGTCGGCCAAACATTCCTCAGTTTTCAGTGGGACATTTTGCTCATTGAAACAGGGTTTCTCGCGATCTTCATCGCTCCGTGGCGATGGCTTGCCGTCGAGGGTCCCGGTCCGCCGGTTTCGAGAGTTGGTTTGTTTCTCCTCAAGTTTCTCCTCTTCAAACTCATGGTCATGTCCGGCGTCGTGAAGCTGACCAGCGGGGACGACTGCTGGTGGAATCTGACCGCGCTTGATTATCATTACTGGTCGCAGCCGTTGCCGACGATTTTTGCGTGGTGGGCTGATCAACATGCAGAGTGGTTCAAAAAATTTTCCGTTGGTTTTTGTCTCTTCGTTGAGATCATCGTGCCGCTCTGTCTTTGGGCGCCGCGGCGATGGCGCCTGATTGCTGCCGGCCTGCTGATTTTCCTGCAGATCGCGATCGCGATCACGGGCAACTACTGCTTTTTCAATCTCCTGACGATCGCACTCTGTCTCCTGTTGATCGACGACCAATGGATTGAACACGTGAACCGGGGGCGGAGGGTGGACGGCGGAGCTCCGGCGAAGTTGTTGTGTGTCGGTCCGGCTGGGACTGGTCTCGCAGGAGTTCAACCCTCCATTTTAGCAATCAGGAGATCGCTGGGAGCGCTCGTGGTGATTGCGACAATTCCGGTCGATGTCTGGCTCACCTACGGCGCTTTCAAACCGGCAGCCGAACCGCCAAGGCCAATCGCAATCCTGGAAGAACATCTCGAGCCGTTCCGGGTCGTGAGCGGATACGGGTTGTTCCGTGTCATGACAAAGGACCGCCTCGAGATTGAGGTCGAGGGGAGTGCCGACGGGATCGACTGGAAACCTTACGTCTTCAAATGGAAACCCGGCGATGTGAAGCGGGCACCCACCTGGTGCGCACCACATCAACCGCGATTGGATTGGCAAATGTGGTTCGCAGCTCTTGGCACTGTGCGCGAGAACGGTTGGTTTGTGAACCTGGCCGTCTCCCTTTTAGAGAACAAGACCGATGTAATTTCGCTTTTGGCCGACAATCCCTTTCCTGTGCGGCCGCCAAAGTTTGTCCGGGCGCGGCTCTTTCGGTATCGATTCACCACCGCGCCGGAACATGCCGCGACGGGCGCTTGGTGGAAACGTGAAGAACTTGGTGATTACCTCCCGGAAATATCACTCCGCGGGCAGGGGACCGGGCGCTAGATTCTCGCGTAGGACGGCACGACCCGGCCGGGTTGAAGGGAAAAGTCCTTTTGTTATACTTCCGCAGTCATGCCGAAGGAGGAGCAGATCGTCACAGAAGGGACGGTGACTCAGGTCCTGCCGGGAACGATGTTCCGCGTTGATCTTCCCGGTAAGCGGAACGTGCTCGCCCACATTTCGGGTAAGATGCGCAAGCACTTCATCCGCATTGTCCCTGGCGACAAGGTTTCGGTGGAGCTTTCGCCCTACGATCTCACAAAGGCGCGCATTATTTTCCGCGAACAATAGGCAGTCTGCCACCCGCTGGCGTATTCCCATTCAGCGGTAAATTCATCGGCCGTTTGCTGAAAAAGCAAACCGCGTGGATAGTTGGTGCGTATTAACTTGGAGTAAATCATCATGGCTGAAGACAACAAATCACATCAACGGCAATCCTCGCCTCTGAGCGACGCGCAGGACAAATTGGAAAGCAGCCGCACGCACGCGCGCAAAGCGGCCGAGGATCTCAAATCAGCGGCCGGCCACGTGGCCAGCGAATATAAGGGCAAAGCGGAAGAGGCATGGACCGAGGCGCGGGATCGCGCGGAGGCTGCATGGGGCGACGCGACCGATCGTGCCCGGACCTTCCAACAGGACGCCGAGCAATACGTGCGCGAGAACCCAACCAAAGCCGTCGTTACTGCGCTCGGCATCGGTTTTGTTCTCGGGATGATTTTCCGGCGTTAGGACCGCCTCAATCGCGAGCGATAACGGCCGTTTGAAGCGATGAGCCCGCGCCCTCAAGCCGGCTTGGTTAACAATCTTCTCGGCCTGGCTAACTCGTTCGTCGAGTTCCTTGTCGTTCGGGCGGCGCTCTTTGCGCGCGAATCAAAAGTCGCGCTTGGGCATCTCCTCTTTGTGCTCGGAGCGGTGGTTGCGGCCCTGCTTTTCCTGACCCTGGGATATTTTTTCCTGCTTGTGAGCGTCGTGGTAGCGATCGCGCATTTTGCCGGTGTTTCCTGGATCTGGGTGGCGCTGGCCGGGGCGCTGGTTCATTTCATTCTCGCGATAATCTGCCTGCTGATCGCGCGGTCGCGGCTGCAGCCCTGGCCCTACGCGGAGCTTCGCGCTGAACTTTCCAAAGATCGCGATTGGCTGAAAAGTCTCGAGCACACCAGCGACCCAATCCCATGAACGACGAAATCGAAGAATCCAGAGAGCGCCTTGCGCGCGCAGTTCGCGACACGCGGTATCAGCTTGATGTTCCGCGGCGGATTCGCCGTTCCTTTCAGGAACGTCCGGCCGTTTGGGTCGTGGGCGCAATAGTTGTCGGAGCCGTCGTCATGATGTTGCCGCGCAACAAAACGGTTTACGTGGCTGGCGAAAGAAGCGGAAATGGGAAGGGGAAATCGAAGATCCTGGAAACGGGTTTCCTGCTCGGCGCTGCGCGTATTGCCGCAACCTTGCTCAAGCCGGCTGTGATCAGCTTCATTCGAAGCCGGTTCAACGGCGAGGGCGCTCGCCCGGGCCGCATGGCCTCCCGTTGGTAGCGCGCTTTTGAGTTTACGCGCGTAAGCTCAGGCATAATGATTCTTGTGCCATGAGCGTCGAATCGCCCGAGACTGTCACGGAGACAAAGAGCTACGCGCACGTCGACGATTTTCTGCTTCTGGGACAGCGCGTCGGCGCCTCCGACATTCATCTCGGAGTAAACTCGCCTCCCATCTGGCGGCTCCACGGAATTCTCCAGCCCATTTGGCCGGACGCTCCACGCCTAACGGCCAAGCAGACGGCCGCGTTGGCGAATGGATTTTTGTCCGATCTCCATAAGGAACAACTCGAGCAACGCGGTGACGCGGATTTTGCATACGCGACCTCCTTTGGGCGTTTTCGGACGAGCGTCGTCCGGCAGCGATTGGGAACCGACCTCGTTTTCCGAATCATCAATACGAATGTTCGCACCATGGATGAGATCGGGTTGCCCGAGCATCTCAAGCTTCTCACCCGATATCAGAACGGGCTGATTCTCGTCACCGGCTCCGTCGGCAGCGGCAAGTCGACCACCCTGGCCGCATTGGTGGAGCAGGTGAACATCGAGCGCCACGATCACATCATTACGCTTGAGGACCCGATTGAATATGTCTTTGCGCCGAAAGGGTGTCACATCACTCAGCGTGAGGTGCACACGCATACCATGTCCTTCGGAGCGGCTCTGCGCGGCGCGCTGCGCGAAGATCCTGACGTCATCATGGTTGGTGAAATGCGCGACCTGGAAACCATTTCGCTCGCCATCACTGCGTCGGAAACCGGCCACCTTGTGCTCGGAACCCTGCACACCGGCAACGCCTCCCGCACTTTGGATCGCTTGCTCGACGTTTTCCCAGTCGATCAACAGGAGCAGATCCGCATCATGGTCAGCGAATCGCTTCGTGGCATCATCAGTCAGCAATTAATCCCGCGGCCCGATGGTCTCGGCCGTATCCTCGCGCTGGAGACCCTGACGAACACGCCGGCAGTGGCGAACGTGATTCGCGAAGCCAAGACCTACATGCTCCCGGGCATCATCCAAACGAGCAAGAAACAGGGTATGCAATTGATGGACGATGCCATGGTCGATCTTTTCAACGCCGGTTACATCAGTGCCGACGAAGCCTACGCGCGCGCCGAACAAAAACAGACGATGCGCCAGCAGCTGGGAATGTGATGCTGTAAATGACGAAGAACAACGACGATGACGAATAACGAAACAATGACGAAGCCCGAATTTGGAATCTTGCGGGCTGCTAATTTTTCGTCATTTGGATTTAGCCGTTCCCTGGTCATTAGGCCTTCGTCCTTCGTCATTTTTTAGGCATGCCTTACTTAGATCAATTTCTCGAAGTCATCGTCCAGAACGGCGGTTCTGATCTCCATATCGGCGTGGGGCAGCCGCCAAAGATGCGGCGCCATGGCGACGTCGGCCCCATTCGAGAACAGGCGGTGACGCAGGAGGAAGCGGCCGGAATGCTGAGCGAAGTCTGTGGACCGCATAACTGGGAGATTTTCGAGGAACGCGGAGACCTCGACTTTGCCTATGAAATGGACGCGGCCTCACGGTTCCGCTGCAACTACCTAAAGCAGACAAACGGATATGGCGCGGTCTTTCGATTGATTCCGACAAAGATCGCCACGCTCGAGCAGCTTGGAATTCCGCCAGTGGTGAAGGAATTTGGTCACCTCCGCGGAGGCCTCGTTCTTGTGACCGGACCGACTGGCTCCGGTAAATCGACGACGTTGGCGGCATTGATCGATTACATAAACGAGAACTTTTCGCGTCATATCGTCACCGTCGAGGAGCCGATTGAGTTCGTGCATGACAACAAGCTCAGCGTCATCACGCAGCGCGAAGTTCCCGGCGACGCGGAGTCGTTCCCGGTGGGATTGAAAGCGGCCCTGCGCGAAGATGCCGACATCGTGCTTGTCGGTGAAATGCGCGATCTCGAGACCATTTCGCTCGCACTAACCGCTGCCGAGACCGGTCTGCTAGTCTTTGGAACGCTGCACACAAACAACGCGCGCAAAACCGTGGATCGCATGGTCGACGTCTTCCCGGCCTCGCGTCAGCCACAGGCGCGCGCCATGCTGGCGAATTCCCTGCGCGGAGTTTTGGCGCAGCTGCTTCTGAAAAAGGCTGACGCCAACGGGCGCGTGGCCGTTAACGAGATCCTGATCGCAAACGCGGCCGTCTCCGCGATTATTCGCGAAGGCGCGACGCAGAAACTACAGGACGTGATCGTCTCTGGAAAATCGCAGGGAATGCAATTCATGGATGATGCCATCTGGGCCCTTCTCCAGCAGGGCATCGTCACTCCGCACGAGGCCTTCATGAAGGCGATCGACAAGAACCGGTTCAAAGCCTTCCTCCCGCCAGAGGAAGAACATTTGGGGGATGCGGCCGGGGCTGTTCCTGACGACGAACAAAAGGCCCCCGGGAACTTCGTTAAGAAAATCAGCGGGCGCCCGGGGAAGCGCTGATCCTTCCGTGGGCGATAGTCTCTCCGCTGGCCTCCTGCTCATTGACTTTGAAAACTACGGATGATAATTTCGGCAGAATTTTCCGCGGATTGCCCGTGAGGGTTAGTCTAAAGCGGTAAATACGAAACACTTGCAATCCCAGCTTAACAGCCAGGTTCTGGTTCTGAACCGCCTCTGGCAGGCCGTGAACATCTGCTCGGCCAGGCGCGCGTTTTCCCTTGTTTATGCCGGACACGCGCACGTCGTCTCCTCCGACGAGCCTAACAACTTTCTAACCCACGACTTCGACAGTTGGCGCGATTTTTCCGCGACCGCCCCGGAGCACGAACTGGTGACCACGATCTCATGGAGAATCCGGGTGCCGCGCGTGATCGTTCTCCTCTTCTTTGATCGTCTTCCCAAAAAGGAAGTGAAGTTTACGCGGCACAATGTTTTTGAGCGGGACAAAAACACCTGCCAGTACTGCGGGCATATATTCGATCGGGCCGATTTAAATCTCGATCACGTCATTCCGCGTGATCGCGGGGGGATGACCACGTGGGAGAACGTCGTCTGTTCGTGCATCCCGTGTAACACGCGCAAAGGCAATCGGCTGCCACAGGAAGCGCACATGGCGTTGGTTCGGAAGCCGAAGCGGCCCAAATGGCGGCCATTCCTGCATGTCACTTTCTCGGCTCCGCAGCACGAGAGCTGGCGGCATTTCGTCGATTTGGCCTACTGGAACGTCGAGCTGAGCGACTAACGGCATCGTTCGAGGGTTTGCTGTAGCGGCGGTCTATGACCGCCGTCTTCCGTAGGGCGGCGATCTTCGCCGCCGTCTCTATGATTAGCGGCCAGAAATGGCGGTCCTGCAGTCGCACGCGAGACGCTTACCCGCGGTTATTTCTGAGATACCGCGGCGGTATTCTTTTGAAAAGGCCGGAGAATCGGTAGCGGATAGAACCCAAGGAAGACGATCGCAACGACGAGCGCAGCGATGGTCACACGAGAAAATCCGCTGACTGCGATCGGCGTTGTCTCCTGCGCTTCGTCCCAATACATCGCGCGCACGACCTTGAGGTAATAATAAAACCCGCAGGCAACGGTAAACGCGCCTACAACGACAAGCGCGGTCTGGTGATGCGCAATCGCGGAGACAAAGATAAAAAACTTCCCAAAAAATCCCACGGTGAACGGCACGCCGGCTAGCGAAGCCATGGCGATCAGCATGGCAAAAGAAAGGAAGGGCGAGCGTTTCGACAGGCCGGCAAAGTCGGCAATTTCTCCACCGGTTTTTTCAGATACGACGATGAGAACGATAAAGCTCAGCATGGTCATCAGGAGATAGCTGACCAAATAGAAAGAGACAGCGCGTCCATCGAGACAGGCGATTCCGATCAGAAGATAACCAGCATGCGCGATACTCGAATAGCCCAGCAGGCGTTTCAGGTTGGTTTGCGGCAACGCGGCAAGGTTTCCGTAAAGTAGGGTGAGCAGCGCGATCCCGACGATGAGCCGCTCCACGTGAGGCAACATCATGAAGGGTTGCAGCACTCGCAAAAGGACAACAAATCCGGCGGCCTTTGAGCCCACCGAAAGAAAGGCTGTCACGGGCGTTGGAGCGCCCTGGTAAACGTCCGGGACCCACATTTGAAATGGAACGGCGGCGATCTTGAAGCCGAGCCCAACGACAACGAGAGCCATGCCAAGGAGCGCCGCGGTTTGATCGGCGCTTCCAGCAGCAAACGCAGTCGTGATCCGTTCAAGACTCGTTTCACCGGTTGCGCCGAAGACCCATGTGATTCCGTAGAGAAGAAATCCCGTGGAGAGCGCGCTGAGCACCAAATATTTCACCCCCGCCTCGAGTGTGAGCGGATTACGCCGCGTAAAGCTGACAAGGATATAGAACGAGATGGTTACCAGCTCGAGCGATACAAAGATCATGATGAAATCGATCGCCGAAGCCATGTACATCAGGCCGGCACAGGTGAAAATGCAGAGCGCGTAGAATTCACCCAGGCCGCCCTGATTCGACTGGGCCGTGCTGTTTTTCGTGATCGCAGCAAAGTCGCGTGACATGATGAGCACGAGAATGGTAGTCGCGAGAGCGAAGCGTTTGAAAAATATGGCGAGGGCGTCAGCAGAATAGAATTGCCAGAATCCGGCGCCGTGTGAACTCGCGGGCGAAAGAAAGAAACTCGCCGCAAAAACGGCCGCGAGCGAAAAAATCGCGCCAAGGCAGAGCGCCGGTTTTTTTGATTCCGGAAGGAACGCCTCCAGCATCAGCACGAGCATGCCAATAATCAGAACGGCGATTTCGAGAGCGGGCGCCGTGATCATTTGTGCGCGGAACTACTGAAGAAGGGACGTAGCGAAGGTTCGATCAGGCGCACCATGCCTTGCGGAGCAAGGCCGACCCAGAGCGTTGCGGCAATCAGGAGAATGACCGGTAACCGAAGCGCGGTGGAAAAATCGCTGGCGCCGGATGTCCGCTGCACCACCGGGCCCATAAAAATTCGGCGGTAAGCGCGAAGCATGTAAACCGCAGAAATGACCACGCCCCACAACGCAAGAACAGTGGCGATCTGAAACATTCCAAATCGCTGCATGTGCCATTGCGTTTGGAAACTACCGAAGAAGACCATGATCTCGCCGGCGAAATTAGCCAACCCGGGAAGTCCGATGGCCGCGAAAGCCCCAAAACCAAAAGCCAGTCCGGCAAAAGGCATCATCTTGGCGAGTCCGCCAAGATCCGCAAAATCGAGCGAGCCTACGCGTTGCCGGATTTCTCCCGAGATCGCGAAGAGCAGGGCGATGGAGATTCCGTGAGCGAACATGAGAATCGCGGCCCCGGTTGTGCCGAGGAGGCCGGCGGTTGCGAGGCCAAGAAAGATATAGCCCATGTGCATGACGCTCGAGTAACCGAGCATCCAATCGAGCTTCTTTTGCGCAAGCGTGACCAGCCCGACGTAAATAATATTCCCCAGAAGGAGAACAACCAGAAGGCCGGTCCAGTAGCGCGCGCCTAACGGGAGCAGGGGGAAGGCGATGCGAATGAGGCCATACAGGCCAAATTTTTTGAGAACACCGGCGTGCAGCATCGCCGCCGGCGCCGGCGCCGATGCGTAAGCCTCAGGCGCCCAGCTGTGGAACGGGAAAAGGGAAACCAGAACGCCGAATCCGATCAGAAGCAGTAGAAATATGTTTCGTTGCGACCCCGGCGAAAGAGCGGCCGCGGCGGCCGGGAGATCGCGGATGTCAAAGGTGCGGCTCGCATCCGGGAGGCTCTGATAAAGAAGAATCAAGCCTAACAAAAGGATGAAACTTCCGGCAGCCAGATAGATCGTGATCTTCCACGCTGCGGCCACGCGATTGCCACTTCCCCAGATGCCGATAAGAAGGAAGGTCGGAATCAGAGCGAGCTCGTGGAAAGCGTAAAAGAAAAAAAGATCGAGCGACGAAAAAGCGCCGATCACGCCGGCCGAAATGAACAGAAGACAGGCATAGAATCCTCGCTCCTGTTTCTCTGGCTGACCCGCAAACCAGATCGCGGCCACGCTGACGATGGTGGAAAGGAGAACCATCACCAGGCTCAGCCCGTCGAGGCCGACTGAAAAATTCAGCTTCCATTCGGGAAGGATGGGAAACGAGTTTTCGTACTGAAAAGCATAGCGTCCCGAGTAATCGAAAAAGATCAGCGCCAGCAGAGCGAGCAGGAGATCAAAAATCGTGGCGGCCAGCGCAGTCTTGCGCGCGGGCGCTCCCACCATGATGAGGAGAGCTGCCACAACTGGAGCGAAGATGAGGAGGTATAACATCAGCGAATCACTGCAAAATAGATCAAGGCCACGATGCCGATACCGAAGAGAAATGCGTAGGCCTGTAAATTGCCTACCTGCAGATAGCGCAGCAAAGCGCCCGTCCCCCAGCTCGCGTTGCTGGCTCCGCCGACGGCGCCCGCGTCAACGACCCATCGATCGATGAAGGCGCAAACCCGTGCGAGGTTCTCTTGAGTTCGATCGATCAGCCAGCGATAGAAATCATCGATGTAAAAAGCGCGACGAAGCAGCGGAATATCAAAGGGTTCCTGCGGCCGGTTCCGGTAATAAAAAACCGCCAGAGTTACGCCGAGGGCCAGGGTGGTGATCGCCAAGCCAGGAACGAGCGCATTGGCTTTTGTTTCTTCCGGTAATTTCAGAAATGCCTCAGCGAAGAATCCAAATCCGGCCAGAGCTGATGGAATTGCCAGGAGAATGAGCGGGCCGGCCATGACGAGAGGCGCCTCATGACTTTTCTGGGCGACTTCTTCACGCGGTTTGCCAAAGAAGGTAACTACGAGCAATCGCGTCACGTAAAACGCCGTCAGGAATGCAGTGAAAAGTCCGATTGCGAAAATCAGGCCGTTCTTTTGAAAGGCCACCATAAGGATGGCGTCCTTGCTGAAGAACCCGCTGAAAGGCGGACAGCCGATCAGAGCGAGAGCGCCGACCGCGAAGGTAATGAACGTCACTGGAAGGCGGCTTTTCAGGCCGCCCATCCGCCAGATGTCCTGCTCGTGATGCAGCATGATGATGATGGCGCCGGCCCCGAGAAAAAGGAGCGCCTTGAAAAAAGCGTGCGTGAACAGGTGAAACATGGCCGCCTCGTTAGACCCGAGACCGACGGCGACGATCATGTAACCAAGCTGGGAGAGCGTTGAATAGGCCAGGATCCGTTTGATGTCGTCCTGTTGGGTAGCGATGAGCGCAGCCATCAAAGCCGTGATCGCGCCGATCCAGGCGATCACCGTGAGCGTTTGAGCCGACGCCTGAACGATAAAAGCAACACGAACGAGCATATAAACACCCGCGGCAACCATGGTCGCAGCGTGGATCAGAGCCGACACCGGTGTCGGGCCTTCCATGGCGTCCGGGAGCCAGACGTGGAGCGGAAATTGCGCTGATTTCGCGACCGCGCCGCAAAAGATGAAGAGCGACGCCAGCGTGAGATAACCCGGCGATCCGGACAAGCGTGGAATGCTCGCGCTCATTTCACGGAACTGGATCGAATGCGTCGCCATCCAGAACATCAGAATTCCAAGCATGAATCCGAAATCGCCCACGCGGTTGGTCAGGAAAGCCTTGGTGGCTGCCTTGGCCGCCGCCTCGCGCTCGAACCAGTGGCCGATCAGGACATAGGAAGTGAACCCGACCAGTTCCCAGAAAATGAAGAGCATGACGAAATTGTCCGACAGGACGATGCCGATCATGGCGAACATAAAAAGGGACAAGGCCGCGAAGTAGCGGGACTGGCCTTCTTCGTCGCGCATGTAGCCGATCGAATAAATATGAATGAGCGATCCAACGCCCGTGACCACCAGTAGCATCGTCTGGCTCAGTGGATCGAGTGTCAGGCCTAACGGAACTGTAAAGATCCCTGGGAGATCGATCCAGGCAATCGCGCCCGCGGTGATATTAGGGAGCGTGAAGATCAGGCAACTGCAGACGAAGCTGACCAGGACCGCCCCGACGCTGATGAGAGCACTCAATCCCCGGGAGCGCCGGGTTGCCAGGCTGATGAGTGCCGCGGCTGCACCAGGCGCCAAAAGGATCGTCCAGGGAAGATAACTTGGCATGACGTCAGAACTTCAGTCGGGTCAGATCTTCCACGTGAGTCGTCCTGCGCAATCGGTAGAGCGCGACGATGATCGCCAGGCCGACCGCCACTTCAGCGGCCGCCACCGTGATGATAAAGAAAACGAAAACCTGAGCATTGTAGTTCGGGAGCGCGTCTTCCGAGATGCGAAAGCGCGAGAAAGCAACCAGCGAGAGATTGGCCGCGTTGAGCATCAGCTCGAGCGACATCAAAATAATAAGGATATTGCGCCGGAGCATAACGCCGGCGAAACCGATCGTGAAGAGCACCAGGCTAACGAACAGGTAGTCGCCCAGAGTGACCATTAACGTGACTCCCTCCGGCTCAAAACCACCACGCCGACAGTGGCGACCAGTACAAGGACGCCGATCAACTGAAAAGGCAGAGTGAATTTCGTGAAGAGCAACATCCCGACGTTGTGAACGTCGTCCGTCGGAATTTTGGGAAGCGCAGCCATTGTCTGGTGACCCATCTTCAGGTGAACGATCACGGAGGCGACCTGCAGGAAGAAGAGCAGGGCAACGGCTGCGCCACCACCGACCGTTATCCAATTCAGACTGCGAACCTCTTCGGCGCGCAGATCCAGGAGCATGATGATAAAAAGAAAGAGCACCATGACTGCGCCTGCGTAGACCAAAATCTGGATCACGCCGATAAAGTAGGCGTTTAGGGAAACGAAGAGCGCTGACAATCCCAGGAATGTCACTACGAGACTCAGCGCGCTCGCGACCGGGTTGCGATTAATCACCACGGCCGCTCCGAAGACGAGCATGAGCAGCGCGAAGATCCAAAAGAGCCAGGCGGGCATCGCTTAGATTTCGAATTTCGAATTTCGAATTTCCAATTTGTTTGTCATTTCATTTTGTTCCATTTCAGGACGACGCCATGCATGACTCCCCCGATTTCGAGCAGCTTATCCTTGTGATGCACCATGTCCTCCCGGGTGAAACCGGTGATGGCGTAATCTTTGCGCAGATAAATGGCCTGCTCCGGGCAGACCTCCTCGCACATGCCGCAGTAAATGCAGCGGATCATATCGATGTCGAACTCCTTTGGATATTTCTCGACCTTGGAGAATCGATCCTGACTCGAAATCTCGCCCGGAACGATTTTGATGGCTCGCGGCGGGCAAATGAATTCGCAGAGCTGGCAGGCGACGCAACGGACCCGGTCATCCGTGTCACGCACGAGCGCGGGGGCGCCCCGGTAGTAATCGGGCAACTCCTTGTCACGGCGCTCTTCCGGATACTCCATGGTCACCTTCGTCCTGCGCAAAATCATGTTCTTGAAGTGCTTCAGGGTGATGGCGAGGCCGCTGAGAATGGCCGGCAGATAAATCTTTTCCGACCAGTTCAAATTGGGACGTGGGACGCGCAGGCTCATATCAAAAAGGCAGGAACATCATGATGGCCGCTGCAATGAAGATGTTTACCAGCGCGATTTCGAAAAAGAAGAGCCATCCGAGACGCATCAACTGGTCGTAGCGAAAACGCGGCAGCGTCCAGCGCACCCAGATAAAGAAAAATAGCAGCGCCGAAACCTTGGCGAAGAAGGTGATGATATTAAAGAGACCACCGGCGACACCGCGCCAACCCGGTGCGCTTCCGTCGACCACCGCCCAATGGAAACCGCCGTTCCATGATGGCAGTGGAAAATGCCAGCCTCCGAGGAACAAAGTCACAATGACTGCCGAGCCGGTAATCATGGCGGCATATTCGCCAAGGAAGAAGAGGGCGAATTTCATGGACGAATATTCAGTGTGATAACCACCGGCCAATTCCTGTTCCGCTTCCGGCAAGTCGAACGGCAGCCGATTGGTCTCCGCGAAGATCGCGACCATGAAGGTGACGAAGGAGATCACCATCGGGATTGCCAGGAGCCACTTTCGCAGGTTGGCCCAGTCGCCAATGAATGGCGCGATCATCCAGCCGTTCCTGATCTGGTAATCAACGACATCGGTCAGACGAAGATGGCCGACCATCATAAAAATCGGAATAACCGCCAGGCCGAGCGAAAGTTCGTAGGAAATCATCTGCGAGCTGGAACGGACCCCGCCAAGAAAAGGATACTTGGACTCGGACGACCAACCCGCGAGAACGATTCCGTAAACCCCTAACGAAGAAATTGCGAAGACGAAGAGAATCCCAACATTGATGTCGGCAATGACCATGGGCACCCCGAGCAGAGTGCTCCCAAACGGGACGACCGCGATGGTGATGAGTGCGGGCATGACAGCCAGCGACGGTGCCAGCCAATAGTAGAGGTGATTCACGCCGCTCGGGGTGAAGTCTTCCTTAAGAAGGAGCTTCAGGCTGTCGGCGATCGGTTGAAATAAACCGGCCGGACCGACGCGATTGGGTCCGGGCCGATCCTGAATAAACGCGCTCACGCGGCGCTCCGCATAAACCGAATAGGAAACCATCGGCAGGATTACGATGAAAAGGATGCCCGTGATCTTGAGCAACGAGGTCACGATGATGAAGAGGTTCGGGCTCATCAGGTTCTGGCCGCTCCCTCTTTCTTAACGATGGATGGCTCGTTGGTCTGTGTCTCGAGCACCTGAATCCCGAGGTCGCCAATCTTATTCAGCGAGAGTCCCTGAAGAGCCGGAACATTTTCGCTCATTTGGCGAAAGACATCTTCAATCGAATAAACCCCGTTACTGCCGGTCAGAGCCTGTTGCAGATCCCGCAGGATCTCCCAATCGTCACGCGCTGACCCCGGCGGCCTGACCGCACGGTTCAGGCGCTGAAGTCGCCCGGTGCGATTGATCATCGAGCCGCGCTTCTCCGCAAATGAGCACGATGGCAACAGCGCGGTCGCGAACTCGGTGGCCTGGTTCTGCAGGATGTCCATTACGATAAAAGCCGGCAGGGTGGACAACTGCGGCGCCGAGAGTCCGAATTCCGTTGGATTTTCTCCCAGGCAGACAAGCGCTTTCACCTGGCCGGTCGCGACCCCTTCCACGATCGCGGGAAGTTTTGCGCCCGGTTGTTCGGTCAGACCGAGAAGTTTAGCGCCGTTCGTGTTGGGATTACGATCCTCGCTCAGAAGGATATCGTCACCGGCGCCGCGGCGCGGCACGATTTCGAGAAATCCAACATTCAATGACCGGGCCAGCTGTGACGTCAGCCACATCTCCTCGTTAGTCATTCGCCCGGAAGCGACCATTGCGATTTCGGAGCCGGCGAAATGCCGCAACTGAAGCGCGGCGTGTGTGATGGCCGTCTTCCAATCGGAGGCCGAGAGTTTGTTCTCAAGCAGAACCCGCGGCTCGAGCAGGCGCCGCTCGGATTCAACGTAGGCGAAGTTCAGCCGTCCGAAATCGCACATCCACGAAGAATTGACCGCGTTATTCTCGCGCGGTGTCTGACGATAAATCACATCTTCGCGAGTGCCGATGAGCGTGTTGCATCCGGTTGCACAGCTGGTGCAAAAGCTCTTGGTCTCCTTGAGAAACCAGACTCGCATTTTGAATCGGAAATCGGTCGAGGTGAGCGCTCCGACCGGGCAGATATCGACCGTGTTTAGCGAGTAGTTGTTCTCCAGACGTTTGCCGGGATGCGCTGTCAGGACGGTGTGACTCCCGCGATCGACAAAGCCGAGCACATCGTCATCGACAATTTCTTTGCAGAAACGAATGCAGCGCGAACAAAGAATGCAGCGTTCGTCATCGAGAGTCACGCGCGACCCGAGCTCGACGTTCTTCGGCTTTTTGACTTTGTTCTCAAGGAATCGCGAAGATTGGTTTCCATATTGCACGCTGAATTCCTGAAGGCGGCACTCGCCCGCCTGATCGCAGATGGGGCAATCGAGGGGATGATTGATCAGCAAAAACTCCATCACGCCGCGACGGCATTCTTCGACCAGCGGCGACTGAAGTGCGGACGCCCATCCCTTCGGAAACATCCTGGGCGCAGGAAATTTGCGGACGCGGCATCCAGTTGATCACCGGTTTTCCATCCGGGCCGAGTTCGGGTTTGCGGTCCGGCCCCATTTTGGGCATGCCCATTTCTACCAGGCACATTCGGCAATTGCCCGGTGAGCTCAGCTTCTTGTGATAACAATATCGCGGCACGTATTTCCCCGCGATCTCACAAGCCTCGATCAAACGCGTCCCCTTGGGGAATTGATGCCATTCCCCGTCGACCTGGACATTAACGAGTGGAGGAGAATCAGACATTTGGAATCAGGAAAGCAGGAATTTTCACTGAAGAAGGTCTGACGCGAGGTCGGAAGGTCGTTCGCGGCAAAATCTTTTCACGGTAAGAGGCGCCGAAGCGAAGTTTAAAAGCAAGCCATCCTGAAGATGTGTCGCCTTGAGATAGCTGCGACCGATTGCAAAATGAACATCCTCTAATCGGCTGATAGCCTTCAGCTCGACGACAATCTTTCCCTCCACCAAGAAATCGAGTCTATGCTCTCCGATCTGATGATCTCGATAGAAGAGCGGTACCGGGTGTTGTCGAATGAATTGAATGCCGCTAACCGCAAACTCTACTGCCAACGCCTCTTCATAGATCGACTCGAGAAAACCTGGACCGAGCGCGCAATGGACCCGGATGGCAGCCGCAATGATGGCATTCGTGACCTCTGAATCCCTCAAATCTTTTCCTGTTTTCCTGCTTTCCTGATTCATTTAGATCGTTCCGGCGGAGCCGGCTTTTTCCCAGCCGGGGTCGTGGGCCAGGGGAGTGGTGGGAATGGTTGCGTCCTGGATGAGTTCGCCGGAGGTCATTTCGGGCGGCAGCGGCGGTGGCAGGGGCTTTTGAGAGCGGCTGAGCGAATTCTTCGGGAAATTTTTGGACGAAACTTTGCGTCGGCCATGCGCAGGCTTCGCCGAAGGCGCAGATCGTTCGGCCGGCAATATTATCGGCCACGTTCACGAGCGTCTGCGGATCGGCCGTGACGCCGCCCCCGAGCAGCATGCGATCGGTAATTTTCTTCATCCAGAGCGAACCTTCGCGGCACGGGGTGCATTGGCCGCAACTCTCGTGAGCATAGAATTCGTTGATGTTGTTGAGTGTCCAAACCATGTCGCGCGATTCATCGAGAACGATGACGCCGCCGGAGCCGGCCATCGATCCGGCAGCGGCGAGTGAATCGAAGTCCATCGGAATTTCATCGATGGCCATCTCCTGCTCGACGAAGGAACCGTCTGGCTGCTTCTGTTTGATTTTGAATCGTTCGTCCGCGCGGAGCACCTTTGCCGAGCTGCCTCCCGGAATCACAGCCTTCAAAGCGCGCCCGTAGCTGATGCCGCCGGCCATGTCGTAAATCAGCTGGCCCATGGTGACCTTGCCGACCTCGACTTCGTAGTAGCCGGGCCGCTGAACATCTCCGCTTACGCAGAGGATTCGGGTTCCGGTATTGTTAGGCCTCCCGAGGCGGGCGTACTGCGCTCCGCCCATGGCGATGATGTGTTTCACGTGACAGAGCGTTTCAACGTTGTTCACGATGGTCGGCGACATGTAGAGTCCGAGCACGGCCGGGAAATACGGCGGCTTGATCCGCGGATATGCGCGTTTGCCTTCGAGGGACTCAATCAATCCCGTCTCTTCGCCGCAAATATAGGCGCCAGCGCCCCGGTGGATGTAAATCTCGACGTCAAAGCCGGTGCCGAGAATATCTTTTCCAACGAAATGATGCTTGCGCGCTTCTTCGATGGCGCGCTCGAGAATGATCGCGCCTTCCGGGAACTCGCCTCTTATATATATGTAAGCCGTCTGAACACCGAGGGCGAAACAGGAAATGAGAATCCCCTCGAGCAGCTGATGCGGATCATCATGAAGGATATAGCGATCCTTGAAGGTGCCCGGTTCGGACTCATCGGCATTGCAAATGAGGTAAACCGGTTTTTTTTCGTCCGGCTTGATGAAACTCCATTTCACGCCGCAGGGGAATCCGGCGCCGCCGCGGCCTCGCAGGCCGGATGTTTTCACCTCATTAACAATGTCGGCCCGGGACATGGTGACGGCTTTCTTCAATTCCTTGTAGCCGCCGTCGTTGATGTAGGTCTTGATGCTCGTGTCCCAGCCGCTTCGCCCAATGTTTTTGAAAATGAGGCGGTGTTCGAGCGGATGAGGCTCCGGTCGAATGGGCACCGGGTCGTGTGCGTTTAGAATTGAAGCCACGTCGTGCGCTTGAACGTTTTCATGCAAACGATCGTCAACCAGGCAGACGGGAGCGGTGCCGCAGCTCGCCAGGCATTCGACAAATTCGACACTGTAGCGGCCATCGGCACTGACCTTGATCGGGTTATGCATCCCATTGCCATCGTGCGAGTGAAGATCGATGCCGCAGGCTTGCGCGAGCGAGTCGCGCACTTGATAACTGCCGGCCATGGCGCAACTCAGGGTCCGGCAAACTCGCAGATGGGTGCGGCCGGCGGGCTGCCGCCGGTACATTGGGTAAAACGTAACCAGCTCGAGGATATTGATTGGCTGGAGATCGAGGCGACGCGCAATCCAATCGATTCCCTCGTCGCTGATGAATCCGAAATGTTCCTGCCAGAGGTGCAGCAAGGGCATGGCGGCGCTCCGTTGCTGCTCAGCCGGATACTGCGCAATCGCCTTGTCGAATTTCCGCTCTAACTCGGCGGGAACATGTGTGCTCGTCGAGTCCACTGGAATGAAATCTATTCGGACAACGTGCTTTGTTTGGACTGAACTTTGTCGTCCTTGAACACGATCGTGACTGACTCCTTGCCCTGTTTATAAATGTAAGCCGTCGTCTTGCTTTGAGAATCCTTCGTCTCCGAGGTCGGTTGTCCCAGGATCGATTCGACCTGTTTCTTGGCCATGCCGTCAGTCACTTCTTCGACGTTGGCCTTTCGGATCCTCTTTTCCGTGCAGCCGCCAAGAGCCAGGCCGGCAACAACGAAAAAAGTTGGGAAAAATTTTGAAGCAACCATGGGTCTCTACTGCACGCCGAGGTTCGTATCCTTGCTGTCGAGTTGATCGTTCTTAAAGGTGAGCAAAACGAACTTCTTCCCGTCCTCGTAACGCCAGGTGGTTTTCTCGAAAAGCACCATGTTCTTCGTCTCCATGGACGTTGGCGGCCCGAGAATTTCCTGCGCCTGCCCTTTCGACATGCCGGTAGTGACTAGCTTGTAGTTATCCAGCGTTAGCTTTGAACCTGGGTGAGCGCTTCGGTCGCACGCTCCGAGGGAGAGCGCCGAGATGAGGAAGGCGATTGCCAGTGCGCGAATAGATAGTGTTGAGGCCATTTTTACCTGTCGCATTCGCCCATGACGAAGTCCAGACTGCCGAGAATTGCAACCACATCGCTGATCATGCATCCCGGCAGGATTTCCGGAAGAATGCTCAGGTTAACGAAAGACGGCGCCCGAATCTTCAATCGGTGCGGCACTCCGCCACCGCGGCTGCTAATGTAGAAGCCGAGCTCGCCTTTCGGGTTTTCCGCCCCGAAATAGATCTCCCCCGGAGGTGCCTGCAGTCCCTCGGTGACAACAATGAAATGGTGGATTAACTCCTCCATTTTCGTTAGGACAGTGGCCTTCGGAGGGACGGCGTTCTTGTAATCCGCCACGTTGATCGGTCCGCCCGGCAGTTTGTCGATCACCTGCTCGAGAATGCGAGCGCTCTGCCGCATTTCCTCCACCCGCACGAGATAACGATCGTAACAATCGCCGGCGCTTCCGACGACAACGTCGAAATCGTATTGCTCGTAATTGAGATACGGATGTTTGCGCCGCAGATCGTGATCGATGCCGCTGCCGCGAAGGTTCGGACCGGAAATTCCGTAGGCAATCGCGCGGTCCCGCGGAATAACGGCAATATCTTTCGTTCGGTCGACGAAGATTCGGTTGCGTGTCAGGAGCTTGTCGCATTCGTCCAGCGCTGGCCCGAACCCGGCGAGAAATTCCTTCACGGCCGGCATGAAGGTGTCCGGGAGATCGCGAATCTGTCCGCCGATGCGCGTGTAGGATGTTGTGAAGCGCGCTCCGCTGATGATCTCGCAGAGATCGTAAATTTTTTCGCGTTGCGTGAAGGTGTAGAGGAACACCGTCATGGCACCGAGGTCGAGCGCCATGGCGCCGAGGCCCATCAGGTGCGCTGAGATGCGCGCCAGTTCGCAGCAAATCACGCGAATGGCTTTGCCGCGCGGCGGAATATCCCAGCCCATCAATTTTTCCACCGCGAGCGCATAAGCCACGTTGTTCGCCAAGGGCGCCAGATAATCGAGCCGGTCGGTGTAAGGGACGAACTGATTGTACTGCATGTTCTCGGCGATCTTTTCATCGCCCCGATGCAAGTAGCCAATGTCCGGGATCGCCTTCGTGATCACTTCACCGTCGAGCTCGAGCACCAGACGCAGAACGCCATGGGTCGCCGGGTGTGACGGCCCCATGTTGAGGATCATTTTTTCGCCAATATCCCCATCCATCTCCTTGAGCTGCGCGTCGGCTGCCGCGACCCGTGTGACCGGGTCAGGAGATTCAATTTCGCGAACGGTAAATGCCATCGGTTCGCTTACGCTCGCGAGCCCATTTCGGCGTGCAAGAGCAAAAGTTGAAAAGACACATGGAGCATCGACGGTCAGGCATGAAAAACATTGCGCTTTTGTTTGCCGGCCAGGGTGCGCAGTCCGTTGGGATGGGACGCGATCTCGCCGATCAATTTCCCGTTGCCGGCAATCTCTTCCTGAAAGCGGACGAAATTCTGGGCCGAAAACTGACCGACGTGACATGGAATGGGCCGATTGAGGAATTGACCAAGACGTCGAACTGTCAGCCGGCCCTGTTCGTTCATGGGCTCGCCTGCCTGGCGGCTGTGCGCGAACTGGCCGGAGATTTTCCGGTCGCCGGAGCAGCCGGTCTCTCGTTGGGAGAAATGACAGCTCATGCGGCCGCGGGCACGTTCGATTTCGCCAGCGGTCTTCAACTTGTTCAGACGCGCGGTGCGCTCATGGATGAAGCGTGTGCGGCTACCGAAGGGGCGATGGCGGCCATGATTGGCGCGGCTGAGAATGTGGTTAGGCAACTGGCCGCTGATGAAGATGTCGACGTGGCAAACATCAACGCGCCGGGGCAAATCGTAATCTCGGGCGAGCGCGCGAAAGTGGAAGCGGCCGTGGGAGTGGCGAAGGAACACGGAATCCGTCGCGCGACCATGTTGAACGTCGCCGGCGCATATCATTCGCGATTAATGGAGCAAGCCTATCAAAAGCTCGGGCCGGCTCTGCTCGAAGTTCAGATGCAGGTCCCCCGGTTTCCTGTGATGAGCAACGTCACGGGAGCGGAAGTCAAAACGCTGCCGGAAATTCATCAAACCCTGCAGGAACAGGTCACTGCGACAGTTCGTTGGGTCGATTGCATGGAATCGTTGCTCGCGCTCGGCTGCGATTTCTTCATCGAGCTCGGGCCGGGCGGCGTGCTGGCTGGTCTGTTGCAAAGAATCCGGAAAGGCGTCGAGGTGATGTCGGTATCCGATCCGGACTCGGTCCGGGCCTGCGCCGAAGCCTTGCGAATCAAGGCGTAAGGAGTACCGCTCCATGCCTTGGTTGTGCAGTATTCGTTAGTCGCGCGTGCGGCATTGCAAGTTGCACTGCCGCGCCGCTAGGATAACCTGCGCATGTGACCTTATCTGAGCGAGTTGATAACGATTTGAAGGACGCCATGCGCGCGAAAGACGCCGGACGGCTCGGCGTGCTGCGCATGCTGAAATCGGCCATGAAGTATGCCGCCATTGAAAAGGCCGGAGCGGAAGGGACCATGAGCGATGCAGACGCAGTTCAGGTGATTCGCAAGCAGGTTAAGCAACGGCAGGATTCCATCGAAAGCTTCGAGAAAGGGGGCCGTCCGGAACTCGCGGCCAAAGAACAGGAAGAGTTGAAGACTCTCGAAGGCTATTTGCCCAAGCAGATGAGCGCCGAAGACGTGGCCAGGATCGTGCGCCAGGCTGTCGCGGAGGTAGGCGCCACAACCAAAGCGCAGATGGGCGCGGTTATGAAAGTTGTCCAGGCGAAAACGGCCGGAGCGGTCGATGGGAAAACGCTCAGCCAGGAAGTGCAAAAACAGTTGAGTGCGTGAATCGTGAAGCGAGAGCCGGACGGCACGGTCAAACGATTTAACGATTCACGGAAACATGCTGGCCGCCATTATCGTTGCCGCCGGAAGCAGTCAGCGGCTCGGGTTCGATAAAATCTCGGCAACCATTGCCGGCAAAACCGTTCTCGAACATTCGATCCACGCCTTCGCGAGTTCGCCGTCGGTGACCCAGATTATTGTCGTCACGCGCGCCGACCGCGTGTCGCAAGTGGCCGGAACGGCCGAAAAAGCGGGCAAGCGAGTCAGCGTTGTTGCCGGTGGCGCCGAGCGACATGATTCCGTGCGTCATGGAATGAATGCCCTGAGCCCGGATGTTTCCTTTGTCGCTGTCCACGACGCGGCTCGGCCGCTCATCACCCCCGATCAAATTGAAGCTGTCTACATGGCAGCGAGGGAATACGGTGCCGCGACACTGGTGGCGCCGGTTTCCGATACCCTGAAGCGCGCCGGGCAAGATGGTTTCGTGATGGAATCGATCGACCGACGAAACGTCTACGGAATGCAAACCCCGCAGATTTTTGAGCGCGAGCTGCTCCAGGAAGCCTACGCTCGCGTGGGAGAATTGGGAAAGGCTGTGACCGATGAAGTTTCTGCGATCGAGCTTATTGGACGATCGGTTTTCCTGGTGCCGGCTGACGGGCCAAACTTCAAGATTACTTTTAAGACGGATCTGGACCTGGCTGAAATGGTTTTACGCCGGCGGCTAAAGTCGAGTCCCGACGAAATGGGGCGATTTTAGTTGGCGATTTGCAGGTCAAAGGGGTTCACCGGCACAATTGGCCTAACCAGTTCGACGAGCGCGGGCACGTCTTTGACTTTAAAGCGGCGTCCCCGGCGGCGGAGTTTGATCTCCTCCAGCTCGCTCACGCGATGAATCTCTCCATTTTTCCAGACCCAGGCATCGGAATTATAGGGACCGACCCGCTTTGGATTGGTCCATGTGTGGATCGAGAGGAGTTTATCGGTCACGGCAGCGGCGATATGCATCGGCCCGCTGTCGACACTGATGATGAAGCTGGCGACGCGGATCAGGCGAATCAGTTGAAGCAGTGAGGTCTGATTTGTGAGTTCGACACAATTATCGGGAGCATTGATTTTGCGTTGCGATTTTCCGACCACGACCACCCGGGTGGGCGCAAAGGCGAGACAGATCTCCTCGATCACCCGGCTGGAAAGCGATTTGCTTTCACCGCGCGCAAAAGGGTGAAGAAGAATAAAGGGCGGGTACTCCTCGAAACGAGGCAATGGATCGCCACTCGGAATCGGACAGCGCAAAGCATCGCCAACACTTGCGCCCGCGAGCTCTGCCAGTGCCAGATAACGTTCCACGGCGTGCTGGCCCCGCTTCACTTTGGCCCTCTTTTTGTAGAACCAGCGTGATCCCTCACGCGCGTCGCTCAGCCCGTAGACCACTTCCGGTTTGCTCGCCTTGGCAATCAAAGCGCTCCGCAGAAGGCCTTGAAAATCGAGCGCGAGATCCGGTTTGAGCAGCCGGGTCTTTTTAAGCCACGGGAAAAGACTGTCGGACGCGCCCAGGCCTCCGAGTTCGCGCCGCGGGAACAGGTGCACGTGATTGACGTCCTGGTTCCCGCGCAACAAAGGAGCCCACTCCGGATTAATGACCCAGGTGATCTCCGCCCGCGGGTAGGCGTCCCTCAATGCAGCCACCGCCGGTAAGGTGTGAACGATGTCACCTAACGAGCTCGGCTTGACGATGAGAATTGAATTGGGAGACGCCGTTTCCATCGAGCTGCCGCTGGATCACCTGCCGAGCGCGAGCCGTTCCGCCAGAAGTCGAGGCAACCCGGCTTTAATGATCTTGTCCTGAGCCGCGTGCAGATCGTATTTGACCCGCCGATGCTCGATGGAATTCCTTTCGGTGTCGAAAATGCAATAGCTCGCGCGCCAATCGCCGTCGCGCGACTGGCCAACGCTTCCGACATTAATGAAATATTTCCTGGCCGGATCGATCCGCAATCCATCGATCTTGATCCGATGCACGCCGTCGTCGCGCATAAACGCCATCGGCACGTGGGTGTGCCCGAAAAAGCAGACGGTCGTGTGCTGGTAGGTGAAACTCGTGACCGCATCGAGATTGTTGAAGACGTAGCCCCACTGGCCGGGCGTATCGAGAGTCGCGTGAACGATGGTGAAATCGCGCACCTGCCGCTGCAGGCGCAAGTCGCGAAGCCATTCCCGGTCTTCCTTTGTCAGCGCCTCCCGGGTCCATTCGATGGCGTGTTCGGCGAGCTCGTTGAAATCGCGCGATGACTCGAACAGCGACGCCTGTTCGTCATGGTTACCTTTTACGGTCGGACAATCCATCGTCCGAATTCGGTCGACGCATTCATGCGGATCCGCGTTGTAACCCACGATGTCGCCCAGGCAGACGAAATGAGTGCATTCCTCGCCGTTGGCATCGTCATAAACCGCCTCCAACGCCTCCAGATTTGCGTGGATATCACTAAAAATAGCGAAGCGCATCGTTTCTCCTTCAGGTAAGGAGCAGTGGGGCGGGATTATACAAGAATTTCGGGCCGAGGACAGGGCCAGTTAAGGCTCTTTCCCATCCTTCCCCCGGCGCTCGCTAGGATACCTCAGTTCTGGCCCAGCACTCGTCCTCCCGCGCCTCGGGCAGCGCGGAGCAGCTCCACGCTGGAACTTTGCCCTCCTTCAATGCTCGCCCGGTGGAATCCTTTGGTCCGGCGGCAGGTTTAACTTCTCTTCGAGGGCCTTCAATCGTGCCAGAAGCGTGGGAAGATGCTCGCGCTCGCCCATGTCATAGATGCGGCGGAGTTCGGCATAGGCTTCTTTTTCATGGCCTTCGCAATAGGACAACTCATAAGCCGCGAACCTCTTGTCGTAACTCGGCGCATCCGGAAGCTGCGCCGCTTTGGCATACATCTCTGAGGCGTGGAGATGGTCCTGGTATTTTTGTTGGTAGAGCCGGGCCAGCGACTCATAAAGCTGCGGCTTGTCCGGGTTGTAGCGAATTCCGCGCTCGAGAAAGTCTTTGCCGATTTCGTAATATTCGCGCGCTGCCCTCTTCCGCAAAGCTTCGCGCGGAATGGTCCGGTCGTTCAAAGCGGCCACACTGGCATTCCAAGCCATATGCCACGCGGCCATGTCCCAAAATAGAATCGAGCGGGGTTGCAAGGTGGTGGCCTGCCGAAAGAGCAACAGCACGCGGCCCCATTCTGTATCTTCCCACGCCGCCTGCGCCCGGATGAAAAGAGCGTCCGCCACAACCGACCGGAAACCGCTCAGCGCAGCCACGAAAGCGGACTGGCCGAGCTGTTCGCGCAAATCCAGGTTGAAATCGACTCCCTGAAAATGAAGCGCGCGATGATCCTGGAGAAGGCTGTGTTCGATCGGGACCCGAACGGCTCCGAAAACGAGGACGGCGATGAAAAGGCTGATGAGTCGAATCACAATTCTCGCCCGTAAAAGGAGAGCACGGCCAATGCGCTGTAGACGGTCGTGTAAAAAAGTCCAAGTAGCGCAGTCTTCCCAAAAAGCGCCAGAGGAATGACCGTCCCGGCGACGGCGTCGTCGATCAGATTGAATGCCTGCAAATCGGGGAAAACCAGCGCGACGATGGCGAGGAAGACCTGAGCCAGCCAGCCCGAGCCCTGGGTATGCAGCCAATATTCGCGGGCGATGCCCTGAAGATGTCCGATGAAGTAAACAAAGACCATCACGACAATGGTAAAAAGCTGGCTGGTGGCGAAGGAGGAGACGAAAAGTGTCAACGCAGCCAGGAGAGCGCCCTTGAAATAAATGGTGCAGATCGCCGGACCCAGATCGCCGTTGAAAGCAGACTGACGAACGCCACTTAACGCGGCCGCAAGTTGTTCGCGAGGTGCGGCCGCCATCTGCCGGGCTGTATCGCTCAGGATGTTTTGTTCGCGCACATAAAGAATGCAGAAGAAGAGGGCGCTCAAGAGTAGGGTCCCGAGCGCGAGCAGCAGAAGCACTCCCAATAGTTTGCCGAGAAGATATTCAAATCGCGCCACCGGCTTCGCCAAAATGGTGTAGACCGTGCGGTCTTCGATATCCTGTGGAACGAGTCGCGCCGTTCCGGCGATCGCGAGCAGACTGGTCAGCAGGGACATCACCCCTAACGAAACATCCTTCAGAATCTGAAACTCCTGTTGGAAGCTGAAGCGGGCCATGAAAATCGAGCTCGCGATCAGGAGTGGGGCCACGATCAGCCCGAAGTAGAATACGCGCTGACGGGTCAGATCGGTCAGGGCGTTTCCGGCGATCGCAAAAATGCGCCGGAAAGAGGAGATCATGGCGAGTCACCTCTTTCCGACGGAGTGCGGAGCTGCGCATCGCCGCCTTCTGTGGCTTCGAGAAACAGCTGCTCGAGCGTTTTGGTCGCCGGCCTCCGCTCGACGATTCGCGCGGTGTGCCGCCCCAGGACCGATTCGATTTCCCGGAGGGCGTCTTCCGAAACGTTCTCGAGAACCAATTCGGTTCGATCAGGGGTTGCCACCAGATCGGGTAATGCGCCTTCACGCACAAGTTTTCCCGCCGAGAGAATGCCAATTCGGTCGCAGATTTCCTGGACCTGCGCGAGCAGATGTGACGAAAGCAGGACGGTCACTCCTTTGGCTTTCAGTCCAAGGATCAAATTTGAAATGTCACGCGAGCCCGCCGGATCAACGCCTGCGGTCGGCTCGTCGAGAATAACGACTCGGGGCTCGTGAATCAGCGCCTGGGCCAGGGCGATGCGTTGAAGCATTCCTTTTGAGAAAGTAGACAGCCGTCGGTCGCGCGCGTCCTGCAAAGAAACCGTCGTCAGGATTTCGTCGATTCGCTGGTTCAACTTCGTTCCGGTCAGTCCGCCGAGTTTCCCAAAGAAGCGTAAGGTCTCCGCGCCGGTGAGGAATTTGTAGAAATAAGGATTCTCGGGAAGAAATCCGACCGAAACGCGGCTTCGAACTTCGCGGCTGTCGATTCCGCAAATCTCCGTGCGACCCTTGGTGGGCGAGAGCAGTCCAAGAATGATCTTGAGGGTGGTGCTTTTTCCCGAGCCGTTCGGTCCGAGCAGGCCATAGATCTCGCCCGGCCGAATGCGCAGGTCGAGATCGCGCACGGCGACGACCGATTTTCGGCGAAAAGGGATCGGGAACGCCTTCGTTAGGCCGCTGACCGTGATGGCAGGCTCACTCATGGCGAATCTCAAAGCCGTTGGTGCGCACCGCGCCGGTAAGAGGCGATTCGGATTGCTTCCGGATGTGCGCGCGCAACTCGCTTTGGTTTATGGCTTCGAGGAAACTCCGAATCTCTTCGTTTTCGCCGCTGACCTGCATCTGAACACGGCCGTCGGGCAGATTTTTGATCCAGCCGATAATGTCGAAACCCTTGGCGAGGTGACGCACGGTCCAGCGAAAACCGACACCCTGGACGCGACCTTCGAAGAAAACTTCAAATGAACTCATGAGCCGGGCTGATCTTACGAAAAGCCCGACTCAACGAAAGTCTAGTTGCTGGGTGCCGGAAGTGGTGGGGGCTCGAATTCCGGGAGCGGTTGCTCCGGGACACCGCTGGGAACTTCGGTAACGGCGGCGGGCGTCTGCGGTGAACCGGCGAGAGCAGGCCGGGTGGACGTTCCGACAAAGACGGGCTGCCGCGATGGAGCGATATCGTCGGTGCGAACATATCCGGTTGGACCTTCCGTCAGCGCGACCTTGGCAAAAGAGGGCGAGTATCGGATCAAGCGCAGGGGCGTGTCTTTCGGAAGAAGTTGATCCGGGCCGCCCTGTCGGGGGCTACGCGTGTAGAAGGCCGTTGAAGTTGCCGTGACAGTGTAAAGACGCGGCGAAGCATTGTTGGCGGCAGGAAAGTGCACCTCGGCGCAACCGCTGGCGAAGATCACGAAGGGGAGAAATAAAAGGGAAACTGGACTGCGCGCCGACTTCATAGCGCCTGAATAGGAGCTAATGCTGTTCCGCCGGGTTCATTTTGTCTTGGAGATAGGTCTCACCCCGGCCGTAGCACTGGTCAGGCAAGCTAACCGGATGAAGCCAGGACAGGGGAGATTTGGTATCTCGCGGACGTCCCCGGATTTCGTTTCGCTTTCCGTGCAGAGGCGACCGTCTTTCACCGCCTCCGCGGCTCGGGGCAGCGACAAAGAAGTCTATTTATATGAGTAGACGAGGCAGAAGCTGCTCTCTTTGCCTTCGAGAAGACCGACTGAAATGTAATACTGCCCGCTGCTCGTGGGCGAGAAGCCAGCGGCGGCGCGTTCGCCTTCGCTATAATTCTCCGTCGTGACCTGCTTGCCGGCCTCGTCATAGACCGCGACTTCAACCTTCTTGGCAGGTGCGACCGCGCCGACGGCAAACCAATATTGGTTCCCGGCGTAAAGATTGACCGCAATCAGCGCATGTTCCTTGGGCTTGAGCGTGCCTGACCAATGACCGTCGCGAATCTTGAAGCCTTCGTTGGTAAAAGCGCCAACGAGGTCGAGCACCGCTTTGTGCGCTTCAACTTCCTTGTCAGTGTCCGCACGTGCCGGCAACACAGCTGCCAGTAACGTGACGATTAAAAGAGCGAGAGGCCGTTTCATTTAGACTCCGGCTTTTGCGAAATCTCGTCCATCACATGCCCGACGGCTTGATTCACTTTGCGGACGTCATCCTGCGTCGGCGGCTTATCGGTTGGAAATGAAACCAACTGCTTGATCCCGCCCAATTCATTACTGATCTGTTTCACCAAAACGTTGTCGCGCAATTCCGGCGAGATCGTGTCGATCCTCGAGCGCATGAAGTCGACCAGCGCGGGTTGACGCAGAACTTTGGCGCTGCGTTCGTCGTAATTTTGCAAAACCGCCCCGCTCACCACCTGGGTGCCGCGAATCCAGCCGCCGAGACTAACGAGAATCACGAGGTCCTGGTCGCTGTGCGTTTGCATCGAAGTTTTCACTTCGTTCTGGGTCGCATCCAGTTCTTCCTGGAGCGCATCCCATTCGTTGTTCTCGGCGAACTCGTTGATGCTGTTTCCGCGGCTGAGAATATTTTCGCTCACGCCCAGCGCCTTTGCCATTTTGATAATATCGCTGCCGATATTCTTAACCTGCTGGCTGTCCTGGGCTTCCACGGCGATGAAACCGTCGGCGATCAGGCCGCCGAGGTTGAGCGCGATCTGGGCCCGGTTTCGATAGGTGGTCGGGAGCGGTCCCCGAAACTGCCCGGCCCAATTTGGTTTTCCCGGTTTCTCCAAAGCTGCGAAAAGTTCTCCCGGCGTTGGTATGCTGATGGCATCGTTGCGCACGGCGCCTGCGAGTTGATCAGCGGCCAGATGTGGCGCCTCGGCGGCGCCGATGGCGAAACAGCCGGCTAACAGGATGCCGGTCACGGCAATTCGGCTCCTTTGAGTCATATATCGCCAGCGTAGCCGTGGTTGCGCATATTGCCAGCAGGAATGTTTTCGGGTTGAGCGCGGTGGGTCCCGATTATTCAAGGCTCGTCCGATGCCTCGAGCAACTTCGTTTTCCTCTCCGCCCGCAGCATCCGGAGAAGTTCTAGTTGCCGCTGTCTCGACGGCGGTTTTTCACTGCGGTCTCAGGGCCGCGCACGAGAGTCGCGCGATTCTGCCTTGCGCGGCGAAGCATTTCGCGTCATGCAGTGCGCCATGGCGGAAAGTTCTATTTCTCTAATCAAGGCCCGCGAGATCCTGGATTCCCGTGGCAATCCAACCGTGGAAGTGGATGTCCACCTGGAAGGCGGAGCGTTTGGGCGCGCGGCCGTACCGAGCGGGGCCAGCACTGGCGAACACGAAGCCTGGGAGCTGCGCGACGGCGATAAGAAGCGCTATGGCGGCAAAGGCGTTTCGCGGGCGGTCGCCAACGTTAACGATGTCATCGCGCCGGCCATCAAGGGCTGGGACGCGCGCGACCAGGCAAAGGTCGACGGCAAAATCATCGAACTGGATGGCACGCCCAACAAAAAACGACTCGGGGCGAACGCGCTCCTCGGTGTTTCGCTGGCGGTGGCTCACGCGGCCGCGGCCGCCGATCGGCTGCCGTTGTTTCGTTATCTCGGCGGCAAGGGTGCCCACGTCCTGCCCGTTCCAATGATGAACATTTTGAACGCCGGCGCGCACTCCGATGCGCCAATCGACTTTCAGGAGTTCATGATCATGCCAAAAGGCGCCCCGACTTTTGCCGAGGGCTTGCGCTACGGCGCCGAAGTTTTTCACGCGTTGAAATCCGTCCTGCACGATCGCGGCCTGTCGACCAATGTTGGCGATGAAGGCGGGTTCGCGCCGCAGTTGAAATCGGCCGATGACGCGCTCGAATCGATTGTCCAGGCGGTGGAGAAGGCGGGTTACAAGATTGGCGAAGACATTTTCATCGCCCTGGACGTGGCCGCCTCGGAATTTTTCGACCGCCACCTGGGACTCTACGTTTTCAAGAAATCAGACGGCTCGAAGCGAACGGCCGACGAGTTGATTGATTACTACGCCGACCTTTGCGAACGGTTTCCGATTATTTCGCTTGAGGATGGCTGCGCGGAGAACGATTGGGCCGGCTGGAAGAAGTTGACCACGCGGTTAGGCGACAAGGTTCAACTCGTTGGCGACGACCTCTTCGTAACCAACGTTGAATTTCTCAAGCGCGGCATTGCCGAAGGGGTGGCCAATTCCGTCCTGGTTAAGGTGAATCAGATCGGAACGCTGACCGAAACGCTCGCGACGATCGATTTGGCGATGAAGAACAATTACACCGCGGTCATCAGTCATCGTTCCGGGGAGACGGAAGACACGACCATTTCCGACATTGCGGTCGCGACGAACGCTGGCCAGATCAAGACCGGTTCGCTCTGCCGGACCGATCGGGTAGCCAAGTATAACCAGCTTCTGCGAATCGCGGAGGAACTTGGTGACAAAGCGGTTTACGGCGGTAGAATGCGCTAACGTGGACCATGTAGATTTTCGCGCACGGCGCGATGCCACAGTTTGGCAGCAGCTGAACCGCGTTTTGCTGGTGTTGCTCGTCATCGCCATCTGGCTTGGCATCATCACGCTTTTCGTTCCGCCCTACAAACGGCTAACGAAGAGCCGCTCGGAGATCGATCAGCTCCAGGCGCAGGTCAGCGAACAAAAAGGCCTGCTGGCTCGCCAGACGCGCCAGATTTATTTGCTGAAGACCGACGCGACCTACCTCGAAACTGTCGCGCGTGATCGCCTCGATTTGATGAAGCAAGGCGAAGTCATCTTCCGGATCGAGAGTCCCAAGAAGCGGTAAGTCTTGCGGATCGTTTCCGCCTAACTCCGGGTAGCGCACTCGTCTCGAGTTCTGGTGGTCGCGTCTCGCGACCACGAACTTTGGACTCCAGGAGAGAATGTACGGCAAGCGACGTCTTTGCGTCCGGGGAGCGCGGGCTGCCAGCCCGCAGTTGTCGGCAGCCTGTCGACAACGTCTTTGCACATTCACTCTCGTGATCACCGTCGCAAGGTGGTCTCGGCAAGCTGCCGAGACCTGCAGGCTGGTAGCCTGCGCTCCCCGGAAAAAGATCGTTGCGGCGAGACACCGCCACCAGCACTCGCGACGAGTGCGCTACCGAGAGGGCACCTGGTTGTGGCCTCCTCTTGGCAAACGACCCGCACCGATTATCTTCCATCATGGCCAACGAACCTTCCCAAATCGATTCCGCCGCGCTTAAGTCTCGCGTCGACGAACTGCGGAGGTTTCTTTGACCTGCCCAAACTTCAGGAACAGTTAGTCACGCTCGAAGGGCGGATGAGCGCGCCCGATTTCTGGAACAATCGCGAGCGCGCCCAGAGCGACGTCGAAGCGGTTTCGCGGCTGCGCTCCCTGATTAATCCCTTTCGGACGCTCGAGCGCGAGATCTCCGATTTCGAGGCGCTGCAGCAATTGGCCGCGGAGGAGTCTAACGAAGCAGCCCGGCACGAAGCCGAGAAGGAAGTCTCAGCGGAACATGCCCGCCTGGTGCATCAACTCGAGGAATTCGAGCTGCGCCAGTTCCTGTCCGGCGAAAACGACCGCTCCAACGCCTTCGTGACCATTCATTCCGGCGCCGGTGGAACTGAGTCGTGCGATTGGGCCGACATGCTCCTGCGCATGTATCAACGCTGGATCGAACGCAGCGGGTTCAAATCGCAAACCGTCGACATTCAACAGGGCGAGGAGGCGGGAATCAAATCTGTCACCCTGCTCGTGTCCGGCGAATATGCCTATGGCCATCTCCAGACGGAGCGTGGTGTCCATCGGCTCGTGCGGATCTCGCCGTTCGACGCGAACAAACGGCGTCACACGTCCTTCGCGAGCATGGACGTCGTGCCCGAGATTGCTGAGTCCGCGCCGATCGAGATCAATCCAGCCGACCTCGAGATCGACACCTTCCGCAGTGGCGGAAAAGGCGGCCAGAACGTCAATAAGGTTGAGACGGCCGTTCGCCTTGTGCACAAGCCAACCGGAATCGTCGTCGCCTGCCAGGCCGAACGCAGCCAGGGCCGGAACCGTGAGCTCGCCCTGAAAATGTTAAAGGCGAAGATCTACCAGATTGAGCAGGACAAAAAGCGCGCTGAGATCGACCGGCAATACGGCGAGAAAGGCGACATTGCCTGGGGCAGCCAGATTCGCTCCTACGTTTTTCAACCCTATCAAATGGTGAAGGACCACCGGACCGGCGCCGAAACGAGCAACGTTCAGGCAGTCATGGACGGCGACATCGACATGTTTATCCAGGCGAAGCTTCGCGGCGTGAAAGCCGCCAAGGGCGAATCGGACGAGGTCTAACGGATTGCGGAGAGAGTATCCCTCACCCTTCCAGGAAGGGCGAGAGGGAAGACCTTCAGTTGCCGCACGCTCTTCTTCCTCGCCCCGCCAGGTGGGGAAAGGATTGAGGTGAGGGGCGAAAGAAGGACAAAGCGTCGCTGCAGCTACTTGTTAGCTGCCAGTCGAAGCTGGAATTTCTTGTCGAATTTTCCTCCGGCGTATTTTCGGCAACAAGCCAGGCAAGCGACCGCGCGGCGATGTTTCCTCACGCGCGGAAAATCGCGCGCACAACTCGGGCATTTATAATTGTAGCGGCGCGGTAACCGCCGAATTTCGAAAGGCAACGTGTGGCATCTTGCTTCCCCGGGGATCCCGAGATCGCTACAAGCCTCGCGCCATGCGGCTCCGTGCGGAGGAATGCGACGGCGACCGGCCCGGAACTGTGCCAGTAAATGCGCCAGTTCGTGGCGCAAAGTGCGATCAATCTCATCCGTCCCGTGATCTGCCAGACGCGGATTCAGCGAGATCAGTAAACGTTTTGTATCCGCCCGCCCCGCGCAGGTGCGGAGGCCTTTGTTCCATTCCACGCGAATCCGTTCGCTGAGCGGATGGCATCCCAAACTTCTGAGAAGCTGGGAGGCCGTCTCCCGTAATTCCGTGGAGTCGATGCGCGGCGAAGGCGCGCGCGTCGAGGTGAAATAAAAATCAAGTTGCCGCAACAAGCGTGGGACCCTCGGGAGATTTCAGCCGGTCCTGCCATCTCCGTGCAAGTTTTGCAAAAGCGGAAATGGCGGCGTCGATTTCCTCTTCAGTCGTCGCGTGCCCTAACGAAAGTCGCGTCGCGGTGGCAGCTCGTTCGTTGGACAATCCCATGGCCAGCAAAACATGCGACGCCGTTACTGAGCCGACCATGCAGGCAGACCCGCTCGAGGCACAAATGCCTTCCAAATCGAGAGCGATCAACAAAGTCCCGGAATCGACGCCCATGAAGCTGAAATTTAAGGTGTTAGGCAACCGCGGCGCGCCGCCACCATTCAGCACGGCGCTCGGCCACGCCGCTTTGATCCCCGCCCAGAGCCGATCGCGGAGCTGGCTTTGGCGGGCGCCCTCCTTTTCGTTGAAAGAAAACCTGGCGGCGGCCTCAGCTAATCCGACAATGGCGGCGACGTTCTCCGTCCCAGGCCGTCGCTTGTTTTCATGGGAACCGCCAAACATAATCGATTGGATCGGGAGACCGCTTCGGAGAAAAAGAACGCCGGCACCTTTGGGGCCGTAAAACTTGTGTGATGCGAAACTGGCAGCGTCGACCAGTGACAGGTCGATCTCCATTTTGCCAAAGGCCTGGACCATGTCGCTATGCAAAAGGACGTTGTGCTCCCGGCAAAGCTTCGAGATCTCAGCCAGCGGCTGAATGACTCCGGTTTCATTGTTCGCCGCCATGATGGAAACCAGGACGGTTTCCGGCCCTAACGACTTGCGAAGATGATCCAAGTTGATGAGGCCATCGGGGCTCACCTCCAGCCAGGTAATGGAAAATCCTTCGCGGCCGAGCTGTTCGACGGTATTGCGCACGGCACTGTGCTCCGTGTGGTTGCTGATGATGTGCCGTCCGCGCGCCGAATGACAGCGCGCTAATCCTTGAAGGGCCAGATTGGCCGATTCCGTTCCGCCGCTGGTGAATGTGATCTCGCTCGGTTTAACGCCAAGGATCGAGGCTACCTGATCGCGGGCATTATCGATGGCAGCGCGCGCGCGCCGTCCCGCGGCGTGAACACTCGACGGGTTGCCGTAGACGGAATCAAGATACGGCATCATGGCTTCGCGCACCGGGGGCGCGAGCGGAGTGGTGGCGTTGTAATCCAGGTAAATCATCGGGCGCTACCCGCTGAAACCGTCGCTTCCATTCTTCTGCCGCTTCCTTTTCGGGATAATTTGGAGCTGTTTCTCCTCATAATAAACCAGTGAATCCGGCGGGACACTTTGCACAAGGAAAACGTTACCACCGATGGTGGTGCGCGCCCCGATGACAGTCTCCCCGCCGAGGACGGTTGAGTTGGGATAAATGGTAACATCATCTTCGACCGTTGGATGACGTTTGCCGCCTTTCTTGATCTTGCCCTGTTCGTCTTTCTGAAAGCTTCGCGCCCCTAGAGTGACGACGTGATAAAGCTTCACCCGCGCGCCGATCTCGCAGGTTTCG
The DNA here is from genome assembly GCA_963754325.1 of uncultured Verrucomicrobiae bacterium. Classification (GTDB taxonomy): domain Bacteria; phylum Verrucomicrobiota; class Verrucomicrobiia; order Chthoniobacterales; family UBA10450; genus JBBRDU01. Next base: position 211,810 of record CAVWFP010000002.1, read on the forward strand.
CCGATAACCACGCCCGTGCCGTGATCGATGAAAAAGTGCGGCCCGATCTTGGCTCCGGGATGAATGTCGATCCCGGTGCGGCTATGGGCCCATTCCGTCATCATCCGTGGAATCAACGGGAGATCCTTTTGGTAAAGCACGTGCGCCATGCGTTGGATGGCGATGGCTTCGAGCGAAGGATAAGCCAGGACAATCTCCTCGTAACTGCGCGCTGCCGGGTCGCCTTCGAAAGCTGCGTCGATGTCCTGCCAAATCAATTTCCGCAGCGACGGCAGCTCGTTCAGAAACCCATCGAGAATTTCCTCGGCCCGGGCCTCAATGTCCCGGGCGGTATCCCTGCGTCCGAAACTCTTGCAGATTTCCGCCTTTAACCTGACGTAAATGGTTTTCATCCGCGCGCGCGTCGTTTCCGGCAAATCCTCGGAACGCGCGAGCGCCTCGCCCCGGAACCCCGGGAACATCAGGCTCATCAGATCGGCGCAAATGGAGTCGACCGCCGCGCGCGACGGAAGAATCGCCGCTACGTCGAGGTAATTAATCCCTCCCGTTTCGGTGTAAGTCTGGAGCAGTTCGTTGACCGCTTCGTCGGATTTGAAAGCCACAGGGTCGAAAGTACGTCATCGGCCGGTTGAAGCAACGTTCGGCGTGGAGGCTCGCTTTAGCCTTTGACGTATCCTTGCACGCGTTAAGTTAGCTTTTGTCCATGAAACCCTTCGAAATTGTCGGAATACCTCCGGATGAAATGAATGCGTTTCTTTCCGCGACGCATCCGGACCCGTTTCGCATTCTTGGTCCGCATCGAGTGGGCGAAGATCTTGCCATCAGGGTTTTCCGGCCCGACGCACAAAAGGTTGAGATCCTAACGAATGGCGATTCGGGTCAGCCGATCGAAGCAGAGAAAATTCATAGTGACGGCTTTTTTTGCGCGCGTATTCCCGGTGCTGGCCGCGAGTTGGCCTATCGCGTTCGCCTAACGGCCTTCGACAACAGCCAGTGGACGACGCCGGACACTTACCGCTACGGCCCGATCATGGGCGAAATGGATTTGTATCTTTTCTCCGAGGGGCAGCACTGGCGTTTATACGACAAGTTTGGCGCGCACCTGCGGACGATTGACGGCGATGCAGGCGTCTACTTCGCTGTCTGGGCGCCGAACGCGCAGCGCGTCAGCGTGGTCGGCGATTTTAATGGCTGGGATGGCCGCGTTCATCCGATGCGCAAATTGCTCGGGAGCGGCGTCTGGGAACTGTTTATTCCCGGTGTCGAGGAAGGGACGCATTACAAATTCGAGATTCGCACGCACCACGGCGCGCTTCTGCTCAAGAGCGATCCCTTTGCTTTTTTTGGTCAGCACGGGCGCTCGACCTCGTCGTTAGTCTACAATCTCGAACGCTACAAATGGAGCGACGCCGGTTGGATGGAGGCGCGTCCGAAGCGTGACTGGCCGAAGAGTGCGATTAGCATCTACGAGGTTCATCTTGGCTCATGGCGCCGTCGCGCCGACGAGGGCAATCGCCATCTTAGTTACATCGAGTTGGCCGAAACTCTCATCCCCTACGTGGTCGATCTCGGATACACTCACATTGAGCTCATGCCGATTGCAGAGCATCCCTTCGAAGGATCGTGGGGCTATCAGGTCACGAATTATTACGCGCCCACCAGCCGGTTCGGAAATCCGGACGAGCTGCGGCATTTCATCGATGCCTGCCATCAGGCCGGCATCGGGGTGATCGTCGACTGGGTACCGGCGCATTTTCCGAAGGACGCTCACGGTCTCGCTGAATTTGACGGAACGGATCTGTATGAGCACATGGATCCGCGCCAGGGCGAGCATCAGGATTGGGGAACACTGATTTTTAATTTCGGCCGCAACGAAGTTCGGAATTTCCTGATCGCGAATGCCTTGTTCTGGCTTGAGAAATATCACGTCGACGGTCTTCGGGTCGACGCGGTCGCGTCGATGCTTTATCTCGATTACTCGCGCAAAGAAGGGCAATGGATCCCGAACGTTTACGGCGGCCGGGAAAATCTCGACGCGATCTATTTCCTGAAACGCTTCAACGAAGTCTGCTACGAAAAACATCCCGGCATCATGACGATTGCCGAAGAATCAACCGCCTGGCCAAGCGTGTCGCGCCCGACCTATCTCGGGGGCCTTGGGTTCGGCTTGAAATGGAACATGGGCTGGATGCACGACTTCCTCGAGTACATGAGTCTCGATCCGATCTACCGGCGTTTTCATCATAGCAACATCACTTTCTCGCTCCTCTACGCCTTCCAGGAACATTTCGTTCTGGTTTTGAGCCACGACGAAGTGGTGCATGGCAAGCGCTCGCTCATTTGCAAGATGCCGGGAGACGAGTGGCAAAAGTTTGCCAATCTCCGGATGTTTTATGCGTGGATGTACGGGCATCCGGGCAAAAAATTGCTTTTCATGGGCGGCGAATTTGGTCAGTGGCGCGAGTGGAATCACGATCAAAGTCTCGACTGGCATTTGCTTGACGAACCGCCGCACGACGGACTGCGGCGTCTCGTGCAGCATTTGAATTACGTTTATAAAAACGAGGCCGCGTTGTGGGACCAGGACGATAGCTACGATGGTTTTGAGTGGATCGATTTTCACGATGCCGACAACAGCGTGGTCGCGTTCATGCGCAAGTCGCGCAAGGGCGACGTGATTGCCTTTGTTGTGAACGCCACGCCCATGGTGCGTTACAACTATCGATTGGGAGTTCCGCACGCCGGATTTTATCGCGAGATCATTAACACTGACGGCGAAACCTACGGTGGCAGTAACGTCGGTAACCTCGGCGGGACAAACAGCGAAGGTGTTCCATGGATGGCGCGGGAACACTCGATCCTGATTCACCTTCCTCCACTCGCGACCGTGGCTTTCAAGTGGGAAAAGGCGAAAGATTCCTCCGGATAGTGAGCGCCGCGATCACGCGACGCCTCTTTTCCGTGGCCGACTCGGCGCTTTAATCTTGACCGGCGGGGCCTTTCCGACGAGCCTCTCTTCCCTCTCAAACCTCTCCAATGACGAAGAAATCTCTGGCCGCTTTTACCCTCGTTGAAATGCTCGTTGTTATCGCGATCATCGCGACGATTGCGGCCTTCGCTCTTCCCGCCATCACCGGCGCTCTCACGCGCGGTCAACTCGCACAGGCGGTTAACAACGAACGCCAGATTTATCTAGCGACCTTCTCGATGACGACGGATGGAGCGCAGACCGGGGACGCAAAATACGGCTGGCCCGGGGATCTCTCGCAATCACAGACCCAAGGGGTGACCGTCACGAGCGTGACGGATTTCGTTCTGCGCCTGGTCGATAACGATTATTTGAAATCGGGTGACTTAAAGGTCTTTGCCGCTCCCGGTGTCACGCCTTGGGTCGGAACGTACACCAGACCGGTCGATGCAAATTCGCCGGGTTCTTTAACGAATCCCAATTTCGACGGCGACAAGAACTGCGCGTTCAAGATTTACAAAGTGACCGATAAGGATGCCGGCACAGCCATCTTTCTCGCGACGAAGAACTTTACTTACACAGCGAATGCGGCCAACGCGATCGACTCGACCAAGAGTCCCTTTGGCGATAAGGGCTTCGTCGTTTTCCATAAAGGTGGGGATGGAACATTTTACAAGCGGCAACAGGCGACCAGCAAAACTTTGCTCGGTTATGTTGGAGATCCGACCGGTCAAACTGATCCAGGATCTCAAAACCCTCCGCCGGACGAGGCTAACACCTCCTACCTGACGCAAAAATAATCCCTCCTGGGATTGTCAGGTCGTCGATTCAAACTCACCGTCTGCCAGACGGGTCCGGATTTTTGTTTTTAGCCGCACGGCTTTTACCGTGCGCAGGAGTTTTCCGTCGGCCGTCGTGGTGATGCTGTAACCGCGGAGCAGGGTTGCATCCGGCCCAAGGACTCGAAGTAATCCGTTAACGCGGGCAAAACGCTGGCGGGCCGAATCGAGCATGTGCGCCGGCAGTTGGAAAAGGCGTTTTTCGAGTGTCTTGAAACGCTGGCGTCGCAGCAAGACCTCACGCGCGGGAGCGCGATCCCGCAAGGCGCGAGCGGCGTGGACAAGGTTTCGCCGCGAATGTTCAAGGTATCGCTCGAGCACTTTCCCTAACGAATCTTTGGTCAGGTCAAGTTGCTGCTGCGTTTCTCGAATACGATTTGCCAGTTCCCGCTTCAGGGTTTTTTGAGAGAGAAAGCGCAACCGCGTTCGCTGATGCTCGAGGAAACCAAGCAGGCATTTTTGAAGGTTGCCGCCCAATTCATGGATTCGGCGGCGCAGATCAACCAGGTCGGGCACGATCAATTCCGCGGCCGCACTCGGGGTGGGCGCGCGGAGATCGGACACAAAGTCGCAAATGGTAAAATCGATCTCATGGCCGACCGCGGAAACAACCGGCACGGTCACACCGGCGATGGTTCGAGCCACGATCTCTTCGTTGAATTCCCACAGGTCTTCCATGCTTCCACCGCCGCGAGCTACCACGATAAGGTCGACAGGCCTCCATCGCTCGTTAGGCGTCGCCAGTTCGCGAATCGCGACAGCGATCTCGGCGGCGGCGCCCGATCCCTGCACGCGAACGGGGTTGATCAGAAGCTCCAGCCACGGTGCGCGGCGTTGCAGCACATTGAGGATATCGCGCAGGGCTGCACCGCTTGAGGAGGTGACGATGCCGACTCGCCTTGGGAAACGCGGCAAGGGCCGCTTTCGCTCTGTCGCAAAAAGCCCTTCCGCTTCGAGCTTTCGCTTGAGCGCGTCGAATTTTGCCTGGAGCAGGCCCAAGCCGCGCGGCTGCAGAATCTGAACGTTGAGCTGATATTGTCCGCGCGCCTCGAAAACAGAGATGCTCGCATAGACCTGAACTTGCGCGCCGTCCGCCAGCGGTTGTCGGGAGGGCGCGATATTGGTGCTTCGGAAAATAACACACGCGATTTGGGCGCGCTGATCTTTCAGAGTGAAATATTGATGGCCGCTCGGATGGAGTTTGTAATTGGAAACTTCTCCTTCGACCCAGACGGCGCCGAATTTGGTCTCCAGCGTGCCGCGAATCGCCCGGGTCAATTGTCCGACCGTCAGAACCTTGGTTGTCCTGGGAAACAGATCGCCGGTTAGGCCCATAGGAGCGGGTTGAAGAGTTGGAGGGTTGAAGGGAAGACGACGTCGCGCATATCTGCCAGTTTAACCGTTCAACGCTTCAATCGTTCAACTTCAAAACAGATCGCTCTGCATCCCAGCCGGCATCTTCAGACCGAGTTTCTTGTACGCGTTTGCCGTGGCCACGCGTCCCTGAGCCGTTCGCTTAATGTAGCCCTGCATGATCAGATAGGGCTCGTTAACTTCTTCGAGCGTTCCCGCTTCTTCGCCGACTGCAACCGCCAGCGAGTTCAAACCAACCGGACCGCCGTTGAATTTGTGAATCAACGTTTCGATGATCCGTTTGTCCCATTGATCGAATCCGTCACGATCGATCTCGAGCATGGCCAGCGCCAGATCAGCCAGCTCGGCTGTGATTTTGCCCTGCGCCTTCACCTGCACGTAATCGCGCGTCCAGCGCAAAAGATTATTGGCCGTTCGCGGTGTCCCGCGCGAACGAGCGGCGATTTCCGTGGCGCCCTGTTCGTCAATTTCTACGCCTAACAAAGACGCGCTCCGCAGAATGATCTTCTGCATTTCTTCCGCGCTGTAATAGTCGAGCCGCGCCGTCATGCCGAAGCGCGAGCGCAGGGGAGAGCTGACCATGCCGGCGCGTGTGGTTGCGCCCACGAGGGTAAATTTTGGCAGGTTCAAGCGAAGGCTCCGAGCCTGCGGCCCCTGGTCGATGATGATATCGAGCCGGTAATCTTCCATCGCAGGGTAAAGGTATTCTTCAATCGTCGGCTGCAGGCGATGGATCTCATCGATGAAAAGGACGTCGCCTTTTTCAAGACTGGTCAAAAGTCCGGCGAGCTCGGCGGCTTTTTCGATCACAGGACCGCTGGTGTTCTTGATGTTCGCGCCCATGGCGTTGGCGATGATGTGCGCCAGAGTTGTCTTGCCGAGCCCGGGCGGGCCACTGAGCAGAACATGCTCGAGCACGTCGTTCCGCTTTCTGGCGGCGGCAACCATTAATTCGATGCGTTCGCGCACCTTAATTTGCCCGGTGAACTCGCTGAACGCCGGCGGACGCAGGGAAACCTCAAATGCAGGATCGTTTTCCAAGGTCTTCATGCGGGTCGCGGCTCTCCACCGAACGGCATGCTCATCAGGCGCGCAAACGAATCCGGGCGGCTCGATGATCCGCCTCTACCTTGGTTTCTGAAGTGAACGTTGCTCTTTGACATTTGGACCGCCGGCCTTTCCGATCATTTTCTTCATTAAGACTAGCTCGGTCCCGCATTCTTTCAGTTTGTAATCCACCTTGTCAAAAGCGTTGCGAATCAGATGCAGACCCAGTCCGCCCGGCTTGATCAGTCTTGAGGGACGGCAGCGCAGCTTGCTCTTGGCCGCCTGTTTCCCGTAGTCGCGCAGGCGGATGCGAATGCAGCCGTGACCGGTTTCCATCGACAGGGCGATCAATTGGTCGTCCCGCAGCGCGTAAGCATGTCGAATAATGTTGGTGCAGGCCTCGTCGACCCCAAGAACCATGAGGAGCCGGTCTTTCTCAGAAAACGGGTGCGGTTCAAGAAAAGCGCGCACCCATCGCCTGACCAACGCGAGGTTGCCACTGTGACTTGTAAACTCGATTTTCTCTTTACTCACCGTCTCGGAAAGCTGTCGAGGGGAGACAGTACATTCAAGTCCGGATGCAATGTTCGCGAAAGCGAGCGATGCAAACGCTTAAAACAAATGGACAGTTGAATGAAGCAGTTGTTCAGTTTTGCCGATGTTTAAATACGCCGCGACGGTTTTTCTTCTTCTTGTTAGTTCGGCCCTTGCACAAGAAGGCACCGCCTACGAGGCCTTGCGAGTCGTAGGAACGCAAATGAATCGCGGTTCCATGGATCGCGTGATTTCGGTCACCGGAGACGGCGGCAACCCGCAACCGGCCACGTGGAAAATCTTGCTCGAGGACCGCAACGCGCGCGGCGGGGTCCGCGAAGTCGAAGTGACCAACGGCCGCGTCTCTTCCGAGAGAACGCCAGTGCGCACGGTGGTGGGTTCGACCGAGGGCGCCACAATCAAGACCTCGCGTTTGAACCTGGACTCAAGCGGCGCCTACGCCCTGGCAAGCCATACGGCCGACAAATCGAACGCGCGATTCGAGACCGTGAGCTACACTTTGCGCACGGACGAGCGTGGCGAGCCGGTCTGGATCGTTACGCTGCATGCACGCGGGGGTCAGCCCGTCGGGACGATTTTTATCGGTGCGAACCGGGGTAACGTGACGCGAACCGAAGGCATGTTCAGCGGCGCGACCATGCAGGACGTCGAGACCGATCGCGACGCGCACTCCGAACACGAGGGCGGTATTCTTTCGAATACAAAAGCACGCATACGCGACACTTTTCGCCGTGCGCAGGATGAGACCCGCGGCATGTTCGACCGGGTGAAGAGGTCGTTTGCCGATTTTATCAACCGCACCTGATTGACTTAGTTTTTAAAGTTCTGCGCCCACACTCACCCCCCACGCCTCTAAAACGGCGTGGGACAATTGCTGAACGTTGAAAAATTTCGCTCTGCGCCCAGACTCCCCCCTACGCCTCTAAAACGGAGTGGGACAATTGCTGAACGTTGAAAATCCGATGAAACTCGACGAAGCCGCGCGCGCGGAATTTTGGCCGGCTTTGCCGCTCAAGGAATGGAGTCAAACGGCCCGAACTCTTCATTTGTGGGCGCAGATCGTTGGCAAAGTCCGCATGGGCTCGACCCCGTGGATTAACCACTCATGGCATGTCACGCTTTATGTGACTTCTCGCGGACTAACGACGTCTCCGATCCCGCACGGGCTGCGCACCTTTGAGATCCAATTCGATTTCATCAGCCACGAGCTGCGAATCCTGGCCAGCACGGGCGAGATCGAAGTGATTCCGCTCAAACCTCAATCGGTCGCGGCCTTCTACGGACAAGTAATGGCAGCTTTGATTAAGCTGAAGTTGCCGGCTGATATCAACCCGCTGGCTAACGAGTTGCCGGAGACGGTTCACCTGGACGAAGACGAGACCGATCGTGCCTACGATCCGGAATATGCCAATCGTTTCTGGCGTGTGCTTGTTCAGGCTGACCGCGTCTTCACCCAGTTTCGCTCGGAGTTTTGCGGCAAGTGCAGTCCGGTCCATTTTTTCTGGGGAAGCTTCGATCTCGCGGTTACGCGATTTTCCGGACGGGCGGCTCCTCCACACCCCGGCGGTATTCCGCACCTTCCCGATGCCGTCACCCGGGAAGCGTACTCGCAGGAAGTCAGCAGCCTTGGTTTTTGGCCGGGGAACGAACAAATGCCCACGCCTCTTTTCTATTCTTACGCTTATCCGGAGCCGCCGGGCTTTTCGGACGCGAAGGTTTCGCCCTCCTCTGCGGGTTACGATCCGAACCTGCATGAATTCACGCTGCCCTACGACGCTGTCAGGACAGCGGAGTCGCCGGATGAGACGCTGCTGCAGTTCGCCCGCAGCACCTATGATCAGGCATCAATTCTCGGAAAATGGGATCGAGCGGCCCTCGAAGAAGGCAAACCGTCCTTGATTTCGAGGCGATCGCGCGAGTAATTAGCGCCCGATATGGTCAGCATCGAAAAAGAAGCGTGGCGCGAAGTGCCCGACGGCTGGCGTCCTTTGTTCGGCGACGTCGAACAATTCGGTCTCGGTGTCGAGTGGCACGATTTTCGGACGACCAAGCCATTCGATTGGGGCCGGACCTTTCACCGGGAGAGCGTTGAGTTTTGCCTGAATTTCGATGGCCACGGTGCGGTGGCGGAGCAGAGTACCGGCGCAACGCGATTATCGGCCGGGGACGGCTGGTTATTATTGTATCGCAGACGAGCCGCTGGCCGCCAGCCGTCACGCAAACGAGCGGCATCAGTTTGTAACCTTTGAGTTCAACCGGTCGCACCTGCAAAAACAGCTCGAGCATTGCGAAGACGAACTCGACGCCGGTATTCGCGATCTTCTTTTTTCCGATAAACGGACCTTGCGCGTTTCTGCGCCGCAACCGATCACGCACGATCAGCGCAAAGTCGTGGGCAGCCTGTTGCAGCCGCCGGTGCCGAAGGCTGCCCAGGCGCTGTGGTACCAGAGCAAGGCTCTCGAGCTCATGTCTCATTTTCTTTTCACGGCCAAGGATCCCGAGCTCTTTTGCATGCGGCACAAACGCATGGCGCACGAGCGAGTGGAACGGGCCAAGGATCTGCTTGGCCGGAATCTCACGGAGCCGCCCAGCCTCGAGGCGCTCGGCCAGGATGTCGGTTGCAGCCCATTCCATCTCAGCCGGATCTTCTCGCGCGAAGTCGGCCTAACGATTCCCCAGTATGTTCGCAAGTTGCGCATGGAAAAAGCAGCCGAGCTGCTACGCACCGGGCGCTACAATGTCACCGAGGCGGCGACCGAAGTCGGTTACTCCAGCCTGAGCCATTTCAGCAAGGCGTTTTGCGAAACGATTGGCTGTTGTCCGGTTCTCTATCCGTCGGCCCGGAACGTGATTCTCGATCGATGAAGGTTGAAGCAGTTGAATCGTTGAAGGGGTTTCATCCGCTTCAATCCTTCAACCGTTTAACGGTTCAACCTCCGCATGAAAATCGCCCGCGCTCTCATTTCCGTTTCTGACAAGGCCGGCATCGCCGCCTTTGCCCGAGCTCTCGAACGCCTCGGGGTGGACATTATTTCCACCGGCGGCACGGCCGAGCTTTTGCGAAAAGAAAAAATTCCGGTGCGCGAAATATCCAGCTTCACTGGCTCTCCCGAGGTTCTGGAGGGGCGTCTGAAAACATTGCATCCGCGCGTTCATGGCGGCCTTCTCTTCAAACGTGAAAATCCAAAGCATGTCGCCGAAGCAAGAGAATGCGGCTTTGAGCCGATAGACCTCGTGGTGGTGAATCTCTATCCGTTCGAAGAAACAATCGCCAAACCGGATGTCACCCTCGCCGAGGCGATCGAGAACATCGACATTGGCGGCCCTTCAATGATCCGCAGTGCGGCCAAGAATTATGAATCGGTCACGGTTGTGGTTGATCCGGCGGATTATGACATCGTTCTGGCAAACATGCGGGATAACGACGGCGAGACGACGCTGAAACTGCGCGAGCGCCTCGCGATCAAGGCCTTCAGCAAGACTTCGATCTACGACCGGGCGATCACGCAGTTTCTCGACAAGGAACAGGCGACCGATGCGTCTTTTTCATTGTCGCTGCCACTGGTGACGCGGCTGCGTTACGGAGAGAACCCGCACCAAACCGCCGCGCTTTACGGCGATTTCGAGCGCCATTTCGAGAAGATCCACGGAAAGGAACTCTCGTTTAACAACATTCTCGATATCAGTGCGGCGACGGAGCTGATCTCGGAGTTCGACGATTCTACCGTCGCAATCCTGAAACACACGAATCCCTGCGGAGTTGGTTCGGACAAAAATCTTCGAAAAGCATGGGAGAAGGCCTTTGCGACCGACAAGCAGGCGCCCTTCGGAGGAATCATCGTCTGTAACCGGGCGATCGATGAGTCGCTTGCCCGCTCAATCAGCGAAATTTTCTCCGAGGTCATCGTGGCGCCCGATTTCGAGCCGGAAGCGCGCGCGATTCTACAGAAGAAAAAGAATCTGCGCCTGATCCGGCTGCTCACATCTGCCAAGGAAGCTGTGCCGGCCAGAAATGTTCGCTCGGTTGCCGGGGGAATGCTCGTTCAGGACGCTAACCTGATGTCGGAAATTACCCAGAAAGTGGTTACGAAGCGGGCTCCCACCAAAGAAGAACTCAAAGCGATGCTTTTTGGCTGGCGCGTGGTTAAGCACGTGAAGTCCAACGCGATTGTCTATGCAGGCGCGGACCGCACCTTGGGGATTGGCGCCGGGCAAATGTCGCGGGTTGATGCCTCGCGCATCGCAATCTGGAAGGCTGAAGAAGCCGGCTTATCGTTGAAGGGGAGCGCGGTTGCCAGCGATGCTTTCTTTCCCTTCCCGGATGGGTTGATCGTCGCGGGCGAAGCAGGCGCCACCTGTGCCATTCAGCCAGGCGGATCGGTGCGGGACGAGGAAGTGATTGCCGCCGCCAACGAACGCGACATCGCAATGGTCTTTACCGGCGTCCGCCACTTCCGGCATTAGATCCTGCAGCGAATTGTAGAGGTCGCTGTGCCAGCGACCTAACCAATAAACAGGCGCTTGGCACAAGCGCCTCTACAATGACATGCTCGGAGCATGCCGAGCGTGCCTCCCAGGTTGGCAGCGGTGTTTCGAAAGTATGATCCGGCGCTGTATTTCATAACATTTAATACTCATCGTCGCCGGCACCTTTTAGCGCACCCGAATGTGCACTTGGTCTTCATTGCTTTTGCGAGAGAAGCGGCCGAACGCGGAATATCCGTAGGCCGCTACGTGCTGATGCCGGATCACGTACACCTCTTCATTAGCAATAGCGCATCGGTAACACTGTCGGAGTGGGTTCGATTGCTCAAACGCTCTCTTTCGAAAGGGATTTCAAACACACCGCCGCCGCATTGGCAGAGAGGTTTCTTTGATCATCTTATCCGAAAGCGCGAAAGTTATGCCGCAAAATGGGTCTATGTCCGGAACAATCCCGTCCGAACGCGCCTCGTAGAAAACCCTGATCAATGGCCTTATCAAGGCGAAATAGTTACGCTTGAGTCGATGTAGAGGTCGTTGTGCCGGCGACCTGACCAATAAACAGGCGCTGGCACAAGCGCCTCTACAACGCGCCCTTGGCTTGCCGGGCACAGGCAGTAACGTCTAAATTCGTTAGGGCGAAAAGGTCAAGGGAACTTCCGCCGACCAGTCAGTGCCGGGCGCGGCCTTCCAAGTGCGCAACGTTTGCATCGCGGCCGAATCCAAAAGCTGGCTGCGGGTCGATTCCACGATCTGGACACTATGGACCGAACCGTCGCGCCCAAAAGAAATTCGATACCGACCGGATCCGCGTTGGATAAACGGTCCGCGCCGGGCTTCGTTAGGGTAACGGGGGCGGGGCGCGTAAACCAGTTTCTTGGTGCCCGGCGGATAAGCCACCGGCGGAGGAGTTGTTTTCGGTTTCGGCGACGGGCCTTCAGCTGGTGGAGCGATCTCGTCCGGACTGACCACGGCCCAGGAGGCTTTGGTGCGTTTGTCGATGTGGGCAAGCAGCGGAACCAGCGCGTTGGCTGCGCGCACGACCGTGAGCGCGTTCCCATCTCCCCGCTCAAGAGTGACGATTCCGAGAATCTCGCCGTTTTCAGTAATGACGGGCGCCCCTAACGAATCTGTGCCCACGGAGGCGGCCAGATCGTTCCATTCACCGGCAACCTTGGAGCGATGACTCCCGAGAGCTGAGATCGCGATGTTGTCGGCCCTCCGGTCCACCGGGCTTGAAACGATTGCGATACGCTTTGACGAATCGAGCGACGCCGCTTTGTCTGTGGCCACGTAGGGCACGGCCTCTTTCACTTCTGTCTTCAGGATGGCCACATCTCGACCCGCGTCCTGCGAGAGCACGCCGGTCACATTGTAGATCTTGCCGTCGGTTGTTTTGGCGACTGCGTGCGCGCCTTCGTTGATGACCGATCGGCTGGTGGCAAGTTTGCCGTCCGGACTGATGAAAAAGCCGGTGCCAGTTTTCAGTAATCTCCCCGGGCCGTCGAAGACAGACAGGGCCACCACTGCGGAAGCGATGCGATCAGCAGTCTTTCTCAGTTCCGGGGGCGTGGCGCCGCTTTGCGCAAGAACCGGAGTGGCCATCGGCGCAGTCATCGGCGACGACGCAGGAGGTGGAATGAGGAGACTCGAATTCGACAAAGCCGGAGACGGCGAAGGGCTTGGCTTCGGGGCCTGAGTGAGAGCCGTTTTGCTGGAGTTGCATCGCGCAATTCCGAAGACCACTGCCAGGACCGCGAAAAAGAAAATCAATCGTGACTTGTTCATGCGCGGTTAAACAAATCAGACCGTCCGTGGGACATGGATACATTATCCTCCTTCGGAGGTGAAATTGTCTAGTCTCCTCGTGGAGCGAGGAGTCATCCGTGTGCTCTCCCTAGGCAGCGGGCGGGCGATTTCGCCGGCTCAAGCCGCCAGCCTGAGCGATCACTCCGATGAGGACTAGGGCGGCGAGAATAAGGGCGCGTCCGGTTGGCGCCAGCGGGAAGGGGTTCAAAATCAGGTACGCTCCAACAACGGCTGAAAGGAAAATCAAAGCCCAATCGAAAAGAACCAGGAGTAGAACGGCACCGATCATGCCTCCGATGAGAAAAACCAGCCAGTAAGCTCCGCCTCCGGTTGAAATGGCAAATGCACCTGCGAGCGCGACGGCCAGCTTCCCGCCCGCGACAAAACCAGCGACGGCAATGGCGATCTTTTGTAGGAAGGTCGCCAGCAAAGCGCCAAGGAATCCCAAGACCAGTGCAATCGTCAGCTGAAGCAAAGGTGTTGGTTCGTGCATGAGATGCGGGGCCAGCTCAACTCCGGCGGCAAAGCCGATCGCGGCCACACAGAGCCAGAAAATTCTTCGGCCGAAGAACAGGATGATGGCTCCCAAAATCAAACTGACGATCGGAAGCGATGCGCCCGGCCCGTTCAGGCCGGAGAGCCAATCGGCCGGTTGTGATGCGGCAAAGATCGTCCTGCTCACTGTTCGGTTGCGTTCGGGGACACGGTTAGCGTTCCAATCGTTGCTGGTTTCATCGCGCCTTTTCCGGATGCCATTTCGTGAGGTTTCGTTGGATTAAAAGTTCTACCTCTTTGATATCGAAATAAAACATCTGTCGAAGTTTGTCGAACATTGCCGCGGAGGGAGTTTCAGCGGCTTCATGATGAAAAACTTCGGCGGCATCGGGCACGAAGGAATCGTCCACCCCCAAAAACCTGAAGACTTCGCGCAGAGTTTTTTGGTGATGATTGCGCAGATCTTCATTGAGCAACACCAGGCACTGTTCGCGACCGAAGATCTGGAAGAGGCGACGAAGCTGCGCCGCGTAGAGCCCGCGGTCGGCATAGGAATAGATGCGATGTTGCAGCGGCAGAGCTTCGCGACACCGGGCGGCTTCGGTTTCGATCGCCTCCTCGAATGACAGATTCTCGCGGTCTCTTTGTCTCTCCATGTTCCAGGCGGAAAAGGCGCGCTCCGCTGGATCGCGCAGAATTACGATCCATTTCATCGCGGGATTGTAATTCCGAATGCGGTCTGGAGCCGGATTCCAATACATGTATATCGGTGTCGCTTCGCCGGTAACTGTCTGCCCTTTTTCGGGAAGAAAAGAATTGTGGTAAGCCCGGTAATTTGGCTTCCCGCGAAACTCTTCTTCGCGGTCGAAAAAGTGGAGCTCTTTTCGCTCGGTGGGCATGCAGATCTGGGGATGTTGGCGCAGGAACGATGCGAGCGCCGACGTTCCGCCTTTTTGTGTGCCGCCGATGACGAAGTTAACCTTCACTTTTGGGCACAGATTGACACAGATTTTGAGAAACCCTTCAAGAGCGATGCAACCTACAGGCGAAGCGTTCTAGCTACCGCCGTCCTCTGGCGGCAGAAGCTGGAGAATTACCGAACCGGCTTTCGCTGAAATTCGGAGCCGGCTTTCCATTCCGGGGCCTTATCTCCGTTGGCAACCTGGAAGCCGACGTCGAAAAGGAGCTGAACATCCTCGACCGCACCGGAAAGATCCCAGTCCGGCTTAATCTCGTCGCTGACCTGATGATAATCGTGCAGATCGAATTCGTCCGAGCGCAAAGGCGCGTCCGAAGGCCGGGAGACGAGGTGTTCGCCATCCGATATATAAAGCGCAGGAACACCCACTTTGGAGAATTCGAAGTTGTCCGCGCGATAGATGGTTCCCTTTTCGGGCCGCGCATTTGGAATCGTGGTTCGTCCCTGTTTTTTGGCCGTCTGCGCGAGGAGGTCGTCCAGAGTGGTTAGGCCAAAACTGATGTCGGCGACGTCGCGCGCTTTTCCCCAGACGTTCAGTTCATCGATGTTGATGTCGGCCAACGTCTTGTCGAGCGGGTAGAGCGGGTGCTCGGCGTAATACTTCGCGCCCAACAGCCCGGCTTCTTCTGCCGTCGTGCACATGAAAAGAATCGAACGCTTCGGCGGCGGATTCAGTTTCGAGAAGGCAGACGCGATTTGCAGAATGGCGGCGTCACCGGACGCGTTGTCGACCGCCCCGTTGAAGATCTGATCGCCCTTCAACTCGGGATGTTTTCCGAGATGGTCCCAGTGCGCGCTGTAGATGACGTATTGGTCCTTCAGCGCAGGATCATGGCCGACCAGTTTTCCGATGACGTTTCGCGATTTGAAGGAGCGGACCGTTTGCCTGATATCGAAGCTTGCCTTGGCCGGCAACGCGATCGGCCGAAAATCCTTCGAGAGCGCGGCTTTCTTCAGGTTGTCGAAGGTCTGACCGGCATCCGAAAGAAGTTTCTTCGCGACGTCGAGGGTGACCCATGAACGGACCGGAACCATGCCGGCGTTTTTGTCGGGTGCGTCCAGTTCGAAATTTTCCTTCGACCAACTTGTTCGGACGACCGAATACGGATAAGCGGCGGCTTCGGTTTCGTGAATGATCACAGCCGCGGCCGCACCCATCTTCGCGGCGATCTCGTATTTATAAGTCCAGCGCCCGTAATAAGTCATGGCGCGGCCCTTGAACATTTTCTCGTCGAGCTTTGTGGGATCCTTCGGATCGGGGATGGGCGGATCGTTGATCAGCATCAGGATCGTTTTGCCTTTCACGTTCGCGCCTTTGTAGTCGTCCCAGCCGTATTCAGGCGCGACAATGCCGTAACCAACGAAAACGATGTCGGAGTTTTCCACTTTGACCTCGTTCTCGAGATGCGCCGATGAGGCCACGTAATCGTCGGGAAAGTTCAGCGCTATCGTTTGCCCTTTGACGGAGAAGGACGCCTGCGGAGTGCTCAGGATTCCGGCCAGCGGGACTTCCTGAATGAAGCTTCCGTTCGGGTTGCCCGGAGCGAGGTTGAGCTTTCGCATCTCGCTGCTGAGATATTGCACGGAGAGCTCTTCGCCATGCGAACCGGGTGCGCGGCCTTCGAACTCGTCCGAAGAAAGGACTTTGATGTGCGCCAACAAGCCGTCGGGTGTGATGGCATCGAGGCCCGGCTTCAATGCCGGATCGATGAGCGCGTCTTCCGCGAGCACCGAAAGGTGCGTGGCTAACAGAATGGCGAGAGTGGGATATGCCAAACGCATTCCGAATGTCTAGCGGGGCTTTGACTCGGGCGCAATTCAGGACATCCCTCACCCTGGCCCTCTCCCTTCCGAGAAGGGCGAGGGGAAAGAGGTGCAGGGGGATCGCAGTTTCTTCTTCCTCGCCCTGCAACGCGGGGGGAGGATTGAGGTGAGAGGCTCTTTGTCTTGGTATTTTGCGACGGTCAGAGACCGCCCTTACGAAGATCGGCGAGAAGAGCCCTAACGAACCGGCTGCGTGATCGGGCCGACCGGTGCCTTTTTGCTCGCCTGGCCTTTCTGGATCCCGATGTGCTTCAGGAATGCGTCGGTCGATTGTTTGCGTCCGAGGAATTTCTCGATCGAGACATTTACGTCGCGCGAATCGCCCTGAGAGTAAATCTCATTGCGCAGACGCATCCCGGCGCCTTTATCGAGATACTTGTCCTTCGCCTTGTCGAAGACCGTGGCCATGTCGGCGGCGATCGCATCGGCCCACGCGTAACCGTAATAGCCGGCGTCGTAACCGTTCAGATGGCCAAAGTAGGTCACAAAAGTGGTTGATGGATCGATCGGCAGAAACACTTTCTCGAGGATCGGATTTGAAACGCCGACGCAATCGTAGGGCGCATCTTCGGCATGCTGGTCGTGCAAGGCGAGATCGAGTGAGGCGAAGGCGAACTGGCGCCGGTAAATCACCCCGGCATTCGCCAGGCGCGCGTCATTCATTTTCTGAATGATCTCCGCGGGAATTTTCTTGGAGGGATCGCGGTAATCAGCCGCGAAAGTGTCCAGGACGTTCTTGTCCCAGACCCAGTTCTGCAGCATCTGCGAAGGAGCTTCAACAAAGTCGCCCGGAACATGTGCGCCCGAAAAGCGGACATACTTTGCGCGCGTGGTGATCGAATGCAGCGCGTGCCCGAATTCATGGAAGAGCGTTTCGACATCGGAATGGGTCATGAGTGAAGGCTGGTCTGCCGCCGGCGGCGGGAAGTTGCAAAGGAGCGCGACCGTTGGACGCTGATATTTTCCGTCCGGCTGAAGTTTTCCGCAGATGATATCGAACTGGGCGAAGTGATTGAATTTTCCTTCGCGCGGGAACATGTCGAGATAGAACATCCCGAGCGGTTCACCGCTGGCTGAGTCGGTCACCATGTAAAGCTGGAGATCATCGACCCATTTGTAAGGCGCGCTGATCTTCTCGAACTTCAGACCGAAGATGCTCTGATAAATGTTGAACATCCCATCGAGCACTTTTTGGTAGGGAAAAAAGTTCCGCAGCGCTTCCTTGTCGACGGCATATTTCTGCTTGTTGAGTTGATTGCTGTAGTAACGCCAGTCCCAAACCATGAGCTTTGCCTTGGGGTCGTTCGTGTCAGCGGCCTTCATCTTCTGCAGTTCGCTCACTTCGGCGGCAAACTTCGGCTCGATTCCGGTGATCAGGTTGTTGATGTATTGCTTCGCGCCCGCGCCGGACTTGGCCAGCTTGATCTCGGTCTGGAAATCGTCCCACGATTTATACCCGAGCCGCAGGGCGATCTTGTTTCGCAAGGCCAGCATTTGATTGAGCACAGTGACGTTAGTGTCCTTGGCTAACGAATCGTGAATCACGTAAAGCTTCTTGCGCGTCTCTTCCTTTTTGGCGTTTTCCTCAACCGTGACGAACTGCCAGGTCACGTTGGCTGCGACCGTGAAAGCGTCGTCGCCCGTTTTGACGCCCGGTGATGCAAAAAAGCTGTCAGGCACGCCCTCCAGCTCCGCCCGGGTGAAAACGACCGGTGCCTTCGCGTTCACGATGTTGGTGTCGAAATCGGTCCCCAGTTTGTTCAGATCCTTGCGCAGCTGCTCCACCTCCTTGCGCTTGTCCGGGGGCAGCTCGAGGCCGGCGCGGCGATAGTCTCGCAAAGTTTCCTTGAGCAGTTTGGCGTCTTCGCCCTGCAGTTTCGGCTTGGTCTCGGCGAAAGCCTTGACCGCCTTGTAAACATCTTCGCGATAATCGATTCCCACGACCCAATCCTGGTAGGCCTTAACGGCGTTCTCGCCCGCTGTGCGCATGGCCTCGTTCGGGTTGGCTTCCTTGATAATGGTCGCCTTGTTCGCGGCCACCAGCGCGGCGTTACCGAGATCGTCGAGCGCAACAACGGTGTTCTTGAAATTCACCTGGTTTGGTTTCAGCGCGCCGATTTGATCGAGCGCTTTGTTTGCCTGGTCGATGGCATCTTTCATCATCGCCTCGACTTCCGCCGGGGTCTGTTCCCATTGCGGAATCGTTAGCGTGGAATGCGCCTTGTCGGCCGCGGCTTTGAAATCATCGACCGTCTTGTCGGCCGCGTTGAGCCATGAAGGCGCAATGGCCAGGAGAGCCAGGAGACCGAAACGGAGGGAGAGGAATTTTGTCATGGGAACCTTTCGTTGTGCGAGAAGGCGAAAGTTGTATACAAAGCGTTGCGGGTAAAGGGAAAACCCCGTTCCAAGATGCTGATCCAGAACTTTCTCAGCGCCTTTATTCCGGTTTTCGTGGCCATCGATGCGATCGGTTTGATCGCCATTGTCATCGGACTCGGCGCGAATACCACGCCGGAAAATCGCCGGCATCAATCGTTACTCGGCATCCTGACCGGGCTCTGCGTGGCCTGCGGTTTTATTTTTCTCGGTAAACTGATTTTCGAAGCGCTCGGAATCACGGTTTCCGATTTTCAGGTCGCGGGTGGCTTGATCCTTCTGGTGCTCGCGGTACGCGAGCTCATTAGTTCGCATCACGAACGCGGTGCAGGTGAGGACTTCGGAGTCGTTCCGTTAGGCATGCCGTTGATCGCGGGCCCGGCGTTGCTGACGTCGCTGCTCATTCTTATCGATACGGTTGGCATTTTGATGACCTTGGTTTCGTTGATTCTGAACCTCGCGCTTGTTGCCATTGGGTTATGCAATGCCGATCGCTTTACTCATTGGTTGGGCAAGCAGGGGATGCGCGGAGTCTCAAAGTTGATCGCGCTCCTGCTCGCGGCCATTGCCGTCAGCCTCATCCGGCGCGGCTGGCAGGGGCATTGATGAGCAAGCCCGTCGGGCCGTGCCCCGACGCCCCTTTGGTTGACTCTTTGGGCCCCCCTGTTACTATCCTCGCTCCATGAGATTTCCCCTCGCGCTCACCAGCAAAATTGCTGCGTACATCGTCGGCCATAAACTGCGTGGGACCAAGCGTTTCGCTACGGTTCTGCAACTCGAGCCATTGCATACCTGTAACCTGACCTGCACGGGTTGCGGACGTATTCGTGAATATTCCACCTCTATTAAGGACATGATGAGCCTTGAGAGCTGCCTCGGGGCGGCTCAGGAGTGCAATGCTCCCATGGTCTCCATCTGCGGAGGCGAACCGCTGATCTACCCGCAAATCGAAGCTTTGATTAACGGTATTCTCGACCAGGGTCGAATCGTTTACGTCTGCACCAACGCCATGTTCATGCGCAAAAAGATGCGCGAATGGCTTGCCACCCAGGTCGCTTCACGTTCTGCGTTCGTCGAAGAACAACTGACCGCGCTTCTCGCGGCTGGGTTGGTTAGTGAAAAAGACGCCGCTGAAGTTCGCAAAGGTCCGAAGGACTCGAAAAAGCCGGTCATCGCACCTTCATCGTGGATGTACTGGAATGTGCATCTCGACGGCCTTGAACGGACACACGATCTCATCGTGGAACGCGAAGGCGTTTTCAGCGAATGCGTTTTGGCGATCAAGATGGCCAAGATGCTTGGTTATCAGGTGGCGACGAACACTACGGTCTACAAAGAGACCGATATGGAAGAGGTCGAGCAGATGTTCGATTTCCTGTCCGATCTCGGCGTTGACGGACACACCATCACTCCGGGTTACGAATACGACGCGGCCAAGCAGGACATGATCAAGCGGCTCAACCTGCAGCCGGAGAATTTTTTCCTGACGCGAAAAAAGACGGTCGAGAAGTTCGCCAAGATGGAAGAGTGGATGAACCGCTACACCTTCTTCGGCACGCCGGTTTATTTCGAATTTCTCGCGGGCAAGCGCGACCTGACCTGCTCGGCGTGGGCCATTCCCACGCGCAACATGAAAGGCTGGAAAGCGCCCTGTTATTTCATGACCGACGCCGCCGGAACGAACGGCACCGGTCACTACGACAGCTATGCCGAGCTTCTCGACCAGGTTGATTGGACCAAGTATGGCGTCGTCGATGGCGTGGCCAAGGATCCGCGTTGCGAGAATTGCATGACCCACTGCGGTTACGAGCCTACTGCGAGTCTCGGGCTACAGTCACAGCCCGGCGACATGTGGAAGACCATTAAATTCAATTTCGGAGCAAGACCGCGAGCGACCGGCTGCGGGAGTGAGACTGTTGTCTTTAACGGCGTGACCGCAGGCAACGGGCATCTCACCGGCAAGCAGGCCGAAGAGTCGGCCAAAGCTTCGTAGGATTGCCAGGGCAAGGCCCGGCAGTTAAAAGCAATTCGGATTATCCCGATGCAGACAACATCTCGCCCATCGCATTTGATTCCGCTTCCCAGCGCCCGCGCGGAGGAGCCGGACTCTTTTTTGCCGAAGGAAACGGAGATCGCGGCGGCGGTTTTACGCGCGCAGGAGAATCTGCTGCGTCAGCAACATCCGGACGGCCACTGGTGTGGTGAGCTCAAGGTCGATAGCACGCTCTGCTCCGACTTCATCGTCTTCATGCACTGGCTGGGCGACGTCGACGCGACCCTGCAGGAGCGATGTGTTCGTCACATCGTGAAACGTCAGCTGCCGGACGGCGGGTGGAACATTTATCATGGGGGTCCGAGCGAAATTAATGCGTCGGTAAAGGCTTACTTTGCCTTGAAACTCGCCGGCTGCTCGCCGGAAGCGCCCTTCATGTGCGAAGCGCGCGCCACCATCATGCGGTTAGGCGGTATCCCAAGGACGAACACTTTCAGCAAGCTGTATCTTGCGTTGCTCGGGCAGTTCCCGTGGAAATATCTGCCGACCATTCCAGTCGAGATGATTCTGCTGCCCACGTGGGCGCCGTTTCACATTTACAAAATGTCGTCCTGGAGCCGGGCAATGCTCATCCCGCTGGCGATCATTAATCATTTCAAGCCCACGCGGGTTCTGCCGGGCGACAAGCAGCTGCACGAGCTCTATCCGTTAGGCACGGAACATAAGGATTTCACTCTGCGACGGGACGAACGCTTTTTCACCTGGCGCAATTTCTTTCTCCGGGTCGACGAGTTTCTGAAGATTTTGCATCCCCTTCGTTTTCGGCCAATGCGCCAGCGGGCGCTCGAAGAAGCCGAGCGATGGATGCTGGATCGAATCGGTGAGGGGAGCGATGGCCTCGCGACCGTTTTTCCGGCCATGCTCAACTGCATGATCGCCTTGCGCGCTCTCGGTTATCCGAAAAACAACCCGATTTACCTGAAGGCGGCGAAAGATTTCGCGGGCCTCTTCGTTGATGATCCGGAAGATTTCCGCATTCAGCCCTGTCTTTCGCCGGTGTGGGACACAGCCATCAACGTGATCGCGCTGGCGGAGTCGGGTTTGCCTTCCGATCATCCGGCGTTGCGGAGCGCGGCCGACTGGCTGATTTCCAAGGAAGTTCGCATTCGCGGCGATTGGGCGGCCAATAATTCGCACCCGGAAGCCAGCGGATGGGCCTTCGAATATAACAACGTCTATTATCCAGATACGGACGACACGGCCATGGTTTTGATGGCCTTAAGATTCGTTAAGCCAGTCGATCGCGATGCCCTTGATGCCTTGTTCCAACGCGCCGTCTCCTGGCAGCTAAGTTTCCAATGCAAAGATGGTGGGTGGGCCGCGTTCGACAAGAATGTCACCACTCCCTGGCTCGAAGACATGCCGTTTGCCGATCACAACGCCATTCTCGATCCGACCTGCAGCGATCTGACCGCACGGACGCTCGAGTTGTTCGGCTACATCCGCTTCGATTCAAAAGCGCCTTCGGTGAAGCGCGCGATTCAACACCTGATCGACACCCAGGATGACGACGGATCGTGGTATGGCCGCTGGGGCGTGAACTACATTTACGGAAC
This sequence comes from uncultured Verrucomicrobiae bacterium, assembly GCA_963754325.1. Classification (GTDB taxonomy): domain Bacteria; phylum Verrucomicrobiota; class Verrucomicrobiia; order Chthoniobacterales; family UBA10450; genus JBBRDU01. Next base: position 234,167 of record CAVWFP010000002.1, read on the forward strand.
ATGGCAGGTCCTGCGCGGTCTCGCTGCCATTGGGCAGGACATGACCCAGGATTGGATTCTGCGCGGGCGTGACTGGCTGGAGAGCTGCCAAAACACGGATGGCGGCTGGGGCGAAACCTGCGGCACCTATGATCATCCGGCCACGAAAGGCATCGGCGAAAGCACGGCTTCTCAGACTGCCTGGGCTCTCATGGGAATCTGCGCCATCGGCGATCTCAATCGGCCGAGCATCCATCGCGGCCTGCGATTCCTTCTCGACTCGCAGAAGTCCGACGGCTCATGGGATGAACCGCAGATCACGGGGACCGGTTTCCCGAAAGTTTTCTATCTGAAGTACGACATGTACCGGCAGAATTTTCCGCTGCTTGCGCTCGCCACTTTTCGAATCTTCGCAAAGGCGTGCGCTGCCCGCCGAGCGAGTATCGCTGCCGCTGATCGTCTCGGCCTGTTTTCGCCAACTGGTCCTGGAGGGACGAGCTTGTCCCGTCCGCCGCCGCGGTAGTTTTCTTGGGGTTGATTGACCCTGGCCGCGACGCACTTACCGTATGTCTCTATGGCTTACGAACTTCCAAAATTACCCTACTCCTACGATGCCCTCGAGCCGCATATCGATGCGCGCACCATGGAAATCCATTACACGAAGCATCACCAGGCCTACATCACGAATTTAAATAACGCGATCAAAGGCAAACCAGATCTCGAAGGAAAATCAATCGAAGACCTGATCAAGAATCTCAATGCGGTCCCGGAAGACATTCGCACGGCCGTGCGCAACAACGGTGGCGGGCATGCGAACCATTCCTTCTTTTGGAAAATCATGGGGCCAAAGGCCGGCGGAAGCCCGAGCGGCAAACTGGCTGACGATATCAATTCCACTTTCGGGAGCTTCGATGCGTTCAAAGAGAAATTCGCGGCCGCTGGTGCCGGTCGTTTCGGCAGTGGCTGGGCGTGGTTGATCAAAGGCAAGGGCGGCAAACTCGAAATTATTTCGACGCCGAACCAGGACAGTCCCTTGATGGACGGCAACACACCGATCCTCGGTGTCGATGTTTGGGAGCACGCTTACTATCTCAATTACCAGAACCGCCGGCCGGATTATATCAAGGCCTGGTGGAACGTGGTCAACTGGGAAGAAGTGGCGAAGAATTACTGAGAGCCTTGCCCGAAGTGGGAGACGTCGATTGGAGGGACGACCTCCGTGTCGTCCCAAATATTGGGACGCGACGGAGCGCGTCCCTCCACGCATCTCGGTCGATCCTAGCAAGCGAGGAGTTGCTCTTCGATGGCCTATCTAAACGAAAACTACCTTAAGCTTCAGGCCGGATATCTTTTCCCGGAGATCGCGCGGCGTGTGCGCGAATTCTGCGAATCGAACCCGGGCGTTGAGGAACGCCTGATTCGATGCGGTATCGGCGACGTCACCGAGCCGTTGCCGCGCGCTGCCATCGAGGCCATGCACAGGGCAATCGATGACCTCGGCCGGCGCGAAACTTTTCGCGGCTACGGGCCCGAGCAGGGTTATCCCTTTCTGCGCTCAGCCATTGCGCAGGGCGATTTTCGCGATCGGAATATCGAGATTTCGGATGATGAAATTTTTGTGTCCGACGGGTCGAAGTGCGATTGCGGGTACATTCTCGACATCCTCGGCGACCAAAACAAAATCGCGATCACCGATCCGGTTTATCCGGTTTACGTCGATACAAACGTGATGGCCGGCCACACCGGGCCGCCACGCGAGGATAAGAGCTACGAGGGGATCACTTACCTGCCGTGTACCGCCGAGAACGGTTTCGTGCCGTCGCCTCCGAAAGAGCATGTCGACCTCATCTATCTTTGTTTTCCTAACAACCCCACGGGCGCGGTCGCGTCGCGCGGTCAATTGACTGAGTGGGTCGAATACGCGCGTTCGCACGATGCCCTGCTTCTTTTTGATGCGGCCTATGAAGGCTACATCTCCGATCCGGCCATTCCGCATTCCATTTACGAGATTGAAGGGGCGCGAGAATGTGCGGTGGAGTTTCGCAGCTTTTCGAAGACTGGAGGATTCACTGGTGTGCGCTGTGGTTTTACGGTGATGCCCAAGTCGGTCCTTGGCCGGACCGAAAGTGGCCGGCGCCTGCCGTTGCATGGTTTGTGGAATCGACGCTGGAGCACAAAATCAAATAGTGTCAGCTATCCGGTGCAGCGGGCCGCGGAAGCGCTTTACACAAAAGAGGGCAGGGAACAGATCGCGGTATTGATCAAACATTACATGGGCAACGCTGCCATTCTGCGCGAGGCGGCCGCCGATGTGGGCATGAAGGTCCACGGCGGCACCAACGCGCCCTACATCTGGGTCGAGACGCCGAAGGGCCTAACAAGCTGGGAAATGTTCGATCGAGTACTGAAAGACTTAAATGTGGTCATCACGCCAGGGAGCGGTTTTGGGGTGCAAGGGGAGGGCTACGTCCGCATCTCCGCCTTCAACAGCCGAAGCAACGCCGAGGAAGTGGCGCGGCGGCTGGAGAAATTTGGGCGGTAGGAATCCCTCACCCTAGCCCTTTCCCTTCTGAGAAGGGCGAGGGGAAAGAGACACAGCGCGCGATCGGTTATCGTCTTCCTCGCCCCGCGAAGCGGGGAGAGGATTGAGGTGAGGGGCCCCAACTATTCTTCCGGCAATTCTGGGCAGGATTAACTGGATTGACAGGATTCAGCAAAAGCGAGGCGTCGCGGAGCTCCATCCGGAATCCAATCCTGTTAATCCTGTCTAGTTCCCAAGACCTTTCCTTGCCATAATCCAAAGGCGCGTCAGATTCGACACCGTTGGAAAAGCACGGCATCCCTACCAAAAGCCTGCCGCAACTTTATCGCTTCTGTTTTCTGATGACAGGAGACGCGACTAAGGCGCAGGAGGCTTTCCAAGCCACAATGCACGAGGCTGCGCTTCGCGCTGCACAGGGCGAGCTGCCGCGCGATCCGCTCTTTCTCTTTCGCGATGCCCGCGGGCGGTGCCTCGAGGTCTGCGAGAGCGACATGCAGCCGGAAGAGGTGGAAATGGAAGAGCATGAGGTCGCGGCCTGGGGGCCGGCGCAGATCGCAAAGCTCGAGCCGGAGCAGCTGGCCATCTGGATTGCCGGCGCGACCGACCCGCAACGAAGCGCGCTCGCGCTTTTCTACCTCGATCATTTCACCAACGAAGAGATTCTGGATCTGCTGGACCTGAAAGAGCCCGAATTTTCGCATTTGATTGCAGGCGGGCGGACCCAATTTCAGGCTTGGTTGAACGCAACCATTCCGCACGAGGAAGAGTCATGAAAGCGGTCTCGCTCAGCCGCAAACAGAAGATGCTCACGAGGTGTGCGCCTTTCAATGAGCAACGCCTAACGAGCCGCGCAATGCGTTCGGCGGTTTTTCGAGCCAAGAAAACGGATGAGTACATCCATCAATTGGCATTCGATCGCGCGGTCGCTGAGCTGGTTCATCGGTCTTCGGTGCCGCCAGAAGTAGCCGAATGGTTTACCAAGGAAACAACGGCCGCGCCGCCGAAGCGAACCTGGAAGACGATCGCCTTTAATCCGGCGGTGCTCGCCATTGTCATCGCACTGCTCGTCATCGGTTCGATCTTTGGCCTCCGCGTGATGGAACACATGAACGATTTTCCCAGCGGCGACACCGCCCGAAAACTTCTCGCGACCGCGGCCTCGACGCGCTCGGTCATGCTTGATCCAATTAAAACCGACGCCGGCTCGTTGGCGGATCTGTTTTTCATGAAACACCGTCTCAGCCATTACGACGTTCCGCCGGAATTTGCTGAGCTCAAGACAATCGGGGCCCGTGTTTTTGATAACGAAGAGATTCACGATGTCGCCCAGATTTGGTTGGTGGAAAAACGGATCCAATTGTTCCTTTTCCCGGCCGAACGGGATCCGAAGACGGCCAAGGTGCTGGAGTTTTCCGGCTGGCGTTACGTGGAACAGGAGGGCTGGGTTGGCGTGGTCCACGAAAAGAACGGTGTCTGTTTCATGGCCTGTTTGCGCGGCCGGGAAAAGGATTTGGCATCCTACATCGCGAAATCGACGCCCTAAGACGACCGTTGTCGATGGCCACAAAGTGATGGTGCCAGGGGGGAGAGTTGAACTCCCGACCAAGGGCTTATGAGTCCCCTGCTCTACCACTGAGCTACCCTGGCGTGAGCGGAGAAGATTGGGTGAACAGCGACTGGTGTCAACGAAGGCAGCTCAATCCTTAGTTCGACGGACAGGGGAGCCGCGGTGATCACAAAATTGTTGTCAGATGACGGCTTTGTAGACGCGCGAACGTCTCGCGCATCATTCGGTAGCCGAAGTGCCCTTGCGGAATTGTCAGCAATTCCGCGCCGCGCCATCGCCGGCTCAATTCGGCAATGTCATCGGGCGGCGCGACCAGGTCGTAGTCACCCGCCACCAGTAGAACTCGACTCGTAGGGATGAGCGGAGTCATGTGAAGGGGCGAACTCAGATGAAAATGTCGCGCGACCAAACCCTGATCGATGCCGGCCTTCCGGAGATGTCGCCGCATCATCATGGAGGCCGGACACCGCCAGATCGCGTGCTCGACGTTAACGATTGGTGCCATCAGCGCGGCAAACCGGATGTCTGTTTCGACTGCACAGGTCAGGGCCGCGATCCAGGCCCCGTAACTCGTGCCTAACAATCCGAATTCTGTGCTCCCGGCATTTCTGAGCGCGAGCATCAGCTGGCGGACCTCCATAACGCCCTGTCGCAATCCCTCGGCGTTGCGAATGAGGTCAGCGGTGATGGCGAGCTCGCCGTTCCAATAACCGGGCGGGACACGCGAATAATGATAGGGCAGATGGAGAAAGCAGGCATTCCATCCGAGCGCGTTCCAACGCGCGGCCCAGCGTTTGTAGCCGAGGTCCGTGGCCGACATGAGGGCGTGCAACATGAGAACAGTCGGCGCCTGCCAGCCGCTGGCACACGGGAAAAGATCGACGCGGGCGATGTCGTTTCGCGAATACCGAGTCGTTAAGGGACTCTGCCAGGAATGAGTTCCTTCAGTCGCTGTTGTGATTGCGGGCAATGAATTGGAGTGTGTATGATCGAAATAGTCAGCCGGCGAAAGCTTCTCGCAGCGCTGCACGTACTCTTCCATGGCGGCGCGGCTCTCAGGAGTAAGATGGTGGCGTGCCTGCACAAAATTCATCGAGGCGCACATGGCGGCATCGACCATGGTCGCGCGAAGTTTTGCGATCATGAGGTCATTCGAAGCCGGGGCGGATGCGGAAGATCGTCCGCGGAAAGTGAAAACCTCCGGCGCATTTCGGCGTAAAGATCAGTGAAAGCGGCCGCAAGTTGGCGTTCTGTGATTCCTCGATCGCCGTTTGAGTCGGACGCGCGGATCTCTTCGCCGTAACCGATCCAGATCGGCGTCCGCCGCAAAGGACGCCAGGCCCGTTTCGCGTAAAGGCGATCACTGCCAAGAATCACACACGGTACGATCGAGGCGCCCGCGATGTGAGCCAGCGCCGAAACGCCAGGGCGCAGTGGCGCCCCTTCCAAAACCGAGGCAGCGCCATCGCGGATGCCACCCTCCGGAAACATTCCCAGAATACGTCCCGCTCTGAGTCGTTTAATGGCATCGCGGATTGTCCGGCCTTCGGCTCGATGACGATCGGTCGGCAGGCAATCGATCGCACGAAGGATTGAACCCAAAATCGGGTGCGGGAAAAATTCCGCCATGGCCATCCAATCAACCTTCTGGCGAATGACGGCTGCAATGATGGGCGGATCAAAATGGCTGATATGATTGGCCGCGAGAATGAAGGGCCCTTTCCGCGGCCTGCGATCATCGCCCAAAACGTGAACCGACGTCACACATCCTAACAGGGTCTTCGCCGCCAGGCGCGTGAGGTGATACGCCAGCCAATGAAAAAGCGCGCGCATTCTGAAAAATTTAACCGTTAGGCCGCAGCCAGTTCCTTGCAGCGCCCGAGGTCAAGCTTTCCGGAAGCGAGAATGGGAATGGATTCGACGCGACGGATTGTGCGCGGGATCCAGAGGTTAGGCAGGCCTGCTTCGCGCAACTGGGACCTTAAAGTCTCGAGCTCGATGTTGATGGCGCTGAGCAGAATAAGCGCTTCGCCTTTGGATTCGTCAGGAATTCCCATGACCGCGACGACGCGTTCGGATTGACCGTGCAGGCCGAGGACGCCGAGGATTTTCTGTTCCAGAAGTTCGTGAGGAACCATTTCGCCGCCGATTTTTGAAAACCGCGAAAGGCGTCCTTCGATGTAAAGAAAGCCGTCCTCGTCGAAGCGGCCAATATCGCCGGTCTTGAACCAGCCGTTCTGCAACACTTCGGCCGTTCGCGCCTCGTCGTGAAGGTAGCCCTCGAAAATGTTCGGACCACGGAGCCAGAGCATCCCGCTGTCGTGAAGCGAGAGTTTCCGACCGGTTTCCGGTTCGCGAATTTCTGCGGCAATGCCCGGGGCCATTTTGCCGACGGATCCTGCGCGGCTCGATGGTTGAATAATGTCGCCCGGCTTTTTGGGTTTTGGTTCTGGCAGATTCACGCTCACCACGGGCGAGGTTTCGGTCAGGCCGTAGCCTTCCAGAACCGGTTGGTTAAAGCGTTCCTGGAAACTCTTTGCGAGGTCCATCGGCAGTTTTTCCGCTCCGGTAATGATCAGGCGCAGGCTTTGCAGCTGGGCCGGCTCGGCTTTACGCAGATACGCCCGCAGAAAAGTAGGGGTGGCGAGCAGCAAAGTCAGTTTGTATTTTTGAATTAAGGCTGCGTTCTTCGCCGTTTCCAGAGGATTAGGGTAAGTGACGATGGGAACGCCTTCGATGAGAGGGTACCAAAGCGTCACGGTAGAGCCGAAACTATGAAAGAAAGGTAAGGACGCGAGAATGGCGTCGTCCTTCTTTGCGTTCAGGAGCGCGTTGAACTGCGCCACGTTTCCAAGAATGTTGTGATGACTCAGGACGACGCCTTTAGGTTCGCCAGAACTGCCGCTGGTAAAGAGCAGAATCGCCTCGCGATGTCCACCTTCCTTCGGAATGCCTAACAAACGTCGGAGCACACGGGCGGGGAGACAGAAGGAAAGCACCCACCACAGGATGATCTGGCGCTTGAGCGAGGGCAGCAGCTTGTCCAGTTGCAGGGTCTGATCCGGCCACGGGAAATCGTTCAACCGACTCATGAAAACACCGGCGCTGATCGCCACCTTGACTTCAGCTTGTCGGCAACACGACTCAATCGCGGCGCGTCCGGCGGTAAAGTTGAGGCCCACTGGGACTTTGTCGGCCAGCGCCACCGCCAGATTCGCGACGACAGCGCCTTTGCTGGCGGGCAAAACGATTGCCACACGCCGCTCTTCGGGGAATTTCTTTCGCAGATGCCGACTCAGTGCGCACGCTGCTGCGAACGTCTTTGCGCGGCTGAGAAACGAGCCGTCGAGGCCATCGGTAACCAGGGTTCGTGAGGAGTGACGGGTCAGCCCGCGGACACACATGTCGGCCAAGTGACCGCGCAGGCTCGGGCGGCGGCTAAAGCAAAACTCGCCCAGTTTCAAAAGTTGTTCGCGGACCGTGGCGATATCCGCTTCCTGCGGAGGAATCGGTTGGCCGAAAGCCACCGTCACACGATATGGGATGCGCTTAGGCCATTTTCGAAAGAAGCCTCCGCCCTGGAACGAAAAGATGGATCCCCAAAGCTGATCCATCCAAACCGGCAATACCGGTGCCTCCGCCTGTCGGGCGATGAGCTCGTAACCGCGCTGGAGACGCAAAAGGGTGCCCGTGCGTGTGAGTTGTCCTTCCGGAAACAGACAAACCACTTCGCCGGCGCGCATGTGCTCGCCCGCGAGTTTGATCGCCTCCTTGGCGCGGCGCCCGGTGATCGGAATGCATCCCGCGAGCTCAAGAAACGGATGAAGCCATCGATTCCGGTAAAAGCCTTCGTCGACCACAAATCGAATCCGGCGAGGGCACGCGAGTTGCAGTACAATCGCATCGACGAATGAAATGTGGTTAGGCAGAAGCAGAAACCCCTCGCGCGGAATATTTTCGGCGCCGAAAGGCGAAACCCGATAGAACATCCGGCCAAGCCCTAATCCGACGAAATAGAGGACGCGTTGCCCCCACGACAATTCAGTCACGCTTTATGATTTACATTCCCGCTTGCGCCGACTGCAATCGGCAAGTTGTCGATGTCCTCGGATCACGAAAGTAAATCGAGAGCTCGCACGGCGCTTCTCCTCCTGCTGGGGATCAATCTTTTCAACTATATTGATCGTCAGGTCCTGGCCGCGTTGGAGCCCGAGATCCGTGCGGCCTTTTTCAAAGCTGGCGACCCGAACGCCATGACCATGACCGGGTTGCTGGGGGACGCATTCCTTGTGACCTACATGCTCAGCGCGCCTGTGCTAGGATTTCTGGCCGATCGCTTCTCGAGATGGGTCATCGTGGGCACCGCTGTGATTCTTTGGAGCCTCGCCAGCGGAGGGTCCGGCTTAGCGGCAACGTTTTCCATTCTCCTCGCCACCAGGATTTGTGTCGGTGTCGGCGAAGGAGGCTACGGACCGGCTGCACCCACGATATTATCGGATCTCTTTCCGATCGAGCACCGGGGGCGCATCATGGCCATATTTTGCGCAGCGATTCCAGTGGGCAGCGCCCTCGGCTACGTGCTTGGCGGTTCGATCGGCACGCATCTCGGCTGGCGCTGGGCCTTCTACCTTGTGACACCGCCGGGAATCATTCTTGGATTGCTTTGCTTTTTCCAAAGAGATCCCCGCGTCCCCGGACATCATCTTCTGCAGAAAACCAAGCTCAAGATGGCCGACTATGTGAAACTTTTTCGCACTCGCTCCTACCTTCTAAATTGCATCGCACAGACCTTGATGACCTTCGCTGTTGGCGGCCTGGGTTACTGGATTTCTTCGTATCTTCGTTTCCGCAATCAAAGCCCGGCGTTCGGCATGACCATCTTCGGTTTAATTACGGTGGTGGCCGGTTTGAGCTCCACGCTCATCGGGGGCGTGGTGGCGGATCGACTCCGGCCGCGTCTGCCGAGTTCGTACTTCTGGGTCTCAGGAATCGGGATGTTGATTGGATGCCCGCTTTTCGTGATCTCCCTTTACATCCCTTTCCCGGCCGCCTGGGTGGCAATGTTCCTGGCGATTTTCTTTTTGTTTCTTAATACCGGTCCATCCAACACGGCTCTGGCTAACGTTTCGCTCCCGGCTGTTCGCGCCACTGCCTTCGCGATCAATATCTTTTTCATTCACGCATTCGGCGATGTGCAGGCCTTCTGGATGCTCGGCTACATCGGTGGCCACACCAACATGCACATCGCCTTCCTGGTCGTGTCTGGGGTGATTCTGGCAGCGGGGTTGGTCTGGGTGGCGGCGGCGAGGTTCCTTCCGGCCGATACGGCCGCCGTCGAAGCTGCGCAGGTCAGAGCCTAACAACACGCGGCGATTAAAAGCAGCTGACGGTTTACAAGCGCGTGCGATGATCGTCCAGATGGACGTCGTAAGTAAGCGCTTCTTCGTTGGCCCATGAAGCTTCCTTGATATGTCCGCGCTTCCGCAAGAGTTGGCCAAGAAGGTCCCAGCTCTCGGCGCGATACCATTCGCGACGAAGGCAGCCTTGTAGTTCCGATATTGCGGAATCGGTGGATCCCAACTCGTCCATTAAGCGGACGTAGCGCTTTTCGATTTCCCAATTGGGCGCGCCCGTTCGTGAGGCCAATCTCAGTCGGAGCGGGTTGGTAGATCCTTTTTCCTGAAAATCGATCACAGCCAGGAGCTCGTGCGCTTGTGCCTCAACCCAGTCGTTCTTTGAGGCCCGCGTCGCCAGGGTGCGAGCAGTTTTGAAATCTTTTTGACGTAAGGCGACGATCGCCAGGTTCAGAGTGGCCAACGGTTGATCCGGTTCTTTTTCGAGGGCCTTGTTCAGATCCGACTTTGCCTGGTCTAATTTTCCTTCTGACAACTCCAGTCCAGCAAGGTTGATCCACATCCTGGCAGAGTCGCCGCCGGCAGCGATCGTTCGTTCGAAAAAGGTCCGCTGATCTTTCCAGTCCAGAGTACGCACAGCCGTTCTGGCGCTGAGGAACACAATCCAGCAGCCCAGTGCGATCGTTAGGCCACGCGAAACAAGGAGGCTTCCAGGTCGGAGCGACTGAAACTCAAGAATGATGGCGACAAAAAGGAAGGCTGTCGGCAAATAGAGCCAATGCTCCGCCACCGTTGAGTTCAGCGGAACGATGCCGCTCACGGGCAGATAGGATAATGCCGCCAGGAGCAGAAATCGGAAGGCGGCGGGATTTCTGATGCGCGCCCGCATGATCCAGTAAATGAATCCGGCCACCAAAATGACGCCCAGGAGAGTCTGAATCTCCCGCCAGGCAAAGAGGTTAATGGAGTCGTCGACTGAGGGGAGCGGCTGCGGATTGACGTCCCGATCCATGTGTAAATTGGCCGGAAAAAGAATCAGCCCGGCATACTCGGCAACTGCCCGAGCCACGGTGAATGGGCGGGTGGAGAGGGCAGGAGGTTCGCTCACTTTCGGAACCGAAGGATGATCGGCCGCCGCTCTCAGACTCATGTAGCTGGTCAGGACAAACAGAACCACAAACAAAACGCGCCACGAACCTCTGAGGCCGTTTCTCCAACTGGCCAGGACTAAGGCGATGACGCAAAAAACGAGGCCGCTTTCTTTGCTGAGGGCCGCGAGAAGAAGGCTAGCGGTGGCCGCTGCCATCAGCCCCAGCATTGTCGAACGCCTGGTCGATGAGTCACTTCTCAATATGAAATAACATCCAAAGAAACCGAAAAGCGCCGCCAGAGGATCGGCCCGGCCCGCGACATAAATCACGGCCGCGCTTTGCACGGGATGAATGGCCCAAATGAGCGCGCCGATGAGAGCGGCCCATCGGCGCTCGCGCTTGTCGAGTCCGACAACCAGGAGCAATTCTTCAGCGAAAAGAAAAAGCGCGATCGCAGCCGCAGCCTGCAGCAGGATGTTTGTGACATGATAGGCCGCGGGACGAAAGGCGAAGGCCGCATATTCCAGCGTATAGGTCAGACGTTGGATCGGCCGGTAAAAATCTGATGAGGTCGCGTCGACGAAGAGAAAATGGTTGAACCCTTCCGGAATCAGACGCCAGCTTCGGATCAACGGGTCCCTCAGGACGAGCGCAGTATCGTCCCAGACGAAGCCGTTGTTCACTGCCGGCGCATACGAAAGGACGACCGCGGCGAAAATGAGCAGGGCGGCGAAGAATCGCTTCACGGCGAAAAGAAATTGGACAGGGTTGGCACTTTAGGCGTCTAGATTTGCAATGATGAACTTGCTTCTCCGTAGCCTGATGGCGTTTGGGTTGTGCCTGGTGCTCAGCAATGCCCATGCCGATGGGGTGCCGCCGGACTGCACACAACTGATCGTCGGGCTCGCCCCTACATGGGATTCAATGCACGGAACGCTACAACGGTTTGAGCGATCGTCAGGCGGGCCGTGGAGGAGCGTCTCCTCGCCCGTGCCGGTACTGTTCGGAAAGCACGGCCTTGCCTGGGGCAGCGGGGTCGTCGGCCAGGGAGAGTCCGGATTACACAAGCAGGAGCGTGACGGACGGGCGCCAGCCGGCGTTTTCCGCATCGGTAGGATTTACACATATGATCCGAAGCTGCCGACAGGCGCCGACTTTCCCTTCCATCAGGTAACGACTGCTGACGCATGGGTCGATGACGTCAACAGTCCCGATTACAATAAATTTGTTTCGATTGCTGATCCGGCGCACCCACCGGCCTGGTTTGAAAAGCAGAAGATGCGGCATAACGACTTTGCCTACCGATGGCTGGTGGAGATCCGGCACAACTCCGATCCCCCGGTTCCCGGACAGGGAAGTGCGATCTTTTTTCACATACGCAGAGGGGAAAACCGTCCCAGTGCTGGGTGTACCACGATGGCAGAGGAAAATCTCGTTAAGCTAATTACCTGGATGCGCGCTGACAGGCATCCTTGTTATGCCTTGCTCCCGCTAGAGGAGTATGACCGCCGATGGAGCCAGTGGCATCTCCCGGAAGAGGTAACGAAAAAAATTGCAGAAATTCGCGTAACTCATTGATTAGCGAATTCTTTAGGCTAGCTTCACAACCTTATTCCTATGCGGCGACGACCAAATCCACAATCAGAGTCAAATATCCGACGAATCGACACCAAGGCCAAAGCGCGTAAACAGACGCATGGTTTCCAAGTTCATTTCCTTCGCGGAAATACTGCGGTAACCAAAATGTTTAGCGACTCCGTTTACGGGGGCAAAGAGGCAGCTCGTAGAGCGGCGCGCAAGTTCAAGAAGAGCGCCATCGCGAAAGCTTCTCGTTCACCAGCCAAAGCGGCTCCGCGCAAGCGCAGCGCTTCTCGTAAGACGGCCCGGCGCGGGAAATCGCGTCGCCGTTAACGAGGCCGGCTTAACCAGGCCTTCCAGCATTCGACGAACCCCGGCGCAAAGTCGCTCGGGCGCGCGTCGATCCATGCTGTCACGATTTCGGTAGGGAAATATTCCCCGGCCTCGATCTCAACGGGATCGAACGTGATCGGTCCGTCCCAGACGCCTGTATAAAGCCAGATAAACTCCTGTCCCGTCTGGTCCGAGGCCGGGAGGCGAATCAGCGGCGTAAGCGCCGTCTCCAGGCCTAACTCCTCCTTGAGCTCACGGAGGGCGGCTTGGTCGTATTCTTCGCCGGCATCAACGTGGCCGGCGGCGCTGGAGTCCCAAACCAGTGGATGACGGTCCTTCCAGCGGGACCTTTTCTGTAGAAACACCTCATTTTGAGCGGCGTTAAAAAGCAGGATGTGAACAGCCCGATGCCGCAAGTTATTCCCATGCACTTCCCCCCGGGGCGCGGCCCGGATCACGCGGTCAGATTCATCCACCACCGGAAACATCTCCAACTGGCTTTGGGCGGCGTCCGTTTGGGGGATTGGCCGGGCCAAATTGGTCAAAGCGATCCACTGATGAAGGTCGAGGCGCTCGGCGCGGATCTGCGGATCCAAGCCGAGCCTCTCCGCGGCGCCGGCCCAGTCTGGGAGGTAATCGCGTAGGAGCTTTCCGAGCTGTTTGCGACGCTGTGAAAAACCGAGCCGGACGAGCTCATGGAAGGCCTTGAAATTGCAAGCCGGGAGCTCCTGAGGCTCTCGTGGCCGCAGGCGGACAACGGCGGAATCGACCTCAGGACGGGGGATGAAAACGCTCGCGGGAATTATCCGTAAAAGCTCGGCTGAATAGTGCAACTGGATGAACAAAGTCAGTGCGCCATATTCCTTCGTCCCGGAAGGAGCGGTGAGTCGCTGAGCCATCTCGCGTTGTAACATCAACACAGCTAACGAGATAGGGCTAGGCCAATTGAGGAACTTTATCAGCAACTGGCTTGAAAGATAATAGGGGAGATTAGCGACGAGCTTCACGTTGGCCTTGGCGTAAAGGGTGCGCACGTCAAAATTCATGGCGTCCGAGTGTCTCACTTCCACCCCGTCGTTATTGAGGCTGGTTTTCAGGAACTCGGCTAGGCGCCCGTCTTTTTCCAAAGCGAGCAGGCCCCCCGCTCTGGTCGCTAAAAGCTCCGTTAACGCACCCAGGCCGGGGCCGATTTCGACGACGAAATCGCGGGGCTCAAGGTTGACCTGATCCACGATCCAACGGACCAGATTTTGGTCGTGGAGGAAATTTTGCCCGAGGCTTTTAACCGGTGAAACCCGGATTTCTCGCAAGGTTTCCGCAATCTCTGAAAGGGTCATCCTCAAGCGCCCATGCAGCCGCCTGGAGTGCAGGCGGCGAGCGCCTTCTTCACAAAAATGGTGTGAATAAAATGCCCCGAGAGAGCCGAATTATTCACAAGTTATTCATCACCGGTTTCACCGTTGCTCTGAGGAAGCCCCAAGGCTTCCTTTCGGCCTGGGAGGCGCCCTTTTCCGGGCCGTTTCCGGCTGGCGATGTAAGTGCGGCGCGCATCCTTTAATGAGACGCCCTCTACAAAGAATACGATGGCCGCCCGGCCAATAGCGTAAGTCCCGGCTCCGGCTACGGCGCCACAGACGATGTTGCCCCAACCGGGAAAGAATTTGAGGATGGCACGGGCCCCCTCGCGAAGGAGCATTCCGGCCCCGACATTGACCCCGAGGGCGCCGATAAACTCGGTGGCGGCGCGCAGGCTGCGTTCCCGACCGCTGACATACATGATCCCCGAAACCATGACCAGCTGGAGTGTGGTTAGAACGGGCAAGTCGGCGAGCGGAATGGGTTGAGCGCCGATGGCCGTGCAAATCGCAGTGGTCGACTTCACCAGGATTTGGGCAATGGCCGACTGGACGGCCCGATCCCGGGAAATTCGGGCCATTTCAATAAGGGCGGAGTTTGGCAATTCGCGCGCGAGGGCGGTGACGAACTGCTTTCGATAAGAGTTGTCCTGCATCTTTTCAAGTTCGAACGAGCCGGCGAAACGCACGCCGCCTCGTTTTCGCCCGCTGACAATCTCCGACGGTTTTTCGCCGCGTTTGTGCGGCGATCTCAGAAGGATAAAAACGGGGAAGGATTCCGCGCCGGTTTTATCGAGCCGATCGGCACATTCGACAAGCCAGTTGCCCTTATCTTTCTTTTTCTTCTGCTCCTCAACGAAAAGGATGATGTCGGGCGGTTGGCGGCTGAGTTCGTCTTCGACTTCCCCTTGCTCCCTGCCACGGGCATCGATGATGGAGATTGAGCCATGGTCGCGAATTTCGATGTTGTTCCACGCATCGGTTATAAACCCCGGCAATCCTTCCTGAATAAAAGGATGGGCAAAAAGATTCTGCAGGACCTCTTCGAGCGGCAAATCGTCGGCGCCAGCCAGCATGAGGCGGGGCGGACGTTGTTGGAGAAAAAGCTCCTTTAACGGGGTGAGCTCGCGGAGGATTGGTTTTTGGATCGCGCCGGGCAGTCTCCCGACAAATGACTCCAGCCGCTCGACAACATGGAGAAGAAGGGGCTGGTTCACTGGATTTTAGAATGTAGATTTCAATTCACAGATTTACCAGTCTGGCGCCGCATTCGCGCGCGAGTTTTACAAGTAAACCTTCACTAATATACATCCTTCTTCCGTCATGAGCCTCGATATCGAATCTCTCTCGCGTGCCGCCAATGAAGCCCGTGGCCTTTGCATGGACGCCGTCGAGGCGTCAAAATCAGGACATCTTGGTTTGCCCCTCGGTTGCGCCGAGATGGGCGCCGTGCTTTACGGTTACGCGCTGAAATATAATCCCGATCAGCCGCGTTGGATCGGCCGGGACTACTTCGTCCTCTCTGCCGGCCACGGCAGCATGTTCCTTTACGCCTGGCTGCATATGAGCGGTTACGACCTTCCCATGGAGGAAATCAAGCGTTTCCGGCAGCTGCACAGTCACACACCAGGCCATCCGGAATTTTTCGAGACACCGGGCGTGGAATGCACCACCGGTCCGTTAGGCCAGGGTGTTGGCAACGCCGTTGGCATCGCCATGGCCGCGAAGATGGCGGCCGCGCGATTCAATACCGATGAGCATCGCATTTTCGACCAGCATGTGATCTGTCTCGCGGGCGACGGATGCCTTCAGGAAGGTGTTTCCGCGGAGGCAAGCGCCTTCGCCGGGCACTTTGGGCTCGATAACCTGATCCTGATCTACGATTCCAACGCGGTCACGCTCGACGCCATGGCCAAGGTCACGCAAAGCGAAGACACCGCCATGCGCTTCAAGGCCTATGGATTCGACGTGCAGGAGGTCGATGGCAATGACATGCAGCAGTTCCGCGACGCCCTCAGCATTGCCAAGGAGCGTGACAACGGCCGCCCGCAATTCATCATTGCGCACACTCTGATCGGCAAAGGAATTCCTGAGGTTGCCGGCACCGCCAAGGCGCACGGGGAGGCCGGAGCCAAATTTGTCGATGCCGATCGAAAGCAGTTAGGCCTTCCCGACGAACATTACTTCGTTTCCGAACAGACCCGCGAATACTTTGCCCGGCATAAAAAGAATCTGCTGGCGGAATACGATCGCTGGGAAAAAAACTATCAGGCCTGGCGTAAGGAAAACCCTGAAAGGGCTGCGCTTCTCGATGCCGGGGTTGAACGGAAAATCCCGACCGATCTTTTTTCCAAGATCCCGCCATTCCCAACGGACTCGAAGTTGGCGACGCGCAAGGCCGGCTCGGAGGTGCTCCAGCCTCTCGCCGAAGCATTGCCTCTTCTCATTAGTGGGAGTGCGGATTTGCACGGATCGACCTTGAATTACATTAAAGATGCGGGCGATTTCACTCGCACCAGCCCTGAAGGGCGAAACATTCACTTCGGCATCCGCGAACACGGAATGTGCGCGATTATGAATGGAGTCTCCTATCACGGAATCTTCCGCGCATCGGGAGCGACCTTCCTGGTATTTGCCGATTACTGCCGCGCCTCCATTCGACTGGCCGCTTTGTCGCGGCTTCCGAACATTTACATTTTTACGCACGACTCGATTGGGGTGGGCGAGGACGGCCCGACGCACGAGCCAGTTGAAACGGTCAGTGGCCTTCGCGTCATACCACAACTCGATGTGATTCGCCCGGCGGATCCGGAAGAGACAGCGGGTGCCTTTGTGGCCGCTGTTGAACGCACCAATGGACCAACGTTGCTTGCGCTGACACGTCAGACGGTTCCGACCTTAAATTCGATCGCCGTCGATGCGCGGCGCAAAGGAGTTCTGCGGGGCGGCTACGTGGCCCGGCAGGAGAAGGGGAAGCTCGACCTGATCATTATGTCGACCGGCAGTGAGCTGCAGCACGCGCTGGCGGCAGCAGATCGGCTCGGTGAGGGCGTAAGGGTCGTTTCCTTGCCGTGCTTCGAACGCTTCGCCCGTGAGTCAGATGAATACCGTGAGAGCGTTCTGCCTCGCGCCTGCCGGCGGCGGATTGCCATCGAAGCCGGCGTCAAAGGACTTTGGTACCAATATGTTGGCATGGACGGAGTCGTCATCGGTCTGGATCGCTTCGGGCTAAGCGCTCCTGGCGATCAGGTGATGAAGGAATTCGGCATCACGGCTGACCACGTCGTCGAAGCCGCAAAATCGTTAGCCAAATAGAACAGGACCAGCTCTCGCTCGTCTTAAATCTTGCCCAGACCTAAATGCCTTCTGGCTCGCGCATATTGCGGGCCCGGTCTTCGAATCGAGTGAATTCCTTGAGGAAGGTTAACGGAATCTCGCCCACAGGACCGTTTCGCTGCTTGGCGATGATCAATTCGGCTTCGCCGGATTTCTCCGCGCGCGCCTCTTCATCGTCTTCATAAACCTCCGGACGGACGAGGAGCCCCACGAGGTCCGCGTCCTGTTCGATCGACCCTGATTCACGCAAGTCACTCAGGCGCGGCTTGCCCCCAGTTCGCGCTTCCGGTTGCCGATTCAGCTGCGCGACCACAATCACGGGAACTTTCAGCTCCTTGGCCAAACCCTTCAAGCCGGCCGAAATTTCCGAGATTTCCAACTGGCGATTATCCTGCGCGCGGCGGGTGGTTGATCTCAGCAACTGGAGATAATCGACGATCAACAGCTGGACGTCCTGCTGCGCTTTGAGTCGTCGCGCCTTTGCGCGCAACTCGAGGATGCTAAGGCCGGCGGTGTCATCGATGAAAATCTTCGCTTCTGCGAGTTTCGAAGCTGCAGCCGTCAGGCTTGGGAAATCGCGTTCGCCCAGGAATCCGTCGCGGACCTTTTGCAGGTTTACACGCGCGCGCGAGCAAAGAAGGCGCTGCACGAGCTGCTGGCTGCTCATTTCCAGGCTGAAGACGCCGACGGCCAGTTTTTCGTGAATCGCGACGTGTTCGGCAATGTTCATCGCCAAAGCGGTTTTGCCCATGCTCGGCCGCGCAGCGATCACGATCATCTCGGAGGGATGCAGACCGCTGGTCATGCGATCGAGTTCGACGAAGCCGGTGGAGATGCCGGTGATTCCGCCTTTGCGCTCATAAAGCTTCTCGATCGATTCGATGGCCTCCATGACCTGGTCTTTCATGGAGAGCATTTTTCCTTTGAAGCGGGTCTCGCCGACGGCGAAGATTTTCTGTTCCACTTCATCGAGCAGGGTGTTGACCTCACCTTGTTCTTCGTAAGCGCGGCGAACTCCTTCAGTGGCAGCGGCAATGATCTGTCGCAGAACGTACTTATCGCGAACGATGTCGAGGTAGTAGTTCACGTTCGCGGCCGTCGGAACGAACGTGTAGAGATCGGTGATGAACGAGGCGCCGCCGATGGTTTCGAGAATGTTCCGGTCGCGCAGGATTTGCGTGAACGTGATCAGGTCAACTGCCTGACCGGCGTTCCAAAGATCTACCAGCGTGCTGTAAATGACCTGATGCGCCGGGACATAGAAATATTCCTCGGTGATTTTCTCGACGCATTCCGCGATGACGTCTTTGGGCGAAATGAGCATCGAACCGAGGACGCCCTGCTCGGCCTCAGCGCTGTGCGGCGGAGTCCTGTGAATATCCTGTGCAGAGGAGGTGGATGACCTCTGAAAAACTCTCTCTCCTGCCGGGGCGGTCGAGCCTCGACCAGCGCCGTTTGCCGCTGCTTTCCGAGGCTTCTCAGGCGTAGAGCCGTGAGAAGTCGGCATTTGCATTTATCAGGAGTCTTTTCTTCGCTTAAAAAAGGTGCGTTTCTTGTCGCCTTCAGGATCGTCCGCCGGAGTTTCCGTTTTCGGTTCCTCGGTTGACTTGACCTGAAACACAAAATTCGTTGGCACGTCGTGATGCAGTTTGATCGCGACACTGTGCTCGCCGGTCGTCTTGATCGGATGCTCGAGGACGATTTTGTGCCGGTCGATGTCCGCGCCGATCTCATTCTTGATTCGGGTCACAAGGTCCTGCGCGGTGATAGAACCGAAAGCCTTGCCCGTCTCGCCCGTTTCGAGCGTGAAAGTGACACGCATCTTGCCAATTCGGCGGCTGAGATCTTCAGCATCGTTGAGCTCACGTGCTTCGCGTTCGGCGCGCTTCTTCTTCAAATTCTCAAGCTGGCGCATGTTGGCAGCGGTCACCTCATGCGCTTTGCCCTGCGGCAAAAGATAGTTGCGCGCGTATCCGCGGCGAACCTTGACGATATCGGCTTCCGCACCCAGGCCGGGCACGTTGTCGGTTAAGATCAGTTCTGTAGAAGGCATGCGATTAACTTGTTGGGAACTAAAGAGCGTCCGACCGGGACGCGCGGGCCACGATTATATGAGCACCGCGACCGCTGTCAAACCGCGAAATCGTCGCTGCTAAAACTAACGTTCGGTCACTGTCGCGAGCGGGTTGGGCTAAGTGACGGCGAGAAAGCCAAAAATTAAACCATGCCGAGCTTCATCCGGCCCGCTTCACTGATCATGCTTTGATTCCACGGCGGATCCCATACCAACTGCACGTCCGCTTCATCAATGCCATCAATCGACAAGATTTTGCTCTGCGCATCGTGGGCGATTGCCGGGCCCATACCGCATCCCGGAGCGGTTAGCGTCATCTTCACTTCAACCTTTGTTCCACCCTCGTCTTTCTTCATCAGGCGACAATCGTAAACCAACCCCAGATCGACAATGTTGACCGGAATTTCCGGATCGTAGCATTGCTTCAACTGGTTCCACACGTCCGCTTCGGAGACTTCGCCGCCCTTAACCGACGCGGATGTATCGTTTTTGTCCGGGGCCTTTAGGCCAAGCGCGTCCAAGTCTTTCTCAGCAACGCGCGCCAGCCCCTGGTAGGTCGCGACAGTGTAACTGCCTCCGAGGGCCTGGGTGATGACGCCAGTTGTGCCTTGCGGAAGCGTAAGCGACTGCCCGCTGGGAATCTGGATCGACTCAACGTCGCGGCTCAAGGTGAATTCGGTGTTCTCGTACATGATCTCAGGAGACTAATTTGCCACAGATTTTCAGGGATGAAACACGGATAGAGAACATTAGAAAACGCGTGCTTAGCGGTCTTTATCCTTGGCTAAAACGATTTTGATTTTGCCCGCAGAAGCACTGCCCGCAGTCACTTTGCCTAACAAGCTGTCGGCGCCGGACGATCGCGCTGCCGGTTGCTCCCCGGTGAGTGCGGCTCGCAATGCGCCTTCAACGAGTTGAGCGCAGTGAATTCTCACGGGTGGCAGCGCTCCCAGCGGCGCAGCCAATTCTTCGCCGGACATGGCCTTTGCCTCTGCTTCGGTTTTTCCAGCGAGCAGTTGCGTCGCCACGCTCGCGACCGCGATGGCCGTCTGGCAGCCGAACGATTGAAAGGTAGCGCGATCGATCACCTTTTTGCCGTCCTGCTCTTTGAATTTGAGCCACATCCTGACCATGTCGCCGCAATCGGCGCTGCCAACGGTTCCGACTGCGTCGGCATCGGTCATCTCGCCGAGGTTCTGCGGATTCTTGATCGCTTCCTCAATCTTTGCTTCAACGTCGTCGCTCATTCTGTCTCCAGGTGATATCTCGGAAGTTTCAAATCCACTTCCACGCTCCAGGCGTCGATTCCGCCGCGAAGGCTCCGGACATTTTTAAATCCGTGACCTTGAAAGTAAGCCGCCGCATCCATGCTGCGATTCCCCTGATGATCATAAACCACCAGGAGATCATCTCGATTCCAATCCGTCATCGCCTTCTGCATGAGGTCCTGCGTGAAAAAATGCGCGCCTTCGATCTTCACGGCGTCGAATTCCTCCCGGGTCCGCACGTCCAGGAGTTGCACATTCTCATCCGCAGAAATCCGTTTCGCCAGATCCGTCGGCTCGATTTGCATGGCGCGATCGGCCA
Source organism: uncultured Verrucomicrobiae bacterium (assembly GCA_963754325.1). Taxonomy (GTDB): domain Bacteria; phylum Verrucomicrobiota; class Verrucomicrobiia; order Chthoniobacterales; family UBA10450; genus JBBRDU01. The sequence continues at coordinate 254,963 of CAVWFP010000002.1, forward strand.
CGTCGCTTTCGATGACATGCTCGATCACTTCCGACGGATCGAGGTTCTCATTGCGCAGGCATACGCCGGCCAGTGTTTCATCCGGCGAAAATCCGCAGCTGGCGCAGCCGCCGATATGATATTTCCGAAAGAGTGCACGCTGCGCGCCCGGATAGTGCGTGAGCAGGTCGCGCATCGTGATTTGCGGGTCGATTTCGGTAGCGGAGGGCATGCGTCATTAGCTTAACGGCAGCGCGGGGCCTATTCAAACGGGGAGTCCTTTACGGCGGCGATCCCCTCCGCCGACTGATGGGCCGGCTTACAGCTGCTTCGGTTCCTGGAGTAGCTCCACGATTCGCTTCAGCACACGCCCGGCGCCTCCGCCGTCGAGGCTACGATGGTCGAAGCTCAGGGTTAGTTCCGCCTGTGTCGTTGGGAGAAACTGTTGCTTCTCTTCGCTCCAGGTCGGCGATTTTTTTCCCGCGCCCAGGCCAAGGAGCAGTGTCTGGTCGGGCAGGGGAATGGGAGTTCCCCAATCGAGACCGAAGGTTCCGAAGTTTGAAACGGAGGCGATTCCGCCGGAAGTCATCTCAGTAGTGAGCCGGCGTCGGCGGGCGAGATCAACCAGCTCGGTGTATCTATTCGTTAGGTCAGCAAGCGAAGTCTTGTCGGCGTTCCGGATGACCGGAACCATGATGCCGTCTTGTGCCTCGACCGCGACGCCGATATCAATCGAATCCGAACGGATCGCGCGACTTCCGATCAGGCGCGAAGCGGCGGTCGGATGCTCGGCAAGCGCGAGGGCCAGCGCGCGCAATACATAAAGCGCCGGGCCCGGCTTGGGATCGCGATTGGCGCGGTCCTGCAACACGGGATCCAGACAGACAGAGACACCGACGGTGGCGAGCGGACGAGTCCAGCTGCGACGCATGGCGTCGGCCACGCCCGTGCGAATCGCGCTCGGTTTCTCTGCCGGCTGGCTTTCGATGCCCGTTAGAAAATTCTCCAGGTCCTTGATCGTTACGCGGCCAGCCGCGCCAGTTCCGGCGACGCCGGCGAGGTCAGCCTGTGTGAGCTGGAGCTCGGTCATGCGGGCGCGTACTCGCGGCGAAAGGTATCCGGCCCCCTTCGCGCTCGCCGGCACCGGAAGAACGCCACCTTGTTCGACTTGAAAATGCGCGCCAGCCGCGACCGGCGGCAATCCCGCTTCGTCCACCTGAAAATGAGAGCCGCTTCCGTTTTGCGCTGGTCTGGCCTGAGCAGATTCGTCTTCACGGCCCGGCACTTCTCTCGCGACTTCGCCTTGAGGCGGTTGGGGCGCGCGTTTCTGGAAACGGGCGGCATCAGCTTCGCTCGCATCAACGTAACCGAGGACTGACCCAACCACGTAGGTCCCTTTCACCTCGGCATCGATCTTCGCAATTTCGCCGGCGCAGGGCGTTGTCACACCCATGACGGCCTTGTCAGTCTCGACCTCGATGATTTCCTGGTCGGCGGAAACCTTGTCGCCCTGTTTCACTTTGATGGCGACGATGGTTGCTTCAGCCATCGATTCGCCGAGCTGCGGCATGGTGATTGGAACTTGAGGCATGGAGGAAGTTGAAGGGTTAAAGGTTGAGGGGGTGGATTGATTTATTCCTGCAAAACTTGTCGCGCTTTCGCGGCGATCGTTTTCGCGTTCGGCCGATGGTCGCTCCAAAGGTTTGGATGGTACGGGATGGGCGTGTCCTTCGCGTTCAGCCGCGCGGGCGCAGCATCAAGAAGATGAAACCCTTCGGCAGCCACGCGCGCGATCACTTCCGCGGTCACGCCGCCCCACGGGAATGCTTCGCCGACGCAGAGCAGGCGGCCGGTGCGCGCGACCGACGCAAGCACAGTGGCGGTGTCGAGCGGCTTAACGCTTCGAAGATCGACCACTTCAATTTCAATTCCTTCGCTCTGCAGTTGATTGGCTACCGCGAGAGCTTCGTGGACCATGGCGCTGTAAGTCACAATGGTCAGGTCGCGCCCCTGCCTAACGACTCGCGCCTGGCCGATCGGAATGCTTTCGGTCGGGAGCGCATCTGCCTTCAGGTGATAATAAAGATATTTGTGCTCGCAATAGACGACCGGATCTTCCGTGGTCACGGCATCAATCAGCATGGTGTAGGCGTCTTCGACCGTCGCGGGCGTGACTACGATCAGACCCGGGTAATGAGAGTAAAGACCCTCCATGCTTTGGCTGTGAAAGGGACCGCTGCCTTTCGTGCCGCCTGATGGCAGTCGCACCGTAATGGGACAAGGCACATTGGTGCGCCAATACTGTGTCCCTGCGTTGTTAAGGATCTGGTTGAGCGCGATGCTGGAAAAATCGGCGAACTGCATCTCGACGATCGGCCGCATTCCTTCCATGGCCGCGCCAATGGCAGTGCCGATCATGGCGTCTTCGCTGATGGGGGTGTTTAAGACGCGACCGGGAAATTTTTCCGCCAGGCCTTTCGTTGCCTTGAATGCGCCACCGAATTTTCCGCCGATATCCTGTCCGTAAATGAAGACGCGTTCATCTTCCCGGAGGAGCCGGGCTTGAGCTTCGCGGATCGCTTCGAGGTAGGTCACGCTCATGCGGGATGGTCCGTCAGTCCGCGCGTAGAAAGTGCACACCAGTCTTCTTCACTAGCCACAGGCGAATCTTCCTGCTGAGCCAGTGAAACAGCTTCGTCGACTTCGCGTGCTATCTCGGCGCGCATTTGTTGCAAGGCATCGCGGTCCATCAGCTTTTGTGTCGTGATGAGCTGTTCGGCTTTCGATAACGCATCCTGCGCGAACGGCTCATTTCGCATGTCCGGGGGCACATAACTGGCGTCGTCATGCTCTCCGTGGCCGGCCAGCCGCAGGATGGTGGCGACAACCAGCTGTGGAGGACGTCCGGCGCGGGCACGTTTCACAGCCGTCTCAACGACCTCGAGACAGGCCGCCAAGTCGGTCCCGTCGACACTGTGTCCTTCGTAACCGTAACCCTTGGCGCGATCGACCAGATGCGCGCAGGCGAATTCGCGCTCGTTAGGGGTTGAGTAGGCGAAATGATTGTTCGTCGCGACCATCACCAGCGGAACTTGTTCGACCGCGGCGATGTTCAAGCCTTCATGAGTCGCGCCGGTCTGCATGCCGCCTTCGCCGATAGTCGTTAGGCCGACAAATCCTTTTTCGCCTTTCATCCGTTTGGCCAGCAGTTTGCCCACGAGCACGGGAATCATGGCGCCCAGGTGGCTGATCATGGCCAGCTGGTTGTGATGAGGCCGGCCGCGATGAATATTACCGTCGCGGCCGCGCATCGGGCCCTGCCTGGAACCAAGATAGGTCCGCACGACGTCGATCAACGGTTCGCCAAAAGCGGAGCGGCCTGCCTGGTCGCGAATGAGCGGGGCGAAGACATCGCCCTCTTTTAGGAACATGCCGCAAGCGGCACTGACGGCCTCCTGTCCGCGGCCGAGATAAACGCCGCCGGTGATCATGCCGCCGCGATAAAGACTGGCGAGCTTGTCCTCGAGGATGCGCGTCTGAAGCATCCAGCGGAAGGCCTCGAGGTATCGTTCGTGAGGCGCGGCTTTGGAGTCCTTCGATTTTCCTTTGCGCGCCGCAGCCTGAAGCATCCGGCTATTCTGCCTTCGACCGCGACGTCGCGCAAAAAATTTCGCGCGTTAACCCGGCGTTTTTAGCCAATACCAGGAGTTAGTTAACGCCGGCGAGCTCAGGCTTCCGGCTCGCTTCCAAAGGGAAGACCGCCTGTCTGCCGTTGCCGGGATTGCCGTTGCTCTGCGGGGCAGCGGAATAGTTCTCCGGCCGTTCGGACATTTTCATGCCGACCAGTTTACTGATCCCGCGCTCTTCCATGGTGACCCCATAGATGATGTCAGCCTTGGCGATGGTACGCTTGTTGTGAGTGATGATGATGAACTGGCTCTGGGCGACGAATCGTTCCAGAACGCGGATGAAACGGTTGATGTTGGTTTCATCGAGCGCGGCATCCATTTCGTCGAGCACGCAGAACGGACTCGGGCGGACCATGTAGATGGCAAAGAGCAGCGAGACCGCCGTCATGGTGCGTTCGCCGCCCGAGAGCAGCGAGACCGATTGGAGTTGTTTCCCGGGCGGCTTGGCAATGATCTCGATCCCGCAATTCAGCGGGTCGTTTTCGTCCATCAGGGCCAGATCGGCGCGGCCACCGCCAAAGAGTTCGGCAAACATTTCGCGGAAGTTGGTCCGCACCTGCGCGAAGGTTTCGGCGAACAGGGTCTGGGTCGTGGCGTTGATCTTGGCGATCACATCGAGCAGCTCGCGGCGGGCGCTCGTGAGGTCATTGTTCTGCTGCTCGAGGAACTGATACCGCTGCTCGAGCTCATCGTACCTCTTGCACGGCCTCGAGGTTCACCGGTCCCATGTTGTCGAGTTGCTGGGCGAGGTCGGCGATCAATCCATCGACGTCCGCTTCGGAGGCCGGTGAATCGGCTGCTTTCAGGGCTTCGTCTTCGGATTTGTCGCGACGCTTCAATTGCGCCTGCAAGGTGCGAGCAAACGCGCTTTCATCCTGGTCGCTCGACCGCAGATCGACGTGATAGCGGCGCTGCACACGATCGATCAGGTTATCAATTTTCATCTGCATTTGCGACTCCCGGACCTGATGCGCGGCCCGGCGCTCGTGCAAACCGTCTAACGAATCGCGGATCGTTCGGATGGACGCTTCATCCGCACTCAAGGCGGCGGCCATTTCGGCTCTCCTGGCGGCGAGAGAGGAGAGCGCGTCTTTCCGCTCGCTCTGACGGACTTCATGCTGGGCCAGCAGGGCCTGCGACTTTTTGGAATCGTCCGCTTGCGACTCAATTCTTGCCTGGAATTCTTCGATTTCGCGCTGCCGGGTTTCGATCGTCTCGGTCAACTCGAGACCGCGAGCCGACACGGGTGCACGCTGGCTTATGAGGCCGTCGTAGCGCTGCTGCTCGGTGGCCACGGCCAAGCGAAGCTCGTTCAATTCTTCGGCCGCTTTCGTTTCGCTTTGAATGGCCTCGCCATGCGCCTGTTCAGCGGCGATGCGGCGCTTCTCTTCTTCCGTGACGGTCGCGCGAACTGCGGTCAGACTTTGCTGCAAAGTTGCGATTCGTTCGTCCGCCGAGACGAGCTGCTGATGGAGGGTCGACTTCTCATTGTGAAGATCGTCCAGCCGCGCGCCGGCGAGATCGAGTTCGCGTTCGAGGACGGCGATCCGTGAAGTCGCAGCCGACTGCGCCAACTCCGCGGCGCGGTGAGCAGCGCGAGCCTCCTCCAATTTTCGAGTCGCCGCTTCCATGGCCGCGCCGGCACTCGCGTGGCGCTGCTGAACCTGTTCGCGCTCATTAAGCGAGGCAGTGTGTTCGTGCGCCAAGGCAGCGATGCGGCTCTTCCGTTCGAGGAGCGACTCCTTGTGGGTCGAACTGCTTCCGCCAAAAACGATTCCTTCAGGCGAGAGAAATTCCCCCGCCATGGTCGCGCAGGCCAGTTCGGGGTGCGTCTTTTTCGAATCCCAGGCCGTTTCCAAATCGTTAAAGATGGCCACGCCGCTCAGGAGCTTTCTTACCAATGGCTCAAGTGACATGGGAGCGACAACCTTGTCCGTGGCCCACGCCATGGCGCCTTGTGGAAGCGTCGGGGTCACGTGTTCGTGAGAGGAAGACGCCAGCTGCGGAATCAAGAGTGCCGCCTGGCCGAGTTTCCTTTTGTGGAGCCGGTGCAGGATTTCGCGCGCAAGTTTTTCGTCCTGCACCACGATGGCGTGGAGGTTTCGGCCCAGAGCGGCCTCGATTGCGCCAACGAATTTCGGTTCGACGTCCAATTGCGCCACAAGCGAGCCGGCGACAGTCGAGCGAAACTCCTTCAGTTCCTCGGATCCTTTCAGGAGCGCCTGCGATCCTTCGGTGAGGCCTTCGCCTTCTTCGTTCAACTGCTTCAGAATCTCGAGGCGCGATTCTTTCTCGGTCACACTACGATCGGCATTCGTTAGGGCCCTGCTTGCGTCATCGAGCAGGGTTCGCTGAGTTTGCAGATCGATCTCGCCAGCTTTCGCGGCCTCAAGCAATTGCCCAACCTTTTGCTGTTCGCCGTCAATAGCGCCGCGCACTTCATCGAGAGCCTTTTTCGCGTCGTTGCGTTTGGCTTCGGCAACTTCGACTTCGCGCTCGAGTTTCTTCAAATATTCCGCCGTAGCTTCGCGACGTGCGATCATTCCGCCGACTTCGTCTTCTGCGGTCGAGACACGGCCTTCCGTTCGAGAATAACTAGCTGCCAACGTCCTGAGCTCTTCCTCGCGCTCTGAGCGCTCTGTCCGAATAAGAGCCAGTCGCTCGGTGAATTGTTGCAATTCGTCCTTCTTCGCGGTCAGCGAATCCTTGGTTTTCTCAACCAGCGTATCGAGCTCCTGGATCTCGATGGCCTGGCGAGTCCGCTTGATTTCTGCGGCCGCAATCTCTTCGCTGGCGCGGCTGATCAACTGGCGAATCTCATCCGTTCGCTGCTGGTTGAATTCGATGCGATTCCGATGCGTCGTCAGCTCGTGTTGGAGTTGTTCGATTTCCGCGCGCACTCCCGCAATCTGGGAATCCATTTGATCAAGGCCGAGACGCTGTTCGGAAAGAACGTCTTCGCTCTGTTCGATCTTCTCGCGCGTGGTTCGCTCGGAGTGATTTAAATTCTGTAACTCTTCGCGGCAGTGAGCGAGTTCCTTTTCGAGCGAAGCCAGATTTTTGCGCGACTGGTAAGTATCGAGTACCTGAAGATCAGCCAGGAGTGCCTGGTAACGGCGCGCCTTGCCCGCCTGGCGTTGGAGCGAGCCGATCTGCCTTTTGACTTCCTTAATGATGTCGCCGACGCGCACAAGGTTCGCCTCGGTCGCCTCGAGCTTGCGAAGGGCTTCCTTCTTTTGCGTCTTATATTTAGTGATACCGGCGGCTTCTTCGAAGACAGCGCGGCGGTCTTCCGGACGTGAGCTGAGAATGAGGTCGATCTTTCCCTGCTCCATCATCGAGTAGGCCCCGCGTCCAACGCCGGTGTCCGCGAAAATGTTTTGAATGTCGCGCAGGCGGCAGGGTGTCTTGTTCAGGTAATACTCGGAGTTGCCGTCCCGATAAATGCGGCGAGTCACTCGGATTTCGTGCCAGTCGACACCCAGATCGGTGGCGCAATCGCTCAGGGTGAGGGAGACTTCCGCGAAACTGAGAGGTTTGCGCGTGTCGCTGCCATTAAAGATGACATCGGCCATTTCGGAGCCGCGCAGGGACTTGGCGGATTGTTCGCCCAGAACCCAGCGCATGGCGTCGAGGACATTGGATTTACCGCAACCGTTAGGGCCGACGATGGAGGTGATGCCTTCGTGGAAATTGAGGACAGTTTTATCGGCGAACGATTTGAACCCGAAGAGTTCAAGGGAATGGAGGTGCATAAAAGGGAGCTAAACGAGGGGTTAGACCGTTTCCTAGTAATAATAGACGTCTGAAGGCCATCGCAAGCAAAAACCACATGATATTGTGGTCGTCGGGAGGCCTAAATCCCAGATTTAGCGACAGGGGTGCGTTGGAACAGGAGCGGTCGGGCGATCGAGCGCGTGAGAGGTTCCCTCGACGCGCGACGCTGTCCTGGGATGTCGGGAACTGAGTTGAATTGGCCAAGAAATCATACAGGCCTGACATCTCGAGGCAGACGCGCCGCGCGTATGCAGTCCCGTAAGGCGTTGGCGTTCATCGAAACCGAGTCGTCGATGGCGGTGGCTTCAGAAAATCCTCATTCCCGAACGAAGCCTTCTGGTTAAAGTGACTCCATGCGTGCATCTCATCTGGAAGATTTTTACTCGTTTTTGCGGCTGCCCAGTGTTTCAACGGATGACGCTTATTCTGAAAAACTCACGGAATGCGCGCATTGGGTGGTCGAGAAGCTAACGAGTGCCGGGCTGGAAGCGCGCCTTGTTCCGACGCCGGGACATCCGGTAGTTTGGGGGAAGAACAAACACAAGCCGGGTCGCAAAACCGTTTTGATTTACGGGCACTACGACGTGCAGCCGCCCGATCCGCTCGACCTTTGGGATTCGCCTCCGTTCGATCCGGTGCTTAAGGACGGATTCGTTTACGCGCGAGGGTCGACGGATAACAAGGGACAGATTCTTTCGCACATCCTGGGAGTACAGGAGACGCTCGAGCAGTATGGCGATTTGCCGGTCAACGTTCATTTCGTCATCGAAGGCGAAGAAGAAATCGGCAGCGGCAATCTCGGGAATTTTCTGCACGAGAATCGCGACGCGCTCAAGAGCGACGTCGCACTGGTCTCGGACACGGGAATGATCGCACCGGGTGTGCCGACGATGAGTTACGGTTTGCGCGGAGTGACTGCGCTGGAAATGAAAGTGCGCGGTCCGGCGATTGATCTTCACTCCGGCATCTATGGCGGTGCGGTGGCCAATCCGGCGACCGCGCTGGCGCAGATCCTGGCAACTTTGCACGACAAAAACGGGCACGTGACCATTCCCGGTTTTTACGACGCCGTCCAACCCTTGCAGGACTGGGAGCGCGACGCCTGGCGTAAAATTCCCATCGATGCCGATACCGAACTGCTGAAGGAGACTGGGGCACGCGAGCCATTCGGCGAGAAAGGTTTTTCGACCTTGGAAAGAATCTGGGCAAGACCGACGGCCGAAATCAACGGGATTGGCGGCGGCTACCAGGGGCAGGGAACGAAGACGGTCATTCCCAGTGAAGCGATGGCCAAGCTGACCTTCCGGATGGTGCCTAACCAGGACGGTGATGAAATCCTAAAGCTTGCGCGCAAGCATCTGGAGGCGAACACGCCGCCGGGGGTTTCGCTCGAAATGACAAATGGGCACAGTGGCCCCTGGTATTTGACGGATCCGCATTCGGATTTCGGTAAAGCTGCGCAACGCGCCTTGAAAAGCACTTTTTCGCGGGACGTGGCCCTGATCCGCGAGGGCGGCAGTATCCCAATTGTCTCGGAGTTTCGCCGTCTGCTGGGTGTGGAGACGTTGTTGATTGGACTGGCATTGCCCGGCTGCCGTGCGCATTCGCCTAACGAAAGCTTTCCGCTCGAAAATCTCGATGCCGGGATCCGGATGAACAAAGCGGTTCTGAAGGAAATTGCAGCCTGATCTTGGTTTTCAAAATGAGACAGAAGAGCCTGGTTCTTCTTGCGTTTCTCCTTCTTCTCGCCCCGGTCGCCCCCGCGAACGCGGTAAAAGAGGAAGACGAATCGTTCGGCCAAAAGATTAAGAAACTCTTCGCCACGCCGACCCCGGCGCCAAAGAAGCATTCGAAGTCGTCGCCTTCGCCCTCCTCGAAACATAAGAAGACATCGAAGACGACTTCTCCTTCGCCGAAGCCTTCCGCCAAGCCGTCGCCGAAACCCACTCCGACGCCAACACCTTCCCCTTCGCCAACGGCCGCCGCGGAGCCTACGGAAACGCCATCGCCCGCCGAAAGTCCGTCGGCAACGCGCTCCCGCAAGATTCGCGGGGAAGCGGTTCACGCAATTTCTCCGGGGCCCCACCAGAAACGTGTGCAGACGCCGCCGGAAGGCGTTTCCATCCCAAAGGTTTCCCCCACACCGATGGAATCTGTTGTGGCCGAAAAATCTCCGCGGCCCAAGGTGAGCAAAACTCCCGGAATCGAAAGCAGTCCCGAGGTTCAGGAAAGCAAGGAAGCGGGGCGAACCTCGTCAATCTCGGCGGATCGAATTGCCCGGTATGAGGATAACGATGCCCCGGTTCGCAAAGTTCTGGACACTGCGCTTGGCCTAACGACAAAGAACCTGACCTACAAGTATGGTTCGGCCGATCCCGCGAGCGGCGGGATGGATTGCTCGGGATTTGTTTACTACGTTCTCAAGGAGAGCGGTTTGAAAGATGTGCCCCGGGATGCGCGTGAGCAATATATCTGGCTGCGGAAAGCCGGCACCTTTCAGGCAGTATTGGGACACAGCGAGGACACCTTCGAGCTCGAAGCCCTGAAACCGGGCGACCTGCTCTTTTGGGCCGGGAGCTACCGCACCGAAAAAGATCCCGCCATCACGCATACCATGATCTATCTCGGCCGGGAAAAGGGAACGAACCAGCGCATCATGGTGGGTTCAAGCGACGGGCGAACTTATAAAGGCCAGTCGCGTTTCGGCGTCAGCGTTTTTGATTTTCATGTCGCGACCCACAAGCGCGCGAAGACCGATTCCGACGATCAGGCGCTGACGCCAGTATTTGTCGGTTATGGGCGAATCCCGGATTTGGAAGCCGCTCGTTAGTGCGACTTTTATCAGGGCAGGCGGCCGCGACTATTCCTCCTGGGAGTTCTCGTCTACCGGCGGCTTGGAATCAGGCTTGCCCTGAATCTGGACTGGTTGTGCCGCTTTACCGTCCGCTTTCCAGTAATGACCGAAGGCAGCCGCGAACACCAGGCCGAGAACGATCAGCAGAACGACGCGCTGCTCCGGGCTCGTTAGGGCAAACAGATGCTGTGGTGGAGTCTTCATCAGGCAGCGTAGGCTATGGGATCACGCTGACCGGCTTCTTTAAAACCCTTTTGTCGGAGTAAACAGGCATCACATTCGCCACAGGCGACGCCTTCGGGCGAAGGATCGTAACAGGAATGGGTTAAGGAGAGATCGACTCCAAGGTCGATCGCTTTGCGGACGATCTCAGCTTTGCTCATGGAGACGAGCGGGGCGTGAATCTTGAAACGCGCGCCTTCTTGTCCGGCTTTCGTGCCGAGATTCACAAGTTTTTCAAAGGCCGAAATAAATTCCGGCCGGCAATCGGGATAACCACTGTAGTCGAGCGCATTGATCCCGAGGAAAATGTCGGTCGCCGGTATTACTTCTGCCCAGGCCGCGGCAAATGACAAGAAGATCAGATTTCGGCAGGGAACGTAAGTCACCGGTATACCCTGACTGATTTGTTCTTCCGTCCGATGTTTTGGAACAGCGACATCATCGGTCAGCGCCGACCCGCGAAAGAGATTGGGATCAAGTCGAGTGACGCGATGTTCTCGAACTTCCATCGCCTTTGCGACGCGCCTCGACGCGTCGAGTTCCACCTGATGGCGCTGACCGTAGTTGAAGGAAAGCGCGAAACAGTCAAAGCCTTCGGCGCGCGCGACGGCCAGCGTGGTGGTTGAATCCAGTCCGCCGCTGAGCAGCACGACCGCTTTCTTCATTTGTCGCTGGCGCGCGGGTCGGGGTAAGCCGCGTCGACGCGAAGCGCGATTCCCCCGCGAGCGGAGAACTGTGCGATCACGCGGGCGTGGCGCGGTTTGATTGCGCGTACAAGGTCGTCCAGGATCCGATTCGTTACCGCCTCGTTGAAGGCGCGTTCGTTTCGAAACGACGCCAGATAGAATTTCAGTGACTTGCTTTCCACGCAGACTTTCGCGGGCACATAATCGATCTCGATCCGGGCGAAATCTGCCTGGCCGGTGATAGGGCAGAGTGAAGTGAAATCATCGGTCTCGAAATGAATGGTGTATTCGCGCCTGGCCGGATTCGGAAATGTCTCGAGCCGCGCCTCGGCAGGGGATTTTGGAATGCGCGCCTCGCTGCGGCCGAGGAGAGTCAGGCCATTGGATTTGTTCATGCGGCTCACGGGCGAAGTATCATCCTCGATTTGAGCATTCTCAATCCCAACAATTAATCCGGATGGCGGAGCATCGGATCCTTCAATGCTTTCTCGCGATCGCCTTCCTTGAGAAATTTCTGGTAATCGGCCTTCAGACTGTTCTTCAGATGATAGCTGCTGCCATCGGCTGTCTTCCATTCCCGCAGCAAAAACGGGAAGTCGCGATCGACCGTAAATTTGTTAGTCGCTTTTTCTTCGCGAAGCTCGATTTCGATTGTTCGCGCTTGCGTCTTGAAACTGAGTTTGCAGGTGGAGGCAGCGGTCATCGGTGTTTCCCACGGTGGCTGGGGATCGATCAACCGGCATTCGAACTCTCCGGATTCTCTGGATAAATCGAGCATGCGAACCCGTAGCGGCAATTCATTCCGCAACATCGTCAGCGGCTGGTCGGGTAACGGGATTACGACTTGTCCGCCGGGCGAGCTTCTTTCGATCCTGATTTCCTTCGCCCCGGGTGGAAGGACGACGTTTGACGAGAGGATTTCGTCCGTTCGCGTGGACACGTCGTCGGCTGCTAGTAATGGCCCTTGCAGCAAAAAGAAAAGCAAGCTGGCGCGTTGTTCATTTACGATTCCGCGCGGAATTGTGAGCGATTGCGACATCCGGATTACCGGCACCTGTTGAGCTGGCGTTGCCGAAGGATCCTGAGGCCCTTTCGGCAGGGATCTGGCCGCTTTCATGAGGATCATTTGCATTTCACAGTGCCGCGGCTGCCCATCTCGCATGACCTGCGCATCGTACAGGTCGACTTCCGCCTTGCCGTCGCCCCAGTAGCTGTCGTTTTGCAGAAACGCCGCAGAGAACTGCGCGTTCGCAGGGGGAGTGATAGGAGATGCGAGGAGCGCAAAGCAAATAGCGATCGACGCTTTCATGGGCGACTTGAACGTGCAACGTTGGGCGTCCAACGTCCACCCACTCTTGCTCAATGGAGAACAAACCGCTCGCCGATCAAAAGCCTTCCCGGGTAGGTGTTATTGATCTTATCGGCCACGACACCCACGCGGACGAAGCCGTTTTGGTCATGAACGAACCCGATCCGTGGGATGGATCCGACGCGCGTCTGCATGAATTGCAGGAACGCTTCAACGCCTATGCCTCATTCCTGCTGGATGGCGAATGCGCTGAGACGCATCCGGAATTGGCGGGAAAAAAAGCGCGAATTGAAGTGCGCTGCGCGCACATGCCCGATCAGCGCGCCATCGAACTCCTCGGAATGATTCACGATCAGCTCGCCTTCCAGGAAATCCGGATGGAAGTGCTCGTGCCCGGAGAACAGGGCTGTGGTGAAGGCTGCAGCTGCGGGCATTAGCGGTTATCTGCAGCCGCTGACAAGGAATGGGCGAGCCAGCGCTAAAACTGGAGGAAGGAAGTTGTCGACGTGGGCGCGAGTTTCTCGCGTCCTTTCAGAAATTTGAGTTCGATCAGGAAAATCGCTTCCGTCAATTCGCCGCCGACTTTCTTGATCAATGCGGCAGCGGCCGCGGATGTGCCGCCGGTCGCCAAGAGGTCGTCAATCAGAACCACTTTCTCGCCCGGCGTCATGGCATCGATGTGCATCTCCATTTCCGCTTCGCCGTATTCCAATGAGTATTTGGCGATCTCGGTTTTGAACGGCAGTTTTCCCCGCTTGCGGATCGGAACGAACCCAACGCCGAGTTCGTAAGCAACGGCCGACCCGAACAAGAATCCGCGAGCGTCGATTCCGACGACCTTATCGATCTTTTTGCCCCGGCAATGGTCGAGGAAGGCATCGATTGACGTCCGAAAGAGAGTGCCGTCGCTCAGGATTGGAGTGATATCCTTGAAGACGATTCCTTTCTTCGGGAAATCGGGAACATCTCGCACGCCGGCACGCAATTTTTCCAATTTCTCCGAAGACATCGCGCGATGCTAGTCTCTGAGGGCAAAAGGTCAACCGCCCGGGGTCCCCGAGGGCCGGCGGACGGGGCGATTGCGCGCGGGGGGCCGCCCCTCTAAAGTCAGGGGACTTTGTGGACCGCCTGATTCTTCTCGCCGCGACTCTTTGCTTCCTGGCTGCCGTCTTTCGGACAGCCATGTCGCTTTATGCGGGCAACTTTCGGCTGGGCCGCTTCAACTTTTTCGCGATCGCCGCCGGGTTCGTTTTTCAAAGCGCCTTTTTGTCCGTCCGCGGTCATGCCCTTGGCCGATGTCCCTTAACGAATCTGTTTGAGGTCCTGACCTTTCTCGCCTGGTCGCTGACGCTGATCTACATGCTTATTGGGCCGGCCTATCGGCTTTCATTAATGGGCGCCTTTACCGCGCCTTTTGTGGCTTTGATCCAGGGTTTCGCGCTCATCGCGCCGATCGATGTTCGCCATGCGGGAAAGGCTCCGCCTAACAACTGGCTGGAGTTTCATGCTTCGATGTCGATGATTGCCTACGGCGCCTTCGCGCTCGCCTGCATCGCCGGCGTGATGTATCTCGTCCAGGAGCACCAGCTAAAGACGCGGAATCTTCATTCGGTCTTCTATCATCTTCCTCCGCTGAGTGATCTCTTCGTTGCGATTACGCGACTGCTCTGGTGGGGGTTCTCTCTTTATACACTCGGTTTGGTCAGCGGGTTTTTCATCGGGCAGCCACTCCCGCGATTGCAGGTCATCTGTGCGTTCGGAGTCTGGCTTCTGTATGCGGGAATTCTGCAGGGGCGCTATTTGCGCCGGATCGCGCCAAAACGTGTGGCCGCGCTTTGTATCATCGGCTTCAGCGCGGCGCTGACCCTGTTGTGGGGGATCACCTTTAGTTCGCAGGTGCATTGAGACATGAACCTTTTCTGCGTTGGTCTTAGTCATCATGCCAGCAAAGTGGAAACGCTGGAGCGTTTCGGGGGTCACGCGGAGACGCGACGTCTCCTGCGACAGGCTGGCTGTGCCGAATTGTTAATCCTAAACACCTGCAATCGCGTGGAAGTCTATGCCGCCGCAGCGACTCCGCCTTCGACGATCGATATCGCCCGGTGTCTTGGCGAGCTCGGCAATAGCGAGGCGCATGGCGCTTTCTACAGGCACGAGGCTCACGATTGCGTGGCACATTTGTTCCGTGTCGCTTCCGGTCTCGATTCCATGGTTCTTGGTGAGACGGAAATTCTTGGCCAGATCAAGAAAGCTTATGAAGCTGCGCGCTCCGGAGCCGAAGCAGGCCGTCTTTTGCATCGCCTTTTCCAGCGCGCTTTTCGCGTCGCAAAGCAGGTTCGCACGCACACCGAAATCACGCGCGGCCCGGTCTCGGTCAGTTCCGTCGCCATCGACCTGGCAGCCAGGATTTTCGGCGACCTTTCCGCGCGTAAAGTGCTGATTCTTGGCGCCGGCGAGGTTAGCGAGCGGACCGCGCGCGCTCTCAAATCCCGCGGTGTTTCGGATTTGCGGGTGGCAAACCGGTCGTTTGAACGCGCGCACGAATTGGCTCAGGCAGTGTCGGGACGCGCCGAGCCCTTCGAACGTTGGAAGCAGCAGTGCGCGGAAGTCGACATTTTGATCAGCTCGACCTCCGCCGGGGAACCTCTTCTGGATGCAGTCAGTCTTGCTCCGATTCTGCGCTCCCGGGTCGATCGGCCTCTCTTTATAATTGATATCGCCGTGCCGCGCGACGTCGCCCCGGACGTCAATCAGCTTCCAGGTGTGTTTCTTTACGATATCGATTCATTGCAATCGGTCGCCGTTCAGTCGCTCGATCTCAGGCGCCGGCAGATTGCTGCCGCCGAATCGATCATCGCGGACCACACCGAGGATTTCTGGCAATCGCACCTGCGCCGAAACGGTGACGACGCACTGGCCTCAACGCTTCCCCCTGTTTCGGTTCCCGAACTGCGGGCCTCGCAGTCGTAATCCAGCGTCAGGCAACGTCGAAGATGCTCCACGAACTCGTGGTCGGAACGCGCGGGAGCGATCTTGCGCTCGCTCAGACGAAACTCGCAAGTGAGGCGATTGGCCGTCAGCGGCCCGATGTTCGTCTGGTGCCGCGAATTATCAGGACCAGCGGGGATGAAAGGACGACGGAAAATCTTGGGCGAGCGGGGCGCAAAGGCTTGTTCACAGCGGAGATTGAACGTGCGCTGCTGGCGCGGGAAATTGATGTGGCCGTTCACAGCGCGAAAGATCTCCCGAGCGAACTGGCTCGCGGAACCGAGATTGTGGCCGCGCTCCCCCGCGCCGACGTCCGTGATGTCCTCGTGACGAGACGGGCGTGTGATATCGCCTCGCTGCCCGAAAGGTCGACCGTGGCGACAGGCAGCGTCCGCCGGAAGCATCAGCTGCAGTGGCAACGGCCGGACGTGGCCGTGATTGACCTCCGCGGAAATGTGCCGACGCGCCTGCGGAAGCTTCATGAGAACCAATGGCAAGGCGTGGTCCTGGCCCTCGCGGGCATCGAACGACTGCTCGGGCATTCGCCTAACGAGCGATTTTTATTGGACGGCCGGGATTATTTTCTTTCCAGCCTTTCAGAGCAAATTTTTGTGCCTGCCGGCGGCCAAGGAGTGATCGCTTTGCAAGTTCGGCAGGGAGACGAACCGGTTCGAAGTGTTATTGAGGTCGCGGATTCCTTCGAGACGCACGTTTGTCTTCGCGCTGAGCGCGAATTTCTCCGGTTGTTGCAAGCCGACTGCAATTGTCCGGTGGGCGTTTCCGCGCAACTCAGGGATGGAAATTTGAAAATGCGTGCGCAGATTTTTTCAACCGATCGTGTAACGCCGACCGAAGCCTTCGTCGAAGGGGCGCCGGAGCCCGAAAAACTGGCCGCGAAATTATTTGGTAAAATCCATGGCAACTGAATCATCAAAGAAAAACGGAGTGATCCACCTCGTCGGGGCCGGGCCGGGCGATCTTGGACTGGTGACGCTGCGGGCGCGCGCGCTCATCGAGAAGGCCGATGTTATCGTCTACGATCATTTAGCGAATCCGGAAATGCTGAGTTGGGCCCCGCCGGGAGCCGAGATCGTTTACGCGGGAAAAAAAGCGGGCGCTCATGCCTTGTCGCAGGAAGAAATCAACCACCTGCTGGTGGAAAAGGCGAGGGCGGGCGCGAGCGTCATCAGGTTGAAGGGGGGAGACCCCTTCGTTTTCGGAAGGGGCGGTGAAGAAGCGCTCGCGGCGAAGGAAGCCGGCATTGCATTTGAAATTGTGCCAGGGGTTTCCTCAGCGATCGCCGGCCCGGCTTACGCAGGCATTCCCGTGACGCATCGGGGAGAGAACTCGCACGTGACATTTTTCACCGGGCATGAAGACCCTTTGAAAGAGGCGAGCGCGATTGATTTTGGCGCGCTGGCGAAACTTGGCGGGACGCAAGTCATGCTAATGGGTCTGGGAACACTCGCCGGCGTCACGGCGAAGATGATGGAGAACGGCGTCCGTCGCGATCTTCCGGTGGCCGTCATCCGTTGGGCCACCACCGGTCGGCAGGAAACAATCTCAGGGACTCTGGAAAACATCGCCAACCAGATTGAGGCGGGTGGTTTTGCGCCGCCGGCCATCGCCGTTTTTGGCGAGGTCGTTTCATTACGGGACAAACTGAACTGGTTTGAGAACCGTCCGCTGCGTGGAAAGCGGATCGTGGTAACGCGCTCACGAAAACAGGCAAGCGTGTTCTCATTAGCGTTGGCTCAACTGGGCGCCGACGTTCTGGAACTTCCAACCATCCGGACCGATCCGCCGACAGACCTCCGGGGGTTCGCCGAATTGGTCCAGGATTCGCATTCGTACGACTGGATCATTTTCACGAGTCCGAATGGCGTCTCCGCTTTCTTCGAGATGTTCTTTAAACTTTACGAGGATGCGCGCGATATCGGGGCAGCGCGGATTGCCGTGATTGGCCCAGCAACCGCGCAGCGGGTCAAAGATTTTCATTTGAAGGTTGATCTTCAGCCCGATGATTTTGTGGCTGAATCACTTGTCCGCGCCTTCGAGAAAGAAGGCAGCGTGGAAAACCTTCGTGTCCTCCTCGTGCGGGCTGAAAAGGCGCGGGACGTGCTTCCCCAGGAGCTTGGCCGATTAGGAGCTATTGTGGATCAGGGGTTTGCTTACAGGACGGTTCCGGAAACCGCGGACGTCACAGGAGCGCGCGCTCGTTTTACCGACGAAGGCGCGGATCTCATTACTTTCACGAGTTCATCGACGGTTGAAAACTTCATGGCTTTAGGGCTTCCGTGGCCCAGCGGAATGCGCGTCGCGAGTATCGGACCGATCACATCGAAAACCGCGCGCGATCACGGACTGACCGTGGACGTGGAAGCGAAACAGCATGACACAGCGGGTCTTGTAGCGGCCATCAGCCGTTTCTTCTCCGCGCAGAAAGGTGGCAGTCGTGGCTGAACCGGTTTTGGTTGCAGACGAATTTACTGCCGCGATGCAGCAGCTTAGTGCCGAGGCTGCAAAGATTTTGCCGGGAAAAGGAGCGCAGCGCGGAGATGACGGCAGTGCGCATCTTAGCCATGAGGTTGAGGCGCTGGCGGCACGGTTCGAAAGATTTGAACAGGCCATGACCAGGAAGCTCGATCAACTGGCGTCGTCTGAAAAAAAGAACGAACCGCCTGATTTGACGGGGCATTTCGAGAAAATCCAAAACCAGCTCGAAGCCATTCAAAGTTCTGAGACGGTCAACCATCGGCTATTCGATTCGTTGCACAGCGAGTTGCTGACGTATCGGGATAACTTTTTGCACGAATCCCTGCAGAAGCCGTTCATTCACGATCTGGTGCATCTCTACGATGACCTCACCAGTCTTTCGGAGCAGTTGCAGACTGCGGCCCCCGAAACGAAGGGCGCCAGCGCATTGCGCTGGCGGGATAATCTCGAAAACGCCATTCATTCACTTGTCGAGATTCTCCATCGTTTTGAAGTGAAGGAGATTGAACCGAAGGAAGTGGTCGACCGGAATATTCACAAGGTCCTGAGTTATGAGCCCGCGGATTACGCCGAGGAAAATGGGCGCATTGTCATGCGGGTCCGCCGGGGCTTCGTCTGGAGAGGCAAGCTGATCCGTCCGGAAGAGGTTATCGCCAAGCGTTTCGACTAGACCCGCACCGCGCGGGAGAAAAGGGGCTGTCTACCCGTCATCGGGCGGGGAAACTGATATTCCGTCCGGAGCAGAAATTCGGCATGGAATTTGCACGGAAAAGGGGAGGGAATCTGGGAGGAGTCCCCTCATTACATGGCATCACGGAAAGCAGTCGGCATCGATCTCGGCACCACTTTTTCAGCCGTCGCGCACATTGACGCGTACGGTAAGCCGCACATTATTCCCAACTCTGAGAACGAACGAATCACGCCCTCGGTGATCTTATTCGACTCCGATTCAGTCGTCGTCGGGACGATCGCGAGAAATAACGCCGTCGCCGAGCCCGAGAAGATTGTCGATTTCGTGAAGCGCGAAATGGGCAAGTCGAAGGATCAATTTTATCGCGAATTCGGAGGCAAAAGATACTCAGCCGAAGAACTCTCCGCCGTCATCCTGAAAAAACTGAAGGAAGACGCCGAGCATTACCTTGAAGAAACGGTCACCGACGCGGTCATCACCGTGCCGGCTTATTTCAACGACTCCGAGCGCACGGCCACAATTACCGCCGGACAGCTCGCTGGTTTTAACGTCCTCCAAATCGTTAACGAGCCAACGGCAGCGGCGCTGGCCTATGGCGTGGACAAGCTCGACCAGGACCAGACCGCCTTCGTCTTCGACCTCGGCGGCGGGACCTTTGATGTCACCATCATGCGGATCAAAGACCGCAAATTGGAAATCATTGCCACCAACGGCGATCACCGGTTAGGCGGCAAAGACTGGGACGACGTGATCGTCAATCACGTGGCCGAAGAATTCTCCCGGGCCCACGGTGAGAACCCCTTGCTTGATCTGCAAAGCTACCAGGATCTGCAAACGCGAGCGGTGGCCGCGAAAGTGCAGCTGAGCAGCCGCGATCGCACGACCGTCGTTCATCACCACAACGGCCAGAGTATTAAGGTCGATTTCACGCGGTCGGATTTCGAGAATCGCACCCGAAATTTGGTCGAGAAATGCAAGACGATCTGCGAGATCGCGCTCCATGAGGCAAAAATGAAATGGGAGCAGATCGACAAAATCCTTCTCGTCGGTGGCATGACGCGCATGCCGATGATTCGAGAAATGATCGCGCAACTTTCATCGACTGCGATTGCGACTGACGTCAATCCCGACGAAGGCGTTGCCATGGGCGCGGCTATTCAAGCAACGCTGGCGCTCCTGCGCGAAGAGGACGAATCAGGACAGCCCATCCTTGATCAGGACACGCGCGCACAATTTTCCACACGAGAAGGCCGGCTGATGCAGGTGGTTGATATTACGTCGCAGACGCTCGGCGTGGTCCTTTGGGACGATTCCAATCTCGAGGAATACGTCTATCCGATGATCCGCAAACGGACCGCAATTCCGGCCGTGGCCAAGAATTTATTCGGCACCGCGGACGCAAATATGCCGCGCGCGGTCGTAAAGATTGTCGAAGGCGAAAGCTCGGTGCCGGGAGAATGCACTCCTCTTGGCGTGTGCGACATCACCTTGCCGCCGTTTTTGCCGAAAGGTTCCCCGGTTGAGCTCAGCTATCAGTACAACGCCAACCAAGTCCTGGAAGTGGCAATCGAGGCGTGCGGGAAACGTTCCAATATATCCATCGAGCGAAATACCGGGCTGGCGCAATCTGAGATGACACAGGCTGCTTCGGGCCTTGGAAAACTTCGCATCGAATGACGGCCAAGTGCGAAACTCCTTTTCCGCTTCCACTTCCGGACGACCCGCAAAAGTGGGATGGCTGGAGCAAGTATAAGTCGCCGAATCTTTACGAACGGCTTTGCCTCGACGCGCGCGCAAACCCGAGCAACGAAGTCATCGAAGAGCATTGCCGGGAACTTCTGCGCTGGTGGCAGAAGAAGCTTCCGCTCAAAAACCAGCCGAGTAATCCTTTGGCGCAACTGCTTCGCCCCGGGCTGGAGGAATCATCGCGTTACCTGACCGAGGCCCGCCTGGAATTGCTCGACCCGGCACGCCGTCGTGTCATGGATGACGAACTCGCGGCTCGCGAGGAAGAGGAAGCCGTGGCCGAGTTTCACAAATATCTGGCCTTTGCGATTACGGATGGAGTGCTCTCCCCTCAACAGGAAAAGAATCTCCTTTATTTTGGGAGCCAGCACGGGCTGACGAAGGAGAAGATGGTGAGCCTGATTGACGCCGAGCTGGCCGATACTGGAGGCCGGAGAGCGGACATTCCAACGCAGGCTCCCACTCCGCAGCCGCCAGCCGAGAGAACCCGGTCCCGGGCCCGGCGTCGCGGCTCCCTCGATCCGCGGGCTGATTTCGACCGGATGCTGCGACTGAGCGGCCTGAACGCCGATTCGATGACTGATGATCAACGCGATGCATTTATTAATATCGCGGAGAACCTTGGCATCGACGCCGATGAGGCCGAGGACATGGTGGATGTTTACCTCGACGAAAGTGAAGGCGACACCGGCCCGGCCGTAGCGCAGCCAGCGCCGAAGGCAGAAGTGGCTCAACCGGAGGCTCCAGCTCCCGCCATCGTCGAAGAACCGGAAGCCGAGCCGCAGACGTTCGACACCAAAGCCGAGCGCGCGCAATTCATCAATTATCAAAACTCGCTGGGCGGCCCGATGATGCTGGTCACTTCAGGCGAATTCACCATGGGCTCAGACGCGCCGGAAGCAGCCCCTAACGAGAAGCCGACGACTCGCGTGACCGTTAGCCGTTTCTTTCTTTCGCGTTATCTGGTTACGAATGCCGACTACGAGCAGTTCGATCCGACGCATGCGCGAAAACGCGCGCCCGGCGCCGGTGACCGGCATCCGGTGGTTTATGTGAGCAGTCTCGACGCAATCAAGTTCTGTGAATGGCTCAGCTCCAGAGAACGCAAGCGCTACCGCTTGCCCACCGAAGCAGAGTGGGAATATGCCGCACGCGGTGTCGATGGACGCCGTTATCCGTGGGGGAATTATGAGGGTCGCGGCGACCTGGCGAATTTTGCCGACAAGAATACGGTTTTCGCGTGGAGCGATCGCGAAATTGACGATGGCTATCCGGAGAGTTCGCCCATTGGCTCCTTTCCGCTTGGGGCCAGCTCATTCGGAATGGAAGACATGGCGGGCAATGTTTGGGAATGGTGCCTGGACTACTACGAGCCTTACCGGGGCGCGCCAAAAGTTAACCCGCGCGGTCCTAAAACGGGCGCGAAACGGGTACATCGCGGTGGAAGCTGGAAATCGCGATTCAACAGCCTGCGAACAACCGCGCGCGGGTCGAATGTGCCGAGCTTCCTTTGCAACGATCTGGGATTTCGGATCGCCTGCGACTGCGACTAGGGGTTGCAAAAAAAAGAGCCGCCAGCGGCGGCCCTTTCTCAAATCGAAAACTGGCGGCTTTTTTTAGGCCGGGTTGAACCGGAACTTCGTGCGGCCGCGCTTGGCGTTGGCCTTCGCTTTACGCCGGCTCTTCTGATTGGGTGTCTCGAACGCGCGCAACCGGCGCACTTCCTCGAGAATCCCCTCGGCATCGAGCTTGTTTTTAAGGCGTTTCAGCGCGCGATCGACCGGTTCACCTTTGCGGACAATGACTTCAGGCATGTTTCCTCTTGTTTCTAAAAACTCCCTTTAAACTTTCGGGGAGAGCCTAACCGGTGCCATATGAGCCGTCAACTGCGGTGAATAACTTTACCACGTTCCAGGGCTCGGGAAAGGGAATATTACTCGTAAGCTGCTTTCGATCAGTATCTTACGTGGCTATCCAACTGCGGGATTCGGGCTCGTCCGTTGGGTAATCTCCCGCCGTAGCGAGGATGTGTTTCCCCCACGGGCCCGGGTCCACCAGAGGACGATAGGCGAGGCGATAAAGATCGAGGAATAAGTCCCGACAACCACGCCAATGATAATGGCCAGTGAGAAGTCCCGCAGGACGGCGCCGCCCATGAAAAAGAGGAAGATAATCGGGATCAAAGTGACCGTGCTGGTCAGGATGGTTCGGCTCAGCGTCTGATTGATGCTCTCGTTCATGATCTGCTCGATGGAGCCGCGCCGGCCGCTGGCGAGACCCTCGCGGATTCGGTCATAAACGACGATGGTATCGTTAATTGAGTAACCGGCGATTGTCAGGACAGCGCCAACCATTGTCAGGGTCAGTTCGCGATGCAGAAGTGAGAAGGCGCCGACAGTAATCAGAACGTCGTGCAGTAAGGCTACGATCGCTCCCACGGCGAACGACAATTCGAATCGCATGGTCACGAAAATGAGGATTCCCAAAATGCCGAGGCCAAGAGCGATCAACGAAGAGCGCGCGAGTTCCCCTCCAACGAGCGCGCCGACCCGCTCTGAGCCTTCCACGTGGAAATTGGATCCCGGCATGATCTGCTGCTTGACCTGATCGCTGGTATTCAAGGGCGTCCGGATGGTGACGTAAGACTTATTCCCCTGTGAGGATTCCTGGATCGAAGCGTCTGCCAGTCCGGCAGGCTCAAGCGCGTGTCTGATTTGGCCGACATCGATATTGTTGGGTGAGCTAATGGTCAGCAGGTCGCCGCCGCGGAAATCGACACCGAAATTCTTTTCACCTCTGACCCAGAAAGAGCCGGCCCCGGCGAGGATGACGGCGAGCGAGAACATGCAGGCGAGCAGACCTTTACCGAGGAAGTTGATGTGTTGCGACGAGATCAGGTGAGCCATTGAGACCTTCTTGATCTTATTGGTGTCGACGAACCAGCTCACGCAATTGCGGCCGACAATCAGGGCCGTGAAGAGCGAGGCAAGGATGCCGATGGTCAGCGAAATCGCGAACCCCTTCACCGGCCCGCTGGCCTTCCAAAACAATATCGCGGCCGTGATCAGGGTGGTTACGTTGGCATCGAAGATCGAGCTGAACGCCTTATCGTAAGCGGCCTGCACAGCGACCTTGATCGATTTGCCCAGTGCCAGCTCCTCCCGCAAACGCTCATAAATGAGCACGCTGGCGTCGACCGAGAGGCCGATAGTCAGAATGATGCCGGCGATACCCGGAAGTGTGAGAACAAACCGGAACATCGTGAGCGCGCCGATCAACAGCACGAGATTCACAATCAGGGTCAGACATGCGATCAGCCCGAGGAAGCGATAGTAAAGAAGGACGCAGACCATGGTCACAAGCAAACCGGCCAGACCGGCGATGACGCTGGCGCGAATCGAATCCATGCCGAGTGTTGGTGAGACGCTGCGTTCTTCTTCGATGCTGACGGGAGTCTGCAACGGGTTTTCCAAAACGCTCGCCAGACCCCGTGCTTCCTGCTCGCTGAACTTCCCGCTGATAATCGCGTCGCCATTATAGATGGCAGTGCGAATGACCGGCGCCGATTGGATGGCGCCGTCCAGGACGATGGCGAAGCGATGGCCGACGTTGGCTTCGGTGATTTTACCAAATGTCTTCGCGCCCTCGCCGTCGAAGCCTAACTGAACCGTCCAGCCTTCGTTCCCATAATAGGCGGCCGATTGGCGGACATGATTTCCGCCAAGGTCCGCTTTCTTCTTCACCAGTAATTTTTCCTCGAGCGGTTTCTCGTCTCCCTCCGCGGCATGTTTGTAGGTTTCGACCTTGTAATCAGGAGGGACGATCTGTTCGCCGCCCTCGATCTTGCGCAGCATCTCGCCGCTGTCCGGGTAGACCATGCGAAACTCCAGTTTTGCCACCCGTGAAAGTTGCTCGCGCGCTTGCGCAATGGTCTCGGTACTCAGGCCGGGGATTTGAACTTCGATACGATCCGTCCCGACCGGCGTGATCACGGGCTCGCTCGTGCCGAATTGATCGACGCGCTTGCGGATGACTTCGACTGCCTGGTCGAGCATTGATTTGCTGATTTCTTTATCGGTTTTGACCAGTCGGATGAGGAAACGTGTGCCGCCTTGAATATCGAGGCCGAGATGAATTTTCTCCCGCGGCGGATAAGCCTGTCCGATGGCAATGCCAAGCGCAACGATGGCCAGGGCGAACGCGAGCCAGCGTTTTCGCGAGCCGAGATCGGTGGCCAGATACCATCCGAAGAGGATGAGGAAGCCGAGCAGGATGAAAAAGAGCACTGCTGGCGTCATGATGCAGATCCCTCCGCTGACTTGAGAATATTGGTCACGGCCGACTTCTCCATCTCGATCTTGACGTTGTCGGCCACCTTAACAATGACGGTCGTTTCTTTCACGTTGGAGATGAGGCCGTGAATGCCAGCGTTCGTGACCACGCGGTCGCCGGTCTTCAGGGTCGAGATCAGGCGCTGCTGGTCCTTCTGGCGCTTCATCTGGGGACGAAGCAAAACGAAATACATGATCACGAAGATGAAAATGAATGGGATGAACGCGGCAATCCCGCCACCGCCGGAAGCGGGAGAGGCTGCTTGCGCGAAAAAAAGGAGATGCATGGCGTTAGTAAGTCTCCCCGGAAGCCGACACGGCTCGAACGGGATTCTTAGAGAGCACGAAGGGGCGAGGTTTGCAATGGAAACGTGGCTGCAAATTGTGAGTGGAGGCACAACCTCGTGTCCTTCGCTTTGCCGGGAATGAGACCAGCTCGTCCCCCCCGGTTACGCCGCTGCTTCGTCGCGTGTCTTGTAATTCGCGACAAATCTCTTTCGGAATTCGGCGAATGTCTCTTTCTCGATGGCTGCCCTGACCTGCGTCATCAGGTTGAGATAGAAATGAAGATTATGCATTGAGATCAGGCGAAGACCGAGGATTTCATCCGCTTTGACAAGGTGGCGGATGTAGCCGCGAGAGAATTCAGCGCACGCTGGGCAGCTGCAACCTTCTTCAATTGGGCCGGTTTGCCGCGTGTATTCGGCATTCTTCAGATTCAAGGTGCCCTCGGCGGTGAAGGCCGTTCCGTTCCGGGCCAGGCGTGTCGGCAGAACGCAATCAAACATGTCGACGCCGCGCGCGACCATCTCGACCATCTGCGGCGGAGTGCCGAGGCCCATGGCATAACGAGGCTTGTCCGCGGGTAGAAAAGGCTCGCTCGTCTCGATGGCCTGCATCATTTCCGGTTCCGGCTCCCCGACGCTGACCCCGCCGATGGCATACCCATCGAAGCCGATCTGGACGAGCGCCTCAGCACTTTGTTTTCGCAGATCGGGAAACGTGGCGCCTTGCACAATGCCGAAAAGAAGCTGGCGTGTTACAAGGCCGGTGGAGGCGGCCTTGCATCTTTTCGCCCAACGCAGCGTCATATCCAGACTGCGCGCCGCGTAATCATACTCGCACGGCCAGGGCGGGCATTCGTCGAGCACCATGGCAATGTCGCTTCCGAGGGTTTGCTGGATTTCAATGGCGATCTCCGGACTGATGAATGCCGGAGTGCCGTCGAGATGGTTTTGAAAATGAGCCCCTTCCTCAGTGATCTTACGAAGCTTCGCCAGGGAGAAGATCTGGTAGCCGCCGCTGTCGGTCAGGATCGGCCCGTCCCAGCACATAAAGCGGTGCAGTCCGCCGAAATGGCGGATAACATCCATGCCCGGCCTAACGAAAAGATGATAGGTGTTTCCGAGAATGATTTGCGCCTTGAGCTCCCGGAGCTCGCGCGGCGAAACCGCTTTGACCGATGCCTGCGTTCCCACCGGCATGAAGACCGGCGTCTCGATGGCGCCGTGCGTGGTCGTTAGGCGACCACGGCGGGCTTTTGAGGAATTGTCCTTTTTGAGAAGTTCAAAAGACACACTGCCATTTGGGAGAGGATCAGAAGCGTCGCAAGCGCATTCTGGGTAGCGCACTCGTCTCGTCTGGCCGAACTCGCTTTGGAAGAAGATTGTTGCGACGAGACGCCGCAACCAGCACCCGAGAGATGAGTGCGCTACCCGGACGTATGCTGTTTCGCGCGGGGTCGAAGGAGATCCTGCAATGCCGGCCTGAGCGTTGGAAATTCGAAGGGAAAATCCTGTTTGAGAAAATGCTCGGGAAGCACCCGTTGGCCCATGAGCGCAAGTTTTCCTTCGCTCCCCATCAGCCATGAACCCAACCGGACGGCGATTGGCGGCACCGGCGGGCTCCACGGACGGTTGAGGACATCTCGGAGCGTCCTCATGAAATCCCTGTTCATTACCGGATCGGGAGCGCACGCGTTGTAAACACCGGTTACCTCTGGGTATTCGATCGAAGCGAGGAACATCCCGCAGAGATCATTCATATGAACCCAGCTAATAAACTGGCGTCCGTCGCCGGCCTGGCCGCCAACGAAGAATCGAGTGATCCTGGCCATGACCTGGAGAAATCCGCCGTCGGAACCAAGAACGATTCCAAGGCGCAGGATCACCTTGCGCAAGGCGGCCACATCGATTGCCTCGAAGGCGCCTTCCCACTGGTCGCAAACCTGAGCCACATAATCGATTCCGTGCGGTGACGATTCGCTACAGATTCGCGATCCGGCGTTGCCATAAATACCGACCGCGGATGTTTGTACAAGAACGGAAGGAGGCGTCGGCGCGCGGCTGGCTGCCTGGCCGAGCACCCGAACCGAATCCACCCGCGAACGAAGAATCTCGCGTCGGTTATTATTGGTGTGACGGCAATTGATGCTTTTTCCGGCCAGATTGATGACCGCGAATGCGCCGTCGATTTCCGTGGCCCAGGGCCCCAAAGTTTTTCCATCCCATTCAACACTGCGAACGACTCCGGCAGATTTTGCAAAGCGCGATAGAATGACGACATCGTAACCGGCCGAGACGAGTCGCTGGGACAGATGTCGCCCGATGAAGCCGCTGCCGCCGGCAATGACAACGCGCTGTTTCATAAGCCTAACGAACTGGACACGCCGGCAGGTTAGCAGAACATTCCCGGTAGCGCACTTGTCTCGAGTGCTGGCGAAGACATCCTGTCTTCGCGAACTTGTATTTGCCAGGATTGTTGCGGCGGGCCGCTGCAACCAGCACTCGGGACGAGTGCGCTACCGGGACAAAGGGCGCCTTCATGACACAGGGGGCCTAAACCCCTGAAAATTCCCTTTGCAGCCTTAGAAATTCGCTCTATGTTTCGCGCTCACCGCATCAGGGACGCGATGAATTTCGTGAAACTGAGGCGGGTTTTTTGTCGCCTCTATCACCCCCGGGGCGCCTTTTTTGTATCAGGAACATGCCGACTATTAATCAGCTTATTCGCAAGGGACGCAAGAAGGTCGCGGTGAAATCCAAGTCACCGGCCCTGACCAATTGCCCTCAGCGGCGCGGCGTCTGTGTGCAGGTCATGACCCGCACACCGAAGAAGCCGAATTCTGCCCTGCGAAAGGTGGCAAAAGTGCGGTTGACGAACGGCCAGGAAGTGATTGCCTACATTCCGGGCGAGGGACACAACCTGCAGGAGCACTCAATCGTGCTCGTGCGTGGTGGAAGGGTGAAAGATTTGCCCGGCGTGCGCTACCACATTGTGCGCGGCACGCTGGATAGTCTGGGCGTTGATGGGAGACGCCGCAGCCGCTCCAAGTACGGAGCGAAACGTCCGAAAGGTGGCGGCGCTGCAGGCGCGGCCAAGGACGAGAAGAAGAAGTAACTTTTGAACAACGGAAAAAATCATGTCGCGTCGGCGGAAAGTTTACAAAAAGGAAGAGCGCGTCGACTCCCGATACGGGAGTCCGGCAGTGGCACGCCTTATTTCCACGGTCATGAAACGCGGCAAGAAATCTCTCGCCGAACGGATCGTTTACACCGCGATCGATAAATCACGCGAAGGTTCCGACGCGGTCGATCCGCTTGAAGTTCTCAACAAGGCGCTGGAAAACGTTCGTCCGCGCCTCGAAGTAAAATCCCGCCGAGTCGGCGGTGCGACCTATCAGGTCCCGATGGAAGTGACGCCTGCCCGCCAGGTTTCGCTGGCCATGCGTTGGATCGTGCAATACTCCGCCGGTCGCCGCGGACAGACCATGGCCGACGCCCTCGCCCACGAAATCAAGGACGCGGCCGCCGGCCAGGGAAACGCGATCAAGAAACGCGAAGACACTCACAAGATGGCCCAGGCGAACCGGGCTTTTGCTCACTTCCGCTGGTAACGCATATGGCTACCGCGACAGCAGAAAAGGAAAAGCCAACGGGCGCGAAGAACCCGAACTCGCCTAAACGCAAGTTCCCGCTCGAGCGTACCCGCAACATCGGTATTGCGGCGCACATCGACGCCGGCAAGACCACCATCACCGAGCGCGTGCTCTTTTACACCGGCATGATCCACAAGATGGGTGAAGTGCACGAAGGCACCACCGTGACCGACTGGATGGAACAGGAACGCGAGCGCGGCATCACCATCACTTCTGCCGCCACGACCTGCAGCTGGTCGCAGAAAAAAGAGGACGGCGTTTACAAGGTTTTCGAAGGCATCAAACAGCGCATCAACATCATCGACACTCCCGGTCACGTGGATTTCACGGCCGAAGTGGAGCGCTCGCTTCGTGTGCTCGACGGCGCGATCGCGGTC
Organism: uncultured Verrucomicrobiae bacterium; assembly: GCA_963754325.1. Lineage (GTDB taxonomy): Bacteria > Verrucomicrobiota > Verrucomicrobiia > Chthoniobacterales > UBA10450 > JBBRDU01. The sequence continues at coordinate 284,045 of CAVWFP010000002.1, forward strand.
TTCGACGGTGTCGCCGGCGTGCAGCCGCAGTCCGAGACCGTCTGGCGGCAGGCCACGAAGTATAACGTCCCGCGTCTCGCCTTTATTAATAAGATGGACCGGGTTGGAGCCGACTTCGCCATGTCGATCCAAAGCATTCATAACAAGCTGGCCGCGAATGCCTGGCCGGTTTTGTTGCCGCTCGGCCGAGAGGACACGCTCAAAGGCCAGCTCGACGTCATTAATAAGAAGGCCATCATTTATTCCGACGACGACGAGTTCGGTTCGACCTACCAGGTAACCGACATTCCGGCGGAGCATGTCGCGGCGGTTGATAAGGCCTACAGCGATCTGGTTGAGCAGATTTCCAACATTGACGACGAAGTGGCGCATGTCGTCCTGGAAGAGAAGCCGGTCACCCCGCAAATTCTTAAGGCGGGCATTCGCCGCCAGACGATCGCAAACAAGTTCGTTCCCGTGATCGGCGGGTCCGCCTTGAAGAACATCGGGGTGCAATATCTGGTCGACGCGGTGGTTGATTATCTTCCGAGCCCGCTCGACATCCCTCCGGCCAAAGGAATGGAACCGGACACGCACGAGCCGATCGAGGCGCCGACGGATGACAATGGCAATTTTTGTTCGCTCGCTTTCAAACTTTGGAGCGATCCGTTTGTCGGGAAGCTCGTTTTCTTCCGCGTTTATTCCGGTTCGTTGAGCAAGGGCGATACGGTTTACAATCCGCGAACGAACAAGCGCGAACGCATTTCGCGACTGATCCAGATTCAGGCAGACAAGCGCGAAGATATTGAGACTTGTTACTCCGGTGATATCGCCGCGATCGTCGGAATTAAAAACATCACCACGGGTGACACGCTCTGTAACGAAGACCACCCGATCCTTCTGGAGCCGCCGTCGTTTCCTGATCCTGTCATCTCAATGGCCATCGAGCCGAAGACCAAACTGGATCAGGAAAAAATGGGTATCGCTCTGCAGCGTCTCGCTGAAGAAGATCCGACCTTCCGCGTCTTCACGCATGAAGACACCGGCCAAACGATCATCGCCGGCATGGGCGAGCTTCACCTTGAAATCATTCGCGACCGCATGTTCCGCGAGTTCAAGGTCGATGCGAACGCGGGCAAGCCGCAGATCGCCTATCGCGAAACCATCACCGGCAGCGCGCACGGCGTTGGTAAATTGATCAAGCAGTCGGGCGGCCGCGGTCAATACGGTCACGTTGAAGTGGACGTGCGACCGGGAGCTCGCAGCTCGGGTCTGGTGGTCGAGAACAAGATTGTCGGCGGCATCATCCCGCGTGAGTACATTCCGGCGGTCAAGAAAGGTATCGAAGAAGCGGTGCTCAATGGCGTGCTCGGGGGTTACCCGGTGGTCGACGTCGAAGTCGACATCGTTTACGGCAGCTATCACGACGTCGATTCCAACGAATTGGCCTTCAAGCTCGCGGCGATTTTCGCAATGAAAGATGGCTTCAAACAGAGCAAGCCGATCCTGCTTGAGCCGATCATGAAGGTGGAGAACATCACCCCGGACGAATTCCAGGGAGACATTTGCGGCGACTTAAGCCGCCGGCGCGGCAGCATCAACAGCATCGAGAGCCGCGGTCATCTGGCCATCGTTCATGCCGAGGTTCCTTTGGCCGAGCTTTTCGGCTACGCCACCGCGATCCGTTCACTTTCCAAAGGCCGCTCGAGTTACTCGATGGAGCCGTCACATTTTCAACAGGTGCCGGCCAATCTGGTCGCTGCCATTCTTGACCAAAAGGAGACGAAGTAATGGCCGACGGACAACGCATTCGTATTCGTCTCAAGGCGTTTGATCATCGCATGCTTGATCAATCCGCAGTCGACATCGTCGAGACGGCCAAGCGCACGGGCGCTCGTGTGGCCGGCCCGATTCCGCTGCCGACCTTGATCGAAAAATTTACCGTGAACCGGTCTCCGCACGTCGACAAGAAGTCGATGGATCAGTTTGAGATTCGCACCCACAAGCGTCTGCTCGACATCATCGAGCCGACGGCCAAGACAGTGGACGAATTGAAGAAGCTGAACCTGCCTGCGGGGGTCGATATCACGATCAAAATCTAGCGCTTGAGAAATTTAGAACGTTTACGCCATGAGCATCGGGTTACTTGGACAAAAAATCGGCATGACCAGCGTCTACGACGCCAAGGGTCGTCTGTGTCCCGTGACCGTGATCGCGGCCGGCGATAACGTATTGGTGCGCCGGGTCACGGCGGAAAACGACGGCTACTCAGCCATCAAAGTCGGGTTTGCCGTTCAGAAAGAATCGCGCCTAACGAAAGCGCTGAACGGCGAGTTCAAGAAGGCCGGGGTCGAGCCAAAGAAATTCGTGCGCGAGTTTCGCCTCAAGGAAGATGCGCCCGAGGGCGAGATTAATCTGAACATCACGCAGTTTCAGCCGGGCGATTGGGTGGATGTCATCGGGCGTTCGAAGGGCAAAGGCTTTCAGGGCGTCATGAAGAAGCATAATTTCGCCGGACAGGGCGCGGCCCACGGCTCCAAGACGCATCGCCGCAACGGCGCCATCGGCAATCGTTCCACCCCCGGCCGGATCTGGAAGAACATGGGCATGCCGGGTCACATGGGCGACGAGCGCGTGACCGTGCAAAATCTTCAGGTCATGCAAGTCCGCGAGGCCGAGAAAGTCATCCTTATCAGTGGCGCAGTCCCGGGCAGTAACGGCAGCTACGTTGTCGTTAGGCCAGCAATTAAGAAACCGACGGCGAACAAGAAATGAGCGCGAAAGTTTTAACAAAAGCGGCCGCCAAAGATGCCAAGATCGATCTGATCGAGAACGGTCGCGGAACCCAGGCAGTTCATGATGCCGTCGTGGCCATGCGCGCCGCGCGTCGCTCCGGTTCGGCCAACACCAAGACCAAAGCGGAAGTCGATTTGTCCGGCTCCAAGCCGTGGCGACAAAAAGGAACGGGCCGCGCCCGTGCCGGTTACGCTTCGTCGCCGGTCTGGCGTGGAGGCGGCGTCGTTTTCGGACCGAAGCCCCGCGACTACACCAAGAAAATTTCAAAGTCCGACCCGCCGTCTGGCGTTCAAGAAAGCGCTCAGTGAACGCATCAATGCGGGCGACGTTCTGACGGTTGAGAAACTCGAGTGTGACCGAGGTGAAGACGAAAGCATTCGTCAGCCTGGTCAAGAAGTCGACCGATGCCGCCAAGGTTCTGCTGATCTCAGATTCGTTCGAAGAGAATCTCTACAAATCGGCCCGCAATGTTCGCTCAGTCACCCTGGCGACGGCCACGGATGTGAACACCGAGCAATTGCTGGCCTTCCACAAGATTTTGGTAACGCCCAAGGGGCTGGAGCAGCTGGCCGAAAGGACATCGAAATGAACGAGCATTACGACCTTATCCACACGGCTTCTCTGACGGAGAAGGCGACGCTCCTGAGCGAAAAGCATAACAAGTATGTTTTTCGAGTGAGCCCGCGCGCCAACAAGATTCAGATCAAGAAGGCCATCGAGACCCTTTTCCAGAAAAAGGTCCTCTCAGTGAATACCTGCAATTACGCCGGCAAAAAGAAACGCGAGCGGACGCAGAATTACGGACGCAAAGGCGCACTGGAAAAAGGCCATCGTCACCCTGAAGGAGGGCGAGAAGATCGAACTCGTCTAAGTTATGGCTCTCAAAAATTTTCGACCGCTCACGCCGACACTGCGATTCAAATCGCTCCCGGCTTTCGAGGAGATCACCAAGGATCGGCCGCACAAATCTCTGCTCGAAGTTAAGAAGCGCAGCGGCGGCCGCAACGCCCACGGCCGGCTGACCTCGCGCCACATCGGCGGCGGTCACAAGCAGAAGTACCGCAAAGTCGATTTCAAACGCCGCAAGCACGGCGTCGCCGCGGAAGTCGTCGGGATCGAATACGATCCGAACCGTTCCGCGCGGATCGCGCTGATCAAATATGCCGACGGCGAATTGAGTTACATCCTTGCGCCGGACGGTCTGGCGGTCGGCGCGCGCGTGACCTCAGGCGAGAGCGCTGCACCTGAACTCGGCAACGCCTTGCCGCTTCGAACGATTCCTCTCGGCGCAAGCATTCACAATATTGAGCTGACTCCCGGCCGCGGCGGCCAGGTTGCGCGCAGCGCCGGTCAGCAGGCCACGCTGAATAACCGCGAAGCCGGTTACGCGCTGGTGAAGATGCCATCGGGCGAGATTCGCCGGATCCACGAGAATTGTTACGCCACCATCGGCCAGGTCGGAAACGTCGATCACATGAACGTTTCCAGCGGCAAGGCCGGGCGGACCCGCTGGAAAGGCCGCCGTCCGCACGTGCGCGGAATGGTCATGAACCCGATCGATCACCCGATGGGTGGTGGCCAGGGCAAGTCAAAGGGTGGCGGCGGACGTCATCACCCGGTCAGCCCGTGGGGTCAGTTGGCCAAAGGATTTAAGACCCGCTCGAAACACAAGCCGAGCGACCGTTTCATCATGGAGAGGAGACGTTCCAAGAAGAAGGCGTAAGGCGCCGGACCCTCACGGAATTTGATTTTTATGGCCAGATCGTTAAAGAAAGGACCCTTCGTCGAGTCGCATCTTCTGGAGAAGATCGACAAGATGAATAACTCGAACGCCAAGAAACCGATCAAGACCTGGTCGCGGCGCTCGATGGTAACGCCGGATTTTGTCGGCCACACCTTTCTCGTCCATAACGGAAAGATTTTTCAGTCCGTCTTCGTGACCGAGAACATGGTTGGTCACAAGCTCGGTGAATTTTCGCCGACTCGTATCTTTAAGAAGCACGGGTCGCATACGGCGAAGGTAACGAAGTAAATTTAAGATTGCAGATTTCAAGTTGCAGATTGGAAACGCGTCGCCCAAGGCGGCGGTTTCTGAAATTTGCGATGATAAATTTGCAATTGGCAGTTGGGTTTTGCGCGCAAGCGCAAAGGGATAGTTCTTTGTCAGAATCTAAAGTTGAAAATCAGGAGCGCAGCGTGACTGCGGCGACGTTGTTGGCGCAGAACGAAGATCTGCGGCGGCAATTGAGCGTCGCGCAGGAATCGTTGAAGACCCTGACGACCAGCCTGGCGGAATCGAACGCTGAGGCCGAGTTGTTCCGGCGCAAATATTCCGATCTGGAATTGCGCATGGAAGCGCTCGGTCTGCAGTCGGCCGATAAGGACCGCGCTAAACTTGAGCAGCGCCTTCTTGCGGCGGTTGGGGATCTCCAACTGATGCAAAAGGAACGCGATGAGTTTCGCGACCAGATGCTGCGGCTGAACGAAAGCATTTTTCGTTATCTGCAGACTTCCGCGGGCGGCGACGCCCAGGCGCGCATGGATGTGGAAGCGCAACTGCGAAGCACAAACGCGATCGTCACAAAAGGGGAGGCGGCACCGGCTGCCCAACCCGGTCTGCTGGATGGGAGCGTGGTCAGCGTGAAAGAGGAATGGTCACTGGTCGTTGGCAACATTGGCGAGAGTCAGGGGGTAAAAATTGGCATGCCTCTGCGGGTGACGCGGGGCGATCACAGGGTCGCGATCCTTAAAGTGGTCGATGTTCGCCAGAGAATTTGCGGCGCGATTATTCAACAGATGGATTCTCCGAAAGAAAGAATCAAAGTGGGTGATCGGCTCCAGGTCGATGCCCACGCTGATGTGAGTGTGAAGTAGGAAAGATTGAGGGTTGAAGAGTTGAAGGGTTGAAGCTGAAAGAGTGGAAGAGCTTTAACAATTCAACCCTTCAACGCTTAAACAGATTTTATGGAAGTCAGATCGATATACAGGTACGCGAAGATCTCGCCCTTCAAGGTGCGGGAGGTGACGCGCGCCATTCAGGGCCTGCCGGTTTCGGCAGCGCTCGATCTTCTCGCGTTCACGCCTAAAAAGGCAGCGGGGCTGATTAATAAGACGCTCAAGAGCGCGGTCGCCAACGCCGAGAACAACGCCAACCTCAAGGTTGCCGGCCTGGTCGTGAAAGAAGCGGTCGTGGGTGAAGGCCCGACGATCAAGCGCATGATGGCGCGGGCTCGCGGAAGTGGCAGTCGCATCCTGAAGCGGACCAGCCACATTCGCATCGTTCTAACTGACGAAATCAAGATTGAGAACCGCGAAGCGCGCAAGGCTCGCCTGAAACAGGAAGCCAAGGCCGCCAAAGCGGACGGGCAGGGGGAAACGAAAGCTCACAAGCCCAAAGCGACGAAGAAAAGTTCGAAGTCGAAAGCGAAAAAGTAGTTATGGGACAAAAAGTTAATCCAATTGGATTTCGTCTCGCGGTCAATCGCGACTGGCGTTCGCGCTGGTACGCTTCGCCGCAGGAGTTGCCCGCTTTTCTGCACAGCGATCTTGGAAATTCGCAATTACGTGAAGAAAAAGCTGCAGTTTGCCGCGGTCGCCAAGATCGTGATCGAGCGCGCCTGGAACAGCATTCGCGTGACCATCCATACCGCTCGTCCCGGCATCGTCATCGGGCGCAAAGGCGCTGAGATCGAGAAGATGACCGAGGAAATTTCGAAGATGGCCCAGGGCAAACAGATCAAGATCGACATCCAGGAAATCAAGACTCCTGAGCTCGATGCGCAGCTCGTGGCTGAGAACGTGGCTTTGCAGATCGAGCGCCGTATCGCCTTCCGCCGCGCCATGAAAAAAGCCGTCGCCGACCGCGATGGACTTTGGCGCCCAGGGAATTCAAGCCTGCGCTCGTCGGGCCGTCTGAACGGCGCGGAAATCTCGCGCTCGGAATGGTACCGCGAAGGCAAGGTTCCGCTGCACACTTTGCGAACCCCGATCGATTACGGATTTGCCGAGGCCAACACGGTTTACGGGAAGATCGGCGTGAAATGCTGGATTTGTAAGAAAGAAGAGGCGCCTGCTGAGCAGCCCGCTGCGAGCCTGCCGCCCCCGCCTGCTCCCGAACCTGGTCAGGTCTAACTAACCGGAGATTTTTGTTATGCCATTGATGCCCAAACGCGTGAAGTATCGCAAGACCCAGCGGGGAAGCCGCAAGGGTACGGCTTCGCGCAATCTTCGCATCGACTTCGGAGAGTTCGGCCTGCAGACGCTCGAACGCGCCTGGATCACCAACACCCAGATCGAAGCCGCCCGTGTGGCTTTGACGCGCAACATGAAACGCAAAGGCAAACTCTGGATCCGTATTTTCCCGGACAAGTCTGTCACCGCGCGTCCGCCGGAAACCCGGATGGGTAAGGGCAAGGGCCAGCCGGAAAAATGGGTCGCGACGGTCAGGCCGGGCAACATCCTGTTTGAATTGGACGGCGTGCCGGAATCGGTCGCGCGCGAATCGCTGCGCCTTGCGGCCGATAAGCTGCCGGTGCGGACAAAGTTTTTATCCCGCCACCACGTGGCGGTTTGAGTTTATGAAGATCAAAGAAATTGCCGAGATGACGACGGATGAGTTGCTGACGAAGCGTCGCGATCTCCGGCAGGAAACGCTGCATCTCCGATTGCAGCAGCAGAGCGGTCAGCTCGAACAGCCGAGCCGCCTGCGCTTGCTCCGTCGCGATGTCGCGCGCATAGAAACAATTTTGACGAAACGCACCCAGGAGACGCCAGTGGCGGCGAAATAAGTATGGCAGACGAACAAACAACAGCGGCGCAAACCTCCGAGGCGAAAGCTCGCGGGACGCGCAAGACGCGTGTGGGCGAAGTCGTCTCCAGCGGAATGAACAAGACGATTGTCGTCCGCACAGTGACGCGTGTGCCGCACGCCAAGTTTGGCAAGATCGTGAAGCAGAAGAAGAAATTCTATGCGCACGACGAGGAAAACAAGGCCAAGACCGGCGACACCGTTCGGATCATGGAAACGCGCCCGTTGAGCAAACTCAAGCGCTGGCGCCTCGTAGAGGTCGTTCAGAAGTAGGAGGCGTTATGGTTCAGATCCGATCGAGACTCGATGTGGCCGATAACAGTGGCGCCCGGATGGCGACCATGATCGGCGTCATTGGCAAAGGCGATTCACAATTTGCAGGCATCGGCGACGTCATCACGGCAAACGTGAAAGAGGCGAGCGCCACCGGCACGGTCAAGAAGGGCGAAGTCGTTCGTGCCGTTTTGGTGCGGACCCGTCAGCCGATCAAGCGCGATGATGGATCGGTCCTGCGTTTTGATAACAATGCCATCGTCATTATCGACAAGGATCTCAATCCTCGCGGCACCCGTATTTTCGGCCCGGTCGCGCGCGAACTGCGCGAGCGTAATTTCATGAAGATTGTCTCGCTGGCTCCGGAGGTTTTATGAACCGGCTGAAATTTCATGTCAAAAAGGGCGATAACGTTGAAGTGATCGCTGGCAATTTTAAGGGATCGTCGGGCAAGGTGCTCGAGATTCTCGGCCGCAAACAGCGAGTGCTGGTGGAAGGCGTGCGCATTATCAAGAAACACATGCGCAAGTCGCAGGATCATCCGCAGGGCCAGATTGCCCAGCGCGAAGGCCCGATCCACATCTCGAACGTGCGCTTGATCGACGACAAGAAGGAAGGCAAAGCGGCGGCCAGGGGAACGAAGAAGAAAGCGAAGAAGGAGCCTGCAAAGGCTAAGGCGTAATGCGGAACGAATTTTACACACATTATAAAGAGCGCGTCATGCCGGCTCTGCGTGAGCTGCACGGCTACAAGAACGTCCATCAGATTCCGAAGGTGGAGAAGGTAGTCGTGAATACTTCCGTCGGCTCGCAGACGGACGTTAAGCAGGCCGTTGAGGACGCCAAGGCCGAGCTTTCCCTGATTACCGGACAGCGATCCTCGGAGACCTTTGCCAAGAAAAGCATCGCGAACTTCAAATTGCGCAAAGATCAGATCATCGGCGCGAAGGTGACCTTGCGCGGCGAACGGATGTACGAATTCCTTGAGCGTCTCATCAAGATGGCGCTTCCGCGTATTCGCGATTTTCGCGGTGTCTCACCCCGCTGTTTCGACGGCAATGGGAATTATACGTTAGGCGTGTCAGATCAGTCGATTTTCCCGGAAGTCGAGCTCGATAAAATCAAGCGCAACATCGGTTTTGATGTTACTATCGTCACCACCGCGCGGACGAACGAAGAGGCGAAATCGCTCCTGAGCGAAATGGGAATGCCTTTCAGCGACCGCGCCAAAAAGACCGGGGCCTCCTCGGCCAGTTAAATCAGATGAGTACAGTTACAGATCCTATTGCAGACCTTTTGGCCCGTATCCGCAACGCCGCGCAGGCCCAGAAGCCGGACATGTTTGTACCGTACTCCCGCATCAAGGCGGAGGTCGTCAAGATCCTCAAGGAAGAGGGTTACATCACGGATTTCGAAGTGGACACGAAGGCCGCGCATCCGCGCATCAAGATCACCAATAAGATGGCCAATCGCACCAGTGCCATCACCGGCTTGAAGCGAGTCAGCCGGCCGGGACTGCGCCGTTATGTCGGCGCCGATGAAATTCCGCGCGTTCTCGGAGGCATGGGGATCTCCATTCTTTCAACGCCGCGAGGCATTCTCTCAGGACGCCAGGCCAAGAAACAAAAAGTCGGCGGCGAGCTGCTCGCTTACGTCTGGTAAATTTTTATGTCGCGAATCGGAAACAAAGTCGTCGAGATCCCGGACAAGGTGAAGGTCAGCGTCAATGACCAGGGAGCGGTTTCTGTCGAGGGCCCGAAAGGAAAGCTCAGCTGGAATCTCCCACGCCAGATCAAGGCGAGCGTGGCCGACAACCGGGTGACCGTGGCGCGCGAAGCTGAGACCCGCAGCGTGAAAGCTCTACACGGACTGTCGCGAGCCCTGGTGAACAACATGGTCCAGGGTGTCAGCCAGGGGTTCACCAAGAACCTCGAGATCGAGGGCGTCGGTTTCAAGGCCGCTGTCCAAGGCTCGAATCTCAACCTGAGCCTCGGCTTCTCTCACCCGATTCTCTTCCCCATTCCAAAAGACATCAAAATCGTGGTCACGGATAACACCAAGATCAGCATTACCGGCATTGACAAAAAGACTGTCGGCCAGGTGGCCGCGGATATTCGCAGATTCTATCCGCCTGAACCTTACAAGGGCAAAGGCGTGCGTTACGCGGGCGAGCAGATCCGCCGCAAGGAAGGCAAAACCGTTCAGTAATTATGGCTCTCCTCAATCGCAAGGCGACTCGCCAACGCATTCATCAGCGGATCCGGAAGAAGGTTTCAGGAACGGCGGAACGTCCGCGCCTGACGATTCATTTCTCTGGCAAGCACGTTTACGCCCAGGTGGTGGACGACGATTCCGGCCATACGCTTGTGTCGGCCTCGACTCGCGACTCCAAGATTCTCGGAAAAACGAAAGCAGCAGCCAATCGTGCGAATGCCGAGGTCGTCGGCAAAGCGATTGCCGAACGCCTGCTCGCGAAGAAGACCAGCGCGGTCGTGTTCGATCGCGGCGGATATATTTATCACGGTAAAGTGAAAGCGCTGGCCGACGCGGCGCGCGAAGGCGGCTTAAAGTTTTAATTCATGGCTCAACAAAACCAAGGCAGGAGACAGGAACGCAACACTGACAGAACGTCGGCTGCGCGTGGCGACACGACCGAGAAGGTCGTGTTTATCAATCGTTGCGCCAAAGTTGTGAAGGGCGGGCGTCGTTTCAGCTTTAGTGCGCTCATCGTGGCCGGCGATCACGACGGTTCGGTTGGCGTTGGCTTTGGCAAGGCGAACGAAGTCGCGGAAGCGATTCGGAAGGCTTCGGAGTCGGCCCGCAAATCGATGCAAAAAGTTTCGTTGCACGAGAATACGATTCCGCATGAAACCATCGGCGAATTTGGCGGTGGACGCGTTCTTTTGCGTCCGGCATCGCCCGGAACCGGCGTCATTGCGGGCGGTGGCGTGCGCGCGGTTGTGGAAGCGGCCGGTATTCGTGACGTTCTCGCAAAATCGCTCGGCTCGAGCAATCACGCCAACGTGGTTAAGGCCACGGTTGTGGCGCTCAAGTCTTTGCGCCGGCGTGATGAGATAATGAAAATGCGCGGCATCCGCGGTCCTGAGACCACGGCTCCGGGTGCCGGAAACCACACTGAATCATGATGCGGTTACACACAATGCGCCCACGGCCGGGTTCGCGGCATCGCGTAAAGCGGTTAGGCTGCGGCGAAAGCTCAGGGCATGGCAAGACCAGCGGCAAAGGCCACAAGGGCCAGAAAGCGCGCTCGGGCGGAAGCATTCGACTTGGCTTCGAGGGCGGACAGATGCCACTCATCCGGCGTTTGCCGAAACGCGGATTCAATAACGCCGCTTTTCACAAGACCTGGGCGGTGGTGAATCTGGGTGACCTCGGAGAATTCAAGGCCGGGAGCGTCGTTAACGAAAAGGTTCTGCGCGAATCTCAACTGGTGCGCGGCGACGTCGCGGGTATTAAAATTTTAGGCAACGGTGAGTTGAAACACGCGCTCACCCTCGAGGTCGACAAGATCAGCGTGTCCGCGCGCGAGAAAATCGACAAGGCCGGCGGCACGATCACGATCCGGGACCGGAGTGCCGGTGCGCCAGAGTCACCTGAGCATGGGGATTCTCACGCAGGAGACACCCAAGCGGCAGCCCCGAAGGCTGCGCGAAAGGCGTCTGCAAAGAAGTCTTCGAGTTCAGGGAAAGCCCCTTCGAAAAAGAAAACCTCACGCAAAGGCTAACCCCGGAAGCGTTGATTTGATTTAGCGGATGGTCTCTGCGTTTCTAAACTCGGTCAAAATACCGGAGTTACGCCGGCGAATCCTGTTCACCCTGGCTGTGATCGTGATCGTTCGGCTGGGCGCGGCTGTGACGACCCCGGGTGTGAACCAGGGCGTTTTGAACGAATGGTTCAAGAGCTCCCTCACCGAAAGAGCCGGCGGCGGTGTGGCTGCGCTCTTCAATCTTTTCAGTGGCGGTGCGCTTGAGAATTGCGCGATCTTTTCGTTAGGCATCATGCCTTACATCAGCGCCTCCATCATGATGCAGCTTCTGACCGCGGTCATTCCGCAGCTGGGGCGTTTGCAGCGTGAAGATGGCGGACGGCAGAAGATCATGCAGTACACCCGCTACGCCACCGTGGCCCTGTGCATTTTTCAGGCATACCTCCTGGCCCAGTCTCTGGAAAAACCTGAGACCTACCAAATGCTGCCCGGCATCGGTGACACCATCCGTGCGCTCGGAATCCCGCTTGTCCCGGATCCTGGGTGGGGCTTTATCACTGTGACAATTCTTTCGCTGACCACGGGAACGATGTTCCTGATGTGGTTAGGCGATCAGATCACCGAGCGAGGTATTGGGAACGGGATTTCGCTCATCATTACCATCGGCATTGTCGCCCGCTTGCCCGCTGCCTTGGCGCAAGCCTGGAAGACCTTCGTGCCTTCTACCCCCGGCAGTGCCAGTCAGGTGAACCCCTCGATCCTTGTGATCATGGTGGCGTTTCTCTTTGTCGTCATTGCCGCGGTCATCGCGATTACTCAGGGAGTCCGAAAGATTGTCATTCAATACGCCAAGCGCGTAGTTGGCCGGAAAATGTACGGCGGAGGAACACAGCATATGCCGCTGAAGGTGAATTACGCCGGCGTCATGCCGATCATTTTCGCCTATGCCCTGCTCATTTTCCCCTCCACCATCGTGAAGATGGCTTTCCGCAATAACCCCACGGCGGTCCGGATTTCGGAGGCCCTCTCAGTTGGTTGGCCGCATTACGTCTTCCTCGCGGCGATGATTTTCTTCTTCAGTTATTTTTGGGTCGCGACGCAATTCCAGCCCTCGCAGATCGCCGATGATCTCAAGAAACACGGCGCTTATATTCCTGGCGTCCGGCCGGGCAAACCCACTTCCGACTTCCTGGATTTCACCATGACCCGGCTGACGTTTGCCGGAGCCATTTTCCTTACGATCGTCGCGGTTCTGCCAAGTTTGCTTTCGCAGTGGGCCCACGTTCCTCAAATCACGGCGCAATTTTTCGGAGGAACCAGCCTGCTCATTGTTGTCGGTGTCATGCTTGATACCATGCGACAGGTGGAGACGCACCTGATTCAACGGCATTACGACGGGTTCTTGCGCAAGGGCCGAATTCGTGGACGCGCCTTTGATCGCACCTCCGCTTACAGCCGCGGCGAAGCAGCCGGCCAGAGCACACTTATGTGGCTCTACGTCGCTATCGCCATCCTTGTCATTGCCGGCGTGGCCTTTTTCATCTACGGCCGATAAGTGAAGAAACGACTCGTGCTACTGGGGGCGCCGGGTTCCGGGAAAGGAACGCAGGCCGAACTCATTACCCGGCAGTTCGGCATCCCAGTCACATCACCCGGCGCGATTCTTCGCCGCGAAAAAGATCTCGGGACGCCGTTAGGCCTGGAAGCGGCCGAGTACACCAAGGAGGGCGGACTGGTGCCTGACAAGGTCATAGTCCAGCTGATCGAGGACTGGCTTCGCCTTCATGGCGGTTACGGTTTTGTGTTTGATGGTTTTCCGCGGACACTTCCACAGGCCGAAAGTCTCCAGGATATCTTGCAGAAGCACCATACGCCGCTCGACCTGGCGATTTGGCTCGAAGTTTCCGAAGAAACTGTGCGCGATCGCATCGGGAGCAGACTCCAATGCAGCGGTTGCGGATTCACCACGAGCGTTTCGAGTGCGAAGTTTGCCGAGCGGCCGGTATGCCCGTTTTGTGACGGATCATTGGTTAGGCGAAACGACGACGACCCGGAAGTCTTGCAGAAGCGGTTGAAGGAATTCGAGGCCAAGACTCAACCCCTGGCGGACTTTTATACCAAGATTTCCATCCTCAACCGAATCGACGGAAATCGGGACCGGGAGGAAGTCTTTGCCGACATTTCGCGACTGATCGAGCAAAAGACCGCGGCATGATTCCGATCAAGACGGCGAAAGAAGCGGAGCAGATGCGAAAAGCCTGCCGCACCGCCAGCGAGGTCCTGGAGAAAGTGAGCGAGCTCATCCGGCCGGGCGTGACCACGAAAGAGATCGACGAAGCCGCCGCCGCCTTCATGCGGGACGCCAAAGTGAAGAGCGCGTTCCTCGGTTATCGGCTCGGGCACCGCGTCTTTCCCGGCAGTATTTGCATCTCGGTGAATGACGAAGTGGTGCACGGAATCGGCAGCCAGCGACGGATTCAATATGGGGACATTGTGAAACTCGATATCGGCGTCGTGCAGAATGGCTGGGTGGGGGATACGGCCACGACCATTCCCGTCGGCATGGTGGATGACCGCGTTGATGAGCTGCTCAGGGTTACGGAAAGCGCGCTGCAAAGAGGCATTTCGAAGGCGGTCGAAGGCGCGCGCCTCGGCGACATTTGCGCCGAGATTGAGGAGGAAGCGCTTCGGCATCGTTTTTCCGTGGTCCGGGAATTTGTCGGCCATGGGGTCGGGCGGCGATTGCATGAAGAGCCGCAGATTCCGAATTACGGGAAGCGTGGGAGCGGGCCTAAATTGAAGGCCGGCATGACTTTAGCGATTGAGCCCATGGTCAATCTCGGGGGAGCCGATGTCCGCCTTTTAGAGGATGGCTGGACGGTTCGGACGGCCGATGGGACACCGTCGGCGCACTTCGAGCACACCGTCCTGATTACGCGTGAGGAACCTGAAGTCCTGACATGGCGAGAAAAGACGCAATTGAAGTAGAAGGCACAGTCGTCGAGCTGCTGCCCAACACCATGTTTCGCGTGAAATTGCCCAATGGACACCTCGTTTTGGCCCATATTTCGGGGAAAATGCGGCTCCATTTCATTCGTATCTTGCCAGGCGATAAAGTTATGCTAGAGGTGTCCCCCTACGATTTATCGAAAGGGCGGATCACTTTCCGCCAAAGGTAGACGCGGATCATCTGGCTCCGCGTTTTTCGTCTCGTGGATTATGAAAGTTCGACCCTCAGTTAAAAGACTTTGTGAAGCTTGCAAGATCGTGAAGCGCAAGAATGTGGTGCGCGTGATCTGCAAAAACCCGCGCCATAAACAGCGCCAGGGCTAAGCAGTGGAGTATTAAAGTATGCCAAGATTACTCGGAGTAGAAATTCCAGCGGAGAAACGCATTGAAGCGTCGCTGACTTATATTTACGGAATCGGTCCGAGCACATCCAAGCGGATCCTCGAACAGACCGGCATCGATCCCAATCTGCGTGCGAAAGATTTGTCTCCGCAGCAGCTTAACGAAATCATTCACGCGATCACGAACAACAAGCTCCCGATCGAAGGCGATTTGCGCCGCGAAGTTCAGGGCAATCTGAAGCGTCTTCAGGCCATCAATTGTTATCGGGGGATTCGTCATCGTCGCGGGCTGCCAGTGCGCGGACAGCGAACATCGACGAACGCGCGCACGCGCAAAGGACCGAGAAAGACGGTCGGCGTGATCAGAAACAAAGACGCAAAGGCTGGTAAGGTTTAATCAAAATGGCTGACGCGAAGAAGACTCCCAAACCGAAAGCGGACGAACCAAAAGCCAAGAAGGCGAAAGAACCGGTCGCAGAAGCGCCAGCCGCCGAGGCTGAGGCCCCTGCGACGGCAGAGACGGCCGCTCCAGTGGCTGCCACCGCGACTGCCGAAGCCGCACCCAAACCGGCGAAGAAAGCTCCTAAAGCGGAGAAGGCCGCCGCCAAAGCGCCAGAACCGCCACGGGAAAATCTCTCTCTCGATGGCTCGGACGACGAGAAGCCAAAAATCGTCAAGGCCAAGGGAAGTAAGAACGTTCATACCGGAATTGCGCACGTCCTTTCCACCTTCAATAACACCATCGTCACGATTACTGACCTGACTGGAAAAGTGATCGGTTGGTCGAGCGCAGGAAAAGTTGGCTTCAAAGGCTCGCGCAAAAGCACGGCCTACGCGGCTCAACTTGTCGCCCAGGATGCTTCCCGTCAGGCCATGGGCCACGGGCTTAAGGAAGTCGAAGTCCGGGTCAAGGGACCAGGCGCGGGTCGTGAATCAGCCGTACGCGCCTTGCAGGCGATCGGCCTCGATCTCACGGTCATTCGCGACGTCACACCAGTTCCGCATAACGGATGCCGCCCGCCAAAACAGCGCCGCGTCTGATTCACTCAACTTTTAACCCAAGACTCTTAACCCAATGGGCAGATATACCGGACCAAAAACCAAAGTCAGCCGTCGCTACGGAGTGCCGCTGTTTGGCTCATCGAAGTCGCTCGAGCGAAAGAATTATCCGCCGGGCATGCATGGCCCCAAGGGTTCGCGTCGCAAGCAGTCTGAATACGCCATCGCTCTCGGCGAAAAGCAGAAGCTTCGTTACCAGTACGGCCTGCTCGAAAAGCAGTTCCGCCGCATCTTTCAAAGCGCGCTTCGCAAGCGCGGCGTCACCGGCGAAACTTTACTCCAGCTTCTGGAGACCCGCATCGATAACGTCATCTTTCGCCTCGGCTTGGCCAACACAAGGCGGGGAGCGCGCCAACTCGTGTCACATGGGCACGTCACAGTGAACGGGCGCACGGTCAACGTTGCCTCCTACAATGTTCGCCCAGGCGACGAGATCATGATCAAGGACAAGCCCAAGTCGCGTCAGCTGGCGCTGCGCAATTTGGAGCTCACTCAGATCGTGCCGGTGCCGGATTGGCTGACGGTGGATCGTGATAATTTCAAAGGCACAGTCGCTCACCTGCCTTCGCGCGAAGAAATGCAGCCGATGGTTAACGAACAGTTGATCGTCGAGTTGTATTCCCGATAGGCGCAGGCGATCTGCTTCCTACGAGCCGGTTTGACCGGCGCCGTCCAGCATCTCGAGCGCCTTGTCGTAGCTGCGTCGCTCCAAAAAATGGGCCAGGCGCGCCTCGACCGGTTCTGGCAAGGACTCGGACAAGGCTTCGATTTTTTCGGAGATCGCTTTCAGACGCTCCATGTGTCGCGCAGGATCGCGCCGGCTGTCTTCGTCGCCGATAACGGCAAGTCGTTCGCGTAAGGCGGCGGCCAGGTCTTGTTTGGCGGTATTCATTGTGGGGACTGATCAACTTAAGCTTGAAAGCGCATGCGGTTTCGCGCAAGCGTGCACCGATGGCAGCCGACATTCCGAAGAGAATTCTGATGGTGGACGACGATGTCGGCCTGTTGCGAATTGTCCGTGAGGCGCTCACCAGCTGCCTGGTCTGCGAGGTCGATACCTCCCCGAATCCAGCCTATGGATTCGAGCTCGCTCTTAAAAAGAGCTTCGACCTGCTCATTTTCGATTTTTCAATGCCGATGATCGATGGGGCGATGCTGTTTTTTCTCATCGGCAAGGCTTACGACAATTCGAATCCGCCGCGGGTCACTCCTCCTCTGATTCTGGTTTCCGGAAAAGGCGAGGAGCAACGCGCGCAGGAGCTCTTACAGGAGCCGGGAGTTCGCGGCCTGGTACCAAAGCCGTTCTCTATCAATCGCCTGATCGAGAAGCTCAAGCAGTGTCTGCCCGATATTCAGGAACGTTCCTAGCCTCGCGGGATTAGTTTCGCTGCGCTTCGATCATCAACTGCCGTCTGGCTTCGAGCCAATCGGAATGATGGTCACCCGGCGTCCCGTGACGGTGCCGGTGTTCCGAGATGAAGTAGGCGCGAAGTTGGATCTGCTCGGCGGTGGGTTCTCCGACGGCCGGCCGAGCCGGCGTTTTGCGCACCTTCGCGGCGCGAGGCGCGGCGGCTTTGCGGGCAGGTGTTTTCGAGGCGAGCTTCCGGCTTTTTACGGGAGCGCTCGGCTCATTTCTGGAGCCCTTGGGCGAACCTTCTGGGCCGGCGGGATTCTCGGCGGCGACTGCTTTTTTGGGAGTTTTTTGTTTCTTGGGCACTTTGTTCGGATTTTGGCTTACCGCTTTACCGGCGGGGCTCGGTTGGCAAGTAGTTTCTGGTCTTGCTTTCAAACGCGGGACGTTGAACGTACCCTACTCATGCGGCATTTCGTCATTCGATGGCTTGTCACGACTGTGGCCGTGATGGCGGCTTCCTCCATCGTTCACGGAATTCGTTACGATAATGCTGTTTCCCTGATCGGGGCTGCCTTGTTGCTCGGAATCCTGAATGCCTTCGTCCGTCCTATCCTTTTGATCCTGAGTGTGCCGCTGATTTTGGTGACCCTCGGCCTTTTCATTCTGGTAGTGAACGCGCTCATGCTTTTTATCGTTCCTGGCCTCGTAACGGGCTTTCATGTCGATTCGTTTGGCAGCGCCTTCTGGGGCTCGATCATCATCAGTATCGTCAGTTGGATTTTGAGTGCCTTTTTCCGAGGGAGCGATGGACGGGTGCATGTTCTCACGCACCATGGCCAGATCAAACGCGTCCAGGGTCGCGTGATTGATCCTCCACGCTGAGGTTTTTTATGACTCTGCGCGAACACTTACCCTCCCGCTGTTCCCGGCCCGCGGGGAACATTTGCTAAACGTTTAATGTTTGCGGATCGACGGCCGCGTGCGGGAAATGTTTTCATCAAGATCTGCGGGATCACTAATTTCGCGGATGCCATGCGCGCCATTGACGCCGGTGCCGATGCTCTTGGTTTTAACTTTTCGCCGCGCAGCAGGCGATGTCTTGATCGCAGAGCGGATGGCGATTGGCTTAACAATGTTCCCGCGTCAGTTCTGCGGGTCGCTATCCTAACGAATCCGGTCTGGCAGGAACTGGTGGAAATTTCGGATTTTCCATTTATCGACGCGATCCAATTGCATGGCGAGGAGACGCCGGCGTTTTGCCATCGTTTGTTCGAGAGCAGGATTCCCTTTGCCAAAGCCGTTCCGGTAACGAGTGGTGACGAGACCCCGGATGTTTCCGGTTTCTTTACCGACACGGTCTTGCTCGATTCGAAAAGGGACGGCCGTTTTGGAGGCACGGGCCAGACTTTTGATTGGTCGGTGGCGAAGGCACTGATTCGCAGAAACCCCGCGCTGAAAGTCATCGTCAGCGGCGGGCTTGGACCGTCCAATGTGGCCGAGGCCATCGAGACGATCGCGCCCTACGGAGTTGACGTGGCTAGTGGTGTCGAATTGGCCTCCGGGGCCAAGGATCCCGAACTGGTCGAGCAGTTTATCTCCGCCGCGCACAGGGCGTAAAGCGGCCCCGTTAACGGAGGCTGACCGGGTTATTCCTTTGTCCGGGGGAGTTCCCAAGCCCGAACGCTGGTCTGCTTCCTGCTTTAACCGCTGCCGCATTCTTACCCTGCATAATACTATGGCAACTCCTCTAAAACGATTGAGCTTCGCGACGGCGGCGTTGCTTAGCACATTCTCGATGTCGGACGCCCAGACCAGTTCTCCTGTTCCGGTCACCACCACGACAGCGACTACCACCACAACCACGGCACCAGCCCTCCCTTCTTCTCCCGTTACGACCTCCGGGTTGAAAGCGCCGGATGCCCCTCTTCTTCTCGTCCAGGCCAACGCCGCGGCCGCTTCGCCGACTCCGGCTAAGGCCACAGCGCCTGCTACGCTGACTGCCGAACAAGACAGCGCGGTGGAAAGCGGCGGTGTCGGTGTGCGCGAATTTCAGGGTGACGACGTCGGCCAGGTTCTTCGCCTGCTCGCTCGACAGGCCAAGGTCAACATGGTCGTGAGCGAAGCTGTTACCGGCACGGTCACGATGCGGTTGGAAGACGTGACCGCGTTACAGGCCATCAACATCATCGTGAAGGCCAAGAGCCTGTTCATGGACCAGCTCGACAATGTCTACTACATCAAGACGGCCCAGGAACGCACGGCGGAGCCGACCGAAAGCGACAATTATCAGTTCAGTTATGCGCGGGCAAAAGACATTGCCCCGCTCTTCGCGTCGCAACTGGCCAGCAAGGATCCACCCCAGGTGGACGAGCGTACCAACACAATCTTCTTCCGCGAAACTCGCAGCAACATCGACAACGCACGCAAGCTCCTTGTCCAGATCGACAAGCCGACCAAGCAGGTCATGATCGAGGCGCGCCTTGTGGAAGTGACGGCGAATCCTAAACAATCCTACGGAATCAACTGGGCCGGGGTGGTTGGTAGTTCGACCAACGCGCAGACGGTCACGTACGGCGCCTCCAACCCGACGGTGCCTGTGCAGGGTGCAAATCCGCCCACCAACGGCTTCGCCCTTGGAAATCCAAACAACCACAATTTCTTTGGCAGCCTCGGTAGTCTGGCAGGCCAGTTTGGAATTCTCAGCGTCCCGCAGATGTCGGCAACGCTTCGCTTGTTAAATGAAGATGCCGATGCTGAATTCCTGGCCAATCCGCGGGTTGTTACAGCCGATAACCAGCAGGCCAAGATCGAAATTACACGGAACCAACCGGTGCCGCAGTTGAACTTCAATGAACAAACTGCCACGGCCGTCTTCGGTGGCTTCCAGGACAAGCTCTTCGGCAACAAACTTTTGGTCAGACCGTCAGTGAATAAAGACAGCTTCATTACCCTCAGTGTGAAGCCCGAAATCAGTAACAAGGTGGGTGACCAGGCGTTCGTTTTCGCTGGTGCCACGGTAACGAGCCCGATCATCGACACACGGTCGCTGGACTCAAATGTCTTGATCAAGAGTGGCGATACACTTGCGATCGGCGGTCTCCTTCAGGATGAGCAGACCAAAACGCGCAACAAGGTTCCGGTCCTGGGTGATCTGCCCGGTCTTGGCTATCTTTTCGCCGAAAGATTGAACGCCCGAACGAAACGAAACCTGCTCGTTTTCGTAACGCCAACGATCATCGCGCCTAATTATGGGACCGGATTGGAAGATCAGGTCAGCGGGTTAACACATACCGGCGAGGAATATGCCGATCCGAACGGCTGGCGTAACAATGCCAAGGGCGCAATCCGCCTCGTTCCCACGCCAGAACGGCAAAACGTCGCGAATTACCCGAAGCCTGGCATACCTCCTGCCCCTGATGACGGCAATGCGGTCCAATTCAAGAGCTCGGCCAAAGACCGCGATTTCTAAGATTTTGTAGAATGTGGGGTTGAGAGGGGGCGGATGTCGCAAGATGTCCGCCCTCTTTGCTCTTCTAGGCCTGCAGATATTGCGACAGACGTTGCCTGAGCTCGGTGCGGGCCCGGAAAAGAACGCTTTTTACGGCGGGCACTGAGAGCTCGAGCACCTCTCCGATCTCCTCGTAACTGAGCTCTTGGTAGCGGCGAAGAATCACGGCCATGCGTTGGGTTTCCGGAAGCTCGGCAATCGCCTTGTCAACTGCAGCCTGGAGTTCTTTCTCCAGAGCCGCAGCGTCTGGAGCGCTGGTGGCTTCGTCGGCTAACGGCATCTCGTCGCCCTCCGGGTCGCTCTGCATCGGAACGTGCGCGCGGCGTTTGGCCCGCCTGAGTTCGTTAAAAACGAGATTGCGCGTGATCTTCAGCAACCAAGTGGTGAATTTTGCGCGCGCCACGTAGCGTTCGGCGCTTTTCCAAACGCGCAGAAAGACCTGCTGGGCAATGTCTTCCACATCCGAGTTCGACCCGAGCATGCGGGACACCGTTCCAAGGACCAACGATTGGTGGCGTTGCACCAGTTCCTCGAAGGCGGCCGTGTCACCGCGACCGATAAGTCGCATCAGACTAACATCCTCGGCGTCTTCGTCGGGCGGGGAAGGTACCGGGAGGTCGGTCGTTGCGGGGCATGACATGAACAACACACGCGGATTACGCCGGCAAAGACCAATACGCCGCCGTTAAGACGGCTTCAAACGGTTCTTCCCTAATCCGGCATTGGCAAAGCCTTTTGTTGCAAGTCTAACCCCGCCAATGCATCCTCTAAGGAGCCCCAAGCTTGTTGCTTCCGTGCTAATGAACTACTCCCTCATTCCAAAGGAACTCCGGCCGATCGCCGAGAAAATCGAAAACCGAAAACGCATTTCCGACGAGGAAGCTCTGACCCTCTACCGGTCGACGGATCTGAACGCGCTCGGAATTATGGCCAGCGCAGTGAGGCAGCAAAAGAATGGCAATTACGCCACTTACATCCACAACCGCTACATTAATTACTCAAACATTTGCGTCCTCTCATGTCAGTTCTGCGCCTTTGCCGCTCGTAAGCGCGACCCTCACGCTTTTGAATACGCTGTCGACGAGATTGTTCGGGTCGTTCGCGAGGCTCTCGGGCAGGGGATTACCGAAGTGCACATGGTTGGGGGATTGCATCCTTCTCTAAAAAAGGAGTGGTACCTGGAGCTTCTGCGGGAACTGCGAGCGCTCGATCCTCATTTGCATATCAAGGCGTTCACCGCCATCGAAGTGCGCCATCTGGCTCAGCGGGTTTTTCGACATGTCGATTCGCGAAACCCTGGAGACGTTGCGGGATGCCGGACTGGGATCGATCACGGGTGGCGGAGCGGAAATCTTCGACGCGCAGGTGCGCGATCAAATTTGTCGCGGCAAGGAAAGCGCCGAGGAATGGCTGGAAGTTCATCGCGAGTGGCATCGCATGGGCGGCCGCAGCACCTGCACGATGCTTTACGGTCACATCGAGACGCTGGCTCAACGGGTCGACCATCTCCGCCTCCTGCGTGAGTTGCAGGATGAGACCGGCGGCTTCACTGGCTTCATCCCATTCGCATTCGAGCCGCAGACAACCATCCTGTCGCACATCAAGGCCGCCTCGCCGGTGGAACAGCTTCGTAACCTGGCGGTCAGTCGTGTCTATCTCGATAATATCGACCATCTCACGGCCTACTGGGTCAGTATGGGTTTGCCGCTCGCCCAAGTCTCGTTGAGCTACGGCGTGGATGACCTGCACGGCACGATTTTGGAGGAGAAAATCTTCCATATGGCGGGTGCGCAGACGCCTCAACAACAGACAGTCTCCTCGCTGGAACACGCCATTCGCGAGGCCGGCCGCGAGCCCGTGCAGCGCGACAGCTATTACCGTCATATCAATCGCAAGAGCGATATGACTTCGGAAAGCGACGGCCTTCCCCCTGAAGCCGAACTGGTCTGCGCCTAGCGAGTGGGGCAGTTGTCACTGCCGCGCCTAGGCTGCGTAAAATATCTCAACGCTCACCCGTTAATTCGTGGGTGGCCGGGGGAAATTCTTTTCGATCATCCTTCCGATCTCTGCCGGCGCCTTGGCGCTGGAGAACTCGATGCCTCTCTCGTCTCGAGCTTCGAATTTCTGCGTCATCCGATCTACAGGATCGTCGATGGAATCGCGATCGGCTCGGACGGGCCGGTCTACAGCGTGGTCGTTGCTTCCGAGCATGGGAGCGATGTGCGCGAGATCGAAATCGACCCTGCGTCCGCGACCGCCGTTTCACTTCTTCGGATCTTGCTGGCTGAGCAAGGGCGGGAGTTTCTTCCATATCGAATGCCCCCGGATAAGCTCTCGCCGTTACAGCCCGGGCGGGCAAGATTCCTGATTGGAGATCAGGCGATCGAATTTCGGCAAAAGTTCGGCGCGGCCTACAGTTATTGGGACGAGGGCGCGGGGTGGCAAGACCTAACGAAGCTCCCTTTTGTCTATGCCCTCTGGCTCATTCGCCCGGAGGTAACCGACGCGAATTCACTCGCTGATTCCTTGCGAAAAACTCGAGATGCCAATTTCTGCGATCTTGAAGGCGTGATTTCCGAAGAAACCAGATTCGATCAGGCTTTTTGTCGAACCTACTATCGGGAGCATTTGCGATTTGGTTTTGGTGAGAGAGAAAAACAGGGGCTCGAATTGTTCGGTCGCTTATGCGTAAAGCATCAATTGCTTCCAAATCGTCCGCTCGATCTGAGCCTCGTTTAAGCAGAGCTCAGAAGAAACAAGGCGAGCTTCGGATCGGGATCTCCGGTTGGCGGTACTCCGGATGGAGAGGTGTTTTTTATCCGAAGGATTTGGCGCAAAGGCGTGAACTCGAGTTCGCCAGCCGGAAGTTTAATTCCATCGAGATTAACGGTTCGTTTTATTCGCTTCAGCGTCCCGGCAGCTACCAGCGATGGCATCAGGAGACGCCGAATGGCTTCGTTTTCAGTGTGAAAGGTCCTCGTTTCATTACTCATATGAAAAGGCTTCGCGAGGTCGAAGCGCCGCTGGCGAACTTTTTCGCGTCCGGCGTTCTGGCGCTTCGTGAGAAGCTCGGGCCGATCCTGTGGCAGCTTCCTCCGACCTTCCGTTGGGATAACGAACGCCTGCTGAAGTTCTTCCGATTGCTCCCTCGTGACACCCGGGCTGCGAGCCGATTGGCGCGCCGACACGACAACAAGCTCAAAACCAAGCCGTGGTTAGCGATCGACAAAACGCGGCCATTACGCCACGCAATTGAGGTGCGACATCCGTCGTTTCTCAACCCGGAGTTTTTCGAAACCTTGAGAGAACAGAACATTGCTTTTGTCATTGCCGACACCGCCGGAAAATGGCCTTACGCCGAGGATATTACAGCGGATTTGGTCTACATCCGATTGCATGGAGACGAGAAACTCTACGTCAGCGGCTATTCCGATTCCGCGCTGGAATCCTGGGCCCGGCGAATCCGTTACTGGCGCAAGGACGGGCAGCCTAACGACGCCAAGACAATAACGTCGCCCCGAAATTCGCATGGTGCCCCCGATCTGTTTGTCTATTTCGATAACGATGCCAAGGTCCACGCTCCCTTTGACGCGGAGGCGCTTCATGCCAAACTGGCGCCGAAAACTTGAGGCCTCAGCTCCGGGGTCGCTTGTCAGTTGATTCCCGGCAGCCTACCATCAGCGGTGCCAACCGAGTGGATTATTGCCGCACCTGAAGATCTGGGCGGAGCCACCATAAAATGGGGCGAACTTTGCGACTCACCGTGCATTGCGCGCCTGCTGTCGCGCATGAATTTTCGCTCGCGCGATGAGGTCGAATTCTTTCTTCGGCCGCGCCTGAAATCGCTGGCGGATCCGTTCCTCCTGCCACAGATGGATCGCGCCGTAGCGCGACTGGTTCGTGCCATCGAAGGAGAGGAACGCGTCGTCTTGTTCGGCGACTATGATGTTGATGGCGTGACGTCGCTCGCATTGCTCTCATCAGTGCTTTCGGCTTACGGCCTGCCCCCGGCGCTGTTTTTGCCGCTGCGAATGGAAGAGGGCTACGGCCTCACCTCCGAAAGCGTCGAACGTTGTCTCGCGTCGCATCAGCCTCAATTACTTGTCGCGGTTGACTGTGGAACCTCGTCGGTCGCCGAAATCAAAATGCTTCGGGAACGCGGTGTCGACGTCATTGTGCTCGACCATCATGAGCCCAAGGCGGCTCTGCCGGAATGCGTTGCGATTGTAAATCCGAAAATCGATCGCGATTCGCCTTTTCATTATTTTTGCAGCGCTGGAATCGTTTTCAAACTTTGTCATGCGCTGCTAAAAACGCGACCGCGGCCTGACTTTGACCTGCGCTCACACCTGGATTTGGTCGCTCTCGGAACAGTGGCCGACATTGTTCCTTTGCAGCAGGAGAACCGGACGCTGGTTCAGAAAGGTGCGCGTGAAATCGAGAGAAGCTCGCGTCCTGGGTTGCGAAAACTCATGGAAGTCAGCGGGGTCGGCGCGCCCATTCTTCCGGAGCACATTGGCTTTCGCCTCGGTCCGCGGTTGAATGCCGCCGGGCGTTTGAGCACGGCTGAGAAGGCGCTCCGTTTGTTGATTACAGCTGATCCCTATGAGGCCGGCACGCTTGCCAATGATCTTGACCGGGAAAACCGGGACAGACAGGACGTGGAACGCCGGATCCTTGCCGCGGCTGAGGAACAGGTCGAGTCCGCCTTCGATTCGGAAAAGGACGCTGCGATCGTAGTGGGCGCGCGCGAATGGCATCCGGGCGTCCTGGGAATTGTGGCGTCGCGATTGTCGAAGAAGCATCACCGGCCAACGATCGTCGTCGGTTTTGACGAGCAGGGATCAGGTAAGGGGAGCGGAAGAAGCATCGAAGGGCTTTCACTCGTGCAGGCGCTAGCTCGATGCGCTGAGTTCCTGGAGAAGTTTGGCGGTCACGAAATGGCGGCCGGTATCACCGTCAGAGAGGAAAAGTTTCCAGCGTTTGCCGAGGCGTTCAAAAAAGCCGCAGGTGACATGCTTTCCGCAGAGCAACTGCGGCCGCGCCTTCGAATCGATCACGAGCTAACCTTTTCGGAAGTGAACTTCGACTTCCTTCGCTGGCACGAGCTGCTGCAACCGTTCGGGAATGGCAATCCCCAGCCGCTATTTTGTTCGCGCGGTGTGGAACCCGTGGCCCCGCCGCGGAAACTAAAGGACAAGCATTTGCTTCTTCGGTTGCGGCAGCAGAATTATCATCAGCGGGCGGTTTACTTTGACGCCGCCTCTCTCGAACTCCCCCCGCCGCCATGGGACGTGGCTTATCGCATCAAGGCGGGCGAATATGAAGGCGAGCCCCGCCTCGATTTGCATGTGCATGCGATTCGGTCCGCGGCCGTGCCTAACTAATGGATATTTCCCGTCCTTTGAGTGAGCTGGAATGGATCCCGGGTCCGCGGGTCACGGCTCTTCGACGTCTCGGAATCGAGCGCGTGGAGGATTTGTTAACCCATTATCCCCGTCGCTACGAGGATCGGCAGGAGTTTCCGGAGTTTCCGCGCGAGGAGAGCGATAAGCCCATTTGTCTTTGCGGCGAAGTCGTCAAAACCCAGATCAGACGTTTTGGCGGATGGAAGAAGATATTCGAAGTCACGCTGGAAGAAGCGAACTCGACCGCCTTGAGTCAGCCGCTGACGCTGCGCTGGTTCAACCTTCATTACGTTCAGAAGATGATTGCGACTGGACAGCGCCTGATCGTCTTCGGGAAGCCGCGGCTGCGTGGCAAGCGCTTATGCCTCGATCATCCCGAGTTTGAAGTCATCGAGCCGGATGAGGACGAAACCTCCATTCATTTCCGCCGCATCACGCCGGTTTATCCGGCCACGGAAGGTGTTTCACAGCGGCTGCTTCGAGACATCATTTATCGGATCCTGCAGGAGCTTTCTGACGAACCGCTCGATACTCTCGCTCCCGCGCGGCTGGTGAAAGGCGATCGCCGGTTTGCCCTGCAGGCGATCCATTTCCCCGAGACTTGGGAGCAACTAAGGCAGGCGCGCCATCATCTGGTCCTTTCGGAATTCTTCGCTCTGCAAATGCTGATCGCCGCGCGGCGAAGTGAATCAGAGGCGCGACCGGGAGCTGTTCATTGTGGGAAAGGGGCGTTGCTCAACAAATTTATTGAGCAACTGCCTTTCGGCCTAACGGATGCGCAGAAGAAAGTAATTGAGGAAATAAAATCAGGGCTTGGAGCCAGGCATCCGATGAACCGGCTCCTGCAGGGTGACGTGGGTTCGGGTAAAACGGTCGTGGCGATCGCCGCCATCCTTTTGACCGTGGAAGCCGGCTTCCAGGCTACCATGATGGCGCCGACGCAAATCCTGGCGGAGCAACATTATGATGTTCTGCGGCGATGGTTGGAGCCATTGGGTGTCCGGGTTGCTTTGCGAACCTCAGCGCGCCAGGAAGAGAGCGGCCCGCTGCCGCTGTTTGATGGTGTCCCGAGTGATTCGGGCAATTCGCTCGTGGCTCTAATGAAAACGTTGCCCGCGGAGGACGAGTCGGGGAGCGCGGGCTGCCAGCCTGCTGCGTCCGGCAGCTTGCCGGACGCTGTCACGGAAGCATCGAAGGATTCCGGCGTCCGGGATGTGCGATATCACCGGCGGCGTTTGCCTCACTTCGAACGGCCTTGGGCGAAGTATATGATCACGTTTACTACAAAAGGGCGAAGACAGCTGTGCCCGAAAGCCAAAGAGGTCGTGATGGAATCGGTGCTTCGTTGGAAGGATCGGCGCTATCAATTGTTCGCTGCGTGTGTCATGCCAGACCACGTTCATTTACTCTTGGAGCCGGCTATTGAGAAAAATGACGAGAGCGGCAAACCGAAGTTTTTCGCCCTTTCGAAAATCCTCCACAGCATCAAGTCGTTTACTGCCACCCGAATCAATCGGATCGATGAATGTGAAGAGCCGGTCTGGGAAGGTGAATCGTTCGATCGCTTAATTCGATCCGAAACCGACCTCCGAGAGAAATTTCAATATGTCACTCGAAATCCATGGGACGCAGGAGTGGTTCAACCGACTGAAGAATATCCTTGGGTGTGGTACCCAGGCTCTTGCGGAGGCGACGACAATCACTCACAAATCATCGCGGCAGGCTGCCGCGATGAGCAGGCTGGCAGCCCGCGCTCCCCGGAAATTGCGCGCGCGAACCGCGCTGTCTCCCGATGCCCCCCACGTGATCGTCGGGACACATGCGCTTTTGTATGACTCGGTCTCTTTTGAGAATCTTGGCCTTGTCGTGATCGACGAGCAGCACAAGTTCGGGGTTGCGCAGAGGGCGCGACTGACGGCCCGGGAGCCGGCACCGGACGTCTTGGTGATGACGGCGACACCGATTCCGCGAACACTCACGATGACAGCTTATGGTGACCTCGACGTCTCGGTGATTGACGAGATGCCTCGGAACCGCGGGAAAATTATCACTGCCGTGCGCGATCCGGAGAAGCTCGACGAACTGCTGGCCTTCCTGAGGAAAGAGCTCACTGCCGGGCGCCAAGCCTACGTAATCTATCCGCTCATCGACGAGAGCGAGAAACTCAATGCCAAGGCCGCGGTGGTTGAATATGAGCGCTGGTCGAAATGCCTGGCCCCTTTCCCCTGCGCGCTCTTGCACGGGCGAATTCCGGCGCCTGAAAAACAGGGGATCATGGAACAATTCCGTTCTGGAAAAACAAGCGTGCTCGTGAGCACGACAGTGATTGAGGTTGGAGTCGACGTTCCCAACGCCACCGTCATGCTGATTGAGAATGCCGAACGCTTCGGGCTTGCGCAACTGCACCAGTTGCGCGGGCGAATCGGCCGCGGCGAACACAAATCCTACTGCGTCCTTTTGAGCTCGGATCAGGCCGTTGAGACCCAGGAAAAGCTCGGCGTCCTCGCCAAAACCGCCAACGGATTCGAAATCGCGGAAGCCGATTGGCAAATGCGCGGGCCGGGCGATCTTCTAGGCACGGCGCAGAGCGGGCTTCCCGCCCTGAAAATCGGAGATTTACGAGAGGACAGCGATTTAATGCAGCAAGCCCGGGCCGCGGCTACCTTAATTTTTGAGAAGGACCCGCAGTTAGAATGGGCGGAAAATCAACGTTTCCGCCAATTGATTGTCGAACAACAGGGACGAACTTTTGCCAACGTTAGCTGATGAAAAATCTTCTTAAATTCGTGGTTTTTGTGGCCGTGCTGAGCATCGCGATTTCAGCCCTCTACGATTACCAGTTGAAACGCGGCGGCCTCAGTATCCTGCAGCGTCAGCCGGAAAAATACACCCTTGCGACTGAGAACGTTGTCGACTCGAGAAGCGTCGCATCCTTGGAGACCTTAAATCGGGAACGGCGGGCGCTCGTCAATGGTGTTGTCCCTTCTGTCGTTGCCGTGAGGACCTCCAAGACCGTTAAACGGCGCAATAATTCGTTAGACCCGTTTCCGTTTTTCTTTCGTAACTCAAGACAGTTTCGTTCTCCGAATGAGGAGGCGATCGTGCAAAGGTCTCTCGGATCGGGGGTTATCGTGACTAACGAAGGCCACATCATTACCAATAATCACGTGGTCGATCAGGTTGACGAAATCGAGGTGCAACTCAGCGATGGCCAGACGCGGAAAGCGCGCCTGATTGGAGCAGATTCGGTAGTGGATCTCGCTGTCCTCAAGATCGACGATCCGCACGTCCGGCCGTTGAAGCTGGCGGATTCCGATACCGTTCAGACGGGAGACTTCGTTCTCGCGATCGGCAATCCCTTTGGATTCGAGGAAACGGTTACCGACGGAATTATCAGTTCGAAGGGCCGGCCTAACCGGGGCGACGCTTTCGGCGATCTCCTGCAAACGAATGCGGCCATCAATCCGGGGAACAGTGGCGGCCCGCTGATTAATCTGCGCGGCGAAGTGGTCGGCATTAATACGGCCATCATTTCCCCCAACGGTGGCGGTTCTCTCGGGATCGGCTTTGCCATTCCTTCGAACACGGTCCGGACTGCGCTGGAAAGTCTGCTCAAAGAGGGACGGATCCTTCACGGATATCTCGGTATCCAAGGCCGGATCAGTCGCGACCCGCAAGCCACACCCGACGATGGCGTGGTTGTCGATGACGTCGTCCCAGGATCGCCTGCATCGGATGCGCATTTGCAGCGGGGTGACGTCATTCGCAAGTTCAATGGACACGAGGTGAAAAATTTTCTTCAGCTGCGGACATACGTGTCGCAGGTGGAAGTGAATAAGACGGTCGATCTTGAAATCGAACGTGACGGCAAACCGGTAAAAGTTTCCGCGACGATTCGCGAACAACCGGCCGATTATCAAACGACGCAGACATTGCCGCGTCAGCCGCGTGGTCCGCAACCTGGCGACCAGGATGAGAATACTCCTTCTCAACCACCGGCAGGGGGTCAAACTTCTGCCCTGGCTGGTATCTCAGTAGGCGAGCTGACACCTGAATTGGCTCAGCAAATGGACCTGCCTAACGGGGTCAAAGGCGTGATCGTCTCCCAGATCGACCCGACAGTCACTTCGACGGATTTGCAAAAAGGCGACGTCATCGAAGAAGTGAATCAGCAACCAATCGCGACAGTGGCGGATTTTCGAAAGGCCACGTCCAAACTGGATCCGGCGCAGCCGCAGGTTTTATCAGTCTGTCGCCATCGCACCCGCTCGTTTGTGGTCGTACGGCCGCATTAGTTAAAGCAGCTCTGCGATTTGGACAGCGTTCAAGGCGGCGCCTTTGAGCAACTGGTCGCCCGCGACCCAGAACGAAAGGCCATTATCAAAAGCGCGATCGAGCCGGACCCGGCCGACCTGGCAGTTGTCATGGCCGGCGGCGTTGAGCGGCGTGGGATAGCGGTTGGCACCCGGTTCGTCGACTAATTCGATCCCGGGCGCCTTGGCCAAAATTTCACGGGCCCGATCCAGTGAGACGAGTTCTTCAAATTCAGCGCTCAACGCCACCGAGTGAGCGCGATAGACTGGAACGCGAACGCACGTAATCGAAGCCCTGAAGTCGGGGGCGTGCATGATCTTTCGCCCCTCGCTTTCCAACTTGTCTTCTTCACTCGTGTAGCCGCTTCTTCCGAAGGAACCGATATGAGGAAGTACATTGAAAGCGATCGGATGCGGATAGACCTCAGGCGTGACATCGCGGTTGTTCACGACTGCGGCCACCTGCTCGCGCAGTTCCACGATAGCGCGCGCGCCTGTGCCTGAGACCGCCTGGTAGCTTGCACCGATGGCTCGTTTCACTCGAAAGATGCGGTGCAAGGGATAAAGAGCCATGAGCGCGATCGCCGCAGTGCAATTAGGGTTGGCGATGATGCCCTTGTGGTTCCGGATGTCGTCGCCGTTAATCTCCGGGATAACGAGCGGGACATCCGCATCCATTCGAAAAGCAGGAGAATTATCGATCACGACCGCGCCCGCCTTTTTCGCGAGCGGTGCGTGTGACCGCGAGATTTCCGATCCGGCACTGAAAAAGGCGACGTCGACGCCGTCGAAGGAGTTTTCCGAGAGCGACTCTACTGTCAGCCTCGTATCCTTCCAGGGAATGCGCTTTCCGGCAGAACGAGCCGAGCCGAGGGCGCGGATTTGCCTAACCGGAAAATTGCGTCGCTCGAGCACTTTCAGCAGCTCAGCGCCCACCGCGCCGGTCGCACCGACGATGGCGATTTGATAATTTTTCACCCGGCCATAACTCTAAATGTCCTTGATGACCCTGAAAAGCTCACAAACCGAAATCCGCATCTCCGTTGCTGATCAAAAGCTGGACCTTTGGAGGAGTGGAAAACTTGTCCGAACGTTTCCGGTTTCGACGTCGAGGTTTGGTCTCGGCACGATGGAAGGAAGTCTGAAGACACCCCTTGGAAGGTTCGTTATTGGCGAAAAAATCGGGCACGACCAGCCGTCCGGGACAATCTTTCGGGCCCGAGTGCCACTGGCGCCGGGCGAGCCCGTTCCTGAGACGGAAGACTGGATTACGAGCAGGATTCTCTGGCTAGACGGGATCGACCCGGAAAACAGGAATACGCGCGGACGCTATATCTACATTCATGGCACAAAGCACGAGAATACCATTGGCGCCCCGGACAGCCACGGGTGCGTTCGCATGCGAAATGCCGACGTAATTGAGCTGTTCCGGCTGGTCGAAGAGGGAACGCCCGTCACCATAGAGGAGTGATGTCAGGTGTCGCCCGGGAGCCGGAAGTTGGAGAAAAGCGTTGCGTGATCACGGTTCCTTGCCTACAAAGCGGCAGCAACTTGCTAGGAAAGGGGGCGATATAAATTGAAACTTCTGAAAGCGATCATGATCGTGGCAGTCTTAGCCAGCGCATTGAGCCTTGGGGCTTGTGCACACAAGAACGAGACGACGTCGGCCAGCACGACGGCGAGCTCAACGCACGGATACTCGAAGTAAAACGAGCGTATGTCTTTCCCATTGCGGGAATGGCTTTAGTAAAGGGCCAGGTCGTCATCGGCCTGGCCTTTCGCTTGCCCTAGAGATCAACTTCCATTTGCCTCTGTTGTCACTAAAGTTGCACCGATGGAACTAAGCGGGCAGCCTTTGTCCCTCTCCGAAATTGTCGGCGTCGCCGTTAACGAACGAACGGTGGAGATCGCCGCCTCGGTCCATCCGCGGGTCAGCGCATCCAGGCGCGTCGTCGAAAGCATCGTGGAACGCGGCGACGTCGTTTACGGTGTTAACACAGGCTTCGGGAAACTTTCCGATGTGCGGGTTTCGCCCGACGAGCTGGTCGATCTGCAGGCCAACCTTGTTCGGAGTCATTGCTGCGGCGTCGGCTCGCCTCTTTCCATTCCAGAGACGCGCACCATGATGCTTCTTCGGTCAAATGTCCTCGCCCTGGGACTGAGCGGGATTCGAATCGAAGTCATCGAGCTTCTCGTGGAGATGTTGAACCGCGGCGTTCACCCGGTGATCCCTGAAAAAGGATCGGTCGGCGCCAGCGGTGACCTCGCTCCCCTGGCTCATCTCGCGCGAACTTTGACTGGTGAGGGGGAATGCTTTTTTCGCGACGAACGCCTTGAGAGCGGCGAAGCCCTGCGCCGCGCCGGCCTGTCGCCTGTTCGACTGCAGGCCAAGGAAGGACTGGCGCTTCTCAACGGCACCCAGGCGATGCACGCAGTCGGCGGTCTGGCACTGCATCGCGCTCTTCGCCTAACGAGTATCGCGGACGTCTCAGGCGCAATGAGCCTGGAAGCACTCATGGGCACTCCGGTCGCTTTCGATCTGCGGCTGCACGACGCCCGTCCGCATCCGGGACAAAAGCGGTCGGCGGCGCACATGCTCTTTCTGCTCGAGGGCAGCGAGATTCGCGAGTCACATCTCCGCAACGATCCCAGAATTCAGGATGCCTACAGTCTGCGCTGTATTCCACAGGTTCATGGAGCCGTTCGTGGTGCGCTCGCGCATTGCGAAGAAGTTCTGCTCATCGAATCCGCTTCCGCCACCGATAATCCTCTGGTGTTCGAAAACGGCGACGTCTTGTCCGGTGGAAATTTTCACGGCGCGCCGCTCGCGATGAGTTTTGACTATGCAGCCATCGCTCTGACCGATCTGATGGGAATTAGCGAGCGGCGTACCGATCGCATGCTTAATCCGGACAAGAGCGATGGGTTGCCGCCCTTTCTCGCACGACGTCCTGGTGTGCAGTCAGGTTTCATGATCGCGCACGTGACAGCGGCAGCGCTATTGAATGAAGCGCGTGTGCTGGCTCATCCGGCAAGTGTCGATAACATCACCACCTCAGCCGGAAAGGAAGATCACGTTTCCATGGGGATGACTTCCGCCCTGAAGTTGCGCGCAATAGTGGACGCGGCCGAACTTTTGATCGCTGTCGAGTTGCTGGCTGCGGCCGAAGGGTTGGAACACCGCCGGCCGTTGCGAGCGGGCTCGGGCGTGGAGCGCGCCTTCGAGAGAGTTCGCGCGATCGCTCCCCCGCTCAAAGGCGACCGCGCGCTCTCCGACGACATTGTGCGCGTTGCCGCGGCCATCCGCGCCGGTGATTTTGACAGTGAATTTGAGAAGCTATGAGCGGACGGCGGATAATTCGCGCGGCGCGCGGCAATCAGTTGAGCTGCAAAGGCTGGCAGCAGGAGGCGGCTCTTCGCATGCTGATGAACAACCTCGATCCGGATGTCGCCGAGGATCCGGACCGCCTGGTCGTTTACGGCGGGACTGGCCGGGCTGCGCGCAGCTGGGAAGCGTACGAAGCCATCGTCCGTTCGCTTCAAACGCTCGACCATTCGGAAACACTCCTGGTGCAATCCGGAAAGCCTGTCGGCAAATTTCGGACGCACCAAGAAGCCCCTCGCGTTCTAATCGCCAACTCAAATCTTGTTGGTCAATGGTCTAATTATCCGGAATTCAATCGGCTCGAGCGACTCGGCCTAACGATGTATGGGCAAATGACAGCCGGTTCCTGGATTTACATCGGTAGCCAGGGAATCGTCCAGGGAACATACGAAACCTTCGCCGCTGCCGGCCGCCGGCACTTTGAGGGTTCTCTCGAGGGTAAATGGATTGTCAGTGGCGGTCTCGGCGGGATGGGCGGAGCACAGCCCCTCGCAGCCACGATGAATGGCGCGGTCTTTCTTGGAATTGACGTCGATAGGACGCGAATCGAGAAGCGTCTGAAGACTGGATACTGCGATGAAATTGCCTGCTCGTTGGACGGGGCGTTGGAACTGGTTGAACGCGCTCGCGGCGAACGAAGGGCGCTTTCGGTCGGACTGGTCGCAAATTGTGCCGATGTCCTTCCTGAACTGGTTCGTCGCGGGGCCGTTCCCGATATCCTGACGGATCAAACGAGCGCGCATGACGCGCTCAACGGCTACGTGCCACACGGCCTCGCACTGGAGGAAGCGCTCTCTTTGCGCGCCCATGACCCGGAAGAATACGTTCGCCGCTCGACGGAATCCATGGCCGTTCACGTGCGGGCCATGCTCGATCTGAAGAAGCTTGGCGCCGTTACTTTTGATTACGGCAACAACATTCGCGCCCAGGCTCAGAAAGGCGGCGTGACAAATGCCTTCGATATTCCCGGTTTCGTTCCGGAATACATCCGTCCGCTTTTCTGTGAAGGTTGCGGGCCTTTTCGCTGGGTCGCATTGAGCGGCGATCCGGAAGACATCGCGCGGACTGACAAGCTCGCCCTCGAGTTATTTCCTGAGAACGAAACCTTGCGTCGTTGGATGAGCCTCGCGAAAGAGCGCATTCAATTTCAAGGTTTACCCGCTCGAATCTGCTGGCTGCGTTACGGCGAGCGGGCCGAATTCGGCGTGGCCATGAACGAACTGGTTAGGCGCGGCGAAATCAAAGCTCCGGTCGTCATTGGTCGCGACCATCTCGATTCCGGTTCGGTGGCCTCTCCGAATCGCGAAACCGAAGGAATGATTGACGGGAGTGATGCGATTGCCGATTGGCCGCTGCTCAATGCGCTCGTCAATACTGCCGCGGGTGCGTCCTGGGTTTCAGTTCATAACGGTGGCGGTGTTGGCATCGGCTATTCGCAGCATGCCGGCATGGTCGTGGTGGCGGACGGAACCGACACCAGCAAGGGACGTCTCGAACGCGTGCTCACGAGCGATCCTGGGATGGGCGTGATTCGTCATGCCGACGCAGGCTATGGGCGCGCGATTGATTTTGCAGAGAGCCACGGGATCACGCTCCCGATGCCGCCCGAGAAACGCGACTGACTATGGGAGATTCGGATTGGCCAACAGCGGCCGAATGGCTCGCAGCCGGCAGCACGAACGACCGTGCGATCGATCTCGCCATCGTGGGCGCGCCCTTCAATCAGTCCATCACCGCAGGACGCTGTGATCTCGCCCCCCAGGTCATTCGGCAGGCGCTGTCGCGCTACAGCACTTACGATCCCGACCTGAAGGTAGATTTGCAGCAGTTGGCCGTCGCCGATCGTGGCGATATTGCCCCTAACGACTTGCCGGGCGCGATTGGCGCCATTTCGAAGCGCGTCGGAAATGCGGCTGCCGCTGTTCTGCTCGGAGGCGACAACGGCCTGACTCATGCCGGAATTCATTCATTAGGAATTCCGCTTTTAGAATGCGGCCTGCTGACCTTTGATGCTCACCATGACTTGCGGAGTCTTGCTCGCGGGCCGCACAACGGAAACCCCATCCGTCGATTGATTGAAGATGGGCTGCCTGGCCGCAATATTGTCCAGGTAGGCATACAGCCTTTCACGAACTCGCCGCAGCATGCGCAGTTTGCGCGCGCCAACGGAGTGACCGTCACGACCGTTGACGAGATTCATGCCCACGGAATGGAAACGATCGTAGCCCGGAGTCTGGCGCATCTCGCACAAACCCGCGCAATCTATGTCGATCTCGACGTGGATGTTCTCGATCGCGCTTTTGCCCCGGCCTGCCCGGGATCGCGTCCCGGAGGCTTGACACCCGCGATGGTGCGTCGTGCGGCACGCCTTTGTGGAGAGGCCCCGCTGGTTAAGGTAATCGACATCGTAGAAGTCGATCCCGGCAAAGACATCGCTGATACAACTGTGCTGAGTGCAGCGTCATTCCTGCTCGCCTTCGCATCCGGTGTGGTTAAGCGACTGAAGAATTGAAGACGCTCGCTGTCCTTCACGCGAAGCAACTGGTCACACTGGCCGGTCCGAACCGTCCCAGGGTCGGCAAAGAGTTGTCCGAGCTCAGAATCGTTCGCGATGGCGGACTATTGATTCGCGACGGCAAGATCGAAGCCGTCGGCCCGAGCGATGTGATCGAGCGAAACTTGACTGCTTTAAGCAGTCAACTTTCAAACGTCCAGGTTATTGATGCGAGGGGCCGTCTGGTCTTGCCAGGGTTCGTCGACGCCCACACGCATATCGTTTTCAGTGGAAATCGACTGGATGATTATGAAAGGCGCGCGCGGGGTGAGACATATCAACAGATCGCCACAGCCGGTGGCGGTATTTTGTCGACCGTTCGAGCAACCCGCGCGGCGAGCGAAGTCGCTCTGTTGAAACAAGCGCAAGAACATGCCCGTTGGTTTCTCGAAGGGGGGACGACAACCATCGAAGCGAAATCGGGATACGGCCTGACCTTCGAAGACGAGCTAAAAATCCTGCGAGTCATCAGGTCTCTTTCTGAAACGACAGCTCTCCAGTGCGTTCCCACATTCCTTGGGGCCCACGCGATTCCTCCGGAGCATAACGAGCGGTCATACGAAGAACTCATTGTTCGCGGAATGCTGCCGGCGATTGCGAAGGAAAAGCTCGCCGAATATGTCGATATTTTTTGTGAGCAAGGATATTTCAGTATCGAGCAGTCTCGAAGAATTCTGACGCAAGCGAGAAGAGCGGGCCTGAAATTGAGGCTGCACGTCGATCAACTAACGAATTCGGGTGGGGCCGCGCTCGCGGCCGAATTACAGAGTGTGACCGCGGATCATCTTGAAAAAACCGAGGCTGCGGGAATCTCGGCGCTCCGAAAAGCCAACGTGCAGCCCGTCTTGCTTCCTGGTTCCGTTTATGCGCTGGGATTGCAACATTACCCGCGCGCGCGAGAGATGATGGATGCCGGACTTGCCGTGGTCCTCGCGACCGATTTCAACCCCGGTTCGTCTCCCATCACAAGTATGCCGATGATTTTTTCACTGGCCTGCGCGCAGATGAAGATGTCGCCCGCCGAAGCGTTGGTCGCCGGAACGATGAACGCAGCTTATTCGCTAGGTCGGGCCGATCAGATTGGTTCGCTCGAACCCGGGAAGCTGGCTAATTTTACGATTTTCGAGCACGAGGATTATCGGGAACTGGCTTACTGGGTCGGAGTGCCGCGGACTCGTGCCGTCTTCGTGAAAGGCGAGAAGGTCTTCGCCGCAAGTTGACTCGGATCGACCCGGGCTGAGTTGTAGCGGCCGTCGTCTCTGGCGGCATAACGGGCGCGAAAATGCCACGGCCAGAGATCGCCGTGACATCGGCAATCAACCGCCGATACCTTGCCCCGGTGACCCGTCCGGCGTAACGTCGCAGTTCCGATGAAAGTGAACGTAGAGAAGCAGCCAGACGCGACCTCGACTTTGTACATCGAATTGCCGCCGGAGGAAGTGTCAAAGGAATGGGACGAGATCGCGGGCAGTTTTGCGCGTTTTGCCAAGATCCCGGGGTATCGGCCCGGGAAGGCGCCGCGAAAGGTGATCGAAGCCAAGTTTAAGAAGGAAATCGAGGACGAGCTGACCAAGAAGCTGGTTTCGAAGAGTTATCGCCAGGCGGTTGACCAGGAAAAGCTTCGAGTCGTCTCCCTAACGAATGTTGAAGGTGTCGAATTTCGTGATGATCGTTCGATCAAGTTTCGCGCGACCGTGATTACGGCGCCGGAATTCGATCTGCCGGAATATAAGAACATCCCGGTGGAGGTTGCCGAACAGGAAGTGACCGCGGCCGAGATTGACGCCGCCGTCGAACGTTTGCGCGAGCAAACGGCCGATTTTGGAGATGTGAAAGAGCGCCCGTTGAAAATGGACGACTTCGCAGTCGTCGATTTCCATGGAACAATCGATGGTAAGCCGATCAGCGAGATCGCGCCGGAAGCGAGCAAGAACATTCACGGCGGAAAGAAATTCTGGCTGCGTATGGCGAAGGACAATTTCCTTCCTCAATTTTGCGAGCAACTCGAAGGCATGCGTCCGGATGAGACGCGCCGGATCGCGGTCGAATTTCCAGCGGATTTTCTGGTGAAGGAGTTAGTCGGCAAAAAGGCCGAGTACGAAGTGACGCTTCACGAAATCAAGGAACGGGTTTTGCCGGAGGTTAACGATGAGTTCGCCGCGAAACTTCTTCCGGGAAAAACCCTCGAGGATCTCCGGCACACCATCGAACACGATCTCGAGCACGAGAAGGAACATGAAGCTGATCGCGCCAAGGAAGCGCAGATCCTGAAGCATCTGCACGAGCAAACGCCATTCGAAGTTCCGCCGAGTCTGTTGCGATCGGAAACGAAACGCGCCCTCGGCGAACTTGTGCAACGCAACCGCGAGCGCGGCATCACCGACGAGATGTTGAAGGAAAAAGAGAAGGAACTGGTTGAGGGCGCGGCCGGCCTCGCGATTCATCGGCTACGGACCAATTTCATCCTCTCGCGGATCGCCGAAAACGAGAAGATCGAGGTGACTCGTGAAGATCTCAGCCAGCGCGTTCGGCAGGAGGCCATGCGCTACAATGTTTCGGTGGATAAAATGCGGCGCGAGCTTGAGGAACATGACGGTTTGAACGCGCTGGCGGAACAGATACTGCTGGGCAAGACCCTTGATTTCCTGAAGACGAATGTTAGCGTCAAACCAGCTGTAAAATCCGCTGTTTCCGAGCATAAACATGACTGAATCATCCAAGAATTTGTCGCAATCCGTTCTCGTTCCAATGGTCGTGGAACAGACCGGACGCGGAGAGCGCAGCTACGATATTTACTCGCGCCTGCTTAAGGATCGCATCGTGTTTATCGGGACGCCTATCGACGATCACATTGCCAATCTCGTTATCGCGCAGCTCCTCTTCCTTCAGATGGAAGACGGAAAGAAAGACATCAATATTTACGTGAACTCGCCCGGGGGGTCCGTCTCGGCCGGTCTCGCGATTTACGATACCATGCAGTTTTTGACCTGCGATGTGACCACTTACTGCCTGGGAATGGCGGCCAGCATGGGTGCGGTTTTGCTTTGCGCAGGCACCAAAGGGAAGCGTTTCGCGCTGCCCAATTCGGACATCATGATCCATCAAGTTCATGGCGGAGCGCAGGGCCAGGCCAGCGACGTCGAACGGCAGGTGGATTACATGTTCAAGCTGAAGAAGCGCCTGATCCGAATCATCGCCCAGCATACCGGTAAGTCTGAGGAACAGGTTCGCTCGGATTCCGACCGGGATTACTACATGTCGGCCGCCGAAGCGAAGGCGTATGGATTGGTCGACGAAGTCATTAAATCACGCAAGGAAGTGAAGCTTCTCGATGGGGCGGCCTCCCCGGCGAGCGAGCGCGCAGCCGCAGTAGCGGAAGCGGCTTTACCACGTAAAGTAGAGGAATAAGACCTGCTCCTGAAAGGGAGAACAAAATGGCGCGCGCTTCCAACCTCACAATGTGCTCCTTTTGTGGCAAGAGCCACGCGGAGGTACGTAAGCTCATCGCTGGGCCCGGCGTTTATATTTGCGACAGCTGCATCAACGTCTGCAAGAGCATCCTGGACAAGGAACTCAACGAAGACGCTCGCCGCCAATCGTCAAACATTCGAGTGCCGAAACCGGTCGAAATCCGGCGCGCTCTCGACCAGTACGTCATCGGTCAGGACCTCGCGAAAAAGACGCTTTCCGTCGCGGTTCACAATCATTTTAAGCGCGTTCTGCAACCTCCGACGCAGACGCCTGAGCAGGCCGGGGCCACGGCCTTCCAGCCCGATCCACTGGCGGAAGTTGAAATCGAAAAGAGCAACATTCTCCTCATTGGTCCCACGGGTTCCGGCAAAACACTCCTGGCCAAAACATTAGCCAAGATCCTCGATGTCCCATTTTGCATCGCCGACGCGACCACGCTGACCGAAGCCGGCTATGTCGGCGAAGACGTGGAAAACATCATTCTGCGCCTTCTTCAGAATGCCGATTACGACGTCAAGCGTGCCGAAATCGGAATCGTCTACATCGACGAAATCGACAAGATTGGCCGCAAGACCGACAACGTCAGTATCACCCGCGATGTTTCGGGGGAAGGCGTTCAGCAGGCCTTGTTGAAAATTCTCGAGGGCAGCACCTGCAACGTTCCGCCGCAGGGCGGGCGCAAGCATCCGCACCAGGAATATATTCAAGTCAACACAGAGAAGATTCTCTTCATTTGCGGTGGGGCGTTTATCGGCCTCGACAAGATTATCCAGAAACGCATTGGCAATAAGGTCATGGGTTTTGGCGGGCCCACGCTTGAGGCTGAAGAAGCCTTGCGTCGCGAAGCGGTCAGGCATGTGGAGCCGGAGGATTTGCTCGCGTTCGGAATGATTCCGGAATTCATCGGCCGCCTGCCGGTTCTGAGCTCTCTCGATGCGCTGACTGAAGAGGAAATGGTTCAGATTTTGACCGACACGAAGAACGCGATGGTTAAGCAGTACACCAAGCTCTTCTCCATGGAAGGCGTGCGATTGACGGTGACCAAGGACGCTTTGAAAGCCCTGGCCGCGCTGGCGGTCACCAAAGGGACGGGCGCGCGCGCGCTCCGCTCGATGCTCGAGCGTATCATGCTCGATATCATGTATGACGTGCCGAGCCGCGAAGACATCGCGGAGGTCACGATCAATCGCGCGGTTGTCGAGGGCAAGAAGCTGCCGCTCATCCGCAAGAAGCAGGACAAAGACGCTGCCTGAGACCTGCGGTCTCGGGTTGAAAGCGTTGAATCACAGATTTGCCGTTTCCGGGCGTCTTCGGTTGTAACCCTTCAACCTTTCAACTATTCAACTGAACCATGCGCTGCCTGGTTCTCAACACCGGCTCCGAGCTTCTTCTCGGTGACGTTCGCGACGCGCACCTCTCATTTATCGCGCATCAAATTCTCGAGCTGGGATTGCTTGTTACGGAACAGCGCACGGTCGGCGATGGAAGCGCCATCGGAACGACACTGGCCGAAATTTTTCCCCAGGCTGATCTTGTTTTCGTAACCGGCGGCCTTGGCCCGACGAGCGATGATATCACGCGCGACCTTGTTGCCGAACTGCTCCATCTCTCGCTTGAGCGCAATGAAGAGGTCCTGGCCTCGATCAACGAGCGCCTGACGTTTCGGAAGATCGCGGTGACAGAATCCATTCTGCGCCAGGCAGATGTCCCTCACGGGGCCCAGGTTCTTCCAAATCGTTTTGGAACCGCCCCGGGATT
Organism: uncultured Verrucomicrobiae bacterium; assembly: GCA_963754325.1. Taxonomy (GTDB): domain Bacteria; phylum Verrucomicrobiota; class Verrucomicrobiia; order Chthoniobacterales; family UBA10450; genus JBBRDU01. The sequence goes on from CAVWFP010000002.1 coordinate 325,786, forward strand.
ATTTCTACGCGCGGGGATCAATCCGGCAATTCAATCGCCCCATCTTTTTCTGCTTCCCGGGCCGCCTCGCGAATTGCAGCCCATGTTCAGTGCGTCGGTGATGCCGCTGCTGCGGACGTTTGTTAGGCCATCAGGTGTCGTCCGGCGTCTTTATAAGATTGCGAACATGGGGGAATCGGTCGTCGAGACCCGCGTCGGGGCGAAACTCCTTGCAATCCCCGGCCTCGAAGTTGGCTATTGTGCCCGGCCAGGCGAGGTCGATCTCAGGCTCGTGGGACGCCCGGAGATCGTCGATCAGGGCGAGAAAATCGTCTTTGAATCGTTAGGCAAGTATGTGTTTACGAGCGGAATGGGCTCGCTCGAGGAGACGGTTGTCCGGTCGCTGGTTCAGGCAAGAAGATCGCTCGCGCTTGCGGAATCGTGCACTGGCGGATTGCTCTCCAGTCGCATGACCGACGTGCCCGGCGCGTCTGAAATCTTTCTTGCGGGTTACGTGACTTACTCCAATGACGCGAAGTGTGATGTTCTCGGAGTCGGTCGTAATTTGATCGATCGTTTTGGAGCTGTCAGCGAGGAAGTTGCCGCGGCCATGGCTGAGGGCGCGCGGAAGCGAGCGGATGCCTTCTATGCTCTCTCGACCACGGGAATCGCAGGCCCGGCTGGTGGGACCGAGGAAAAGCCGGTGGGCACGGTGTTTGTCGGCCTTTCATCGGATGCCGCCACGATGACGAAGAAGTTTTTCTTTCCGAGCGATCGGGCCACCTTCAAACAAATGGTCGCGCAAGCCGCCTTCGAAATGCTGCGAACAGCACTCGCTGATTCCGCTGAGAATTAGTAGTCGCCGACGGCGACGGGTGTCCCGACCTTGACGTGGTCGTAGAAAAACTTGGCCCCGTCTGGTGACATCCGGACGCAACCGTGCGAAGCCGGATAGCCGGGGAGGATACCGATATGCATTCCAACTCCATCGGAAGTCAGGCGCATGAACCATTTCATTTCAGCGCCAGTGAAGTGCGTCCCGCTGGGGGCCGCATCGATGTGCGCGCTGACGCCCGCTCGCACAATGCGGCCGGACGAGTCACGGAAATCACCGTAAATACTCGAGTGATGGTTCGGGTCCTTTTCGAGAACGGTAAATTTACCCTGGGGCGTGTTATGTCCGCGCTTTCCCGAGGAGATCGGAGAGTCGGCCGCGATTTCATCACCCACCATCAGGTAGGCGCGCTGCTTCGGGATTGAGACGACGACGTGGAGTGAATCTGCCGACGCCTTGTTAAGGACTGAATTATTTACCTTGAGCGGTTCCTGGCGATGGATCAGGTCGGAAGCGTTTTTTTGTGGTGCCAGGGTCGTCGGCACGCCGCGAGTCGGGGTTCTGCGCGCGTTTGGCTGGAACTGCGGAGGGGTCGCCGCAGTCAGCAAAAAAAGCGCGGAAAGGGCTATGGAAAGCTGGAGGCGTGGAGACATAACTATGGCCGACTGTAACCATTTACGCGCCGAATCCAACCCGATAGCCAACGATCTTCGTGTCTGGCGGGAGGAGCGTTCTTGACCCGGAGTCGGAGAACCTCGGCGGCGGCCTGAGAAAATTGCCTTGTAGCCTCTCCGGCGTTCTCGGGCATAAGCTGTAAGACCTGAAGAAGGCCCCATCCTTTGCCAGCGTAGCGCTCGGTTGCGAGGGTGCCTTCTCCTTTGAAGTTCACATAGTCGATCAGTGCATAGCATCCCGATGGCGATCGAGTCAGCCGCTGGAAATTGTGGCCGACCTTCTCGCGCGAGCCATTGTCGGCCTCGGCCAGCATTTTCGGCAGCGCTTCTTCCAGGCGGTTAATCAGAAATTGTGTTTGGAGGTCCACCGTACTGGCGAGGAGGTCTCTAAGCTGTTTCATCTCGGCTGTTTGCTGGGCGCGCAAGAATTCGGTTCTCGAATGCCACGGACAGGGCCCTGAAAGGAAGGAAAATGTTTTTGTCCCTCGCTGCTGCATGAAATGCACGAGCTTCGGAAAGCTTTCATCAAAGGGAGCGTTGACGCCTTCCGGGTACCAAATGAAGTGGCCGATGCCAAGCGAGGCAAAATTCTCGCCCGCGTTCCAGGAGGTCAGTCCAGAGACTGTTCCGTTGCATTCGTTCTGCCAGATTTTGTGACCGATGCTGCTGGCCTCGGATGGGGAAAGACTGACCGCGCAGAGGGCCATGGACCACGGACTGAGGCAGAAAAAGCTCGTTAGCCAAAGACCGAACCGTCGGTGCTGCCCGAAACTTGACGCGCCAAGTTTATCCATTAGCGTCGCTTCTTCATCCCGCCCTGCAGGACGGCGGGCGCCCGATTTAAAACATATGAAAACCCTCTCACTCGCATCGGCTACTGTTTTGCTGGCACTCCCGCTTTTTGCGCAAGACAAATCCGTAGATCTCAAGGACCAGAAGGACAAGGTCAGTTACGCCATTGGCCTGAATATTGGCGTCAATATGAGCAAGCAGAAGGTCCCGGTGAATCCGGAAGCACTTTCCGCCGGGATACGTGATGGTTTGGCCAACAAGCCGAAAATGAGCGACACCGAGGTGCGTGACACCATGATGGCCTTTGAAAAAGATATGACGGAGAAACAGAAAGCGGCAGGGGAAAAGAATGCTTCGGACGGGACGAAGTTCCTCGAGGAAAATAAAAAGAAAGAGGGCGTAAAGACCACCGCGAGCGGTCTGCAATACAAGTCGCTCAAGGAGGGCTCAGGACCGCAGCCGAAGGCGACCGATACGGTGACAGTCAATTACCGGGGCACCTTGCTCGACGGAACCGAGTTTGACAGTTCCTACAAGCGGAACGAACCGGCGACGTTTCCGCTTAACCAAGTCATCAAGGGTTGGACCGAGGGTGTGCAGTTGATGAAAAAGGGATCGAAGTACCAATTCTTCATTCCGGCCAATCTGGCCTATGGCGAGCGTTCGCCCGGGGGCATTCCGCCGAATTCGATGCTGATCTTTGAGGTCGAGCTTCTCGATATCAAGGGTGGCGCTCCAGCCGCGTCTCCGTCGCCTGCTGCCAAGTAGAGGGCTTTCTTTGTAGCGGTGGTCCCTGAAAGAGACTGCCGCCAGCAGAGTCTATCGGCCGGGTGTTCTATCCCTAACGAACGGCGGCGGTCGCCTGCCAGTCGAAGCGTGGCGCGTCGCCCCAAAGATCTTCGAGCGAGTAGAAGGCGCGTTTTTCGTGATGAAAGATGTGGACCACGACTTGTAGATAATCGAGGACGATCCACTGGCTCGCCGGAAAACCATCCATTGCTGCGGGCTTGATCCGGTAGTCCTGCCGCAGCCGGGTTTCGATTTCGCCTGCGATCGCTTTTAAATGGGGCTCGGAGGTGGCCGAACAGATGACGAAAAAATCGGTGAAAGTTGAGATTTCCCGAAGATCGAGGACGACGATCTCTTCTGCCTTCTTATTCGAGGCCGACTCAGCGCAAATCGCTGCTAATTGCTCTGCCGTTATTGCTTCTGCCCCCGGTAAAGGTTTCCCTGGCTAATAATCGTCTCCACTTCCGCTGGTACGAGATACCGAATTGAGCGGCCGGACGCAACTCTCTTTCTGATGTCGGTGGCCGAAATATCGATCAGGCGATCGATGGTGCGGTAAGGATGCGCCCGTGCGCGTCCGGTTCGATTCAAGACGACGAACTCGACCATTCGCTTTAAATCGTCGAAACGATGCCAGCCCGAGAGACCGCCGACGTTGTCTTCGCCGATCAGACAGTAAAGCTGGGCGTCGCCGAACTGCTTTCGAAAATGCTCGATCGACTCGACCGTGTAGGACGGGGGTGGCCGCCGCAGCTCCGAATCGTCAGCTACGAATCCCTGTTCATTCGCAATCGCGGCCCGCAACATTCGCATGCGTGTCTGCGCATCGGCCTCCGGTTCCTGCTTGAATGGCGAAGCCGCCGCCGGCACAAAAATCACCTTCTCGAGATCGAGTTCCTCCCGCGCCTGACGGGCCAGGATCATGTGCGCGTTGTGGATCGGGTCGAATGTTCCGCCGTAAATGCCGATCTTTCTCAAGGCTCAGCCTAATCTCTAACCACGAATAAACACGAATAAACACGAAAAAAGCCACGCTCGTTTGCGTGGACCTTCCCACCCGGCGTTCTCTGAGCCGGTCGCTATTCGTGTTTATTCGTGGGCATTCGTGGATAATCTGTCTGCCTGATGCTTGGGCAATTGATCATGACCGGCGTGCCGGGCAAGGAGCTGGATTCGGAGACGGCAGCCCGCTTCCGCCGGATCCAGCCAGGGGCCTTCATTCTTTTCGGACGAAACATCGAAAGCGCAGCCCAATTGCGGAAACTGATTGATGATCTGCGGGAAATTTCAGCGGTCGAACCGATCATCACGATCGATCAGGAAGGCGGCCGGGTTTCGCGCCTTAGACTGATCGGGAACGAGCCCCCGAACGCGCAGGAACTTCGCGAAAAAGCCGATCCGGCACTGATTGCGAGGCACGGCGACATCACCGGGCGACTCCTGCGGCTTTTTGGATTCAACCTCGATCTCTGTCCGGTGCTCGACATTTCCTTCGATGATGAGGCCGATAACTCCTTGCGCGGCCGCTGTTACGGAAAAGACGTCGATGAAGTGGTGCGCAACGCCGGCGCCTTTAACCAGGCCATGCGCGCACAAGGCATTGCCAGCTGTGGCAAGCATTTCCCGGGTTACTCAGCAGCACGCCTGGATGCACACCATGAGCTTCCCCGGATTGATCGCACCCGCGAAGAGTTGGACGCTGACGAGCTGGCTGCCTTCCGCGCTTTTTTTCCCGATCGCGTCGATAGCGTGATGATTTGCCACGGTTGGTATCCCGCCTTCGAGCAGCGCAAGAAGCCGGCGTCGCTTTCGGCGCGCGTGATCAACGGCCTGCTCCGCGACGAGCTCGGCTTTAAGGGTCTGGTCATGACGGACGACCTGGATATGGGCGCAATTCTGAACGAATACGGCCTGGAGGACACCATTCGGCTGGCCATGGAAGCAGGAAACGACCTGGCGATGATCTGTCACCGCCTACCGGCGGTGGAAGAGGCGAAAACGATTCTGGAGTCGTTGCCTCGTGCCGGTCTTGATCGCGCGCTGGCGGCGGTTAACGAGTTCAAAAAGAAAATGGCCCCTCCGCTTCCCTTCTCCGAAGCCATGTTTCGATTGGTCGACCGGGAGATCTGGGATCTGCGCGTCGCCGTTCTCGGTCCGGAGCGCGCCGCGCTTCGTAGTCCGGAAGACGGGAAACGCTCTCCGGTCGAGACGTACTGAACCGGTCGTTAGGCGGTATCGCTGGTGCCGCGGCGAATGGAAGCGGACCGGTGGGCGCAAGCATCTAGAGGTCGTCCGGTAGCATGCGCCTCAATCTGTCGAACAGGCCGGGCGCTGTAGTCCGGCCCGTGGGCGGGCCGGCTCCGCGTTACGCGTCTTGACCCGTTGGGCGCCGCCGCACTATTCTCGCGCCTCTATGCGCGCTGAACTCACCATCCGCGGTTTGATAATCGGTGTTTTGATCACATTGGTGTTTACGGCCGCCAATGTTTACTTCGGGCTCAAGGCCGGCCTGACGTTTTCCACCTCAATTCCGGCGGCCGTCATTTCGATGGCCATCCTGCGTTACTTTCGTAACGCCACCGTCCAGGAAAACAACATCGTGCAAACCGTGGCGTCGGCCGCAGGCACACTTTCCTCGATCATTTTCGTCCTGCCCGGGCTCATCATGATTGGCTACTGGACGGAGTTTCCCTTCTGGACGTCCTTCTGGATCTGCTCGCTCGGCGGAATTCTCGGCGTGATGTATTCCATTCCGCTGCGGCGGGCGCTGGTCACCAATTCGGATTTGCCCTATCCGGAAGGCGTCGCCTGTGCGGAAGTCCTGAAAGTTGGCAGCAGCGGCGACTCGGAACATGCGGCCGAGGTCGAACATGGGCGCGCCGGGCTCGCGGCCGTCCTATGGGGTTCGATCGTGTCCGCGGTGTTCTTTATCATTGCACAGACGCAATTGTTCGCAGCGGATTTGGCGCAGACGTTTCGTCTTCCGTGGCGACGCGAATCGGTCAGCGGTTACGATTTTTCGTTGTCGTTTGCCTTGCTGGCAATCGGTCACCTTTGCGGCGTGGCAGTCGGAGTCGCCATGCTCGTTGGCGCAATCATCGGATGGGGCTGGGGCGTGCCGCACTTTTCGGCGCTGACCGGCGACGTCGCGGGAAACGCGGCCACGATTGCTAACACCGTCTGGCGCACGAAGGTCCGCTTCATCGGCGCGGGCGCGATCGGCGTTTCGGCGGTCTGGACGCTGATCAAACTCGTTAAACCTGTTGCTCAGGGTCTGGCCGGCGCCATGGCGGCGAACCGTGCGCGCAAAGCCGGCAAAGCCGACACCTTGCCAATCACGGAACGCGATATCCCGATTGGGATCGTTGGGTTAATCACGCTTCTTTGCATGTTGCCCATCGGCTGGGTGCTCGGGTCCTTCGCAAATTCGAGCGGACTGGGCGAACACATGATGATTCTTGTGATCGGCGGGGTGGCTTACGTGATTTTGATGAGCTTTTTTGTCTCGGCAGTTTGCGGGTACATGGCCGGACTGATCGGTTCCTCCAACAGCCCGCTTTCCGGCATTGGCATCCTCGTGGTTATCGGAGCCGCGCTCCTGTTGGTTGTAGGGGTCAAACCCCATGTTGGACCGGACGCGGGCAAAGCCCTGATGGCGTTTGCGCTTTTCACGACCGCGGTCGTCTTTAACGTCGCCGCGATTGCCAATAACAACCTGCAGGATTTGAAGACCGGCCAACTCGTCGACGCGACACCGTGGAAACAGCAGGTTGCACTCATCTTCGGCGTGGTTGCAGGTTCCTTCGTCATTCCCCCGGTGCTCGACCTGGTCAATCGCGCCTATGGATTCGTCGGCGCGCCAAATGCGACCGAGCACTCGCTCGCCGCGCCACAAGCCGGTTTGATTTCGTCGCTCGCACGGGGGGTCATTACTGGCGAGATTGACTGGGGCTTGATCGAAATCGGAGCCGGCATTGGCGTCGCCATCATCGTGGTCAACGAAGTTCTCGCGCGCGCGACGAAACGCTTCAGCATTCCGCCGCTCGCCGTTGGCCTCGGCATTTATCTGCCGACGCAAAGCACGCTTATGATCGTTGTTGGCTCGGTCGTGGGCTGGATGTTTGACCGCGCGGCCGATCGCACGGCGAAACCGGAAGCAAGTAAACAACTTGGTGTCCTGCTCGCCTCCGGACTGATTGTTGGCGAAGGAATTATCGGTGTCGTGATCTCGGCTATTGTCGTCTTCTCCGGGAAGCCAGCGCCGCTGGCCTTAGTCGGGCCCGGGTTTGAGACCGCCGGTATTGTCATCGGAGGCGTCGCGTTCGCGTTTATCGCATTCTTACTCTATCGCTGGGTCCTTCGGATGGCCCCGCGGGCTGCCTGAGTTCGCAACAACAATCAGACGAGCTTGCCGTGCGTGGGACGCGTCTTCAGGAGTTTGTCGCGTCCAACGAGGTAGAGCAGGCCACAAAGGATAAGAAACGGAATTAACGCAAGCAGATCGGCGTTCGCGCCGCCGAAGAGTGGATTGTGCGCGTTTGACCAGTCTTCAATTGATTTGCTGAACGCTGCCAGGCGTTCGCCGAACCGTCCGGGGCTACCCTGCATGAAGGCGATGACGATCCCGGCAAGAGCGCCCCCAGCGATGTAACCTGACGCCAGTAAGACACCGGGACCTTTGTCGCCTTCGGCAGTCATCTCAGTTTCGTCGAGATTTCGGTGACGGAATTTTACTTTCAGGTAGCGATCGACCAGCCAGCGAACCATTCCGCCAATCCAGATTGGGCTGGACGACGACAGCGGCAGATAAACGCCAACCGCGAAAGCAAGCGACGGGATACCGCACATCTCGAGCACCACGGCAATCATTACGCCTAACAAAACCAACTCCCACGGCAATTTTCTGTTAAGAATGCCTTTGATAATGTAGGACATCAGCGTCGCTTTTGGTGCGCTGAACTTGGTTACGGTGCTCCCATCCGGTCGGATCCGATGAGTGCCATTGATGCCGGGGTCGACCAGGTAGACGGGCGCGCCCTGTCCGTCGACAAGGTAGCGTTGGGCTGCGCCGCCGGATGGATCGACGCGCTGCCACACGCGATAGGTGTTCGCGTCCGTGGCATGCTGAGGGCCGGTCAAGTTCTCGCTCTTGCCAATTTCGTTAGGCGGCGCCTTTAGCCCTGGCGGAAAGTTGCGTTCGACCTTGTGAGAAACGTTGCCGTTATCGCCCACCAAATATTCACCCGGAGTGAGCCCGGTGTCTGCCATCGAGCTGGTTACCCGAAGCAACCGGAAATTGCCCGGCGCAGGGGGCCGTATTTTTTCGTCGAAAGGTTGTAATGGAATTCCCGACGGCGCGCTCACCGGATCTGCGACCGCGCTGAAAGTCGCCGCCGGCACGTAAACCGTCGATCCTCTGTCGACCTGCAGGAGAATTGGCCCGAGCGCGAGAGCAGAGAACATGGTCCCGATCAAAATTGCGATCTGCTGGTATTTGGGAGTGGAACCGACGAGGAAGCCGGTCTTCAAATCCTGCGAAGTGGTGCCGCCGTTGGAGTTGGCGATGCAAACAATGGCGCCGATCGAAAGCGCGGTCACGTAGTAGTGCGGGCCGGTCCATCCAACAATCAGAAAAACGAGGCAGGTCAGGAGCAGTGTCGCAACTGTCATCCCTGAAGTCGGCGTCGAAGAGGATCCGATCTCGCCCGTCAGGCGTGACGAGACAGTCACGAAAATGAATCCGAAGACCACGATTAGAAACGCCCCTAACAAGTTACCTCTGAGATGCAGTTGGGGCACGATCATGATGATGGCGATGATCGCCAGGCAGCCGATGATCACGAATCGCATCGACAAATCATTGTCCGTCCGCGGCCCATTTTCGCGCGATCCGTGGCGCCCGGCCAGGTCAGCCAGTCCGCCTTTGATCCCATGCCAAATGAGCGGTAACGAGCGGAACAGGCTAATGATGCCTCCGGCTGCGACAGCGCCCGCGCCGATGTAGAGAACGTAGGCTTCGCGGACGTCGTCAGGCGACATTCCCGAGATTGGCGTGATGCCCGGAGGAACGGCGCCAGTGACGTGTTCGCCAAAGAACTTAATCGCTGGAATCAACACCAGGTAGGCCAGGACACCACCGGCGCACATCAGCGAGGCGATGCGCGGCCCGATGATATAACCCACACCAAGAAGAGCCGGGTTGATTTCGACTCCGACCGATCCGCCCTTGAAAGGTGCGCCAAAAATCTTCTCGGGAATCTCTTTCCAACCGCAAAACGCCTTTTCAATGGCGTAGTAAAAAAAGCCGAGGCCAAACCCGGAGAAAATGATTTTTCCTCCGCCGGCCGCTTCTTCGTTCGCCAGTTCGGCATCGGGCGTGGTGTGCGTCGTGTCTGCGACGGCGAGCGATTCCTTCGTAGCCGCGGCTTTCAAGACCTCGGCGCAGGCAGTTCCTTCGGGGTATTTGAGAAGTCCGTGCTGATCGACGATCAATGCCCGACGCAAGGGGATCATCATCAAAATGCCCAGCAAACCGCCAAGAACAGCCACCAGAATCACGCGCGTGATCTCGAGATCGAACCCGAGAATCATGATTGCGGGCATTGTTACGCCGAGACCGAAGGCGATCGATTCGCCGGCCGAACCGGCGGTCTGCACGAGGTTGTTCTCGAGAATGTTTGCGTCCCGGAAGCCGAATTTCGACATGAAGCGAAACAAGGCGATGGAAATCACCGCCACCGGAATCGAAGCGCTCACCGTGAGCCCGACCTTAAGGACGAGATAGAGCGAGGAGGCTCCGAAGAGAATCCCGAGGATTGTTCCAACCAGGAGCGGGGCGAATCCCAGTTCGGGAAGGTTCGCCGAGGCCGGGATGAAGGGGCGAAAATTCGCCGCCAGAGGGTTGGTCGGGCGCGCTCCGACAATGTCGGGATATTCGTTCGGGGGCGAATTACCCCGCACCGGCTCCATGGGAGGACCTTTCAGAAAGCCGGGGAAAAGTGCAAGCCTTCTTCGCTGTCATTGACGCCGCTTGGCTGAACCAATACCTTCCCGCCCGTGCACGCCGAGTTGGAACAGCTCCTGATTCTTCAAGATCGAGATCAAAAGATCCGGCAGATCCAGAACGAGATCAAAACGCTCCCGCTTGAGCGCAAAAATTTGGAGGGACAGCTGGCCTCCAGTCAGGCGCATCTGGAAGGCCTCAAACAGAAGTCACGCGAGGTCGAAGTGCATCGCAAGAAGCTCGAGCTCGATGTAGGCACTCGCGAAACCAGCATCGCCAAATTGCGGACTCAACAATACGAAACGCGCAAGAATGATGAGTTCCAGGCGATGGGAAATGAGATCAAGCGTTACGAGGATGAGATTCGCAAGATCGAAGATGAAGAGCTTGAACTGATGGACCAAAGCGACCACCTCAAGGCTGATCTCGCTACGGAAGAAAAAAAGGCTGCCCAGGTAGCCGATTCCATCAAAAGGCAAATGGGAGATCTGCAGGCCAAAGGCAAGACTCTGGAGGAACGCCTTACTAGCCTAACCAAGGAGCGGGAAGAAATTGCGACGAAAGTCGACGAAGATTTACTGGATCGGTTCGAACGCCTCTTCGCTAGCAAAGGCGACGCGGCTGTGGTCGCGCTCGAGCACGATGTCTGCACCGGCTGCCATATGAAGGTGACGACCGCGACGTCCGTCCACGTACGGACGGGCAAGGAGATTGTCAGCTGCGAGCAGTGCGGCCGCATTCTCTACGACGGCGCCGCAGGCTAAATTCGAGAGGGAAACTCCTCTCAATCGCGTGCCGCTGGAATTGCGGCACTTTAGGTCTGGCGCGATTAGTGCCTTTCCGCTCTGGCGGACGTGCTGTCTTTAGATAATAGTGCCCACTCGATCGGGCCGTAGCACAGCTTGGTAGTGCGCTTGAATGGGGTTCAAGAGGTCGCGAGTTCAAATCTCGCCGGCCCGAGTTTTTTCGCAGCTCTTAAGATCAGGTTTCCATGAACTATCGCCGTCTCGGAAAATCAGGCCTTCAGCTGAGCGAACTATCGTTCGGCGCCTGGGTCACCTTCGCTCAGCAGATCAGCGCGGAGACGGCGGAGGAATTGATGACCATCGCCTACGATTCCGGCGTTAATTTTTTCGACAACGCCGAGGCTTACGCAAACGGCCAGGCCGAAGTCGTCATGGGCCGAATCCTGAAGAAGAAAGGGTGGGCCCGCGACACGTTCGTCGTCTCCAGCAAAGTTTTCTGGGGCGGCGATTTGCCTAACCAGGAGGGTTTGAGCCGTAAGCATGTTTTTGAAGCATGTCACGCGGCCCTTCGGCGTCTCCAGGTCGATTATCTCGACCTTTATTTTTGTCATCGGCCGGACCCGAACACACCCATCGAGGAGACGGTCCGCGCCATGAGCGATCTGGTTTCACAAGGCAAGGTCCTTTACTGGGGGACCTCGGAATGGTCCGCCGAAAGCATTCTCAAAGCCTGCGCGATTGCGCGTGAACTGTCCCTTGTTCCGCCGACGATGGAGCAACCGGAATACAACATGTTTCGACGCGACAAGGTCGAGCAGGAATTTGCGCCGCTCTACGAGACTCCCGGCCTCGGAACCACCACATGGTCGCCGCTTGCCTCCGGTTTGCTGACCGGAAAGTATAACGAGGGCCAACCGGGCGACACCGGATTTCGTTGCCGAGCTATTCCTGGCTTGAAGGATGAGTTTCGAGAGCGAGGAAACGCGCCGGCGCTTGGAAAAAGTGAAAAAGCTCGGCCAGATCGCAAAAGATCTCGGCGCTCCACTTCCAAGGATGGCGCTTGCCTGGTGCCTGAAGAATCCGAATGTCAGCAGCGTAATCACGGGCGCGTCTAAGCCCGAACAGATCCGGGAAAACATGAAGGCCGGCGAGCTTGTATCCAAGATGTCGGCGGAGATAATGGAGCGAATCGATAAGATTTTGAAATCGTAATCCCGAGGCCTGTGAAAATGTTAAGAACACTTTTGCCGTTAATCCTGGCTGGCTTGCTGGCGACTAACTTCAGTGCTGCCGGCTGCGTCCGAGAAGAGCGCCAGCAAAGACTCCGAACCGACGCGCCTCAACCGCGTATCGTTCGAATTTGCGAAGTCGTTGATCCAGGAAGGACACGTAGTGACCAGCCTGGAGAAGCCGTGGAGCGCTTCCACACCCTCGGCAGAGGAGGCTAACCAATTTATCGGGAAATTTGGCTGGCCCCAGTATGCCAAATGGCACCTTGGCGTGTCGGAATCTCTTCGTGAGACAACCAAGCGGCGCTACAAATTTCCGTTTGGCGATTTTACGAATGTCTATCGGTCGGCTTTGATAGCTGCCAGGACGCGCGCCGCGCAGCTTCATCATAATGATATCCGCGACGCTGCTGCTGAGCTTCTGGCACTGATCGATAAGCGAGGGGATGCGCCCCCCGTCGAATCTCGTCCTCCCGAGAAGAAGGCTCCCCAGAAAAAGAAGTAGCTAAGTCCATGCGACGGTTAGAGACCGCCGCTGCAAGGAAGGACCAAACCGGGTCGACATTGCGTCGCCGACCTCCCCGCCTTACCGTCCGCGCCTATGTTGAGCGCCGGAATCGTCGGACTGCCGAACGTCGGGAAATCGACGCTTTTTAATGCCGTGACCAAAACGCACAAGGCGCCGGCGGCAAACTATCCGTTTTGCACCATCGACCCGAACGTCGGCATTGTCACCGTACCGGACGAACGACTGGCCGCGCTGGCGAAGCTTTCGCATTCGCAAAAGATTGTGCCCACCGCAATCGAGTTTGTCGACATCGCCGGTCTCGTGAAAGGAGCGAGCGCGGGCGAAGGTCTGGGTAACCAGTTCCTGAGCCACATCCGCGAAGTCGACGCGATCGTTCAGGTCGTGCGTTGCTTTGAGAACGGCGACATCCATCACGTCAGCGGCTCAATCGACCCGGTGCGCGACATCGAGGTCATCAACACCGAACTGATCCTGGCTGATCTGGCGACCTTGCAGAAGCGGCGCGATCGACTGCAAAAGGAAGTTCGAGCGGGTTCGAAGACGGCCAAGGCGGAAACCGGCGTCATCGAGAAACTCCTGCCGCATCTTGATGCAGGGAAACCGGCCATTACTGCGGACCTCACGGCGGAGGAAAAAGCAGTGTCGCGAGATTTCTTTCTGCTCACCTCAAAGGCGACACTCTTCGCCTGCAACGTCGCGGAATCGGACCTTGCCGCTGTGACTACGGGAAACGGAACAAGCGGTGCGGAGAAATATGTCGCCGCGGTCAGAGACTACGCGCAGAAACATTTCGGCACCGAAGCGGTCGTCATCAGCGCGCAGATCGAAAGCGAACTGGTTGACCTGGGTGAAGAAGAGGCGCTTGAATATTTGCGTGGCCTTGGTGTTCCGGACACGGGAGTCAATTCATTGATTCGAGCGGTTTATCATCTTCTCGGGCTGCGAACCTACCTGACGACCGGAGAGAAAGAAACGCGCGCATGGACAATTCACGCCGGCGACAAGGCGCCGGCGGCGGCGGGCGTGATTCATTCGGATTTTGAACGCGGCTTTATCGCCGCGGAAACGATTCATTACGACGATTTGGTTTCGCTCGGTTCTCTCGCAAAAGGCCGCGAAGCCGGGAAACTGCGGATCGAAGGCAAAGAGTACGTCGTGCAGGATGGCGACGTGATCGAATTTCGCTTCAACGTCTGATCGGAAGGACAAGCTTCGCTCGTTCGCTCCTCTTTTTGTAGGCGAAGATGTTAGCTTCTCAACTTGACTGCTTTAAGCAGTCAAGTTTCAAAGGAAATGGGAAGCTAAAAAGCTTCTTCTACGGGCCCACCCAGTTCGTTAGGAATACGTCGATCAACTCGGGCAGATCGTCGCTGTAACCTCCCTCGAGAATTGCTGCCGCTGGGGTTTTGATCTCTGCGAGCCACTTTCCAAGCGTCCCAAAATCTTCGGCCTCAAGCGTCATCTGCGTAATCGGATCGTCGACGTAGGCATCAAATCCCGCTGAGACAAGGAGAAGGTCAGGCTTGAATTCCAAAAGCTTCTGAAGCGCTTCCTCGGCGGCATGCATATGCGCCGTGCGCGTCGTGTATGGCGGCACTGGAAAATTGTAAACGCGTTCAGAAGACCGGAGGCCGGTGCCGGGATATCCGGGCGATTGATGAATCGACGCGAAAGCGATGGCGGCGTTGTCGCGCACGATATCTTCGGTGCCGTTTCCGTGATGCGCGTCGAAATCCCAGACGGCAACCTTGTCGGCGCCAGCATCAAGGGCATCCAGGGCGGCGACAGCGACGTTACTGAAGTAGCAGAAACCCATCGCGCGATCGCGGGTGGCGTGATGGCCGGGAGGGCGCATCAGGCTGAATGATTTTTCCCCTTTCAGGGCCGCGTTAGCCGCTGCGATGGCCGCGCCGGCTGATGATCGGGCAAAAGTGTCGATGTCTTGGTGCGCTGGCGTATCGAGGTCAAAGTCGCCGTCCGGGTTTGCCACCCGTTGCAGATGCTCAACCGTGTGCGCTCTAAGCAACTGCCTGTCCGTTGCAAAAGTTGGCTCGATCCACTTCCATGAAGTATGCCGCTTCTTCAAAACGGGAACGGTCGAAGTGATCCTCGCCGGTCGCTCCGGATCTCCCGGGCGATGATAATTCACGCAGCCGGCGTTATGAAAGACGAGCATCGTTAGTCTGATGCCCGCGCCGGTGCCTTCGTGACAAAGGCGGCGGACCGCGCCGAAAGCTGCAGATGCAAGATGCCATCCTTCACCTGAAGTTTTTGGCCGCTGAGCGCATCGACATAATCGCCGTCACTCATTTCCGGGGCGACTTTGACGTCGAAAGAATTTTCGCTCGGCGCCCGGTTCAGAGCGACGACAACACGGTCCTTCAGATATGCGCGCACAAATGCATAGCGGTCGTGATCGACCAGGACGGTTCGCCGGCTGCCGTAACGCAGCGCCGGGTGCTCGCGACGAAAGGCTCCCAGTTTCGTAAAATTAACGAGGACGTTTTTTTCATCTCTTGAAACCTTGTCGCCAAAACGCATGTCCCGTCGATTGTCCGGGTCGCCAGCGCCAGTCATGCCGATCTCATCGCCGTAATAGACCATGGGCACCCCATCGATCGACATGAGAAATGCCTGCGCCAGCTCAAGTTTCCCATAGTTTGCCGGATCGTGAACCGAAGGCGGATTTTTCCAGCCGACTTCTTCCTCCTTTTCCTTATCCTTTGGCGGCAGCTCGCCGTCCGCGTAGGCCATGAAGCGCCCCTTGTCATGATTTCCGATCAATGGCGACATAAGCGTTTCTTTTCCGTAAATCTTCTCGGAAGCGGTTAGCGCATCGTCGAGCGCAGTCATCTCGCCGGAGTTCAATCCGAATGTGTCCTTGATCTGGTCGTAGAGGGGAAAGTCGAACTGACCATCGAGCATATTTGGGCCGACAAACGACATGATTCCGGCGCGATCCTTGAAGGTTTCGCCGACCAAATAGAATGGCGAATTTGGCGGGCGCTTCACGCCTTCGCGCAGGGCTGCCCGAAATTTCCACCAAAAACTGGGGAGGATATGTTTGACCGCGTCGAGCCTGAAACCGTCGAGCCGGTAGGTGTTCGCCCACCAGATCGAGTTATCGATCAGCGCTTTCACGGGCGCATCTTTCGAAAAATCGAATGACGGCAAATACGGCTCGAACCAGGTGGTGAACTGTTGTTCGTCCCACAGACGAAGATTCTTGCGGCCATCCGGGAGCTCAAGCGTGCCAAACCAATCGCGATGTTGTTTCCACCACGGATGCTCCTCATGCACGTGATGAAGGACCATGTCGGCGATGACTTTCATCCCGCGCGAATGCGCGTGATCGACAAGTTCGTTTAAATCTTTGCCGGTACCGATGTGCGGATCGAGTTCGGTCGAGGAGACCGGCCAGTAGCCATGATAACCGGTGTACCAGCGATGCGGTTCAGGCGATTCCTGGTAGGCCTTCGCGGGATTGCGATTCAGCGGAGCGACCCAGATGGTGTTTACGCCCAGTTTCTCGAAGTAGCCGTCATCGACTTTCTGTGTGATTCCGCGGAGATCGCCGCCATGATAATTCGCCTGCGGCGCGACATGTGAATCGTCGACCGGATGGTCGTTAGTCTTATCGCCATCAGCGAAGCGATCGGTAAAAGCGTAATAGAGAACTGCGTCCTGCCACTGGAAGTCGGTCTTCTTCATCCCGATGGGAACGCGGATGGTATTGCTGGGAATTCCCGCTTTGTCTGCCGCGACGATGCGAATGTAACCGGTCCTAGACTCGGGGAGGGGGACGCTGAAGTGCGAGCCTTCGGCCTTCACAGGTATCGAAAACGAGCCGCCCTCGCCTTCGAACACGACGGAGGCGCTGCTCAAATCCTCCGACCCGGCCTCTGAGACTTCAATCCCTCCTCGTGGCTCGAAGCGGTCGGCGTAAATGACCGGTGCCACCGTGGCGCTGTCGCCCGGGATTGTCAGAACCGAGTTCTTGTCTCCCAATCCATTGTCTTCGGTCTGTGAATTGTCGGGATCGAGAGTCCATTTGCCATCGACAACAAACTTGTAGCTGTAGCGGCCGGGCTTGAGCGAGATGGCGGTTGTCCAGCTGCCGTCCGCGCCGACCACCATTGAGTTCTTGTCCATGCTCCAGCCGTTGAAGGAACCGGCGACAGTCACCTTTGACGGACTGTTTCCCGATGGTTTGAGGATGAACTTGTGGCTGTTCGTCCCGATGTATGATGCGAGGGTGAGCACCGTGTTCAGGCGCGATTCCTTTGAGCCGGCGTCTATCTGCACATCGAACAGGCCTTTTCTCTTGGCGGTCGCATGAAGTTGAAAAGTCGTTTCATCCCACCGCACATCGACATCGTCAGGGGCGCGCACTTCCAGTTTCTGCCCGGCGTCCGGCTGATAAAATCGGTGCATATCGAGAACAAGCTCCTCGTTAGGCCCAACGTATTGAACCGGGATCGGTCCAAGAAAGGCGTCGGCCCGCGCAGACAGGGTGAAGACAAGCAAGACCGCGGCGACAAAGAGACGGGCAATGTTCACGCTTGGAACCTATCGGGAAATCCGTGCGACGGCCAAGATTCTTCTACAGCACGACCTCAGCACGATTGCTTGCGATTGCATCACCGGTGGTGACGCGTGTATTGGTGGGGCCATGCTCAGCGGCCAGAAAATCGTCGTCGTCATGCCAGCGTACAATGCCGCGCAGACCTTGCGCCGGACATACGATGACGTCATGGCGCAGGGCATCGTCGACCTCATCATTCTGGTCGATGATGCCAGCGCTGACGAAACCGTTGCCATCGCGCGGACGCTCGAACATGTGCAGGTCGAGGTTCATCCTTCGAATCGTGGTTACGGCGGCAACCAAAAAACGTGTTATCGACTGGCGCTGGCCGCGGGCGCGGACATCGTCGTTATGATTCACCCGGACTATCAGTACACGCCGGTCCTGTTGCCGGCGATGGCCTCGATGGTCGCAAGCGGGCTTTATCCATGCGTCCTGGCATCGCGAATTTTGGGCGGCGGCGCGTTGCGCGGCGGGATGCCGGTCTGGAAATACCTGGCCAACCGGTTGCTCACCGCGGCCGAGAACCTCATGTTCGGCGCGAAGCTTTCCGAATACCACACCGGTTACCGGGCATTTTCGCGGAACCTGCTTGAGCGCCTGCCGCTGGACTCGAACTCCGACGACTTCGTCTTCGACAATCAGATGCTCGCTCAGATCCTTTGGTTGGATTGCGAAATTGGCGAGATCACCTGTCCGGCGAAATACATGCCGGAAGCGTCGTCGATCAATTTTCGACGGAGCGTGCGTTACGGCTTTGGATGTCTTGAAACGGGGATCCGCTTTCGCCTCGCACGATGGGGGATGGCCCCGCCTCCGGTTTAGGCTGTAACGGCGGTCTATGACAGTCGCATTCATTCCAGCGACGTCGCACTCCATTTTAAGCTCGCGCGATTCTACTGCGACTCGAACAATCGCAAGGAATGCTCACGATCGAGGCAGTTTCGAAACGGTTTCGCGGGGGAAACTATGGCGTGCGCGATCTTTCCCTTGAAATCAAATCCGGCGTCATCGGTTTGCTCGGCCCAAATGGCGCCGGCAAAACGACCCTGATGCAGATGATCGCCACGATCACCCGCCCAACAAGCGGTCACATCCGTTTTGACGGGATCGATGTGGTAAAAAAGCCTAACGACGTCCGACGCCGCCTTGGTTATCTCCCTCAGGATTTCGGCGTCTATGATAACCTGACGGCGCTCGAATTTCTCTCTTACTTCGCCGCCCTGAAGGGCGTTCGTGTCCGGACGCGTGTCATGGAAATGCTGGAGGCAGTCAATCTGCATGGAGTGGCCCACCGGCAGCTGGGTGGTTTCTCCGGAGGAATGCGGCAGCGGCTCGGCATCGCCCAGGCGCTGATCAACGACCCTGACCTTGTTATCGTGGACGAACCCACGGCCGGCTTGGATCCGGAAGAGCGCGTGCGATTTCGAAATATCCTTTCGGAAATCGGTTTCGGGAAACTGGTGATATTGTCGACACACATCGTCTCCGACATCGAGTCGATCGCGACGCAGATCGCGGTCATGAAAGAAGGCGCGCTCTTAGCCCTGGACACGCCGGAACAGCTTCTTCGACGGGCGCACGGTCACGTCTGGCAAACGACTGTTTCCTCGGAGGAATTCGAACAGATGCGAACGACAGTGAAGATCTCCAGCGCGATCCGGAAAGAGGATGGAGTGCACATTCGTTTCGTCGGACAGGAGTCCGCCAGGGCGACCCCGGTGGAACCTGAATTAGAGGACGCATTCATCTATTTGATGAATTCCAGTTCGGCGCCGGACAAATGATGAACTCTTTCGGCCGAGTCGTCGCCATTTTGCGTGCGGATTTTTTAGTCCGCTTCCGGCGCTTCTCGACTGTAGTGGTTTTTCTTTTGCTCAGCGCGTTTGCCTACGTCTGGATCCCGTCGCCCTCCACCGGGCGAAGCCTGATCCAGATCAATGGGCAGCGGGCCATTTACAATTCCGGCGCGATCGGAATGGGCACGGCCTCCCTTGGAATGATTTTTGTCGGCCTCTTCGGGTTTTACGTCATTTCGAACGCAATCAAGCGCGACATCGTCTCCCGATGCGGGCTTATCGCGGCCGCAACTCCGATACGCTCGATCGAATATTTGGCCGGCAAATTTCTCGGGAACCTTGTCTTCCTGGGGACCTTCGTCTTCGGGTTCATGCTCTTTTCGATGGCCATGCTTCTGGTCCGCGGCGAAGCGCGTCTCGAGCCGTGGACATTCCTGCGGCAATATCTGCTGCTGACGCCCGCAGCCATCGTTCTCGTTTCGGCCGTGGCCGTGTTATTCGAGTCGATTCCTCGTCTCTCCGGGAAGCTCGGCGATGTTCTCTATTTTTTTCTCTGGATGGCGTTTATCGGTGCCGGCGTCAGCAACGAAGTCAACGGGGGTCGATGGAACTGGACGCGTTGCATCGATTTCACCGGCTTCGGTTTCATGATTAATCAACTGCAGCACACCCTGCATACCGATTCCGTCGCTATTGGCGCCTCGCCGTTCGATCCGGCCAAGCCCACGATCGTCTTCAACGGCCTTGTCATGACGCGCGATTGGATTGCGCCTCGAGTCATTTCAATCCTGCTGCCGCTTGCCCTGCTGCCCATCGCGGCGTTTTTCTTTCATCGCTTCGATCCCGTCCGGCTCGGGCCATCAACCGGCAAAACCAGTCGAAGCTGGCTCGGAAAATTCCAAAGCCTGGTGAAGCCGCTGAGCCGGCGCCTCACCCGATCCTTGTTGATCCTGCCGCGCCGTCCTTCGTTAGGCGTTGCCCTTTGGTCGGATGCGGTTTTGACCATGACGCTGTCGCCATTGGCGTTGCTGGGTTTCATTGGCGTCACCATTCTATCGGTCGTTGGCAGCGACACGCTGCCGGTCGTTTTCGCGATCCTGGCGATCGCAATCTCAGACGTCGCGACGCGCGACGTTCGCGCGGGCACGCTGGCCAATCTTTATGCTGTCCCGCGTCTGCGGGAAAATTTTGTCTACTGGAAATTCGGGGCGGCCCTGGGTTTCAGCCTGATTTTTTGCGCGGCTGCGATTCTGGTCACGGCGGATCGTCATCCGGAACGGCTCGGAGCATTGCTCGTCGGAATCATCTTTGTCGTTTCCGTAGCGACAATGCTCGGAACCGTCAGCGGCAATTCCAAGACTTTTATCGTCGCGTTTCTCAGTTTTTGGTACTTGGTCGTTAACGACAAGGGAGCGACGCGCGTCCTCGATTTCGCAGGCTTCTACGGACCGTCGGGTGAGCAAGTCATGGGGATTTACCTGGCCATCGCGGTCGCGTCGATCGTTCTGGCAGGGGCGACTCAACGCATTCGCCTCGCGCTCGCCTAAAGGATAATGTTGCAGGCGATATGTCGGTGTCGGTTCATGAGGATTGTTGTTTTACTGCTGGCGATCATCCTGGTAATACCCGCGGTTTTCGCCGACGACTTCATCCTAAACGACGGCACGCGATACGACGGGGGCAAGGTCTCAAGGGTGGAGCCCGACGGACTGGTTGTCACGACGGCTAATGGAATCGTAAAGCTCTTCTTCATCGATCTCCCGAGAGAGGTTCAGGAGAGATATCATTACGATCCGAAGAAGGCTGAAGCTTTCCGCTTTCGGCTTGATGCGGCCCGGGATCTGGCTGCGGATGAAGTTGCCCTGGCAGCTGAACGCGAGCGCCAGGCGCGAGAGAGCAAACAGAAGACAACCGAGCAACCGGGCGCTTCGAATCTGCCCCGGGCTCAAGAAGGACGCGACGCACGGTCACTTTCACTCGAGGTGCACGAGATCGGCACAGCCGATGGTTATCAATCTTACTGGGAAAATGATTGGGGCATTTATGACCGGGAGTATGCGTGCGGAAAACGTATCCTGGTCACGATCCACGACTTCTCTCGAAAGGTTCGGAAGTGCCAGATCGACGTTTATTTCATCGCGCGACCACTCTTTCAGCCGGACGAGCGTTTTATTTATGATCATCGGCGCTTGTTTCCGCAAATGCGCGGCCGCCTCGAGATCAAGGGTCCAGTGGCAGCCCGTGATCTTCACGCGCGAATGTTAAATCTGGCAGCGTTAGGCCGGAGTTATGGACGCGGCGCCGACATGGACGGCTGGATTGTTATCGCGAAAGTTGGCAGCCGGGTTTTTGGGATGCGTGCCTCAAGCCAGACTCTCCTGGCCGTCGCGCAGAATGATTCGCGTCAGCATGAGACGCTGTCTGATTTGATCGAATGGTACAACTCAGCGCAGCGATAGCGTGAAAATCATGCGCGGTGCAGGGTTCGAACCTGCCGGTCGAATACTGAGCCTCAGGCACTTACGTTGCCTGACTCACAAATAGACTCACAAAAATTACGGCATAGCGCCGAGTTAATCGAAGTCATCAAGGGTTGGGGACGATTGCCAGAGGGCCTCAGATCGGCGGTCCTGGCGATTGTTAGGGCAGGAGGCGGCAATGACGCGGGATGAGCTGTGGCGAGAGCTAATGAGCGGCGTTCCGTTGCTGGTTGGCGAATATCGGGGATCACGTGCGGAGCAGGCGGGTTACGTGGACCGGAAGTTGGGCAGCGTAATCAAGTATATCCGGGCTATTCACCTCATCGAAATAAGGTGGGTCGGCCAGGTGGATCGCGTGACGGTAACGGAGCGATTCCATGAAGGCATAGACACGGTGGAATTGGCTCAGGCGACATTTAGTTACATCCGCGGCCGTCGGTACGTTTTTCACATCGACTGGCTTAAAAGAGAGCGGGGACAGATTTTTGCCGGCCTTAGCGGATGGGGAATCGAGGAGATCGAGGAAGAGACGGCGGATGCCGCGCCGTTAGGCGCGGCGCTGCCGTTCTAACCTTGTTATATAGGAAACAACTCCACAGAGACAGATGAACAAGAGTAAAGCCGCGTTCCTGTTTTCTTCTCAGACGTTGGGAAAACAGCAGCTGTATTTGTGGACGTTTACGTTCGCGGAGTTGTTGGGTGTAAAGGACACGCGGAAGCGATGGAATCATCTTCTGACGCTACTGCTTCGGACGTGGCCCGATCTTCAAGGATTGCGAGTCTTTGAATTGCACAGAGAACACGGCCTTCATGTGCACTTGGTGACGAACCAGTTTATCGACGTGAACAGAGCGCGTGAGCTGGCAGAGCAAGCCGGGTGGGGCCGTATACATGTCTGCCGGATGCCGAGCGAGCATGCGGGTTACCTGGCCAAGTATCTATCCAAGGATCGGCCGGATTGTCTGAAGCGGTGGCGGTTATGGGCTGGGTTCGGAAGGGACTGGTCGCCAATGCAAGATGTGCTCCCAGTGCTGGTCGAGAATCTGCGAAAGGGGCACCTCGTCGATGCCGAAAATGATGGTACCGCCGCTGTGAACGAAGTGATAAACCTCGATCCCATCAAAGCGGATGTGCGACTCCTCGGCGGGTCGGGGCGGATAATCATCGACGAGATGCAGAACGATCTCGGCACCAAACTCTCGGACCTCGTAACCGCGGAGATGGAAATCATGGTAACGCACGCCTACCGTCTAACGAGAACAAGATCAGCTACGGCCACAGGAACCGAGGCTGAATTGAAACCAAAATAATCTAGTCATGATAAAAGGTAAACGCGGCACGGTGGCCGTTAGCTGCATCGCCTGGTTAGGTCTTTGGTGCCTTCCCAGCCGGGACGATCTCATATGTAACGGCGAGAGGAGGCGTAACCTCCTCGACGCGATGTGGCCAGTCAGAAAACCGAACCACAGCAAAGTAAGCGTCGCTCAGGGTGTATATGTAGTTGAGTTGATTTGCTCTTCAGCAACGGACAGCGATTTCGTGTGCGGGTCAACGGGCAATGGGCTCACAAGGTGCCCGTTGCAAGTAAGTCTCTCGTGCTGCGCCAGGTGCGTGGTTGGCTCGTGCGGCACTGATTTTGTCCAGCGGCGCTCCTGGGGATCGCCTTAACCTGCCTGTCGCGGCGAGCGACCCGCCGAAGGCGGCCTGTGTTTCTGGTTGACGAAATGACAACTCTCTGATTTGGTTGTCGAAATGACAACTCAATTCGCTTTCGCGCCTCTGCCTCCAGAGTTGGCATCCTTGATCGGAATTCCCGATGAGGGCACGCGAATTTTTCGGGCACAAGGTGACCGAAAAGCCATGCGCGAGTGGTTCGACGCGGTTTGCGAGCACATCGGTCCGGCAATGTCTCCCGGCGGTGCCGCAATGATTGCGGGGGTAAGCCGCGCGGGCGTTTACAAGCGAATGAAGGCAGGCGGCCTAACGGCTTTTTGCTTTCACATGACCGGCACGAAAAAGACTTGGTTAGGCAAAGACAGGAAGCTGAAGCGGTATGCTCTGGTTTATATCCCGGTTTCTGAGTGTAAAGCGTGGGGCGCTGAACTCGATGAACGAGCGGCACGTCTCAACGCCAACGCGGGAAGCGAAGAGGATGAGGAGGCGTTGGTTGAAGCAGATCCTGGCGAGGCTGATCCCAGCCACGACTTCCTGAACCGCGACCCGAAGGACAAAGGCCGGCGCGATGTGAAATACACATACAAATTCCACAAAGAGCTGGACGTTTCTGAGGATGAAGATGAATAGCGATCGGCTAATTCGCTTTGCTGAAGTTGCGCATCGCCTCGGGGATGTCTCCTGTAAGACGGTCCGCCGATTGATTGCTTCGGGCCTACTTCCAGCGCCGGTTTACCTAGGGCGCACGCCGATGCTTTGCGAGTCGGAAGTGTCGGTGGCGATTGAACGTCTAAAACAGCAACGGAAGGAAAATTATGGTTGAAACGGTATACAAGCCGAGCAGGCGAAGAAACGGAGAGCGTGTCGTTAGCCGGATTTATCGGGGCAAATATCGTCTCGATCCACGGTCCGAGATTAAAGACGTACCGTTGCATACGAGTGAAAAGCAGGTCGCACAACAACGGCTGCGGAAGATTGTCCAAGACGAGCAGAGGGAGCGAGACGGAATCGTTTCGCCAAAGCAGCATCGAGAGGCAGCCGGTAAGAGCCTGGGCCAACACGTCGAAGCCTTTATTGCGGATCGGCGTACACTTGGCCGAGATGAGAAGTACGTGCGCGAGTTGAGGAAGAAGCTTCTGCGTTTGATCGAAGAGTGCGGTTGGAGAACTGCGGCCGACGTGAGCGCGGAATCCTTCTGTTCGTGGCGTATCAAAGAGGCAAAGTCTCCAAAGACACTAAACGAATATCTGATCGCTTTGTCGTCGTTTACGCGCTGGCTTGAGCCACGAATTGGAGCAAACCCGCTGCGGTTCGTGGAAAAGGTACAGACAAGTGGTGCGTCTCATCGCCTACGGAGGTCGTTCACGAAGGACGAACTGCAGCGCTTGATTCTGGCTTCAGGGCTGCGTGGTGTCGTATATTTAGTTGCAGCTAGAACGGGAATCAGGCGCGGTGAGCTGCAGCAAATCGAGTGGCGTGATGTTCACTTAGACACGACGCAGCCCTTCATCTTGGTTCGCGCCTCCGTGTCGAAGAATCATCGGCAGGCTATGCAGCCGCTACCGGCTGATGCTTGGACGTCGCTGTTGAATCTTCGGGCTTCGTGCGCTGCCGAACCCTATGAGAAGGTGTTTGCCGACCTGCTGCCCAGGATTGAGCGATTCAAGAAGGACTTAGAGGCTGCCGGCATTCCATACAAGGACGCGAGAGGGGAACACGCGGACTTCCACGCGTTGCGAAAGACATTCGGAACCATGCTGACTCTGGCCCGCGTCGGTCAGCGGACCATCATGGAGCTAATGCGCCACAGCGACATGAGGCTGACGGCGAAGACCTACACGGACGCGAATATGCTGCCGATGTCTGAAGCAATGGTCGCTTTGCAGAAATTCGCAGATGAGCGGCAAGACTCACAAATAGACTCACAAGGGTTAGTCCAAGGGTGTCCAGAGGTGTCCTTGCCTGGCCGCGAAAAAGCAGGTGAACCGAAATTGCTAACGGCTGGAGATCAGGCGTTTAGTCCGGCTGAGTCCGCATCTGTCCTCGTTAGTCCGAATGAGGGGGAAAATGCGCGGTGCAGGGTTCGAACCTGCGACTTCTTGCGTGTGAAGCAAGCGCTCTACCACTGAGCTAACCGCGCTATCATGTGGCCGGGCGACGCCGGCGAAGGTCAAAGTAGAGAAGGCGACCGTGCTTGCCAGAAATTTCTGTGGGCTGGTTGTAGCGACGGTCTCCGACCGTCGCGACAGAAGAAAGACAAGCGACCTCGCAGGAGCTGCGCTCTGCAACGCCTAAGCAGCGACGGTTTCTCGTGAGATTGCGAGAGCTTCGTCGACCAAGCAGAGGAGACGTTTGATTTCGAAGGGCTTGGTCAGGTAGTTGGAGGCTCCCGCCTGAAGCATTCGCTCAATCTGCGTGGGGCTGACGTCGGCGCTGAGCACAATAACCGGGATGTCTCTGGTTGCCGGATTGTTCTTCAACTGCTGCAGCAGTTCGCTACCGTGGATATCGGGCAAGTTGAGGTCTAACAACACCAGAGCAGGATTTTTCTGCAGGCTTTGATTGATTCCGTCAGCGCCATTTTTCGCCCAAAGAACCGAAAGATCGCTCCGGTCTTCCAGGATTCTTTCGACGAGTCTGAAATTGGTTTCGTTGTCTTCAACGTGAAGCACGACTCGCGAAGAAGGCGCAGCCGGCGCCGTCACTTCTGAGGGAGCGGAATCGACGGGTTCGTTCTCGAGCAGGCTCAAAGCCTGGGGTTTCTCCAGACCAGTGACGAGATCCATCAATTGATGGCCAGCCATGGCAATTTGGTTCAGTTCACTGGTATCGCCTTTGTAGGAGACGCTGAGCAGGTCGGTGAAGCCGAGCACAGATGCCAGAGGCACGCGGAATTCACGAGCGAAATCCTGCAGCTTGCGCTGGGCTGCTTCGCAGATGGCGAGCTTTCGCGATTCTGCCTGGTGGACGTCTTTCCGGAGCTGATCGATCTCCTGGTTAGCTTTTGTGAGCTCTCTCTGAAGGCTTTCAATTAAATCGGACATAAATTAGTTAGACTGCCATTTGCAGTCCGGACGATTCGTCGGTGAAATCGTATTTCAGTTTGTTCTGCATTTCGATGTCGCGGCGCATCTTCGTTTTGTGCGTGGAATGAACAATGGCCGTTTCCTCAGTGACCTCGCCGGCTTCGTAAGCTTTCATGAGCGCTTGATCGAAGCTGTGCCACCCGTGAATGTCGCCCGCCTCGATGATTTCCTGGAAGGTGCGATTTTCGCCTTCGCCGAAAATGATGCTTTCCCGTGTCCGCAGGCTGCTTCCCATGATCTCCGTCACAAGCAGCCGTCCGCCGGCAATCCGGCTAACGAGACGCTGGCTAACGACGTAGCGCAGAGTCTCGGCAAGGCGTTCGCGGATCTGTTTCTCCTCCTCCTTGGTAAACATGCCAAGGATTCGGTTAATCGTCTGGCCGGCGTTGATTGTGTGGAGCGTGCTGAGAACGAGGTGTCCCGTCTCCGACGCGGTCAGCGCGATTTCCATCGATTCGCGGTCGCGAATTTCGCCCAGCAGGATCGCCTTGGGAGCCTGTCGCAGAGCGGCGCGCAGGCCGGTGGCGAATGTGGGAAAGTCTTTGCCGAGTTCGCGCTGGCTGAAAGTCGCGCGATCATGTTGGTGAAGGAATTCGATCGGGTCTTCAAGAGTGACCACATGGACGTCCTGGGTGCGGTTGATCTCGTTGAGCATGGCCGCAAGCGTGGTCGTTTTTCCGGTGCCGGTGCCTCCGGTCAGGAAGATGATGCCGTTCTTCTCCTTGACCATCTCGCGGAAGATGGGCGGCAGGGTCAGATCGTCCAACGTCGGCACGCTGGATTGCAGGCGGCGCATCACGATTCCCCGACGGCCGTTTTGTTTGTAAATATTTACGCGGAAACGCGCCTCATCGCCTAACGAGTAGCTGATGTCACACGAACCGTTTTCTTCGAAATCTCGTTTAGCCCGGAGGTTGTCGGCGATCAGGACGTCAGCCATGGCTTCGACATGCTCGGTTTTCAGAACCGAATCCGGCCCATCCATTGGCAGGCCCTGGAGTTTGCCATTTTCCTCGACCTGGGGCGGCTTCCCGGCCACGAAGATCAGATCTGAGAGGCTGCCGCCGCGGCCATGAAGCATGGCGTGGAGAATGGCGTCGAAATCCTCTTTTTGCATGGGTTGTGCCGGGCTAACCCTCCTCGGGCGGGGGCTTTTGGTGTCGCAGGAAGCGTTCCACTTTTGGGATTAAACCCGGCTTTTTGCCCTGGCAGGGGCTTCAACGGCGGCTTGCGAAACGGGCGACCCATTCTATAGGAAGAGGATGTCCGAACATAAAGTTACGCTCACCTGGAACTGCGGCGGCGCGCCCTTCGAGTATCAAAAATATCCCCGGAACCACTCTTGGAAGTTCGATGGCGGGCATGAGATGACGGCCACGGCGGCTCCGGCATACCTGGGGGACCCCAAGAATGTCGATCCCGAGGAGGCGTTTGTGGCTTCGTTGTCGAGCTGTCACATGCTGACCTTCTTGGCCATTGCCTGTAAGCAGAAGTTTGCCCTTGCCGAATACGTGGATGAGGCCGTCGGCCATATGGAAAAGAACGCCGAGGGACGGATGGCGATTACGCGAGTGACCCTGAAGCCGAAGATCAAATGGTCGGGGGAAAAACAACCGACCGCGGAAGAGCTCGACAAGCTGCATCACGCGGCGCACGAAAACTGTTTTATCGCCAATTCGGTAAAGACCGAAGTCACGGTCGAGAAGGGCTCCTAGCGATCAGGTTATGCTCCTGCGGGAGCTGATGGCCGCGTGACCAAGCGGCAAATGATTTGCCAAACGAAGGGCCACGCCCCAGTTGTATCCCGATGTCCGACACCAAAGCTGATCAACAGCGGATGGAGAAAATCGTTAGCCTGTGCAAACGGCGGGGCTTCATTTTTCAATCGAGCGAAATTTACGGCGGACTCAACGGCAGCTGGGACTACGGTCCGCTCGGGGTCGAGTTAAAGCGGAACCTGAAGGATTACTGGTGGCGCAGGATGGTGCATGAGCGCGACGACGTTGTCGGGATGGATGGATCCATCCTGATGAACCGCGCAGTTTGGAGAGCGAGCGGACACGAGGAGACTTTTACCGATCCCATGGTCGACTGCCGGACCTGCAAGGCGCGGTTGCGCGCGGACCAGATTCCGGAGAAAGGCGGCCAGAAAATCTGCCCAAATTGCGGGGGCAAGGATTTAACCGAGCCGCGCTCATTTAACCTGATGTTCAAGACTTACGTGGGTGCGACGGAAGACGAGAATGCCGTCACCTATCTTCGCCCGGAAACTGCCCAATCGATCTTCGTGCAGTTTAAGAACGTGCTCGATACCGCGCGCAAAAAATTGCCTTTCGGGATTGCGCAGATCGGGAAGGCGTTTCGAAACGAGATTAATCCGCGCAATTTCACATTTCGCTCGCGTGAATTCGAGCAAATGGAACTGGAGTACTTCTGCCGGCCGGAGCAGGGGATGGAGCTACTCGAGTATTGGAAAGAGGAGCGCCTCAAGTTTTACGAGGAAATCGGGATACCGCGGGACAAGTTGCATGTGTTGACCGTGCCGGATGCGGACCGCGCGTTCTATTCCAAGGGGACCTACGACATCGAATACCAGTTTCCCTTTGGGACTCAGGAGCTGGAAGGCGTGGCCTACCGAACCGATTACGATTTGACTCAGCATCAAAAGGCCAGCGGCAAACCGCTCGAGTATTTCGATGAGGAGACGAAACAGAAATTCATTCCGCACGTGGTGGAGCCGAGTGCGGGCGTCGATCGCACTGTTCTGGCTCTGCTTTGCGAAGCGTATGACGAAGACACCGCGCCGGATGAGAAGGGCAAGCAGGAGTCGCGGATTGTTTTGCGATTTCACCCGCGCATGGCTCCGATCAAATGTGCCGTTTTTCCCTTGTTGAAAAACAAGGAACCACTGGTTGCGAAAGCCCGGGAAGTCATTGCTCTGCTCCGGCCGCACATGCATGTTTTCTATGACGAAGGCGGGGCGATCGGGCGTCGGTATCGCCGGCAGGACGAAATTGGCACGCCATTCGGCGTCACGATTGATTTCGACACGCTGGGCGAAAAGGGCGACGAGTTAAAGGACACGGTCACGTTGCGCGATCGCGACACGATGAAGCAGGAGAGGGTAAAAATTTCGGATTTGGCCGGGATACTGATCGCGAAAATCGCGTGACCGATCTGTAGGGGAAACTGTTAGCTTCTCCAACAGGAAAAACGGTTTCGTGCCGATAGTGATATCTTTGCCTCGTGGATCTGGCTGCATTTCGTGAGTATTGTCTATCGAAGGCCGGGGCCAGCGAGAGCGCGCCCTTTGGCGTGGAGACGATCGTGTTCAAGGTTGGCGGAAGAATCTTCGCGCTCGCTTCGCTCGACGACGTCCCGGCTCGGGCAAATCTGAAGTGCGACCCTGACCTTGCCTTGGATTTACGCGATCGCTACGAGCAGGTCCGGCCCGGTTACCACATGAACAAGAGGCATTGGAACACCGTTGAAATCGAAAGCGGGATTCCAGAAGTCGAGCTGCGAAAAATGATCGAGCACTCCTACGAGCTCGTCGTGAAAAGCCTGCCGAAGACGAAAAAGAAGACGCTGACTACGAAAGCGGCCGCACTTCCAGCTCGCCAATTTCCAGCTGCAAAGCCTGGCGGGCGACGTTGAGGAAATTATCCGCCGCGTCGGTCAGGGCGACACGCAATTTGCCGGCGCGCTCACTGGGTTCGCGCAATGATTGCCGGTCTAACAAATTGCGCACGGCGATTGCGCAATTCTGCGCTGAATCGACCAGCTTGATTTGATCGCCGAGCGCACGGCCGATGGCGCCGGCCAGAAGAGGATAATGAGTGCAGCCGAGCACGAGCGTGTCGATGCCCTCCGCAATCATCGGGCCGAGATAGCGCGCGATGGCTTGATCGGTTAGACCATCGTCGAGCAACCCTTCCTCGATCAGCGGGACCAAAAGGGGGCAGGCCATGCTGTCGACCCGGACGTGCACGTTGAGCGCTCGCAAGGCATTTTCGTAGGCGCCACTGCGAATGGTCGCGCGTGTCCCAATGACTCCGACATGGCGATTTCGGGTCATGGCGATGGCGGCCTGCGCGCCCGGCTCGATGACACCGACCACCGGAACTGAAACCTGAGCGCGCAATTTTGGAATGGCAACGGACGAGACAGTGTTGCAGGCCACGATGATGACTTTGGCGTTGGCGCGCGCGAGCATGTCGGCCAGCTCGATCGCGTAACGTTCAACTGTCTCCGCGCTCTTGTTTCCGTAGGGAACACGCGCGGTGTCGCCGACGTAAAAGATATCTTCGTTAGGCAGAAGATCGCGCAGGGCTTTGACGACAGTGAGTCCGCCGATGCCGGAATCGAAGACACCGATGGGTCGAGTCTCTGTTTGCGCGGTCATTTTCGGCACAGGATTTTATTCGCCACCACTAATGGAAATCGAAGGCGTGTCGCGCCGGTTTACCGTCGGCGAATAATCGCCCAGCGGCTCGGTGATCGACCGGCTATGGAGCGGAACGCTCGCCCTGGCAACGGCAAAGGTTTGTGGAGTGCGCGCGCGGAAGTTGATGGCGGCATCGTAATTTTGGATTCCCTGCGCGATGGCCGCTCCGACCTGTTGACGGAAGAACGAGGTCGCGATCCGCTGTCCTTCGGAGGCGTTGCTCAGGAATCCACATTCGATCAGGACCGCCGGGACATGCACATTTCGGAGAACGTGGAAGCGCGAATGCTTCACGCCGCGATCAAACATATTCAGCCGTGAAAGTACCGTCGCATGGACGGCTGCGGCCAGGGCGATATTTTGCTCGTCCTGGCCATTGCCAGCGCACCAACGGGTGTCGGCCACTGAAACTTCGTTAGCCGCATTTGAAGGGACGCCCGAGGGCGCGAGTGCGTAACTCTCAAGGCCTTCGGCGCTTCCGCCCATGTTGAAATGAATGCTAACGAAGATCGAGTTTGGAAATCGGTTGGCGAAAGTGACGCGATCTTCGAGAGCGAGACTCCTGTCGGTTGCGCGGGTCATCTCGACCTTGTAACCGGCGTGCATCAGCTCAAGACGGGCCGCCTGGGCGACGTCGAGAGCGAAGGATTTTTCCGCGCCCCAGCGATTCGAGGCGCCGGTATCGACTCCGCCATGGCCGGGATCGAGGACGATGGTTTCGATTTTATGCGCATTTTTGACACGGTTAGGCCGGATGATCGGCTCGATAATCTTGCTGACATCCATGGCTGAGATCAGGTCATCGGTGGTGCTGCTGAGAATCGGGAAATCGGTGAAAAAGCGAACGCCATTGATGTAGAGATCACTCGTGCCGGCTTGAGCGCGGATGCCGGTCCGCTCCTTGCGCAGTGACACCGTGTGACTCACGCGAGTGTATTCCGGAAATTGGTAGAAATGCGCGACGTTCGTGAAACTCACATAGTCACGGCCGTTCTGGCGAATGATGGACCAGTCATCTGCGATTACCGCCAGGGCGAAGATCACGATGAGGGCGGCCGTGATGCCGAGAAGTCGCAACATTTTCGGGGAACGTGGAGGCGGTGGGGCTAGACCGCAAGCGGACGAGACAAGCTCGCCTCGTCCGGCTTATGAGTCAGCGGTTGTTTGCAATCAGGCGCGGCCTCCGTTGATTGCATGCCCGATGGGTGACCTCCCGAAAAATTACGACCCGCGTGCCGTCGAGCCGAAGCGATACGAAGAATGGCTCGAGCGTGGAGATTTCAAGGCTGACGCAAAATCGTCCAAGCCGGCGTTTTCGATCGTTATTCCGCCCCCGAATATCACCGGCGTCCTGACACTTGGGCACGTCCTGAATAATACGATTCAGGATATCCTGGCCCGGCGCGCGCGAATGCGGGGCTTCGAGGTTCTTTGGCTACCGGGCGTGGACCACGCCGGCGTGGCCACTCAGACTGCAGTGGAAAAATTCCTCTGGCGTACAGAAAAGAAGCGGCGCCGCGATTTTGGCCGCGAGGAGTTTCTCAAGCGCGTGGTCGAGTGGCAGGATAAACATGGCGGCATTATCATCCAGCAACTGAAGCGGCTTGGTTGCTCGTGCGATTGGTCGCGCCAGCGTTACACCCTTGACGAAGGTTACGCGCGCGCCGTGCAGGCGGTCTTCGTCGATCTTTATAAGAAGGGCCTTATTTATCGCGGACGGCGCATGATTAATTGGGATCCGGCGGCGCAAACGGCACTCTCAGACGAAGAGGTGATTCCCAAGCCACAGAAAGGCACGCTCTTTTATGTGCGCTACGAGCTCGTAAAGGCTCCCGGACGTTTCCTTGAAGTCGCGACGACGCGTCCGGAGACCATCATGGCCGACACCGGTTTGGCGGTTCATCCGAACGACGAGCGATACAAGGAGGTGATAGGCCAGGAGGTGTGGCGGCCGTTGGCGCGGGAAAAGATTCCGATCGTGGCGGACGACACGATCGATCCAAAATTTGGAACCGGTGTTCTGAAAGTGACGCCCGCGCATGACAAAGTCGACTTTGCGATCGGTCAACGGCACAAGCTCCCGGTCATAGACGTTCTGCATGCCGACGGACGGATCAATTGCCCGGCGGTTCCCGACCTGGACGGCCTGGACCGTTTTGCCGCGCGAGAGAAGGCTGGTGAGTTGCTTGGTCTCTCCGGATTGCTTGGCAAAACCGAGCCCTACGAGAACAATGTCGGGTTCAGCGAGCGCAGCGAGGTCGCGATCGAGCCGCGATTGAGCGAGCAATGGTTTCTTCATTATCCGAAGACTAACGAAGCGCTTGCGGTGGTGCGCGATCACCTGATCCGTTTTTTTCCGAAGCATTGGGAGAAGGTTTACGCGCAATGGCTGGAGAAGATTGAGGATTGGTGCATCAGTCGCCAAATCTGGTGGGGACACCGCATACCGGCCTGGTATCGGAAAGAAAAATCCGATGTCTATGTTGGCCTTGAGCCGCCCGCAGACGCAGAGAACTGGACGCAGGACCCGGACACACTCGACACCTGGTTTTCCTCGTGGCTCTGGGCCTATGAAACCATGGACGAGGAGACGCGCCGAAAGTTTTACCCGACATCGGTCCTTGTGACCGCACCGGACATTATTTTCTTCTGGGTCGCGCGCATGATCATCGCTGGTCTCGAATTTCAACCGGGGCAGGGGCCGGGCAGGGAGAGGAACATTCCGTTTCGCGACGTCTATTTCACCGGTCTGATCCGGGATAAACAGGGCCGGAAGATGTCCAAATCGTTAGGCAATTCGCCGGATCCGATCGAGCTGATGGAAAAATATGGCGCTGACGGATTGAGATTCGCTCTCATGAGGATCGCGCCCAGCGGACAGGACATTCGGTTTGATGAAAAGCAGATCGAGGAGGGGCGTAATTTTGCCACCAAACTTTGGAATGCCGCGCGTTTCCGGCAGATGCACGGTGCCAGCAGCGCG
Source organism: uncultured Verrucomicrobiae bacterium (assembly GCA_963754325.1). Lineage (GTDB taxonomy): Bacteria > Verrucomicrobiota > Verrucomicrobiia > Chthoniobacterales > UBA10450 > JBBRDU01. The sequence goes on from CAVWFP010000002.1 coordinate 359,416, forward strand.
GATCCGAAGCTCGAGCCAACGTCGCTCTCAATTTATGCGATTGAGGTTCTCGCGCGCTTGAATGAGACCATCGCGGGTCTCGAGGCTGCCTACGCGGATTATCATTTCAACGCGGTCGCCCAGAAGCTTTACGATTTCTTCTGGAACGACTATTGCGATTGGTACGTCGAGGCAGCGAAAAGCGATATCTTTTCGGAAGATGCCGCGCAGAAAGCGTCCGCGCTCGCGGTCATGGATATTGTGCTCTCAGCGAGTCTCCGTCTGCTGCATCCCTTCATGCCGCACGTCACCGAAGAGCTCTGGCAACTCCTCGGTTTTGCGGAGGGCTCCATCCAATTCGTTAAACCCCCGGGTGCGCTGGAGCTGGCTCCCTCGGAAGCGAAGCAGCGCTCGCTTGTCCGCGGTATTTATGATGCGGTGCAGGCGGGAAGGAATCTGCGGGCGGAAGCGAAGGTTCCTTCGAACAAGAAGGCGCGGTTTATTTTGAGATCACATGATGACGAGCAGGTCCGGTCGGAGTTGCCGACGCTAGCTCGTCTCCTCAATGCCGAAGAGGTCGTGGTAGACAAAAATTACGAAACGACTCCGGCAGATTTGGTCAGCGTGACTACACTCGGTGAAATTATTCTTCCAGTGGAAATCATGGACGTCGGAGCCGAGCGGGATCGCCTGCAAAAGGAGATCGATCGGCTCGACGGCGAGCTGAAAACGGTTCGGACCAAGTTGAGCAACAAATCGTTCGCGGATCGTGCGCCTCAAGCGGTTGTTGATGAGCATCGCCAGCGCGAGAAGGCTTTCGACGAACAGTTGGGCAAGGTGAAGGCCGCGTTGTCGCGACTTGGCTAAGCTGAGGGGTTGCTTCTGTAGCGGCGGTCTCCGACCGTCGTCGCAGAGAGCTCGATGGCAGGAACGACACAGCTGGAAGGCCTGGATCTTTTCAGATATTCTTTACGCGTGAGTCTTTGGAAAAAGCTGGTTTGGATTGCGGTCTCTCTTCTCGGCGTTGGAGCCCTGGCGATCCTTGCGCTTTCAAGAGGTGAGGCTGTGAGCGCTCTTTGGATCATTGTTGCCGGACTCTGTGCGCTTTCGATCAGTTATCGTTTCTACAGCAAATGGATTGCAACAAAGGTGCTGCTGTTAAACGACGAGCGCGCCACTCCCGCGCTCATCCGTAATGATGGGAAGGATTTCGTTCCGACAAATCGTTGGATGGTCTTCGGCCATCATTTCGCAGCCATTGCCGGTCCCGGTCCGCTCGTTGGTCCGGTGTTGGCCGCGCAGTTTGGTTTTCTCCCCGGCACACTTTGGATTCTGATCGGTGCAACGCTCGGCGGTGGCGTGCACGACATGATTATCCTTTTCGCGTCGGTCAGGCGCGGGGGCAAGACTCTCGGCCAAATCGTGAAGGAGGAAATCGGCGGCGGCGTGGGCGCGCTCGCGCTGGTGAGCGTACTCGCCATTATGACTATCCTTCTGGCGGTGCTGGCGCTCGTGGTGGTTCAGGCGCTGGCTCATAGTGCGTGGGGCGTCTTTACCATCGCAATGACGATTCCCGTGGCTTTGATCATGGGAGCCGGCATGCGTTTTCGGCTTTTGAATATCGGAGCAATAACGGTCATCGGCGTCCTCGGCCTTGCGGCGGCGGTCTGGGGAGGACAGTTCGTCTCGCACTCGCCAACACTGCAAGCGGCCTTTACTCAGGATCAAAAATGGCTCGCCTGGGCGATCATGATCTACGGCCTGGCCGCGTCCATACTCCCTGTGTGGATGCTCCTGACACCACGCGATTATCTGAGCACCTTTCTGAAACTTGGCACCGTCGCGGCGCTGGCGGTTGCGGTCATCGCGCTTCGGCCGGTGCTGCTGATGCCGGCGCTCTCGCGATATATTGATGGGACCGGCCCGGTTTTCGCGGGACCGGTTTTTCCATTTGTCTGCATCACGATCGCCTGCGGCGCGGTCTCGGGTTTCCACTCACTGATCGCATCCGGCACGACGCCGAAGATGGTCGAGCGGGAGTCATCCATTCGGACGATCGGTTACGGCGCGATGGTGACTGAGATGATGGTTGCCTTGATGGCGATGGTAGCCGCGTGCGTCATGCAGCCGGGTGAATATTTCGCCATCAATTCCAAGGGCGCGCCCGCCGAGATCACAGCGAGTCTGACGATAGCGGGCTTTCCAGTGAGCGTCGATCAAATGGATCATCTCGCGCATCAGTTAGGCGAAACGACCATGTTCGGGCGCGCGGGAGGAGCGCCGACTTTCGCTGTGGGAATGGCCCAGATGTTCTCGAAGGTGACTTCCAGTCCGACGGCCCTGGCACTCTGGTATCACTTCGCCATTATGTTCGAGGCCCTGTTTATCCTGACGACCATCGATGCCGGGACGCGCGTCGGGCGATTCCTTTTACAAGATTTACTCGGAAACTTGTGGAGCCCGTTAGGCCGGACGGATTCCTGGGGTGCGAATTTCTTCGCGAGTGCTCTCCTGGTCGCGGCCTGGGGATGGTTCCTTTATCAGGGGGTGGTTGATCCCCTGGGTGGAATCAACACGCTCTGGCCGTTGTTCGGACTGGCGAACCAACTCCTGTCGGTCATTGCGCTCTGTCTTGCGACCACGTTGCTGATCAAAATGGAGAAAACGCGTTACCTGATGATCACGCTGCTGCCGTTGATCTTCATGTGTGCGGTCACGTTTTCAGCCGGTTATCTCAAGATTTTTTCGGCCGACCCGAAACTTGGGTTTCTTTCCGGCGCTAAGACCTGGGCGCTTAAGGCAGGCGCCCTCTCAGGCGCCGAGAAAGCAGCGATGATCCGGCAGGCCATGATTTGGAGACTCGACGCTGCTGTCGCTGGAGCCTTTCTCCTTTTGGTTCTGTTCATCGTAATGGGATCGGGGTTCAAGTGGTGGCGGCTGCTTCGCGGAACCAGCTCCCTGGCTCTGCGCGAAAGCGAGTTTGTGCCGATCGCCAGCCTGAGGACAACCGAAGCGACTTTTTCTTAGCGGCATTGTCATCATGCACCACCTCCGCCTCTAGAACGGTGTAGGACAGATGAACGTGGGAAAGTATTGGCTAGGCGTAAAGATCGCGGCGCCGATGCTCAAACACTGGAATTTGTGCGCGTATGGAATTCAGATGTGCAGCCGACAAGTCCGCCACAATTAATTCCTCACCTGCATCTGAACCCGAGGCCAGAATGGCGCCCGCCGGATCAATAATGGCGGATTGTCCGCAAAACCGCACGCCGTCGTCCGTTCCGACGCGATTCGCGACCAATAGGTAGCTCTGGTTTTCAATGGCTCTGGCGACGGCGAGCGCTCGCAAATGATGCGCGCGCGGACACGGCCAGGCCGAGGAAAGAAGAAAAACGGAAGCGTCGTGGGCCGAGGACAGCGCGCGAAAAGGTTCGGGAAAGCGCAGGTCGTAACAAATCGCCAGGCCGAACTTAAGTTCATCCGCTTTGAAGGACACAAAGTCGCGGCCGGGCGTGAAGCATAAATCCTCCCGAATGGGTTCGGGACTAAAGAGGTGGGTCTTACGATAACGGGCAGCAATTTCGCCACCTGGGTTCGCAACGATCTGTGAATTGTAAATGACGTCGTCCTGTCGCTCAGAAACCCCGCAAACAATCCAGAGCGATAGTTCTTTGGCTAGATTTCGAATCGCCGGCACCGCGCCCTTCCTCCAATCGGTGGCGTGCTGTCGAATGGAATTCATGGCGTAGCCGGTATCCGACATCTCCGGAAACAGCACCATGTCGGCGCCGTTGGCGTGAGCCTGCAGCGCAAAGCGCTCAATGGTTTTCAGGTTCGACGCGATGTCGCCGACAACGCAGGCGATTTGAGCAGCCGCGACTTTCACGAGCCGACCTTACACCGGATGTGCGAGTGTCGCTTGGGACCGCTGCTACCCAAGATTGCTCCCGAGAAGCGGGATTATCTGCGACGGAGCGGGACTACGATCTCCTGGTCCCTGCGCGAAAAGACGACGCGGCCATCCTGAACAGCCTTCAAAGTGATCTGGTAGGTCTGGGATCCGATTTGCAGGCCGAATTGCTGTCCTTCCTGCATGACCTTGCCGTTCACGATGGCGAAACGTGTCTTGTCGCTGACCGTAATCGAAGTCACGAGAAACGCTGATGGGGCAATCTCCGGGCCGGAATGATCTGTGGAGGTCGGATCGGTCAGGCGCGCACTCGGTTTCCAGCCGATAGGCCAAAACGGGTTGCGATTGTTCTCCATGGTGAAGCTGGACTTGCTTTTAACGTTTAACGCGGAGTCGGCAGCGGCGTTCGCCTGGACCAGACCCGATAACGTGACCAAGGAAATGATGAAGAGGCGCTTGTTCATTTCTTTTGGATGTAATTAGTGGCCACGAAGTCGACCATCTGGAACTGAGATTGTTCTGTCTGGGGCCGAATGGTTAATTTGGTGATGCTTAGGAGAGGCTCGGTATTTTCGAGATCGGCGATCGCTTTCCCGAAAGCCGCATAGTCGGCCTGCGGAATTTCAACCAGCCAATTGTATTTCATCCAGCCGGAGAGCTCGGGTTCTTTAAAGGCGAGACTGGTCTCAAGACGGGCACCGGCCTTGTCGATTTGTTCGTTCGCAAAAAAGACTTTGATCCGTGGTGGGAACCACGCGATCGGCGCGCCTTCAGAGTTCAAAGCCTTCAAAGCGGCGAATTTGGCGGTGGCGGCCTTGGCCTGATTTTCCAGGGTGGCGGCTTTGCCCATCTCGCCCTTCGACGCACTCAGCTTTGCCTGTTTATCGGCAATTTGGGTGAGCATCGTATTCCGGCTTCGAGCCAATGGGCCGAGGAAAAATGTGAAATAGACGTAGAGCAGAAAGACAACGCCGACTGCGCTGAGCGAAATCTTCTTGATCTGATCTTTGCTTAATCCGCCAGTCTTCATCGTTGCTTTGCGGGGCGTTCAGTTGCTGGTGCAGCCTGAGGCTTGGCCGCGGAATATGGGTTAAACGAAACATTGAGGATGTAATGTGCCATCGCCATGTTGGTCCCACCGATGTTAACGATGGTGTCGAGGTCCTCCAACGCCTTGAATTCGATTTTCACGTCCTTGTAGCTCTGCCCGAGCTGCTCGACCAGCATTTGGCGCAAATCTTCAGCGGCAGCGCGTGGCTCACGGCCGGCGGCAGTTCCTTCAATGGAGACGGTGACACCCTTGTAGTCTTCCTGAACGCTGCCATCGATGCTGGTCAACTGCGTGTTCGGAGCCACGCAACGGGCAACTTTTTGCAGGAAAGGACCCCAGTAGAACCGATTCTCGATGTAATCTTCGAGCACCTTGGTTGTTTTGATGATGTCGTTCAGCTCGGCGGAACGTTTTTGGGCAGCCGTGACCTGGGGCTCCACTTTTGACCAGTCGCGTTCAACGCTGCTGAGACGCGTCTTAATTTCCAGCGTTCGGTAGGCGCTGAACATGTAATAGAGGAAAAGAATCACGCCCAGAGCGGCCAAGACCATAACGCCGATCTTAAGCGGATCGCGCTGCCGCTGCCGTTGCTCGAGGATCTCCTCGTGGAGGAGGTTTAAGTGGAGAGCCATTTGCGTTTAACTGCTCAGATACTCAAAGGCGGCGCCGCACGCGACGTTCAGCGAAACAAATTCTTGTGGAAGCGCCTGACGCTTGTTGGCCGGCAGGGCCACTTCGCATGTTTCCAGCGGATCCCAAATCTCACAGGGGAGAGCGAGTTCATCGCTCAGGTTTTGCAGAACGGTTTCCAGTCGGGCGAGGCCGCCGGAGACAAAAATTCGACTGATGCTCTCTTCGCGTTGACCTTCGAAGAAGCCAATCGAGTTGCGGACCTCGGTCGCCAAACGGCCAAGCGAGGCGCGGCAGATATCGGCCATGCCGGCGTCGGCTTCCTGAACCATCGACCATGCGGCTTCGGCTTCGATAGCACCATCGGCGGTCAGCGCCTGGCCCAAAGCTTTTCCGCCGTAGGGAATGCTGCGAACCAAAACGAGCTCGCCTTTGCTGCCAATGAGCACGGTGCTTTGGGTATGGCCCATGTCGAGAAGCAGAAATGCGTCGTTGTTGAAAATGTCGGGGTAGGCAAATTCGAAGGCGTTGAATGAGCATGCCGGTGCGAGTTGCAGGAGGTCGGCTGTAACCCGGGCTTTGCCGAACGCTTCAATCAGATGTTTCACGTTGCTGCGCAGCATGCCGCCGACGAAATAGCGGGTCTTGGTGGCAACGGCGGTTTGGACGTGAGCGTCACCTTCCGTTTTCTCGTCCGATGTTGTTGCGCGTGAATGAATGTTCGCTGGCGTGACATCGAGAACAAAATCCCGGCACTCCTGGTTAAGGACCGCGAGACCGTTGAGGCGAAGTGCGTTTCGAAGCAGTTCAACCGGAGTGTCTGGCTGCTCAATAATCCGTAGCAGCGCGTCCGGGTCGGAGATGGCTATCGCGCAGCCTTTGGCGCTGCCGCCCAGTTCCTTGATCAGCTGTTTGATTTGCTGTCCCAGTTCTTCTGGTGTCGCCATTGTTTCGGGAACAGCACGGGAAGCGAAGTTTGTTAAGACAACCCGGGAATCGCCACGACGATTCAAGGCCACTCCTTTGAAGGCATGTTTCCCCAGATCGATACCAATGACAGAATCTCCGCGTCGGGCCATGATGCTAAAGGGCATGTAGCGGAAAGCGTGCCGATAGGCCTGCTTTTCTGCCGCCCATCCCTCAGAGAAGAGCGCGGCGCGCCCGGAAATCAGGCCGCCTTCGGGGCCCGATATCCGAAGAATTCGCGCTCCTTAATGATCGTAACTACTTCAGGAGGAACCATTCTCTCCCATCCGCGGTCGCCCGACTGCAGTTTCGCCAGCGCATCGGGCGGATAAATCTTGAGATACTCGGGATGATAGTCGGTGATTTCTTCGATGAACCCGTTCTCGATAAGATAATGGAAGAGCGCGTGTAGATTTTGGTGAACCTCAAGTTGCCGCGCGGTCACGATCTGGCCGGTTTTCTCGTCGATCATCGGGTAGACGTAAAGTTTAAGTCCGCCTTTGAACATGCGCCCGAGCGCTTCGAGAATGCCGCCTTCAAGGTTCAGATAATATTTCTCGTCGAAGATCTCGAGGAGACTGGGCACGCCCATGACAAGGCCGACTGGTCGAGCGGTGTAGCGGGACAAATATCCGGCGAGCTTGTAGTATTCGCCGAACTTTGAAATCAGAACAGTCCGCCCAAGCGCGCCGAGAATGTCGACGCGCGCGAGAAAGTCGGCGTGATTCAATTGCCCTTCGGCGAGAAGATTTTCCAGCGTCATCTCCATCAGAACGACGAGATCTTCCTCCGAGCATTTCGATTGCTTCAGGAAAACACGCCGGGCGCCATCAAGCATGTCATTTGTCGCCACCGTGACTGGTCTGAAACTGCCACGCTCGACCAGGATGGCTTTTTTGTAGAAAACCTCCGCAGGCTGGACGGTTTCGCCATCAGCCGTAAACATAACCGCGCTGGTTAAACCCTGGCTGACCAGTTGCAGGCTCATAAGCCGGTTGTCGACCCCGGAAAAGGCGGGTCCGGAAAACTTGATCATGTCGACTTCCAACCGGCCGGGCGCGAGATTTTCCTGGAGCGAGCAAATCAATTTTTCCGGCTGAGTGTAGTGGTAGAATGCGCCGTAGAGCAGGTTAACTCCGATGACGCCAAGGGCCTCCTGCTGATCGACATTGCCCTCGTCGAGCATACGCACGTGAATGATGATCTCGCTCGGCTCCGAACGTGTCTGGGTTTGAAAGCGGACGCCCAGCCAGCCGTGCGCTTCGTTATGCAGTTTAAAACTGCGCGCCGCGACTGTGTCCGCGAAAACAAAGAATTGTCTCAGCTCGCCCACTTTCGCGTCGAGGCGTTCGCGCAATAAATTGTATTCATGATCGAGCATGGTGCGCAGCCGCACCCGGCTGACGTAGCGATCGGTCGGCCCATAAATGGCATCGCTAAAAGTCATGTCGTAGGCGGACATCGTCTTGGCCACGGTGCCAGAGGCGCCGCCGACGTGGAAGAAGCGGCGGGCGACTTCCTGGCCGGCGCCGATTTCGGCGAAGGTCCCGTACTTTTTCGCGTCCAGGTTGATCTGGAAGGCTTTCTTGTTTGTCCCTACGTCCATCTCCGCGTTCATAAGCCAATCAAGATGTAAGCAATTGGGGCGTTCTCAACTCAGCAGTTATTGCGCTGACTCCGAACGCCGCTGCTGGCGTGGAAGACTAAATGCGGACGAAGTCGATTTGCCGAAGGGGAACCCAGCCATGCATTCCATTCGGAAGAAGTGCATAACCCCATTCGCCGCGTTTTTCTTCGATTTTGATTTCACTGCCTTGCGGAAGTGTCAGCACGTTTGCCGCCGTGTCGGCCGTAGCGAGACGCGCTTGGGTTTCGCCGTTTGTCACGATGGCCAGACTAGCCCCGCGGGGCCCGGTCTCGAGCGAGTAAATAAGGAAGGCCAGCGAACCTGAAATAATGAGAAGCAGGAGCCCGAGAAATACGGAACCTCGGCGCCGATTGGTTGCGCCTATGGCGGAGACAAAGAGGAACGCCGCCATCCAAAAAGCGCCGCAGGCAGCAAATGCGTATTGGTTAGGCCGGGCGAATCGTCGAGCGTGATCGCGCCAATCAGTCTGTAATTCCAGCGCGTGTGCCTCCTCGCGCGCGATCGAGAGATTCGTTTGCGCTTCCGGATGATTGGGCTCAAGCGCGAGCGAGCGCTCGTAATTCAGGATGGCGTGCCCGAAATCGTGCTGCTGAAAATAGGCGTTGCCCAGGTTGTAGAAGATCGGGGCATTTCCCTGGCCTTGCTTGACCAGGTCCTCGTACTGTTCCGCCGCCTGTGTGTACTTCCCGGACGAGTATTGCTGGTTTGCGGCCGACAAAAGATCCTGGCCACGGACAGAGCCGATCAAAGCCAGGGCTGCAAAGGCGACGAAAAACCATCGAGCTTTCATCGCAGATCCTCCACGAATTTGGCGAGCCGCTCTCTTTCGTCCTGCGGCAGAGAATCAAATCCGTTCGCTGAGCCGCTGTAGCGCAGCTCATCACGGTGTTCGAAAATCGTACTTATTTGCTCCCGCGCGCTTTCGTCTACGTCGAGAACCTTGGTCGCTGCGGCTGCATCAATGCGTTCCGGATCGCTCCCTGACAAGAGCGCGCTCTGTATCTGGATGGCGCGCGAGGCGTCCGCGTAGAAGTCCGCCGGCCGCGAATCCCGCCGGCGAAGTTTTCGCCGAAGTGCCTCGACCTCGCGCTGAAGTGCAGCCGTTCGAACAGCCGCGAGATCTCGCTTTCGGGCGCCGACAATTCTCCATGCTAGATACATAGCAAGAAGGACGAAGCCCAGAAGCTGGACCAGCCAGAATTCCCTTTTGAGAAAGACTGGACCGAAGGATGCGGGGCGTTGTCGCCGGTCGTCTAGTTGAGAAAGGATCTCGCCGGGCTTGGCTGTCATTTGAGGCCCTGCCGATAAAGCAGCGGAAGGCGCCGGCGCTGACGAAGCCGCCGCCGGAGTCGGTGATGTCGCCGGGAGAGCCTCACCTTCGACGTGGATTGGTATTGGGTTGCTCTTTAGCGAGACATACTTTTCGGACAACGGATCAAAGTAAGTGAACTCCAGCGGCGGAATGGAATCCTTCCGTTCGTTAGGCGAGAGAACGATCTCGAATGTCTTGGTGCCGCTTATGCCGACATCGTCGTCCTGTTTGAATTTCGACGATGGAGGATAACTGTGCCAGCCTTTCGTTTCCGGGAGAGTGGGCGCAGCCACCCGATCGAAGTTCCCGCGGCCTGAGATCGTGGCGGTCACGGTGATGGGATCGCCAACCTGCACATTCTTAGGGTTCGCTTCCACGTGCAGGCTGAAGTTGCCAATCGCTCCTGAGAAAGACCCTGGTGCGTTTGGCGGCAGCGGCTTCACTTCGAGCGTCGCCGGATCGCTTTTCACTGCGATTTTCCTTTGCTCACCAAATGCGGAGTAGGCGTCGGCAAAAAATGGATCGTTAAACAGGTCGTCGAGATTGAATCGATCGAAAGGCGACTGCAATTGTCGACCGGATCCGCGCTGCCGAGGTATTACCACGCCCGCGGGGGCCTGCGCCGGGCCGATCTCAAGTTTTCCCGTCCGAGTCGGGGCGATGGCTGTCTTGAATGTAATCACTTCATAGTTAGCGCCGTTAATCGCTTCCATGCGCGATCGGCCGGATGACTGTAATTTCTGAATGGTGAAGCCCTGGCCGGCGATCTCCGGCTCGTTAAGTAATTGATGCGGCACGCGCGAATTGAATCCAACGCGTATTTCTACCGGAATCGCTTCGCCGACATAGGCAACGGGCTTGGTTACCGTGATGTCTGAAAATGCGAGCTTCGCATTGACTGTTTGTGCAGTGGGATTTCTTCCGCTCTGATTGGCCTGGTTCGGCGAACTACCGGCGGCCACGGTCAATTCCAAACCCGGAGTCTGGAACGAACTTCCGCCGACTTTTACGGTCTGCGGCGGAATCCGAAAAGTGCCGGATTTGGTCGGTAATATCGAGTAGCTATATGTGACGCTTTGAGAGACATCGAAATTTTGCATTTCGACCTGGCGTGAAGTGCCGGTTTGATGGATTTCAAGGCCGTCGACCGGGATGTCCCTCGGGACGGAGGCTTCGCCTCCGCCTGAAATGCGAATTTGCATCTCGACCATCTCACCGACCATTGCGGAGGAGTTGCTGAGTACCGGCTGTCACCTTCGGAGCCGCTGCCTGCGCGCACGTCAGTGCGGTCGCCAGGAGAACGGTCACGAGGGATCCGAAGGAGAGTCTTGAGCGTGCCAGAGACATTGTTTTACCAATCTTTATAGACACGACGCACGGCCCTGCGTTCATCAAGGGGAACGCGGGCTTCTTCATCCTGGGTGGATTGCAGGAGGGCCATCGCCTGACGTTCACTCATTTGCCCGTCCGGCGTTTGGTCGGCTTCGACGGCTTCGCCTTCACCTGGCGATTGACCGGGCTTGCTTTCGCTGGAGCCTTTGACTTCCCCGGAAAATTTCTTTGGCGGCGTGGCGTTGGGCGGCGGCGAGGGCGACGGCTGATTCTCGCTTCCCTCACCATTGGCAGTGTTATGTGCGTTATCGTTAGGCCCAATCGTCGCCGTGGGCGACGGACTCGGAGTGGCGCCCTGGTCTCCTGTTCCCTGGCTTTCCGAAGGCGAGGGCGACGGCGAAGCCGTGGCGGAGGGACTGCCGCTGGACGAGGGAGAGGGGCTCTCGCCTTGGGAAGGTGAGGGAGAGGAAGAAGGGGAGTTCGCCTTGTCATCTTTGTTCTGATTCCTCTCACTCTTGTTGTTGCCCTCTTGTTTTTCCGAATTGCCGGGCTGCTGTTGTTTTTGTTGTTGCTCCTTCTCCTGCTGCTGCTGGCCTTGGCCCGAAGAATCTTTTTTCTGCTGTTGTTGGGACTGACTTTGCTGATCCTGTTGCCCTGATTTGTCCTGGTCCTTTTTTTTGTCTTGTGAACTCGATTGCGGCGATGGCGATGGCGATGGCGAGGGACTGGGTTTCTTGTTTTTTAATTCTTCAATTTTCTTCTTAACGAAATCGCGATTCTCCTGGGCCATTTTGTCTTGCGGATCGATCTTCAGAGTTTCGTCGTAGTGCTGAATGGCGTTGGTCCAGTTGGCGATTTTCTTTTCGTCGGTGTGCTCGGTTTCGCCCTGCTCATAGAGTGTGTTCCCAAGGTTGTAATGCGTCTTCTGTTGTAGCTGGACGTCTTTCGAAAGCAGCGCCTGACTGAAGGATTGCAGCGCCTTGTTGTAGTCCTTCAACTTGTATGCGGCGGCGCCGGCGTCGAAATTCAGACGATCGATCGCCGGATTCTGCGGATGCGCCTGCAGCGTTCCCTGGAACTGGCCGTAGGCGTCATCAAACTTGCCGTTGTTGTAATCTTCAATCCCCGGTGCGGCGCCGAACACAGATAGCGTCGCACTCAGAAGCAGCGTGGCGCTGAGGGCAGCTCTCGTCGCGACAACATTGGCCGGGTTTCGTGGCTTCCTCGTTTCCCGAAGGAGAAGCGCGGCGGCCAGGCAGACAATCGCTGCGCCTAACGGCCACTCGTAGCGCTCAATTGGACGTCTGTTGAGGCGAACATCAATATCACCAGCCTGTATCTTTGCGATGCCTTCCGAGATCAATTGCTGCATCGTGCGCGTGCCGTTCTCGAGGTGCAGATAGATTCCCCCGGAGGTTTCAGCGATTTCGCGCAGCCGCTTCTCATCGAGTTTGGATTTCACGACCTGGCCCTTTTCATCCTTAACAAATGCGCTCTGTGCGTCCTCGCTCTTGATTGGGATCAACGATCCTTGGGGCGTGCCCACTCCGATGGTGAAAATTCGGACGCCCTGGTCCGTTGCGGCCTTGGCGGCCCGGATGGCGTCCCCGCTGAGATCTTCTCCATCGGTGAAGATGACAAGAGCACGGTTGCCAGTGGCGCTTTTCCCGTAGGTCTTGGTGGCGAGATCGATGGCCTCGGAGATATTCGTGCCCCCTTCCGGGATTGTTTCGGTATTGAGATCACGAATCGCTTCGACCACCGCGCCGTAATCGATCGTTAACGGAGCCTGCACGAAAGCGCGTCCGGCAAATGCGATCAAACCGACGCGATCGCCTTCAAGCTGATTGATCAGATCCTGGGTGGAGAGTTTTACCCGCTCGAGCCGGTTCGGCTGCACATCGTTGGAAAGCATGCTTCGCGATGTGTCGACGGCGATGAAGATATCGATGCCGCGTCGATGAGCTTCCTCGAAGGAATAGCCCCAGCGCGGTTTGGCCAAACTAACGAGCGCGAGCGCAAGCGCGAGAAGCTGAAGGGCGAATCGCAACGCGCGGCGCCCCTTGTTGACCTGTCCGGCAAGCTCAGGCAGAAGACGCGCGGAGACAAAAAGGCGCAAACGTTCGGCGGTCTTTTTCTCCGCCATGACAAAGAGAAGAATGAGAACGGGCAAGGCCGGCAAGGCCCAGAACCACTGGGGGGCCCCGAAGCTCATGGCATTTTTTTCCAAAAGGTTTGCGACAGAAGCAGCGCCGCGAGCAGAAGGGCGCCGCCCGACATGATGCAAACCGGGAACAGGTCGCGATACTCTTGGTACTTGTTGATCTTCAGAGTCGACTTCTCCAGCTTGTCGATGTCCGCGTAGATTTCCTGGAGAGATTTTGTATCAGTGGCGCGGTAGAATCGACCGTCGGCGATCTTGGCCACTTCCCGCAGGCCGCTTTCATTAAATTCCACCTCCTGGCGTTCGTAACGAATATTGCCCTCGAGATCAGTCAGCGGACCGCGCTGGGTAAAAACAGGTGCCAGGGCGATGCCGTTCGTCCCGGCGCCGATGGCGTAGAAGTGAATCTTTAAAGCTTTGACGGCTTCGGCAGCGGTGTTGGGTGGAATTTTGCCGGCGTTGTTTTCGCCGTCCGTCAGAAGGACGATGGCGCGGCTCTTGGAATGCTTGTCGTTCAACCGGTTTGCCGCTGTCGCCATGGCCGACCCGATGGCAGTGCCGTCTTCAACCAGTCCGATTTTCACCCGGTCGAGATTTTGCGTGAGCCAGTCGTGATCCAAGGTCAAGGGACTAACGACGTAGGGGCGACCGGCAAAGGCAATCATGCCGATCCGGTCGTTAGGCCGGCCTTCGATGAATTTTCGCGTGACCTCGCGAATGGCGTCGACGCGTGTGGCCATATCCAGGCCAATGGTAAAATCTTTCGTCAGCATCGATCCGGAGACATCGAGCACGAGCATGATGTCGATCCCGCTGGCTTCGACCTGGTTCAAGGTCTTCCCGAGCTGCGGTCGCGAGAGCGCCAGAATGAGCAAGGCCATGGCGGCGAAACTCAGGCTGCGCAAGATGCGGCCGGTGTTGGACGAACTCTGTTTGCCGAGCGCTCGCAACGGCGCCGTCGAAGAGAAAACGAGCGCGGCAGCTTTGCCCGAGCGTCCACGAAGCCACGCCAGTAGCGGCACCGCCAGCAGCAGTAGCAGGAGCCACGGATGCCCGAAGGTCAGGGCAGTTCCCTTGGGCCACCACTCAGGCAGATGCATGTGCGAGTTGTTCTCCTTTCACGAATTGCTCCGCCTCTTCCAGAAGGAGTCTGCTGTCTTCCGTGCTGGCTTCGTATTTGGCGAACTTGATCATGTCGCAACGATCCAGGAACACTTCGAGGAGTTGCTTCTCCTCGTCCGAGAAGGTCGAGCTGTTTTTCAGTTGCTCGAGGAATTCAAACGACGTCTGGCGGGTGAGCGGCAGACCGAACTGTTCAGAGACGTAGCCGCGCAGGATGTCAGATACCCGAATGCTGAATGCGTAGGGGTTCAGCCGCTCGACTTCAGGCTCGGCCTTTCGGAGCGCGGCCAGAGCTCGCTCGCGCGGAAGTGGCGGCGGCGGCGCGGAACGACGATAGCGGTTCGTGAGCCACCGGATTGCGAAGGCGACAAGGGCAAGGCCGGCAATGAGAGCAGCCGCAATCGCCCAATGGGGAATGAGGGAATAGTCCACCGGCGGAGCGATATCGTGGAATTCCTCGGCTGCCAGATTTGAAAAAAACATGGTCGCCTAACGAATAGCGAGTCGGCGCTCGCGTTGTTTGAAAAATGTTCGCAAGGCCGCGAGGTAATCTTCCCCGGTGCGCAGCCCAATGGTGTCGATGTTGTTCCGGCGCAACATGCGCAGCAGATCTGTCTCCTGCTTTTGCGCCTGATCGGAGAAGCGCGTGCGGGTGGCTCGATCGGCCGTGTTGATCTCGATTTGTTCGCCGGTTTCAGCGTCTTCCAGAGTCACCACACCCACATTCGGCAGGACGGACTCGCGCTCGTCCTTGATGTGCATGGCAATGAAATCGTGACGCTTGCTTGTCACCCTCAGTTCCCTGGAAAAATCGGGTGCTTGAAAATCGGAAATGAAAAAGACAACCGAGCGGCGCGTGACGATGCGGTTCAGTTGATCGAGCGCCAGGCCCGGGTTGGTCCCTCGTCCGCGTGGTTGGTAGAAAAGAATTTCGCGCACAATCCGGAGGGTGTGCGACCGGCCTTTCTTAGGTGGAATAAAAAGCTCCACCTCGTCACTGAACAGGAGGAGCCCGACTTTATCGTTATTGCGGATGGCGCTGAAGGCGATCAAACAGGCGACTTCAGCCGCGAGCTCGCGTTTCGACTGGGATGTGCTCCCGAAGTTTTCCGATGCGCTGACGTCGACGATCAAGATGACCGAGAGTTCGCGTTCTTCGGTGAATTGCTTCACGAAGGGCGCTCCCATGCGAGCGGTTACGTTCCAGTCGATGGAACGAATTTCATCCCCGGGCTGGTACTCGCGGACATCCTCGAAGTTCATTCCGCGTCCCTTAAAGACGCTGTGATAATCTCCGGCGAAGACCGTCTCCACCAGACCGCGGGTCTTGATTTCGAGGGTGCGGATTTTTTTTAGAATCTCAGCGGTGTCCACGGCGACTCAGGGCACCGGAAGCCCGGCAAAGATTCTTTCAATAATGTTTTCGCTCGTGACCGACTCGGCTTCGGCTTCGTAACTCACGATAATGCGATGTCGCAAAACATCCGGGCCGATGCTCTTCACATCCTGCGGTGTGACGTATCCGCGCCCATTAAGAAAGGCGTAGGCGCGCGCTCCGAGAGCCAGATAAATCGTCGCTCGTGGCGAAGCGCCATAACGAATCAAACCATCGAGTCGCAAATTGTAGGCCCCCGGGTCGCGAGTCGCCCAGACGACGTCGACGATGTAATCCTTCACGCGATCATCTATATAGATACTGTTTACGATCGTGCGCGAGGCGATGACATCCTTTGGATCGACCACCGCGTTGACCTGGAGGTCCGGGGCCGATGTGGCCATGAGATCAAGAATGAGGCGTTCCTCGGATTTTTCGGGATAACCAACGTTCAACTTGAACATGAAGCGGTCGAGCTGCGCTTCCGGGAGTTGATAGGTGCCCTCCTGCTCGAGTGGATTCTGGGTTGCGAGAACGAGAAACGGATCGGAGAGCGGATAAGTCTGTTCCCCGATGGTGACCTGGCGTTCCTGCATGGCTTCAAGCAAGGCGCTCTGGACCTTGGCGGGCGCGCGATTGATTTCGTCCGCCAGGATGAGGTTGGAGAAAATGGGGCCGAGCTTTGTCGAAAACTCGCCGGTGCGCGGATTATAAATCAGGGTGCCGATGAGATCAGCGGGCAAAAGATCGGGCGTAAATTGGAGTCGCTGAAAGCCGGTTCGAATACATGCGGCCAGTGTTTTGACGGTCAGGGTTTTGGCCAGGCCGGGAACGCCTTCCAGTAAGATATGACCGTTAGCCAAGAGCCCGAGAATCAGGCGATCGACAAGGTATTTCTGGCCGATAACGACGTGTCCGATTTGCTCACGGACGGCCGCGATCCATTGGCCGATTTGCTGGACTTCCTGTGTGATCTCCTGCGTGGATTTCATGTGTTCTCTTCAGACAAAACGAGAGCGTCTATGTTCGAATTTAGTGTGCTTTCCGTGGGCGCATGCCCGGACGCGCTCTGGATTCCGTGCGGGCACGGCAGGTGAGCACGATGGGGAGACCCTCGTAAGGTTCCCGGTCACGAATTTGCCCTTCGAGGTAACGACGATAGGTATCTCCGAGGAGCTTGGGATCATTGACGAAGAGAATAAACTCAAGCGGCTCAACGCCGCGCCCGGGTGCTCCGCTTGATTGCGCTGCGTAAAACAACTTCAAACGTCGGCCGGAAATCATCGGCGGTGGATTCGCTGCAAAAGCAGCTCGAAGGAGGCGGTTAAGTGGGCCCGTCCCAATGCGGCGATGGCTGGCCACGCGCATCTTCTTCAAAATACCAAAGATGCGCTTGATGTTCTCGCCGGTGGTGGCCGAAGCGACAAGGACAGGAGCATAGTCGAGGAAGAAAGCTCTCTGGCGCGTGTCCGTCACCAGTTCCCTGATGAGCGCGCTGCTGCCGCGCTCTGGTTTCAAGAGGTCCCACTTATTGAGAACAATGATACAGGCTTTGCGCGCCGTCTGAATCAGACCGGCGATTCGCTTGTCCTGGGCAGTGACTCCGGAGGACAGATCGATCATGAGAATACAGACATCGGCGCGACGGATGCTTCGCTCGGCCCGAATGACGCTAAAGACTTCGACTGAACTCGAATGGCTTCCACGCCGGCGAATACCAGCCGTGTCGATGAAAACGAAATGGTTGCCGTCGTGCTCATAGTTAATGTCGACGGCGTCGCGGGTTGTTCCTGGAAGTTCGCTGACAATGGTGCGCGTATCGCTCAACACCGCGTTGATGAAGGACGACTTTCCCGCATTCGGCCTCCCGACGACGGCGATGGCTAACGAGTCATCGACGGAGTCTTCGTTCTCGGGAGAAGATTCCATCCCTGCGGAAGTCTCGCGTGGAAGAAGCCGATCGATGAACTCGAGCAACTCATGAATGCCACGGCCATGGGCCGCGCTCACCGAGACGACATGTTCCAAACCGAACCCTGCGAAATCGGTCTCGAAATCTTCATGTTTCGACTCGTCGACCTTGTTGACCGTGAGGATGACCGGCTTGCCGGAACGACGGACCAATTGCGCGAGATCGTGATCTGCCGGTTGCAGGCCATATTTCCCGTCGACCACGAAGAGAAGGAGATCGCCCAGGGACATCGCTTCTTCGACCGCTCGACGAACGTGCCGGGTCAACTGGGTTTCGCCCGCGCCTGCGATGCCGCCGGTGTCCCAGACGGTGAAGGGGCGGGCGCCGCTTCTGCATAATCCGGAGATGCGATCCCTGGTGATGCCTGGTTGATCGTGCACGATGGCGGTGCTTTTTTTTACGAGCCGATTAAACAAAGCCGACTTCCCGACGTTTGGGCGGCCGACGATAACGACGTTGGCCCGAGATTGGCGACTGGCAGGCATGGAATGGCGGGGAATCGGCCTAACTAGTCTTGGCGTTCGCATGCCCTTCTGCCTGAAGCTGGCGAACGCCGTCCGCTACGTAGACGCATCCGGAGATAAAGGTGAAGAGTCCGGCGGCGATGACCACATAGCTGAGAGGCAGGAACGTCAGCTGCAACATGACCCATGCGATGGCGGTCATTTGCAAAACCGTGGCCACCTTTCCGGTCCAGCTGGGCCTGACCTGCACTTTGCCGTTGAGAAGGTGAAGGACGGCACTGCCCACAAGAATGACCACATCACGCGTGATCACGAGGACGGGAAACCACAGTGGAAATTTTCCGTAATTGGGATCGACCTCATTCCAATTGCTGATGCTGAGGGTGATGATTCCGCTGAGCAAAAGCCCTTTATCGGCGATGGGATCGAGGATTACGCCCAGAGCGCTGCGCTGGTTGTAACGGCGCGCGACATATCCATCCAGGCCGTCACTGACCGCGGCGGCCAGGAAGATCACGATGGCTGCGAAGCGCTGCCATTCTTCGGGCGCGCCGCGCTGAATGCTCTGGCCGTAATAGATCGCCATGAGCACGAACGCGGGAATCATGGCAATCCTAACGATCGTGATCTTGTTCGCGGTCGTCATTCCTGCCCAATTTAAGGCCTTTCGGCGAAAGGCCAAACAATTGCACACAGCCCCGACGATGGCTTCGCCGGGGTTGGATGCGACCGGCCCCGGGCTTGAGGGCCGGGGCCAGTCTAAGAACACCCTAACGAGCTACGCGACGGCGTGCTCGGGCTGCCGGGCGTGCTTCCCTTCGCAAAACTCTTCGATCATCTTGCGATTGAAAGCCGGGATGTCATCTGGCTTTCTGCTGGTGACGAGGCCGTTATCGACCACCACTTCCTGATCGACCCATTTGCCGCCGGCGTTTTTCACGTCGGTTTGAATTGCAGGCCAAGAGGTCAGAGTCCGGCCGCGGACGACGCCAGCATCAATTAAGACCCAGGGTCCGTGACAAATCGCAGCCACGGGTTTGCCGGTTTTGAAGAAGTGGCGGGCGAAGTCGAGAGCCTTTGGCGTCGACCGCAGTTGATCGGGATTCATCAACCCTCCCGGAATCAACAAGGCGTCGAAATCCTCCGGGCGCGCGTCATCCAGTCCGAGATCGACATCGAATTTGTCGCCTTTGTCGGCGTGATTCATTCCCTGAATCTTGCCCGTCTTTGGAGAAACGATTGTGGTCGTCGCTCCGGCCTCGTCCAGTGCCGCGCGCGGTTTTGTCATTTCCACCTGTTCGAATCCGTCGGCCACGAGGATCGCAACCTTTTTACCATCGAGTTTTTGAGTCATATGTGAAGAGTAAGTTGTTGAGTTGAATTGTTGGTAAACCCGGCGCGCAGGAACCTGCACGCCCCGTAACAAGATCGCATGCGAAGCGCGATCGGGACGTGTTTCCTTCGGAGCGGCTTGTGCGGGAAAGGAATTTAAGAGGACAGCGATTCGCCAACCACGCGCGCCGTTTGATCAATATCTTCGGCGCTATGAGCACAGGAGATGAAGCCCGTCTCAAATTGGGACGGCGCGAAGTAGACACCCGCTTTCAGGGATTCGTGAAAAAACTTTGCGAAACGCTTGAGGTCGGACCGCTTCACGGCCTCGAGATTGTCGACCGGTCCTCGGGCGAAGATCAGGCAGAACATCGAGCCGATCCGATGAAAGGTGAGCGGCTCGTTCCTGCGCTCGAGCAATTGGCGTATGGCCTTTTCCATCTGCGCGCCGCGCTCTTCCAGGAGCGGCCAGGCATTGATGCGGTCCAGTTCGCGCAGTTGCGCCAGGCCTGCGGCCATGGCGAGTGGGTTTCCCGACAAGGTGCCAGCCTGGTAAACCGATCCGTTAGGCGAAAGTTTGTCCATGATCTCCCCGCGGCCGCCGAAGGCGCCTACGGGCAGGCCGCCCCCAATGACCTTTCCGAGCGCGGTCAGGTCTGGCTTTATCCCGTAAAGACTCTGGGCGCCGCCGCGCGCGACGCGAAAGCCGGTCATGACTTCATCAAAGATAAGCAGCGCGCCTTGGCGCGTGCACTCCTCCCGCAAAAGCGTGAGAAACTCGTCGCGCGCAAAATAGAGGCCCGCGTTCGCGGGAATCGGTTCGAGAATGACAGCCGCGATCTCTTTTGGATTTTCCCGAAAGGCGCGGCGCACCGCTTCGATGTCGTTAAAGGGGACGGAGATCGTCAGGTCGGCGAAGGCCTGGGGAACGCCGGCGCTGTCAGGCTGGCCGTGGGTGAGGCTGCCGCTGCCGGCTTTTACGAGCAAGGAGTCAACGTGCCCGTGATAGCATCCATCGAATTTGATAACCTTGTCTCGTGCGGTGAATCCGCGCGCGAGCCGGAGGCAGGACATGGTCGCTTCAGTGCCGCTGTTGACCATCCGGACTTTCTCAAGCGATGGCACCCAGTTGCAGAGAAGCTCTGCCATTTCGACTTCCAGCGGATTAGGAATTCCAAAGCTCAACCCATTGCGAGCGGCCGCCGTTACAGCTTGGACGACAACATCAGGCGCATGTCCCAGGATCGCCGGTCCCCAGCTGCCGATGTAATCGATATATTCGCTGCCATCGATATCCCAAATGCGGGAGCCTTTGGCGCGTTCAACAAAGAACGGTTCGCCATCGACGTTGCGAAATGCGCGCACCGGAGAATTCACGCCGCCGGGGATGCGTCTTTCGGCAGCGTGGAATAGTTCGGAGGATTTCGACGGCATGAGGGAGATGAAGTAATGGAGTAACGGCGTGGCGAATTCAATCGGGATTCATTCACGCACTCGAGCGATCGGGCCATGGAAGAGAGGCGGGAACGGGAATGGAGCCGAGCGACATCGACGAAGCCCGCAGGGTGAGTTCGCGGGAGCGAATGAATCAATCGAACCCTGTGGTGAAAAGTTGGCCCTGTTGTCCATCAAAGCCGCGGTTCTCATGGAGGCGGGGGCGGGAATCGAACCCGCGAATAGAGGTTTTGCAGACCTCGACCTTACCACTTGGCTACCCCGCCGACTGAAGAGCGGCAATATGCGATGGGGGTGGGGGGTGTCAATGTAGGGTTGGATCGCGGCACGCCCTGGAGAAATTTTATTCGGTTGATGGAAAGAGATCGGAATTCGAACGGACTTCAGGCATACCGGAATGATGAAATCTTTTCTGACCGTTTGCTGTCTGGCCGCATTGATCTTGTCAGCCCACGCCGGGCCGATTCATACATCGATTATTCCAACGGGTGGCACTGCATTGAGCATCACGATTGGCTCCGGCCGGCTGCTCAAAATTTTCGACTTCGTCCACGACGGCGCTGCCGTCTCAACTGTCAGCCTGACGAAGAACAGTCAAACATCGATGATCCTGCAATCGATCGCCATCGGGACTCCGGAGTTCAGTCGGACGTTCAGCGTTTCCGGCGCCGCCACAGTGACGGTCAGCGTGCCGACAAGCGGAAGTGCCACCATTACTTACCAGTTGGTCGATAACACCGACTGAGAGTCGACTTCTCATTCGCCGTGAGAGGTGAATCTCGCTTGGCGATTGACAACGGAGGCATTGTCCGGCAGACCGGTTGCAGAGTGTTCTCTTTGTTGCGCCGTGTTTTCGTGGCCACTCTTGTGATCGCTGCTTCCCATGACCGAGCAGCTGCCGAAGATCTCCAAACGACATCGGGAAGAGTTTATAAAGACGCTACGATCCTTCGCGCGGACGGACGGGCGCTGATGATTCAGCATCGGTTCGGCGTCGTGCGCGTTCCTTTTTCAGAGATCGCTGTTTCCTCGCGGCACAGTTTCAACGCGCAAAAGGCAGGCGAAATTGCGCGGACCCGGCAGACGGAGCAACAGCGGCGCGTGGCTGAAAGAGAGTCTCATGCCGGCGGCGATTCGGCCCGGCTTGAGCGCATTGATTTGCAGCGAACGTCCCTGGAGTTGGAGCAACGCGAGGAGGCAATCGCCGAAGGCGTGGGTGAGAAGATTCGTCTCAGTAAATCCAATGGCCAACGCGAGCATCCTTCGGCACAACGGCTTCGACTCCGCGGTGAAGTGATCGGCCTGGGACCGGGATGGACCCTGGTGCTCTGCGAATCAGGCGGAGATGCTTCTTATGTGAAACGTGAGCTGGCGCATCTGGCCAACAGTCCCTTTGCTCCGCCGCGTCCCGCGGAGGAAGAAGTGCTGGCGGTCGTCGGTGTGCGCCAATCTGTCAGTGAAGGCGACAGCGTCGACATCGTCGTTCAGGAAGTCGGGACGAAAAGAGAGTTCCGAACCAAAGCGGGCGATAGTTATTCCGGAAAGTATCGCGTTTTTCGCGCCGTCGATTAGTTAGGCAAGATTGCCGGCCGCGCGAACTCTGCGGTCCCCAACCCCGAATGATTGGACGGGGGTGCGGTGCGGTGGGGAAAACGTGGTCGCAGGAAGGCGTGAGCCGACGACATCGTCGTGAGCGCGAGCAGCAGGGCGACCATTAGAATTTTCATAACTCTTATAATGGCATCAACCGTGCCAGAAACACAGCATTTTGTGCCAGGGCATCGCTCGTTGGAATTAACTCCCGTCTGCGATAACATTAGGCAGATGCCGCAATTCTCGTATCGGGCACGCAACGCACAGGGAGGACTGGTCGAGGGAGTCCTGGAGTGTGCCGACAGGTCCGTCGCCATCCGGCAAATCGAGCAACTCCATTACATTCCCATCCGAATCGAGTCTGTCGGTGGGGAGAGTAAAAACGGGGCGCGAGAGGTTGCCTCTCCGACTGCGCCTGCCACCCAGACGCTGAAGGTGCCGCACAGTCAGCTGCTGGTTTTCACCGAGCAACTGGCCCATTTACTCCAGGCCGGGATGACGCTCGACGAGGGGCTCTCAATTCTCGAAAAGCGTCTCAAGCAGCCGCGCGTCCAGCAGATGACGAAAGCGTTGCACCAGGCGCTGGTCGATGGGCGAAGTTTCTCGCAGGCGCTGCGCGAGTTCCCGAGAACATTCCCGCCTCTTTATGTGAACATGGTCGCGGCCGGTGAGGCCAGCGGTGCGCTGCCCGATATCCTGCACCGGCTTGTTAATCACCTGATGCAGGCCAAAAACCTGCGCGACCGTGTGCAGCAGGCTCTGATTTATCCGATGTTTCTCGCATTCGCCGGCATCGTCTTGATTACGATTTTCATCACCTTCATGGTGCCGCAGCTGACGCAGTTCATGGCGGCCAACGGCGGCTCGCTTCCATTGCCGACGCGCATTCTTCTGGAGGTAAACCATCTTATCACCGGCTATTGGTGGCTGGTGATTCTGATCGGCATTGCCACCGCCGTAGGGTTTCGAGCATTTGTTAGGAATGATGAGGGCCGGATCGCTTGGGACCGATTTCGTCTGACGGTCCCGGGTTATGGCCGAATTATCCGGCACAGATATTACGCCCAATTCTCCCGAACCCTCGGGACGTTGATGGAGAATGGCATTCCACTGCTGCGCGCGCTTGAGCTGGTCAGTGAGATCGCGGGCAACCGGTATCTCGAGGTAAAACTTGTGGAAGTGCGGCGATCGGTTATCGATGGCGCAACCCTCTCGACGGCGCTGTCGAAGCAGGATCTCTTTCCGGAGTTGTTCACCGACATGATGGCGGTCGGCGAACAGACGGGGCATTTCGCCGAGACCATGAAAACGATTGCCGATGTTTACGAGCGAGAACTCGAGAAGAGTGTCTCGGTCGTTTCCCAACTGATTCCGCCGGTCATCATCTTTTTGATCGCGATCGTGGTTGGCTTTGTTGTCTACAGCATCCTCTCGGCGGTTTTCGAGATGACACACAGCTTGCAAGTGAGGCCGCACTAATTTATGGTGAATGCCGATTTACATGCTCCATCGCATCGTAGCGCTTGCGCTGCTTATCCTCGCAACGTCAACGCTTCGCGCGCAACTCGCGCTAAACGATGGGTTGCCGGCGATTGACGCCGCTCCGACCAAGCCGGCCGCAGCCGACAGTGCCTGGCTCGATCTTCGACAGAACAAGCCCGCGCATTCGAAGGCGCAATCAGCTCCCGCGTGGGTTGAAGCCGTTTCGTTAGTCAGTGGGCAAATGGCGGACGGTTCGCCGAAGGCCATCTTCCGCATCCGTCTCAGTCATCCGGCAGGCGATTATCAGATTCTCTTCTTCCGCCTGTTTTTTGACGATTTGCCAAACGCGCGCCCGGAGCTGGTTTGTTGGGATGAGTCGGGCACGCAGCTTCTGCGTTCCGGGGCGTTAGGCGCCGGCATCGGTCTCGCGAGTTCGGACTCGGCGATGGTCCCCATGAAAGGCGTTTCGGTTGTCGACGTCGAAGTCGCCGGAGACGGCAACACGATTCGAGGCGCTTTTCTGGATTGGATGGCGAGCAGCGAGATGGTTCATCCATTGAGCACAGAGACGCAGGACATTATCCCGCAACCATTTTCGGCCAGTGCGCCGTTGCGCGCGCCTGAACATGATGTCGAACAATTTGGGACGGTCACGGCAACACTGGCGGCCGAGCCCATTTCGATCGGGCCCGACATCCAACAGGCGGCCTCGTTTCAGTTTGAAATGGAAGCGCAGCCTCTGGTCGCGCTCCTGACTTTCGATGTGGCGAGCCCGCGAATTGATTCGCCGCCCGAAGTTTATGTGAACGGCGAATCTCTGGGACCGGTGAACCTCGTCCTTCCGGAACTGGCCGATCCCGGTTATCGAGGTGAAGTCGAGTCCATGGTCAAGGACATGCAATTTCATTACACTGGCTGGCTTCGAGCCCAGAAAGTCATTCCGGTGGGAAATCTGCGAGCGGGCAACAACAGCGTCATGATCATCGGCGGTGCGGCCAGCTCGACTTCGGCGATTCGCTCAACCCAGGTGCAACTCAAGTACCTCTGGGAGAAATCGGACTACCAGCTCAAGACAACCAAATAAACCTTGCAACGCCTGGGACCCGGGCATTGTCAGAGAAACGAATGAAACGACTCCCTCAATCTGCCGGCTTTACTCTTTTAGAGATCATGCTGGTCGTCAGCATTATTGTCATCCTGCTGGGCGTGGCTGTCTCACGACTGGGGAATACGACCGGCATCGCGAGAACCGTGCGCGTGCAGGCAGATATTCAGGCAATCAAATCCCAGTTAAGAACCTACGAAGCGATGAACGGTTTTTTGCCGACGACGGAGCAAGGCCTGCAGGCTTTGGTGGTTAAACCTGACTCGGATCCTGTCCCTCAACGCTGGACGCAGTTTTTTGAACAGCTACCTAAGGATCCCTACGGCAGTAACTACATTTACCGAAATCCCGGC
Source organism: uncultured Verrucomicrobiae bacterium (assembly GCA_963754325.1). GTDB lineage: Bacteria > Verrucomicrobiota > Verrucomicrobiia > Chthoniobacterales > UBA10450 > JBBRDU01. Next base: position 384,661 of record CAVWFP010000002.1, read on the forward strand.
ACGAAGAATCCTAACGGGTACGATCTTTTTTCTCCTGGGCCGGATCGGCTGCCTGACACGGCTGACGACGACTGGGGCCAGTAGGACTTACTGCGAGACTCCGTTAGCCGGCTGTCCGGGTTGGCCCGGGATCCGTTGAATCGGCGGACGCATCCGCGGTATGGGAGTGCGAGCGCCAGTCGGCATGTTGGGTCTCGGCGGAACGTAGGATGGAACCGGAGGTTGTCCGGGCGCGGAGGGGTTGGACGGCTGGATGGGCTGTGGCGCCTGCGACATCAAAGCCTGATTGAAGCCAATCGGCGCCGCCATTCCGTCCTTTGAAATCGTGGCCTTGGTCTCGGCCGGTCTCTCGGACCAATCAATACTTACAATGGAATAACCGTGCTCGTTAGGCCCCTTGGTCGTCAGGTATTCCTTCATGTTGCGGTCGACGGCTGATTGGACCGTAATCATATCGCAGTCCGGAAGCTTGGCCGCGTTCGCCAGGTAGAGATCTTTGGCGAAGTTGGGTTTCTCGACATTGACCGTGGCTGTCGCGACCGCGAAAGGCGATTTGTTCATCAAATTGGCGTAACGATCGAACGGCGGCCGTTTCGGGATATCATCCAGGGCGAAGCAGCGGCTCACGGCAGGTATCAAGACTAGCAGTGCCAGAAGGCGAGTGTGGGCAATCATGTGTTTATCTTCAGTGAGGTTTTATCTTTTCGCAGCACCGGGAGCAAACCAGCGCGCGACCTTGAATTTTCCGCGCATCATCGTCGGGTCGCCCGAATCGATCGCCAGGTTTACGCTCTCGAAGACAATAAAGGCTTCGGGTTGCTGCACGTCATAAAGAAAGTGGACCAGTGAATCCCAATGGCTCTTGGTGTCGAAAGTGGCGTGCACGCTCCGGTAGTTAGGGGTGGTTTCGCCAGCGGAAATTCCCGGATTCTCGAGGAGAATGGTATACTTGGCCGCGATCGGTCGAATTTGTGCGTCGAGGAGCGTGGAGGCTTCCCCTTCGCCCTTGTAGGCGGGCTGATGCTGCTCGAGCCACTGCTGCCGCTTTGCCCAAAGATCGCGCTCCTTCAGGAATACCGATTGCTCGAGCCGTGTCTGCTGCCTGGCCGCGAGATCGTCGTGGCTGCGCGAAAGCGCGCCCATAATCCAGCTCCACCCAGCCATGTTGCCGAGCAGAAAAACGATCGCGGCGACGACGGAGGCGAGAATGCGTTCACGCTGGTTCATGCGCGCATACCATTCCTTCACTTTCATTTCGGTCTCCCTTCAACGCGAAATTGTGCGTGGTTGTTAGGCAGAATTCTCGGATCGCTCATGGTGAATTGGAAGATCCGCAGGCCATCGTTCTTTTTCAGGGCCTCCGCGAATTGATAGGCCAGCGCGGCGCTGGTCGCCTCGCCGTCGATGGAGATCTGGCGGGCTGATTGATTGTAGGTCGTAATGTGGATCTCGGGAGAAGGCAGACTTTCCGAAAGATGCTGCAAAATCTCAACCGGGTAGTAACGGGTGTCGATGGCGGGCCCGAGTGCCTTCCACTTTGCGTCCGCAGCCTTGATGAAGTCGGCCTGGGGCGCGTCATGCGCGATCTGTCTGTCGAGATAGGCGATATGAACCCGCGTGTAAACGAGGTAGGCGATAAACAGCAGAACGACGCCGACGTAAGCTCCGGCCGCCCAGATCAGGCGCTTCTTCCACTCCGTTCGGCGGGCGATCTGGGCGCGCAGTTCCCGCCAACTCTCCGGCAGCAGATTTAGCTTTATCGTCGCGGGCGGAGTTTCCGTTCCTACAAGCTCCGGGCGGTGATCGACAATTTCCTGAACCGTGTCGCGCAGTTCGTAGCAGGTTTCATCGAGGAGGACGTTCGAGAAGGAAGCCGGAATTCCCTGGAGTTCGGCGCTGAGCGCGAGCTGCGGCAAATCGCTTTGCAGTTGTTCGCGTCCCACGCCTTCAAGGGTTCGCGTAAGGGTGACGCGTCCGTTCTCCGTCACCGCCGAGACGAGCGCTTCGCCCTCGGGATAAATAAGAAGCGCACGGCCGTTGGGCACATGAGTTGAGCCGCGCTGTGACGCGTAAACCGTGACCTGTCGTGGAATGAAACCGCGATCGATCAGGGGAGCGGCGATCTCGGCCAAGTGCCGATTGCTCACGGCCACCGCCGAAACCACACTCTCGCCATTCTCCTGTTCGACCACTTCAAAATCGGTCGTCACTTCTTCGGCAGAGTAGGGAATGCGTTTTTCAATCTGCAGCCGGACCATTTCCGGAAACTCGTTAGGGTCGATCGTCGGCAGGCGAAACCTTTGCGCCAGCACGGACGAGATGGGCAAGCCGAGGATAAGATCGTCCTCGGTCTTCAGCAGAGAGGCGGCTTCCTCGATATTGGAAATTAAGCGGACCTCCCAGGTGCCGTTACCCTGCGGGTTGCGCAGAAGATTCCAGCCGTGAGCTGTCGGGAAAAGGAATACCGGTTTGGCAGTCGTCTCGATATTACAGCTCCTTCCAGGTTATCATTTGTGGCACGTTCCCAATCTTTCGCACAACCATTTGCACGACGCGCGTGGTGTTTCCCGATTTGCCGGTACTCACGATCCTAACAACCGGGTCCTTGAAAGAAACCAAACCGTTAAGGGCCGCAAATTGATCAGGTGTAAGTCCAAGGACGGCGCGCACTTCATCGAGAGATTTGAACTGCGCATCATCCTCCGTGCCATCGATACCGTCCGGACCGCGGCGCAACTGAAGAAACGCTTGTACCACCGGCTCGCTCATTCCCGGCAGCGCCATCAGGACATCGTGCGACGCCCAGGAGAGGTCGATTGGGCCGCTGCTGTTCAGAGTGAAGTCGTCATCCCAACCGGGTTGCGCGGTAAATTTCTCCCAGCCTTTCACCTTTTTCACCTGATCGAGTCGGGTCAAAAGCGCGTTCGCCGGATGATAGTCCGGGCTGTCCTCGGCACCGTTAAGACGGACGAGATTGTCCGGGTCGATCCAATCGAGCAGGCAATCGACCATTCGTTCGCGCTCATTCAGATCGACGCCTTTGCTCTCTAAATATCTTCTCAGAATGCCGAGTCTGACCGGATCTTCGCCCGCGAGCAACCAGTTCAAATTCAAACGGCCCCCTTCACCGGTGATCCGTGCTTCATAACTTTCGAAGGCATTCACCCGGCGCTTCAGGTTCGGCGAGTTTGTCTGGATCGCCGGGCAAAGGGCAATTTCCGCGCCGGAGCAGGCCATGGCCTCGGCCTCGAGAATCCGGTTGGCACTGCCGGAGTTGGAAATCTGGGCGTTAATATCGATGGCCCACGAGATGATTACCGCGCTCAGGAGGAGGAGAGCCCACAACGCCAGCACCAGGGCTGCTCCCGATTGCCTAACGAACCGTTTGCCGGCTACGTTCATAACGATGTTCGCCCCAGTGCGATGATCGCCTCCCACGGGATGCTGGAATCTTTCCGCGCCACCGTCAGCCGAACGAGTCTGGGCAGGGCCACATTGTCCGTCCAACGCTCCTGCCAGACGTTCAAACGGGGATCGAAATACCTAATTTCGAGGCCCTCCACGTTTTGCAGAAGCGGGATCCAGCTTTCGTGAACGTCTGTTGCGGCCTGGTCGTTTGCCGGCCGGCGGTTAAAGCCAAGATCGAGGCGATCGGGGTTTTTGGGCTCGGGGCGCAAACTCATGCTCACGATGTAATCGTTGCCGGCGTAGCGGGTGAGGAGGCCGGGGCCGGCACCGCACGTCCATGTGATTTGATCGCGCGAAAGGTCGTTCACCTTGACGGCGTCGCCCGAGAGCGCGCCCGCGCCGGACGGAAGATTCTGCCATTGCTCGGTTAATAAATCGCGCAAACCGTCGTAGGCCGCGTCGGTTGTCGCGATCTCCGACGAGACGCGCAAAGCCACCAGGTTCGACTGGACAAAGCGGTAGATGGCCAGCGCCATGATGGAGAGAATCGCCACCGCCAGCATAATCTCCAGCAAGGTGAAACCCGTACGACTCTTGTTAGCCTGCGCGGTAGACATAAAATTCCACTTGTTTGCTCTGCTTAATGCCTGCGCGCTGCCATTCGGCTCGAAGCGTCACCGCCATAATCCCCGGCAGATTAGTGCCGTCATCTTCGGTCATGACGGCGGGCTCGGTTTTTTGGATCAGATGCACAATGCCGTAGCCGGTATCGATTTTTACGTCGCGCGTGGGATCGGGGATGCCCGGTGTAGCCTGGATCTCGGCCATGCGATTGGAGAGGATCAGGCGGATACGGTTTTCTTCCCCGGTGAGCGTGCTCGCGTTGATGCAGTTCTCGGCTGATCGACCGAGCGCCACCACTCCGATCGAAAAGATGATGACGCCTAACAAGACCTCGTAAAGCGCAAACCCGGTTGGTCTGTTAATGCGGAGCATATGCGATGAGTTCCGCCTGTGCCGTTAACGGCGAGTAGCTGGCTGTCCAGGTTCCATTGCGGCTTCTGAAGGTCACTTCAGCAGGCTCACACGTTCCGCTTGGCCAAAAGATCCATTCAGCCGGTGGATCTTTCATGAGAGCGAATGGCAGCACGAGTGAATAGGTTTCCCCGGGAGTCGGGACGAGCCGCGCCACCGGATCGGGGCCGTCGCTGTCGATCAGTGTCTCCGGGCGCAACTCGATGGCCTTGGAAGTCCAAGTCAGGAGGTAAGCCCGGTGCTCGGAGATGCTCTTCTGTTGTGCCTGATGCGCAAGGTCATTGAAACGATCGAGCGAGTGTCGCAACCGTCGGTCGGCCATGACGCCGCTGACGCTCGGCACGGCCACAACGAGCAGAAGCATCAGGATGAAAACCGAAAGAACGATCTCGATAAGGGTGAACCCAGCGGTTCTTCGCACGGGCAATTATAGTCTCCCGGGCTTGTTTTCACAACGTGGTCAGCACCCGACAGCGCGCTGGGCCATAGGAGAAGCTGTTCACTTCCCTTCCGTAGGGTTCGGAAGCGAGTCCTTCCCCGGCAAAAGGCCGGGCGTCCAAGCGGATGAGGCGGGCAATTCTCCGCTAAAAAAAAGCAATCAAACAACAGCCCGCATCCCGGACTGTGATAGGGTAATATTGCTTCAGATGACCAGAGTTGCCGGCCGATTGCTTTTTCTCGGCGCTTTCTTAGCGGCTTTTGCCGTCATTGCGCTCCTGATTTGGCAGGGAATCACCGCCCACGGGGCGCCCGATCCACTTCAGCCCAACACCACCGCGAGCGTGGCGGTGATGGACATCGGCGTGCTCGTTTTCCGGGAAGGTCTTGAGTGCATTCTCGTCCTCGCCGCGATCACAGCCAGCATGACTGGGGAGAAAAGCGGACACCGGCGGCCGGTTGCCCTCGGCGCGGGAGTGGCCTTCATCGCGACATTGGTCACGTGGTTCATCGCTGCGCGAATCATGAGCGCGCTGACCGACAGTGTGCCCGCTTTGGATCTGCAGGCTGCGACCGGTCTCCTGGCGGTGGTCGTTCTCCTTGTGATCATGAACTGGTTCTTTCACAAAATCTATTGGGGCGGTTGGATTCGAGCTCACAATCGCCGGCGTAAATCATTGCTGGCCCATGCCGGCACCTCCGAGATTTCGCGCGGCGCGCTTGTTTGGGGATTGCTCCTGCTCGGGTTCACGTCGCTCTATCGCGAGGGGTTCGAAGTGGTGCTGTTTCTCCAGACCTATTATTTGCGGCTCGGGGGCGCGGTGGTTTTGAAAGGCACATTGCTGGGACTTGCTTTGTCTGCCGTGGTCGCCCTCCTGACCTTTGTCATGCAACAGCGGCTGCCTTACCGGAAGATGTTGATTACGACCGGCATTCTGCTGGGGGTCGTTCTTCTGGTCATGGTCGGTGAGCAGGCGCAAGAAATGCAGCTGGCGCATTGGATTCCCAAAACCGACGTACCGTGGCTGGTCAATGTGATTCCGCCTTGGTTAGGCCTTTGGTTTGCGGTTTTCCCGACTTACGAAACGCTGATTGCGCAGGGATTAGCCGCAATCGTTGTTGTCGGTTCCTATTTCGCCGCCCAGCGTGTTCGTTGCACGGCAGAGTCCGAGACGATTGCGGAAGCGCGACCCGTCAAGACGACCGCCTTGAAGCCGGCTGGTTCCGCCGCAGGTCGTTAGGCCACTGTTTGTCTTGGCAGCGGTCTCTGACCGTCGCGATTGTTTGTGGCGCTGAGCGTCTACCGAAGGTGCAGCCGGCACGGCTCCTTTGTGGCCGAAGACGAAATCGTGCGACGGTCAGAGACCGCCGCTAGAGCGCGTGATTTCCCTCGCGATTCCGGTTGATTGCGACGCGTCTCTTTCCACCTTCTTGGATGCGCTTGCCCCGTTCTGCCTGGCTCATTCTTTTTCTTTCGTTGGTGCCCTGCCTCTCGAACTCCGCTCCTGCTCCGAGTCCCGGGCGCGAAGATTGACGAGAAGCTCTTTAAGGGAATGCAGTGGCGCCAGATCGGGCCGTTTCGCGGCGGGCGCGCCTTGGCCATCGAAGGCGTCCCCGGTGAGCCGGACACGTATTATTTCGGCGGGGTCGCCGGGGGTGTTTGGAAAACGACTGACGGCGCTGCCAACTGGGTGCCGCTATTCGACAAGCAGGATATCTCCTCGATCGGCGCGATCGCGGTCGCGCCTTCGGATCACAACGTCCTTTACGTCGGCACGGGCGAAGCGGCTATTCGCGGAAATACCACCTACGGAACCGGTGTCTACAAATCGATCGATGCCGGGCGCAATTGGAAAAACGTTGGCCTCAAGGATTCTCGTCAGATCGGTGCAGTGATTGTTCATCCGCAGAATCCCGACATCGTGATCGTTGCGGCGCTCGGGCACGCATTTGGGCCGAATAACGAGCGTGGAATTTATCGGACAGCCGATGGGGGCAAGACGTGGGCGAAAGTTCTCGGCAAAGATGACAAGACCGGTGGCATCGATGTCGTGTTTGATCCGCATAACCCCAATATTGTCTATGCGTCTTTATGGCAGGCGGTGCGACAGCCCTGGTCCTTCTCGAGCGGCGGACCGGGCAGCGGTCTTTATCGTTCCGAGGACAATGGCTTAACCTGGAAACATCTCGAAGGAAACGGATTGCCCGATGGAATTCTGGGTCGAATCGGAGTCTCGGTTTCAGGAGCGGATGCGAATCGTATTTACGCGATCATTGAAGCAAAAGAGGGCGGGCTCTTTCGATCGGACGACGCTGGTGAAAATTGGACGCGCGTAAACGATGACGGCCGTTTTCGCCAACGGGCCTGGTATTTCAGCAAGGTCTACGCGGATCCGAAAGCGGCGGACACGGTTTACGTGCTGAACACCGGGGCCTTCAAGTCCGTTGATGGCGGCAAGACGTTCAATCTCCTGCCCGCGCGCCACGGAGATCATCACGGTCTCTGGATTGATCCGCAGAATCCGAACCGCATCGGCAACGCCAGCGACGGCGGAGCGAGCGTTTCGGTCGATGGCGGCAAGACATGGACGACGGAGAACAACCAGCCGACGGCGCAGTTCTACCACGTCGCGGTGGACAACGCGTTTCCGTATCACATTTACGGCGCGCAACAGGATAACTCGAATCTAGGAATCGCCAGCCGGACCGATTGGGGCGCGATTGGCCCGGCGGATTGGTTTGTCGCCGGTGACGGCGAATGCGGTTTTGTCGTTCCCGATCCCCGCGACTGGCATGTGATTTATTCGAACAGCGAAGGCTACGCCGTTCGTTATGATCGCGCGAAAGAAGACGTGACGGACATCAGCCCGGTACCGGTGGACAATTCCGGTCACGCGGCCTCCGATATCCTTCACCGGTTTCAATGGGTTTCGCCCTTGCTTCTGTCGCCGCACAATCCGGACACACTTTACACCGCGGCGGAATGCGTCTTTCGCTCGACCGATCAGGGCCACAGTTGGACGCAAATCAGCAAGGACCTGACGCGAAACGACAAGGATAAACAACAGGCCAGCGGCGGTCCCCTAACGAAGGACATCACTTCAGTTGAATATTACGACACCATTTTCGCGCTCGCGGAGTCGCCCTTGAAACAGGGCTTGCTCTGGGCCGGCACGGACGACGGGCTCATTCACGTGAGCAGCGACGGCGGCACCAATTGGGCAAACGTGTCCCCGAAAATGCCGGAATGGAGCACAGTCGATATGATTGAGCCGTCACCCTCGGATGCGAATGCTGCCTATGCGGCGATCGATCGTCACAAGCTGGATGATTTTAAGCCCTACATTTTCAAGACCGCAGATTTGGGCAAGACCTGGTCCGCAATCACGACGGGGATTCCGGACGGCGCGTATGTGCATGTCGTCAGGGAAGATCCGCGTCGCAAAGGCTTGCTTTACGCGGGCACTGAGCTCGGTCCTTTCGTTTCTTTTGACGACGGAACGCACTGGCAGCCGTTGCAGCTGAATCTTCCGCCCTCGCCGATTCACGATTTGGTGGTGAAAGATGACGATCTTGTCGCCGCCACTCACGGGCGCGCTTTCTGGGTGCTGGATAACGTGACTCCTTTGCGACAGGTGAATGAGCAATCCGCCTCGGCCGAGGTTGTTCTCTACCAACCGCAGACGGCCTTGCGATTGCATTACCCGCAGGAATTCGATCGTCGTCAGCCTGTTGGCGATAATCCTCCAGCCGGCGCGATGATCGATTATTACTTTAAGACTGCGCCGAAAGAGGAGGTGGTTCTCGATATTCTGGACAGCCAGGGCAAACTCGTCAGGCACTTATCGAGCAAGGAGAAAAAAGAAAACGATCAGCCGCCCGAGTGGCCGGACCGTGTCGAGAAGGCAAAGGCAATTCCGGCTAACGAAGGTATGAACCGTTTTCCATGGGACCTGCGCTTGGACGATCCCATCCAGGTGCCGGGCGCGTTTTATGGCGGTGAAGGCCCGCGCGGACCGCTGGCGCTTCCGGGCGATTATCAGATAAAACTCACCGTCGGCGGCAAAAGCCAGACCGCTCCACTCCATCTGGTGATCGATCCCCGCATGAAGGGTGCGGAAGCGCAGGTGCAGAAAAATTTCGCGCTTGCCGTGCAGATCAACGATCGCATCAGCCAGCTTCACCAGGCCATTAACGAGATCCGTGAGATGAAAGGCCAGATCAAGGCGTTGCATCAGCACTTTGACGCGAACGACAAAATGAAAGATGCGCTCAAAGCGGCTGACGACGCCGAGCACAAGATGTCCGCGTCGAGGAGCAGCTGATCCAGGTGAACGCGAAGGGTTCCGAGGCGACACTGGCGTTTCCGAGCATGCTCAATGAGCGCTTTGACGGCTTGAGCCACCTGATCGAGAGCGATCACGAGCCGACCCAGGGCCAGCTCGACATCTTCAAGATGCTTGGCGATCAACTCGACGCACAGCTGCAAAAGTGGACGCAGATCAAGGCCGACGACGTGCCGAAGGTGAACGCGCTGACCAAGTCGTTAGAGCTGCCGGTTTTGAGCGCCTCCCAGCCGAAGAAGGATTAGAAATGTAAAACGGACGAGACACGCTCGTCCCTCCCCGCCATACCAACGTCAAAGCATGATCGGGCGGGACGAGCTTGTCCCGTCCGTCTTTCCAATTCGATCCCTATGCGTAGGCTGTCTCGATGAGTCAGATCGAGAAAGCCGTGCTGCTCGCGGCCGGTCGCGGAACGCGTATGCGCGATCTGACGGCTGATATCCCGAAGCCGATGATCGAAGTGCGTGGACGGCCTGTGCTCCGTCATATCGTCGAGGGTCTTCGGGGTGCGGGCGTTAAGAAATTTCTCATCATCGTAGGCTACCGGGCCGAGGTGGTCCGGGATTGTTTTGGAAACGGTTCGAAGTTTGGCGTCGAAGTCGAATACGCAACGCAGGTGACTCAGGATGGCACGGGGCGCGTTGTCGATCTGGCCAGATCCTTCGCGGAGCCGTCGGCCTTCGTGCTCAGTTACGGCGATATCCTGGTCGAGCCCGATAACTATAAGAAGCTTTGCGCTGAATCTGTTGATGCGGAAGCCGTCATCAGCGTGAAACGAAACGAGGACGTCTCGCAAGGCGGCGCCGTTTTCCTGAACGAATCGTTTGAACTGGTGGATCTGCGCGAAAAACCGAAAGCCGGCGAGCCAACCAGCCCGTGGTACAATGCTGGGCTTTACGTTTTTCGACCAAGCATCTTCGAGTTCACCGCACGCCTGAAAAAATCGCCCCGGGGCGAATATGAACTCACCGATGCCATTCGCGATTTGGCCTTGTCAGGAAAAAAAGTGAAGGCGCTGGAATTAGCTGGCGAGTGGGCTGACGTGCGCGACCCGGAAATACTGGCGCAGCTCAATAAGTCGGATTGATACGAGCCTACGCCGTTAAAGCGGCGCCGGCGGCGAATTTGGCGCCGGATCGCTTTCGTTTGCTTCTTCACCAATCTCTTCCTCAATCTCGCGCTGCCATTCGCGCGACAACCAGGGTCGGAGAAAGCCGTAGAGAAGATAAGCCAGGAACAGGATCGCCGGCATCCATTCGTAGTTCAGGACGGTGAAGAGTAAAATCAGGCTGATCACCAAAAAGCGCGGGATGGATTTCTTCGTCCGCCAGTTAAGCGCCTTAAAGCTTGGATAACGAAACCGGCTGAACATCATGAACGAAAGGAAAAGCATCAGGGGCGGCAGGACGAACTTCCATTTGCCCAGATGATGTTCGCCTTCGGCCCACCAAAGCAGAAAAAGCGTAATCGATGCGATCAGGCCCGCAGCCGCAGGGATGGGGAAACCGGTAAAGTTCTTGTCGGAACCGCCACCGTTCGAATCCTGGTTCGCTGAGACGCAGTTGAATCGCGCCAGTCGCAACGCGCCGCAGGCAAGGTAAACAAAGGCGATAATCCAGCAGGCGCGCGGAAACTCCTGCAAAACCACCCGGTAAACCATCAGTGCGGGGGCGACACCAAATGAGACAATATCGGCTAACGAATCGAACTCGCGCCCGAAGGCGCTCTCGTGCCCGCCCAGACGCGCCAGGCGTCCGTCTAACAAGTCGAAGAAACAGGCCCCGAGGATCAGCCAGATGGCCGTGTGAAAAAGATCGCCCGCTGCGTCAGCGTCCGTGCTTTGCAGCAACGCCCCCTCGAGGATCTTGAGCACCGCGGTGAACCCGCAGAAGAGATTCCCCGCCGTCATCAAATTCGGCAGCAAATAAATTTTAGGCTGAGACTCGTTCATCAGTCGGCCAGACGGGCGATGATAGTGGATCCGCCGGCCACGCGGTCTCCAACGTTTACCACAATGGTGGCCGTAAGCGGTAAATATACTTCCGTCCGTGATCCGAAGCGAATCATCCCGAATCGCTCCCCTTTTTTCAGTTCATCGCCCACTTTCGACCAGCCGACGATGCGTCGCGCGATTGCACCTGTGAGCTGTCTGACCACGAGCGTCGTGCGGGGGTTTTGGAATGCCCATGTCATCGACTCGTTTTTTTCCGAGCAATCCTGACGTCGCGCATCGAGGCACAGCCCCTCCCGATGCTCGCGATAGGTTACCCGTCCCTCGACCGGTGCGCGATTGGTGTGGACGTCGAATACGGACAGAAAAATTCCGACGCGTCGCATGCGCGTTTTTAACACATCGGGTTCGTCGATCTCCATGATGTCGGCGACGACGCCGTCGGCCGCAGCCACGACCGCATTCGGTTCCGCCGGCGACGGCCCGGTCTGGGTCGCGAAAGAAAGCCAGCGTGTAAAGAATGAGCAGCCCGAAGAGAAGGGCGAGCCATGGCATGACCCACCAGCTAACGACTGCCAGGACGGCGAGAATAGCGAAGATCCAGCGACCTTCGGCGAGCGTTTGGAAGCGCATTTAAGGGATCTAGTTTCCGGGTCGAAAGGGATATGGTCAAGCCGCCCAAAAATGGCCGAAATCGGTCTCGTCAAAAACCACAAGATAATGGGTTTGGACCAGGTCGTATCTCCTACAGATAGGGCAAAAAGGCTCAAAAAAGACCTGATATTTAGTTGTTTCAGGCCCGTTTCTGCCTATCTTTTTTCCTACTCATGCCAGCCGCTGCTTTACCCACCCCAGACGCCGAAAATCTAAGCGAAGAAAATTACAAAAAGGGGCAGACGGAAACCGCAAAATCGCAGAAGTACGACGCCGCCCAGATCGACAAGCTCGAGGGCTTGGAGGCGGTCAGAAAACGCCCGGGAATGTATATCGGCGACCCCGATGAACGGGGGTTGCACCACCTCGTTTTCGAGGTTTTGGACAACTCGATCGACGAGCACCTCGCCGGCCACTGCACCCGGGTTGATGTGACGGTCCACGTCGACGGGTCCGTTTCCGTTCGCGACAACGGCCGCGGAATTCCGGTCGACATTCACCCGAAGTGGAAGATGCCGGCGGTCGAGCTCGTGCTCACGAATCTGCACGCCGGCGGCAAGTTCGGCCAGGGCGCCTACAAATATTCCGGCGGTCTTCACGGTGTCGGCGCAAAGTGCGTGAACGCACTCTCCGACTGGTTCAAGGTCGAAGTCACGCGCGACGGCAAGGTTCATCACATGGCCTTCGCCAAAGGCAAAACGACCGACAAGCTCAGTGTCATCGGCGAAGTTAAAAATAAGAAACATACCGGAACGCTGATCACCTTCCTGGCTGACCCGACGATTTTCACGATCACGACCGAGTATAAGTTCGAACGTTTGGCGAGCCGGTTACGTGAGCTCGCTTTTCTTAATCCCGGGCTGGAGATCACGCTGACTGACGAGCGTGTTGATCCGCCGAAAAAGGAACTCTTTCTCTATAAACACGGCATTGAGGAATTCGTTAAGCAGCTCGGCGAAAACAAACAGGTCATTCATCCCAAGCCGGTCGTGATTTCGCGGCAGCGCGATGAAGTTTTTGTCGACGTCGTAATGCAGTATAACGACAGCTACACGGACCAGATCCTGCCGTTCGCCAATTCCATTCCGAACCCGGATGGTGGCACGCATTTAACCGGCTTCCGGACAGCCCTGACCCGCGCCGTTAACCAATACGCCCGTTCAAATAGTCTTCTGAAGGACAAGGATCCCGACGATCTCGGGCGACGACGTTCGCGAAGGGTTGACCGCCGTGCTCAGCATCAAACTGCCCAATCCGCGCTTCGAGTCGCAGACAAAAGTGAAGCTCGTGAACACCGAGATCGACGGCATTGTAAACTCGGTTGTTTACGAAGGGTTGATGACTTTCTTCGATCAAACCCCGCCGACGGCGAAACGAATCTTTGAAAAGGTTTTAACGGCGGCGCGCGCTCGCGAGGCCGCTCGCAAAGCGCGCGAGACCATTCGCAAAGGGGCGCTGACGGGCGGCGGTCTTCCCGGGAAACTGGCGGACTGTTCGGAGCGGGATCCGGAACTGACCGAGCTTTACATCGTCGAGGGTGATTCCGCAGGCGGTTCCGCCAAACAGGGACGCGACCGGCGTTACCAGGCCATTCTGCCGATCCGCGGCAAGCTGATTAACGTTGAGAAGGCGCGTATCGACCAATTTCTCAAAAACAACGAGATCCAGTCGATGATCACCGCCATCGGAACGGGCATCGGCAAGCCGAAGGAAGACCTCGATGGGAACGGTTCCACCAAGGGGAAGGACGAGACGACCTTCGACATCACCAAGCTCCGCTACGGGCGCATCATTATTATGACCGATGCCGATGTCGATGGCTCGCACATTCGCACGCTCTTGCTGACGTTCTTCTTCCGGCAAATGACGGAGCTGGTGCGCGCAGGAAAAATCTACATCGCTCAGCCGCCGCTGTATCAGATCAAACGCAAGAAGCGGGAGGAATACGTCGATGACGATGTGAAGCTGAACAAGATTCTGATCACGCTCGGGGCGGAAGACGTGCGCCTGAAGAATCTGGCCGACGATAAGGAAGTCACAGCTGCGCAACTCAAGGACATTCTCGAGTCACTCGAAAAACTGGCCAAGCTCAGCGAGTCCGTTCGCCGGCACGGTGGCGATTTCGAAAGTTTCCTCGGAGAACGCGAGGCCAAGACCGGCAAGCTGCCCTCCTACCTTGTGAAGGTGCGCGATGGCAACGAGGAGATGGTTCATTATTTCCACGACGAAAAAGGAGTTCGGAAATTCCACCAGGAAAACGCCGATCTCAATCTCTTCGAGGACGATTCACAGCAACAGCAGGAGTTGTTGCCGTTAGGCACGCCTGCCGCCAAAGCGGCCGCCAATGGAGCAAATCGCCGTCGCGGCAAACTGGTCGAGCTTCATGAATCGACCACCATTCAGAAGATCATCGCCGAATTGGCTCGCAAGGGATTGAAAGTCGATCACTACGCAGCGAGCGATAAGCCGATCTTCGAGTTACTCGAAGGGGAAGGCGATAAGGCGACTTCGCACCCACTCTTTTCCATCCCGGAAATCCTGCACAAGATCCTCGAGATCGGCCGCCGCGGCGTGCAGATCAAACGTTTCAAAGGCCTCGGCGAAATGAACGCCAAAGAATTGTTTGAGACGACGATGAACCCGGAGAAACGCAAACTTCTCAAGGTCGATCTGAACGATGACAATGCCGTCGACGCGGACAAGATGTTCACCATCCTCATGGGCGACGTAGTCGAACCGCGCCGCCAATTCATCGAGGATAACGCCTTAAACGTCCGCAATCTCGACGTCTAAGTCCTAGACGGGATTAACAGGATTTATTGGATTGGACCAGAAACACGCTCTCACTGAAAAGATCATCGGCCTCGCGATGAAAATTCATCGAACCCTGGGGCCGGGCTTTCTTGAATCCGTTTATCAAAATGCGCTCATCCACGAGCTCCGCCGCACGGGGCTGTCTGCTGAGAGCAATCAGAGAATTACGGTTCGATACGAAAACGTCATCGTCGGCGAATTCGTCGCCGATCTCATCGTAAACGATTCGATTTTGTGCGAGCTAAAGGCCATAAGCTCGCTTTCCAAAGCGGATGAGGTTCAGCTGGTGAATTATCTCACAGCCACCAGCCGCGATGTCGGCCTGCTGTTGAACTTCGGATCTCAAAGTCTGCAGTTTAAACGGAGGCTTCGGCGTCTCGGTGATCCCGACGAAGTCGATCTGAAGAATCCTGTGAATCCCGTTAATCCTGTCTAGAAGGAATTGTTTTGTATACCGCTAACGAAAAAGTAGAGCCCATTAACGTTGCCGACGAGGTGTCGAGGTCGTTCCTCGATTACTCCATGTCGGTCATCATCTCGCGCGCCCTGCCCGATGCGCGCGATGGACTGAAGCCTTCGCAGCGCCGCATCCTCTTCGCGATGCACGATCTGTCGCTTTTTCCGAACCGGCAGCATCGTAAGTGCGCCAAGATTTGCGGTGATACCAGCGGTAACTATCACCCGCACGGTGAAGCCGTGATTTATCCGACGCTGGTGCACATGGCGCAGCCGTGGGCCATGCGCGAGCGTCTGGTGGACGGGCAGGGGAACTTCGGTTCTGTCGAAGGCGATCCTCCGGCGGCCATGCGTTACACCGAGGCGCGCATGACGCATCTCGGCGCCGCGCTCATGACCGACATGGAGAAGGACACGGTCGATTTCGTCCCGAACTACGACGAAACGCGGACCGAGCCGAAAGTTTTTCCTTCAGCGTTCCCAAATCTCCTTGTTAACGGCGGAACTGGCATCGCCGTCGGCATGGCGACGAATATCCCGCCACACAATCTCGTTGAAGTCATTGATGGCATCTGTGCTCAGATCGATGATCCCGATATCACGATCGAAGATCTGATGAAGATCGTGAAGGGGCCGGATTTTCCGACCGGCTGCGCAATCTGCGGAGTCAGCGGCGTTCGCCAATATCTGGAGACCGGCCGTGGGAGCATGAAAGTGCGCGGCAAAGCGGGGGTCGAAGAAGTTAAAGGCGGCCGCGAACAGATCGTCATCACCGAGATCCCCTACAATGTAAACCGCGCGACACTGGTCGAGCGCATCGCCGATCTGGTTAACGACAAGGTTTTGTCCGATATCAGCGCGATTCGTGATGAGTCGGACGAAAACACTCGCGTTGTCATCGAATTAAAACGCGACGGCAATCCAAAGGTTGTGATCAACAACCTTTACAAGCACACCGCGCTTGAGAGTTCGTTCGCGGCCTCGATGCTCGCGATCGATCACGGCCGTCCCAAGCTGCTCAATCTCAAGGATGCCAACACGGCTTACATCGATCATCGGCGCGAGGTCATCCTGCGACGCACCCGTTACGAATTGCGCAAGGCCGAGGAACGCGCTGAGACACTCGAAGGCTATCTCATCGCCCTCGCTAACCTCGACGAATTCATCCGCATCATTCGCGGATCAGCCAATCGCGAGGAAGCGCGGGTCAAACTGCTCGCTTTCGAATTCACCCAGAAACAGGTCGAGAAGATCGGCATCCTCATCCGAAATCCGGCCCGCCTGACCGATGGCCGTTACGCTTTTAGCGAGCATCAGACGAATCAAATTCTCGATCTGCGCCTTTACCAGCTCACGGGCATGGAGCGGGAAAAGATCGAGGGCGAATACAAGGAACTCATCGAAACGATCAAGGATCTTCGCGACATTCTGGCCAAGGAGGCGCGCGTTTTCACGATCGTCAAAAAAGAGCTGCGCGAGATTCGTGACAAATACGGTTCGCCGCGTCTGACCCAGCTTGTGCCTGATGAAGGTGAGATCAACATGGAGGATCTCATCGCCAATGAGGGCTGTATTATCAGCATCACTCATGGCGGATTCATCAAGCGCACCGCTGTGAGCGCGTTCCGAGCCCAGCGGCGCGGTGGCAAAGGCGTTATCGGAATGGCGACGCGCGAGGGCGCCACCGAAGAGGAAGAAGGCGATTTCGTTGAACATCTCTTTACCGCCACGACTCACGATTACCTGATGTTCTTCACGCAATCGGGACGCGCTTACGTCGAAAAAGTTTACGAAATCCCCGAAATGGGGCGGGCCGCCAAGGGCCGTTCGATCGCGAACATCCTGGAGCTGCGCGCCGACGAAAAAATTGCCGCGACCATCCGCGTTCAGGCAAAGAAATCAGGAACGGGCGCGAACATCGTCGATCAAACCTGGGACGAGAATTTTCATATCGTTTTCGCAACACGCACCGGCATCGTCAAGAAGTCGAACCTTTCCGACTACGCCAACGTCCGTAAAGGCGGCATCATCGCTATTCAGATCGAGAGTGACGATTGCCTGATCGACGCCAAGTTGACGAACGGAAATAACGAACTGGTTTTGATCACGAAGGAAGGCATGAGCCTTCGCTTTCATGAGGAGCAATTGCGCGATCAGGGTCGCAACACCGTCGGCGTCTGGGGCATCAGGCCGGAAAAGACGGACCATGTGGTTGCGCTGGCCATTGTCGACTCCAATTCCATGTTGCTGGTTGCCGGAGAAAACGGAATCGGCAAGAGGACGCCATTCGACGACTACCGCAAGCAGTCGCGCGGCGGAAAGGGCATTATCACGATGAAGACTGGCGAAAAGACCGGCAACGTCGTCGGTGCCCTGACCGTTACCGAAAAAGACGAACTGATGTTGATTACCACCAAGGGACAGATGGTCCGGACCCGGGTGAAGGAGATTCGCGCAGTTGGGCGCAACACCATGGGTGTTAAGCTCATGGACCTCCGCGGAGCCGAGAAGCTTCAGGCGATCGCGCCCGTTGTGGCGGACGCCGAGCAGGAAGAAGTCCCAAGCGACGGCGCGGAAGCCTGAGCCAGTTGCCTCAGAGCGTCCGAAACCTAAGACGTTTACAGGCGGCGGTTAGAGATGCGCCGCTGCAGAGAAAGAAAAAGGGATACGCGTCCGCGTACCCCTTTCTCCCAGAGCAAGATTTCCTGATTAGTAACGGCGCGTTGTCGTGGTTTGCTGCGTTGTCGCTGCCGGCGCTGCGACAGTTGTTTCATGCGTCGTCGTCGTGGTCGTGGCTGACTCGTCGTGGTGTGCGCACGATGCCAGGAACAAGCCGGCTGAGACCGATAGAAGTAAGGACAGGATGGTAAGTTTTTTCATAATGAATTCGTCTTGTATCAGTTATTCGTCACAAGTGCCACCGGTAGATGTATTAGGCGATACTTTTTCCGGACTCATTTTAGGCAATGGGGACCTCGCGCCCCAATTCGCTGGAGGCGTAGATGGCATCGATCATCTCCATCAGGGCGACTGCCTGGTCCGCGTTGTTGACCGCCTCGCCTTCGCCCAGGACCGCTTGAACAAAGTTCTGGAGTTGTAATTCAAACGGAGATTGCGTCGTGCTCTCCGGTTGGAGGTCGACCTTGGCGAGCTCGCCGTCGCGGTCTTCGAACATGGCCAGGGGATTCAGCCGGATGGAAGCTTTGGTCCCATAAAGCACAGAGTTGATCAACTCCTGGCCAAAGTATTGCCGCGGCGGAATCTCGTCGGTCAGGTTTCCGGCCCAGGCCGTTTCCATTTGAACGACGGCGCCGTTATCGAACCGGATAAAGGCGTAGGCGGCATCTTCGACATCGAAAACGGGCACCTCTACGAGGTGGGAGAAATTTCGAAAAACCCGGGCGCTCACCGCGGTGGGCTTTGGCGTTCCCATGAGGAACCACACCGCATCGAGCGCGTGAATCCCGATGTCGATGAGGGCGCCACCGCCAGATCGCTTCCGGTCAGTGAACCAGCCGCCTCCCCACGATGGAATCCCGCGCGACCGCACAAATGTGGTTGTCGCGTGATAAATTTGGCCGAGTCGGCCTTCTCTCACACACCGTCGCGCCAGCTGCATTCCCGGGGTGAAACGGTATTGCCGGCTAAAGAAGTAGACCAGATCGCGTTTGGCAGCCTCTTCGCGGAGGACCTTCATCTCCGCGCCGGTCATGGTGGGCGGCTTTTCGCACAAAACATGTTTTCCGGCCTCGAGTGCCGTCAGAGTTGCCGGAAAATGCAGATGGTTAGGCAGGCAAATAATTGCCGCATCGACGGCCGGGTCGGCGAGCAGGTCGTGATAATCGCCGAAGGTCTTTTGCGGCGCTGTATTCTTTCTCAAATTCCAATCTCCGCGTCTGGTCGACATCTGCGCACGCATAGATTTGCGTCGTCGCGAGAGATCGCGCGGCCATGGCGTGCATTTGTCCCGGCCAGCCGGCGCCAATGATCCCGAGCCTTAGCGTCTTCATTTCGTTGCCATCAAAAAATACCCTCACCTCAATCCTGTTCCTTCAAGACAAGAGAGGCTTGAACCAATGGCTATCACTCGAGGATTCGTCCCCGGCGTTTCTTCACTTCGCCGCGCTTGCGCTTTGATTCCAGAATTCTTTTCTTCAAGGCCCTTGGGCGAGGGGATCGCCGCCGCCGCGCCTTTTCTCGCTCGGCAATTTCCTTTTGACGTTTGGCGGCCTTTCGCTCGTCCAGCGCCTGCCGCAAACGCTCCCGGGCCAGCTTCCGGTTCTGCGCCTGTGATCGTGAATCCTGGACCTTTACCGTGATACCTGTCGGCTTGTGTCGAAGAATGACCGCAGTCGAGACTTTGTTTACGTTCTGCCCTCCCGGGCCGCCCGATCGCTCGAACGATTCTTCCAGATCGCTCTCGGGCAATGCTTTGTCATCCATAATGGCGCATTTTCTTCCAGAACTCCGGCCACGATTCCTTCAATCCGTGGCAGAGGAAAATATCACGATGATCAGTGGTTTCTTCGTTAGGCACATGGTCGTGGTTACTGATTTGCGCGACCACCTGGCAGGATTGGAAATGCGCTTCGCAAAATTCTCGTGAAAATCCCACCACGATCAATGTTTCCGGCGCTGGCTCTCCATATCCCCGCTGCCAAAAGGAATTGACCCCGCTGATCGCGGAGGGCAGTCTTTTCTCCGGGCCGTAGAGATTGATCGCGCCGGCTTCGCCATAATTCGCGGCTAAAATAGCCGCGGTCGAGCGAGTTTCCGGCGGCAGAGAGTCACGAATCGTGGCAATGGTCGAAACCAATTCCGGCCACCCGAACTCTTCTGCGAGATCGTCATTTGTCTTCAAGGCCGTTCGCCACCAATCGGAGCCGATCGGCGCAACCGGAAGAACGAAGTAAATCACAGTTGCGACGTCGATGATCACGGCGAGAAAGGCCAGCGACCACACAAGGCGCCGCCAACCGGCGCTCCAGCCGCCTATCAATGCCGCCAACCAGGCGCTTCCGGCCGCGTAAAGAAGCGGATAGGCCGGCGCAAGGTAATATCCCCGTCCTTTCGCAACGATAAAAAGGATGAGTGGCACCAGATACAGCCAGGGAAGAGGTCGCCAGGACTTGCCGTGTTTCGAGAACGAACAAAACCATAATCCCGCCAGCGCCAGCGGAAATCCGAGGAGGGTTATCTTCAGTTGGTCCGGCAAAAAGTCTTTTGTTCGCCCGATCCGAATATCGCGCGCGTGAATGTGCTGCAGAAATTCCAGCGAAATGAACTGATGTGATACCTGCCACAAGAAATTCGGCAGAAACAGCAGAAGCGAGACGGCGACGCCTAACCAAAGCCATGGCGACCGCAGGTCGCGCCAGCGCCGGGCGAAGGCGAACGCGACGGAAATTCCGGCAATGCAAAAGAGCATGCTGTATTTCGTGAGCATGCCCAGGCCGATGCTTGCGCCGATCCCTAACCACCAGCGGGGATCGTTCGAATTCAGAAGGCGAACGAAGAAAAAGAATGTGAGAACCCACCAGAGATAGTCGAAAGCGACATATTGCATCAGACTTCCGGTCGCGAGGCCGAATGGCAGCGTCGCCGCTGCTGCCAGAGTTTGTGGGGTTCGTCCCCCGCCGAATTCACGAACGAGGCGGGCTGTCAGAACTGCTGCCAACGCGGCGGCGATCGATGCAAAAAATCGAAACCCCGGCAACCATGTTCCGAACAAGTGGAGAGAGACCCATCCGAAGAACGGGGTCAGTGGAGGATAAGCCACAAATCCCCAGGCGAGATGCCGCGCGTCGTCGAGAGTGGCCAGTTCGTCCCGGTGAAAGCCGTAGCCCCGGTTGGACCACAAAAGAAAAAGAACGGCCGCCCCGGCGACCAGCCAGGAGAAGTCCCGTGGCTGATCGAGCGGACCCGACTCGGTGGACAGGACTTCCCGTGTCATTGAGTAAAGTTCGTTAGACCGGGGTCACGTTATTGCGTCCGTGCCGCAGCACCCGCGCCATCCAAATCAGTTCGTTTAGAAATTTGTCGATCCGACCGATGAACGCTTCTTCAAGAAGATTTCCGTTATCGTCGAAGACATGCCCGATTCGACTAAAGTTGACGTCGGTAAAAATGGTCACGAGACCGAGCTCTCGCAGGACCGGCAGAAGGTTTTCGATCATGCGCGCGCCGCCAAACGGTCCGGCCGAGACTCCGCAAACGCCCACGGCTTTGTGGATGTATTCTTCAAGGTTTGTATCGAGTGCGTGTTTCAGCAGCCCCGGATAACCGTGATTGTACTCGGGCACGACCAGTATCAAGCCGTCGCACCGTTGCACCGTTGCGGAGAATTTTGGGTCCTTGATTTGTTCGCCCGCGTCGTCGAGCCGCAGCGGAATGTCGCGAACGTCGATCAAGTCGGTTTCAACGCCCGCTCGCGTCGACGTGCGTTCGAATACAAGACGTGCCGCTTGTTCGCTTTTTCGCCCTTGGCGGGGTGTCCCGAGAATTATGGGAATGAACAGCGGAGCGTCAGCCATGTCCGAAGTGTCGAAATCCCCAAGGGGGGATCAAGTACAGAATCATGTAGTGACATGGAGTATTGCAGCTCCAATTGGAAGGCGGCGGGGAAGATCGCCGTCTACGGATTCACCAGTCGAACATGATAATAGCGATTAGTGACGTTCGTTGTGTCGATCTGCGAAAGCTGGATCTGGCCGACACCAGCCGTGACCGTGTTTCCGAGTGCTGACCAGGTAGCACCGAGGTTATCAACCGTCTCGACTTGGTATGTTTTTCCCGGCACCGCATTCCACGTGACGGTCATCGAACCATTGGTGCGCGTCACTTGTGCGATCAGAAAATCGATCGCTGGATCGAGTCGATCATACTTGCCGTCGGCATTCTCATCTTTGATGGCGGCGATTGAAAGAGGTAGGAACTCGCCGGGATCGACGTTGCCATCGCCATTTCCCGTGGGCCCTTGCGCTGCCAGCGCGCCACCGTCCGCGGTGGTATAAGCTGCTGCGGATACGTAGATCGTGGTTGGAATGCCTCCAAACGCTGCCGCCATGTCGAGCGTTCCTTCCATCTGTCCGCCGTTAGCCGACGACTTTGTCACCTTGGCGGAGGCCGGCGCGTTGAACCAACCGCAGTAGTTGCTCAGGCTTTCGCCGCCGATGTAAGGCTTATTGCTCGCAGTCGCGACCAATCCCGCTTTCGCCCACGGCGCCACCGCGCTCGCAGCCGGCAGGAGTTGGTCAGTTGCGAAAATGAAATGGTCGTTAGCGCCACCGCTCGATCCAGGCGACCACGTCGCGAGATAAAGAATTCCACCGCGAACCGCCGCATAAATCGTCATTCCATTGCTGTTCTGAAGATAGCCGGAAGAATCGGCCGTCCCATCGAGAATAAAGGGAATCGGTGTCGCGGCTGGGGTCGGAGTCGGAGTTGGGGTTGGTGTCGGAGTCGGTGTCGGCGTAGCGCCGGTACCGGACGCAACATAAACATGCTGAATCGGCGTGTTTGTTACGTTGCCTTTCTGGTCTGCCGCGGTGACGTAATAATCCGCGTACGTGTCGGATAAGCCGGAGATCTTCGCGTAATAATAGTCGGCATAATACTGCGGCGTGGGAACGATCTGCGAAGGAACGGATCGCTGCGTCATGCTAACGGATTGCCAGGCACCGGTGTCTGCGCCGCCGACGTAGGTCTTGAATTCGTCACGGTTCGGAACGCCGCTATTGCCGTTAGAGCGATATTTTAACGTGACACTTCCCATGCCTGAAGCGTCATAAGCGTAGGTCCAGATCCAGAAGTCGGTGTTGGCGGGAGTCGTCGCCGTGTATCCATATTGCACGCCGAAATTTTGCGCGCCCGGATTCCATGGATGCCGTTGTGGCAGGAAAACCGATGGCGATGTCGTGTCCTGCGCGAGACCGCCATTTACGGTGGCGTCAATTTCACGGATCACGTTGCTTTGCGCCACACCGCATCGCTTGATCTGGTCGGCTACTCCGTAATAAAGAAAGCCGCTGTCCAAGCCGGCGAGGTAATAATGCCAGGCCAGTTCGACGTTGTTAGGCGTGGTTGAAAAACTTCCCGGATCGCGCACCTGATCCGTCCTTGGGACAATGCCGGCAATTTGTTGCGCCGTTCTCACCCGGTTCTCCGTTGCCAGGACGGTGCGCCAGAAATCGCCCTTGATCGTCGTGCCAACGCTCGGGTCGACCACGTTCTTGCCGCTGGCCGTATAACTCGGAGGCCAGTTCCAGTTGATGAAGCTGGGCGATCCAAAATCGCTGTCTGCGTAAACCCATCCGCCATCCTCGACGTGGACAATGTCGTTAGGATCAACCGGCCAATCCTGCATGAATTGTTCGACCGTGGAAGGTTCGTAACCGTGGCCACTGGCCTGCGAAGCAAACTGCGGGACCCATTCATTGTAGTAGGAGTTACCGCCGCTCCAGGCGTTGTCGCCATCGTGCGCCAGCAGGACAAACGCGGGCTTGCTGGTGTTATTGCGGGCCGCCAGGGGCGAGATCAAACCGATGTCCCAGGTGCTGTAACTGTCTTTCCAACCGAGCGCCTGGTCGGCCGGCACCACGATGATGGTGGAAGCCGCGCCCGTCGCCGGATCGACGTATCTGGCTGTGTGCAGTTGATAGGAGAACGGCATGGCCGCGCTTGGCGAGCAACCGCGATCGATGCTCAGCTTTTGATAGTTGCCGCCACCTTGCGCGGGATTGAGCTGATCGGCCTTGTTCGGAATGTCACACATCTCGCCACCCGATCCCAAACTCAGTGGCATGTCGGGACAGCTCCGCGCGAGGTGACTATTGGCGATCACGCTCCAGGCAATCCCCATTTGCTTCAGGATGGGAATCATTCGTTCTGAGAAACAGGTTTCGGTCGGGAAATATCCGCGCGAGGTTGACGGACTCGTTCCCCAAAAGATTTCCATTTGCCGCTGATGAATCTTCAATTCCATCAGAAGAGTCGCGTCGCTTATGAGCGGCGCCATCGCGTGGTGATAGGTGAAATTGACCAGGTCCATGCGCGGTTTGCCGCTCGTGGTCGTCCAGCCGCGGGCCGTCTGGTTGGATGTGTACCAGTTGGATTGATAACCAAACTGCCCGGCGGCCCCGAGGCTTTGCACGTTCTCCATGAGCGCGCCGGACATGTTCACCTGTGCTCCTGAATTTGTGAACGAACCGATTGCCTGCAGCGTGTTCTTCGGTTGCTGCTGATAGGCGTTCACGCGGTCGGAAAGCGAAAAGACCGTCGTTAGTGATTCGTTAGGCTCAGAGCGACTGGCATTTTGCGCCTGGATCGTATCCCAGGCATTTTCATAATGATCGTTGGCCGCGCGTTTGTCGGGCCAGTAGATCGGCTGATGCAAATGCCAGAGCCACGATGTGTGGACACTGTTGTTCTGCGCCTTGGCTGTCCCGCTGACAGTCAGGAATGCAGCGATAACGGTTACAAAAGGCAAAGCCCTTACGCTTACGCTCAGTCTCATGCTCTTAATCATGATCATGATCGACTCACTGAGAGCACTCGTGCTCGTAACCGAGCTGATCCGGTCACTTCACCGCCGCCCAAACGCGGTGGACATCGTCATGATCTTCAAGCGACTGCAGAAATTCACCGACCTCAGCCCTCTGATCGTCGGACAAACTGGCAAAACTCTTCGGCAAATAGCCGAGCTCACTGGTTACAACCGTCCAGCCATTACTGGAAAGCCACTGCGAAACGGTGTGCAGATCGGTTCGCTCGGTGACAAAGCGCGCCCCGGTCGCGCCTTCGGGAATGTCGTCGTTCTGCGCGTGCTCAAGCGCTTCCACGTCCTGCGCTCCTGCTTCAATGGCCGCGGCTTCGATGTCTCCGCCGGTCGCAGGTTGGAACGCTTCAACTAATCCGACGTGATCGAACAAAAACTTGTTGGAGCCTGGAGCGCCGAGCTGTCCGTTTTTTTTGAACAGGCCGCGAATTTCGGGACCGGTGCGGTTGTTGTTATCGGTGAGAACTTCAAGGATCAGCGGAACCTTGTGCGGCGCATAGCCTTCGAAAACGATGTGGTCTATGACGAGCTTTTCATCGCCCACCCCCGAGCCCTTCTTAATCGCACGCTCGATGACGTCGCGCGAAACGCTCGCCTTGCGCGCTTTCTCGACCGCGGCCGCGAGACGGGCATTGCCCGCCGGGTCAGCGCCGCCCATCTTGGCGGCGACCATCATTTCCTTAACCAATTTTCCAACGAGCTGGCCTTTCTTGAGGCCCGCGACTTCGCGCTTTGCGTGTAACCATTGCCGTCCCATGCGGCAGGGATTAAACCACTTATTTTCCGGAAGGGGAAGCTGCTAGCTGGCCCAAAGAAATTGGCAGGTAGATCAATCGCCCATAGCCTGCTTTGCTCGTGGCGTTGCTCCCGCTCTTTTTCCGTCCGCCGGCAAGGTGACGGTAAAGGTCGATCCTTTTCCCTTAGCGCTTGCTACGGTGACGTCGCCGGACATGGCGCGAGCAAGATCGCGGCTAATCGCCAGACCAAGCCCGACTCCATGGCTGGCACCATCTTTAACACTGCGATTCAACTGCACAAAAGGTTCGAATATTTTCGGAAGATCATCCTCGGCGATTCCGATGCCAGTATCGGTGACATCGATCGAAACAGAACCGGCGTGTTCGCGACAAGCGACAAAAATGCGACCACCGGCCTTGGTGAACTTGAGCGCGTTCACCAACAGATTGAGAAGAATCTGCTGCAAGCGGTAGTCATCAGCACGAACGGTTAGGTCTTCGGGGATTTCGCCGCGATCATACGCAATTTTCGCTTCTCCGATGCGCAATCGAACCAGCGTTTCCGCTCGGTGGACCGCTTCGAGCACCGAGACACGAGCGAGATTCAACTTTGCGGCCGCCGGCCCGAGTTGTGCGAAATTGAGGATATCGTCGAGCAGTTTTGCAAGGCCGCTCCCAGCCATTTTGATGGCGTTGATATCTTCGCGCTGTGTCTCGGTCAGTGGTCCCTGCGAGCCTCGGGCGAGAAGCTCAGCATAACCTAAGATGGATTGCAGGGGCGTCCGGAGCTCGTGAGACATCAGAGAGACAAACTTCGCCTTGGCGTCGTTGGCAGTTTCAGCTGCTCGTTTCGCCCGCAGAATCTCGTCTTCATATCGGTCTCGCTCCGACATTCTCAGGGCGATACATTCGTTTTCGAAGCTCCCGTCTTCGCGCGCATAGCGCCTGACGTTTGCCAATACCGGCACGATGGCGCCGTTGGCAGCGAGAAGTTTCAGATAAATTTCCTGCAGTTCCCCCTGCAATTTTAAGAGGGGAAACAAATGGGTCTGGTAATAAATTCGTCCGCCTGGAGCCATGATTTCTTCGATCCTGCGACCATTGAGCGCCCCCGCGGGCAGCTCCAGCAGCTTCTCCAGCGTCCGATTCGCTTGCAGAATGATCCCGTCATCATCGAACAACAGGTAGCCGGCCGGGATGCGATGGAGTATTTCGTCCATGGCCTAACGGGAGAATCAGTGGCTGGCGGAGATGGCCAGGTGCTCTTTCATAACTTGAATCGTTTCCAACGGATGACTCATGTGGGGACAGTGTCCGGTAGCGGCGAGCAGGCGCATCGTGCTCTGTGGCAAATGCTCGTGCACGAATTGTCCAACCTTGGCCGGTGCAATGGCGTCATCGGAGCACTGCATGATCAATGAACGAATCTGCAGATCACGCAGATCCGTCCGGTTATCCGAAAGAAATGTGACCTCAGCAAAACGGCGGGCGATCTTCGGGTCCATCGCGCAGAAGCTGCGTTCGAGTTCGCCTTGCAGCTCAGGGCGATCGGGGTTTTGCATCACCACGGGTGCCAGGAAACTCGCCCAGCCGAGGTAATTCTTATCCATCAGATCGAGCAACCCTTCGATCTCCGAACGATCGAACCCGCCGAAGTAATCTGGCGGTTCGTTAATGTAACGGGGTGAAGGCCCAATCATGATCATGTTGCTGAAGAGCTCGGGTCGTAGTTTGGCTGCGAGCACACCGATAATGGCGCTAACCGAGTGGCCGACAAAGACGACGTCGCGAAGGTCAGCCGCATCGCAGATCTCGATAATGTCGAGGGCATATCCCTCCAGTCTGCCGTAGCGTTTCGCATTGTAGGCGTGCGCGTCAGATCGGCCGCATCCGACATAGTCAAAAAGCACCACCTTGTACGATTCTTCGAAAGCCGGGGCCACAAATCGCCACATTGTCTGGTCGCAACCAAACCCATGCGCCAGGAGCATCGGCTGGATCCCCTGGCCAGAAATATGCACGTTGTTCCTGGTCAAAACATCGGTCGTCATCGAGAAGCACAGTGTAGCCTGATGACAGGCAAATGCGAAGTGCTCGAAAAAGGGGGGTGCCGATGGCCGGACTCGAACCGGCACGGGCGGTTAAGCCCAACGGATTTTAAGTCCGTTGCGTCTGCCATTTCGCCACATCGGCTTTAAACTTAACTCTGCGCCAGCACTCACCCTCCTCCGCCCTAAAACGGCGGAGGACAAATGCTGAACGTTGTTAAGACTTAACTCTGCGCCAGCACTCACCCTCCTCCGCCCTAAAACGGCGGAGGACAAATGCTGAACGTTGTTAAGACTTAACTCTGCGCCAGTACTCACCTTCCTCCGCCCTAAACCCGGCGGAGGACATGCTGAACGTTGTTTAAGCCCGCGCCACCGTAGCACATTCCGCCGCGATAATGGAACAGGAGAACCGTGCGAGGTGGCGCACCAGGACCGGGCACAAGGTCGCTCCAGTTCCATCGAACTGAGCTTCTGCCGCCGGAGACGGCGGCAACTGCAACTTTACGTCAGCCTTGGCTCACGGCGACGACCACTTTTCCCTTCGCGTGTCGGTCTCCAATAGCGGACTTCCTGCGGCACTTGAGCGAATGGAAATGTGTTGTCGATCACCCGGTGTGATTTTTCCCGCTTTAGCAGCCTTCTAAAACGCTTTTATTGACCCATCGTAAGCCGCTTACGATGCCTGCTTGAAAAAGCAGCGGAGACGTTGTGCCTGGGCCGACTGAAAAGGAGTGCCGACCGTGTCCGTTTCTGACCTAGTGGGCTTCGCCGATGGACTTTGGCTCACTTCTCAGCGCGCTCGGACTCAACGCCATTCCGGCATTCGGCTGGTTTGTCGGCAATTGGTCCGCCGGGACCGTTCTCGTTCTCTACTGGCTGGAAACGCTCATCGGGACTTTGTTCGTGGCCGGCCGGATTATCATTCATCGTCACCTCCATCCGACCAAAGGCCATTGGGATTACCAGGCGCCGCAAACTCAGGCAGAGCAGGGCACGGGTCGTTCCAGCTACCTGGTCGCCTTTCTCGTTCCGTCACTGGCGTTCACTTTTGCCCACGGAATTTTTCTTCTCGCGCTCGGCTTCATCGCAATTAAAAACAACCTGACGGCCGACGCCCGAGTCGACGTCCGTAATTTACTGACCGGGCTGGTCGGCATCGGCGCCTTTCAAGTCGGCGATTTCATCTTCGACCTGATTTCAATAAGATATCGGCCGTTCATCTGGCTGGAGCGACTTGGTCAAATGACACTCAGCCGCGTTTTCGTCGTTCACCTCACAATCATTGGCGGAATGGCCGCGGTCGCGTTCACCGGCGTCAACCGTCACTTTTTCGGCGTCTTCATTTTTCTAAAGACCATGCTCCAGTGCAGCTCCGTTATTCCGCAATGGAATCCGAAAACGCCGCCCGCTTGGCTCTCCGGCTTGATGGATCGCATCCCATCATCGAAGCACAAGGGCGAGAACTTCGCCCAGTTCTGGACGCAAACCGACGAGCAGGAAGCAGCTCGCGTCGCGCGAAACGAAAAGCCGATGAAGGCTAATTAAGGGATTGCGAGGCGGTAGAATTTTGCCGTACCGGCGCTGGCGTCGTTGAAGGAAATGGCACCGTTGGTATTAGCCGTGACCGTGGTGAGAGTGGTGAATCCGCTGGAGGCTGGAGTGGTTGATGTTTGCAACTGATAGGTTTTGCTGGCCGCACCGGTTCCCTGGAGATGAACGGTGTTGGCGGACGGATGGGTCACGGCGGCGATCTGCGGGACGACCTTGATCCAGATGACGTGAACGAAGTTAGCGTTCTGGACAGTGCTGCCGGCGTAATTTCGGAGCGGCAAACTTTGGAAATCCGCACCAAAAACCGACTGAGCATTGTAAATCGGCACGGTTGCGATGGCGTCCATAATCGTTAGGCCAGTGTTCGTAATAATGCGTCCAAAGACAGTGAAGCCGCCGTCCTGAACATCGAGATTTGAAGGGTTCGAAGGATCGGCATTGCTGTCTGATTCGTTGAAAAACCAGTTGTCCGTGGCGCTGTTGGGATTGTTTGCAAGTTTGGCCATGGCAAGGGTGCCGCGCTTGTTCGAGACGTGGAATTCATTCACCACGGCCGCGTGGGGCGTGAGCGCGTTGGGCTGGTTGTTAACAATATTGTAGCCGCCGCCCTGAATGATGAAGGCAGGAACGGAACGGTGAATCACGCTGTTGTCGTAGGTTCCCGGGTTCACGTAGCCGAGGAAGTTGGCTACATTCGCTGGAGCGACATCCTGCAAAAGGGAGACATCAATGTCGCCGAGATCGGTGTGGAAACGGACAAGTGGATTGCTGCTCGAGGTCTGAGCGAAAAGCCCCTGCGAAGCGATCGTCAGGAAGAGCGCCAAAAGAATCGGCTGCAAGCTGTTGAGGTAAAAGCGAAAGGAAAATAAGCGATTTGATGTGGTGGAGCGCATTCGGGAGAAGACCCCTACTATAAAATAAAGGATTTTCCAGACGATAGAGATTTCGACAGATGTCCGTCTCGAAGCCTTCGGCCTACGGCCTCCAATGGGTCACGTGGATGGTTTTTCCCTGCTGAGCCTCGAAATGATAGGGATGAATACCACCATCGCACGTGATTTCGTGCCGGCCAGGTTCGATGACCCCGCTTTCACCGAGGCCATGCTGCCAGGGTTGGCCGTCGATCCGAATCGAGGAGCAAACGGCGCCGGAGTCATCGACAACAAAATGAGTTTCGTCGTCGGGCGAAGGCATCGTTCGGGTGGCGAAGAAGTGTCTCCCTCCGAGGACGAATGGGTGACGCGGTGCCGGTCTCGAGGGATTTATGAAGCTCGTGAGGAGTTGCTTTTGGTAAACGACGGCGCCGAAGACCGCCAGAAAGGGGAACAAAAAGACAAAGAGGATTGCGCATAGCGGCAACGAGGCCGCGGAAAAGACGAGGAGAATCAGGCCTTGTCTGGACTGAGTCTTGATGAGCGCTGTTAGGGCTATCGCCAGCGCGCCAAACAGAAAGAGAAAGCCGAGTCCAAAGGCCCAAAAAGTCAGCAGTCCAATGGCGAAGCAAACCCAACCGAGGATGGTGGGAAAGTTTGGTTGCGGAACGGGAGGCGGAGGAGTTTCCACGTCAGGAGCTATCTTTGGCGCCGAGCTTCATTCTGTCGAATCGTCAGAGTGATGCGTAATAGACGCGCGATCATGATGATCATCGGAATGAGATCAGATCCGGTGCCGTGAAGCCAGTTCCTTCGAGTGGAAGCTCTCGCAAATTTCATTCACGATTTCGTCTCGCCATCCTTTTCGCCGAGGAGCTCACTGACCGTTTGCAGAACCGACCGGTAGATCTGCGGATTGGTTAACGAAGCGACCGCCTTGGCCAACTGCGGATCCTCGTCGTCTTTCCGCATCCTGTCGGCCATGAGGGTGAGGGCTGCGTTTCGGGTTGCGTTCGGTAATTCTTGAAGAGAGCAAAACCAGTCCCGGAGGTGTTTTGTATCCACCAGCGCCTGGGCAAGCCTAACCATTCCATCGTCAATTTTCATTTTTTCCTTCAGCTATCACCGGTGAAGCCATCAAGACAAGTCCAAGGAGTGCGTAAGAATAAGAGGCGAGGCGGCCGGACGATAAACCTTCCGGGGAGATCGGACGGAGCGGGCGGCTTCCCTCGGATTTTGACTCCTCACTTGTCACTGGTTCGCCCTTGGACTAGGAACTGCCGCAGTGAGCAGCGCCCACACGCGCATTCGCGCAGTCGCCAAGTTCTTCTTCGAAGGGGACCGGAAGTTCTTTATCAAAGGAGTGACCTACGGGCCGTTTGCGCCGGATGCCGAAGGATTCTATCTCGGCAAACCCGAACAGGTCGATGCCGATCTCCATCAAATGCGCGAGATCGGGATCAACGTCGTCCGAATTTATCATTCGCCTCCGCGCTGGTTTCTCGATCGATGCGCTGCGTCCCACCTGCGGGTTTTGATCACGCTTCCGTGGGAAAAGCACATCGAATTTCTACGCCAGCGCAAAGCCCGCGAAAAGATTGAAGAATCGGTGCGCACCGCGGTGAGCCTGCATGCGGGCCACCCGGCCATTCTCGGTTATCTCGTAGGAAACGAAATTTCGCCGCAAATGGCGCGCTGGTTAGGCGTTCGACGGGTGACCGAGTTCGTCGAAAAACTGGTACGCATCGGGCGCTCGATCGACCCGGAGGTCCTTTATTCCTATGCGACCTATCCGCCGACGGAATTTCTGCTGCCGCAAAATCTCGATTTCTATTGCTTCAATGTTTACCTGCACAACCAGGCGGACTTCGAGCGTTATCTCCTGCGGTTGCAAAACCTGACGGAAGATCGGCCGCTCATCCTGGGCGAGTTCGGCATGGATACGATTCGCCACACCCAGGACGAGCAGGCGGAAATGCTCTGCTGGCACGTCGACAGCGTGGTCCACTGCGGGCTCGCGGGAACGATCTTCTTCGCCTGGACCGACGAATGGTTCACCGGGAACGTCGAGGTGACCGACTGGGCCTTCGGTCTTGTCACCCGAGACCGTCAGCCGAAGAAGGCATTTCATGCATTGCGCGCAAAGCTTGGGCAGAACGATGCCATTCTGCCGCACCGCAAACTACCGGAGACGCCATTCGTGTCCGTTATTGTCTGCTCCTACAATGGTGCCAAAACCCTGGAAGCTTGTCTCGATTCGTTAGGGAAGATTAATTATCCAAATTACGAGGTCATCCTGGTTGACGACGGTTCCAAGGACAACACGCGCGAGATCGCGTCGAAGTTTCCGAGTGTTCGTTACATCCATCAAGAAAACCACGGACTCAGTCATGCCCGCAACACCGGCGCGGCTGCAGCCAGGGGCCAAATCTTCGCTTACACCGACTCTGACTGCATGGGGGATGAAGATTGGCTCTACTACTTGGTAGGCACGCTCACGGCCGGCGGTTTTTCAGGCGTTGGCGGTCCGAACGTGACGCCGCCAGCGCAGAATTGGATCCAGGCGTGTGTCGCGGCCGCGCCCGGCGGTCCGAGCCATGTTCTCCTGACCGACACCGTGGCCGAGCATATCCCCGGGTGTAATATGGCCTTTAGCCGGACGGCCTTCGAAAGTGTCGGCGGGTTCGATAGCGAATACCGAAAGGCGGGTGACGACGTCGATTTCTGCTGGCGACTGCAGCAGGCGGGTCACGTCATCGGATTCAGTCCGACGGCGCTGGTGTGGCATTACCGGCGTTTCACTTTGAAGGCCTTCATGAAACAACAGGAAGGTTACGGTGAAGCGGAATCGCTCCTTCGCTTCAAACACCTGATTTTCTTCGGCCCAACCGGAACAGCCAAATGGCGTGGACAGATTTACGGGACGCCGCGATTCACCTGGTTCCTGAATCGGCCGATCATTTATCACGGAATTTTCGGGGACGGTTTTTTTCAATCGCTCTATCCATCACCGCAATCGGAAATCGCAGCTTACCTGAGCTCGATCGAATGGTTCTCGCTGACGGTCTTCCTTTTCGGGCTCGGGATTTTTCTGCCGAGTCTGCGGATTGTTCCGTATGTCATGTTCGGCGGGACGCTCTGCGTGGCGCTCTCTTATATGGTACGAGCGCGGATCGAGCCGAAATACGACACCATTCACGCGCGCCTGCTCGTGATGGTTTTGGCGTTCGTGCAGCCATTGGTGCGGGGGTGGTCGCGTTATTTTACCTGGCTCCATTTCAAGCGGACCCCGCGAAACGTAATCCGCGCGCACGAAACGTTGCCGGCTGGTTCCCTTCGCTTCGGCACCGTGGGACGCCGTGTTTACTGGAATGAAGAAGGGAAGGACCGGCATCATCTTCTCGGCGCCATCTTTCAACTGTTGGAAGAAGAAGGCTGGCGATACTCGCCCGACACGGGCTGGAATGAATGGGACATCCGGATTTACGGCAACTTCTGGTGGAGCGTTGTCCTGCAGACAGTGACTGAATATCACGGCGGCCCGAAGTGTCTGACGCGCGTGCGCATTCGAAATCAGCGAGTGCCGACAACGGTGATTGTGAATCTCATCGCGATCGCGATTTTGATTTATCGGCAGCTCAACGGCGCCCATCTCGATCTCTGGTCGATTATTCCGTACGCAATTTTCCTGGTGTTTCTTTTTCGCCGCGCTCGCGCGCTAAAGAAGCGGGTGGCGGAATTGGTCGACCTGGCGGCTTATCGCACAGGGATGCAAAGGATTTCAGGGAAAGCGAAGAAGGCGCCGGAGAAGCCGGTAGAGGAGCCAGCGGAGGAAAAGTCAGAAGCCAATGTGATTCCCTAGGGAGGGAGCATCGGGAGTTGCGGACGAGACAAGCTCGTTCCTCCCATGAGATTTTGCCGCTACAGGCCGAGATCTTTCCGCGCCGCCTCGAAATCGTCGGGTGCAGAAGCTTCGAACGTTTTTCGCTCGCCCGTGCGCGGGTGAGAGAACCCGAGCTTCCAGGCGTGCAACATTTGCCGCGGAAAAGGTCCGGCTCGTTTTCCCGCATAAACCTTGTCGCCCAGAACAGGGTGTCCGAGGTGAAGAAGGTGGACGCGGACCTGGTGCGTGCGTCCGCTGTGAATCCGGCATTCGACCAAACTGGCCTCGGCGGACTCGGCGATCACGCGATATTCCGTTTTCGCGCTTCGGCCACGCGTCGCTTCTGCAGTCATGCGTGCGCGATGGACGGGATGGCGCGCAATGGCCGCTTCGATCAGGCCATTTTTTTTGCGCGGCCGCCCCGAGACGAGAGCGAGATAAACTTTATCGACGCTACGACCGGCAAACTGAGAGGAGAGGCTACGATGGGTTTCATCATTTTTTGCCACGACTAGACATCCGCTCGTGTCCTTGTCGAGACGGTGAACAATGCCCGGACGCTCTTCGCCGCCGATCCCAGAAAGATTGGAGCAATGATGAAGCAGGGCATTCACCAGCGTGTGCTCGGAATTTCCGGCGCCGGGATGGACCACCAGGCCAGGTGGCTTGTTAAGGACAATGAGGTCATCATCCTCGTACAAAATGTTTAGAGCGATATCTTCAGCGCGATATTGGCTGGGGCGGATCGGCGGTTCCTCGACTTCAACGGTGTCGCCAGTGCGAACCGACTCTTTGGACCGTGCGGGCTTTCCATTCAGTCTAACAAGCCCCAATTTTATCAAATCCTGCAGGCGCGACCGGGAGCGTTGCGGCATGACGCGGGCGAGAAAAACGTCGAGCCGAAGACCGGAAGCCTCCCGGGGGACCGCGAAACGGGCTGGCAGAGCAGGATTCTGGGGCGGTTTCACTTGTTCTTTGTCAGCATTGCCCATGCGATAGGCAATGATACAATCGACTTCGATGGCGCCAGAATCCACGGCCCCGACAACCGAGACGTGTCCCGCGTGCGGAACGGTCATAGACACGACCTCGGCAGATCCGCTTGTGCGGGTGGATTGTCCGAAGTGCGGCGAGAAGGTTCGAGTTCAACGGAGCTTTAATAATTTCGAACTGGTCGAAACACTCGGGATCGGGGGCATGGGAACAGTTTACAAGGCGCGCGACACCTTGCTGGACCGTTTTGTCGCCCTGAAGCTTTTGCGAAAGGATTTGGGCGACGAGATAGACTACGCCACTCGCCTGCAACAGGAAGCGCGAGTCGCCGCCTCGGTGAATCATCCAAACGTCATCCAGGTTTTTTCGAGCGGCAAAGATCACGGCCAGTTCTACCTGGTCATGGAACTGGTCGATCACGGTAGTCTCGACGATCTCATTGAGCAGAAGAAAAATCTGCCGGAAGAATTAGTCCTCGAGGCTGGAATCCAGGTAGCCAAGGGATTGCGCGCGGCCTACTCGAAGGGTCTGATTCATCGCGACGTTAAGCCGGCCAATATTCTCTTCGCGGACGATCATACGGCGAAGATCGGTGATTTCGGCCTGGCGGGTGTTGCGGCCGAAACGGGCGAAGGACGCGGAGAAATCTGGGGCACACCTTATTACGTCGCGCCGGAAAGACTGAACAATCAGCCGGAAGATTTTCGCAGTGATATCTACAGCCTGGGCGCAACTCTATTTCATGCCTTGGCTGGTCGCGCACCGATCGAGGGCGACACAAATTCCGCGACCCAACTCCGGGATTTGAAGAATCATCCGGTCGATCTGCGAGTCATCGCGCCGACCGTTTCCGAAGAAACCGCGAAGGTTTTTGAGCGGATGATCGCGCCGGAACCTTCCGGCAGATACGCGTCCTACGACGATTTGGTCGGCGCGTTGGAAAACGCCTACGGAATCCTGACCGGCCAGGAGGCGCTTTTGGTTCATCGCCGCAGCAAGCGGCCGTGGATCATCGGAGCGGTTCTGCTCGGCATGGCCCTGATCGCAGTAGCTACGTGGGCTTATCTCGTTAGGCAACACAGCCGGACTGAGATGAGTGCTGTCGCGGCCCAGGCCGAACGCATGGTGGCGCTGGCACCGCTTGAGGGGCGCATGACCGAAGCGCGCCGGGAACTTGCTCTAGTTCATTTCAATAAGGCGAATGAGGCATTCGCCCGCATCGCTACGGACGCGCGCGGGAAGCAACCGGTCTACGATTGGGCGCGCTTCCAGCAGGGACTTTCCTCACTCATCGCGCGCGAATACACGCAGGCAACTCAGGCCTTCCAAGATGTGCAAAATGCCGGGACGAACGGGTTCGCTACCGAGGATGCCGAGCTGGCGAATTATTTCGTCAACACATCAAAACTTATGGCGTCGTCCGCCAAGATACCGGGCGACACGCCGCTCAACCCGAGCAACCAGGAAGCGCTTTCCTATCTTGCCTACGCACTTAAAAACATCAGCCAGAAGGATTTCGCCGATGCCATCGTGCTACTCGAAAAATTCGAGGCCGCCAAGCCGGCGGGCAAGTTTGCCTGGATCGCCGAGTACAAAGGTTTGGCGCAAAAGTATCTCGCCGATTGCAAACTCTACGCGAGTTGGAAGAAGGAAGCGGATGAAGCGCACGATCCGGCGGCCATGACCCGTCACCTGGAAAGAACGCACGAGATCACGAGCAAAAAAATGTTCCAGATGTATACGGCGTTATCCGGAGAAGTGTTTGCCGCCGAGAAGTCGCTTTCGCACGACATCGCAGACCAGCAGCGGGTGGACAAGGAGAACAAGGAGAAGGAGCAAAAAAAACAGGCTGAGCAAACGGCCCAACAAGTTGCCGGTAAAATTCCGCAGTGGTTGACGGATTGGAAAACGAAACTGACCCAAGACCTCAACACGACTCACTACAATGCGAGCATTGTTGCCGTGAGCGGTGCGCAATACAGCGCGATTGTCGGCGCCACGCCTGATCGCTTGAAAGTGAAGCTGCCGTTCGGGGACGCGGAAGTGCCATGGACATTGCTCTCCCCGCAATCTTTGCTGGCGGTTTCGGCTTCGTTTGCGCATCCGGGCGCGCCTGATCTGGCCGATCGTCAGTGGCTCTGCGCGGTTTACGCGCTCGAAACCGGGCAGGCCCAGGAGGCCAAACGCCTCGCGACAGCCGCTGCGCAAGCCAAGCCGGAATATCAGGCTGAGCTTCAGCCGCTGCTGCAGATCAAACCGCCGAGCCGGTAAGGCGGGCAGTCTCAACTTTCCAACGTTCAGCACTTGTCCTCCGCCGTCTTAGAGGCGGAGGGGGTGAGTGATGGCAACAGAGCTCAACTTTCCAACGTTCAGCACTTGTCCTCCGCCGTCTTAGAGGCGGAGGGGGTGAGTGATGGCAACAGAGCTCAACTTTCCAACGTTCAGCACTTGTCCTCCGCCGTCTTAGAGGCGGAGGGGGTGAGTGATGGCAACAGAGCTCAACTTTCCAACGTTCAGCACTTGTCCTCCGCCGTCTTAGAGGCGGAGGGGGTGAGTGATGGCAACAGAGCTAAAACAGGGGGACTTCTTGGCCACGGGCCCTTGCATCCCGCCCAAAATGAACGAATTCTGCCCCCGAGAGTCAGATTTACACCCGTCCCTGGGATGTTAAATTTCCTCCGCGGCTCGAAGTCGCGCCAGATGGAGCAGAACCCGCCACCCTCATTTCCTTCACCCGAAGAGCTGAAGACGAAGATCGCCGAGTTCATGAAAACGAACTTTGGCGACCGCGTCTCTTTTGCCACGTATGCCGGCCCTGAAGTGGCCGAGCCGGTGGAAACGGCCAGGGAGGAACCGGAGACGGGCGATGAGAATTCAGAATTCGAGTTCAGTTTCCTGCCGCGCGACATCAAGGCGCATCTCGACCGCTTCGTCATTCAGCAGGATGAAGCGAAAAAGGTATTATCCATCGCGGTTTGCGATCATTACAACCACGCAAAGTATTTGCGAAAACTCGAGAAGGAAGATGCCGCGCGCGCAGACGAGACCGAATACGCGAAACAAAATGTGATCCTTGTCGGTCCAACCGGCGTTGGGAAGACCTACCTGATCAAACACGTCGCCGAGCTGATCAAGGTTCCATTCGTTAAGGCGGACGCGACCAAGTTCAGCGAAACAGGATATGTCGGCGGCGACGTGGAAGATTTGGTGCGCGAGCTTGTGCATAAGGCCAACGGCGACCTGTCGGTGGCGCAGTTCGGCATCATTTACATCGACGAGATCGATAAGATCGCAGCTGCGGGAAATATGACTGGCCGCGATGTCAGCGGCCGCGGAGTGCAGACCACTCTCCTGAAGCTGATGGAAGAAACGGAAGTTCCGCTGCGAAGCATGAATGATCTCCAGGGCCAGCTGCAGGCGGCCTTCGAGTTTCAACGGAAAGGAAAGGCAAGGCGCGAAACGATTAACACACGCCACATTCTGTTTGTCGTTAGTGGCGCGTTCGAGCGTTTGAAGCAACAGGTCGCGCGGCGGATTGCCCAAGGGCAGATCGGATTCAGCGCCGGGCCGACGCCTATCCTCGATCATGAATTGTTCGAGCACGTCACCACTCAGGATTTTGTGGAATACGGTTTTGAACCGGAATTCATTGGCCGTCTTCCGGTGCGCGTGTCCTGCCAGGAATTATCGGCGACGGACCTCTATAGCATCATGAAGTTTTCAGAGGGCAGTATCCTCAAGCAGTACGAGCGCGCCTTTCGAGCCTACGGGATCGGAATCAGTTTCGAGGACGAGGCCCTGCATTTGATCTCGGAAGCGGCTGCGAAAGAGAAAACGGGCGCCCGCGGGCTACTGACGGTGTTCGAAAAGCTTTTCCGCGACTACAAATATTATCTCGCCGGCTCCGGGCTCAGTCAGTTGAGGATCACACAGGAACTGGTCAGGGAGCCAAAACGTGTGCTCGAACGTCTCATGGCCGAAGGGCACAAGCAGGAAGAAGCCATGCTTCGTCTGGCTGCGCGTGAATTCACCGATAAGTTCAAGCAGGAGCACGGCATTGAGCTCGATTTCGAGGAATCAGCTGTAGAACGCCTGGTGGCGCGCGCGCAGATGGAGAGAATGCGCATGGTGGATCTTTGCGCGCATCTCTTTAAAGATTATCAGTTTGGCCTCAGTTTGATTAAGAAGAATACCGGTCATTCGCAGTTTGCCCTCGGCCCGTCGGCGGTGGATGATCCGGATAAGTTCCTCAGTGATCTGGTGGTGCAATCTTACTATCCTGCGGCACACCAACAAAAGATCTGAGTCTGAATGAAACGCTCTTTAGCCAGTGCGCTGCTAATAACCCTGGGCCTGACGGTTGTGCTCGGGGCCGTGCATGGCCTTGGCTTGCTGGGGCGGTTTGAGACTGCTCTCCTGGCGCTTTTTTCGCACCACCGACCGGGGACACATATCGTTGGTCTGTTGTGGCAGATCCTCATCATTATTGGGCTCGGATTCATTGTTTCCTGGCTGACTCTGAGCAGTCGGCGTCGCCTTCGCATCGGACTGGTCGCGCTGGTGCTTGTCTTTGAGCTGGTTGGGGTCACCTGGGTCTGCTCGCTTTACCGTGTCGCGTTCCATCCGCTGCCGTCGATCCTGGCGGTCGGGCTGGCGTTTTTCGTTTCGGAAAGATGGGCCGCTCTGACGACGCGCAACCGCTCGGCGCTGGCGCGTTCGTTCTTTGGCGACCGCCTTTCGAGCGATCAACTCCACCGCGTCATCGAAGGCGAAATACCGCTCGAGTTGGAAGCGAAGGCTTATGAGGTCAGCGTTGTCGTCTGCGACATCGCCAATAAATACGATCTGGCCGACGAAGCGGATCCGGCAGACTTCGCGCAGACGACTGAGGCGTTCATTCGCCGGACGACAGACTTATTCCTCGAGTCGGATGGCTATATTCTGGCGGCTGACGGCGAGGGCGTTGTCGCGCTCTTTGGTTTCCCGGATGCGAACAGTGATCACGCTGACAAGGCGGTCCGAGTGACGCTTGGAGTGATTGACTCCTTTAATAAGGAGCGTCAGCAAAACAACGGCGATCCCTTCGGACGATGCGATATCCACATGGGTGTCAGCTCGGGGAACATCATCGTGGCGCCATTACAGGACAGCGCCAAACCGGGTTTGCTCACCAGTGGTGAACCAGTGGAACTGGCGCGCCGTTTCTGTGTCGCTAATCGCTTTTACGGATCGCGCATTTTGATCGGGCCGCGGACATTTGATTTGTCGAGCAAACAGATCGTCGCGCGCCCGATCGACTTCCTGAGTGGTGTCAATTCGCAGGAGCGGCACGAAATTTACGAACCGCTCTGGCTGGCGGCGGAAGCCAACCCGGAGCACATCGCCCGGCGGGATTCGTTCTGGAATGGCGTTGTCCTGTATCGCGAGAAGCGATGGGCTGAGGCTTACACGGAATTCCAAAAGGCCAAGGGCCCGGACGGCGAAGACGACGCCCCGCTTGCGCTTTACCTGCGCAGGCTGGAGACGCTGGCGCTTCACCTAACGACCGCAGGAGAGTAGCGCAAGAGCCGTTTGAAACGAACCGAATATCCCGCCGCTTTGCGGGAACTCATCGCGCAGTTACGACAAATGCCCGGGGTTGGGCCGCGCTCGGCCGAGCGGATCGCTCTCTGGATGGTACAGGCGAAAGCGGGCCAGCCCGAACAGATCGCGGCCGCCATCAAGGCGACGCGCGAGAGCGTTCGGCCGTGCCGCGACTGCGGATTCTTCGCCACGGGCGATCTTTGCGAAATCTGTGCCGATTCATCACGCAGTCGCGGACTTCTCTGCGTGGTCGAGCAGCCGACCGATATTCTTCCTTTGGAAAGAACGAGTGCGTTTCCGGGTCTTTATCACTCGTTAGGCGGGCGAATCTCGCCCCTGGATCACGTCACGCCGGACGATCTGCGAATCCCTCAGCTGGTTGACCGGATCGCGACTGGCCAGTTTTCCGAAGTTATTTTTGCACTGGCGGCCGATGTGGAAGGGGAGGCGACCACCAGCTATCTGGTCGAGCTTTTGCGCGGCAAAGGACCGACTCTGACCCGGATTGCGCACGGTTTGCCGGCCGGTGGGGGCCTCGAGTCGGCCGATGAGCTCACTTTATTCCAAGCCCTTTCGGGCAGGACAAAGCTCCAGTGAGTTTTAAGTCCTAAGTGTTAAGTTTTCAGTAAGATGTGGCGTGCCACTTGCCTTTCTGCGCTTAAACCCTAAATCTTAAGTTCTTAAAACTCTCCTCATGCCGTGCGCTAAAATCGATCCGAGCCTGCACCAGGCGCAAAAGCCGCCCTGGATCAAGGTGCGTCTGCCGTCGAATCCGGTTTTCTTTTCCACCAAGGCGCTCATCTCAGATCTTCGGTTGCATACGGTTTGCGAAAGCGCGCAGTGCCCTAACCGTTGGGAATGCTGGAGCCAGGGCACGGCCACGATGATGATCGCGGGAGATCGTTGCACGCGGGCCTGCGGTTTTTGTGCCGTAAGTACCGCGAAGCCGTTCGCCTTGGAAGAAGACGAGCCCGAACGGGTCGCCGAAGCGGTGCGGCGAATGAAGCTCAAGCATGTCGTCATCACGGCAGTTGCTCGTGACGATTTGAAGGACGGCGGGGCTCGCCATTTTGCGCGCGTCATCGAGGCGATCCAAAAGATGGATCGGTCGATCATCGTGGAGGTACTCGTTCCCGATTTCCATGCACAGGATGATTGCATCCAAACGGTGCTGGACGCCGGGCCCGATATTTTCAATCACAACATGGAGACGGTGGAGCGTTTGACTCCCGCGGTGCGAAGCCGGGCGAAGTACCAGACGTCCCTGCGCGTGTTGCAACGGGCCAAGGAATTGTCGCCCAAGGTCGTGACCAAGAGCGGCGTCATGCTTGGCCTGGGTGAAACTGAGCCCGAACTCTTTCAGACGATGGATGATTTGCGCGAGGTCGGCTGCCAGGTGCTCACGTTAGGCCAGTATCTTCGACCAACGCCTAACCACCTTCCGGTTATTGCCTACATTGCCCCGGAGCAATTTGATCTCTATGGCGAGATCGCACGGCAAAAGGGATTCGAACACGTGGCCTCAGGACCGCTCGTTCGCAGTTCGTATCACGCAGCCGATTTTCATCCCGTGGTGCGCTGATGATGGAATTGCAGGGCGCATCTGCGCCGAATCGAAACGGAGTTGCGGCGATTATTCCGGCTTTTCATGAGGAGAAGCACGTGGGGGATGTCGTTCGCCGGACAAAACAATTTCTCACGGACGTGCTCGTGGTTGACGACGGCTCAGTCGACCAAACGTCGCAGCAGGCACGCGAGGCCGGCGCTGAGGTCATCGTGCATCCGCAAAATCGCGGGAAGGGTGAAACGATTAAGACCGGGCTGCATCATTGGTACGACCGCGGCTCTCGGCTGGTGGTGATCCTGGATGCCGATGGGCAGCATCTTCCCGAGGAAATCGATCGCTTCGTCGCGGCCGCGGAACAATTTCCCGCGCTCGAAGCTTTTTGTCGGCAACAGGATGAGGGACGTCTCGCGCATGCCGCTGATTCGACAAATGGTCAATCGATACATGAGCCGACGGATCAGTCGCGTGTGCGGCCAGGAGATTCCCGATACCCAGTGCGGCTTTCGCATGCTTCACCGTGATGTGATCCCGGACATGTTCGGCGGGGCCGAGCGTTTTGATTACGAGACCGAGATGCTGATTTTCGCCAGCCGGAAAGGGTGTGCCATCGAATCAGTTCCGATCAGCACGGTCTACTCCGACGAAGTCAGTAGTATTCATCCGGTTCGCGACACGCTCCGTTTCTTGAAATTGATGCGGCGCTATCGCGGCTAGCTGACGACAAGGTCGTTGTGCAACGGCCTGTTTATTTGGTTAGGCCTCTGACACAGAGGTCTCTACAACCTCTCTCGATCTGATTGAAATCTGCGTTTATCGATCAGAGCAAGCCGCGTTTGCGGAAGTCGCCGATATTTCCTTCCGAGGAACGCTCGATCATATCGACAGTGAACTTGAGA
Source organism: uncultured Verrucomicrobiae bacterium (assembly GCA_963754325.1). Taxonomy (GTDB): domain Bacteria; phylum Verrucomicrobiota; class Verrucomicrobiia; order Chthoniobacterales; family UBA10450; genus JBBRDU01. The sequence continues at coordinate 427,452 of CAVWFP010000002.1, forward strand.
AGACAGACTTCCCAGGCATCGTCGACGCCTTGAATGATCGCGCTGAGCGGCTCCTGCAAATGTTCGACTTCCGTTCTTGTGCGCGCGACCACGGCTTCGAGCGGATCGCGGAACATGCGCTCGGTCACATCCGTTTTGCGAAATTGAAAACCATAACGCAGGACGGCTGTATTCTGTGCATGTTCGCGCAGCTGCTCGACGTACCTCTCGGCCTTGTCGCCAAACCCTTCGAGGAGGAGCCGCGCGAAGTTGTGTGGCGAAAGGATCTGCGGACGGTCTGCGTGAATGTGACCGTCACGAACCCGGACCTCGTTCGCGCGATCCATCAGTTCAGAAATCAGGAAGAAACGAAAACGGGTGCTGCCGAAAGTGGCGATCTTGTGTTCGGGCGCAAGAATCACCTGCGTGTTCTCGATGGCGTAGTTGAAGTCGTCAGGCCTCATGGCGCTAACAAGCCCTCCGCCGAAGAGAGGCCAGTATCAAGAGTTATCTTGATGGAGTCGCAGCCGGTGTTGCTGCTGGAGGCGTCGTGACTGCCGCCGAAGCCGCAGCTGCGGGACTGGCCGCGGCCGTTGGGGTGACGTATTGGATAAAATCCCGATAACCTTGCGCCTCCATGGCCTCGAGCGGAACAAAGTGCAGCGCGGCGGAATTGATCGCGTAGCGCAGCCCGGTCGGGGGAGGACCATCCTTGAACAGATGGCCAAGGTGCGAGTCGCTTCTGACAGCGCGAATCTCAGTGCGATCCATATTAAAGGAGGTGTCGTGCTTTTCGACGACGCGCTCAGGAGAAATTGGCTTGGTGAAAGCCGGCCGCCCTGTGTTTGCTTCAAATTTGTCCGCGGAGCTGAACAGAGGTTCGTGCGTGATCACGTCCACGTAGATGCCCGGCTTGAAATTGTTCCAGTAAAGATTCTGAAACGCCGTTTCGGTTCCGTTCTCCCGGGTCACATGATATTGCGCGTCGCTTAAAGTGGAACGGAGCTTTGAGTCGCTCGGCACCGCCCGAAGATAGCCAACCTGGCCCGGAGCGGAGGCATTCGCGGAATGGCGTTCGAAAAGATAGTAAGCGCCCCCGGCGACAACGATCATCCCGACCAGGCCGAGCCATAACGAGATATGGTGAGAATGCTTGTCTCCGTGATGTATTCGCGTGGCCATTGCGTGATTCCGTTAGGCTACGGCATATCCGGGCGGGCTGTCGAGAAGTTCACGGTTTTTTCTGTCGCGTTCTCGAACAATTCCACATATTGGCCATAGCCTTCCTCCTTCAATTTCTCTACCGGAATGAAGCGCAGTGAGGCCGAGTTAATGCAGTAGCGCAGACCGGTGGGCCCCGGGCCGTCGTCGAACACATGACCGAGATGCGAATTGCTGGCCGCCGACTTTACTTCGGTCCTTCGCATTCCCAGTGAGTGATCGGCGTCTTCCTTGACGCTTTCTTCCTTCACCGGTTTGGTGAAGCTGGGCCAGCCACTCCCGCTATCGAACTTGTCCATCGAAGTGAACAAGGGCTCGCCACTGACGACGTCGACGTAAAGGCCGGCGCGATGATTGTCCCAGTACTCATTCCGAAACGGCGGCTCGGTTCCGCACATTTGTGTGACGCGATATTGCTCGGGTGTCAGCTTCTTGCGCAAATCCGCGCTGCTCGCTTCCGAAGAGGGAGAAGGAGTGGTTTCGTTCATGATTTTTTGAGGTGGAATTTCATCTTTTCGTTGCGCTCCAGCGCGATTGAGAAAAAGAAAAATGCCCGCGAGTGCGACAAAAATGAAAGCGCAAAGAATGAGCATTCCCCGGGAGGATCGCTGCGGCCGTTGCGGCAGTTGGATCATGCGAAAAGGTAACGCCTTTTAACAGGACGCAAAAGGGCTTTTGGTCGCCTTTCGAAGGCTAAAAGCGCGGCTACCTTGTCGTTTGGAAGCGCATCAATCCGCGCGGCCGGCCTCCGGCACCCGGATGTAATTCCGGAAAGTGAGCAGTCCCAATGGCGCGACCGAAGCGGCCAGCGCGAAGATCAGCCACATTTCTCCGGAGTGACGCGGTCCTTGCGCCGGACAAAAGGCCGCCAGAAGCCAGCCGCCGGTGCCGACGAGAAGTTTGCCGACCAGAAAAGGAAGGTAGGCGAGCGAACCATAGGAAGCTTCCTGTCCCTTTGGGGCAATCGCCGCCGCATATTCGTAGACCCGCGGCGAATAGAAAGCTTCGCCAATCGAGAAAACAATCAGATAGAGCGCCGACATGATGTAATACGGGTGAATGTTGCCGCTCAGCCGCAGGTAACTATGGCCGAGCCATTGTCCAATCGCGCTATTCGTCGCACCGATAAACCAGTCGGTCGGCAACGCCATGATAAAAACACCGGCCGCGCAGATGACACCACCGAAGATGACCATTCGATAGGCCGAAGATTTTTGCGTCAATGCTCCCACGATCGGAGCGAGGAAAATGATAACGATGGAATTGATGGCCGCGATTTTTCCAACCGGAGCATGCAAGCCCATCTCGCGGTCACCGAACTTCGGAAAGACGTAGTCCATTTGAAGGAAGATGGCTTTGAGGAAACCGATGAAGAGGAAAAAGAGAAGCAGGCGGTAAAACCCCGCCTGGTTGATCAGCCGCTTGAAGAGCTGCGCGATTTCGACGGCGCTCTGTCGGACGGTCGCGGCGATTCCACTGGTCACGCTTGGTGACCGTTGTGGTTGCTTGTCCTGGCCTTCAGCGTTCCTCCGCAGGAAGTAGATGGCCGGGAACAGGACAATCTCGAACGCGAGACTGACGCAGAAGAGCTGCTGGTGCGGAGTGAGCGATAGGCCGCCTATGTGGAGATGCAAATCGAGCGACCTAAAATAATCGAAAATGTAACCGGCGGCGAGGTATCCGACGTTCATGATCGCGTAGATGATGGAAAACGAGATCGAACGCTGCGCGGTGGTGGAATAGACGCGCGTGGCGGCGAGCAGGACGGGAGTTCCGAGGGCTTCGCCGATGGCCAGGGGCAGGACGCCGCAGACCAAGGCCAGCGCCGGCGTGGTCGTAGTCACCATTACCGTGCGGGCGAATGTGCAAATGGCGACGCCGATGAAAAAAGTCCGCCGCAGTCCAATTGCGTCGGTCACTGAGCCGGCCAATAGCGTGAAGATGGTCATGGCCGGCGCCCAGACCCAGCCCACGATTGCGCCGGCCGATTGATCGCTGAATCCCAGATCCTTCGACAGCCACAAGACCATGGTCTTGTTCGTCACGGAGTAAGCCGTGTAGATCAGGAACTTGATCAGGAAGGTGAGCCACAGCTCGCGTCGCGCTCCCTTAAGAACGGTGAACTTGGCCAGGAAACCGGAAAAGAAATTTCTCGGCACCGGTATCACGGGCTCTTCCGGGACGAGGGGAACTTTGATGGTCTCTCCCACAATCCCTGACTACAGCATGTTCTCGACAAAGTCGCGCGCGTTGAACGGCGCGAAGTCATCGATTCCTTCGCCCGTGCCGACGAAGCGGGTTGGAACGCCGAGTTCGTCCTGAATGGCAATGACAACCCCGCCTTTGCCGCTGCCGTCGAGCTTGGTGACGATCAACCCGGTTAGGCCGATTGACTGATGAAATTCCCGCGCTTGCGACAAGGCATTGCTTCCGGTGGTGGCATCGACCACCAGGAGAGTCTCCTGTGGAGCGGTTGCGTCATGCTTGCTCAAGCTGCGCTTCACCTTCGTCAGTTCGGCCATGAGATTCGATTTCGTATGCAGACGTCCGGCGGTATCGCACAGGAGAAATTCGCAATTGCGTTTATCGGCTGCCTGGTAGGCTTCATAACACAATGCCGCGGGATCTGAATTATATTGGCCTTTGATAATCTCGATACCAAGCCGTTGTGACCAAATCTCCAGTTGTTCTATGGCTGCCGCTCGAAAGGTGTCCGCCGCCGCCAGAAGAACCGTGTGGCGATCTCGAGTTAGATAGCGGGCCAGCTTGGCCGTGGAGGTGGTCTTTCCGGTCCCATTGACGCCGACGATCAGGATCGCCTTTGGTTTGGCGGGCAAGGGGCGAAGCGGCGGGGGATTTACCGGCAGAATACGGCCGATCTCCTCACGGGTGACTTCGGCGATATCGTCCCCCGTAATTTTGACATTGGTCGCGCGTTCCTGCAGTGATCGAATAATTCGCAGCGTGATCGGCACCCCGAGGTCTGCGCGAATCAGATTTTCTTCCAGCTCGTCCCAATCGACCGGGCGTCCGGCGAATTTTTGGATGAGTGATTGAAAGAAATTCATCTTACAAGCCTAACGAATCAAGCCTGATGGCGGCGGAAGGACCAACCAGAACTAGCTCGATGGTCCTTCTTGCCCGGCGTTGCTCGGGGCAGCCTCTCGCAAGGGTCGTGTGAGATCGCTTTTCACTCGGTCGAGGATCCCGTTAACGAATCGGCCGGAATCGGCGCCCCCGAACGTTTTTGCCAGTTCGATGGCTTCATCGATTGAAACCACCGGCGGGATGTCATCACGGTAAAGCATCTCGTAAATGGCCAGTCGCAGAATGTTGCGGTCGACCGGTGAGATGCGATTGAACTCGTAGTTTTCGCAATAGCGTTTGATGCGTTCATCGACCTTGTCGAGATGTGTCATCATTCCTTCGATCAAGGGCTGCGCGAATTCCTTCACCCGGGGCGTGGCCGGGCAGAAGGCCCAAAAATCATCGAGCCGCTCAGGAGTTTCGCCGTGCTGGAGATCTCTCCAGAAATGATATTGGATGGCCGCTTCCCGGGCTTTTCGCCGTTTTCCCATTTGCGTCAGGCCCCTCGCAACTCTGCCATCACCGTGGCGATCTGAACCGCGGCGCGCGCGGCTTCCGTCCCACGATTGATCTCATGGTCGAGGCAACGCGCTTGAGCCTGCTCTTCCGAATCAAGATTCAGCACTGCGTTAACGACCGGAACGCCTTGCTCAAGAGCGATTCGCTGCAGAGCGTCCGTGACACTTCTCCCGAGATATTCTGCGTGATGCGTCTGGCCCTGAAGAATCACACCCATCGCGATAATGACGTCGGCCCTTTTTTGGGCGGCCAGCTCCTGGACAACCAGCGGAATTTCGAATGCCCCGGGAACTTGTTGCAGGGAGATGCGAGAATTGGCTGCGAGCGCGCGCAGTTCGGCGGTCGCGTGGTCGATCAATCCCTGGACGTATGGCGCGTTATACTGGCTGGCCACGATCGCGAACTGACGCTTGATCGAGGTCGCAAGGCGGGGGCGCGGCGGGATGGCGTTCGACATCGTCTGCTCTAATGCCTTAACTTTGCCCTTTCGGCAAACCGGCATCGCCCGGGGACTTAACCCGGTTTCGCCCGCCCAAGTCTTAGGGAATGGTGTATTGAGTGCCGCCGTAGGCGCGATCGCGCTTGCCGTTCCGATGGACGGTTTGTCCGGCAGCGTTGAAGTCATTGATGTCTACGGCTGCCTCGGCGCAGGTTGCACGAAGCCCGACAAGCGTCGTCCCACTCTTAATCACCGGATGACTGATTGAGGCGAGATATTGATTCAGCGTTGAAGCGGCAATTCGCAGATTGATGGTGTTGCCGGTGGGATTGAATGATCCGCGATTCAATGTCCCGCGCTGAGTGTAGCTGAGCGTGCCGTCACCGGCGCGGACCGCCGTTCCCCAATTGTAACTGCGAGTTCCCTGCGGGTCGGTCACCGCCTCGACGTAAAACTGATCGCCGCGATCTGAGAGTCCGTAGGTGAACATCCCGGTGGGACTCATGACTGAGTTTGGTGCGTTCACGGTGAAATGCATCCGCCAGTAGGCAGCCGGCGGGACGGTCGTCAGATCCGAGACTTTGAGGGAGACGACGATGGAGAGGCCGTCGAGCGGGTCGACCACGGAAGAGTACTTGATGCTGAGAATATCGAGCGGATCTGGCGTGCCGGTACGCACGAGAAGTGCGTCGGTGACGTCGCCCATGTAATCGGTTACCTGTTCGCCAAAAGCGCCCGGAACAAAGGGAGGATACGTTTCACCGGGCGGCCGAGCGAGCATCGATCCGGGAACAGGAGTGGGAATGTTGCCGCCGTTGATACTCGGACCACTGATCTGTCGAGTGAGATAGGTCTGGCCGGTGTAGTCGTTGTGATCGTCGGCAAAACTGAGAACGGCCGCGCCCACCGGGTCGAAACAGACCTGCATATAATCGATCAGGTTTCGATTTGCTGCGCCCGTTAGGCCGCCTTCGGAAATGTTGGCCCCATGGATTACGTGGTCGCTCGCCTTGACCTGATAGAACGTCGGGGACGTCGCAGTCGCGTTATTGGTGTAGGCATAATAAACATTCCAGTCGGCGGCGTCGTTGTTAGCCGGATTGGTCGTCCCGAACCAGGCCACCCCGACAGTGCCGGGCTGAGTGTGGCTGACTTCGATCCAGGGAAAGATGTTCGTCCCGTTGGGAATGTTGCTCACGCGGACGCGCGGACTCCAGGTCGCGCCCCGGTCGGTCGAATGGGAAATGTAAACATCGTGATCATTGGAAAAAACAACGTAAACCGTGTGATCACCCGCGACTTTGACGGTGAAAAAAAGGTGATTCACGCCGTTAGGATCACTCGCCGCCTGGTGAAACGTGTAGCTGGTCGGGTATCCGAGCGTCGCGTCAGGCAGACCCGTAGCAACGCGACCGTCCGAGAACGAGCAGTAGACCGTACCGTCACCCTGGTCGACATCAATGCCGCCGGTTTGCCCGACGGTGCCCAAGGCCGTTGCCGGCAAATAGATGTAACCGCCGGCCTGCGGCCCGGTTGCTCCACTGGATTTGGATTGATGAACGTAGCCCGTGACCGGTTCGAGAGTGCGATAGAGCAGATAAAATGTGTCCGTGCCGTAGGCGGCCATCCACTCACGATCGTCACCCGCGACTCCGCCCTCGAGATTCCCAAGTGGGTTGAGGTTGAAGGTGGTCGCCCGATCGATCGAGTTGCCGGTGGAAAGGTTCGCCACAATCAGGCTGGAATAAGCCAGGATCGGCGTGCCGGTCAGCGCGCTGTTGCCGAAGCCGACCGCCAGGTCGATGTCGCCGCCTCCGTCACCGCCCGCGGCGACGAGAGTGTTCTGCGTGAAGCCATCCGGCTGCCCCTTATAAACAGGAAAGGTTATATAGGGATCATAAAACGGACTGCTGGGATTCAGGTCTACATACCAGAGATCCACTCCAGCGGGAAAACCGCGAATCCCCGAAACGTAGAAATTTCCGAAGACATCGCAGCGGCAGCTGGGTTCGCCGTCCGCCGTGGCCAGTGGACAACGGACCGGACGATTGTCGGAAAACTTTATCGGCGGATTCAGAGTTGAGCCATCGACGTAGTTGGCGGTGCGATCGGCGCGAGCTGTGCCCATCATGAGAAAGCAGATGGCCCCGAGCAAAAAGGTAGGCTTCAACACCGCGCTTTTCTTTTTTCTCCAGAAAACGCCGCTTCCGAAGAGAAGGCCGCTAATGAGAAGCGCAGTGGTGCCGGGCTCAGGAACGGCCGCGCCCGTGATCGTTAAGGTGGTTGCGTAAGTGCTCGAAAGTGTCATGCCGTTTGTGTTCGGCAATCCGGTGGAATCGAGAATCAATCCGCTCAAAGAGCCCTGGTAGGCAGGCGATTGGAGAAGGGACAAAAGGGCGGCCGCAGCGCTACTGCTGAGAGTGCCGTTGCTTACTGAGCCCGTGATGGTGAGAGTGATGTCGGAGCCGTTGATGAGTGCCGAATCGAATCCGTTCAGGTGAATTCCGGTGTCGACCATCTGTCCGCCCGCGGTCGTAAGCACGCCAGGCAACCCGAGGCCGAGAGTAAGATTGTTGAAATCAAAATTCCCTCCCGGGTTGGATTGATTTGACCCGGAGTCGCCATCGAAAACTGTCATGGTGATGCTGATGGCGCTGATCGACTGAAGCGAACTAACCTGAGCTGATGAGAAGGTCCACGGATTGCCGGCAGGATCGGTCACGGTCCCGGTCGGTCCCGTCGTGCTCGATCCGGTGATCGCCACGGGATCGCCCTGTCCGCTCGATCCGTTAGTCCCGGGAACAGCATTGGCCGACGTGTTGTCGGTTGCGCCGCTTTGCTGCACCGCACTTGTTAATACCTGGCTGTTTGCTGTCGTCGCGCAGATGATCGAAAGGATTATCAGGGAGAGTATATTTTTCATGGACCGGTTCGTTTAAGACTACGAATCGGCTTGATTGCGAATGATGGTTGCATCGCGCGTGCAGATTTCCTGCAATTGATTGCTGCGAGGTGGCGCAGCGTGAGACGGGGATTACAGGAACGTAATTGCGCCGGAAGTCAGCCGGTCAAAGGCTATGACCTAACTTCACTCGTTTCGTCTCGAGGTAACGAGCATTGTGCGGATTCACTTCGCTCCGAATGGGCACCTGTTCCACCATCTGGATCCCGTATCCTTCAAGCCCGATGACTTTCTTAGGATTATTTGTGAGGAAACGGAATTTTCGAACTCCGAGATCGAACAGGATCTGCGCTCCGAGTCCGTAATCGCGCAGATCGGTTGGAAATCCAAGTTTCGCGTTTGCTTCCACGGTATCGAGGCCTCCCTCCTGCAATTTGTAAGCGTGAATCTTGGCCGCCAACCCGATCCCGCGTCCCTCCTGTCGCATGTAAACCAGCACACCGTTTCCTTCCTCCGAGATCTGTCGAAGAGCGGAGTGCAGCTGATTTCCGCAATCGCAGCGGCGCGATCCGAAGACGTCACCCGTAAGACATTCACTGTGAACGCGAACCAGGGTCGGTTTTTCCGGGTCAATCACGCCTTTCACAAGCGCGAGGTGGTGAGTTCCATCGAGTTTCGATCGGTAAAGATGCAGATCAAAATCGCCGTAATCCGTCGGCATATTTACGACCTGCTCGCGTTCGATCAGTTTTTCACGAACTCGCCGGTAGGCGATGAGATTCTGGATCGTGCAGATCTTGAGACCGTGTTTATGGCGAAACTCCATCAGCTCAGGAAGGCGCGCCATGGTCCCATCGTCGTGCAGAATTTCGCAGAGGACTCCCGCGGGTTGCAGGCCGGCCAGCTGCGCCAGGTCCACCGTGGCTTCCGTATGACCCGCACGCCGCAGAACTCCACCCTCCTTCGCGCGCAGTGGGAACACATGCCCGGGCTGAATCAAATCTGCCGGCGCAGATTTTGGATTCGCGATCGCCTGAATGGTCGCAGCGCGGTCATGCGCGCTGATCCCTGTGGTTACGCCGCGAGCGGCATCAACCGAGACGGTGAAGTCTGTGCCGAACATCTCCCGGTTTTGCGTAACCATTCTGCGCAATCCGAGTTGTTCGGCTCTCGCATTCGAAATCGGAGCGCAAATAAGACCGCGGCCGTATTTGCTCATGAAGTTGATCGCGTTGGCCGTCACTTTTTCCGCGGCCATGACAAGGTCGCCTTCGTTCTCGCGATCCTCGTCATCCGTCACAATAACCATGCCGGCCGGCGGCAATGTCGGAGATGACATCTTCAACCTTGTCGAACTGAAATGTTTGCGTCGCTTCGGCGATCATCAGAGCGATACCATGCCGCTGTCGCGGGCCCTCGGCAAATGCGAAGCCGTCCTCGGCTGAGGCCGTTATCCGGTCCGGGACCATGAATCGTCTCCATTTGCCCCCCCGTTATTTCGCGCTCGTCCCGATGATCGCCTCCGGCCGATACATATCCCGGTTGCTGCCTTGGAACTCGGCTTTCAGTCTGACCCGGAAAGAAGACAGATCGACCAGATCCCATCTGGTGAATTTCCAACGATTGCCCGTTCTTGGTTCGTGTTCGAAACCAACGATTAGGTGGGCGGCGTCGTCGCGGACCTTGTTGGTCGAGACTTTGGGCTCGAAATAGAATGTGCGGAAACTGCTTTCACGGCTGCCAACCGCGTAAAGTTTCGGGTCGAGATAAAAAACGCGCTGGCTGGCACGGTCGACGATGCGCAGATCCGGATATCCCGAGCGCTGAATTTTTCCGGTCACTGTTTTTGGAAATTCACAGCTCAAGCCTTCGCGGGAGTTCAGGAGCTCGCGAAGCATGTCTTCAAAATGACTGCTGACTTCGTTGATCCGGCCGATCATTTGGATTGGACTGTCGTCGGCGTTCATTCGCCTGACGGTTTCGTCCAGGACTTCCTCGATGTCCTTTATCACCCGACGATCGACCTCGTTCCGGGGATCAATCGGCCGCACATGTTTTGCGGTCGTGTCGTATATGATTTCCTTGAACGGGATTCCGCGGAGTTCCTTTTCTTCGTCAAGTAACCAGGGAATTAATTGATCAATCGGCGCGGGAGATGGAGAAGGCGATTGAGCGAACGCGTGAATCGTGACCAGAGGAAGGGCCGCCGCGAGAACCCGGAGGAATCGCGGAATCATAAAGTCACTGTGACAGCCTTGGTAATCAAAGGAAGAATAGACGCATAGGATTCTTCATTCCGCGCGTGGACGAAAAGCAAAGGCTCATTCCTGGCAACGCCCTCGCCGATCTTTTTAATCTGCGAAAAGCCCACCGCGAAATCGATCGTGTCATCGAACCTCTGGCGACCTCCGCCTAACAGAACGGAAGCGCGCCCGATCGATTCGGCATCCATTCTTTTAACCACACCTGATTTTTTGGAAGGGAAAGGCTTGATTATCGGAGCACGGTGAATCTCAGCCATGCGTTCCAGCGCAGTGGCATCGCCATCCTGCGCGTAAACCAGGGAAACGAATTTTTTCCAGGCGCGTCCGTTCGTTAATCGATCGGCCAGCTCTTTGCGACTGGTATCGGAAACCTTTTCCGCGAGATCGAGCGTCAATTTTACCAGGTCCGGTGGTCCGCCTCCTTGCAATGTTTCGACGCACTCGGCCACTTCGAGGGCGTTGCCAACCGCTCGGCCTAACGGTTCATCCATCGGGTTTAACTGATGGCTGACTTCGACGCCCATGGCTTGGCCAACTTCGGCCATGGATTTGGCCAGTTGTTGAGCCTCCTTCTTTGTCTTCATGAAGGCGCCGGCTCCGAACTTTACGTCCAGCACCAGGCGGTCGAGATTTTCCGCCAGCTTTTTGCTCATGATGCTGGCGACGATCAGAGCCTGAGAGGGAACCGTGCCGGTGACATCTCGCAAGGCGTAGAGCTTTTTGTCCGCCGGGCAGATGTCGCTCGTTTGGCCGATCATGAAGACGCCGAGCTTTTCCAGTTGTTTGAGCGCACGGCGTTCATCCAGTTCCACGTTGAAGCCGGGAATGCTCTCCAGTTTATCGAGCGTCCCGCCTGTGATGCCGAGTCCGCGGCCCGAGATCATCGGCACCCAGGCCTCGTCGCACGCCAGCAACGGAGCCAGAACCAGTGAGACCTTGTCACCGACGCCTCCAGTCGAATGCTTGTCGATACGCATTGGCGCACTCTTTGGGATACTTGAGGACTCGTCCGCTGCGCATCATGGCGTCGGTCAGGTCCCTGGTCTCTCGCGCGGTCATTCCGCGGAAAAAGACGGCCATGGCCCACGAGCTCATCTGGTAGTCGGGCACCACGCCTTTGGTGAATTGGTCGATCAGTTCGCCGATCTCCCCATGGGTCAGCTCCCCGCCATCCCGCTTCTTTTCGATGAGTGACGGAATATGCATGCGTTAGGCGGGAACAGTTTCGAGGAACGATATCCCGGTGTGCCATGGTTCGGGCAATTGAAAAAACTCCGCGAGGGACGCGGCCACGTCGGCGAAGGTGGAACGCGTCCCCAGATTGCGCGACTCCTTGGTGTGCAGGACAAACAAAGGCACCTGTTCCCGGGTATGATCGCTGCCGGTGAAAGTCGGGTCGTTCCCGTGATCGGCCGTGATGATCACCAGGTCGCTGTCTTGAATCTTGGAATAGAAATGGCCTAACCAATCGTCGAATTCGTTCAGGCTTCGGGCGTAACCGGCAACATCCCTCCGGTGGCCGTAAACCATGTCGAAGTCCACCAGGTTTGCGAAAGTCAGGCCGTCGTCGTGCTTCGACCATAACGAATCGATCTTTTCCATTCCCGCGCCATTGGACTCTGTCGGATGCGATTCGCTGATGCCTTCACCGGCGAAGATATCGCTGATCTTTCCGACGGCGCGAACAGCAATACCAGCTTCCTTGATTGCGTTCAAGACCGTCCGGCCCGGCCTGATTGAATAGTCATGCCGACGACTGGTCCGCCGAAAATTGCCCGCGTCGCCTTCGAACGGCCGCGCGATTACGCGCCCGATGCGGTAGGCATCCGATTCGCGTCTCGCGATTTCACAGATCTGGTAAAGCCGGGCAATCGGGACGATCCTCTCGTGCGCCGCAATCTGGAGAACTGAGTCTGCGGATGTATAAAGAATTGGTCTGGCCGTCTTGAGATGTTCCGGCCCCAATTCCTCCAGCACAGTCGTGCCGCTGCGCGCGTAATTGCCGATAAACTGGACGCCCGCTTTCTCCTCAATCGCCCGAACAAGTGCGTCCGGGAATTTTTCGAAGACTGCGAACGGCTCCTTAGTGATTAGGCCAGCGAATTCCCAATGGCCCGTGGTGGTGTCTTTGCCGGCTGAACGCTCCTGCATTTTCCCGAAACTGCCTGCGTATCGTATTTTCTTCTTCGGATCAGCTCTGACCAATGAGCTCATCTAGTCCGATGCGAGCAAAGATTCGGAAGCGAAAAATCCGGGATGGCATCGAAGACATGACCGAGCGTGTTGGCTCCTTCGTCGCCATATTTTTCGGCATCGGGAGCGTGCCCGACTCCGACGCTGTCGAGGACAACGACCAGCGCGCGCACTTCAGAGCCCGATCGGATGCCAGGCCGTTTTCATTTCGACGGTGTCGAGGATCCAATAAGGATTTTCGGCCTCTGAGCCCATCCATTGCGCTGAAGAGAGATCGCGCCGGAAATATCGTTTCACATTATAATCACCACCGCGCTGCAGTTCCCGCGCCGATTTTTTCGTCGCCACTGGCGTCGACGATCGCGTTTACATCCATGTGACTGGCGAAATGTGGCGCGAGCTCGGCGCGGTCACCCGCGAGCACATTGACAACTCCTGCCAGGCAGATCGCTCGTGGCGATGACTTCGGTGAACGTGAGCGCAGCCAGTGCATTCGCAGGTGAGGCCAGGGCGACCACGCAATTACCACTCAGAATAATTGGAGCGATCATCGAAACCAATCCGAGCAAGGAAGGTTCTTCCGGACAAACCGCGACGACCACGCCGGTGGGTTCGGGCGTGGTGAAATTGAAATGTGAACTGGCGACAGAATTCACTGCACCGAAAACCTGGCTGAACTTGTCTGTCCAGCCGGCGTAGTAAACCAGCCGGTCAATCGTGGCAGCGATTTCCCGTTCCGCAGCGCTTTCGCGCGTGCCATTTGTCCGGCCGAGTTCTGCCTGGAGTTCGTTTCGACGCATCTCGAGCATTTCCGCCGCGCGATAAAGAATCTGGCCCCGCAGATAGGCGCTTTGTTTCGACCAGTTAGGCTGAGCGCTGCGAGCTGCCAGAACCGCGTCCCGGAAATCCTTTTTGGAAGCGCGAGAGAAATTAGCGACCACCTGCCCGCCCGCGTCGCGGGCTGCGACGACGCGCCCGTTTTCGCCCCGGACGAACTTGCCGCCAATATAGAGCTTATACGTCTTCTGGACCTGCAGTCGTGTCTCCGATTTGCCCACGGGAAGACGATTGCGCAAAGACCTGGAAAAGGAAAGGCAAAGAAGCGTCCCGCAACGGCGGAAGTTGCCTTTGCGCCGCGCTTGCGGTTGAATGCGTCGACTGAATCAACGTTCCGCATTTGTCCTCAGCCGATCTTCCCAACGTCCAGCCAATCTGCTCGCCGACTTAGAGGCGAGCCGGGGGAGGATGGGGCAGAGCCCTTATGAGGCGGAGGAGGGTGAGTGTTGGCGCAGAGTTAACGCATGGATCAAACTTCCCCCAAGAAAACTTCAGAGTCGGTGTTGCCGGCGTCGGGCACATCGGCTCGAACCACGCGCGCCTCTATGCCGAGTTGTCTTCGATCGACTTCTGCGCGGTCTATGATGTCGATACGCATCGAGCGAATGCCATCGCGCGCAAATACGGCGTCACACCGGCGGGATCTCTGGAGGAATTTGCCGCAATGATTGATGCGGCCTCGATCGCGACGCCGACGAACGCGCACTACCCGGTTTCTCACGCGCTCCTTTCCGCGGGCAAACACCTTCTGGTCGAGAAGCCCATCACGGAGAATACGAAGGACGCCAGCGAGTTGTCCGAAATCGCAGCGCGCAAACAATTGATTTTGCAGGTTGGCCATGTCGAAAGGTTCAATCCGGTACCTGAGCGCCCTGGAAGCGCGCTTAACGCGGCCGCGCTTTATCGAAGCCCACCGGCTTTCACCATATCCAGATCGAAGCACGGACATTGGCGTTGTGCTCGATTTGATGATCCACGACCTCGAGATCATCCTGCATCTTGTGCGATCGCCGGTGGAACACATCGACGCGGTTGGCGTACCGGTTCTGAGCCGCGGCGAGGACATTGCGAACGCCCGGCTGCGCTTTGAGAACGGGTGCGTGGCCAACATTACCTCGAGTCGCATCAGTCCCGAGCGGATGCGAAAGATTCGCGTCTTCCAGGAGGATGCCTATCTGTCGCTCGACTACCAGAATCAAAGCGGCGAGATTTATCGAAAGAACAACGGCCGGATAACGCGCGATAAGGTTGAGATTGAACGCCAGGAACCTTTGAAGCGGCAGCTGATGTCTTTTATTGAATGCGCCAGCACTGGGCGGCAACCGGCCGTCTCAGGATTTCAAGCGACGGCGGCTTTGGAGCTTGCGGTTAAAATCACCAAAAAGATTGCCGAAGCAGCCTAACAAATGAACAACGTTCAGCATTTGCCTCCGCCGATCTTCCCAACGTCCAGCCAATCTGCTCGCCGACTTAGAGGCGAGCCGGGGGAGGATGGGGCAGAGCTATTATAAGGCGGAGGGGGTGAGTGCTGGCGCAGAGTTTAAATTTTAAAACGTTCAGCATTTGTCCTTCGCCGATTTAGCGGCGAAGGGGGGGTGAGTGCTGGCGCAGAGTTTAAATTTTAAAACGTCAGCATTTGTCCTTCGCCGATTTAGCGGCGAAGGGGGGGTGAGTGCTGGCGCAGAGTTTAAATTTTAAAACGTTCAGCACTTGTCCTCAACGGGTCCTTCCAACGTTCAGCATATTTGCTCGCCGACTTAGGGGTGAGCCCGGGGGAGGATGGGGGCTGAGTTATAAAAAAAGAGCGATGGTTATCTATTGAATGAGCGAACAAGCGATTTACTTCGTGGCCGGAGAAGCCAGCGGAGATAATCATGGAGCGGCCCTGATGGCCTCTCTGCGCCGGTTGGATCCGGAAATTCGCTTTGCCGGCCGGGGAGGGCCTCAGATGCAGGCGATTGCAGGCAGCCCGTTCCAGAATTGGATCGATCGCGCCGCGGTCGTCGGTCTCTGGGAAGTGATCAAGAATTATTCGTTCTTTCGCCGGGAATTTCACCAAACCTTGAGAGAGATCGATAACGAAAAACCCGCGTGCATCGTGTTGATCGATTATCCCGGGTTCAACCTCCGTCTGAGCCGCGCGTTAAGCCGCAAGCCGAGTCGGCCGCGCATCATCTATTACATTAGCCCGCAAGTGTGGGCGTGGAATCGGGGAAGGATCCGACACATGGCCAAGTGGCTCGACCTGATGCTTTGCATTTTCCCGTTTGAAGCCGATCTCTACAACAAATCGGGGTTGCGGACCGTTTTCGTGGGCCATCCGATGCATGAGCGGCTCGAATCGATGCGGACCTCGTCAGCCCGGGATCCCAATCTGTTGGCGCTTTTTCCAGGAAGCCGTCAGCGAGAGGTCCGAAAGATTCTGCCCGTCATGGTCGAAACGGCAAAGTTGCTCCGGCAAAAAAATTCACAACTGCGTTTTGAAGTCGCAGCGGCATCTCCGGAATTGGAATCGTGGATTCAGTTGCAACTTAACGCCTTGCCTAACGATCAGCGAGAATCGTTTCGAGTTACGCAAGGCCGCGCGGCCGCGACCATGCAGGAAGCATGGGCGGGGATCGTCGCTTCCGGAAGCGCCACGCTGGAAGCGGCCTGGTTTCGACTGCCCTTTGTTCTGGTCTACCAGGTTTCGTGGTTGACATACCTTGCCGGCCGATTGGTTATCAAAGTGAAACACCTTGGTATGCCTAACGTTATTGCCGGTCGAACTGTTGTCCCGGAATTCATTCAGCAGGACGCCGAGCCGGGGCCGATCGCGCAAGAGGTGTTTCGCTTAACGGCAGACACGTCCGCCCGCCAGCGAATGCTGGCCGATTTCGATCAAATTATCGGGAGCCTGGGCACGGGCGGGGCCAGTGATCGCGCGGCCGCGACCATTGTGGCCGAGTTGAATTCTCCCGGTCGAATCAAAGATGCCGCTTCTGCTCCCGTATGAAACTGTGGGATGTCTCGCGAACGTTGACGGGCAATCTGGCGCCCTGGCCGGGTGACACCCCGTTTTCCTACAAACTTGTCGGTCAGATCGCCACCGGCAGTTCGGTCAACATCGGAGCGATCACCATGAGCGTGCATAACGGGACGCATGCGGATGCTCCATTTCATTTTGATGACGCCGGGAGTGCCATCGATGCCGCGCCTTTGGAAAGCTATTTGGGATCTTGCGTGGTGGTCGACCTGAAGAGCCGATTTTCCGAAAGTCGGCCCTTGATTCAGATCGATGATCTTGCGCCTAACGAAGGCGCGATCTCGGAATCGCGACGCCTGCTGATTAAGACGAATGTTTGGCGGGAGTCATCGATTTTCCCCACCTGGATTCCGGTGATCGCGCCCGGAGTCGCCGACTGGCTACAGGCAAGGAACGTTATCCTCATCGGATTCGACCTCCCGTCGGTCGACCCGATCGACGCAAAGGTGCTGACGAATCATCACGCATTGGCCCGCGCCGGGATTTTCATTGTCGAATCACTGGATCTCAGCGCCGTCGAAGGCGGGCTTTATCAATTTGCCGCGCTCCCGTTGAAGATATCCGGCGGAGACGGCGCGCCGTTGCGCGCGGTGTTGTGGCGAGATTGAGGCATGGTTGAGATCAGCCATCCGGGCAACGTGCTCGAAGCGCGATGGCTGCTTTGGGCGGTCGCGTTTCTCGCGCTAGCTCTATTCGTGACAACGAATCTGCCGTGGCACCTCGACGATTACGATCAGGCGAAACAAGCCTTTACCTCGTTCGAGATGGTGAAGCAGGGGCATTGGTTCTATCAGCAGACCCCGCGCGCCCGTCTTGCCACCAAGCCGCCGCTTGTCGGTTGGGTCTCGGCCGCCTTTTATGAAGTTGTTCGTTCGTGGAGTTTGGCGTGGCGATTGCCCTCTTTGATCGCGGCCCTCGCAATTGCATGGATCATTGCCCGAAACGCCAGAGACGCGTTCGGCCCTGCCGCTTCCGTCATCGGTCTGAGCGCGTTTGTCTTTAATATTCTTACGCCGCGGCTGGCAACACTCGTCCGAACAGACATGCCGCTGGCGCTCTGCATTTGCGCCGTCGGATTTTCCATTTGGCGCCACGCCCACTGGGCGCGTCCGTGGAAAACACATGAACGGTGGCTGCTATTTTTTTTCCTTACCGCCGGGACGATGATCAAAGGCCCGATCGTCTACGCGTTTCTTCTCCCGGGATTTCTTTGTTTCCTCTTCTGGCATCGTAAGGAGGGGCCGAATTACGTCTGGCCAGGCTGGTGGCCATGGATCGCGTCCCTCGTGCTCTTCATGACCTGGGCGATCATTGGCGACCGGTTCGTTGCGGGCTTTCACGATCAGGTTGTGCTTCATGAATTTCTCGGCCGGTTCGGCGGAACCGAACATCAATCGAAGCCGATCTATTTTTATCTGCCGCACCTGCTGCAAAAATTCGCTCCGTGGAGCGTTCTTCTTCTGGCGCTGGGATGGCTCCGATGGCGCACGCGGGACGACAGAACGCCGGGACCGGGCATGAAATGGCTCATTTGCTGGATTGTTGGAGGCCTTGTTGTGATGTCGCTTATTCCTTCGAAACGGGTCGACCGCATTTTCCCCATTATCCCGCCTCTTTGTTTGCTTGTTGCCGCACAAATCTCATCGCCTAACGAAAAGCGCCACCGGGTTCATCGGGCGGCGATCGTCTCGCTTGTTCTCGCAGTCCTTTATTCCGGGGCTTACGCGGCCTTTAAAGTGACTACCGGATTCCAACACCATGCCGATGCCCTGGTCGAGTTTGGCAAGACGGTGCAGCAGTGGTCTGCGGCAGACGACTGGCGTTACGATGCCGTTTACGGCGGCGACGAAGGGATGCTGCTCTATCTGGACAAGAATTCGTTCACGGAAAGAGATGCAGCGATTTCCGAGTGGAACGCGGACAAGCTCGAGGCTCTGGTCGTTCCTGCGCGAGAGGCTCAAGCTTACACCGACGCGCTCCAGCCCAGGCCCGTCACTTTTCTTCGATCTCGCTCCCGCGGCGACGACAAACCGGATTACGTTCTCCTTGAGCGCAGGGAGTGACCAGTTTCGTTTGTCCGGCAAATGCTTGCTCGACTTTCCGGCCTGAAAATTTAACTTCGCTGCCAAAGCATGGCTCTGCGCCACCACTCACCCTCCCCACGCCTCTCAGTCGGCGTGGGACAAATGCTGAACGTTGAAAAGATGAAAGCATGGCTCTGCGCCACCACTCACCCTCCCCACGCCTCTCAGCCGGCGTGGGACAAATGCTGAACGTTGAAAAGATGAAAGCATGTCTGCGCCACCACTCACCCTCCCCACGCCTCTCAGCCGGCGTGGGACAAATGCTGAACGTTGAAAAGATGAAAGCATGTCTGCGCCACCACTCACCCTCCCCACGCCTCTCAGCCGGCGTGGGACAAATGCTGAACGTTGAAAAGATGAAAGCATGGCTCTGCGACAGTGCTGGTCGTTGGGAAGACTCGGCCCGGGACGAGTCCCATAGCTTACCGATCCGGCGGTTTCTTAACTGAACGTTGAAAAAAGATGGCGGCGGAGTTTCCAAAATCTGAAGTCGAAACACTCTGGGCCCCCTGGCGTGTGGAATACTTTGAGAAGAAAAATCGAGACACCGATTTCCTGTCGAAAGCTGCGGCCGCCTCCGATGATGCCGAACACCTTGTCATCACCCGGCGGAAAAATTCGTTCCTGATGATGAATCGGTATCCATATGCGGTCGGCCATCTCATGGCGGTTCCTTATCGCAAGGTCTCGGAGCTTTCGGTGCTCGGGGAAAATGAAATCACCGAGCTCTGGGGTTTGCTGGTCCATGCGCAGAACCTCCTCCGACGAGTGACCAAAGCGCAGGGGTTCAACGTTGGCATTAATATTGGCGAAAGCGCCGGCGCCGGCGTGATCGATCATCTGCATATTCACATCGTGCCGCGTTGGGCGGGCGACACGAACTTCATGCCGATGCTTGCCGAGACGCGCACGATTTCCGAAGGATTAAGCGGGCTTTATCAGAAACTGGTTAATGCACAAAGTGAAGGCGAGGAAAGGGTGCGAACATGAACGCGTCATGGATCGAGCCACCGCCTCCCCAACGCAGTATGGGATGCTTCGGAAGAGGCTGTCTCATCTTCGTCGTCTTTATTCTTGTTTTGGCCGCGGCTTTCGCCGCGGGCACTTTTCTGGCAGTCCGCTACCTCCGAACTTCCTACTTTGTAACCGCCCCTGCAGAGTTACCGGCATCGAACGCCACCGATCAGGAGCGCGAGTTGGTTCGTGCGAAATGGTACGAATTTGAACGTGCCGCCCGGGCTCACACCGCTTCGCGAGTGGAACTCACGGCCGACGAACTGAACGCGCTCATCTCATCGGAGCGCGATCTGCGCGGGAAAGCTTTCGTTTCCATTGAAGGCAATACCGCCCGTCTGCAGCTCAGTATCCCGCTTTCGTTTTCGCGTCTGATGAAGGGCCGCTACATGAATGCGGAATGCACTGTGCAATCGGATCCTGACGGCGTCCCGGCAAATGCTCATATCACCAGCGTGATCGTGAATGGCAAACCGGTTGCCGAAGATGTGTTGGATTATCGCGGCCCTTACGGCTTCCGGCATTATCTTGAGCAATGGTCGGAACAGGCCGCACTAAAAACTTTCGAGATCAAGGACGGCAAGGTCATCTTCGAAAGTCGCGGCAGCGACTAACGATCGCCGCGCTTGGATTGGTTCGCGTGCTCCCGACGACATCGGCTCGTCTCCACACCGCAGCGCGCGCTAAAATGCGAATCGGGAGGGACGCGCCTGTCGCGTCCGCTTTGTAATCTGCGCCAACACTCAGCCGCCCGCGTCTTCCTAACTCTGCACTATCTTCACCACGCTCGCCCGGAAATCGGGGAGCAGATGTCCTGAATGTTGCGAGGCACGACGCGGGACGAATGCGGATTGTTGAAGGGACGGTGGCTCTGCGCCAACACTCACCCGCCGCGCCTCTAAGACGGCGCGGACAAATGCTGAACGTTGATAGATTACTGCATGATTTCCCGGGCGAAAACGTTGAGCTGACCGTCCTCCTGTTTCCGCACTTCGGTTATCTCCAGCGGCCGAGCCTCATCGCGGTTAACGACCGAGCCCTGTGCCGGCGGAGAATAGCCGGCTGGGAATTCGACAATAATTCGTGCGGACGAAGCTCCGCCGCCAAGATGGAGCATGGCGGTCGGCAGACGGGTGCGGGGACGCAGAACGGCCTTATTGGCATCTGCGAAGTTGACCACAAATTGTCCTTTCAAATAAACCCGTTCACCCACAATGCCTCGATCGGCCAGGTCCTTGAGATCGTTGGTCTCAATCAGACGGCCTAACGGCATTTTGCCGGGAGCAAACGTCTTCCAGCTCCCACCGCCGGCGGTTGAAGCCAGGGCTCCTGTCGGATTCACAGCTGTCGCGGCCGGAGCGGGCGGAACATTGCCGCCCTGGTAAACCGGCTCTCCCGAAGGAGCTGATGCCACCGCCACCGCGGTGGGTGCGGCTTTCTCGGCCGGAGGCGCTACCGCCGCTGCTGCCGGTGCGGGTGTGGTAACCGCCGCTCTTGGAGGCGCTGTTTCCTGAGCCACAAGAGGCGGCGACTGAGCGGGCGCGGCCGTAGGCGCGGGCGTCGGCTTTTGATTCTTCGCCAGCTTTCCATGTTTCGGCGTCGGCGCGGCCTTCGCAATCGCAGACGGCGCAGGCGTTGCTTCGGCCGCGGGAGCTTCCACCGGCTGTGCCGCTTCAACGCCGACTAACGAGTGCTGTGCCGGCGGAGGAGCACCAGTCGGTGGTAATCCGGGGACGGCCAACGGCGCTTCCGGCGCGGCGCCCCGGCGTAAATCGGCGTAGCGCATCTCGGCGCGCAGGCGCTGTTGTTCCTTAAAGATCGGCCAGCCCCCCTCGAGATTCAGGCTCAACGGCGGTTCCAGGCTGAAAGTTCCGGGGCCACGCGTGACGGTGTAGGTCCCATAGAGAAGGGGAACCGCGGTGATCATCAGCCGTCCGTCGCTCAAGCGTTCCACGTGAATGACGGCGGCGAGGTCGTGCGAACGCTCCAGTTTGATTTCAAGGCCGGGCGTCAGCGTTTGTTTCATTAATGGAATCGCCTGAGGGTCAGCCGGGTAAATGTGTTCCATCAGGATCTCGCCATTCTCCACCGGACTTGTTAGGGCAACCATTCCCGATGTAAAAATATCCTGCGGTCCGAGTTCGCGCGCATCTTCGATGACGTAGCGGCCGATGACGTAAGGCACCAGACCGGGAACTTGTTGGAAGTTGCGGATATAATTGCGCGCTAATTGCGCGTTTGTCTTGGCCAGGGCGGCGGTCCCAAGAACGGCGTATCTCTCCTGCAACTGTTTTGGATTCAGGAATTCACCCGGAGGCGCCGCCGTCAGCTCAAAGCGTTTGGGCTGCTCGATCTTGTGCAATCTCGTTAGCCACCGGTAGCTGTCCGGGCGTTCCGGTTGCCCGAATATGTAGAAACTCAGGAGCCATGCCGCCAGGGCCGCTCCCGTGAGCAGCAGCATTGCCAGTGTCCATCCGAAATAATTAACCCGCCGCCGGGGCCTCGCGTACGGCTCATCGTAATGGAAATAGCCGTAATCCATCTAAGCCACCGCGTGAGGAGCAGGCTTCACGCCGGGCGCGCTGCTTCGAATGACGTGCCGCAACCGCACGTCCGCGCGGCATTCGGATTCGCGATATGAAAGCCCGTTCCCGTTAAGCCACCGTGGAAATCGAGTGTTGCGCCATCCAGATAGGGTGCGCTTTCGCGATCGACCAGAAACTGAACGCCTTCGCGCTCCAGGATTTCGTCGTCAGCCTGCTGCGCATCCAGCGACATCTCGTATTGCAATCCGGAACAGCCGCCCTTGGCGATCTGCACACGCAAGCCTTTTCCGGCCGCTGCGCCCTCTTCCGCGAGAAGCGATTTGAGCTGCCGAACCGCATCGTCCGTGACCTTAATCATGTCGTTTTTCAAGGTAAAACGAGCCCCTTCGAAGTCAATTCGAAGGGTCGAAAAGCTGAAAGCCTGAAAAACTGAAAAGCTGAAACCTGAAACCTGAAACCTGAAAGCTGAAAGCTGAAAAACGCTCATTCCGGGGATTCCATGACACTTCGAGATTCCACTTCACCTCCCTTTCAGCTTTTCTACCGTGATGAGCCGGACGACGGAGGAGTTGCGAGATCGAACAAAGTCATATGCCTCATCGATCGTTCGTTTTTATGCGGCTTTGCCTAGAAGGAGACCCGAGGTTCAGGTTTTGTCGCATCAGCTCCTTCGGTCGGGCACATCCGTCGCCGCTAACTTTAGGGAGGCCGCTAGAGCTCGTTCGGCCGCCGAGTTCGCTTCGAAAATAGAAATTTGTGTCCAGGAAGCGGACGAATCGGACTTGTGGCTTCAGCTCCTCCGCGACGATTGCGGAATTACAACCGAGGAAGTTACAAAGCTGCTCGCTGAAACTAACGAATTAATCGGTATTTTTGTCACAATCGCAAAGCGAACAAAGGCGAATGCCTAAGTTTCAGCTTTCAGCTTTCCGTTTTCCGCTTTCCGCTTTCAAGATATGTCCCGCATCCACTTACTTTCTGAGACCGTCGCCAGCCAGGTGGCCGCCGGCGAAGTCGTGGAGCGGCCCGCCTCCGTGGTCAAGGAACTGGTCGAGAACAGTATCGATGCCGGTGCGCGCAAGATCGATGTCATCGTCCGCCGCGGCGGCATGTCCCTCATTCGCGTGATTGACGATGGCTGCGGAATGGATCGCGATGACGCGCTGCTCTCGCTTGAGCGCCATGCGACCAGCAAAATCCGGTCGGCCGCCGATCTGGAATCAGTCGCGACTCTCGGATTTCGGGGCGAGGCGGTCCCGAGCATTGCCAGCGTCACGCGTTTTCGCCTAACGACCCGCGAATCGGGCGCGATTGCCGGGACGGAGATCCTTGTCAACGGCGGCAAGCTCGACGTGGTGCGCGACAGTGGCGAAGCGCCCGGAACCCAGGTGGAGGCGCGCTCTATCTTCTATAACATGCCGGCGCGCCGGAAATTCCTTCGTTCGGAAAACACCGAAAGCCGGAACATTGAACACCAGCTTCATCTTCAGGCCATCGGTCACCCGGAAATCGCATTTACCCTCGTCAGGGACGATCGCGTGATCTTCCAAGTCCCTTCGGCGGCTGATCTTCTCGGGCGGCTTCGTGATCTTTATGGACCGGAGATGATCGAGCGCCTGCTCGAGGTGAAGCAGAAGGGGGAAGGCGATATTAGGATCCGCGGGTTCATCGGTAAAGCCGGCGTTAGCCGACAGACGCGCGATCAACAGCTCGTCTTTGTGAACGGGCGCGCAGTGGAAAACGCTGTCCTCAGCACCGGCCTGCGCGAGGGCTATCACACCGCGCTGATGAAAGGCCAGCACCCGGTGACCTTTCTTTTTGTCGATCTGGATCCGGGCGGCGTTGATGTAAACGTCCACCCAGCCAAGCGCGAAGTGCGCTTCCGTGATCCGAAGTCCGTCCGGGAAGCGGTGGTCAACACGATCAGGCGCACCCTCGAAAGCGATCGCTCCGATTGGCAGGCCCAATTTCGAGCCGCGCCCCCGCTGGAGACTACCTCGCGCGTAGATCCGCCGAGTCCGCCGCCTGGAGGGACGACCTCCGTGGCGTCCCAAACTTTTGCTCCCATCTCCATCCCGCCCGAGCTTCCAAAGTTGGAGACAGAATTTTCTCTGCGAGGAGAGAAATCGATCGAGATTCGCGCGCCATTTTCGCCTAACGAGACTCAGGTCACTCCGCGAACCTCGCCTCGCCAGGATTTCCAAATCATCGGCGTGCTGAACAGGCTCTACGTTCTCATGGAAAGCGCCGCCGGCCTAGTCCTGGTCGATCAACACGCCGCGCACGAACGAATCCTCTTCGAGGAACTTCGCCGACGAATGGAGGAGCAGGGAGTTCCTTCGCAGCGCCTGCTTCTGCCCCAGACTTTCGACCTTCCTCCGCGCGACGCCGAGTGGGTCGAGCGCAACCTCGCCACGCTGCAAAAGATGGGAATCGGGATCGAAGGCTTCGGACCTAACACCTTCAAGATCGACAGCCTCCCAGCATTTGTCAGCGCGCCGGATGCCGTCGCTTTCATGCAGGCGGTCATCGACGAGCTCAAAAGCGCCAGCAACAGCACGTCACCGCTTCGCCTCGGCGAAGACATGATCGCGAAGACCGTCTGCCGTCACGCGGTCAAGGCTAACGACCCGCTGCGTCATCCCGAACTGGAAAAACTCATACAAGACTTGCTGGAGTGCGATCTGCCCTATTGTTGTCCACACGGTCGTCCCACCATGATCCAGATCTCTCACGCCGAACTGGAAAAAAAATTCGGGCGCAAGGTTTAGCATCGATAGACCTGTTGGACGGGACCTTTTGTGGTACAGTTTGTTCATTCGTGGAAATCGAGCGCGTTAACGTTCTTGGCGTAGGTGTCAGCGTCATCAATCAAGATCGAGCGCGGGAATATCTCTTTGATGCTCTTCGCCAGGGGAAACGTGGGTACGTAACGGTCACCGGCGTTCATGGAGTCAGCGAGGCACAAACGGACGACACCTTGCGCGAAATATTTAATCGAGCGCTGTTGGTGACGCCCGACGGGATGCCCATGGTTTGGATGGGCCGTTTACAAAAACATCCTTCGATTGAGCGCGTCTATGGACCGGATCTCATGCTGAACCTTTGTCAGCACTCTGTTCCAAACGGCTTCAAGCATTTCCTTTTCGGCGGTGTTCCCGGTGTCGCGGATGACTTACGCGACAACCTGACGGCTCGATTTCCAGGGCTGCGAGTCGTGGGAACTTACACGCCGCCATTTCGGAGAATGAACGACAGCGAGCTGCGGGATCTGCAGCAAATGGTTCGGGCGAGTCAGCCCGATTTTTTCTGGGTCGGCTTGAGCACCCCTAAGCAGGAACGGTTCATGGCTCAATATTTATCCGTCTTGCCGGAAGCGAAGATTCTTATCGGTGTGGGCGCGGCCTTTGACCTGCTCACTGGTCGGGTAAAGCAGGCTCCAAAATCCATGCAGAAAGCCGGATTGGAGTGGCTCTTCCGTCTCACTCAAGAACCTAAACGCTTATGGAAAAGATATTTAGTCAACAACCCGCTCTTTGTCATGCGCGCCGGGGCGCAGTTACTCGGTTTGCGAAATTACTTGCCTCGGCAAGGGTCTGACGCACCTTAACCTCCCTCTTAGAATGGCTTCTCAAAAGATCGTAGTTTGCGGCGGCGGCGGTTTCATTGGCGGACATCTCGTGGCGGATCTTCTTCGCCAGGGCGCAAGCGTGCGCTCCGTGGACGTCAAACCTCTCGATGAATGGTATCAACTCTTCCCGGAGGCGGAGAATCTGCATTTGGACCTTCGCGAGAAGGACGCCTGCGAGAAAGCCGTAGCGGGCTGTGACATCGTATACAATCTCGCGGCCGACATGGGCGGCATGGGATTCATCGAGAACAACAAGGCGCTCTGCATGCTCAGCGTGCTCGTAAACACACACATGCTGATGGCTGCGAAAGACGAGGGGATCGATCGCTTCTTTTATTCTTCATCGGCGTGTGTTTATGCGGCCGACAAGCAAACCGATCCGAATGTCACCGCGTTAAAGGAAGAAGATGCATATCCGGCGATGCCTGAAGACGGTTATGGCTGGGAGAAACTTTTCAGCGAGCGGATGTGCCGCCATTTTCGCGAAGATTACGGCCTAACCACAAGGATGGCCCGGTATCACAATGTCTACGGTCCGCATGGCACGTGGGACGGCGGCCGCGAAAAAGCCCCGGCTGCCATTTGCCGCAAGGTTATCGCGGCAAAGCTATCGGGTTCGAACGAGATTGAGATTTGGGGCGACGGCAAACAAACCCGTAGTTTCATGTGGATCGACGATTGCGTGAAAGGCACGCAAATGATCTTGAACAGTGATTTCGTCGAGGCGATCAACCTCGGCAGCTCCGAGCTCGTGAGTATCAATAAGCTCGTCGACATCGCCGAGGAAATCGCGGGCGTGAAACTCAAGCGGAACTACAACCTTTCCGCGCCGAAAGGGGTAAATGGCCGCAACAGCGACAACACGCTGATGCAAAAGACTTTTAAATGGGAGCCATCGACAAAGTTGCGTGATGGCCTCGAGAAGACGTATCACTGGATTCACGATCAGATGATGGCGCGGCGATCTGGCGAAGCTGCGCCGGCCCTCGCTGGCGCAACCCGTTAAGCGAGTGACGACGGAGGCAGCCCAAGTTCAAGTGGGGAAGGCTGCCGGATTTTCTGGAGCGGCTTCGACCGACTACTCGCTGATAAACAAGGTTTTGCTCGGCGCCATTGGTGCGAGCATCGTGGCCTTCTTTTGTTTTGTCCCGATTTACGCACATCAATCAATCATGCTTTGGGCCTGGCGACACTGGCTGCCCAATCTCGACCAGGAGCACGGCAAACTGGTTATTCCCATTTCGGCGCTGCTCGTCTGGTATCATCGCAAACGGCTAAAAGCCGCGGTGACGGCGCCGTCAGGTTGGGGATGGTGGGTCATCGGCGTTGCTATTCTACTGATCCTTCTAGGCACGAGAGCTCAGCAACCTCGGATCACGCTGCTCGGGCTTCCGATGCTGCTCTTTGGTGTCGTCCTGACGATTTGGGGACGTGAGGTCGCGCGGATCCTGTTGTTTCCCATTTTCTTCCTCGTTTTCATGATTCCAGTCGGAGCGTTGCAGCAAGCAAGCTTCCGTCTGCAGTTCCTGATTACTGGAGCGGTCAAAGCGATCTCTTCACTAATCGGAATACACTTGGACTCCGTCGGCACGACTTTGCGTGAGGCGCACGGCGCCTGGGGTTTCGATATCGCCGAAGGTTGCAGCGGGATTCGATCACTCGTCGCAATCATCATGCTGACGGCGATCTATGCTCATGTCTTCGAGCCGGCTCTCTGGAAGAAGCTGGCCTTGATGGCCTGCTCCATCGGATTCGCTCTGATCGCGAATACCGGAAGGATTTTGACGATTATCCTAATCGCCCGCCTGGGTTACCCGGAATTTGCCGGTGGCCCCTACCACGAATATTCAGGATTCATCTCTTTTCCATTCGCGTTGGGGGCGATGCTCCTCTGCCACAAATTGCTAAATCTCGGGGCGAGGTCGAGTAAAACCTCGCAGCACTGTCTCGTGACAACAAAGCGTCTTACGATCGTTCTGGTGTTAGTGGTGGCGGGTCTGTGCTCGGCTTTTCTGGTCCCAAACCGAACCGATTTTCAGCCGATCGGGGTGAATATGAACCTACCCGAATCGATTGGCCAATGGACGGGCACGCCGGGAAAGATCAGTGATCAGGAGCTTAACGGATTGGCGCCCGACACTACCTTTGCGCGCAAAATCTACACTGATGCTTTTGGCGACAGCATCCTCGTTTCAATTGTTCTTGCGGGCGAAGATCCCGATAACAGCATTCATCGTCCAGAGCGTTGTCTTCCGGCCCAGGGCTGGACGATCATGGACTCGCGGACCGTCACTATCCCTTTGCCGAATAGTCGGTTGGGTAAATTAGAAACCACGCGTTTGCATAATGACCAGGATTTCAAGGACGACCGTGGGCAGATCGCATCGCATCTACAACCTGAATTACTATTGGTTCGTTGGATATAACCGGCTAACGCCATCGCACATTCAAACGCGCTTTATTTGATATCCACGATCGCGTTTTGCGAGGGTATAACCAGCGTTGGGCCTACGTCACCGTTGCGTCAAACATTACCGAAGGGCTGACACGGTTTGGCCGATCAGAGGAAGAGACCGATAAGATGATTCAGGATTTCATCCGCGAACTTTTTCCGGAGATTGATAACGCCAAGCAATAGCTTTAGGCGAAAGGCTCAGAATGCCCCGCTGAAGATCGGGTGAAGGTCGTTTTTTACTGCGCGGATCAAAACCCGCATCGTGATCGGTCCCTCGGCATTTCGCTTTACACGCGCGATTTAGCCACGGCTTTACAGGAACGCGGGGACGTCGAATGTGACGGCAGTGGTATCCAAGTCGTCGATTTCGTCTACCACCGCCGGCCGGGGTAAGGATGATTCCATTTCGCACAGATAAATGACTTGGCCGTTTAGCGGCAGATCAGCTCCATCCGGTTCTTGGAGAGCGGCGTGATGTTCTTTGGCACTACCCTAAGGGTTTTCTGCCTCGCTACATTCAGGTGAAAGCAGCACGGATCGGAACAATCGCGGATACGATTCTACAGTTTTATGCGGACCGTTATCCCGAAACCCGATCTAAACTCGCGTTTGCGTATTGGTTAGGCGTCTTGAAGAATTCTGTCGCTCGATTCGATCACATCCTGACCGTGTCTGAGTTTTCAAAGCGCTGCGTCCTTGAGTTTTGCGAACGGTATAAAATTGTTTGTCCGGCTATCACTGTGACTTACGAAGGCGCCACAGTGGGTCGAGTTGTTCAGGACGGGGTCAAGGAAAACTATGTTGTTCATCTGGCGTCTCCTCTTCCTCATAAAAGGACTGAATGGCTCTTGGCGACATGGCATCGGTTACTGAACCAGGGAGTTCAGCTACCCAGTCTGCGTCTGGTCGGTAAATTGCCCCCATCTGCAACGCTTCCTCGAAACGCGGTGCTCGTTGCTTCGCTTCAGAGAAATGACCTTGAGTCGCTTATTGCTCGAGCAAGTGCTTTGATTCTTCCTTCGGAAATTGAGGGTTTCGGTTTGCCGGCCCTGGAATCGTATTTTCTTGGAACGCCTGTGACATTCGTGGAGGGAACAGCCGTGGAAGAGATTCTTGGTGCGGATTGTCCCGGTGCGTTCGAATTCAATAGCGACTCGTTCCTTGTTGCGTTGAACGAAGCTATGAGTCTATCGCGGGATCAGACGAGATGGAGGGCCACAGCGTTGAATGCGCGCTTTAACTGGAGGGCAGTCGGCGAGCGAACGATGGAAGTCTACAGGCTTGTGGCACCTGAGAAGATAAGTTAGGCGGGCCAACGGAACCCGACCCACCGCTGTTTTGTTACTCGCCGCTCAGGTGACTGCAGCGAAAAGACGCTGACCGTCACACGTCGCGGTAGATAAGCCCCGCACAAGGCCTTCGCGATTCGATGGCGTGCAATAATCGCAGCTCGTGCCAGGGCTCTTCCACTTTCGGCGCGCCGTCTTCCTTCTTTTTTTGCCTCTGGTAATGTACTGCGGTTAGAACCTGTAAAAGCGAAACAACCCAGTGCCCGCGGAAGCGTCGCGAACTTCACCTTTGCGGCGAGCAGATTTTCCACCCAAGCAGCGTCGCCTACGTCTTTCAGTGCGGGATCGAAGAAGAAGCCTCTGTCGAGCAGCCTGCGACGAAAGAACATCGAGCAGCTTAGAGTGGGCAGGTGCGACGCTCGCAAGTGGCTTATCGTCGGTAGGACAGCTTTTCGATAGGAAATTGGAAGGCATTCCTCGTTGAGCAGGACAGCATCTCCAAAGAGAACATCGATCTCCGGGTTAGAGCCGAAGAAACCTTCAACTCTGCTCAAGGTTCCCGGTAGATATTGCTCATCACAGTTAAGGTATGCGCAGATGTTTCCTTGAGCCCGCTGCAGACCTCGATTGATCGCATCGTACATTCCGGAGTCTGGCTCGACCGTTAATAACAATTCCGGAACGGTCCCCGCCCAGGCATCGAGTTCCGGCCCGGTTCCAGCGTCTTGTACTATACTGTTCCGATTCAACGTCCTCTTGATCCGCCACAGATGCAGCACAAAGCTTGAGCCACGGTAGTTGCCTAAAACTTGGTGTGACGATCGAAATCATTTCGCTGAGTTCAACTAAACTGTCTCGGGTCTCAGAGTGCTTGGATGCGCAGGAGTGGGAGGCTTTGGCCCCGGCGTCTTCTCTTCAGCAAAGATTTCGCGAAGGCGGATGAAGAGGCTTGCGGCGACAAACTCCTGCATAAGGAAAGGCCCAACGGTCTGTGCGCCGATCCAATAGCAAATGATTGAGCTGGCGAGGCCCAAGCCTACGAACCACAAAACAAAGCTTTCGGACGATCGGGAATTAAAGGGAACGCGAATTACTCGGATGAAGAGACAAGCGTTCCAAATCACAAAGAAAAGCGTCCCCATAAGTCCGAAGGTATCCACGGCCGAGAAGAGTCCGTTATGGATGTTTCCCACCGCAACTGCGCCTTGGTTCACGGCTGAGCGAGAGAGGAAAACCGGTTGCTGAGCCCATTCGCTGGGAAATCCGAATCCCCGGCCTAACCACGGGTGAAGAGGAAAAAAATCTTCTCTCCAGATTTTCCAGATCTCGGCCCGCCATTCATTTGAATCCTCCGCGTCTAAGGCCATTCCCGTATCCCATGTTCCGGGAAGAAAAGATAAGCTTCGCTGTACTCCCTTCGGGAGGCGTGCGACATCCGAATTGATGAAAGAGAGTCCAAATAAAAAAATCGCGATGAACGGTAAAAGGAGCAAAACCCCAGCCTTCAGATCACGAAGTCCTGCCACGGCGGTGACAGCGAGGGCATTGAAAACGGAGCTTCGAAAGCTAGATAACAGGGTGAAAGCGAATGCAATGACGATTACCAGAGATCTACCCGGCTTTTGGATTATCCCCCGGAGGGAGGTAGAAGCAAGAACGAGCGTGACTAGGGTGATACCAAAATTGCCGACGGATCCAAGTCGCGCCGTTCCACCGGCATTCCCCGTGATCAGTTCTTCAATACCCGTCCGTGAAACGGCAGAGTAGAAGGGGTAAATCGTATAGATGGAGCTCGGAAAAACAGTGGTAATAAGAGCCACTAGAAGATCAAACGTCACTACCGCCAAAACGAAGTAGGGCAGTTTTCGCCACGCCCTCATTTCGAACGGAATAGAGAGGATGACGAAATACGCTGCCAATCCAACGAAGATGTTAACGTAGTTCCGTCCTCCCCAGACCTGCGAACCCAGGAAACGCATTCCAAATCGGTCGTGGAAGGCGTGAAGGATTAAGACCCCCATGAATCCAGCGATCAGAATGCGGTCCAATACCGGACCTCGCCTTATGCGAGTATGTTTGAATGTGATTTCTTCGATTAGAAATTTCACGACGCCTAACGTCATTAACAGCTGAAACGGCGTAAACGAGCCGCCTAGGATTGGAAACGTACCGGCGAGGGTTGAGGAGGCGGTCGTGATAACCCAGAACAGTCCGCTCGAGAGAAATGCCAGTGACAGGCCCGCAATTGCTGCAATCAGCAGAAGCACGATTTTGTAATTACCTTCACCAACGATCCGTCCCAACAGGAGCGCGAACATGAGTCCGCACGCTGCTAGAATGATTGATCCAAGCTTTTGATTCATGGTCGGTAGCGCCGCATTTAAGACGACGCCATTATTGTGGTTTCTGCACGCGATCGTAAACCTTTTGCAGCCGCCGCCATGCGTTGTCGGGTGAGAAATCTCCCCGCGTCTGTTGGGCTAGCTTCGTCCTCAAATCCTCGTCCCGCCACGGTTTGGTGGCGAAGCAATGCGCCAATTTCTCGGTCAGTTCTGAGACATTGCCATCCGACACCAGAGACCCAAAACTGTATTTTCGTATGTATTCTCCTGGCCCGGAGTTGTCATAGCAGATAGGCCACAGGCACATCGTGAGGGCTTCTTTGAGCGCTGTCGGACCGGAATCGATTCGCGTAGGCAAAAGGAAAATCGAACTTTCTTGCATCGCCTCAACAACAGCTTGCGCGCCTAGCCCGCGAGAGTGCCGAACGCGTGATCGAAGTTCATGTTCGGCGATGAAAGCAAGCATGCCGTTCTCGTCCTCAGGCTTGCCTGCTCCAACGATATGAAACGTCCAGTCGTCAGGGGCAACCGACGCGAACGCCTGCAAGGCACTCATGATGCCCTTACTTGGCAGAATGGACCCGACAAAAATTACATTGCGGTGACGGCCGCTCGAAGGAGTGGCCGATAAAAACTCGCGCCGAAGTGGCTGCTCAATGACCTCCATGAGCGCGTTCCGGCAAAACCGGCTAGCCTCATGCAGAGCAAAGTGGCTTTCTGCGACAACATTTCGAGCCTTCGAGAGGGTTATCCTCTCAGTTAAGCGACGGAGCCAGCGTTGATAGGTCTTCGGCAAAATCTCGTAGCATGCAGCGACAAATCCCTGAACTTCGACGACGTGGCGTTTTGGCTCGAGCTGTACCGCAACTAAGCCGTTGGAATCTTCCGTACCCCAGCCATGGACCAAATCTGGACGGAGTTCACGGTGCAGGCCGTTGAAATAGAATCTATCCATTTGAAATAGAAGCAGAGAACGGCCATGCGCAGGACATGGGATCAGGTGAAAGGTAGCGCCTTCAAATTCGACGGATCTCCTGTGCGTTCCGCCCGGCCAGAGGCAGCCGATGTGCAGATCAATTCCTGGCGGAGGCGGCAGATGAGCGACAATCCAAGACCAAGGAGCATGCGCGCCGTGCTTCTCGCCAGCAAGTGCCTTTTCCTCTACCATCATCGGCAGGCCCAGCAAGCCAAAGGATGCGTTTACCCCTTTTCACTCCTTGCGGCGCCGTAGAACTCTGATCAATCTTTGCAGATGTCACGGTTTACACCCAAGCGCCTACTTCTTCACCTGATAAGTGCTGCGGGAGGGCAGTGGCTGCGATTCCACGGTGCGAAAACAGGCCGAAAGTTGTGGATTCTAGGATTCCCTGACATAAAGCGAGCATCAGGTTCCTCAATACTGATAGGGGACGAAGTTTCGTTATTTTCTACTGGCTGGGCCAATCCACTACGTCCTTTTCGTAAAGTGTCGCTAGTAACCCTGCAGGAGGGCGCTTGTATACGACTCGGCCGTGGCGTCGGTATTAGCAGCTCCGTCATTTCATGCTCGAGAGGAGTCACAATCGGCGACGGGAGTTTAATTGGAGCAGATTGTCTCATTGCAGATAGTGACTACCATCCAATTCCGCTCAAGAGTGGTAAACCGCCTTCCACTGCCGCGATACACATAGGGTGTCGCGTGTTCATTGGCACCCGGACCGTCATTCTCAAAGGCGTTCGGATAGGGGATGACAGTGTAATCGGCGCAGGCAGTGTAGTGACGCGTGACATCCCTCCCGATAGCGTTGCGGCTGGAAATCCCGCCGTGGTTATCAAATCTTTGGGTTAGCTAAGTGCCGTGAAGGCATCCAATGCACAAGCCATGATATCCAGCGCAAGCTGCGCCACGTGAAGACGCGAACGAAGGCTTGGAATAATCGGTAGAGAAGATGCGGAGGTGAAGAGGCGAAAAGGAGCGAGGCATTGTATCGCAGCATGCGGTCAGACGACACATAGCCATTCTGTAATAGAAATCTCATTGGAATAGGCGAGTCCCTTTGGATGCGCCGTCGATCAAATTTGAAAGAAGGTCGCTGCAACGTGAGCCAAGCTGCGTGTCTTTTTCGCTGTACGTTCACATACGCGTAGCGGCGGCCCGACATGTCGGCGGCCACGGTGCCGCGGCCGGCAGATCGATGCTCGCGATAGATCGCAATGCGACGGTTGGTTGCTGCGGATCCCCAGCGAAGTGTAAGTTTGAACCACATCTCCCAATCTGCAGCGTATACAGATGACGCGCGGAACCCACCGACAGAGCGTGCCGCGTCGACGCGGAAGAGTTGTCCGGGGAAACAAACCGGATCGAAATAGGTCCAATATTCGAGATTCAGTTCGCGCCAC
This sequence comes from uncultured Verrucomicrobiae bacterium, assembly GCA_963754325.1. GTDB lineage: Bacteria > Verrucomicrobiota > Verrucomicrobiia > Chthoniobacterales > UBA10450 > JBBRDU01. The sequence goes on from CAVWFP010000002.1 coordinate 461,658, forward strand.
GAAAAAGGCTGTGCAACTGGCTGCGCCAATGTGCGCCCTCGTTCATCAATTACCTCGCATTCGCCAAAATAGAGTCCTCGCTGCGGGGCAGCCTCGGAAAGTTCGATCATCGAATCCGTAAAACCCGGGTCTAACATATCGTCATCGTGAAGGATGCACAGCCATGGCGTTCTGCAGAGATCGATACAAACGTTCCAGTTTCCGCAAAGACCATGGCGCGATTCGTTGCGATGGTAGATACCCGGTCTCCGTACGCGCGGAGGACGTAGTCGCGTAGGGCGGGATCGGGGCCACAATCTTCCACGATAACGACGCGTGGCGTCGGCTTTATTCGCTGATTGAGAGCGCTCTCAATCGCCTGCTTTATGAAGCGACGCCGGTCGTAAACAGTGACGGCGATCGTGATTTCGTCCGGTTTCAACTTTGAGCCAGCTTAGATTTTTACCGGGCGTGTTGCGTATTGCTGCCAATAGGACCTCCAAGGGATGCCAAGTCCGCGAATGCCGCGGCGGACAGTCCACCAATTGTTGAAGGACGCCTGTGAAATGCCTTGGGCTACAAGCATTCCCCAGATACCGAAGTGTGGCGTCAATACCAAGCTTAGAAGAACTGTTCCCGCACCTGCGGATAAGGCTGGGATGACGAACGGATTTTGATTTTCTGAGATAACGAGGTCGCCGGAAAGTACATGATGCATTTCAAGCCCGACGATCAAGAGCATGAGAACCAGCTCGCCGCTCGGCAGGAGCATCGTTTTAGATCCAACGATCCGCAATCCCACATTCCCTGCTAGAATAAGTGCCAGGCTACCTAGGAGGTAGCACGCCAAGGAAATCCGCGTTCGCTGGATCCATAGCTCAGCGATCTCGTCCATGCGGCCAGTAACGCGTAATTGGTTAACGATCGGCATCTTGATTTTTGTGAAGGCGGAGCTCGCCGTCGACAGCATCGCGACTAGGCTAAGGGATAGTCCGTAGGATGCGGTTATCTTTAGATTAAGAACCGCGCTGCATACTAGGGTGTTAACCGATAAGACCAGATAAGCACCTAACGAAACGAGGCCGCTCCGCCATGCGATTCCCCAAAGCCGTTTGATTAGTTCCAGATGAACGCGAGCATCCCAGATAAGTTTAGGACCACTCAGGTGCCGAAACGACCGCCGGCCGCTCAGCCTTAACTACATTCCGCTACCGATGGTGCCGAGGACAAGAGACCAGATTCCCCAATGAGATATTAGTGCAATACCAGTGATACCAAAGTTGATCAAAGTAGAGCCGAATACGAGGCGCTGGGCCGTTTGTACTCCGTTAATTCCCGAGAGAAGTGCAGGCCAGAGATCACCCGTGGCATTGAGGAACCCTCCGGCAACAAAGACGGCATAGCACAACCGCAGCCCGGTGGCGTCCGGAAATCCTTCGGTTTTGTGCCAGATCCAGGCGCCACCCGCTACGAGCATAACGAGTCCCGAAACAAAACCGAAGAACCGATGGACAAGCGCATTGTTGCCGTCAGACTGCTCAGTAAATCGTGGTTCGGCCTCGGCTCCGTTTCTTCGGTTTGACAAGTGGGAGCGATCCCGAACGTCCTCAGTTCCGTAGCTCCGGCCCAAATGTATCCGGCGGCTCGTGTGACCGCTGGGCTGAAGCCCAAATCGAACAATGCCGCGATACCTTGGAGACTTAGGAAGACATACCAGAGTCCGAGTTCTTCAGTCGGGATTGTGCGAACCATCAGCGGTAACAGCAACGCTCCGCCAAATGCTCTTAGAACGGTCGTGAGCAGGCTCCAACCCACCGCCGACCGAGAAAATCGTACAATCCCAGCGCGAAAGACAGTGGGTATTTTGATGCCCCGCGTCACGATTTTCGTTTCCGGCGAGTAACAGTCGCCGTAAAGGGGTGGTTGGGTTCTCGCAGCACCTCAGGAATCAATCTTCGAAGCTGCACCCGTCGAGTGAGGCTGTGCGACGCAAGCGAATTGTAGATATCGCGTGTCACCGAAATACCCTAATGTCGCCTTGTCGAAGAGGGCTACCCTCCATGATGAAGTAGGATTGACGCCTTCCAAGCGCAAAACCCGGTATCCGAGAGACGGAAACATCTCTGAAATGCTCTTACGCGTAAAGAAGCGCAGGTGCGTCTTGTCCAGAATTCCGCTTTCCTCGTAATGCCAGTCGCCGAGGGCCACGAGCTTAAACAAGTATCGGAGGTACCGGATATTTGGAATCGAGCACACGACGACACCGTCTTGGTTCAGCTTCTGTTTCAGGGCGCTGAGCAGTTGATAGGGATCAACCAAATGCTCGAGGACATCGTTGCAGACGACGCAATCAAAATAAGCATCCGGGACGTGATCTAGTTGTTGCATGATGTCGCCGCACCACACTCGATCCAGTCGTTGACGAGCGACCTCCGCGATATCCGGTGTCAATTCGACCCCGCAAACTTCGGCCCCCAGCTTTTCTTTGAGGGCCAATCCGAACAATCCTTCGCCGCATCCAATATCAAGAATGTGTTTCGCGCTTCGCGGAATGAAATCGAGCATCTCGGGACGTCGCTGGGAAAAGTATTCAGCGGGCTTCGTTCGAAGGTCGATCAAACTCTTGTTAATTGGCATGACGACTCAGCTTCTCGGCGTCGCGAAGCCGAGCAAGAGTTATGCTATTCAACTCTAGGAGGTCGGCATCTTATTTCGAAGGCTTTCCGGTCGCCCCCGGCCGCGCACGAATTCTGCTTTTTACGCTGTTTTATGACTTGCTGGAAGGCTCTCTCATGCTCTAATCGCGGCTTGCATTTGCTCCCCGTCGTCGCCGTTCTTCAACTACTGGGCGCGTGCGCGAGTGCGCCAAACCCAGCAGAGGGCCCGAGCGTTTCTCGGGTGAAGTCAGGAGTGGTTTTTGATTCAGGAACCAAAACCGCTTCGCTGCCTAGCGTGTCGCTGAGCGTGTCGCCGACTCAGATCTCCGCGGGCCAGAGAGCTGTGTTTACCGCCACGCTCTCCAAAGTCAGTTCTACCACAATACAAGTGAGCTATTCGATGTCCGGGACGGGTGTGCGGGGGAACAATTACACGATTACGCCCAACCAGTTTTCCGTTCCGGCCGGTTCTCTCTTGGCACCGTTACGCTTACGGAAATCTCTACGAGTAGTTCGAAGACCGCAAAGATGACGCTCATCAGCGGCAGCACTTACACGCTTTCTTCGTCAATTGCCTCAACACTCACCTTGAAGAGTGGTTCACCGACACCGACACCGACACCGACACCGACACCGACACCGACACCGACACCGACACCGACACCGACACCGACACCGACACCGACTGCAACGCCTGGAACGACGCCCACACCGGCTCCCCGACCGACGCCTGCGATGGAAATCTGGATATCCGTTCGCACGGACGGTTTACAGGGCTCTGGCTCCCAAGCGGATCCATACGACGGAAGCACACCGGCGAGGTTCGACAATGTCCTCTATAGCCACCGATTTCAGAATAACCTAAGTGTGCACCTAGTCGGTGCTGGGCCATTTCAGACCGACGTGCATCATAGCTGGTTCGTTGGTCCTGGATGGAATATGGGAGGGGACGGTATTGATACAACAACCCTTCAAATGGTTGGGAATGTCGCAGGAATGCGCGCGGCTACTTGCATAGCTTCGGATTCGAATATAGCGGCCGACTACATTACGATCCATGACCTAACGATTGATTGTAATTGGTCGACGCTTTCAGGCACTGCGGATCCCTTGCACGGTGAGAAGAATATCTGCACAGGTGCAATTAGCTTGTGGGGAAGTCACGCCCTAATCGATCATGTGCGCGCCAAGAACGGCTATGGATCATGGGCAAACGCACGAGAGCAGTTTCTTTTCTACATTTGTAGCCCCGCTGCCGCAGATGGTTCCAATAACATCGTTCAGTTCTGCAGCGCTGAATCGCCAAGGGGAACTACGGCAATCCCTACGCGCTCGCTGGTTGGGTAAATTCACTTCCTCATCATTTGATCACCGGGTCCAGGGTGACATCGTGTAGCGTCTTAGGCCTGAACAATGGGGTGAATACTGGCTTCACTAGTGGTGGTGTAAACCTCGCGAATGTACAGGACTGTTGGATTGACAATAATAGTTTTACGGATTGTTTGGGCGCCGCTTACATCGATACCGGGAGCGTTGATGGTTTGCACGTTTTGAACAACACGATCACTCGTGGATGGGAAGGCGTGGGACTCTCATCGACGGCAATGCCCAAGCAAAATATCGAAATAAGCAATAACAACTTTTCGATTCAAGATCGAGCCGTCGGCGGAGGCTGTTACGGCATCTTTTCTGGATATGGTGCGACATCGAACTTAGTAGTGATGGGAAACACCCTAAGTTTCGACAGCTCCGGCAGCGGTCTAACTCGGTACTGGGGCGTGGCAGCGTCGCTTCTAAACGGCGCGACTCTTTCGAATAACGTTGTGGGGGTTTCAAACCCATTGCCGATCAACTCAGTAACGGGATCTGGGATAACAAAGTCGAATAATCTCCAGCCTAGCGGGTCACCCGTACCAGGGCTTTAGTCCTTAGTGAAGCTTAAATAGACTCCAGCTTTTCGTAAACTTTAACTGTCTCAGCGGCGCAGATATCCCAATTAAATTGTTTCTCACGTTGCAGGCCGCGCTGCCGTGCCAGTTGAAGGGTTGACTCTTTTGAAAGGGTTTCCTCTAAGACGGCTCTAATTTGCTCCACGTTCTCCGGATCAAAATACAATGCAGCGTCGCCACCAACCTCGGGCAACGAAGCGCGATCCGAGCTAACTACGGGGCATCCACACCCCATCGCTTCTAAGATGGTTAGGCCAAAGCCCTCGTAAAGGGACGTACAAACGTGAGCGATAGCATGACGGTAATACACCGCCAACCTGCGGTCATCTCCCACTCGGTGCACAATGTTTTCGGTTAGTCCGAGATTGGCCAGGAGCTGGAGCTCAGAGGAGGAAAAATGGCCGCCACCGAAACAAACCAGCCGAAAATTTCGCCTCAAGTAATCTGAATCGCTGTAAGCCTCGATCAAACGCGGGAAATTCTTATACCATCCGCGACCACCTACATAAAGTATGTACCCTGAAGTTCTCGGGAGAGACCTCGGTTTCCGGAGTCGCATTCGCCAGTGGATTGCCGAGGTAAGTGACTGAGATCTTCTCCGGTCGTATACTAAAAATCTTTATCAAATCCCGCTTCGTGTGCTCAGAGATGGCGCATATGTGATCGGCGCGTTCGCAGCACACACGCTTGTTCTGAGACTGCTGCAATTGATCGGGAAATGACTCAAAAAGGTGCGAGTAGACCTCGTGTGTCATGTCAAAAACGGTAAGAACTAATGGATGACTGCGGGGGTAATAATGCCGAGAATAATATGTCTGATGAACTATGGCGTCTTTTGAGAGACTAATCACTGTTCGACAGAGAGCGGTGTTGATGGCGGACCTAATCTTACCAATGTTCGGGACCCGGATTCCGAGCACGTTCGTTCGTCCCTGGAGATAGTCGTTAACGTGCAATCCAGCTATCACTTGGGCTTTGTGACCAGATAAGTTCAAACTGGAGGACAGTTCAGCGAACACGCGGCTTACCCCCCCGTGCGTCTGGTTGAAGGCCTCCGGTGTGAAGATGACGTTCAAGGCTTTTTCAATTTGCGGGCTTTTAGGATTGCCTCTCGCGAATCACGGAGAAGAAGGGACTCTCGGCGATACCTCAAATTTATCAGAAGCTTAGAATATCTGTTTAGCGCAAATCTCCACTTCCACTCTGGGCAAGGTTTTCGCGTTAGGAGATGGATGTAGCCCCCATACGATAGAAACTGCATCCGCTCGATCTCCGCGACCCTCTGTAAAGTTCGAAAGCTGTAAAACGAGATGTGCTGGCCATGTTCCAATCCGTAATATTCCCAATCCGAAATCCTAGGGGGCGGGTCAGGCAGGAGAGAGGTGGAGAAAATGACTACGTCGGAAAGCTTTAGCATTTCCGTTAACTCGCTCATTGGATCCTCGAGGTGCTCAAAAACTTCGAACGCGGTCAGTGCGTCAAAGCGCTGCTGTACGGAAAGAGCTGCCTCGAATCCAGTGGCAAAAAGATTAGTGCAGAACTTATCTTGCCATTTGAAATCAAAGCCCAAATCCCTCATCAATCGCACGAACATTCCGTAACCTCCTCCAAAGTCGATAAAAGTGCCGTCCGGATTGAATAACGTCAGGAGAAGTGACTTTACCATCTTCGAATAGGCGATGTTTCGACCAACGTAGCCAATGTCACTAGTTGTTATGGTGGATGCATATGCGTCTTCCAGCCAGTAAGGTGTTTCCGTTTGAACAAACCGACAATCTTTGCAGAGGAAAAAAGTCACTTTATGCCGGCCAAGGATCACGCCGTTTTGAAAGGGCTCCGTTTTGGCACCGCAGATCTTACATTTCATCGTGGTTTACTTTCATGCGCTACTTTAACTGTCCCTGTCGCTGGTTAATATGATCACTCTCGTTAGGTCGCACTTCGTGACACTCGGCCCGCAATTCTCCTACTTCGCCTTCACTAGAGGAAGCTGTGCTTCGTTTGGGCAATGGAATATGGTTGATGGGCCGTCTTATTTCCACCCGCAAGAGCATCCACAAGATTATACAGCTTTTTCCATTCGGTCTCCGCGCCTTGCCTCCGTCATATCAAACGCAAGGGTGCCATTTTTAGTCTCGGATTGCCGTACTTCCATTATCTTACTGGAAAAACCTTTCCTCATTTCGCCTACGGCTATGATCTCCGCGCCCTTTGGACCTATGATGTTTGGGAACCGGATTATCAGTACTCTCGGAGGTAGTGCGCCGAGGGCGATAAATATTCTTTTTGTTTCGAGTTCTCAAGTTGCGGAGCAGCTCCGAAATCGTCCTAACCGGTTGCGAGGTGCATTGGCTGCCTGAATTCATAAATGCCGAAGATTATCCTGCCAAACCGTGGCACGAGCGCACCATCGATATTCTTAAGCTTCGGAAGAGCGTTCCCACGTTATGACATGAGCGATCAAACAGGGATGTAAAGGATCAGGGATAAATTATGTCTGTAATCGCTATTTCCCCAATTGGAAGCTTTGGCCAGCGCTTTGTCGAACGCGAAGCTGTGCGTTTGCTTTCCTCGCAGCACAACCAATCCCGAATCGGCGGGCTCAGTTTCGACCCTAACATTTCGTTACCTGCAGGCGATGGCAGCCGGTGCCATTCCCATCGGGCAAGCGCCTCTCGATGCCGAAAAGTTGTTCGACTATTCCTCAATCATCAATGTGGATTGGCATGACCCGTTAGGTCAATTAAAGGCAATATCCAGAGTCCAAATCGTATACCTGCCTATCCGGGACAAGAATTTTTCAGTTGTAAGCGGCGCGCTTCACGTTCAGAGCGTTTGTGGAGAAGGTTAACGACCTCGTTGCAAAGCGCCTTTCCAAGTAGACATCCGCTGAGCCCTATTCGGACGTTTCGAGAAAATTGCCGTAAACCTGACGCAGCCCTGTCGGAAGGTCGATCTTGGCCGTCCAACCCAAGGCGTGATGGCCTGACATCGAGAAGTTTGCGGGGCGTGCCATCTGGCATCTCGCGGTTCCAGTCAATAGTCACCGGTGTAGCCCACCGTGTCCGCCACGAGGTCCGCTAACTCTTGTATGGTAACGTCTTCGCCGACGCCGATATTGACGGGAGCTGCATCGGAATATTTCTCTAGCAACAAAAGACACGCGTCAGCCGCGTCGTCTACATGAAGCCATTCCCGTCGTGGAGTGCCGGTGCCCCAGAGAGTTACCGACTTCGCGCCTGTCGCCTTTGCGCGATGAAATTTGTAAACCATGGCTGGTAAAGCATGGGCAGTTTCGGGATCGAAGTTGTCGCCCGGTCCATACAGATTTGTCGGCATGGCGGAAATGAAGTCGTCACCGAATTCCTTTCGGTAGGCCTGACACAGTTTTAAGCCGGCGATCTTCGCTATTGCATACCATTCGTTAGTCGGCTCGAGCGGGCCGGTCAGAAGCGATTCTTCATTGATCGGTTGTGGCGCGTGCTTCGGATAAATGCATGAGCTCCCGAGAAAGAGCAATTTCTTCACGCCAAAATCGTGGGCCGCTTCGATGACATTGTTTTGAATCTTGAGGTTCTCGAGAAGAAACTCGACCGGGGCGTCGCTGTTGGCCTTGATTCCGCCGACCTTGGCCGCCGCGAGGATTACCTGTGTTGGTTTTGATTCCTGAAAGTATCGTTGAACGGCCGTGCGTTCCGCCAAATCAAGCTCCTGCCGGGTTTGAGTAAGGATCTCGAATGTTTCTCCGGATTTCTGTCGCTCTCCCAAGGCGCGGACGATAGCGCTCCCAACCATTCCGCGATGGCCCGCGACGAATATGCGCTGTCCGGAAAAAAAGCCCATAGCCTCGACTTATTCGCGAATGTTTTTGCCGCTCATCTCGTTGGCAAGCATGGCGATGTCGGCATCAGTCATGATCCGGACCAACTCGGCAAACGATGTCTTCGGCGACCAGCCAAGTTGTTTCCTAGCCTTCGCCGCGTCTCCAATCAGCAGGTCGACTTCGGCCGGGCGGTAATATTTCGGATCGATCTCGACGTATTTTTCCCATTCGAGACCCGCATGTTGAAAGGCGAGATCAGGAATCGCGGATGCTGTGCGTTTCGCCGGTGGCGATGACGTAATCGTCTGGCGTTGTCCTGCTGCAGCATCATCCACATGGCCTCGACGTATTCCGGCGCGTAGCCCCAGTCGCGCTTCGCATCAAGGTTCCCAAGATACAGCTTTTTCTGCACGCCGCTTTGATGCGAGCGACCGCGCGCGTGATTTTGCGCGTGACGAAAGTTTCGCCGCGCCTGGGTGATTCGTGGTTAAACAGAATGCCATTGCTCGCGTGGAGACCGTAAGATTCGCGATAATTCACCGTCATCCAGTAAGAGTAGACTTTGGCGGCGCCGTAAGGACTACGCGGATAAAACGGTGTCGTTTCGCGTTGCGGGGTCTCTTGGACCAACCCAAACATTTCGCTACTGCTCGCCTGATAGAATCGCGCTTTCGGAGCGCCCTTGCGCATTGCTTCCAAAATGCGGGTCGTTCCAACCGCTGTGATGTCGCCGGTGTACTCCGGAATATCGAAACTGACGCGCACGTGGCTTTGCGCAGCGAGGTTGTAGATTTCCTCAGGCTGAATTTCCGCGATCAAGGTCGAACTAACGACGGCATCGGCCAGGTCTCCGTAGTGAAGAAAAAGCCGGGCGTCACTTCGATGTGGGTCCTTGTAAATTGGATCGAGGCGCTCCGTATTGAAGGACGATGCCCGGCGAATGACGCCGTGAACTTCGTAACCCTTCTTTAATAGCAACTCCGCGAGGTAGCTTCCGTCTTGTCCGGTGATGCCGGTGATCAAAGCCTTTTTCATGAATGACGTTCGACTCTCTACATGTCGGAGTTTTTGTCGGTTGAACCGTTAGGTTATTGGAAAGTTCAAACACGGGGTTAGAAAAGGTGGGTATTATAAGGAGCGAACATTACGTCAAACCGCAAAGAGGCAAAGCAGAGTTCAGTCCATCCTTGTCTCAGATACTCGACGAGGGAAGAGTTGGATGGTAACGGCACCAAAGCCGCTTCGTTCCTCTTATGTCATTGATGGAAAAGGTTGCTCTCATTACCGGAATCACGGGCCAAGATGGCTCTTATCTGGCGGAAATGCTCCTTGATAAGGGTTATACGGTTCACGGGTTGGTTCGGAGGACTAGCAACCTCCAGCGGTCGCGGATCGATCACTTGCGGTTGGATGGCGACGCGCAAAGAAATAAGCTCTTCCTGCACTACGGGGATCTCACCGACCCCACGGCGCTGCGGCGGATATTTGCCGAAGCGCAACCATCCGAGGTTTACCATTTGGCTGGACAAAGCCACGTCGGCCTAAGTTTCGAAATCCCGGAGACGACTTGTGAAGAGGTTGGCATGGCCACATTACGTCTTTTGGAAATCGCGCACGATCAGGCGAAGCCGCCGCGCTTTTATCATGCTTCGAGCTCAGAGGTTTTCGGAGCGGCAACCGAAAGTCCGCAGAATGAGGAGACGCCTTTTCGTCCAACGAGTCCGTATGGTTGCGCCAAGGCTTTCGCGACGCAGTTGGCCCGGGTTTACCGCGAGTCTTATTCGCTATTCGTCTGCAACGGGATTCTTTATAATCACGAGTCGCCAAGGCGTGGAGAAAATTTCGTTACGCAAAAAATCGCGCGGGGCGTGGCCCGCATCGCTCGTGGCCTTGAGGACAAACTTACTCTTGGGAACCTGGACGCGGAGCGAGATTGGGGGCGCGCGCAGGATTACGTCAAAGCCATGTGGATGATGTTGCAACACGAGTCGGCAGGCGATTATGTCGTGGCGACGGGCGAAACGCACACGGTTCGCGATTTCGTGGGGACAGCCTTCGCCAGCGTTAATCTTCCATGGGAAAAATTCGTTAGCTGCGATGAGTCGTTCAATCGGCCGATGGAGCCGACCAAACTGGTCGGAGAGTCGACGCAAGATTCGGAAGGTGCTGGGCTGGGCTCCGACTGGAACCTTCGAGCAGTTGGTTCGCGAGATGGTCGGGGCCGAGCTAGACCGATTGAAAAACTGAAACGCCGAAAGGCTGAAAAGCTGAAAGTCGCCGAGCGAAGGCGAAGGACGAGCCCGACTGCTTTTTCGGGGCTGAAAGCGCATAGCAGAATCCGAGTGCGAGACCGCGCCCGCGATGTCGTGGAAAATAAGATCAATCCTGATAGGGCTGTACACGTCGAGATGGAAAAGTGTTTGCGGCGAGGTGCCGCAAACCGCCCGCGAGGGCGCGCGCGCTCCCCGGAACAAAGCCGGGCGTGAAAAGCGGTTGGCAGCGTGAGTGAATCGCCGCTACGTTCGGCGCGCGCGAATGAATGATTATCTTTTGTCGGTTTTGCTGGGAGTGGTGGAGGGGTTGACGGAGTTTTTGCCGGTGAGTTCGACGGCGCACCTTCGCATCACTGAGGCGGTGCTGCACCTGGATCTCCATGACAGCTTTTGGAAGATGTACACCATCGTCATCCAGCTGGGGGCGATTCTGGCGTTGCCGGTTTATTTTTGGAATCGGATCCTCAAATTCCTTTCGACCTTTCCGCGCGGGGAACGGAACGATCGCAATCTCATCACCCATCCGCTGACACTGACGATGATTGCCTTTGTCGTGACAGCCGGGCCGGCATTCCTGTTGAAGAAGAAGATTTCGTCCGAATCTAGAGAACCTGCACGTGATGGCCTGGGCGCTCCTCATCGGCGGCGTGATCATGTGGATCGTGGATGCGGTTTGCCGCCATCCGCGGACGAATCACATGGAGGAGATGAGCCTGCCGCAAGCGATCTGGATCGGCGCGTGCCAGATTTTTTCAGCGGTTTTCCCGGGGACGTCGCGCTCGATGTCGACCATCGCCGCCGGGCAGATTGCCGGAATGTCGCGGTCGGCAGCGCTTGAGTTCTCATTTTTTCTTTCGATGCCGACGATGATTGTCGCCACCGGCTACGACCTTTTGAAAACGCTGCATCCCGGTCAGGCCGCCGAAGCATCGGAAGAGAATCTCGCTCCGTTAGTCATGCATGGTCACGAATGGATCGTGCTGTTCATTGGCATGGTCGTCTCCTTCATCGTCGCTCTCGGTGTGGTTGCGTGGTTCATGCAATGGGTCAGGACACGGGGCTTCGCGCCATTTGCGATCTATCGGATACTTTTGGCGGCTGCGTTATTCTTTTGGCTGATGCGAGGAGGCGGCTAACTCATGGAAAACGAAAGAGTTCTGCCCGATCTGCAAAGCTGCGTTTTATGCGAGGATGTCCGTTGCGAGTTCAACGGGATGCAGACCCTCGTCGGCGTGATCAACGTCATCGCCGCGCCGCAGTTGCCGATCAACTACATGCGGCTCTGCATTTGGACGCGGTGGTGCAGCGGCTCGGGAAAGTTTAAACAACGCTCGCGGATCGTCGGTATTGACGAGCAGCAGGTCATCGCCCAGGCGGACGTGGAGTTCGTGCTCAAGGAGATGGAAGGCCATCACGCGACCAACGTTCATTATTTCGGTGGGGTGCAGTTTCAGCAGTACGGCGTTCATCACGTCGAGATTTACCTCGATGAAGAGATGCGGCTGCGCTTTCCGTTGCCGGTGTTGCAGCTTGTCCGGCAGCAGGGGACGTAGGGGGGTCGAAAGGCTGAAAGCTGAAAAGCTGAAAGGCTGAAAGGCTGAAAGGCTGAAAGGCTGAAAGGCTGAAAAAGGCTGAAAGGGGACCCCTGCCGCCAGAGACGGCGGCAGCTACAAGGGCCCCCAGGGGCTGATAACACTCACTTCCCGTAACTAGAGGCTTGCCAAGGGCCTGGGATTTCGGGTAAGAGGGGCGCGGTCCATGGTGAAAACCTTTGTCGCCGCCCTGGTCTGCGGCATCTTTTTCGTTGCGCATCTTTCTGCGCAGGAAGTGTTTACTGGCGATCAAAAGGCCAAGCCGAAATACCCCAAAGCGGAAGCGGTTAAAGCCGAAGCAAAGGCCGAGAAAGCCGTGGCCATTGCTCCGGCCAGGCCCGTCGCAACTCCGCCTCATTCGGCGGCGCCGACTCAAAAGCCGGAGAGTAACAGCGCTTCGAAGAAAATTGCGGTAGCGAGTGCAACAACTTTGCCGAAACCTGCCGCCAAAGACGGCGGCAGCTCCAACGCGCCTCATACAATGAACCTGGTGCAGAAACCGGACAACAGCGGCGCTGCGAAGAAAATTGCGGCCACGAGTACGAAATCGGTGCCGAAACCAACCGCCAGGGACGGCGGCAGCTCCAACGCGACTGACACTGCAACGTCAGCCAAGCCCGCCGCGACGATCACGAAAGCGACGCCGACGGTGATGCCAGGGCAGCGCGCTCCCGCCGCGACGCCTTCGCCCATCGTTAAGCCTGAGCCTCCGCTGATTGCAAAGGCGCAGTCAAAGACTTCAGCGCCATTGGCTTCAAACACGAAATCGTCCGTCGCAGTCAGTCCTTCGGTCGCGAAAGCTGTTAAGGCGTCGCCGAAGCCGGCGGTGGTGGAAGTGCATACGCAAACGAAGGTCGTAACAACTTCGCCTAACAAGGCTATCGCCAAGGCCAGCGGCGCCACTGAAACTCACGCGGCAGCCCCTAAAACGGGAACGTCGATTGATTCACATCCAAAGATCGCTGGCTCGAGCGAAGCCGCCAAGACTGGAAAACCTGACTCAAAAGCCCAGGCAGCTGCAAAAGTTGCACCCGTAACGACGCATGATCCCGTGGTGGCGGTGGCAAAGGCTCCGGCGCCTCCAGCGGAAGGGCCGAAGCACGACATCGTCATGCAGGTTAAAAAGCCTTCGGTGGCGCAGAGCAAATCGAGCAAGGCGCCCGTGGTGGTCAAGGCAGCGGTGCCTGCGATCAAATCGGTCGAGGAAACTGAAGAAGGGGAAGCGCCAGCGCCGGCGCGAGTTTCGGCGAAACCCGCAGTCGTAGCGGCTTCAACAGTGGTTACGAAAAAATCTTCCACACCGAAACAATCGGTCGACGCACACTCGGTTGCGGCGGTTCCGGTTTCACTGCAAACGCGGAAGGATTCATCCACTGCCGTCACCAAGGCCGCTTTCGCGCAGAATACTTCGGCAGAGAGCGTGATCCCGTCTCCTGCGAGCGATCATTTCGAAACGGCCTTCACCAAACTGGCGGATGGTTTTGATTTTCCTGTCGGACGCCCGGATGCCCAGGGCTATTATCGTGCGCGCGGTTTCCGTTCGCATGGGCATCTCGGTGAAGACTGGGATGGGGTCGGCGGCGGCGATACTGACTTGGGCGACCCGATTTATGCGATTGGCGACGGTCTGGTTGTTTTTGCCCGCGACTGTCACATGGGCTGGGGGAACGTTGTCATTGTTCGGCATAGTTACCGCGAAGGCGGCGCGATCCGGACGATCGATTCGCTCTACGGGCATTTGCTGAACATTCTGGTTCGCAACGGACAAGCGGTCGCTCGAGGACAAAAAATTGCCACCATGGGAACGGCACACGGCCTTTACGACGCGCACTTGCACCTGGAGATTCGCAAAAACATCGAGATCGGGATGAGTCGCGCGGCTTTTGCGCAGGACTTCAGCAACTACTACGACCCCTCGCAATTCATCCAGGCGCACCGCCACTTACAAAACAGCAGCGGCAATTATCGCGTCGCGATGAATACATTCACGCGGGACTCTCGAATTCGCTGGGATAAGGTGCGCAACTATTCGCACGCCCACACCGGGGGCGGGACCAGTCAGTCAGCCGCCGCGTTAAAGCGGGCGCTCGCGGCCAAGAACGAATAGCGGCGGCTTTTGCCGCCGGGTTCTTGGTTATTTGTTATTGGTTATGTGCAGAGGCAACCATTTGGCAGCGCCCTCTGTCCCGCCTTTTGCGACGATCATAGATCGCCCATACGGGAGAAAAAAGCGGCGGTAGGGACGACTGACGCCAATCGCCCCTACCGACCAAGTAACCTCGCGTCACTCAGGCCCGCCAGAGAAGCAGGATCAGAATGATCACTACGAGCAATCCCCCGCCCGGATAATAGCCCCAGCCGGTAGCATAGGGCCAGGCTGGCAAGGAACCGATCAGAGCCAGAATTAGGATGATTAGTAAGATAGTGCGCATTTTGTCTTTAGTTACGAAAGTCGAGACGCCGCTGGACGGCTCTTTTTAACGACTTAACGTCCGCAATCACATGGCGAATACGATTCTGGTTGGCGCTCAATGGGGAGACGAGGGAAAAGGCAAGATCATCGATGTCCTGACGGCAAAGGCAGACATCGTGGTGCGGAGCCAGGGTGGCAACAATGCCGGCCACACCGTTATCCATCGCGGGCAGACTTACATTCTTCACCTGATTCCGTCAGGGATCCTGCGGCGCGGAAAAGTTTGCGTGATCGGCAACGGTGTCGTTGTCGATCCGGTAGCGCTTGTCGGCGAGATCGAAGGCCTGCGAAAAATGGGAATCGAGATCGGGAAGAATCTGCTCTTGAGCGACTGCGCTCACCTGGTCATGCCCTACCATCGCGCCTTGGACGAACAACGGGAGCTGCGCAAAGGCCATGTGAAAATCGGGACGACAAAGCGTGGCATCGGTCCGGCCTACGGAGACAAGGCGGCGCGTACCGGGCTGCGCGTTTCCGATTTGATGCAGCCCCGGTTGTTCTCGAAAAAACTGCGCGCGAAAAATCTGGAGAACAACAGCATTCTACGCGCGCTCGGAGCCAAGCCGATCGACTACGCGACTGTGAACAGGCAATATCTGGCGGCAGGCGCGAAGCTTCGCCCCTTCGTTGCGAACACCGTGGTCTATCTGCATCGCGCGCTCACTCACGGGAAAGAAATCCTCTTCGAAGGCGCACAAGGGACGTTTCTTGATATCGATCATGGAACCTATCCGTTCGTGACTTCCTCCAACACGACGGCCGGCGGCGCCTGCACCGGTACGGGCGTTCCGCCGCACCGGATGGACCGAGTGCTTGGTGTTATGAAAGCTTATACGACGCGCGTGGGGGAAGGCGCTCTGCCTACGGAGGACGAAGGGCTGGCCGATCGGCTGCACAAAATGGGTCGCGAGTTCGGCGCCACGACCGGTCGTGCCCGGCGGTGCGGCTGGTTCGATGCGGTGGCAACGCATTACGCGGCCATGATCAATGGCATCGATGAGATTGCGATCACCAATCTCGATGGGCTGGACGAGGTCGATCC
Source organism: uncultured Verrucomicrobiae bacterium (assembly GCA_963754325.1). Classification (GTDB taxonomy): domain Bacteria; phylum Verrucomicrobiota; class Verrucomicrobiia; order Chthoniobacterales; family UBA10450; genus JBBRDU01. The sequence continues at coordinate 477,446 of CAVWFP010000002.1, forward strand.
GATTCAGGTCTGCGTCGGTTATCGTTTGAATGGGAAACGGCTCGACGTTCCGCCGTGCGACGCGGACCAACTGGCGAACTGTCGGCCGATCTATGAAGAAATGGCCGGTTGGAAAAAATCGACCCACAACGCGAAGTCATTCTCCGATCTTCCTCCGAAGGCGCGAAAATATGTTCGGCGCATCTCCGAGCTAACGGGCGCAAGGTTGAGCATGGTCAGTGTAGGCCCGGCGCGCGGCCAGACGCTCTTCGTTTGATCTCATGGTCTCAAAAAGTCAGCCTGTGCCACGCCATGTGGCCATCATCATGGACGGCAACGGCCGTTGGGCGAAGCAGCGCGGGTTGCCTCGGATCAAAGGCCACGAAAAGGGCGCCCAGGCGGTGCGGGAATGTGTCGAAGGCTGTGGTGACCTCAAGATTGAATACCTGACGCTTTACGCGTTCTCAGCCGAGAATTGGCAGCGTCCAAAGACTGAGATCTTCGCCCTGATGCGGCTGCTCGAAAAATTCCTGAAAGAAAAAACCCCGGAATTGCAGGAGAAAAACGTGCGCCTCCAGGCCATTGGGCGCCTAACGGATCTCCCCCTGCGATGCCAGAAGCAGTTGCATTCCAGCATTGAAAAAACTTCATCGAACAACGGATTGACCCTGATCCTCGCGCTTAGTTACGGCGCGCGCCTGGAAATCATCGACGGAATCAAGAGCCTGCTGCGCGCGGTTGAACTTGGCCACATCGACAAGGCGATGATCGACGTGGAGATGTTCAGTAAGCATCTTTACACGCGCTATTATCCCGACCCCGATCTTCTCATCCGCACTTCAGGTGAAATGCGGCTGTCCAACTTCCTGCTCTGGCAGCTTTCCTATACGGAAATGTACGTCACACCGACGCTCTGGCCGGATTTCACAAAAAAGGAATTGTTTGCCGCCGTGAGTGAGTACGGGCGAAGGCAACGCCGTTACGGTGGAGTGCTTTGAAAAGCTGAAAAGCTGAAAAACTGAAAGGCTGAAAGGCTGAAAGGCTGAAATCGGGAAGGGAAGGGCTTTCTGGACTTGAAGCATTACTCTTTCACTTTCACGTGCGCGGTTGAGACGGGCCGGGTGTAAGAGAAAGTGAACGTGTAGGACTAACGGGGAAGAGGCTGGAAGGGGCCTCGCGGCGATCGCCGCTCATTTAAAGAAGGGCCTCAGCGACACTGTCGGCGACGGCGCGTCCGCGTCGGGTTAGGACGAGGTTACCGTTCATTTGCTCGAGTAGGCCGAGATCAAATAGTTCGCGGGCCTTTTGCGCCTGGACAAGCGTCGCGGGAAGGCCGTCGCGAGTTCGAAGAGAAAGCGCAATTCGTTCCGATCGTTTGTTTTCCGAGGTGAGCTTTTCTATTGAAGCGGTGGCAGATTCACCGGCAAGGATTCGATCGGAGTAGGCGCGATAATCGGCTACATTTTGTAATCGTTCCGCAGCCGATGGTGCTGAACGCGCTTGGGCCGATACCGAGATAGTCGGAACCCATCCAGTAGGCATGGTTATGCAGAGATGTAAATCCAGGGCGGGCGTAATTCGAGATTTCGTACTGCTCGTAACCGGCTGCTTCCAAAGCGTCCATGGCGATCTGAAAATGCGAAGCTTCTTCGGTCTCGGAGGATTGAAGCTCTCCGCGCGCGTGCCGCTGAAAGAAATCGGTGTCCTCCTCATAGGTCAGGCAATACGCGGAGATGTGGTCGGGATTGAGGCTGATGGTTTTCTCGAGCGTCTCCCGCCATTGCCCGACTGCCTGGCCGGGCAACCCGAACATGAGGTCGATGCTGATATTGGAAAATCCGGCTTCACGAAAAATCTGGAATGAGTTTTCGGCCTGCGCGGCGTTATGTTCGCGGCCCAGGAGGTGCAACAGTTTATCGTCCCAGGATTGCACTCCGAGGCTGATTCGCGTGACACCCGAGTCGCGAAGCATGGCCGCTTTGGCTGGCGAAACGCTGCCGGGATTTGCTTCGACAGTCCATTCTTTCATTCCGGACAAATCGAGGCGTTGCTGAAAACCTTTCAGCAGGCGTTCGAGCTGGGGGGTTGAAAGAGCCGTAGGAGTTCCGCCGCCGAAGAAAATCGTCAGAGGCTCGACGGGAAGATCGGTGGCGCGCTGCTCAACCTCTGCCAGTATGGCGTTACAAAAGCGCTCCGTCTCCGAGCGGTCCAGACGATCCTTATAAAAGGCGCAGTACGGGCAGATTCGCGCGCAAAAAGGAATATGAACATAGATATGGCGCAGAGGCTCTAACTTCTCCACCTTATGGCCGAAATCCCTGTTCATTAATCGGTGCAGCAACGTCTATGGCTGTGATACGGAATCTAGTCGCTCTTTTCCTTTTCGCGACGTCCCTGGTGCAAGCGCAGCAGGCGCCTTCTCCGACGCCCCCGCCCAAGCCAGCTCGCTCGGTCGTCTTTGTGGCGCACGACTCTGATGCCATCACGGATTTCCACCCGGACCCCAAACTTGTCCGGATGATGGTTGATCGCCTTGTCCTGGCGGTGACCGGCGAAACGGATCTGGGGAAGGCCTGGGGTTCGCTGGTTGCGCCTAACGACAAGGTAGGGATTAAAATCTCCGCCGCTGGCGGGCAACTCTTCACAACGCACCGAGATGTGGTCAACGCGATCGTAGACGGTCTGGTGGACGCGGGCCATCCACGAAGCAGTATCATTGTCTGGGACCGATCGCTGACGCGAATCAAAGAGGCCGGTTATCGGCCGGGACAGGAGGGATACCAAATGAGAGATATTCCTCCCAAGACGGGTTACGACGAGAAGGCGATGTTCACCGCGCCGTTGTTAGGGACCCTGGTCTGGGGCGACTTTGAGTACCGCCGCGAATTGGGAACGCTCGATCCTCTCAGTGAATCGGAAAACACGAGCAACGTCAGTCACATTGCAAAAATTCTATCGCAGGAGGTGACCAAGGTGATCAACGTCCCGGTTATGAGCAGCGCCGAGATGACGGGTATTGCGGGATGTCTCTACAACATGACCCTTCCGAACATTGACAACTGGCGTCGATTCGCTCAGGGGAATCGGTTTGGCGCAACCAGTATCGCGGAAATGTATTCGAATCAGTTGATTGGTCAGAAAGTTGCCTTGAACATTGTCGACGGCTTGGTGGCGCAATATGCCGGCGGCCCCGAGTCTCAGCCACTTTACTCCGAGCGGCATGCGACGATCTACGCCAGCAAGGATCCGGTTGCGCTCGATTCGGTTATTCTCAGGAAGCTCGAGGAATGGCGATCTCGCGGAGCTCTCCCGAAGATTGGAGACATGGCTGGCTACATAAAGGCGGCTGCCTTTGGCGGATTGGGAAACGAAGCGCCGGAAAAAATCGATATCAGGAACGTGGGTCGTAATCGTTAGACCAATGACACAAGCGCAGGTGCCGGGACGGGATATGCAATTGACCGGCGATCTTCTGAAGTCGGTTTCACGCTCCTTTTATCTTTCGCTGCGATTATTACCGGTGGCGCTGCGAAAACCGGTGGGCCTGGCTTACCTGCTGGCCAGGGGAACGGACACGCTGGCCGACACGGTGGAGGTTCCGGCGAATGTTCGACGCGAAAAGCTGAAGACTTTGGAGTCAGCCATCCGCCTCGGGGATGAGGCTTCCGTGCGGGATCTCGCGCACGGATTTGCGGGATTTCAGACGAATCAGTCTGAGCGCGAACTGATCACTCTCATTCCCGAATGCCTGCGAGAGCTTGCGCGGTTGCCCGCCTTCGACCGCGCTGAAATACAGACCGTTCTTACCAAGATCACCCGCGCTCAGGAGCTCGATTTGGAAAGGTTCGGTGATGGGACGCGAAGTGCATGCTCTCGAATCGGCCGCACAACTCGATGAATACACATACCTCATTGCCGGATGTGTCGGAGAATTCTGGACCGAAATGTGTTTTCAGCACCTCGACGGATTCGCCGAGCTCTCGAAAGAAGAGATGCGCAGCCTCGGGCGAGATTACGGGTGCGGTCTCCAATTGGTGAACATTTTGCGCGATCTTCATGCCGATCTTCAGGCAGGCCGCTGCTATCTCCCGGCTGATGAGCTGCGAGAAAACGCCGTTTGGCCGAGCGATATTTTTAGCCGGCCGGCCGGCGCCCTGCCGGTGATCGACCGGTGGCTGGCAAAAGCGGAAGGGGGTCTTGAGGCTGGAATGAAATACGTGAATGCGATCCGTTACCGGCGTGTTCGCGTCGCGACGGCGCTTCCAGCGTTGATCGGGATTCGAACAATCAAGGATCTGCGAACCGCGGGAGATCGTGTTCTTCGGGAGAAGATTAAGATCTCGCGCAGCGACGTACGAAAAATTCTCATCCGCTCCGGTATCACTTTAGGATCGCGCGACGTCCTGCGGAAAATGTTCGAAAGCGTCGGATGACCCCGTCCACCCTCGGCGCTGCTCTAAGCCGGAGCGTGCTACGCTGAACGTTGTTTAGTTTAAACTCTGCGCCAGCACTCACCCTCCCGCTGCTCTGAGTCGCAGCGGGACAAGTGCTGAACGTTGATAGTTTAAACTCTGCGCCAGCACTGACCCTCCCGCTGCTTTATAATGGCTCTGCCCCATCCTCCCCCGGCTCGCCTCTAAGTCGGCGAGCAGATTTGCTGCACGTTGAGAAGATTGGCTCAGGACAAGTGCTGAACGTTGATTAGTTTAAACTCTGCGCCAGCACTCACCCTCCCGCTGCTTTATGATGGCTCTGCCCCATCCTCCCCCGGCTCGCCTCTAAGTCGGCGAGCAGATTTGCTGCACGTTGAGAAGATTGGCTCAGGACAAGTGCTGAACGTTGTTAGGACCGAAAGTAGTTCCGTTGCTTCTCAGAAATCGGCACGTCCAGGCGTTCGAGCACCTGGAGCATATCTTCCCACACCTTGCGCTTTTCTGACGGCGCCTGGTTTCTCAGGAGATAGGAAGGATGGTAGGTAATGAGAAGCGGAGTTTCCTGGTAGGAATGCCAGGTGCCGCGGAGTTCGCGCATGCTACCCCGGAAGCCAAGCAGGCCTTCAACCGCGGTTGCGCCCAAGGCAACCAGGACCTTGGGCTGAATGATTTCAATTTGCTCGGCGAGATATGGCAAACAGGTCTGCATCTCTGACGGAGTGGGGGGGCGGTTGCCGCTGGTTGCGCCGGGTGTGTCAGGCCGGCATTTCAGAATATTGGCGATGTAAACGTCTTCGCGCGTGAAACCCATGGCGGCGATGATTTTTGTGAGGAGTTGGCCGGCGCGTCCCACGAACGGCTCGCCTTGGGCATCCTCGTCCGCTCCCGGAGCTTCCCCGATGAACATTAAGTCGGCGTCAGGGTGGCCAATTCCAAAAACGGTCTGGCGTCGCGAGCTTGCGAGATGCGGGCATTTGAGACAGACACTGACCCGTGCCTGGATCCCCTCCGAGTTGATCTTTTTTTCCCGGCTCGGCAGGAATCCGTTGATTGATGAAAGATTCGAGTGTTCCTCGCGACGCCATTGCTGCTCCCGGAGATTCCTCGCGAAGTCTCTCGAGCGCGGACACGACCAGGTCGAGAGCGTTATAGAATCGCATCGAATGAATCATGTGAATTTTTGCATCTCACTGCAATTGCTTTCATGATGGAGCGATGAGTTCTCGGCTGAGCGATTACGATTTCGAGCTGCCACCCGAACTGGTGGCTTCCCGTCCTCTGCCGCAACGCGATGCCTCCCGTATGATGGTCGTTCGGCGCGACTCAGAGCGAATTGAGCACAACAGTTTTCGTGATCTTCCAGGGTTTATCCGTCCTGGCGATCTTCTGGTCCTGAACGACACGCGCGTTGTTCCCGCGCGGAGATTTTCCGATGATGGCCGGATCGAGTTCTTGTTCCTGGAACGACTCGCCGATCGGCGATGGCGTTGCCTGGTGAAGCCTGGCCGCAAAATGCGGCTTGGCGCCCGCGTTGAGATCGATGGCATTCAAGGCAGCGTGGTGGATGTTTTGCCCACCGGGGAGCGGACGATCGAGTTCCAGACCGACGCCGAGATGCACGCCGGCGGAATCATTCCAATTCCGCCTTATCTCGACCGGGAGAGCGACGACGAAGACGTAGTGCGATACCAGACGGTTTACGCGCGAAATCCGGGAGCCGTGGCCGCGCCGACAGCGGGTCTCCATTTCACGGGCGAGATCCTGCAGCAGTTGCCACATGCGTTTCTGACACTGCACGTTGGCCCGGGGACATTTCAGCCGGTGCAATCGGACAATATCGAAGAGCACCACATGCATGGGGAGCGCTTCGAGATTTCCGCGGATACAGCGAAGAGAATTAACTCGGCTGAGCGCGTCATCGCCGTCGGCACCACCTGTGTCCGGGTGCTGGAATCGATCGTTCGCGATGATAAGACCGTTCCCGCGCAAGCGGGCGCGACGGACATTTTTATACGCCCGCCGTTCACGTTTCGGCGGGTGGGAGCGATGCTGACCAATTTCCATCTGCCGCGTTCGACGCTTCTTATGCTCGTTAGCGCATTCGCCGGCCGAGAGCTGATTTTACGCGCCTATGACGAAGCCGTTCGAGAACGCTATCGTTTCTACAGCTATGGAGATTGCATGCTCATTCTATGATATGATTCGTGCTGCCTATGACATCCGCTAACGAACCGCACGGTGAACTCGTCATCCAGACAATCGCGATGCCAAAGGACACGAATCCCAGCGGCGACGTCTTTGGCGGATGGCTTATGTCACAGATGGATCTCGGCAGCGGAATCCTCGCTACAAAGACAGCCAAGTGCCGCGTGGTCACGGTCGCCATGGAGGGGATGGCGTTTCTGCAGCCGGTCCGGGTCGGAGACACGGTGGCCTGCTATGCCCGCGTTGAGAAGATCGGGCGCACTTCCATGACCATTCCGGTGGAGGCCTGGGTTCGGCGTTATCGATCCGGCGAGATGGTTCGTGTGACCGAGGCGGTCTTCACCTACGTGGCGGTTGATTCGGAAGGGAATCCGATCCCGGTCAAGCGAGATCGTTAGGTCAAACCGCCGGCAGATGTCACGAGCCGGCTGACGCGAGCGGGCGGCGATACCGTCGCCTATTGATTCTGGAACTCTTGAGGAACGTCGGAGTGAGGTGGAGTCGCTGAGGATTGCACGGGCTGCGCGCCGGAAGAATTAACTGATTGCGGGCCTTCGGACGCGCCTGAAAGTTTTGGCTCTGCGGATGAGCCCTTTGGAACCTTCACCTTTTTTGTACTTCGTCGTCATTTTCACCCGATTATGGCTCTGCTTCCGCACGTATTTCGCATAAGCGAGCTGTTGACGCCCGGAGGTAGTGAAATGGGCGCATGCGGGAAGTAGGAAGATCACGGCGCACGAGAGTGCGACCAGCCTTATTCTTCGATCCAGCATGAAGACTCGGGAGAGCAGATGCTGTGCGCGAATCCGCGCGGTCTTGTCATCCGAAGCCTTAAAGAAGCTCGCGAACGGCCTGAAGGGCGTTTTGGTAGACTTTATGAGGACCGCCCCTGACGAGTTCGTCTTCAAGCAGGCGAACGACTTCAGGACTGCCGGCTGGAAGGAGCTGGTGCGCACATGGGACGTCGGGTTTGCCTCGGGAGACCGCGAGCAGGTCCTTTCCTGGTGGGTGCACGACCCGAAACTCCACTTCTTTCGTCAGAAGCGAGATCTTGCCGATCGGTTCCCCGGCTTCTTCCGTCAACCTGATTTGAATGGTGCGGCCTTTTCTATCGCTCACACACAAATCTGACTTGTCCGACTTCGCCTGAAAGCGCCAGTGCAGTTGCGCGACCAGCCAGCCAACGAGCAGTACAGCGGTCGAGCGAAATCCATTTGCGTGAACAATCTCTACGCGATCGATCGATTCGAAGCGATGATGAGATGCCGGATGGTCGAAGAATTGAGCCAGAGCAAGGCGGACTCTGAACAGGCGGGTCCAATTTAGATCGCAAAGGATCACTCGCTGACGCGCCTGCCGCTGGGCCGTTTCTAAAAGCGCCAGCTGCATGGCGACGTCGCGCCATTCCCGGCTGTCGTAGATCAGACGATCAACCCAGCTCCAAAGCTGCGGATCGATGGGATCGTGCAATTCACCCTGCCACCAAAAATAAAGGGGAAGGTCGGAATCGAGATGCGCGAAGACGATGTTGGGAACGAGGTTGGTGCACGGCCCCTGGACCAGGAACGAGATCTGTTCGGAACAGATCTGCTTGCTCCCGGCGCGACTGACGTGGCAATGCGCACCGATCCATGCCTCTACGTGATTCTTCTCGGGGCTGGCATCGGCAGCGATCACGATCGCGCGGCAGGCGAGATTTTCCGTGAGTTCGGAAACGAGTTTGGTGTTTGTTTCCAGCGACCCTGGGAGTTCGCTGTAGACCGCCAGGTTAACAAGCGAAGCGCGCGTCGCCCCTTCATTTTGCTGCCAGAGTTTTTTTAGCTCGCGATCGATCTTGCCCACTTCGACCGGCAGGCCGGGGGAATAGGAACTGGTTGCCGCCGGCATAAATCAGAAGCGGCGCCAAGCGCGGCCATCGCGTGCGAGCAATTCGTCGGCAGCCGCGGGTCCCCATGACCCGGCCGGATAAAATTCCAACGGGGGCGCATCCTCCTTCGAGTGCCAGGCTTCCTCAATCGGATCGATGAAACCCCATGCCTCTTCGACTTCGTCGCTTCTGGCAAAGAGTGTGGCGTCGCCGCTCATGGCATCGAGAAGAAGGCGTTCGTACGCTTCCGGGCTCGGTTTGCCGAAGGATGTGCCATAATGGAAATCCATTTTGACCGGTTCGATGCGCAGGCTGGTTCCAGGAATTTTTGCCTGCATGCGCAGCGATATTCCTTCGTCAGGTTGAATTCGGACGACGAGAACATTTTGATCGAGAGCAACCGACTCCTTGTTGAACAGGACGCCGGGCGCTTTTTTGAAGTGAACCGAGATTTCGGTGCCCGACTTTGGCAGGCGTTTCCCGACCCGCAGGTAAACCGGCATGTTGGCGAAGCGCCAGTTATCAATTTTCAGGCTAACGGCGACAAATGTTTCGGTGGTCGAGTTGCGGTCGACCTTCTCCTCGTCGCGGTAGGCCTGGACCTGTTCGCCGGCGATTGATCCGGCTGCGTACTGTCCTCGTATCACGTCGGCCGCCACGTCCGGTCCCGTGATGCGACGGAGGGACCTAACGACCTTCACTTTTTCGTCGCGAATGGCATCGGCGCTCAAATCTGTCGGCGGTTCCATGCCGATGAGGCAAAGTAATTGGAGAAGATGGTTCTGAACCATGTCCCTTAACGCACCGGCCGTTTCATAATAGCCGCCCCGACCTTCCACGCCCAATGTCTCGGCGGCGGTAATCTGGATGTGATCGATGTATCGGCTGTTCCAAAGGGGCTCGAAGATCGCGTTGGCGAAGCGCAAGACAAGAATGTTCTGCGCGGTTTCTTTCCCGAGGAAATGATCGATCCGGTAGGTTTGATCTTCGGAAAAAGACTTCCTAACGACCTTGTTTAACTCGCGCGCCGAAGCCAGGTCGGTCCCAAACGGTTTTTCAACGATGACGCGCACCCAGCTTCCTTCCTGAGCCTGGTTGAGGCCCATGGCTTTTAAATGTTTCAGGATGGGTTCGAACTGGTCGGGGGCGACGGCAAGATAAAAGAGGCGGTTGCCGCGCGTTCCGCGTTCCGAGTCGATCTTCTTCAGGCGCTCTGCGAGTGATTTGAATCCGGCTTCGTCTGAAAAATCGCTTTGATGATAAAAAATCGATTGCGCGAACGTTTGCCAGATATCGTCTCGCACATTTTGACGGGAATATTTCCGAGTCGCTTCTTCAAGTTCCTGACGGAATTGGTTGTCATCCTTCGGGCGCCGAGCGAAGCCAATGACAGCGACAGCGGGAGGCAGTTCACCATCGGCAGCGAGATTGTAGAGAGCCGGGACGAGTTTGCGGTGAGTCAGGTCTCCGGTGGCACCAAAGATGACGATGCTGCAAGGTTGCGGGACAGCTCGAGTGGACAAGCCTTCTCGCAAAGGGTTTGCCTGCGGATGATCGTTCACATCAGCCATGCCGCCGCAGACTATACGGAGAAGACTGGCAGGTAAAACCACGAGTTAAGGCAGGCTGACGGGCGTCGGCATGGTTTTCGCTCCGCGATGGCAACGCTCGCCTATCAATCGAGCCGCGGCATGAAATCAGGCTATTGGAACGACCTCAACCTGGGGCGAAAAGGGTTGGTTACGGCGCTCTTTCCGAGTGTTGCCCTCCTTATTGGTTTCATCGCCATGTACGAGCTCTCCGCGGCCGAGCGTCGCGCGCAGACCTGGGTGTGGCACAGCCTCGAAGTTCGTCACGAGATCGCCCGCTCTCTCAGCGCGCTCGCGGCCGAGGAATCGTCCACCCGGGGTTTCGCCCTAACGAAACGCGATGAGTTCCGCACGGCCGCAGTTTCGGCACGCGAGGATGTTGTTAACGCCCTGACGCGGATCGCCCGGAGCGTGGCTGACAATGGCTCGCAGCAGGACCGGCTCAACTCCATTCGCGGGATCGTTAACGAATGTCATCGCTTGAACGAGGCCCTGCTTGATTCTTCGGAAGCTGCCGGCGCACCCGATCTGGTGGCCAAGGAAAAGGAAAAGACGGAATCGGCGCGTGCGGCCCTGCTTGAAATGGAGAACGAAGAGATGTCGATCCATGCGCGACGGACTGCCCGGCTCGAACAGATACGCGACGTTAATATTGTGGCCACGGCGATCACGGCCGGGTTTGGAATTGTCGGTGGGTTTGTCGCCGTTTATTTGCTGAGCCGATCGACCGTTCGGCGAATTCAGCGGATGGGAGATGATGCCGAGCGACTCGCCGCCGGTCTTCCGATCAAGGACAAGGACGCCGGGAAGGACGAAATCGGCCGGGTCAACGAACAGCTCCAGGCCACAAGTGCGCTCCTGGCCGCGCAGACGAACGCGTTGCGTGAGAGTGAAGCGCGCCTCCAGTCCATCCTCGATAACACGTCCTCGATTGTTTTCATGAAGGATTTGCAGGGGCGCTTCCTGATGGCCAACGCGCAATTTGAGCACTTGTTCGGGTTGAAACGAGAAGCCGTTATCGGGCGCGACGTCCACTCATTTTTCCCGGCCGAGTTCGCCGATGCTTATCGCGAGAACGACGAGCGGGCGCTCGCTAGCCCCACGCCTTTGCAATTTGAAGAAGAGGCCCCGAACAGCGACGGCATGCATACCTACCTTTCGATCAAGTTTGCTCTTCGCGATGCGAAAGGCGCGCCTTACGCCGTTTGCGGTATTTCGACAGACATCACCGACCGCAAACGCGCCGAGGAAGTCTTGCGGCAGTCCCACGATCAGCTGGAAAGGCACGTACAAGAACGGACGCTCGAACTTCAGGAAACAAACACGAAGCTGCGCGAGGAAGTCGTGCAGCACCGCGAAACGGCGGAGTCGCTCAAACGGACCAATGCGCAGCTGCTGCAAGCGCAGAAAATGGAGGCACTGGGACAGATCGCCGGCGGTATCGCGCACGACTTCAACAACATCCTGACCACAATCATGGGCTACGGAATGCTCCTGCTTCAGCAGTTGCCGGAGCGGGAACGGGATCAGAGTCCAGTGGCGGAGATTCTGCGTGCCTCCGAACGGGCGGGATCGCTCAGCAAACAATTACTGGCCTTCAGCAGGCCGCAGGCGACCGATCCACTGGTTCTGAACCTGAATGCCGTCGTCGAACATACGGAGAAGATGCTCGTCCAGGCCATCGGGAGCCGAATCATCCTAACGAAGTCGCTGGACGCCGAGCTTGGTCACGTGCGCATGGACCGGTCGCAGATCGAGCAGTTGCTCCTGAATTTTGTAATCAACGCGCGTGACGCCATCAAGGGCCAGGGCGAGATCGAGATTAAAACAGAAAACGTTTCACTCGAAGCCGACGAGATTAAGCGCGATATCGCGACGAAAAATTTTGTCTGCCTGGCGATCCGCGACACTGGCGAAGGTATTCCCCCGGAGATGATGGCCAGAATTTTCGAACCGTTCTTCACCACCAAGCGTCCCGGACAGGGAACCGGTCTGGGCCTGGCGACTTGCAGTGCCATCGTTCAGCAAAGTGGAGGCTGGATCGCATGCCAGAGTCAGCCGGGGAAGGGAACGCGTTTTACGGTCTTCCTGCCGCGCGTCGAGGAAGAAGCAGTCAATCTGACTTCGCCAAACAGGAACGGCGGTTTGCCGCGCGGCCGCGAGACCGTCCTCGTGGTGGAGGATGAGCCTTCCGTAGGAAATCTATTTGAGTGCCTGCTTCGCAAGCTTGGCTATGAAGTCTTGCGGGCGGAGCACGGAGAAGAAGCCGAACGGGCGATTGCGTCGCGTCGGGAGAAGCCGATTGATCTCGTTCTGACCGATCTCGACATGCCGCGCATGGACGGGACCGAGCTCGTCCGCCGGCTGGCTCGTTCCAACGAAGGACTAAAAGTGATCCTGACGTCCGGTAACGGCGAGCATTTTGATCGCGAGGATGGAGGGATAGACTGCGAATTTCTGCCGAAGCCTTTCAGCATGCAGACACTCGCGGCGAAAGTCCGGGAAGTGCTGGACCGTTAGGCTGCGATCACGCGCGGGGGAGCGGCGGCCTTGGAGCCATGTTAGGCCGCGAGCGCATCGGACGCACTTTAGTTAGGCAAAGGGAATTTGCGCATCAGTTCCCGAACTCTCCCGCGCACCTGCTCGAGAGCATCGGGATCATCGCGCTTGTCGAGCGCTTCAGCCACCAGATCGGCGATCTCGAGCATGTCTTCCTCTTTCATCCCGCGGGTCGTTACCGCGGGCGTGCCGACACGAATACCGCCCGGCTTGAAGATCGGATAAGTGTCGAACGGAATGGCGTTCTTGTTCACCGTGATGCCCGCGCGATCGAGAACTTCCTGGGCCTGTTTACCGTTGATCTCTTTCGGACGCAGATCGACGAGCATGAGATGATTGTCCGTGCCGCCGGAGACGATACGGAAGCCGTGCTTGGCCAGGCCGGCGGCAAGGGCCTTGGCGTTGACCACGATCTGTCGTTGATAATCATGAAATTGCGGCTGGAGCGCTTCGTGAAAGCAAACCGCTTTGGCAGCGATCACGTGCATCAGTGGACCGCCCTGGATTCCGGGGAAGACCATGGAGTCGATCTGTTTGCCAAACTGTTCCTGGCACAAAATGATGCCGCCGCGCGGACCTCTCAAACTCTTATGCGTGGTCGTGGTGACAAAGTGTGCATGTGGGACCGGACTGGGATGCTGGCCACCGGCCACCAAGCCGGAGATGTGAGCCATATCGATAAAAAGAAGCGCGCCAACTGAATCGGCGATCTGCCGGAGCCGTGGGAAATCAAAAACGCGCGGATAAGCCGAAGCTCCCGCGGTGATCATGACGGGCTTGCTTTCCTCCGCCTGCTTCTGGAGCGCATCGTAATCGAGCGTCTCTGTATTCTCGCTCACGCCATAGTGCGTGACCTGATAAAATTTACCCGAAAAATTCGCGGGATGGCCATGGGTGAGGTGGCCGCCATGCGCGAGATTCATGGTCAGGATTCGATCGCCCGGTTTGATGGCCGAGAAATACACCGCCATGTTCGCCTGGGCGCCGCTGTGCGGTTGAACGTTCACATGTTCGGCGCCGAAGAGGCGTTTCGCACGATCGATGGCCAGTTGCTCCGCCATGTCGACGTTTTCACAACCGCCGTACCAGCGCTTTCCGGGATAGCCTTCAGCATACTTGTTAGTCAGGACGCTGCCCTGTGCTTCCATGACCGCGCGGCTGGTGAAATTTTCCGAAGCGATCAGTTCGATGTTTTCGCGCTGCCGCTTTTCTTCCGCGCTAACGACGTCGAAGATTTCCGGATCAACCCGTCTCAAGGCGTCTCCGTAAACAAATTTTCCCGAGGTCGAAGAGGGCGCTGAACTGGAATGCGGTGCGTCTGCCATAGTGAGATGAACCGCGCCGCCGGCTCGCCGGCCGCCGGGACGGGCGAATTCGCTTTGTTCTACGAATGACAGAACGCTGGGTAAAGCGTTTTTAATCGTGCGGGCGCAAACCTCGTAAACATCGTGCCCCAGACCGATGGGATCGGGCACATCCCGCCAGACCGTGGTCCCGCTTTCTTCAAATTCGCGCAGAAGATAGGACTTGTCCGCGCCATGCGGAAACAGGAGGTGAATTGTTTCCAAATGACCGCCGGTCATCGCGAAAATATGCGTCGCGCGCTCGACCAGCGCAGCTGTCAGCGGCTGGCTGCGAAGGTGACTGATATCGATTCCTTCGGCCGCGCAGACCTGGACGGCATAAAGGCTTGGGGGCTGCCCGCGGACCGCGTGAACTCCGGCCGAGGAGACTTCGATATCCTGGCGGCCGCGCACAAGATGGTGAAAAAGCCCTTCGGCGATGGGGCTGCGGCAAATATTTCCCGTACAGACGAAAAGGACGCTTTTCACGATGCGCACCCGAGAATCCGGGCGCAGAAGGAACGTAGGATCGAAGATCGCCAAGTCAATTGGACGCTGACTGCGATTGTGATGAGGTTCCGCATTTGTCCCAGGCCGGTAAACCCAAACGTTCAGCACATCTGCTCGCCGAATTAGAGGCGAGCGGGTTGAAAAAGGGGAGAGTCGAAAGCGGAAGAGGGCGAGTGCCGACGCAGAGCTTGTTTCCTCTCGATGTGAGTGGCGGGGATGCGGCCCAGTGATTAACATCGCCGCATGCGTTCCGCGTGGAAGCGACTGCGATATCGCCTGGAATGGCTCGGTCTGCGCCTTGCCGCGGCACTGGTGCCGCTTCTGCCGCAGTCCTTTTGGATTAGCCTTTCACGGGTCGTCGGATCAGCCGCGTTTGCCCTCGATCGCCGCGCTCGCCGGATTGCCATTTCTAACCTGCAGGTCGCTTTCGGAGGGAAATTTTCCGAGGCCGAGCGCCACAGAGTCGCGCGCGAGTCGTTCCAACACTTTTCACGGACGATGCTGGAACTTCTCTGGAGTTCGCATCTCAATTCTCAAAATCTTGCTCGCTACGTCGAAATGGTGAATGCGGATGAAATCGAGCGACTCGGCCGGGCCGGCCAGTTCATCATGGCGGTGTATCACTATAGTAATTGGGAGTGGCTGAGCGCGGCCTGCGGCTACAGTCAGATTTACGGCACGATCATTTCCCAGGAATTCAAGAACGGTCTGCTCGATTCCACCTTTAAGGAGCTGCGCGAATTACCCGGCCATGAGTTCATCCCCCGGCATCGCAGCGTCATCCGGATGTACCGAGCGCTTAAGCGCGAGAAGGGAGTGGCCCTGCTGGTCGATCTGACTTTGCCGCCGCGCGATGGGGCCGTGGTGATTGATTGTTTCGGATTAAAAACCAGCGTGACCGCGGCTCACGCGTGGCTGCATAAGCGAACCGGGATTCCGATTTTTCCGGCGCACGCGGAACCGCTGCCAGGCGGCCGGTATCGCGTGGTTTTCCATCCGACAATCCGGGATGCTCAGGAAAAGTCGGAGCGGGAGATCGCGCAAATGTGCTGGGATGGATTTCAGCCCTATGTAGAGGCGAATCCCGCGCCCTGGCTTTGGATGTACAAACATTGGCGTTACAAGCCTTCGAGGCCGGATCGGGACTATCCATTTTACGCGCAGACGCTGCCTCGATTCGATCGCATGGTCGCGGCGCCGGACTCAGCTATTGAAGCGCCGAGCTGAGAACCAGGCCCACGAGTTTTTCCTGTCATTTGTATCGGTGGGCTCTGGCCGTCGCACGCTCAAGCGACCTTGCGCTGCGGTCTACTCGTGAAGAATACATGGAAAAATGCGAGGTCCGAGGCCGCCGCTACAAAAAGCCAGATAGCGGCGGAATGGTTGACAAAAACAGCTCTCGCCCGTCCAATAGACCTATGCGAAGTCTCTCCCGTTTGCTTCTCCTCGGTGGCCTGGCAGTTAGTCCCTGGCTGACAAGTTGCTCGACCGGTCCCTTGGCCAGCTCGAGCGCAGCCAATTACCACGTCGTCGCACATCGCCCGAGCGATCCGGACAAGGTTCGGGTGAAAGTTTCGTTATCCAAGCAGAACATTTACGTCATGGAAGGCGATCGTTGCCTGATGGCGGTGGCCTGTTCCGTTGGAATCCCGGCTAAACCGACCCCAAAAGGGAACTTCAAGATTTACGCGAAAATCGAACACAAGCGTTCGGGCTCCTACGGCTTCAGTGTCAAAGGAGACCGGGTCGTGCCGGCGACAAGCGCGATGGGCGGACGTTATGTAGGCTACCCGATGGGTTACTGGTGCGAGTTCGCGCCGGCCTACGGATTCCATCAAGGGTTTGTGCATCCGGTCCCGCGCAGTCATGGTTGCATTCGCTTGCACGGAGAGGCGGCTCCGAAATTTTACGCCCTTGTTCGCATCGGCACGCCGGTAAATATCGCGACGACGCAACCTGAAGACGCTACCCTCGGAAAGACGGTTACGCGCATCGACGATTCCAGGACGCCCGATCCGGATCCGCATTTTATGATTAGCGACGCGGCCTTTCGCAAACCGAGCGGGCAGCTGCTAGAATAGTGAATCCAGGCGGCGGGGGCCGCTCTTTGAGATGAGCACGAACCTGATTTCCAGCGGCACGACCGCCCGAGAGAAAATCAATCTGCGCCGGCCCGACGTGATGGCGGCCGTGCAAGAGCAGGTTGAATCGCATTATCGGAGCGACATTGTCGACAAGGTTCGGCGGGCGGGTGGAATTGTTTCTGTGGGAGGCACGACTGTGCGTCTGGCGAAGCAATTCGGCTTTTGCTACGGAGTCGAACGCGCGATCGATCTGGCCTACGCGGCCCGCAAGGTTTTTGCCGACCGTCGTCTCTTTATTGTTGGCGAGATTATTCATAACCCCGAAGTGAACGAGCAGATTTCTTCGTTAGGCATTAAGAATCTGATGGGGAAAGATAAGCAGGCCGACATTTCCGACCTCGGCCCGGAAGATGTCGTTATCGTGCCGGCTTTTGGGACAGAACTGTCCATCCAGCAACAGATCAAGGATCGCGGATGTCAGATCGTCGATACCACCTGCGGGGACGTCATGAGTGTATGGAAGCGCGTTCGTAAATACGCCAGCGAGTCGGCCACCTCGATCATTCACGGAAAGGCCGAACATGAGGAAACGAAGGCGACGAGTTCACGCGCGCTCGGCGACGGCAAGGGACATTATCTTGTGGTGCTCACGCTGGCCGACACGGATTACGTCTGCGATTATATTCGGCGCGGCGGAGACAAGGAAGCTTTCCTCGAAAAGTTCAAAGGGGCGTATTCGGCCGGGTTCGATCCCGACATTCATTTGCGCACCGTGGGTGTGGCTAATCAGACCACCATGCTGCGCGGAGAGACAGAAGAGGTGCAACGGCGGATTCGCCAGGCGATTACCGACCGCGATGGAGCGGAAGAAGGGGCCAGGAACTTCCGGTTCTTCGACACGATTTGCGGTGCCACCCAGGAACGACAGGACGCATTGCGCGAGTTGCTCAATGTGAAGATGGATCTGCTCATTGTCGTGGGCGGCTATAATAGCTCGAACACGTCGCATCTGGCCGAGATGGGCGAGGAACGCCTGCCCACCTATTTTGTTCTGAACGCGTCGCGTCTGGTTTCGCCACAGGAAATCAAACACTACGATCTGCATCAGAAGGAAGAGGTGATCGCTCGCAATTGGCTGCCGGAGGGACCTGTGATGGTCGGCATTACCGCGGGCGCATCCTGCCCGAATAACTTGATCGAAGAAACGCTCATCCGGCTTTTTGAGCTGCGCGGAATTTCGCGCGACGAGCTGGATGCTGCGGCCTGACGCGTTGCGAGGGGTCGCAGGAGCTCGGCCCACATCCTGAGGGCAGCGCTCACCGCGCGCTCACACCCGTTTTGTTTTTCGCCCCGTGACGCGGGAGAGAATTGAGGTGATCGTTACGGCGCCAAACGCGAACAGGCCTCGAAAAGCGATCTACTGACGTTATGCGTGCGATTTGGAAAGGCGGTATCAGCTTTGGGCTCGTCAATATTCCCATCGCCCTCTACCCAGCGACACGGAAGGAAGAGCTCAAGTTTCGGCTGCTGCGCGAAAAGGACCTGAGCCCGGTGAATTACAAGCGGGTGGCGGAGAAGGACGGCAAAGAAGTTCCATGGAACGAGATCGTCAAAGGCTACGAGTACCGAGAAAGGGAAGTTCGTTGTCCTGAAGGAGGATGATTTCCAAAGGGTCGATCTCGAGGCAACGCAGACAGTCGACATTCAGGATTTCGTCGACCTCGATGAAATCGATCCGATGTACTTTTTATAAACCATATTATCTCGAACCGCAGAAAGGGGGCGACAAAGCCTACGTGCTTTTGCGCGATGCCCTGGCGGAGAACAAGAAGATTGGGATTGCCAAGGTCGTGATTAAAACGCGCCAATATCTTGCGGGTGTGAAGCCCGAGGATGACGTTCTGATTTTGGAGTTAATGCATTTTGCCGAGGAGTTGGCGGATCCGAAAAAACTTCATGTGCCGCGCAAAACGGAGGCCGGTAAACGCGAGCTGGATATGGCGAAAGCGTTGATCCAGAGCATGAGCAGCGAATGGAAGCCGGAGAAGTACAAGGACGACTATAAGGAAGCCTTGATGGATGTGATCGAGGAGAAGGTGGAACACGGAGGCGAAGACATTGAGGAGAAGCCGAAAGCGAAGAAATCTCCGAGCAAGGTGATCGACCTGGTGTCGGTGCTGCAGCAAAGCCTGGAGCAGTCAGCCGGGCGGAAGAAAACCAAGGGGCGCAAGAAGGCAAAGCACTCTGCCAGGCAGAGTCAAAAAAAGGCGGCGTGAACCACGCAGCGCCTTCGCGCGTCATTGGAATCCATTCCGATGTGCTTTGTCATTCGTCATTTCACCGAAGTTCCTCTACAGTCAGCCCCATGCTCGAATATGAGCTTTATCTACCGTTGCACTATAATGACGGCCGGCCGATTGATCCGGAGAAGCTAAAGAATCTAAAGCGCCGATTGGTCGATGAATTCGGCGGACTGACGCATTTCCGGCAGGAAAACGAAGGCCTCTGGAAGATTGGCGATCACACGTTTCGCGACCGAGTGGAAATCGTGCGTGTTCTCGCGAGCGATGAAGTTTCCGCGCAACAATATTTCGCGCAGCTGAAATCCGACCTGACTCGGGAATGGGGCCAGCAGGATTTTCTAATCGTTAGCCGTCAGGTCACGGCTGTCTGAATTTCCCTAACGAAGCCTGCTTCCTCAAGTCACACGGCACGGTTGCGTTGGGACTAAGAAACGGTTACACTCAGGAAGACACAGCCAGAGCGTCAGCGACCGCGTTTTCTATTTTGTGGACGCCATCGCCACCGAGTCGATGATCCAGCTCTTCGAGGGATCGGATCAGATCCAGCACCTCGGAGCGCGCATACGGGCCGCCCGCGGCCGGGCAGAAATGTGTTCGGCAGCCGAATGGGCGACTCTCGTAAATCAGACAATCGCCTGTGGCGATGTTGAGCATCGGGCAGGCGCCGGATGAATTCGACGGCAGACGTCTCCGGCCAGTTTGACGCAGCGCAGTGGCGGCAAGGATCGCTTCGCCTTTGGTCAGCAAAGGCGTGCGACCGGTTAGCTTGAAATGGCAGCAGTCCTTTCGCCTTTCGCAGGAACGTTCGATCGGCCGGTCCGCCAGCGCTTGATAAATCGCGCGCGTCTGCCTGCAGGCGTCGCTGGTAGAAATCTGCGCTCTGGCTGACGTCCTCATTTGTCTTCCGCCATCGCTTTACCAGCGATCCAGCCGGTTGTCCACGCGGCCTGGAAATTGAAACCACCGGTGATTCCATCGATGTCCAAAACTTCGCCGGCAAAAAAGAGTCCAGGCGTGATTCGGCTCTGCATGGTCTTTAAGTCGACTTCACGCAGATTGACGCCTCCGCAGGTGACGAATTCGTCCTTGTTCAGGGACTTGCCCGTCACGGGCAGTCGTGTTCGGCAAAGATTTTCGACTAACGAATGGGTTTGTTCACGACTCAGGGTCGTCCATTTAACCGTTGCATCAATACCCGAGCGGCCTGCCAGCTCGGACCAGAGGCGCGCTGGAACCCCTTCGAGGGGCGAATTCATGACGTGGCGATTGGGATGCGACTCGCGCATGGACCGGAATCGTTCCCGGATCTCATCATCCGAAAGTCCCGGGATCCATTTCAGCTGAATTGCGAAATGGTAATCCGAATCGTGGAGAACCCGCGCTCCCCATGCGGACAGGCGGAGGATCACGGGGCCGCTCAAGCCGTTGTGAGTGATGAGTAAAGGTCCTTGCTCGCGAAGTTTTGTTCCGGGGACGGAAGCTTCAACCGCGGCCAGGGAGATTCCGGCGAGGGCATTCAGCCAGTCTGCCTGAATGTGAAACGAGAAAAGCGATGGCACCGGAGGGTTGACCCGATGGCCCAGCGATTCCAGGAGAGTGACGGAACCGGGGCTGCGACATCCGCCCGTGGCGATAAGGAGCCTGGCGCAAGACAAGGTCGGAGCCTTGGTGGAGAATGTCAGGTCGAAGCCTCCATCGGGATTTTTTCGAACTGAATCGACACCCGCTTTCGAGAGCATCCTGATGTCGAGACGTTGGGCCTCTTTCTGGAAACAGTCGATGACAGTCTGGGATGAATCGGACAGGGGAAAGATCCGTCCGTCCGCTTCGACCTTTAAATTGACGCCCCGGTTCTTGAACCAGTTTTCCGTATCGTTAGGCGAGAAACGATGAAGCATGGGCAGGAGCGCGCTTTCTCCGCGCGGATATTGCTCGGCCATTGAGCGCGTGTCGGCGCAGGCATGAGTTACGTTGCACCGTCCACCTCCGGAGATTTTTACCTTGCCGAGAAACTGCGAGGCGCGCTCGAAGATGGCGATCTCAAGACTCGGATTTGCCTCTGCGCAATTGATCGCGGCAAAGAAGGCGGCCGCGCCACCGCCGACGATGGCGATGCGTTTTCCGGCGTCTGCTTCAGGCATGGGGGACTGTGGCACCGAATCACTGGGCGTCTAAGCCATTGCTCCGGCGTGAATCGCTTGACAGTCGACGGCGAGGGAATCAGGGTCGCGCCCATGAACGCGCTTTCTCGATATGCTGACCCCGTTTTTTGTCTCATGCGACTGATCGTCGGCCTGGCGTTTGCCTGCCATGGAGGGCAAAAAATCGTCGGTTTTCCGCCAGGTGGCCACGGCGCCGGCGAAGGCCTGATGTTGATTGGCGGGTGGATCGAGCTCGTATGCGGTTTCCTGATCGCGTTTGGGCTGCTGACCCGTATCGCCGCGTTCATCGCCTCTGGTGAGATGGCGGTGGCCTATTTCATGATGCATTTTCCTCATGGAGTCTTTGCCGGCAAAGGAGCTCCCGTAAATGGCGAGTCGGCTGTGATCTATTGCTGGGTCTTCCTTTTCATTTTCTTCTATGGTCCCGGTCTCTGGAGTATCGATTCCCTCATCGGTAAGGGCCGAGCGGTCGCAGCCACAAACTGATTTCCACCGGAGAAAGCCATGAAGGGTCTGGTTGGTTGCCTGGCGATTGTTTCTCTTCTCTCCACGCTTTGTGCCGAGGAGATGAAGGATTTCGGGAAAGATCGGCTGAACAGTTCTCCGCGGCATGGTGAGTGGATTGAGATCCAATCGAACGGCCGGGCGCTGAAAGCGTTTGTGGTCTACCCGGAGCGCAAGGAGAAGGCGCCGGTTATGCTCGTCATCCACGAAATCTTTGGCCTAACCGATTGGGTTCGCAGTCTTTGCGACGAGCTCGCGGAAAATGGAGTGATCGCCATCGCTCCTGACCTTCTGAGTGGGCAAAAATTTGAAGACCTCGATGGAGCTCGCAAAGCCATCTCGGCGCTCAAGGAGGAAGCGGTCAAAGCCGATCTCGATGCGACCGCGAATTATGCCCTGACAAAAATTCCCGCCGCTAGCGGCCACCTCGGTGTCTGTGGCTTCTGCTGGGGCGGCGGTTGGGCTTTCAAGTACGCCAATCTCAATTCGAACCTGAAGGCGGTGTATTCGTTTTACGGAGCGACGCCGGACGATGCGGCGGATGTGAAAAGCATCGCCGGCCCGGTCTATGGGTTTTATGCCGAGCTCGATTCGCGGATTTCATCCACCGTTCCAAAAACGGAAGAGCTGATGAAAGGCGCCGGAAAGAAATACGAGCCGGTGATTTACAAAGGGGCGGGGCACGGCTTCATGCGCTCCGGTGATCCGGGGAATCCAAACCCGCGTCCGGCTGATCGGACGGCGCGCGACGAAGCTTGGGCTCGTTGGAAAACGCTTTTGCCACAGCTGTAGTGGGCGCGCCAGTAGGTCGCTTCCGAAGGGCCTTTACAGGCGGCTGCTTCGTTAGGCCTTTTGCAACGAGAGGTCGAGTACTTCGAGCAGAAAGTCCGCGTCCTGTTCGTTAATGCACATCGGCGGTGAAAACCGGATCGTCTGGCCCCAGAGGCCGCCTTTGCCGAGCAAGAGCCCCAAGTCCTTGGCCGTTTCTACCACCTGGGCGCACTCTTCCTTTGCCGGTTCTTTGCTGCGGCGGTCCTTAACCAACTCAATGCCAAGCATCAATCCTTTGCCGCGGACGTCCCCAATGAGATCGTGCTTTTGCTTGAGCTCATTCAGGCCGGTGAGAATTCGGTTGCCGATCTTGAGCGCGTTCGCCTGAAGCTTTTCTTCCTCAATGACTTCGAGAACGGCCTTGCCCTGCGCGCAAACCACCGGGTTTCCGCCGAAGGTGTTGAAGTGAATCCGCTGGCTCAGAGCTGTGGCGATCTTCGGCGTCGTCACGACCGCGCCTAACGGGCAACCGTTGCCGATGCCTTTGGCCATGGTAACGATGTCGGGAATTACGCCCTGGGTTTCGAATCCCCAGTAATGCGTCCCGGTCCGTCCAAAGCCGGCCTGGACTTCGTCGGCAATGCACAGGCCGCCGGCGCCACGGATATGTTCGTAAGCGTGTTTCAAATAGCCGTCGGGGAAAACGACGCAGCCTCCAACGCCTTGGATCGATTCGGCGATGAAAGCCGCTACCTGGCCGGATGTGGCAAAGTCGAGCACCTGCTTCACGTCGGCGGCGTATTTCTGTCCGGCATCGACGTCGTCCCGGCCCCACGTGCCGCGGTATGGGTCGGGCGCCAGCGCGTGATGAACTCCAAAACTGTGCGGAACATTGAACTTCCAAGTCCGATGGGCCGTCAGTCCCATGGTGGCAGCATTTCCTCCGTGATAAGCGTTGCGGAGCGCAACAACATCGTAATTGCCGGTGTAGGCGCGTGCCATCAGCAATGCGAGGTCGTTAGCCTCCGAACCGGAATTCACGAAATAACAAACCTTGAGATCGCCCGGCATTTTGGAGGCGAGCTCTTTTGCGTATTCGACGATGTTCGGCTGCAGATAGATCGTGGTGGAATGCTGGAGCAATTCGTTCTGCCGGTTCGCTGCTTCGACCACTTTGGGATGACAGTGACCGACGCTGACCGTGACGATTCCTCCGAGCGCGTCGAGGTAGCGGCGCCCGGACTCGTCCCACACATATTGCATTTTGCCTTCAACCATCGTGAAAGGCTTTTTGTAGTAGAGGAAGATTCCCGGGTTCAGGAATTCCTTGCGCAGGCGAAGAATCTCGTCGGGCGAAGGTCCGTTATACTTCTTTGGTTTGTGATCGAACGGTGGCAGCTCAGGTGTCTTCATGCAGGTCTTGGAGAGAGTGGAAGCGAGTCATTTCCTTTCGCCCGATAAGTTGCCGTGCGCAACATCAGGTAGGTGACGAAAGCGATCGCGAAGCCCACAAACCACGCATAATCGTAGAGCCGCACCAGAATCGGTGGCACGGCGTCAGCGCTCAAAACCTTCACGGTCACGAGGAAACCCGGGAGGTTCGGCAACACCGCGATGATGAGCGAAAAAATCGCAATCAAACTAAATCCGCCGGTGTAACGATATTCGCTATTTGCCTGATAGAGCGCCGCGAGATGCAGCCGTTTCCTCCGCCAAACGTAATAATCGGCAATCATGATCCCACCAATCGGGCCGAGTAAGGCGCTGTAGCCCACCAGCCAGGTGAAAATGTAACCGGAAGGATCCGCGACCAATTTCCACGGCATCATCAGGACCCCGATGACTCCCGTGATCAGGCCGCCGGCGCGAAACGAAATCTTGTGCGGGGCAAGGTGAGAAAAGTCGTTAGCCGGACTGACCACGTTCGCGGCGATATTGGTCGCGAGCGTGGCGATGCATAAGGCCAGCATGGCGATGACAAGGACGGCCGGATTTTGGAAACGTGTCAGAACATCGACCGGATCCCAAATTGTCTCCCCGTAGATAATCGTGGTCGCAGAAGTCACGGCCACGCCGATGAAGGAATAGAGCGCCATGGTCAACGGCAATCCGAGCATTTGCCCAATCGCCTGGTCCCGTTGCGAACGCGCGTAACGGGAGAAATCCGGAATATTGAGCGAGAGCGTCGCCCAAAAGCCGATCATTCCCGTTAGGGCGGGTACGAAGAAGGCGAAGAATTTTCCGGCTTTCGGTTGTCCGGGATCGAAAGCGGACGGCTGCGACAACATCGGTCCAAAGCCGCCGGCATGGCGATAAGCCCACGCCAGTAAAAGCAGTCCGAGGGCAATGAGCAAAGGCGCCTTGATATTGAGCAACCAGCGAATGCAATCGATGCCCTTGTAAACGACCAGCATGTTAATCGCCCAGAAGAACATGAAGCACGCGAATTGCGCCCCTGTGATGCCGAGCACGCCGCCATGATTTTGGGAAAGCGCGGGAAAGAAAACCGACATGATTTTGTAGATGGCGTTCCCACCGATCCACGCTTGAATTCCGAACCAGCCGCAGGCGACAAATGCGCGCATCAACGCAGGAATGTTGGCTCCTTTGGTTCCGAACGATGCCCGGCAAAAAACGGGGAAGGGGATTCCGTAACGCGTTCCCGCGTGCGCGTTAAGGATCATCGGGATAACCACGATAAGGTTACCGAGAAAAATGGTGATGATGGCCTGCGACCAGTTCATCCCGCCGCCAATGAGCGATGACGCCAGCATGTAGGTGGGAATACACGCGGACATCGAGATCCAGAGAGCGGCAAAACTACCGACTCGCCACGTCCGCCGGTTCGCCGGAACAGGCGCGAGGTCCGCGTTGTACAAGTGACTATTCTCCATGTCGGGGAGGACCGCCGGATCAACGTCGGGCGCGTAATGGGCGGGATCGGGAATCGGTGTCACAAGGCGTGAGATCGTGCCTCTGGCAAAGGCGTCTTGTCAATCGATGCCATTCGCCTAGTCTCGCGCGCAAGCGGGGCCTCCGCCGATTCCGAAACAATTCATGGCCTTACGACTCATCAGTCTTCTTGGAATTGTCGTGATCATTGCCGCGACTTGGGCGATCTCGGCGAATCGCCGCCTCTTCCCATGGCGGACGGTCATCTGGGGAATGCTCCTGCAATTCGGTTTCGCTCTTTTTATTTTAAAGACGCCTATCGGACGCCAGATTTTTGACGGGGCCAAAGTCGTGGTCGACCAGTTGAACGTCTATGCCTATCAAGGCGCGGCCATGGTTTTTGGACCATTGGGAAGTGAAAACGCCCTGCGGAACGCTTTTGGTGAAGGACAGAGCTACATTTTCGCCATCTCGATAACTGCGACGATCATTCTGATCTCCTGTCTTTCTTCGCTGCTTTATCACTGGGGCGTGTTGCAGAGGGTCGTCGCCGGCATGGCCTGGGTGATGATGAAAACAATGCGGACCAGCGGAAGTGAAAGCCTGGCCGGTGCAGCCAACATTTTTCTGGGTCAAAACGAAGCTGCGCTCGTGATCAAGCCGTACCTCGTGAAGATGACGCAGAGCGAAATTGTCGCTCTCATGACCACGGGGTTCTCGACCATCGCCACCGGCGTGATGGCGGTTTACGCCGGGATGAAAGGCATTGATGCGGGGCACATTCTGACCGCCTCAGTTCTCGGGGCGCCGGCCGGTTTGTTGACGGCTAAGGTCGTCTTCCCGGAAACCAAGGCGAGCGAAACGGGCACCCGCTGTCATTTCGATGTCGAACGCACGACCTTGAACAGTTTCGATGCGCTCTGCAACGGAGCGAGCGAAGGCATGATGCTTTCCATCACAGTCATGGCGATGCTGATCGCGTTTGTCGCGTTAGTTGGGCTGGTGAACGGATTGGTCGTTTGGCCGCAGCACATGTCGGGGCTGGAACATCCGTTCACGATTCAGCAGATGCTTGGGTGGTTCAATGCGCCCTTTGCCTGGCTCATCGGCGTGCCCTGGCGCGATTGTTCTTTCATCGGTCAAATCCTTGGAGAGCGGATCGTGACTAACGAATTTGTTGGTTATCTTAATCTTTCGAATTATGTGAAAGCGAATCCGAACGCGCTGGATCAGCGCTCGATTATCCTAACGAGTTACGCGCTCTGCGGTTTTGCCAATTTTTCCAGCATTGCCATCCAGATCGGCGGCATCGGTGCGCTGGCTCCTTCGCGGCGTGGGGATCTTGCGCGCCTTGGCCTGCGCTCAATGATCGCGGGTTTGTTGGCCTGCTATCTGTTTGCTGCCGTCGTCGGAGTGTTGATCTAGCATCGGAGACAGGGGCGCCTCGTCCGGTTTTTGCTGGAATGTGAGGCCGAGCCATCTGTGAAGCCTCCTTTGACCCTGGAACAAGCCTTCGATCCGAAGCGGAACGCCGTCGCCTTTGTGCGCCTGGCGCTCGCCTCCCTTGTGATTGTCTCGCACTCCTACATGCTGGGTGGTTTCGGCGAGGACCCGCTTGGCCGGATCACTTGGAACAAGGAAAACTTTGGTTTCCTTGGTGTAACGATGTTCTTTACCTTAAGCGGCTTTTTGATCACCGGAAGCGCGGCGCGCTCTTCGTCTCTCGCTCGCTTTTTTTGGCATCGTTTTTTGCGCATTTTTCCCGGCTACGCCGCCGTGCTGGCCCTCTCGGCGTTTGTTCTCGCGCCGTTATTCTACCGGCTGGAATTCGGCTCATACCTCGGAGTCTTCTCCGCACCTGGCAGTCCAGCGGTTTCGTATTTCTTTGGGAACCTGGGGATGTTTCATCCCAACTTTGAATCCATTGCCAGTGTCCTGACCATTCATCCGGCGTCGATCGCAACTCTCCTTTTCCACAATCCTTGTCCGCGAATTTTTAACGGATCGCTCTGGAGTCTCCCTTATGAATGCGTTTGTTATCTGGGCGTCGGTTTCCTGGCCATCTTCGGCGTGCTTCGGAACCGGCGGCATTTGACGCTGGTGTTTCTGCTGCTTCTGGTCGGTCTCTACGCATTCGATTGCTTTAACCACCGCCTTTTCGAGCAAAGTTTTCCCAGTCGCGGATTCGGAATGCTGGTTGTTTTGGCGCTCTACTTTTGCATGGGAAGCGTCGGTTATCTCTACCGCGAAAAGATTCCGGTCTCGTGGATCCTGTTCTGCGTGGCGCTGGCAATCATGATCGTCAGCGCGGTTTTCGGCATCGTCCCGCTGACGGGGCCATTGATCCTGCCCTATGTTCTCCTGTGGCTCATTTGTCGCCTGCGTCTGACACGCGCCGACGCACATGGCGATTTTTCTTACGGCGCATATATCTATGCCTTTCCGGTGCAGCAAGGCTTGGTGCTGCTGCACGTCAATTCTCAAGGCTTTCCCGCCTACCTGGCTTGTTCTTTTGGAGTCACGCTTGTGCTGGCATTTTTCAGCTACCGCTGCATCGAAGAGCCGTTCCTGCGTTTGAAGAACGTTCAGGTCCGGTGGCTGCAGAGCAAATCGGCGTCCCCGGTGTCGCCGGCGAAAGAACCAAACGCAGCTGCCGTCGCGGTAAAGGCGTGAGTTTGCGATCGTTGGCGTAGTCCGGGATCAAAACTCCAGATGGCGGACGAGACAAGCTCGTCCCTCCCGTTTTGTTTCGGGCGCGTCGACACCACGCGCGGGCCAACGAGCGGGAAGCTCGGCAGCTCCTTCACCGGCGTTACGGATCTCGTCCCTTCTCTAGAAATGAGAAGGCTCGCGCTGGAGCAGCTTCCCGCGGCCGACTTGGCCGACAAATTTGCCGTCACGCGCAGCGACTTTGCCGCGCACCGTCACCACATGGGGACGCCCCTCGACCTCGAATCCTTCAAACGAATTGTAGTCGAGATTCATGGAATGAGTTTTCGCGGAAATGGTAGCGCGATAGTTCGGATCGTAGACCACAAGGTCGGCATCGCTTCCGGGTTGGATGGCGCCTTTGCGCGGGAAAAGTCCGAAGAGTTTCGCCGCTTGCGTGCTCGCGGTCTCGACGAATCGATGCAAATCAATGCGGCCTTTCTTCACGCCATGGGTGAAATACAGGTTCACACGGTCTTCCAACGAGGGAATTCCATTGGGAATTTTGGTAAAATCGCCTTTGCCCATTTCTTTCTGCGCAAGATCGAAAGGGGCATGATCCGTCGCCAGAGTGGCAACCAGGCCCGAGCGAAGCGCATTCCAAAGCACATCCTGGTTTTTTTTGTCGCGCAAGGGCGGTGACATGACATTTTTCGCGCCTTCGAAGTCCTTCTCCGCGTCGGTTCGATCGAGCAAAAGATATTGAATCAATGTTTCAACCCAGACATTGACGCCGCGCTCTGCTCCGCGCGTTGCTTCCCGCAGCGATTCTTCGCAACTGGTGTGAACGATATAGACATGAGCGCCGGTCATCTCGGCAAAGCTCATGAGGTGATGGACGCCTTCTGCTTCAACCAGAGGTGGCCGGCTCCAATAGTGCCACTCCGGTCCGGTTCTGCCTTCGGCTAGCAATTTCTTTTGCAGCTCAAGGACGAGATCCGGGTTCTCGCAATGTGCCGTCGTAATAACGCCGAGTTTTTTTGCGAGCACGAGAGTCTTGTAGAGTTCCTCGTCGGTCACTCCGAAAGCTCCCTTGTATGCGAGAAAGACTTTAAAGCTGCTGATGCCGCGCTGAACGATCTCGCGAAAATCGCGCTCAGTTTCGTCGTCGTAACGGGTCACGCCCATGTGGAAGGAAAAGTCGCAGGCGCTTTTGCCTTCCGCTTTGCCTAACCACAGTTCGAAGGCCTCGAGAGGTTTGTCGCCCCGGGCCGGGCAGACCATCTCAATAAAAGTTGTCGTGCCGCCGATCAAGGCAGCTTTGCTCGCAGTCTCGTGGGTATCCTTCGCGTAGGTTCCCATGAACGGCAGGTAGATGTGCACGTGCGGATCGATGAACCCGGGGAAAACATACTTGCCGGTCGCATCGACGACTTCCGAGTCCTTGGGCGCTTCGATGTTCCGATCGATACGCGTAATCGTTTCGTCCTCACAGAAAATGTCCGCCACGTAACGCTCACTTGGCGTGATGATCTCTCCGCCTTTAATTAGAAGTGACACGTGATCAGTGACCAGTGGTCAGTTAGGGTTTGGCAGCTTCCGACGGAAAGATCACTTCGTGCAGGTCACTTCTTCCATACATCCCCGACGTTGTCGCCGAACCAACGCGTCGAAACGACTTTCTGCTGGGTGTAGAACTGGACGCCTTCTTTTCCCTGGATGTGAAGGTCGCCGTAAAAGGATTCGTCCCAGCCGGTAAAGGGGAACATGGCCATGGTCGCGGGCACTCCGATATTAATCCCGACCATGCCGGCTTTAACACGGTGTTTGAATTCGCGCGCGGCTTTTCCGGAGTTTGTGAAGATGGCCGCGCCATTTCCGTAGGATGAACGGTTCGCCATCTCGATCGCGGCGTCGAGATCGTCCATGCGCATGACGTTTAGAACGGGCCCGAAGACCTCCTCGCGCGCGATTGTCATCCTATCCTCAACGTTATCGACGATGGTGGCGCCAATGTAGAAACCGTTAGGCGCATCGGCTATTTTTACGGAGCGACCATCGGCGATGATTCGTGCGCCTTCCTTTTCACCTGCTGCTACGAGGCTTAGGACACGATCTCGGTGTTGCGCCGTGATCACCGGACCCATGTCCGGTTGCGTTTTCACATCGGTCGGACCGACTTTGATGGCCCGCGCCGCCTCGACCAAGCTTGGAAGTACGTGCTCGGCGGCCTTGCCGACGGCAATGGCGGTCGAGCCAGCCATGCAACGCTCGCCGGCGCAACCGAACGCGGCCGTCGAGAGGGCTTCCACGGTGCGCGACACGTCAGCGTCCGGCATCACAACAATGTAATTCTTCGCGCCGCCATTCGCCTGAACACGTTTTCCGTGTCGGGTTCCAGTTTCGTAGATGTGTTTCGCAACCGGCGAAGAGCCGACGAACGAAATCGCTTTCACCTTCGGGTGGACCAAAAGCGCATCGACGCACTCGCGGCCGCCATGCACGACGTTCAGAACGCCCTTCGGCAGGCCGGCCTTCTCGAGCAGCTCGATGATCAGATTTGATGTCAATGGAACCTTCTCGCTGGGTTTCAGGACGAACGTGTTTCCACAGGCCACAGCCAGCGGAAACATCCACATCGGCACCATCGCCGGGAAATTGAACGGGGTAATGCCGACGCAAACCCCCAGCGGCTGATTCATTGTTTCGCAATCAACTCCTCGCGCCAGTTGCTCGAGCGTATCGCCCATGAGGAGCGTTGGAACACTGCAGGCGTACTCCACGTTTTCGATTCCGCGATAAGCGCTGCCTCGCGCTTCGGCCAGCGTCTTGCCATGCTCCCGGGTGACGGTCTCGCAGATGCGATCGAAATTCTCTTCGATCAACTGGCGGTAACGAAAGAAGAGCCGGGCGCGTTCAACCGGCGGAGTGGCTCGCCAGTCCGGGAAGGCAGCGGCCGCGGCCTCGACGGCTTCATTAACGATGTCCGCGCCGCATAAAGGGACCTCCGCGATGATGTCCCCGCGCGAGGGGTTGAAAACGGGCGTCGTGCCAACGCCTGAAACCTCTCGCCACTCGCCGCCGATGAAAATGGGACAAGGGGTGAGATTGTGGCGCGTGCCTTTCGTTGGGGCGGTGGCTGTGATCATATCAAAACTCCAAACTTCAAATTCCAAACTTCACTCAAATCACGACAGATTCGTGCCTCTGCTACTTTCGATAGTGGAGTTTCGCGTTATCCCCTGGATAACGCATCGGATTGCTTAACGAAGTCGTCCCCACTCCACTCGCCGTCCGCACGCACCAGCTTTTTGGCAGCCGCGGCTGCGTCGGCAGCAACTTTGTCCTTCGCTTTGCGTTCGCCCTGCATCCTGACGAGCTCGGCGTGCGTGGTGAAGTAGTCGAGGCTCTTGCCTTTGAAATCAGAAAGAGTTTCGAACTTGTGTTTCTCCATGAAAGCGAGGAGCTCGTCGCACATTCGCTTCACGCAGTCGTAACCAAACTTCATCACGCCGGTGCAAACCTGCGCCGTGTCGGCTCCGAGCAGAATGAATTGGGCCGCGTCGGTGCCGCTTTCGATTCCGCCGATACCTGAAAGGCTTCGCCCTGGGAATTCGCGGCGAATCAAAGTGGCGATTTCCATGACCATGCGAAGCGCGATCGGCTTCACGGCTTTGCATGAATAACCGCCGGGCGTGGTAAACCCTTCGACACTGGGTTCTGGCCGCAAGGTCTCGAGGTTGACACCAATGACACTGCGGATGGTGTTGATTGCGCTGACGCCCTGGCATCCGCCACGAAACGCAGCCCGGCTGGGATCGGTGATGCGCGTGACGTTAGGGGTCATTTTTGCCCAGACCGGTTTCTTAGCCGCGGCCATGACCCAGCCGGTGACTTCTTCGACGATCTCGGGATTTTCTCCCATGGCCGCCCCCATTTTTCGTTCGGGCAATCCGTGCGGGCATGAAAAGTTGAGTTCAAAGGAGTCGACGCCCGCTTCCTCGCACCGGCCGACGATCTCGGTCCATGCGTCCTTGTTGTACTCTTCCATGATCGAAGCGATCAGGATTCCATCCGGATATTGATCCTTACATTTCTTGAATTCCTCGATCCAGATCTTGAACGGCCGGTCGCTGATGAGTTCGATGTTCTCCCAACCGACGACTTCTTTGCCATCAGCAGCGAAGAGTTTGCCATAACGCGGCGCGACGTTAACGACCTTGGAAGAATCGAGGCTGACGGTCTTGGCGATGACTGCGCCCCATCCTTCGCGAAAAGCGCGCGTAATGACATTGAGGTTCGTGCCGGGAGGCCCTGAGCCGATGACAAACGGGTTTGGGAGCTTCAGTCCATCGACGGTGTTCGCAAGTGTGGCCATATCTGTGTCCTATTAGGGAAACCCCGCTTTTTAGCAGGTAACCCCGGAAATTTCGATACAAAAATGTGAGGTAAAATCTGGCAGTGGACCCGGCAACGCCACCCAGCCCTTAGTTGGTCGGAGCAAACGGGAAGCTAGCAGCTTCCCCTACAGCTTCTGAATCCACCGCACCGCTTTATCAGCCAGCTTATCGAACGCCACGACCGCCATCTCCAGATGCTCCTCCCGGGTGTCCTCGATTTTGTTATGGCTGATGCCGTGAAGGCTCTGCACGAACATCATAACGGTCGGCACGCCGGCGCGCGCGACTTCGGCAGCGTCATGGAGCGGCCCTGACGGGAGACGATGCTGTTTTCCGCCGGTTTCAGCGATGGCCTCGTCAC
This sequence comes from uncultured Verrucomicrobiae bacterium, assembly GCA_963754325.1. Lineage (GTDB taxonomy): Bacteria > Verrucomicrobiota > Verrucomicrobiia > Chthoniobacterales > UBA10450 > JBBRDU01. The sequence goes on from CAVWFP010000002.1 coordinate 510,057, forward strand.
TAAAGCGCAGAAGATTCTCGTCAAAGAGGACCGGCTCGATCTGCCAGATGCGTTCCCATGAAACAGTTACGTTACCTTCCTTGGCGAATCGCTCGCTCGCGTCCCGGGCCTCTTTCAGCATCTGCGCGAGCGCGTTGGCGTCGAGATGGCGCTGATCAAGAGTGATCCGGCATTCTTCGACTACGCTGGTCACAATTCCCGGCTTCGTTAGGCACGAACCGATCGTGCAAACGCCGTGACCGCTTCGCTCCGCGATCCGGTAGATTTCCGGACTCATCCTGGCCGCCGCCAGGAAAGCATCGCGTCTCCGGTTCATGGGCGTGCTCCCCGAGTGCGCCGCCTGTCCCTTGAAAATAATCGCGTGACGCTCGACACCGAAAGTGCCGAGAACGGTCCCGAGCGGGAGCCCGAGATCGAGGAGGACCGGCCCTTGTTCGATATGGAGCTCAATGTAGGCCGCGGCATTTTCCAATTCTTCACCGGCATTCTTCACGTCCTCGAAATTGATGCCGTGTTCCTTGATCGCTTCCGGAAGTGGAATGCCATCCTTGTCCTTCAGACCGCGTGCTTCAGTCATGTCGAGATTCCCCGAGCAGGCGGAGGAACCGAAAAGACTCTTCCCAAAGCGCGCGCCTTCTTCATCGGCCCAATCGACCAGCCGCACGGTCACGGGCGGTTTTTCGCCATATTGGGCGTGAATTCGGCGCAGGATCTCCGCGCCCGCGAGAACGTTGAGGCATCCGTCGAGCCAGCCGCCGTTAGGCACAGAGTCGAAGTGGCCGCCGATGAGCAAGGATTTCTCCGATTGGCCGCGAAGGGTGAACCAGGTGTTCCCGGCGGCGTCGTTGTGGATTTCGATGCCCGGCAGCGATTCGAGTTTTGATCGAAGGAATTTGCGTCCTTTCGCCCATATCGGTGTGAAGGCCACCCGTTGGGCACCGTTTTCGTCCGCGGTTAACGAGCGAAGTTCCTTTAGCTCTGCGATGGTGCGTTTGGGGTCGAGGGGCATGTTGGCGTCGTAGTGATCTTGCAACGACCCTCAGGTTATCCGCTAGTCTTTTCTGGGAGCGCAGGCCGCCAGCCTGCAGGTCTCAGCAACTTGCTGAGATCGCGATGCAACGGCCGGATTTCAGGACCACGTGTGCGAGATGTTTCCGGCAAGCTGCCGGAAACTTCGGGCCTGGCAGCCCCCGCTCCCAATCACGCAGATTCGTCGACAATCACGCTGGTGAGTTTCATATTGACCGCGTCAACCAGTCCCTGGTCGGTTAATTTTAACGCCGGAATCGGAGACAAACTCAGAAAGGACAGGGCCATGAACGGCGCCTCGAGTTTGCACCCCATCGATTCGGCGGCGGCATTCAACGCTGAGATTTTCTCGATGACATCTTCGAGTGATCGATCGGAAACCAGTCCGGCGATTGGCAGTGGCAGGGCTGCTTTGATCTTCCCGCCACTCACCGCCACCTGACCGCCACGCATCTCTTTCAACGCTTCGATGGCAGCGACGATTTCGTCGTCATCGGTGCCGACGACGACAACATTATGAGCGTCGTGGGCCACGGTTGAACCCAGCGCGCCCATGCGCAGTCCAAAGCCGCGGACAAAACCAACGCCGACGTTGCCGGTGGCGCGATGCCGTTCCACCACGACTAGTTTCAGAATGTCTCGCGATGGATCCGTTTGGACTTCGCCGTCGATGACCACGGCCGGTTCGATTGTCTCTTTCGTGACGATCTGGCGCGGAATAATTTCGATTACGCGAATGCGCGACTGGCCCTTCGCCCGTACCTGTAGGTCTGCCGGCGACTGATACCGCAGATTCATCGTGCTGCGTGGCTGAGGTGTTTCGTTAGGGAGATTTCCGATGTAACGGCCGTTCTCAGCCACGAGCTCGCCCTTTTTGTAAACCTGGCGGACTGTCATTGCCTCGAGGTCATCAACGACGATGAAGTCGGCCCAATATCGCGGGGCGATGGCGCCGTGATTCTTCAGCCGATAATGACGCGCCGTATTGATCGTCGCCATTTGGATGGCCGTGATCGGCGCGACGCCGTGAGCGACGGCCTTGCGCACGGAATGGTCGAGGTGCCCTTCGCGCACCAGGTCGTCCGGCAGTTTGTCGTCGGTTGCGAACGAGCAATTTGCCGAATTCTGGGGTGTGACCAGTTCGATAATGTCTTCCAGATTTCGTTCGGTGCTTCCTTCCCGGACTAACAACTGCATGCCCAGCCGAAGTTTCTCCCGCGCTTCCTCGATATCGGTGCTCTCGTGATCGGAACGGACTCCGGCGAGCGCGTAGGCGTTCAGATTTTTGCCGCGCAATCCCGGCGCGTGACCGTCGATAGCTTTGCCTTTGCCCGCGCGAATTTTCGCAAGCTCGCTCTCCTGTCCGAGAAAGACGCCGGGATAATTCATGAGCTCGGCGATGCCGGCGATGCGATCGTCCGCAATCATCAAAGCGAGATCGTCGGCGGTAAATCGGGCGCCTGAGGTTTCGAGCGGCGTGGCCGGAACGCACGAAGGAAGCATCACGAAAAAATCGATTGGAAGATTCCTGGTCGACTCCAGGACATAACGGATGCCGTCCATTCCGAGAACGTTGGCGTATTCGTGCGGATCGATCACCATCGCCCCAGTCCCATGCGGCACGACCGCGCGGACGAATTCGCGCAGCGTCACCATCGAGCTCTCAACATGGAAATGCGCATCGATCAGGCTTGGGGCCAGATACGCGCCTTCGAGGTCGATCACTTTCCTGGCTTCGTAGTCGCCAAACCCGATGATGCGGCCATCATCAACGGCGACATTCGCCGAATGAATTTCGCCGCTCATGACGTTTACGAGCTGCGCGTTCTTGAAGAGTAATTCCGCCGGCTCTTCGCCACGCGCGATACTGAGCTTGTGCTGAAGTTGTCTCATCGCGCGGGTTCGGCGTCGCCTGTGGCACCCAGTGTACGATACTGAAGTCGGGGAGCGCACGCGCCTCGCGTGCGAGTTTCGGCGCCTCGCCGAAACAAATCCGAAGACTTAAAGTTCGCGATGGCGGGGGCGCCATCGCCCGCACGCGAGGCGCGTGCGCTCCCCGAATTCACGCGATCACTCCTTCGGCAGTCGCGTGCTCTGGCTGTTGATCCGAATATTCGGCGTGATCACTAACCGCCGCGATGGCGTTGGAAATCGCTTCGCAAGTAGCGGGCGAAGCGAGGTGAACTTCCGTACCTGGCTTGCCAAATGCAGCGATCGCGTCGCGAATGGCTTCACGGACAGAGAACGCGAGCATCAGCGGCGGTTCGCCGACCGCTTTGCTTCCATGGATGACATTGCTCTGCGTCGCTGCGGTAAGGAAAGCGACATTGAAAGTTTCCGGCATGTCGCCGATCGCTGGAATCTTGTAAGTGTCCGGCGAGTGCGTCAGCAGTTTGCCGGTTGAATCCCAAACGAGTTCTTCTGCCGTGAGCCAGCCGGCGCCCTGGACGAATCCGCCTTCAATTTGTCCGCGCGCGATACTCGCATTGACCGCGTCACCCACGTCGTGAAGGATGTCGACGCGTTTGATTTGCATCATGCCAGTGAACCCATCGATTTCGACTTCGGTGACAGCGGCACCGACGGCAAAATAGTGAAAGGGTTTTCCCTTTCCGGTTTCGCGATCGAAATGAATGTCCGGCGTTTTATAGAAACCGGTGGCACTCAGACTGGTCCGCGCGAAATACGCGCGCTGAAACAGTTCGGCAAGCGGCAGGCGATTCTCAGGCGAGAGGCGGTCGCTGAAACTGTTTCCGGCGAAAACAATATCGGTTTCAGCTGCGGCTCGCTGATTTTTTTCTGCGAGCATTTCGATGGCGAATGGCAGTAATCGCGCGCGCAGGATGTCGCAGGCGTTCTTGACCGCGGCTCCGTTGAGATCGGTGCCGCACGAGGCGGCCGTGGCGGAGGTGTTGGGCACTTTATCTGTGCGCGTGTGCATGACCCGGACTCGATCCGGAGTCATTCCCAATTCTCTCGCGGCAATGAGCCGGATATTGCTGTGAACTCCCTGGCCCATCTCAGTCCCACCGTGATTGATCTGCGCAGTCCCGTCCTGATAAAGCAGGATCAGCGCACCGGCCTGATTAAGATGGGTCGTGGTGAAAGAGATCCCGAATTTCACCGGCGTCATGGCAATGCCGCGCTTGCGAGATCGGCTTCCTTTATTTGAATCTTCCAGGGCGGCGCGACGTTTCTCTAAATCGCTCTTCTCTTTCAGTTCGGTCCAGATTCGCTCAATCCGGTTGTCCTCAATCTCCTGTCCATAATGCGTTGTGTTGGTTTCGCCTTTGCCGCGATAAAGATTGCGTTCCCGCACGGTTTCGGGCGCGAGCCCTGTTCGTCGCGCGATCCGGTCCATGATTTCCTCGATCACGAACATTCCCTGGGGACCGCCAAATCCGCGGAAGGCAGTGTTCGAAGCGAGATTCGTTTTCGTGACCGTGCCGCTGACTGCGACTGCCGGAATGTAGTAGGCGTTATCAAGATGGAAAACCGCGCGATCGGTCACCGCGCGCGATAGATCGAGCGACCATCCGCCATTGGAATACAAGTCGGCCGCGACCGCATGAATTTTTCCATCACGATCGAATCCAACGCGAAACCTGGCGAAGAACGGATGTCGTTTTCCGGTGATCATCATGTCCTGGTCGCGATTCAATCGGACTCGGACCTTTTGCCCGGTCTTTGTTGCGGCCAGCGCCGCGAGCGCGGCAACGGTTGCGGCCTGCGTCTCTTTTCCACCGAAACCGCCGCCCATTCGAGGACATTCCACGACAACGCTGTGCATCGGCAGATTGAGCACATGGGCGACGATATGTTGCACCTCGGATGGATGTTGAGTGGACGAACTGATAAAGATGGTGCCGTCTTCGCCTCGCTCGGCGCGGGCGGCATTTGTCTCGAGATAAAAATGATCCTGCCCGCCGAAAGAAATCTCGCCTTCAAACCGCAGGGGCGCATTGGCTAATGCTCCTTCGACATCGCCGCGTCGAATGTAATTCGGTTCGGTGTGAAAGCTCTTTGCCTCGATGGCTTCCTCTGCCGTGTAAATCGCCGGCAGTGGTTCATAGGCGATAACGACTTTGGCGGCGGCCGCGCGGCAGGCCTCGGCCGTTTCCCCAACGACAAGGGCGATGATTTGCCCATGATAAAAGGCCTCATGATCCGCGAGAAGAATCTCGTCGTGCCGGACAGCGCCTACATCGTTTAAACCCGGAACGTCTTCGGCTATCAACACGGCCGCGATACCAGGCATGGCACGCGCTTGAGAGACATCGCGACGAAGAATGCGAGCGTGGGCGTGCGGTGAACAAACCGGCCAAACCTCCAGCGTTCCGTCATCGGTAGTGACATCGTCGACGTAGATGGCTTCGCCGGTAACGTGTTTATGTCCGCTTTCATGCGGAGTTCCCGCTTCGTGTTTCCCTAACGAACGACAGATTTTCTCGCCTGAGATGTTCTTGGTCTCGTCAGAGTGAAAAAACTTGTGGACCAGATTGATAATCAACCGGCGGCGGAACAGGGCGTGGCCGCGGACGTCGGAGATGGGAGTGAACTCCTTCTCGAGGAGGGGAACAACGCGATTGACCGTCTCCTCATTCCACATCTGGCCAAGCAGTGCTTCTTCGGTTTTCCGCGCCCGCATGGGCATGGCCGCGACTCCGCCAAAGGCAAGGCGTGCATTGCTGATCGCGCCCGTGCTGTCGAATTCGAGCGAAAAAGAGCCGGCCACCGTGCTGATGTCCATCTCCCGGCGCTTCGAAACCTTGTAAAAACCGCGACGCACATCCTTCCCCTTCGTTAGTCGAGGAATGATGATTGTCTTCAGGATTTCGCCGGGACGCAGCGCCGTCTTTCGATAGGCAACAAAAAACTCGTCGATCGGAAGTTCCCGCTCGCCGGTTTCGGAGGCCAGCACCAGTCTCGCGTCGAGCGATAGAAGCACCGGTGCGGAGTCGCCGATCGGCGAAGCAGTCACAAGATTTCCACCCATGGTGGCGCGATTGCGAATCTGGCGCGACCCGAACCACTGCAGCATCTCAGCGACGGCGGGGAATTCTTTCCCAAGAAGTTCGTTAACGCGCGTGAGAGTCGCTGTGGCCCCGACTCTCCATTCGGTCTCGGAAGATTCGATGCGCGTAAGATCGCCGATTCCTTCGAGTGAGATCAGTGTCTGAAATTTTTGGTAGCGCTTGGTGATCTCCAGGCCGAGTTCGGTCGCGCCTGCAATAAGACGAGCCTCCGGATGCTTCGCCATCATGGCGAAAAGCTGCTTCAAGGTTGCCGGACGGAGGAATCGTTCGTCACCGTTCGCATAACGAACAGGCCCAAGACGCCGTGGTGCGGTTACCAGCATTTCATCGAATTGATCGGCTCCGTTTCGTTTTTCGAAAGCGTCGGCGGCGGCATCACGAATCGCCCGATAGCCGGTGCAGCGGCAAAGGTTGCCGCAGAGTTGTTCGTCGAGTTGACCGGAGGTTTTCAGATCGGAGCGGTAGTAACCTTCAAAAAGCGACATGATGAATCCGGGTGTGCAATAGCCGCATTGCGATCCGTGATTCTCTACCATTGCCTGTTGAACCGGATGAAGTTGTTCGCGGGCGACGCCTTCAACGGTGATGATGTCGCGTCCCGCCATCAGCGGCAGTGGCACCAGACAACTGTTGATCGCGCGATAGGCCGGCTTTCCCTTCCGATCGCGGTCAATGATCGCTACCGAGCAGGCCCCGCAGTCGCCTTCGGCGCAGCCTTCCTTGGAACCGGTCAGGCCGCGCGAACGCAACCAATCGAGCAACGTGACATTCGGCGAGACATTCTCGACGCGAATCGGTTTCCCGTTCAAACGGAACTCGATCGCGTTCATCTGCTACGGGGAGCGCGGGCTGCCAGCCTGCCCGTCTCGGCAGCCTGCCGACACGGTTCTTTTGCATCGTTAATCCAAAAACCGCATGCGCAACGAGGATCGCCGGCAGGCTGCGGGCAATTGCAGACTACCAGCCTGCGCTCCCCTGAAAGGGTCGGGGTCGATTTCATGTCTTCTTTCGACGGCTCTGCAGGATTTTGAAAAACGACCGGGAACGGAAGTCCTCGAGCGTTAGGCCAGTGGCTAATGCTTCGTCCTGCGTGATCGCTCCACAAGCCAGTCCGCGAAGAAAGAAATTCAGGAGACCCTGGCCGGTGGCGGCGTCATCGAAAACATCACCGAAGAGCGATGCCAGCGCGGCTTTCTCGACAAAAGCTTTTAAGCGATTGGCCGCGCTCTCGAGTCCGGAAAGGAAAAAGAGGTAGACCGCGGCATAACGAGTCACGAGTTGCGCCGGATGCAGGTCCCATCCCTGATAGAAGCCATTCCGCAGCGAGTGAAGATTATCTTCAAAGCCGAGGCGCCACGCCTGATGAACAGCCTGGCGATTCGACTTTTCCTCTTCGGCCGTGAGCTTCTCGCCGGCGGCAGCGCGGTGCGGGCCGACGGGAAGGATATTGGTCGCCCCATCGGAGAGATGGACGCCGGTGCCGGCCATGGAGACGAGCATGATTTGGCGGGCGAAATCGCAGGCGGGATGTCCCATGGCTTGATAGGCCGCCGTGATTCCGGTGGATGCGGTGTAATCGTAGACGCCGAAATGAATGCTTCGGCACCGTCCGTCGGCCGCGTCGACCAGGGAATGCAGGTTGATCTCGCCGCGATGATTAATAATTGCCTGCGGCGTCTCAATCATCGGCTCGATGCGCAGGGACCCGGCGGGCAGGCCGGTTTTTGTTTCCAGGAGCGCGAAGGCCCGCACGGCCGCGCGCATCTGCTCGGGAATCTGAACCTTCGGGACGGTGATGACAAAATTGTCCGGAAGCTTTCCGCCCGTGGCCGAGACTAACGACGTGATAAAAATATCGAGCGTGCGAAGGCTGCGATCGCGCAGGTCTTCGTTAAGCGGTTTGATTCGAATCCCGCTGAACGGCGGCAGACTCTTCTTGCCAAGACCAGCGGCAACTTCGCCGGCGCTGGAGGCGGCGTGCCCATCTTCTTCTTCATCGGCCCGGTTGCCGTAACCGTCCTCAAAATCGAGTCGGAAATCCTCCACCGGCTCGCGCGTCAGTTTCTCGACGATCCGATCGTAGATCTTTCGGACCAACTGCCTGTCGACGTCCAACCCGAGCGCAGCCGAGAGCACCGCAGCATCGGGCGCATATTCTTTCAGGCTTCGTCGCGCGACTTCACCGAGACGTTGCGCGGAGTCGGCCTTAAAAAGATGCGCTCCACCGTAGACGGTGTGCACGGCCTGGCGCCGGTCTGACTCGCCCGGGTAATGGCGCGTGAATTCCTTGTTGGCGGCGCTGAGCTCGCCCGTCAGCGAAGCCAGCTCATCTGAAGTCAGACTAATGCGTGAAGACATGATCGGTTTCTCAATATCAGGTGTAGGCCGGCCTAACAAATTTGGCCGAAGCTTGGTTGACTATGCTACCATGTTCGAAAATTGTCTGCCCGCGTAAAATCGTCCGGATGATGCGACCCCGGAGCTTTCGTCCCAGATAAGGCGTCTGGCGATGCCGGTATTCCAGCGTCTCGACGGAAATCTGCTCGCTCGCATTGGGATCGATAAAAACCAGGTCGGCGTCCTTGCCGATTTCGATGCCGCCCTTGCCCTCAAGCCGGAATCGACTGGCGACGTTTACGCTGGTCAACTGGCCGATCCGATTGTTTGTAAGAAGGCGATCCTGGGCGCAGTCGAACAGCAACGGCAGAAGATGCTGGCAGCCGGAAATTCCGCCCCAGACTTCGAAGAAATGACTGGGCTCCTTCATTTCCGGCGGTGAGGGCGAGTGATCCGAACCGATTGTGGTGACGGCCCCGAGATTTTGCCAGAGATGCTTTTGCTCTTCCTGAGATCTCAGAGGCGGCGCGCATTTGGCCACGGCCCCGATTCTGGTGAGATCGGCTTCGGTAAGAACAAGGTAATGGGGACAGGTCTCACAGGTAACATCGAAACCTTTCGAGCGTGCTTCGGCAATTGCTTCTACTCCCGCTCCATTGCTCACATGGACGATATGCAGTTTGCATCCCGTTTCTGAAGCGAGATCGATCGCCTGTTGGATGGCTTCGAGTTCCGCAGCGATCGGGCGGCTTTTGAGGTAATCGCCGATGCCATCGTGTCCGGCGGCCAATGCCTGGCCCGTTAGTCGGTTTGTCATCTCCTCTGATTCCGCGTGCACCGCGACGAGCATGTCGAGATCGGCGGCCACGCGCATTCCTTCGCGAAGTGTTGCCAGATCGACGCTTTCAAAATCGCTGATCCCGCTATTGCACATAAAGGCCTTGAGACCGACGACGCCTCGCTCCTTGAGAGTCTTGAGTTGATCAAGGTTTCCGGGAACCAGGCCGCCCCACAGCCCGAAGTCGACCATGCAATTTTTTCGAGCCGCGGCGAGTTTCAGGTCGAAGCTTTCGCCATCCAATGTTGGAGGATGCGCGTTGAGCGGCATCTCGAAAACTGTCGTGGTCCCGCCGCGTGCGGCTGCACGGGATCCGGTGGCGAAACCTTCCCAATCGGTGCGACCCGGTTCGTTGAAGTGAACATGGGCATCGATCGCGCCTGGAAGAACGAGCAAGCTCGTGGCGTCGAATTCCGCCTTGGTCGAGCCGGCCAGATTTTGTCGAAGCGCAATGATCTTCCCATCCAGAATTCCAATGTCAGCTGTCGCGCGAACGATGAGATCGAAGTCAGACATGTGAAATGACGAATGAGAGATCTTAAAGGCAGAGACGATCGACCTCAATCGCCCAGAAGGCGGTTCGATGAACCGCTTCTACCTACCGCCGCCCTTGCTCAATGGTAGCCCACACGCGCAGCCGACTGACCCCGCCGTCCGGGAAAATATTCAGCCGAACATGCGAGCATTCGTTAGTCGGTTTCAACTCCTTCTCGAAAAAGTGCCGTGTGTCGGCCTTGAGCTTCGTATTCGGCAGGACCTCATTCCAATGGACGGAACCGAGATCGTCATCCTTCGCTTCCGGCGCGAAACATCCTTCGATCGTGCAACTGTCAGGATAGTTTCCTTTGAAGTGGTTTGTATCGACCTCAATCTTGCGGATCCTGCCCGGCCGACCAAGTTTCAGAATAATCCAGTCGTAACCGGGCCCTCGGCGCCGCTTGGTTTCCCAGCCGTCGCCCATGTTCTCTGAGCGGCCCGGCATGATCAGATTGTTCATCGAGGAGAAAAACATGTCGCTGCAAGTCAGCGCCACGCCTCCGTTCTCAACCGCGGCAAGGTCGATCAACTCACCCGGTTTCACCTTTGTCCAGTCGGGCACAACCTTCCCGTAAACCCGGAGGCGCGCGACGCCGCCGTCCGGGAAAATATTGAGCCGAACATGCGTCCATGTGCCCATCTCCGAGACAGCGAAGAGATTTTGTGAACCCGGCATCAGGGGCGATTGCGCAAGAATCGCAGTCCAGGGCAGCGCGTCGATCACGGCTTCTTCCGTGGGAAATGCTTTTTCGATCGCGACCGCGTCGAGCGATGCGAACGGCGGGTGATTTCCGAGAAAATGATTCGTATCGATGTCGACGTTCTGGATGACGCCGCGCAACCCGAGCTTGATGACGCACCAGTCGTGACCCTGCGTGCGGCGCCGACGCGTCTCCCATCCGTCCATCCATTTGCCGTGGTCGGTATATTTGTCGGGAATAAAAATGCCGCGGCCCGGTTTGAGGAGATTTTCTTTCTCGGCAAAGAATTCATCGTTCGCCAAAAGCGTCGCGCCGCCGACCCGCGCGGACGCGAGATCGACCTGGCCGGGTGGGGGAGGAATGGAACCTTCGGGCTTATTCATCGATAAGAAATTCTTTAACCGCGAATTACGCGGATTTCCGCGGATTCGGAAGCGGGAACATCACAGAGAGACGTCCTCTATCAACTCCTCGCCTGACTTTATGATCCGTTTCCATTGGAGACTAGCGTGTTTGAAATTCATTAATGGGGCGAGTTCGAGTCCGCTAATCGCCAAATAGCCTAACATCTGGTGCGGTATGATCTTTATTGAACGATTCGACAACCTTGGGGTCCACGATGACCAGGTCGTTAACGATCACATCTGGCATCATGCGGCCAATAAAGTGGCCTTCGTAATGAACGGAAAAGCATTTTTGTTGGTGCGCCAGATATCCACGGCTTGCTAGTTCTATGATTAGCGCATTTTCGTAAAGCTTTTCATCAAGTCGCGGTTTCAGAGCGCGATGAACCTTCATTGCGGCCGCGATAATGCCTCTGCTCAACTCTGCATGTAGCAACTGCCCCATTTCTTCGAATCCGCGTGAATCCGGGTAATCCGCGATTCCCCATTCAGCTCCCGCGATAAGTGCTGTAAGCCCAAGGCGAAACGAGCAGGGGGACATGATACTTCGCGTTCGCATCCGAGATGATGAAGCGAATAGGGACGCGATCGAGAAAACGACGCTCTTTGAAATAGTCGCCCACGGCAAAAATCAATTCGTAGGTGCCGGTCTTCACTTCCGCTCCGGAGAGGAGAGGCTCGTCAACGCGGCCGTCGAAATTTGTGGTCACTTTTTTCAGAAGTCGCGACGGCTCCACCGACCAGACTTCGATCGTCATTCCGGCTGCCGGAATTCCCTTTGCGGTGTCGAGGACGTGAGTTGTTAGGGCACTCATGAGATAATCAATGCTTTATTCGACCAGATCCTTCAACCGCAGATCGGCGATCTTGAAGATTTCTTTCAGGGCAGTCTCCATTTCCTGGGCTTGAGAATTGGCCAGCCGGCGAGGGAACGCCTCCAAAATAGCCTCTTTCCTGTTTAGTCGGGCGCAAATCACGAAAGGAAAGCCAAACTGCTCCTTATATAATGAGTTGTACCTTTCGAACTGAGCTCGTTCCTCCGGCGAAATGTCTCCGAGGCCGGCGCTGGCTTGCTCCCGGCCGGACTCAGCTGTCAGAATGGCGTTTCCGACCAGGTCCGGGTGTGCTCGAATCAGACAAAGTTTCTCCTCGTCGTTTGCCTTCATGACGGTGTCGCAAAGAGCGGCCAAAAAGTCGGCCCGATTCCGGAAGGGCCGCTTCCCCGCGGTCCGGGCCGCGATCCATGGCGAATGCTCGAAGAGCGGCGCAAAAACGTGCGTAAATTCATGCCGCTCAAGCGTGTTCACCTTGTCGAGGTTTAGCATCGCGTTATCGGACTAAATCAATTAAGCACAGGAGGCAATGCCTAAGCTCACTACCCATCGTTATGGAAAGGCGCGTGTCCGCGTTTTGAAGATCCTGCGCGAAGGAAAAACCCATCGCATCAAGGACATCGAGGTGAAGGCATTGCTCCAAGGTGACTTCGAATCTTCCTACACCGAAGGCGACAACAGCAAAGTGGTCGCAACCGATTCGATAAAGAATACGGTTAACGTTTTGGCGAAACAAAAGCTCGGTGACGAGATCGAGCGTTTCGCGGTCGCCTTGGGAGAGCATTTCCTTGAACGTTATCCCCAGGTCGAGAGCGCCATCATCGACATTGCGGAGCGCGGTTGGGCGCGCATGACCAGCGACGGGGTTGGTCAACCTCACGCCTTTTTGGGCAATGATACCTCGCGCATGGTTGCTCATGTCGAAATCGGCCGGAAAACCCGGCTGGTGCAGTCGGGTATCCGCGACCTGATCATTTTGAAATCGACCGGCTCTGGCTTCGAAGAATACGTCAAGGATGAGTTCACCACCTTGCGCCCTACGAAAGACCGCATCCTGGCGACGTCGTTCACGGCTACCTGGACTTTTTCGACGCTGCCGGAGGATTGCCGGGAGGCGAACGAAGAGGTCCTCGATGCAATGCTGAAAGTTTTTGCGGAAACTTTCAGTCCTTCGGCTCAAACATCCCTGTATCGCATGGGGGAAGCCGCGCTCGTTGCCTGCCCGGAAGTATCGCGCCTCGAGATGGCCATGCCTAACAAGCACTGCCTGCTGATTGATCTTTCGCCGTTTCAGATGGAAAACCACAACGAGATCTTTCAGCCGATCGATGAGCCGCACGGCCAGATCGAAGCCACCATCGAGAGATGACGGATGCGTTTTTCGATGAGTTGATCGCGGCGCGAGAGGCGCGCCGACCATGCGCGCTGGTCACGGTCGCGGCTACGCGCGGATCAGTTCCTCGCGCGGCTGGATCGAAAATGCTCGTTTATGCTGACGGAACGTTCAGCAGCACGATTGGCGGCGGAAAATTCGAGGCCCTGGTCATCGAGGACGCGGCCAAGGCGATGCAAACGAAGCAGCCGTTGCTGAAGACTTACCCCTTGCATGAAACTTCTCCGGAATCGTTTGGGGCCATTTGTGGCGGAGAAGTGATTCTCCTCATCGAACCCCAGCTTCTCAGCGAATCGCTTTTTCTGGTTGGCGGCGGCCATTGCTCTCAGGCGATCGCACGGTTGGCCATCGAGTGCGGTCTTTTTGTGACCGTGATCGAAGATCGCTCCGAAATGACTGCGAATCTGCCGCGGCCGATTATCACTATACGAGACAAGGAGGCGCCTGATTTTATTCGTAGTCGCGGATGGAAGAACGACGAAGCCATCATCATGGTCAGTCGCAACTACGAGCTCGACCGGGAAGCGCTCGCGGCGGCTCTGGAAATCACGGGAGCCGGTTATATCGGGATGATTGGCAGCACGCGAAAAGTGAACCGGGTCTATGATGAACTGCGAAAGCGCGGTGCAACGGTAGAGAGTCTCAAGCGGGTTTACGCTCCGTTAGGCTTGGATATTGGCGCCGACGCTCCGGCTGAAATCGCGGTCAGCGTGCTCGCCGAGGTCCTGGCGGTTCTACGGGGTAAAAGTGGGGAGCATCTCAAAGTCGATAGGGACATTTGACCGTATCGAACTTTTTCTTGCCACGGAATTGCACTGATGAAACACGGATAAAACGCAGCGCTCCTTTCAAACCTATGACTTTCGAACAACTCTCGGCGCTCGCGCAAATTATTGGTTCGGTTGCCGTGGTCGTGTCCCTGATTTTTGTCGGTCTACAGATCAGACAAAACACGGGTGCGCTTCAACGTAACGAACACAATTCCACCATGGAGCAGTGGACGGTCATCCGCATGGCCATCGCCAAACACCGCGACATTGCCGAGCTCATGGCCGATGGACTCAAAAGCGAGCGCGCCCTTGATGCGGCCGATCAGCTGAGGTTGGAGATGATGCTTAATGAATACGCCTGGGCTTCCTTTCACATTTGGGACCGAACCCAACGCGGCGTCTTTCCGAAGGGAACTTTCGAGGCGAGCACCGGGCAAGCTCTGAGCGATCTCTTCAAAACCGCGCGCGGTGCGACCTGGTGGAGCAAGGCCAAAAATATATTCCCGCCAGGATTCGCGACGGACGTCGATGCGGTGCTCGTAAAGTACAAGGGAGCATCCGGGTGATCAACCCGCTCGCCGTGATCAGGTCGACAAGATGTAGATCGCTGCCAGCGTGAGCAGAAAATAGGGGACCAAAACAGCGGCGCCGGCATAGTCCTTGGCCAGGCGTTGGCCCAGGAAGAGAGCGAGAATCGAAATCGCGGACAAGGCGGCGCCATAAAAAGCGCAGGTGGAACTACGTCCCAGGAAAATGAGGACGCATCCGATTCCACTGAGCGCCCCGGCGCTTATTTCGAAAACAGTAATCAAGGTCACCATCAGGGGGACCATTTTGGCCAGCGGACTCTTGGCGAAGTGCCCTCTGAGCCACTCCAGATTTCCGCGACGATCGACGACCTTGTCGATGCCCGACTGCAGAAAAAGAACGGCCAAAAATGCCGATGCCAGAATCTGCATCATAAAGAGAGCGCCCGCCGTGGTATGGGAGATCATCCCTCTATCTATCGAAGGGCGGGCCTGTTCCGGAAGCGGAAAGTCAGATTTTGAATCTGTGATCGCGGATACTGCATTTCACAATGAGGCCGCTGAGGTGCGGTCCCGGTGCCTGCAAATTATCTAGTGGCAGCGACCCGAATTCTGGCAAGAGTTGAGGTCCCAATCCCTCGTCCTTATGAAACTAATTCGTAGCAAGCTGTTTACCGCGTCGTTGGTTCTTGTGGCCTTTGTGCTGACTGCACAAGCGCAGAACGATCTCAATCTTCCCGATGTCAGTCAGGCGGCGACGGTCAAGCAACGAATCGCACTGACCGACGTGACCATTGATTATCATCGGCCATTGGTTAACGGCCGGAAAATCTGGGGCGCGCTTGTGCCATACGGCCAGGTCTGGCGGGCGGGCGCGAATGAGAACACGACCTTCGAAGTGAGCGATCCAGTGACCATCGAAGGTCAGGCGTTGGCCAAGGGAACCTACGGCCTTCACATGATTCCGACCGCGGACACGTGGACGATCATATTCTCAAAAACGAACACGGGTTGGGGCAGTTATAGCTATAAACAGGACGAAGATGTTCTGCGTGTCACGGTGAAGCCGCGTGCTCTCGGGGAAAGTGAAGAGGCACTGGAATATGAATTTGAAGATCTCAAGCCAGCGTCGGCCACGGTCACGCTGAAATGGGAGAAAATCGCGGTCCCCTTTAAGGTTGCTGTGACCGACCAGACGACTCTCGCAAATATAGAAGCGCAAATGAAAGGTCGAGGCCAGTTCACCTGGCAGGCCCCCGACGAAGCAGCGACTTTCTGCCTGACGCACAACCTGAATCTTGAAGAGGGACTTAAGTGGTCTGATCTCTCGATCTCTAACGAGGAACGCTTCGATAACTTGAGCACGAAGGTCGATATCCTGAAGGCGCTTCACAAGGATGACGAAGCGAACAAAACCTGGGCCAAGGCAATGGAGAAAGCCACGCCGGTCCAGCTCTATTCCTATGGCCGCCGCCAGATGAACGCGAAGAAATTGGACGAAGGCCTCAATATTCTGAAGGAAGTGGCGAAACGCTGGCCGAACGATATCTATGGCCATCTTGCGCAGTCGCGTTTGAAATCCTCGACGGGAGATTTTTCGGGAGCGGCCGATGAGATGAAAAAGGCCCAGTCCCTGGCCACGTCCGATGCGCAGAAGACTGCCTTGCAGCCTTTGATCGATCGTCTGACGGCCCACCAGGACATCAATAAGTAATTCGCAACGGAACGCGCGGCGTCAGGTCTAAGGGAGATGCTGATTCGTTCCAGGAAATCCAGGGAGCGGGATGAAACTAGCCTTGGCAGGGCTGGTCTCGCCCCCCTTCTACTTTCTATCGCCACGAGCATGCTGGCCGTGACCTCAACCTTCGCGGCATCGACTCCGGCGTTATTTCCTGACTCAATGGATGCGAGCGAGATCCAACTTCGCCTGCAAAAGCTCAACGTCCTCGGGCGGGTTCTCTATCTGGCGGCCCATCCTGACGACGAAAACACGACCCTGATTTCTCTGTGGTCTAACGGATCGCTCTACGATGCCGGTTATCTCTCGGTAACGCGCGGAGACGGCGGACAGAACCTTCTCGGCCCGGAGCTGCGCGAAAAACTTGGGGTCATCAGGACACAGGAGCTTCTGGCGGCGCGTCGAGTGGATCATGGCCGGCAGTTTTTTACGCGCGCGGTCGATTTCGGTTTCTCCAAGAATCCGGAGGAAACGCTGCACTTCTGGGATCACGACAAAATCCTTTCGGACGTCGTTTGGGTCATTCGAAAATTCCGGCCGGACGTGATCGTGACCAGGTTCAGTCCGGAAGATCGCATGACGCACGGGCACCATACTGCGTCGGCCATCCTGGCAACCGAAGCCTTCCCGGCCGTGGGAGATGCAAAAAAGTTTCCGGAACAACTTTCGCTGACCAAGCCATGGCAACCGAAGCGGCTCGTCTGGAACACATCGCCATTCTTTTTCCAGAATCGGAATATTCCCTTCGATCCCGCTGGCCTAACGACCATGGAAGCGGGCGGATACAACGCGCTTCTCGGTAAATCCTATACTGAGTTGGCCGCCGCCAGTGTGAGCATGAACAAGAGCCAGGGCGTTGGCAGCCCGGCGCGGAGGGGCCAGCGGACAGAGTATTTCAAATTGCTCGCGGGCGAACCGATGAAGGATAGCCTCTTCGACGGCGTCGAAACAAGTTGGAAGCGAGTGCCCGGTTCGGAGGCAGCCGCCGCCAAGATCGCCGCGGTCATCGCGGATTTTCATGCTAACGATCCGGCCGCTTCAGTGCCGGGACTTTTGGCGGCGCGCGACGAGCTCGAAAAACTCAAGGATGACGACTGGGTCCCGCAGAAGAAGGCGGAGATCGATCAAATCATCGCAGCATGCCTTGGCCTCCACATGGAATCATTCACCGAGACACCAGTCGTTAGTCCTGGGCAGAACCTGCCGGTCAAACTGGAGGCCATCCGGAGATCGACCGTTCCCGTGCAGTGGACCGCCTACCGCTTTCCATCGGGAAACGAGGTGCGCGTCGACTCCGAACTGCCGTCCAATCAACTCGTCACAAAGGAAGCGAGCGTGATGGTTCCCGACGCCGGACCCTACTCACAGCCATATTGGCTCCGCCAAACTGCGACCATCGGAACCTTTACCGTTCAGGATCAGCAGCTGATCGGTCAGCCGACTAATCCGCCAATGTTCCCGGCTCAAGTAGCGCTAAAGATCGCCGGCCATGATTTTGTCTACACGCTCGATACCAAACTGAAAACGGTCGATCCAATCGCGGGCGAAGTTCGTGAATCGATCGTGGTCGCTCCGCCTGTCTTCGCCGACTTCATCGATCCGGTAAACGTTTTTCCGGACTCACGCTCCAAAGCCGTGCGTGTCCGAGTTGTCGCATCGGATGGGCCGGTCAAAGGAGAGATCAAACTCTCCGCTCCGGATGGATGGACGATTATTCCTGCGTCCATCCCCTTGGATCTAAAGAACGCCAACGCGGAGATCATGGTGGAATTTGAAGTTCGCCCGCCCGCCCATGCGGCCCAGGGGATCTTGAAAGCGGTCGTCTCGGTCGGCGGAAAGGATTATTCCTACTCGCGGGAGCGGATCGCGTATCCGCACATCGGCGTTCATGTTTTGATGCCGCCGGCGGAGGCCAAGCTCGTTAGGGCGGATATTCGCACTGCCGGGCATGTGATCGGATATATACCCGGCGCGGGGGACGACATTCCGGCAGCGCTCCGACAAATCGGCTACAACGTCAAACAGCTGGGCGACGGTGACATCACCGCCGAAAACCTCGGCCAGTTCAGCGCGGTTGTTCTCGGGGTTCGGATATTCAATACGCAGGATCGAATCGTAACCTGGCTTCCACAGCTGGTTGAATACGCCAAACGAGGCGGAGTGGTTTTGGTTCAGTACAACACCACCGCCGATCTCAAGTCGACCGAGTTCGGCCCGTATCCGTTGCAACTCTCCCGGGATCGCGTGACCGACGAGACGGCCGAGGTAAAATTTCTTGCGACCGATCATCCGATTGTGAACACGCCAAACAAAATTGGCCCGCGCGACTTCGAGGGCTGGGTGCAGGAACGCGGTCTTTATTTTGCGAACAAGTGGGACCCGGCCTGGGTGCCGATACTTTCCAGCCACGACCCGAACGAGAAGCCGCTCGATGGAGGCCTGCTGGTGGCGAAGGTGGATAAGGGCTATTTCATTTATACCGGTTACTCATGGTTCCGGCAGCTACCCGCGGGCGTTCCCGGTGCTTACCGAATCTTTGCCAATATGGTTTCGTTAGGGGTACGATGAGCGAACCGGGCCAGTTGCGCGAAGAGGGGCCGCGCTGGACCAAAGCCTACGGCTCGGTGCTCGCTTTCTTCGCCCTGGAGATCGTTCTCCTTTACCTCTTTACGGTCCGGTTTTCGTGAGTCGGCTCGACTATCTCGTCCTTTTCGCCACTGTTCTGGCGATTCCTCTCTATGGTCTTTGGAAGACGCGGGGCAAGGAGTCGTTAGGGCATTATCTGAAAGGCGACAAAACGATTCGCTGGGGAACGATCGGTCTTTCGGTGCTGGCGACGCAGGCGGGACCGATCACGTTTCTTTCCATGCCGGGACAGGCCTACGAAAGTGGCATCGGATTTATCCAGAATTATTTCGGCCAACCGCTCGCGTTGCTGGTCGTCTGCGCCGTTTTCGTTCCGATCTATCAGAGGCTGAAAGTCTTCACCGCCTACCAGTATCTCGGGCAGCGATTCGATCGAAAGACCCAGATGCTGGGCGCTTTGCTTTTTCTGGTACAGCGTGGCATCGCCGCCGGGATCACCATTTATGCCCCGGCAATTGTTCTATCGGCGATTCTGGGCTGGCAGCTGAACCTGACCATCTGGCTCGCCGGCGGATTCGTCATCATCTACACGGTGGCGGGCGGAACGACAATTGTCAGCCTTACGCAACGCTACCAGATGATGGTCATTCTTGCGGGAATGGCCATCGCTTTCGGCGTCGTAATTTATCGTCTCGCTCCGAGCATTCCGTTTGGTCACGCGCTCACGGTGGCCGGCAAACTGGGGAAACTGCAGGCGGTCGATTTCTCGATCGACCCCCATAAGCGTTATACTTTTTGGTCGGGGGCGATCGGCGGATTTTTTCTTGCCCTTTCTTATTTCGGGGCCGACCAATCGCAGGTGCAGCGATATCTGGCGGGCAGCTCGCTGCGCTCGAGCCGGCTGGGTCTTCTCTTTAACGCCGTCGTGAAAGTGCCCCTGCAGTTTTTTATTCTTCTCCTGGGCGCGATGGTTTTCATCTTCTACCAATTCGAAAAGCCTCCGGTTTTTTTTAATCGGCCGGCCTACGAGCGTGCGGTCGAACATGGGGCCGGTCCGCAATTGAACGAATTGGCCGCAAAAGAAGATCAGGTATTCCAGCAGAAACGGGAAGCGCTGCGCGCTTACGCGACCGATCCGTCGCTCGAGAAGATGGAGACAATCCGAACGCTCGATTCGCGCACGCAGGCGTTGCGTAACCAGACCAGGCAGGTTCTGAATCAAAACGGCGCCGACCCAAAGAGCAAGGAATCGGATTATATCTTCATCACGTTCATTCTGCGGGAATTGCCACGCGGCGTGGTCGGGCTGCTTGTCGCTGTGATTCTCTGCGCCACCATGTCGGCTACGGCCGCCGCCCTAAACGCGCTTGGCTCGACAACGGTGGTCGATCTTTATCGACCGTTGCGCGGTGCAGTGGCGAGCGACCACCATTATGTCGTCGCAACGCAGGTCTTTACCGCGGCCTGGGGATTGGTCGCCATCGCCGTGGCGTCGTTCGCCAACCTCGTGGAAAACCTGATCGAGGCGGGCAATATCCTCGGCTCAGTTTTTTATGGCAGCATCCTCGGCCTCTTTCTTGTTGCCTTTTTCGTTAGGCAGGTGCGCGGCTCGGCTGTTTTCTTCGCCGGACTGATCGCTCAGGCGTTGGTGTTTGTGCTCTTTTTCACCACCGGCATTGGCTATCTGTGGTACAACGCCATCGGTTGTGCGGCTGTCGTCGGATTGGCACCGGTCCTGCAAAGAACGCTATTTCGCGCTGGGGCGGTCCCGGCCTGATTAAGAATGCCTGATCCGATCATTTGTTTCGGCCAGCAGCCCTGTGGAATTTTTCCGAAGCGATTTCTCTTCGCCAAGATCAAGACCGCGCAGCAGCTTCAGCGGCAGATTGGCGGAACGATTGTCTTTTTCTACCACGATAGCGACCACGATCCTCGGGAGACGATCACAGTTTTGAAAGACCGCTCCACCGGCGCGAGCGCCTCGCTGAACTTCGAATTCGAAAACAAAATCCAGAAGCTCTACTCGCCGCTCTATTTGAAGCGGGTCGTCCCGGCTTGGAAGACAAAGATGGAGCGGCAACTGCCGGCATATGTCGGGCAGGACCTGGTCGAGAAATTCAAGGAGGTCAGCAAGCCAACAGTCGCAGACCTTTGTCTCGCGATGTATGAGAGCATGGGTTTGATGGAGGGAATCAAAGTGGTGCGCTCGAGCGATCCATCGTTTCGGGCTGTCGCCTGTGCGATCGACGATTATTTTGTCGATCTTCCCTACGAAGGTGAAATTGTGCGCGCCCGGGCCCGTGATGGAAAATTCTGGCTGCACAGGGGGGGAGACAATTTTATAGAAGTCGCTGCCGGGATTCATGGCAACGAACAGGTCAGCCCGACGCGCGACACGCGATTCCGCTGGATGCAGAGCGTTATCGGCTGCACCCATTATGTTTCAGGTGCGAGCGAACAGGATTACATCAATAAAGCGGACGGCCCGGGCGTGACGTTTGTCGAACGCGAAACGATCGCAGATTCCGGCGACGCTTACATCGGCGAAGAATGAACGACCGTCGTCTTCGAATCGGGATCGCCTGTTTTCCGCTGATTGGCGGAAGCGGAATTCTGGCGACCGCGTTGGGCGCGGGACTGGCGGGACGCGGGCACGAGGTTCATTTCTTCAGTTACGCCCAACCGGTTCGGCTCGACCTAACGAATCCAAATCTCCACTTTCACCTTGTCGAGCTGGCGCATCACACACTCTTTCCTTGTCCCGACTACACCCTGCCACTGGCCGTGAAAATGGCCGAGATTGCCTCGTCCGTGTCGCTCGACATCATCCATGCACATTATGCGGTGCCGAATGCGTTGGCCGCCGTCCTGGCCGCGCAAATGTCCGGTGTCTCCCCAGGCATTGTGACGACTTTGCATGGAACCGACACAACGCTTTTGGGTCAGGATCCGGCCTACAGCAGAGCCATCGAGTATGCGCTGAACCGTTCCGACGCCGTCACCGCAGTTTCGGAGAGTCTGCGCGAGCAAACACAGGAAATCCTGAAGCCGGCGAAAGAAATTGAGGTGATTCCAAATTTTTTCACTCCACGAACACCGTCGAAGACGCGCGATCAGGTTCGCCGGGAGCTCGGGTTGACTGACGAGTTTCTCATCCTTCACATGTCGAACATGCGTCCGGGGAAACGCATCGACCTGCTCCTGCAAACGGTGGCGCAGATGAGCACGAAGGATCGTATCAAGCTGCTTATCCTGGCTGGAGAACCGGCTGCTCCGTTTCGCGCGATGATGAAAAATCTTGGACTCGTTGACCGCGTCCTCGTTCGCGAGAAGGAAGCAGATGTGGAAGAATTTATTCTCGCAGCAGACGCAGGCCTTTACACCTCGGACTATGAAAGCTTCGGCCTCAGCATCCTCGAAACGCTCTGGTTCGGAAAACCGGTTGTGGCCTTCGACGTCGGCGGAATTCCGGAAGTCGCTGGCAAAGTCTATCCTCTCTACCCATTTCCCGACGTAGCGGCTTTGGCGGGAGCGATGGATGAACTGGTTTCGTCGCCCGCCCGCGCGCGCGATCTCGGTGAGAGAGGGCGCTCACACGTGAGAGAAAGTTTTTCCGCCGAGATTGTGCTGAAACAGTATGAAGACCTCTACGCGCGCGTCTGCGCCGTTTGAGGTGGCCTGGTTATCCCGGCCGAGGGGACGGCAAGAGTTAAGCTTGACGGGTCTGCCCATTTCAGGGAAGAAGCCACCGGTGAAACTATCGACCTGCGTGATCGCACTCGGCCTTGCGGGGATTGCTTTTGCGCCAATGGCCGAGGCCGGCCCGGAAGCCCTTCCCAGTGGCGGAGAAGCGAAGACGATCGAATCAGTGGCTCCGCAGCCCTGCAATTGGCAGGGATTTTACGTCGGTCTCAACGGTGGCGGCCAGTTTGGCCGTACGCGGGATGCTGACCTCGATGGGTATAATTTTATCGCGAACCCCGGTGGATCGTGGAGGTATGGTGAGTCTGGCTTCAGCGGTGGCGGCGAAATGGGTTATAACTGGCAGTGGCACTGGCTTGTGCTCGGGCCGGAGATTGACGGCGGCTATATGAATATCCGCGGCCGCCACGTCCAACCCGGGTCGCCCGGCGACGATACCGTTGGCCAAAGCGACAGCGATTTTTTCACTACTTTTCGCGGACGTCTTGGCATCGCCTTTGATAAGTGGCTCGTTTATGGAACGGGCGGCGGCATCGGGTTGAATGTGACTAACCGGGTGGTCGACAGCTCGGTGACGCCTCCGGCAGGCCCGAGTGTGATTGATGCGCAAAAGACCGAGTTCGATTGGGGCTACGCGGTCGGCGGCGGGGTCGAGCGGATGATTGGCTGTCACTGGTCCATTAAAGCCGAATATCTTTATTTCGATACCGGCTCTCAGGCATTCTCCGGCAGTTCGACTTCTCTAGTGGCGCCCGGCGCGGTGACTTTTCACTGGCGTGGCGAAACCACCGGCAACATCGTTCGGGCTGGGTTGAACTTTAAGTTCTAGTTGAAGCGCAGCGCTGAAATTCTGCAGGGCGCGCATCGATTGGATGGGATTGGCGCTGGATTTCCTGGCAGGCAGGTCGCCCGTCATTGCCGAATCACGGAGAAGTCCTCGCGACCGCCGTCACGGGCGAATCGAACTGAATCGTCGGGCCCGTTTATGAAACATCCTCCGCAGACGATCCGCCGGGCCGATTCGCTTCGGGATCGTTAGGGCGTTGTAACGTGTCATCATTTCGTGGACCGCGCCGTGTCGGCGCGCCAAGGGCCAGAAGTGTATGATGAAATCGCCGCGACGATACCGCGATTCTCGGGTGCGTACGCCCGGATAGAAACTCTCCCTTGGCGTCGAGTTCATGACGCGCGGGTGGAGTATGGCAATTCGCTTCTGTTCTGACGGCTCGGCTTCGAGCTTGCTTATGAGCGCTCCCTGCTCAAACCAGTCTGGGCGCGGATTAGGGTGCGCCGGATCGGCGATAGCCGCCAGGGTGGCGGCACTCCACGGCGAATTCCGGATCAACCACTCCCCGTCGTTAAGCCCGGCGGCGCCGGCTTCCCACGTGAGGATCATATCCTTTTGCTCGTATCCCTGGATGATCGACTCAAGTGTCCAAAATGGATTCATGACCAGCGAATCCGCATCGGTCCAAAACAGCCAGTCGTAGTCGGACAGATGGCGGGTGATCGCCGGGAGCTTGGACCAGGCCGGATGCCGGGCCGGGTCGACCGAATTTCGATAAACGAAGAAGTCGTAACCGTGCCGGTCCGCGTAGGCCTTTTTGTTGCGCGCCCCGAATTCGCCGTAATCGGCAATTTCATCAGTATAGAGAGTGACGATGGCAATCTTCATGTAAAGGTCACGGTCACTTGCATCGGGAGTAATACCTAACGACCACCGGTAATCCTTCGCTTAAATCAAGTGGAGAGCGTTCATGGCCGAAGTCTCCGATCGACTTTCGACCTTCGATGCTGCGGCGAGGAGAAAATATTTTCGAGCGCAAGTTGAAGGGAATGATAGAGAACCTGGCTGGCGATGGCCCCAGAAGGTTGCAATTGCCAGGCCTGAAGCGCCATCGCTTTCGCTTCCTTCCATTTTCCGAGGCGGGCCAGATCGCGCGCCAGAATCAGTCCGTGACGAGCGTGCCAACGTTTCGCCCTTAGCATCAACGAACGGGGCGCGCTCAGAGGATTCTCCGTAGACATGATTTGAATGGCGCGCGACAGGTCCGGCAGCAGGCTGCCCGCTCCGATCTGTCGGGCTGAGCTCGACTCGCCATGCAATCGGTAGTCTGCCAGCACATCGGCTTCATGCCAGATGGCGTAACGCGCTCCAATCCGGATCCACATTTCCCAATCTTCGCAATACGACAAACGCCGGTCGAATCCTCCCAAACTCTCGTAAATTTCCCGCCTAACCACGACCGCGGGTGTTTGCACCAGGTTGTGCGCCGCCATTTTTTCCAAAAAATCAGGAACCAATCCGCTTCCTCCCAGCCACTCCGCACCGACGCCGATCGGTTCGCCGGAAGAGTCGATGCAGGCGTGACGACAAAACGCCATGCCGATGTTTCGGTTTTCCAGGAAGGGCTGCTGCATGCGCACGTAAAAGCCCTCCCGCACCAGGTCGTCGCCATGCAGAATGTGAACGACCTTGCCGGTTGCGCGTTGCAGGCAGGTCTCGAAATTGGCGACCGTTCCGACGTTGACCTTTTGCCGATAAAACTGCACGCGTCCGCGGCCCAACTCCCGGACGACTCTTTCCGGATCCCCAATTCCCGAGCAATCATCGATCACGTCGATTTGCATCTGATCCGCGCCCGGATCCTGTCGCAAAACGGAACCGAGCGCCTCCCGAAGGAGGCAGTCGCGGTTGTTGTAGGTTGGAATCGCCACCGACCAGAAGGGACGGGGAGAGGTGGATACGGCGGCAATGACGCCTCGGTGGAGGTGATTCAAACTGGCGGCGCTTTCGTGGAAACTCGTTAATTGTGAGGTTTGGGCGCGGAAAACTTAAGCTTGGATTGCGCGGTCTTTCCTGGCGGTAAAGTGGCCGCGAAACAACCATTGCCTGAGATTGCAATAATCTCGCTGTTATGTTTCGCTTGTCCCCCTTCGTGAAATATCGAGTCAACACTCCCAAAGTCATTCATCAGACCTTCGAAACCGAGGTCGTGATCGTGAATCTTGAGAGCGGCAACTATTATAGCGTCGGCGGGTCCGGCATCGAAATTTGGCGTCGCCTCCAAGAAGGGCAGAGGATTGGCGAAATCGTCGCGGGCTTGGGCGCCAACGGCGAAAGCTCCAAGGTCACCGCATTTGTCGAGGTCCTCAAAGCCGAGCAACTGATTGTCAAAGACACGGCTGAAGTCGAGACGACGGCCTCGCGTCCGGAGCGGGCGCCGGCCCCCTTCGTTCCGCCTTCGCTCGAAAAATTTACGGAAATGCGAGACCTGCTTTTGCTCGATCCAATTCATGAGATGGACGAAGCCGGCTGGCCAAAGCTGGTGCCGCCGCGGCCAGACGAAAAGTGAGCGCCAAGGCGCGCGACTTCTTCGAGGCGGCTTACAAAGTTTTCCAATCGGCCCGGGCCGCAGGCGAACGCGGCAGTGAAACCTATGCCATCGGTGGCACGCGGGTTCGCCTGGAAACGGCCAGTGCGGAGATGTCGCGACAACTGACCCGGGCGTTGAGCCATTTGCGCCTAACGAATCAAGCCGCCGAAGATCTCACGGTTTGCGCCTGGGACGCCAGCGCCGTGGACATGGTGGCGCCGCCATGGAGCGAAACGGACTACGGCCCCCGGGGCGAAATTCGAGGTTTTAATGACGGGCCGTTTCGCACCGCCTTTGACCACGGAACCGGGTCCCTCAACATGATCGATTCCGAGCGCAAGCTCGCCCTTTTCTGGACGAGCGACGCGGCTGCTCTCCCCGAGCACGCGGCCGCTTCCCCGCTTCGGATTATCTTCAGCTGGTGGTCCGATGCCTGCAATGCCGTGCTGGTGCATTGCGGCGCGGTCGCGCTGGGAGGCGATGCTGCACTCCTCGCGGGCGCGGGAGGTTCCGGGAAATCCGCCACGGCGCTTCTTTGTCTGCAGGCCGGCTGGAAATATCTCGCGGATGATTACTGCGTGATCAGCCTGACTCCGCCCTTTCGCGTCTACAGCCTTTATAGCTCTGCCAAAATCGATCAGACTCTCCTTCGTAATGCGCGACCGCTTCACTCGCTGCAGCAACCTTCTGCGCTCATGCACGGCAATAAGGAAGTGTTATTTCTTAATGAGGAACACAGTGACCAGCTCCTGCCCTCAGCCGATTGCCGGATGATGTTTTTGCCGTGCGTGACAGGAGCAGAAAAAACCAGGGTCAAATCTTCGAGCGCGGGAGAAGCCCTGCGCGCGCTTGCCCCGAGCTCTTTATTTCAATTCGCCGGAGCGGGCTCGGAAGCCTTTAGCCGCCTTTCAACACTCGTCCAGGGGATCCCGGTTCGCGTGCTCGAGTTAGGGTACTGATTTCGAGCGAATCGCCGATGTCATGCGAAGCTCTCTCCTGCAGACCCCATGAGCACCAACCCGCCGCTCCTTAGCGTGATCATGCCGGCCTACAACGGGGCGGCCTTCCTGCGCGAGGCCGTTAGCAGTGTTTCTCGCACGGCCTATCCACTCGAGCTAATCCTGGTGGACGACGGCTCGACCGACGCCACCAAAGACATCGCGCGCAGCCTGAAAAATTCCCTGACATATATAAGAGAGGAAACCAATAGCGGTCCTTCAGTGGCTCGAAACGTCGGTCTGCAGGCGGCCCGTGGAGCATTGATAAGCTTCCTCGATGCCGATGATCTCTGGGCAGATTCCCATCCGGGCGCGGCCCTGGCTTATCTCGATCAGCATCCGGAAGTGGATGTCGTTCTTGGGCAAATCGACTACCTCATCGAGTCAGCCACCCGCGCGCCTGCAACGGTTCCGCGAAGCAAGCCTTTCCACTCCTACCAGGTCGGGGCAGCCATCGTGCGTCGCCGCGTTTGGGAGAAAGTCGGCGGCTTTGACCCGGCGATGCGCACTGGAGAAGATGTCGATTGGTTCCTGCGTATTCGCGAAGCCGGGTTTGCGATGGCCATGCGGCCGGAAGTCAGTCTGCATTACCGATTGCATGCCGGAAATCAGCCGAACCTTTATGAAAGGTCACGCGTCGGTTTGCTCGAAGCCTGCGAACGCGCGATCACGCGTCGGCGGAAAACACCCGTCGAAAGGGAAAACACGCAGGGCCATCGACCTTTGGTCAGCGTGATCGTTCCAGCATATAACGCGGCCGCATTCATCGCCGCCGCTGTGGAAAGTGTGCTGGCGCAGGATTATCGACCGTTGGAAATCATCGTGGTGAATGATGGTTCGACCGACGACACGGCTGAAATTGTAAGGGGCTTTCCACACGTGATTCTGGTGGAACAGGCCCGCAGAGGCACCGGAGCGGCTCTCAATGCCGGTATAAAAATCGCTCGCGGTGAATTTCTCGCCTTTTTAGATGCGGATGATTTATGGAGTCGGGAAAAACTCACCCGGCAAATGCAGATCTTTGGAGAGCATGAAGGGCTGGAAGCCGTATTTGCACACGTAAAGGAATTTCACGACGGCAATCCGGAGCAGGACGTTCGCGAAATTCCGGGCTGGATCACGGGAACGCTCTTGATCACGCGCGCGGGTTTCGATCGGGTCGGTCCGTTCGTCGAAGCGCCGTCGGACCCTGAAGGGGTTGAATGGTATCTGCGCGCGATTGACCAAGCGCTACGGCACGAAATGCTGCCGGAGGTGCTTTATCGCCGCCGCCTTCATCGAACCAATCGGGGAATTGTCGACCGCGACTGGGGCGGTTATGTCCGCGTTGTTAAAGCCGCGCTCGATCGGAGGCGTAGCCGGAAAACCGATTCGCATGTTGAGCACGTTTGAAAGCGATCTTATCCGGCTCTCTGCCCGCCAAAAGCTTTCGGGAGATGCGATTGAACGTATCCGAGAAACTCTGGCGGGTTCGTTGCAGTGGGACGCTTTGATCGAGACCGCGTGGCGCCACGGGGTTGCTCCTCTTCTATTTCACCATCTGCAGGAAGCCGACCGTGCCCGGGCGGTCCCGCCCAAAATTCTCGATCGCCTTCGGCAGGCCTATGTGAGGAGCGCCTTTCGTTACCGGACCCATTCAGCCACTCTGGCGGACATTTTCCCGCGGTTTCGTCTGCGCGGAGTCGATCTGATTCTCTTGAAAGGAGCGGCCCTCGCGCCGGCGATTTATCGCGATGGTGCACTGCGGCCCTACGGCGACATCGATCTTCTCGTTCGCAGTCGTGATGTGGAGGCCGCGCGAAAAATTCTGGGGGAAGCGAGTTTTCTGATCGCCCCCGGTTTACTTTCGGAAAAATTCAGCCGGAAGTATCACGTCAACCTGCCCTTCGTCCGAGCCGCGCCGCCTCCAGTGCACATCGAACTGCACTGGCGACTGACTGACCGCTTCAGCGCCGCCCAATTCGATCACGAAGATCTTTTCGCGCGCGCGCAGTCGATCCCTCTCCTGTCGGGCGAGGGGACCGGCCTGAGCCCGGAGGATGAACTCATCTATCTGGCAACGCATCTTGATAACCACGGTTACCTTAATCGCGCGATTCTCGCGGGCGGTGATATCGTGCCGCTGACCTTGCATGAACTCAGCGGTAACCGGTTGATTTGGTTCACCGATCTGCACGAGTTGATTGTCAGCGACGGGTTCGACTGGTCGAAGGTCCTCGAACAGGCCAGCACCTCGCAGGCGTCCGGCCCGTTAGGCGTTTCGTTAAGGCTTGTGCGGCACCTTCTCGATACCCCGATCGATCAGACGATCTTGCAGGCGTTGCCCTTAACCAAGTCGTCATGGCCGAAACGGAAGGTGAGCGAGTATGCCGTCACTCTGGCCCGAAGCGCGACGCGGGGACGCGAACAACATTTTTGGCGGAACAAAGTTCTGGCGACCCGGAAAGGCTTCGAACTTCGGCTGATCCGGCTGGTCGACATCTGGCAGTATCTGTTTCCTGCTCGCGCCAACGTCACCCAACGTTACCGGGATCATGTCTGCGGAGCTTTTGTGGAATGCGGTAAAATGTTTTTTGAGCTGCTATGGCTGCGGGTTTCCCGAAGGCTGCGTGTCAAGAGGAGTGCCTGATGATGCAGTCGGCGAAAGAAACGCAGGGCCGATGGTGTGCCGCGGGGGTGGCGTTCCTGGCGTTTTGTTGTTTTTTAAACAGCTTGCCTAACGGATTCGTGTCCGATGACCAACATCTCATTTTTCACCATCCCTATACCGGGCGTGTGGCTGATTGGCCGCGCATTTTCACTGCCGGACATTACGATGGCCGAGGCGGTTACCGGCCCGTGACAACGCTTTCGCTTGCCTTCGATCATTTCCTCAATCGCGACCGGCCCCTTGGCTACCATCTCGTTAACGTGCTGCTGCATGCTTTAAACAGCGCTCTGGTATTTCTCCTTCTCGACCGGCTGCTGCGCCAGCAACTGGCCGCGGTGATCGGGGCGGCGATTTTTGCGATTCATCCGATCCACGTCGAAGCCGTCGCCTGGATCAGCGGGCGGGCCGAGCTGCTGGCGGCGTTATTCTTCCTGCTCGCCTGGGTTCTTCACTTGAGACGGGCGCCGGAGCTGGTCGCCAGCCGCTGGGCCGTTCGAGCGGTTGTTTCCGTCAGCCTTTTCATCGCACTTCTTTCCAAGGAAAACGCACTTGTCTTCCCGGTGGCAGTCATTCTTGGCGATTTCTTCCTTCGATGGACGAGGACAGTTTCGTGTGAACCGGGATGGCGTAGCCGTATGGCCGATTACGCAACTTACTTCGGCGTGATCGTTTTTTATTTCGCTTTTCGAACTCTGCTTTACCCGAAAGGAGTGCTGCGGGCGCCGGCCGAGGTCAGTTTCGTCGATAATCCGCTGGCGCACGTCTCTTTCGCCTCGCGAATTTTGACGGCCCTCAAGGTTCAGGGCGACTATCTCGCCCTTCTCGTGTGGCCACAAAAATTGTGCGGAGACTACTCTTTCAACGCCGTTCCGACGGTCACCAGCTTTTCCGATCCTGCCGTTCTCGTCAGCATCGCATTGCTTGCTGTGATCCTGGGCCTGGCCGTCTGGTCGTTTCGACGGCGGGGTTCCATTTGGTTCGGGCTTCTCTTTTATGCTCTGGCAATTTTTCCGGCCTCAAATCTTCTTGTTTCCATCGGCACGATCAAAGCCGAGCGGCTTCTTTACCTGCCGTCGTTAGGATTTTGTTTGGTAATCGGCGTTTGCGCGGCCGCGCTCTATAAAAAATCGATGCAGAAAATCGCCTCTGCCGGAATCGCCCGCGCAGTTGCTGCATCCATTGCCGTAGTTCTTCTCGCCTGTGGTGTTTCTCGGACGTGGGCGCGGAACCGGGACTGGTTAAACGATGAGACTTTTTGGACGAGCACAGCCGCGGTTGTCCCGAAAAATTACAAGGCGCAACTTCACGTCGGCGACTACGCTCTGCGGGAAAATCGGACTGTGGCGGCGATCGCTGCTTTTCGTCGCGCCCACGAAGTTGATCCGCAGTCGAAGGACGCGACCATTGATCTCGGCGTCGCCCTGATGCAGAGCGGTCAAAACCAGGCTGCGATTGATCTTTATAAAGAGGCGGTTGTCGGTGACCCGAAGCGAAGTGCATTCCGCGCGAATCTCGGTTTGGCCTACATGGCCGCCGGTGAGACCGCGAAGGGCCTGGCCGAAATCCGGAAGGCTTGCGAGATTCAGCCAGAAAATCCGGTTCTGCATTTCGATCTTGGACGAGGCCTGTCCACGGGTGGCGATCCGGAAGCAGCGGCAGCAGAATACCGCCGCGCCATCGAGTTACGGGCGGATTATCCCGAGGCTTGGAATGCTCTTGGCGCGGTCCTGATTAAACTTCACCGCCTGCCGGAAGCGGCGGACGCCTTGCACCGCGCGCTTCAGCTTCGGGTCGATTATCCGGACGCCATTCATAATCTTCGGTTGATTGAGCCGTCGCGGAATCTTCGCTGATATACCTTGACCGCACGACGAGAAGACTTCTATCCTGCGCGATCGTGATGACCCGGACGAGCAGATCCCTTCTTTTGTTGGCCTTCCTCATTCTGGCAGCGAGAATTGATGCGCAAATTGTGAATGGCGGCTTCGAGTCGGGACTCACAGGATGGTCATCCGTGGGAACGACCGGCGCAGGCGGGTCCAGTTCGACCACGGATAATCAGGCGCCGATCGAAGGCACAATGCAGGCCATCATTATTACGCCCCAGTTCAGCGGAACGGTGAGTCAAAGCTTGCTGGAAACTTTCTTGGGCCTGAGCGGGGGTTCGCTGAACTCGTTAAACAACGGGTCGGGCGGTGTTGCCAATGGCGGTTTCGGCGGATCGGCCATCGCTCAGACGATTACAGTTCAAACCGGTGATGTGATCCAGTTCTACTGGGACTTCCTGCCGCACGGCTCCGCTGGCACGGTCGATAGCGTCTTTTTCACGATTCATCCCTCGGCCTCCTCCGGTAACGCCTCTTCGGTGCACGTTCTTTCCAACACGACAAGTTCCGGAGGCAGCGACACCGGCTATCAAGGTTACACCACACCACCTCTCGCGGCCGGCACCTATGTGATCGGGTTTGCTGCTTACGATGTGAGCACTATTGGGAACCCGGACTTCTCGGATCCAACGCTCTTGGTTGACGACGTCCACATCGTTACCGGCGGCAGCGCCGGAGCGACTGGCGCGACGGGCGCGACTGGTGCAACCGGCCCAGCGGGTGCGACTGGAGCAACCGGTGGAACTGGTACAACTGGCCCAGCAGGTGCGACTGGAGCAACCGGTGGAACTGGTACAACCGGCCCAGCGGGTGCGACTGGAGCGACCGGTGGAACTGGTACAACCGGCCCCGCAGGCGCAACTGGTGGAACGGGCCCGGCAGGCGCAACTGGCGCAACTGGGCCGGTAGGTGCAACCGGAACGACAGGCGCTACGGGTCCCAATGGTGCGACGGGCGCAACAGGAACTCCCGGGCCGGTGGGTGCGACTGGTGCAACCGGAACTCCGGGCGCCAACGGTACGACGGGCCCTCAAGGGGTTCCGGGCGCAACTGGCGCGCAAGGTCCGGCGGGTGCGACCGGCCAACGCGGCTCGACGGGATCCACGGGACCCGCCGGTCCAACTGGTTCCGGGCTGACTTCGAATTCGGTCTTAACGCTGGTGCACGGCACGGCTGCTCCGAGTGGCTACACGTTTATCGGCAGTTATGTCGTGAACGTCATCCCGCCAGGCAGCCATGCCAACAACGGCGTCAATCACACTTTCGATCTCTACATCAAAAACTGAGCGCCTTTTGGATTAATTCCGTAGCTCGTTAGGGCAATTGCCGGCGGTTTCTCCTTCAGATAGCAGCGGAAAATTTGTCGGCGCTTGTCGATACCGCACAACTACAGCGAAGTTGCGGTGGCGACGATCGGAGTCGGCGAGACCGAATCTTTGACGACTGCGCGGATGGGATCAGCCAGGGGCATCACTGCTGCGACAACGCTCAACATCAGGAAGAAATAGACCGCATTCTCGAGGATGTTTCTGCGCCGATCCTGCGCCCGAAGAAGCATTGCATAGGTGTACTGGTTGAAGTGCGGCGCCTGACTTTTTGGCTCAACGTTCGTTTTCATAGTTTCAAGGGTGGGATGCGTTCGGGTGGGAAATCGGATTCAAGATTGTTCGCTGGTTCCAACGAGAGACGCCGGCCGAAGGCCTTTTTGTCTGCCACCGCGAGGAAACGACGATGGTGTTTCCTTTTACGAGTTGCTTTCCGCTTTGCTTCATACTACATCAATCCCGCGGGGTGGAGCAGCCTGGTAGCTCGTCAGGCTCATAACCTGAAGGCCGCGGGTTCAAATCCCGCCCCCGCAACCAATTTACTTGCCGCGCAGGCGCGTCTGGGCAATTTTCAACCCCGCTCAAGCGAGCGGCGCAATCGATCCAGAGTAGCTCAGTGGTAGAGCGGTCGGCTGTTAACCGATTGGTCGTAGGTTCGAATCCTACCTCTGGAGCGGCAAATTTAGCGATCAATTCACGCGTGGATAGATTTCTTTCGCGCCGAGCGGTGTTCTCGAATATAGGGCAGCCAAGTCTTGCAGCGCCTCGGTCCCTCACCGGATTGATGATCTATCCTCTGCCGCGCCGTGGGGCTGCTGCCATTCAGTTTAGGGATATACGTGTATGAGATATAGGTACCGGTCCCCAGGCGGTCAGTGAAATCCTCCGCACGGGTATTCCCGTTTGTCTTCTTCCCGTGGGCGTCGCGCAAAGACTAACGATTACAAAGAATGACTTGCGCCACCTCGCCGTGAGCGGATCGTCTGGTCGCTATCTCGCTTCGCGCAGCCGTGTCTGGATGTGGTTTTGGAGAAATATAGCGGGCGCGCACGGTGGTCCGCTTTTTGATCTGTCCGGAACTGTGGCCTTGCTTCAGCCAAATCTCCTGACCTTTGCGCCGCGATATGATCGCGTAGAGGAAGACCGATCTCTGGTGATTCGCTTCACCCGGTTGAGAAAGGAAGACAAGTCCGTCGAGTGCTGCCTGGGTATCAAGTTGGCGCGAAAGCGTTCTGTCTTCGAGCGCTTGAAGATTCTAATCCGTCCAACGGCTCTATTCTTAGCACCAAGAAATGAAGGTGGCCTTCCGTTCGCTTTTTTTCCTAACAATGTTTCGCATGGATTACTGAGGCAAGGAGTGCTCAAATTCGCCTACCTAACGGAAAAAACATCTCGGAATCCTACCTCCGGGCGTCGTTGATGGCGCTCGGGACGGTGGTGAACTCATCCGGTTTCGCCGAACATTGGTCTCCGAGGGCATTCGCGCTCGACAAAATTCGCCGTTTTGCTACTCTGGCGCCGCTCAACCCGGTAAATGACACTCCCCGAACGCCATTCCGACCATATCGCAGTTGATTGCCCTTCCCCTGCCGGGAGTCGGCACGAACGCCGCGACATGGCACCTCTGCGGCGATAGAGGTTTCGCGCAGCTGACTCTCCGCCATGAAGAGAACTGACTCCCGATCTGCCTTCTTTGATCCCCGTTTCCTGGCGGCTTTGTTTTTTTGCGGAATCGGCGTGCTTTGTCTGATGATTGGCGCGAACGTCTAT
Source organism: uncultured Verrucomicrobiae bacterium (assembly GCA_963754325.1). GTDB lineage: Bacteria > Verrucomicrobiota > Verrucomicrobiia > Chthoniobacterales > UBA10450 > JBBRDU01. Next base: position 544,494 of record CAVWFP010000002.1, read on the forward strand.
TCGAGCGAGCCCTCGCCTTCGGCCAATCAGGCTGTTCGCGGCACAGCTGAGATCGTGTCGATCTCAAAGCCAGTTTCTCAGGATGTCGATCTGCGGGCGCTGCCCTTTATCCCCGGAAGCAAAGAGAGCGAGCCCGTCCGTCACTTGCGGCATCCTCTGCCACAGACACCATCCCTGAAGAAATCCGACCCCCTTCAATTAGTTAGGCACGCTCCGCAACCCGCAGTCCTCTCAACGCCGATCGCCTCGTTTGACGGGATGAGCTCAACTCAGAGCGGGTGTGCCTGTCTGCCGCCAGACACCAACGGCGATGTCGGCCCAAACCATTACATCCAGTCGGTGAATTCCTCGATCAAGATTTTTAACAAGTCTGGAGCCGCGCTGAACGGTGCCAACGGCACGACTTACAATTCATTTTTTTCGGCGTTGGGAACGTCGACTCCGTGCGGCAATGCCTTGAATGACGGAGATGGTTTCGTTTTTTACGATCAAATCGCGGACCGTTGGATCGTGAGCGATTTCGCGTTCCCGTCCACTGGCGGGCCGACTTATCAATGTGTCGGCGTTTCCAAGACGAACGATCCGGTGGCCGGCGGCTGGTGGCTCTACGCGCTTCAAATCGACTCAAGCAATCCCACCTGGTTAGGGGACTACCCCAAGCTGGCGCTCTGGCCGGATGCTTATTATCTCTCGGTCAATCTGTTTACCAATGACACTGCCGGAACGTTTGAAGGTGTCCGGGTCTTTGCGCTCCCGCGCAGCGCGATGCTTAACGGCACCGGTGCGCCAAATCCCGGTGCAGTCGCTTTCACCATCACTCCGGCCACGCTTGGGGATGCCTACAGCCTTGTGCCTGCAACTTTTCGTGCCGGCACTGCGCCCGCCGCCGGCACGCCCGAGTATTTCATGGCAATCAACAGCTCAAGCACCGCCGGCACGGTCGAAAATAAGGTCTTCACCTGGCGCTTCCACGTCGATTTCGTGACACCGGCCAATTCGACATTCGGTTTGGGAACCACCCACACCCCTAACGGAAGCATCACCGTGAACGGATTCGTCGATGCCTTGACCAGCACGAGCACCCTTCTGGTTCCCCAGACGGGAACGACGGCTTTGCTCGACACGTTAGGCGACAAGCTGATGACTCCGTTAGTCTATCAAAATCTCGGGGGAACCGAATCACTCTGGGCCTCTCATACCGTCAATAACAATCAGGGTGGCACCGGCCCGACGGCGATTCGGTGGTATCAATTCAATATAACAGGGGGCGTAATTCCATCAACGCCGCTACAGCAGCAGACATTTAGTAATGGCAGCGACGGTTTATGGCGTTGGATGCCGAGCATTGCTGTGGACGGTTTGGGCAACATGGCCCTTAACTACAGCGTCTCGAGTGCTTCCACCAATCCGGCGATTAAGTATGCCGGTCGATTGGCTGGCGATCCGTTAGGCTCACTCGCTCAAGGCGAAGCGTTGCTCATCCAGGGTGGGGGACATCAAACGGATTCGAGCGGCCGCTGGGGAGACTACAGCGGCCTCAGCATCGACCCGTCAGACAGCGCCACCTTTTGGGCGACTAACGAATATTATTCCGGCAGCGGCGCACGGTCATGGAAGACAAGGGTTGGCACTTTCCAAATCGCCTCCGGAGGGCCAACCCCAACTCCCACCCCGACTCCAACGCCGACACCCACCCCGACCCCGACGCCCACGCCCACGCCCACGCCCGGTACGACCATCGTGATCGCCGCGCTGAACACGCCAGTTTGTGAGAACTTCGACACACTCGCCAGCAGTGGGACATCGAGCACCACGCCTGCAGGATGGTCGTTCAGCGAAAGCGGCACGAACGCTAATACAACTTACACGGCAGGCACCGGCTCAAGCAGCGCGGGGGACACGTATAGCTTTGGCGCCGCAGCCAGCACTGAACGCGCGTTCGGTACATTGCGCAGCGGGAGTTTGGTTCCAACGATTGGCGCCAATTTGACCAATCAAACCGGCCAGACAATCTCGTCGATCCTTATCAGCTATACGGGAGAACAATGGCGAATGGGTGCGGCAGGCCGGGTCGACCGCCTCGATTTTCAGATCAGGTACCGATGCGACCGGCTTGACCACCGGAACGTGGACTGATGTAAACGCTTTAGACTTCACCGCTCCGATCGAGAGCGGCGCGCCCGGCGCGCTGGACGGTAACGCCGCGGCGAATCGGACCAGCATCAGCAGTACGATCACTGGATTAAGCGTAGCCAATGGCGCCACATTCTGGATTCGCTGGAACGATCTTGATGCAACTGGCGCTGACGATGGCCTCGCGATTGATGACTTCTGCATCACAGCAAACGGCCCACCTCAAACCCCGGCCGCGATTACGAATGGGCCTCCGCCTTCGCCAGTCATCGTGGGCACGCCCTACAGTTTTACTTTTACCGCGACTGGGAACCCGTCGCCAACCTTCTCCTTAACTGGCACCATTCCTGACGGGCTTACGCTCTCTTCGAACGGTCTCTTGTCGGGCACGGCCACTTCCGGCGGCACCGGCAATTATCCCGGGATCATGGTCATTGCGACGAACGGAGTGGCCCCTGCGGCCACGCAGACGTTTAGCCTAACAACAGCGACAGTTGTTCAGAATTATTTGGCCGGCTTCGGACTCACGGGAAACAACGCCGTGCTTTCATTTGACTATGACGGCGATGGGCTAACTAACCTTCTCGAATACGCCCTGGGTTTGAATCCAACCCTCGCTGGCCTCGATGGGTTGCCAGTTGTCACCATAAAGGATTATGGCGGCACAGCGTATCTTTCCATGATCTTCAATCGCTCGTCGCTCGCCTCGGATGTGACCTATGTTGTGCAGGGCTCAAGCGACCTGGCCAATTGGGACGACCTCGGAATAAGCACTGCGGGAGGTGCGACCGCTGGGAGCGGATTCATTGGCGAGACGGGCTCGGCGCCAAATTTTGCGGTCGAAGTGCGGGACACGGTCCCGTACGATCCGAGTATGATGACGAGGCGATTTATCCGCTTGAAAGTCACCTCGCCCTAGGGGTTTACGATTCGAACGTTGCCGTCCCCGCCTTTTCAGGCTTGCGGGGGATCGATGCGAGGCGTGACTCATAGCGCCACGAGGGCGTGACGCTCGCCGGCCAGAGAATAGCCTGACCCAAGACCTCTTGCTAGAACCCGCTCGTGCACCCGATTTCGGCAAGATCTGTTACTGTGAGTCGGAAACTGCCTCTGGAAGCGTGAAAAGAACAAGGATCCTAGTCGGCACAGCGAGTTGGACCGATCCGGGGTTCGTCGAACGCTGGTATCCGAAGGGGATGCCGGCTCACGAGCGCCTCCATTGGTACGCCGAGCAATTCGACATGGTCGAAGTAAACTCGACCTTCTATGCGGTGCCGGATGTCCGCACGGTTGAACGCTGGTGCGCGGTAACTCCGCCCGGTTTCATCTTCGACGTGAAACTGCATCAGCTCTTCTCGTTTCATGCGGCCCGGACGAAAATGCTGCCGCCGTGGCTGCAAAAGACCGCCCGCTCCGATGGGGCGGGGCGAGTCATCGTGACAGATTCATTGCGCGACGAACTGCTGAAACATTTCCTTGGCGTAGTCGATATCTTGAAACGAGACTACAAACTCGGAGTTCTGCTTCTCCAGTTGTCGCCGGCATTCTCGCCGCACAAACATGAGCTTACCGAGCTCGAGCCTTTACTCGTTAGGCTGAAAGACTACGCCGTGGCGATTGAATTCCGAAATCGCAACTGGACCGTTCCGGCCGAGCTTGCCTCGCTCCTGAACTTTCTGCGTGCGCATCACGCCACCCTGGTAAGCGTGGATGCTCCGCGCGATGAGCATTTCACGGTCATGCCGTCCGACTTGGATGAAGTCACTAATCCTCGAGTGTCTTACCTTCGACTGCATGGACGCGATGCCAGCGCTTACAAAACGGGCAAGACGGTGGCCGCGCGGTTCAATTACGATTACACCGACAGCGAAATCGACGAGGTCGCCGAAAGAGCAAACATCCTGGCGACTCAAACCGAGGAAGTTCATGTGGTCTTTAATAACAATGCGCTTGATTACGCGCCGCGGGCGGCGTTGCGTTTGCGAAAGGCCCTTAAACAAATCGTGCGCATGCCTCCCGAACGACCCGTCACTTCACTCCGCTCTTCGCCCCGCGGCGCGAAGAAGAAGCAGGGTTTTGAGACGCCGGAGTTGTTCTAGTTTATCGTCATGCCTATGCCCGAAATTTTGCCAGGTGTTCCGCGCTCGCTCCGTGAGGGCCCGCGACTTCCGCGTTCCATGGCGAGCCTGAAGCAATGGCTGGCGGAGCATCACATGACTTTGATGGCCATCGCGGACACACCGCATTCGATCGCGCTCGGATCGGCCATTGGAATCTTCTTCGGTTTTACACCGCTCTTGAGTTTGAAGACGCTGCTCTCAATCGCGGTCGCCTGGATCTTTCGGTGCAACAAGATCGCTGCAGTCATCGCGGTCACGTTGCACGACGTACTTTTCTTTGCCATGCCGGCCATTTATTTTGTGGAGTACAAGCTTGGCTGCTGGGTCCTGCGACGGCCGACGCCGATGCACGATCCATTTGAGCGTCTTCGGTTGGGGCACATCTTTCACTGGCGGGTGTTTAACCACCTGATCTGGCCAGCACTGATCGGATCCATGTTCCTCGCCATTCCCTGTGCGATCGCGGCTTATGTCGTTCTGCGGCTGCTGGTTCGCCGTGCCCGCGGGACTTCCGGGCCCACACCGGCAGCCTCGTAGGCTCGACCGGCCCGAGTGAGAGCCGGGTTCCATGGGGCCCCGCGGAGTGGGACCGAGGCTTTTTCCTAGGGACGGCATGAGAGTTGCAGCAGGAGAGCGCCGCTGATGACCCTGTTCCAACAGACGGGGAAGTCGCGCCTTATTTATAATATAATATGAAACCTTTCATCGCTCTCTTCTCCGGCCTGCTCCTTTGCTCCTGCGCCGACATGAATGTCACCAAAACCGACGTCTCGACCCCGGCGGGCGCGTCCGCCGGCCCGATCGACGCCAAGGACTTCAAATCCATCGGCGTTCGTGTCACGAACTGCGGCGTTGGCGCTTCGAATCCGACGGCGATCTACATTCGTCCATTCTGCATCGACACGGCCGTCTTCGAGGGCGACGAGGCCAATTCAGAAGGTGAAATGCCCATTCGCAAAGCGCTCGCTCCCGTGGAGCTGGCGGAAGATATGAAGCAGGAGCTCGAAAGAATTGCTCCGGCTCGCATTATCCAAGAGCATCAATCGCCCCGGGTTGGCTGGCTGGTTGAAGGACGGTTCGATCGCGTTGATGGCGGAAGCCCGCTGGCTCGCTTTTTCTTCGGCAATTTCGGTGCTGGCCGTTCGTTCCTGGCCTTGCACGTCAAGGTCACGGACGTTGTTCGCGGCGAAGTGGTTTATGAATTCGATATGGCTGGCGGAAGCCGGGGCCAGGGCAAGTTCGGCACCCTCCGAGCGAGCGGTCTTGGGAAAGCGACGCATTTCGATCTGCGCAACGCCGCCGAACGGACTTATATCGTTCTCTCGACCAATCCCTACAAGTTCGGGCAGCACTCGGACATTGTCCTGCAATAGTTCAATCGGAAGCTAGAAGCTTCCCCGACAGAGAGTCGATGCGCGCGATTAGGGTTGCCAACGGTGACCCGGCGTTTAAGGTGCTGCCGTTCCAGCCGGCTGTGATCTCTTTTCGTCGATTTTCTTTCGTAGTCCTAGTTTGTTGCGTAATCGCCGGCCCCAGGCTGGCCATGGCGGCTCAGGCTTACATCGTTGTCGACTCCAAGACCGGTTACATCCTGCAGGAACAAAAATCGAAGGATAAACGCCAGGTCGGCAGCCTCACAAAAATGGCTACGGCCGCAGTCGTCCTCGACTGGACCGAACACCGGGGCGGCAACGTCGGAGAAGTCGCCACGATTCCTCCGGAAGCGTTTGCTGGTGTGCGGGAAAATCCGATCGGTTTTCATCCAGGCGATCGCATTGAATTGCGAGATCTCCTGTATGCTGCGCTGGTCCAGTCGGACAACATCGCCGCTTACACGTTAGCGGCGCACGTCGGATCGAAATTGCAGTCGCTCATGCCGGCTAACGGAGATAAGAAATTCGGACCGGTCGACACTTTCATCTCCCAGATGAATGCGCTGGCGAAGCAATTGAAGATGGAGAAGACACGCTTCGTGAATCCACACGGGATCGATGAGAACGTGAAACCGGTGCCATTTTCTACCGCTGAGGACATGGCGCGTCTGGCTCGCTATGCCATGAACAAGGCCGGGTTCCGATTCTATGTCTCGCAAAAGGAGCGCCAAATATCCTTCGACGACGCCGGACATAAACGAAATTATCTGCTGCGAAACACCAACGAATTGCTCGGGCGCGACGGAATCGATGGCGTGAAGACCGGACAAACCGCCAAAGCGGGAGAATGCCTGGTCTTATCAGCCAATAAAGACCCCCAGGTTGTACAACAGGGTCAAATGACGACGGTCTATCCGCGTCATCTTATCGTCGTCGTTCTTGGCAGCACCAACCGGTTTGGGGAAGGCGATCAATTGGTTCGCCAAGGTTGGGACCTTTACGATCAATGGGTCGGCGCCGGTCGCTTGGTGCAGCCGGAGAAGATGCTGTAGGTTTCAGCGTCCATTTTCATGAAGCCGCGCGTTGGCGTTTTAACAAGTGGCGGGGATTGCCCGGGGCTGAACGCTGTTCTCCGTGGCGTCGTGCTGGCCGCTGAAAAGCTCGGTTGGGAAGTGGTCGGATTTCGTGACGGCTTCGAAGGGCTTTTGCCGCCCGGGGATTTTGACATCCTGGATCGTCACCGCACCGACGGGATCATGGCCCAGGGTGGAACGATCATTGGGACAACCAATCGCGGCCATTTTATTGCCAAGATCGGTGCGGGCGATCGCGCGGTCGTGGCCGAAGATGTCATCGAAAAAGCGCGCGGTGTTCTGAAGAATCTGAACGTCAAGGCGCTGATTATCGTGGGCGGCGACGGTTCCATGACCACGGCTCTTCAACTCCAGGAAGCTGGTATCGATTGCATCGGCGTTCCGAAAACGATCGATAACGATCTCGAAGCGACGGCCATGACGTTCGGTTTCGATTCCGCGGTCGCCATGGTGATGGACGCGCTCGATCGATTGCACACGACCGCCACCAGTCATAAGCGAGTCATGGTTGTGGAAGTGATGGGCCGGCATGCCGGTTGGATTGCCTTGCATGGAGGCATCGCCGGTGGCGCCGACGTGATTCTTATCCCCGAAATCCCTTTCGATTTTGAAAAGATCGCCGAAGCCATTCGCTGGCGCGATGCGGCCGGCGATCTCAGTTCGTTAGTCGTGGTGGCTGAAGGCGCCAAGGCCAAGGATGGCCAGCAGGTTAAACGCGACATGGATTCGGGGGAATTCAGGCTCGGAGGCATTGGCGACATCGTGGCGCGTGAAATCGCGGCCCGGACTGGTAAGGAAACGCGCACCTGCGTTCTCGGTCACTTGCAGCGAGGCGGCGCGCCCACAACTCTCGACCGGATTCTCGGCACGAGATTTGGCGTCAAGGCGGTCCAGCTGGCCAACGAAGGTCATTTTGGATCCATGGTCAGCTACCAGAACTATCAGATGAGGCATGTCTCGATCGCAGAGGCGGTCAACCGTCTCCGATTGGTTCCCCCTAACGGCGAAATGGTCCAGACCGCGCGGGACGTCGAGATTTGCTTCGGCGATTAGAACGTCGAAATGAAGATCGTTCTGGCCTACTCCGGCGGCCTCGATACGTCGGTCATCCTGCTCTGGTTGAAGAAACATTACGAGGCCGAGATTATTGCTTTCTGCGCCGATATCGGCCAGGAAGAGGAACTCGATGGCCTTGAGGCGAAAGCGCGGAGCACCGGGGCGAGCAAATGTTACATCGACGATCTGCGCGAAGAGTTCGCGCGAGATTTCATTTTTCCCATGTTCCAGGCCGGGGCGATCTACGAGAGCCAGTATTTTCTCGGAACCAGCATTGCTCGCCCGCTGATCGCGAAGCGAATGGTTGAGATCGCCCGGGCGGAAAAGGCCGGAGCGATTGCCCATGGTGCCACCGGGAAGGGGAACGATCAGGTCCGCTTCGAGCTGACCGTGGCGGCGCTCGCGCCCGAGCTTGAAGTCATCGCTCCGTGGCGGGATGAGCGTTTTCGAAAAGAGTTCCCAGGTCGCGCAGAAATGATTGCTTTCTCAAAGGATCATTCCATTCCGGTCACGGCCACGGCTGAGAAGTCGTATTCGATGGATCGCAATCTTCTTCACATTAGCTTCGAAAGCGGCGTTCTGGAGGATCCGTGGTTTGACGCCAGCGCGCCGGAAATGCGCGACATGTATAAGTTGAGCGTTTCTCCGGAGGATGCGCCCGATGAGCCGGAATTTGTTGAGCTGGGTTTCGAAAACGGAAATTGCATCTCTCTCAATGGCGACAAGCTTGGTCCGTTAGGCGTAATGCAGAAACTGAACAAGCTCGGTGGCAGGCACGGAATCGGGCGGGTCGATATCGTCGAGGATCGTTATGTGGGAATGAAAAGCCGCGGTGTCTACGAAACTCCCGGCGGCGCGATTCTTTATTTCGCCCATCGACAGCTCGAAACGTTAACCATGGACCGGGAAGTCATGCAATTGCGCGACAGCCTCGTGCCGCGGTATGCCTCGCTGGTTTACAACGGCTACTGGTTTTCACCGGAACGCGAAGCGCTTCAGGCGTTCGTCACTGAGACGCAGAAAGATGTCACCGGTGTCGTCAGGCTAAAATTGTATAAGGGAAATATTATCGTTGTTGGACGTAAGAGTCCGAAAAGTCTCTACGATCCTGACATTGCCACGATGGAAGGTGGCGGATCCGGCTATAACCAGGATGATGCCACGGGCTTCATCCGGTTGAACGCCTTGCGCCTGAAGGTTCGCGCGCTGCGCGACAAAGTTTAAAGGTCGTTGCCTGCCTTCCTCGATTGAACCTTGCGTTTGATGTACGCAAAAAAGGCGCAGCCTTGTCGGCCGCGCCTTTTCTGAATTACCTGATCAGCAATTAATCGACGTCATCGACGATGACGCGGTCAACGAGCATGTCGTTGCCTTCTTTCATGTAGTGAACATGAACTTTCGAATTCTTTTTCACTCGTGAAGCCTCGATCACTTTCCCCGACGGGGTGACGTAGGTCACGGACTTGCTGAAGCGGTAGTGAGTCGGCTCACCGGTGCCGGTGCTCAAAACGATGGACGAACCCGGGGTGTATTCCGTGATCGTGCCGTTCGCTTCGGTCGTGGTCGTGGTTGATTCAGTCGTGCCGCCGGCTGACGTGGTCGTTGTCGTTGAGCTCGTCTGAGCCTGGCTGACAGTGACGACGAATGCTGTGGCACACAATAATGCTAGCAATGCTTTCATGTTATTTCCCTTTGTTGATGTTTTAATGTTCCTAACCTTGCGCATTTGAGACGCGCGCTTCTCTCTTCTTATTCGGACTAAATGTGTTTTGTGCGCGTAAGCCGCACATAATCAGCAAATTAATTTGTGAAGAGCTCCGCTTATGCTCCGGGCGCGGACCCGTTTTTCAGCCAATAGGCACCTTGCGACCGCGTCACCGCGATTTATATTCCCGGATGCGCCTTGTGGGCGCCTGTCTGAGGAGGTTCATTATGCCAACAACAGTCGCTGCTCCCGTTAAACTGCCGGCTACCGAGGCCGATTTTCTTCCGCTCGAAGGAACGGATTACGTCGAGTTCTATGTCGGCAACGCCAAGCAATCCGCTCACTTCTATAAAACGGCCTTCGGCTTCCAAAGCCTGGCGTACTCCGGTCCTGAAACCGGCGTGAAAGAAAAGGCCAGCTATGTTCTGCGGCAAAACAAGCTCACCTTTGTTCTAACGACACCTCTAAAGTCTGAAGGACCGATCGCCGATCATGTCCGCAAACACGGCGACGGCGTCAAAGTGCTGGCGTTGCGGGTGCCGGACGCGAGCGCCGCCTGGAAAGAAACGACCAGGCGCGGTGGCAAAAGTTATCTCGAACCGAAAACGCTCAAGGACGATCACGGACAGGTCGTGATGAGCGGCATTCATACTTACGGCGATACGGTTCATCTTTTTATCGAACGGAATGATTACACCGGCGCCTTCATGCCCGGTTTTGAAAAGTGGGAATCCAACTACAAGCCGTCCGAGACCGGGCTTCTCTATGTCGATCACTGCGTCGGCAACGTCGGGTGGAACCAAATGAATCCCTGGGTGAAATTTTACGAGGACGTCATGGGCTTCCGAAACATCCTGACCTTCGACGACAAGGATATCTCGACCGAATATTCAGCGCTCATGAGCAAGGTCATGAGCAACGGCAATGGTTTCGTAAAATTCCCCATCAATGAGCCGGCCGAGGGAAAGAAGAAGTCGCAGGTGGAGGAGTATCTCGATTTCTACAACGGCGAAGGAGTTCAGCACGTCGCGATCGCCACCGGCGATATCGTCAAAACCGTAACCGAGATCCAGAAGCGCGGCGTTGAGTTCCTCAATATTCCGTCGACTTACTACGACGAATTGCCCGATCGAGTCGGTCACATCGATGAAGATCTGGAGCCATTGAAGCGGCTCGGCATCCTGGTTGACCGCGACAATGAAGGCTATCTCCTTCAGATCTTCACCAAGCCGGTAGAAGATCGGCCCACGCTCTTCTTTGAAATCATTCAGCGCAAAGGCGCCAAAAGTTTCGGGAAAGGAAACTTCAAGGCGCTTTTCGAAGCGCTTGAGAAAGAACAGGAACGCCGGGGAAATCTTTAGTCTATGCCGTTTTATCAAAAGCTCGGAAAGATCCCGCGGAAACATCACATCTGGTTTCACCGCAACGGGTCCGCGCCGACGTATAAAAACGAAGGCATCGCCTACGAGCATGTCTTCACCACGCAGGGATTCGATGAGGCTTATTCCATCATGTATCACCTGCGTCCGCCGACAAGGGTGCGCAACGTTGAACTGATCAAATACTGGGAGCCGAAAAAGGTAACCGACAGTCCGCTTCGTCATCATCACCTTAAAACAGCCTCCATCCCGCGCAGGGGAGATCTGTATACCGGGCGGATCCCCATGCTGTTCAATCAGGACATGACGGCTTATCGGGCGAAGCCGGCGAAGACTTACGGCAAGTTCGAGTACTACAAAAACGGTGGCGCTGACGAGATTATTTTCGTTTTCAAGGGAGGCGGTGTCGTCGAGTCCGTTTTCGGAAAACTGCCTTATCGCGCTGAGGATTACATCGTTATTCCGCGCGGAATTACCTATCGAATCGTACCTAACAACGTTGAGGAAGAGGATTATCTCATCCTCGAGTCAGCCGGCCCGGTGCGCATTCCGCAGCGTTACATGAATCACGAGGGACAGATCAAAATGGGCGCGCCGTATTCTGAACGCGATCTGCACGGCCCGACCGAGATGATTACGATCGACAAGGAAGAAGATGTGGACGTCCTGGTGAAAGACGGCGGACGGTTTACCCGCGTGACCCTGGCGCATCATCCATTCGATGCCGTCGGCTGGGATGGTTATCTTTATCCATTCACTTTCAACGCTCAGGATTTCGAGCCCATCACAGGAACGGTGCATCAGCCGCCGCCGATCCATCAGACGTTCGAAATTCGCGGATATGTGGTCTGCACATTCGCGCCCCGCTTTCTCGATACTCATCCGGAGGCGGTCAAAATTCCATGGGTCCACGACAACGTCGAGGCCGATGAAGTCCTCTTTTATGTGCGCGGAAATTTTGGATCGCGCCGCGGAATCGAGAGCGGCTCCATTACCTTGCACCCGCGCGGCATTCCGCATGGCCCGCATCCTGGCACCATCATGGCGAGCAAGGACGCATTGCGGACGGAAGAATTGGCGGTCATGTTCGACACGCAGCACACCCTGGAACTCACCGAAGAAGCCCTGAAACTCGACGATGAGAAATATCCGCTCAGCTGGCTCGATTAAACTGGAAGCTTAGCGGGTGCACAATCACGAGACCGAGTTGCAGGCGGCAGAGCGCCGGTTGGCCAGCATGAAGCCATGCGGCGCTGCCAAGCTCGCCAGTCTGGAGGAGTCTTTTCATAAAATTCTCGAAGCGGTCGGCGAGGATACGGAACGGGAAGGATTGCTCCGAACGCCCAACCGAGCCGCCCGGGCCTTCGAATTCCTAACGAACGGATATCGGCAAGATCTGGACGAGGTTGTCAACGGCGCCATCTTTTCCTCGGACGCCAGCGAGATCATTCTCGTGAAAGACATCGAGCTTTATTCGATGTGCGAGCATCACTTGCTGCCTTTTATTGGCCGGGCACACGTAGCCTATATCCCAAGTGGGAAAGTGATTGGCCTCTCGAAGGTTGCCCGAATCGTGGATGTCTTCGCCCGGCGTCTGCAAATTCAAGAGCAACTGACCGTGCAGATTGCGGACGCTCTCATGACGACGCTGCATCCGACAGGCGTCGCCGTGGTGGTGGAGGCGAAACATCTCTGCATGATGATGCGCGGCGTGGAGAAGCAGAATTCGGTCATGAAAACCTCCTGCCTCCTCGGGTCATTTAAGGAAGACGCGCGCACCCGCGCGGAGTTCCTCGCCCTCCTCAAGGAATAGCGGCCGTCATGCTTCTGACGGTCAGCAAGCGCCTGGAGTTCTCCGCTTCGCGCCGGCTCTTTACTCCGGAATGGAGCGAGCAGGAAAATCGGGCGGTTTTTGGTCCGGAGACCTCGGCAGGATTCGGCACGGGCCGCAATTACGTTGCCTGGTTCATCTTCACTGGGCCGGTCGATCCGGTGAACGGTATGCTGATGAACATCAGCGAGATCAAGGAGCGGGCCGGCGAAGTTCTCCACGCCGGTTTCGATCACAAATTTCTCAACAGCGACAACCGCGCCTTTGCCCGGATTGCTCCAACGACCGAAAACGTCGCCCGGGAATTGTTTCTCCGAGTGGAGGAAGGCTTTCGCGGCGTGGCCGCCAGGCTGGTGGCGTGTCATCTCCGCGAATCGGACATCCGCAGCGCAACTTATTACTCGAACGGTTCCGCCGACGTTAACTATTGGCTGGAGTTTTCCGCCGGCGGTCGAACCATTTCGCCGGAGCTGAGCGCCGCTGAGAATAAACGGCTGTTTGGCGAAGCGACCAGGATTCATGGGCATAACTACAAGTGCCGAATTACTTTTCGGCGCGAATTATTCGATCCTGCAACTCCGCTTGTTCGATTTGATGAGGTGGAATCCTGTCTGGCGGCCATTCGTTCCGAATTAGATTATCGGAATCTCAACGTCGACGTTCCGGCGCTGGCGCACGGGCCCGTCACGACGGAGACACTTTCCATGTTAATCCTCGACCGGAGTCAGTCGGCCGGGCCCGTTCACCGAGTCCGCCTCCATGAGCGGGACGATTTCTTTGCCGAAGCGTGGAAGGATGGCGGCGTATTCCTGGGAATGCGCATGCCATTCTCTGCGGCCCATCGCTTACATGTGAAATCCGCTTCGACGGAGGAAAACCTGGCGCTTTATGGGAAATGCAACAACCCAGGGGGGCACGGCCACCAGTATCTTATCGAGGCAACCGTGGGCGGTGAGTTTGATCGCCGAAGTGGGACGCTGGCCAACTTCGCAGATATCAGAGAGGCAATACTGTCCGCTATCGCCCCTTGGGAGAATCGTCATCTTGATCGGGAGACGGACGATTTTTCTCAGGTGCCATCGACGGGGGAAAACATTGTTCGCGTCCTGTGGCCGCGCCTTGATGCGGAGCTGGGCCGACAGTTAGTGCGGTTGCGGCTCTGGGAAACGTCGAACAATTGTTTCACGTTAAGGAGGACTTGACGGGAGGCTGACAACTTCCCCTACAGTTAAGCTTTATGAGACGCTACCTCATCACCGGGGCCAGCCGTGGAATTGGCCGGGCCATTGCAGAAAAACTCGCCGCTGATGATGTCGAATTACTGCTTCACGGCCGCGATACTGTCGCCCTTGCCGATGTTTGTCGGAATCTCAAGACCGCCTGCGGTCGGGTGGTCCCGCTGATTCATGATCTCGCGACAGGCGAAGGAGTTCTGGCGCTTATTCGCGAGGTTGGCCACGTTCCACTCGATTTGCTGGTTAACAACGCCGGCATCGCGATCGTAAAACCATTCGCGGAAATCACGCGCGTCGAGTGGGAGCAGACGCTTGGCGTCAACGTGACCGCGCCCTTCATGCTCACGCAGCACTTTGCCCCGCGCATGAAACCCGGTTCAACGGTGGTCAACGTTCTCTCGGTCGCGGCCAAAAACGGTTTTCGAAACTGGAGCGCCTACTGCATGAGTAAGTTTGCCCTTGAAGGATTTTCCCAATCGGTTCGCGAAGAGCTTCGGGAGCACGGCGTCCGGGTGATCAATATTTATCCTGCAGCCACCAACACTGAGATCTGGGACTGCGTCACCGGCGATTGGCCCCGCGAAAAAATGATGGCCCCGGAGGAGATCGCGGACGCGGTTGCTTTTGCGTTGTCGCGGCCGAATCAAATCGCGATGGAGAACATCACTCTCACAAACGTGAAGGGGGATCTGTAATCAACCCCCGAATCGGCCTGAAGGATTGGCCAGGAAAAACGGTCGGTCAGTCGCCAATCGAAACCACCGCCCAGGACGGCCACGAAATCTTTTTACGGCAGTGCGCGGCGCTTATTTCTTCGAACCCTGCATCGCCGACTGGTACTCCGGCTTCTTGTGGTATTCCACCAGACGGAAACCCCAGCCGATCAGCGTTGAAAGGTCCTTCGTCGTGGCCTTTTTCTGTTCCAGAAAGGTTTTAATACGCGTTTTCAGTTCTGGCTGCTGATCGGTCGTATCGAGAATTTCAAAGATCTCCATCGAAAGCAGCCAGTCGCCGTGATGCTCTGCCTGTTGTGTTTCCCAGATCTCGCCTAACCGTTCGTAGCCCATTTTGCTATCGCGAATCTTTCGGACCTGCGCGTAAAGGTTCTCGAGTTTCTTCCGCTCGGCGTCCGATGGAACTTTGATTGTTCGTTCTTTCGGGACGAGGGCGACTTCCAGATAGGCGTCCTTGTCAGCAGCACCGTTGAAGACGGATGTGACCCGATCGCCCACCGCCATGTCATAAGTGCCCCAACTGGGTTCGAACAGAAGTCGATCGCCGTATTTAACCGTGCAATTTGAGAAACTAATGAGATAGGGCGCGCCGTCTTGCTTCTGGACGCGTTCGACTTTTCCTTCAACACGGACGCCGCTCTCAAATTCGAGTTTCGCATTCCTGCCTTCGCGCAGGTCGACCGGCTTCCAACTCCCGATCGGCGAACCGAATCCGTCTTTGTGATAATCCCTTCCGTGGCCTGGCAACTGTCTGTCGCCGAGCGCCAGAGCCGTGGGGCCGGTCGTGCGCAGATAGATTGGCTGATGTTTGTCATCGCTCAGGACTTCAGTGAAGATGCCAGTCACCTGCAGACCGCTGGAATACTGGCACGTGGCAACGCGATTGCATTCGATGGCTTTGTTGATGCCTTCGAGTCCGCCCACCCGAAATGCCATCGTATTCGCGAACTCCTCTAACACATCCGTCAGGTGCTGAAAGTCGCGGCAGACAAAAAGCTGCGGCTGTTTAGTCGTGATGTCGAATGGCTGGTTCTTCGCATCGATCGAGTACCACCTTTTTTCGACGTTCGATTCCAGGCACGAGACCGATTCACCAATGGAAGAAAGCAGACCGGCGCCATAGATCTTTGGCTTTTCGAGCGTTCCGATAAGGCCGTATTCAACGGTCCACCAATGAAGCCGGGATAACAGCGCCATCTCCGATGGTTCGCCAAGGTTCTGCTGGCCATGCTCAACTTTACGTGTGGCCGCGGCGACTTCCGCAGGATCGGAGTTTGGCAGTTCCTTCAGGATCGAGAGATGCCGAATGGCTTCGTAGAGCTCGAAATCTTTGCGCGATTGCATCGCTCTCGCTCCAATCTCACCGAAGCGTTGGAGATAATCGGAATACTCGCGATCGACGATAATCGGCGCGTGCCCGGCGGCCTCGTGAACGATATCCGGCGCCGGCGTATATTCGATGTGATGGATTTGGCGCATGTCGCACGCGATCACCAAAACCTTGTAGGCCTGAAATTCCATGAACGCCGCCGGGGGAATGAAGCCATCGACAGCCACCGCTCCCCATCCGATCCGTCCGAGGATCTCGTTCATTTCCTCGATGCGCGGAATGCGTTCGACCGAGATGCCGGTGTCGAGCAATCCTTGGAAATAAACTTTGTGAGCGTACTCCTTCAGGAAGAAAATGTTCTGGCGCATGATGAATCGCCAGACGGCATGATCTACCGGGGTGTAATCGTCGAAACGCTGATCGACAGCGAACTGAAGAAGATGCTTGGGCAGCGAATTGACCGCTGTATTTGTCTGGCTGAATGGCTGAATGCTCATCGGAACGAGGCCAATTTCGCGAGGCCATTGTAGGATATGGCCGTTTCGAAGGTGTTCAAGGTTCATTCAGAGCAGGGAACCGGGGTTCCTCTCACCGGGCGGCCTTTACTCTGGCTGAACTGTCTTTGCCTGGACGCGCCCGTTGTCGCCGTGGCCTGGCAGGGACTTTTCGCAGTGGCGTTTCATTTTCCGTTGGCATCGGCTGATCGCCTCGCTCTTTTCCTCACCGCATGGTGGATTTATCTGGTCGATCGGCTGGCGGATTCCCTCGCGGCAGCACCATCGGTCAAGCTCACGGCGCGCGCTGCTTTCTGTCTCCGCCATCGGCGCGTTTTCGCTTTTGTGCTCGCGCTCGTTGGGCTCGGTGACGCGCTCCTCGTTATCACTGCGCTTGACCGGCCCTTGATCAAGGCGGGGGTCGTCCTCGGTGGAATCGCGCTCGTTTATCTGTTCGTCAATTTTCGGTACGACCGCCTCTGGAAGGTCATGCCGCTCAAGGAATTGTCCGTCGGATTTCTCTTTGCCTGCGGAACCGCCTTTGTTTTTATGGTACGCGGTCCGTCGAAATTCCTCTTCTTCGCCGTCTTTCTGTTCGGCTGTCTTTGTTCGCTTAACTGCCTGAGTATCGCCGTCTGGGAGAGAGACCTGGACGTGGGGCAGGGGAAGCATTCATGGGCGACTGAGCACCCGCGCTGGATCCAAATCGTTAGACCGGGTTGCTTTGTCATTGCGTTTGTCTCGTGCGCCCTCGCAGTCCGTGCGGTTCCGACGTTGCTGGCTGCCTCGCTGGTTGTCGGCAGTGGACTCTTACTCGCTCTGCATTTTGTCGACCTTCGGAGAGACGAACGTAGCGCGCTTGCCGACCTCGCTCTTCTGATTCCGGCAGTGATTTTTATCCTCCCCGCCTTGTGGTGAACTTCGATCGAGTCGCTCGGGTTTATCGTTGGCTGGAATATGTCGTCTTCGGCCTTGCGCTACAGCGCGCGCGCGTCCGATGGATCGACGACCTAGGCCAGCCAAGGCGAGGTTTGATTATCGGTGAAGGGGATGGGCGCTTTGTCTCCAGCCTCCTTCAAAGGTGGCCCGGTCTGCAGATCGATTGCGTCGAAGCGAGCCCACGTATGATCGAACTCGCGCAGCGGCGGCTGCGTTCGATGGGGATTGACGCGTCGTCAGTAAAATTCATTCAGAAAGACATCGGCGATTGGGAGCCGCAAGGACCTTACGACCTTGTGGTGACGCATTTTCTTCTCGATTGCTTCAACGAAAACCAACTGAGGAGAATCGTGCCCCGAATCGCCGCAGTCCTCTCCGCCGGCGGTATCTGGTTACTCGCGGACTTCGTTCTTCCGGAGCGCGGCATCGGAAGACGGTGTGCTCGATTCCTGATTCCGCTGATGTATTGGTTCTTTCGCACCTTCTCCGGTTTACAGACAAACCGACTGATCGATCCAACGAGTTGCCTGATGGTAAATGGTCTCGAATGCATCGATCGCGCGATCTCGTTAGGCGGAATGATCAAATCAGAGCGGTGGCGGAGAGAGGCCTGAGCTTCCAGAGACAAGGTGGTGGCAGGTTCGCTGCCTGCTGCGAACGGGATCCCGGCGCCGCCCGATTTCGCGAACCGGCCTGACTCTTGCTCACGACCTTCAGCGTCGTTTTCCATGGAAAAGAATCTGCTCGCGCTGGTGTCGGAGGGCTTCCGAGAAATCCGAGGCAAAGCCGTCTCTCACTTCCGTTTACGAGATACGATTGCCTTTCTCGAAAGCATTTGGAACCCGGAGCCTGCCCCCTTCGGTTCTTCCCTTCGGGAGGCCTATTCCAGGGAAGTTCTGTTCCCCGGCCAAGCTAAGCCGCACTTTGAAAAGCGGCCACCGCCCTGGTTCATCGGGATGACTTCCGAGTTTCGCCACGCGATGACCAAAGTAGACCGCAAGTTACAGGGTCGCATCATCCAGGCGCTCGGTGATATCGTGGAAAATCCCACAAAATTACGCGGTGATACAGTCCAACCTCTCACCGGGACATTACAGGGATGCTGGTGCTTTCGGCTGGAAAAGGCCCAACTGATTTATTTCGCCGATCAAGAGTTCGGGGACATCACTCTCCTCGCCTTCGCCTCAACCGGGCAGCCATCGAAGCCGTCGTTGAAAGTTTTGCTTCTCGAGGATCGCGATGATTTTCGGGAAGTTCTTCACGATCATCTGGCCTATCGCTCCTATGAACTGACTTCTGTCCCCACCGGCGTCGAAGGACTGCGGGAGGTCATGAAAGAGCCCTTCGATCTCATCATTTGCGACATGATCATGCCGCGGATGGGGGGCGAAATGTTTTATCAGGCGGTCAAGCGAGTCCGGCCGGCGGCCCGCCAGCGCTTCATCTTTTTCTCCGGTCACAAGAACAACCCGGCGATTGAGCGCTTCTTCCGCCAGGTAAAAGCAAAGGTCCTCTACAAGCCCTTTAATCTCTCCGTGCTCGACTCGGCGATTGACGATGTCTTTCGCAATCTGGGCTAGTTAGACCCTGAGCGAACAGCGGAACGCCCGCCCGCTGTAGTAAGAATCCGCGCCATTGTGCCCTACGAAGACGCGGTCGTAGCGGCGATCACAATAGAGCGCCCCGCCGAGCTTTCGGATGCTGGCGGGCGTCTTTATCCAGCTCGATCTCTTCGTATCGAACTCACCCAGCTTTTGTAGCTCGAAATATTGTTCTTCCGTGAGGAGTTCCACCCCCATGGCGGCAGCCATGCCTAGCGCGCTTCCTTTCGGCTTGTGCTCCTTTCTTGCGGCCAGCGCTTGGTCGTCATAACAAAGACTGACCCGGTCACCGGGAGTTTGCGGTGCGCAATCGAAGAAAATGTATTCGCCGGTCTTCTTATCGTGACCAACCACATCTGGTTCACCACCGGTCCTTTCCATCTCACTGAGCGACCAAAGTCCTTCTTTATGAGCCTCCAGCTTTGTCTGGACTTTCGACCATTCGAGACCTTTATGGCGGCCCATGTTTTTCTCAAAACGGACCTTCAAGATTTCGAGCAGTTCTTTTCGCCGGTCGGGGGATAATGTTCTCTTCGTCTCTGTGCCCTTCATAAAAGTTTTCTTTTGGGTTTCAATTAATCCTGATCACTGGAATCACGCAGCCACAGCCTTTGGCTGCCGTGCGCGGAGTGTCGTCCAAATCTTCCGCGCGATGAAGAGCACGATCTGGCTCAGGAGAGCGCCCCCGAAGCCAAACAGATAAATCGCACCGAGCCAAGCCGCAACGCCAACGAGAGCGAAGACAGCGCCAGCATACATCCAATATCCCGAAAGGATAAGCGCCGGAACGAAGATATACCGGGGGGCGGCGGCATATTTTTGGACGTCTTCGGGCTTGCCATAAATGAAGCCGAGAATCGGAATCGTTAGTACGAGGTGAAACCAGCGAAGAATGGTCCGTTTGGTGGCGTTGGTAATCATTGAGACTCCTTTTCTTTGAGAATGTTCTTCAAAAAAGTAAAGCCCTCAGGGCCGCCGCTTACCGGACGCAAGTATTGAACAAGCCTTCTCTGGAGGGCCGGCGGAACGATGGGTTCCGGTTCTTTTGCTACCGGTCTGGGACTCATTTTATTTATCATTGAGTGGTTCGGAGGCGCGCTCTAGTTGCGACCGTCCTCCAGGCGCGCGACCACAACGGGAAGTTGCCCGAGCATTTTCGTCCAGCCGAATTCCGCCCCCTTGAATGCCTGATTCCCGAAAGGCTGGGAAACGTCGAAACCGGAGTGCTCAAAGAAGACTCGTGTTCCCTGGCCGTCGGGCTCGAGCCGGAAACTCACCTGCGTATCGGCCAGCCCGCCGGCTGACCAGGAGAACACGAGCCGGCCAGGCGGTTCGCACTCGAGTACTTCGCAACGCACAACCAATCCGTCAAAGTTCACTTTCGGATTCGGCGGTACTTGAAATGTAAACTGATGGCCGACACGCGGCTCGATGTCGTTAGGGAACATCCATTCCGCGAGTGTGGCGCTTTCGGTGAGCGCCCGCCAGACCTGCTCACGCGGCTGCGGAATCACGATCTCTCGTTGAATGGTTTTCGTCATTCCTTGTTCCTTTTGGACAGCTGCGCTTGAAGACGCTGGAGGCGATCGTCCCAGAATTGCTCATAGCGCGCGATCCAGTCTCGAACGGGACCGAGCCGTCCCGGCACGAGACGGTAACGGCGTTCGCGGCCGTGCCGCCGCTCGGTTACGAGGCCCGCATCGAGCAGGACACGAAGGTGCTGCGAGACAGCGGGGCGGCACATTTCGAAGTGCGAGGCAATCACGCCGGCAGGCCGCTCGCACTCGGTCAGCAGATCGAGCATTTTGCGTCGTGCGCGATGACTGATCGCGACGAACACATCAGATTTGCGACGAGACCTGACGACCATGCCGTCAATATGCGTAAGCAATAGCTTACGTGTCAAGCTTCGATTCTATCGGTCTGAGCGCAGCTCCATAACAAGCTCGTCGCTGTCGTGGCCATCAAACGTTTCTTCCGGGCAACGTTGGAATCCGCATTTTTCCAGGACTCTTATCGAAGCGAAATTGTGCTTCGCCACGTGCGCGTAAACTGGTCGCGTCTCTATCTTGGCCAGGAATTGAGCCACGGCTGCACTGGCAACTCCTTTTCCCCAATGGGCCTTGCCCAGCCAGTACCCAATGTTCGCTTCTCCCGCCGCCTCCCAATAGACGACATTTCCGGCTACGGTCTCGCCTGCGAGGATGGTATTCAGAATTCCTGTCCCGTGACTCATGATTCTGGCCCAGTGCGCCATGAAGGCGTCGCGGTCGCGACTGGGAAACGCCGCCATACGCGTCGCCTCGGCATCCAGCTGATGCTCAAAAAAAATCGGCAGATCTTCCTTCGTGACTTCGCGGAGCGTGACAGTCATCCGATTCGGGCCGAACGGCCTTTGATCCTCGATCTCAGCGGTCCTCGTTCAGTGGGTGGTTAGGCCTTCGGAAAAGGCTAATGAAGCGTGGAAGCATGAGTGAGTGGATACTTGAGTCGGCCTCCAGGCGGCATCGGAATATTCGCAACCACGGCCTTGCGGATGTCCCGCTTCTGCGCACGTAACACGTGAGCGAATCTCCTGTCGCCCCATCGTTGCAACAAGCCGAAAAGGATGGCGGAGTGCGCTTCGCCTGCTTCTCCGTCCATTTCACCGACGACGGTGTAGCGAAATAATTCTGCCAGCCCGGCGGGCTCGCCGCGGATCGCCCGCTCAAGTGCGCCCAAGTAGTCGATGCCAACGCGCCTTCCGCCGCGGACACACCCGTCGTCTACCCACTCGCGTATCTTCCCGGCGCTCGGTCGTTCATCGAGAGGCTGCGCCTGAATCGACGTTGCCAGAAATGCGATCAAGGCAATCCGGAACACGGAACGAAACCGTTGGCTCATTGATCGAACGAGTCCGGAAAGATCATCGTCCCGTCCTTATCGAATCCGAAAGTCACGCTCGATGAGCCGCCATGTCCATCGGAAGCGGAGCCGGAGTAAACGCGGCCGGGAATGAGCTTCTGCGGTCTAATCATTGTCGTAAAACCGGGAGGGGTAACTCCATATTGAATCTGCTGAGTCGGCGGACCGTGGCTGCCCACGATGGACCACATCGCTTTCCACCGGTCATCGGCAGTTCGCATGGAAACGGTGAATGACTTGATATCGGTTTTCGAGCGTCTCGTTGCCCCCCGGTAAAACTCAAAGCGGATGGGTCCGCCCAACCGGCCACTCGCCTTAACAACAAACGAGTGGGACGCCGCCTCAGCGGCGACGCCGGCGGATAGGAATAAGATGACGAAAAGGATGCGCATTTTCATAAGGCGAGGTCAGATCAGCGACATCTTCCGACGCCGCGACCGAACTGGAACAACGGTATACCAATGATGATCAACTGTGAAGGCGCTAAGGGATGGCCTTAGCCGCCCCACGGCGTGCTCTGGGCCTTGAGCACCGGTCTACGCATCGCCCCATGCTCGGCGTGTCCGGTTTTTCCTAAGGCTTCGGGAGAGCGGTAAGGAGTAACGAAACGAGCAGCAACGATACGATTTGCGATCCCACGAGAAGCGTACCCTTCGCTTGGGTCAGGCGGTTAGTCACGGTTCGCGATGTAAAGATGCGGCGAATGTTATTTCCCTGCGTCGCTTGGTTAGGGCGTTCATGATCCATGGTTTCAACTGCTGATATGGCCGCCTGGATGGCAGCCGAATCAAGAGTGAGTGAGATGTGGTCGATCCCGGGCAAAATCGTGATAGGCACATCCTTGCCTGCTGCCTTAAAGACGCTCGCAAACTTGTCGGCGTAAAAGACTTCATCATTCTGACCGGCCAGCACCCGGAGTGGTTGTTTGACCGCACGAATGTTTGCCTGGTAGTCCCGCTCCGGCCTGAAATTCTGCTCCAGGGCGAATGAATACTGCGGCGTGAGGAAATCTTTGTCCTTCTCGTTGACCGCGAACCTGACCACCGGCAGGTCGTCAAACGCGTGCATTCCGAACCCGTTCAGCACGGCGATCGCGATGATACGCGGAACCCCCACGGTAGCCCAACCCCCCGTAGCCGGACGCAACGTTACTGCGTCCTGACTGATCCAAGGAGAAAGAAGAAGATAGTTCGAGAATAGTTCCTGCCGTGAACTTCCCGCGAAGCGAAGCACAAATCCCCCGCCGGAAGAGAACCCAATCAAGGTGGAAGGTTGCGCTAATCTGATCGCATGGACAAAATCCTCCACATCTTCCTCTAACTGCCCGATATGGGCGATATGACCTTTTTGACCGGACTGGCCGTGTCCTCGAATGTCCAGGGTAAAGGCCGCGTATCCCGCCTCGGCGAAGCCTTTGGCAATGACATGCATGCTGCTGCTACTGGCGGAGGAGCCGTGCACCAGTACGACACTGCCCTTATTCGCGTCGTCGATTATCGGGTAGGCGCGGAAGGCAATCTTCGCTCCATCGCGAGCCGTGAAATGACGGCGTTCCGGCAGATCGGAAAAATCCACCTTCTTGAACGGGTCACTGATGCTGGACATCGGCGGTGGCGGCTTGCCTGGTCCGCCAAGTCCGATCGCGAGTCCAAAGGCTGACACAAGAACTGCAAACGTAATAAGAAGGGAGATGAAAAGACGTTTCATGTAACCGCCCTAACGAAAACAGGTCGGCCAAGCCTAGTCCCGGCGAGGCTGAGCTCGACCTACTGTCGATTAGTCATATTGAATGTGACGAAACAATATACGCGACGGTCGCGAGCAGCGAGGCCTCCTACAGATGACCGACAACTGATACCCGATAGCACGTTCATAGCCCGCGGTCGTTAGCTTCTTCGTCTGGCTAGGAGCTTGGGACCGTTGGTATGATGGTTTGCTGTTCCGCCACCAGCCGCCACTTGCCGTCACGCCGAATGAAGACGGCTGTAAGGACGCTGCGTGTGCTAAACGCTCGACCGTCGGAATACTTTCCAACGTCTTTGAGGCGGGCCGTATAAATTCCCGTATCGGCGTAGATGTGCACTGCCGAATCTTCGATCACCGTGTCAGTCTCGTCGCTCTTCGCCACCGTACGTAGGAAGTCAGCTTTGCCGCGTCGCTCTCCTCGGAAGGACCACGACTGAAAATCGTCGGCGACGATCGCCGCAAACGTGGCGGTGTCGCGCTTCAGCCAAGCATCCTTCATGGTGGTCTCGAGACGAAGGATCTCCTTTTCGTCATCTATTACACCGCCGTATGCGGGAACAGTGGCAGCTAGACCTAAAACGAGAACACGCAGGGCGCCTAACGGCCGTGGTCTATGATCAGTATTCATTTCGTCGCGCGAAGCGTTCCACCTCGGTCGCCTGGTCAGGTTCTTGGGTAAAATAGCTCGAAAAGGATCGCTAAAGCGATAAAGAAGATTACAACGATTCCAAGAATGATGCTCCAACGATGGCGGGTGGCGTCGGCCTCGGATTCGGCCAAGTGCCTGCGCAAGAAGGCTCCGCTGACCGTGAAGACGGCTCCCGCAAGCCCTAAGGCATATTTCTGCAACGTCGAAAGGCCAAGAGACTTTTCACCAAGAGCCGCGGCGAGGAGAAGAGCCGTGCCTCCCAAAAACGCGCATTGTGCCGTGGATACTTTCATCGCCGCGGACCTAACGAGATAAAGATGAGCTGACGCTGCCCAGGGCAGGGGCGGCTCGAAGTGAGATAAGCATGGAACAATCAAAGGCGGTACGTTCAGCGGTCACCGGCGTCGTACTTACGTGGCTCCTGCCCCGGCGTGCGATAGCGACGGTGGCATCCTCTGCGCAGCGAAGGAGGGATGTAACCATCCGTCACGGCGACCTCATTCCGAAAGGTGCAGCGCAACTTGACTGCTTAAAGCAGTCAAGTCTGAAACAGCCATCATCTGACGAGAACAAGGTGAGCTGCGGCCACGGGCAGCGAGGGCTCCTCCTTCTGACAACCGACGACGAATTCATAGCAACGCGGCCCTTGCCCGCGTCCTCTGGTTGGTCATCATGACTGGTTATACTGATTGGTCTCTAGATGGTAAGATTTTTGATAATAGGCTGCGAAGACGCCATCCCTATTAAGGAGGTGAACTAAATGCCAGCAAAACCGAGAGACAGTGAAGGGAAAGAAAATGCGCGATCTCAAACCCGCGAAGGACCCCAAGGGCGGACGTAAGGACGGCGGGGGTTCAACAGTTGGGAGATAGCTCGTTAAACTCGCGTAGCTTCGAATCGGATATGGCAGCAGTGCTGGTCTAACGAAATGAGACAAGCTACGGCCACGGCGGCGAGGGTTTACTGACAATCGACAACCGGTAACTGGCTGACTTGGAGTTCACGGCGACAGCCGCGGGTCTAACGAGAAGTAAGTTCGGAAGATAAGGCCGTCAATTGCCGGATTCTCCGGCCTAACGGGAAGCTGCCAGGATCGGATTGCGCAGACCGCCGGATCCCGCCGGTTCGGGTTACCCGAAAGTCACTGCCAAAACAAGCCCGCTGCTCAGATAAACGTCACCCAGCCTCACTGCGTCTGCACGTCATCGAACAACGTGTAGGTCGCGTCACCCGCGTAATTATCGTCGTGACTGATCAATCGAAGAGTATAGCTGTGGCCGGCTGTGATGTTGGCCGTATCTTGCACCCAGGTGCTATTGGTGGCGCAGACCTTGGCTAGGATCGTTGTCGTTGTCGAGGTCGTGTTGTCGATCAGCGTAGCCGTCGCCCAGTCGTAGGTGACCGTGTCCGGGCAGGTCATCTTGTACCAGAACCCAACTTTCGTGCTCCCGGAGGGCGCGATGAAAGTTTGCGAGATACTCGAGTCGCCATTGGTTGGGTTGGTGCTTCCAACCCGAGCGGCGTAACTTCCGCTGTGACCTCCGCTAACGACTGAGGTTGTCCCCGCCGAAGTCCAGCTGCTCAACGTTCCGGTCTCGAAGCCACCATTGCCTATTCCTCCAGTCGTAGCCGTGACCGACACCACCACCGTGGTGTTGTGCGTAGAACTTCCTTCGGTGCCATTAACTGTGACCGTGTAATTTCCAACAGCCACGCCCGAGCCAACGTTGACCGTTAAGGTCGAGCTGCCACCCGCAGCCACCGAGGTCGGACTCAAGGAAACCGTCGGGCCAGCCGGACTCACGGTCGCGCTCAGGTTCACCGTCCCGGCCGAGCCGACTTGCGTGGTGCCGATGGCGCTTGTGCGAGAGCTCCCCTGGGGGATGCTCAACGTCGTTGGGTTCGCCGATATGGCGAAGTCGGCCGTTGCCGCAGCGCTGATCGCGACATCGTCAAACAATGTGTAGGTCGCATCGCCCGCGTAATTATCATCGTGACTGATCAGGGTCAGCGTATAGCTATGCCCAGCGGTGATCGCAGCCGAGTCCTGCACCCATGCGCTATTCGTAGCGCAAACCTTCGGCAGGATCGTCGTTGTGGTGCCGGTGGTATTGTCCTTCAACGTCGCGGTCGCCCAATCGTAAGTGACCGTGTCCGGGCAGGTCATCTTGTACCAGAAAGTGAGCTGGGTGCCGCCCGCCGGCGCGGTAAAGGTTTGAATAATGTCTGAATCGCCGTTGGTTGGGCTAGTGCTACCGGCGCGAGCAGCATAAGTCCCACTGTGTCCGCCAGTGACCACCGATGCTGTCCCGGTCGAAGTCCAACCGCTTAACGAACCGGTTTCAAAACCACCGTTCACAAGGCTCCCCGGCGTGGGCGTCGGTGTAGGAGTCGGCGTCGGAGTAACAGTCGGTGTCGGCGTTGGAGTGGGGGTTGCCGTTGGCGTAGGAGTCGGCGTGGCCGTCGGAGTTGGAGTCGGTGTGGGGGAGGGCGTTGGAGTCGGAGTCGGCGTTGGTGATCCACCGCATTGCGCGAATTTGAACGACCCGATCCGAGTCTTCCAATTGAATGCGCCGTTGGCCGGAATGTATTCGTTCGTATACCAGAACGTGCAGTCGTCTGCCGGATCAACACTCAGGGAACTATAATCGCCCCAGCGCGAAAGACTCTGGCCGGTCTGCGACCCAGCGCCATTAATGATTGTTCCTTCGCCCTGATCCATGACTCCGGCCGAGCTGGTGGACAATCGTCCGGTGTAATTAATCTGCGGATGCAGGCTGCTGCTGGAGGTACTATATCCCAGTGCCATGTTGCCGGCCTGATCCATCGCGATGCTACCCATCCAGCGATAACTGGAGTCGGGTGCATACGTTCCCTGTTGGAAAACGGTTGGCGTTGTCCCGGGAGTTCGCAATTCGTACCAGCGAACACCCACACTCGAGCCGGCGGTCACGCTGTGGTTAACGACGAGCGACTCGTGATCGCCGAAGTTGCGATAAGCCAGTCGGTACATGAGACGGTCCGACAACGAATCGAGCTGCTGCGTCGTGCCCGATTGTGGAATACAGGTGCCGCTCGAGCCGCACGCTTCCGTGTAGGACGCGACGGTTAATGCTGTCGGTCCGCTGAAAGTGGAGTTGGCCGGCGTCGTCCAGTCGACATGAAATTTCCAGAACGCAAGTGTTGTGTTGGTGGCGCCGAGGCCCACCACGTAGTTAGGCGAACCGGATGGCGGCAGGGTCGCGCCAGTCAGGTGAGACGGTAAAATGCCGCCGTAGGTGGCGCTGGTATTGAAGCATTGCTGCGTGGCCGTTTGCCCCAGTAACATTTTCGATCGGTCGTAAGCGCACACTTCCGCGCCCGTAAACGTGGTGCCACCGCTCCCAAAGATGTTGAACGAGGTGTAATAGGCGTCAGGCCACACACCCATCTTTGGATAGTCCGGAAAGTTAGAGTTTCCGTAGCTGAATGAATATCGATAATAAGATCCGGTCGGATCATTCGTTTGCGACACTGCCACGCATTGCAGATACGGCGTCGAGCTGACCGAAAACTGTGAGATCACCCAGCGATCGGCGATTCGATCGTAAACAACAGTCGGATCGCCGTCATTATTGGTCTGACAGCCGCCCCCGAATCCACTCCACAGAGTGTTGATCGGTACCGGGCCGTAGATGAGCGCCCCGGTACCTGTTATTATATACGGCAAAATCCGTGTTGACGGTCTGAACGTAATGATTGGGACCGACATCGCCGTTCGTGTCGGGCGGCGCCGAGTTGACGGTGAACCCGGCAACTCCATTGCCGATCCCGTCGAAATTGGTTGTCGTAGCGGGCGCTGCCGCGGTCGCGACCCGTCGTTGCAGGACGGGATCGGAGCCGGCGCCATGATAGGGTCGCGGGAGGCGTTCGTGATCGCGGACGAACACTCCCGCCGGTCGAAACGCTGGGGGAAGCGTGCGCAGCGGCGGCGAGAGATCGTGGTGGAGATCGCGTTGAGATACACCACCTCGTTGGATGATCGCGTTCGAGTTATCTGCTGCGGGAGCCGGAGGGTCGGCGCTCAACGTGAAACTGAACACCACTGAAACGATAGCGGCGACGAACAGGGCGGCGGCGAATGTGAGTTTTCGGTGTGACATTCTATTTTATTAAGGAGGGAGGTTAAACGGAGGAGGTGAGGAGATTCGGTTCGATCAAGGGGCGTAATGCCAACAGAGGTTCCACCTGATCGACGACTAGAAACAGCAAGTTTTGCACGAGCAACGGGGGAAGCTTCGGGTGGCGCATTCGCTTTGTCGGGCGCGATTTTTAAGCGTAATTTTACGCCGGTCAAGTAACTTAACTGTAATCCTTCGTCCGGCACAAAGACCCAGGCACGGATCGCGGTGCGACAGTTTTATTGAACTTCGTAACCGCAAGAGTGCGGAGCCCCATTCAGCATGACGCTCCAAGGAAGTGTGTCACCCTGATGGGGTTAGAAAATCAGCCAGAGCTACGGCGTCTGTTCGGACCGCTGGCCGCTTCACGGTGCCGGAGACGCGCCGGGTGATCATTAGTCTTATCGCGTGGTTTGGCCTTGAGACCGCGTAACGGAGGACACCTCGGCGCTGGCCAAGTCATTTTTTCTCGGGAACGCGCGTGCTGTGAAAGAAACGAATAAGCCAGCTACCCTTTTCCTTCTGAAGAACAGCTGATTCCAGCCAGGTCACGTCCTTTGTGCCGGAAGCGTCCTTGATCGAACCGCGATTGACATAGGTAATCCAAGCCATGTCTCCGGAGATGTGAACCTCGGGTTCGTTCACGGTCCAGACATAAACTTTGCCCGCGGCATGCGCCGCCTTGATCAGGTCCATCAAAGCATCGCGGGTGAAACGCCCTCCGGCATCAAACGCGTAGAAGTCGGCAGCGGTAACAGCGTTAAGCTTGGCTCGGTCGTCGGCCGTTGCCGCGGCATAAAAGGCGCGGATCGCCTGCGTTACTTGCGCCTGATCGGCACTCAGCGCACCTGAATCCGCAGCGGTCATACCGATTGTAGAGATCATTACCGCGGCAATCGTGATTAAGAATGTGTGGTATTTGGTCATGGTGTTGGGCCTAACGAAAACAGATAGACAATGGTGGACGAATCCGCTCGCCAATATCACGAAAACTGGATGAAGAGTAGCCCGCCACCGTAAGCGCGGACCCGTACACGCGCCCGGGGCGTAGTCGAGTGCGATGATAAGCACGCGATGCTAAGCGGCTATGAGGAGGGGTAGGCGCTCGCTCCATCGTTGGTTAGGTCTGTTAGGGCGGATCGTTCTTGACTCTTCGCAATCGGATAACGACCAATTGTTAAAGGCGGCTTCGATTACTGCCGTGAGAGATATACCAAGGAGGTGAACGAAATGCCAGCGAAAGCAAAAACTGTAAAGGGGAAGAAACCGCGCAATTTGCGCGATCTCAAACCGACGAAGGAAGCGAAGGGAGGACTCAGGAAGTCCAGCGGCGGAAACTCATCGGGGACAATCTACGTGTAGGTTAGAAGCTTTCCGCCATTGCGGTGGTCGGAACCTAACGAGATCAGATGAGCTGTGGCTCGCGACAACACGGCGAGTCTGTGCTCTATAGTGAGCGACGGCGGACTGAGGCGTGCCACGTTCTAAATGGCAGTGCGGAATGGTTACGTCGTGATGACCAGGAATAGGAGCAAAGCAACCACCACGATGGGAATCGCACAGATGATGAGCACC
Organism: uncultured Verrucomicrobiae bacterium; assembly: GCA_963754325.1. Taxonomy (GTDB): domain Bacteria; phylum Verrucomicrobiota; class Verrucomicrobiia; order Chthoniobacterales; family UBA10450; genus JBBRDU01. Next base: position 574,552 of record CAVWFP010000002.1, read on the forward strand.
GCATTGTTGCGCGGGCCGCGCTCGGCCGGCACAAGGTCATCCTTCACAATCATTCGTTCGATCTTTTTCAAATGTCGTAGCACGTGAATGAATGCAAGAATAACCGCGACCAGAGCGGTAATCGCCAATATCCGTATCGGCAATAACCCGGATGATGCCGCCAGAAGGAGCGTCCTCATGATCGCGTCATCATCTGGCAAAGCGTAAGACATGGCAAAGGGAAAACGGACGATGTCTCAATCGCTTGGTTAGGCGTCGCCATTGTGTCGCAAAGAGTCATGAAATCCAGCGAGCGATGCCAAAAGCGGCGGCTGCCGCTAAGCCACCGATGATACTAGTTTGAAGCGCGCTGCGCAGAACAGGCACGCCGGTAAAACGACCCTTGATCCCACCGAAGATGGCGAGCGCTGCTAACGTAACCACTACGGAGAGCCGCAATGCGCTGCGTGCGTCGGAAAGAAACAAATAGGCACTAAGAGGAATAATGCCTCCGATAACGTAAGCAACCGCAATGGTCAGCGCGCTCTTCCATGCGCGACTGGGTTCGGGTCGCTCAAGGCCAAGCTCGAAGCGCATCATAAATGCGACCCAATCCTTCGGTCGCTTGCGGAGTGACTCGACCACCGTGGCAGACTCTTCGCCGGAAAGCCCGTAGGTCTGGAAAATTTCGCGAACCTCCTGCGCCTCCGCATCAGGCAGGGTGACGATCTCCTTCTCCTCACGAACTTGTTCGTGAGCGTAATGTTCGGCATCCCCACGAGCAGCGAGGTATCCACCAAGACCCATCGCGATTGAGCCGGCCGCGATCTCGGCAAACCCTGCCGTAACGATAAGGTGGGTCTGAGAAATGGCTCCCGTAAGTCCAGCGGCGAGTGCGAAGGGAACGGTTAAGCCATCGGACATGCCGATGACGATGTCACGCACGGTGTCGCCTGCCGTGAAATGTTTCTCGATGTGCGGTGTTGATGGCATAAATAAAGGATCGTGATTAGGGGCGCCTAACGAGACACAAGATCAGCGACGGCGCGCGAGAGCGAGCGTAGCTGCGGGTTGAGCGTGGAAGTCATCCAAAACGGGAACATGGAGCGGCCATTGGTTCGCTGTTTTGCTGGCTAGATGATTGCTGGTTATTCAATTGCCTGAAGCAACGTTTCCTGCTCTGCAACCAGGACCCATTTTCCACTTCGCCGGATGTAGACATGAGTATCGGCAGTCTTACCGGTAAAAGGCTTTCCATCCGCATGTTTGCCCGTGTCAATAATCCGGCAAGTAAAAATGGCGGAATCTCCGTACACCCGCACGACTGGATCTTCCAAGCTTGCATGCGTCTCGGTATCTCCACTGCCTTGTCCGCGTGCTACGAGCTTCAGCAGATCAGTCCTGTTTCGACGGTCCCCCTTAAACGACCACCATTGAAAATCGTCCGCGACGATCGCGTTCAACGCGGCCACATCATTCTTTTGCCACGCTTCAATGAGCGCCTGTTCTAAACGAAGAATCTCCCGTTCGTCCGCTGAAATATCTTCGGCACGCAAAGCAGGCGCAACGCAAGACGCTATCAAAACGATGAATACGAGGCGCCTAATCATTTAACGAGAATAAGATAAGCTACGGCGCGCTGAGAGCGAGCTCTCTTACCGACAACCGATATCTGATAACCGATAACTGGCTCATAGCCGGGTGGCCCTTAGCTTCATCGTCTGGTTAGGTCTTGGCATCTTCACGGAGCGCACGCCGTATCAAGAGATACAACAGAACTGCGTTGCTTACGCTAAGCAATATCCCGAGGCGGGAAAGATGGGTTATGGCGCCATGCAAATGCAGGATGGCGCGATTCGCAGCCTCATCCGCGGAGAGAATATTCAGGGCACGCGGCCGCAGATCCTCGAATGAAGAGGATGCCTCGACCTTGGCTCGCAGCTCCGCAAGTGGTGGGGGATGGTGACTGCCAAACAGAAACCCGGCAGTGATCAGAGCCGCTACAAAGACAGCATTCAACGCAATGATAAGATATGCAATGTGGCGCACGGTGGTAGACCTAACGAAAACAAGATCAGCTACGCCGTCCGAGGGCGAGGCTGAACTGCAGTGAAGATAATCTAGTCTGATGAAATGTGAACGCGATACGGGAAGGCGTTAGGTGCATCGCATGGTTAGATCCCTCACCGTTTTAGCTGCTGAATGAGTCGCTGACCTTCGGCAGGCGTTACTTCCGCCACCTGCGTTGTTTGTTTCACCGTGGTGACGATGATATAAAATCCCGAGATCTTCTGCTCACCGCTTACGACAAGGTAGCGGGTCTGGCCGGCTTTGATGTCTATATTCCCGCTTAATGGATCTTTCGTACAGAATAGTGGCCAACGGAATGTAAGTCTGTGCTGGCCGGCCGGAATGCTGAACTTCGCAAAAGAGTGATTTGCGACCGTAGCAGCCAATCGGCTATCTACCAGAACATCGATCTTGCACATCCCTGGATTAGCATGCTGTCGAATGATGTAGAGGGTGGCTTCATCCGTGTGCGACGAGGGTCGTGCGAAGCATGGCGTCAACGAAGTCCAAATACTCAATTGTAAAAAAGCCAGCAGGCAGGCACGCTTCATAGGTCTAACGAGAACAACCTGAGCTACGGCCGCCTTCGTCGGCAGACAATATGGCGGGAATGCGCCTAGTCGCACTAGGGAAGCCAGGAGCTTGGAATGGAATCCAAGAAGCGAGCGTCAACTGTGGTAGAAAAAAAGTAGCTACCGAGAAAGTGGACATGGAACGGGCGGACGTTAGCTCCAGCGCCTGGTTAGGCCTTCGGCTCTCGCAACAACCATGAAGTGATCCTGTCTGCTTTTCTGATGACGATGATAGAGATAATCACGCGAATCGCGAGATCGACAAAGCTCCTGGTGAGGCTCAAGTCGAACGACTGGTGTTGAATCGAATATGTGGCCGCGGTAATAACCGTGGTTACGGCTAGAACGATGGCGAACAGCAGCGTGCTAAAACCGGTCATTATCACCAGCACATAAACTAAGTCGCGTTTGCTCATGTCGTGGGATGCGTCACAGACCTAACGAGAGAAAGATAAGCTACGCCCACTGTAACTGGACTTGGTCTGCAGTGAAAGAAACAAGCTGTCAGAAGAGCATCTCCAACACATGCAGCAGTGACCGTTAGCGTCATCGCCTGGTTAGTTCTACTCGGTCCACACTACAAACTCCATTCCGCTAATTGATGATTCGACGATCGACCACTTCCCCCGCCTCGCCGAGATCAATCATTCGGGCTAAAGTCCGTGAACTTGTAGGCGCCCGTTACCTTCTCAAAGACAAAGAGCTGCGAGCCGCAAAAAACGCTGTAGCTGTCCCGGTCCGCCGCCCGGACAGGCTTGGCAGTGGCGAAGCATCTCTGAACCTTTTTGGTAAAGATCGATGGATAGGCTTGGAGAAACGCCGGCTTGGAGAGTTGCAACGACGGCAGCTCAGTCGCAGCTACGACTGCTTCCTTATCGTTCTTCACCACCGCACTCTTGAACCCCACCCAGAACGTCGCGAATGATTCCGCCTGAGCAGCACGCTCCTCCGCCTGGGCAAGCGGTATCGCGACGAGAAAAGTGAGAGCGGGCGCGAGCAGCAGGAGGATTTGGCGGTTCATTTTGAGGTCTTCGGAATCGTTGTCCCTTTCATTCTATGCCAGAATCAGGCCTCTCTTAAAGAACATAGAAGCTTCATCATCGGGTTAGATCATACGTGGGAGTCGAAGTGAAAGCTTGCCTAAGCATGTTCCGATCGACGCGGTGAAGAAAATCCCAGCCGACAAAAGAAGATTAAAGTGCCAAGCATCGGCCTGATGGCGGAGAAACCGCTCGCCAGTGCTCGGGATCGTAAAAAAAGGCTCGGACCGCTTAGACAGAGCGCCAACACCCAGACGGATGATTCCGGAGAGCGTCCGGAAAAGAAACCGGCAACCACCAGCCCTGCGATCGGAACCCAAAGCGCCTCAGAAGGTGACGGGCTAAAGCCCAAGCCTAAAAGAAAAAAGGCTGCGAACGCTCCGCAAATCGCCGCACTAACTGTAGCAGACATGCTAAAGAGTTTTTGGGGGCGACGCCAGTAGAGAGCGTACGACAACAGGTTAGCTCCAGCGCATGGTTAGGTCTTGCCGTCTTCATCACGATCAGAGGGTAGGTCAGCGAGTCGGTGCCGCTCGCGAGGGCGGCGATCAAAAGCAAAGCTCACCAGATGTGGCGCACCCATAAGCAGGTATAGGCCGATCACGAAATAAACGACGATATGTGAAGCGCAAATGCCGATAGAATCGTGGGTCGGCTTAAAGAAGCCCGCAGAAATGTCGAACGCTTGCAACCAATAGTCCACCGTGTGCAAAAGCGCCCACACACCGAACAGCCGCAAACCAGTAGTAAAGAAATCACGTGCGCTCATAGACCTAAGGAGACAAAGACAAAGTTGAGCTGCGGGCACCGAGACTGAGCAGCGATCGAAGCGACAGGATTCTAGTCAGAGGAAAGGTAGTTATGTGCCGGGTGGCCGTTAGCTCCATTGCATGGTTAGACCCTCTCCACTCCCATTACTCGCAAAAATGCCCATAAAAACGGAGACCGCAAATGCTAGGACTGCCCTAATTACTTGGCCGTCTTCACTAGCGGATTTTTCCCGAGCTCGTGGTAGCTCACGTGCTTGTCTGGTAGCACGCCTATGAGATTGAGCGGTTCCTTCCCGGCATTGCGGAAAGTATGCGCCGTCCCAGCCGGGATCCGCACCACGTAAGGCGCCTCCACGGTAAATCTCCGCTCGCCAATAATATATTCAACCCGGCCGCTCAGGACGATGTGCGACTCCTCAGTGTCGTGGGTGTGCAAAGGCGGCCCACCGTCTGGATGGGTCTCGGTCAGGATGAATGAGAGCCCATTGAAGTCGTAGTCGGAACCATTCATGAAGTAGCCCGCCTCGCCCGGCACGTCATAAAAACTCGTCATCTGCTTCGGCTTAATCACGTATTCTGAGCGATTGAACACTTCCTCTGGTTTATGTTCATAGCTTTCCGTGGGTAATGAGTCCGGACCGATGTGAACGTAGTGGGCGGTGCGCCCCTTCCCACAGCCGATCAGAAATAGGGTGGCCATCGTTTCCAACATGAGAAGGGTCTTTGCAAATGTGTTTGGACGAGCGCTGTTCATAAACGTGCAACTATGGAGGAAAAAATGTGGCTTGGCCAGCCGCGTCTAACGAGACCAAGATGAGGTGCCGCTGCCGAACGCGAGACTGACTCGAAGAGAACGTGCTTTAGTCATCGGAAAGTAAACACTCGGGGCAACGGTTAGCTCCATCGCTTGGTTAGGCGTTAGCGTGGACTTGCTCATGCTCGTGACAATGCTGAACCTCGATTGCGACGTGCACTAGCTCTTGGTGCTCGCGGAATAACTCGCGATAAGCATCCGAAGACCTTGGCTCGTGAGCTACTATAGAGACAATGGCTGCGAACTTTCCCGCAGCAACCTGCCAAACATGAAGGTCGGTGATGAGTGAATCGCCGTCGCTCTCAACGGCGCGGCGAATCTCATCTGGCAAGTCGGAGGACTCCGGCGTGCGGTCGAGCAGGATGCCGCTAGTGGCACGGAGAAGACTGTAAGCCCATGAAAAAACAACCGCGCTGCCCACGAGTCCCACGACCGGATCGAGCCACGACCAACTAAAGAGCTTGCCGCCGAGCAAAGCTAAGATTGCCGCAAGCGTAGTGAACGCATCGGCGAGCACATGGAGATAAGCGGCTCGCAGATTCAAGTCCTCATGGTGGTCGTGTCCGTCGTGGCCATGCCCATGCTCATGGTGGTGGGAATGGCCGCCCCGAAGCAGGAATGCACAAACCAGGTTGACCAGTAGTGCAATGCTGGCGACGCCGATGGCCTCGCTGTAATGGATCGGTAACGGAACGACAAAGCGATGCACGGACTCGCCCACCATGAGAAATGCCACCACGGAAAGCACGACCGCACTGGCAAAGCCACCCAAGACACCCATCTTGCCGGTCCCGAAGCTGTAGCTAGAGTCGGCGGCATGGCGGCGGGTAAAGTGATAGGCAACAGCGGTGATGAGGAATGCGGAAACATGCGTTCCCATGTGCCACCCGTCCGCGAGCACAGCCATCGAATGAAAGATGATGCCTCCGATGATCTCGACGACCATCATAGTCGCGGTGATGCCAATCACAATTCGTGTGCGACTCTCGGCAACAGACGAATCAGGAGCGTAGTTGTGGGCGTGTTGCCAGCGGTCGGACTTGATGCGGTGCATGGAGTGCAGTGTAGAACAGGATGCGCGGTTTGAAACGCCTAACGATAACAAGATGAGCGACGGCGGACGAGACCGCGCTTTGTTCCTGATAACAAATAACTCATAACAACTAACTGGGCTTCGGATCGGTCCGCCGTCCGCTCGATCGCATGGTTAGATGTTCGCGTGGTAAGGTTAGACTTTGTCATCTTGCGATGATCGCATCGCCTGCCTCTCTTCGGCGATATACTGCTTGAGAATAGCGGAAAGATTGGCCGGCTGGCTGTTTTTGGCTTCAGAGGCGAGTCCGTCGAGGAACGCTTTATATTCTTCTCCGCTGGCGCCCCGTGCCGCCCTCCACACCGCTCGATAGGCGGGATTACTCAGCAACCGTTTTAAGGTTGAGATATCAGACGCCCAGCTCTTCGGATCGAGCATGCCTGACCTGAACTGAAAGAAGGAGTCTTCATAGCTCCAGAAAACGGACGCCATATATCCGTAGAGGACGAAGTAATCCGTGTCCGAAAGATCTTCCGATTTAGCGACGCGCACGAAGATTTCGCTGACTTTGGGATCGCCGAGGCGGCAAAGGAGATCGACGTTTCGAGTAGTTCGACCTTGCTGCATTAACGATCTTTGATTGCGGTTCGACTGTCGAATCTGCAGACCGAGAAAGAGAAGCGAAACGAGAACGGCCCCGCTGCTGGCAAGTGTTGCGAGATCAGCAAGACTCATGAAGATCCCAGACTATTCGATGCCTACGGCCGCGCACAATCATCTAACGAGAATAAGATAAGCTGCGGCCACTGGGGCTGGGCAAGCCCGTAGTCTGTGGTCAGTAGTCATGTGGTCGGCCTTTCAGGCTTCCAGCAGTGGCCCTTAGCCTCGTCGTCTGGTTAGGGCTCCGAAACAGGGTGCGCGTTCGATGAGCGAATTCGCTCCGCGCGGCGATTCCAAAAGATAGCAAAGGTCCACTTGTATCCGACGAAGAATAAAACCGAACAACCAAAGATACACAACATCGCACCGCGAGCAGTGATTCTGTGACTAAAAAGGAATACCACCAGCAGCGCGACCACGCCTGTGACTGGACCGAAGCAGCATGCCATCTTTAGCAAGACAGCATTGCCCATATCCTGATCCTTGGGTGGCCGAAGGAACTGAAGCGGACGCCAGCCCCAATCCTGGTCGGTCAACGAATTCATGAACTCTTCAAGATGTGCCATGGCGAGAGCCCTAACGAGAAAAGATCAGCACCGGTGACCACACCCAAGTTGGGTTGGAATGAGTGTGTGCCAGGCATCGGAAGTGACACTTTACGCGGGTCAGCGGTTGGCTGCGTTGCTTGGGTTGGGCTTGCGCACTTGCGTCAGCCCTTTTCATCCGCTCAATCGATAACCCATCGTCATGATGCTAAAGTAGATTAGCATCGCTGCGAGTAACGACACGTTGAGCCAGCGCCATCTGACGAACATCATCGCAACATAGGGAGGGAGAAAAGTCAGACCTCTCAACATCTGCCAGCGCCAGTGAAACGCCTGTTCGCCGGTCCAATTGTAGAGATTGAAGAATACGAGCCCGATAGCTAACGCACCGAACGAGAGCCGACGCGCGCGGTCATAGTAGGCGTGCATGTTAACTTCGCCGCCTCCCTCCCTTGCCTCGGGTAAGCATACTGCCGCGGCGATATAAAGGACGAGCAGGTTGAGCGAGCGTAGCAGGACGCGTCCATAAATGATTGTGGTTACGCCACGTCCGTTCCACTCGTTCAGCCAGACGAATACCACGATCAAAAGCACGAGCGCCGCTTGCATTAGAGGCTCCAGCGCCCAACGCACTCGCCGTCCTGCCAGCACCAGCCGGTATAAGGATGACGCCATGTGCGTCAGTGCCAGCCCCAGAATCAACGCCGAAAGAGTAAACGTCAGTTCGAATAGAGTCATGGCCTGGGTCTAACGAGAGAAAGATAAGCTACGATCACCGGCACAAAGGCAAGCCCGCAGTAAAAGGAAACTAGCGTTCAGAAAGGTACCTCCAAGGCGTACCGCAGTGGCCGTTAGCTTCATCGTCTGGTAGATGATCCCTGCTATCACTTTTCAGTCCGCGTAAGCTGCGCGAGTGAAGGGATACCGCGGACTTCTTCAAGGTTCTCGACGTGAGTCCGAAATCCCGGCGCGAAGAACGTGCGCCTCATGGACCACCATGTCTTGACTGTTGGTACCATCCAAACGGTGCGCAAAAAGGCGTCGTACCCCTCCCATTGATCGCGTTCGAGCGTCCCTTGACGCATCTGGAACCAGGCATTCTCGAACAGCTTGAAATAGCCAAGCATAAAAGATGCATACCGCGCTCTCTCCATCTCCGACGCGCTGTTCCAATCTTTCAACATCGTGGCAGTCGTTAGGAGCTGGTCGTTCTGCGCCATCTCAATGGCAAGATCATGCATCGATCTAGCAAGGGAATCGACCACAATCGCACGTGACGAGCGAGTGTTTTGCCGGACTTGCGCCGCGACATAAAAGAGGGAGACGATGACGCCGATCGACGCGATTAGCTGCGCCCAGACATTGATCATTTCCACATTCATCTAACGAGAACAAGATGAGCGACGGCGGGCGAGACCGCGTGTCGCGCGGAGTGGAAGGGTGGAAGCCATCTCAAAAGGGGAGCGCACAGCGGTCCGCCGTTCGCTCCATCGCATGGTTAGGCTTGCGCGCCACTGCGACTCAATGCATCGCGACGCGGGGTGAGAAATCCCAGCATCGCCGCGACAATGAACAACGCGAATACGTCGCCGAACAAGTGGCCATGATTCTCGGGCATCTCGAATGACTGAATCGCCATGATTCCGCCATGCACCACACTGGACCAGACGGTGAACCAGATAAGGCTCAGGTGATCCACCGGGTTGCGGGCGGCCCACAGAAGGAAAACTCCGAGCGTGGCGTAAATGCCTACGATCATCAGAGGATAGTCCGAATGACCGGTATGCCACGTCCAGCCGGACGGCCAGACGATCATCAGCAGGTAAATGCCAAAGATAAAGATGACGCCTACCAGAATAAGAGCAACGCGGAGAGACTTGATGCGAGTGGTGTCATTCATATTACGTTGGTATCGAGTCGGGCGTGCAGTGTCAATCGCCATCTGCGCTCTTAAGCCTAACGAGACACAAGACCAGCGACCATGCGAATTAGAAATCACGTTCGCATCCTCTCAAAGCTAGATATACGAAGCGTCCGCGATTCGCTGCATCGTTTGGTTAGGCCCTTTCCATCTCGGCAAAGTTTCACCGCGACATTGTGCAACGTCTTGATCGCTCACGGCTTCTCCGTAGCAACGGCATGAAGGTGGTCGAGGATGCTCCGATTGTTGTTGGTCAGGTCCTCGATCCGAGTTTCGATGTCGGCAATACGCAGCCGTAGTGCCGGCAACAAATCAGGATTGGATCGAAGGGCTTTCGCGGCTTCGCCAATCGCCTGCTCGGGCAATCCGGTTGTACACGTATAATCAAGTGACCCCGCGATCGCGGCATAGTCTCCGGTTGCGACATAATGGTCGCCGCATTGCTTGGCCAAAGCACGCTGTACATCGTTAGGTACACACATACGGAAGGCTTCGCGGTAACGCGACTGCATGCCCTCACGCACCGTGTTATCGATTGTAGGCATGTTGTAGACCCGCATGGCCGTATCGCGGAGGGTCTGGTCGCGAATCAGACCGATGGTCCCGGTCGAGATCAGCTCGTCGTAGGTGGAACGGCGGCGTAGTCGCTGCTTATACTGAGTGGCGCGATAAGCGCAAATGAGCAGCGACTCGTCCGACATTGTTGTTGCGCCCTCCAGCGCGCTTGCTGCTCTCTGCGCGTATGCGAGAACTTCACGGTTGTAAGTAATCTGCAGCTGGTAGGCCCAGTCTTCCTCTCGCAGGTCAGTCTTCAGGCGCTCCGCGAAGTTGGCTGCCTGCTGACCGACGGTTCGTTCTTGGTTCCAGTTTGAAACTTGGAGGCCTATGAAAATACCCAGCACGACAATGACGAACTCAATACCGAAACCGGTCCATTGCTGGTTTTTCAGGTGCCCGACTACGCGTCGTCCAATCACAGTTTAGGGAGCAGTTGTTTAGCCTAACGACACAGAAATGAGCTACCGCCACTAACGACGAGCGTGGCTCGAAGTGGAAATATTGTAGTCATCTGATTGTAAACACGCGGCGATCGCCGGTGAGCTCCACTGATTGGTTAGGCGTTGCACGACTGCTAATGTTGATTTAGCTTCTGCTCAATTTTCGGAATCTCCTCGATCTTTTTCTGCAGGGCATTCTCCTCGAGGCGAAAGAGCAACGTCAAATAGGCGACTTTTGCCTGCACCTCAGAGGTAACAGTAATCAGTTCCTCGATGTCACGTGGGGTGAGATTTCCGTCCGGTGACCGCCGAGCAATGGCACGGGCCAGTTCGATGCGGGCCCCCAATTCGGACGATTGTTCCATGATGATGGAAATGTCCTCGTAGATGTAGACGTAGTAATGCAATTCATCGTGTGCCATAAGACCGAGCGATCCGTTCTGCTTTACCGCCTGCCACGTTGCGTCTTTCGGCCAGTAAAAATTACCTAATCCGTAGACCAATTGCGAGCCGCTCGCGGGCGATGTTTGCGCGGCACGAAGTAATGCCATGTTGGCATCTAATTCAGCCGTAATTTTTCGGACCGCGTCCAGGTTCTTGACCACGACACGACTATTCTCCTCGAGTTCCGCTGTCAACTCGCGCCGGGCTTCCTGCAGTTGGTGACGATGATGAAAATATACGACCGTTTGTTCGAGCCCTATCGCAATCAGTAATCCGATCGTAATGGCCGCGATGTGGATCAAAAATTGTCTCCACGTATGAACGTTCTCGTGCGGTGGATGAACTTCTATCATGGATTGAGACGCCTAACGATAACAAGATGAGCGACGGCTGGCGGGGGCGCGCGTCGCTCGGAGTAGAAGTGTGGAATTCATCTAAAATGCAACGCAGGGCGGTCCGCCGTTCGCTCCATCGTCTGGTTAGGCCGGACGCGGCGCACGAAGACAAGTCGCGAGTCTTGAGAGCCCCTCATGTAAAACCGGCCAGCGATTGCGGCGCCGACCGGCTAACAAATCAGCAATTAAATTCTACTGCTTCTCGTAAACGCCCGTCATCGACAGCTTCTTCCCGCCTTTGCCGATGTCGGTTTCGGACGTCGTGCGGCTCTTGCCGTCGGCCGCGATAACTACTTTGCCAGTGCCGACTTCCTTGCCCCCCTTTTTTACCGTGTAGGTGAGCGTGTGGTTGTCAACTTTCGTGTAGGCACGCGTATCGTGCATGTCGCTGCCTTTGGCCGAGTAATCCTTACCGTCGAACTTTCCCGTCCAAACGTGGTGCGCCGGTTTGCCGTCAAGTTCGCCATCCACGGTGATTGTTACCTCGTCGCCGCTCTGCGCGTAAACGACGGTGCGGTTTTTTGCCATGCCTTCCGGGATTTTCGACTTCGCTTCATCGAGCTTCCACGTTCCCATGAAGGCGTCGTCCGCGGCAAAGCAAAGGCTGGCCGCGGCCGCCGAGATTAGGAGTGCGAGTAGGGCAGTTTTTCTTTTCATTCCAAGCATTCAGCACCCGTGCGTAGGAGTCGGTCAAGTCCCAAAAGCACGTAACTTGTTGGTCGTGTGCGAGATCTTTCCAATTGAGCCTATCGAGAACAAGATGACCGACGGCGGACGATGGCGCGCGTCGCTCGGAGTGGAGGGGTGGAAGTCATTTCAAAAGTGGAGCGTACGACGGTCCGCCGTTCGCTCCATCGCATGGTTAGATCGTGGCAGCTATCAATTGGCGTTGGTAGTCAGCTTCATCGAAATGCCCCTTCGAATCTCTTATCAATCCTTCTGACCCGATAGTCCATTCCTCGTAACCACTGATCCGCACTGCCTGGCCAGTGCCGCCCGGCCCGAGATTCGTACCGTTTAGCGTCCAGCGATACGTCGCATGGGCGTCATCGAGAGGAGTGATTGCGTCCATCGTGACGACGAGGTCAGGGAATGCGCTCATGAAACCTTGTGCCGCCTCGGTTATCGCGGCGCGCCCGACTGCAGGACTTCCAGCATTGATCTTCAATGCGCCGCCGGCCTCGAAGAATGCCGCGACGCTGGTCGCGTTCTGGCTACACCAAGCCGCTGTATACCTTGTCGCAAACTCTTTCAATCGCGCGGCATCCATGAACTCTGCGATCTAACGAGAATAAGAGGAGCGACGACGGACGAGGGCGCGCGTCGCTCGAAGTGGAAGGATGGAAGTCATCTCAAAACTGGAGCGTACGGCGGTCCGCCGCTCGCTCCATCGCATGGTTAGACGTTTCGTGGATGCAACGAAGCTAATCATCAGTCCACGACCACGCGGCAATGCGCCAACCGGCTGCGCCTTTGCGCAGCACCAGCGTCATCAAGCCGGTCTCGCTAACTAATTGCCCTTTCTTCTTATAACGAAGCTTCGTCGGAACGATTACATAAGCGCGACGGCCTGTGACGTCGACGTGCCGGGGCTTGCCCAAAGCCACGGACGGATCAGACGTGCCATGTTCCTTCTCGAAACTCTTTAAGTCATGAAGCCACTTTGAGATGGCTCCTGATCCCCCCCACGCATGAGGTGGAAAATCGTCGATAATGAAGATTGAATCGGTGCAAGCCGCCTGGGCAATGTTAGAGTCGCTGTTATTGAAGCCGGTAATGAACTGCCGCACCGGTACCATCACGTCGGTCTCTTGAGACGCGATGGCCGGTCTCGTTCCTGCGACGGCGATGACGACCGCGATAACTACTTTGTGCATATGGTTTGCCCTTAGCGAGTGTGGCTGTGCGAACGTAATACGTCTAACGAGACCAAGATCAGCTACCGCTGACGGAGCCGAGGTAATCAACATCGAGGATTCTCTCATGAAATTCCAGTGTGGTCACGTACCGGTCATCGGTTAGCTGCAGCGCATTGTTAGGTCCCTTTCGCTACGTAGAGGCCGTCGATGACGTCGCCTTCCCCGACGAGGATGCCTCGCTCAAGGAGTGCGTGCGCCACGGCGTCGCGATATGCAAGCCGGCGAACCGCATCGTCTTTGCTGTCGTAGATATCGTGGAGCCAACTTCGAGTCGCGCGTGCAGCAGAAAGGATCTCTCTTGGGCTCTTCCCTTTGAAGGCGTTGCGCACCTCCTGCAATATCGCAGGCGTATATCGGGGCTCAACGTTTCTTCGCGCCGCGTGGTTGCGGAACACGAACGTTCGGTTGGGCTGAGAAAGGGCAATCTGCACTTCCCTTTTCTGCGCCTTTTCCACCGCCGCGACATCACCCTCGAAGGAACCGGTCTTACGAACCTTTATGTGATACTCGTCTTCGATCGCGCCAAGGAGGAAGGGGCCGACGATGGCAACTTCACGTTGGGTACCGTTTTTCGGGTCGCGCAACGTGATAAGCACGAAGAGAGGCGTCGTAGTGATTATGACGCCTGGCTCGTAAAGACCCCGGCGAAACATTGCTTGTGTGTAGTGTGAAGCGGCTTGGGCTGTTGCTGTGGCAGAAAGAACTAAGATCAAAAGGATGCGCGTCACAGGACCTAACGAGAATAAGCTCAGCCGCGGCTGGCGAGGGCGAGCGTAAAATAGAGGGAACGCGTCATAGATCGGGTAGGCTAAGAATCGGACCGGCCAGTGGTTGGCTGCATCGTTTGGTTAGGCGCTTTGTGTGGTCATGGAAACAGTTCGCGGGATATCAGCCGTTGAGCCAACCGAAGGCGCGCTCTACATGGAGCTTTGCGTCCCTTTCCAGACATTCGCCATGAGCCAGGATCAACTTGTCAAAGTCCCAGGCAAGGAGTTTCTCGAGTGATCGCCTCGCGAGCTCCCGGTCGGTGAAAGAAAGTCGGATATCCCATGGAACACCACCACCCGGAGACGAGACGCCAGCGAGCTTAACCAGCGTATTGCGCAGCAGTCTGCCCTTCACGAGCGGATAATTTTGGATGAAATCGCCGAAGATGACCGTCCGTGACTTCTTGTGTAGGAAATAGACCTCCTCAATGAAAAAATTGCCTCTGAAAACGAGCTGATCAAAGTCATCGGCCCAACCGCGGTAGGGCGAATCTCCCAAAACGCCCGCATACGGGAGGTTTTTGAATGCTCTCGGTATCTGCGGAGGCGCCCAGAGTTCTGCGGCCGGAAATAACGCATGCCACGATGCCAATCGCCAGACGTGCATCTTGGTCGGAGCGACAAGGTATTTCACTGCCCCACCGGAAGTGATGCGATCAAGCACCTTGGGCGTGACAAATACCGGAGAATTCACCCACCATGAATGGCCGGCGAGTTGCACGGCGATCATGCGGGTCGGAAATGGAATGCCCATGGCGCGGACAGTGGGGCCATCTACGGTCCAAACATTTTCGGCAAAAAGGCGAAGGGAGCTCATAGAAGCTTTGCCCCTCTGATGTTATCGCACATCGTGCGGGAACAGCGCCTAGCGAGACCAAGATCAGCGACCGCTGACGAGAGCGCGCGTGGCTGCAAGTTGAATATGGAAGTCATCGAAAGTGGGAACGCGGAGCGGCCAGCGGTTCGCTGCATCGCCTGGTTAGATGGTTAGCGTGAATCAGGCACAATGCTTGGGAGAACGGTTGTATCCTTTCGCGGGATCATTGGAACCAAGCTTTCGAATAAAATCGAGCTCGATCTGGCACACTTCGGAATCCGGCGCGGTCTCTGACTCCCACAATATCTCCCGACGGATCGTAAAGTCGCGACGCTGCTCCCGAAGAGGAAAGTCGCGGGCAATGAGTTCGCTACTGGCGCTCCCGAAGTAGTTGACGCTATCGGTGACATCTTGCCCGACATAAATCTTACCATTGGGGTAGGTGATCTTGTAGATGACCTTCACCGGAGCGCTCTCACCATCTAACGAGAACAAGCTGAGCTACGGCCGCCGACAGCGAGCGGCAAATGAGGTGAGAGTAATGTACCATCGAGAAGGTAGACGTGGAACGGGCGGACGTTAGCTCCAGCGCCTGGTTAGGTCTTTCGGAATTCCTTTTCAAGAGATTGAGCTTCTCCTCCGATCTTACGAAGCCAAGCGGGCCTTTCCTGCTTTCGTTTATCGATTGTATCTAAAAGGTCATCTATCACCTTCGCAAAGCGGATGAATATGGGGTATTCGTCTGCGTTAGGGGGATACTTTCCGAAGGCTACTCGGCCCTGCCCATCCCTCGCGTAGAGGATGACCTCGGGAGGATGAATGTCGAGGCCTTCACGACTAGCCTCCGCGGGTCGGGTTTCACGAACCAATGCTTTCCAAACTGCGATCAGCGCTCGAGCCGTCGATACGGGTAGTTCTGCGTCGAGCTTCTTTACTCTAACTGATTTCAAAGCGGAGGTGTAATTCGGGAGACCTGAGATGTCTGGACGGGCTTGTCGGACCGCCAGCCAATAGGCGCCGTTAGTCTGACCAATGGATATGGCGGTAGTTGCGGTTGGAACATGAATGATTTGGAAATAGCGCACGATCCAGTCTCGTCGGTCATACAACTTTTCTTCACACGCTTGTGCAAACTCCTGTGCATCTGGGATCCCCGGTCGGGCATCAAAATTCGGCCGCGCGGGAAGTAGATGACCCTTTGCTGCGGGCGCCGCCGCAGCAGCAGCTTGCGCTGCAATCGCAACGAATAAGCACAATGTTACCGCACGCATAGACCTAACGAGAATAAGCTGAGCTACGGCCACTGGGACCGAGCAATGATCGAAGCGAAATGTTTATAGTCACAACGAAGGTGGACATGCGCCTGGTGGCCGTTAGCTCCATCGCCTGGTTAGATGATTTAATGCTGCTGCTCCCGGATTTCCTTGCCGAGTCTTTCCCCGACGGCCCGTGCTTTCGCCGCGGAATCGCTTAGGGCTTTATGTGTCTCCTCGTCCGTTCGCTCTAGGATGTCGGTCGCTGTAACTCCAAACGAGTCGATCGTCCTATCGTTGCGGCGATCTTCGAAAATGATGATGGCCTTGTATTTAGAGTTCGGGCTCTCAGTAAGGGTAACGGAATAAGGAAAGAATGCGGTCACATCAAGCGTTGAAACGACCCCATTCTTAACGAAGACGAGGACATGTTTATGATCTGCCAGGCGGACCGTGAAAATGCGCTTACTCGGTCCCTCGACCGGGCCAGAGACTTTCAAATCACTTCTCTCGTCCGCGGCTGATGTAAAACTCGCCATTAGCCAGACAAAGATAAGTGTACGCGCAATCATCTAACGACCCAAGCTGAGGTGCCGACGAGGCGGAAACAAGCGCGAACTCGGGCTGTTGTGTCACTCCGCCGAGTCGGTTAGCTCCAGCGCCTGGTTATGCGGCGTCTTCATTTGAATCGCTGTGCCGGCTCGAAGAGTGGAACGCCAAGGTAATGATTGTCGGGAAAATGAAACCCTTAAGGTAGGAGAGCGGGTGCCTGCCTTGGGTGAAATCGACGGGCAAATTCCCGAAATGCGCCCAATACTGCGTTGCTACAAGCCCGCTGATACTGAACCACATCCCCCACAATGCCCAGCGCACGCCAAAGACAACGAGCAGTAGACTCATAGTGATAAACATACGAAGGACCGACTGCACATACTCGAAGAGCGTATGTGCACTGTTGCTGGTGCCTAAATACATTTCGTAAAGCGTGAGGCTGTGGTAGAAGATCAGCAGTCCGGCGAGAACAAAGATGATCAGGCGCCGGAAGAACAAGATTCTGCTCGTCTGCAATACAGGTGGTGTGGTCATCTCGGCTCTCCGTTCAATTGCGTGTATTGAAGAAGAGGCGACCCTACTCCTCCATTCGCTTCGATCGATTTCCTACCTCCTCGATAATCGAGGCTGATTCGAGATCTGGACGCAACTCCGTGTCGCATTAACGAGACCAAGCTGAGCTACGGCCGCCGACGGCGAGCGTCAAATGCAGTGCAAAGGAACTGTTCATCGGAATCTGGACACGGAACGGGTGGCCGTTAGCTCCAGCGCATGGTTAGACCTAACGTGGTTCATCAAACGTTGTATCGAACAAAAGGCCGCATGAGGGGCAAGAAGTAAACCACGGCGGGGCAGCGAGCCGAAAGAAAAATGGGCCCGAGGCCAGCAAAAGTCGTGTCTTACACCGAGGACATTGCGCACTGAAGATCATGTAATATGAAATTCCCATCAGAATGAGCAGTATCGAGAACGCGAGAGCGCAAATGATGCTGCGACAAACGAGCGCGAGAGCCCTAACGCGCAATCAACAGAAACTATTGGTTTTTGAATAACGAGTATCACCAAATGTCCATCCTTTGAGTCGCACGCAAGCGTGAAACGAACAGTGCTCAATAGGACAAACAACGCTTGGATCCACTCGTCCGTTAGGATTTATTCTGTGATTCCGAAGGGTGAAGCTGTGCCCGGAAGGACACGTGAATGAAGCTTTGAAAACAGCTACTGTTGTGTCCGGGCCGGTTTTACGTCGCCGCTTTACTAGTCCTGCCACGAACCGGAGCGATTTTATGTTGACCATTTTACTTCTCTACTGTGTAATCCGGCCCCATGTTCGCCAGTCCCCTCCGGTTGATTCGCGTCGCTGCAATCGTTTTGACGCTTTGCCTAACAAGTCACGTTGTCAACGCGGCCAGCCCGAATCGGCAAATGTCACCCCCGCCCGGACCGATTGGCCCGACCGGACCCACGGGGCCGACCGGCGCAAAAGGCGCAACTGGATCGACTGGCGCAAAGGGAAATCCCGGCGCTACAGGAGCGACCGGGGTCGCCGGTGCCACGGGTGCGACGGGACCATCAGGCGTTAACGGAGCAACCGGTCCAACGGGACCCAGCGGCACGCCCGGAGCAAATGGATCAACGGGCGCGACCGGGGCGACCGGAGCAACTGGTGCATCGGGCCTAACGGGTGCCACTGGAGCTTCGGGTAGCAACGGAACAAACGGCGCGACTGGTGCAACCGGGGCGACGGGCTCGCCGGGGCCAACTGGAAGTTCGGGCGCGACGGGGGCCTCTGGAACCAATGGGAGTAACGGGGCCACAGGGCCAACCGGAGCCACAGGATTTATCGGAGCGACCGGCGCGACGGGGCCTTCGGGAATTAACGGCTCGACCGGCGCCACGGGAGCGACGGGGCCTTCGGGAGCTAACGGCGCCACCGGGACCACAGGCGCGACCGGGCCCTCCGGCGCCGATGGAGCAACGGGGGCTCAGGGTCCCACCGGTTCGTTAGGCAGTAACTACATTACGGCAGTGCAGCCGTCCTTTGAAATCGTCCTTCCTAATAAGAGCATCCTTTTCAGCACTATTAATACAGCCAGTGGAATCACAATGGGCCCAACCGGCGATTTCAACGTGGCCCCGGGGACTTATTTCATCAGTTTTTCTTTGGGGGTGACTCCTAACTCTGCGACGGTGGGCGTGGGTCAAAATGGTGTCGCTCCGCCCAACGCCTTTTTCGGTGCCAATGGCAACAATTTGAACGGATCCATGATTTATTCCTTTCCATCTGGGGGCACGATCCAACTAATCAACGAAAGCGCGTCCAGCTTCATGCTCGTCGGCGGCTCGAATCCGCCCTCAGTCGCCGCTGAGATCTCAATTTTTCAGATCGCGCCATAAACCTCAGAGACCATTTGCCTTTCTCAACTCGCTTCGCAGATGGACAAAGATGTAACCCGATTCGTCACTTCCTAACGAGAACAAGCTGAGCTACGGCCGCCGACAGCGAGCGGCAAATACGGTGGAAGGAAAGTAGTCATCGAGGATCTGGTCACGGAACGGGCGGAGTTTACGCCCCCGCTAGTGGTGCAAATTTGGTTCCCGCTCTTTAACTTCACTCGCTTTGCTCCTGCGGCACTGCTCCAGCGCATGGTTAGGTCTCATAGGGATCTTCATCACGCGCCGCTTTGGCCCCGGTTCTCTGACGATAAAAATTCACGCCGACTGCAGCGATAACTCCAACGGCCATCGACCAAACGAGCTTCTCGTATAACGGTGCTTGTGCCAAGGCCATCCCGCCCGAAGGCATCTTCCCGTAGCGCAACTGGGCACTGATGAATGAAAAGGCCAACACTGGGAAGTCCAGCAACCCGCTCAGCGCCCAGATGAAACTTCCCGCTGTGCCCGCCGAGGCACTAGTGAAACTCCCCATCCCGACAACGAATCCAAGCGACCACAAGCCATATGCGAAAAGGCGATGGAGGAAGGCAACTGTGATCGCCAGAAGAAAGCCACGCATAGACCTAACGAGAACAAGATCAGCGACGGCGGACGAGGGCGGGCGTCGCTCGGAGTGAAAGTGTGGAAGTCATCTCAATCGTCGACACAGAGCGGTCCGGCGTTCGCTCCATCGCATGGTTAGGCGCAGTGGATGCGGCGCCAGCGCTTCTCAAGTACAATGATAGTCACCACGTAAACGGCGACGATCACAGCCGGCACTATAACGAAACGCAAATGCGGAAACAAATACCAACTCGCCGTCACCAGGGCAGTCCGCGCCAGGGTGTGGAATGTTCCGATCCAATGTCCTAGGATCCAGGAGAGGGGCAGCCACATCAAACCACTTAAGATGCCGACCGACAACGGCAACGAGGTGTAATCTCGCTGAAAGAAAGGGATGGCGATCGCGAAAACCAGGACCGACGAGCCGACGGTGCGGAGAAATAGTTCGTCAAACACGTTCTTCGGCCGCTGCTTGTCGAGGCAGTTCTCTCCGGTGAATCGGGAGAACAACATGCCCAGGTAGAGGATGCAGCCGGTGGCCCCGAAGAGGACCCACACCTCCAACGCTGGCTTCAGAAAAGCGCCCGCGACGCCTATGGTTGTCCAGGCGACAGCCCCGGCAAGGGGCATCGCCAAAAAACGGCGATATGCAAATTCGCGGCGTTGTTCGTCCCAGCTTCGCAGCGCGTTTATCGGCTCTGTGTTTGTCATGAGCTTCCGGACCGCCTAACGAAAACAAGATGAGCTGCCGCTGACGGAAGCGAACTTTAATGACATCGAGAACTCTCTCATAAAATCGAGTGTGGTTACGCAACGGTCGGCGGTTTACTGCAGCGCCTGGTTAGGCCTAGATGCATGATACGATCTTCGTGGTGACCGAAATGTGCATGTTATGATCAATTCTTACGCTGACCGCGAACGACCCAAGCGGGAACAAGCGCACGTCGACTGGGATGTCGTAGTGCTGTCGCTCTGAATCGAACACAACCCGAAAGGGCAGTCGCCATCGAGGCGAGCCTGTACCCAAGGCGCTGGCATGGGGCAAGTCGGGACCGGAACCTGGAGGCAGGTCAACGCCGAAACCCGCAGGACCTCCCGGCATGATTACGTCGACACTCTTTAGTGGCAAACCCGACCCATTTTGCACCCAAACCGTCACATTGCTATCGCACGATAACCATAACAACGCAGCTGCGGCCGTGCTGAACACGACCAGCCCAATCGCGCCTCCTGCAATGATGATCAAGATACGCTTCACTCTATAGCCTAACGAGAACAAGCTGAGCTGCGGCCACCGAGACCGAGAAGTGATCGAAGCGAAAGAGTTGTAGTTATGAGGAAAGTAAACATGTGCCGGGTGGCCGTTAGCTCCATCGTCTGGTTAGATGGCTAGCACGATAATCACAAGAGACGAAATTTAGAAGGGTTCGCTGCACCCCGGCTGATTTTCCAGAGCTGCGCTTTCCTATCCATGCAGTCAAAGATAAGCAGAAATGAATCGTCCACCGCACTGAGGAGGTCCGAATGTCCAGGCGTGGCTAGTCCCACGGGATGAGAGTGGTAGGTGCCAACGACCTCGCAGCCGAGCAGGTCCGCAGCAGCGCAGATGCGCCGTACATCACGGACGCTGAAGCGGAAACCGCCGTTGCGCCGCGCGACATTGCGGACCGGGACGAGTGATGCGGCCCGGCCACAATCAACGAGGAGACCACAAATCTCTGCACCAGTTCTGGCTGCAGCGCACGCTTCACGCAGACGCGATCGATAGTCACTCTTTCTAAGCGCGAACACGGAGACGCCATCTAACGAGACCAAGATCAGCGACGGCTTCCGACGCCTAGGCCGACTTGGAATAAAAATACACTAGTCATAATAAAATCTGAACGCAGTACGGGAAGCCGTTCGCTGCATCGCCTGGTTAGATGACTTTCACTCGCTATAAACCGCGCCGCAAATAGCGCCACGAGGCGAAATATAGAATGTGAGGAGTGTCGACATCCTGTAAGCGACTCTTCTGCTCTCGGCGTCTGAGAACACATGGTAGGTGACTAACAAATTGCGTCCCTCCCGGTGTATCGAAGGGCCCGAAAACCAATGCCAGCGAAGATGACGATTGAACTTCTCGACGGTTGCAACAGCGAAGTCGCGTGTCTTCGGGTCTTTGATTGTATTGGTCAGGGGTGTAGAAACCTTGCGCCTTTACTTCCGGCGGGGTGGGCTCGTCGGGATAGAAAGAGGCAAGCCCTAATTTCCGCCGCTTGCCATCGAACTCGACATAGTAAGGCCGAGGCGTCCCATCCACACGTAAGGAAAGCTTCGATGAACAGACTGCGTAGCCGTCCGAGTAGTCACCGCATGAGAGCTGCTGTAAATCGGACAAGCGCTGGACGCCCGCCCAGCCGAACACCTATTTAGCTCCCGCAGCATCGCGTCATGCTCCGCCCGGCTTGGCTTGAAGCTGCCGTCCGCTATCGCGGGTGGTATCGCGCTGACGGTCACCACGAGGGCGACAATGGAGAACAGAGCGCGCGAAGTCATCTAACGAGAAAAAGATAAGCTACGGCCACTGGGGCAAAGCCCACGCCACGGTGAAAAGAAACTAGCGTTCAGAAAGGCGTCTCCAAAGCGGACCGCAGTGGCCGTTAGCTTCATCGTCTGGTTAGGCCGGGATTTGATCGGCACGTTTATAGATCGTTTTCCAGCCCCATACGGCATGCTTCGCGCCGACGCTCATATCCTCTGTTTGGGATCTCACGTCAGCCAATGTCGTGTCGCTAATTCTTTCCCTGAGGTTGCCTACAATGGGCGTATCGTTCTCCTTAAAGCATTTAATGATGTAGGAGCGCATGGTCACTGATCGTAACATGCGGGGGAAGCAGGTTAGTCGAGGGCTCTTCCAGGACGACATTCGCAAGTCCACCGATAAAGCTGCTTCTGGATTTGCCGCTTCCGAAGAGAAACACGAAAGGCACGTATCTTCCATCAGTGCGTCGAATGAAGCAAAAGTCACCGGGGAAGCTGCTACGGCGCTCCGTGGAATCGTGGGACTCATGGCCTAACGAGAACAAGATAAGCTGCGGCCACTGGGACAAAGGCCAGCCCGAAGTGAAAGGAAAGTAGCTGCCGGAAAGGCATCTCCAAAACGTGCGACAGTGGCCGTTAGCTTCATCGTCTGGTTAGGTGAAGACATGCTCCATCTCGCGATAGCGGCTGTGATGTCTGCGCAGGGTGAAGAGTGAAACGACCGCGAAGCTCATGGCAAACAAAGCTGCGACGCAATCATGAAGGAATCACCGCGGAACGACAAGAAGCGATGCCCTCGCAAAGGAAGCAGTGACAATCGCGCAACATCCGTCTTCATCTAACGAGAACAAGCTGAGCTACGGTCGCCGAGAGCGAGCGTCAAATGCGGTGTAGAGAAATAGCCATCGAGAATGTGGGCACGAATCGGGCGGTCGTTAGCTCCAGCGCATGGTTAGGTCTCTTCGTCCGAAGTGCTCGGCCACTGTGTAAGATCATCGACTGGATTGGGACAGACGACCCTCCAGCCACTGAACGCAAACCTCAGGTGTAAACTCGGATCACGGGACTCGATAACCCAAGATAAGAACTCGCGGGCTGGACCATTTGCGTAGGGTGGCGGAGATACAGGCATGAAAATCGTGGGAAGACGCTCTTCAAGCGACAGGTAGTTGAGCACGTAGCCAAGCTCTTGCACGACGTTCCATGCCTGCGGGTCGTCAAGATCGAGAGTGAACTTCGTCCACCAGTTGCCATTCTCGAAGGTGCCGCCGCCGATGGAGCCGGCAATGACGGTGAATCCGCTGAATGAAGCTGACAAGGCCGCTGACATCGTGTTCACGAGGCATATGGCGCGCTGAGACCTAACGAGAAAAGCTCAGCTACCGCTGACGAGAGCGAGGCATGAACTGCAAGTCAAGATACTCTAATCACATTCAAAGCGTAAACGCGGACGGTCAGACGGTTAGCTCCATCGCCTGGTTAGATGTCACGGCTGGTTACCAGCCTCGAAGACGTGTTCTGTGAGAAGTCACGGATATTCTCGCAATAGCTTTGCAGCCCAAGTTCGTTTCCGACGGTCGACCTCGAGCCGAAAGAGGGTCGAAACACCGACGAATGTCCTGTCCAGCGCTGCGACGCCTGGTGGCCTAATATTTGGCGACGGGCAACTCGGCTCGCACGATAGCTCTTCGCAACTCTCTGACAGGGGCGCTGTGGTGCAGCGATAGGCATGCAATCCAGCGCCGCAAGCTGCGAGATACTCAGTATAACCTCGAGCATACAGCTACGAAGCTTCAGGCCAACGTGGTAGGCAAATAACTGAGACGCGCATAGATCTACATCTAACGAGAACAAGATCAGCTACGCCTTCCGGCCGCGAGGCTGAATTGGAATGAAGATAAACTAATCATTGGAAGATGTGGACGCGGTACGGGAAGGCGTTAGCTGCAGCGACTGGTTAGGCCTATTACGTGACCGAATGATAAAGCGCACGACTAACAGGAGAAGCCACCAGCACAAGGCGCTCGCCGCGACGCCCGAGATCAAGCAGGCAACAGCGATCGTGGTAAGTGAGAGCCCACTATGCCAGAGTAACTGCTCGACCCACTCGCCGGGGTACCAATAGGAAGGGAAGAGCAACACAAACTGTGTGGCCCACAAAGCTGGACCGGCAGATGAATACGGGAGGATACGACAAAGAAGCATCGACGCGAACGCGACGATCTGCAGCGCGACGAAGATCTTCCAACCGAGGCTCACGCGTGGCATAGGCCTAACGAAAATAAGATGAGCTACCGCTGCCGACAGCGAGCTCAACTCGAAGCAAGGGTGATTTAGTCATTGAAAAGGTAAACGCGGTACGGGCAGCGGTTAGCTCCATCGTCTGGTTAGGTCTTCAGGTGTAAGCGCGAAAGACAATCAGCAATCTTTCGACTCAGGGCTCTGCGCTTCGAGACGGGGGCCTCACAATAGTTGATCAGCGCTTGGTTTAATTGCTCAAGGGCTTTCATTCGCGGACCGATTGGTTCTCTCGGCGCGTCAGCCGAAATCACTCCATTGCGTGTCTCCACGGACACCTCGAGGAAATGTACATCGGCGACGAGGCTTTTTGAAGGTGGAATCAGGGGGTGTGCTTCGGTGACCAATGCGGTAAGGATCCGTCGGATGGTCTGGGCGATATGACCATCTATCTCAGCGTCGAGCCGTACGAACTTAAGGTGTTCGTGTGTCTCCCGCGCCTGCCAAAGACCCTGCCCGGTCGGAGTGATAGCGGCGGTTTCTGTGACGAAATACTGGTCACGCTTCGAGTAAATGGCCACCGCCCCTTCTGGGCCAAGGTCGGCAGTCAAAATGATCCGGCCACAATCGAAAGGCGTTACGCCGAGGCGCCGCCGAACCATCTCGTGATAATCAAGGAAGAGATTCGACCGGGGAATAAGATGGTCACCTGACGCTGCGAGCGAAAGCTGTATCGCACACAACCAAAACACGCAGGCCAATCGCATCACACAAGACCTAACGAAAACAAGATCAGCTACCGCTGACGAAACCGAGGTTAATCATCGCCAAGAACTGTCTCATGAATTTGCACTGTGGTCACGGACCCGTCAGCGGTTAGCTGCATCGCCTGGTTAGGCCTCTTTAGTGTAATAGCCACGTGTGCCGATACCAATGGTCGAAAAGTAGCGTCCATCCTCATCTTCGGGGGAATCCGGTGCATAGGGACGCCAAAGACTCGTTTCGATATCTGGAAAGATCACCGAGCACGGACCGTCTGTGGCATCGCACGTAAAAGGATGAAAGTCGGCCAGCACGGAGAGTAACTCGTCCGCCGGCGTATCGAAAACACTGAGATCGTGGAAACGAACCTGGAGATCAGGGCAGCGCGAAAGCTCGATAAACTCAACAGCGGGGGAAGGGCCGCGATAAAACACCTGAAATGCGCTTTGGTGAAATGCGTCGGTCTCGTGCTCAGAAAGCGGCGTCTTCCGAAAGGGTTTCGCGGGAGTGGGCATTACTCGCCGAGCCTCGTCGCGAGCCATGCCCAGCTGGACGGGGCCGACCCCGGCAAGCGGCACGATAACGTAGGTAGTCATGTGAACGCGGGAGGGCCTAACGAGAACAAGATCAGCTACCGCTGACGAAACCGGGGTTTGCTAGCACGAAGAAGTTTCTCATAGAAATACAATGTGGTCACGGAGCGGTAAGCGGTTAGCTGCATCGCCTGGTTAGATGACTTCACTCGCTGAATGCGGCACCGCACACTGTTCCGCGAGGCGTCACAAAGAAAGTCGCATGCGTGGGGTAAACATACGCTACTCGTTTGCTCTCTTCTTTAGAGAAAGTGTGATATGACACGAAGAAGTCTCCGCGGACCCGCTGAATCATCGGCCCTGAAACCCAATGCCATCGAAGATGGCGATTGAATCTCTCTACGGCTGTAACGGCCAACGCCCGCAGCCGCGGATCCTTCACTGTGTCGCGCTCGCAGTCGAAAGAATCCTCCCCAGGGCTAGCCGGCTCATCGGGATAAAACGCAGCGAATTTCGGTTTGCGGTCGCTACCCTCGAGTTCGATGTTGTAGGACCGACGGCGGCCATCAACTTCCAAGAAGAGCTTCGCTGTACAACTAGACTCACCTTTTGATCCCGCGCAGTCGACGCGCTGCAGATCGCTCACTCGGCGAACCCCGGCCCAGCCGAAGAGCTGATCTAGCTCCCGAAGCATAGCCGCGTGTTCAGTGCTGGTCGGCTTATACCGCTGATCGCTGGGCGCACTCAGTAGCGTGACACCAGTTACGAGCAGCCCCAAGACTGCGAACGAGACAGCGCGCAAAGTCATCTAACGAGAACAAGCTCAGCTACGCCTTCCGGGAGCGAGGCTGAACTGGAATGAGCTTAAACTAATCATGATGGAATGTGAACTCGGTACGGGAAGGCGTTAGCTGCATCGACTGGTTAGGTCTGGACGGGGTCTTCAACCCAACGCCAATGATCGAGCGGCTCCAACTTACCTCCGCAGTGGCAGATCCCTTCGGTGGTCGGGGTCTCAGGGCGATTGCAGGACGCGCAGAAGCCAACGCTAACGCTCGGAGGGGAAAAACGTGGCGGGACGAAGTATGTGCCGAGCAACACTCTGGAAACATAAAAGAAGCCGAATACTAGGACCAGAAAGAACGGAAGCCGGGACAAGTAACGAGCGGAAGGTGGGAAACTGCGATCTGTTATGACAACAAGGCCTACAAGCAGGATGGCTAAAACCGCAGGGCCCAACGGATTGAATCGCTGGCGGCGTTTTCGCAGCTCAAGCACGGCAATTTCTTGGGGACTGCGCTTAACCCACATACGCAGCAAAAGGCCTAACGAGACAAAGCTCAGCTACCGCTGACGAGACCGAGGTTAGTAAGCATCGGAAACTCTCTCATAAAACTTCAATGTGGTCACGGACCGGTCAGTGGTTAGCTGCAGCGTCTGGTTAGATGCGTGCGTTACCATGCGCCTTTGTGTCGCTTCAAAGATTCCCAAACACCAATTGCGCGATGGGTCTCGATAGAGCGATATAGGGTATTAGTCTCGCGCTCAGCTTGTGAGATCTCGGCCCGCACTCCCGTTTGCGTGTTGATAGCATTCCAAGTGTCAGACCCGCGAGCTTTGCAGAGAATAATGGGCTGCTGCCAGCCAATTTCATCGAGATCCGATGTGATGAAGTCGCCATTGTGCTCAATCGCGCAAAGGTCGGGCCCACTAGTGAGCTTCAGGTTGTAGGACTTGGTGATGCGCTTCGCGTCCGATCCGAAAAGATCGACATCGCAACCCGCAAAGGCCATCAACCACAAAGCGAGAGCAACGGTGAAATAGCGCCGCGGACTCAGCATCTAACGAGACCAAGATGAGCTGCCGCTGCGGAGCCGAGCTAAGTAAGTAGTAGTTAATCATCGCAAAAAGATAACGTGGTACGGACGGCAGCGGTTAGCTCCATCGCCTGTTAGATGCGGAGACCCAGCACCATTTGATGGCGTATAAAAGTTTCGTGAAGAGATAAGATAGTGATTGCGTCTAGATGTAGCGAAATGAGGTATAATTCAGGGAGATATGGTATAGTGAGCTATGGGATAATTTTAGAGTGAAGAGTAATAGGGTAATTTATCACAAGATGAGAAATGATATCTTTGAAAAAAGCTATGGGAGCAGCAAAAGAGTATGAAGAGAAAGAGATGTTTTCTGGTGAGAGAACAGCGATGGTTATCAATTAGAGCTAATATATCTCAATAATCATACTGTAGAGAAGCGGGGTTTGCTTACAACTGAGCGATAGAGGCGTATAGGAGATAGGGTATTCTTGTATGTAACAAGTGGTTGGAGATAATAAGGCGTGATAACTGTATGGAAATGAAAAGTGTATGAGACATCTAACGATAAAAAGCTGAGCAACGGCCGGCGAGCTCAGCTCGAAGTAAAAGATAGTTTAATCATCGCAAAAGGTAAACGCGGTACGGGCAGCGGTTAGCTCCATCGCCTGGTTAGATGCGCGTGTCATAATGGAATGAAAGCGCAAGAACGGGAGCCTCATCCGCTTCAACCTTTCGAAAATTTACAAAGGCAACGGCAGCCACCAAGGCATCGTAAAGCTCCCGATGGTCACGGGCAAACGCGTCGACATGCACAAGCTCGAGGAGAACAATGCCGCCGGGTGGGGCATGAAGCTTCGATAGGCCATCCTCTGGTGCATCGAGCGAATCCATACACTCGATCCAAGCATTCATGTTGCAGCCGTAGAATTTCGGGAATCCGAACTTCTTCGCGAACGTGGCGTGGAAGTCGTCCCAACTTGTGATCTCGCCAGCGTCAATTATCACCCGTGTGAATTGAACGCGCATGAGCATCTAACGAGAACAAGCTGAGCTACGGCCGCTGAGAGCGAGTTTCAATTGCTGTGAAAGCAATGTAGTCATCGAGAATGTGGACACAGAACGGGCGGTCGTTAGCTCCAGCGCATGGTTAGGACGTCTTTACGGGTGACTCGTTTGTAAAATGGAAATCGAAGAGAACGAACTCGACATAGGATGTATCCCAAGCCTCCATAGCGGGAACGTTGGGCAACACGGGATTGATGTCCGTCTCATAAAATTCTTTGGCTCCCTTCTCCCTCGTGGCGGCGCGATATGCGACGTTTCGCGGATAAGAACTCCGGACAATGAGAATTGGCCGACCCTTCTTATCGGCGAAGCAATCAATCGTAATACCCGGCTTCTTCTTCGCATCCTTCACTTCGTGCGGACTTATCAGCTTGTCGCCTTGCACATCGAAGGCGAGCACGATCTTTTGACCGAGGGCGATCTTTAGGCCGTAAGGAAGGCTCGCAAGATCTACAACTGGGCCTCGCTCGCCCAGTGCCGGGGAAACGAGGGACAGCATGCCTACAGCTGCGAGAAAACAGAGGAGGCGGACTTTCATAGGCCTAACGAGAACAAGCTCAGCTACGCCCCGACGGCGGCGAGGTTAATCATGAACGGAGAATGTTGTCATAAAATTCTAGTGTAGTCACGGTACGGGTCAGCGGTTAGCTGCAGCGCCTGGTTAGATCCTTCAGTGTCGCTAGTAGACATTAATTACGGAGCCCGCAGTCGTCACAGTGATATCTGGCGGATCAGTTTCCACCCACGCCTCGCCACGACGCACCAACGAGTAGCTAGTGGCTGACCATGGTCCAGAGCGCTGCGACTGACCAGTGGTAACCCGAACTCGATCTCGCCGCATCGCCTCGATCTTTCGAAGCGGATGACCCATGGATCGGTGCGTCACCACAAAGCGCTGAATCTTTTCGAGATCGTTCGCGGACAACGTGCGTGCATACGGCCCAGAAATTTGCGGCGCGGTCGCACAACTTGTCAGCAGCAGTCCAGCAAAGAGAGCTATGGCGCGCACAGATCTAACGAGAACAAGATCAGCTACGCCTTCCGGGAGCGAGGCTGAACTGGAATGAGCTTAAACTAATCATGATGGAATGTGAACTCGGTACGGGAAGGCGTTAGCTGCATCGACTGGTTAGGTCTGGACGGGGTCTTCAACCCAACGCCAATGATCGAGCGGCTCCAACTTACCTCCGCAGTGGCAGATCCCTTCGGTGGTCGGGGTCTCAGGGCGATTGCAGGACGCGCAGAAGCCAACGCTAACGCTCGGAGGGGAAAAACGTGGCGGGACGAAGTATGTGCCGAGCAACACTCTGGAAACATAAAAGAAGCCAATGCTCAGGACCAGAAAGAACGGAAGCCGGGACAAGTAACGAGCGGAAGGTGGGAAACTGCGATCTGTTATGACAACAAGGCCTACAAGCAGGATGGCTAAAACCGCGGGGCCCAACGGATTGAATCGCTGGCGGCGGGTTCGCAGCTCAAGCACGGCAATTTCTTGGGGACTGCGCTTAACCCACATACGCAGCAAAAGGCCTAACGAGACGAAGCTGAGCTGCTGCGAGCGAGGGCGCGCGTGGCAGCGGGTAAAAGGGTTGAGGTCATGCGAAATGAGGTCAGACACCCGGCTCGCAGTCAGCTCCAGCGATTGGTTAGATGGTTTGGCTTGAATACAGGTCGCGTCAGCGCACCAACGAGACAAATCGCAGCACCGACCAGTGCGCCAATGTCACAAAGCTCCCAAGCACCGGACGAGCAAGAGCCGCCGCAGGGAACTACTAGAAAAGATCCTGCCATGATAAGAAACCCGGCTGCTGCACCGCAAAGCATGCAAATGGGCCAATGCCACAATGGAGATGATGAGGGCACAAACAGATAAAGAGCAATCAAAACGATGAGCCACACAGGAATGATAAAGTAGGCCATGAACGAAATGGACAACAAAGTATGCCAAGCAGCAATCCCATGTCCAACGGATGACGCTGCCGAATGGCATCAACAAAGTAGGTGGACTCGATAAAGTTCAGCGCTAGCAACCAGCCAGTCAGAACAGCGACGACAGTTCCGCAGGGCTGTCGCAAAATGGAGCGCTTCACCATCTAACGAGAACAAGATCAGCTACGCCTTCTGACGGCGAGACTGAATTGGAATGAGTAGATACTAGTCATAGTGAAATGTGAACGCGGTACGGGAAGGCGTTAGCTGCATCGTCTGGTTAGATGTGTATGTGATAACCGCTCAATGTGGGATAGCGTGCTCTGCTTGCTTAGAAAAGTCAGCTAAGACCCGCACCTCGCTGCCTTTCCTGAGGTGCAACGGGTAGGAGCCCTTGTCTCCTGTAAGCTGATGCAATGTCAGACGAAGGTCGCCAGCACCCCAGCGATTGGGACCGGCCCACCCTCGGCCCTCTAAAGTAATCACTTTTGGGAACAGCCAGCCACCACCATTCGGTCGTTCGAAGCGCAGAAAGACTTTGCCGCCGGCTACGTGTCTTTGGGTGAGGCAGTATAATCCCACAGCGTCTGTTGAAAACACATCGGCCAAATACGATTGGCCGCGCGGGCGAATCTCCATTCGCACCAATCGTGAATTCCCCACGACGCCTTCCCAAGCGCCGTTCACTGTCTCGTCTGTAACGCCCGGAAGCTCTTCACTCGCGATCGCGAACAGTGGAAAAGCCACGAGGACGGCTGCAATGCGCGCAAACATCTAACGAGAACAAGCTGAGCTACGGCCGCCGAGAGCGAGCGTCAACCGCGGCGAAAAGAAAGTAGCCATCGCAAATGTAGTCACGGAACGGCCGGCCGTTAGCTCCAGCGCCTGGTTAGATCGGCGCGTGGCTAACAAAATAGACCGTCCTTGTGAGAAATGACGAGAGGACATGGGAACAAAATAGACGCGAGAAGAATGAGGTGGCCGAAGGCATATCCCACGAGTACCCACTTTGGTCGATAGGCGAGCACAAGGTAAAGGTGCGCGATAGCTGCTGCAGGGAACGTGAGCAGGGCCGGCCAGATGGCCCAGTTGCAGCCGTGATGTGGAACAAGCGGAGTCCAAACAACGAGAAACGCAGTGAATAAGAGCGGCGCGAGCATCGGTTTGCGAAACTGCCTCA
Source organism: uncultured Verrucomicrobiae bacterium (assembly GCA_963754325.1). Classification (GTDB taxonomy): domain Bacteria; phylum Verrucomicrobiota; class Verrucomicrobiia; order Chthoniobacterales; family UBA10450; genus JBBRDU01. The sequence goes on from CAVWFP010000002.1 coordinate 606,148, forward strand.
CGATCTAACGAGAATAAGATCAGCTGCGCCTTCTGACAGCGAGGCTAAAAGTAAGTGAAGATAAACTAATCATAGTGAAAGTGAACGCGGTCAAGAGAAGGCGTTAGCTGGATCGCATGGTTAGATCATTTCGCGATCCCGAAACAGCTGTAAGAGAAGCCGACCAGAAAGACAATCATCGCGTTGATAAGGACTGAGAATACTCCAAAAGCCAATCGGATAAGCCAATGACTGAACGTTGCGCCAAATGTAAGGGAGGCCGCAAAGCAGAAGGGCCACGCCGATAATGTAGTTTGGAATTGGATGGGTGTTCGTGGTGCCCTGCAAAAACCGGGAGAACAGAAGCGCTAGCGCCAGACACGGACCCAACCAACGAAGAGACGAAAGCCTCCGTAGTCCGACTGCCGTGCGCGCCGCATGATCTAACGAGAACAAGATCAGCTACCGCTGACGAAAACGAGCTGAATCATCATCGAGAACTCTCTCATGAAAAATTGATTTGGTCACGGATCGGTCAGCGGTTAGCTGCATCGCCTGGTTAGATGTGTGGCAGGCAATCATCAAAGAATATCTGAAGATCCTTCTTGTCTTGCGCGGCGGTTCAGTAATCGGCGGCGAATCTCACTAAGAGCGATGATAAAAGCGCCGAGAAATCCCAAGGTAACTACCATCGCGACCATCCCGGGAACATCATCTCCAGATCGACCAACGGTTAACCAGGTAGCAGGCATAGAGAAAACAATGGCAATCACGTAGATATATCCGGGCGTGTAAGAAAATGATTTCACGCGCTCAACATCTAACGAGAACAAGCTCAGCTACGGCCACCGGCACCCAGGCTGAATTGGAACCAAGATAATCTAGTCATCGTAAAAGGTAAACGCGGTACCGGTGGCCGTTAGCTGCAGCGCATGGTTAGACGGTAGGGGTGTATTCACCGGTGACGTCGTGAATGGACTTCGCGATAACAAAGCCCTCGAATCCGATGGAAGAACTGATGTCCCAGGCTTTATAAGCCTCGGCCTCAACCCTTCGCCTGATAGCTGGCGAGGTCGTCGCGATCCCAATGCGCCACACCGCCGCGCCCCGTGGCCCAATGCAAAATGCGCTCCCAATGCTGGTGGAGAATCTGCGAAACCGGAACCTCGTCGACGCCAAAGATAATCGTGCCGCCGCCATGAACGAAGTGATATAGCGCTACGTCCGTGAACCGAATGTGTGACTCCTCTCGCGGGGTCGACGGATAATCGTATACGAGATGCAGTGTGATCTCGGCGCCGAACTGCCGCACGTCGTAGCCGCTGAGATGGAAGTCATGGCAACGCACTCGGATTCACCGTCTAACGAGACCAAGATGAGCTGCCGCTACCGACAGCGAGCGATGCTCGAAGTGAAAGCAGCCTAGTCAGCAGGAGTGTAAACATGCGCCGGGTAGCGGTTAGCTCCATCGCCTGGTTAGACGTGATCGTCATCTCGGAACAATTGTCGGGTGACAAAGGGTCGAATGGCCAAGGTAAGCAACGCAAGACCCAGAGCGAATGCGATGGCCGGGAGAAAAGAAAAGTGACGGGCCAAAATAACGGCAATCATGATGGCGACAAGAAGCCAGACGCGCTCGAATGCGCTTCGAGAAGCCCGGAAAAACACTGCGTAACCAAGGTAAGAAATGTAACAAGGGAATCCGAGCACTGGAACTACAAATAAAAGGGCCTGGGCTAAACCAACGCCCGCGACTGCGCGGGGAAGGCCCCAGAAAAGGATAAAACAAGCAAAGCTAAGGCCGGCGGCAAAAACGAGCACACCAACAGCTTTGCGGATGTAACTGTCAGCGTGTGAAGTCATTCTCTACGTCTAACGAGAACAAGATCAGCGTATCGCTACCGACGCCGAGGTTAAAATGCGCACAAGGTGTGTGGTCATGGAAAGGGTGGACGCGGAGCGGGTAGCGATTCGCTGCATCGCAGGGTTAGACGAAGGATGCACATGATCCTTCCGTGGTAGCGCAACCTGGGCTTCTGCATGCCGGCTCATGGGGTCACTCAAAGTATAGACTGAGGCGAACTGCCAAAGCAACGACTCAAACACGCAGCGCGCTCGCTGTGGAACGCCAGCACGCAGTGATGAACAAGGCGGAAACTTTGGAAGTCGCGCTGTGCTCTGTGTGATCCACGGCCATTGGCGTGCCGCAACGAGTGGAACTGCGCGTCATTTGGTTAATCCGTGCATGATCCCAACAGATGACCAACCTTCTCCCTTGGCCCACGATAGAATGCAGAAGTTCGTCTAACAAGAACAAGATCAGCTACCGCTGACGGAACCGAGCCTTGTTAACATCGAGAACTCTCTCATAAAATTTCAGTGCGGTCGCGCGACGGTCAGCGGTTAGCTGGAGCGTCTGGTTAGATCCATTTTCGCACAAACTCGTAGGTGGTGTAGGCGATTGTTACAAGGAGCAAAGCCGACCAGGCGAATGAGCATAATCGAGCCAATAGGCTTTAAGCGGGACGGATCGGTGGTGCGATATCCAGAAACGGCTGTATAAATGGCGAGCGCCACGAGAGCGAGGCCGATAGATCCAACTGCTCCGACGTATCGCCAAAAGGCTGTCGGTGTGGCGGAAGCTGACCAGAGGTGAGCAACCCCGTTAATAGTGATGTGCAACTCTCCCGCGCGGATGGTGTCTGCGGTGGTGAGACACAGGATGTAGCCGATGCTGAAGAATATCAGCGGACCGATGTAGCGGTCGAAGCGGCCCATGGATCTAACGAGAACAAGCTGAGCTACGGCCACCAAGAGCGAGCGGCAAATACGGTGGAAGGAAAGTAACCATCGAGAATGTAAAGCACGGAACGGGCGGTCGTTAGCTCCAGCGCATGGTTAGGCCGCTCGTGTTGCTTCAGACTGGCCTTAATCGAAGCCGCCAACTCGATCGCGCAAGCGTCGTTCGGGCATGTAACGATAACGGTGGGAGAAGGTTGAAGAACTTCATCGGAAACGTAGTAAGGGTCTTTACAAGTGCTAACCGGGAACCGAACTTGATCGCTTTTGGGCTGCCCCGTCCAATAATGTCTATGCCGGCAGTCGGCGTGAGAACGACATTTACCCGCGATTCACGGACTGTGACCGCGAGGATATCAGACGGCTCGATCAACCGCAGTGGGCCAGCGGCGGCAACCAAAGGGCCAGAACCATCGCAATCATAGCTAAACTGAGCGAGCAATTCATGAGCCTAACGAGAACAAGATCAGCTGCGCCTGACGAGGGCAGGGCTGAATTGAGATGAGGATAACTTAATCATCGTCAAATGTGAACGCGTTACCGGAAGGCGTTAGCTGCATCGTCTGGTTAGATGACGTCTGCAGCAATAACAGTGGAGCAGGACCCTGCTTCGCTAACGGTCGCTCGAAGCCAAACCATATTGCGGAGAAAGGAGCGCATCCGTACCATGCGCGTTCCAGGACCGTCGAGCGCGCCTGAATACAGAACGCGCCGCCAGACCCACTGCCCGACGAAATCCCCAACGTAATCTGTCGCGGCTTCGCGAACAGCCTGCTGAATCTCCGCAGCGGTCGGAGGAAGAGTGGAATGTGCGGTCGCCACTAACCACAGCAGAAATGAAATGAGAAGAAAATGTTTCATGCAGTGCTCACCACATCTAACGAGAACAAGATCAGGTGCGGCTACCGACACCGCGGCCCGATGGAACTGAGTGTAGTTTAGTCATCTCCAAAGGTAAACATGTCCCGGGTAGCCGTTACCTGCATCGCCTGGTTAGATCTCTTGTGTCGCTGCAGTCGGCGGATTCGCTGTAAAACTCTCCGCAATGATCTCTAAAGACGCGGCGGAGTCTTCATCGGAGTTGGCGAACACGAATCGGCGCAATGGCGGAGAATGGCGCATCTCGGTCAGCGCGTACCAAGAAACATACTCTCAGGCTGCAGCGCGGAGACAGAAATCACTCCGAGGAACTCAAGCGAGAACTGGCGCCCGTCCATGGCCCGTCAGGTGAACCGTGACGGTGCCGTTAGTGCGCTCAACCGCAATGATTGTGCGTCGTGAATTCTTCTGGGCCGACGTAAGCAACGAAATTTGTGAGCTCACAGCTGTTGGATCTAACGAGACACAAGATGAGCGACGGCGGACGAGGGCACGCGTCGCTCGGAGTGTAAGTGTTGGAATCATTTCAATTGTGGCGCGCACAGCGGTTCGCCGTTCGCTCCATCGCATGGTTAGACCGTCCCAGTCTCAATGCCATACGTGAAACAGCCAAAAGGCAAGAGCTGCGAGAAGTAAACCAAGGATGACAAGCGAAATGCGATAAATCCGGCCGGTAGAAGACTGGTATCGAATAGCCTTCTGCTGGTTGGCGACCGCCTGCTGTTGATTTTCAAATGCCTGCTTTTGAATAGCAAGCGCCTGTTCCTGAAGCGCAACCAATTTATTTAGCGCGGCCACGGTCTGTTCGTCATGGTTCATAATGCGATGGGATTTGAAGGATGAGTATTCGCGGGTCTAACGAGACCAAGATCAGCTACGCCTTCCGAGAGCGAGGCTGAATTGGAATGAGTGTAAACTAATCATTGGAAGATGTGAACTCGGTACGGGAAGGCGTTAGCTGCATCGCCTGGTTAGATGCGTTCATAAGTGTGGAGGCCAACGGAAGATGCTCCAGAACGCCAGACCTTCGCTGAGAGAGTTCGCCACGCAAAGCCACCAGAACCCTCGGCTACCAAGCCTTTGGTGAAACACAAATCGCAGAACCAAAAGCTCGATCGCAGCACTAATTCCGACGGCCAGTAAGAAGGTGACGCTCCAAGTGACCGGATTAAAGGTACCAACGTTGAACCGGTGATAGAAGGTGGCTTCGCCGATATACTCCCAAGCAATGCCGGCAACAGGAAGCAAGACGATACCGATGATTGTAGATCCAAAATTCATCGTGACGTTGGCGATGAGCGCCTTTTTCCACGAGCACTTGGTGAGGAAACGGACGAATGGCCATTCTATGAGAAGTCCGATGAGGATAACCCACCACGCCAGCAAACGCGCCTCTAGGAACAACGCTGGCCAAACCAAGTCAGCGACGAGTGTCAGCATCTAACGAGAACAAGATGAGCGACGGCGGACGAGGGCGCGCGCCGCTCGGAGTGTTTGCGTGGAAATCATCTCAAAAGTGGAGCGCACAGCGGTCCGCCGTTCGCTCCATCGCCTGGTTAGGCGGTTGGGGTGAATTCATGTGTGACGTCCTCAATAGATTTAGCGATAACGAAGCCCTCGAACCCGATGGAAGAACTGATGTCCCAAGCTCTGTAACCGTCCGCCTCGAGCTTCGCTTGATAGCTAGCGCGGTCGTCGCGGTCCCAGTGCGGCACGCCACCACGTCCCGTCGCCCAATGCAAGATGTGCTCCCAGTGCTGGTCGAGAATCTGCGAAAGGGGCACCTCGTCGATGCCGAAAATGATGGTACCGCCGCTGTGAACGAAGTGATAAACCTCGATCCCATCAAAGCGGATGTGCGACTCCTCGGCGGGTCAGGGCGGATAATCATCGACGAGATGCAGAACGATCTCGGCACCAAACTCTCGGACCTCGTAACCGCGGAGATGGAAATCATGGTAACGCACGCCTACCGTCTAACGAGAACAAGATCAGCTACGGCCACCGAGACAGAGATTACTTCCTAGCGATAGGAAACTGGCAGAGAAAGCGGCATCTCCAAAACTTGTAGCAGTGGCCGTTAGCTTCATCGCAGGGTTAGGTCTAGCGTAGGCTACGCCTCCAGCGACGCACCCAAGCATCTCGTAATGTGATGTCGCCTCGCACTATGCTCCAGAGCGCTGGCAGTTCGTCAATGCGGGTCCGGCGCATCCATCGAGCGAACCCCTGAAACACCGCTGCGTCTGCCCCCATCGTGCGAAAGCGATGGCTGCGAGCGATAAAGCCGTCACCAAGAGAAACGGTGTCCGTAACGACCACGGGTCTGCCGCTGAGGACAAGAAGCACCAGCCCGACGATCAACATGGGAAACCAGACGACGACAAGCCCTACCAACGCCGCAATACGTCCAAACGTCGTCAGAAAAGAAGAGCGCGAGGTATACATCGGACAAGACCTAACGAGACACAAGATCAGCGACCGCTGGCGAGGGCGCGCGTCGCTGCTGATTGTATGTGGAAGTCATCGAAAGCGGGAACGCGGCGCGGCCAGCGGTTCGCTGCATCGCCTGGTTAGACCTCATTGCATGACAGCCGGACGGCGACTCTCCGCAACACGACAAATGATGGCGCTGCAAATCGCGATGAGAAAACACGGACCCGCCAAAAGTGGAATACTCAGCCAGCCTAGGCCGATCATATAGCTAATGGCGATAATGGTAGGGCTACCGCCGGAAAACTGCCAAGTCGGCGGCACACGGATCAGCGCGAAGAACAAGACGAGCACTGCTGCCGCGAAGAGTGACAGCGCAAACAATCGCCTTGATGCAGACGCACGCCGACGACGACGCCGGCGATCTACCAGCCATGCTCCGACGAAGAAAAGGCACGGGCAGACGAACATGAGCGCACCACCGGCCCAAACCTCTGTAGTCTCAATCCAATCACCAATCGCGACGTAAGTCATGGGGTCTAACGAGAATAAGATAAGCTGCGGCCACTGGGACTGAAAGGGCCAATCAAAGCGAGAAGAAAAGTAATCACCGGAAAGGCATCACCAAAACGTGAGAACAGTGGCCGTTAGCTTCATCGTCTGGTTAGATGACAGGCTACCTAGCACCCAAGAGCATCGCCATGGAGAGGATACTAAATAAATAGCCAGCAGTGTCACATGTGCGCCAATGGCGCTGACGGATAGCGCAGCCACAAGATCAATGATGCGCAAAGAAGAAGAAGCGCGATACAGGCGGAGACAAGGACCTCAAAAGACGAAGGGCGATGCATGAACGCGGGCAACGAAACAGGAATCCTATCCACGGCGCAATCAAACCGCCGACGATTCCGCTGGAGTGCGCAAGAAAAAGGCGATGAGAGCAACTGGATGACGGCGCACTGAACGAGCAAGCTCGCACCGACGGTCCGAATGCGCGCAGTCATCTAACGAGAAGTAGGTTGATAAATTGCGCCTTTAAAGGCGCATGGATTGAGTCTAATACGCTTGCCTTTGTAAGGCGACGCCTCACAATGGGTCCCCATGTCGCATAGTGTATCGACCGTGGTGAACTCGGGCAAACCCAAACTCCTCGACCAAGTGCGGGACGCCATCCGTCTCCGTCATTACTCGATTCGGACGGAGCAGGCTTATACCGACTGGATCCGCCGCTTCATTGTTTTTCATAAGAAGCGGCATCCCGGCGACATGGCAGAGGCAGAGGTCACGGAGTTCCTAACTCACCTTGCGCGCGTCGGAAATGTGGCCGCTTCGACGCAGAATCAAGCCCTCAGCGCGCTGCTCTTCCTCTATAAAGAGGTTCTGAAGGTCGAGATCGGTTGGCTCGACAACGTCGAACGGGCCAAGAAACCGGTCAAACTGCCGGTGGTATTAACAGCGAATGAGGTTCAACGCATCTTCGCGCACCTTGCGGGCAGGGAAAAATTAATGGCACAGCTCCTTTACGGTAGTGGTCTCCGTTTAATGGAGTGTGTCCGCTTGCGCGTGAAGGACGTCGATTTTGCGCGCGCGCATGTCACAGTTCGCGACGCCAAAGGCGGGAAAGATCGGGTAACGATGTTGCCGATCAACCTGGCGGAGCCTTTGGGAATGCACGTAGCCGCCATCCAAATACAGCATCGACAAGATCTCGCAGCAGGATTCGGAACGGTCTATCTGCCATTTGCACTGGCGCGGAAATATCCGAATGCGGCAAGAGAATGGTGCTGGCAATACGTTTTTCCATCGTCACGAATCGCTCTCGATCCGAGAAGCGACAAAAAGCAACGTCATCACATCGCGGAAGGTGTTCTTCAGGGCGCGCTTAAGAGAGCGGTGCGTGCCTCAGGAGTCGCCAAACCGGCGACGTGTCACTCGTTGCGGCATTCTTTTGCGACGCATTTACTGGAGAATGGCTACGATATTCGAACGGTGCAGGAATTGTTAGGGCATAAAGATGTGAGCACGACGATGATTTACACGCACGTGCTGAATAAGCCGGGGATCGGGGTGCGGAGTCCGCTGGACTGAAAGGCTGACATTCTGAAAAGCTGAAAGGCTGAAAAACTGAAAAGCTGAAAATTGAAAGCGGAAAGCTGAAATACTGAAAAGCTGAAAAGCTGAAAGCTGAAAACGGAATCTGAAAAGCTGAAATACTGAAAAGCTGAAAAGCTGAAAGCTGAAAACGGAATCTGAAAAGCTGAAAAGCTGAAAAGCTGAAAAGCTGAAAACTGAAAGGCTGAAAGGCTGAAAGGCTGAAACAGGGGCTGGAGGTTATCTGTTGCGGCGCGAGCGGATGAAGCGGCGCGCGACGTAAATGATTATGGCCACGGCGATGGCCCAGGGTGCGATGAAGGCGAGCGCAATGCCGATCATGGTGACGCTCCAAGTCAACGCGCCGGCGCCTTGCCCGAGTGTCCGGCGAATGGTGGAGAAGATGCCGGAATCTTGTGAGACGATGTTGCCGCGACTGTAGATCTGGATGGAAATTTCCGCCGGCGCGTTGGATTGATCGGCGGCTTTGTCGGCGCGCTCTTCGCGATGGACGGTGACGTCCTCGACTTTACCGATCGATCCGAGCGATTGCATGAGCGCCTGATAATTCTTGATCGGAAGGCGCAGAGTTACGTCGGCGACTTCGCGACCTTCGCTGTCTTTATTGAAAGAAGATCGGCGCACCTGGCCGCCTTCTTTCTCAGCCAAGGCGCGAAGTTCCTGAGCCTTGTTGTCGACATCGTCGGATCGGATCCGAAGCGAAGTTTGCTGAAGGGCTTGTTCTTCTTCCTGGCGAGTGATGGAAACGTCCACCTGCACCTTGTCCTTTTCGGTCCTGGCGTTCTCGGACATTCCTTCGCCCCCGCGCGCCACGCGTTCGGTCTGCACTTCAAAAGTCTGGACGCGCCCCATTCGTTTGATCTTCGCGATGGTGGCGTCGCTTTCTTCGGGAGCAATCAAGATGCTGATGTGGCCCGCGATCTGGCCGGAGGAAGCAGAGTTGAGTTCCGCCTGAGTCACCTGAACCTTGGGCGAGGCGAGCGCTTTGATTGAGTGATAGATTTGCTCGACGTCGCTGGTAAAGAGGGCGAGCTGGGCGCGTTCCTGCAAAAGAAACGCAGCCGGCACATTCATGTCTTTTTCGGCGAGCGTAATCGTGACGGTGGCGAACTGGACCTGTGCATCAATGAACTTGAGCTCGCCTTGCATCTTCTCGATATCCTCGCGCACGCGGCTGAGTTCTTTTTCGACCTGCAGCAGATCGGAGACTTTGCCGGTATTTTTCTTCAGCATGTCAACCAGCCGCTGTTCCATCACGCGGGCGTTACTCGAGTCGCGCGGTGGTATCGAAATATTGCCTGCTGACGTCTTCGGTCCCGACGGTCTGGTTCTTCAATTCGCCGAGGCCGCGCAGTTGTTCGAGGAAATGGTCGAGCGCATCGGGCATGACTTTCACGACAACTTCGCCGCGCAGTTTGCCGTTCTCCTGTTTTTGCGAGCCGCTGGTGGCGAGATAGCCGTGGGCTTCGCGAGCCAGGGTAGTGATCTTCTCGACCGTGTCCTGGAAGCTCACGACTTCGAGGTCGGTCCGCGCGTTGCGGATCAACTTGCGGCTGGAGCTGGTGCTGGTTTCGGCGGCCGATTTGTCTGCCGTGACTGAAGAAGGAGGCGCCTCGGGTGCGGCGATCGGAGATTTTCTCTCCGCCTGTGCGGACGCGGCAAACCCGCGTCCTGGAGTGCGCACGATATCCACCTCGCGAAGGCGTTCTTTCGCGGCGAGTCCGCTGGCAAGACGCGGGAGTTCATATTTATCAGCGGCGTTGGTCGTGGCATAAGACGGCCCTGTTTTTTTTGCAGGTGACGAAGGCGGGTTGCTCTTTTCAGGCTGTTCGGCCGGGGTGACTTCCTCAGCAGTCGGAATATTGGAACCGGTGACAATGACCCCATCGGCGGTGGCGGATCGTGGCTCGGCTTCGTCTTGTGCCTGAGAGGAGGGGGCTGCGGAAGCGTAATCCCCAAGGGGAAAATGTTCTTTCGTCACGAGTCGGCCGATTTGAACCAAACCGAGAAGGACTGCCAGAACTGCGGTCACGTGAGCGGTTCGCGATCGCACGGCGAGGATGAGGAATCGAAGGATGCCAGGGCCTTGATCGGGAACGCGTTTACGGAAAGTGGCGAGCATGCGTTGCTCAAATGCCAGCTCGGGCTTGGCGGCTTCGAAGGTTTCATTCAACGCGGTGTTCATATTTTTATATTCCTTGTGCAATTGCCGGCAATCGGCGCACTCGACCAGGTGTGCGTGCAGCGTCTGCCGGTCAGAATCGGTCAGTTGATCGTGCAAATCGGCCGTCAACAGCTCGTCGATCTCTTCGTGAATGGTCGGCATAAAATCAGGTGGTGGCCTGGAGTGGTTTCAATCGCTTTCTCATGGCGCCGAGCGCGCGCCCGAGAATTCCGCGCAGCGCGCCGTTCGAAAGGCTGAGCGTTTGTTCGATGGCGGCGTAGTCCATGTTCTCGAGATAACGCAGCGCGAGCGCGGCCCGATAAATCTCAGGAAGCGTGGCCATGGCCGAGTGGACCTGCTGCTGTCGCTCGGCTTCCGACGCCGGATCTGCATCAGTGCCTGCTGGAAATTCGGCGAGCTGCTCTTCCAGCGGAAGGCTTCGGCGGCGCCGTAACAGATCATGGGCTCGATGACGGGTGATGCTTCCGAGCCAGGCCGGAAATTTTTCCGGATCGCGCACGCGCCAGCGCGATTTCCAGGCTTTTACGAGCGCGTCCTGGACGACGTCTTCGGCTTCCTCACGATTCTGCAGGATGCCGTAAGCGATGGCGAAGAGGGGGCGGCTTTGTGTGCGAATGATCATCTCGAAAGCGTCGCGATCGCCTTGAATGGCTGCCTGGTATTGTTCGCGCTCATTGGCCTCCATCATGTTGATCTGAAGCCTAGACGGGCGGGGTGATGAATCCGCGCGAAAAATCTTTCAGAAATGAGGAGCGGAATTTACCGCAGAGGGCACGGAGGGCGCAGAGACGAGAGGGATTTACGATTGTGGATTCGACCGGATCGGAAAGGGTGGGGAGTGGATGCGGGGGAGCAGATTTTGCGGCCGAGGGTGCAGAGGGGCAAAGATGAGGCAAGCCTCCGCGGCCTTAGGCTCTCGGCGGGAAAAATCCGGCTAGAAGATGATGACGGTGTTGCCTTCGCTGACGAGGTCTTTTACGCGGAAGGCGTCCCAGTTCGCCAAACGGATGCAACCGTGACTGGCGGCGCGGCCAATGGTTTCGGGATTGTTGGTCCCGTGAATTCCAATGCCGGTCTTGTTGAGCCCCATCCAGAGCACTCCGACGAGATTGTTAGGCCCAGGCGGGAGGTTAAAGAAATTTTCCGTGCGGACCCCGTGCTCGAGCATGCCTTCATCGTAACGAAACCACGGCAGGGTCACGATGCCGACAATTCGCCATGTGCCCACGGGCGCGGGCAGCGCGGTCGATCCTGGAGTGATCGGGAATTCGGAGACCAACTGCTCATTCTCAAAAACTTCCAGCAATCGCTCTTTGGTATCGACGTAGATCTTGCGGGTGGCGAACTTTGGGTTCACCGGGAGTTTTTTCTCGACGACGTTTTCGATTTCAAAAGGAAGGACGTTAGGAACTTTGAGAGTGTCGCCTGGTTTGAGCGTGTCCGGCTTGATGCCGGGGTTGAGTTTTTGAATGTAATCCTCGGAGGAATGGAAGCGTTCGGCCACGAACTCGAGCAGGGAAGTGTAAGGAAGGTATTTCAGCAGCGCCTGATCGGCGTGCTCGGCCGGGATGGTGCCGACGAACGCGAGATCGTCTCCCTTGATGGTGTAGGTGGTGTAAACGATGGGAACTTGGTCGAGCAGCCATTTGTCGACTGCGCCGGTCTTGGGCATGGCGTGGGCGTGCTTGTATGAAATGAGCGCTTTCCGGAAAAATTCGCCCATCTTCCCATCGATCTTGCCGGGGCCAAAGTTGGCGTTATCGAGAAAAATTTGGAGTTGCGTGGCGGTCTGCTCGTCGTAGTTAGGCAAAGCGACCGGATAAACCTGCTGTGCCGGCGGCGCGCTTCGCGGCGCGGATGTTTTGCCCTTGGCGGCTGTGCTCTTTTGCGGAAGCGGAGTGACTTTCTCCTGGGCTTGGACCTGGAGGAGAGCGAAGCAGGCCAGAAGCGTTCCGATAAGAATCTTCACGTGCGAAGTTATGACGGCAAAGGTGGGAGAGCGCAAACGCAATGAGGAGGAAACGGGGACGCGGAGAAAGCGGGGGAGATCCCTCACCCTGGCCCTCTCCCTTCTGAAGAAGGGCGAGGGGAAGTCGGAGGACGGAGGTCGGAGGACGGAGGCTGGAGGTCGGAGGTCGGAGGTCGGATTCTAACGCGAGTCGCCTTTCGGGAACATGACCTTGTCTGGGGCGGAGTTGAGGGCCTCGAGCAGTTTTGGGATCAGGCGGCTCTTCACGCTGCCGGCTTCGCGCGGTGAAACGAGATATCGGACGATGGCATCGATCCAGGTCACTTCGTCGACACGGAAAATCACGCGCGGATGTTCGCGAACTTCCAGTTCGTTCACGGGCGTTCGCGCGAGCAGGTCGCGGTAAACGCCGACGCGCTTCATCATTTCTTCCCCGAGCTCTTCGGTCACGATTCGCTGCATGGTTTCAACAACGAACTTGAGGTCGCTTTGGTAAGCGATCTGGAATTTGATTTCATTCCAGATGTAAGGGAAAAGGGGCCAGGAATAATTCCACACGACTGAGTTGAGGACCTTGGAGTTGGGGAACTTGATAATGCGTCCACTAGGATGGTCGCCGGAAATATATTGGCCGCCGAATTCCCAAAGGGTGGTGTCGAGATAGCTCACGTCGATGACATCGCCGGTGGCGTCATCGATTTTGATGCGATCGCCCACGCGGTAGGGGTGACGGACCAGGAGGTAAATCCAGCCGATAAAACTGGTCATGGGCGTTTGCACGGCGAGCCCGATAATGACGGATCCGACGCCGAGAGCGGTCAGAGCGGCATACCAGTTAACGAAAATGATGGAGATGGCCACGAGAAAGATGGCGAGGCCGGCCACCAAACGGACGATGCGTTTGAGTGTGTGGCGGGTGGACGCCTCGGTCACGCGGCCGATGCTGTAGACGATGATCACCTTGGCCGCGGCGAGCAGGAGTACGATCAGGGCAACACCGCGTATGGTTCGATAGGCCAGAGCCATTTGCGCGGATTGCAGGGGGATGAACCCGGCATTGATCAGGAAATAAACAGCAGCGCATCCGACGAGAATGAGGGCGTGCGTCAGGAACCAAAGCTTGTCGCGGGTTTGCGCGGCCACCCTGGTTTTGGCCTGGGCTCCGCTGGCGCGTTCCAGTTCCTCCTTAACCTCGGGTTTCTGGCTGATCTCCTCGGCGGTGGTGTCAGGCATCACAAAGAGATCGAACGGTGCCTTTACACTGGCGGTATGGTCTTTGTAAGCTGCGAGTTATGAATGAACTCGTGCAGATGGTCTCTCAACGTTCCGGCCTGAGCCCGGAGAATGCGCAGAAGGCTGTCGAGGCGGTCCTCGAAATCCTCAAGGAAAAGCTCCCGGCGCCTCTGGCCGCTCATCTCCAATCTTTTGTCGATGGCGGAATGCAGGGAGGAATGGGAGCTCTTGGAGCGGAAGCGACCGACATGATCAAGGGAAAATTGGGCGACATCGTCGGCGGCATGTTTGGGGGAAAGAAATAATCGTTAGGTCATCGTTCGCCGGTCCGGCCGCCCCTAGGCCGTTTTGATCCAAGTGCGCAGGACTTCGGCGACGCTCCAAGCCTGCGCAATGCAGCCTCCGGCGCGGTGAGGCTCTCGGGCATCGAAGACTTCGCTGATGGTGCCGAAGCCGTCGTCGCTCAAGTGTGTCGGAAAGACATCGAGGAACTTGCGGGCGCCCTGCTTGTCTTCCGGATGAAGTTTTAGCCAGGCGTCGATAAACGGTCCGATGAGCCATGCCCAAACCGTTCCCTGGTGGTAAGCGCCGTCGCGCGAACGGAGATCGCCCGCATAGATCGGTTTGTACTCCGGATCGTCCGGGGAAAGCGAGCGCAGCCCGACGGGAGTGAGCAGTTTCTTTTGTGCGACATCGATGACTGAGGCCCAGCGTTCCTCGTCGAGCACAGGATGATCGAGTGAGATGGCAAAAATTTGGTTAGGCCGGCAGGAGCGATCATAAGTTTCGCTCTTCCCGTTGCAATCGATGACGTCGTAGAGATAACCGCCTTCGTCATACCAGAAGCGGCGGTTGAAGGAATCGCGGGCTTGCTGGGCGCAATCATCGTAACGTTGCGCAGCTGATTCCTGGCCATTTTGCCGGAGCCATTCGGCCAGAAGACGGAGGGCGTTATACCAGAGAGCGTTGATCTCGACCGCTTTCCCGCGACGCGGCGTAACGACCCAATCACCCATTTTCGCGTCCATCCAGGTGAGTTGATAACCTTCTTCGCCTTGCACGAGGAGTCCGTCACTCGGATCGACGTGGATATTAAATTTGGTTCCGGCGAGGTGACGATCGGCAATATCGACCAGTGCGGGCAGGAGCAGAGTGAGTGTCCGGCGATCCTGAGTCACTTCGGCATAACGTTGAAGGGCGTGAAAGAACCAAAGGGTGGCGTCGGCCGTGTTGTAAAGGCCTTGTTTGGCGCCATCGGGAAACATATTCGGGATCAAGCCGTCCCGGATGTAGTAGGCGAAGGTGCGAAGAATGTAACCGGCTTCCAACCAGCGCCCAGTCGTTAGGGTCAATCCTTCGAGGCTGATCATGGTGTCCCGGCCCCAATCGGTGAACCAGTGATAGCCGGCGATGACTGTGCGCACTTCGTCGCCAGTGGCATGCGCGCGGGCGGCTTCCTCGAAACGGCCGGCGGGGGTAATGACAAATTGATCGGCTGCGAAAGCGAGTTCGGCGGCCACGCCCTGGCGGGCTTCAGAATGCGCTTCTTGAAGGAAACGCGCGCGGCGTTCGCGCTCCGACGCCACTGCCTGATCAGGGCTGAGAACTTCGACGATCTCCCATTTCTCGGTTGAGCCAACGAGAGTGACGGTGTCCTGCTTATTCAGATCAGCCTGGAAATGTCCGGGACTCCAAAGGTTCCCTTCGTAAGCGTAGCCGCGGCTGAGCTCGCTCCGATAAACCACCTGACGGATAGTGCTCGAGGCGATGGTGAATTGAGCGTCCTCCCCGCAAATCTTCAGGCGCAGGGTGGGGAATCCGGGTCGCGCGGCCGAGATCTCATAGTGGCCATCAATCGCCGATACTTTATAAGGTCCGGAAGGTCCTTTGTTCACCTGCATCTCGTGATGCCGGAAATGAAAAGCCGGCCGAAGCTCAAGGCGTGGCCGTTTGCCTCCGGCAAGAACGCGGTAAGAAAGATGGACCGTATTCTGCAGGTGCAGGAGAGAGACCCGTTTTTCGAGAAGGATGTCACGGACCTGGTAAAGCCAGATGGGCAGGCCGTCTTCCAGGCGAAACTCGCGCAGATAATCGGCGCCTGGCAAGTGGAGTTGTCCGCCGGCGCGTTCTTCGCCGCCTAACGAGATGACATCGTCATCGCTGAAGCGAAGAAATTCCGAGACATGATTCCACATTACGACGCGTCCCAGCGGAGCGGGCAGGGCCGCGATGAGCAGTCCATGGTAACGCCGGGTGACCGCGCCGGAAATGGTTCCGGAAGCGTAGCCGCCGAGGCCGTTCGTTACGATCCATTCGCGTTCGAGGAGCGCTTCGCGGGAGGATTGGTTGCCGTCCCACTTCATTGTGCGGAGGACGGTTGGCCGGTAAGCGTTCTGCATGCGGTGTTCGAAAATTAGCGAGCTTTCGGTTTTTTCCGCGGCTTGGTGGTGGGGACGGCACTGAGAGCCACAGTCTCTTCCGCGAAAAGCGTCCAGCCATTATCGTCTACCAACTGACGGGGGCCGAGTCCGCCGTAATTGGGCGATTCGCTCGTCCAGAGAGTTCGCCACTCGTGTTTATCCGGCGGCGCCAGAAGGGGCTCTGGGGCTGGGCTGAAGACGTGCTGGTTGGCCAGGTTGACCACGAGCAGGCGCTCTTCGTCCGGCTTTTCGGCGAAATAACGCAAGACAAAGGAATCATTTCCGAGGACGGCGCCATCCACGCCATTTTGGCGAAGCAGTCGGAAGCGCGGATCGGTTTGTCGAAGGTGGATGAGATCGTGATGGAGCGCGGCAAGCTGCGGATATTTGGCGCGATCGTTCCAGTTCAGCTTGCTGCCTTCGAAAGTGCTGCGGTGATGAGGGACGGGCAATCGCGCCTGCACATCCGCGGCAGCGACCGATGGGAATTGAGCGAGAAACTCGAAGCGCCCTTTGCGGACCGCTTCCTTCAACTCTTCACCGCCAACATCGCAAAAATAGCGAAAGACAGCGGAAGCGCCAAACTCCTGCCCTTGAAATAACATGGGGACCCACGGGCCTAACAACAACAGGCCCACCATGGCGCGGTAACGACCGGGCGAAGTCAGGTAACGGACGCGTTCGCCGAAGGCGGTGTTGGCCACCTGGTCGTGATTCTCAATAAAAGAGATAAAGGCGTCCGGTTTGGTGCCGAGAGCGGGATAGCCGCGGGGCGCTTCCTGCCAGACGTACGGCTGGCCTTGAAAGAGATAACCGTACTTGGCCGCGGAGATAAATTCCTGCGGGCTCCCGCAGTAATCCGTGTAATAAGCCTCCCGAATTCCGGTGAGCGCGACCATGGCGGTGTGATGCCAATCGTCATTCCATAAACCGTCGAGGTCATCGCCCCCCTGTGCGCGAGGCCGGACGAGTTTGATTTCCTGCCGTTCGTTCTCGGCCACCAAAACAATTTCGCGGTCACCGGCGGCTTTGCGAGCGGCGCGGCCGATGACGCCGACGATGTAGTCATCCGACTTATCGTGAATGCTCTGGGTGGCATCGAATCGGAAGCCATCAAAATGAAATTCCTCGATCCAGTAACGGCCGTTGGTGATGAAGTATTCCCGGACCGGCTGGGAATTGCGCCCATCAAAATTGATGCAATCGCCCCACTCGTTGGGAAGTTCCCGGTTGATATAATCATCCGAGAATGCGCCGACGTAATTTCCGTCCGGCCCGAAGTGGTTGTAGACGACATCGAGAATCACGCCCAGGCCTAACGAGTGTGCCCGGTCGATGAAAAACCGCAGATCATCCGGGGTACCGTAAAGGTGGCAGGGCGCGAAAAGGTTCACTCCGTCATAGCCCCAGCCGAAGTCACCGGGAAAATCGGCGATCGGCATCATCTCCAGCAAAGTGATGCCATCGTTTCTCAGAAGCGGTAATTTTTCAGCGGCCGCCCGCCAGGTTCCTTCCGGGGTGAAGGTCCCAAGATGAAATTCGTAAATGATCTGGCCGGGCAGGCTCAGTCCGCGCCATTTCGAATCGTTCCATCGAAATTCGTTGGAATCGAT
The DNA here is from genome assembly GCA_963754325.1 of uncultured Verrucomicrobiae bacterium. Lineage (GTDB taxonomy): Bacteria > Verrucomicrobiota > Verrucomicrobiia > Chthoniobacterales > UBA10450 > JBBRDU01. Next base: position 623,767 of record CAVWFP010000002.1, read on the forward strand.
CACCATGGAAGGCCCGTGTGGACCTTCCGGCTGATAGCGCGATGCCGGGTCTGGATAGAGACTTTCCTTTTCGTCCAGGCGAAAGCGGTAAAGGCTCCCGACCGCGGCCGGGGCGGTTCCGGAAAAATATCCGTTCATTTCCGGCGTGAGCGCATGAATGGATGCGGCAGCGTTGCGGGCCGGGCCTGCCTCGAGGGCGACTTCTACTCGTCTGGCTTTTGGCGCCCAAACTCGAAAATGAGTTTCGTTCGGACCAATGATCTCCGCACCGATGGGATAGCGGCGCTCAATCGGTCTGGACACAGCACTCTTTCGCGCCGTGGTGACAGATTGGCCGGGGGCGTCGGTAATTTCTCTTTTCATCCCAAAAACAACAAATAACAATGGCGGTGCTCGTCCGCCCATTCCCCAAGATATCCGCGTCAACCTTGCACGAAAAACGGTGAGAGCGATAACACACGGTCCAAAGGTAACGGTCGTCAACCATCCGCTGGTTGCAGCCAGTCTGACGATTCTTCGTTCAAAGCAGACGACATCGGCGGATTTCCGGCGGGCCTTGCAGGAAGTTTCCGTGCTCCTTCTCGGTCACGCTTCGGCGGCGTGGGAAACGGTCACGCATGAAATCGAGACGCCGCTGAGCAAATGCAGGGGCGAAGTTTTGGCTCGCCCGCTGGTGCTGGTTCCGATTTTGCGTGCCGGTCTCGGGATGCTCGATGGCATGCTCGCGCTCCTTCCGCTGGCGACGATTGGTCACATCGGGGTTTATCGAAACGAAGAGACGCTCACGCCGGTGACGTATTTCTGCCGTTTACCGGCCACGATCGCCGAAGCGCAAGTGGTGCTGGTCGATCCGATGCTGGCCACGGGCAACAGCGCCTGCCAGGCGGTGGCTCTTCTAAAAAATAGCGGTGCAACGCGCATCCAATTCATCTGCCTGGTGGCCTGCCCGGCCGGATTGGAACGCCTGCAATCGGCGCATCCGGACATCGACATCGTGACGGCGGCAATCGATCCGGAACTGAACGAGCTCGGTTACATCGTGCCGGGTCTGGGCGATGCCGGCGACCGATATTTTGGAACAACCTAACGAATGAATTCATCAACCACCTCCGAGATTCGAATCATGAAGCCGTTCGAGGACGGCTATTTGGTCATGAAGGCGATTCTTTTCCAGCCTTTCGACCTGGCCAAATGGCTCGTGATCGGCTTTGCCGCATTCATCGCCGGACATTTTACGGCCGGGGGAGGCTTTTCGGTGCCGACGAATTGGCATCCGTCCGGAACGGCAACGCGCTCGGGATCCGACTCGTTCGGCTTCGATTTTCACAATCACGTGGTCTTGTTTTCCGGTCTTATCATCGGCGCGATTATTTTCGGTGTTGCCCTGGTTCTGCTCATGATGTGGATCAAAGCGCGCGGCGTTTTCGTTTTCACCGATTGCATCGTTCGTAATCGCGCGGCCATCAAGGAGCCATGGCGCGAATTCCGGCGTGAAGGCAACAGTCTTTTTCTTTTCACCCTTGGCCTGACGGCGGTGGTTCTGCTGATCGTGGCGGTTATCGTGGGCGTTTGCATCCTGGTGGCGTCACTGGCCCATCTTTCGCATCAACAGAATGTTATCAGCCTGATCGTCATCGCCGCGATCGGCTTCACGATTTACATTTGTGTCGTCGTGGTCCTGGGTTTGGCCGGTTACTTCATGCCCATGGTGATGTATCGGCGGCGCTGCCTTTCGATGGAGGCGCTGAAAGTCGTGATCGACCTGATCTGGCATGACCCGGGAGCGTTCATCTTGTTCGCTCTCTTTGGAATTCTTCTCGTCCTCGGATCTCTCATGGTCGCTTCGGTGGTCATGTGCGCCACGTGTTGCGTCGCGCTTCTGCCGTATGTCGGGACGGTCTTCATGCTCCCGGTCACCATCTGGTTGCGCAGTTTCGGGCTTCTGTTCTTCCGTCAGTTCGGTCCTGACTGCGATGTTTGGGGTGGAGCGCTACCGATTGCGCCGTCACTTCCACCACCGCTGCCTCCGGCTCCGGCGGCTACGGCATAAACAGCCGGCTAACGGCTGTGAAGAGAAGGATGATCACGGCGATCAAAGCCGCCAGCGGCCACCAACGACGGAGTTGCTTGTCGGTTACCCAGAGCTTGAAAAGCGACAGGTTTCTCAATCGTTGCCAGTTTTCTTCGGTCATTATTGGGTGTTCTTAGAGGATACGACCGCTGGTCTTAACAAACAAACGCTGCGGTTGCGAGGTCCTTCGGCGCGCTGCGTCTGCTTTTCGGATGACATCGTCAGAAGATGGCAATGTTACTACCTTCCGCGTTGAGCCAGCCGGAGTTTGACAAGTTTACGGACTAACGACTTTGGCAGCGGCTTGTCCGCTGGAAAACGAATCGTGCCTTTGCTGATCTCGTAATGCCTGAGCTCATTCTTCGATAATTTCTGCACGACTGAGCCGGGATAAAAGGCGCAGTGTTTAGCGGCCGCTCCGTAGCCCAAGAGAAACTTCCCATCGAGACGAAACGAAGGAACTCCGTAGGCCATGCATTCCTCCAGGTTGGTAGCGGCGGCCTTGATAATGGCGCGCAGATTCTGCAAGGCCGCGCGTTTTTCCGCGGTCAGCCCCGCGAGATATTTGTTAGGAGTCGAAGGCTTGGATGCGGACTTTTTCGAAATGGCCGATCTCTTCTTGAGTTTTTTCATCTTCGTTTGCGGTAGAGGACGTGCCGCCGCAGCGGATGACCTTCTGGAATCAGAGGATGATCAAAATCGCCATCGGGATCACGCACAAAACCCAAGCGTTCCATGAGACGCCGTGAGCGTGCATTGCCTACGGCGGTCCAACTCAGGATTTCGAGAAGGCCGAGGCCGTTGAATCCGAAGACGACGGCGCTTTGGGCGGCTTCAAAGGCGATTCCCTGGCCCCAGAACTTTCGCGCCAGGCGCCAGCCGATCTCGATGCACGGCGTGAAGCTGGCTTGGAAGCGTGGCATTCTTAACCCGGTGAAGCCGGCGAACTCCCCGTCGACATCGACCACCCAGATTCCCCAGCCGTGCTGATCGATGTGTTCCTGAGCCTGTTTCATGGAAGCTTCGCTTTCCTCGCGGGTCATGAGCGCGGGAAAATAGCGCATGACTTCTTCGTCGCTGTTCATGGCGGCGTAGGGATCGAGATCGGAAGGGCGCCATGAACGAAGCTTGATCGATTTCATGGCCTAACGAGTGAGCGATACCGTTGTGCAAAAACGATCAAGCATGACCATTTCGTTTCCGCGCAACTTCGTATGCTTCCGCGAGCAACGGCCTAAGCGTCTTCTCAAATGTCTCATCGCTCGGATTGAGAATGCAGGCGAAAAACTGCGGCGCATACACCGGATGCGGCATCAGTTTGTCCAGGATGGTGAAATCGTAACCGTCGGCGGAAAAATTTTCGCCGAACGCTGAGCGGAATGTGTTTCGTGATAGTCCGATGTTAAGCCGGAATACTCCTGCCCTGTTTAGGTTCGACGCGTTATCGAACTCGCCGTAATCTTTTGTGACAATCGTGGCGAAAGGGAAAGCTGCGTCGTCGGAGTGCGCTCCCTCTCCGTAAAAGAAAAAGGTATCGCCCCAAGAGATTTCGGGCGAACCCGCTTCAGCCGACGCTACGACGATTCTGACGTCGGGAAGCGTGCGGGCAACAATGCGCCTGATCTCTTCCTCGTCCATGCTAGTGATTGAGCACCGGATGGGCGAGGCGGCAAGCGTTGCGTTCAGGGTGCGACCATTGCATCTAGTCGACCGACAATCACAGGCCGCCGTTACGGAAGAGGGGAGACGCGCTAGCCGGCTGCCTTGTCCTCGGCGACGATTCGTTTTGCCTTGTCGGCATCTTCGTCGGCCACCTGCACGCGAACGCCGCTGGCGAAAGAAGTAATGGGGCACAAGCGTCGCGCTATTTTCGTCCGGAATAAAAGACTCAATGCTTTCGCAGCCTAACAACATCTGGAGGCGGAGAGCTTCGGTCAGATCCAGGCAATGAGCGATGGTGATCATTTCGTCAGCCTTTTAGGTAAAGGGACGAGCTTCCGTAATCGATCACGGCGGCTTGCGCTTCAAAGACGTCGATGCCGAGGATGACGTCGACCGATTTGTCGCCCTTGGTAGCGAGGGCCTGGTTCACGTGGCTCAGGTCCATGGCGAACAGAGCCTGTGTCTTTGGCTGGATCTCACCAATCATCAGCTTCGCGTCAGGTAGATGATAAATTTCAAGATTGGCACCGCCGGCTCCGCCGCCGACCGATGGCATTTTCACCTGGTTTAAGGAGAGGTCTTTGGCCAGCGACAGACTAACGACTGTGCTGGCGGCGCCGGTATCGATGAGCACGGCAATGTCGCGGCCGTTGAGCGTTCCGGAAGTATGAAAATGGCCAACCACGCTTCGTTGCAACGGGATGCGCTTGAAGCCCTGCTTCTCGAGGTATTCCGGCAAACCGGGCTTATGAGATTTGTCACTCATCAGTCATTGCCCAGAACTTGCGAACCGCGCTCGGCCAGGTCCGGTCGATGACACCCTCGCGCGCCTTCGTTCCCATGGCTTTTCGCTTTTCCGCATTCTCGGCCAGGTCGCGAATCGCCCGCGCGAAGTCCTCGACGTCGTGGGATTTGGTCACCAGGCCGTTGCTTTGGTCGTCCACCAATTCCTTCGGTCCCCCGGAATCTGAAACGATCACGGGAACGCCCGAGGCCTGCGCTTCGATAATCACGTTTCCGAAAGTATCGGTTGTACTCGGGAAAACAAAGATATCTGATGAAGCGTAGGCGGTCGCGAGATCTTTCCCGCGCAAGTAACCCGTAAAAAGCGCTTCCGGAACCGCTTCCGCCAGGGCTTGCGAGTAGGGCCCATGTCCCACGACCAGCAGTTGCACTGGAATCTTCTCATCGCGAAGTCGCCGGTAAGCCTGAACCAAAACGTCGAGATCTTTTTCGCGCGATACCCGGCCAACGTAAAGGAGCCGAACCTGTCCGTTGGTCTTGCCGAATTTATCCCAAAAATGCGGGTCTCTCCGGCCGGGATGGAAAAGTTCCGTATCGAGCCCGCGCGGAAGAATCTTCAGCTTTTCCGGCTCGAAGCCGCGCTTGATCCAGCTGAGCCGATACTCCTCCGAGTTAACGAAGACGGTATCCAACTGGCCGTAGAACCAATGCATATAACGCCACGCGACGCTTTCCAGGAAACTGTCTTCGGTCAGGATGCGGATATATTGCGGGAAGTCGGTGTGATAAATGCCGCTCGTCCGCAAGTTCAACATCTTCGCGGCCAGCAGAGCCGTCAGCCCAATCGGCCCGGGCGTGCTGATGATAATTTCGGTGAACCTTTCGCGCTGAATATAATCCAGCATCTGCATGATCGGCGGAAAGCTCAGCTTCTGCAGTTCGTACTCGGGAAGCTCGAATTCGCCGATGGGCTTGAAGTTCTTAATCGGTATGTCGTCGATTTGAAGCTCATTGCGCGACGTCACCACGGTCAGGTCCTTGCCCGCAGCCACGCCCGCCGCGGTCATCTTTCGAATGGTTGTGGCGACGCCGTTGACGTCCTCGAGGGTATCGGTGAACCAGGCGCGTTTCGTATTCTTGAGCGCCGGCGGAATTTCTCCGGTAAGATCGAGGAACACGCTTCGCAGCCATGAGCGCGAGGGCGCGTGGCTGCTGAATCCATAAATATAAGGCGCAAGGATCACCAGGATGGGAGCGATCGCGCTCAGCGCCTGGATGCTTTCGACGAGATTGCCGGTGCTGAGTTGCTGAACGAATTTCTTGAACAGGCGATATGTCAGTTGTTCGGCGACAAGATTCGCCATGACGAATGTGCGACGTTCCGGATCGGGGATGGCGCTGATCTCGTCATTCAGGCGCTTCTTAACATCAGCGCGAGCGAAGTATCGCGAGAGCTCTTTCCAGAGCGACATGTTCGCCGGCTTGATCAGCTCAAAGATTTTTCCGGAGAGCACTCCCTGCGCAAAAACAGTCGCCTTTTCCCTTAACGAAAGCTCCGTTGGATCGCGGCCTTCCATGAAGCGCGAAAACATTTGCTCGAGCAACGGGCCGGTGGGACCAAGTTTTTCCTGCAGTCGGTCCTGAATGAAACAACCAGCGGTGTTGTAGAAGCCGTGTGACAAGGCGAGGGGAGTACCGCCGTGGCCCCTGGCCACACAACGGCCCTCGCGAATGTCGGAGAGCATGGCGGCGACCGACCTGACTTTCGAAGACGTTTCCGTGAAGGCAGAGGCGACGAATTGGCCGCCGTGGTCGTCCGACCCGCCAACGAGGATTTTTTTCCACGGTTCGGGATGTGTCGGCGCCAGACCGTGGCGATTTGCGAATTCGTCAATTTTTGCCGGCGTCAGACTTGCCAGGAGAAGCTGCGCCAGGTCGGAAAGAAGCGCATCGCGAAGGCCGTTGATGCCCTCGAAATGCTTGAAGAGGAGGATCAGCCTTTCGAGATGCGATGCCTGCAGCTTGCCGTTGATGCTGAAGAGCGGGTGCGCAACCGCGTGGGTGAGGTTGGATTTTTGAAGGAACTGCTGGAGATCGAAAATGTTATCGCGCAGCGCGACGATCTCTGTGTGTTGCGCTTCGGTCAGTCCCCAGACGAGCAGATGTATTTTGCACGGGTCTTGCGGGAAATAAGTCGTAACCTGCTCGCTTATAAACGTATTTGGCAGATCCGAAATCCGAAGGCAGCCCTCGATGGTGTCGTGGTCCGTCAGGGTGACGAAATCCATTTTCGCTTTCTTGAGCTGGCGATGGAGCTCTCGCGGATCGGAGTAGCTGTCCGGAAAATCGAACCGCCGAAAGAGCCATTCCTCCGATCGATCGCTGTAGCGGGAATGAATATGAAGATCGCACTTGCTCATACGATCCTAGGCCGCTTCCTGGAGCCGTTGTTCGGCGATCCAATCCCGATAGGTCGTCGGAGTTCTTGCTTCTCTCACGTCATCGATAAATCGTTCGATCTGCTTCCAAATGTCGGGAAATCGGTAATCGGGAGGATGAATGCTCAGGCGCATCAGCCGGTGGTCGGTCATGGTTTGAAATAAAGCACGGTTCCAGGCCAGGCTCACTGAACGACGCCAGCTGTTGCGGACACTATAGACGAGGGAGCGCGCAGGGAAACTTTGGCCTGATTGAAGATCAAGCACCGTGCGCAGCCGGGTGGTGTATTCCAACCCAGCATCGCGCGCGGCTTGTTCACCGGGCGGGTTCAATAACCATGCGGGCGCGATAAAGCCACGCGGCCGCAACCCCGCGGCCGTAAAAAGAGCGTAGGCGTTTTTGATGCGCTCGAGGGCTTCGTCGTAGGCCAAATCGAAAAACTCTCCTTCGTCCTGAGTGTAAATCCTGGTCACAAAAAGTTGACTGATCGATTCTGCGGCGCGTCGCGGACGACTGTGGAAATATCCGTGAATGACGATTTCGTGGCCTTGCTCTTCCAGTTCGCGTAACCACTTCAGAAAATCCGGGTCGTCCGAAATCGAACGACGATGATGGTAATGAGGAACGACGAGGAGCGAAGAGACGCGGATACCCTTACGGCCCAGTTGAGTCAGGATCTGGTCGGCGATGCCGCGGGTTTCCGGGGCGACGTCGTGGATTGAAACGACGAGAGAATGATTCGATGCCCCTGCGCTGGCCACGGCTGGAAGGAATTGCGTGGCCGCGGCGGTACTCATGATTGCAAATTTTCAGGGTCGCATGACAAAGGAACAAGCGTAAAAGCCGGGACCTGGTGCGAAGGAGGGGTGAAGCACGCTTTGTAACGGCGGAACATAACAAGATGACGCCTCAGCTCAGGCCTCTCCCGCTGGCGGGGCGAAGAAGAAGAGGGCAGTGAGTCATACGGGGCTCCTTTGCTCGCCATTCTTCAGAATGGAAGAGCATTGTTGCGTCCCCGAAAGCATCGGGTCGCCACAGACGAGATCACCATCCGTCATGCTCCCGCCATCTTCATCACGATCCGAAACTCGTCCGCCGTCAGCGGCATCACCGAGAGGCGGGATTGCCTGACGAGTTTCATATCTTTGAGCCGCGAATTTTTCTTAATGTCGTGGAGGGTCACGGGCGCCGGCAATTTTTTTACCGGCACCAAATCGACCGCGCTCCAGTCTCCTTCGGTCGCGGTCTTATCCGCGTAAGCTTCGCGCGAAACCTTCGCGAGACCGACCACCGCTTTGTCGTCGCCGCTATGATAGAAGAGGACGTCGTCGCCTTTTTTCATTGCGCGCAGACTGTTGCGAGCGGAAAAATTTCGGACGCCTGTCCAGCTGGTGCTTTTCTCCTTCACGAAATCCGACCATGAATAGGACTCCGGTTCCTGTTTAACCAACCAGAAGTTCTTCACGCTTCAGCGTAGCGAAACATCCCTTGCTCTCAAGGAGGGACGAGAATGTCCCGTCCATCGCTAAGTGTTGTTCGATTCAGGATCTTCCACCGCGGATTCGACAACCTCGTTCCTTTCACCCAAACTCGTTCAGATGGGCCGCGGAGTTTTTATCACGTTTGAAGGCACGGAGGGTTGCGGGAAATCCACCCAGGTCCAGAGGCTGGCCGCGCGTCTCCAGCAATCGGGCGTCTCTTTTTTGCTGACCCGGGAGCCTGGGGGGACGGCGATTGGCGAGACCATTCGCGATCTGTTGCAATTCGCTCCGGAAGGCAAAGAGATGAAACCCGAGACGGAACTGCTCCTGTTCGAAGCCAGCCGGAGCCAACTGGTCCGCCAAATTATCGAACCTGCTCTGGCCGAAGGCGCCTGCGTGATCTCGGATCGGTTCTTCGATTCAACAACGGTTTACCAGGGAGCGGCACGGAAGCTGGACTCAAAGACGGTGGCCGACCTCAATCGCGTCGCCGTGGGCAATTGCATTCCGAATCTGACATTCATTCTCGATGTCGACGAAAAGACGGCGCATTTGCGCATGCAGAAACCGCGGCCGGCTGATCGGATGGAGCAGGAACCCGCGGAATTCTACGAGCGCGTGCGCAAGGCTTACCGTGAACTGGCTGCGGCCGAGTCGAAAAGAGTCGTGCTCCTTGATGGGACCAGCCCGCCGGATGAAATCGAAGAGCAAATCTGTCAAACCATCGCGAGCCGATTTCCGCAACTGGCGCTGGCGCAAAAAGTTTAGGCAATGGCGTTCACACCCGAAGCCGCGCTCGATTATCTCAAGCGCGCGCATGAGCAGAACCGGCTGGCGCATGCCTACCTGATTTCCGGATCTCTCGGTAGCGGAAAAAGGAAATTGGCGGCGCACCTCGCCGGACTCGTTAACGCGACGAAACCGGAAGACGTCTTTTCGCCGCGCGCGCGCGATATTTTTCTGGCCGAACCGGAGTCCAAATCTCGTCGCATAGTCGTGGAGCAAGTGCGCGAGCTCGAACACGCCTTGCAAATGCGAGCGGCTAACGGCGGGCGCAAAGTGGTCATCATTGCCGAGGCGGATCGATTGCAGCCGCAGGCGGCCAACGCTTTTCTAAAAACGCTGGAAGAGCCGCCGGATCATTCTCTTCTTCTGCTGTTGAGCGCGTTACCCGAAGTCCTGCCGGATACGATCATCTCCCGATGCGTTCCGATTCCATTGGCGGCTGCCGAAGTGGTCGTGGCCGCGGAGGAAGGGGAATTGGTCGAGCTGCTTCGAGACATTGCCGACGAACCTTCGTGGAGCCTGCAACAGTCCTATAAATTCGCGCAGGGCCTGCAGCGTTTGCTTGGGCGAATCCGTGAGGAAATTAAGGAAACAAATGCGGACGCGGAAAAGCAGGAACAGCTTCGCTACAAGAATTCTACTGACGGCCGCTGGCTGGCTGACCGGGAGGATTATTACAAGGCCTTAAACGAGAGCCAGTATCTGCGCAGAAGGGCGCACCTTCTCGAGACGATTTTTGCCTGGTGGACGGACATCCTGCGCGCCCGCAGCGGCATCAGCAATTTCAACCTTCCGGCGTTGAAAAAGGAAACAGCGGCCGTGGCCGAGAGGTTTAGCACCAGCGAAGTGCTGCGCCGGATCCGCCGACTTGAGGAGCTGCGCGATCACCTCGGCCGGAACATTCAGGAAACGCTGGCGATAGAAGTGGCGTTTCTGCGGATCTTTGGATCATGATTTTCCGGCAAACGAAACCTCGACAGAAATTGTCATCGTTGAAAGCCGGGAACAAAAAGCGTCGCACCCTGGCTGTGGCCCTGATCGGTCATGGTTTTATGGGACGGGCGCATTCGAATGGCTGGAGGCAGGCGCCGCGCTTCTTCGATTTGCCGGCGGAAATCCGAATGAAGACAATCTGCGGTCGGAACCGGCAAGGCACGCAGCGAGCCGCCGATTCGTTAGGCTGGGAGAAAGCCGAGACTGATTGGAAGCGGGCGGTGGCGGATCCGGAGATTGACATTGTCGACATCTGCACGCCCAACGACACGCACGCGGAGATTGCGATTGCCGCGGCCCGGGCGGGCAAAGCCATCCTGTGCGAGAAACCTCTTGCCCGGTCCGTTCGGGAGGCCCGGCAGATGTGGCAGGCTGCTCGCAAGGCGCGGGTGACCAACATGATTTGTCACAATTACCGCCGCGTTCCGGCAATCGTTTTGGCGAAACGGATGATCGAGCGCGGCGATCTGGGCGATCGGCTTTATCATTTCCGCGCTCGTTATGCGCAGGATTGGCTGGTCAATCCGAAAGCTCCCGTATCCTGGAGATTGCGCTCGGCCGTTTCAGGATCAGGCGCTTTGGGAGACATTTTTTCTCATGCGATCGATCTCGGGCGATTTCTGGTTGGCGAATTTCGCGACGTCTCCGCGGAGATGACGACTTTTATCAAACAGCGTCCGGCCCACGCCGGCGGGCGCGCACAGTCGAGAGTGGACGTTGATGATGCCGTGAACATGATTGGTCATTTCCGGAATGGAGCCTTGGCGTCAATTGAAGCGACCCGGTTCGCCACCGGACGGAAGAACGCGCTCTCCTTAGAGATCAACGGAAGTCTCGGGTCGCTGGCGTTCGACCTCGAGAACATGAATGTCCTGCGATTCTTCAGCCGCGCCGGTGACCCGGACGCTCAAGGCTTCCGCGAGATTATCGTGACGGAAGCGTCGCATCCTTTTTCGAAGAATTGGTGGCCACCCGGTCACCTGATTGGTTACGAGCACACATTCGTCCATTCGATCGCCGTTTTTTTCGCGGCTGTGGCTATGAGGAAAGCGGCCGACCCAGGTTTCGAAGAGGGATTGCGAAATCAACGCGTTCTTGAAGCTGTGGCCAGAAGCGCGCGATCAAGGCGCTGGGTCAAATTGTCCGGGTAACGCAGTCGTCTCGCGAAAACGAGATGTCTTAGCGAGCACTCGAGACGAACGCGCTACCCCGGAGTGGGTGCGCCAAATGTGCGCTCTGGTGACTTGCCGCTTGTCAGCCGTTCAAATTTTTGTTGGCCTGCGTGTGGCTCATGAAGTTCGAGAACCAAGTTGCGATTGTTACGGGTGCCGGCCGAGGGATTGGTCACGCGATTGCCGTCAGGCTGGCGAATGACGGGGCCCGAGTGGCCTGCGTCAGTCGCACCGCGGAGAACGCTCAACGAACGGCCGATGAGATCAACGCCACCCGGGCGGACGCTGCGAAATCGTACGCGGTCGATGTCGCCGATCATGCCGCTGTCCAGGAAACGGCGGCCCGGATTCTCGAAGAGTTTGGGAGGGCCGACATTCTCGTGAATAACGCTGGAGTCACCCGCGACGGATTATCGATGCGAATGCCGGTGGCGGACTGGGATATTGTTATTCAGACCAACCTGCGCGGGGCGTTTAACTTCGTCCAGGCGATCGAGCGAACGATGATTAAGCAAAGGAGCGGGCGAATCATCAACATCAGCTCGGTCATCGGACTGATCGGCAACGCCGGTCAGACTAACTACGCCGCGAGCAAGGCTGGGCTCATTGGTTTTACGAAATCTCTTGCGCGGGAGTTGGCCAGTCGCGGGATTACAGTCAACGCGATCGCTCCCGGTTTCATCGCCACCGACATGACCGGCTCGCTCTCGGAAGAAATTCAGAAAAGGATCCAGGGACAAATTCCGCTTTCGCGCGTCGGCCAGCCCGAAGAAATCGCGCACGCGGTTGCGTTTCTGGCCTCGTCTGAGGCCGCTTACATTACCGGCCAGGTCCTCTGCGTGGACGGCGGAATGGTGATGTAGGAAGGGGGCGCTCATTGGAATCTGTAGCCTCGGTCAAAGACCGCCCGAGAGAGTTAACCGACGGCGGCGCGCTGTTCGTCGCCCATCGAAATGACGGGCGAACGGTTTTGCCCGTCCGATTTGCCTAACGAGAAATCGATCGTTTCGCGAGCGAGAGCGGGCTCGGGCGATTGGCCGTTCTCCTGGGCGGGCACACCGAAACGGGTGCAATAATTGCCGAAGAGACGTTCGACATCTTCCACGCGCAATCCGAATTGAGATGGCTGGTAGCGATGAAAACTCGTTTGGTCAGCCGGCTGCGCGGCCAGGACCTGGCGCATGACGGTGGCGGTCTCGTCCGAGAGCGACCAGCTGAAATGATCGTAAACGCGGCGAACCGCGTCCATTGGATCACGCTTGATGGCGTCGTAAGAAAGGTCCAGGACCCGCTCACGTGATAGCCGGTCTCGCTCGCCCATGAACCGTTCGGTGGCATCGGCCCAGTAACTCAAGGCTTCACGCCCAATCAGCGACGGATCGGCCGAGTCGCTGAAGATGCGGCGAAGCATCGTCACCAGGCTGGACACGGAAGTGATCGCGTCCAGCGGGGCGCGATGGGTTTGGACGAAGGAGGCGTCCGGATAAATCGACAGGAGATCGCGCAAGGCAAACATGTGGGCCGGCGCCTTCAGGACCCAGCGGCGCGGTTGTCCGCCGAATTGAAGGTGCTGCAGGAAACGCCGATGACACTCATAAGCGGGCGCCATGCTCTGCTGGAGATACCATGCCCGATACGACGGGATGTTATACATGGTATCGAATTGATCGCTTAGAAAACTCAGGCTCGTTAGGCTGACACATTCCTGGGGCAACCGTGGGCCGACTGCGTGCAAGCGTGGAAAATCCGGAGCGAGCCATCGTAGTCCCTGCAGGCTCCTCCTGCTGCGCCGGATGCGTTCTCCTTCTCGAGAACTGCCTAACGGAGAAGGTTCCATCACCTGCCAGGTAAGCGGCGCCTGATGCTGCGGATCGGCCGCCAGCAATGTGTGCAGAATGGTTGTGCCGGTCCGCGGAAGACCCAGAATAAAAACCGGCGCGCGAATTTCTTCCTGATCGATTCCCGGATTGCATTGGCGGTCGCGCTGCAAAAATAGACGATTGCGTAGGCATTGGAGCGTGTCGGCGTAGAGCGCGAATTTTCCGACAAGATTGAGGCGCGCATCCCGCTGGGCCGATTCGAGCAGCCGCGAAAGAGGCTCGAAAAAGTCTCCCGGGCCGAAGTCGTCGAGGCCATATCGATCGCGGGCCCGGGCAATCAGCTTGGCCGCTGTCAAAGGCTTCGGACCGAGACCGGCCTTTTCCGCCAGGGTGGCGCCCCGATTCAGGCAGCGAACGGGCCATGGGGAAACCGGCTTTTCCAAAGTCGTGGCCTCACGCATTCGATAGCGATATTCGTGAGCTTCGGCCTCTTAGCAAGAATCAAAGCCGGTCGCGGCAGATTTTTTTTGCTTGCCCTCGATTTGCGCGCTGCTTCCTCCCGCCTGATCGTTTCGAATGACGACAGAGAAAGCGACTTTCGGTGCCGGGTGCTTCTGGGGAGTAGAAGAGACATTTCGAACGTTGCCCGGGGTGAAATCAACCGCGGTAGGCTACGCCGGCGGGGGCAAGGAGAATCCGAGCTATGAGGACGTTTGCAGCGACGAAACCGGCCACGCTGAGGTCGTGGAGGTCGAGTTCGATCCCTCGGCAATCGATTATACAAAACTCCTCGACGTATTCTGGGCCAATCACAATCCCACGACTCCGAATCGCCAGGGACCGGATGTCGGAACGCAATATCGTTCGGTGATTTTCTATCATTCGCCCGAGCAAAAAGCGCAGGCGGAAGCTTCCAAGGCCGCGCTTGAGAAGAGTGGCAAACATTCGCGTCCGGTCGTTACCTTAATCGAACCGGCTCCGCGTTTCTGGCGTGCTGAAGAGTATCACCAAAAATATCTCCAGAAACGCGGACAAACGCACTGCGCCATTTGATTCTGTGCTTAACTCTGCGCCAACACTCACCCCCGCTGCTCTAAACCGCAGCGGGAAAAGTGCTGAAACGTTGGAAAGATGGCCAATCCGGCGGTCCCTGCATGAAGGCTGAGGTTGTTCGAACAACGAATTTTGTTCGCGATGCCTCTGCGTTCATTATCGAGAGGGCTCGTGAAGCCCTGGCCGATCGTGGTGAATTTCGGATCGCGCTTTCAGGGGGAAATACACCGCGGCCGGTTTATGCCGAGCTGGCCGGATCGAAAAACGAACTGCCACCGGAAAAGCTGATCATCACATTTAGCGACGAGCGTTGTGTTCCGCCTGATGACAAGGCGAGCAATTTCAAGATGGCGCGCGACGAATGGTTTGTGCCGGGCAACGTGCCGGATCAATCGATTATCCGGATGGCTGGCGAAAAGGACCCTGCGGTGGCCGCGACGGAATATGAGGCCGCGTTGAAGAGTCGCGTGCGAAGTGACGTTGAACGAGTTTACCGCCACGACCTGGTGCTTCTCGGGGTCGGCGACGACGGACACACCGCTTCGCTCTTTCCGGAAACGGCCGCGCTGGACGAACAGAATCGATGGGTCGTGGCGAATTTTGTTCCGAAAATGAATTCGTGGCGTCTGACTTTCACGTTCCCCATTATCAACGCTGCCAGGCACGTTTGTTTTCTTGTCAATGCCGGTAAGTCGCCGGACTTGATCGAGCAGATACTGGCTGGTGACAGGCGTTTCCCGGCCGCGCGCGTTCAGCCGCAACCCGGCGGCCTGACATGGATCCTCGGAGAAGCGTCATGATCTCCGCAGCAGCAAAACCGTGCTGGGGGCTTTTGCCGCCTGTTTATTAGTTAGGTTTTGGGTTGCGACGATGCCAGCGCCAAAGCAGTGGCGCATTGGTTAATACTGCTCGCCCTGGTCGTGTTCTGAAGGGACTACGCAGTCTTCAATACCCCAGACATGGAACATGACGGCAAACCAGTAAAGCGGCAGGAGCAATCCGCCGAAACCGGCGGTGAACGTAAACGTGAGAGCCGCGATTGCGATGGCCATGGGCGTCCCCACAAACATCAACAGCGCTCCCAATAACTTGTGACCTTTATATATATGTCCCAAGCCGGGGATCACGCTGAGTAACACGGCCACGGCATCACTCGCTTTGCCCTCCGCGGTCTCAGCGTTCGTCCGGGTCCAATCGCATTGGTCGCAGGCTTGCGCGTTCCTGGGAATCATGTGCCCGCAGTAAGGGCAGGCCATTTGATCCGACTGATCTGTCGGTGCCGTTGTCGTTGGTGCGTCAGTGTACTCCACAGGAATTCAATCGACACAAGGAACGTCACAAGCTGTCCCGTTTTCGTCAAGCACTCTTCGTTGGGTCCAGGCAATTTCCGAGACGTGCAATTTTCTTATACTCGCGCAAGAATGGACGCATGGCACACCTTCGCGAGGTCGTGAGTTACATCGATCGTTACCTTCACATCGCCAAGTTCAGCGATTCGCCGAACGCCGTTAACGGGCTGCAGGTGGAAAACTCCGGTCGCGTGACGCGAATCGCGGCCGCCGTCGACGCTTCCACCCGCACCTTGGAAGCAGCTGCGCGTCAGGGCGCGAATTTTCTGATCCTTCATCATGGTTTGTTCTGGGGCGGCCTTCAGCCAGTGACCGGTGTCATGCGACGCCAGCTTGGAATCGCATTCGAAAACGACATCGCCGTCTATGGCGCACATCTTCCCCTCGACGCTCATCCGATCGTCGGAAACAACGCCCGGCTCGCGGCAGCCATCGGCCTGAAATCTTTGAAACCCTTTCTGGAATATCAGGGCCGCTGCATCGGTCTTCAGGGCAGCTGGTCGGGATCGCGCGAGCAGCTTTTGCGAAAAACGGAGACGGCTCTCGGCGGTCCGGTGAAATCTTTCAACTTTGGCTCGCCGAAACCAAGGAAGGTCGCAGTCGTTACCGGCGGCGCTGGATCAGACATCCATCGCGTCGGCGCTGCCGGGATCGACACCTACATCACGGGCGAAGCGCCGCACTGGGCCGGCGTTGCGGCCGCCGAGTTGGAGATGAATCTTTTCCTTGGCGGACATTACGCCACGGAAACGTTCGGGGTGAAAGCGTTGTCAGCTCATCTTGGAAAGAAGTTTTCGTTGCCGTGGGATTTCATCGATTTCCCGACGGGGCTGTAGAGTTCGTGTCCCTTCGGTATTTCAGCAAACCCTCCAACGATTCGGTTCCTCGAAACAATTCGCTTTCGTATCGGGTGACTTGATGTTCTGTGTCGCGAATGGCGGATAAAGCGCCTCAACGAGTTAGCGCGCGGGCGACCGGCATTGTCGGCATCGCCGTCATGTGTTCACGGATCCTCGGGTTGATTCGCGAGCAGGTCTTTGCCGGTTTGTTTGGCGCCGGCAGAAATCTCGACGCGTTTCTGATGGCGTTTCGTGTGCCAAATCTGCTGCGCGACCTGTTCGCCGAAGGTGCATTATCGACCGCGTTCATCACCACATTCTCGGGCAAGATCGCAACCGAAGGAGATGAGTCCGCCTGGCGGCTGGCGAACAAGGTCGCCACCCTGACGGTCATCTTCATGAGTGCGGTGACGCTGATTGGGATTCTCATGGCCCCGCAGATCGTCCACTTGATGACGTGGTGGAGTTGGTCGCCGGAAAAAACGGAACTGACAATCACTCTGACCAGGATCATGTGGCCATTCATGCTCCTGGTCTCGCTGGCGGCGCTGGTCATGGGAATGTTGAACGCCAAACATATCTTCGGGCCACCGGCGATGGCCTCGAGTTATTTCAATCTCGGCTCGGTTATCGGTGGTGTGGCCATCGGATATTGGATGGATCCGCATTTCGGACCGCGATCGCTCATCGGTTTGGCGATCGGGACACTTCTCGGTGGCCTGTGGCAATTGTGCGCGCAATTCCCTTCACTTCGCCGCGTCGGCTACAGGTACGTCGCCGATTTTAACTGGCGAGATCCGGGCGTTCGCAACGTCCTTTTCCTCATGGCACCTGCGGTGGTGGCAGCCAGCGCCGTGCAAATCAATGTGCTGGTGAACAGCGCGTTCGCCGCCAGCATTACGGACGCATCCGGCCACGTTATCGATGGTCCGGTCAGTTGGCTAAACATCGCGTTTCGACTCATGCAATTACCGCTCGGCATCTTTGGCGTTGCCATCGGCACGGTCACGCTGCCACTGGTCGCCAAGAGTGCGGCCATGGGCAACATCGCCGAGTTTCGCACGATCCTGGCCCATGGAATGCGCCTGGCCTTTCTGCTTACGATTCCTTCCGCCATTGGATTGGCCATGTTGGCGGCGCCAATTATCAGCGTCATTTACCAGCACGGCCGGTTTAACGAGGAGATGACACGCCAAACTGCCGGGGCTCTGCAATTTTATGCCATTGGCCTGGTGTCCTACTCGGTTCTGAAAGTGCTGACGCCCGCGTTTTATGCGCTCGGCAAGCGCAACACGCCGATGATGGTGAGTTTTTTCGCGATCGGAATGAATTTGCTCCTCAATTGGATCTTTACCTTCCGGCTCGGCTGGGGACATCGAGGCCTTGCCTTTTCCACCAGCATCGTGGCGACAATTAATTTCCTGCTGCTCTACGGGCTGATGTGGCGGCACGTCTCGCGATTGGAAACCCGGCAATTGTTAGGCAGTCTTGGCAGGATCCTTCTGGCTGGCGCTGTTCTGGCCGTTGTTTGTTGGACAGCCAACCGTTTCTGGCTCAATCACTGGAGCGACATGCGGCTCCTGAAAAAAATATTCTCACTCTCGGTCGTCATAGCCGCCGGCGTCACGGCATTTTTCGGCTCGGCGTTGCTCTTGCGCGTTGGCGAGGTTCGAGACGTTCTGGAGGTCGTTAGGCGAAAAATCGCGCGCTGATTACGACGCCAGCGCCCTGTCCAAGTCTTCGATCAGGTCGTCGGGATGTTCCAGCCCGACTGACACCCGCAGCAGTCCCTCAGGGGAGTGCGTTCCCGGTCCTTCGACGGAGGCGCGATGTTCGATCAGGCTTTCGACACCGCCCAGGCTCGTGGCGCGGATAAACAACTTCGTATTCGCAGCCACCGCCATGGCGGCTTCGCGACCGCCTTTGACTTCGAGCGACAGCATTCCCCCGAAGGCGGACATTTGCCGGGCGGCGACATCGTGTGACGGATGCCCCGGCAACCCCGGGTAATGAACACGATCGACCCGTGGATGTTCCGCGAGGAAACTGGCAACCTTCATCGCATTCTCCGAGTGAGCCTTGATTCTCCACGGCAGCGTCCGCATTCCGCGAAGGACCAGCCAGCAATCGAAAGGCGAGGGGACCGCCCCGCCGCAATACTGAATCCTCTGAATGCGTTCGAAGAAGGGATTCTTCTTTTTGGCAACAACGATGCCGCCCAGAACGTCGCAGTGGCCGCCGAAGTACTTGGTCGTGGAGTGCAGAATGAGATCGAGGCCGAGGTCGAAGGGCCGCTGAATGACTGGTGCCCAGGTGTTGTCGCAAACGCACAGAGCGTCGGTTGTGTGGGCAATTTCAGCGATCGCCGCCAGATCGACGACCTTCAAAAGCGGGTTGGAGGGCGTTTCCGCCCAAACGAGCACGGTCTCCTTACGCAGCGCCTTTCTCACCTTGTCGATATCGCTCATGTCGACGAAGTCGACGCACAGTCCCCAGGCAACAAAAAATTCCTCCAGCAACCGGGTCATCCCGTAATACGCGTCCGTGTGGGCCAGGATGTGGTCGCCCGGCTTGAGCGACTGGAATAAGGCCATGGCCGCGCCCATGCCGCTGGCGAATGCGGCCGCGGTTTCACCTCCTTCGAGCGCGGCAATTCCCTGTTCGAGCGCGGCCCGGTTCGGGTTGCTATTGCGCGTATACATATACCCGCGCGAATAACCACCGTCGGCATCGCGTTCGAAGGTGGTCGATAAGGAAATAGGCGCGGAGACTGCTCCGCTTGTGCGATCTATTTCGTGACCAGCATGGACCGCCAGTGTTTCGATTCTCATGGGAAGCCTTTCTCGGAGGCGACCTTACGGAACGGGAGCCGAATGTCGATCATCCAGGGCGGTTTTCGATTTGACGGGCGGGCGATTCACGACCAAAAGGACTTCTGTCCGGAGAGTTCCTAACTCCGATTTCTCGCATGCACATTTACGACGACGACGTTTTTCGGATGGCTTGTGACCAGTTTCACATCATCGCGGATTACTTGAACATCGATCGCAACGAGCGCGACCGGCTGATGTATCCGAAGCGCGCCATGGCGGTCACCCTGCCGATTCACATGGATGACGGCAGTGTTCGCACTTTCCAGGGGTATCGCGTCCAGCATCACCTGACGCTTGGGCCGACAAAAGGGGGAACGCGCTTCGCGCCTCACCTTTCGATGGGTGAAACCGCCGCGCTCGCCATGTGGATGAGCTGGAAGTGTGCGCTGGCCAATTTGCCTTACGGCGGCGCCAAAGGCGGGATCGCGGTCGATCCGGCGGAACTTTCCCGGACGGAACTGGAAGCGGTTTCGCGGCGTTACATGCAGGAAATGATCCCGTTCGTCGGTCCGCACACCGACATCATGGGCCCGGACATGGGGACTAACGAACAAATCATGGCCTGGTTCATGGACACGTATTCGGTTTACCAGGGTTACGCGGTCAACGAGATCGTCACTGGCAAACCTGTCGCTATCGGCGGAACCGAGGGCCGTCGCGAGGCCACGGGCCGCGGGGTGGTTTACCTGATCGAGCGCGCCATGGACATCATGAAGATCGATCCGGAGAAGAGCACGGCGATCGTGCAAGGCTTCGGCAATGTCGGCTCGGTCGCTGCCTTGTCGCTCGCCTTGAAGACCGGCGTGAAGATCGTCGGCATCAGCGACGCGTTCACCGCCATTTACAACCCGAAAGGGATCGACGTCAAAGCGGCCGAGCAACACGTCATGAAGAAGGGGAACCTGCGCGCCTTCGATCAGGGTGACAAGGTCGACCCTAACGAAATGTTGACCATGCAGTGCGACATCCTGATTCCGGCGGCGGTCGACCGGGTGATCACGGAAAAGAACGCCGGCCAGCTGAAATGCCGCATCCTGGCGGAAGGCGCCAACGGCCCGACCACGCCCGATGCGGACAAGGTTCTCGATCAACGGTGGAACGATGTTTTTGTCATACCCGACATTCTCTGCAATGCCGGGGGCGTGATCGTTTCGTATTTTGAATGGGTCCAGGGACTGCAGAGCTTCCTATGGTCGGAGACGGAAGTGACCGACAAACTCTTCCGTATTCTGGAACACTCATTCACGCAGGTGATTCGCCGCGCCAAGGAGCACAAGATTTCGCATCGAACCGCGGCCATGGCCATCGGCGTCGAGCGCGTCATGAAGGCGAAGAAAGCTCGCGGACTTTTCCCGTGAGCCGTCATGAGCTTTTCGCATCGCGCTGAACAGCGGGGCGACAGGCTGGTAGACGTCCTGACGGATGAAACAGAGGGATTGCGCATCGCCGTTTCGCGTCTCGGCGCCGAACTCGTCAGCATGGCCCGTCGTGACCCGTCAGGGGGATGGCTCGGATTTCTCTATCGCGATAACGATCTCGCTGCTCCTTCCGGCGGGTGGGCCAATCATGCAACCGTCATGGGGTATTTTCTGCACCGTCTCAAAGATGGCCGAAGCATCTATCGCGGCCGCCAGATCGCCGGCGGCACGCACAGTTTTCTGCGCACGAAAATCTGGCGGAAAGTTGAGAGCGAAGACCCAGGCTCGCTGAGTTATCGGATCAAGCCGGGCGATTATTCGGCAACGGAGTATCCGCTAAAGGTTGGTCTAACACTAACATATCGCCTAACGGACGGTGCAGTCGTGACAAGTTTTGAGTTCGTGAACGACGAGCCTGAGTTGACAGCTCATCTTGAGTTTGGATTGCATCCTGGTTTTGCTGCGTCGGCCTTCGATAGTTTTCGTTTCGAGATGCCGGCGGGTCGTTACCGGCGATGGTTTTCGCCGAACAACTATCTTTCCGGCGAAACACACGATATTGACTTCGCCGGCGGCGAAATGCCATTCGAGCGAGCCAAGCTGACGGGGTCATGCATTCTTGAGTTTGTCGATGTGCCCGATCGCGGTTTTGTTTATCGCGATCCTCCCTCCGGGCGCGAGGTCAGGCTCGATCTGGCGGACGTCCCGTATTTCACGCTTTGGTCCGATGGCGGTCCGTTCCTGTGCGTTGAACCGTGCTGGGGACTGACGGACCGGGACGACCAGCGCCCGTTCGAGCTGAAAGATGGGATCCAAACGATTCCGGCTCGCGGAACGCTGACGGCATCGTTTAGCATGAAGCCGCGGATGATCCCGAGGTGAAATGCGTCTTGCGACCGTCATAACGGAGGGTGTGACCAGCCCGTTGGCGGCAGTTGCGGCCGACGAAAAGACCTGGCTCGCCTTGCATGAGTTTTTGACTTTTTTCGGAGCCCGAGATCTTCCGCCGAGGCAGGCGCCGATGCGGGAGTTTCTTCCGATTCTAATGACGCGCTTCTCCGAGCTGACGCGTAAAGTCAGCGATTGGCCGGAGCACGGCCGCATCTTTCAACAGCGCGGCGGTCGCCCACTCCGCGTGAGCCGTTTGCTTTCCCCCATCCAGTCGCCGCCGTCGATCCGCAACTTCTGCGCTTTCGAAGAAAGTTTCCGCAATCTTTGTCGCCGGCGCGGCGTTGAAATGCCCCAAGCCTGGTACGACGTTCCGGCGTTTTATTTTTCCAACCCAAATTCGCTCGTCGGATTTGATGACGAGGTCGCGGCGCCGCGCGGGACGACCGAGCTCGATTATGAACTCGAGCTGGGAATCGTGATCGGCCGGCGCGTGCGCAATGTTCCGGCAGCGAGTGCATGGGATTGTGTCGCCGGCTTCACCATCGTTAACGACTTCGCCGCGCGGGAACTGCAACGACGGGAGTTGGTCGTCGGCCTGGGATCAGCCAAGGGGAGCGACTTCGCCACGGCCGTTGGTCCGGTGCTCGTTACCCGTGATGAATTCAGCGACAAGATCGATGGCCGCGGCCTCCGTTTGGAGATGCGGGCCAGGGTGAATGGCCGCGAGTTGTCGCGCGGGAACACCAGCCAACTCTTTCACGCCATTCCGCGAATGATCGAACACGCGTCGGCCGACGCTGACCTTTATCCGGGAGAAATTATCGCCACGGGCGCGATTGGCGGCGGCTCGATCCTGGAGCTCACGCCGGAAGCGACCAGTGGGTGGCTCAAGCCGGGCGATACCATCGAGCTCGAGGTGGAACGAATCGGCGTCCTGCGAAATCGCGTTGGACCCCGCTAACGAACCGGCATTGGAGCCGGGCGCTGCCTGGAGGAACCAGCCGCCCGCAAAAGAAACCGCGCTGTCGCCAGTGCGGCTCTCTTTTGCCTACGACTGATGAAGGGGGCCGTGACCGCCCTGAGCTTGGTTAGGGCGCCCGCCACTTTGAGAATGGGATGGTCCGCCGCCTTGCTGCTTGTTGCCGCTCCACTGACTGCCGCCGCCACCTTTGGCGTCTTTGACCGGTTTCATGTCACGAACTTTGGGGTTTTTCTTGTTTTCCATGTTGTTTGCTTTGGTTTGTTGGTTTGAGTCAGACCGCAAAAGAAACCGCGCTGTTTCCAGCGCGGTTCTCTTTTACTTTCGGAATCAGATTCCGCGATTCGGGCCACCACCCTGGGCATGGCTTGCGCCACCACCTTGGGCATGACTTGGGCCGCCGCCTTGGGCGTGGCTCGGGCCGCCACCCTGGGCATGACTTGGGCCACCACCGAGTGCGTGACCGCCACCGCCCTTGGCGTCTTTGTTAGGTTTCAAATCGCGAACTTTAACGTTTTTCTTTGCCATAATATTAGCTCTGCTGTTTCGGGTTATTGTTTCTTGTTACTGTGTAGGAGGCTCCGAAGAACAATTGACGCCCGCCAACGACATTCTCCTTAGGGATCAGGTCATCTAAACGGATCAACTTTTCTTTCCTGCGCTTAGGCCGTCGATTTCCTGAATCTCCGGCGGGCGCATTTTGTTTGTCCTTTGATGCACTCACTATGTGCTCCGTATTAACACCATCCATGCCACGGTTGAAATTCCAAGCCTTGCCAAAAAATGTCTCTGTCGCAAATAGGTGATGTAGAGCATTTTACATCATACAAGTTTTGGATGTTTTTCTTAAAACGGAAATTGGCGGCTGCGAAATTGGCCTTAGAATAAGACCATCGATTTCCAAAACTAGGCCACTCCAGTGATGCGATTTTGAGCCAGCCTCGCAGGCACTTTCTGAGTCTCAGGTGCGCCCTCGCGGATTCCGGCCAGGCAATGCGTGTTCGAAGCAGTGCGCCGGGTGAGGGGCACATTCCTTGTCGCCCTGGTTCATGATCTACGCTCCGGACAAGTTACGCGACCAGGCACGTTGCGGCCGCAATCGGTCTAACGATATCGACCATGGTTGGGAATCAGCGCCTGCGCGTGCGGCGCGCGAGGGAAGCTCTTGAGAGCAAAAGAAACCGCACTGTTTCCAATGCGGTTCTCTTTTGCCTTCCGAATTAATTGCCCAGACGAGGACCGCCGTGGCCGCTCGCGGTGTGGGTTCCGCCGCCGCCTGACGCGGTATGCGTCGGGCCGCCACCCTGTGGAAGGGAAGGGTTAGAATGGTGGATTCCAGGGCCGCCGCCCTTTACGTCTTTCTTCACTTTCAGATCACGAACCTTGGAGTCTTTCTTGTTTGCCATAATATTTAGCCTCGCTGCTTTGGTTGTTGGTTTGTTTGTTGTAGTTAATCCGGATACGGCGAAGAACCCATTTGTGGCCTCCGGGAAATTTTCCGCTGGCCAGGCCTTTGTTCTTCGTCGCATTCATTTCTAGGCATCGTATTAACACCATCCATGCCAGTGCGAAAAAATGCCCGGTTTAGCCGACAAGTTTCAGCTCTAACATGTCGTGGGAGAGATATTTGTAAACCTAACGAATTTTGCGGGTAGTTTCTCGCGGGAGTATCGTTAGGCCTCAATTTGAGCCCGCGTGGCGTCAAAATAAGACCGGTCGGCGGCTCACTTTATTCAGCGCTCTTGAGGTGCCTCGCCAGCGTTGCGCGGGAGATCCCCAGCAGCCGCGCGGTCTTTCTCTGATTGCGATTTGTCTGCTCGTAAACAAAACGCACATGCCGCCGAACCGCCGCCGACAGGGTCAGATCCATATCGCCACTTTCACGGCGATGATTTTGGTCGTCGGCCGTGGTCCGAACTTCCGGCTCGCGTGATTCGCCGGCCGAGGTTGCAACCAGGTCGGGTGGAAAGGCGACATGTTCGGGCAAAATGACGTTCCCCTCACAGAATAACGTCATCGTCCGGACCGTATGGCTTAGCTCGCGCAGATTTCCGCGCCATGGATGGCGAACCAGTTTCTCCATGGCCTCGGGATGAATGGCCGTGATCTCTTTTCCTTCTTGGAGACTGGCCGAGCGTAGTTCGGCTGCGATCAAAGCCTGCAACTCTTCGATGCGTTCGCGGAGGGGCGGGATGAGGAGCGTGAGTCCGTTCAAACGGTGGAAAAGGTCTTCGCGAAACTTTCCCTGCCGCACTCGTTCGCGAAGGGAACAGTTTGACGCGCAGATGATGCGGGCCCGACAAGTCAGCATCCGCTCGGAGCCGAGCCGTTCGAATTCGCCGTACTCAAGCACGCGAAGAATTTTTACCTGGGCGAGGGGACTCATTTCCGAAATCTCGTCCAAAAAGATCGTGCCACCGTCGGCTTGTTCGAATTTGCCCTTTACGGTCTGCTGTGCGCCGGTGAACGCGCCCTTTTCGTGGCCGAAGAGCTGGCTCTCCAGCAGCGTTTCACTCATGGCGGCGGCATTGAAGGAAACAAAGGGGCTGGAAGCGCGCGCCGAGGAATTATGAATGGCGTGCGCCAGCAGGGTTTTGCCGGTGCCGGTTTCGCCTAGCAACACCACCGGGACATCCGAGCGCGCAGCCAGGGTCGCGAGTTGAAGGCAACGTGCCATCGCCTCGTTGCTGGTGGCGATATCCTCGACTTTGAGTTTTGAGAGCGGTTCCTGCATTTTCCCACAGTTCGCCAGTCCGGCGGTCCCTCGGCCGGAACTACTGGCTCATGTTCTCGCGCAATTGATGGATCGGCTCGAGCACATACTCGATTGGGCTGCGCCCGCCGACCACGATGTGCGCCTCACCGCGCATGCCGACGCGCAGTGGAAGAGATTTCTTTCCTGGCGAGATGGATGTTTTATCCAGTGAAGCCAGCGCAATGAAATGCGGCCCGTCGGGCGCCGAGACGGCCGACGGACTGACCCAGTCGAGCTTCCCGGTAACGGCGCCATAGCGCTGATACGGATAGGCATCGAAGAAGTACCGAACCTTCTGGCTGCCGGTGAGCTTTGGGAGGCCTGCTTCATTAAGCGTTAGCCGGGCGCGTGGTTTGGTGTCTTGCGGAGACAACTGACATAGCACCATGCCTTGTTGCACGATGCTGCCCACGTCGTTCTTCTCGGTCGAAACAACCACCGCGTCATAGGGACTGCGCACGGTTAGCAGGTTGTCTTTCGTGTTCTCGAGGTCGCCTTTCACAGCAGTCAGACGCGTTTTCAAATTCTCGATCTCGGTGACCTGCTCCTGCCGGAGGCGTGCGTGCTCTGTTTCCAGGCGGTGCAAATCCAGTGTGGTTTGCTGCAAGGTCCGTTGGGCCACGCTGAGATCTTTCTCCGATCCAGCGAGGTCGAGCTGAAGCTTGATGAACTCGACCTCCGACTCGCCGCCTTGTTTCGTCAGTTTTTGCATGCGGTTAACGAGGTCGCGGCTCGTCCGGGTATGGTTTTCGCGAAATCCCACTTCACTGCGCGCCTGTTCGATCTCGGCTTTCTTCATTTCGAGTTGCGCTTCGTAGGCGGTGTCAAACTGCTGCAGACTCTGGGTTTTGCTCTTGAGCTCCTCGCTCATGGTGCGGTTTTGGGTTCCCCAGCCGCGGATCTCGTCCGATCGAAGAACAAACAATTCGCCGCCTTTCTTGACCTTGGCCCCTTCCTCGACCGCTTTGGTGATCACACCCTGCCGGGGCGATTGAATGGAATCAGCGCCGCTCGCCGGCACGAGCACAAACGGACAGCGGACGGTTTCGGGAAGTTTCATGATGATCGACAGAATGAGCGCGCCGACCATGAATCCCAAGAGCAACCAGGCTGTCCAGCGAACGATGAATGGCGGCGGATCCTGCGGAAGCATATCCGACTCCGTATCAAGCGATCCGCGTAATCCCGGTGTGCTCATTTAGTCCATGTTCATCTGCTGGCTCGACAAGTAATAGTAAAGCCCGCGTTGCGCGATCAATTCATCGTGCGAGCCGACCTCGGCCACGCTGCCCTTTTCCAGAACGACGATGGCGTGCGCTTCTCGGACGGTGCTGAGGCGGTGGGCAATGACAATGGTGGTTCGGCCGCTCATCAGCCGCCCGAGGTTGTCCTGGATCGCGCGTTCCGATTCGGTATCGAGCGCACTGGTGGCTTCGTCGAAAATCAGGATCGGCGGATTGTTGTAAATCGCGCGGGCGATGGCGATGCGCTGTTTTTGCCCGCCCGACAACGAAAGCCCGGATTCGCCGATCTTGGTTTCGTAGCCTAACGGAAGGCGCATGATGAACTCGTGCGAAGCGGCCGTCTGCGCCGCAGTCAGCACGCGATCAAGATCCGGCTCGGGATCGCCGAAGGCGATGTTGCGCGCAATGGTCTCGTTAAACATGTGGTTCTCCTGCAGAACCATTCCGATGTGACGCCGGACGTCGCGATAGTTTAGAGTTTTCAGGTCGACGTTATCGAAAAGAATTGTTCCTTCGGTCGTCTCAAGCAGCCCGGCGATGAGTTTAATCAAGGTCGTCTTGCCCGACCCGCTTCTGCCGACGAAGGCGATCATTTTTCCGGGCGCGATATTGAGATCGATGTTGCTCAGAATATTTGGCGATTCCGGGCCGCCGTAGCGGAAGCTGACCCCGCGCAGCTCGATGCGTCCTTCGAGACTGTGTACCGGCACGAGCCGCGAGCGGTCGTGACCCTGCTCGGGCTCCTGCTCGAAAATGTCGTTCAGCCGATTTAATAGGACGGACGCAAGTTGCATCGTGTCCCAGACACCGAGAGTTCGCAGGATTCCGCCATAAGCCATCGCCGTAAGCGAACTAAAGGCCACAAAACCGCCGACGCTCAGCGTTCCGTGGATGACCTGGGTTGCGCCAACCCATAAAAAGACAGCCGTGGAAAGCAAACCGATGGTGCTAAGAACGCTGTCATAAGACATGACGATAAAGCTCGATTTGAAAAGCTTCTGCGAGACGGAGAGAAACTCGTTAAGCATGGCATCGCGAAAAGAGCTTTCGGCGGCCGCCGCTTTCACGGCCTCGATTCCTTTGATCGCGTCGATCTGGTGGGAACTATACTTGCCCTGGCTTTCCTCCACTCCGGCAAAGAGCGGGCGCAGAACTTTGACTGAAAATACCATCAACCCTGCGTAGAGCGGCGTGGTGGCAAGAAATGCCAGCGTCAAAAACGGGCTGTAAATCATCATCAAACACAGCGAGCCCAGCAGGTAGATCATCGCGAGCATGGCGCCAATTCCCTGGCCCACGACAAACTGGCGAACCTGTCGCGCGCCATCGAGACGACGCTGGATGTCCCCGGTTCGACGACTCGTGAAATAAGTCATCGGGAGCGACAGAAGTTTGCGGCTGAGAAAATCGAGAATGGCCGTGTCCAGGCGCACGGCCGCAAAGGCGAGAAGATATTCCTGTGCGAGGGTGCAGAATTGCACAAAAATGATGGCGGCAAACATCCCGAGCAGGATGGTTTTCAAAAGGCCGAGATCGTTCTCCACGATCACGCGGTCGACCACCATTTGTGTGAAGACCGGGAACATGAGCTGCAGCACGCTCACCGCCACCGCCAGCCCAAGGACTTGGAGCAGTATGACTTTGAACTTGGCGATGAATGGAAGGATCCAGGTCAGCGCCGGCTTGCTCTCCGGTGCGTTCTCAAAGGCGATGGTGTAATCGAACAGCGCCGAGTAACCGGTCCATTTCGCCTCGAACTCACGCCGCGGGAGTTTGCGCAGCCCCATTGCCGGGTCGGCTACGCGGACGAAATCTTTTTCGACATCGTAAAGGACAATCCAGTGATTTCCTTCCCAATGAACGATCGCCGGCAGCGGCATCATGGGGAGATTGCGCAGGGAAACTTTGAGCGCGCGCGCCGCCAGGCCTAACTCCGAGGCTGCCCGGCAAATTGCTTTCAGACTGGTGCCGTCTGTTGCGGTGTGACAAAGCTGCCGAATCCGCGAAAGGCTGACCTTCTTGCCGAAGTGACGGCAAATCATTCCAAGGCTTGCCGCCCCGCAATCCATCTCGTCGATCTGCTCGATGTGCTCGATCTTCTTGATCCGGCCGGCGTGCTTCTTGAAGTGGCCGTCCTCGTCGATAAATGGATCCTGGCCGTCTGCACTTTCAGCCGGCTTCTCCCCATCGAGCTGGACCTTGTCTTGCACCTGTGCTTCCGCCGGAAGCATTTCGCTTGTGAAATCGAGAGGGATTCGCGCTTCCGATTTGGCTTCGTAAAGCGCGAGACGTTCGCCCAGCAATTTTTCGAACTCAGGAAACCGGCGGCGCAGATCGCTCACCGCCTTCGGATCGAGCGACAGAAGCCGGCAATCCGTGAAAGCTTCCACGGAAGCAGCGCGCGGCGATCCGTTGAGGATCGAAAGTTCGCCGAAGAAATCGCCCTCACGATAAAAGGCAAGGTTCCGCTCCTTGCCGTTGACGCCCGCAAATGCGCGCGCCCGGCCCTTTTCGAGAACGAAGAGGGGACCGGCTTCGTCGCCTTGGCGGATGATGAGCGTGCCCTTGTGCACGTCCACCGGCTGAAGGTTTTCGATGACACTGCGGAGCGCGGGCGCGGGCAGCCGTCCGAAATTACTGAATTGGTAAAGGAAACTCTGCAGCGCGCGGCTGCGTCCCGTCATCTCGACGTAATGTCTCAGGTCGGGGACCTTCTTCGCCACTTCCAGGAAATCGCTCCGGTCGATGCGCAGAACATCCACTGCCGTGCTGCAACGGACTGAGGCGCTGCGTTGCCCGCCGTCAGCCAGCGCGGCTTCCCCGAAACTGTCGCCCGGTTTAAGCGTGCCTAAGGGAATCTCTTCGCCGTCCGGTTTAATCTTAAGCGCGCGCGCGCGCCCATGAGTCAGAATATAAAACGAGTCCGCCGGGTCATCTTGCCGGACAATGACATCGCCGAACTCGAAGTGTTCTTCGCGCAGCAGCGGCTCCAGTGCGGCAAAATGTTCTTCGGAAAGAAACTTAAACGCGGACGAACGCCGCATCGTTTCCAGATCTTGCGCTCTCATTGCGTCGCGCTGTTGATAAACAGCCGGTTCTCGACGTAGCGGGTGGTGAGATCCGCGAAATGTCGCGACAAAAGTAGAAGATCGATGCGTTCCTGCACGGCGGAGTCGTCGCCCTGAGGTTCCTTTTTACTGGTCACCCGGTAAAGCTCAAATCCATCCCCGCGTGAAACCGGGTCGAGCACATCGCCCGGCGAAACGCTCAGGAATTTCTGCTGCAACTCCTGCGGAATGTCCTCTTGGAGAAACGAGATGACCTTGTAAGGATAACGGCCTTCCATGGCCACTTCTTCCATCGACATTCCGTCGTGCTTTACACAGAAAAGAGCTTCCTGTGCGGCGTCCTTTGATTCCAGTTCGATGACTTCCGATTCAAACCGCGTCAGCGGCAGGCGGAGCTGGCTCATCTCCCGCTGGCGCGCCTGCGGTGTGAGCAGGGCATCGAGTCGCCGGCGGAATTCGGATTCCATCCGCAGCATTTGATCCAACCAATTTGGGTCGCGCCGCAGAGAGGCCAGCCAGGCCGGTAAATCGGACTCCGTTAGGCCGTTGCGCGCGAAAAAGAGTTTGCGCTCGGTCGCGATCACCTCGGCATCAATGTCGGACGCGGCCGCCGCCGCAGCCAGTCGCCAGGCCAGCGCGTTTGTCATTTTTTCGAGCTGATCGGAAAGAATGAGCTCCACCAGAAAAAGTTGGCGCGTTTCGTCGTTCGTCGCCCGGTATTCAGTCGTTTCGCTTTTGACGCTGTCGCCGACTGTTTCCGCGGCCACCTGGCGCCCAAAGTAGCTGCCAAAATCGTCCAGATTGAGGCCGCGGCCTGCGAGCCACTGCTCCGTTTCTTCTGCCGTGATCAGATCGTGGCTGTAGCGGAAGCGCTCGGCGGCAGCGTCGATGGCGTCATCATCCAGATCGATTTCATTATCGTCGGAATATTTTTCCGCCGCGAGCCGATGAAGAAACGAAGTCCAGACAGGGGCGAGATCGCCGCGAAACAGGGCGGCTTCGATGGCGTCGCGAGCCGTGTATTCCCGGTCCTTGACGGCACAGACCACCAGATCCTCGTGCGACACTGACTCCGCGTTTGCCATCAGGTAGGGGGTTGTAGCGGCTTTCGCGAAGAAAGTCGAGCGTATCGGGCTGCCCGGATGGAGCAGCCGTTAGGGGTGTGGGCCTTGGAAAAGCGGATGTTGACCTCTACGGACCGAGGGTAGCCGTCGGCACAGGGAATGGGAAGCCCCGCGGAGACTCCGTTGATCGCCGGGAAGGGTCTGAGGATGAACGTGTTCCTTCCCGGGGCCGGATAGCATTTTCTCGCTTGCCAATCCAAAGAGCCCGTCGCATTATGTTCATATGAACATTTATCGCATCAGAGCCGCCTTTCTCCGGCGCCGCGTCCGGCGGGCGAAACCCACCCAATTAGAGCTCAATCTATGGACGAAGATCCGCCGCTAGAGCGTCTTCGCTCCGCTTTCGACATGATTCGCGAGCGCGCGATTTATGCGCTCCGGGTCATCGCCGAATTCGAACAAGTGAAATCCCTGCGCTGGCGGTGCCTTGTTTGCGGCCATGTGAAAGGTTTTACGCGGCGCGTCCCCGCCGAAGTCGCCATCCCATGTCCGAAATGCAAAGGATCCGATTTCATAAAAGATTAGGCAATATCCTTGGCCCGCCGAGGGCCCGACGCGTCGGAGAGGTGGTTGTGCCAGGCACCTGTTTGTCTGAACAAGGGTTCGGCACAACCGCTTCTACACCGTCATCGACGCAGCCACCCTCCCAAGCGGCAAACATTGCGCTCCCGTTCTTCTTTTAGAATCACCGTCCTGTCCCCTGTAATTCTACACCCGACAAATGGTTCAGGTTGGCGGAATCGTTTCGATTCACAATAATTCTCAGCTAAGGAGAGTTCGATAAACAGGGAGTCAGGGTGTTGATCGCCAACGCCGGGAGAGAGACAACTCCCGGCGTTTTCCTTTCTCCCGCAAGGCCGGATTCGGGCCGCGCGCGCCCAAAGTTATTCACAACCGCGAATTCACAAAAGCGTCATCCAACCGCAACCGAATCGCCACAAGCGCGGTTTAATCCATCAGCCATGGATATCGACGCTCTTCACTCCACGCTTCTCACGGTTACCCTTGTCTCGGAGAAGCTCTCCTCAATCGCGCGAGATTTGCCCGGGAAAAACGGCACCGCGAACATCAAGCGCGCCCTCATCGATGCGGAAAATGATCTGCGTGTCGCAAAAGCGACGCTGGCCGGCGAACTCGGGTTTCATGTTTGTCCACGCTGCTGGCCCCCGGAGCTTCTTACAGTTGACCGTCAGGGCGCGGAGACGTGTCCCGCCTGTGGCCAGCGCGTCTGCGATCGCGCCGCCTGATGGCGATGGATCGGCCCCGCCCTCGGTCGGTCGAAAAACGCGTGACTCGTTACTCCGCGACCGCTGAGCAATAATCGGGTTTTCGCAATTCGGTGCCGCATTGGCCGATGGATCGTTCTTGACTAGTTAGGCCGCTGACAAAGCGACCTCTACAACCCTCCATGTGATTCGGAGCCTCGAGTTCGCCTTGTTTTCCTCTCTTTACGGAGAGGAGGCCGGTATCCGCTTTTCCGGTATTGGCCTATTTGACCAAGGTGATCTTCCAGAAATCGTCCGAAAGATTTTCGTTCAACAAGTATGCGTAGGGCATGGTGAAGTAACCTTTCACTCCCCAGTCGACGCCCCACGAGTTTCTCATTCGGAACCGATCGGCCTTGTCGTCATAACCAACCGCGACAACCGCGTGACCGCCGACCACCTGCTCGCGCGGTGCCGGCATAGGCATGACCCCGCTCTTTGCCACTTCATCACTTTCAAAGCTTTCGTAGACAGTAAACCCGATCACAAACGGGTAACCGGAAGCGAGACACGCTTTCATATGGGCAAGGACTCGCGGCACCCGCTCGTATTGCACAGCCGTGTGTTTGAGCGCTTCCTTGTAGCATTTGGCCGGCGGCTTTTTCGTTAGACGCGTATTTCCCGGAAATGGATCCGGATCGTAAGGCCAGAGCTTCTCCGGACAAACGCCCTCGCTCGAGACGCTCTTGATACCGTCCCGAATCATGGCGCCTGAATCTTGGTCGACCGTCTGCTCGATGACGCGTTCATTGTAATAAATGAAAAGACGCGATGGCAGAAAGACACCACGCATCTTCTGTTTGATCTGATCGAACTCGATCGCACCGGCGATTGCATTGGCCGTGCAGCTCCCAATCTCGCCCTGGTCGTAAACTGCGGGGCACTTCTTCGTTAGGTCGACACTGACAGGCAGACGGGCCAGGGCCCGCGGGCTGGCTCTGAGAATGTAGTCGCGGTTATCCGGCAGATCCGGAATCCATCCGTAGCGTGCGATCTTGCGAGGCATAAGCAAAGGGAAGATGCACATGCTATGCCATTGATGCACGCCGATCACCTACAAAGAGGTCACACTTATGAGCGATTTCTTTTCTCGGCCTGTTGGGATGCGCGGAAATCCCTAACGAATGCGCACAACGACGGTCGCAATCCGAGTCGAATGCCCCATTGGACCCTTACCGGCCGCATCGTTACCCGAGCGCTGGGTGGATTGAACGCGCTTCCCAGTTCAGCCGGGACCAATGCGTCGCGTCGGCCTTGGAACCGTAGCGCAATGCTGCTTTCGAGGGAGACCCTATAGTCCGCCGCGTTGTCGTAAACATTTCGCAAGCAGCCATCCTTTTCGACACTTTTTTCGACACTTGTCACCGTTTCGATGGAATGGAGGCAAGGGGATTCGAACCCCTGACATCCAGCTTGCAAAGCTGGCGCTCTACCAACTGAGCTATGCCCCCGTTGAAAACGGAAAACTGAGACGTGAATGGTAGACAGAACGCGCGGAAAAGCAATTCACTGGAGCTGCGCGCCTAAAGAAATCCGTGAAATCTGCGTGATCCGCGGTTAACGCTTTCGTCTTCCACCGCCATGCGCATTTCGACCCACATTCCCGCGCGACTTGATCGCTTGCCATGGGGCCGGTTCCATTGGCTCGTCGTCACCGCTCTGGGCGCCACCTGGATCCTCGATGGTCTTGAGGTCACACTGGCCGGCGCGCTCGGCGGAATTCTTACAAGGCGTGAAACCCTCGGTCTGACCGAAACGCAGGTGGGCGCCAGCGCAACCGCTTACCTCGCCGGCGCAGTCATCGGCGCGCTCGTCTTTGGTTATGCGACCGATCGGCTTGGCCGCAAAAAATTGTTTTTCATCACGGTGGGTCTTTACCTCACCGCCACTGCCCTGAGTGCATTCTCATGGAACTTCGAGAGCTACATTTTCTTCCGCGCGCTCACCGGCGCCGGGATCGGGGGCGAATATGCCGCCATCAATTCCGCCATCGACGAATTGATCCCCGCACGTGTCCGCGGACGCGTCGACCTGATCATCAACGGCAGCTACTGGGTCGGGGCCGCCATGGGTTCGGGCGCGACGATTATCCTGCTCAATCCGCGCTTTCTTCCGATTTCGTTAGGCTGGCGATTCGCCTTCGGTATCGGGGCCGCTCTCGGCCTTATCGTCATCTTCTTTCGGCGCTGGCTCCCGGAAAGCCCGCGCTGGCTCATGGTTCATGGTCGCGCCGAGGAAGCGGAACAAATCGTCGGTGATATCGAGAAACCTTCCGGCTTCAGCGCCGCCGAGGTTATTCCGCCGGGTTCCTTGCCCGCGCGAATCACCACCCGGACGCACACACCCTGGCGCGAAATCTGGCACACCATCGCGCATCGCTATCGCGCCCGCTCGTTCCTGGGCCTTGTGCTCATGATTGCCCAGGCGTTTTTTTATAACGCCATCTTCTTCACTTACGCATTGGTCCTGACCCGGTTCTACGGCGTCTCTCCGGAAAGTGTTGGCAGATATCTCCTGCCGTTCGCGCTCGGCAATGTCCTCGGGCCGCTTCTCCTCGGGCATCTCTTCGACACCATCGGCCGCAAACCCATGATTGTGATTACCTACGCGGTCTCTGGGCTGTTGCTTGCGATCAGTGGCTGGTTTTTTCAACAAGGTTTGCTCACCGCGCAAACCCAAACGCTCGCCTGGACGATGATCTTTTTCGTCGCCTCCGCCGCCGCGAGCTCGGCTTACCTCACGGTCAGCGAAATTTTCCCGCTCGAAATTCGCGCGGTTGCCATCGCCTTTTTTTACGCCGTCGGCACGCTTGCCGGTGGAGTATTCGCCCCGTGGATTTTCGGCGCGCTGATTGGAACGGGCTCGCGCGACGCTCTCTTCATCGGGTATCTCGTCGGCGCTCTGCTCATGATTCTAGCCGCGGTCTGTGAAGCCTTCATTGGTGTCAAAGCCGAGCGCATCTCGCTCGAAGAAATTGCTCCGCCGCTTTCGGCGGAAGCGGAAAACTGATCAGGAGATCAAGAAGCCGGGAGTCGTGAATAAATATCAGAAAACAGGAAGGACCAGACTCGAATGACAAGATTCCGCTGGCGGGACAACCTCCGCGTCCGTCCAAGCTCCGATTGCTTCTCAATTTGCAATTCCTTGACGCCAGTCAGGGAAGGGGATCATGCTTGGCGCCATGGGCGTTCCCCTACGTTCACTCGTTTGTCTGACCATTCTCATTGCCGTGGCCCCGGTCCTGCGCGCCGACGAAGATTACGCCGCCAGGTATCAACGGTTGCGCGACAAAAAAGCCGGCGATGCGGACTTGGAAACTTTGCTTACCGAATGGCGAGCGAAACAATCGGATAACCCCGAGGCGTGGGTCGCGAGTGCGAATTATTATTTCAACAAGCGCGGGATCAATATTTCCACCAAGACAGCCGGGGCAGGGGACCTGCCCTTGAAAAAAGAGGACACCGGTGAAGCGGGGAGCGTTTCGTTTCCGCTCGATCCCGACAGCGTGAAGCGCGCGGCCGATCTTCTGGAGGAAGCGACCAGGAAATTCTCCGATCGTCTCGATATCTGGTGCGGGCTCGCCTTCATCTATCAGGAGAGCGGCAATTTCGACGCGCAATTTCCCGTGCTCCAAAAGATGGTGGCCTACGCCAAGGCGCACCCAGCGAACCTGCTTTGGATGGGTCACAAGATTTCCGATCCGCCGGAAAAGTTCATCCCGGAGAAGCTGCACGGTTATGCGATTTATTATGAGAAGAAGGAGGACGAAGAGGACGACCAGCGTTTTCTAAAACTGGCGCAGTTCTCGGCCGATCAATATCCTAATCATCCCTACGCGTTGAACGATGTCGCCTTGTACTACTCGGTGGAAGGCGACAACGAGAAGACGCGTGAATGGCTGGAGAAAGCGCACAAGGCCGACCCGAAAGACGCGCTCGTCTTGGTCAACCTCGGCCGGGTCTCGGGTGATCTGGGCGACGATGCCGCTGCCAAAAAGTATTACGAGGAAGCGCTCAGAGCGAATCCCAAAGGGGAGAACGCCCAGGAAGCCAGGGACGCCTTGGCAGAACTCAGGAAATCGAAGAACTAAACAGGATTAACGTGATTCAACAGGATTGGGGGCGTGAGGAATTCATTTGATCCAGTAATCCTGTCTAGAAAACCCCC
The DNA here is from genome assembly GCA_963754325.1 of uncultured Verrucomicrobiae bacterium. Lineage (GTDB taxonomy): Bacteria > Verrucomicrobiota > Verrucomicrobiia > Chthoniobacterales > UBA10450 > JBBRDU01. The sequence continues at coordinate 659,960 of CAVWFP010000002.1, forward strand.
GTTTCTTTTCCTGCGTTCCTGATTAGTCCCACCTGCCGTCGTGACCGTTGAGAAATATTATGAAGAGGCCGTCAGAGTGGACCCTAAAGGAGAGAATGCGCAGGAGGCGAAAGACGCCCTGGAGGAGCTGAAGAAGGCGAAGTAGGGCAATTTCGGATCTCGAATTGCGGAGTAGCAGGATGGGGACGGAGTTCCCTCGATTGAATTGTAATCGTGCTCATACTTCCACGTAATCGAATTCTCAAAAGTTGTTCAGCTTCGCGAACCCCGCGCGTTAGGCTTGCGAGTCATCATTAAGCCGCTGATGGCGATAACGGCGCCCTAGGGGCAATAACAGCAACCCGGAACCGATCAGCATCAGCGTACTCGGCTCGGGAACCGCTAGTGTGCCGGCAGCATCAAGATCCGGAGTTCCAGGCTTGCTTCCAACGTCGCCCGGGGAAACCAGTGTCGCCGTGAAGTTGGAGGAGTTCAGGTTTACCCCAGCCGGGATATCAAACAGGATGTATGCGAGGTCGCCGTTCGCGGGAGGAAACGCTGCTCCAAAAAAGAGGTCGTAGTTGAAAGGGGTCACGTTCCCCAAGGCCAAAACGCCGGCGCCATCCTGCGAGGGCGTGTTTCCAAAAGTATGGGTTACCGTGAAATTGTTTGTGCCATCACTGAAGGTCCATGTGCCTGTCTCGAAGGTGTTGTTCGGATTACCGTTTCCTTCAAAGGCAATGAAATTGGTCTGCGCCATTACTGATACGCTCACACCCAGGAGTGTTTCCAGCCCATTGGCGTTGTAGGTCACGCTATTGCCGGCGCCCTGGCCAAATCCACCGAGGCTGGAGGTGCCCGCGGCGCCACCAACGGTGATACCGTCGGGCGGGCCCGCGGCATTGGCGGCATTTGGACTAACGACACTGGCCCAGCCGATTTGAACCTGGGCATTTGCGGATATTGAGAGCAGGCAAATAAGCACTGCACAGAGATAGGATAGTTTTTTAGTCATAGAGGTGTTTAACGATTGGTTAGTTGTTTGAGGGAAAGGGATTGCGACGGAGTTGTGTTGCGATGAAAACTGGATTGCGGTCCACGTTCTGGCAGGATCTCGAAAGGCGAGATGCGGGTGAAGCGGCGCCGCCGGGCCGGGAGTGTCAGATCGGCCCGAAGCGGGCGCGCTTGCTGTTCGAAATCGGCGCTGGAACCAGCCTCCGGCTGCGGCTTCGGAATTACCGGGGATAAGACCGGCGGCAGAAAAAGGCTGGTCAGGAGGGCGACGGAAATGAATAAGGTGAATTCATGTGTTCCTTATGAGTGTTTGAAAGAGGAGAGACGGCTCGCGCGAAAGCGCATCACCGCTAGGAGGCATGCTGCCCTGAAAGCATCATTGCTGGAATCGGCAGTTGTTACGCTTCTCACCTCAACCGCTCAGGAGCGCATCGGCGTACACCGCGGTTGGGATGGCGGTAAGACCGATTTGCTGCGTCGTGCTGGTCGCGGTAAAGGTGCCGATAACGAATTGGCCCAGTCCGGACGTCGCGCTCGTATTGTAGAGAAGCGTGATCGAATTCCCAGCGAAAACATTTTCGCCACCGGCGGGGAGAATGTCAGATCGGAAAAGTTGGCCCAGAGCTCCACCTGATACGTCTGATTGACTGTTAGCCTTGATCGTCAGCGTGATCGGAGCGTTGGCGAAAAACGATCCCTGCGCGAGGAGGCTTTGATAAGAGGCGGGCGACAAATTGCTGAAAGGAGAAGTAGTAGTGCCAAAACTGTTTCCGCTGTTGATCTTACTAGTGCTCGTGTTCGGGACCGAAAGAGTCAGCCTTCGAGATGCGTCGGAGTAACTGAATGCGCTTGAGTCGGTAGGAGGGGATTAAACGTAACGCCGCTAACGGTTTGCGCGGTCACGCCTGTGCCTCCCGGATTTGCCGCATCAAATAGTGTTCCAAGCGTGCTGACGTCGCCCCCTCCGGAAATGCCTGTTGGCGTTCCCCAGGTAATCGTAGCGCCGCGAACGGTAGACCCGCACACGACCACAACTGCGATCGCCGCCATCTTGTGCAGGTCGCGCCTGCGCGTCTGATTTCCCATTGCGTCTTCACGCGGCGGCCGCGAAGGAGCATCGCTGCGGCAAACAAAGTACCCCCGACCGCCAGCATCTCCCAAACGGAAGGTTCCGGCACTGCGCGCACTTAAACGGCATTTAGAATAGCATCGGTCCCCGCGGCCGGTGTCATGGCGTTGAGTTGGATGATCTCCGAACCCGTGCTGTTGGCCGTGAAGGTGCCGGTCACAAATTGGCCAACGCCACCGGTTGTCGCTGTCGTATTGAACTGCAGCGACGTCGAATTGATGGCCGTAACAGTTTCCGTTGTAGGGGTGGTGTTGTTCGACGCATTCACCCAGAGCTCGACGAGGTAATTCTGTCCGGCCATCAGGCCATTGATGGTGAGCTTTAACGGTTTGGGGCCGGCAGTTGAGGCCGACTGCAACAATCGCTTATAAGCAACGTTGGATAACGAATTGAAAGGGTTTGATGTTGAACCAAAAGAATTGCTCCCGCCTATATTGTTGAATCGGTGAGCGTGAAATTTCCGGAAGTGAAACTGTTCGTTGTCCCATCGGTGGCCAATGCGATGAAAGGGACACCGTTGACGACGATCGTTCCTACGCCACTGCCACCGGTATTGGCGCCGCCGAAGAGAGTGCCCGCGAGGCTCACGTCGGAGAAGCCGGAAATCGTCGATGGAGAATTCCAGATGATCGGTGCGGTTGCGCCCTGAACAGAATTCCCGGCGAGCGTGACAAGCACAAGTGCGACTGCGGCAGCCGCAACTCGCGCAGGACGGCAGTTCCCAGTCGCACTGCCGAACAAGACAGCTTGAAGAAGACGAAGATGGCCGACAGCCGTCCCGTGATAAGTGCGCCTTTTGCAAGCTCGACGCGCAATGGGCGATGGATACAGCGAATGGTGGTCCCGTCTCTTTTCCGCAGTTGAATTCGTTTTCATATTGTTTTGTGAACCTGCTTTCACCAGTTACTAACGAATCGCGGAATCGAAGTTCCGAAGAATCTGCCGGGACGCGTTAAATTCGCGGCGGCTGGCGGAGCAGGCCCAGGATATTGTCAGCGAGCCGATGAGAAGCCCGCGGCCGGACAAGCCTTTCATCCAGGTCGAAACTAATGAAACTTCGGACTGAAGTTCCCAAGAATTTGTTGAACGGCCTGACCGTTCGAAGCGAAGCCTCTTGGACGTTCAGGGGGCTAAACTGCGTCGATCTGCTCTCGCGATCCTGAATCGACGGATAGCCGCCGGAAACGGCGACCTTGCATGACTAGCGCGAAGAAAAAGACAGAGATGACATAATCTTGGCTATTCAGGGACGGCGGTCGTGCCCACTATGATGCCTCCGTTTCCTGCGACCGTTAGGCCGTATTCGGCAGGATCGCCTCCCGAATTGACCTCGTTCACAACCACATCAAAGGTCGTGAATGCTGGCACGGTCACACCGTAGCTGACGGAGGGTTCAGGTTGGGTAGAGCTGGCGCCGGCATCACCAAGGTAATTCAGAGCAATGTTTGTAGATTAAACGGATCCAGGTAAACTACGCTGGAAAGGGGGTTAAGACTCAGGCCGGTCAGAGTGATCGTCACGGGCGCAGCGGCAGCGCTTGTGTTTGTAAAGATAAAGTCGTCGAAGTGATACAGCGTAGAGGTAGGCGGAAAGATTCCGGGGAATGTCTTGGGTGTGCCGGCAACAGATCGCAGCCATTTAAAACAAGCCTTCCGTTCTGAGCCGGGTCCGTACAAAGATGGTTCCGCCAAGATTAAAGGTTTGCGCAGAGGCAACCGTGGCGAGCGACGCGAGCGCAAAAAGGCCGGTGCAATGGCCGAAAGGAAAAGCATACGTGGTGAGGCATGACTGCTATAGGGTGAATCCTGTCGTTTCATAAGTTTTATGGTCTTCACCAGTTACTAACGAATCGCCAAATCGAAGTTCCGAAAAAAGTTTTGGCGCTCTCGGTCAATTGATCTGGGCAGCATCCCAGGGGGTAGCTGCCGTCTGACGGCGCACGCGCCTCACCATCGTCATTCTTTCGACGAAACCATCAGGGCCTCTCGGCCGGACGACCTCATGTACTCGGTTAAGACGCGGACGGGGAGCCGTCGGGAACTTCGCTAATGGCTCGCGGCTAAGATTTTTAGCGTCACTGGACTATCGGAATGTCCTTCCTAACGAATCGCGAGGACGCGTCATTAAGACTGCACATTCCCTAGCCGCTTTGGTAACGAAGAAACGGATAATCCTTGTAGGACAATTCCTTAATGCAGTAACCTCCGGCGGTGAACGGATCAAACGGAGACAAGGATCCCGGCAACAATCGTGTTTTCGCGACCACTCGCTGGAGTCTTGTCATCTCCGGAGGCGGAGGAGGCGCCGATGAGATAAAGGCGAAAGAGCGCTGTGCGAGCTTTGCCGAACTGATTGGCGGCCAATCCACTCGTTTTTGTGTCGTCGCGGTTATTCACCCGAGGACGCGCAGGACATTACGCAGGATTTTTTTCTGATGATGCTGCGAGACACTGGCTCCAGCATGCTGACGAAAACGCGGCCGTTTCCGTTCTCTTCTCCTTAAATCGATTGAAAACATGCTCTCTCACCTAACTGAACGGCGCCAGGCGCTGAAGAGAGGCGGTAACATTCAGTTTATCTCCTGGGACGAATGGATGGCGGACGCTCCCTCCGAGTTTTCGGTGTCGTCTAGAATGCTCGACGCAATGGAACCAGAACAGCTCTTCGATGTGCGCTGGGCGGCAACGGTCGTGGAGCAGGCGATGAGACGGCTCGCGGAAGAGTGCGAGGAGGGTGGCCGCCGCCGATTGTTCGATGCGCTGCGGGCGCATCTGGTGGCTGAACGCGCGGATCTCTCTTACGCCAGCATCGCCGAGACATTGAGTGTGGCCGAGGCGGTCGTGAAGAAGCAACTTTATCTCTTGCGTCAGAGATTCCGCCGCGTCTTGCGTGATGAAGTCGCTCAGACAGTTGCCGATCCGGCTGATGTTGAAGGCGAGATTCGTTACCTCTGCGCGGCGCTTGCGGTGACCGCGGAATAGCGGTGCTTGGGGTAATCGCGAAACAAGATGGAAACCTTGGCCGACCTTTTTGAATCGGCCCGCGTTCCTCTACACGGTAACGACGCCGAAAAATGTCCGCGCTGCGGCACGGCCGTTCGAATCGAAGCCGCCACGTGTGTGCGCTGCCTGCTTGATCAGGCCCCGGACGGAGAAGAAGAGGTGAGTCACGAAGACTTCCTGCGCCGACTCCAGGAAGCCGCGGTTCCCGATGTGGAGTGGCAGCTCGGAAACTACGAAGTCCTCGGCGAGATCGCGCGAGGAGGGATGGGCGTGATTTACCGCGCCCGGCAGCGTCATTCCCGCCGCGTTGTCGCGGTCAAACGAATACTGAGTTACCACGCGCAGAACCGCGACTGGATGCAGCGTTTCCGTCGCGAAACGGAACTCACAGGAAGTCTCGATCATCCGAACATTTTGCCGATTTACGAAATCAGTGAAAGCGCTGACGGAGTGCCCTACTTCAGTATGAAGCTCGCGGCTGGCGGCAGTCTTCGCGACGCGGGGCCGGAATTGGCGAAGGATCCGCGCGAATGCGTTCGGATAATGGCAAAAGTCGCCCGAGCAATCGATTACGCACACAAACATGGAATCCTGCATCGCGATCTTCAACCAGGTAACGTTTTATTGGACGGCGAAGGCGAGCCCATGGTCGGCGATTTTGGTTTGGCCAAATGGCTGGACGGTGCCAGCGATCTCACCCGCACACTAACTACCTTCGGAACGCCTGGTTATATCGCGCCGGAACAAGCGAAAGGACCGGCTGCGGAACTCAAACCGGCGGCCGATATCTACAGCTTGGGCGCCATGCTTTTTAATCTGCTCGCCGGACGTCCGCCGTTTGTGGGCCCGAATGCTTTGGCGGTATTAAGTGAAGCCGCAAATTCGGACGCGCCAAAGCTTCGGTCGGTTCGTCCTGAGATCGACCGAAACCTGGAAACGATCTGCGCACGATGTTTGGAGCGTGAGCCGCAGGCGCGTTATCATACGGCGGGCGATTTGGCCGTCGATCTTGAGAGCTGGCTGGACGGACGCCCCATCATTGCCCGTCGCGTTTCAACACTGGGGAGGCTCTGGCGTTGGGCGAAGCGAAATCGGACGTCAGCGATTACCGTGGCGGCCGCCTCCTGCGTGGTGGTCGGGTCCGCGGTTCTGTTCTCCTTACTTTCCCCACAACCGCTGTCCGCGCCGTCGGAGAAAAGTCTCGCCGTTCTGCCATTCGAAAACCTGAGCAAAAATACATCCGACGCATATTTAGCCGTAGGCATTCAGGATGCAGTCTTGACGCGGCTTGCAAAGATCGGTGCGTTGAAAGTGATCGCTCGCACATCAACAGAACAATACGCGGCAGGACCACGAAACGTAGCGGCGATCGCGCGTGAACTCGGTGCTGCGAATCTGCTTCAAGGGAGTGTCCAGAAGGACGGTGACAGTCTGCGGGTCAATGTTCAACTCATCCGAGGTGCCACCGCTGAGGGTTTGTGGGCAGAAAGTTACGATCGCAAGCTAACCAACGTGCTGGACGTTGAAACCGAGGTTGCTACGGCCGTCGCCGATGCGCTGAACACCAGGCTCACAGACTCCGAGCAAGCTGCGGTCCGGCAGAAACCGACAAACAATCCGGAAGCCTACGACGCTTATCTGCGTGGCCTTTCTTTCGAAGCACGCTCGATGTCGGCCTTTGAAGCCGCAAATTCTTACGAGCGAGCGGTTCAGCTTGACCCAAATTTTGCGCCGGCTTGGGCGAAGCTTTCGCGAGCGAACGCCGACCTCTACTCGGACCAGAGAGATGCCAGTGCCGCTCGGAGCGATGCCGCGAGAAACGCTTTGGAAAATGCGCAGAGACTGCAGCCTGACGCCCCCGAAACCCTCCTCGCACTGGGCTATTATCAATACGGAGTGCTCCATGATAATAGCGCAGCCAAAACCACCTTTCGTCGTGTCAGCAAATTACTACCGCACAACATGGAAGTGCCGGCTGCACTCGCCGAAATTGACCGATTTGAGGGAGAGTGGGACCAAAGCATCGCCTACTACGAGGAGGCCCTCGTGTTGGATCCCCGTAACGCCGAGTTACTCAGAGAGGCGGCAATGACTTACGCGATGGTCCGAAGATTTCCCACCGCGCTCAAGCTTTATGATCGAGCACTGGAAATTATACCAAACGATCCGGAGCTGATCACGGCAAAGGCCGGCGTTTATGAGTGTCAGGGGAATCTTCTACAGGCGGGCGGGTTACTCTCACAAATAGATTGGCAGACTCCTTCGGATGCGGCCGTTCGCGCCAAGATCTATCACTTGAGACTTGCACGAAATTATGATGAGGCTGTTCGATTGCTGCAAACCCGACTGAGTCAATTTCACATTGATTCCGAGTTTCAAAAAACCTCCGAGCAGATGATGCTCGCTGAGATGGAGGGCCTTGCTGGCGATAGCGCTGGCGCGAAGATTACAGCTGGAGAGGCGCGCCGGACACTTGAACGGCTCTATGGCGATCAACCAGACAACGCCTGGGTTGCAGCAACGCTGGCGGGGGCTTACGCAACCCTCGGTGACAAGGACTTAGCCCTAAGCACGTCCGAGCATGCCGTCGAGCTTTCGCACAGTGCGAAGAACCGGATGACCGAACCTGTCCTTGGAAGAGCACTGGCGCAAATTCAGGCAGCGTTTGGCGAAACCAACCGACCGATCGCTACTCTTTCGCGATTGTTGCAAACGCCAGGTCTTATAACTGGACTCGACCCGATCACGCCAGCAATTCTGCGGCTTGATCCGGTCTGGGACCCGCTCCGCAGTGACCCGCGTTTTGAAAAGCTGCTGGAGGAAACAGGGAGACCGATCGAACCGAAGTGAGGCGCGAGTTAGCTAAATCAGCTATCGATATTCCTTTCGCTTCGCTCTTAATCGCCACCCTCGTAGTTTTCTGCGGCGCGATCGGGTATGCGCAAGAGCAACCGATTGAGAATGCTCCCCAGTCCCTGCCGCCATCGGTAACCGCCGACGCGGAGGCGGAGCGTGTCATGGTGACTGGCTCGAATATTCCGTCAGCCGCCGAAGTGGGACCGAATCCGATTCAAACTATTGATCGTGACACCATCGAGAAATCTGGTCAGCGGACCACTGAAGAGTTGCTGCGGGACCAACCTGTCGCGAATGCCAATGGAGTCCCGACATCCGGCAACGGTGGCGGGATCGAGTTCGGACAGGGCGGCTCATCCATTTCGCTCCGCGGACTCGACGCGAGCGCAACGCTGGTGTTGATCAACGGGCATCGCGTTGCGCCGTACCCAAGTGGAACGAATTTTGGCGCGGATACGTTTGTCGATCTCAATGCGATTCCGCGCGCGGCCATTGAGAGTGTAGAAATCTTGAAGGACGGCGCTTCAACGATTTACGGGGTCGACGCAATTGCGGGTGTCGTGAACATCAAACTGCGGCGCGATTATAACGGCGCTGAACTGAACGTTGAATACGGCAACACAACGAATCGCGATTCAGGCGAGCTGTCTACTTCGCTTGTTTTTGGCGTCGGAAACCAGAAGACCAGTATCACGGGCACTGCGAATTATTATAGCCGCAATTCAATTTACAGCCATGATCGCGCTTACGATCAAAATACGCCGCTAGTGGCTACGGAGACCGACGCCAGCCCGTTCAACCTGGAAGTCACTCGGGCGGCTGCGGAAGCGGCCGCCGGCCGGCCAATTACGGAGATACCGCCCGGGGTAAATACATTCTTTGCTCACGCGCCCTTTTTCACGACCGGTTCAGCTCCGGCGTCCAGCTATGTGTTCACCGAAGACCGCTCGGTGACATTCCCGGTCTTTCAGTACAAACAGGAACTGCCGGACGCAAGGCGCTATGGCGCGTTCCTCAATGCCGATCACAAAATTTTCGGCGAACAAATGGTCGCCTACGCTGAGGTGTTTTTTCAGCGGACGGAAGTTGATTACCAGAGTGCACCGGCGCCAACCTTCGATTTTCAAACGCCTGGCGCAGCAGTCGGCGGCACTCCTCTGGCGATTCCGCCGCACACCGCGGGCGTAATCGTCGGCGGCCCAACCTACGCCGAGGCCGGTCTGCCCCTAACGGCTTACAATCCTTTTAATCCGTTCGACCAAATTTTCTCCGGCGACTCGAGAGCGCGCCTGTTCGACCTGGGACCGCGCGATTATCAAACGATTAACGACGCGTTCTTTGTCACCGCCGGCCTCCGTGGAGACAAACTTTTCGACGGCACATGGGGCTATGATGCGACCATGCGCTACAGTCTGACCCGATCCGATATTAACATTCGATCGGTCTCCGAATCGCGGTTCCAACGTATCTTGAACGCCTCTGACCCGATTTTCGATCCGTCCTCGCCTCAGTTTGTCGGCACGACTGTCCCATACAATCCCTTTGGTGATTATCGGGTGCCGATACCGAATAACTATCGGCTGGCGGATTTCGCTGAAATTCATGGCGAAAAAGTGGACCTCGGCGCGATCACCTCCGTCGATCTGAACATCTACACCGTGCAGCTGTATGAACTTCCGCCAGGTCCGATCGGCCTGGCTTTTGGCGGACAATTTTGGCACGAAACGCTGGATCAACGGCCAGACGACGCGATTGTTGAGGGCGATGTGCTCGGCATCGGCCCTCTTCCCCGGATACATGGCGACCGCGACTCGTATGCAGGTTACGTCGAGACAAATATTCCAGTGTTTGGCAGCAATTATTCCGCGCCCGGTTTTCAAGCGCTTGCTTTCACGGCCGCTGTGCGCTTCGAAGCATTCAGCAATGGTGACAATGTCATGGTTCCGAAGTTCGGCATGCGCTGGCAGCCCTTCGATGATTCCCTGACGCTTCGAGCGACCTGGAGCGAAGGTTATCGCCAGCCGACACTGATTGAGCTTTCCGCGCCGCCGGCCTCCGCAGCCCTGACCATATTCGATCCGATCAGGAACGAAGTTGTTCCGCAATTGCCGATAACTTTTCTTCCCAATCCAAATCTGGAACCGGAAGATTCACGCAACTTCACCGCCGGAGTTGTTTACTCTCCGAAATTTGTTCCGGGTCTCACGTTGGACATCAACATCTTCAATATTGAGACGAATGGCTGGATAAACCCTACGCCAGATCCGGCTCGCGCGATTGAACAAATCGAAAGCGGCCATGGTTTGCCCGGTGAATCCACCACGCGAGACGCGAATGGTCATCTGATCCAATTGACGTTCATTTCGCTTCGCAACAGCGGGACGCAGAAAGTACGCGGCGCGGATTTCGGTGTGGTTTACCTGCGGCCAACATTTTTCGGCACGTTCCGTTTCAGCACGCAGTTCACTTTTCTTGACTCATATCAGTTCTCGCCTTTCCCCGGGGCTCAAAAACAGGAGTTGCGCAGCTCGCCCGTCGACTTCTATTCCGACGACGCCTATCTGAAATGGAAAGGAATCTCACAGTTAGGTTGGAGCTGGCGTGGCTTCGAGGCCGTTGTCGCCGGGCGATATCGGGACGGCTTTCATGAGTTCGATTTCTTTGGCAATGAGCACTGGGTAAAGCAAACATGGTTTTTCGATCTACAGGTATCGTACCGATTTGGATTTCCCGCGGCGCAAAAAGCCTCGCCTGTAGCCGGGTATGGCAAAGACGACAAGGACTTGCCCTCAGCGGAAACTGCTGATGCCGCGCGCCCGCTATGGAAATCCGCGCTGCAAAACACGAGCCTTAGCCTCGGTTGCAACAATCTCTTAGATCATGACCCGCCACGTTCGAACGACAATTTCCCGCGCTACATCTACGATACCACTGGCCGTTTTGTTTATGTGAGCGTTACCAAAAAGTTCTGGTAATGATTGGAACAAGGCGAGGATCCCCAAGAAGCGTTCGCCGAGCTCAATAAAGGGAACTACACAGGATTGATCGGAAGCCGCGTCTAGGCGCTGGCGGAATCCCATTAATCCAGTAAATCCCGTCTAGAAAAATTCCCGTTCCCCTTCCTGGTTTCCTGACTGCCAAATCCAAATCCTGCGTTCCTTAGAGATTTTCGCGTACAGCAAAAATGCCGACCCCGTAAAGGATCGGCATTTTATCGATGTTTGCAGCAAAGACTGAATTGTGCGTTACCGTGTCGTTTTCTTTGAGCTCTGGTTTCTTTCGATTCCAAAGTCTTCACGGCATATCCGATCATCTCAAACGCCCTTCGTCCTGTAGGGGAAGCGCTCTGTCTTCCAACTAACTACTTCCCCTACGAGGAACTTTGGTGAGCATCTGAAAAGATCGGACTTAGCCGTCGACCTATTCAACCGCCTCTAAAGAGCCGAAGCTCGATAGGGCAATGAATTCTCCTTAGAAAGGAGGTGATCCAGCCGCAGGTTCCCCTACGGCTACCTTGTTACGACTTCATCCCAGTTACTGCTCATAGCGTAGGCGGCTGCGTCCCTTGCGGGTTGGCACGCCGACTTCGGCTACAAACAACTTCCATGATGTGACGGGCGGTGTGTACAAGGCCCGGGAACGTATTCACGGCGTCGTAGCTGATACGCCATTACTAGCGATTCCGGCTTCATGGAGTCGAGTTGCAGACTCCAATCCGAACTGGGCCCAGTTTTACTGGATTTCCTCCACCTTGCGGTCTCGGATCGTTCTGTACTGGGCATTGTAGTACGTGTGCAGCCCTGGCCGTAAGGGCCATACTGACTTGACGTCATCCTCACCTTCCTCCCCGTTTCACAGGGCAGTCTGAACAGAGTGCTTCCCAACAAAGGGAGTGGCAACAGTTCACAAGGGTTGCGCTCGTTGCGGGACTTAACCCAACATCTCACGACACGAGCTGACGACAGCCATGCAGCACCTGTGCAAATTGTCTCTTTCGAGACTCCCCGGCTTTCACCGGTTTAGAGATGCATGTCAAGGCCAGGTAAGGTTCTTCGCGTTGCATCGAATTAAGCCACATACTCCACCGCTTGTGCGGGCCCCCGTCAATTTCTTTGAGTTTTAATCTTGCGACCGTACTCCCCAGGCGGCACGTTTAACGCGTTAGCTCCGGCGCAGAAGGGGTCGAATCCCCCCACACCAAACGTGCACCGTTTACTGCCAGGACTACCGGGGTATCTAATCCCGTTTGCTCCCCTGGCCTTCGTGCCTCAGTGTCAGGAACTGTCCAGAGACCCGCCTTCGCCACTGGTCTTCCTTACGATCTCTACGCATTTCACTGCTACACCGTAAATTCCAGTCTCCTCTCCAGTCCTCAAGCACCGCAGTATCAAATGCAGTTTCGGAGTTAAGCCCCGAGATTTCACACCTGACTTACGGCGCCACCTACGCACCCTTTACGCCCAATGAATCCGAACAACGCTTGAGACCTCTGTATTACCGCGGCTGCTGGCACAGAGTTAGCCGTCTCTTCCTCTTCTGGTACTATCAATACACGCACAGTAAATACGTGCACCTTGTTCCCAAATGACAGGAGTTTACAACCCGAAGACCTTCATCCTCCACGCGGCGTCGCTCCTTCAGGGTTTCCCCCATTGAGAAAAATTCTCGACTGCTGCCACCCGTAGGTGTCTGGACCGTGTCTCAGTTCCAGTGTGACTGGTCGTCCTCTCAGACCAGCTACCCGTCAAAGCCTTGGTGAGCCGTTACCTCACCAACTAGCTGATAGGCCGCGGGCTCATCAAGAAGCGCCAGGTTTAACCCCGGCTTTAATGTTGGAAAGATGTCTTCCCTGATCATATGCGGTATTAATTCGCCTTTCGGCGAGCTATCCCCCACTTCTCGGCAGATTGCCCACGTGTTACGCACCCGTTCGCCACTAAAACTTCAATTGTATTGCTACAGCTGAAGTTCTCGTTCGACTTGCATGTCTTATCCACGCCGCCAGCGTTCGTTCTGAGCCAGAATCAAACTCTCCGTAAAAAACAGTAGGAAAAGAGGGGATCAGCTCCCCAACTCTTCCAGAGTTTGCGCCAATCCCCGCTAAAGGGCTGGCAAATTTCTGACCATTCTAAACTGATCATCACCCGGAGGTGACAACCAGTGTTCGTCCGATCAATTAAATCATTCGCCCCGTCTTGCGACCGGGCAAAAGTTTTTTAATCAAAGAAACCAACACCCAGGCCGCTAAGCCTGAGCTTGGTAACGCACAATTCAATTTTCGCTGACTATCTATAATCTCATCGCCGATTCCTGTATTCGCCGCCCTCTTATGATAGAGAGACGACAAGTCGTGCTCAGAAACCGCGACCAAAATGTCAAAGATCAGATGTCCCTGGCGGTACACAGCAAAACTCGACTCCAATTAACGGATAACCGATAACCCAGAACCGAGTTCGAATGAACTCACCAGAACTTCCAGGGAATCCCCCAGGAACCCGCCTCGCGGGACTGGCAAGATAGCCGACCGCCTTTTGCTGTCAAATGCCGTGTTTCAATTTTTTCGAGAAAGTGATCCCGCGGTAAAAAACGGGCACTTAACCGGGTGGGACTGAGATTCGTCCGAGATTGTCTCAGTCCCTCAACACCGGCGCCTCCAGCCGAAGTTCGTGCGGCCTTATGAGAGGTCTCGTCTCACCGTTGGATGCAGCGAAAGGGATGATCTCATTCATCGAACGGGACGGGCGGCAACCGCAATCAAAAATGGGAGGCGAATCGCAACGCCGCCGTAGCGCACCCCAATGTCGCTCCTTCAGCCGCGTCACGGCGCGCACAAGCGATGTATCATTTCGCCATAAGCGCGAATCGAACGGGCTTCGGTCTTGTCGAGCATTCCGGCAAAGGCAATGTGACCGTGTATCTTCCTCGTGTCCGCGTTTCTAAATGCCTAACAAATTCGCAAACCTTAAATTTAGTTCGCGTTTTGGCGTCATCCGAGTGCGTTATCGCCCGCGGAAAGGGACCCTGACCTATGAGCAAAAGGGCGGCAATCAAACGACTGCCGACCGCCATGGAGTCAGCCTGGATGCGCACATCCACGCGCTTTACGGGCTGACTCTACAGCAATCGGGAAAACGTGTGCTCATGATCGGTTGCGGGGGAGGGACGCTGGCCACCATGCTGGCCCGCGCCGGTCGCCAGGTTTCGATAGTCGATATCGATCCCGTTTCCATCATCGTCGCAAAACGGCACTTCGGTTTACCAAGCGACGTGACCTGTCACGTCTCGGACGGTTTGGCTTTCCTAAAGAGCACCCGAAAACGATTCGACACGCTCATCGTCGACGCTTTTGTGGGCGAAAAGATGCCGCAACACCTGACTGGTCGGGAGTTTTTCGAGGCCGCACTGCGCTGTCTCCGGCGGAGCGGAGTCGCTATGATCAACGTCTGCATAGATGGCAACTCTGACTTGACCGCCGACCGCGTGGCGGCCGGGTTCCGATCGCGAGGCCGGGTGACGCGGATCCTGGACCATCGTGGCTCCTGCCGGAACACGATCGTTCTCATCGGGAATGTGAAGAACTTGCAGCGCCCTAAGTTGCAAGTGCAAGCGGAAGCGGATACGCGGCAAACGAAGCGCGAACTAAACCAGATGCGCTTCCGGCGACAACGCGCGGTGAAGAAGTAGGAAAGCACTGGCCCGCTATGTGGGCAGATTGACGGGCATTCCCTCTCTGCTTTCAGACCGCGCATACATGAGGCGGGCACACACGATGCTAAGGAGAGCCAAGTTCTCTTATGCCTTCGCTCGTCCTAACCGTTTGGTTCTTACGTAGACGCTTACTCCTCTTCGCGCTTCTCATCGGAACTTTTGCCGTCTCCGCTTTTGGACAGCCGGTTTTTTTTACCGTTCCGAAAACACCTTACGATCATCAGATGGTTCGCGTTGGATTCACCCTGGCGTCCCGCGCGCCCGCGGGTTCGACTTCAATCTCGGCGCTGGCCTTGAATCAATGGATGACGGATTTACGCGCGATTCCTTATCACTATTCCAAATATTGGCAGACGCCGGCTGAAGTCGACGATGCTGAGGCGACCGATTGCAAAGGCAAAGCGCTTGCGCTTTACGCGAAGATGCGCCGGAGCGGTGCGACGAATTTGTGGCTCGTGATTGGGAAACATCACATTTACGATTCCGTCACACACGCCTGGTTGGAATGGGAAACGACCGCCGGAACATTCCTGCTCGATCCGACTTTCAACGAAACACCAGTCAGGACGGCCGAGCTTGATTCGATGATCTATCTCCCGATTTATGCGTATGACGGCGTTCGCAAATATCGTGTGTCGAACGCCGGCGATTTTGCTCCAGCGACGCGTGTCGCGAGTGGTCTGAATGATCGAGGTCGCCTTCCATTTGTCAGTCCAGCGACGTCCCTCAGTAGTTTCAGTGGAGCTCCGGTCTTCGCGCAAGGCTACGGCCTCGCCGGTCGACCTTCCACTCCCTTGGTCTCGCTCGCAAAATCGACGACGTATCTTCCCCTTCGAAGCGAGAGCCAGCAGCCGAGCCTTCCGGCGACATATTCGGACGCGCCGGAATCGATCTCAACGAACCCATCAGTGTCAGCGCGATCGAGACGTGCGGGTCGGCGCTAAGAGTTACGGATTGCAGCCTGCGAAAGAAATAAATGCTTTCGAAACTTGACTGCTTTAAGCAGTCAAGTTTGAAACGGCAAATCGCCGTCAGTAATTGAGCTCAACCGCGAAAGGACCGCGAAACTCCGCGGTACGCAGTTCGCCGTTCGACGCGGGAAGCCCGCATCGAACGGCGACCAGATTTTCAGATAGCGCTAATGGACGTCGCTGAAGTCCCCGAGCCTCAGCTAGCGGCGGTCATGATCACGATCATGATCATAATCACGGTCACGGTCACGGTCACGATCGTGATGGTTCCACCGGTGATGAGTCCCCAGAAATCTGTGACTCCAATCTCCGCGGCGCTCGTAATATCCGTGAATCCAGCGGTGATGCTCGAAATGGCCGGGCACCCAAACGTAATGCCATCCCCAGTCCCAGAATTCCGGACCCTCGTAATATCCGCGATCGCCGACGTTAACTTCCAGGCGGATCGCCTTCGCTGTTGGACTGAACACCGCGCCTGCGGCGATCAAGACAGACAATAAGATAATAAGTCTCTTCTTCATAACCTAAGGCTTCGTATTACAGATCACTTTCGGATGCAAGTAACGTTTCCGGCCTCGAGTGGGGAATTCTTACGGGCACGCTTCTGAACGGGTCGCATCTGCTTCTTTCCCGCTGCACTTGTCTCGAGGACTTGGCCGCGTTCGGCATCGTCTTCAAGCAGTGCGGTGTTAATGGCGAATGCGGCTTGCATGCCTTCCGCGGCCGCCGCGATCACGAGTTGGACGCCGCGCGTCGCGTTGCCGGCGGCGTAAAGACCGGGAATATTTGTGGCCGTGTTTTCACCGCACTGAATGCACCCATCGGCCTCACAAAATTCGCAGCCCAACTGTTCCGCGAGGTGCGAACGCTGATGCTGGCCGGGTGAAAAGAAAACGGCGGTGCGGGCGAGCTCGGTGTCGTCTTCGAACCGGATGCGCTCGAGTCGGTCGCCCTTACCCTCCAGCCGTTTGATGGGTGTATCGATGATGCGCACGCCGTTCCGTTTCATGGGATCAAGCACATCACGACCGCACTCGGGCGCGCCGTTAGTACAAAGAATCGCGTTTTTGCTCCAAAGGAGGAGTTCGAGCGCAAGGTCCGCCGCATCTTTGCTGCACCCAAGCACGGCCAGCGGTTGGTCTCGATGCTCCCACCCATCGCAATATGGGCAGCTATGCGCCGTTACGCCGTAAAACTGCTGGAAGCCTTGGATTTTCGGCAACTCGTCAACTAAACCGGTAGCGAGTAGGAGCATTCGCGATGAAAATTGTTCGCCACTTTCGACGGTCGCAGTGAAGCAACATTCTCCGCGTTCTGCGCCGATGACTTTCGCTGAGCGGATTTCGATGGTGTCGTAACGAGCCAGCTGTTCCCGGCCGATCTTGAGAAAACTCCGCGGGCGGTATGCCATCACGCGTCAAGTATCCATGAAGCGCGTGCGAAGCCTCGTTCCGCGGATGGCCGGCATCAAAGACAAGAGTGCGTCTTCGGCATCGGCCTAATACCAAGGCGGCACTCAACCCCGCTGGTCCGCCGCCGACGATGATCACATCCAGTGGAGTGGTCGTCGCGGAGAAGTTTAATTTTTCCCCTTCCTCAACGTGATCGTAGTGCATACGGAGATAACGCCGTTCACCCCGTGGTTACGGGTAGTTAACGGGTATTTCTTGAAAAACAGGACTCGCGATCGTCGTCAGGGTCCTAGTCCACCAAAACCCGAAGCCGATAAAAGCGGGTAGTCACGCCGGTACCCGGCGTATCGGCGATCGTTAGGCTGCTCGAACTGGCGGCGACGAGGTTGCCGAGAGATGTCCAGGCAGGCGACACGATGTCCGCTGCATATTCGAGCTGATAACGTTTCAAAGCGACACTCCTGAACGTTAGCGTAACGGTGGTGCCGTCGCTCGTGACACTGGTTGGCGCGAGACGGTCTGTCGGGTCCTTCGGGTTTGTGCCGGCAACGAACTCGGCGTAGTTGCTCATTCCGTCTCCGTCGTCGTCCGCTGTGGGCGAGGCGGCGGTAGGCGATCCGAAATATTGCTGTTCCCAATCGTCAGGCATTCCGTCCCCATCGGTATCGACGCGCGTCAGGAGGTTGCTGAGATCGTTCGTGGCCATTGCCGGACGGGTGTCGGAATTCGCAGGAGCGGTCGTGCAAGTCGTGAAAGTCGCTCCGATGACGTGACGGAGATAATATCCGTAGGCCGGCAGGTCGCCAAAGAGATTGGCTTCGGGGTACTGGTTGCTGTCCCATTCCGGCGGATTGGGCGGAATACTTCCGGTGTGGCCGCCATTGAAAGTCACATTGCAGTTCGTGAAAAAGAGATTGGTGATAGAATAGGTCGTCCCGCTGTAAATCTGGCCGGTGATCAGGGACCCCACGGTCGAATTGGTTGTGCCCGTGATGTCGGTGAAATGGACGTTGTTTATATAGCCCAACTTATCGACGTCTCCGTCCGGGTGACCGGGTTGCTGCCCAAGGAAAACAAAGAAGGCTTCGCCGCATTTCGAAAACTCGAGTCGCGAGTAATTGATGTTGTTGACCTCGGCGCCGTTGCGTGACATCACCACCATGGCGGCGAACTGCGCGTTCTTGGCGTAACAGTCCTGGATGAGCGCGTTACTGAACCCGCCGTAGCTGGCGGTGCCGAACTTGTAGCTGTTCGCGCCCGTGTGTGCGCTGAAACAATCTTTGATCAGAAGGTCGTCGAGCCCGCGCCGGATGCCGGTCTTGGGACAAAAGGAATCGTCGCCCGTGTAAACCGTGCAGTCCTGAATCGTGACGTGGTGACAATCAACCGGGTCAATGCCGTCTCGCGTCGGGCTGAGATCGACATTGAGGAGGACGTTCTTTATCAGCACATAATCGGTCTCCATCGGGACGACGGTCCACATGGCGGAAAGACGAATGTAAATATTCTGGATGGTTATATGATCGGAATCGACCGTCCAAATGGTCATTGGCCGTTCCGCTTCTTTCAGGCTGCCATCGGTCCAGGGCACCCCGTTTGTTTGTCCGGTGTTGCCGCTGCCGTAGATTGTACCGCCGCCATCAATCTTGAGGTTGGTGACGCCGACTGCATATAGATGCGCGCGGCGGCAATTAAGGAGTTGATTGTTCGTTGTCGGCGGAGATTGCTTCGGAAAATTATTTCCATCGATCGAGGCCTGTAGCTGCGCGCCGGTGTCGATGAAGAAGGTCATGTTACTCTGCAAGTAGAGTGTGCCGGTGACGTAAGTGCTGCTGCCGCCGAGATAAACCGAACCGCCGGTGCCGGTGCAGGCGTTGATAGCGTTTTGGATCGCGACTGTATCATCAGTCGTCCCGTTACCGGTCGCACCGTAATTGTGAACGTCGAAAATGGGCGAGGGTGGCGCGCCGATGAAATCGCTTTGCTCCCAGATTTTCACCCGATCGACGTACATGGTTCCGATGTTTGTGCTATCCATGTAAAATTTAAGCGCGCCGAGGGAGCCGCCAGCGGGGTTGTTGCGCAGAGCCGCGCCGGTCAGTTTCCGGACGCCATCGATGAACAGATCGTAGGTATTGGTGGCGGTATTGATGACCACGCGAACCATGTACCAGTCGTTCGTATTGAACGTCTGGATATTGACGAAGGCGTTGCTCGGTTTGTCGAAGGCGACGATGTTGCCGTTAGAGAATCCGATGGACACGACAGCGGTATTGTTGCCGTCGTAGATGTAGGGCACGGCATGAAACGGAGTTGTCTCTCTCATGAGCACCTTGGCTTCGAAGACCACTTTCCCGCTGTAGTTAGGCAGGGTCCGAGACAGGGTCGATTCACCTGAGCTGGCAAGTTTTTGGATGCGAACGCTTTTGTCGGCCGCAAAAGGGAGCTCACGTACGACAACTGAGCCGCCCCCGGTGGACGTCATGTTCCAACCGTTCGTGGGCACGGCGTTGGTCGTCATGCTGTTGAAACTCTCATCCAGCAAGTAGGTCCCGATCGAGGCGCCGACCTTTGGTGACATGAACAGGGAGACGGCGACCAAGCACCCGAGGAAAATCTGTCGGCGGAAGAATGCGCTAAGCATACGGTTAGCCCGATCGTGCAAACGCATCATGGTCATCTGTCTGGGGATTGCCGCTCGCGACCCGGCCAGGAGAGAGCCATCGAAAGCGCGGGCATTATGCACACAAAAGCCGCCATCGGCCAAGCAAAAGCGCTCGGGCCTAAGGCGCGGTGATTGCGCCGGAGATTGGCCCGGCGTTATGGCCTTTTCCAGGCCAGCATCATGCCGTCGCGAACTGTTAAACAGACATTTTCGACGCGTCGATCATTTTGCACCAGATCATTGAACGCAACGATGGCGTAATCATCAGCGCGCTCCGGGTTGAGCACTTTGCCGCTCCAGAGGACGTTGTCGGCCACAATCAAGCCGCCCGGTTTGACTAACGGGAGGCAGGCTTCGTAATACTTTGAATAGTTAGGCTTGTCGGCATCGATGAATACGAGATCGAGCGGGCCGGTCAGAGTCTTGATTGTCTCCAGGGCAGGTCCCATCCGAATCGTGATCTTGTGCTTGTCAGGGCTCTCTGCGAAGTAGCGCCGCGCGATCGCCTCAGCTTTCGGATCGATTTCACAGGTGATGAGGCTTCCGTCTTCCGGCAAACCTTCCGCCATCATGAGCGCGCTGTAGCCGGTGAACATGCCCACCTCGAGAATCGCTCGGGCACCGGTTAGGCGAACAAGCGTTTTCAGAAAACGACCCTCGATCACGTCGACCTGCATCTGCGGCTGGTCCATCGTTCGCTGAGTTTCTTCCCGAAGACGAATGAAGAGATCGGTTTCGGGCTCCGTGTGAATGCGGGCGAACTGTTCAACCGCCGTGTCGATGAAGCGTTCCATTAAACTCAATAATTCAATCTCAGATCGGTTCCAACAATACAATCAATGGAGGAGAACGCAGAGGAGGTCTAACGAGGAGTTCAATGGGCTTGTCGTGCGCGTCAGGCTCTCTTCGAGCTCAGGCGAGCTCTGCAGTGAAAACTTATTTCTTCGGCCCGGCTTCGGTCGGAATCTTGGTGGCCTGCCATGCGACGGCTTGCCATTTGTTGTCTCGTTTTAGGAATGTGCCGGTATTGAAGTAATTCGAGGCGTCGGTTTTATCGCCCTTGGTGGTGGTCGCGACCAAGCGAAATGCGACCAGTGCGGTGGTGCCAAATTGCAAAATGTGGATGTCCTCCGCGCCGTAAGTTGTGGTTCCATTGTCGGATTTCTTCGGTGCAGCCGCTTCCGCTTTCACATCGCGCAGGATATCGGCCTTGCTGAGCCGTTGGCCGGCCGAGCGCGTATAAATTAGCTCGTCAGCCCAAAAACGGTCGTGCATCGCCACATCGTTATGCGCGGCGCCATCGAGAAACTCTCTCAGCAATTGCGTTAGCGGCGCCGCATCGGGAGCGCTCGCTGATGAGGCGGCCGGTTCCGAGAAGATAAGGGCAGGTGAAAGGACGAGGAAAAAGAGCGCAACCGTTTTCATCTCTAAGAGATAACAGATTGAGGAAGCGCCGGACAGTCTTAACCGACCGGGTTCGACGAGTCGGAGGCGGTCAGTCTCCTACGGAAAGGCGAGGCGATAAAATTGCTGTGTCCCGGGATTAGGATCCTCGAACGAAAACGCTCCGGTCGCATCGGGCGTCACCGACCCAATAGTTTGGAATGAGTTGGGCGACAAATCGGGCGAAGCTTCTATGCGATTGATGCGGCTCGGAACGCCATTGCATTGCAAAAGGATGTGTTGATTTCCCAATTGCATGATCGAGGAAATTTTGAACGGCACAACTGTGAGTGTGTAGGTGGTCTGCGGAATGCCAAAGGTGTGGCCGCGATCGTCCGTAATGACGGAATGTTTACCAGGGGCGGTCGTGGTGCTCTCAATAATGTAGGTGCCAAGGGCAGCGGATGGATCGATGAAGACGTCAAGGTTTGCGATGAAGTAGGAGCCAGGGCCAACTCCGCTTCCGCTCTGCGTTCCCGCGCCAAGGTCCTGCGAATTTGTTGGAGCGAGAGATTGCGGATAGGTCACCGTCGGCGTTTGCAGGAATGTGAACGGGCTTCCGGTGACGTCGCGGTTTGTGATTGAGAAGTAAAACGGCACAAGGGGACTCTGTTGCTCCAACCAGTAGGAAATGCCGGCCATGTTGGCCACGTTGCCGCCCGGCGCGAAAGATAAGCTGAGCGAGAGGGTGAATGTGGCACCGGCCGGATAACTGCCGGCGTCAGCCGGGCCGTTCTGATCGTCAAAGATAAAGTTAGCCGTCTGAGCCGACAGCCCCCGCGCGCCGGCAAGCGTACAAGCGAATGCCGTGCCGAAGATGAGAAATGCTGTTTTGAGAGATATCATGACGCGGCGCGCATTGTATCACAGGCGGATGGCAGAGAGAATGACGAGATCAAAGAATCGATCATCGAGCTCTGCTCCCCTTTCAATTCGCCCGCAGCATCATTGGCGCCCGCTTCGCCAAATCATTCGATCCGCGCGCCTTGAGTGACGAGGATGAATGTGACCGCAACCAGTGTGATCAGACTGAAGGCGGCGTGATAAAGGGGCCGCTTCGTCTGGCCGACAATGAGGGAGAGGATAACGATCGCGGCGGGAATGATGACAAATGGATCGAATCCTTTGTTCGGGTAGAGCGTCAGCTTGCAGAGAGAGGCTAAGGCCCACGCGGCCGCGTGGGCGCGGAGGAAAATCTTGCTGCTCTCATAATAATGTGCGCGCAGGTCAATGCTTTCGCCCGGTTCCGGGGCGCGCGGAAACAAGAGCACCGTCAGGAGGAAAACAAGTGCGACCAGGGCGACGAGAAGAAGAAAGGACGCCAGATGCCAGGTTTTGACGTCGCGCACCGCCCAGAGTGACCACCAGTTATCGGTGTCACTGACCAACACAGACGCTGTGGACCCAGTAATTGCGGACCCGCTTTCGTTCTTCGACCAGCCGCGCGAGACCGGTCATCAGCTGCGCTACGGCGACGCCAAGCACGACCGAGTAAAAAACGACCACGAAATCGAATGGGCGCACCGGTCCATTGAAGCTTTTTCGGCAGCGTCTGGCCATCGCAACCAGAAAGAGGAGATAAAATATGGGCGAAATTTTCAGCGCTCGTCAGGGGGAATTTGGCGGGGCCGGCGAAGCTTAAACCAACACTTCTTGCGATCTCCGCGGTGAAAGGCTGGTCGAAATGAGGATTGGCTGTTCTTCCGGCTGGTCTCTGATTTAATCCTGCCGTGCCTTCGGAAGAGACGGAACAACGGAGACTGGCGGCCATCATGTTTACCGACATGGTGGGCTATAGCGCGCTCTCGCAGCGGGACGACAAACTCGCGCTGGAGTTGCTCGAAGAGCATCGCCGGCTACTGCGGGAAATTTTTCCGCGTTTTCATGGGACGGAAATCAAAACCATAGGGGATGCATTTCTGGTCGAGTTCGGGAGCGCGCTCGAAGCGGCCCAGTGCGCCATTGAAATCCAGCGCACCCTGGCCAAACGAAACCATGATGTCAGCGCTGTCCGGCGGATCGAGCTCAAGATCGGCATTCATATCGGCGATGTGATGCATCGCGATGGCGATGTTTACGGCGACGGAGTGAATATCGCCTCACGCATCGAACCGCTCGCCGGTGCTGGGGGAATTTGCGTCTCCATGGATGTCGAGCGCCAGATTCGTAATGCGCTCGAAGCGCGCTTCGAAAAATTTGGGTCGGCCGATCTCAAAAACATCAGTTTGCCGATGGACCTGTTTCGAATCGTTTTGCCGTGGGAAGCAGGTTTGAAAGCGGGACTTTCTCCGGCGCCGGTTTCGAAGAAATCGCCGCTGCCGATTTGGGCTGCGGTTCTGGCGGCTCTCGGATTGCTCAGCGGTGTCTGGTGGTCGGTGCAATACGCCAAACGTGATCATCAGCGCGCTTCAACGAATCCGGCTGACCTGGCACCGGCGGCTGCTTCAGCGAGAGCGCCCGATCAAAATTCGGTCGCGGTATTGCCATTCGTGAACCTGAGCGATGACAAGGGCAGCGAATATTTTTCGGACGGCGTCAGCGAAGAATTGCTCACGGTGTTGCAAAAAATTCCCGGACTGCATGTGGCTGCTCGGATGTCGGCGTTTTCGTTCAAAGGCAAAAATGCCACCGCCCAGGAGATCGGGCAGAAACTCGGTGTGGCGCATTTGGTTGAAGGGAGTGTGCGCAAGGCCGGTGACAGTGTGAGGATCGCCGCGCGGCTCACCCGCGCCGATACCGGAGAGGATCTCTGGTCGGAAAACTACACGCGCGACCTGAAGGACGTCTTCGCAGTCCAGACCGAACTCGCGCAGACGATCGTCGAACAATTACGCAGCCGATTCGCCGGAGGCGATGTGAGTTCAACGACAAGGGAGAAAATCCAGGCGGAAGTGCAGGCGGCGGAGAAAGGTGGGACGAAGAATGTCGAAGCTCACCAGTTTTATTTGCAGGGCCGGTTTTTCGGTAATCGCCACTCGGAAAAAGACGAGAACGAGGCGCTCTCCGCCTTTGAAAAAGCGGTGGAGCTCGATCCCCATTTTGCGCTGGCGTGGGCGGCACTCGCCAATACGCACACCTGGTTTCCCGCGTTTTCTACTGCGACTGGCCGAACCGGCTTTGAACAGCATCTGACGGCGGCGCGAGAAGCTGTCGTTCGGGCTCTGAGCATTGAACCCAACCTGGCGGAAGCGTTATTTACGCGCGCGAACATTGAACTGAATTTCGATTTCAATGTGAAAGCCTCGGCTGACGATTTGAAGAAGGCCCTGGCGGTGGCGCCCTCAAATCCGGACGTGCTCATTGTCGCCGGGAACATCGCAGCCGCGCGCGGCGATCTGAACGGCGCGATTGAATTTTACAAGCAGGCCGTCGCGCTGGACCCGGTTAACGGCCTGGCCCGCTCGTTCCTTGCCTTTAATATGGTGATTGCAAGGCGGTTCGACGAGGCGCGCGCGGAATATCCACGAGTGGTGGAATTGACCCCTCGGGCGCCATGGGCGTATGCCGGTGTGGGGTTGAGTTATTTGATGGAGGGCAGATTCGCGGAAGCGATCGCGGCCGCCGAACCCGATTCTGGCGAGTGGGCGCGGCTGCTGATTACGTCGTGCGCGCTGTGGGCTCAGAAGAAAGTCCCACAGTCGGATGCTGCGCTGGCGCAGTTAAAGAAGTTGGGAGATACCGCGGCCTATCAGGTCGGCGAGGTTTATGCCTATCGAGGTGACAAGGACGAGGCGTTCCAATGGCTGGAGTTGGCTCGACAGCAGCATGACCCGGGCTTGACCAATCTGCGTAAAGATCCGCTCCTAACGAATCTTCACGGCGACCCGCGCTGGGACAAATTCCTGCACACCGTCGGCCTGGCGGACGAGCAAGTTAAGTAGGCCAGCTTACCGTGGATGCCTCACGGGTGAGCGCCCCCTAAAGAGCCGCGTCGAATGTCGACGGCGGTTGGCCGCCGGAAAAGCGGTCCTCGGTCCATGGATCAGCGGTGTTGCTATACCCGCGGGTTTCCCAGAAACCCGGTTTGTCCTCGGCGCTGAACTCGATCAAGCGAACGAATTTGGCGCTTTTCCATGCGTAAAGCTTCGGAATCACGATCCGCACCGGGCCGCCATGCTCGCGCGCAAGCGGTTTGCCGTCGTATTTACTGGCGACGAGGGCGTCATCATCCATCACATCCTCTATTCGCACATTGGTCGTGTAGTCATCGTAACCGGTGAAGATGACATGTTTCGCGGCTGCTCTGGGCCTAACGATGTCAGCGAGAGTGAAGAAGGCGACGCCGCTCCAGTGCACGTCATATTTGCTCCAGGTGGTGACACAATGAAAATCGCTCACATCTTCGAATTGCTGCAGCGCATTGAATTCTTCCCAGGTGAAGCTTCGCGGATTCTCCACCAGGCCGCCGACATTAAGGCGCCACTCGCTCAGTGGAATCTCCGGTTGAATTCCAAGATCCAGAACCGGGAAGCCAGCGGTGAGATGCTGGCCCGGGGGAAGCCGGTCGTGCGACCTGACTGTCGGCCTGGCTTTGCCCGCCATCTTGCGAGCGAAGCGCTCTTTACGTTCAATGATGCTGGGATTAGTCATGTCCGTCTGGAAACGATAGCCTGCCAGGCTAATTAGACAGGATTAACCCGTCTTCGCCAAGGCTTCGGCGCGGTAAACGGAATTTACAGGATGGAAAACTCGAAAGATCGTCAATGGGCCGGTCGCAGGAAAAAAAATCCCCACGAGCGAGTTCGCTATCCGTGAGTCGTGCGACGTTTTTGATTGGGATGCGTCGAGTCGGTGGAGTCTGATCCGTAAGAAAAATACTGGTAAACGATCTTCTCTTCCTCGGTAGCAGCGACATGACTTAATTGTTGCAAGGCGTCCTGGTCCGCCTCGGATTGTGTTTTGCCGCGGCCGATCACGGTGACGCCGGTATTGGGTTTTGGAGATTTCCCGCGCGCAACCGTGACGTAACAGGTTCGGTCTGACTGGCCGATGACCTTGGTTCGGAAAAGATCGGTGCCCGCCCGGCGCCGTAAATCCTGCACGGCGGAAGCTCTGGCTTCCGCGGAGTCGTGATAGTGGGGGCCGCCCTTGGGGGTTGTCGATCGAATGTAAGTCACGGCAGTCCAGACCCCGTCAGAGTTGTAAGCCATGGCGACGGCATCGCCCGCTTGAGCCCGAGACAGGAGCAGAGATGAAAGCATTCCTATAAAGATGAGTTTTATGGGCATCATGGAAACGCACAGAGTAGAGGACGAAACTTTCCGAAGACAAGCTTAACTCAGAGGAATTTCGGAAATTTCTGCGCGGCCAGTGGAGCAACCTTCTCCCAGCGTTGTTGCCGCCCGTATCTGGAAGCACCTCGGCCTAACGAGTCAAGCCCCCATGGTGGATTACCGATTTGTAAGAATCGAGTGAATCGTTGCCGGGATACGGCCGTCTGACGGGCAAATCCCGAATCGGGATACAATATGAAGATCTCTTCTGTCGTTTTGGCGTGCCTCGGGATGATCTCTGTATCCGCGTTCGGCGCTAAACATCCGAGCCCGACACCAACACCGACGCCCGCGCCGATTCCGGTGAGCGTGGGAGTTAAAGGAAACGAGCCGCTTCTCGCGGTCGCTCCCGATGGAACGATTTACATCAGCGCGCTGCAACACATCTATAACTCGACCGATTCCGGGGTCAGCTGGACCGAGCTGCTGGGACCGATCTACGCCTCAAGCCTGAACCTCAACTCCGATAGCTCGATTTCGGTGGACCCAGGCAACCGCCTCTATTTCACCTTCGATTATCCGTATGCGGGAACCACTGCCGTATGTACGAGCGACGACCGTGGAATTACGTGGAACTGCAATCCGGCGGTGGTGCCGGGCGGAACGGACCGCATGTGGACTCTCGCGCCCACTCTGACCGACGATTACGAAGTGACTAACGAAGGCCTTTACGAGACGACATTCCTCCATAGCACCGACCGCGGATCGACCTGGACTCCGATGGCAATTGGCAGCGGTTTGCTCGAGCCTCAGTCCGGCCCTCTTCTGCAAAGGTCCGGCAGCGCCGATGTTCTTCAAGTCATTAAAATTAACGGCACCCTTCCGCAGGAAGTGCCCGAGCTGAAGGTCTATGTTTATCATCCGTCGACGACCGGCTCGATTATTTCGGATATCCGTTCGACCGGTTTGGCTTTGCCCGGTGCTTTACCGAGCGCCGCTTATGGCAAAGACGGGCAACTTTGGGTCGCCTCGGAAGAATTGAACCCCGCCGGCGGAAAACAGGTGGTTCTCGCGAGATCGACTAACGACGGCGTCACCTGGAGCAAGCTGGCGCCTATTCCCGGGACGACGACTGGAACGGCGAACTTTACCTGGGTCGCGGCCGGTGCGGCGGGGCACGTTGGCGTGATTTTTTATTATACGCCTGATAATGGCGATCCCGCTTCGCTGACAACGTCGACGTGGTCGGTCATGTGGGCGGAATCGTTTAATGCCAACAGCGCTTTGCCGAGATGGACGGTGAGCACGGTAGAAGCCGGCGTGCATACCGGCCCAATCTGTGTTGCCGCCAGCTGCAGCGGAGACAATCGGTTTGCCGGAGATTTTATTAGTTCTCTCTTCGACGCCAACGATGTAGCGCATCTCACCTGGATGACCGAAGACATGTCTACGCAGGCAACCACGATTCGGTATGAGCGTATTAAGTCGGCTGCTCCCATCCCTACGCCGACCCCGAGGCCGCGACGATAAGCAGGGGAGAGATGGGGTCAGGGCCTTTGACCCACGCTCTCCAGCCGAACGTGATCGTGGCGCCAGACAGCCGTGAACTCATACGTCCGGTCGCCACGGGCGTTAACGATCATTCGTGTTGGTGGAAAGTGCCATGGGTTATCGGTTTGGAGAACCGAGACGACGTGCCGGCCGGCCGATAACGGCGCGCTGAAATCGTGACCCACGGCGATCGCTTCGAACTCGCGGCCGTCGATCCAGATTCGGAGCCACTGTCGGTTTCCGAAGTTTGGAGCGCGATGAATGATTAACTGTGCCGAGTCCGCGAAGGCCGCAGGCGCAGAGATCGTGAAAGTCGCCAGCGCGACTGCAGCTCCTGACGCCAGACAAATGCGATGGAAGGGGTGGAACGTTTTCATACAATTAGTTCGCTGCCAGCACCAAAAACGGCCTTCTCAAAAAGGAACTGAATACTGGGGTGAGCTTCCGCCTGTGGCGAGGAGCGATTGAAGTTCGCGCAGGATAACACGCTGGTTAGGCCGACAGATGCAGCCAGTGAGTCGACCTCAGCAGGTGTAAAGCTCGGACGTTTGTTTCATCGGTATTCGCCCGCTCGGAGCCGATGCGATGAATTTTCGGATTTTGTTAATCTCGTTTCATGTGCCTTAGTGGCTTCGACAAACTAGAAAGCAACTACCAAAATGGAAGCGCAACCAATCAGCGGGGCCAAATTTCTCAAGCACACAGATGACACCTGTCCGGCTTGGTGCGCCAAGCTCGATCTCTATTCAATTCTTTCGATGGAGTTCGAAAGCTGTCCGAAATGCCATGGGATGTGGCTGGCGCGGGACGAACTGCGCAAGCTCAAGAATAAAGTAGGGGTGGGGCAATTGCACTGGCTCAACGAAGAGGTCGATAACCTCGAGAAGGCGGCTGTGATTCCGGGAAAGCGGATCTGCCCGAAGAAGGATGGCGGCAAACTAGTCTCGGTTAAGTTCGGAAAATCCTCGGTGGTACTCGATTGGTGTCCGAAATGTCACGGAATCTGGCTTGATCGCGGGGAGTTCGAGAAAGTGATCGCTTACCTAACGAGCGAACTGGGGGACGCGACGATTAAGGATGTTGAGAGAGAAATTGCCGAGGATGTAAAGAAACTTTGGAAAGGCGGACCCGAAGGACGAGTGGCGGAAGTCGGAGACGTTGCCGCCGCTGTTACAACCCTGTTGAATTTCTACATCTTCGAGCACCCGGCATTATTCAAAGTGATGACGGATACGGCGGCCGCGGGCCATAGCGTAGGCCTCGATTAGTGTTCGAAGGCGAACGGCCTTGGACGAAAATCAGGCGGCGTGGTGCGTCGACTGACTCGAGTCGGGCAACGGATGAACCGCCGACGGCCAGCGTCTTTGATCTCCTGCTTCGGCGGCTGTCTCCGGCAGGATGCGCTCCAGCGCATCGATCGTTTCCGGATTGTATTCGGCGGTGCTCTGCAAGGCGCGGAGCAATTCGACATAACGAGCCCGCATAAGGAGCAAGTCATCTCGGCCGGATTGACCCGTTAGGCTCACGATGGCCTCAAGCTTCAGCCTAACTTTCGAGTTCACAAGCGATTTTTTCGGGAGGTCGGAATATAAATTCCAGAATGGCGATGCGAGCGCGCTAGATGCTGCTATCCGTGATTGTCTCACCTTGCTGACCAGCGGAGTCGAATTCCCAAAGGAGCCAGTCATCGTTAGTGACGTATTTCTTGAGTTTGTTGTCCCAGCGCTTTGGAACGTCAGTCGTTAGCTTCTCGATGAAAGGCAGAAGAGGATTGTGGGGTGGATGCTTCTCTTCGCGCTCATCGATCGGAGTTGTTTCCCATTTGAACCGCTCGGCGTAGTGGGCAAAGCCGAAGCCGTCGAAGAAATTGCTGCTGCCAATGAGCGGCATGTACCAGAGGCTGGGAATCCCGCGCGGGTTAGGCTTGATCGGGACTTCGTCGGCAAGCTGCGCAAGCAGAGCGGCGCCTTCGGGGTCGTCGCGCAGGTGATCGCGGAGTTTGTGGAACGTCGGGAAGACGACCGGAGGGCTAACGAACAGCACCGGCTTTGATTGCTGGCGCGAAAGAATGATTTCGTGCGCCGTACCGACGCTGTAAATGTTCGTCGGGACATAAGCGATGGTGAAATCGCTGGTATCGACCATGCGCAGATCGATGTGCAGGGTTTCCCAGAATTTGTCAGCGCAGTCGGACCGCGTCGCATCGCCTTTATCGTTTGACTCAAAGGTCCAGGTTTCGCGGACGTCGATGGTGTTGATATCCTCGAGTCCATACTGATGAAGACCGCGGACGGATGGCTTGAACCACGGATCAAACACGACCGCACCGAGCGAGCGGAGGAAATCACCGACGCGGTTCCGCCAGCCGCTCGCCTTTTCATCGGCGCGGGACGCCACGAAATCCATTGGACCGGAGAGATAAACCCGAGCGCCACGGAGATGGTTCATGAATTCACCTCTACGTAATTCGCGAAATTAGGACAGAAGAATCTCGCTCCATAAGGTCTGGAGATCTTCAACCGGTCGTTTGCGGATTCCATCGCCGGGCCGCTTTGGCGCGCTCCCGAATTTCTTTGCCACAGCTGAGCATTTCCGTCGGTGCTCGGAAAGCATCTCCCAAAGAAACTGGAGTTATGGGTCGGCTACTATAACAGGGATACACGCGATCACAGGGTTGAATTCGCGACTCGCTTCTAATGCGTGAGCGTCACCTTTGCGGCGATTTCGGAAAACCGAGGATCAGCTCGCAAAGGATCGAGCAGGGGATTAATTCTCAACTGGAGGGCGAACCAGTTAGGCTCATCGACTACTTTTGCCAGCGAAGCGATAGCCTGATCGTGATCGCCCGCGCGCATATGGGCGATGGCATAGTTCCATGAAGGGATATACCGACCGCGAGCACTCTGAACGCGAAAGGCCTCGAGCTGGCTCATGCCGAGGACGCGAAGAGCCGCGTCGAACCCGGACTCGGAATATGCTTGTTCGAGCGTCCTGGCCACCTCGGCCTGCCCGGTTAGAGCTAACGAGGCAGACCATTGCGTGATCGCCTCGTGGAACATGCCTTTGGCCGCGCAGGTATCCCCAAAATATTCATAGACAACCGGATTGCCGGACTGAAGTTCGAGAGTGCGAAGGAATCGCTTAGCGGCCTGATCGTAATCACGCAGGAAATAAAAAACCCGGCCTGCGTGAAGATGCAGTCCCGCAAAAAATGGATCGAGACCCTCGGCATATCGCATCTGCGCAAGCCCTTCGTCGGCGCGACCAATCAAAACCAGGCAGATTCCGTAATGATGCCTGACGCCCGCAAGATTTTTGTTTAGCTCGGCTCCGCGCAAGAATGCGCGTTCGGCGGCGGCCCAATCGCGCTTGTAATAAATCTCGATCGCGCCGCGCGGGTTATAGGCTTCGGCGAGGGTTTCGTCGAGCTCGAGCGCCTTGTTGACTGCGCTTTCAGCCAGAGGCCAATTCTCGGGTGGTAAAATGGCATTCGCAGCGCCGAAAGAATGATACAGACCAAGGCCGGAATAGGCGGGCGCATATGAAGGGTCGAGTTCAATTGCTTTTTCGAAGTTTTCTCGAACTTGTTGAAAACCCGGGGCGAAGAAATTCCGCCATTGGTGCTGTCCTCTGAGATAGTACTCGTGGGCTTCGGGATTGCTTGTGGGGCGATTGGCAATGGCGCGGCGTTCCGCGCCGGTAAGTTTTGCTTTGAGTGCGTCGGCAATCTTGGAGGCGATATCCGATTCGACCGCGAAGATATCGACGAGATCGCGATCATAACGTTCGGCCCAGATGTGAGCATCTCTGATGGCATCGATCAGCTGGACATGGACGCGCACTCGGCCGTCCGCTTTTTGAACGGTCCCTTCGAGGATGTTAACGACGCCAAGCTGCTTCGCGATTTCACGAATATTCTCCGAGGAGTCACGGAATTGCTGCGTCGAAGTGCGCGAAATGACTTTTAGATCGGCGATTTGAGAGAGGCGACTGAGGACCTCTTCCTGAATGCCATCTGCGAAATAGACATTGGTTCTGTCCTCGCTCAGGCTCTGGAAGGGGAGCACTGCGATCGATTTTCGAGAAGCGGGCTGAGGCGTTGCGTCCGTTCCGAATGTCTTTTGCTCCGCGAATCGCTTCGGAAGCTGCGGATTTCCGAATTCATCTGAAAAGAGATTGAAGAGCGTAAGGGTGAGACCGTGCTTCACTTCGCAGTTACCGAGCTCGTGGAGTAAAGGGCGCCAGCGAGCGTACTGCTCGAGATCGTCTGCAACGCGTTTCGAAAGGAGAATATGTCCTCCGTCGCCGCAATCCATGACGCGCTGCGCGAGGTTGATTCCGGCGCCGGCGATGTTGCTGTTTTCGTTGAGGTCGGTGACGTCCCTGATCGGTCCGCTATGAACCCCCATGCGCACTCGCAGTTCGGGATTCTTCCTCAGAATTTTCGCAATCTCGACCGCGCACATGACAGGCGCTTCGGGAGAATCTCGGAAAACGAGCGCGCCGCCGTCCCCGGTGGGAAGTCGAAGGAGCATGCCCGCTTCTTGCGCGATCCGGAATGACTCCGTAACACGGACGACGTTCCGGAGCTTTTCCAAAAATGCTGTCTGCTCATGAATGAGCAGCTTTGAGTAGCCGACGATATCGAGAAACAGGACATGGCCGATCTCGAGTTTGTGGTCGGGCGCGGCATCGGAGTCCACGATTACCTCTAACATGATTTTGGCAGTCGAACAGGGCAGGCTCGGGCCCTGGTGAACAAGGCAATGCGGAACTCCGGTATCCCTAGTTAGGATAAGGAACGGGAACCGGGCCGCCCGGGCGAGGAGTGGTACAGGCGCCGCCGCGAGTATCCTTCGCAGATGGCAGGTCTATCACTCTCACCGGCTTACGCGCAACCTTGCGCGATGATTTTGGAGCTTTAGCCATATTCTACCTCGTTAGCCTAGCAGCGGTGACGCAGGAAACAAGCTGATCCGGAGGTGTTCCGGAAAGGAGGATTCGAAAGGTATGAAGCGTGCTTCTTGCTTCGCGATCATGACAAAATTCCTGCCCGCATTTATAACCGTCGTTTCAATTGCAGTGGGAGCGTCCGGATTCGCGAAGACAATGAAATTGCCGAGCGACGAGTTTCCAATCGCTTCAATTGATTTCCCAAGCGACTGGGAGCCGGAAGAAGTCACCAATGGCGCAGCCGGCCAAAGCCCGGACACTGCGGTTTATCTGGCGGCGGTGGCAGTGGGGAGCGACAAAGGACTGGAGGCCGAGCTCAGCGACACGTTCGACATGCTTAAGGAACACAAAGTTGAACTGGACAAATCGAGCAAACAAGAAAGCAAGTTCGACCTTAACGGTGAGCAGGTGCAGGAGCTGATCTTCCATGGCAAAGACGAAGATGGCCCCTGCTCGGTGAGCATTTCGTTCGTTCCGGTCAAAGACAAGGTTGTTGTCCTGACCTATTGGGTCACTTCATCCAAAGAAAAAGAACACCAGGAAGAAGTGGGCAAGATTTTGCGCAGCCTAAAGCCCGCAAGCTGATCGGCCGCGTAAGGTTTGGGCGAGGAAAAGGGGAAAACAGTCGGCAAAGGGGCCGGCTGTCTCGTTTGAGACTAAAAAGTTGTAACCGTTCGGTGGTTACCCCGGTCATTTACTGAACGGATAGGGGATTTTCGGCGATGAATAACAAAGCGGAAGCGACTAAAGACAAGGTCGTATTTAACGGAAGACGTTTTCAGCGATTGACCCGCTCGAAACCGGCCTCTCCGGAGCAATTGGCGAAAGCGTTTGAAAAATTCAAACGTCGGCACGCGTTTCGGATGGGCTTTATCAACGTGCTTTTCACAATTCTTCTTCTGGGCTACGCGGTTGTGGGGACGGCCTGCGCCAACCACGAAGACTCCACGGCCGATCAATCGCATCATCATCGACACGGACGTGGCAGTGATTCCGGAGGTGGGCAGGGCTCGCGCGATTCCCTGGGTTTGAATCCATCTCCGACACCAGGATTATAAAGGCGTTCG
The DNA here is from genome assembly GCA_963754325.1 of uncultured Verrucomicrobiae bacterium. Classification (GTDB taxonomy): domain Bacteria; phylum Verrucomicrobiota; class Verrucomicrobiia; order Chthoniobacterales; family UBA10450; genus JBBRDU01. Next base: position 693,923 of record CAVWFP010000002.1, read on the forward strand.
AACCCTCGCCGAGGAGAACGGGGTGCATTCTCGCACTTGTGCTCCTGGAAAATCTGGCGGATCCCGGGTTCTTTTACGGCCGGGAAGCTTTCGGGCGTCGAAGAATGAGTAAGCGTATGAAACAATTACTCGTTCTTGGCGTGGCCCTTTCGTTTCTTCTTACAAACCCGATGCGCGGACAGGACGCGGGTCCAGCCGGATCGAACTCCTCGAGCGGGGAAATGACGGGAACGATCAAGGAATACACGCCCGGCGCATCGCTGGTCTTGGAAACGCTTGCGCCCACCGAACCGGTTCAGTTCAAGCTGGCGAAGAACATCACCTTCAACGACACCGACGGCAAAACGATCGAAGCAGCTGGCCTAACGACGAATCGAAAGGTGCGGATCCATTATTCGAAGGCCGGTGGCGATTACGTAGCGGACAAAGTGAGTTTGCTTCCAAACTGAGCATTTTGGATCTGCGCCAACGCGGACCCTCCCTCCAGTCGGTTGGGGATAACGGCTGAACCTTGGAAGGTTAGCTGCTTCCGCCGCTTCGAATAAACGCGCTCAGGTGTTCTGGCCGCGGCCCCATTCCCACGAATCTGGCCGGAAGCGCCCTCAGCGCTGGAAACCACTGCAGTAGCTTGACGACCAACGGAAGGGAGTCTCCGCTTTTTGACTCGCGGCCCGTCACTACGTGGCGGTGAATAAAAGCCTGCATTCCCTGGATAACACGAGTGGGCCATTCGCGACGGCTTTGTATCTTTTGAAGATCGCTCACGGAGACCGGCCCCACCTTTAGCTTTGCCGCGAGCAGATTGGCCGTTGCGACTGCATCCTGCAGGGCAAGGTTGATTCCGACACCGCCCGCGGGTGACATGGCATGCGCACTGTCGCCGATGCAGAGCAAGCCGTTACGGCACCACTTGCGAAGGCGATTGATCTGCACGGTCAGGAGTTTGATTTTCGACCAGTCATTGAGCTCGGTGATTCTATCTTTTAGGAACGGCGCCAGGGCGACGATCTGCTCGTGCAAGTAGGGTAAGCCTTGCTGCTTGATGTATTCGATGTCGCCTTTTGGAATAACAAAGCCGGCCTGGAAGTAGTCATCCCGGTCAATGAGAACGAGAAGTTTGCCGTGACGAAAGAAGCCGAACACCTGCTTGGGATCGCCTTGCCGTTTGGAAATATGCATCCAGAGCACATCGATAGGCGCGCCGATATCCCTGGTTTCGAATCCGGCGCGCGCGTGAGTGAGAGCATGACGCCCGTCGGCTCCGATGACGAGGTCGCTGAAGATTTCGGATGAACCGGCGGGAGTCCTGACCCGAACGCCGGCGACACGGTCTCCATCGAAAAGAAGGTCCGTGACCTCGTGCTCCATCTCCAGTGAAAAGGAGGGAAGTTTTTTGGCTTCAGCGGCGAAGAAATTTAGAAAATCCCATTGCGGCATGAAGGCGATGAATTTGCACTGCGTCGGCAGACGCCAGAAATCGGCAATGCGAGCGGGGTGGCCATTAAAAATTCCCGCCAAGGCAGGCACTTGCTGATGCGGCAGCTTGAGAAACTCACCGAGCAGACCGAGTTCGTGCATCAGATCGAGGGTCGACGGGTGAATGGTGTCACCGCGAAAATCCCGATTGAAATCCGAATGTTTTTCCAGAACCAACACATCTACGCCGACACGGCCGAGGAGATAACCGGTCATCATTCCCGCCGGTCCGCCGCCGACGATCACGCAGCGATGCTTTCGTGGGGAGGCGCTGAGCACGGCTCAGCTTAAGGCGGGCAATGAAACGTTCAATGCTTGTACTAAGCCGCCCAGATTGGTGGCCGTCATGACCAACCCTTCTGGTCCCCGGGCTTTTCGACATCATAGTGTCTTACGCCGAACATTCCCGACCTATGGACTTGGTAACGTGAAAAGTCGTTCTCTGTTTAAGCGCCGACGTTGAGGCTTCGGAAAATCAGCCACCTCCCTTCGAACTGCCTGCGCAACCAGGCAGGCCAGTTCGTTAGGGATGGGGGAGAATGACTAGAAATCGATGCGTAAGCCGCCTTTGGCGCTTTGCACCAGATAGTCACTCTGGCCGGCTTGAACATCGTAATCAGCAAAGAAGGTCAGCATATTCCAGACGGTCACGTTGGCGCCCACTCCACAGAGAGCAGAGTTGCGACCATGGATTGTGGTTGGAACGATGAAGGTAGGTCCGCCGCCGCCGAAGAAGCTACCGGTGATGTTGTGGCCGTCGTCGAGGTACTCATGCTGCCAGGCAGCGCGAGCCTGGAAATCCAGAGCTACGCGACGCAAGGAAGTGTGGTAATCCGCTTTACCTCCCATGCGCGAGCGCAGCGAATTCATTTCGTCCCCGATGACCAGGCCGGTTGGGATCGGGCCGATTTCATTGAAGTCGTTGACGTCGAAGTGGACATATTGCAATCCGACGAACGGCCCAATAGCGAAGTGTTCACCGATGTAGAAATCGTAACCGCCGGAGATATCTCCGCCGAACTGGAGGCCATCGGCGTTTCCGTGAACAACCGGATCGGGCAGGCCGATCAAAGCGATGGTGCGGTTACTGGCGTAGGAGTTTTTGGTGACGTTGAACAGGGCATTCAAGTACGGAGGGCTTCCGTGCCAACCGAGGTAAAGACCGCCGCCGTAACTATCGATTTCGGCGTTGCTTCCCTGGTTGTCGAGATCGGCCCATGTGTGGGTGTACTCGCCATAGGCGCCGAGGACGAAATGGTCGCCGATTTTCGTGTCCACGCCTCCGAGAACACCCCAGCTGGTAAAGTCGGCGTCGCTAAGACGGCCGGCATTCTTATCAGCACTGATGTCGCCGAAGAGACCGGTACCTGAGGCAAAAAATCCCCACTGCTTCTGATCGGGAGCCGGGGCGACAGTCTCTTTGTCTTTGCCTTCGGAGAGGGTTGCTTTGCCGTCACGCTGATAAGCGAGCGTGTTCGTTTCGGTGACAAGGCCGGTCGTTAGTCCGTTCATGCCTGCGAGGCCGCCGGTATCGACGCCCTCGCTGCCGTCATGCAGATTGTTGAGACGGGCATCGATTGCCTGGGTGGTGAAGTTCATGATCGCCAGGGCGATCTCGCTGTATTCCTGATAAACCTGCGGCGAAAGTTGGTCGAGGTTCTCACCAATCGCGCCACTTTGATCGATCAAGCAGAGTAGATCGCGCAGGGCACGTGGCGGCGTGGTGTTGAAGCTATCCAAGGCTGCGCCGAGTGATTTTCCGCCGGAGGTGGTGGCCAGTGCCTGATAGGAGGTTGGATTGTCCTGCACGATCAGGTTCGACCAGCTGTAAGTTTCACCCCGGAAAGTGATGGTGCCGCTGGTTTCCGTTCCCGTGAGAAACGGTGAGAGCATCCCGTTTAGTTGCGCGGCCTTGCTGTTGCTCACACCAGAGAAGGCGAAGTTGATAATGTCGTTAGCGCCGCCGCCGTCGTTCGTCATGACACCGTGGATCACTGACCAGCCCCGCAGATTGATGGTGTCATTGTTACCGATGAAGCGGACGGCAGCCTGATTAGCGCCCGTGCCGGTGAAAACATCACCCCAGTTGTTGATGGTCAGGTTATCAGCGTGAGCGCGAATACCTTCGCCAGCGTTGCCGGGGACGTCTCCACCGCCGCCGTTGCCGCCGAAAATATCGCCGCAGTTGTTGATGACCAGATTGCTGTCGTTAGTCACCGGGATGATCAGGGGGGCGTCCCCAATTTCGGCTCGACGAAACTCAATGCCGGCTCCGCCGTTACCGCCAAAGCCTGTGCCCGGCGAGCCGTTGCTTTCCCCGGCGCTTCCCGGGCTGCCGGCTGTTCCATTGGCGCCGTCGGAACTCCCTTCGCCGCCGACGCCACTGCCACCAGTGCCGCGCGCACCACGGGTGCCGCCAGAGCCGGCCAGTCCGCCAACACCGCCGCCGGCGGTACCGCCGTTGCCGCCGGTGATGGTGCCGTTATTGATCACGGTAATATTTTGGAACGATCCGCCGGGCGCGATCAGGTGCGGTTGGGGGCTGTTGACGCCTTCGGGAATTCCGGTCAGCGAAAAGAGAAGGCCGACGCCGCCATTGCCGCCATCGGCACTACCGCCATTGCCTCCGCTGCCACCGTTGCCACCGCTGCCACCATTGCCGCCGTCGCCGCCAATTCCAGGCCCGGTGACTTCACCGTCCGAACCGCCGTTGCCGGTGCCGCCATCGCCGCCGTTACCGCCGTTACCGCCGTTGCCGCCATTGCCACCGCTACCGCCAACTGCGCTACCGCCGTTGCCGCCGGCGAAAGTTCCAATGTTCTTGATGAAGATATTTGTGATGTCGCCGGTCGAGCGGAAACTCACGCCGTTTCCGCCATCGCCGCCAGTGGCGAATCCGCCGAAGCTTCCGTTGCCGCCGTTGCCGCCGAAACCGCCGTTACCGCCATCGCCTCCATCACCTTCATAAGCGTTGCCATCGCCGATCCCTCCGGTGGCGTCACCGCCGAGACCGCCGTTACCGCCATTACCTCCATCGCCGCCGTTGCCGCCATTGCCGCCGTGAGCGCTGCCGCCATTACCGCCGAGCGCGCTGCCGGTATTGATCAGAGTAATATTAGAAATGTTATTGCCGAAGCCGAAGGTCCGAAGGCCAATGCCTTCTCCTCCGACGCCCCCTTGACCAGAGCTGCCCAAGCCGCCGTTCCCGCCATTGCCGCCGTCGAGTCCGGCACCGCCTCCGCCACCGATCGCAGGGTCGCCGCCGATCGCGTTGCCACCAATGCCGCCGTTACCCCCCGATCCGCCATTGCCGCCGTTACCGCCCGATCCCCCGACGGCCGAACCCGCATTACCACCAGCAGCGAGGTTTTCGTTCGTTAGGGAAATGGAATCACTCCCGCCGGAAATGAAAGCAATTCCCCATCCGCCGTCTCCGGCGACTGCACTGCCACCGTCGCCGCCATCTCCGCCGTTACCACCATTTCCGCCGTCCTGTGCGCCTCCGCCAAAGTTGATCACACCGTCCTGGTTCGTTAGGGAGTTGGCCCCGTTGCCGCCGTTGCCGCCGTAACCGCCGTTGCCGCCTTTGCCACCGTTGCCGCCATTGGCATCGCCACCATTCCCGCCAAGAGCATTCCCGGGATTATCCAGGGTGACATTCGAAACTGTTCCTTCCGTGCTAAACACGATTCCGTCTCCGCCGTCTCCGCCAAAGGCGGCGTTAGCGCTGCCGCCGTTACCGCCGTTGCCTGCGAAATTGAAAATGGGTTCCAGGGGTACTGGAGCAGGGAAGGCGTTGCCGCCGTTGCCGCCATTGCCGGCGTCTCCGCCTTTGCCACCGTTGCCGCCGCCCTGATCGACACCAATACCGCCGTCGCCGCCTTGCGCGGTTCCGCTATTCGTTAGGGTCACTGTATCGATTAGATTGCCGCCGAAAATGGCTATGCCATCACCGGCGCTTCCGCCCTCGCCGAAATTGCTGCCCCCGCCGTTACCGCCATTGCCGCCGTTGCCGCCGAAACCGCCGAAACCGCCTCGGGAATCGCCTTCGATAACAAACGCCGATAGCGCAGGGCCCGCGGTTCCATTGCCACCGTTACCGCCGTTCCCGCCATTGCCGCCCTTACCGCCTGCGCCGCCGCTACCGGAAGTTCCATTTCCACCATCGCCTCCGGTCGCGGTGCCACCGTTTGTCAGAGTAATGTTTGTAACCGAATTCCCGGCCACAATTTCCAGGCCGTGGCCGCCGTTTCCGCCAAGACCGAGGCCTCCGTCGCCGCCTCCTGCTCCCGTCCCGCCATTGCCGCCACTACCGCCGTCCCCTCCGAAACCCGAGCCGGCGAATGTCAAAATCTGATTCGGTATCGGAGCCATGATAATTGAGACGCCTGCTCCGCCGCCAAATCCGTTGCCGCCGTTGCCACCATCGCCGCCGTTGCCACCCTTGCCACCAGTGCCGCCGTTGCCGCCAAATCCGTTGCCGCCATTGCCGCCCGCCGCGTTGCCGGTGTTGGTGATCGTGATTGAATCAATATTGTTTGTCGCGGTCAGCACGAGGCCCTCCCCGCCGCGACCGCCATCACCGGAATTGCCATTACCGCCGATGCCGCCGTTACCGCCGTTGCCGCCGTTGCCGCCAACACCACCGATGCCGTCTCCGCCGTTTTCGTTAAACCCGTCGGCCCCGGTACCGTCGCCACCGTTGCCGCCATTGCCACCGTTACCGCCACTGCCGCCGTTACCGCCATCGCCGCCAACACCGTCCCCGCCGTTGCCGCCAACGGCGCTGGTATTTGTGAAAGTGATTCCCGTGAGATCAGTCGCGGAAAAAATAACGAGTCCCGCGCCGCCATTACCGCCAGTCCCACTCCCGCCGTTGCCGCCCGCGCCGCCGTTCCCGCCATCTCCGCCGTTGCCTCCGTTGCCGCCCGTAACCGAGACTGCAATCGAGGGAAGAATCGTTCCGGTTGGACCAGTTACGCCAGTGACACCTGTCGGTCCAACCGCGGCGCCGTCACCGCCTTTTCCGCCACGTCCGCCATTCCCACCGCTACCGCCAGCTCCGCCGGTACCGGTACCGCCATTTTCCCCTTGGTAATTTCCCGATGCCGGGGCAGACCCCGTCGAAAATCCCGGCTGTCCATCATTCGCGGTTGCCGTCTCGCCATCGCCGCCGAGACCGCCGTCGGTACCGGGTTCTCCGTTACCACCGTTGGGATCTCCCGGCTGAACGCCATCGGCCCCCTTTTTTCCATTATCACCATCCGCTCCGGCCACGCCGGGGCTACCGGTGGCGTCCGATCCGGATTGCGCCTGGAGGGCGCCGGTCCAAAAAGTCAGGCTTAAAATGAGTACAGCGACAAGCGTTCCGATACGGAAATTCTTCATAGGTAAGGCGGTTGCTAAGCCCGTCCTTTATCGGAAATGAGAGGGGGCGTCAATACTGATAACGAGGGGTCATTCGGGATACCGTCCGACGCCTGGCGTAGGCGGTCGCCTTACGGTCGGCTTCAACCTCGCTTCAATCGGTACATTATATATGTGTGTGGCTTTCCACCGGACTGACGTTGCCGAAACTTAGGGCTTGGTGAGGGCCGGGGCCGCCGGCTCTGAATTCGCTGGTTTCGAGTGCAAAAGCTGAAAAGCGAGCAGGGCGGCGGCGAGGGTTGCAACCGCTGCGAGGAAAGTCGCATGCTTGCGCTTGCTCCACGTTGGCAGGACGGCATCGACGGGGACGTTTTCCGTTCGCTTGAGTCCTTCGGGCGTCGCCTCGAACGACCATGAAATCATTGCCACAACGAACAACCCGAGCGCGAGAAAAATCACAAGCGCCGTCAGTACCCATGATGGCGCCTCGGACGAAGAGAGGATGATCGCCGCGACTTCGATGAGGAGCCAAGCGATGACGGCGTAAGTGATAACGACCTTGTAAACGTTACGCCGTTTCAATTCGGTGAAGAAGTTTCCATTGCTCATAGTTTTTTAGCGCGAGTGCCGGCATCGCCGGTTAGAGCGAGAAGGGAGCGGAGTCTCGCGCAGCGTCTCAATCAGATTGGTTTGTTCATCGAGGTGAAGCTTCGGATAGCCAACGATATCGATGGAGAGGACGTGCCCGATATCGAGCTTCAAGTTGTCCGACCGATTCGCCGGCGCACTCATCAGGTGATTTTGGAGAAAAACTTGGCGACGAGTCGCTGAAAACGCGGCTCGCCCCGCAGAGGATCGAAGAGGGGGTCGACCCGGATCCAGGTGGTGTCGGGCGTTTCGCCGCCGTCGGCGGCTTTCTCGAGATAATCGAGAGCGGTCGCGTTGTCGCCGAGGGCTGCATAAATGACCGTGAAAAGATAATTGCGAACGAAACGCTGGTTTTTGATTTGTTTCAGCTTCTCGAGGCACACCAGAGCCTTGTCGCGCTTGCCCGCTTTGGCATATGCAGCGCCTAACAAGGCGGTAATTTCCGGATCGTCATCCAGGGCATCGGCCCGTTCCAATTCGGCGATCGCGCCCGGAAGATCGCTTTCGAGGTAGAGCGCCTCGCCAAGGTTCCAGTGGGCATAGGCAAAATTAGGGTCCAATTTCAACGTCCGTCGCAGTTGGGCAATCGCTTCGTCATATCGTCGCGCGATCATCAAGGTGCTTCCGAGATCGGCATTTATGATTAACGACAGCGGATCGAGCTCGACCGCGCGCTTGCCTTCGGCGATTGCCTCATCGAAGCGACCGAGCGTAACGAAAAGGCTGTTTCCGAACCAGTGATGGGCGGTTGCGTAATTGGGGTTCAATTCGATGGCACGCCTGAATTCATGCTCTGATTCGGCGAACTTGAAGTCGAATAAAAGCAATTGGCCAAGAGCGGTGTGCCCTTCGGCGGAAGCGTCATCCAGTTCGATTGCGCGACGCGCCGCAGTCGTAGCTTTGGGAAAGAATTCGCGCGGCGGACCGGCACCGAAGACCGGAATGAGAAGATCCGCGTCGGCCAAGCCGGCATAAGCTCCGGCAAAAGTGGGGTCGGCGGCGATCGCCTGTTCGAAGTAACTCGCAGCCGTGTGAAGATCCGAGCCCGTTCGCTTGTTCCAAAAGAACCGGCCCTTGAGGAAAAGCTGGTAGGCTTCAGAATTTTCCGTCGGCCGCGCCGCGATGGCGCGTTTTTCCGATCCGCTCAGTTTCGCTTCCAATGAAGTGGCGATTTTTTGGGCGACATCACTTTCGACGGCAAACGTATCGATCAGCTTACGATCGAACGTTTCGGCCCACAGATGCGAGTCGCTGAGCGCATTAATCAGCTGCACCGTGATCCGTACTTGTTCGCCAGCTTTTTGAACGCTGCCTTCAACAATGTTGGTTACCCCCAGTTGTTGCGCGATCTCGCGCAGATTGTCGGGCTTGCTGCGGTACTTCTCCGTCGACGTCCGCGAGATGACTTTAAGATCCGCGATTTTCGCGAGGCGCGTGAGGATTTCGTCCTGCACGCCATCGGCAAAGAAGGCGTTGTCCGGGTCGCGGCTCAGATTATCGAACGGAAGGACTGCGATTGATTTCGCAACGATGGCCGGCAGCGGTGTCGCCAAAGAAACGGCCGCGCTGGTCTGCTTCACTTTCTGAAAAACGAAAAGGCCGGCGGCGACGACCGCGAGAGCGGCGGTGATCGCTATCAGCTTTCGTCCTGTTCTTGGCGCGATCGACTTGTCCGCCTCGATTTCCGATTCGCGTTTGATTCCTTCGGGAGTGATCTCGAACGCCCAGGAAAAGATCATGGCCGCCGGAAAACCGAGAACCAGGAGAATGACCACGAGCCTGATGGCCCAGTTAGGCACATCGAAGAATGGAAAGACCTGGGTGGCGACCTGGACGATGAGCCAGGCGACGACGGCGTAGGCCACGGCTGCCTTGTAAACATTGCGCCGCTTGAGTTCGGCGAAGAAGTTGGCCTTCACTTTGACCCGCCGGAGAATTTCGCGATGAGGCTTTGGAAGCGGGGATTGCCCCGCAGAGAGTCGAATCGACTATCGATGACGGGGCCGCCGATTCCTGCACCGCCGACCGGAATGCTCCGTTCGTCATAGGATTTTTCGAGAAGGCGAATGGCTTCATCTTTATTCCCAAGCATCGCCTGAACCTGGGCGATGAAATAATTTGGGAGAAACGTTTGCTGCGACCGGGCAATCAACGATTTTAAGATTTCCTGAGCTTTAGCGGTTTCGCCAGAGCGAACATAAACGCAGGCAATCAACGCCTGGATGACTTCCGGCGAAGCGGAGATGCTGGCTTTTTTGTAGTCCGCAATGGCTTCGGCAAACTGACCGCGGCTTTCGTCGATTTGGCCGCGCAGCCAATAGCTGACGGTGAAGCTCGGATCGAGCTCGATTGCGCGCGCGAGTTGTTGGGTCGCTTCGTCCATCCGGCCGGCGGAGTAATACGTGCTTGCGAGCACGACATTGATGATCATGGAAAGTGGATCGAGCTCGTGGGCGCGGCGAAGCTCCGCGATCGCTTCATCAAAGCGGCCTAACGATTGAAGGAGCTCCCCGTACCACTGATGGGCCGAGGCGTAGTTAGGATTCATGGCGAAGGCACGTTTGAACTCGATCTCCGAAGCTGCGAACTGAAAGTCGGCGCCGAGAGCGTTGGCCAGAGCGGTGTGGGCTTCGGCCAGGGAATCGTCGAGCTCGATGGCTTTGCGCGCCGCGGCCAGAGCCTGCTCGATCTCTGCCTTCGGAGGGTCATTGCTATAATTCGGCAGGATGGCATACGAGTCGGCCACTCCAACAAGGGCGAGGGCGTATGAGGGATCTTTTGCCACAGCCTCCTGGAAGTAATGTAATGCCTTCTTGATATCGGCCTCGGTGCGCCGATTCCAGAAATGGCGCCCTTTGAGATAAAGTTCATAGGCCGCCTGATTTTCTGTCGGTTTCGAGGAGAGGACTTGCGGAGCCGCTCCGGTAAGCTTCGCCTGAAGCGTTTCTGCCACGGTCCGGGCAATTTCGCTTTCGACAGCAAAGATGTCCGTCAGCTTGCGATCATAGGTGTCCGCCCAAAGATGCGCATCCGTGGTTGCTTTGATGAGCTGAACGTTCACCCGTACCTGGTCGCCGGCCTTCTGGACGCTGCCTTCGAGAATATTGGCCACGCCCAGCTGCTGGGCGATCTGAGGAAGGTCGTTAGGGGTGCTTTTTAAACGCTGGGTGGAAGTACGCGAAATCACTTTGAGATCGGTCACCTTGGCCAGGCGGGTGAGAATTTCGTCCTGGATACCCTCGCTGAAGTAGGCGTTGTCCGGATCGTGGCTCAGGTTGTCGAAAGGCAGGACAGCGATGGATTTTTCCGGAATGTTCGCGACACTGGAAGCCGTGGTGGGGGCCTCATTCCGGGCGGGAGATCGGCCCTCCATCTTTGCTGACGTATGCGGGCGAAGCTGTTGGTACGCGAAAAGGCCGGCGGCAAGGACGGCAATCGTAACCGTTAGGCCGATAATTTTTTTGCCGGTGTGCTGTGCGATCGATCTTTTTGGATCAATTTCCGATTCGAATTTTAAGCCTTCCGGAGTGATCTCAAAGGCCCAGGAGAAGGCGAGCGCGATGGGAAAGCCAATTGCCAGGACGACTACGAGGACCTTCATGGCCGATGGCGGTGCGTCGAACGTCGGGAACAAAATTGAAGCCGCCTGGATCAGAAGCCATGAGACCACCAGATAAGCGACGGCAACTTTGTAAACGTTGCGCCGCTTGAGCTCGGCGAGGAAGTTGGCGCTGTTCATTTCGTCGGCCCGACAACCTTTTGGACAAGAGATTCAAAGCGCGGGTCGCCGTGCAACGGATCGAGCAGGGGATCGACTTTGATCCAGCAGATGTTGGAGCCGTCGCGTTCCCTCAAGTCCTGTTCGAGCCAGCGGAGCGCTTCATCCTTATCGTTCAGGCTGAGATAGAGCAGAGTGCGGCAGTAACCAACAACTTCGCGGTGCTTAGCTAACTCATCGAAACGGCTCAGCATTTGCCGCGCGGCATCCTTGTCACCGGCATTGGCTTTGGCCGAAGCGTAAAGCGCCGATACGAACGGGTTGTCGTTTAGCTGCTTTGCCTTTTCGTATTCTGCAATCGCGCCCGATAGATCGCCCGTGAGTTGAAGGACAATCCCGAAATTATAGTGAGCGTAGAACGATGTTGGATCGATCTCGAGCGCCTTTCGCATTTGCCTGACAGACTCGTTGTAGCGGCGTGCGTAGTAATAGGTTTCGCCCAGGTCCACGTTGATGACCACCGATAAAGGATCTAACTCGACCGAGCGCTTTCCCTCGGCAATCGCCTCCTCGAATTGCCCAAACGCTGCCAGGGTGTCGTTACCGAGCCAATGATGTGCCGTTGCGTCGTTCGGCTGGAGCTCGATCGCGCGTTTGTATTCGCGCATGGCCCCGTGCAAGTCGATTTCGCTGAAGAAGAGTACCTTGCCGAGTGCGGCGTGCGCTTCTGCCAGGTTGGGATCCAGCTGGAGAGCTTTGAGCGCCGCATCTTTCGCCTTCGAGTATGCATCGAGTCGATCCGAGTCCGCGTAAAAAGGAACGAGAATGTAGGCCTGGGCCAGACCGGCGTAGGCCAGCGCGTAATTTGGGTCCTGCGCGATCGCCTGCTCGTAAAAAGCGATCGCTTTAGGAATGTTGTCGCCGGAACGCTTCTCCCATAGTGGCCGGCCTTTGTGGTAAAGCTCGTAGGCGGCCGTGTCGTTGGTTGGAGCCGCGGCCATCATCTGTTTTTCCGAACCGGTCAGTTTCGCCTGCAGAGTATCGGCGATTGTCTTGGCGATGTCGCTCTCGACGGCGAAGATGTCGGTCAGCTTGCGATCGTAAATTTCCGCCCAAAGATGAGCGTCATTCATGGCGTTGATCAATTGAACATTGACCCGCACCTGGTCGTTCGCCTTCTGCACGCTGCCTTCGAGAATATTCATGACCCCGAGCTGCTTCGCGATCTCACGCAAATCCGTGGGCGCGCTTTTGAATCGCTGCGTCGATGTGCGCGAGATGACTTTCAGGTCGGCCACTTTGGCCAGGCGCGTGAGGATTTCGTCCTGCACGCCTTCGGCGAAATAGGCATTGGCCTTGTCCTCGCTCAGGTTGTCGAACGGTAAGACGGCGATCGATTTTGCCGTCAGCGACGCTGGCTGGTCGCGGTCCGATGTACTTTCGTTGGAGGATGTCCGTTTGCTGCTGTGGGCTGCGAAAAAGACCGCTGCCGAAATGGCGGCGCCGATGAGTACCACATAAATCCAGGTCTGCTTTTTGGATCGTGCCGTTTCCGGCAAGGCGTCGGCGACCTCGGTTCGTTTGATTCCTTCTGGGGTCGCTTCAAAAGCCCAGGCAATGACAAGGGCGACGGGGAATCCGATCGCGACGATGACGACCAGCGTCTGCACGACCCACTCCGGTGCGTGAAAAGTTGGCAGAACCGTTGAGCTCACCTGGATAACCAGCCAGCCAACGACTGCGTAGGCGACGGCAACTTTGTAGACGTTGCGCCGCTTGAGTTCGGCGAAAAACGAGCGGGGCTCGCTCATTTATTCTTGGCCGGCGAAGACGGAGTGCCTTCGGCGATAAGTTTTTCGAACCGCGGATCCTTGCGCAAGGGATCCCAGAACGGGTCGAGCTTGAGGTTGGCAATCGTTAGGCCGGCGGGGACCTCAAGGAGATGTGGCAAGGCTGCGATGGCCGCGTCGTAATCGGCGAACTGCGCTTGGATCTGGGCGAGCGCGATTTCCGCCCATGGCTGGTTGACCCCGTCGCCCCCGTAATCTTTAACGGCACGCTTCGCTTGCTCCAAAGCCTTCTCTTTTTCGCCCAGCCCGGCGTAAGCCCAAGCGAGAGTGTCGGGCGTCCCATTGGCGTCGGGCGCGACGGAACCATCCGCTCTTGGATTAATCGCTTCGACCGCGCGAGCAAAACTTTTCCGCGCATCGTCGGCGTGACCTGTCCATATCTGGCAGTAACCACGCTGAACCAGCATGAACTGAGTATACGAATCGAGCGGCTGTCCCGCTGGCAGCGAGTTTAGCTTTCGGTCTATCACGCCAATTGCCTTGTCGAAGTCACGTTGGTACAACGCCTGGCCGATTTGGACCGGGACGATAAAATCATCCATCATGTCCTGCGGGATCCGCGCGAGCTCCTGGGCGGCTTCAGCCAACCGGCCTTCGGTCCTGAAAAACGCTCGCCTTGCCGGCGTGCGCCACCGCAGAGTCCGGCGAAATCTCAAGCGCGCGATCGAGGGTGGCCTGGGCATCATCAAACCTGCGCAGATAAACGTAAAATTCTCCCCCAAGACTGTCGAGCAGCTGAAAATCCCGCGGATCCAACTCGAGCGCTTTTTTGAAGGTCATCTCCGCTTCCTGCCAATGACCGAGGCGACGCTGAACGAAGGCCAGATTTTGCAACAGATAGGAATTGTTAGGCAATCGAGTTTGCGCCTGCTTGTAGGCGGTTATCGCGCCCGGAAAGTCGCGCAGAATCCGGTAGCGGTAAGCTCCTTGCGCGATCCAAGACTCGCCGGCGTCCGGGGCAAGGGCCATGGCGCGGTCAGTCGCTTCTTTGACAGCCCCGGCGCTGTTGGTGTTGACGTCAACCGCGTTGAAGAAGAGAAAGCTGCGAATGACCGCCAGTCGCGCCCAGGCGAGAGCGAATTTTGGGTCGAGCTGGATCGCTTCAGCGTAATCGCGCGCGGCCTGCTGATAGGCTTCGGGTACTGTAGAGAGTGTGCTCGATCGCCAGTCCGCGCAGGTAAGCGTCGTAAGCCGCGGTGTTTTGTGTCGGCTTATCGGTAACGGCCTTCTCTTCCGCGCCGGTGAGAGTGGTTTTCAGCTGCTGCGCGATCGCACTGGCGACTTCGCCTTCCACGCCAAAAACATCATCCAGCTTGCGATTGTAACTCTCGGCCCAGACATGTTCGTCGGTCGCCGCGCGGACGAGCTGCACATTGATATGGACTGCGTTGGCGATCTTTTGGACGCTGCCTTCGAGCAGGTTGGCTACTCCCAGCTGTTTGCCGACTTCGCGCAGGTTATCCGGAGTACTTTTGTATTTTTGAGTGGAAGTGCGCGAGATGACTTTCAGGGCGGCGATCTTGGAGAGCCGGGTCAGGATTTCATCCTGGATGCCTTCGGCAAAGTAGGCATTCGATTTGTCGTCGCTCAGGTTATCGAATGGCAGGACGGCGATGCTCTTGTCGGAAACGGGCGACGCGTCGAGGCCACTTCCGATTGTAGGGGAGGCTGTTAGCTTCCCATCTTGTTTGGACGGGAAGCTGGCAGCTTCCCCCACAGCTGAGGGATGCGACCGCATCATTCGCCAGGCGAACAGTCCGGCCGCGAGAACGGCAAGAAGCACGGTTAAGACAACCAGTTTCCGTCCCGTATGAGCAGTGATCGATTCGTTAGGGGATACTTCCGATTCGCGTTTGATTCCTTCCGGGGTGATCTCGAATGCCCACGACAGGACCAAGGCGATCGGGAATCCCAGGATTAAAAGGATCACCACCAGGCGCACGGCCCAGTTCGGAATTTCGAAGAACGGAAAAACCTGCGTGGCAATTTGAATGATGAGCCACGAGACGACTGCGTAGGCTACGGCGACCTTGTAAACATTGCGCCGTTTGAGTTCGGAAAAGAATGTCGACTTATCGCTCATTGGTTTCGGTTTGTCCGGCGAGCCTCTGGAAGCGCGGATCCTTTCGAATCGGGTCCCAGAGCGGATCGTTTCGCAGGTCGGCCGGATTCAATCCACCGATGACGGTCAGAAGGTGAGGCAGAGCGGCAATGGCGCTTTCGGTATCGCCGAAACGCGCCTGAATTTGGGCCAGAACCATTTCAGCGTTCGGCTTTGCAACGGCATCCGTTTCGTAGTCCTTGACGGCCTCCTTCGCCTGGGTGAGTGCCTTCTCCTTTTCGCCCAGTCCGGCATAAGCGAGCGCGAGAAGATTCACCAAGCCGAGACTGTCGATTTGCACCTTTGTTTCTGGTGTCGGTTTGATCGCCTGGACGACGCGGGTGAAAGCGGCGCGGGCTTCCTCCTTGTGCCCGGTCCATTCGTAAGCGAAGCCGAGTTGAACGACGAAGCCGTAACTCGCGGTGCCCGTCGGCTGACCGGGCTTCGTAGGATCGACTATTCCTCGCAGAAGCGAAATAGCATCGTCGAAGCGGCGTTCGGCGAAGAGTTGCCCGACTCGAATAACGTTAACGAAGGGATCGGTCGCGTTGGGAGAAATCTTGGCCAGTTCGGCGCGTGCCTCGTCGAGGCGGCCCATGGTTTGATAAATGGCAGCGATATTGGCGAGCGTGCTTTCATCGTTAGGTGAAACCTGCAGGGCGCGGTCAAGCATGGCCAGGGCTTCGTCGAAGCGTCGCTGGAGATTCAAAAACTCCGATCCCATGGAAACGAAAAGCTGAAGGTTGAGAGGATCGAGCTCGGCCGACCTGCGGTAGTGTTCTTCTGCGTCTTTCCAATGGCCCATCCGGCGCTCGACATAGGCCAGGTATTCAAAAATGAGCGCGTTGTTAGGCATGCGCCGGCTGCCTTCGCGATAGGACTCGAGGGCCGCGGGAAAGTCTCGCAAGACTCGGTATTTGTAAGCCGCTTCGGCGACGAGGGATTCTCCCAGATCCGGCCGCAACTCCATCGCGCGATCGGCCGCTTGCTTGACTGATGCTGCGGTGTAGCGACTTGGATCGACTGAGTTGAAATAGAGAAAGCTGCGAATCACGGCAACGCGCGACCAAGCCAGAGCGAACTTCGGATCGAGCTCGGTGGCCTTCTGGTAAGAGGCCTCGGCCTCCTGATAGGCTACGTAGCTGTAGCGATTATGCTCAATGGCGAGCCCACGAAGATACGCATCATAAGCCGCGGCGTTCTCGGTCGGCTTATCAGTCACTGCTTTTTGCTCCGCGCCGCTGAGTTTCGCATTCAACTGATCGGCGATGGCGGAGGCCACTTCGCCTTCGACGCCGAAAACGTCGTCGAGCTTGCGATTGTAACTCTCGGCCCAAACGTGTTCGTCGGTGGCGGCGCGGATCAACTGCACGTTCACCTTGACCGCATTGGCGATTTTTTGGACACTGCCTTCAAGGATATTTGCGACGCCAAGCTGGCGGCCGACGTCGCTCAGACTGTCGGGGGAGCTTTGATATTTTCGCGTCGACGAACGCGATATGACCTTTAAGGCCGCGATCTTGGAAAGACGCGTCAGGATTTCATCCTGGATGCCTTCGGCAAAATAGGCGTTCGATTTGTCGTCGCTCAGGTTATCGAAGGGGAGAACGGCAATGCTCTTGTCGGGAATAGCGGCAGGCGACGCGGGAGGTTGGGGGCCTGGGAGCGCGGCGTTCCCCGGCGTCGCAGGCGCTCCGCCCTCCACCACGTGTGCCGCCTTTGGTCGCAAAATTTGAAACGCGAACAGGCCGGCTGCGATGACCCCGAGAGCGATTGTTAGGCCGACCAGCCGTCGCCCGGTGTGGGAGGCGATTGATTCCTCCGGCGCAACTTCGGACTCGCGCTTGATTCCTTCCGGCGTGATCTCAAAGGCCCACGAGAATGCGAGGGCAATTGGAAAGCCGACGACCAGCAACGCCAGCAAAATTTTCATGGCCGAAGCCGGAGCGTCGAAGGTGGGAAGAAGGATCGAGGCGGCCTGGATGAGAAGCCATGAGACGACCACGTAGGCGACCGCAACCTTGTAAACGTTGCGCCGCTTCAGTTCCTCGAAAAGGCTGGGCTTACTCACCTGCAATGCCGAGCATCGTGTTTTGCCGATTCAAAAATTGCCGACGATCTAAGAGAGGCTGGCGGGTGCTGTGGCACGGACCAACGAAACGTGGAGGCTTCCTGGTTGGCATTTTGTAGTCATCCGCAACGGCCGGGAGATTACCGCGACCATTTGCAGGATGGATGGACCGAAAAGCCAAGTCGAGCCTAAAGGGTTTACGCTAAGGGCGTGACAATTCCAGCAGGGTGTAGGACCTTATCCGGTGCCTTGGCCGGCTCCTTTCGGGCCGGGGAAAGAACCGGGTGAGCAAGGGAGTGGCGGAATGTTTCTTCTTCCCAACCTTTCGGAAAAGTCGTTAGCCTGAGCGCCGTCGATGACAGTCCACGTCTCACGCGACGGTCAGGAGATTGGGCAATATACCCAACATGACTTCAATAGCCTCATGCAGGCGGGGAACCTGCTGCCGACCGATCATTTTTGGGTGGATGGAATGGATGACTGGAAACCAGTCTCGATCGCAAAGTCGTATTTCGGACATCGCGAGAAATGCCGGCATTGTGGCGGCAAGATGACGGAACAGAAGCCGGTCACGACTGGACCGCGGATTGGGCAAATGAAGAGCATCTGTCTTAAATGCGGGCATACGGAGTATCACTGATTCGTGGTGAAGCGTGAAGCGTGAAGCGTGAAGCGTGAATCGTGAATCGTGAATCGTGAATCGTGAATCGTGAAGCGTGAATCGTGAACGTGAAGCGTGAAGCGTGAGTCGTGAAGCGTGAGTCGGTGGAGAATCGAATCGTTGGGGGAGTTGAAGAGGAGTGCCGGGCAGACGACCTGTTCGCTTTCGCTTTTCTTCTTCCTCTTCCTTGCCCGGGAGGGGATTGAGGTGAGGGTGAAAAGGTTGATCTCATGAGCACGCTTCTCCCGTTTCGTAAAACCGCAGAAACTTTCAGCAGTGGCGCGATGACGTTGCCTCAAAGGTTTTTTGTCTCATCCGAAGCCTTTGCAGAAGAACAGGAGAAGATTTTCGCGCAACAATGGATCCTGGTCGGACGCGTACGGGATCTGGCCGCGCCGGGAGATTTTTTTCTCGCCGGGATCAACCGCGAAAGCGTCATCGTCACTCGAGACAAAGGCGGGGAGATTCGCGGTTTCTATAATGTGTGCCGCCATCGCGGCTCGCGTCTTTGCGAAGAAGCGGCCGGTCATCTTTCGGCGATTCAATGCCCCTATCATGCATGGACCTATTCCCTCGACGGGCGCCTGATCGGCGCTCCCGATATGGAAGCCGCGTTCGACAAAACGGCTTATGCGCTGGCGCCGGTGAATCTTGGTGTCTGGGAGGGGTTCATCTTCATCAGCCTGGCAGCTTCGCCGATGCCTTTGCAGGAATGGTTTACGCCGTTGGCGGGAAAATTTTCCGAATGGAATTTATCGGACCTTCGCGCGGCCAACCGGATCGATTACGACATCCACGCGAACTGGAAGCTCATTTTTCAGAACTACTCCGAGTGTTATCACTGTGCGGGCGTGCATCCTGAGTTGACGGAACTTTCGCCATCGGATTCGGCCAAGAACGATCTTTGCGAAGGGCCGTTCCTTGGTGGATTCATGACTGTCGATACCGGGCGAAGCCTAACGAAAAGCGGAAACGCCTGCGCCTGGCCGATCGCGGATCGCGGCTCCAACCGCGTTTTTTATTATTCGATCTTTCCAAACATGCTGGTCAGTCTGCATCCGGATTACGTGATGGTGCACACGCTTCGGCCGTTGTCACCGGAGCGAACGAGCGTCTCATGCGAATGGTTCTTTGCTCCGAAAGCCTTCGAGCGGGACGACTTCAACCCGGCTGATGCGATCGAGTTTTGGGACATGGTAAACCGGCAGGACTGGCACGTCTGCGAATTGAGTCAGCAGGGGATCTCATCGCGTGCCTATCAATCGGGGCCATACTCGCCCCGCGAGAGCATTCCAGCGGCCTGGGACCGGGAATATTTGCGTCAGATGGGGATCAAGAGCGAATGAGACAAAGCGGGATAGAGGAGGGCGAGTCGCGACAACTCCGGGCTTTAGGTTTCATTGGCTGGCGCAATTCCTAAGATCACTCTAGAGGTCGTTCTGCCAACGACCTGTTGTATTAGTTAGGCCTTTGGCACAAAGGCCTCTACAACAGCGCCGGTGCTGGTGGCAGTCGCGATCGCCATTTCAAGGAGTTATGGGTATGCGATCCGATAGAATCGCATCTGCAGATTATTTGGATTCGGATCTTCGAACGTAAACGAACCAGTGCCGTCTGCTACGGGCGACCCGATGGTCGTGAAACTATTCGGGCTTAAATCAGGAGAGGCTTCCACGCGATTCATCATGGCCGGCACGCCTTTGCATTGCAAAACCACGTGGTTGTTAGGCAAATGCGTGATGGAAACGATTTGCAGCGCCGGCGCTGGAATGGCCGAGGTTGGCAATGGCCACACGTAGGCGCCGCGACTGCGTGTCCAGACCGAGAGGGCGGTGGAACCGCGATCGATTTGCATGTCCCAAATCATGGCGTGCGGCATCCCATTCTCGAAGCGGTACCAGATCGGCGAAGCAACACTCACGTTGTTGGTGTAGTACAGACCGAAGTCCGTGCCGGCAAAGACCTGGTTAGGCACATTGGGATTCGAGATCACGGAATCAATCGGAATATCGGGAAGGTTGCCGGTCTTATCAGCCCAGGTGAACGATGCGCAGTTCGCGCTGCACGTGACCTGGAAGAGGTGGCCCGGGGTTGATGGCGTGTTGGCCACGAACCCGCCGACAGCCGCATAACCGACTGGAGTGTTTGCAGCCGAAACGGTTGGGTCGAGCGAAATGCCGAGCACCGGTCTGTTCGGCAAAATTGTGTTTCCGCCGGTGACATCGACCCAGTTTGCCTGGCTGGTGACCCCTGTTCCCAGATTAAAGCCGATCCATACGTTGCCGTCGTTAGTCCCGGCAATCGCCACGCTCTGGTATTTTGGTGAGTACTTCACCTGGTTAATGAACGACCGGTCGGCCAGCGCCTGCTTGGTCATGTTCTGAGTCGTCGGACTATTTGTGATGTGCCAGGTTGATCCCGACATGATGCTATTTCCGCCGGAAATCGATTCCCAAACGCGCGTCGTGCCCGCAATCAGGTGTCCGCAACCGCCCGGAACTCCGGCGGCCGCGCAGTCATCGCCTCCGGGAATTCCGCCGTGGAAGATATCAAAAGGGAGCATGAACGCCTGAGTGTCTCCAGTCCAACTGCCGGTGACGCCGGTCCAGGACGCGCCCGAAGCGGTGCAGTTGCTGACGCATCGACTGACGGTGCCGCTGTTATTTCCCTGATAGAATCGCAGGCTTGATCCGGTTCCGACCGGATCGATGCGCGAATAGAATCCATCACCCCCTTTGCCCGCCTGCCATTGCGCCGGGCCTGCGGGTGACCCGGTGAAAGAAACGGATGCGGCGCCGTTGTCCTGTGCTCCGCCGCTGGCTTGCGGCGTGGCGGAGGTCGCGAAGTTTCCACTGATATCGCCCGAATAGAATTCAATGGTGTTCAATCCGTTATCCATGTTGAACCAGGTCGGATCGGTTCCCCCGGTGACAAGATTTGCATTGGTCGTGCCGTGAACGCCGCCGTCGTCACCGGCCAGAAGAATGTTTGGCATGCTCGGAACAAAGGCCAGCGCGTGTTGGTCGGGGTGAACCCCCTTGTTAGGCGAGTTGTATGCGCAGGTCAGATCGTTCCACGGCAACGCCGATGTCGCCTGGGTGCTTCCGTCCCAGAACCAAACCTCAAAGGTATCGAAAAAGGCACGGTTCGGATTGCTGGGATCGATCGCAATTCCCTGATCGTACCAATTTTGGTTATAGTCCCCCGAGCTGCCTCCGCAATCCGTCAGCGAACTGCCGAGTGAGCCGGGAATCAGCGTCCAGGTCGCGCCACCGTCCGTCGTTCGATAAGCGCCGAGCTGGCAGCCGGCAACGCTGCCGCATCCGCCCGAATTCGGTTTGATCGATTGGACCTGTGCGTAGATGTAATTTGAGTTGCTCGGCGCGACTGCGATGTCGATCCGGCCTAACTGGTTCCCGGTCGTCGAGTTGACGTAAGCCGTTCCGCTGGTCGCGTTCAGTCCGGTCCAACCGTTGGCGTTGGTCGTGATCGGGACAAAGTCTCCCGGGCAACCGCTCGCCGGCATGCTTCCGGCATAGATTCCGTTGGCCCCATTCAGATTCAAATTGTACTGGACCGCGGTAGCGAACCCACGCACGCCGACGGCCGCAATGATTCGGGTCACGCTGCCGGCGTTGATCAATGCGAGGCCGGTGATGTCCTGGCGCATGCCCGAGAAATTGTTCGTCGTGCACGGCCCGGCCCAGGTGTTGCCGGCGTCGTAGGAAAAATAAAGGCCGCTCTTGGTGCCGGCGACCACGTTGTTGCCGTTACGCGGATCGACCCGAACTTTTCCGACAGCCTGGTATTGCGGGAACTGGCCAGCGGGTTCCGACAAAGCCGCGCCGAAAATGTCGGCGCCAAGAACAGCCCAGGTGTTGCCGGCGTCGCTCGATTTCAAGATGCCGTGGCTGCCCATGGAAAACGAGCCATAGTTCAGATCGCCCGTGCCTGCGTAAATCGTGTTGTGATCGTTAGGATCGAGCGTCAGGGTGTCGATGCTGATAGTGGAAATCAGTGGGTCGTTCGTCACGACGTTCCATGTTGTCGAGCTGCTGCAACAGTTGGTTGTTTTCCAGACGCCACCGCCATCGGAGCCGAGGTAGGCGACGATGCTGCCGCTCGTTGTCGTTGTCGGGTCGATCACGATGTCGTTCACTCTTCCTTCCGTCAGGCCGTAATTGTTGCAGCCGGAGCAGCCTGACATTTGCAAGGGTTGCGGCCCAAGCGAGGTGAAGCTGCTGGCGTTGAGACTCAAGGCTGACGTCTGCGGCTGGTTAAGCCGGAATGATTTGAGTCCGAAGGGCACCTTCCGAAGGATCTTGGAGTCCTGGAGCGCAGCCGCCCGGACCCAGGCGGGATCAAACTTTCCTGTGGGATAAGTCAGGCGATTGTTCCATTCCAACTCCAATCGGTCGAGGTCGTCGCGGCGTTCTCCAGCGATCGGCATGCTGCGCTCAGGGCGTTCGCGGTCTGGCCGATGCAATATCGACGAGTCGCTAATGGCCAGGCCGCCGAAGACCAGGCCTGTCAGGCAAAGCAAAGCTGACAAGGCGGTCCGAAGTTTCTTACTGAGAAGGTGGGAAAGGAAACGCACAGGCGAGGATTATTGCGCAAAATGCGGATGTCTTCAGTCAATAAATTCCGGAGCTCGCAAATGCGGTCGCCGAAGGATTCGGCGGCGGCTGATCTCGCAGATGTTGTGGAGGCGTTCGTCGCGGCCAACGCCCATTTATTGGGCCAGGTCGTTGGGAGAACGACCTCTACAAAGCGCGGGTCGCGAAGGCGTTACTGTAGGGCGATGAACTACGCGGGGGCAAAGAAGAAAGCTTGCTTCGCAAACCGGCTCTCTTTAACCAAAAGCTCAATCGCTACTAAATCCATATGAAAAAATCCCTGGCCCTCTTTGTTGGAATGATCACCTGCGCCGCCATGGCGCGCGCCGGAGACATTAAAGTCAAAGCTGCCTTATCGACCGGAATAGATGACGAGCCGACCAATTCGTTTTCTCCCGATACGCCGAAAATTCACGCCACGTTCAAGACCAAAGGCGCGGAGGACGGCACCAAGTTGCGCGCGCTCTGGATCGCGCAAGATGTCGGTGATGAGGCGCCGGCCAATTCCAAAATCGACGAGAAAACGCTTACGCTGCCCGGAGACACGGACGACGGCGACTTCTCGCTTTCAAAGCCGACGAAAGGCTGGCCGGTCGGGAAATATCGCCTGGAGATTTATGCAGACGGCGATCTGGCGACCACCTTGAAGTTCACCGTCAAAGGAGAGAGCAAGAAGGAAAGAAAGGAAGCGAAGGAAGCAGAGTCTTCAAGCGACGAAGAGTATTCCTTCAAAGTCCACAACACCACGAGCGACAAGATCAAGAAGCTGCTGGCGTCGGAAGACGGCAAGGACTACGGGACGTTTGATGTCGGGCGGGCGGGGATTGCCGCGGGCGAAACGATGACGCTTAAGTGGGATAAATCGACCAACAAATCGGATTGCGAATGGTACATCAAAGCGATCTTTGACGACGGCTCGGAAACCAAGGCGAAAAAGTTCGACTTTTGCGAAGAAGATCTGGTTTTGGAATTTTGATGGATCTGTGAGCGGGTTGTGTCAACCACCCGTCTTAATTGGTTAGGCGGCTGGAGGGACGAGCTTGTCTCGTCCGTTCTCGCAAACGTGGGCCTCGACGTTCGGGCGAGATCCGCTCGCTCCTCCGGGTCACGCGTAAATCAATAGATCGATATCTTCCGGAAGCGCGTGCGAGACTTCGCGGACGACGCTTCCGCGGATCAGATTCATGAGCGAGCCGCGTTGTGGCGCCCCGAGAATGACGCGTGACGCTCCCAGCGTCGCCGCGATGTCGACGATTGTTTCGGCAGCCGATGGACTGACGGCGTAGCAGAAAAGTGGCGTTGCGGACTTTTCCCCGGTGCGATCGCGCGCTTCACTGAAAATTTTCGAAGCCTCGGGATCGTCCTGCCATTTTCGTTTCGTATCCTGTTCGGTCATGAATTGCTGTTCGCGAACGAAGAGGAGGTAGAGCCGGCGGCCTGTCTCGCTCGCTTCACGCAGGGCAAATTCGAGCGTTCTTCCGGTCCCGCGAATGGCGCAGAGAATCGCTTCCGCGCTCGCCGGCACCACGGCGCCTCCCTCGTTAGTCGGCGCTTTCACCGATACCGGCAATGCCTCCGGCGCCTGGGCGGCCTGCTTCTTCATTCGACGCTCCTGCACGAGTCCCCGCAGGATCAGCCCGACCGCCAAAATTGTGACCGCGAAATATCGAGCGTTCGGTTTATCGATCAGAAGCGATAACTCGATCGCGCTCATGACGACAAAGGTGACCAGCATGAGCCCGCGCTCCCATTTCTTGATCGTCAGCTTTCGATCGGTCGCGGTCGCGCCGAGGTTCGTGGCGATCGCGCCAACGACGCCGACCGCGTAAAGATCGGCCAGGCCGGAGACATCCTTCACCAAAAGAACCAGAAGCATCGGCACGATTGTGGCCAGGGCCATGCCGATTGCCGGAACGCCCCATTTGTTGAGCCGTTGAAAAATGCTTGGGATCTCACGGTCACGCGCCATCAGGAACTGGATGGTGATCAAATCGACGATGGCGGTGTTGACGGCTGAAAGCAGGAGAAGACCGAAAACGATGCTGACGATGAAGCCGAAGGTGTGGCCCAAGGTCGGTCCGAGCGCACCACCGACGAAGACTTCGCCCATGTAACGCAGCATGTAGTCGCGCACGCCCGCGGCGTGCGGCGCGTCGACATCGCCGTTCGAAATGTGCAGCCCCCCGAGCGCGTGCATGGCCAATCCGAGCAGCGCGGTGAAGATGCAGACTTCCACCATGACCCAGAGAATCGCGGGCGTGGAAGTTTTCCTGACCGAAGGACGCGAATCGTCACTTCCGGGATCGAGCTTCATCACGCCGGTTGTGTTGGCGATCGCTTCGACGCCGGAAAGCGCTAGGACGATGCCGACGAATCCGGCCCAGTTTGTCCAAAATCCGCCGCGCAACGGCTCCAGATGTCCGATGGCCTCGGGGAGATGGGGAATACTAAAGAGAGCAAGAACAACCACTACGATCGCGGTGGGAACGGAAATGAGAAAAGCGAGTCCGCCGGTGTGCTTGGGCCCGAGCAAATTAAGCAAGCCGATGAGCAGGATGGCCGCGGCGGCAAATTTTTCGGGATGCGGAACGCCGAGATATTGGAAAGCGGAAAGGGCGCTGATGGCAGCGGTTACGAGGTAATCGGCAATCAGCAGGAAAGCCCCGACGATCGAAATCACTTCGCTGCGATGACGCACGCTCGCGTAAACGCCACCGCCGTCCGGGTACAAACGGCAGATGACCATGTAATTGAGGCCGACGAGCGCAGTCAGCACGCACATCGCGGCGATCAGCCAGAAGGAAGCGTAACCGCCGACGGCAAAGGCCAACCCGATGACGTAGGCCTTACTTGTTCCCCAGTCGCCGTAGAGGATGGCGGCTGCGCGCGGAACATCGACGTTCCGGGGCCGTTTGATATTAGAGGTAATCACCAATCATGACTCACTTGAAGCGACACTCGCGCGACGAGCTGCTTCGCACTGCTGGCGGCGGTTTCCCTTGGGGACATCTTTTCGCCCTTTAATGAGGCTGACGAGGGTTAGCTGTCGGGCTGGAGCCATTAAATGCTCTCGATGTCGCACACCGTTCGCCCCGATCGGCCGTAGCCGAATTTGGATCCCCCGTTGCGACCGCACCCCGCGGCCGCATTCAGCGGAACAAAGAACTGGGGAAACGCTCTCAAGGAATCCCTCGGCCGTCAAGCAGGGTAGACCCGGTGCGATTTTAACGTTTTTTTAACTCTCTTCGGCTGCGCTTTAATTAACGCCTCGCGCCCGCGTCCATCAAAGTTCGGATGTGCACGCACGCGACTTTGGTCAGTTGGCGATCTTCGTGGCCGGCCTCGTGATCATCACACCGCCGCTCGGGCGGTTCATGGTCCGGGTCTTCGCCGGCGAGCGGCATTTTCTTGCGCGTGTTTTTGGGCCAACTGAACGCTGGGTTTACCGGCTTTCCGGCGTCGGTCCCGCGGAGGAAATGTCATGGAAGGCCTACGCAATCGCGATGCTGATGTTCAACATCGCCGGCGGCGTCGTGCTGCTGCTCATGGAGTTGACGCAGCAATGGCTGCCGTTGAATCCGCAGCATCTGCCGAGCGTGCCGTTCGCGCTGGCACTGAACACGGCCGTCAGCTTCACCACGAACACGAACTGGCAGGCCTACTCCGGCGAAAATACCATGAGCTATTTCACGCAGATGACCGGCCTGGCGGTGCATAATTTTGTTAGCGCGGCCACGGGCATTGCCATCGCCGTAGCTCTGGCGCGCGGCTTGATGCGCAAACAGGCGCAGAGCATCGGAAATTTTTGGGCCGACCTGACGCGCTGCACGCTCTACCTGCTCCTGCCTTTATCGATCGTCATCGCGGTCGTGCTCGCGCAGCAGGGCGTTGTTCAAACCTTCGAGGCTTACCCGACGGCGACGACGATCGAAGGCGCGCCCCAGCAGATTCCGCTGGGCCCGGCCGCCTCACAGATCGCCATCAAGCAACTGGGAACAAACGGTGGCGGATTTTTCGGCCAAAACAGCGCGCACCCGTTCGAGAATCCAACGCCGTTGACCAACTTCATCGAAGTTTTTGTGATCTTTTGGTTCGGCTCGGCCCTGGTCTATATGCTGGGCCTGATGGCAGGCGACCGCCGCCAGGCCTGGTCCATCTGGACGGCAATGTTCGTTCTCTTTCTCGCCGGGTTCGCCACCCTTTGGTGGGCCGAGCTGCAACCGAATCCAGCGCTCGGCCTAACGACATCGTCGATGGAGGGGAAGGAAGTCCGCTTCGGCCAGTTTAATTCCGCGCTCTTTGCCACCGTCACGACCGATGCTTCGTGCGGGGCCGTAAACGCCATGCACGATTCCCTGTCGCCGCTCGGCGGCCTCGTGCCCTTCGTCAACATGGTGCTCGGGGAAGTCATTTTCGGCGGCGTCGGCGCCGGGTTCTACGGAATGCTCATGTTCGTTCTCCTGACAGTGTTCATCGCCGGCCTGATGGTGGGGCGAACACCGGAATATCTGGGTAAGAAAATCGAAGCGCGCGAAGTGACCTGGGCGGTCATCGCCGTGCTTGCCCCCTCGGTGGTGATTTTGTGCGGCAGCGCCGCGACCATGCTCTATCCGGCTGCGCTCAACAGCCTGAACAACGGCGGGCCTCATGGCCTCAGCGAAGTCGTTTACGCTTTTGCCTCCGCCGCGGCGAACAACGGCAGCGCCTTCGCCGGCCTGAACGGGAACACGGATTGGTATAACTACACGCTCGCGATCAATATGTTCGTCGGGCGCTTTGCCATCATCGTGCCAGTGCTCGCAATTGCCGGAAGTTTGGCGCAGAAAAATACGTCGCCGCCATCGAGCGGGACATTTCCGACTAACGGGCCGGTCTTTACCATCCTGCTCGTTTCTGTGGTCCTGATCGTCGGTGCCCTGACATTTTTCCCCGTCCTCTCGCTCGGTCCGATCGTCGAGCATTTCCTGATGCAGTCCGGAAGGACGTTCTAGCCATGGCCACGCGCGCAAAATCATCCGTTTTCGATCCGACGCTGATTCGTCCGGCGATCGTGGATTCATTTAAGAAGCTCAATCCGCGGGTGCAATGGCGCAGCCCGGTGATGTTCGTGGTTCTGATCGGCGCTCTCTGGACTTCGGCGATAACCGTTTTCCAATTCAGCGGCTTCAATTTCCAAATCACGCTCTGGCTTTGGTTCACTTTGCTTTTTGCTAATTTCGCCGAAGCCATGGCCGAAGGACGGGGGAAAGCGCAGGCGGCCGCGTTGCGCCGGATGCGTACGACCACGATGGCGCGCCGCCTGGTTAACGGACGCGAAGAGAAGATCGCCGCGAGCGATTTGAACGAAGAGCGACACCGTCGTCTGCGAAGTTAACGACATTATTCCCGGCGACGGCGAGGTCATTGAAGGAATTGCCAGCGTCGATGAATCGGCCATCACGGGCGAATCCGCCCCGGTGATTCGCGAGAGCGGCGGCGATCGCAGCGCTGTGACCGGCGGGACACGGGTGCTCAGCGATCGAATCGTGATTCGGATCACGAGCGAGCAGGGGAACACATTCATCGACCGCATGATCGGCCTGGTCGAGGGCGCGCGGCGGCAAAAGACCCCTAACGAAATCGCGCTGAGCATCCTGCTGGTCAGCCTGACGGCCCTCTTTATCCTCGCGGTCTTTACTCTTCCCGCCTTTGCCCGTTACAGCGAAAGCGCCGCCGGCCAGGCCAAGGCCGTGAACATGAGCGTTCCCGTCCTGGTTTCGCTGCTGGTCTGCCTGATTCCGACCACCATCGGCGGATTGCTCAGCGCCATCGGCATCAGCGGGATCGACCGGCTCGTCCGGCAAAACGTGCTCGCCACCAGCGGGCGCGCGGTCGAAGCCGCCGGCGATATTGATGTTCTGCTGCTCGACAAAACCGGCACGATCACATTTGGCAATCGCATGGCGGTCGCGTTTCATCCGGCGCCGGGCGTTTCACAGGAAGAACTGGCCGCCGCAGCGCAATTAAGTTCTCTGGCCGACGAGACACCTGAAGGTCGGAGCATTGTCGTTCTCTCGAAGGAGAAGTTTGGACTTCGCGGTCGCGAAATGCAGGAACTTGAAGCGACCTTCATTCCCTTCTCCGCGCAAACGAGAATGAGCGGAGTCGATCTTCACCGCGACGGCAGCGCTCCATTGAACCGCGTCCGCAAAGGTGCGGCCGACGCCGTTCGGCAGTTTGTTCAGTCTGCCGGCGGAGCTTTCCCGCCGGCCACGCAGGGAGCGGTCGAGGAGATTTCGCGACGGGGCGGCACCCCTTTGGTGGTTGCAGCCGATCTCGTTACCCTCGGCGTGATCGAACTGAAGGATGTCGTCAAAGGCGGGATGAAGGAGCGCTTCGCACAGTTGCGAAAAATGGGCATCCGCACGGTCATGATTACTGGCGACAATCCGCTGACGGCCGCGGCCATCGCCGCCGAATCGGGCGTGGACGACTTCATGGCCCAGGCCACTCCGGAAGACAAATTACGCCGGATTCGCAGCGAACAGGCCGAAGGCCGCCTGATTGCCATGACCGGCGACGGAACGAACGACGCCCCGGCTCTTGCGCAAGCCGACGTCGGCGTGGCCATGAACACGGGAACGCAGGCGGCGCGGGAAGCGGGGAACATGGTCGATCTCGACAGCAACCCAACCAAACTCATTCAAATCGTCGAGATCGGGAAGCAACTCCTGATGACGCGCGGCGCCCTAACGACATTCAGCATTGCCAATGACGTCGCCAAATATTTCGCCATTCTCCCGGCGATGTTCGGTTCGCTCTACGCCGCCTCGGCCGCACAGGCGGGTCCCTTGTCGGCGCTCAACATCATGCGGCTGCATTCCCCGGAGAGCGCCATTCTTAGCGCGGTCATCTTCAATGCGCTCATCATCATTGCCTTGATTCCACTGGCGCTCGCCGGGGTGAAATATCGAGCGGTCGGCGCCGCGCAGGTTCTGCTGCGAAACCTCCTGATTTACGGCCTCGGCGGCCTGATCGCGCCTTTCGTGGGCATCAAAGTGATCGACCTCGCGCTGGTGGCGCTGCACCTCGCATGAGCAACATGAGCCTTTATTCCAACACTCGCGAGAGGCTGCGGCGTCTGACCGGTTTTCCGCGGGCATCGCGGACTATCCAGAACCGGACCTACGTTTTCATTTTTGTTCCGCTCGATTCCCGCAGGAACGACCGCGTGGCGCGGGCGAGCGTCGTTAACGAGGAGGTTCACGAGCAGGAACTCAATTACGACCTCATGTGGACATGGTTCCTCCCTAACCCGTTGTGGCCCCCGAAGGAGCGAAAATGAAAATCATTCTTCAATCCCTGCGCGCTTATCTGATTTTGACGCTGCTGACCGGCGTGCTTTATCCGCTGCTCATCACCGGCATCGCTCAGCTCTGTTTTCAACATCAGGCAAACGGATCGCGCCTCGTGCAAAATGGAAAGCTTGTCGGATCCGATTTGCTCGCTCAAAAATTTGAGTCGCCGCGCTACTTTTGGCCGCGACCTTCGGCGGCTGATTTTGCAACTCTTCCGTCGGGCGCAAGCAACAAGGGGCCGACCAGCGCCGACTTGAAGAAAGCCATCGAGGACCGGCGGAAGCTCTTCGGCGTCGAAGCGCCGGTTGATTTGCTGACCGCATCCGGCAGCGGGCTCGACCCGCATATCTCGCCGGAAGCGGCACTCTCTCAGGTTTCCCGTATCGCTGCGGCCCGCCACATTTTGCCTGACAAAATTTCCGAGCTCATGAATCGCACAACCGAGCTCCCGCAGTTTGGATTGCTCGGCGAGCCGCGGGTGAATGTTTTGCGGCTGAATGTCGCGCTCGACCAGATTCCGTGACCATGGCGACCTGGCGAAAGTTTGTTGTTCTCAGTTTCGTCCTGTGCAGACAAGCAGCCCATCCGCAAGACTTGGCGCCGCAGGGCTCGTCCGCGCCAGATAAATCGCAATACACGTTGCTCAACCCAACGCCGATCGACCTCAGGCGTGCCTACAACACCGATCGCCCAAGCAAGACCGACAGTCCGTTCACGCTCGACGCCGGCGCATTTCAAATCGAGAGCGATCTGGCCAACTGGACGACGGATGTCGACGATCGCGTTCGTGTCCGGACATGGATCGTGGGCAATACAAATTTTAAGCTCGGCCTAACCAATTGGATGGACCTGCAGATTTTTCCGCAATTCTATGTCAACACTCGCACGAGTGGCTCCGGGGTTGGCAAGCCCCTCGAAGAAGATGGCGCCGGCGACACCACCGTGCGCTTGAAAATCAATTTCCTGGGCAACGACGGTGGCAAACTGGCCATGGGCCTGGTTTCGTCGTTAAAGATACCGACAAACACGGATCACTTGGCGAACCATGTTTGGGAACCGGGTTTTGGCCTGCCGGTGAATTACTCGCTTCCCTGGGGATTCACCTTCTTCGCGCAAACGAGAGTCGACATTCTCGACGAGCCGCATCATGGCGACATGCGGGTGCAATGGCAAAATCCGGTTGGTCTCTCACGCACCATCGCCGGGAACTTGAGCGGCTACATCGAGTTTTATGACGCCGTTAGCTCGGGCCACAACCATCCCTGGGTCGGAACTTTCGATACCGGCTTGACCTACCAGGTCACGCCAAATTTCTCCGTCGACATCAATTCGTTTTTCGGACTAACGGACAGTGCGCCTGACTGCAATGTCTTTATCGGTTTCGGCCATCGCTTCTAGGTGCATCGAACGGCGTTAGAGACTAAAATCAAGACATGAGCGAGGCCCAACGGCCTGATCCAGACACGATTCTGGCGCAGCTGAAGCGCGAGGAAGCACAAGCTTCTCGCGGCAAGCTGAAGATTTTCTTCGGGATGTCGCCGGGCGTGGGCAAGACCTTCGCCATGCTCCAGGCCGCGCAGCAAAAACTCCAACAAGGTACTGAGGTCGTGATTGGCGTTGTCGAGACGCACGGCCGCAAGGAAACGGAAGCGTTAACCGCTGGAATGCCGATCATGCCGCGCGCGCAATTGGAGTACCGCGGAACCAAACTCGAAGAGATGGATCTCGATGCCATTCTCACATGGCATCCGGGTCTCGCTGTGGTCGATGAACTGGCTCACTCCAATGCCCCGGGTTCACGTCATCCGAAACGCTACCAGGATGTCCTCGAGCTGCTCGATGCCGGCATCGATGTCTTCACCACGCTGAATGTTCAGCACGTCGCCAGCCGGAGCGACACCATTCGGCAAATCAGCGGCATCAGCGTTCGGGAGACCGTTCCCGATACCATTCTCGATCTCGCCGACGAAATCATACTGGTGGATTTGACGCCTGAGCAGCTGCGCGCGCGTCTAAACGAAGGAAAAGTGTATATGGGAGAACGGGCCGACTGGGCCGCGAAGAATTTTTTCCGGGAAAGCAACCTCACCGCTTTGCGCGAAATGGCGCTACGCCTTGTCGCCGAACACGTCGATCGCAATCTGCGCGATATTATGTCGGAACAAAAAATCGCTGGGCCGTGGAAAAGCGGCGATCGCCTGCTCGTCGCGGTCAGCGCCAGTCCGTATTCCGAGCGTCTGATTCGTTATACCCGGCGGCTTGCGGCCTCGATGGAGGCTTCATGGATCGCTGCGAACATCGAGAGGCCCCGCTCGCTTTCTCCGGAGGAGCAGGTGCGGTTAACTCGCTACCTTGCGCTCGCGCGGCAACTGGGCGCGGAAGTTGTCTCCACACCTGGCATTGATGTCGGTGAGACACTGCTGCGCATCGCCCGGCAACATAACGTCACCCAGATTGTCATCGGCAAACCGCTCGGCTCACGATGGACCAATTTGCTCGGACGCGATCCGCTTCGCTGGTTGATGCGCAACAGCGGCAACATCGACATCCATATGATTCCGGCGGACGAATCGGCCTCGACCTGGCACGGCGAGACACTTGAGGAACGTCTGGCGCGCTCGCCCTGGCGTGATTTCGGCATGGCCCTGGCCGTCGCCGCGGTCGTTACCGCCTTTTCGTTATTCGTTTTCAATTACACGGGTTACTGGGCCGTTGCACTCTTCTATTTGCTCGCGGTTGTGCTCGCAGCTACCCGCTTGCGCCGGTGGCCGACGCTTTTTCTGGCAACGCTCAGCGCGGTCCTCTGGGACTTTCTCTTCATTCCGCCGCGCTTCACTTTTTACATCAGTCACTTCCACGATTTCATGATGTTCGGCGCCTACTTTGTGATCGCCATCGTCATCGGGCATCTGGCGACCAAGCTGCGTGAGCGCGAGCAATCGGAGCGCCGCCGCGAAGAACGCGCCACGGCGCTTTATCGGCTGACCCGCGCGCTCGCCGCCAGTCGCGATCTCGACGAAGCGCTGCCCAAGATCGCGGGGTTAATTAAAGACTCTTTTCAGGCGGACGCCGCCATTTGGCTGCGCGACGAAGCGGGCCTTTCCTGTCATCCGGCGGGCACTTTTAAGCCTTCGAGCAAGGATGAGAGCGTGGCCGTTTGGGCGTTCCAGAAAAAGCAAGCTGCCGGAAGATCGACCGATACTCTGCCCGATGCGGATGCGTTACATGTCCCTCTCGTCACCGGCGATCGCGCCGAAGGCGTCCTGACTGTGCGCCTAACCAATCCGTTAACCGTTCAGCAACGTGAATTGCTCGACGCTTTCGCCGCGCAGATCTCTCTCTTCGTGAATAAGGAGCGCGCCCTGGAGGAGAACCGGGCCGCCCAGCTCGCGCGCCAGTCGGAGCGATTACAGAAAGCGCTCTTCGATTCCGTTTCGCATGAATTAAAAACCCCGCTTGCCGCCATGTCCGTGGCCTTGCAGCAACCCCAGCCCGATCGCACTGAATTGCAGCAGGCCACATCTCGCCTCACTCGCACGGTCGACAATCTGCTCGACGCGACGCGCCTCGAGTCCGGCCTGCTTCAGCCAGTTCGCGAGTGGTGCGATCCGGGTGAACTCGTCCGCGAAGCTGTCGTGACCTCCGGACTCAGGGAAAAGGACGCGCGCATTACCATCGGCAGAGATTTGCCCGCCATTTCGGTCGATGCCGGCTTGATTCAACAAGCGCTCGACGCGTTGCTTTCAAACGCGATGATTTATGGTAAATGCGATCAGCCCGTCGAGATCAGCGTCGCGCGTGATCATTTAACGCTCGTGATTTCCGTGGCTGATCGCGGACCCGGCCTTGCGCCGGGAGAGGAGGACAAGGTATTTCAAAAATTTTATCGTGGCCCCAGGACTCGTCCTGGCGGGCTCGGGCTTGGTCTTTCTATTGCCAGGCAGCTGGTTGAAGCGCACTCTGGCCAGATCACGGCGCAAAATCGAGACGATGGCCGCGGCGCGCGATTCTCCATTCGCCTGCCGATCGGCGAAGAAATGAAGTTGCCGGCCGAAGCTGCCACCGGATGAAACCGGTCGCGCTCATCATCGACGATGAAGTTCAGATTCGTCGATTGCTTCGGGTCGCTCTCGAAAACGAGGGCTATCAAATCGAGGAAGCGGATAACGGCGGGCAAGGCCTGGTCGAAATCGCAAATCGAAAGCCGGCGGTCATTCTTCTCGACCTGGGATTGCCGGACATGGACGGACTCCAGGTTTTGAAACGATTGCGCGAGTGGAGCGAGACACCAGTGCTGGTGCTGACCGTGCGCGACGACGAGCGGGAAAAAGTGGCCGCGCTCGATGCCGGTGCGGAGGATTACGTGACCAAGCCCTTTAGCACGGCCGAATTGCTTGCCCGTCTGCGGGCGGCTCAGCGCAAGACGCGTCCGGCCGAAGAGATTTCCGTGTTCAAGAGCGGCGACCTGTTGGTCGATCTCACCTCACAGGTCGTTAGCCGCGCCGGCCACGAAATCAAACTCACCGCCACTGAATACGCCTTGCTGCGATTGTTGGTCAAGCATCCGGGCCGCGTTTTGACTCATCGATATATCCTTCGCGAGATCTGGGGCCCGAAATCGGAGGAGCACCGACAGTATCTCCGCGTTTATATCACGCATCTGCGCCAGAAGATTGAATCCGATCCGGCCGACCCGAAGTTAATCACCACAGAAGCAGGCGTCGGTTATCGATTCGCTTCCGCCGAGTAACCGTCGCATACACTCGACAACGGTCCGAATTCTGGGCAGGATTCCAAATATGAAAACGCCTGCGTTCATTGCTTTGCTCATCGGATCGGCCCTGGTTCTTCCCCTTCGCGCAGCCGACGAAGCAGCGTCGGAAGTCAAAGCCACCGAAGCTGCTCAGCACATTGGTCAAAACGCAAGAATCACCGGCAAAGTCGAGTCGGTCCACAAGGCGGACGGCGGGAGCATCTTTCTCGACATGGACGGTCGGCATCCAAACAACCCCTTCACTGTCTTCATCCCGGCAAAGTCGGCCGACAAGTTCTCGAACTACACCGACTATGAGGGCAAGACGATAACGGTCTCGGGCACCATCGCCGAGCACGACAACAAGCCGCAAATCATTGCCAAGGATCCCTCGCAGATCACGATCAAATAGCCTCATTCCGTGATTCCGCGGATTTGGTGCCCTGCCAGCAGCTGCTTCCGAAAAACCGACTCGCGCCCGAAACGTTGTAGCTGCCGCCGTCTCTGGCGGCAGAACCCTGGCCAATGATCTCGGCGACACCGCCGTCAGAGACGGCGCCAGCTAAAACACCAGCCTGCATGATTCCGCGTGCATCGGCGTTTAGAAGGAATTCGTCTTATCGTTTTCCTTTCGACGGCTTAACAAATTCCTCGGTTTTTTCGCCTGAATTGCGGTAGAGATTCTGCGTGGCTTTTCTGAATTTTGATTGTCCCGAGTGCGGGCAGAATCTTGAAATCGACGATTCCTGGACTGGGCAGGAGATTACCTGTCCGAAGTGTGATCGGACGATTTCCGTCCCGGGGATCAATCAATCCACAGACGATTCGGCGTCGTCCTCTTCCAATCAGGAAAAAACTGAAGAGGGCGACGCGGCGCCGGTCTCGATGCCGCCGATGCATGTGCCACTGCAGCCGTTGTCTCCCGAGGAGCGATTGTTCAAGAAGCGGCGCAAAAAGCACCTTTCGGTTTTCACCGAGCTTGTTCTTATCGTGGTTTTCGCTGCCCTGGCCGGATTTGCTTACGACGCTTATCGCAGGCAGGAGTCGCCGCAGCAGGCGCTCACACGCCTGACAGACTCGGTAAAGCAGTTCATCGCAGATCACACTGGCGGTGCGGCTCAACCGGAGGCAACGCCAGTGGCTTCACCGGAGGTTGTGCAATCGGCCACGCCCCGGCCCGATCCTTTGGCATGGTTGCGCGAACATCGGGAATCTTGGCCTAACGAAATCACGCTGCGAGACAGTTTCGAATTTCCGGCGGTTTCGGGCGGGAAAAATGTCGGCTCGCTCAAGGTGCCGGCCGGAAGCGCGGTCAAGATCAAGGAGATCGACCTCGGGGCGGTTACAGTCGATTTTCTAGGGGGCACACGTCAGGTGCCGATCGAATCAACCGATCTGGCCGCGCGGGCGGATGTCGCCTTGAGCAATTACGAGAAGGACGGCGAAAACGGTAAAACCGTTAAAGATGCCCGCAGAGAACGCCGAGGCCGCGGAGGCGGTTCAAGGCGAAGAGGAAACTCAACAGGCGACGCGCGACCAATTGCAGAGTGCTTTCGGAGCACTTTACACTCGCGAATCGACGACCTTTCGCCTGTATGCACCGGCGGCCAAGAGTGTCAGCGTGGTGCTTTACAACGATCCCACCGGAAATGATGGGCGTGCCGTTAAACCATCGAGGCAGGAATCGAATGGAATCTGGAGCCTGAGCGTTCGCGGAAATCTGCACGGGAAGTATTACACGTATCTTCTGGATGCTAACGACTCGAAGCGCGCGCGAGAGATTCTAGATCCTTACGCCATCAACGCCGTGGCCAGCAGTTCGCGTGGCAGGATTACCCCCTTGTCCGAGCCACTGGCCCACGGGCCCATGCTCGAGTCGCCGACGGATGCGATTGTTTACGAAATGCATGTGCGCGATTTCACGGTCGCGCCCAGCTCCGGCGCAAGAGATCCCGGTTTGTATCTTGGCTGGACCCACGGCGGGACAACATTGCCTCAGGAACCGGAAATCAAGACGACGATCGACCATCTGGTCGAGTTGGGCGTCACTCACGTCGAACTGATGCCGGTGCAGGATTTTGAGAATGACGAAGGCTCGGGCAGTTACAATTGGGGCTATATCACGGACGATTTCTTTTCGCCTGAGGGAATGTTCGCCAGTAATCCTAACGACAATAGTCGCGTGCATGAACTCCGGGCTCTCATTAAGGCTCTGCACCAGCGCGGTCTCTGCGTGATCATGGATGTGGTTTACAATCACACCGGGGGCAAGGCGCCGCTCTTCGCGGTCGCGCCCGATCAGTACTATCGGCGGATGCCGGATGGCTCTGCGGCGAACGGGTCGGGCTGCGGTAACGAGTTTAAGAGCGAATCGCCTAACGGGCGCAGACTCATCCTGGATTCACTGAAGTTTTGGACTCGCGAATACGGCATTGACGGTTTCCGATTCGACCTTATGGCTTTGATCGACCAGGAAACGATGCGGCAGGCCGACCGTGAGCTGCGGAAGCTGGATCCCGGAATCATCCTTTTCGGTGAACCATGGACGGGCGGGAATTCGCCTTTGCGCGACAAAAGCGACAAGTCGGCCTTTCACCAAATCACTCCGGGCGCGTTCAATGACGATTTTCGGAATGCGCTCAAAGGTTCACCCGACGGCGGACAAGCCGGATGGATCCAGAACGGATCAAATCGGGATGCTCTGAAAGCCGCCCTCCAGATCAGCCCGTGGCTCGCGTCTCCGGGACAATCGATCAATTATATGACCTGCCACGACAACCTTGTTCTGTGGGACAAGCTTGTGCAGTCGATGCCGGGCGCAAATGACGCGCTCCGCATCGACACAATGAAGCTGGGCTATCTCGCGCTCTTGACCGCGCAAGGCGTGCCGTTCATGCACGGGGGCGAAGAATTCGCGAGAACCAAAGGCGGGAACAATAACTCCTACGAGTCGCCCGACTCGGTGAATGAGGTGGATTGGACGCTCAAGCGCGATCACATCGAGCTGTTTAAGTATGTGCGCGACGCCATCGCACTGCGGAAGGCGCATCCGATGTTTCGGCTGCCGGCGCGGTCACAGGTTCAATCGCGTCTCCATTTCGTTGAAAACGGAAACCGGGACGTGCTCATGTACACGATCGATGGGGAAGGCGTGCCAGGTGAACCGTGGAAACGTGTCTGCATTGCGCTAAACAGTTCGAACACCGGCGACGCGGTCGTTGTTCCGCCGGGCAACGCGTGGAGTGTTGCCATGGATGCAAACGGCGCGGTTGCCGAGCCTCGCACGGTTTCGGGCAAGCTGACCGTGACGCGAAAGTCGGGCGTGGTCTTGTTCCAGCGGTGAGCCTCCTGATTGTCATCGGTTTGTAAAATCGGACGATAGGGAGAGCTCTCCTCCCACCTCTAGCTAAACGCCCGGTCAGGATTTTGATTGCGGTCGCCAGCGGTGGCCTAACGACTTGTGCTAGCCGCGCAGCGCACGGGCGGGATCGATTCGCGTGGCCCGCATGGCGGGAATGAGGCAGGCAAGGAATGCGACCGAGCCCAGAACAACCAGGGCGCCGCAAAAGGTGAGGGGATCGCGTGCGCTGATGTGATACAAAAGGTTACCCATGAGTTGGGTCATGCTCAACGCGAGAGCGAGACCGAGCACGATGCCGGCCCCGACAAGAACGAATCCACGCGTCAGGACCAGGCGCAAGACGTCCCGCGCTCCGGCACCAAGAGCCATGCGTAATCCCAGTTCATGAAAACTCTGAGAAACCGCATAAGACATCACGGCGTATAAGCCGACAGCCGCCAGCAAGAGTGCCACACCCCCGAAGACTCCGAGTAGAGCAACCCCGAGCCGTTGGGTGTAGGTCATGCGATCTAGCTGTTCCTGGATGGCGATCGTGTCCTGCGGCGCCAGCGTTGGATCGAGCCGCCGCACTTCCGCCGCTAGAGCCGTCGCCATCGCCCCCGGAGAAAGCGTGGTGCGAATGAGGTAGGCATCTCCCCGAGTTGGATTCTGTCGCCGCGGCACATAAAAAAATGGCTTCGGATTTTCGAGTTTCGTTCGGTAGTTGGCCAGCTTTGCGATCCCCACGATCTGCAACCAGCGATCTTTCACTTTTATTCGCTGGCCGACGGCGCTTTTTCCGGGCCAGTACCTTGCTGCCATGAGATCGTTGACAACGGCCACGGCAGGAGCCCGCTCATCGTCTTCCCGGGTGAATTCGCGGCCGGCAAGAATCGGAATGCCGATGGTCGCGAAGTAATCTTCGCCGACTTCATTGTAATCAGCCGTCGGGCTTTCGTCCGGTTTGGGTTGATAGTCATCGAAGATCAGGGGGGCGGACGAATAATTGCGGTAACTGAATGGGCGAACGCGCGCCGTGCTGACGGACTGAACACCGGGAAGACGCTGAATCCTTTCCACCATTTGATCTTCGAATCGCCTGAGTTCGCTCTTCGTTATAACCAGCTGATACTAAATCCACTCCTGATAAAATAACGTCTTTAACAGAAAATCCAGGATCCGCGCTACGCATTCGGTTAACGCTCTGAATGAGTAAGCCTGCGCCAGCCAGGAGCACGAAACTCAGGGCGAGTTGGATCAGCACCAGAGCGGATCGCAACCGCGACCTTCCGTGACCGCCAATGACACCGGACGCTTCGGCTTTCAGGGCGCCAGTCAGATCCATTCGGCTTGCCTGCAGCGCCGGCGCGAGTGCAAAGATCAGGGTCGCCGCAATGCAAACTCCGCCGCTGAGCAGTAGGACGCGCCAGTCGATTTGCCCCGGATAATTAATGATGATGCCCGGCACAGGCGAGGGGAAGGCGAGCACGAGCGCGTTCCGACACCAATGCGCCACCAATATTCCCGCGCCGGCCGATAGTGATGAGAGAAGAAGGCCTTCGGTGAAAAGCTGACGCATGAGCCTTCCGCGAGTCGCTCCGAGCGACATTCGCATGGTCATTTCGTGGCGCCGCAAGAGAGACCGCACCAGGAGCAGATTGCTCACGTTGGCGCAGGCGATCAGGAGGACAAACACAACCACCGCGAGAGAGACTTCGAGTGTCGGCAACATTCCGCCGGCGGCATTGAACGGCGTCTTCCACAGCGGCAGCAGTTGAACGCCGCAACCGCGATTCGTATCCGGATATTGCGCCTCGAGACGCCGACCGATGGCGTCAAACTCTTCCTGCGCTTGCCGGCGTGTCACGCCTGGTTTTAGAAAAACATAACCTTCCACCCAGCGAGCCGCGCGATCCTCCAGCTTGTAACCGGTCGGATCGAATGTTTCCTGCATGGAGATCGGAACCCAAAATTGGAAAGAATAGCCAACGAACGTTCCAACATAATTTTCCGGTGCGACTCCAATGATGGTGTGTTCGATTCCGTTCAGATATTGGGTTCGCCCGATGATGGCTGGGTCGCTTTTGTAGCGATCTGTCCACGCTTCGTAGCTGATCACCGTCACGGGATGAGCGTTCCGTCCTTCGCCTTCCTCCGGCCTGAATCCTCGGCCCATGAACGGTTGAATTCCAAGTGCGTCGAAGTAGTTCGTCGTGACGATTCCCGCGCTCGCGCGTTCCGAGCGGTCTCCGATGCTCAAGGAGGTTCCGGCAATTCGATCGACGATGAATGATTCGGCGAGGGTGGAGCTTCGCTGGAAATCCAAAAAATCGGG
Source organism: uncultured Verrucomicrobiae bacterium (assembly GCA_963754325.1). Taxonomy (GTDB): domain Bacteria; phylum Verrucomicrobiota; class Verrucomicrobiia; order Chthoniobacterales; family UBA10450; genus JBBRDU01. The sequence continues at coordinate 734,196 of CAVWFP010000002.1, forward strand.
ATAGGAGAGGGGGTTGCCCTCCGTTGCGCCCCGGGTTGTCCCGGAGAGAGCGAACATTCGGTCTTCGTGCGCGATCAACGGATAAGGATGGAAGAGGATTCCTTCGATCCAGCTGAAGACGGCGGCGTTCGTCCCGATTCCGAGGGTGAGGCAGGCGAGAACGACCGCTGAGAATCCCGGATTCCGAAGCAACATTCGCAAGCCAAAGCGCAGGTCCTGCCAGAGCTCTTCCGGCCAGGTCCAGAGACGTTGTTCGCGCGCGCGTTCCTTGATTTGCTGGACGCAGCCGAACTCCCGCAGGGCTTCGCGTTCGGCCTCGGCTGCCGCCATGCCCGCCGCCATCTTTCTTTGGATCAGTGCGGCGATGTGTTGGCGAATCTCTTCCGCCATCTCAGAGTCCTGTGCCGCCGGCCTGAACAACCGAAGCAAACGCATCCAGAACGCATGGAGGCGAGGCTTCATTCAGCTTTTGGAAAGGACCAGGTTGATTCCTGCGGTGATCCGGGACCAATGCTCTGTTTCGTGCGAGAGCTGTTTTCGTCCGGCACCAGTCAGTTTATAGAAGCGCGCGCGCCGATTATTTTCCGAGGATCCCCACGAGGCGGTGATCAAGCCCTGGGCTTCGAGGCGATAGAGAGCGGGGTAGAGAGAGCCCTGCTCGACCCGCAGAATTTCGCGCGACATTTGCTGGATCCGATCGGCGATGCCGAGGCCATGACGGGCGCCATGCTGAAGCGACTTCAGGATGAGCATATCGAGTGTGCCGTAAACCAGATCTGATTTTTCTTTTGGCATACTTCCCTAGACCGTCTGGGCGTAGAATAAGGCTCCGCTCCCTAGACTGTCAAGGGGAGCCAGGAGGAGTGATCCCGATCCCGTGAGGCGGCGCGCCCCCAGCCACTCTGTCCGCTTCTCACGTGGCACGGCAGAGCCTGTCGCCCGGCCTTTTGCGGGAGCACTTTTGACTTGTTTCGCGACTCTCCGGTGCCAGACTAACGGGCACCCCACACGCCCTGATGGGGCTACTGGAAGAGAGCGAGGAGCAAAATTATGGAAAACAAAGACAAAGAGAAAAAGGACCACGATAAGGCTCATCGACCGAAGGAACCGCTAAAGGATCTGCAAGCCCGGAAAGAGGATGCTGACAAGGTCCAGGGCGGCACGATTACTTACGGGCCGGAAACCTAACTAGTTTCGTCGCTTCTTCGGAGAGGGCATGGCCAATGGTCACTCTCTCTGAGGAAGCTCGAAGAGCTGAAGTGAAAGAGGCAAGGCGGGTGATCGATTGAACATCCGCTTCGCGAAACGCTTTTCGCCGGCTATTCGGAAGCTTCAGGCGCAGCTGAAGGGTCCGGAGCGCATCCTTTTTGATATCCTGACAGCCGCCGGCCAGCTTGGCTATCGTCTGCCTGACGACGACATCAATCTCCGTCATGCGTCCCGCAAGAAGGACCCGCGGAAGCGACTGTCCCATGAGTTTCGCGGAATCCGACGGACGGGCGATTTCTCGCGCAATCGCAGGACCTGGAAGCAAGCGGGTCATCGACTTGTTAGACGCCTTCTCAAGAAATTCAGCGTCAAAGATATTTCCGAGGAGGAACGTTCCCTTCGGGTCCTGCTGGCCTATGCGGCCATTGCGCTCGCTCCTGATTGCGAGGTGCCGAAAGATCCCCTTTGGCGGCTTGCCTGGGACATTTCGGTCGACCTGTTTGCGCGGCTTTTTGCCTCCGGCCTTGGATTTATAGGGCCCCTCGATTGCGTGCAAAGCCGGCTGCCGGCACTCAGACGGGAGACAGCCGCCGGTTTGAAAATCGGGCGCATCGCCAGCGGCAAAACTCCCGGACCGGAAGGCAGAAACCTGGCGGTTCATCCGGATCTCATTTCCGCTGTCGGCCGGGCTCTCGGCAAACCCATGGCGCCCGGATACATGGCTCGGTTTCTTTATTACACCAAGCCGGGCGACCATATCTGGCCGCACCCGGACGACCCAAAATTCGACGCCACCGTTCTCGCGTGTATCCGCCACGACTTGCCGCCGGATCATTCAAACGGGTCCGCTTTCATCGCCTATTCGAGCAATGGAATCTCTCGGCGCTATCCGCTGGAGCCCGGAAGTGTCCTGGCGCTCGAACCGGGCCTGATTCACGCGCGCGAACCCGTGAAACGCGGTGAGCGAGTGGTCCTTCTTTCCATCGGACTCGTTAGGTCGAAGAGCGGACGGGACTGATCTCGCTGAGGCCAGCTACGCGTGTTGGCGAGCTCCTTGCCGCGGCCTCTGGGACAGGCGTATGACTTGTCCGGCACGTTTGCGACGGTCATCCGCTTTCGTCGCGCAATTGTCGCGTTGCTTTTGGCAGTCAGATTTTGTATTCCGAAGGCGTGAAAATCCTCCCGTCAACTCTCGCCATGGCGCTGACCTCGATCTTTCTGGCCAGCGGTTCGTGGTCTGCCTTTGCTGGCACATGGCAGCCGCTTCACAATCAGCCGCCCATGCCGGACATTGTTGATCCGGCAAACAACGCTGATCTCGGGCCGGGCGGCGCATCGTTCCCGCTTTTGCTGACCGACGGCTCGGTCATTGTGCAGAACAATTCCGCTGCCGGCGCCGACGGAAAAGTTTATAGACTGACTCCCGATAAAACCGGGAGTTACATCAACGGGACTTGGACGCGGATCGCATCGATTCCGTATATCCCGACAGCCGCGGCCCAGGCCGTTCTGGCTGACGGGCGCGTCCTGATTGAGGGCGGTGAGTTCACGGGGGTGCATCAGGATTTCACGCTGACGAATCAGGGGGCGATCTACAATCCTGTGACTAATAGCTGGGCCTCGGTGGCCCCGCCGACTTTCTTTACCGACCTCTATCCCCCCCGGGCTTCGTTTGCGCCGCACCCAATCGGAGATGCGGCTTCCGTGGTCCTGTCCGATGGGACTTTCATGCTTCAGGACAAGATGAGCCGGCAGGCGGCCTTGCTGAACATCGCGACCATGACGTGGACGGAAGTTGGCACAGCCACTAAGGCTGACTTGAATGATGAGGAAGGCTGGACTCTCCTGCCTAACGGAAAAGTATTGACCGTGGATTGTTACACGGACTTTACCTTTGGCCTGCGATCCTCGTATCCGAAGAATCCTACGGGCTCGGAAATTTTTGATCCGGCGAAAAAGCAATGGAGCAGCGCCGGGAGTACCGTGCACACCCTGACCGATCCGCATCTGGATGAGATTGGGCCGCAAATTTTGCGGCCTAACGGAACGGTATTTGTCGTCGGAAGCCAGGGCTATAGCTCGGTCTATAATGTCTCTTCAGGGACGTGGACCGCGGGCCCGCGGCTTGGACTGAGCCCTTCCGGCCATCAACTCACGGCCCAGGACGGGTCGGCGGCGCTTTTGCCTAACGGCCGCGTGTTATTTAATGCCAGCGGCGGCGCGATCGATCCCAATAGCGGGTATTCTTTCCCGCCGGTGGCATTTTTTGAGTTTGATGGATTCACCTTCACGAGCGAGCCGACGATTCCGAAGGCATCGGTCGACATGTCGGGTTCGGTTGTGCTTCTGGTGTTGCCGACCGGGCAGGTGCTGGAGGCCGATGGAACCAAGGATGTTGAGATTTACACGCCGACCGACACGACCCATAACACCGCCTGGGAACCAACGATTTCGAGTCTGCCGGCGACGGTCGCGCGCGGACACACCTACAGCCTTCAAGGTGTGCGATTTAATGGCATGTCTCAGGGATCGGCCTTCGGCGACGAATCGCAGAACGCGACCAATTACCCGCTCGTTCGAATCACTAATCTGAGCACGCATCACGTATTTTATAGTCGAACGCATAATCACAGCAGCATGGCCGTGGCCTCCCCGGCGACGGTGACCACTCAGTTTGATGTTCCTTCTGCCCAGGAACTCGGACCGAGCATGCTTGAGGTTGTGGCAAATGGCATCCCCTCGCAGTCGAGAGCGGTGACCGTGACCCAATAATGCCGATGTGATTGCGGTGTCGCGATCCTTTATCCGGTCGCTTGAATCAAAGGAGTCTTCCGGCTTCTGACAGCTCCGAGCAAAGATATCGCGAGCGCGATCCCGCCGCCGAGGCAGGTATTTTCAACGCGGTGAAGGGCCACCTCTTTTCCCGGCAGGCCGGCCAAGGCAAGGAGGCAGGCAAGGTAGGCGGTGACCGATGCGGACAAGGCGCCGTAGCTGACCATCACGACCGAATAGCAGAGCCATGCGAAGATGACGACGAACACGACCAGCAATACCGGGCCGGGACGCAAAGTGCTGAGGAGAATCGTGGCAACGCCCGCGCCCAGGAGAGTGCCCCCCATCCGTGCGAGGCCGCGGGTTAGAGTCTCGCGCAGGTCTGTCCGCAGTACCAGCAGAGTCGTCATCGGCACCCAGTAACCGTTAGGCAGGCCTAACCAATGAGCGGCCACGGTCGACAGCACCAGAGCAAACGCAAGACGGACGGCATAGCGAAATTCCGCCGATCGTTTTCGGAAGGCTGAACGCAATCGGCGAAGCGACGAGCGATACCCCGGGAAAGTATCGGCCGGAACGCGTGCCGCGAAGCCGAGATGAACCCGACGGAAAAGCGAAACCAGGCCTAACTGGAGAAGGCCGCCCGCCAGAATGAGCAGGGCCCGTTGAGCCGTCAAAGTCGCTGTCGCTGGATATCCTGTGGCCACGATTGCAAAAATGGCGCACTGCAGCGAGATCCAGGCGGTTCCGCCGCTGACGGCGGTCATCAGTCCGTAAAGCAGTCCGACGGCGGCGGCGTTGCCTGCCAAGCCGATGATCGAATGACTGGCGATGGATCCGCTGGCGGTGCACAAAGCCATGCCGATGCTGGCCCAAAGCATGGGACGTTGCCGGGATCGCCCTAGTCTTTGAAACGAACCGAACCCGACCGACATGGCGCCGCTGGCCGCGATCATCCCTATGGCGGGATTTCCAATGATAAGTCCGGCAGCCAGGCATATGGCAATCGCCACCGTGCATGGCAGGGATGAGATCGAGCGGGACTGCTCCCAATCAATCTTGAAGATGTCGCGAAACGCCCGACCTAGCATGGACAACTATAATCGAACCGGAGAAGCCGTTGGATTTGTATCTTCAGGTTTGGGACAAGGCCTGCCTGTCGCACTGATCAACCCCCGGAAAAAGAAACAGCCGCCCGGAACTCCGAGCGGCTGTCGCTTGTGAGTGATGGGATCTAATCGCCAAACAGACGCATGTTACAAGTGACGCTCGCATCGGTGACGTATCGAGCCTGTCCGGTGACGTCCATGCGCACAGTCATGGGCTTATTAAACAGATCGTCGGCCTGATGTTGTGTGAGAGTGCCCCCGCTGATCAGGTTCGCCTTGGCAATGCCGGCGTTTGCCGCGCGGCTGTAATCGATGTGATTCCGGGCGCGTTCGTTCCCTTCAAGGGACCGATCGACGTCGAAGCGATTCGGCGAAAAGACGAAAGTCAGAGCGCCATTGGCCGGCAAACCCGTGTTGGGATCGATGATGGACGGGTCGTTAAGAACAGCGCTGTAGATTGTCAGGCTCGCTCTGTAGAGGAACCTGGCATTTGGAACCTGCGCGGCCGTTGGGTTCTGCATTTGGTACTCCGTGAAAAACGTTAGCACAGGATAAATGATGTCTTTGGCGGCTCCGCCCGGAAGGTTGATCCGGTCGATATTCATGGCGTTAAATGCTGTCGTGTTCCCAGGAGTTGGATCGATGGCGAAACACTGATCGCTGTTCGCCGGCGACGGTGATGGCGACGTGGCAGGCGTGGATGAAGGACAGGGGGTTGCCGCGAGCGTAATAAAACCGCTGGCGTCGCCGAGGAATCGCGCGTTTTTCTGGAATGAATCTGTGTCGCCGACGTCACCTATGGTGGGACCGGCAAACACGGCTGCGGTGACCATGAGACAAGCAACGAATGAAGTAAGGAGAATCTGACGTTTATTTCTTTTCATTTTTCCTTTCGTGTTGGGTGGTGGAGTGAGGTTGATCGACGGACGCTCCGGCCGGAATACAGTTCCGCGGAGACGTCTATAACTTCTCGGTCCTAAACCGGACGAAGACAAGCGGTTGTGTGGGGCCATTTTGGTGACGCCAGCGACTGCGTTTTCGCGACAGAACATCGCTTTCCTGATGAGTCCGCGGACATGAATCACTTACGCGGGTTCGTTGTTTTTCTTTCGGCTTTGTTTTCATCTTTCTCTTCCGCTTGGGCAGACATTCTGCAGTTGAGCGCGACGGTCATTTGCCTCTAAATTGTGGGAGCGACCTACAGGCCGCTGGTCTCTTTCGAAGTCGGCCGTTCCTGATCTCATCCGATTCGCGCGCAACTTCTTAATGCGGATAAGGTTGAATCGGACAGGACGTATCTATGACATCTCTCCATTTTTCTCTGGTCTTAAACGTTTTTTCGTTGAAGTTCTCCGGCATGAAGCGCGTGTTCGTGGTTTTGCTTGGCGTCATGATGAGCTTGTCGGCAGGGCTCAGAGCAGCCGAAGTTTCAGGACCGCTCGATTCCCTGAGTGCGGCGAATGCCGAAGAGTTGCGCTTCTCCTCTGTGTCTCTTTCCGATCTTCAGGAATATGCGCCCTCCGAAAAAACGGATTGGATCGATGGCCAAAAGCTTGCCGTTTCTCCGCTGCCGCGGCCGGTAATTGGCGCACGCGCTCCTGCCCGGAAGATGGCTTTGATTACGAGCGATCCCTCCAAGGAAATCGCTCAGGAATCTTTTCCCGTGAAATCACATTATCACGTGAGCGGAGAGATGGGCGCGGCTTACGGCACTTCGATCAGTAACGGTAAATACGGTTCTGAATCGGAAAGCGGATACATCATCGGCAGCGTCGGCAGTGACAAGGTTCAAATAACGGCCGGCGCGAGTTACGAAAACACGACCTTCCGCGGCCCTCGCTTCGGGCACTGAGGTCGCGTTCTCGGACAAGTTCGTCAGTCGCCCTTGCGGACGATGACCGCGGTGGCCCGCGCCTGAGCCAGCCAGGAATTCAACGCCTCGGCAGCTTTAGGTTGCGCCAATCGTTGCTGGATTGATGGAGTTGCTTCCTCCAGGGTCTGAAGTGCTGCCGGATTGCGCTGGAAGAGTTTAATCACGTAAAGGCCGCGGTCAGTTTTCACAACCGGTCCGACTTCTCCCGCCTTCAGGCGAGAGAAAGCCGCTTCGAGAGCAGACGATGGCGCCGGCTTTTTAATCATCTCGACGCTCCCACCATTTTCGCGCGTCGTCGCGTCGTCGGAATATTGGCGAGCGAGCGCGGCAAAGTCCGTCCCTGGTTCCGCGGCCTTTCGCCGGACCTCCTCCGCCAGTTTCTGCTTGCGCGTGACTTCATCCGAAACCGCCCGATCGAGTTCGGGGCCGTCATCAAAATGCCGGGATGATTTTATTCGGTCTCGCAAAACGGTTAGGCGTGTATCGAAAAAAATCTGGGCACCCATCATGCGCTCGGGGCGCTGGAACGCTTTCGAATGCAGGCGGTAATAGTCAGCGATCTCCGCCGGCGTCGCCGAGATTGTTTTCGTCATGTCAGCCAGCAGCGCAGCGTTTGCCGCCGACGTCTTCAGGACGTATTCCCGGTACTGGTCCCGCGAGAAATGACTCTCCTTCAGAAAATCGTTGAAGCCCTTTTCGCCGGACATCCCGCGAATCATCTTTTCTTCGTCGGAACGAATATCCGCGTCCGTCGGTAGTATGCCTCGCGCCTTGCATTCCTGTTCGATCAAGATCCGGTCGATCATCTGATCGACGACAGTTTTTCGCATCTTGTCCGCGTCCGCCCGGTTTTCGGCGATGGAGTTTTTTTGGTCGGCAACGAAGGCCTGCACGACGCTCTCGGGAATTGCGGAGCCATTCACCGTCGCGGCGACGCCGGCAGGTAATGATGTCGCCGAAGGCTTTTGTTCGGCTGGAGAAGCGTTCGTTGCCAACGCCATCAAAATCATTGGAGCCCAGAGCAATCGCATTGGTGGAGACATAAGGTTTTGAATCCGGAGAATGCAAATATTCGAAAACAAAAAAAATGGCAGCCCGCTAAGGCTGCCATTTTCCCAAACCTACAGTGCTGCGATGTTCGCGGTCAGCTCATGCCGAGCGATTGCAAGGTCGGCTCATCCAAAGCAGCTGTCATTTCCAATCCCTGAGCCTGTTGATAGTCAGCCAGGGCCGCGCGGGTTAGTGGTCCGAGGAGGCCATCAACGTCGCCGTGATAAAATCCCTGCTCCTGAAGCGATGCCTGAACGTCGGCCACGATTTGATCGGGCGGAGTCGGATTCGAGCCCACATAAATGGGTCCGTCGTAAGGATAGTAGGCTTCCTCGTCGCTATATCCCCAGGCGGGAAACCAGTATCCGGAGTTCCAATAGTACCAGCCGCCACCGATGAGAATGACGTTTGGGTAGTGGTTGTGCCACCAGAAGTGATCGTGCCACTGAGGATGGTAATTCTTGAAGGCCCAGGTACTGTTTTCCCTTCCAGTTTTGTGCGCCCGCGATGTGATATTTCGCGTTGAACTTGACGCCGGCGATCTGCCCATTCTTCGCTGCGTGGAAATTCTGATGTTGCTGATGAATTTTCTGCCAGTTGGCGCTGTTCGTCTTGTTCAAGGTCTGCACCTTGTTGTTTACCTGAACCTTGTTGACCGTTTTGTTGTTGGTGATCGTTTTATTGTTACTGATCGTCTTATTTTTGTTAACGGTCTTATTGGTCGGGTTGAACGTCGTCGTCTTGTTGACGTGGGTGTTGTTCAGGCGTGTGCTGGTGCGGGTCGTTCCCTGTCCCTGAATATGGTTACCCTGCAGGTGGGTGTTGGCGGTGTGTTGCTTGGTCACCTGCGTTTTGACGACCGGCTTGGTCGCGACCTTCTTCTTATTTGGATCCTGTTGCGCGGCCGACGTCGCGCCGACGAAGGCGAGGACGCAGGCTAACGTTAAAATAGAGAGTTTAGTCATCGTTGTGTTTGGTGGTTGATCGTTACAAACCAAACCTACGCAGTCACTTGAACGAAGTAAACAGCGGAATCGCCCTCAAAGCAGCCTGACCGACGTAATGGAAATGCGTCCGCCGAAGCAAATATCCACATCAGCGCCGGGCGTCCGGCCGCGAAGGTTGTAATCGCCCGCGTAGTAAAGGCCACTGGCCTCTTCGTGCCGGTAGTTCAAGGGCAAGGGATTTGGATCAAGCGGACACCAAACCACTTCCGGCGACCTATCGACTGGCAGGAAGGCAGGCAGATTCACGTTATAGAAATATCCCGGCTTCGGCTGTTTGCCTAACAAGTCGCTCAGGATGGGCGTAATCCATTTCGTGGCCAGGCTCCAATCGAAATCCATGCCGGCCTTGCGATAATACGACACCGCCACTCCCGGCCAGCCATGGAGCACGGCCTCGCGCACGGCGGCGACCGTCCCCGAATAATAAACATCCGCGCCCAGATTGGCCCCATGATTGATTCCGCTCAAAACCCATTTTGCCTCCGGCACCAAATGGAGCAGCCCGAGCCGGGTGCAATCGGCCGGCGTCCCATGGATTGCGTAACGTTGCTCGCCGCGCGCCTCGATCCGAACACCTTCCTGCCATGTGACCGCGTGGCTTACGCCCGATTGCGGAGCGGCCGGCGCGACGATGCAGGGGTCCCCCAAGGTCTTGGCAGCTTCTGCGAGGGCTTCCAATCCGGCGGCCTCGATTCCGTCGTCGTTCGTAATCAGGAGCTTCATTCGTCAGGCGCGCTCGAGTGTCAGGTGAATGATCTCCGCCGGCGCATTGACCCGGAGAGGAAACCAGTTCCCGACACCGTTGGAAACGATCAGGCTGCTGCTGTCGCGCTGATAGAGCCCCGACCAGTAGCGAAACAACGCCGGCCCAAAGCCTTCGCGTTCGTTCAGCATCAATTGGCCGCCGTGGGTATGGCCGGAAAGTATCAGGGGCACCTGCGCTTTTGCCGCGGCATCGAAAGCATGGGGATGGTGGGCCATCAGGATGGCAAAAGCATCCGGCTCTCTCTGTTTCAGGAGCCGATCGACGGCCGCGCCGATGGCCGCGTCTCGATCGGCATGCGCCCGGGTCCAGCTCAGTCCCAGAATCTGGAGTGGGACGCCGCGCACGCTGACCGTTTGATTGTCATCGAGCAGAAACTGAATGCCGGAAGATTTTACGCGCCGTTCAAACTCTGTTGGGTTTTCGATCAGGTCGTGATTTCCTTCAATCAGAAAAGTTCCGTAACGTCCCTGCATCGCGCGAACCAGCTCGATTCCGTGATCGAGATCGGCCAGCTCGTCGTTGATCAGGTCGCCGGTGTGCAAAACAAGATCCGCGCGCAAATCATTTACCGCGGCCACAATTTCCGCCAGCACCTTCCCCGAAGTGAAGCGCCCAATATGGATATCGCTCACCTGCGCAATCGTGAGGCCATGTAATTCACGTGGAAGACTCTCGAAACGAAGGGTGAAGCGACGAACGCGAAATTGTCGCAGCTGTTTTAACGCCAGGCCGGTCAGGCTCAGCGTGAGCAGGGGAGGGAGAACCGCTGCGGTCGCGGCCAGGAAACTCCGGCGATCCATTTGAACCTGCCCGGGCGATCCTGGTGTCGTCGCCGGTTTGGAAAGACGCACCGATTCCCCTAACAACAACGACCGGAAGGGCGAGCAGCACAACGGCAAGCACCAGGGGCAGAACGAGCATGTGCCAGACAAAAATCGCTGTGACGATGAACTTCGGCATCCATCGATCCGCTCCCGACGCGGACATGCGACCGAGGAACAACCAGGCCAGCCCGGCCAGCTGGAATACCATGAATGATGCGTGGATCCATCGAGCTCCCGATCCGTGTGCCAGCCGTCCTCCGACGAACCACCAGATGAGATTCAGGACCACGATTGTTGATAGGATGATGAGAAAGAATGAGCGCACTTGATCTACTTTAGTCGGGGCGAGTCGCTTGTCTTCCCGGTGCTTTCTGCAGAAACAGTCATAGACCGCCGCTTCGCTCCTTATCGATGCGGTTCTCTTTACTCTTTTCGCTTTCCAATTTCTGCTGTCCATTAGGCGGGTGAAAGCCCGTTACGACGTCGTCATTCTCGGCGCCGGCCACAACGGGCTTGTCGCGGCGAGTTATCTCGGCCGCGCCGGCCTCAGTGTTTTGCTGCTTGAAAAAAACGACTACATCGGCGGCGCGACCACTTCTCAAAAACTGTTTCCGGATTATGACGCGCGGCTTTCGCGTTACTCCTATCTCGTTAGTCTGTTTCCGGAGCGAATTATCCGAGAGCTCGGATTGAATCTCGAACTGCGGCGCCGGTCGACCGCATCGTTCACTCCTTACGAGACCTCCGGGCGCCACAACGGTCTGCTCCTGAGCAACGTTTCTGAGGAGCAGAACATCCAGTCGATCGCCGAGCTTACCGGCAGCGCGACGGAGTACGAGCAGATGAAGCGCTTCTACAATCTCGCGCGTGTTTTTGCCGAGGAAACCTGGGACAGCATGCTCGAGCCGCTGCAATCGAAGCAGCACTTCGCAAAACGGTTCCGTCGCGAAGGCGTCTCCCAGGAAGCGTGGCGCAGTCTCGCGGAGGAGCCCATCGGTGTGGCCATTGAGAGGTATTTACAGAATGACCTCGTGCGCGGCCTTGTCCTGACCGATGCCAAGATCGGCATTTTCACTGAAGCACACGATCCCTCGTTGCTGCAGAATCGATGCTTTCTCTATCACCTGATCGGGAACAAGACCGGCGAATGGAAGGTGCCGGTCGGGGGCATGGGTACGGTCGCAGCCGAATTAGAGCGCGTTGCTCGTGCCAGCGGGGCGGCCACCCTAACGAATGTGAAGATTGAATCGCTCGATATTAGCGGCCCAGGCGATCATACGGTGACATTTAGTGTCGACGACGCGACTCAACACGTGGAGGCGCGCTTTCTTCTGGCGAATTTTGGTCACAACGTTTTGTCGCGGCTCACCGGACGCTTGTTTCAACCGGATCGCTGCGACGAAGGTTCGGTCTTCAAGATCAACATGCTCCTGCGCCGGCTTCCGAAATTGAAGTCGAATCGCTATCAGCCGGCAGAAGCATTTTGCGGAACGTTCCATAGCGACGAGGGCTACGAGCAGATGGACACGAGTTACGACGAAGCCGCCAGCGGCCGCCTGCCGGAACGCCCGCCCTGCGAAGTTTATTGTCATACTCTGACAGACGACAGCATTCTTTCACCGGAATTACGCCAGAAGGGTTTTCAGACGATGACGCTCTTCGGGCTGGATACTCCGTGGAGCTTGTTCGCCGGGGATAACGAGTCGGTTCGCCGCGAAGCAGAAGAGAGATTTGTGCGCAGTCTCGATCAGTGGTTCGCCGAACCGCTCAAGGAATGCCTCGCCGTCAGCCGCGATGGAGAGCCGTGCATCGAAAGCAAGAGTCCGGTCGATATCGAAGATGCTCTTGGGATGTATCACGGAAATATTTTTCAGAACGCGCCCAGCTTTCCTTTTGTGACCGATGATGCGCTCGTTGGGACGTGGGGAGTCGAGACCGAATTCCGGAACGTCTTCCTGTGTGGCTCAAGCGCCTTGCGAGGCGGCGCGGTCAGTGGAATTCCTGGTCACAACGCCGCCATGAAGGTCCTCGACGTCCTTGGACGTCGGTGATTTCAAATTAGAAATGTGCTTCGCTTCGTATTCCGCCGTTTACAATTTGAAATTTGAGATCCGCAATTTGAAATTCCCGCATGCCTTCGATTGCTGAAAAGCGTCTGACTTTCCGCGAACTTCACCAGAGCGGTTGCTTCGTGATTCCGAACCCGTGGGATCTCGGGAGCGCTCTTTATCTCCAGCATCTGGGTTTCAAGGCGATAGCCAGTTCCTCCGCCGGCTTCGCCTTCTCGCACGGATTGGCCGACAACACTGTTCCGCGGGATGTCATGCTGAACCATCTGCGCGTGCTCGCCGCTGCCACCGACATTCCGCTGAACGCCGATTTCGAGAACGGATTTGCCCATGATCCCAACGCTCTCATGGAAAATGTCAGGCTCTGCGTCGAGACAGGCGTGGCCGGATTGTCCGTCGAAGACTCGACCGGCGATAAGGAAAAGCCTTTATACGATTTCGATCAGGCGGTTGCTCGCATCTCCGCGGCCCGTGCCTCGATCGATGGCATTGGACGCGATGTCATGTTGGTCGCGCGAACGGAAGGTTTTCTCGTGGGGCGGCCCGACCTCAAAGAGTCGATTCGGCGCCTGGAAGCCTACGCCGAAGCCGGGGCGGATTGCCTCTACGCGCCCGGAATCGGGAAACGCGACGATGTCGCCGCGATCGTGAAAGCAGTGCACCCGAAACCCGTCAACGCGCTCATTAGCGCCCCCGACGGCCTAACAATCGCGGACATGGCAGAGATCGGCGTGCGCCGTGTCAGTGTCGGCGGCGCACTCATGCGAGTCGCGTTTGGAGCTTTCATTCGCGCTGCCGGGGAATTGATGAAAGACGGGACCTTTAACGGCTTTAGGGATGCTGCTCCTCACGGCGAGCTCAACGAGTTCTTTCGAAAAGCGAATTTAGAATCCCGGAAACCGGCAGGGGAGTGATTCCCCCTGGTTTTTGTATCTATCGGCGGTTAGGCGCCGCGATACAGTTTCGTCAGACCGCGACCTGTTTGAAGGCCGTTACGAACGCTTCCATTTCCGATTTTGTCCCGACGCTGACTCGCATGTGGTTAGGCAGCGCCGGGAAGAGGCGGCCAATCTGTACGTTGTGTTGTCGCATGGCCTGAATCAATGGCGTAACCGGTTTCTTCACGTCCGTCATGAAGAAATTTGTCTGCGACGGGATGGTTTTGAAACCCAGCTTTTCTAGCTCGGCGACCGCAAAGGAGCGTGCCTCACCGTTAAGACGCTTCCCGTTGGCGACCTGATCAGGATCGTTCAAGCTCGCAACCGCCGCTGTCAGCGCGAGAATATTTACCGTGTCGGACGATTCATGCGGCCGTATCCGCCTGATGGTTTCAGCCTGTGCGACTCCGTAGCCGCAACGCAATCCTGCCATGCCGTAAATTTTCGAGAAAGTGCGCGCCACGATCAGGTTCGGGTGGTCTTTGATCAGCGGGATCACGCTTTCGTAATCCGGGCTGTCGGCATAGTGGAAATAGGCTTCGTCTACGAGGATGGCCGTTCTGGGCGATGTCTTCTGAATGAACTCCCGCACTTCACCCTTCGGCGTGATGCTCGCGGTCGGATTGTTCGGATTGCAAATGTAAACCAGGCCGGAATCCTTCACGCTGCCCATTTTCGGGAGGTCATGACTGAAGCTGCTCGTTAGTGGAAATTTCACAACCTCCGCGCCATTCACGCGCGCGTGGCTCAGGATCGACTCGAAGACGGGATCAGCCGCGACCAGTTTGCCGACTGACGCGCCGGTGAAAGTTTCCGCGCAGAGTTTTAAGATCTCGTCGGAGCCGTCGCCGAGAATGATCTGGTCGGGATTGACTCCGTTCAATTTGGCAAGCGCTTCGATGAGCGGATCGTTTCGCTCGATTGGGTAACGATTTGAAAGGCCAAAGGCGTTGGTCATCGCCTGGAGGGCCTTTGGCGAAGGCCCGTAGGGATTCTCGTTATAACTAATCCGGACAACATCACTCGGCGTAACGGGTTCAGAAGGGTCAATCGCGAAAGATAGTCCTGGCCTGACGACTGAAGCGGCGGCGCCGACCCCGAGCATTTGAGCAAAGCGGCGGCGAGAAATGGAAATGTTGTTCATATCAGGTTGCGACCTCCGTCTTCGCTTTTATCGCGGCCCCATCAAATAAGCGAGCCTGGAATCAGGGCCGCTTGAGAATCCTTGAAAAGCGAAGTCTATCCTGATGCCATTGTGTATGGCTGCGTCTCATCAGTTCACCATTCACCTTCGACTGCTCGCCCGGGCGTGTCTCTTCTCTGTTTTGATTTTTGCCGCCGCCGTCGCAGCGGGCAAGCCGATGGCAATCCCAATTCAAATCACGCACGCGCAGAATTCTGATGCGTCACCGTCGCCGGACGGAAAGCGTCTCGTGTTCATCTCTATGGTTTCGGGCAAGGAGCAGCTGTTCACCATGGGTGTTGATGGATCGAACCCCGTCCAAATCACACGCGACGATGCGGATCACGAAGATCCGGCATGGTCGCCCGACGGAACTAAAATCGCCTTCGTCCAGATCGCCGGAGGCCACAATAGTATTGCGATCATGAAAACAGACGGGACCGGCGTGGACCTTCTGACACCAAGAGAACAAAACACCATCCATCCCAATTGGTCGTCGGACAGCAAACGGGTGATTTATTGCACGAACGACGATCTTGAACCGCCGAAGAAGAACACCGCTGAAATTTATGCGGTTGAGATCGAAACCAAAAAGTTCAGCCCGCTGATTGCCGGCGGAATCAACACCTATGGGTCGTGGTCGCCGGACATGAAGCAAATCGCTTTTCGCAAAATTATCGAAGGTGAAAATTCGGAGGTCTATCTGGCCGAGAGTGACGGCTCCGGCCTGCGTAACCTAACGAATAATAAGTTCTTCGACGGCTGGCCGGCTTGGTCGCCTGACGGCCGCACGATCGCGTTTGCCTCCAATCGTCGCGGTCACGGTTACCAGATCTTTGTCATGGATGCCGATGGGAATAACGTACGCCTGGTCGCGAATACCGAAGGGCGGGGAACGGCGCCGCGCTGGTCGCCGGATGGCAAAACCATCTATTTCACAAACTGTGTCGAGAAGGACTACGGAACAGATTGCGAGATACTGACGGCGCAATTTGAAGACAAAAAATAGGGAAGGAACTTCGGGCGCAGGCAGATTTAGAGATAGGCGATTCGTCGCGGCGCATCGAGGCGGTCCGCTCGACCTGGCGAGGCATCGTTTTCTGGCCGAATGGGCGGCGGATTGCGCGGAACACGTCCTGCCGATTTTCGAAGGATGCGGTGACGATCAGCGCCCGCGCAATGCCATCTCGATATGCCGGGCGTGGGCCAACGGCGGCGCGAAGGTAGGCGACGCACAAAAAGCCGCCGTAGCCGCGCACGCGGCCGCGCGAAGCATGAAGACTGAATCCGCGATCGCGGCGGCGCGCGCCGCCGGTCACGCGGCGGCGACAGCGCACATGGCCGATCATTCGCTCGGCGCGGCGCTTTATGCCTTGAAGGCTGTTACGACGGGGAACCGATCGGTTGACGATGAGCGGCGCTGGCAACGGGACCATTTGCCGGCCGCGATTCGAGAACTGGTCGATTCCGCCATTGAGCGTCGCCGCTCTCTTGGCTTGGGCGGCTTTTAGGCGCGTTCGTCTTGAGCAGGTACTCGAGACGAGCGCTCGACCCGGATCCGGCAGACGCTTCGCCTTGCGAAGCTGACAAAGAGTTGCGCTCCAGAAAAAATCCTGTATAAGCCGTTAGCCGATTTTGAGCCCGCTCTCGTTAGCCCACTTTTCTGTGCGAAGGTTCGCGCGCGACCTCCATGGTGATTTTGTAGCGTCGAAATGAGAGCGGCCCAATCATCCAGATGGCAGCACGACCCGTCTTACGGCCCGGTCAGCGTGTGTATCCATGGGATCGACCTTTCGCCGGTCAATCCGGACGGTTCTCCGGCGGCGAAAGTCGGGTTCCTGGCAAAGCAGCCGCGCGAGGCGCTGGCCGCGACCGTCAAATTGTATGAGCGCACCGGATTTGTTCGCCCGTGGATCAGTTATTTGGCGACATCCGGTCCGTTAGTCGTCGGTATTTGCGCCTTCGCAGCGCCGCCCAGGCGAGGTCGAGTGGAGATTGCCTACCACACTTTTAAACCCTTCGAAGGCCAGGGAGTCGCCACCCTGATGATTGCGGAATTGATTAAGATCACGCGCACGGCCGATCCGGAAATGGAGGTCTTCGCGCAAACCTCGGCCCAGGGCAACGCCTCAAACGCAACCCTGCGGAAAGTGGGCTTCGAATTCGTCGGCGAATTTCCGCACACCGAAGTGGGGCGGATCTGGGAGTGGCGGCTTTCGCCGGTCAACAAGGCGGAGCCGAACCCGCAACTCGAACTTTTTTAGAACGCTCCAGATTTTCCACGTTTAGCAAATCTGCTCGCCGGCTTGGAGGCGAGCCGGAGGAAGCGGGGGCAGAGTTATTAAATCGCTTTGTGCCCTTGCATATTAGTAAGGGCACGCTTTCTTTCCGGTTCATCTTCCAAATGGCTATTCGCCGATTCAGTCTTCTTACATTGGTGGCGCTGTTAGCGGCGTCAGGTCTTTTCGGACAGGACGACAAAGGGATCACCGCTGATCAATTGGTCGCAAAAAATATCGAAGCAAAGGGTGGGGCAGCCGCGCTTGCGGCGCTCAAGACTCTGAGGTTGTCGGGTAAACTCCTGGTCAATGATGGCAAACTTCAGCTTGCCTGGCTGCAGACGAAAAAGCAGCCCGGGGAAGTGCGCACGGACGCCACGATCCAGGGAATGACGCTGGTCCAGGCCTACGACGGCAAGGAGGGTTGGAAGATCTCTCCGTTTCAAGGACGCAAGGATCCCGAGAAACTTTCCGCCGACGATTGCAAGTCGCTGATCGAAGACGCCGAGATGGCTGGACCACTGGTGAACTGGAAAGAAGCCGGGAGCACGGTCACTTATGTCGGGCGTGAAGACGTTGACGGGACGGACGCCTATAAACTGAAAGTGGTGCGCAAGAACGGCGATGTGAACTTTGTTTACCTGGATCCGGATCATTATCTGGAAATCCGCACGGTCAGTCAGCGGACCGAGCAGGGCGCTCAAATTGAAACCGAGACTGACCTTGGCAACTACGAGAAAGTCGCTGGCGTGTTTATTCCCTTCTCGCTCGAATCCGGGCAGAGGCATTCTCCGGACAAGCAGAAGCTCGTCGTGGAAAAAGCCGAGCCGAATGTCGATGTGGATGACTCCGTCTTCCGTTTTCCGACGCCTGCTGCCAAAAAGTAGCAACGCCTGATATGCCGGCTGCGGTCATGAAGTATGAGGCGATCCGAGCCTCGTCCCATTGTCGCGTGCTTAGTTTTTAATCATGAAGAAACTCCTACTCCTCGCATTCTGCGGCCTAACGATTGCGCAAGCCCAGCAGACCACACCGCCTCCTTATTCGTCGGCCACCATTTCCGGGCTGAATTCGCGCAACATCGGCTCAGCCGCCATGAGCGGGCGAGTCTCAGCGATCGCTGCTACCCACGAACCGTCCGGCAAAGTCACCCTCTTTGTTGGGGCGGCCAGCGGCGGTGTTTGGAAATCGGACGATGCCGGGACGCGTTACCGACCGGTGTTCGATGAGCAGGCCGTGCAATCGATTGGCGCCATTTCGCTCGACCCGAAGAATACCAAAAATGTCTGGGTTGGAACGGGCGAAGCCTGGACCCGCAATAGCGTTTCGGTAGGGGACGGAATTTATAAATCAAATGATGGCGGGGAAACCTGGACACACTGCGGTCTGGAGAAATCCGAGCGCATCGCCAAAATTCTGGTCGACCCGTCGAACAGCGATGTGGTCTTTGCCGCCGTTCCTGGTGCCCTCTGGAGCGATTCCGCGGATCGCGGACTCTATAAGACAACCGACGGTGGCAAAACGTGGAACCAGATTCTCAAAGGTTCCAATCTTTCAACGGGCTGCTCGACGATCGCAATGGATCCGTCGAACCCGAACAAGATGTTTGCCGGGCTCTGGGATTTTCGGCGCAAAGGCTGGACTTTTCGCTCTGGCGGCGACGGCCCGGACAAACCATCCGGAAGCGGTCTTTATCGGACGAGCGATGGTGGCCAGACCTGGAGCGAGGTCACTCCGGAGAACAGCAAAGGCTTCCCGAAGAAGCCTTATGGCCGAATCGTGGTCGCGTTCGCGCCGTCGAATGCCAAGCGCGTTTACGCCTTCGTCGAATCGACCGATAGCGCGCTGTTCGTTTCCGATGATGGAGGCGAAAGCTGGGATCGCCGCGACAAGAGCAATTGGATGGTGTGGCGCCCTTTCTATTTCGCCAATCTGATTGTCGATCCGAAAAATCCTGATCGTCTCTTCAAGACCGATGGCGCACTGATCATGAGCGAAGACGCCGGAAAGAGCTTCTCTACCGTGGGCGGATTCGTCGGCGCGCACGGCGACGTGCACGATGTCTGGATTGATCCCTCGAATCCGCAGACCGTTTTCGCCGGCGACGATGGCGGGATGTGGTATTCGTTCAACGGCGGCAGCAAATGGTGGAAGAGCGAGAACCTTCCGATTTCGCAGTTTTATCACGTCGCCCTGAACGATAACGATCCCTTCGAAGTTTTTGGCGGGCTGCAGGACAACAGCTGCTGGGTGGGGCAATCGGAGTTTCCCGGCGGGATCGCCAATGCGCAGTGGGAGAATCTCTACGGTGGCGACGGTTTTCATACCTTCCCCGATCCGGCTGATCCCGATTACGTTTACGCGGAATATCAGGGCGGCAACGCTGCCCGCATCAACCGCCACACTCACGAGTCGCGTGCGATTCAGCCGAAGCCTAATTACAAAGAGAAGCTTCGCTTCAACTGGAATACGCCCATGGCGATTTCGCCGTCAGAAAAGGGAACGATCTATATCGGCGCCCAGTTTCTTTTCCGGTCACGCGATCACGGCCAGACTTGGGACCGGATTTCACCTGACCTGACGACGAACGATCCTGAGAAACAGAAGCAGGAACAATCCGGCGGTGTCACGGTGGACAATTCCGCCGCGGAGATGCATACGACCATTTATTCGATCAGCGAGTCACCCAAGGACAAGTCGACTATCTGGGTCGGAACCGATGACGGTAATGTGCAGATCACGCGCGATTCCGGGAAAAGCTGGAAGAACCTGACGGCTAACATTGCGGGCTTGCCGAAAAATTCCTGGGTCAGCTCGATCCAGGCGGGCAGCTTCGATGCCGGCACGGCTTTCGCGACCTTCGACCGCCATACGTTCGGCGATTTTGCCCCTTATATCTATAAGACGACCGATTTCGGAACGACCTGGACGCCGCTCGTTAGTCCTTCCGACGCCAAGGGCCTCAAGGGTTATGCGCACGTCATTAAGGAAGATCCGACGATGGCCGGGCTGTTGTACGCCGGGACTGAATTCGGTCTTTTTGTTTCGATTGATGGCGGAAAAAACTGGGCCCAGTACAAAGGCTCGCACTTTCCGGCGGTTGCGGTTCGCGACATTGCCATCCAGCCGCGCGCCAATGCTCTGGTCATCGCGACACACGGCCGCGGCATTTGGATTGTAGACGATATCACGCCGCTCCGGGCCTTGACTCCTGATGTGTTAGGCCAGGAAGCTGCCTTCATTCAGGCGCAACCGATTCAGCAGCGGATTGAAGGAGGCGGCGGATGGGCGCCCGGCGACGCGACATTTATTGGTGATAATCCTCCCGACGGCGCGGTGATCACTTATTACCAGAAAACGCGTCATCTTTTCGGGAAACTGAAGATTGAAGTGATCGATTCCACCGGGCGTGTGGTCGATGAGTTGCCCGCGAGCAAGCGGTCTGGCCTGAACCGTGTGGTTTGGAGCATGACCGAGAAACCACCGCGTGTCCCGCCGGCTGCGCAGATCGCATTTTCGGGCACCAAAGGGCCTCGTGTTCTTCCGGGTGTTTACACCGTGCGCATGACCAAGGGTGGCGAGGTGAAGGAAACGAAACTCACGGTTGGGTTGGATCGGCGGGCGAAATTCAGCGAAGCCGATCGCAAAGCGCAATACGATGCCGCCATGAAAGTGCGCGATCTCTTTGGTGACGAGAGTGCTTTGATGGAGCGCATTCTTGGCCTCCGCGCCAGCCTGGCAAAAGCTGCGGCCACCGCTCCGGCTAACGAACCTCTGCACAAGCAGATCACGGACTTCGATGCCAAGGTCGACGCTGCTCGCAAACAAATTGTAGCCACCACCGAAGGTGGCGCCATTACCGGTGAAGAACGCTTGCGCGAGCACACCGATCAGCTTTACGGGGCGATCCTGAGTTTCGAAGGCAAACCGGCTGATTATCTCCTGGCGAACCTCGATGCCTTGCGTCGCGAGCTGACCGATGTGACTAACGATTTCGAAAAATTGGCCGGGAAAGACCTGAACGATCTGAACTCGGCGCTCAAAGCCAAAGGCTTAACGCCGATCGCGACCGCGTCGCCGAAGGTTGCGGAGAATGAGTCGAACGTTCATGGCGGCGGGGTCCGTGGCACGAGTGTCGATCCGGATGACGCCATTGGTGGCGCGGTGTTGCCTGCGACTTTCAGATTGCTGCGCTAGAACATCCTCCGCGTGAGGACCACGTTTGAACGAGCCGGAAGAATCCGGGTGTTACTCGCTTGCGCGAGTTCCGCCACCTTCTTGTTCTGCACTGCCTGCGCCTTAGCCGTGGAATCGTCTCCTTCACCATCACCATCCTTAGCTTCACGACCGGTCAAGCGTTACACCATCGAACAGTTTATGGACACGGTGCGCGTCGGCGGCGCATCCTTCTCAGGCGACGAGAAGACGATCCTGTTTCATTCCAACAAGACCGGCATCTTCAACGTTTATAGTGTGCCGGTAACCGGCGGGTTGGCCCGTCAGCTGACGAATTCTACGCGCGAGAGCAATTATCTCGTTTCCGCGTTCCCGGCGGACGGCCGTTTTCTCTACTCCTACGACAAAGGAGGGAATGAAAATTCCCACATCTACCTGCGGGAACTTAATGGGAAAGAGAGAGACCTCACGCCGGGTGACAAGGTGAAGGCAAACTTTCTCGGCTGGCGTCCCGACCGGCGAAGTTTTCTTTTCTCGACCAACGCGCGGAACGAAAAGTTTTTCGATATTTTCCAGGCATCGCTCCCGGACCTGACGCCGAAGCTCATTTTCCAGGATAACCTCGGCCTGCAGTTTGCCGACATGTCCAGGAATGGGCGCGCGCTCGCTTTCACAAAACCGGGAAAATCGACCTCTGACTCGGACGTTTACATTTACAACACGGAGAACAAGGAAGTTAAGAACGTCACGCCGCACCAGGGTAACGAGCAAAATTCCGCGCAAGTCTTTGATTTCTCGTCGCGCTATCTGCTCTTTCTTTCCGATGCGGGCGAGGAATTCACTTACGTCGCTCGCTACGACCTTAGCAACGCCGAGCGATCCGAGGTCCAGAAGGCGGCCTGGGATATCACCGCGGTCTCATTCTCGCACAATGGCAAATACCGGGTCGTCACGACCAATGAGGACGCCCGCAGCAAAATCACCGTCTTCGACGCGGCTACCGACAAACCGATCGATCTGCCGGCGCTGCCGGATGGTGATATCACCGGCGTTACGATATCGGACAGCGAAAAGAAACTGGCCTTCTACCACAATGGGCCGCGCTCGCCGAACGACCTGTATGTTTTCGATCTCGATAATCGCAAGTCCGTTCGCCTGACCAAAAGCCTAAGTAGCCAGATCGACCCGGCTGATCTTTCGGAAGGAAAAGTGGTCCGATACAAGTCTTTCGACAGTCTGGAGATCCCCGCGATCCTTTACCAGCCGCTGGATTCTTCGGACGGAAAGAAATCTCCCGCCATCGTCCATGTTCACGGAGGACCGGGAGGCCAGGCGCGTTTGACTTACAGCGCCTCGATTCAGTTTCTGGTTAACCACGGTTACGTCGTGCTGGATGTAAACAACCGCGGATCGAGCGGCTACGGCAAAACCTTCTTCGCGGCCGACGATCGAAAACATGGTCGTGAACCATTGTGGGATTGCGTCGAAGCGAAAAAGTATCTCGGCTCGTTAGGTAATGTTGACGAAGCCAAAGTGGGAATCATGGGCGGTTCCTACGGCGGCTACATGGTTCTGGCCGCTCTCGCCTTTAAGCCCGAAGAGTTCGCTGCCGGTGTCGATATCTTTGGCGTCTCGAACTGGGTGCGCACCCTCAAGAGCATCCCTCCGTATTGGGAGTCGGAAAGAAAATCGCTTTATGCGGAGATCGGGGACCCGGTGATTCAGGAAACCATGCTGCGTGAGATCTCGCCCCTCTTTCACGCGGAGAACATCGTGAAGCCGTTAATGGTTCTTCAGGGGGCGAATGATCCCCGGGTTCTGAAGAGCGAATCGGACGAAATCGTTGACGCTGTGAAAAAGAAAGGCGGCGTCGCGGAGTATCTGGTCTTCGAAGACGAAGGCCACGGGTTTAGCAAAAAAGCCAACGAGACGCGGGCCTATCAGGCGATCCTGGAGTTTCTCGACAAATATCTCCGCGGCACCGAGCCGTAAGGACCGCGGATTTCGCGGATGTCCTGGGTCAGGGATCCTTCTGTGGAATTAACCTGAATCTGACGTCGCGCTCTCCCATTCCGAGTTCAACCGTTCCAGACTCTCCGAGACCGCGACCAGTTCGCGATTGATGGACATGGCTTCACCGCCGGCTTCGTAAGCCGCCGGATTTTCCAGGGCTGCGGCCAGTTCCTTTTGCTGGCCTTCCAGCGCGGCGATCTGTTGTTCGAGCTCGGCAAGGCGAGCGGCCTTCTCTCGATTGGCCCGGGACTGCTGCTTTCTGGCTTCCGCTTCGAGGCGTTTCCGTTCTTTTTGTTCTTTCAATCCGCCTCGCGGCTCGTCGCTTTTTGTTTCGGTTTTTGAGAAGACTGGTTGCTGATTGCGAAGACCGCCGACGGATGTCAGCGCCTCGCGGGCGGATCCGGCTTTCGATTTGTCCAGGTAGTATTGATAATCTCCCGGATAGAACGTCAGCTGTCCGGAATTGATATGCAGCACGCTGGTGGCGATGCGGCGGATGAAATGCACATCGTGGCTGATGAAGATGAGGGTGCCATGGTACTGCTCAAGCGCGCCGATGAGCGCGTCGATCGAGCCAACATCGAGATGCGTCGTCGGCTCATCCATCAAAAGGAGATTTGGCGGGTCGAGCAGAAGTTTCACCAGCGCGAGGCGCGACTTTTCACCGCCGCTCAAGACTCCAACGGATTTGAAAACGGCATCGCCGGTGAACAAGAACGAACCAAGCACTGTCCGGGCGGTTTGTTCGGGCACGGGATTTGGTGAGTCGAGCACGCTCTGAAGGACCGTCTGACGCGGATTCAGTGTCTCGACCCGGTGTTGCGCGAAATATCCCGCGCGCACGTTGTGCCCAAGTTCGCGAACGCCGTGCTGAACCGGCAGAACACCGGCGAGCAATTTTAGCAGGGTCGATTTGCCGGCGCCGTTAGGCCCGACGAGCACGGTTCGTTGCCCTCGCTCGGCGTGATATTGCAAATGCCGATAAACGACCAGTTCGCCGTAGGCGTGATCGACGCCATTCAGGGAAATCACGCGCAGCCCGCTGCGCGCTGGTTGTGGGAAACGAAACTTAATCGTTCTGATCGACGCTTCCGGGGCGGCGATCTTTTCCATGCGATCGATTTGCTTGAGCTTGCTCTGAGCCTGCGACGCCTTGCTGGCCTTCGCCCGGAAGCGGTCGGCAAATTGTTGGAGCGACGCGATCTCCTTCTGCTGGTTCTTGTAAGCCGAGAGCTGTTGCTCGGCGCGCTCGGCCTTCTGTCGGATGTAATCATCCCAATTGCCGCGATATCGAAGCAGTCGCGCATGAGAAATTTCGACGATATAGCCGACAAGGTGATTCAGAAATTCACGATCATGCGAAATCATCAGGATCGCGCCTGGATAGGACTGAAGATATTCCTGGAACCACTGAAGGGATTCGAGATCGAGATGGTTTGTCGGCTCGTCGAGCAGGAGAAGATCGGGCTCCATGACCAGGAGCCGTGCGAGATGTGCGCGCATGATCCAACCGCCGCTCAACGAACGACAGGGGCGATCGAAATCGCTCTCGCGGAATGCAAGGCCGGCCAGGATTCTCTTGGCTTTTGGTTCCAGCTGCCAGCCGCCGTGCTCGTCGAATATTTGCAGAGCGGCGTGGTAAACATCCTCGTCAGACAACTTCCCGCTCTCATGCTCGTGGATGAGTCGCTGTGCTTCGACCAGTTGCGGCGAAACCGCCATCGCAAGTTGGAGAACGGTTTCGTCGGTCACTGTCGCCGTTTCCTGCGGCAGAAAGCCGACTTTGATTCGCTTCTCCAGATTGATGCTGCCGCTATCCGGCGATGCTTCGCCTAACAAGAGCGAGAAGAGCGTGCTTTTGCCCGCCCCATTGGGTCCGACAAGTCCAATGCGATCGCCACGGTTGACCTGAAGCGAAACGTTCTCGAAAAGAACGCGTCCCCCAAAACTCTTGGTAACGTCGGAAACAGTCAGCATGTGGCGAGCGCGAATTGTTCACTCGCAGGCCACGCTTCGCAACTCCATGGGCAATATTTGAGGGCTTTCGCCTTGTGCAGCGACGTCCCTGGGCGTCGACACCCGTAATCGCCCTTGACGGTCGGGTTCAACCCGCTGACGTGATTGGTGAGATGATTGTTGATCCGGCCGCGTCTGACCCACAAGGCTCGCGCCAGGCAACCTTCCGCCTCCTGAAGGTTCTGGTCTGGTTTCAGGAACGCCTGCATCCGAGCGACCTGCAAATCACCCTGGTTTGGGCCGGTGTGATTGGATTTTGCGGCGCCCTCACATCGATCGTCTTTCGCGTGGCGACCGACCTTCTGCGAGAACTCTTCACGGCCAACGCGAATAGCGGAATCGTTGAATCGTTCGCTCGGCTCTCGCCCTGGCTTCGTCTGACAATTCCCGCACTCGGAGGATTGATCGCAGGCTTGATCATCCACCTCGGGGTGAACTGGAAAAGTTCCGTGCCGACGACCGACTACATGGAGGCAGTGGTTCTCGGCGACGGGAAGATTTCCGCCCGTCGCAGTCTGATTAAGTGCCTATCGTCATTATTCACCATCGCGTCCGGCGGCTCGATTGGGCGCGAAGGGCCGCTGGTTCAACTTTCGTCCCTGGTGGCTTCCGTGGCTGGGCGTCGGATGCATTGGTCGACGCCGCGGCTGCGACTCCTCGTCGGATGCGGCGCGGCAGCGGGAATTGCTTCGGCCTATAACGCGCCCATTGCCGGCGCGCTCTTTGTGGCTGAAATCGTTCTCGGCTCGGTGGCCATGGAGATTTTCGGACCGTTGGTTTTTTCTTCGGTCGTCGCAACGCTGACGGTCCGCGGGTTTCTTGGCGGAGATCCGCTTTACGAGATTCCGCCGTTTCGACTGAACACCAATTCAGAAATCATTCCGTATTTGCTTCTCGGAATTGTCGCGGGCCTGATCGCCCCGTGGTTTATCCGTCTCCTGCGAGCGAGCGAACAGCTGGCCGCGCGGATTCGCGCCCCGGTTTATGTCAAGATGTGCGCCGGCGGCCTGATTGTCGGCGCGCTTGCGGTTATTCATCCGGAGGTTTGCGGAAACGGCTACAGCGCGGTGAACGCGATTCTGCGCGGGCAATGGCTTTGGGACACGCTCGCGGTGATTCTGATTTTCAAAGTCCTGGCGACATCGGCCACATTTGGGTCCGGCGCCGTTGGTGGTGTCTTCACACCGACACTTTTCATCGGCGCGAGTCTTGGATTTCTTTTCGGCGGCGGATTGTCCCATATGCCGGGGCATTTCGTCCAGAGCCCGAGCGCCTTCGCGCTGGTGGGGATGGGCGCTTTCCTGGCCGCGGCTACGCACGCGCCCATCATGGCCATCATCATGATTTTCGAGCTGACGCTCGATTATCAAATCATCCTGCCGCTGATGCTGGCGTGCGTCGTTGCCTATTACACCTCGTTCAGTTTCGAACGCCGTTCGATTTACGCGGAAGCCTTGAAGAGAAAAGGGGCAGGAGACTATCGACGTCAACTGGCCGAGCTTCATGTTCGCGATCTCGTGAAACCAAATCCACTGACGATTTCTCCGACCGCGCGGTTCGCTGAGATTGGGGAAAAGTTCGTCGCCACACGTTTCAATTACCTTTACGTCACTGAACAAAACCGGCTTATCGGCGCCGTTTCACTGCACGACATCAAAAGCTACCTGAACTCACCGGAATTGGCCGCCTTGGTCATCGCGGGCGATATTTTGCGCGATCATTTTCCGGTCGTTCCGGCGCACGCAACTTTGACCGAAGCCCTCGAACGCTTCTCCAATCACGACGGCGAGAGGCTGCCGGTGGTTAACAACATTCGCGACGGAACGCTCGTAGGCAGCATCTCAAAAACGGACATCATTTTGGCCTTGGCAGGAAGCAAACAGGTCGTTGCCACCGTGCAATCGGAAGACGTGGCAAAAAATAATCAGGCTTAGCCCCCAACGAACGCGGATTTGCGCGGATGCCGCCTTTGGGAAACGCGAAGCGGTGACGACTGTCGGGCGGCGATCCTGGCCGCCGTCTCTCACTTTGTGTCCGCTATGCGACCCGGCTCTTAATGTCTCTGCTGGTGCCGCTCGTGGCTTGGTGGCGGCGCCACCGGATGCGACGCCCGATACGCCTTGGTCGCTACGCCGAGAACGAGGCAGAAAAGGATGAAACCGACGACCTGCTTTTCTTGCGAGGTCAGGATCGGCCAGCGCATCGGCGATTATTTTCCCAAAGGCGTGGAGATGTCCGTGCCCGCGGGCGGCTTGAACTGGAAGGTCGAGGCAGGGATGGGGGACCGGTTCTGGTTCGAATAGGTCGTTACGATTCGATCGCCGTTAGGCTGCAACATCTCGGTGCGTTCGGCCATGAGGTCGCCGTTGATATGAATTTGGAAGTTCTGAAACAGGCGCTTCATCGAAGGTGAGCGTGGCAAAAGTTCCAGATCGTAGCCTTGGGCGGCGTGCTCCCCGGTGATGTGAAAAGTCGTCTCCACATTTTCCAGGTTTAGGGCCGTGTTGAGCGCCGCCATGGCCGCGTCCAGCGGGGAGTGTTTGCCGAGCGAATAGTGCTCGGCCGATTTGAATTTTGGATAGTAAATCCAAAGCTGCTGGCCATCGCTGACCATGACACTCGGCGAGTTGCCCGTGACTTCGCGTTTGAACTTCTGTGGCGCCTGAAACCAAACCTTGCCCGAGGTGACAATCGGCTTGTTCATTAACCGTATGATTTTCTCTTCGCGAAAGTCGGACTCGAGATAGGGAGCGGCGTTTCGTTTCTCCCGGATTTGTCCGAGCAATGTTTTGACGTCTGCCGGCGTAAGCGGCGCAGCGTGAATCGTGCTCGTGAGCGCGCAACAGGCGAGCAGCAAAGTCGGCAGGGCGAATTTTCGCGTCATGCGAGCGCTGGCAGGACGTCGGTCTGTTACGCGGTCGAAAAAAACCCTCACGCGGGGGAATGTTCCGAGAAGCGCGAGCGGGTCAACGTGATTCTGATGGCGTCCCATCATCCCACGTCCGGCGCTCGGCGAGAGCGGCGGCGGGAAGCGTAAAGAAGATTGTTGCCACCAGGCTCCAAAAAATGCCGATGGCGCACGCGATGCCCAGGCCACTGAGTGAAGGATTGCGCGCCAAACCTAATGAGCCGAACCCGCTGACCGCCGTAAGACCGGCAAGTAAAACCGGTTTTACAACGCCGGCGACGTCATGCTCGAGGTCATGCGCCTTTTGCCAGATCAAAATAATGTAGATCCCGTAATCGACTCCGATGGCGAGCACGAGCCGGAATGAGAGAACGTTCAAAAGGTTTAGCGGAATGTTCAGCAACTTCATCGAGGCGAGCATGGCGCCGATCGCGAAGATGAGCGTCAACTCCTGGATGACCCAGAGCCGCCAGTTTCGGTAAAGAATTGCGAGAAGGACGGCGTCAAAGATCGCCATCAACGCGCTGATGATCAGGAGCTGGTGCCGCGACCACGGCAAAAGATTCGCCAGGGTGTAACTCCAGCCGGAAAGAACCATGGGCACGCCCGGGACTGGCAGTTCCCGGCTCAGAGTCTCGTAGGTTGCGTGCTTCGTAATCGGCGCTGCCGTCGTGACAAACCCGGTCGTGAGCAACGGATCGCGCGCGAAATAACGATCGATCAGAAACCACCAGCTCGAACTCCGGGGCAGGTTGGTTCGCCAGTGCGGCATCGGCGTTGCCGGATCCTGCATTTTCTTCAGGTCATCGAGCAAATGAAACGCGCTCGTAAACGGACCGCGGCTGAAACCTTCGGCGTCCAAGGCCTTTCGCAACTCATCGGCCGTCTGGTCGAAATTGATGGAACTCAGGGTCGCGCGATTTTGCGCCATCGTTCTCGGCGAAAGCGCAAGCGCCGCGGGCGTCGAGTAACCCTTGATTTTTCCGTCCCGCTGAAGCTCCGCCCAATGCTGCGCGGTCTGGTGCCATCGATCGCTCAGGTCCTGCGGATTTTCTGCGCGGATAATCGCAAGCACAGGTTCCCAGCGTGCCGGCATCTTCGCCATGATGGTTGCGAGAGCCTGGCTCGCACGGCTGCCTTTCGGCTCGAGCGAGCGTGTGCTCGAATCAAAGGGAAGAGGAATCAACGGGGTGAACCCGATGACGCCCATAATGACCAAGAGCGAGAGCACAACTGCCAGGAGCGGCTTCGGTTTCCGAACGGCCCAGCAGACGTAGCGTTTCACAGCTTCGAAAAGCCAGTCGTGTTCGATATTCGTTTGTCGTTCACGAACGAATAGGAACAGAATCGTGCACATGAAAAACCCGGCGAAGAGGATTCCAATGGCGATGAGCACGCCGAGCTCGCTAAAGCCTAACGACCCGCTCAGGACCAGGGCAAGAAATCCAACTGCGGTCGTCAGTGCTCCGAAAAATACCGCGCGTCCCAGTTTCGCCACCGCCGTGGCCACCGCCTGTTGGTGGGATTCGCCGTCGGCGCGTGCCTGTTGGTATCGTCCGAAAATCAGGATCGCGAAATCCACTCCCAGCCCGACAAGGATCGCGCTGAAACCGATCGTGACCATGTTTAACTGGCCGAAGATAAGGAGACCAATCGCGAGACCGACCAGACAGGAAAGCAGCAGGGAGAATCCCATTCCGGCGAGCGGCAGCCATCGGCGAAAACCGAGAAAAAAAATCGCGCCCACGAGAACGACGGATCCGATAAGTGTCGCGGCGACATCGTGCCGCATGCTCAGCGAGATGTCCGAAACGTAGGCCGAACGTCCCGTGACAAGCAGCTTTATCGGTCCGCCTTCCCATCCCGGAAGCGGTTCGGCGCAAAATTTGTCCACCCGGTGCATCAGTTTCTGTGAATCAAAGGCGCTCGGCGTCTTTTGGTTCGTCACCACCAGAAACACGCGCATCGTGCGGTCGGGAGAGGCGAGCGGCTGATCTTCCTCGACGGCGTTCCCCTCGGCGAACGGACGGATCGCGGGGCCGATCAGGCCGAGGGGATCGAAATCGAGCTCGAACTGCGGGCGTGGTGAGCCCGCTTCAATTTGCTCGTGTAATCGATGAAGGCGGTCGCGCATCTTTTCCGGCTGTAAAAGCTCGAGTGTGTGCGCGAACGCCGGTGGCTCGAGATTGAGCAGGAGCGGCAATGCCATTCCCTGGAGATCGTGCACGCCGTCGTTCGTCTCCATCGGCGAGCCCGCGAGGACGCGCTCGCACCAGGCCTGGTGACGGAGAATTTTGGCGAAGGTCGGCGCGTATTCGTCGAGCTTCTCCACGTCTTCCGGCTGGCAAAGGAGAGCGAAGGTCAGTTCGCGCGTTTGTTCGAAGTCGCGGTTGTAGACTTTCAATCCCTGCACGGAATCGAATTTGCCCGGCAACATGTTGATGATGTCGCTGTCGAGCGCCAGATGCCTTTTCAAAATTGCGACCGACGCGATTGCGACCAGGGCCACGATAATCCAGACGAAAAGTCGCCGCTCGGTGACGATTCGTGCGATGAAGTCGCTGGTTCGCATGACAGTTCTTGGCTCGGAAATCAGACCATCCTCACGCTGCGGATGGCGTCAAAAATGGAAGACGAATGTCTCCCGGCCGGAAGTGTGTCGAATTTCTTTTTTATCCGCGCCCTTCGCGAGCACGTCACGAAGCTCGAGCCACCCGCGCAAGCGACGCGGCGCGCCAGCCACGGGCCCGGACCAGACTCCGCGCGCCAGCCCACCTTTGATCTGAGCAAAAGTCGCGTCCTGCCGCAGGGTGAGAAGGTTTACGCCGGGTCCCTTGGAAAATGTCATCTCGAATTCGCCGCTCTTCGAGAAACGAACCAGCACTTCGCCAATGAGGGTGGTTCGCTGGTTACGGTAAAGCAGCTGGCCGTTTCGCGATTGCCAATCGACCGACGGCTCGCTGAAGACGTGCCGCGAGATAAAAGCGCAGTTCGTTAGGGTCCCAATCGTTGCCACCGCCAGCACGAACAAGAGCCAGTGGTGAATAAGACGAGATTTCATCAGTCCACGAGCTTACCGAAAGCCGAAGGAATCGCCAGCCGATACCGTGAAGAGTCCGAAAACATTCGAAGCCACGGATGAATACCGATTCAGAAGTTCCTTATCTATGCGTATCCCTGAATCTGTCTCCGAATCATTCATGCTTGTGCGTCACCTGCGGTAACCCCGAATCACTTTTCATCTGGCTGTAAACCGGCGCGGGCATCTGCACCAGCAGTGGATGCTTTGCCGGATCCAGCCAGCGCAAAAGATCCAAAAGCGACTGTTCCGGCATCGCCGTGCAACCAACTGTCGTAGTCGCAGAATTTTTCCAGACGTGCATGAAAATGCAGGAGCCCGCACCAGGCATGGGCGGGATATTGTGTCCGACGACGATGCCCCATTTGTAGCGATCGTCCGAAAGCCGCATCTTCTCCGCACTTTTCCAATCAGGATGCTGAACGCTCGTAGACTCGAGCATTTGATTATAAAAACGCGAGTGCGGATCGTCCACCGTGACCGTCCCCGCATCAACCGCGCGATAACGCAGCCGGGTTTCCGGTGCGATCCGTTGGTAGCCGAAACAAAAGAGCAGTTTGAAAACTCCGGCGGGCGCTTTCTTGTCGCCTTCAACCTTTCGCGGACCCGGCAGATGATCGCCATTGAACAGGCCGCGCCCCCAGGCCATTCCTCCGCTTCCGATACGGACATTGATCGGTCGTCCGCGAAGCTGCCAGTTTCCAGTGACTGCCTCGATCAAAAGCGCGAAGCGTTCCGGTGGAGGCCGACCACGAGAGTGTCGTTACGACGATGCATTGGTCGCAATCGCGCGGGAGCACGCCGCCGGAAAGCCGGCTCGCAGGAGTTCGACCCTCCACGCCCGTCGCAAAGGTCGTGCGCGGTAGTAAAGCAATCGGCAGGAGCACAATCACGATTCCAAAACGCAGGCGGCCAAACCAACCTCCATGACTGTTCTGACCGGATTGTGCTAATGTCCCGGCGCCCGGCGATGAATAAGAGAACCGGTGCGCCCTGAAAATGAAACTGATCGATCGAGCCATCAGTCGCGAGCTCATAGTCAACGTTCTCTTCTCCATTTTCGTTCTCAGCCTGGTTCTGGTTGTTGGAAATATCCTGCGCAAACTGCTGCCGCTGCTCGTTAACCACGATGTGCCGGTCGAGTATCTCGTCACCTTTATCGCTTATATTCTGCCTTTTTCACTCAAGTTCACCATCCCCTGGGGCCTGCTCACGGCCGTTCTGCTGGTGTTCGGGCGGCTTTCGGCCGATAACGAACTGATCGCGCTTCGCTCAAACGGCGTCAGCATCACGCGAATCTGTGTTCCACTGGCGGCGGTTGCGCTTGTCTGCTGCGCCATCTGCCTCTGGCTCAATGTCTCGGTGGCGCCGGCGGCGCAGGAAAAATTGCGCAGCACGATTTACGATCTGGCGACGCGCAACCCGATGGCGCTCTTCGGCACCGACCAGGTGATCGACCAGTTTCCCGGGTCGCAAGATTTACGTCGGCAGAAAGGAAGGGAACAAGCTCGACAACATCATCGTGTTTGAGATGGACCAGAATTCGCTGCCCGTGCGTGTCACCTATGCCCGCACCGGCAAGCTGGAGGCCGATTTGCCTAACAAACGCATCCTGATGCACCTTTATTACGCGCGTTATCAGCAGCGCGATGAGAAGGATCCGCTCGATCTCCACAAGGTCCGGGATGGCATCAACATGGCAGAAGGCACGTTACCGATCAGCCTTGATGAGCTTTACGAAAAAGAGAAGAAGCGTCCGAGCCGCTCCGCCTTGTCGATCGAGCAGCTGCTGGAGCAATTAAAGAGCGAGAGCAGTCGTGAGCGCAGCGCCAGTCGCACTGAGATCAATATGCGTTTCTCCTTTCCCTTTTCCTGTCTCGCCTTCGCGCTCATCGGCGTGCCTTTGGGCATCACCGCGCATCGCCGCGAAACGTCCATCGGTTTCGCCATGGGCCTGATCGTTGCCGTGGCCTACTTCCTTTTTGTCATTCTTGGCGACACTCTGCGCTCAAACCCAAAGGTTCATCCCGAGCTACTCGTCTGGCTGCCCAACCTACTTTTCCTCGTGCTCGGTTTCGGTCTGTTCAGGAGATTGGCTCGCCAGTAAAGGTCAGCGTTGTCGTCTCAAGCGCCCGCTTTTTAGACGACGATGCTTGCCGGCGCCGGTTGTGGGTTGTAATGATTCACCTCAACGGATGCGGTTAGCGGGCAAAGGTACTGGTGGCTCTGGTAGTGAGCGTGGCTCTGAATCTTGGTCTGGCTACGGGGCGACCGTCCGCATACTCTCCAGCAACGCCCACCCTGAAAGGCAACGACATCCTATGAAATACATGCTCACCTGGACCGAACGTCCCCAAGGCTCACCGATCGAGTACGAGAATGCCCAAAAGCGGATTTTGGAGGTTTTCCGGCAGTGGAAAGCGCCGTCCAACTTCAAGATCGAGTTGTTCGTCATTCGAGTGGGAGACTGGGGAGGATACATGATGCTGGATTGCGATGACCCCACCGCGGTCCACAAGTTCTGCTCGATGCTGCCCGCGTTTGTCTTTGAGGCGCGCCCGGTGATTCCGATCGACGATGCTGTGCGGGTTGAATTGGAATCGATCGCTTTCCGGGACGGACTCAAAGCCTAGGAAGAGAAGAGAACACGGCCCGGCGATGGGGCAGAAGTCAACGCTTTGACGTTGTAGCTGCCGCCGTCACCGGCGGCAGTCCCTGAAATCCTGCCGTCAGAGACGCCGGCAGCTACAACATCCTGTTCCGCCGCGACGTAGGCGGCGATTTTCCACTTCGTCGGCTGGAGCACCTAACGAGTCGGTTTGTCCGACGATTGGACATCGCTCTCGGGGCGGCCTCGGACGATTCGCTCGCCCGTAGCTCTGAGGCAATCGCGTTCGAGAACGTGGAGCCGCTGAAGAATTTCATTCAAGGCGAGCTCGTTCTTTAGGTTGACCGCGTAATCGAGGTCCGCGCGGAGACGGTCCTTATGGCTTTGCCGATTTTGCGACATCATGATGATCGGCGCCTGCAAGCGCGGTGATGACGTTCAGGGCCAGGTTCAAGAGGATGAACGGGAAAGGGTCGAACGGTGTTCGCGTCAACAGGAGCGTGTTTGTGATCACCCAGACGACGAGGAGTCCCAGCGAAACGATGATGAATTTCCAGCTGCCGCCGAACTCGGCGATGATGTCCGCGGCTTTATCTGCGAACGTGAGCTGAAGGGCTTCTTCCTCATTTACGTTTCGCGTAATGCGATTCTGCAGAAGTTCGTCCGTGCGACGCAGCCGGTGCGCGAGCGCGCTCAACATTTCCGTAGCAACCTGCGCATTTCCCTGGACGAACGAAAGGAAATGGTCGCGCGACAAGGTTGCGAGCTTCGAAGGCTCGAGAGCGGTGGCCCGCGCTGAGCGCGGCTTACCATCGAGCATGGCCATTTCGCCGAAGAAATCGCCAGCACTCAATTCGGCGATGGTCAACTCGTGTCCATCCGCGGAGTTCATGCTGATGCAGATTTTTCCGGACTCAATGAGATACATGCTGTCGCCGGCATCCCCCGCGCGAAAGAGCACATGCTGTGGCTGACAGTCGAGCGTCTGCAACATCGCGCAGAGCGTAGTCGCCTCGCGTTCCGTCAGTGATTCGAACAACGGAACTGTCCGCAGAGTCTCAATGTTCATCGGCGCGTAGAGCTGACCAGGTCACGTGTGATCGAATTGGAGGACAAGCCGACCATGCCCAGTTGATACCCGAACGAGGGCATCCGCGAAAAGCGCCAATTTCCGGCCTTGTAGGGAAAAGGTTAGGCTTCGCCTGCGAAATCGGCCGTCACCTCGACCGTGTCCGCCACGGTCACGCGCACATCTTTTAACTTCATGCCGGTGAATGGGAAAGACATCAGAGACAAGCTGTGGCCCTCGACTTTGTCCAAATAAGGCTGCAGAACGCCGCACGCGACGGAGCCAATCGTCCCGGTAGCGCGACATTTCAGGTTTGAAATCTTGGCCTCGAAGGCATCGTCGATCTCCAACTGCCCGGCGATATCCATTTCCGTGCGCAAAAGGAATTTTCTGGCCCGCAGATGAATATCGACCGAGATCGAGCGGACGCCGCGGGCGCGCAAGGCGATCCGGACGTCTTCGACGGCAATTCCGTGCTTTGCCCCCTGTTCCCGCGCCAATTCGCCGATGGCCTTTTCGAGGTCCTTTTGAGAGACCGCGATGGAGACATGGCCCGATCGCACCGATTGGGGGACGAGGACGGCCTGGTCGGTCTCGTCGCGACCGGAGTGCATGACAACGCTGTTGGCAGCCATCTGAAGATTGAAGGGGACGCCGCGGAGCTTAATGTCTCGGCCGCTCAGGGTGACCAGGCCGGCTTCGATAGCCGACTTTGTTTCTCCGACAACCTTGGGAACTGCTGGGAACGTGGACCCGAGTTCGGCGCTGTCGAGATTGATCGCGATTTCATCAAGATAAGGAAATACCCGGGCGGAAACGGTCACGAGCGGCCCCGATTCCTGCTTCACATAACGTCCGAGCGCGTCGTTAAGTGCCTCAGCGAGTTCGGCTTTGGAGGAGGGAAATTGGTTACGAAAGAGTGGGATCACAGATCGGGCTAAGTTGAAACAGGCGAAACGTTTGGACTGGATCGAATTGAAAGGCAAATGCGCGCTGCAAGGAGGGATGACGAATTTCGAATGACGAAACGAAGTGACAGGGGATCTGGTCTTTTCTCAGGGAGGCGGGTGCGGTAAAAGCCAGTTGCAAAGCTCCGGAACCCCGCTAACGTCCGCCTTTCTATGGCGAAAATGTCCTGGATCAATCGTAACGAGCGCAAACGCGCGACGGTCAAGAAGTATGCCGCCGTGCGCGCAGAGCTCAAGGCCAAGAAGGACTACGCCGGCCTTTCCCAGCTTCCCAGAGATGCAAGCCCGTCGCGGGTGGTCAACCGGTGTGAAGTCAGCGGCCGACGTCGCGCCTTCATTCGGCGGTTCAAAGTTTCGCGCCTCACTTTCCGCGAACTCGCTTCGCAGGGGCTCATCCCCGGCGTCGTTAAGTCGAGCTGGTAGGATTTTTCGGTTCGCCGTGACGGATGCCGTCCCCCGGCATTCGGCCAATGAA
This sequence comes from uncultured Verrucomicrobiae bacterium, assembly GCA_963754325.1. GTDB lineage: Bacteria > Verrucomicrobiota > Verrucomicrobiia > Chthoniobacterales > UBA10450 > JBBRDU01. The sequence continues at coordinate 770,587 of CAVWFP010000002.1, forward strand.
CATCGTTTCGTACATCTCTTTAGCCGTCTCCGACACGGCTGGCATCCAATGGGATCCACCCGCGGTCATCGCCCTCAAACTGGCCGCGATCGCAATCCTTGTCGGGTTGAACGGTTTTTTCGTCGCTTGCGAATTTGCCATCGTCAAAGTCCGCAGCAGTCAGCTCGATGAGTTGATCGATGAAGGAAATCAGCGCGCGACGTTCGTCCGGCACGTGCGCGGGCATCTCGACGCTTATCTGTCCGCCACGCAGTTGGGGATCACGCTTGCCAGTCTCGCACTTGGATGGATCGGTGAGCAATTCCTGGAGCAGATGCTCGAGCCCGCGTTTCGCCTCGTGGGCATTCAGACTCACGCACTCATCACCTGGATCGCGGTTGTGCTCGCTTTCATTGGGATCACTTTTCTGCACATCGTTTTTGGCGAGCTGGGTCCGAAATATTCCGCCATCTCCAATCCGTTGCAGATGTCCCTCCGGCTCGTTAAACCGCTGCGTGTCTTTTATGTCGTTTTCAAGCCGGCCATCTGGATGTTGCACAAGTCGTCCAATTTTATCCTGCAAAAGCTCCTCGGATTGCATCCTGCCTCCGGGTCCGAGCTGGCCCATAGCGAAGAGGAATTGCGTTTGATTCTCGACCAGAGCGAGCGTTCCGAGGAGGTCACGCCGCTCGGACGCGATCTTCTGGTTAACGCGCTCGATCTTCGCCGTCGCGTCGTGCGCGACATCATGACGCCGCGCGGTGAGGTTGTTTATCTCGACCTGGAAGAAGATTTCGAGAGCAATGTGAAGAAGGCGCTCGATTCCCGGCACACCAGGTTTCCGTTATGCCGGGGCCACCTCGATAACACGGTGGGTCTCGTTCACATCAAGGAACTCGTGCCACTGATGCGCGATCCGCATCCTGATTTGATGAAAATTCGCCGGGAACTCACGCCCGTTCCGGAAATGATGTCGCTCGAGAAGCTGCTCAACCTGTTCCTGGGCAAGCATGCGCACCTCGCCATTGTGGTCGATGAGTTCGGCGGAGCCGTCGGCATGGTGACGATGGAAAACGTGCTCGAGGAGTTGGTCGGCGACATTCAGGACGAGTTCGATACTGAGGCCGAGGAGTTCAAGAAGATTAACGACGACGAGTTTGTGGTCGACGGTGGCCTGGGACTTTATGAGCTACGCGATATGGCGGGACTTGAGCTCGACAGCGCGGATGTCAGTACGATCGGCGGTTACGTGACGCATTTGCTCGGTCATCTGCCGAAACAGGGCGAGCAGGTCAAAATTGACGAATACGTCGTGACGGTTTCTCAATCGGACAGTCGCCGGGTGAAGCAGTTGGATTTCCGCCGGGTGAAGAAATCTGAGCCTAACGGTGCGGACGAGAACGGCGACGCACGCCTGTAGCGGAAGCTGTTAGTTTCTTGTGTTGCCTGAAGGGACAAGCTCAGCCTTGTCCCATGACATTTGGAACGACACCGGGGTCATCTCTTCAATACCCGGCGTCGCGGAGCTCCGTCCTCCTTCTGCAACTTTGCCATTCGTCTTTCCAAGGCTTCCTGTTTCGCGCGGCGTAGGGCGTGAAGTTTTGCTAATGCGCGATTGTGTTTAATCAATCGTCCTGTCGCTAAGGGGCGCAGGTGAATTCCCTGTTGTTCCAAAGCAAAGACGGCCGCGCCGCGAAGCGATGCCTCCTGAACGCGAGAGATCTCGACGTCGTGTCCGATGGAATCCGCCAAAAGCCGAACCGCCTCCGTCGATCGCAGGATTCCGCCCGAGATAATGATGCGGGAAATGCCGTGGCCGTTGGCTTGCAGAATGTCGAGAATCTGCGCGAGTCGATAGAAGGAAGCCGTGGCAAGCGACCGGACGATTTCTGCGGCAGTGACAGTTGGATTCAATCCACAGATCACTCCACGCGCGTCGTCCGGCCAGGACGGTGCGCGTTCGTTGACCCAGAATGGCAGAACAACTAACGAATCTTGGGCCGCGGCGGTTCTTGAATACGTTTCACGCTCTGCGCGCGAGTCCATTTTTACTCCAAGTTCGCGCATGGCCCATTCGCGAAGATTTCCCGCATTGCTGATGGCGCCCCCGACTACAAAACGTTTGTCATCGAGGATGTAGCGAAACAGACCCGGACGGAATGTCGCCGCGTTTGTCTGATGAGATGACGCGGACTGCTGCGCTGGTTCCGACATTGATCGCGATGATGCCCTTGGCAGACGCGCCGGATCCGAGATTGCTGGCAGCGCCGTCGCCGATCATTGTCATCGCGACCGATTTCAACGGCATTCGCGGCGACTTTGCTGTGGCCATGATTGGAACAAACGCGACTTCAGGGAACTTCTTTCGTGAAAGCTGCAAGGCGCGGCAGATTTCCGCGTCCCACTGATTTGTTCTCGAGATTGAACAACCCGGTGGCGCTGGCCATCGACGGAGTGGTGTGCCTGGTCCCGAAGAGACGATGAAGAATCCAGTCGGCCGGTGACACCCACAGGGCAACCTTTCGAAAAAGGGTGGGCGAATCGGTTTTGAGCCAGCGCAGCTTTGCCGGCCAATAACTGGTGTGAAGTCTGCAACCGGTTCGGGAATGAACGCGGGATTCGTCGAGATTGTTGCGTAGGTCGCGCGCCGCTTCGACCGCGCGCGAGTCGGCCCATGTGAAGATGGGCGTCAGGGGCTGCCAGCGCACGTCCAGTCCGAGGAGGCCGTGCCAGAACGAGGAGATGGAGACGGCGGTGACTGGAGTGCGTCCCTTGCCGGAAAGCGTGGTGGCAACACAGCGGCTAACGGCGCGCAGAAGAGCGACCGGTGAAAGTTCAGCCGCTCCGTCGGGTCCGTAGGGAATGGAGTAATGTTCAACCGCGTCTGTTTTTGACAGGATTGCGCCCTTGGAATCAAACAGAGCCGACCGCGTCGAGGAGCTGCCGATATCCATCGCGAGGACGATGGGGTTTTTCTTCGCTAAACGACGCGTCACTCCACAGTTTACAGAATTTGCCGCGTATGCGAGGCCCGGACTCCGCGTTTGGGTAGCGCGCTCGTCTCCAGTGCTGGGCGAAGACATCTCGTCTGCGCGAACTCGAATCGTTCGGATCGGAGAGAGCGCAGGCTCCGCGGACCTGCTGGCTAGCGGTAGGCGATCGCGAGACGCGATCACCGGCACGCGAGACGAGCGCGCGACCGGGAAAGATCGGCGAGGGATTACGCGCGGCGAAGTTCGGCTCGGAGGGTGGGGCGACTGCGAAGGTGCCGGGTAAGCGCTTCGATCGCGCGAAGGGTTGGGGGACTGACGTGGTGTTCCATTCCTTCGACGTCGCGATGAATGACGCGTTTGTTCAGGCCGAGCAGCTGAAAGAAATCGGTCAGAAGCTTGTGCCGATAGGCGATTTTGCGCGCCAGCTTTTCGCCGGAACTGGTTAGGACGAGACCGCGGTATTTCTCGTACTTGAGCAGGCCGTCGGCTGCGAGGCGTTGAACCATGTTGGTCACACTGGCCTGCGAGATTTGGAGGGCTGACGCGATATCGACCACGCGGGCGTAACCCTTGGCGTCAATCAATTCGAGGATTCGCTCGAGATAATCTTCCACGGCGGTGGAACTGCCGAGGGCGGAACGCGGGCTTTTACCAGGCACAAACGGACCCTAAAATCGCCTCCCATAATAGTCAAAGAAATAATTTCTTGTTAATTGACAAATTACTATCTAGCGGCAACTAATTTAGGCATGCCTAAATCGGGAATGGAGGAGAACGCCATCCATCCCAGTGCCGGCTGGCACTCGACGCCAGCCCGGCCCAGTCTCTCGGAGGTTCATCGCAGTCTGGTCGTGCCGACCTCGGCCGGTTTTCTGCGCAAATTGTTCGCCTTCGCCGGTCCCGGGTTTCTCGTCGCAGTCGGTTATATGGATCCCGGCAATTGGGCGACCGATCTGGCCGGCGGCTCAAAGTACAATTTCACGCTGCTCAGCGTGATCATGCTCTCGAATCTGATGGCGATCCTTTTGCAGGCACTCTCACTCAAGCTCGGCATCGTGACCGGGCGCGACCTGGCTCAGGCCTGCCGCGATCATTTCAGTCGGCCGGTTTCGTTCTTCCTTTGGATGATCTGCGAACTGGCGATCGCGGCCTGTGATTTGGCGGAAGTGATCGGCTCGGCCATCGCGCTGAATCTGCTTTTCGGAATCCCGCTCATCGCCGGTGTCTGCGTCACTGCGCTCGACGTGCTGGTCGTGCTTTTTCTTCAGAACAAGGGGTTCCGTTATATCGAGGCGCTTGTCATCACGCTGATCACCGTCGTCGGCGGTTGCTTCGCATGGGAGCTGATCGCCTCCCGGCCCGATATCATCGGAGTTGCTAAAGGATTTCTTCCTTCGGCCCGAATCGCGACTGATCCCGGCATGCTTTACATCGCCATCGGCATCCTGGGTGCGACCGTCATGCCCCATAATTTGTATCTTCATTCGTCCATTGTACAGACGCGAAAATACGAGCTGAACACAGCCGGTCGGCGGGAGGCAATCAAGTTTGCCACCATCGATTCGACCTTGGCCCTGATGTTCGCGCTCTTCATTAATGCCGCCATCCTGATCGTATCGGCCGCGACTTTTTACACGCGGGGCCGCGGCGATGTGGCAGAAATTCAAGACGCCTACAAATTGCTGTCACCCCTGCTGGGCGTGACCGGCGCGAGCACACTCTTCGCACTCGCCTTGCTCGCCTCCGGCCAGAACTCGACCCTCACCGGCACGCTCGCTGGTCAAATCGTGATGGAGGGCTTTCTTAATATTCGGTTGCGACCCTGGTTACGCCGTCTGATTACGCGCGGCATCGCCATCGTTCCGGCGGTCATAGTTGCGGCCATCTCGGGCGAGAATGGGACAGCCCGGCTCCTTATCCTTAGCCAGGTGATTTTGAGTTTGCAGCTTAGTTTCGCTGTCTTTCCGCTGGTCATGTTCACGAGCAGCAAAGCCAAAATGGGCGAGTTCGTGAACAGTCCCGCGGTCAAGGCCCTGGCCTGGTCCGTGGCCGGAGTTATCGCTTTGCTGAACGGGTGGCTTTTGGTTCAGACAATTCGCGGTTAACCTCACCTCGCCCTATGTATCGCTCGATTCTGGTGCCCGTCGAAAACCGTGAGACCGACCAAACGATCCTGCGCCATATTCGATCGCTTGCTCGCCTAACGAATGCTAAACTATTGCTGGTGCACGTGGCCGATGGCTGGGTGGCGCGCAATTTTGATCAACTCAAGTTACAGGAGAGTGAAGAGATCCGGCACGACCGCGAATACCTTGAGGGCCTCGAGCATGATCTGCGGAACGAGGGCTTTGAGGTCAGTTCGGTTCTGGCCAAGGGGGAGCCTTCTACGGAAATCATCAAATTGGCCCGGAGCGCCGGTGTCGATCTGATCGCCATGACGACGCATGGTCATCGCTTTATCAGCGATATCCTTTACGGAGCCACCGCCGATAAAGTGCGGCACGCGGTCGATATCCCGGTGCTGCTTCTTAAAGTGAAGAACTAGCAAGCGCCGGAGTATTAGAGTAATGGCGTAGGGTGAAAGCAGGAAGATTTCATCAGGACTCGGTTACTCCATCACTCCATTACTCCAGCTCCGCGTTTTGAAGGTTCTTTTTCTCACTAACGAATATCCACCGTTAACCTACGGCGGCGCGGGAGTTCATGTTGATTATCTGTCGCGCGAACTTGCCAAGCTCATGCCGGTGGAGGTGCGCTGCTTCGGCGATCAGAAATCGAAGGCCGGGAATCTTGAAGTCACGGGGTTCGGGCTGAAGACGGACGATTACACCTGTCCGAAGCCGCTCCGGTCAGTTTTCGGCGCGGTTCAACGGTGCCTCGATTTCAACACCATGAACATCGATGCCGGCCTGGTGCACTGCCACACGTGGTATACCCATTTTGGCGGGATCCTGGCCAAAAAGAATTACGGCATCCCGCTTGTTGTCACGGTGCATTCGCTCGAACCGCTTCGACCGTGGAAGCGAGAGCAACTCGGAGGCGGTTATGACTTCAGCGTTTGGGTGGAAAAAACGGCGTTGGAAATGGCGGACGCCGTCATCGCGGTGTCGGCAGAAACAAAGCGCGACATCGAAAAGCTATTCAACGTGCCGTCGGAGCGAATTCCGATCATTTACAACGGCATCGATCTGACGGAGTACAAAAAAGTCGCGACGACCACGACGATGGCGCGTTTCGGGATCGATCCGGCTAAGCCCTTTCTTTTGTTTGTTGGCCGGATCACGCGGCAAAAGGGGATCATTCACCTGGCGCGCGCGATCCAATATTTCGACAAGGATTTCCAAGTGGTGCTCTGCGCGGGCGCACCGGATACGCCGGAGATCGCGGCGGAAATGAAGAGTGTCATCGACAAGGTGCGCGCGGGGCGACCGGATGTCATTTGGATCGAGGAGATGCTCGATAAGCCCAGCGTCATCGAACTTTATTCGCACGCCGCCGTGTTTTGCTGTCCGTCGATCTATGAACCATTCGGCATCATCAACCTGGAAGCAATGGCCTGTGAAACTGCGGTTGTCGCGACGGCAGTTGGCGGAATCAAGGAAGTGGTGGTCGACGGTGAGACTGGCTTTCTCGTGCCGGTCGAACAAATGTCGGAGAGTCCTTTCGAACCGGTTGATCCCGACAAATTCGCTCGGGACCTGGCCATGAAGATCAACCAGTTGATGGCAAATCCCGGGCAGCGGGAGAAATTCGGCAAGGCCGGCCGCAAACGGGCGGAAGAGAAGTTCAGCTGGTCATCGATCGCGAAAGAAACGAAAAAACTCTACGATTCGCTGGTTCGTTAGGGAACAGCGGAATCGCCACCGATCGGAAAGTGCGGACGAGACAAGCTCGTCCCTTCCGATCTCGACCGCAGTCCGTGTTGACGCCGGAGGGACGAGCTTGTCTCGTCCGATACCCTAGGGCGAGGGCTGTGCGCTTGAATCGGTTTTAGAATCTATCGCCGGCGCCTTGTTCAATCCCCTCCGTTCGAGCAAAGGCTCGATGTAAGGTTCGCGTCCAACGAAAGCCTTAAAGAGGCCGAGAGCGTCGGACGAACCGCCGCGTGAAAGCAGCATGCTGCGGAAGCGGTCGCCGTTCTCGCGTTTCAGCCCGCCGTTTTGCTTGATCCACTCAACCGTGTCGGCATCGAGCTCTTCGCTCCAAAGATATGAATAATAGCCGGCTGAATATCCGCTCGAGAAGATGTGGGAAAAATACGGACTCCGGTATCGTGGCGGCACGGGCGCAAAGTCGACGCCTGCCTTGTGCAAGGAATCGGCTTCGAAGGCCATCGCATCCGAAGGAATTTGGTCGGGTTTCAATTGGTGCCACGCCTGGTCGAGGATGGAAGCGGAGAGATACTCGGTTGTTTTGAATCCTTGGTTGAACTTTTCGGCCGCCAGCACCTTGTCGAGGAGCGGCTGCGGAATGGGTTCGCCCGTCTTGTAGTGTTTGGCGTAGTTCTTCAGCACTTCCGGCCATATGGCCCACATCTCGTTGACCTGCGAAGGATACTCGACGAAGTCGCGCGGGACACTCGTTCCGCTGAACCGGGGATACTTCACGTTGGAAAACATTCCATGAAGCGCGTGGCCGAATTCGTGGAAGGCAGTCCGCACTTCGTCGTAGGTCAGCAGAGTCGGTTGGCCTGGGGGCGGCTTCGGGATGTTCAGGTGATTCGCGACCACCGGTTTGGTACCGAAGAGCTCGCTCTGTTGAACGTATGCGTTCATCCAGGCGCCGCCGCGTTTCGAAGGCCGCGCGTAATAATCGCCCAGGAAGATCGCGAGAGGTTTGCCGTCAGCGTCGTAGACTTCGAACACGCGCACGTCCGGCTGATAAACCGGGAGATCGTGGCGCTCCTTGAAAGTGAGTCCGTATAGTTTGCCGGCGGCATAGAAGACGCCGTCGAGAATCACGTGATTCAGCTCGAAGTAAGGCTTGATCTCAGATTCATCGAAAGCATAACGAGCCTTGCGAACTTTCTCGGAGTAAAAATCCCAGTCCCACGAGGCCACGGAAAATCCGCCCTTCTCTTCATCGACGATTTTCTGCATGTCGGCGGCTTCGTTCTTCGCGTTTGCTACAGCGGGCGGCGCGAGGTCGGCGAGCAATTTGTTAACGGTGGCAACGTTGCCGGCGGTTTGGTCTTCCAGTTGATAAGCGGCATGGTTTTCGTAGCCCAGTAACGTTGCGCGTTCCGCGCGAAGTTGCGCGAGCCGAATCACGACCGCTCGATTGTCGAATGGTCCGCCTTTGCTGTTCCGCGAAAGCGACGCGTCCATGATCTTCTGGCGCAACGCACGATTTTGCATGGAACCAAGAATTGGCTGGCCGGTGGTATTTTGAAGGCGAATGGAAAATTTCCCGTCCTGCTTCTCGTCTTTAGCGGCCGCCGCTGCGGCGGCGATCTCGCTGTCGGTCAGGCCCGCGAGTTCGCTTTTGTCCGCAACAACGACAGAGGAAGCATTCTTTTCCTTGAGGACGTTCTGCTCAAAGGTTGTCTGCAAGGTGGCGATCTCCGAGTTCATCGCCTTGAGCTTTTCCTTGTCCGGTTGGGAAAGTTTCGCGCCTGCGCGGACAAAGTCCTTGTAGTATCGCTCGAGCAGGTAGCTCGATTGCGGGTCCAGGCCTAACTTCTCCTTATCTCCGTGGAGTTTTTCCACGCGCGCGAAGAGTTGACCGTCGAGAAAGATGGCGTCGCGGTGCGCTGCGAGTTTCGGCGCCAGATCCTTCTCGATCTTCTGCATCTCCGGGTTGGTGTTGCAGGCGTTTAGATTTGAAAAGGTTCGCTGCGCGCGATCCAGCAAACGACCGCTTCGTTCCATCGCGACGACAGTGTTGTCGAAAGTCGCCGGCTGCGAGCTGGTGGCGATTACCCTGATCTCTTTCAATTGTTCCTGCATTCCCGCTTCAATCGCTGGCAGGAAGTCTCCGTTCTTGATCTTGTCGAACGGCGGGAGGTGGTAGGGGAGTGAGCTCTCCTTCGCGAACGGATTATCTTTCAAAGACGACACGGTCGATTCGGTGTTTTTCGGTGCGGAAAGAGCGGAGGATGTCACGATGAAGAGGCTGGTTAATGAGATGATTGGTTTGAGATTTTTCATGCGGCAGGAAGGGGGTGAATAAATTGCATTAAAGTTGGGGAAACGTCACGCAACGTTTGCACCCTGATCCGGCGGCTCACGCTGATTCGTTTCTGGGTAGCGCACTCGTCTCGAGTGCTGGTTGCGGCGTCTCGCCGGAACGAACTTCGATTCTTTTCAGTTTCGGGGAGCGCAGGCTGCCAGCCTGCAGTTGCCGGCAGCCTGCCGGCAACAATCCTTGCACCCGTGATTAGCAATCGACCGTTGCAACGCGGTCTCAGCAAGCTGCTGAGACCTGCAGGGTGCAGCCTGCGCTCCCCAAGAAAAGAAGCACCCGCAAAGTTCGTGAAGACGAGACGTCTTCACCAGCACTCGAGACGAGTGCGCTACCTAGAGGCGTAGTCCGGGTCGCGCTCCTTCTCGATCACATCTATATAATGAGAGGATGTTCGTCGATCGGATCAAAATTTTTGCCCACGCCGGGGACGGCGGACGTGGCTGCGTCAGTTTCCGCCGCGAAAAGTTTGTGCCCAAAGGCGGACCGGACGGCGGAGACGGTGGCCGTGGAGGCGACATCATTCTGCGTGCGGATACTCAGGTGGACAATTTGTCCGCGCTTTTTTACGAACCGATCATCCGGGCCAAGAGCGGGGTCCACGGTCAGGGCAAGAAAATGCATGGCAAGGCCGGGATTGATAAGGTCGTAAAGGTGCCGCTTGGGACAATTGTTTATCGAGCGCAAGGTCCGCAGGCCCGCGACGAGCATGGGGATCTCGTTCCGCAGCCGGTCACGGAAGTCGAAGCAACTTCCTTAACCGAGGAGCCCATCGTGGACCTGGCAGTCGAAGGTCAGGAGTTTATTCTCGCGGAGGGCGGAAAGGGCGGGAAGGGAAACGTTCACTTCAAGAGCTCGAAGAATCGAGCCCCGATTCAATACACCGAAGGCGAGGAAGGGGAGCAGGGCTACTTTCTTTTCGAACTGCGCACGATCGCCGACGCCGGCCTTGTTGGTTATCCGAACGCGGGAAAATCGACGCTGCTGACGAAAATCTCGGCAGCCCGATCGAAGATTGCGCCCTATCCATTTACGACGCTTCATCCCGTGATCGGGGTAGTGGAGCTCGGCCGATACGAACGAGCCACCGTAGCCGATATTCCAGGTCTCATCGAAGGCGCGCATCGAAATGTTGGGCTCGGGCACGATTTTCTCCGCCATATCACGCGGTGCAAGATCCTGCTCTTTGTGGTCGATACCGCCGGAAGTGAGGCGCGTAATCCGATCGAGGACATCCAGAATTTGCGCCGCGAAATCGATCTCTATGACAAGCGGCTCTCGGAGCGGCCGTGGTTTATTATCGCGAACAAGATGGATTTGCCCGAGGCGGAGGAGAATCTGGCCGCCTTGAAGCGGCGATTTTCGTCGGTGGAGGTGGTTCCGATCTCGGCGGAAAACGATCAGGGCCTGGGCGATTTAAAGGCGAAGCTGGTCGAGTGGCTGGCCAAAAACGAGGCCATTTCGAGCCCCGCCTAACACAGCGCAAATTTTTCCCCGAAAGTTCCTTGTCAACGCGGGAAAACTCGCTTTCTTGTGCGCGACGCAAGCGCGCCGTGTGCGCCTGTTCCGTTCGTTACGGTGGGCGCGAAAGTGTGGACTCAATCGCGCCCTGCGACACTACTAATCGGATGAAGTCTTTCTTTGCTTTTCGTTTGTTGCTGGCAGTTTTCGCGCTGTTTTGTTTCGGCGCGTCGGCGACGTCCGCTTTTGCGGCTGACCCCGAAGAAACGGCGGTCGAAGAGAAGAGCGAAGGCGTTCCGCTCAAGCCGGCTGAGATTTTTCATGTCGGACCGTTTCACGTGACCAATTCGATGCTGGTCACATGGATCGTGGCCGTGGGCATCATCGGTTTCGCGCAGTCGGCCACGCGAAAGATCAAAGCTATTCCGGATGGAAAGCAGAATTTCTGGGAGTGGCTGGTTGAGAGCTTGCATAATTTTCTCGAGAGCATCATCGGCCGCGAACTCACCGCGAAAACCTTCTGGTTTTTCGCGACCCTCTTTATTTTCATTCTCTTCGTTAATTGGTTCGGGCTGATCCCCGGTGTCGGAACGATCGGCTGGGGACACCACGATGCCGCGACTGGTTTGTTCCATGTCGATCGACCGCTGCTGCGGGGTGGAAACGCCGACCTCAACATGACCTTCGCGATGGCGTCGGTTTTCTTCCTGTTGTGGATCATCTGGGCGTTGCAGGCGAACGGTCCCGGCGGACTTTTGCTGCATTTGTTTGGCCCCAAGGGCGACAGCAAAGGGTTCATGAAAATCGTCATGATCCTGATTTTCTTTTGTGTCGGCCTGCTCGAGATCGTCTCGATTCTTTTTCGTCCGGTCTCGTTGAGTTTCCGTCTCTACGGAAACATTTACGCCGGGGAAAACATGCTTGAAGCCATGTCCAATATTGTGCCGTCGCTTTCGTGGCTCATCCCGATTCCATTTTATTTCATGGAGTTGCTCGTTGGGCTGGTGCAGGCCCTCGTTTTCATGCTTTTGACAGCGGTGTTCACGTTACTGATTGCCCAACACGAAGGTGGGCACGAAGGAGCGCACCATTGAAGAATTTCGGCAGCTATGACCGTGGTTCCCGCGGAGGCTGCTGATGACCAACCAAAAATAAGAAAAATAAATATGATATTACCAATCCTCGCAGAAATCGGTGGAAGCATTCACGTCGGCCTGGCCGCACTCGGTTCGGCCATCGGTGTCGGTCTGATCGGTATGGGCGCGGCCTCAGCTGTCGGACGTAATCCCGGAGCAGCCACCCCGATTCTGGTGCAGGCGATTCTCGCGATCGCGTTCACCGAAGCGATCGTGTTCTACGCACTCTTCCTGGTTCACTAGGAAACAGCCTAACTAACCTTACTCCTAGCCATGATTCTCCTGATCCTTGCGGCTGCGCCGGCCGGCGGCGGCATTGGCGACCTGGTCAAAGATACGGCCGAAACTTTCGGCTGGAACCTTGGGCTTTTTCTGTCGCAAGTGTTCAGCTTTGTCATCGTGGCGCTGGCGCTTCGCCAGTTCGCTTACCGGCCGATTCTGAAAGTTCTTCAGGAACGCCGCGATCGAATCGCCGAAGGACTGGCTAACGCGGACAAGATCAAGCAACAGCTCGCCGAGTCTGAGCAGCGTTACGCTGAGATTCTGGCGAAAGCCAACGCGGAAGCGCAGCGGATGATCGATGAAGCTCGCGAGAGCGCTGGTCACGTCGCCGAGCGACGCGAGCAGGAAGCGATCGCCGCGGCCGAACAAATCATGGCCAAGGCGAAGGAAGCGAGTGCGCTCGAACACGAACGCACCATGGCGGAATTGAAAAGAGAGCTCGGACGTTTGGTGGTCGACACGACCTCCAAGGTCACGGGCAAAGTATTGAATCCCGACGATCAGCGCCGGCTCCAGGAGGAAGCGGCGCGCCAGATGGCTTCATGAAGATCACCAAGGAAATTCGACAGATGTCGCGGAGTCTGCTCCGCGCCAGTTTTACCGATGGTCAACTCGACCACGGCAAGATTGGGTCGCTGGTTGATTCGCTGATCGCGAAGAGGCCGCGTCATTACCTCGATATCCTGGCGAATTACAAGCGCCTGCTTCGTCTCGAACTGGAGAAGCGGCAGGCTCACATTGAAAGCGCGAGCGAGCTCGCTCCCGACGTTGGCGCGCACATTGTGGAAAATCTGAAGCGGAAATACGGCCGTGATATTACGGCGGATTTTTCCGTTAATCCCGAACTCCTCGGCGGCATGAAAATCCGCGTCGGTAGCGATGTCTGGGACGGAACCGTTCGCCAGCGTCTGGAGCGTTTGCAGCAGCAACTTTAATCAAAAAGCAATCACATGAGCACCATACTTGAAGAGATCGAAACGAAGATCGCGGGCCTGAAGACCTCGACCAGCCGGACCAACGTCGGCACCGTCCGCGAATGCGGCGACGGCGTCGCGCGCATCGAAGGCCTGAGCGACTGCATGCTGAACGAGATGATCGAGTTTCCCAGCGGCATTTTCGGGCTCGCTCTCAACCTCGAGGAAACGGAAGTCGGCGCGATCCTGTTAGGCGATCCCACGCTGGTGGCCGAAGGAGACGAAGTGAAGACCACCGGAAGGCTCCTGCAGGTTCCGGTAGGCAAAGGTTTGCTCGGCCGCGTCGTCAATACGATCGGTCAGCCCCTCGACGGCAAGGGACCGATTAAAAGCGAAACGTTTTATCCGCTCGAAAAGATTGCGCCCGGCGTTATTAAGCGCCGTCCCGTCAGCCAGCCGGTGCAAACCGGCATCATGGCCATCGACGCCATGATCCCGATTGGTCGCGGCCAGCGCGAATTAATTATCGGCGACCGCGCGACTGGTAAGACAACCATCGCCATCGACACCATCATCAGCCAGGCGCGCTTGAACAAAGCGGGCGAAAAATCGGGCGCCGCGGATTTTCGGCCTCTCTATTGTATCTACGTCGCGATTGGCCAGAAGAATTCCAACGTCGCGCGAGCCGTAGCCACGCTCGAAAAAGAAGGGGCCATGCCGTATACGACCATCATTTCAGCGCCCGCCTCCGACACGGCGACGAACCAGTACCTCGCCCCTTTCGCGGGAGCGGCCATGGGCGAGTGGTTCATGGATCACAACATGGATGCGCTCATTATATATGACGATCTTTCCAAGCACGCCGTCGCCTACCGGCAGGTCTCGCTGGTCTTGAAGCGTCCGTCGGGACGCGAAGCGTATCCGGGCGACGTCTTTTATCTACATTCGCGATTGCTGGAACGCAGCGCGCGCGTTGCTGAGGAGTTCGGCGGCGGCTCGCTGACCGCGTTGCCGATCATCGAAACGCAAGCGGGCGACGTCTCGGCGTACATTCCGACAAACGTCATCTCCATTACTGACGGTCAAATTTATCTCGAGACCGATCTTTTTTACCAGGGTGTTCGTCCCGCGATTTCAGTCGGTCTCTCAGTCAGCCGAGTCGGTTCGGCTGCGCAGATCAAGGCGATCAAGCAGGTCGCCGGCAAAGTGAAACTCGATCTCGCTCAATTCCGCGAACTGGCGGCCTTCGCGCAATTCGGGTCCGATCTCGATGCTGCGACGAAAGCGAAACTGGAGCGCGGCCAGCGCATCGTTGAGCTGTTCAAGCAGGTGCAATACAATCCGATTCCAGTTGAGGAACAGGTCGCGATCATGTGGGCCATGCAGAATGGCTACCTTGATGCGGTGCCGGTCGACCGAGTGAAGGAATATCAGATCAAGCTGCAGGACTGGCTCGCGACCCGCAAAGAGGTGCTGTTGAAAACGATTCGCGATAAGAAGGCTCTTGATGAAGATCTGGAGTCGCAACTGCGCGGCGCGCTCGACGAATTTAAATCCGTCTGGAGCTAACGACCGGAATTCGCAATGGCAAACACGCAGGACATCAGGCGCCGGATCAAATCGATCCGTAACACCGCCCAGATCACCAAGGCGCTCCAGATGGTGGCGGCCTCGAAGATCGGCAAAGCCCAGGCGGCGGCTCTGGCGGCGCGTCCTTACGCCAACCTGATGAACAAGGTCCTCGTGTCCTTGCAGGCGCGCACCGATCACAAACTGCACCCATTGCTGGAAGTTCGAGACGTTCGCAAAGAGCTCGTCGTGATTATCAGCACCGACAAGGGCCTCGCCGGTCCCTTGAATACCAATTTGTTTCGCGAAGCCGTGCGGTTCGACGCCGCCAAGGCGGTTTTCGTTGTTGCGGGCAGAAAAGCCCGCCAGTTCGTCGCGCGAACCAGGCGCGAAATGCTGGCCGATTTCGAGCTGCACGATCAGGTCGCTTTCCTGGAAACCAAACCGATTGGCCAGTTCGTTACGGAAAAGTTTTTGAACCACGAGGTCGACAAAGTTTCGGTTCTCTACAGTCATTTCGTCAACACCATCAATCAGCAGCCGATGATCCGGACGCTGCTGCCGATCACGGATTTCAAGGTGCTGCACAGTTCGCCGGCGGAGAACCCCGAGACGAGCGGCGATCCGTTAGTCGGTTACAAATTCGAGCCGAGTCCTGAGAAGGTTCTCGACGTGATGTTGCCTTATTACATCCAATACCAGGTTTACCAGATGGTTCTGGATGCGCGCGCTTCCGAGCATAGCGCCCGCATGGTGGCGATGAAGAACGCGACCGACAACGCCAAGGAATTCATCAAAGATTTGACGCTCGAATACAACAAAATGCGCCAGGCCAGCATCACCACCGAGCTTCTCGAGATCGCCACCGCGCAAATGGCACTCGGCAGTTAAAGACACGCTTATGAATAAAGGAAATATCGTTCAGGTCATCGGACCCGTCGTGGACGTGGAGTTCCCGAAGGAAGAGAAATTACCGAAGATTTACGACGCTCTCGAAATCGAATACGAAGTCGGCGGAAACCCGACCAAGTTGACACTCGAAGTACAGCAGCACCTTGGCGAGAACTGGGTTCGTTCGATCGCGATGTCTTCAACCGAAGGTTTGAAGCGCGGGATGAGCGTCACCGGCACTGGCGGGCCGATCACCGTACCGGTGGGCGAAGGCGTTCTCGGACGACTGTTCAACGTCACAGGCGATCCGGTCGATAACAAGGGGCCGGTTCCGTATACCAAGCGATATCCCATTCACCGGAAAGCTCCGGAGCTGACCGATCAGGATACGCGCGCGCAAATCCTCGAGACCGGTATCAAGGTTGTCGATCTCGTCTGCCCGTTCACCAAGGGTGGCAAGGTCGGAGCGTTTGGCGGCGCCGGCGTCGGCAAGACCGTCATCATTCAGGAGCTCATTAATAACGTGGCCATGAAACACGGCGGCTTCTCAGTGTTCGCGGGGGTAGGGGAACGAACCCGTGAAGGCAATGATCTTTACCGCGAAATGAGCGAAGCAGGCGTTATCGATTTGAAGGACATCACGAAGTCGAAAGTCGCGCTGGTTTACGGCCAGATGAACGAACCTCCCGGTGCTCGCTTGCGCGTGGCGCTTTCCGCTTTGGCCATGACAGAATATTTCCGAGACGAGCGTAACCAGGACGTTTTGTTGTTCATCGACAACATCTTCCGATTTTCCCAGGCGGGCTCGGAAGTATCCGCGCTTCTCGGCCGAACACCCAGCGCGGTCGGTTATCAGCCGACCCTTGCTGCCGAAATGGGCGATCTCCAGGAACGTATCACTTCGACCAAAAAAGGGTCGATTACCTCGTTCCAGGCTGTCTACGTCCCGGCGGACGATCTGACCGATCCGGCTCCCGCGAACACCTTCGCTCACCTCGATTCAACAATCGTACTCGAGCGTTCGATCGCTGAGCTCGGGATTTACCCAGCGGTTGATCCGCTAGCCTCGACTTCCAAGGCCTTGGCCCCGGAAGTTGTGGGCGAAGAGCATTACGGTGTCGCTCGCGGCGTTCAGAAGGTTCTTCAGCGGTACCGCGATCTTCAGGACATCATCGCCATTCTCGGCATGGACGAGTTGAGCCCAGAAGATAAGCTCACGGTTCAGCGTGCGCGTAAAATCCAGCGTTTCCTCAGTCAGCCTTTCCACGTCGCGGAAATCTTTACCGGCTCGAAAGGCCAGTATGTCACTACCGCGGAGACGGTTCGCGGGTTTAAGGAAATCCTCGAGGGCAAACACGACGAAGTGCCCGAGTCGAACTTCTATATGAAGGGCGGAATCGACCAGGTCAGCGCCAGCTAAGGGAAACCGGAAAGCGGACAGCGGAAAATCAGAGATATGCCTTTAAGACTCGAAATCGTAACACCCGAGACGAAAGCCTATTCGGAAGACGTCGATATGGTCACGCTTCCAGGCTCGGAAGGCGATCTCGGTGTTTATCCGAAGCACATTCCGCTGCTGACAACGCTGAAGCCCGGCGAGCTCCGGGTTCTGAAAAACGGACAGGAGAAATTTCTAGCCGTCGGGGAAGGATTCGTGGAGATCACGGGCGATTCCGTCTCCGTTTTGACGGACATGGCTCTGGAATCATCGCATATCGACGAGGGCGCGGTCGAAAAGGCGATTGAGAGCGCCAAGGCGGCTATGAAAGAAGATCACGCGCCGGAACAAATGGCGGCGATCCAGGCGACCCTATCCAAAGCGCTCGCTCAGCTGCACGTCAAGCGACGGAAGCACAGTTAGGCATTTTGCCTAGCGTGGGAAGCGGCCCAACGCAGACGACTGAAAAGATGTTGTAGAGGCGCTTGTGCCAAGCGCCTGTCTATAAGAGATTCGGTGCTTGGGATTCTCTTTCGACAAGCTCCGGCGTGGCAGCGATTACCGCGACACCCTTCTTTTCGTGATTGTTAGGCTTTCGTGAAGGAAATCCCTCAGCGCCTTGGCATCATATCCGGAAGCGGCGCCTATCCCCGACTCCTCACCGAGTCCGCACGTTCCGCCGGAGTACGGGAAATCTTTGCGGCCGCTTTCGAGGGCGAGACTGACTCCAGTCTGAAAGACAAAGTCGATCGGCTCGAGTGGATGCGTGTCGGTCAGCTCAGCCGGCTGGTGAAATTTTTCCGTGACCAGGAAGTGCATCACGTCATCATGGCCGGCCAGATCGCGCCCGGAAATTTGTTCGACTTTCGACCCGATTGGAAAGCTCTGCTTTTGCTGGCGCGGCTGAAAGTGCGGAATGCGGAAACCATCTTTGCCGCCATAGCAGAGGAGCTGTCAAAGAACGGAATCGAACTATTGCCGGCCACATCCTTTCTGGAGAATTATTTAGCCACGGATGGTCTGATCGCGGGACCGGAGTTGTCGCGCCGACAGCGGGATGACATTAACTTTGGCTGGCGCATCGCCCGGGAAACTGCGCGCCTTGATATCGGGCAAACAGTTATCGTCCGAAACGGTACCTGTCCTGGCGGTCGAAGCCTTCGAAGGCACGAATGAAGCCATCAAACGCGGGGGCGCACTCGCCCGCAAGGGTGGCGTGATGATCAAAGTCGCCAAAGCCAGCCAGGACATGCGATTTGATGTGCCCTGCATCGGCCCGGAAACCATCAGTGTGGCGGCGGGAGCAAAGATTCGCGTTATCGGGGTGGAAGCGGGCCGCACACTTCTTCTGGAAAAAGAGCGGCTGATTGCCGCGGCCGAGCATGGCGGGATATCCCTTGTTGGAATTTCCGACCGCTCGGACGCTTGAAGTATTCGAAACTTGACTGCTTTAAGCAGTCAAGTTTTCAAGGCATACCGGCTCGGTCCTGCTGCTGAGTCGAGCGTGCGGGGGAAAAAGAGAACGCCTGGCGGTGAGTACTATCTCGTTCCGCCAGGCGTTGAATTCTCGCGCTGGGTAGTTAGCTAACCAACCAGGCATCCGGCAATCTTAGTCGCGATCCGGTGTAACAATGATCCGGTCAACCAGCATGTCGTCGCCTTCTTTGACGTAGTGAACATGGACTTTCGAATCTTTTTTGATTTTCGAAGCTTCGATCACCCGTCCGTCTGGGGTGACGTAGGTGACAGTTTTGCTGAACTTGTAACGAACTGGTTGGGTCGCCTCCGTTTTTAAGAAGAGAGCCTGGCCCGGAGTAAACTCCGTGACTGTGCCCGTGTTTTCGGTTCTGGTCGTGGTCGTTTCGGTCACGCCATTCGTCCCGGTCGCGACGGTGGTGGAAGTTGATGATGTTTGCGCAGATGCGAACGAACCGGCCAAAGCGGTGGCGAACGCGACGCTAACGATTGATTTAATCATAGGACTGACTTTCTATTTACTGAATTGCTGCAGTGATCGCAGCTAAAGACCATCTGATCCTGCTCCGAGGAATCTCGGCGAATCAGGCAGCTAAATGGATGCGGCAGGAAAGCCAGATACGGCTTAGGCGGTGGAGTCGCCAATACTTCCCAAACCCGGAGCCATGCTTTCAAGGCATGGAGCGGATCCGGGAGTAGACTCAATTTGTTCGGCGCTCTCCAGATTCCGTTCCTGCTCGGCGGATGAGATCTTATCGGCCGGCACACGACGCAGATTTCCGACGAGGCCTAACTTGGAGAGGGTCCAGATGATCCATTTGGTCGGGTCAAAGTTCCAAGGTTTCACACCGTTGCGATAGTCGTGCTGAAATTCGTGATGAAAGTTGTGATAGCCCTCGCCGAAAGTGAAAACGGCCAGCCAGGCGGAGTCGCGCGCGGTGCACTTGGTCGAATAAGGCTGACGGCCAAAGCTGTGGCAGGCGCTGTTGATCAGGAAGGTGCAGTGTTGGAGAGCAACGATTCGAGCAACCCCGGCGATCAAGAAAGCGCCCAGCGCGCCCGGCCAGCCATTCCAGAGAAAGCCGAGGAGCAATGGCGGGACGACGCTGATAACCACAGCAATGCGCTGAACATTGCGGTGTTGCCAGCAGACGAGCTTGTCTCGTTGGAGGTCAGCGACGTTATCGTAGGGCGGCTCAGGTTTCAGTTTGAAAAGCAGCCAGCCGATGTGCGCATGGAAAAAGCCTTTCGAAATTTGATAGGGATCGTCATCGTGATCGACGTGCTTATGATGGCGGCGATGTTCGCTGGCCCACATGAGCGCTGAATTTTCGAAGGCACCCGCACCCAGAACCAGCGTCAAAAGACGGATCGGCCAGGCGGCTTTGAAAGTGATGTGAGAGAAGAGCCGATGATAACCCAGCGAAATGCTGAAGCCACAGGCGAAAAACATGATGAAGAAAAGCGCGATCTGAAACCAGTCGAGACCGAAGTGGTAGATGTAGAGAGGAACGGCGGTCAGCGTTAACGCTAGGGTGCCGATTAAAAAGGAACTGGTAATCCAGTTGATGCGATGGAGCGGCAACCGCAGAATAGAACGCGGTGCTGCTGGCTTTGTTATGGTGTTGTCTTTCATCAATCGAGGGTGGCAGTCATGGAGATGTTTGTTTTGAGCAGGCGGGCGATCGGGCAATTTGTCTTTGCAGCCAGGGCTGCATCCATAAATCGAAATTCAGACACGTTCGGAACCTTCGCATGAACATCGAGTTGCATATGTGTAATGGTCCAACCGTCCGCAGCGTCCTCCACCGTAGCAGTGGCGATTGTTAGGATCCTCAATGGAGGAAAACCAGCCAGAGCCAGTTCATTCGAGAGAGCCATGGAAAAACAGCCGCAGAGTGACGCGGCAATCAGCTCATCGGGATTCGTTCCCACTCCTCCGGCAGAAAGACCGGTTTTGGAATAGGGCGTCTCCGAAAGGACACCGCTTTCAGTCGTGATATTTCCTTCGCCCTGGCGAAGGCTTCCTTCCCAGACCGCGGATGCGTTGCGGTGAAGCAGGTGGGGATTCGGGATTTCAAGCACGCTCCCTGATACGCTGGTGTCGGTCACCCGGCCAATATCTTCTCGGCAGGATATAATACTTTTCAGGTATAAGGCCGAATCGGGACTCGCTCACTCGACCTCGCGAAAATGAAGACGCCGGCTTGCGAGCCGGCGTCTCCCTAAATAAATGATCGTCCGAATCTATCGGCGATCGTCGTCGCGATGATCACCCTGATCGTGACGGTCGTCGTTGCGCCCGTTCCAATCGTGGCGGCGATGTTCTCCGCGGACATAATGGCCGTGAACCCAATGGTGCCCAAAGCGGGACATGTGGCCGGGTACCCAGACCATTTCGTATTCACCACTCCAATAGCGCGCGCCATGATTATAAAATGGGCGGTCGCCAATTTCGATCTGGATGCGATCGGCTCGAACAGCTGTCGGGACCAGAATGCTCGCCGTCAAAACGGCCAGGAGCAGAAGTTTGTATTTCGTCATGCTGTTACTGATCACGCGCGGGTCCCGGCCGCTAATACCGTTTTGGTCGTTCGTCATGCTTTTCCGCTATGAGCGGGCGTAAGGTCGAGGTAGATTGCCCGCTCGCGAGGGCCCTTGTCAGCTGCCAAAGTGACCTCGACCGCAGCCCTTCACGCATCATGGAACTTCGGCATCTGCGCTATTTCGTCACCGTGGCCGAGACGCTGAATTTTACCAGGGCGGCCGAGAAACTGCACACCGCGCAGCCTTCGCTTTCGCGCCAAATTAAGGATCTCGAAGAAGAACTCGGGGTGCAGCTTTTGAACCGGACGAAACAGGCCGTTACTCTGACGGTTGAAGGAAGATCTTTCCTGGGCGACGCCAAACGACTCCTCGCCCTGGCGACCGAGACCATTGAGTCGGTCCGCCGGATGCGCACCGGGGAGGTGCGGGCGCTCAACATTGGCTACGTAAGCAATCTTTTTTTCGATCTTCTGCCGAAGACACTCGCATCTTTTCACGAGTCGTTCCCGACCATCTCGGTAAATCTTTTCGATCTCTCTTGCGGCGCTCAGTTTCGGGCGTTGGAAGAAGGGAAGCTCGACCTTGGCTTCGTTGGATTGCATGAGCCGATCGCGCGCCGGGGATTGGAATTCCGAAAGGTGGCGTCTTACAAAACCGTCGCGGCCATGCCGGCCGATAATCCACTTGCCGGACGGAAAACGGTCGAGTTGAAAGCTCTCGGGGGGATGTTTTTTATCGGAATGTCCGAGGCGAGTTATCCCGGATATCGCGACTGGTTAACGAAGACATGTGCGCTTGCGGGATTTGTTCCGAAGGTTTTGCAGGACGTGGACCTTGAGCGCACCATGATTCAGGCGGTCGCCTCGGGATTGGGTGTCGCGATCGTTCCGGAACAACTAAAGAAACTCGAACACGAGAGCGTCGTTTTTCGGCCTCTCAGTCCGAAGGTCGCTACGGAAGGATGTCTGGCGTGGAAGGACGAGAATGCGCCGCGCGCGTTGCAAGGATTCGTCAAAATCGTGGAGCGAGCAGGTCGCAGCATTCGTTAAAGTCCGTTTGTATGGCGACTTAGAAGGTCGTGCCGCATTGGTGGAACGAGTTCTCATCCCGTTTTGCGAGTAAACATCCGAAGCAATTGGGATGACGGAATGCTCGTTTTCACGTGGAGCCTAGCCCGTTCACTCCCCTTTTGTCACTTGAGCCTGATTTTTAGTCGAAACGGCACTCGAAAATACTGATTTCTCCTGGGACGAACCGGTTCCGTTCCCTTTTTGACATTCAATTCAAATGCCGGGCAAAACAGACCGCGATCTGGTGTTCTTTGCAGGGTTACAGATCCTTCGTTTGACGCCTTTTTGACACGTTTCAGAACGCCCTCATTGCCTCCAATAATTTCGGTCTTCGACGTTCACTTGAAGGTCGACCCGACTGCGGCCGCAATCGCCGACTGGAGACCTCCTTGCACTCTTTTATGATATGCAGATGCGATCCGTCGCCGACGTTTTTCACCGCGTGCATCGGAAAGCTCGCCCGTTGCTCGGAACCTTTCTCTACGGGTTGGCGGCGAGCCTGGCGGCGGTGGCGTTTCAATTGGCGATCACCTGGCTTTAGGGCTTCTTTTTCAAGAAGCAGGCGACCGTCGGCGGTTCGCATTTTTTCTGGGTCAGCCTTGGCGTAATTATCGTCTCTTCGCTGATCGTCGGCGCTCTGATGCAAATCGCGCCGGCTGCGGCCGGCAGCGGCATTCCTCAGGTCAAACTCGCTTTTTGGAAGGAATTTGGGCACTCGCCCCGCCGAATAGCGGCGATCAAATTCTTCGCGAGAATCATCAGCATCGGCGGCGGGCAGAGTCTTGGGCGCGAAGGCCCGGCGGTTCAGATCGGGAGTAATCTGGCTTCAAGTCTGGCGCGATTGCTTGGGGTATCGAAACAAAATAAGCGCGCGGCGAGTGCGGCCGGCGCGGCTGCCGGATTGGCAGCGGCTTTTAATGCTCCACTGGCCTCGGTCGCTTTTGTCCTTGAGGAAGTCATCGGAGATTTGAACAGTCGATCGTTAGGGCCCGTGCTCCTCGCAGCCGTGGTGGGCGCATTTGTCGTTCATGCATTCATTGGGCCGCAGCCGGCTTTCGCCCTTCCAAAAATCAACGAACCAATCTGGCGCGCGTATTTACTCATGCCCTTTTCGGCCGCAATGGCCGCGGCGATTTGCGCTCGTGGCAAAATTTACCCATCTCTGCGACCGCAAACTTCTCGCCCGTCGTGATTGAGGATGTTTCCCCGGGTAAACTGCGGGAATTGCTCGAGCGCCATCCTTATCGGCATTTTCCAGTGCGAAAAAACGGGAAGCTCACAGGTATTGCGAGACGCGATGAGGTTTCCGCTTCGCTCATGGAACATCGCGCGTTCAAAGTTGAGCCGGTCGCCACTTGCCGCCCGGGCGAAACGATTCGGGAAAGCAACGCGCGACTCATCGAATCCGGCACCGGAACGATTGTCTCAACCGATCATGCCGACGGCGCGGTGCTCGGCTTTGTCACTCTTCACGATCTGTTGCGCGCTTAGCTGGCGATGGCGGATCGCAAAGAAAAGCATATAAGCTGAAAACCACCATGCAGCCGCGACGCCTGGGGCCAGCGCGTAAGCGTTATCTGGAATACTTCCGATTCCGCTTTCAAGAATTCCTCGTTTGAGGTCAGCTCCTGCGATGCCGGGGTTGCTCAGATGGGGTCATCGGGTAATGAAAATTGCCCTCGTTTTCCTCTTGGTTCTTTTCTTCAACGGCTGCGCCAGTGACATGAAGCTCGGGGTTGCCACGATCCAGGCTCCGCCAACCCCGCCGGAATCGGCCCGTTGATTCGAGTCGTTCAGTGGGCCGTAACCTAACCAATCGGATGGGTCTCGAATTCTTCGCGAAGAAAGGCTGAAGCCGATTCCAGGGCGTTCTCGAACCGTGGCATAGACCGCGGGCGCGCCTGCGATCTGGCCGATTCGCCCGAGCTCTCGCAGCGACGGCGCCTCCACCCCGGCCCCGAGAGTCGATGGCCCGGAGATCATGGGGGGGCCGCCGTCCGTGAGGACGTGGCTTGGGGCCGAGCAGTTTGCGGGACTGCCTGGTGAAATCACGATGCCGGGTCAACTCTCGGTAATTTCCAGGTTTAACGATGATTAGTCCTGCCTCTTTTAAGTCGCCCGGACGAACGACGGTGGTGACCGGGGCGGCTTCTCGAGTCAATAAAGCTACCCGCAGCAGAAACGAATGTTTTGAGGACATCGACAACCTGTTCCCTCTGGGGCATCCTGCTTTGGCGTGACAGATGGCGGCAATTGATCAAGGCGGCGAAGCGGAGGCGAAGAGAATGGGGATTTCGCTGATCGTACCATGCTGGAAGGATGTCTCACCGGCGATAGCCTTTGGCCAAAAGTGGGTCGGACATCCATTGATTACGGAGGTCATCATTGCAGCGGCTTCGGATGACGGGGAGATAACGCCCACTCCCGGCCTAACGATTTGCCGTTCGGACGTGACTGGCCGCGGGTCACAGATGAATCTCGGGGCACAATGTGCGCGAGGCGAGATGCTTCTCTTTCATCATGTCGACGCCGACCTGACGGCAGAGCATCTCCTGGCTCTGGCCGAAGCGGCTCGCGACCGGTCTATTGTCGGCGGCGCCTTTTACCGGAAGTTCGATCTACGGCATCCCACGATGCTCTGGGCCGAAAAGATCGAGCGCTGGCATTCGCGGACTTTTGGCGCGCTTTACGGCGATCAAAGCATTTTCGTTCGCCATGATCATTTCGTTAGGCTAGGAGGTTTCGCCCCGATTCCCCTGATGGAGGATGTTGTATTTACCCTGCACTTGTGCCGATCCGGGCCAATTGCCTTGCTCGATCCACCGATGGCGAGTTCACCGGACCGGCAGATCGCGCATGGGGCCTGGCGGACAACCGGGCGTAATCTCGCCTTTCTTTTCCTTTTTCGGCTGGGCGTTCCGGCGACCTTCCTTCATTTGTGGGTCTATCGGCATATCAATAAAGAAGTATCGAAACCGAGGTTGATGGCGGATACCAAAGATTACGCGGTAGACGGGCTTGGCCGGTAGGAAGAGGAAAGAGCATGAATGCACCAGAAAAATGGCGGAAAAGGTGGGAAGCCTTCTTTCACCCGATCAACGGGGAGAAGGCAACGATCCTTCGCGACCGCTGGAATTCGCTCCAGCCGAGTTGCAGACGGCAAATGAAATTTCCGGACGGCACCTGACGCATTGCGGTTTTATTTTGGGGGCGAGCTACTGCTCTTTTCATTGTACCCACTGCGATTCGCCGAAGAACGCGAACCGGATCCCCATCCCGTCTCTGGCCGATGTCAAAGAGCAGATCGATGCCATTCGCCATTTCCAGGGGCCGGGTGGCGGCCTGCAAATTACCGGTGGCGATGTGGCGGATGCCTATTGGAAATCCGGCCGGACCGATGAGCTCATCGAAATCATTCGTTATGCCTACCAGGTCGGCCTGGTGCCGATGTTGATGACCCACGGACAAACTCTCATCGAGCAGCCGCAGTTTCTCGAGCGCCTCGTGGTCGAAGGCGGGCTGCGTCAGGTTTCGTGCATATCAGACTTCCGCTCAGGCGGGCCGGCACGGCTATCCTATTGGACGTGTCAAAAGCGAAGCTGATTTACATCCGATCCGCGCTGCTTTCACCACGTTGGCCCAGGATATTCGGAAGCGCACCGGTGCGCAGCTGGAATACGCGCTCGTTTCACAGTCACCCAGAACAATGTCGACGATGTGCCTGAAGTGATCCGCTGGTATTTGGCCGATCCCCCGAGCACTTACGTTTGGCGAATGCTCAGTTTTCAGCCGGAAGCGGATACCGGGCGGACGATTTTTTCGAAGGAGCGGGCGTTGCCGGAGCGTGTCTGGGAAAAGATCAAGAAGGCACCGGTTTCCCGGTGGAAAAGGGTGGAACGCATTTTGGTCATCCCGACTGCAACAGTTGGGCCTCGATTCTGATTTCGCGGCGGACCGGAGAATTTATTCCGCTGTTGCCAACGGATACGACGACCAAGCGTCTTCTCGGACAGATTTTGGAAAAGGTTGGGGGGCTTTCTCTGGTGACGGACGACGCTCGCACGACGCCGTGGCGGTTGGCCGGTATTCTTGCGCAAAATCCTCTGCTCGCTGCGCAATCGATTTTGCATCTGGCACGCCTGATTCTTTCTGGGCGGCTTCCCTGGGAAATGTTCAAAGACCTGCTGGCGGGCCGCGCTCATACCCTCGGTGTTGGCACACATAACTTCATGGACGCCGAACAGGTTGGGCCGCGGAGACAGACCCAGTCATCAAGGCCCGCCTTGATTCCTGTGTCTTCAAGGGAGCCGTCAAGGAAAACGGGGAATGGCAGGCCGTCCCGATGTGCCGGATGAACCAGCAAAAGTGGAGCGATCTTTACGAGGAACGCCTGCGCAATCCCGCGCTCATGCAGGAGCGCCAGGTCTTCGAGAACGCCAAAGGCGAGGCCGTCGGGGCGCTCGAGGACTGATCGCGTCCTCCCCTTTTTGGATTGCTACTTCGTCGCACCGGTTTTCTTCAAAGCGTTCCGGGCGATCCGGCTAACGAGTATGGTTACGGCAATGGTCGCGAGCAAGCCGACGCCGAGAAGAACATATTTCCAGACACTCTGGGATGAAGCGTCGCCGCTAACCCCGGCTTTGCCGATGGCGCCCAGATAAGCGTAAAGAAGCGTTCCGGGATCATGCAGATGGCGGAGACGAGGAGATAAGAGCCAAAGCCGACCGAAGTGATTCCGTAAAAGTAATTGCTAAAATTGAACGGGATCAGCGGACTGAGGCGCAACAGGCCGATAATTTTCCAGCCTTCCTTGCCCACCGCCTGGTCGATTGCTTTGAAACGCGGACTTTTGCCGGCGAAAGCTTCGACGTTTTTTCGCAGCAGATAACGGGCAATGAGAAAAGCCAGATTCGCTCCGAGAAGCGCGCCCGAAAGCGCGACGGCGGTGCCGGCGACAATCCCGTAAATCAAACCGGCGCTCACGGTGAAAATCCATCCGGGCAAAAACAGAATTGTTGCGAGAGCGTAGGCCGGGATAAAGATCACCACGCCCCAGGGGCCGAGTCCATGGACCCAGGCGACGAAGATCCGGAGCCAATCTTTGACCGGCAAAAAATAGGCCAGGACCGACAAAGCAACGACGATGGCCAGAAGCAGGATCCATTTCAGTTTTGGTGTCATGTTTTCGGGAGCTTTCGGGCATATAGCCAGGAAAAGATCTTTCGCGCAGTCGGCGTCAGGCGTGTCTTGTTATACTGGTCGCCCATTTTTCGCGCGATTTCCGCCAGAGTAGGGTAGGCATGAATGGCTGCGGCAATTTTTCCGAGACCGATTCGGTATTTCATCGCGAGAACGAATTCGTGCACGAGATCGCCCGCGTTGGCGCCGACCAGGGTGACCCCGAGAATGCGGTCGCTTCCCTTCGCGACCACCACCTTGGCGAAGCCGGCTTCCTCCCGCTCGACCACGGCGCGATCGACCGCAGAAAATTTTTGCACAAAAACGTCACAGGCGACGTTCATTTTTTGCGCCGCTGACTCCGTCAATCCGACCGTGGCGACCTCCGGATCGATGTAAGTGCACCAGGGAACCACGGAGTAGTCGATTTTTTGCCTGAGCAATTGGAAAGGCATCACGATATTGCGCACGACGACACGGGCCTGCGCATCGGCCATATGAGTAAAAAGAAAAGGGCCGGCGACATCTCCGGCGGCGTAGATATGAGGATTTGAAGTTTGAAGATATTCGTTAACTTGAACGCCCTTTTTGCTGAAACGCACCCCGGCATTCTCCAGCGCGAGATCTTTCAGATTGGGGGATCGTCCAGCGCAGATCAGCAGGATGCTTCCTGAAACCGTGGCCTCGGCTGAACCGCCGTGGGTCACTGTCAGGTCAACGCCATCCTGCGTCTTGCGAACGGCGTGAGCCCTGGCATTTGTCAGGACCCTGATTCCGTCGCGTTGAAAAGTCGCAGCGACGAATCCGCTGACGTCCGGGTCTTCCCTCGGCAACAGGCGGCTGGCGCTCTGCAGGATGGTGACTTTGACGCCCAGGCGGCTGAAGGCTTGTCCGAGCTCGCAGCCGATTGGTCCGCCTCCGAGGATCACAAGGCTCGTCGGCTTGGATTTTAGTTCGTCGAAAATTGTCTCATTCGTGAAATAAGGAACAGAGTCCATGCCCTCAATCGCCGGGATGGTGGCATGCGTCCCCGTGGCGATGACGAAATTCCGCGCGCGCAGAGAGACTTCTCCAACTGCAACCTCGTCCTTGGAGTGGAAAACCGCCTGGCCGCGAAAAACATCGACCCCGAGCGATTCGAAACGTTCTTGTGAATCGTTAGGGGCGATTTCGGCCCGGAGGTCCCGCATTCGCGCAAAGACATCCATGAACTCGAACGACGGATTCGTCTTGGCCAGTCCCTATTTCTCGCCATGACGAATTCTTTCAATCAGTCGCGCGGACGAGATGAGAGCCTTGCTCGGGACGCAGCCAAAATTAAGGCAATCGCCTCCCATCTTGTTGCGTTCGACCAGGGCGACACGGCCACCCAAACCAGCCGTGCCGGCCGCGCTGACGAGGCCCGCGGTCCCGCCGCCGATGACGACGACATTATAGATTGCTGCTCCTTTGGGCTGTTTCACGTCACCAAAACTAAGCGGCGAGGTCGCGCCGTTTCCAAGAGAGTAACGGAGGACGGCCATTCTTGAGTGGGAAATCTTTATTTTGGTAACTCGCCAACCGAATGAACAGTGTCTGGATTAAGATTCTCCATTCCTGGAAAGGTGCGTTTATTGGTGCGGCCGTCCTGGCTCTTGGCCTGACTGCGACTCTCGCCGGCGAGGGCAAAGAAATTTCATCTTTAGAACACGTAGAGCTGGGCGGCGTCCGGCAAGCCGTTCTCATTCGCGGTCAAAATCGTACAAATCCGGTCCTCCTCTTTGTGCACGGCGGACCGGGTGTTTGTGAGATGCCTTTCTCCTACAAGAACAAGGAGCTTGAGCGCGAATTTATTGTCGTGCAATGGGATCAGCGCGGCGCCGGAAAATCTTACCGGGCGAATACGCCCGGCATGAATATCGATCGATTTGTTCGAGACACGCTCGAGCTGAGCGAATATCTGGGCGCGCAATTCGGGCAGCATAGGATTTATTTGGCCGGCCATTCGTGGGGCTCGTGGGTGGCCCTCGAAGCGGTCGAGCGCCGGCCCCGATTGTTCCATGCCTATGTCGGGATAAGCCAACTCGTCAGTATTCCAGCATCAGAACGCGAGCTGGATGAGCGCTCACGGTCAGTCGCCCGTCTCATCGGAAATCAGCACGCCTTGCGCGAGATCGAGCAGCTCGGTCACTATCCTTACCCGAATCACGGGGTCGAACGGAAGGTGAACCAGATTCAAAAAAAGCTCATGGGTGAAGTGCCTCATGAATTCAGCCTGTCACAAATCCTCCGCCTGGCCCTCCTCTCTCCCTACTATTCGCCGGTCGATTACGCCCACCTGATCAGCGGCATCAGCTTTTCCGGTCACGCCCTGGAAAAGCAGATCTACGCTGCCAATCTGTTCAAAACCGTGCCGAGGGTCGACGTGCCGATTTATTTTTTTGAAGGCCGCCGAGATACCGTGCTTAGTCCGGTCGTCGGCGAACGTTTTTTTCGCCAGCTCATCGCCCCTCGGGGCAAGCATCTTATCTGGTTCGAGGAATCGAATCACTGGCCGCAATTCGAGGAACCGCAGAAGTACCGCGAAATGATGCGCCGGGTGCTCCGCGAAACGTCGCGTTCTTAAGAAGAGGGCGGATCTTAAAAGATGTTGTCGAAGATAAGGCTGGTCTTGCTGTAGTGGCGGCCGTGTTCTCCCTGATCGTTCAGCCCCCAGTTGTAATCCTTGTAACTGATCTTCGTGCTCTCATTCCGCATGAGTTCCCGGCCGGCTGGGGGAGCATACTTCGCGATGATTTTCGCCACGCCGCCGGCTTTCTCAAAGTCACCTTTAAACCATTTAAAGATGCTGGAAATCCTGGCCTCCTTCTTCGGGACATCGAATTCGTTAAGATCAGGTCGGCCCAGCCAGATTTGATAGGCATGCTCGGTTTGCTCTTCCAGGGTTTCTGCGCGGTAGGCTGACTGCTGCAAGGGCGGACAACTGCGGGCGGCGCAGACGAGCACGGCGTGGGTGCGGTAGCCGTATTCCGGGCGCAAGGCCCCGTTCTCGATGTCATTCAGGGCCACAACCTCGCCGCCAATCTTATGGCGTTTTGCTTTAAAGGAATTCTTTAAGGCCCAGATGCTTTCGGTTGGGTAATTCTGCAAGATCCATTGGAGAACCGTTGCATTGTAGGCGTTGATCAAGGAGGCATAACGTTCGCTTCCGGTTGCCGCGCGCCCTTTCTTGTCGAATTGCGCCAGGTAATCGTCCAGCGCTTTCAGGTCCTGAACGCTTGCGCGCCAACGCCCATACGCCACCAGACCCTGGCCGTTGACATATTTTTTGAGAAGACCGTCGTAGGAGCTGTTATCAACTCCTTCGGGGACTTCGACAGCTGCCGACATGGTTTGGCCGAAAAGCAGAAGCAATCCGAGGACGAAGCTGGTTGTTAGCTTTTTCATAATGAAACTTTGAGACTGCCCTCGAGAGGGGTGCGGGGTAAAGTGCTCTTCGTGCGGCTTTCCATTGTTATTCCTGTTCTGGACGAGGAGGATGTGATCCATGGTTTCCTATATTACGTGCGGAGAGCCGCCCCGGATGCAGAAATCGTCGTGGTCGATGGAGGAAGTCGAGACCGAACCATGGAGTTGGCCGCAGCCAAGGCGGACAGGGTTATCGCTACCCAACGCGGCCGAGGCCGCCAGATGAACGCCGGCGCCGCCATAGCAACCGGTGATGTTCTCTGGTTCCTTCACGCCGACTCGAAAATTTCTTCGCCGGCCGTCGAGGCGATGACGTTCTTCATGTCCAATCCTCGCAACGAAGGAGGCTGTTTCTCTCTCTCCATCTTCCCGTCGCGCTGGGTTTACAAGATTCGCGACTTTATCGGAAATTACTGCGTGGATCTTTCCGGGATTGCTCTTGGCGATCGCGGCCTCTTCTGTCGCAGAAGCACGTTTAGCGCGACTGGCGGATTTCCAGAGGATCCCTTTTTTGAAGACGCGGATTTCTACCGTGCTCTGGCTCAAATCGGGGCAACCCGGCGCCTAAACGTTGCAATCCAAACCAGTTCCAGACGTTATGAAGCGCAGGGACCGGTGCGGACATGCGTCTTTTACGGATTCGTCATGCTCCTGTATTGGCTCGCTTTCCCGAAGACGACTCTAGAAAGATTCGTGCGGCGGTTCTCCTCCCGATGCCAGCGGCAAAAAAAAAATGCATCTGCGATGTCTCCAATGGCGGATGTTGTTGGGACAAGGTCAAGCTCTGTCCAATTGAAACCCAATACCGGGAAGCCTCTTTATGAAAAATCCAACTCCTGAAACCGCGGTTCGCGAACGTTATGCCGCCGGGGCGCACGCTCCGGAAGCGAAGCTTTGCTGCCCGGTCGATTACGACAAAGAAACTCCTCGAAGTCATTCCGCAGGAAGTGATCGAGCGTGATTACGGCTGCGGTGATGCGAGCAAGTTCTTGCGTGAAGGCGAAACAGCTCTTGATCTGGGCAGTGGCACGGGAAAGATTTGTTTCATTGCTGCTCAGGTGGTCGGACCGAAGGGAAAAGTCATTGGCGTCGATATGACTGATGAAATGCTCGAGGTGGCTAGGCGGAATGCGCCGGCCGTAGCCGGTCGCATTGGTTTTGGAAACGTCGAGTTTCGAAAAGGACGTATCCAGGACCTCGCGCTCGACCTGGAAAGACTGGATGCCGAGTTGAAGGCGTCTCCAATTACAGATGCGGCGTCTTTCTTGCGAGCCGACGAGCTCGCCCAGGAGCTGCGGATGAAGCATCCGCTGGTGGCCAGCGATTCCGTCGACGTAGTGGTTTCAAATTGCGTGCTCAATTTGGTTGAGCCGAAATCGAAAAGGCAGCTATTCGAGGAAATCTTTGGGTTCTGCGCAAAGGCGGCCGGGCGGTCATTTCCGACATTGTCAGTGACGAGGAAGTTCCGGAACACCTGCAGGACGATCCGGAACTATGGAGCGGTTGCATTTCTGGCGCCCTGACCGAAGAAGGTTTTTTGAAAGCCTTCAGCGACGCCGGGTTCTACGGAATCCAAATCCTGAAACGCGACCAGGAGCCGTGGCAGACGGTGGAAGGAATCGAGTTCCGCTCGGTCACGATCGAAGCGTTAAAGGGTAAGCAAGGCCCCTGCGTCGAGCGGAACCAAGCCGTTATCTACAGAGGCCCATTTCGCGAAGTGCTCGACGACGATAACCACCGCATGGAGCGCGGCCGGCGCTATGCCGTCTGCGACAAGACGTATAACCTCTATCGCAAGTCGCCCTATGCGGCCTTTTTTGAATTCATTGAACCGCTCAAGCCGATCCCCAGCGAGGAAGCGCAGCCATTCGATTGCTCGCGCACGGCGCTGCGGCATCCGCGTGAGACAAAGGGCATGGATTATAAGGTCACGACCGAAGCCTCACAATGCTGCGACGGTGGGAGCTGCTGTTAAGACCCATCCACTGCACGTAATTCATGAAACATTCCCTTATTACCGTGCTCCTCGGCACTGCGGCTCTTGCTCAAGTCGCCTCCGCCGAGTCTGCTAAATCTGCGCTGGACCCAAACCAACCTTACACCGCGACCATGGGTACGGGCGTCCGCTACGACGTCTCATTCGATATCGTCTTCACCGCTCCCGCGGGAACCAAGCAGGCTGGGGTTTGGCTGCCAGTTCCCAAAACCGATAACGTTCAGCAGGTCAAAGGCTATCGCACTGAACCCCCGCCTGCTACGGACGAAGCCGAGCCGCTTTACCACAATCACTTTGTCCATTTCACCTACGAGAACCCGAAGGGCGGACAAATTATCAGGCAGAACTTTGAGGTGACAACGCATGAATTGCGCTGGGACCTTGATCCCGCTAAAGCGACGATCGTAGAGGAATGGCCGAACAGTTTCGAGCCTTACCTGCGTAGCGAACCGAAGGTGGTGGTGGATCAACGCGCCAAGGGACTCGCTCACAAAATCGTTGGGCAAGAAAAGAATCCCGTTCTGCAGGCGCGCTTGCTCACGCACTACATCATGAAGACGCTCAATTACGATCACACCACGTGTTCGCTGGAAGCGAGCAGCGTCTGGGCGCTCGACAAAAAGGTGGGTCACTGCAGCGACTACCACGGCCTGGCGACCGCGCTGGCCCGCGCGATCAACATCCCGGCCAAGGTGACCTATGGGATCAACCCGTTGCCGAAAAATTCGCCCTCCCATTGCAAAGCGGAATTCTATTTCGCCGGTTACGGCTGGGTGTCCTTCGACATTTCGGAAACCCAACAGCTCGTGAAGAAGATCGAGAAGGACGACCAGCTCGATGCGGTGGCGAAGAACAACAAAATCAAAAGCGTCATGGACCGTTTCGAGAAGGGTTTTCGCGATGACACTTGGTATAAGATCGCCGACGGCACTTCATACGTGCTGGCTCCGGCGACCAAGGACGAAACGCCTGCGCTCGTCCGCACCGCTTTCATCGAAGCGGACGGCAAAACTTTGCAAGACCCAAATCCGGGCAACGCCACCCTGCGTGAGTTTGCCTGGATGACAGTGGCCGATTTTCATCCGAGCCGGGCCGTGCAGTATCCGTTCAAGTAATCCAGAGGAGCCTCACTTCCCATGGCTAGGCAAGACCCGAGTGAGACGGCGTTGAATGAACCCATGCGCGCGACGCGGCCGGAGCCCCCGGCGCATGTCACTGCGGATGTGGGTATCGCAACCGCTCCGATTCCGAAATGGGTCATCGGCGAATTCTTCGGAACATTTCTGCTCGTGTTTTTCGGGTGTGGCAGCGTTTGCACCGCGATCACGACCGGCGCGCAGGTCGGCGTTTTTCAGGTCGCGATTGTTTGGGGCCTCGGCATCGCGACCGCTATCTATCTCACTGGCTCGATCAGCAGCGCGCACTTGAATCCTGCGGTCACGATTGCGTCGGCGGTTTGGTCGCGTTTTCCGAAACGCCTGGTGCTACCCTACATCGCGGTGCAATTTCTTGGCGCCTTCGCCGCTTCGGCGGTGCTCTTCGCCATCTTTGCCGGGCCGCTGCGGGCCTACGAAACAAAACATGCCATTATCCGCGGCGAAGCAGGTAGCGAAGCGACTGCGATGGTTTTCGGCGAATACTTTCCGAATCCCGGCGGCAAAGCGCTCACTGAAACCGACCGCCTGCTCATCTCGCCGGCCGCGGCCTTTGCCGCGGAAGTGGTCGGCACCGCTATTCTCTTGCTCGTGATTTTTTGCGTCACCGACGATCGCAACGAAACCCGTCCTCAATTGCTGACCGCGGCCACGATCGGCCTCACAGTCACCCTGTTGATTTCGCTGCTCGGTCCTCTGACAATGGCTTGCTTCAATCCGGCGCGCGATCTGGCGCCCCGGATCTTTTCGTCGCTCGCGGGCTGGCGAGCGGTGCCGTTTACCACAAATGGCGCCGGTTGGCTCACCGTTTACATTATCGCGCCGATCGTCGGCGGTCTCCTCGGCGGCGCCATTTATCGCGTTTTCTTTCGCGCGGCCTATCGGGCATGAATCACTTCGTCGCTAAGCTGGCGGAGCATTCGCTCGCATTGCGCCACACCAAAACCGAAATCCTACAGGTCAACGTCGGCAAGCTATGCAACCTCACTTGCGTGCATTGTCACGTGAATGCGGGCCCGAAGCGCAAGGAAATCATGACGCGCGAAACGGTCGACCGGATCGTCGATTGGCTCGCAAAGACCGATATTTCGACGGTCGATTTGACTGGTGGCGCTCCCGAAATGATTCCTGATTTTAAATATTTCCTCGGGCGGATCAAAGCGCTGGAACCGGCCCGACACGTGATCGACCGCTGCAATCTGACGATTCTTGTCGAGCCCGGTTATGACGATTACGCCGACTTTCTCGCCGCGCACAAAGTGGAGATCATTGCTTCAATGCCCTGTTACTCTCCGGCGAATGTTAACGCGCAGCGCGGCGATGGCGTTTTTGATGGAAGCATCAAGGGTCTGCAGATGCTGAATCGTCTCGGGTACGGACTCCGGGCGGATCTTCCTTTGCATCTGGTTTACAATCCTAACGGAGCCTTTCTCCCTGGGCCGCAAGAGGAGTTGGAAGCCGATTACAAACGCGAATTAAAGGAACATTTTGGAATTGTCTTCAATCGCCTTTACACGATTACAAACTTGCCGATCGCCCGGTTTGCTTCCTATCTGAAAAATAACGGGAAGCTCGCCGACTACATGCTTCTGCTGAACGATGCTTTTAATCCGGCTACGGTCGACGGACTCATGTGCCGAAACACGATCAACGTAAGCTGGCAAGGCGAGGTGTTCGATTGCGATTTTAACCAGATGCTTAAGATGCAATGGCGTGACGAGAATCGAGATCTGTTTTTATGGGACATCGATCCGGAGCAGGTTCTCGATCGAGAAATTTTGACGGGCGACCATTGTTTTGGCTGCACTGCCGGCGCCGGCTCAAGTTGCGGCGGTGCGCTGGTCTGAAGCTCTCTTCAATGTTCCGCTATGTCGTGCTGCTGCGATGCGGGATTCTGGCGTTTTCTTTCCTGCTTTCGCTGGATGCCCGTTCGGCCGAACCGATTTGGATCGATACAGATATTTCGATCGGCTCACCTTTCCGTGAAGTCGATGATGCCTTTGCGCTGATCGCAGCGCTCCACTCCCCGCGCTGTCGCATTATCGGTATCTCCACCTCCTACGGAAATGCCTCGCGACAATTCGCCGATCGCGCCGCAAGTGATGTGGTCGGGCGATTTGGAACTCTCGGCCAGATTTCAAAAGCGAATATTTATTCCGGCGCTGATCGCGCGAAAGATCTCGGCCTCGAAACTCCCGCAACCATCGCCCTCGCTCACGCTCTCATTCAGCGCCGTCTTACCTATTTGGCCATAGGTCCATTAACGAACCTCGCTACTCTGATCCGCATCCATCCGAATCTGACGCCCCGGGTGAAGCAGATAGTCTTCGTCTCCGGAACTTTTCCTGGAGAACGCCTGACGCTCGGACGCAACGAAGCGCTTCAGTTTCATGACGCCAACACTTTGAAGGATCCCGAAGCGGTCGCGGAAATTCTTCGGACAGAAATTCCTGTCGTTCTTGTTCCTGTCGGGGTTGCGCAGGCACTCACGATCACCCGCGATGAGTTAGGCTGGCTCGGAGAGGGTAGCGAGTCGGGCCGATATCTCGCATCCCGGGGTCAGGCATGGATGTGGTTTTGGCGAAATATCGGTCGCGCCAGCGGCGCGCCGCTTTTCGATCTTGCCGGAGCTTTGACTGTCCTTCAACCAAACCTGCTGACGAGTGCGCCTCGTTATGCTCGGGTAGAGGTAGACGGTCGTCTGATGATTCGCGGAATCCGCTCAAGCGAGAAAGACAAACCTGTGAAGTGCTGCCTGAGTATCAAGCCTTCGGCAATGGGGTTTTTCCTGCGGACGCTTCAGGGTCGTTAGCGGCTGATGACCCTCCGCTGGATCAGGCTACATCCCCGAGTTAATAGGCGCCGCTTCGGCCCGCAACTCGGGCTTCAATAACTTTCCCCAGGTTCCATTGTAGGGATGAACCTGGGTGACGCGCTGGCCGTCGTGTTCCACCGGTCTGCCTTCATTGGCCCATTGGAATATCGACCCGCTCATGTTTTGCACGTTGGTATAACCAGCCTGTTGCAGTTTCTGCGCGCAAGCTCCCGACCGGTATCCCACCGAACAGTAGGTCACAATCGGCTGATATAGTTCATGTAATACATAAAATTACGCACTTGGACGAATGAACCCCCCTCCCAGATGATCCCAGGCCGATTGGAATTTGGATTCGGGTTTCTACCGAAGACCAAGCGAAAGGCGAAAGCCCAGATCATCACGAGCGTCGTGCACGTTATTATGCCGAAGCGAAGGGATGGGCCGTCAAAGAAGTTTATCATCTTGAAGGCGTAAGCGGTAAGCTTGTTTCGCAGCATCCCGAAACGCAACGGATGCTAAAGGACATTCGCGGCGGCCATATTCGCGCCTTGATCTTCTCTAAGCTTGCGCGGCTTGCTCGCAAAACGAAGGAACTCCTCGAATTCGCAGACATGTTCCGCGGCTTCGAAGCCGACCTTGTTTCGTTGCAAGAATCGATCGACACCTCTACGCCCGCAGGTCGTCTTTTTTATACCATGATCGCTGCCATGGCGCAGTGGGAGCGGGAGGAAATCACTGAACGGATCATCGCGTCTGTTCCGATTCGGGCGAAGCTTGGCAAGCCGCTCGGCGGCGCTGCACCTTATGGATACCAGTGGAAGGATCGAAAGCTCATCGTCCATTCAGATGAGGCGCCAGTCCGGAAACTGATGTATGAGCTTTTTGCTGAGCTGCGTCGGAAGAAGGCCGTCGCCCGACCTCTGTTACCTTCCCTCTTCTAAAGAACTGTCAAAAAGGGAGTGGAGCCTAGGGGATTATCCAGCGCTGTCGCGCTGGCTCTGGCTTTTGAGCTTCGCTTTAAAACCCTGCGCTTCGCGCCCCACCAGTCGAACAAGTTCTCATCCCAGCGCGGTGCGTGAGAAAACTTTCCGGTATCCGATTTCCGCTTTCGATTGACGTGGAGCCTAGGGGATTCGAACCCCTGACCCCCACAATGCCATTGTGGTGCTCTACCAACTGAGCTAAGACCCCGCTGAACGGCAAGATTGTATGTTTGGCGCGGCTGATTGCAACTGCTCAGGTTGTTCCTGGTTGAGCCATCTGTTTCAAGCTCTCGGCAGGCATCGAAAAACAATCAATGCGTAGCTGGCTGCAAACAGGGCCGCGGTCAGTGCGATTAGGTAATCCATGGTTTCCTTTCTGCCGGAGACTATGATTTCGCGGGGGGGCGGCGCTCTCCACGGGTTGCCTTTCGCTGTGCGAATCTTGTTTACATCGTGAACATGGCCACGGCCGCGGCGAACATGATCAGCGTGGTCAACGCCACCACGGCCCAGGACCACCATGAGCTGCGCTGGTCGCGCATGATTTTTTTGTCCCCCGCCACAATCAGGATTCCAACGAGCAGAAATGGGGCAAGTACGCCGTTGATGACGGCGGTATAGAACAAGGCCCGCAGGGGATTGATTCCAAGGAGATCGAGGGCGATGCCAATCATGGTTGATAGGATCACAACCCCGTAGAAGGCCTTGGCTCCGCGGAATGATTCATCCAAACCTTCTTCCCAGGAAAATGTCTCGGCGAGTGCGTAGGCCGCAGATCCGGTTAGCGTTGGTATGGCAAGGAGACCGACTCCGATAATGCCGATCGTGTAAAGACCGGCCGCGAACGGGCCGGCCAGCGGGCGCAGGGCTTCAGCGACCTCTCGCGAGGTGCTGACGCTGGTGATTCCATTCCGGTGCAATGTCAGGGCAGTCGTTAGGATGATGAAATACATCACCAGGTTGGAGAAAAAAGTCCCGATGCCGACATCCAATTCTCGCAATCCAAGTTCGCGCCGGGTCGCTCCGAGACGATCCACTAGCATCCTTCTGCCCATGGCCTTTTCCTCCTCGACCTCCTGGGACGCTTGCCAGAAAAAGAGGTAAGGACTGATGGTAGTGCCGAAGAGCGCGACCAGGCTCTGCCAGGCATCGTGACTTCGTGGAAGTGACGGCACGAAAGTATCGTAGAGAATATTCCGCCAATTGGGGCCTACGATGAAAGCGGTAATGACGTAAGCGAACAGACTCAGTGCCAGCCATTTCAGGATGGCGGCAATCTGGTGATACCGGATGCGGATCGTGGCCACCGCGATCCCGATTCCAAAGATGGGTACAAATGCATGCGAGGTGACACCGGTCAGCATCGCGGCGGCGTCAGCCATACCCAGAAGATCCGCCCCGACATTAATACTGTTAACGGCTAAAAGAGCGATCGCTCCGATGATGAGCAGAGATCGTGGGACCTTTTTGCTCAGCGCGGTGCCCAAACCCGTTCCGGTAACCATGCCAATTCGGGCGCACATGAATTGAACTGCGGCCATCAGTGGCCAGGTGATCAAGGCAGTCCAAAGGAGGGTTGTCCCAAGCTGGGCGCCGGTGATTGAGTAGGTCGCGATTCCGGATGGATCGTCGTCGGCGGCACCGGTGGTAACTCCGGGCCCGAGCGCCGAGAAGAAGCGCGACAGAAACGACGCTTTGTTTTTTCTCTTTATATGAGAGGCAGAGGCGGAAGGTTGCTCATCAGGTTACGCCCACGAGTAGCTGCGCAAAAAACGCACACCCTTTGACAATGCGGGAGGAGCAGTTGTCGAGCAATCACGGAAAATGGATTGTGATGACGCTCAAGACGTTCGAACAAAAAGCGGCTCGCGAGCTTGCGGCCGGGCAGGCCTTCCGTCTGCAAAAGATCCTCGTGCCGGTTGATTTTTCGCCGGCCTCGAGAAATGCCTTCGAATGCGCCCTTCGTCTCAGCGAAGAGTTTGGTGCCGAACTGACCCTGCTTTATGTCGTCCCGCCGGCGCCTTTGGCGAAGTTTTGCGAGGACGGAGGCGGGAAATCTTGTTCCGGAGAGGGCCAGGCCGAAAAGTTTCGCCCGCTGATTTCCATGGCCCAGGATCGAGTCGATCAGCCGATCGAATGGATCATCCGCGCGGGAAATCCTTCGTTCGAAATTGTCGAGGCTGCCAAAGAAGTCGACGCCGACTTGATCGTCATTGCGACGCATGGCTACACCGGCTGGAAGCATTTCTGCATCGGAAGCACTGCGGAGCATGTCGTCCGCGCGGCTCCTTGCCCGGTGTTCGTGATCCGTGAAAAGGAGCACCAATTTTGTTAGGCAACGGCGGCTTGCACTTCTTAATCCAAAATTATGAAACGAGAAAAATACGATGAGACAATGACGTCACGGGTGTCTCTACATCCGTTCCTGGCGGGAATGAACCGGGCGCAGTTCGCGCTTCTGGCCGATTGCGCAGTCTCTGTTCGCTTCGAGGCGGGAGATCTCATCTTGCGACAGAACGGCAAAGCGGACCGGCTCTACCTGATAGAAACGGGCAAGGTGGTTCTGGAAGCTTCGGATCCGCGAGGAAATACGGTGGTCATCGATACGATTGGCGCTGGCGATCTCCTTGGCTGGTCCTGGATGTACCCTCCTTATACATGGCAGTTCACCGCGCGGGCGGTCATGCGGACACGCGCCATCTTTTTTGAAGGGCGCGTCCTCCGCGAATACTGCGAGCGCAATCCATCACTGGGATATGAGTTATTGAAACGGATCACGGCCGTCATGACACGCCGGTTGCAGAATGCTCGACGGATGATGATCGGTCTTCATTCCGGAGCGATGCGACTATCTCCGGTGGTGCTGGAATCGCCGTTTATGGATCAGGAACTGGACGTGCCCAATGGTTCTAACGCGATCGAGTCTTTTCGGGAAGGCGCCGATTGAGTCCGATCGCCGAGCAGGCTTGTTTCGAGACGTAGCCTCCGATAGGTTTGTGGCATCCCCACCGGAATGCCTGATCCTGTTGCACGCGCCAAGCGAGGGAATGAGAGCAAACAGTTGGTTGAGACGCTGCTTCGCTCCCGGCTTTTTCGCGATTACGAATCGGTTTTCTTCAAGGCAACCAGTCTTCCCCTGGTGTTGCGTCCGCTGGAATATTGGCAGCTCGCGCACCACGGCAAAAAGCATGAGAACCCATTTTGCGCGCGCCTGGCCGGACATCCTGCGACTCTGGCTGTTTGCCTGGAAGCGCACGACCGGATGATCCGGCACACGAGCGACATACCCCACACGGTCACGTGTCCTTTCGGACTGACCGAAACCGCGGTTCCCGTCCGGCTCGGTGACACGACAATCGGTTATCTTCGCATCGGACAAGTCCTGCGGCGCGCACCCTCCCGCTCCGACGCCGAAAAGGTGAAAGCGACCTTGGAAAATCACGGCATGCGTTTTAGCGGAGAGGTCCGGAAAGACTGGGAACATAATCCCCTGATACCTGCGGAAAAATACGACGCTATCGTTAGGCTACTTGCTTTCTTCGCCGCACAGCTTTCGGCACTGATCAATCAGATCATGGTCGAGAAGCAGAGCGCGGAGCCTCCGATCGTGCAAAAGGCGCGTCAATACATCGAAGCACATAAGAAGGAAGCACTGTCGTTGTCCGCCGTCGCGACTGCATCAGGCGCGAGTGTTTTTCATTTTTGTAAAGTCTTCCACAAAGCCACCGGCCTGAAATTCACCGACTATGTCGCGCGCGTACGGCTGGAGGATGCGCGAACTCAGTTGCTCAATCCGAGTCGCCGAATCAGCGAA
Organism: uncultured Verrucomicrobiae bacterium; assembly: GCA_963754325.1. Lineage (GTDB taxonomy): Bacteria > Verrucomicrobiota > Verrucomicrobiia > Chthoniobacterales > UBA10450 > JBBRDU01. The sequence goes on from CAVWFP010000002.1 coordinate 811,916, forward strand.
GTTGCCTACGATGTCGGTTTCCAGTCGCTGACGCAGTTCAATCGCCTGTTTAAAAAAGTTTTCGGTCAATCACCGAGCGGCTTTCGTTCAGGAGTTCGTGGGCGAAAGCGTTCGGCATAACCGCCACTTCCCAAGAAACGCTTTGTTTTTCGCAAGGCAGGGCGAGAGGACCTCGACCTTTTGGCGGAAGATTGGTCATGAAAACGGAATTCCATCCAAGAAAAACGGTCGTTCTGGTGGACGCCGACCGCGATACCGAGAAAGCCGTTCGGAGGGTGATGTCTCAGTGTGACTTCGCCGTTGTCGTCGCGACAACCAGCGGCGAGGCTTTCCAGATTCTGAAAGATCGAATGAGCAGCATCGAGCTCGTTATTATCGATGTCGATCCGGGCGCTCATGGTCTGGCCCTCCTCGAAGCGGTAAATGCGTGTGCCGATCGTCCACCGCTGGTTGTGATCAGCTCATTGGAAGAGACGTACATGACTCCAATTTCGCGAAAGCACGGCGCGGCTGCCTGCCTGGGGAAGCCAGTCGACGCGTGGAAATTGAGTGAAGCGCTTAAGCATATCGCAACCCACCCACGGACCTGCGATCGCTGGGGATCGCTCGTTCCGGCGACGTCACCGACAGCGGAAGAGACGAAGGAGGCCTTTCGTGGAATCTCCTCGAAGCTCAGCCCATTCGCGTCCGGCTGCGGCTAGCGGTTGGCGGAAAGCGGCCCTCGGAAAACATCTATGAATCGCCCAGTATTCTGGACAGCGACAACTGCATTGAAATGCAGCGCAGTCCTAATGCTGCTCCTGGGATGTTCCCTTTTAAGCGCAAGCCATCCGAAAACGGATGCGAAGGGTAAGGTTGGAATTTCGAAGAAGGCCACAACGGAAGGACCGTTTGGCGAAGTTGTGCGCGGCCCGCGCGGCAAATCAGAAATCGCGCTGACCTTTGATGCAGGGGCGGAGGCCGAATGTTTTGAGGATCTCATCGGCGCGCTCGAGAACGCCAAGGTTCACAGCACATTTTTTATCACGGGAAACTGGGCGCAGAAAAACCGTGATTGCGCGGCCGCCATTACAAAACATGGGCACGAGGTGGGGAATCACACCTGGAACCATCCGAATCTTACCCAGCAACCGGACGATATGGTGCGCGAAGAAATTTCCCGTGCGGAAGCGATCTTAAACGAGCGGACCGGTCAGAGTCCCCGACCGTTGTTCCGTGCTCCATATGGTGAGCGCGATAATCGTGTCCTGCGTATTGCCAGCAGCCTTGGGTATCGGTCGATCTATTGGACGCTCGACAGTCTTGACGGCGTCGAACCACAAAAGACGCCTCAGTTTTTGATCGAACGGATCACTCGTAAAGACGATGATGAGCTTGACGGCGCAATCATCCTCATGCACGTGGGCGAGAGAGCAACAGCGGAAGCCTTACCGGCGATCATAGCCAACTTGCAAGGACGTGGCTTTCGCCTGGTCACAATCTCCAAGTTACTGGCCGAATGAGTTTGAGGCGCCGGAATTGATCCCTGTTTAACCAAACCTTTGATGGAAACAATGAAGGCGACCGTCTTTCGGGGAGCGAACCGAATCGCTCTCGAGGAAGTTCCGCGCCCGAGAGCCGGGATTGGGGAAGCCGTTATTCGAATCACCCTAACAACCATTTGCGGGACCGATCTGCACATTTTGCGCGGCGAATATCCGGTTAGGCCTGGTTTGGTCATTGGTCATGAGCCTGTTGGAGTTATCGAAGAGATGGGGCAGGGCCTTGTCGGCTACGAGATTGGTGACCGCGTGCTTGTCGGCGCGATTACCCCATGCGGACAATGCCGTGCCTGTTTATCCGCGCAATGGGCCCAGTGCGGACATGGCGAAGGGATGGAAGCCGTTGGCGGATGGCGATTCGGAAACACGATCGACGGAGCGCAGGCTGAATATCTCCTGGTGCCGAATGCTCAGGCCAACCTGGCCAAAATTCCGGAGGATCTAACGGACGAGCAAGTCGTGCTCCTGGCTGATATCGCTTCGACGGGATTTAGCGGCGCCGAGGCGGGAAACATTCGGATCGGCGATTCCGTTGTCGTTCTCGCGCAAGGCCCAATCGGATTATGCGCGACGGCCGGTGCGAAGCTCATGGGCGCATCGTTCATCGTCGCGATTGAGAGCGATCCGGCTCGAATGCAGATGGCCCGGCGAATGGGCGCGGACCTTGTGCTCGATCCGAAACAATCGGACATCGTCGCCGAGATCAAAAAGATCACCGGCGGCGGAGTCGATGTCGCCATCGAAGCGCTCGGTTCGCAGGAGACATTTGAGAATTGCCTGCGATGTTTGCGCCCCGGCGGCACTCTCAGCAGCCTGGGAGTTTATTCAGGAAAACTTCAGTTGCCCTACGACGCATTCGCCGCCGGCCTCGGGGACTATAAAATTGTCACGACGCTGTGCCCCGGCGGTAAAGAACGCATGCGAAGATTGATGTCGACCGTGCAGTCGAAACGCTTCGATCCCACGCCGTTGCTGACTCACAGATTTTCCCTCGACCAAATCGTGGAAGCTTACGATCTCTTTGGTTCGCGACGTGATGGTGTTCTGAAGGTAGCCATCAAACCATAACGGTGGCCGGCTCAGGCAAAGATCGCCCGGCTCAGGGTTATCAGGCCGATAACAAATACGAAGCCCAGGACAATTCTGCGGAAATATTTCTGGTCGATGTACCGAAGAGCAACCTTACCGAGGTACGATCCAGCGAACGCGACGACCAATAAGCCCACTATGTAAACGATGGAGTTCGGCTCAAGAAAGCCATTGCGGAGATAAATGAGCATCCGGCTGAGGTCGACGCCGGAATCTATCCCGGCTGAGGTTGCAACAAACACGCCTTTTTCCAGGTCAAAGGCCGCCAAGGCAAGGCCACGAAGGACGCCGCCGGTCCCGATCAGTCCGGCCATGAATCCGGCGACGCTCCCGGCGCCGATCGCGTTTAACTTCGTGGGAGGAATTTTGGCAGTGGAATTCCAGAGGAGGAAGAGACTGAAGACGATCAGAAAGAGACCCAGGAGGAGTTGATCGTATTTCAGTTCTATTTTGGTGCTGAGATACGCACCGAAGATCACTCCGGCAACGCTGGGAATACCGAGCAACAATAAAAGTCGAAGCCGAACGTGTTTACCGAAAAAGAGAAGTTTCGCAGTGTTGCTGAAGACGTGAAGGATACTCGTTAGCGCCAGGACTTGATGAAATCCAAAAAAGAATCCGGCGATCGGGACAAAGAATACCGACGAACCAAATCCTGCGATTGTGCCGGCGACTTCAGATAGGAAGGCCAGAAGAAGAAAGAGCGCCGGGAGCATTCCAAACCGGATGATGCCCGATAGTGCAGATTAAGGGGCGCAAAAAATAGCCGGTCTTTGACAACCAATGCGAGGCCCTGGGACAAGTCTTGCGCAAGACTGAGTCATGAAAACAGTAACACCATCCCGCCGGCTCAGAGTTCCAAAAGTTGGCAAAACCGCCAAGAGCAGGGCTGCCCATTCGCTTCGGCTGCGCAGTGTTCTCGTTCCAATCGACTTCTCAAAGCCGTCTCGAACGGTGATGGAATATGTCCTTCCCTTGATCAAACAATTCGGCGCGGAATTGCATCTCATTCACGTGTTCGAACGAGACTATCCGCTCAGCAGCATGGCGGCGCTTCCTTTGGTTGTTCCGGAATTGGAGGTCGGACGTCGCGCGCGGACTCAGCTGAAAAACATGGCCAGGAAGTTTTCGGTCGAGATTCGCCCCGAGAATATCCACGCGGTCAAAGGATCGCCTTTCGAAGAGATCTGCCGGATCGCGGCCGATCGAAACATTGACCTGATTGCGATTGCCACGCGTGGAAACACCGGTCTGAAATATCTCGCTCTCGGAAGCACCGCGGACAAAGTCGTTCGATATTCACCATGTCCCGTGTTGGTCGTTCCCCCTCGGCGCAGTCTGGTAAATGGCAGCGGTGCCAAGCATATTTCAAAAATTGTTGTACCGATTGATTTCTCTGACTGCTCTCTCAAGGGCCTGGATTACGCCAAGGCGCTGGCGAAGAAGTTCGGCTCGCGGCTGATTCTTCTCAACTCGGTTGCGCTCCAATATTGGATAACGAGCGACGAATACGCGCGCTACGACTTTCCGGTATTGATGCGCCAGGCCGAAAGGCTCGCTGGAGATCAGATGGAGGCATTAATCGAGAATACCGACTGGGACGGAATTAAGGTCGAATCTTCCCTTCAGATCGGGCATGCCGGGGACCAGATTTGTGCGGAAGGCAAACGCGCCGATATGATCGTAACCTCCACGCACGGCACCACGGGCTTTAAGCACATGCTGTTAGGAAGCACCGCTGAATATGTGGTTCGCCATGCCTCTTGTCCGGTGTTCGTGGTTCCGAGCCGGGTGCGACCGGCCCTTGGGAAAAAGGGGAACGATTAATATGCGCAGGCTGGCCATATTTATTCTCGCTCTCGGCAGTGCGGCTGCCGCGCCTTGCACGTCCGAGTCTTCGACGGTGAAGGAGACTCCCGGCCGGACCGAGTCCCTAACCTATGAGAACGTCGTCTCTTTCTTCCGGGAAACTCATCTCAAGACCACTGAGGTGCAAAAGCGCTGCACCGTCTTTTTCGAAGGGGAATGGAAAAATCGCAATGTCTATAGCTACTGTCTGATCCTGGTGGAAAAATCCGACGAAGATATTCAGCTGACCTTTTATCTCACAGACGCCCAGGAGTTGAACTGGGTGAATGAATTCATCGACGGCCCATTCTTTGTGCCCACTGAGAAACGCCAGCTTTTTGATCTGATGAATTCCGGCCGCGACCGACGTCGCCGGCCGGTTGGAAGGTTTTTGGTGGATTTCCATAAATGGCAACCCCGCCACGCGCAGATTTTGGTATTTAGTTTTGATCGCCCTTTTGGGAGTCACTAGCGTAGAGACGCTTTGACCGAAAACGAGCATCGCCGTCCCGTCGCGCAAGTTCCTTCCACGTCAGCCTCGGCGCTCACCACGGCACCGGAGCGCGCCGATGAGATTTTTCTCGAAGGCCCGCGTTCGCGATTCGATGAATTCATCACGCTTCTTCGTGTGGTGGTGGATTTTCTTCGTGGATTCCGCGTGCTTCATTTCGTGGGGCCGTGCGTGACGGTCTTCGGATCGGCGCGCGTGACCGAATCGAGTCCGCATTATGAGCTAGCCAGAAAAATGGGATCCGCGGTTGCGCGGCTCGGGTTCACCGTCATGACAGGCGGCGGCCCCGGCATTATGGAAGCGGCCAATCGCGGAGCCAGAGACGTCAGTGGCAGGTCGGTTGGCTGCGGTATCGAACTGCCCCATGAGCAGAAGCCGAACGCGTATCTCGATCGATACGTGGCCATGAATTACTTTTTCGTGCGCAAAACACTGCTCATTAAATATTCCTACGCCTTTGTCGTCATGCCGGGAGGGGCGGGGACGTTGGACGAATTGTTCGAAGCGCTGACACTGATCCAGACGCATAAGATCAAGGATTTCCCAATCGTAATCATGGGGACGGCTTATTGGGCCGAGCTGATCGATTTCGTGGCCAAGATGGCCTCCGCCGGAATGATCGGAGCCAACGACGTCAAGCTGATCTACGCGACCGATTCAGTGGAGGAGGCCATCGAACATATCCGTGAAAAGACGATCAAGCCCTTTGGTCTGACTCTGGTCACTCGACTCCGTCGGCACATGCCGTGGCTCGGCGAGCGCTCGGTTGCGCCCGGTTTGTAGGGCCACCGGCCGCCCTTTTAGGCGGCGGAGTGACCGGGCGCCACCTCTTTTGAGGGAGGTCAGAAAACTGGCGTGGCCGAAAGAAAGGCGTAAATTGTGAGCAGATGCGCCTAACGAAATCTCCCCTTACGCGCTACGCCCTTCCGGTCATCGCTGTGGGATGCGCTTTGGGCCTAACGGTTCTGCTGAAATCGATCCACTGGCCGCATCCGTTTACTTTCTATTTCCTGGCGGCGATTGCGGTGACGTTTTGGTTCGGTGGCATCGGTCCGGGCGTTTGCTCGCTCGTTCTGGCGTCGATCGCTTTTTCTATCTTCTTCACGCCGCCCCCGGGCAGCGATTCGTCGCATCTTTATTACGTCATCAATTTCGTGATCGTCGCCCTCTTGATCAGTTGGGTGAGCGCGTCACGGCGGCGCGCGGAAAATCTGCTCGATCAGGCGCGTAGCGAACTGGAGATCAAAATCAGCGAGCGCACCGCCAGCCTTCGACGGGCTAACGAGGAGCTTTCCGGCGAAGTGGCGGAACGTAAGAAGGCCGAGGAGGCCTTGCGCGCTTCCGACCAGGTGACACGCGGCCAGGCTGAAGCGCTCATTCATAGTCTTGATGTTCTGGCCACGGCTCCGGCGCCGGAGAAATTTCTTGGGCAGATGTTGAAGACGATCGGGCGACTTCTCAATGGCCAGAGCGTCGCCCTGTGGTTGTTGGACGATGCGACCGACAGGCTAATCCTGCGAGGGGCCGTGCAGGGCGGAATTCCGGCCGGCACCGATGCCAGGCATCCGTTCGTCGAAAATGGCTCTGGCTGGCGGGATGACGCGCGACTTCAGCAGATGTTTCGTCTCGGCCTTCCCATTGTTTACGATGGAGCCGGAGAGACGCCGCGTGAGAAAGTGTTGCGTGAATACTTTCTTTCCAAAGGCACGAAGACCTGCCTGATGGTTCCGACGCTCGTCGGTGGTGACGTCAAAGGTTTTATCAGCATCCGGCACGGCGATCGCGACGCATATCGGCCGGAAGAGATCGAACTGGCCCAGGCTTTGGCGCATCAGGTGATGCTGGCGATTCAACTAACGGAGTTTGCCGAGCAGAGCCGGCAGGCGGCGGTGCTCGGAGAACGTAATCGAATGGCCCGCGATATTCACGACACCCTGGCGCAGGGATTCACCGGCGTGATCGTACAGCTCGAAGCGGCCGAAGACGCCATCCTCCATTCCGACCAGGAGGAAGGCCGCAGGCATCTTCACCGCGCCGCCGAACTTGCGCGGCAAAGCTTGAATGAAGCTCGTCGATCTGTTCGCGCCCTGCGGCCGCAGGCTCTGCGTGAAAAAACGTTCTGGCAGGCGTTGCAGACAAATATCAAAAACAGAACAACCGGGATTCCGCTCTCCACGGAGTTTCATCTTTGTGGGGAGCCGCGCGAACTGCCTTTCAAAATTCAGGAAAATCTTTTGCACATCGGACAGGAAGCCCTAACGAATACGTTGAAACATGCGCATGCGACTCGTTTCGAGGCCTCGCTCAGCTTTAACCCCGGAGAAGTCCGGCTCGAGCTGGTTGATAACGGACAAGGCTTCCAACCTGCCGACCGGCACGCCGGTTTTGGGCTGGCCGGCATGAGAGAGCGCGTCGAACAAATGGGCGGGATGCTGAATATCAAGAGCGGGCAAGGCGAAGGCACGTGCGTCGTGGTGGTTTCACCTTACGAAAACGGAGTTCATTAAGCATGGTCACGCGAATCGAATCAGCACCCGAAAACACCACCGGAAATTCCCGGAAAGGACGGATCACGGTGCTGATCGCCGACGACCATAGCGTCGTGCGTGAAGGGTTGGCTTCACTCATTGGGCGTAAGCCTGACATGAAAGTCGTCGGGGAAGCGAGCAACGGCCGGGAAGCGGTCGAGCTTTGGACGAAGCTTCGCCCGGATGTCACCCTGTTGGATTTGAGGATGCCGGAGCTCGATGGTGTGGCCGCTATCCGGGAGATCCGCGCAAAGGATGAAGAGGCCCGCTTTGTCGTCCTGACGACTTTCGATGGTGATGAAGATATTTACCGTGCGATCAAAGCAGGTGCGAAAGCCTATCTTCTCAAGGACGTGGCGCGTGAAGCTTTGATGGACTGCATCCGGCGGGTTTACCAGGGAGAGACCTGTGTTGCGCCAGCGCTTGCGGCGAAGCTTGCCGAACGTGTCAGCGGTGAAACGTTGAGCGCGCGTGAGATCGATGTCTTAAAGCTGATGGCGGAAGGCAAGAGCAACAAGGAGATTGGCGCGAGTCTGTTCATCAGCGAAGGCACGGTCAAATCTCACGTGAAAGGCATTTTCTCGAAGTTAAACGTCATCAGCAGAACTGAAGCGGTTGCGACAGCGACGCGACGCGGCCTCATTCAGTTATCCTGAGGTCGGCATCTTCACCTCCCGAAAGGGAGAGAGCCATGTGCCTCCTTCCGGCGATGCGAAGTTCCCACGCCTGCGGCATGGCAGACACCATGGGTGGGATTGATCGTTGCTACGGAAATGCCTTTAACCCAATCGAAAATACGGCGCGCGAGAATGTCGAACAGGTTTCACGGTTCCTGCGTCTAACTGGGTGGCTCCGGGGACCGATGAAATCCATTCTCTTAGTTTCACAGGACCAGCCGTTCTCGGCGCGCGCCCGCGAGACGCTCGGGCGCTCCGGTCGCTTCGCCGTTTGTGAAGAAACGAACGTAAACCATCTCTACCAGGTCGCTCAACGAATTCGGCCCGTCCTGATGATACTGGAGATCTCACCGGCGACATCTTCAGCGCTCGCTCTGGAGATTCTGGCACACCCGGTTCTTCAGGAAACGAAGATTGTTTTCCTAACGGATGACGACTCGCCCGGTGAGCGTTGGCGGGACGCGCGCTTCCGCCAGTACAGTCTGGCGGAAGAACGCGCTTAAAATTGACGAACTGGTCGCTCGGGTTGACGAGATATTATCCGATCTCGACTTGTTACCGACGTGAACTGGCGAAGCATAGGTTCGCGAATGGAAACATTGATCAGCAACGTCAGGTAGCCATGCGCAGGGGAAACATACTGATTGCCGCCGGCATCGTCCTGCTGCTGCTCTTTGGCTGGTGGAGTTGTCATCGTAGCCCAGCAACCGATCAATCGAGCGGATCGCACACAGGCGGAGGTGGGCGGCGCGGCGGTGCTCCCAGCGGACCGGTGCCGGTCGTCGCCGGGACCGCCATGCAAAAAGATGTGCCTATCTATCTGGATGGCCTTGGAACAGTTCAGGCGTTCAACACGGTCACCGTGCACACCCGCGTGGATGGGGCCTTAGTTCAGGTGAATTTTTCTGAGGGCCAGGAAGTGAAAACGGGAGATCTGCTCGCGGTGGTTGATCCGAAACCGTACCAGGCCGCGCTCGATCAGGCCAAAGCGCAGGCCGCTTTGGACGATGTCACTCTGAAACGACAGATGGATTTGCGAGCGAGAAACGTCATAGCGGCCCAGGATTACGACACTGCCGTGGCCAACGCGCAAAAATCTAAAGCCGCCGCGGAAGCTGCTCAGGTCACCTTCGATTATTGCTACGTCAAATCGCCGATCGACGGCCGGGTTGGCATCCGTCTGACCGACGTCGGCAACGTTGTGCACGCGGCCGATCAAAACGGCATCGTCGTGATCACGCAGCTCAAACCGATTTCGGTCGTCTTCACGGTACCGGAACAAGCTTTGCAATCGGTTCTTTCCGAAGACACGGGTGCGCAGGGGTTGCCGGTCACAGCTTTGGATAGAGGAAACACGACGCCCCTCGACGAAGGCACACTGACAGTGGTCGATAATGAAATCGATCAGACGACTGGTACCATAAAACTCAAAGCGACCTTCCCTAACAATGATCTGAAGCTGTGGCCAGGGAAATTCGTTAACGCCCGCCTTATCCTGACAACGCGGAAAGGCGCCACGGTCGTTCCTTCCAGCGTGGTGCAGCGCGGACCGCAAGGCACTTACGCATACGTCATCAAGCCGGATAAATCGGTCGAGATGCGAACAATCAAGACGGCGCAGACGGAGAACAACGAGACCGTCATCGACGATGGCCTGAAACCGGGTGAACAAGTGGTGGTCGATGGCCAATACAAGCTTCAGCCAGGGACGCACGTCGAGGTAACCGGCCCGCAGAGTCAGCTGAGCTCCTCGCCTTCGCAATCGCCTGCGACGGGCAAGGGCGAACGCCGCGGTCGTCCGGGCAAGTCGTCGACGCCGTGAGCATCTCGGAGCCATTCATCCGCCGGCCGGTAGCGACGTCGCTGCTGATGGTCGGCGTGATCTTGTTAGGCTTGCTCGGTTACAAACTTCTGCCGATTTCCGCACTGCCCACGGTCGATTTTCCGACGATCGAAGTCACAACTCTTTATCCTGGCGCGAGCGCGGATGTCATGGTCTCGACCATCACCACGCCCCTTGAACGATATTTCGGCCAGATCCCGGGGCTGGCCTCGATGAATTCGACCAGCTCGTTCGGCACTTCGACGATTACTCTTCAATTCGTTCTCGACCGGCCGATTGACGTCGCCGCGCAGGATGTGCAGGCCGCCATCAATGTCGCGGGCGGATACTTGCCGAAAAATCTGCCGAACCCACCGAAGTATAACAAGGTCAATCCAGCGGACACCCCGATCCTGACCTTGTCGATCACGTCTGAAACTCTCCCGTTGGACAAGGTTAACGACTACGCCGACACGTTGCTTGCTCAAAAGTTGAGTGAAATCACCGGCGTCGGCCTGGTCACGATCGAAGGAAATCAAAAGCCGGCGGTTCGCGTTCAGGTCAATCCGGCTGCGATCTCAAATCTCGGGCTCAGCCTGGAAGATGTTAGGACTATCCTCGGGCAGGCAAACGTCAATGCCCCCAAAGGCAGTTTCGACGGAACCAGGCAATCATTCACGATCGGATCCAACGATCAGATCCTTTCAGCCGACGCCTACAAGCCAATCATCATCGCTTATAAAAACGGTGCACCGCTTCGCCTGGGAGACGTCGCCAAAGTCGTCGATGGTGTTGAAAACGATCAGCTTGCCGCCTGGGTCGGGAATGAGCGCGGCGAAAAACCGGCGGTCCTGCTCGATATCCAGCGACAGCCCGGAGCCAACATCATTCAAACGGTCGATCGGGTAAAAGCGCTTCTTCCAAAACTAACGAGCAGTCTGCCGCCGTCCGTTCATGTGGCCATCCTGGCAGACAGGACGGAGACAATTCGCGCCTCCGTTACCGACGTGCAGTTCACCTTGCTGCTCACCATCGCGCTCGTCGTCATGGTGATGTTCGTTTTCCTGCGAAAACTTTGGGCAACCATCATTCCGAGCGTCGCTCTGCCACTCTCCCTCATCGGCACTTTCGGCATCATGTATCTGGCCGGTTTCAGCCTCGACAATTTGTCGCTCATGGCTCTGACCATTTCGACCGGGTTCGTGGTCGACGATGCCATTGTCATGATCGAGAACATTGTCCGCTTCATCGAAGCGGGCGATCCACCGTTCGAAGCTGCCTTGAAGGGCGCCCGCCAGATCGGCTTCACGGTCGTTTCCCTCAGTATCTCGCTCATCGCCGTCTTTATCCCGCTGCTTTTCATGACCGGAATCGTCGGACGGTTGTTTCGCGAATTCGCCATCACCATGAGTGTGGCCGTCGCAGTCTCGGCCGTGATTTCACTGACGCTCACGCCGATGATGTGCGCCCGGCTTTTGCGGTCGGAGAAGGAAGAGGAGAAAAAGCACGCTGCCGGCAGTTTTTACCAGCGCACCGAGGAGTATTTTACAAAATTCCGCAATCTCTACGAACACGGCCTGCGCTGGGTCATGGCGCACCAGCGGTTTACCCTCATGGTCGCGATCATCACCTTGGTTGCGACCATCTTCCTCTACATCGTCATTCCGAAAGGACTTCTTCCACAGCAGGATACCGGGGTCATCATTGGAGTCGTAGACGCTGCCGAGAACGTTTCATTCGACGCCATGGTCAGCCATGTTCACGCGATTTCGGACATCGTGCGAAAGGACCGGGACGTAACGAGCGTCTCAGCCTCCGTCGGAGCAGGGACGGTCAACGCGACTCTTAATACCGCTCGCCTCTTTATCGTTCTTAAAGCGCATAATCAGCGTAGCTCAGGCGCTGAAGACATCATCACACGTTTGCGTCAGAGCACCGCCGGAGTCGAAGGCGTCTCTCTATTCATGCAGGCTGCGCAGGATTTGCAGATCGACGCGCGCGTCAGTCGAACCCAGTACCAATATATATTGCAGGATGCCGACGCTAACGAACTCGCCCAATGGACGCCGAAGCTCGTTCAGAAACTTGCCTCCCTGCCGCAGCTGAGCGACGTCGCCAGCGATCAGCAGATCAACGGTTTGCAGGTCAATATCGATGTCGATCGCGCAAAAGCGTCGCGCCTCAATGTCCTCACGCAGGCAATCGACGACACTCTGTATGACGCTTTCGGTCAGCGACAGGTCTCGATCATCTTTACGCAATCCAATCAGTTCCGCGTCATTCTGGAGGTGGAAGACAATTTCCAGACGTCTCCCGACGTTCTCGACAAGATTTACGTGAAATCAAGCAGCGGCCAGCCAGTGCCACTGAGCGCGTTCGCGACCATGAGGATGGGAAACACGCCGCTCTCAATCCCGCACCAGGGACAGTTTCCTTCCGTAACAATTTCCTTTAATCTGCGCGGCGGCAGTTCTTTGAGTCATGCCGTGCCGGCGATTGAAAAAGCGGAAAGCGAAATCGGTCTGCCAGACACTATCGCCACGACGTTCACCGGTGCAGCAGCTGAGTTTCGCTCGTCGCTTGCGAGCGAGCCCTTTCTGATTCTGGCCGCGGTTGTCGTGATCTATATCGTTCTCGGCGTCCTCTACGAGAGCTATATTCACCCGATCACCATCCTCTCGACCCTGCCGTCGGCCGGGGTCGGTGCGCTTCTGGCCCTGATTCTGACAGGGACAGATTTTTCGTTGGTGGCGTTGATCGGCATCATTCTTCTGATCGGGATCGTAAAAAAGAACGCGATCATGATGATCGACTTCGCCCTTGAAGCGGAGCGAGAGGAGGGGATGTCGCCCGAAGAATCCATCTACCAGGCGTGTCTGCTTCGGTTTCGTCCCATCATGATGACAACGGCCGCGGCTTTGCTCGGTGCCTTGCCGCTGGCTCTGGAACGCGGCACCGGCAGCGAGTTGAGACGGCCCCTTGGAATTTCCATCGTCGGCGGGCTGCTGCTTTCGCAATTTCTGACGCTTTATACGACTCCGGTCATCTATTTGTATCTGGATCGCCTGGGGCGCTGGATCGAGAACCGCCGCCAGCGCGGGCGATTGGCGCAAGCTCAACTGCCTTTACGGACTTCAGACGAGCCCGAGCCAGTCTTCGCCGGCCCTAACGAAAGCGGATTTTAGATTCGGAGTGAGCCATGGAACATGAACCGACTGTAGGGTGGCGATCCTGGCCGCCAAACGTAAAGACCGGCGGCGAAGATCGCCGCCCTACAGTGCATAACGTGTAACGCGCCTTCCGTGGTCTTCGCCATCAGATGAGCATTTCCGAGCCGTTCATTCGCCGACCGATCGGCACTTCTCTACTCGCCTTCGGACTCCTTCTCTTCGGCGCGCTCGCTTACCATTTCCTGCCGGTTGCTCCGCTGCCGAGCGTCGATTACCCGACCATCTCCGTGAGTGTGCAGGAACCGGGGGTCGATCCGGCGACGGCCGCATCTTCATTGGCTGCTCCCCTGGAGCGCCGTTTCGCACAAATCGCAGGCGTCAATGAGATCACGTCCAATAGCTCGTTAGGCGGAGCCTCGATCGCGATTCAATTCGACCTGAACCGCGATATCAACGGCGCCGCCCGCGACGTGGAAGCGGCCATCAACGCCGCCGCCGGAGAGCTTCCCACCGGTCTGCCGAATCCGCCTACTTATCGGAAAGTGAATCCGGCCGATTCGCCCATCATGGTCCTGGCCATGACCTCGGACACGCACACGCTGACTGACGTTTTCACGTTGGCGGATCAGATCATCAGTCAGCGAATCAGCCAGGTGGAGGGTGTCAGCCAGGTCAACGTCGGCGGTGGCGCAAAGTTTGCCATTCGAGTTCAGGTAGACCCGGGCGCGCTCGCCTCCATGGGGCTGAGCATGGAGGACATCAGGAGCGTCCTTTCGCAGGTCAATGTCAATAGTCCCAAGGGAATGCTGAGCGGGCCGGAGAATAATTTCGTCATCTCGAGCAACGACCAATTGCTGCACGCGGTCGATTACGATCCGATCATCATTGCTCAGCACGGCGGCACGGCTGTTCCGTTGCACGATGTCGGGAAAGCCATCGATGGGCAGGAAAATAATCTGGCCGCCGGGTTGTACAACGGTAAACGGGCTGTTCTCCTGGTTATCTTCAAGCAACCGGGAGCCAATGTCGTCAGCACGACCGATCAGGTGCGTGCCATTCTTCCGCAGCTGCGAACATGGTTGCCGCCGGGTGTCAATCTCGACATCATGAACGACCGCACCGGCACCATTCGCGCTTCGGTCAGGGATGTTCAGATCACCCTCATGATCGCCATGGGTCTCGTGGTTGTGGTCATGTATATTTTTCTGCGGCGTTTCTGGCCGACGGTTATTTCCGGAATTGCCATGCCATTGTCGCTCGCCGGGACGTTTGGAGTCATGTGGTTGTTTGGCTACAGCCTCGATAATCTTTCGCTCATGGCCCTCACGGTCTCAACCGGGTTCGTGGTCGATGACGCCATTGTTGTGATCGAGAACATTGTCCGTTTTATTGAGAAGGGCGATCCTCCTCTGCTGGCGGCGCTGAAGGGTGCGCGCCAAATCGGGTTCACGGTCGTTTCCATGAGCATCTCTTTGGTGGCTGTGTTTATTCCGCTTCTTTTCATGAGCGGATACATCGGGCGCCTCTTTCACGAATTCGCCGTGACGCTCAGCGTGGCCATTCTCGTCTCGGCCGTGGTCTCCCTGACGCTCACGCCGATGCTCTGCGGGCGGTTTCTCAAGAAGGAGAACCCAGCCGAACACCGGAGTCGTTTCCTTCGCCTCAGCGAAGCGGGCTTCGAGGCGATGCACGCTTTTTACGCGCGCACGCTGCAGTGGGTGCTCAAGCATGAATACACCATGCTCATCGCAACCTTACTGGCGATTTTCGCTACCGTTTGGCTCTATCACATCGTTCCCAGTGGATTATTTCCTCCGCAGGACACCGGGCAACTCAACGGCGCGTCCGACGCCGGCCAGGACATTTCCTTCACCGCTATGAAGGAAAAGCAGGAGGAGCTGGTTAAGATTGTCATGGCCGATCCGGCCGTGCAGGCGGTTGGCTCTTTTTTAAGTGGTGGAAACGGTCAGCCGGTCAATCAGGCGCACATGTTCGTGAGTCTGAAGCCGAAAGGATTTGGCAATGATAAGCGACGTGATGATCCGGCGACCATCATTAACAGACTCCGTCCCAAGTTCGCCAAGGTGGCCGGAGCCTATCTCTATCTGCAACCCGGCACCGACATTCGCGCGGGGGGACGTTCCGCGAAGTCGCCCTACATTTACGCCCTAACCGATCAGGACGTGAACGAACTAAACTCCTGGGCACCCAAACTGGTCGAGCGTCTTCAAAAAGAGCCGAAACTCAAGGACGTCAATACCGACCAGCAGTTTCGAGGACTCCAGGAAAATGTCGTGATCGACCGTGACGCCGCCGCCCGTCTCGGAATTCAACCCGACGTGGTCGATAGCACCCTCAACAGCGCCTTTGGCCAAAGGCAAGTCTCGATCATGTACACGCAGCAGAACCAGTTTCACGTCATCCTGGAGGTGGACCCGAATTACCAGCGGGATCCCACGTCGCTCGACAAGATCTACGTGAAATCGAAAAGCGGCAGCCAGGTGCCCCTCAGCACAATCGCGCACTTCGAACTCGCCAACACGCCGCTCTCCATCAATCACCAGGGACAGTTAGCCTGCGTCAATATTTCGTTCGATACCGCCCCGAAAGTGTCCTTGGAGGAAGCCACTCAAATCATTCAGCGCGACCAGGTCGCAATGGGCATGCCGTCGAGTATCCGCGGAAACGCGGCCGGCACATTCCAGATCTTTCAAGCTTCGACGGCGACCATGCCCTGGCTTTTTTTGGCCGCCATCCTGGCAGTTTATATCGTGTTGGGTGTGCTTTACGAAAGCCTCGTTCATCCGCTAACGATTCTTTCGACCATTCCTTCGGCTGGACTGGGTGCGTTACTCGCTCTGTGGTTGACAAACAACAATCTCGACCTTGTCTCGATGATCGGGATTATTTTGCTCATCGGCATTGTGAAAAAGAACGCGATCATGATGGTCGATTTCGCGCTCGAAGCCGAACGCGAGGAAGGCCTGAGCCCGGAGCAATCAATCTATCAAGCGTGTCTCGTTCGTTTTCGTCCGATTATGATGACCACAATGGCGGCGCTCTTTGGCGCGTTACCGTTGGCCATCGGTTTGGGAACTGGAAGTGAGTTACGCAAGCCTCTTGGCATTTCAATTGTAGGCGGCTTGATTGTCTCGCAGATGCTCACGCTCTACAGCACACCGGTGATCTATCTGGGGCTGGAGCAAATGCGGCTCTGGTTCCGCAAGCGGCGTCGCACCCGCCCTTCTCGTCGCGAAGGTGCCCTCCCGGAGCCGGCACCGTTGCCCGCTTCGTAAAGACTTTGGTTCCCTGAAATGGAACCCAGCAGTGCGACGGAGGCGCGGGTTCGCCGCGTTAGTGTTCTCATCTCGGCCATCGGGATTGCTGCCGCAGTTCTTATTTATTGCCTGAACGGCCCCCAATCGAGGGATTCGGCAGACCCGGCCCCGGACGACTCCAAGATCTACGTGCGCGACGTCGAGAAATATGGTGGGCAAGGCGAGCTCCTGCTCCGGGATTTCAACGATGAATTCGCCGGCCTCTGGCATGGGAGACGTCTCGCCTTGACCGTCCTCGTTTTGACCGGCGCCGCCCTATGGATTTACCGTTTCGTGGCGCTTTCTGTGTCCTCGATCGACGGCCGCTCGTGACCGGCCAGTGGACGAGGCCGGATCAATTCAATGTTCTCGCACTAAATCAATAGCGTCTCGCGACCGGACCGAATACGATTCATTTCCGTCGAGGAAGTTGATCGGCAATGGCTCAATTATTTTCGCGGCGAGCGAACATTTATTCCCGAGTGATCCTGGCGGCCGTCGTCATTTTGGTGTGCGGCGCCGGATGGGCGACGTCGGAGATATTCTGGTCGCCTTACACGACTTACGTTGGAATTCCTCTGCATCAGCCGGTCCCGTTCAGTCATAAACACCACGTCGCAGGGTTGGGCATGGACTGCCGCTACTGTCACACCTCGGTGGAGAGTTCGGCCTTTGCCGGGATGCCTTCCACCGACACATGCATGACGTGCCATTCACAGCTTTGGACCGAGGCACCTGTGCTCGCGCCGGTGCGCACAAGCATGGCGACCAACACCCCGTTAAAATGGAACCGTGTGTCCGACCTTCCTGACTTCAGTTATTTCAACCACAGCATCCATGTCGCCAAGGGAGTGGGCTGCTCGACCTGTCATGGTCAGGTGGATCAAATGCCGCTGACATGGAAAACACAGACTCTCTATATGAAGTGGTGCATTGATTGTCATCGTGCGCCCCAGAATTATTTGCGTCCCCGCGGTGAGGTTTACAACATGTCGTGGCGCCCCGGGCCGAATCAACAAAAGCTCGGCCAAGAGCTCGCGGCCCGGAACCATGTCGATCTTTCGGGGCGTCTGACCAATTGCAGTGTATGTCATCGTTAGGCAAAGATTATTGGCGGAGTCTGGAAGAGCGCGCGGCTTCTCCGGAATTCGAACGCTGGTTGCACGGTGAATTTCCTGTGGCAGCGGAAGTCGCCGGAGACGAACTGGGTCGCCGCGATTTCCTTCGCCTGATGGGCGCGTCGATGGCGCTGGCCGGTCTGGGGGCGTGCACCAAGCAGCCGATCGAGAAAATTGTTCCGTACGTCAAGCAACCGGAAGAGTTGGTTCCCGGAAAACCGCTTCACTTTGCCACCGCCACGACCCTGGGTGGTTATGCGCAGGGAATCATCGTCCGGAGCAACGAAGGGCGGCCGACAAAGATTGAAGGCAATCCCGATCACCCGGCTAGTCTCGGAGCGACCAGTATCTGGGCGCAGGGCGATCTGCTTGACCTCTACGATCCTGATCGCGCGCAGGCGATCAACAAAGGCGGAGAGGTGGGTACGTGGGATGATTTCCTCCAGCAACTGACGCAGAGTTTGCAGGGGCAAAGCAAGACAGGCGGGGCCGGTCTGCGTATTCTCACACGGACGATCACGTCGCCCACCTTGTTAGGGCAGATTTCCGCCGTGCTGAAGAAATTCCCGGCTGCGGTCTGGTGCCAGTGGGACCCTCTGCCGGCAGCCACGTCGGATTCTGAAGACCTGATATACAACTTCGCCGACGCCACCACCATCGTGGCGCTCGACTCGGATTTTCTCTATCTGCATCCCGCGGCCTTGCGGCATGCGCGCGACTTCGCATCCGCCCGGAAGATCTCCCGCCCGGAAGAAGCTAACATGTCGCGATTCTATGCGGCCGAACCGACACCGACGATTACCGGTTCGAATGCCGATCATCGAATCGCCATCGAATCGCGTGAGATCGTGAAGATCGCGCGAGCATTGGCCGCGATGGTTTCGGGAGGGCCGGCCGATCCATCGTTACCCGGTCCGGTCGGCAAATGGCTCGCTGCGGCAGCGGCGGATTTGTTGCAGAATCGCGGCGCCGGCGTGGTCATTGCCGGTGAGACACAACCGTTGGCTGTGCAGAAGTTGGTGCAAGAGATTAATGATAATCTCGGGAATATCGGCACGACGATTTCGCCGCGGCCCGCAATTGCTTTTCATTCGGCAGATCCCGTCGCGTCGTTGCGATCGCTTGTTGCGGAAATGAAGTCCGGATCCGTGAAACTCCTGATGATTCTCGACGGCGATCCGGTCTACGACGCTCCGACGGATATCGAATTTGGAAGCGCCCTCGCCCGTGTGGAGACCAGTGTTCATCAAAGTTTGTTCTTCAATCAGACATCGAGGATTTCTCGCTGGCACATTCCGGCGGCTCACTTCCTGGAATCGTGGAGCGACGCGCTCGCCTTCGACGGGACGGCGACCATTGTTCAGCCCCTGATCGAGCCTTTGTACGCCGGCAAGACCGCGCACGAAATTTTGGAAGCGCTTATCCAACAGCCCGTGCGAAGCGCTTACGACATCGTGCACCAAAGCTGGGCGCAACGAACACCCAGGCCGGATTTCGAAGCGAGATGGAACGATGCAGTGCAGAAGGGCGTGGCTCCTGAACCGAGAGGGCAGGGCAGAAACTCGGCTCGACAGGGTCTCGCCCAGCCGGCGGGCAATGGAGCGGGCACGAGTTCCACGACCGCGGGAAGCCTGGAGGTTCTGTTCCGGCCGGATCCAAATGTTCTGGACGGCCGTTACGCCAACAATGGCTGGATCCAGGAACTGCCGCGGCCCTTCAGCAAGTTGACCTGGGATAATGCCGCACTCGTTAGTCCTGATCTCGCTGATGAACTGCGCCTCACGACCGGTGACATGGTGGAACTCGAGTTTCGCGGCCGCAAGATCGCTGCGCCCATTTGGATCCAGCCGGGCCAGGCGCGCAATTCCGTGACCCTTCACCTCGGCTATGGCCGCAGCGAGATCGGACGAGTCGGGAAGGGGGTCGGGTTCAACGCCTATGCCTTGCGAACTTCCGATGCCCTCTGGTCGGGCGATGGACTGACCATTCGAAAAACAAGCGGTCTGTCGCATGAATTTGCCGCCACTCAGCTTCATCATTCGATCGAGGGCCGGCACATGTTTCGCGCCGGGACGCTGGCGCAATTTCAAAGCGATCCCGAGTTCGCTCCGCACGAAACCGAAGTGCCCAGGCATGATGAGACCCTTTATAATCCGGACGAATTCAAGAAGGCCGGCTACGCCTGGGGCATGGTGATCGATCTGAACACATGCATCGGCTGCAATGCGTGCACCATCGCCTGTCAGGCAGAGAACAATATTCCTGTCGTTGGGAAATATCAGGTCAGTCTCGGTCGCGAGATGCACTGGATTCGGGTGGATAATTATTTCGAAGGCGCTCCCGCGAATCCGGAAATGAATCATCAGCCCGTGCCGTGCATGCACTGCGAGCACGCTCCATGCGAATTGGTCTGTCCGGTCGGCGCCACCGTGCACGACGACGAAGGCCTAAATCTCCAGGTCTACAATCGTTGCGTCGGCACGCGGTATTGCTCAAACAATTGCCCGTATAAAGTGCGGCGTTTCAACTTCCTTGAGCTGAACGGAAAGCTTTCTTCGACAGAAAAGTTATCGAAAAATCCCGATGTCACGGTGCGTTCGCGCGGCGTCATGGAGAAATGCACCTACTGCCTGCAACGAATCAATGCGGCTCGCTCTGCCGCGGAGCTGCAGAACCGGTCGATTCGGGACGGCGACGTCATCCCAGCGTGTGCGCAGGTCTGTCCAACGGAAGCGATCGCCTTCGGAAATATCGCCGATCCAGAGAGTCGCGTGGCCACATGGAAAAAATCTCCGCTGAACTACGCGATGCTATCCGAGTTAAATACACGCCCCCGAACGACCTACCTGGCCAAACTTCGTAACCCGAGCCCGCAGATTGTTCCGGCATGAAAACGATCCCGGCCGACGAAGAAAAGCGAACCAGGATGTCGCCGCTGGGCTATCCATCGAACCTTCTCGCTCCCGGCGAGACCTACGAGGGCGTTAACGAAACGATCAGTTCAATCGTTTTGCGTCCGCAGCCGCGCGCCTGGTGGATCGGATTCGCGGGTGCGTTCTGTCTTCTGATGCTCTTTCTGTTCGCGATCACCTGGTTACTGGTCCGTGGTGTCGGCATCTGGGGAATCAATATTCCGGTCGCATGGGGTTTCGCGATCGTAAACTTCGTTTGGTGGGTCGGCATCGGTCACGCCGGCACGTTTATCTCCGCGATCCTGCTCTTACTCTTTCAGCATTGGCGCACAGCGATCAATCGTCTCGCTGAAGCGATGACCCTTTTCGCAGTGGCGTGCGCCGGGATTTTCCCACTGCTGCATCTTGGGCGGCCGTGGGTTTTCTACTGGTTACTGCCATATCCCGACACCATGGGAGTTTGGCCGCAATTCCGGAGTCCGCTGGTGTGGGATGTTTTTGCAGTCGGAACTTACCTGACAGTATCGCTTCTGTTTTGGTTTCTGGGGCTCGTTCCGGATCTGGCGACAATTCGAGACCGCGCGCAGCCACTTTGGAAGAAGAAGCTCTACGGGATTCTCGCTCTCGGCTGGCGGAATTCCGCCGATCATTGGCAGAGGCAGCAGACAGCCTATCTCTTGTTAGCCGGCTTGGCCGCTCCACTGGTGTTGTCAGTTCACAGTGTGGTCTCCGCTGATTTTGCAGTTGCACAATTGCCCGGGTGGCATTCGACAATTTTCCCGCCCTACTTCGTCGCTGGCGCGATTTACTCCGGGTTCGCCATGGTTCTCAACATCGTGATTCCGGTTCGCCGGATTTATCATCTCGAGCGGCTGATCACCGAGCGCTACCTGAATAATATGGCGAACGTCATGTTCGTTACCGGTTTGATGGTCAGCTACGGCTATTTCATCGAGGCTTTCATGGCCTGGTACAGCGGCGACGTCTTTGAACAGTATATGATGCTGAACAGGGCCTTCGGCCCCTATGGCTGGGTTTTCGGAGTCCTGATGTTGTGCAACGTGCTCATTCCGCAGGCGCTTTGGTCCGCCCGGATACGGCGTAATCCCGTGACTCTTTTCATCGTCGCCTTCTTCATCAACGTCGGGATGTGGATTGAGCGCTTCGTCATCGTTATCACCAGTTTGCATCGCGACTTCGTCCCGTCCTCGTGGCGCATGTATTTCCCGACCTTTTGGGATTGGGCCACTCTTTTCGGAAGCGTCGGACTCTTTCTCACACTCTTGTTCCTGTTCGTACGCTTCCTCCCGATGCTTTCAATTTCGGAGTCGCGCGAACTGGTGGCCGAACCCGCTAAGGCGAACACGCTATGAGCACCGCGAATCTTCACGGACTGGCGGCTGAATTCGAGACGCACGACGAATTGGTTCGCGCTGCCGAAAACGCATACGCGGAAGGTTTTCGCTCGATGGACGCATACGCTCCGTTTCCCGTTGAGGGCCTTTCAGAGGCGCTCGGCAAAACGAACCGGCTTCCCCAGCTTATCCTGGCGGGAGGAATTGTGGGCGGCCTGATCGCTTACGGGATGCAATGGTATGCGAATGTCGTGAGCTATCCGATCAACGTCGGCGGCCGGCCGCTTCACAGCTGGCCGGCCTTTGTTCCAATTACGTTCGAACTGACGGTGTTAGGCGCGGCCTTAACGGCGTTTTTCTTTTCCCTCGGGCTCAGCGGACTCCCAAAGCCGTATCATCCGGTTTTTAATATGCCGGGATTCGAAAGAGCTTCGCAGGATCGTTTCTTCCTTTGCATCGAGGCCGACGATCCGAAGTTCGACCAAGCGGCGACGCGCCGGTTTCTCGAATCGCTCAAACCGGTCATCGTCCGGGAGGTGCCGCAATGATTTGTGCGCGGATTTTTTCCGGCATCGCGCTGTTGTTGTCTTTCGCGGCCTGTCGCAACGATATGTACAACCAGCCGAAGAAGAAGCCGTTGGCCGAGAGTGATTTTTTCCAGGACGGTGCCAGCGCAAGGAATTTACCGGCTCGTGCGATCGCCCGCGAAGATTCGCCCAATAATCTGTCATTAGCGATGGGCCTGACCAACGGCGTGTATCTCACGCAGCCGCCGATGAAAACTTCCCTGGAACAACTTCAGCGCGGTCGGGAACGCTTCGATATTTACTGCGCTGTTTGTCACGGCGCGACCGGTGAAGGCACGGGGATGGTGGCGCAAAGAGGTTTCCCGGCTCCTCCATCATTTCATACAGACAGGCTCCGAACCGCGCCGCTCGGTCATTTTGTCGACGTTATGGCGAATGGCTACGGCGCCATGTACCCCTACGCGGCAAGGGTTTCTCCTGAAGATCGCTGGGCCATCGCCGCCTACATTCGGGCGCTGCAACTGAGCCGCAATGCACGCGCGACCGACCTCACGCCGGCCGACCGCAAGTCCTTCGGCATTGCGCCATGAATATTCTCGAGGAAAAGAGGAACTGGCTACTTGGCGGCGGCGTCGCGGCGCTCGCCCTAACGACTCTCGGAGGGTTGGCATATCCGCAGCAATTTTTTATCTCCTGGCTGATGGGAGAGATTTTTTGGCTCGGTCTCGCTCTTGGATCAATGGCGTGGGCCATGATCCATTATTTGACGGGGGGGAGGTGGGGGAACCCGCTGCGCCGGGTGTTCGAAAGCGCCATGGGCACGCTGCCTTTCCTGCTGGCGACATTTCTCCCACTACTTTTCGGGCTCCGCTTCCTCTATCCGTGGGCGGCTGGAAACACGCTTTCAGCCGATCATGTGGTGCAGCAACATCATATATATATGAGTGCTTGGGCTTTTGGGCTTCGAGGGCTGGTCGTTTTCGGGATTTGGATCCTATTGGCCTGGCGGCTAAGGCGTCTTTCCATCCAGCAGGATCATACCGAGAGCGCGGAACCGACGCGGAAGCTGCGGGCCCTGAGCGGCCCGGGGCTCGTGGCCTATCCACTGACGGCAACATTTGCCTTTGTCGACTGGATCATGTCGACCGAGCCGAACTGGTATTCTACGGTTTTCCCGATCCTCATCTGTGTCGGCCAGATGCTTTCGGCGTTGTCCGCCGGCATCCTGATGCTCTTCTTCATGCGCCGGGAGAAATCCGTCGAAAGCACGAGCGGCCCGGAAGCGTTTCAACATCTGGGAAGTCTGCTGCTCGCCATGACCATGATGTGGGCCTACCTCGCCTTTTCACAGCTCTTGATTATCTGGTCGGGCGATCTTCCTCATGAGATCAGCTGGTATCTTCATCGAAGTGCCGGCCTCTGGAAATACGTAGCCCTCTTTCTTTTCGCATTTCACTTCGCCATCCCGTTTGCCCTCCTGCTGTCGCGCCGCAACAAAAGATATATTCAAAGGCTCGCACTGGTCGCCGCCACGGTTCTGGTGGCCCACGTGGTTGACATCTGGTGGCTGGTCGTTCCGTCGTTCCATCCGAATGGTCTTTGGTTTCACTGGATGAACTTGACGGCTTTCGCCGGGATGGGCGCAATTTGGTTAGGCCTTTTCGGATTAAAGCTCGGGCGCGCGCCGCTTCTGCCGCTGAACGATCCTCGATTTGCCGTAACGACGACCGTATGAGCCCTGTTCCGCAAGCCACCACAGAGGGCAACGGGCACGAAAAGAAAGACGCCGATGTTACGGCGATTACCCTGATCGCTGTCGGGGCGTTGCTCCTTGTCCTTTTTGTTCAGCTCACTGTCTGGATGACCCTGCGACACTTGCGTCTTGCTCGAGGCGCAAAAACGCAGAGTGCCGCGTTAGGGACTGCAAGTTCGAAACAATTTCCGGATCCGCGTCTGCAGGCCGATCCCGCGGCTGACCTTTTGACGATGCGCGCGCGCGATGTGCAGGAGCTGGACACATTTGGCTGGATTGATCGAAAAGATGGTGTCTTCAGGATTCCGATCGGGCGCGCCATGCAATTGTTGGCCGAACGCGGTCTCCCAGATGTCGGGGAAAAGCAGACGCCCCTCAGTTTGATGCAGGCACGGCCGGTGGCAAAGACGTCGCCGCCACCACGCAAGGCGAGATACTAATGAAGTTCCTGTGTCTCATCGCATTGCTGATTAGCACCACCACTTTTGCGCTTACGAATGAGGAATTGCAGCGGGTGCGGTTTGAGCAACGCCCGGGCCAGAATATTTCGCGCAGCGTTCTGTTTCACGATTCGACAGGTCGTCCGGTAAAAATGGGTGAACTGTTCGATGGTCGCAGGCCTCTCATCGTGGTCCTGGGTTACTTCCGCTGCCCGATGCTGTGCACGCTGGTGAACGACGGACTCATCAAGACGCTCCAGGAAGTGAGGCCGACTGTGGGGCGCGATTTTAACGTTGTTGATGTGAGCATCGATCCTCGGGAAACTCCGGCACTGGCGGCGATGCGTAAGTCAGAATACCTGAGGCAATACGGCCGCGCGGGCGCTTCCGACGGTTGGCATTTTCTCGTTGGCGACAAGGCCGCCGTGGATGAGATGGCTAACGAATGCGGATTTCACTACGCATACGACGTCGCGTCTGGCGAATACGCCCATCCCAGCGGCCTGGTCGTCCTGACCCCCGGCGGTACGATTTCGCGTTATTTGTTAGGGGTAAACTTTGATTCGACCGAGCTGCTGGCCGCCCTGGATATCGCGCGTCGTGGAGAAACAAGTTCGATCACCCATCAGCTGGCGTTGCTCTGCTTTCATTATAATCCGATTACCGGAAAATACAGCCTGGCGATTCTAAAAACGCTGCGCGCGGCCAGCGCACTCATGCTCGTTACAGGCGTCATAATGATTGCTCGTCTTTCACGGAGACGGCTCTCGCGAGCGCATATCTGAGAAACTGTTATGGATCAATTTCGGCTATTTCCGCCTCAAGCATCGAGCGGCGCCTCGGAAGTCGATCTGATGTTTCTTGGTCTGATCCTCGTATCGCTCTTTTTTTTGACGGCGGTTTTCTTTCCGCTCGCCTGGTTCGGAATAAAATACCGGCGCGGATCAAAAGCGAGTCGCGCTAATCCTTCCGAAGGATCAAACATCATCGAAGTCGGATGGACGACGCTTCCGACCATCATCGGGATCGCCCTCTTTTCATGGGGGGCCGTTGGCTATTATCACGCCGAAGCGCCACCGGCGGATTCGCTGCAGGTCAATGTGGTTGGGAAGCAATGGATGTGGAAGCTGCAGCACGCAGAGGGCAAACGCGAGATCAACGAACTGCACGTCCCGAAGGGCAGGGCGGTCGAGTTGAAGCTGACGTCGCAGGATGTCATTCACAGTTTTTTCATTCCGGCGTTCCGCGTGAAGCACGATGTCATTCCGGGGAGATACGTCAGCGAATGGTTCAAGGCGACGCGCGCAGGAGAGTATCACATCTTTTGTTCGCAGTTTTGCGGAACCGAGCATTCACAGATGATCGGCCGTGTTGTTGTAATGGAACCGGCAGCGTATCAGCAGTGGCTCGTTTCCGGCGAAAGTAACGAGTCGATTGCGCAAGCGGGTGGAAGGCTTTTCCGGGAACGAGGTTGCAGCGGGTGTCACGCGATCAACTCATCTTTCCACGCACCGCTCTTGGATGGTCTTTACGGAAAACCGGTCCAGCTGAGCGGTGGCCAGACGGTGACAGCGGATGACCAATACATCAGGGATTCGATCCTTCTTCCGGGAAAGCAGATCACCGCCGGTTTCGAAAACATTATGCCGACCTATTCAGGAAACCTGAGCGAAGAAGAAGTGATGCAACTCATCGCCTATATAAAATCGTTAGGTGAGCAATCATCGGAAACGGCAAAGGCACACACCCCATTGAAGAAATGAAAGCCCTGGCCGAAAGCGCAACCGCAGCCATTATCAAAACCGAGGGCGAGTATGCCGCGGAAAACTACCTGACGGCGAAGCTCGGAGTAGGAGCATGGCTTGGCACGACCGATCATAAGCGCATCGGTCTTCTCTATCTTTGGACGATTCTTGTTTTCTTCGCCATCGCGGCTGTGGCTGCCGCCATGATGCGCACCGAATTGCTGACGCCAGCCGGCGACCTCGTGACATCCAAGACTTACAACAAGCTCTTCACAACGCACGGTGTCCTGATGGTCTGGTTTTTCCTGATTCCATCAATCCCGGCGGTGCTGGGAAATTTTGTTATTCCACTCATGATCGGTGCCCGGGACGTCGCTTTTCCAAGGCTCAATCTCTTTAGTTGGTATCTCTTTGCGGGCGCGGGTTGCTTCGTCCTTTGGTGCCTTCTTCACGGGGGAGTCGATACCGGCTGGACCTTTTACACTCCCTACAGCAGCACCTACGCGAACTCGCACGTCATTTCGATGGCGGCGGCGATTTTCATCGCTGGGTTTTCTTCCATCATCACGGGAATGAATTTCATCGTGACGATTCACACGATGAGGGCTCCTGGTCTCACCTGGTTTCGGCTGCCGCTTTTCATCTGGTCGATCTACTCCACGAGTTTGATCATGGTTTTGGCAACGCCTGTCCTGGCGATCACGCTTGCTCTTATGTCCGTCGAGCGTTTGTGGGGCATCGGAATTTTCGACCCGCGGCTCGGGGGAGATCCGGTCCTGTTTCAGCATCTCTTCTGGTTTTACTCGCACCCGGCGGTCTACATCATGATTCTTCCCGGGATGGGCGTGGTCAGCGAATTGATCACCTGTTTTTCGCGGAAACAAATCTTTGGCTATGCATGGGTGGCCTGCAGCCAGCATGGCTATTGCGATCCTCGGCTTTCTTGTTTGGGGGCATCACATGTTCGTCGCAGGGCAATCGATTTACACCAGCATGGTCTTCTCGCTCCTGAGCTTTCTCGTGGCCGTGCCCAGCGGTGTGAAAGTTTTTAATTGGACGGCCACGCTGCACAAAGGATCGATCACCTTCCAAACTCCGATGCTTTACGCCCTTGGCTTTATCGGCCTCTTCACCATCGGTGGCCTAACGGGCCTGTTCGTGGCCATGCTGGCCGTCGATGTCCACGTTCACGATACCTATTTTGTCATCGCGCATTTCCATTACATCATGGTGGGAGGAATGGTCATGGCGTTCATGGGCGGCCTGCACTATTGGTGGCCGAAAATCACCGGCCGCCTTTATCCCGAATTCTGGGGGAAGCTCGCCGCCATGATTACGTTCATCGGGTTTAACCTGACTTTCTTTCCGCAATTTCTTCTCGGTTATCTTGGAATGCCGCGTCGCTATCATGCCTATCCGCCGGAATTCCAGATGCTCAACGTCCTTTCAACGGCCGGCGCCTCGATTCTCGCGGTCGGCTACGTTCTTCCCTTGATCTATTTCATCTGGTCCCTTCGGGCGGGGCGGACGGCCGGCCCTAATCCGTGGCGGGCAACCGGCCTCGAGTGGCAGACCTCGTCACCTCCGCCGGTTCACAACTTTGAAAAGACGCCGGTCGTCACGACGGGCCCGTATCGCTACGACGCCGAAGCTGATGCGGCTCTGCACATGGCGAGCACCTAACGATGAACTCAACACCCATACCCGCGGTGGCGGAGCAGTTCGACACGTCCGAGCAGCAGGCCGGCGCAGCGCGGTTGGGAATGTGGATATTTCTATCGACCGAGGTGCTCTTTTTTGGCGGCCTTCTGCTGGCCTATTCTGTCTACCGATATCGTTATGGTGTGGCTTTTGCGGATGCGAGCAGACACCTGAGCGACCTGATTGGCGGAATAAACACAGCCATCCTTCTGACCAGTAGTTTGTGCATGGCGTTCGCGGTCCGGGCGGCCCAAATGCGGCAGCGAGACAAACTCGTCAGGCTTTTGATAACCACCGCGACGTTAGGACTTTGTTTCATGGTTTTGAAAGGCGTAGAGTATCGCAAGGACTACGTAGACCAATTGGTTCCCGCGATCGCGTTCCATTGGGACGGGCCCGGCTCTGGACAGGCTGAGCTCTTTTTCTGGCTCTACTTCTGTCTCACCGGTCTGCATGCCATCCATGTCACCGTCGGGATCGTCCTGCTTCTCGTCTTCGTGTGGCTGGCCAGGCGCGGAAAATTTGAGGAGAACCACACACCGGTCGAGATCGTCGGGCTCTATTGGCATTTTGTGGACATCGTCTGGGTTTTTCTTTTCCCGCTGCTTTATTTGGTGGGGCATCGCTAATGGAAAAGACAACGACATCGCGTGTTTATTTTCAGACGTTTTTCGCCTTGATCGGGCTGCTCGCACTGACTTGGGGATTTGCCTATATCAACCTCGGTGCTTGGAATGCGCCGATCGCCCTGAGCGTCGCGGTGGCGAAGGCCTTGCTCATCGCTCTTTTCTTCATGCATCTTCGCGGCAGCCGCAGTCTTCTCTACCTCGCTGCGGCCAGCGGAATCGTTTGGCTGATCATTCTTCTCGGATTCGCGCTCTCTGACTATATGACTCGCACTTTCGAGGGATGAGCTACCGCCTCGAAAGGTTGGTCGATTTGCCCGGCCCGTAAGGCACGGTTAATCGAGAGTTTTGCAATGTGGATCGTTCGACTAGCGCTTCGGCGTCCTTACACATTCACAGTCATGGCCATCCTCATCGTGCTCGTGGGGATCGTCACCATCGCGCGGATGTCGACCGACATCTTCCCGGCCATCAATATCCCGGTCGTTAGCGTGATCTGGAGCTACGCCGGTGTGGCTCCAGAAGAAATGGAGAAACGCTTTGTGACCGTTTGCGAGCGAGCCATGACAACGACGGTTAACGATATCGAACATATCGAATCGCAGTCGTATAACGGTGTTTCCGTCATCAAGGTCTTCTTTCACGAAGGGGCAAAGGTTGAAGCCGGGGTCGCGCAGATCACCGCCATCTGCCAAACCCTCCTGCGGACCATGCCACCCGGAACGACGCCGCCGCTTATCATTCAATACAGCGCATCCAATGTCCCGATTCTTCAACTCGGTTTGAGCAGCCCGACGCTCAGCGAACAGCAACTTTACGATATCGGCCTAAACTTCATTCGGACGCAGCTTTCAACTGTTCAGGGCGCGCAAGTGCCGCTGCCCTACGGCGGAAAAGCGCGACAGATCATGGTCGATATCGATCCGCAAAAACTTTTCGGCAAAGGCCTTTCACCGGTGGACGTGAGCAACGCGATTAATGTGCAGAATGTCATCCTGCCGGCTGGAACTCAAAAGCTGGGCGATCGCGAATATAACGTGCGCCTCAACAGCAGCCCGGAAGTGCTGGGTATCCTGAACGATCTCCCGATCAAACAGGTGAACGGGGCAATGGTCTACATTCGCGACGTCGCGAATGTGCGCGACGGATTTCAAGTTCAGACGAATATCGTTGCGCAAAACCGGACGCGTTCGGCTTTGCTGACCGTGCTCAAAGCCGCGAACGCTTCCACGCTCGACATCATCAAGCGGGTCAAGGAAGCCCTGCCCAGGATCAAGTCGACCTTGCCGCCGGAACTGAATATCACGCAACTTTTCGATCAATCGATCTTCGTTCGCGCCTCAATCGATGGAGTCGTGCGCGAGGGAATTATTGCGGCCTGCCTGACCGCCCTGATGATCCTGCTCTTCCTCGGCAGCTGGCGAAGCACCATCGTCGTCGCGACTTCCATACCGCTCTCGATTCTTTGCTCGATTATCATCATGGGAGCGCTCGGTCAGACGTTGAATATCATGACTCTCGGCGGCCTCGCGCTCGCAGTCGGCATTCTGGTCGACGATGCCACCGTCGAGATCGAGAATATTCATCGCAACCTGGCGATGAAAAAGCCAATGGTTCGCGCCATTCTTGACGGCGCCCAGCAGATCGCCGTGCCGGCGTTCGTTTCGACTCTTTGCATCTGCATCGTCTTCGTCCCGATTTTCTTCCTTAGCGGGACGGCAAAATATCTTTTCGAGCCGCTCGCCATGGCCGTGATCTTCGCCATGCTGGCTTCCTATTTTCTTTCGCGCACGGTCGTGCCGACAATGGTCAAGTTTCTCCTGACCGATCATCTTGATGAGCTCGATCTTGATGAAGGTCATCCCCCCGGCGATCGGGAAGAGGACTCGGCGAAATCAGATAAAGCGGAGCCACAGGCGGCCGATGGCGCTACTCACAAACGCTCAGGGTCCGTTTTCGGAAAGGTGATTAGTTGGTTCCAATGGATCCACGAAAAATTCAATCACCTCTTTGAAAGGGTGCGCGACCGCTATACGAATTCGCTGCGCTGGGCGCTCGATCACCGAAAAACGGTTTTCGTCGCCATGGGCGTGATAGTCCTCGTGTCGCTCTGTCTTCTGCCTTTTCTCGGTCGTGATTTCTTCCCGGCGGTCGATGCCGGCCAATTCCGGCTGCACGTTCGAGCGCCCGCCGGAACGCGGCTTGAGGCGACGGAAGAGCGTTTCTACAACGTCGGGCGAGAGATTCGCGGCGTCATCCCTGCGAGTGAGATCAAGACGATGTTGGATAATATTGGTCTGCCCGTGAGCGGCATTAACCTGGCCTTTAGCGACAACGCCACCATTAGCTCAGCCGACGGGGAGATTCTGGTCAGTCTGAACGAGAACCACAAGCCGACTGCCCAGTACATGCGAACTTTAAGGGAACGGCTTCATCGTGATTTTCCGGACATGGATTTCTATTTCTCGGCACCCGATATCGTGAGCCAGATTCTGAACTTTGGAATTCCCGCGCCCATCGACGTGCAAATTACCGGCCGGGACAAAAAAAACTATTCGATCGCGCAGGAAATCGAGAGACGGATCGCGCGAATCCCGGGAGCGGTTGATGTGCATGTGCATCAGGTTGTTCATGGCCCCGATCTCTGGGTCAATGTCGATCGCACTCGCGCGGAACAGATCGGGTTGAGCCAGAACGACGTCGCCCGAACCATGCTCATCTCGCTGAGCTCAAGCGGCCAGGCGGCCCCCAATTTTTGGCTCAACTTCGATAACGGCGTCAACTATCAGGTGGCCGTGCAGACGCCGCAGTACAAGATGGATACGCTCCAGGATTTGAAAAACACCCCGGTGGTTGCGCCGAACCTTCCGCGGCCGGAGTTGTTAGGTAACCTCGCGACGGTCGAGCATCGCGAATCGCCCGTGATCGTGAATCACTATGACGTGCAACCGGTTTACGACGTTCTGGCGAATGTCCAGGGACGCGACCTCGGAGGCGTGGCCGATCAAATTGCTAAAGTAGTCAAGGAATTCGACAAGAAGATGCCGCGCGGAAGTTTTCTCAAGATTCGCGGCCAGGTCGAGAGCATGAACAGATCCTTTGCCGGTCTGGGCGGCGGAATCCTCTTCGCCATTGTGCTGGTTTACTTTCTCATGGTGGTGAACTTCCAGTCCTGGACCGATCCCTTCATTATCATCATGGCGTTGCCTGGCGCGCTCTGCGGAATCATTTGGATGCTCTTCATCTGCAACACCACCCTGAGTGTTCCATCCCTGATGGGCGCGATCATGGCCATCGGAGTCGCCACGGCCAACAGTATTCTGCTGGTGACGTTTGCGAACGACGAACGCTGCGGAGAGGAATCCAAAAGCGCTTACGATGCCGCTCTGTCGGCGGGCTACACCCGTTTGCGTCCCGTCATCATGACCGCGCTGGCCATGATCATCGGGATGCTGCCGATGTCATTGGGATTGGGGGAAGGTGGCGAACAAAATGCGCCGTTGGGCCGGGCTGTTATCGGCGGCCTGATTGTAGCCACGTTCGCCACGCTCTATTTTGTGCCGGTGGTCTACAGTCTTCTGCGCAAAGGCGAATTTGTTTGCGACGAGGATGAGGAGGTCGACAAGGAAGAACAGGGAGACGCACCAGCCGAGGCGTAAAACTTCGCCTAACTAACTCATGAGCGGCCCACCACCACCTCATTTACATTCGCATCACTTTCATGCGCCCACCCGGAGCGCCGCCGTGTGGGTTCCGATTGCTGTCGGGAGCATTCTGATTTTGTTCCTGGTCGTTGGGATTTGGCATCGCGTCCATGGCCGCCGTGAGCAGGAAGAGTTTTCCAGAGAAGCCACCGAGGTGGCGGTCAAGGTCGTTACCGCCGTGCGCGACTCGAAGCCGAAAGAGCTGGTCCTGCCGGGAAATATCGAAGCCTTTCAGGAAACAACAATTTATCCGCGTTCAAACGGTTACGTGCGGAGTTGGAAGGTGGACATCGGAGATGATGTCAAAGAAGGCCAGTTATTGGCCGAGATCGAGACGCCCGAGGTCGATCAGCAGCTCGCGCAAGCCAAGGCCAATTATGACCTGGCTGACGCCACGGCCAGTCGGTGGCGAGAGCTTGCCTCCAAGAAAGTGGTCGCGGACCAGGATCGCGACGAAAAAGAAACGGCCAAACGAACCGCGCAGGCGAATTTGGAGCAACTTCAGAAGACGCAGCAATTTAACAAAATCATCGCGCCCTTCGCCGGCAAGATCATCGCGCGCCGCGTTGACGTGGGAGCGCTGGTGTCTGCGACGACCCCTCTTTTTAGCATCGCGCAAAGCGATCCGCTGCGGGTCTACGTTTATGCTCCGCAGACAAACGCTCCCTCAATCAAGGAAGGTTTGCAGGCAAAAGTCCTTGTTCAAGAGATGCCCGGCCAAACCTTCGACGGGCTGGTCACGCGGACAGCGGGCGCGCTTGATCCCTCTTCTCGATCGATGCAGCTGGAGGTCCAGGTGCCGAATCATGAAGGCAAACTGTTTCCCGGAATGTATGGGCAGGTGAAATTCCTTCTGCCGGATGCGAATGCGCCGATTGTCATTCCTTCCAACGCGTTTGTCTTTCGAACGGAAGGTCCCCAGGTCGCCGTGGTCACGGCCGATCATCGAATTCATTGGCAATCGATCCATGTTGGGCGCGACTTCGGCACGCAAATGGAAGTGCTCGATGGCTTAAAGGAAAATACCAGCGTGGTGATGAATCCGACAGACGACCTGCAGGAAGGAATCGAAGTTAAAGTGAAGCCCCCGGACAAGCCGAAGGAAAATCCGTCGCCCGGAGAGAAGAAATCCTAACGAATCCGGCTAAAGGTAGCGCCGAACCGCGGCGCAGTAGGCTTGATAGGCCTGGCCGAACTTGTACTTCAAATAGCGCTCCTCCCGCAAGACCACCAGGAAATGCATTGGTAACAACACCAGTGGCAGAAGTATGAAGGGCCACCACGTGTTCATCAGCAATCCGAAACCGCAGTAGGCTGTGGTGAGCGACAGATAGAGCGGGTTACGGGAATAGCGATACGGTCCCGTTTGTATAATCGTCATCGTTGGCCTGGTCGGATTGATATTCGTCCCGTGTGCTTTCATGATTCGGCGGCCGGAAGCGACGATGCTCAGACCAGCGACGACCAAGGCCAGGCCGGCCATTCGCGGAGCAAGGCCGTTAAAAATCGGCAGCGGCTCAAATTTGTTCAGGGCATACGAGAGCGCCAGCGCGGCGAGGTAGAAAAGCGGTGGATGAATGGACACATCCGGATGATCGGATGGAGTTTCGGAAGAAGCCGGTCCCATGGATTTCACTACTGCAAAAATTCGTTATCAGCAACGGAAGCAGCGACCTGGGGTTTCGCATTCCGTTAGGCCGATGAGGGGAATCTGGGCTCTCGAAAGAACTGTTCAAATGCACATAGGATCTAGGCCTACAATATTTTCATGCTCTTTTCACAGCCCCCGTATTGACTCGAACGGCCGCGTCGCCATGGTGGGGCCTTTCCGCTCTCCGCCCCCCCATGACCTCCTGGTTTTTGCGCGCATTTTGCGCTGCCATCCTGCTCGCTGCATTCAACCGCGAACTCTGCGCCGACACTGCAATCACCTTCACCCGGACGGAGGTGACCGAGATGGCCAATCTCTGGGAAACCGATTCCATTTCAATCTCTCCCCTGGCTAACTCGCAATACCCAAGCATCGCGGGGACCTGGGATTTCATTTTTCCGCACTCGAGCATTTCGAGTGACGGCGATGTGCACACGGACATGGCGACGAGTTCGTCCGGGGCTGGTTCCACCGGCAACAACGCGGGCGAATCTCCCATCATCTCAGAGGTGATTAATGCGACCCCGGCGCAATTGAGCCATCTCGATTCGCTCAGCGGCCAACAGGCCTACTTTCGCGGAATTTTCCGTTTTTACACCGAGCACGCACTCGAAAGGCATTACGAGCTTCATCCCGTAACCGAGTTGCAGAAATGGAACGGCAGTTCCTTTGTCTTGGATACAGATTTTCGTTCGAACGTTATCGCCGATCCCAACGGCACGACGCACTCGAGTTCCACGCTGGCCGCTGTCCTGGACGGATCGTCAACCGTGACAGCCACCATCGCGAGCGACAACACGAATGTAAATTTCACGTTCCCGAGCCCGAGCGTGAACTACACCCAATACGACGGTGTCACGACTTCGCCCATACAGAGCGATGCCCTGAGCTCGTATTTTTATTTTAAACCGAATCTCGTTCCGAGCGCCAACGTGAGATGCCGCCTCGTCGCGAACAGCGCCGCAGCCAGCGCTGCTTCCGGTCTGATTACGAATCAATCGATCACGGTCAACGCGTTGACCCGGACAGACATGGCGGCGGTCGCTTCGCAAATCTCAACGATGAACGCCGGCGACTCCAAGACATTTGGTCGTCCGATTGAGCTGATTGTGCTCGGCCTTCCTGGGCTCAGCGGCTCGCCGACGCCGACCCCGTCGCCCACTCCGACACCAACCGCGACGCCCACGCCAACCGTGACACCGACTCCAACAGTGACTCCAACTCCGACACCAACTGCAACGCCCACGGCGACGCCTGGTGGAAATCTCTTTTCCAATACTTCCAAAATCACCATTACCGGCGCCAGCACCGGGAAGGGGAGTCCTTATCCGGCAGCGATTACGGTTGGCGGCGTCGCCGGGAAGATTTCCAAGGTGACGGCGCAGCTGGTGGGTCTTGTCCAGAACTCGAGCAGTGATTTTGGCACCGATATCGACATTCAGATGGTTGGACCGCAAGGACAGAACGTCATGCTTATATCCGATGCCGGAGGCAGCAACCGAATATCGCCCGCGGTGAATCTTGTCTTCGATGACGCTGCGGCCGCGACGCTTTCCTCGACGACGAAAGTCGCTAGCGGGACCTATAAGCCGACCGATTATGCACCGAGTGGAGACACCGACGCGTTCCCATCTCCGGCGCCTTCGGTTCATCCGGGAACGTCGCTTGCGGTTTACAATGGACAAAGCCCTAACGGAATCTGGAATCTTTTTGTGCTCGATGAGTGGTCGGGCGGAAGGGGCTCGATCAATACCGGCTGGTCGGTGAGTATCTTCACGGTGCCGGCGGCTCCGTTCGTGACCACGAACGCCGCCGGCGGTGTGACTTCTTATTCGGCCACGTTAAACGGCACCATCGACCCGACGGGACAGGCGAGCACCTATCAGTTCGAGCTTGGGCTGGACACCAACTATGGCTTTACCCAACCGGTCCAAACCGCCGGCGGCGCTGTGGGTTCCTCGGCTGTGACCTTCAATATCAGCGGATTAAAACCGGGCACGACCTACCATTATCGATTGCTTGGCACCAATGACACCGGAACGACCAATGGTCTCGATCGCAGCTTCATCACGGCCGCATTCGTCGACTCCGATGGCGATGGAATTCCTGATGACTACGAAATCGCCCATGGACTTAATCCGAATAACGCGGCCGACGGCAGCGCGGATTCGGATGGCGATGGGATGACTAATTACCAGGAATATCTCGCCGGAACGGATCCGCAATCCGCCTCCAGCGCTCTTTGGATCCAATCGATTCAAATCGTGGGCGGCGACGTGGTCGTCTCGTTCCCATCCGTCTTCGGCAAAAAATATCGAGTCGATCAACGTGGCGATCTTTCGGCTGCCTGGACGGCGTTGACCGACAACGTTCTTGGCACCGGAGACGTCGTTTCTGTCACTGACGTCGAAGCGGCCGACACAAACCCGCAAAGGTTCTATCGCGTCGTCCTTACGCCATAGCAGTTTGCCATATTCGGGTCGGTCCCTTGAGCAAACGGCGCAAGGACAGTTGAAATCTTGCCGATTGGTTCAAAATTATTCGTGCGTCAGAGACCAAAAGGAGGTTCGACATGGCAAGAAAGTCAAAAGCTCACGCGGGCGTCAAAGTTAAGGATCTCAAACCGGCAAAAAATCCCAAGGGAGGCAAAG
This sequence comes from uncultured Verrucomicrobiae bacterium, assembly GCA_963754325.1. Classification (GTDB taxonomy): domain Bacteria; phylum Verrucomicrobiota; class Verrucomicrobiia; order Chthoniobacterales; family UBA10450; genus JBBRDU01. The sequence goes on from CAVWFP010000002.1 coordinate 848,602, forward strand.
GCGGCGATCTGACGATCCCGAAGGTGATTGATAAGTCATCCCCCTGATTAGCAGGACTTTTCGTCATCTCTTTTCTTAAGCCAGCCGTCGCTTTATGCTGCAGCCGTGAAATGGGATGCGGTCAACGCGCTCGCTCAACTGATCAGTTCAGTCGCGGTCGTGATTTCGCTTTGGTATCTGGCGATCCAGGTCCATCGCGCAAACCGAATCGCCAGGTTGAGCGCGCAGGACTCGGCTACGACAGCTCTGCGTGAGGTCACGCGCCCCTTCACGGACAACGCGGAAGTGAGCCGGCTATGGCGTATCGGCCTGGAGGATTTTGAATCGCTCACGCCGGACGAAAAAAGCCGATTCTATCATGCGGCCTTCCAATTCCTGAAGGCCATGGAAACAATTCATTTCCACTATGCCTATGGCCTGATGGAAGAACAGATCTGGCGCGGCTGGAGCAATCTCTACCGCCACTATCTCGCGACGCCCGGCCTCGCTTCGTATTGGAATCGACGCCGCGAATTGTTTTCCGAGCGCTTTCGGGAGTTCATCGATCAACTTGAACTGCCCAAGGATCGCCTGACGGTCGGCAATTTGTTAGGCGAAGAGAAGGTCTCTGCGGGTTCGGACCCGGGACGCTCCGCCTGACGGACCGCCCGGCGACTTTGAAGCTGCGATTTATTGTTCGAAAGTCTTCGTGAAAAGAAACGCGCGCTTTTCGAACCCGAGCTTTTCGTAGAAAGCATGCGCCTCCGTTCTGTAAAAAGCGCTGTCCAACTCCATCGCCCGGCAGCCTTTGTCGAGAGCGAGTGCTGCAAGTCGATCGAGGAGCTTTCGGCCGATTCCGCGGTTGCGGCATTCATGGTCCACCACCAATTCGTCGACCCACGCAATGAGTCCTCCATGCCACAGGTGTGCCTTGAAGGTTACCGAACCAAACCCAACCATTCGTCCGCCAAGTCGGGCGCAAAGCAGAGCGCGTGATTCCGAAAGAATCGCGTCCCTAAAGAGATGACGTAGTTTCTCGGGATTGAGCGCTTTCGCGGGCCAGAGTTGCTGGAGAAGGGGGAAGACGCCGTCGAAATCAGACTCGGTGCAGTCAGCAATTGAGGTATCGAGTCCCGAGACAGACTCGTTAGCGTCCGTTTCCACCGGTTTTGCGGTTTGCTAATTCTTCCATGGCAACGTGCACACCGGCCACAGCCATTCCTCCTTCACCCACAGCGGCCGCGCAACGTTTCACGGAGCTCGAACGAACGTCGCCGGCTGCGAAGATTCCCGGGAGACTTGTCTCCAATGGGCCGGGGGCGCGATCACTTTTCGACCACGCCGGCTGCGAGGGCGACCGCAGTGCCCGTCTTGATAAACCCTTTTTCGTCTCGCTCGATTTCACGCGGGAGCCATTCCGTGCACGGCTTCGCGCCGATCATGGAGAAAACCGCCGGCGTCTTTACGGTCTGTCGCTCGCCCGTCCCAGTGTTCTCCAACTCCACTTCTTCAAGGATCGAATTGCCGGACATCCTTCGGATCTCGGTATCGAAGAGAACATCGATGTTGTTGCACGCCTGCACTCGCGTCGAAAGATAGTTCGACATGCTCTTGGCAAGGTCCTTCCCTCGAACCACCAGGAGCACTTTGCTGGCGCCTTCGGACAGGAACATGGCGGCCTGTCCGGCGGAATTTCCCGCCCCCGTGACGACGGCGGTGGCATTGCGACAAAGCTGTCCCTCAAACGGTGTGGCTGCGTAATAAACTCCCAAGCCTTCGAATTTCTCGCGGCCCTCTGCCTGCAGCCTTTGATAATTCGCCCCGGTGGCAATCAGGACCGACTTCGCGCGCAGCACCGCTCCGCAACCTTCAACCTGAAGACAGGCCCGGTAATCAGAGTCACCATTGTATTCCAGAGAGAGTGCCTCGGCCGGCGTGGAAAATTTGGCGCCGAATCGATATGCCTGCAGTTGCGCGAGCCAGGTCAGGTCGCCTCCGCTGATTCCGGTTGGGAATCCGAAAAAGTTCTCGATTAAAGAGGAAGATCCCGCCTGGCCGCCGGGAGCGTAACTCTCGAGAACGACGGTCTTCAGGCCTTCGGATGCTGCATAAACCGCCGCAGCCAAACCGGCCGGGCCCGCTCCCACGATGGCGAGATCGGTTGTGATCTCGTCTTCGTTTTCGAAAGCAAGGGGTCGAAGCAGTCCCGCGACCTGGGCGACTTCCCTGATGGAAGGGCGCCGCAACGGTGCGCCTCCCGGCGTAATCAGGGCCGGCAGATCACGAGTCGTTAGGTGCAGTCGTTTCGCAAGCGCCTGGCCGGCTTCGCTCTCCCATTCAATGAAACGATGAGGAATGTGATTCTTATCGAGAAAATCGTCCAGTTGATGTCCTTCTCGCGCATCGTGCATCCCCAGAACGCGCATTCCAGCAAACTCACGGTCCCGCCGCAATCGCCGGCGTCGCATGATCAGAGCATCAACAATTGTCGTGCTTACCCCGGGCAGTTCGGCAAGCGCGCGCCGCAGCTTGTCCGCCGGCACCTGCAGGATTTCCGCCTCATCCGATTTGACTCGCGCCGTCGCCAGCGCCGAAGTCCCTTGCAGCATGGCCACGTCGCCTATGAAGTCGCGTTCGCCCGCATTAGCCAGGACTTGCTCGACACCATCGCGAGATTCGAACACTTCCACTTCCCCGCGCAGCACAATCGTTAGGGGAAGATCGCGTTGCCCGGCCTTGTATACGACGTCTCCACGGGCCATTACCCGTCGATCAGATAATTGCTCGAGCAGCGCCAGCTGGCGATCGTCCAGCTTTGGAAAAGCGATGCTCTCCGTATCGCGGTAAAACTGCTCGTCGTTCGCTTCCTCAAACATTTCCAGCGGGCTTGCTATCAGGTGCTGCAGGAGTCCCCGGGGCGTCCGAGGCGACTCTGTGCGGTATTCGATTGATCCTCTACTTTTTCGCTCCGCGGGGATCGTCTGCCGGATTCACGTAATTAATTTGAAACGGACCTTCGCTGTCGATTTGAATGATCGAGTCAGTGGTTGTCTTGGCGAAGTGCGCCATCCCGCTCGGGAGAACCACGTAGCCGCCGGGTCCGAGTTCTTTCATGCTGGCTTCGTTTAATGTGTTGCCCATGCCGACTCGGAACGAGCCGCTGATAACTGTGATCCGTTCCGTCGTGGGATGCGTATGTGGGGCAATCGTGTAACCGGCCGGCGCGTTCATACGCACTGTGAAAGGTCCAGATACGCCCGGGTTGCCGCTTAAGACGGCCATTTTTGCCCCTGCGGGAAGTCCCGGCGGCATGTCTCCCCACGTCAGGTCCGATGGATTAAGCATCCGGTGCTCTGCCGGAGAAGTTTGTTGAGGCTTATCGTCTGTCTTTGCCTCCTCAGCTGCGACCACCAGCGCCGCAATGCCAAGGACCACACTCAGTAGGAGGTTGTTCTTTTTCATGGGTTGGATGTCTTCAGAAACGTCGGCCGCCCGGCCACAAGCGCAAGCGCAACCCAAACAGCTGGCGCGTCGACTAAAATTTGAAATTTGAATTCCAAGTCTTAAACCCGAGGATGCCGGAATGAACAACCTCGATCCGTCGCCGGAGGAATTTGGCGAATGGGGCAGGGCAGCGGTCGACGCGATTGCAAAATATCTTGGATCGATTGGCGATTCGCCTCTTTATCCGCGAACGAGCTCCATAGAAAATCGGGGCCGCCTGAAGGAGACATTGAGCAAGGATGGCACTCCCTTTCCTGAACTTCTCCAGATCTTTAATGACGCCATCGTCTCGCACACGCGGAAAAATGGTCATCCTCGGATGTTCGGTTATGTGCAATCGCCCGGGGCTCCGTTAGGCATACTGGCCGATCTTCTTGCCTCCGGACTGAATGCAAACCTGACCGCCTGGCGCTCTGCGCCTTCGCCAGTCGATCTCGAGCGGCTCACGATCGATTGCATCAAAGAGATTCTCGGCGTTGATCGAACCGCGGGCGGTTTGTTTGTCAGCGGCGGGTCGATGGCTAATCTCGCGGCGCTCGCGGTCGCGCGGCGCGCCAAGGCCGGTCCCGACCTGCTGAGCGGGGGCGCGCGGTCGTCTCCCCGCGAGCTCATTCTCTACATATCGGTGGAAACACACCACTCGATCGCGAAGGCGGCAAGCCTTCTCGGCATCGGCTTGAATAATGTTCGGCAAATTCCAGTCGACGATGCTTTTAAAATTCGCATCGACGAACTGGAGAAAGCGATTGCCGCTGATGTTGCTGCCGGTCATCAGCCATTCTGTGTCGTGGCTAATGCGGGAACGGTGAACACTGGTGCCGTCGATCCGTTGGAGGAAGTTGCCAAGATCGCGCGTGGCTTCGGATTATGGATGCACGTTGATGCCTGTTACGGCGGTTTTGCCATCATGGCGCCATCGGTGTGTCATTTGTTTTCCGGTTTTTCCCAGGCCGATTCGATTGCCTTGGATCCGCACAAATGGCTCTACGCGCCGATGGATTGCGGATGCGTTCTTTATCGCGACCCCGCCACGGCACGCAGCACTTTCGCGCATGACGCCGAATACACCCGAGTCATCGAGCACCAGGACGATGAAGCCTTTGCCTTTTGGGATTACGGCCCGGAACTTTCCCGCCGTTTCCGCGCTCTGAAAGTGTGGATGATCTTGAAAGGGGCGGGGACGAACGCACTTTCGGAGGCTATCGAAAGTAATATCGGCTGTGCCCGGCATCTCGAGGAACTGGTGCAATCGAGCGATGATTTCGAAATGCTGGCTCCGGTTGAACTTTCCATATTCTGTTTTCGCTATTTGCCGGTCTCGTTGCGCGAGTCGGCCGGGAAAAAGGAGCCCGGGATCAATCGAGAGGCTAATGAGTTCAACCAGCGGCTACTGGTTGCGCTGCAACGTGATGGAAGCTCTTACCTCTCGAACGCGCTCATCGATGGAAAATTCGCTTTGCGCGGGTGCGTTCTGAACTATCGAACCACCAAGCGCGACATGGAAATCTTACTCGATGATCTGCGCCGTGTAGCGGCTACGCTCGGTTAGCTTCAAAAGATTCGATGCTGCGCGCAGGTTTCTGTTTTCTGGCCCCATACTCAAAGGAAATGATTGAGTGAGAGCATCACTTCTGGCCTAACAAAATTCTGTATTCGCAACCAGCCAGGAAGCGCTCGGGGCGAGGCCTTGTGCCTTTGCCGCATTGTATGTGGCCACAAGATGTTCCACCGCATCGTGGAGAGTTCGCCCTTCGTTCGGCTCGGCGCCATCATCACTCGGGGCTGCCGGCCCGTTGACTCCCGGGATCTCGAGCTTGTGACTGCAACGAGCGATATATTGACCGGAAAAAATTGGCCGATACAGACGGATTGTGATTTCGGTTGGGATGTCGCGCAAAACAAAACGGAATTCCGAAACGAACATCATGGGTCCCCGCACCGCGGGATCGGTTAAGGCCTCTTCTCTGCTCCAGCTCATAGCCGGCAAGCTAATCAGGCGCGCAAAGTTATCGCAATATCTTATCGATAGCCGGTTGGCCGTGGCTCTTCTGTGACGGCGGTCTCTGACCATCGCGTTCTTTCTCCGAGCGATGCATAATATCGTCAGCCCCTTGTAACTTCCCAAATCATCTATCCTTTGTAGGTATGATTTCGACCAAAGGGTATGCGGCTCATTCGGGTAAGGACAAACTAAAACCATTCTCTTTCGAGCGCCGGGATCCCGGTCCCGATGACGTGCAGATCGACATTCTCTTTTGCGGCGTCTGCCACTCCGATATCCACACCGCTCGGAATGAATGGGGCGGCACGACGAAGTATCCCTGCGTCCCGGGTCATGAAATCGTTGGCCGGGTGGCGAAAGTTGGCGCAAACGTGAAAGGATTCAAAGAAGGAGACCTCGCGGCTGTCGGCTGCATGGTCGATTCCTGCGGCCACTGCGAGAACTGCAAGGCGGACATGGAGCAGTTCTGTGAGAACGGCGCTACTTTCACTTATAACAGTGAGGATAAGCCGAGCGGCGGTCACACTTTCGGCGGATATTCCAAGAGCATCGTGGTCGATCAGGATTTCGTTTTGCAGGTGCCAAAGAATCTCGACACCGCTGCCACGGCGCCATTGCTCTGCGCTGGGATCACGACTTACTCACCCTTGCGTCAATGGAAAGTGGGCAAAGGAAAAAGGGTCGGAGTCGTCGGTCTCGGGGGCCTCGGCCACATGGCGTTGAAGTTCGCCAATGCCTTCGGCGCGGAAGTATCATTGTTTACCACCTCGCCGGGAAAAGCGGACGACGCCAAACGGCTGGGCGCACATGAAGTTGTTCTGTCGAAAGACGAGGACGAGATGAAGAAGCGGCACCAGAAGTTCGATTTCGTCATCGACACCGTCTCGGCGAAACATGATCTCGGGGTGTATCTCGACCTTCTCAAACGCGACGGCGTCATGACGATGGTCGGTGTTCCTCCCGAGCCGGTAGCCGTTAACGTCTTCAATCTGATCTTCCCGCGACGTCAGCTGGCCGGATCCCTCATCGGTGGAATCAAAGAAACACAGGAGATGCTCAATTTCTGCGGTGAAAAAGGCATTACCTGCGATATCGAGAAAATCTCGATGAGCCAGATTAACGAAGCCTACGACCGCGTCCTGAAAAGCGATGTGAAGTACCGCTTCGTCATAGACATGGCCACGCTGTGACACGGCCGCCGCCCTCTAATCGTGCCAACTGTATGGCGGCCATCTAACGAATGGATGGACGGGATTTTCTCCTCCGTCCTTACTTCGCCTTCAAATCCTCGAGCGCTTTTTGATAAACGGGCAGGTTAGGCTTTTGGTCTTCCGGGACATTTTGGAGCGCGGTCTCCCAGTTCTTGATCGCGTTCTCTTTGTCGCCCATGGCCGTAAATCCACGCGCCAGACCTGCATAAGTCACGAATTTTTCTTCCGGGTGCTGCTGCGCGTTCAGTCTGAAGATCCCCATGGCTTTCTCCTTCTTTCCTGAGCGCAAGAGCTTCATTCCGTATTGATGAACCGCGTTCACGTCAGTGTTGGGTGCGTGCAGCGCCTTGTCCATCGTTGCCTCGGCCTCGTTGTCGCGCTCCATCGCCGTGAGAACAGCGGCCTTCGTTTGTAGCGTCGAGAAGTCTTCTTTTCCACGGACCGCGTTTCGAAACGGCTCGTGGATCGCCTTGTCCGCCCAAACGAGCGCTTCGTCGAGATTTACTTTATTGTCCGCGCAAAATTGCGCCGCCTGCTGCCAGTTGCGATAATTAAAGCCTGGCCAGGACTGGAGCTGCTTTCGCATCTCCGCTGCGTAAACTTCGTTGACGTTAGGCACTTCAATCTTCATCGGCACGCGCTTGTTTTCCCATTGCAGAAAAGCCACCGCCGAACCCGGAAGTCGCTCGTCGAAACCGTAGGTGAGAAATTCGGTGAAAGGCGCCGCCAGCGGTTGAACCGGCGCACGCAGGATGTCGGCCTTCTGATCGGTACTGGAACGAGCCCCAGCCGTTGGCGTTGCTTGAGAGAATCCACGTCCACGGTCCGGTTTTATCGAGCGCCAGAAACAACCCGTAAGTCCCGGCGGGCACATCTTTGCCTTCGACTTTTACGTCGTGCGAAAAGGCGATCCTTGTCGTTTCGTTGGCACCGCTGCGCCACGGTGTCGATTTCGATGGGCCGAATCCTTCGTCAAAGAAGCCATACGGAATCAGCTCGCCCCAGATGTGGCCGGTGCGCTCCTTGTTTTGAAAATGAACTCGCGGGCTGTGGTAGGTGATCGTGACCTTTACCGGCCCGATCCATTGTGAGACTTCCGCTTTTTGATTGTCGCCGTTGGGCGGCTGGGGGAGCTCGGCAGATTCCTGCGCGTAAACTTCAGTGAAGAGCGATGCGAAAAGGACAAGAAGTGCGGCGATCTTTTTCATGGGTGAGGAGATGATGAAACAAGCCTCCACTTTAGCCAATATTCTTCCGCTTTGGATTTTCCGGGAATAGACTGGCGGCGATGAATGCACCGCCGGCCGCCGAAATGCCGAGACCGTCGGCAGTGACCTGGTTCGGAATTTTCCTCGCCTTGTTTGGCCTTCTGATCGTGCGGTCGATTGCGACGCGATATAATTCCGGGTCAGATTTCAGCATTGCGCTCGAGCGAGAAGCCCTGATGTGGAGCTGTGTCGTCGCGCTGATTCTGATCATTCGAAAGGGCGAACATCAGACGTGGGACTCGATCGGGATTGGAACGTCGAGCGTGAAACAATCGATCCTATGGGGAGGCATTATCACGGTCATTCTCGGTGCCGTCGGCGGTGTCGTTGCAGGCCTGCTCCATTTCAACGGCGGACAGTCGGGCGAAACCTTATCAAAGTTTCCCCTCTGGCTTGTAATCCTGATCGTTCTCCGGGCCGGCGTGGTTGAGGAATTGTTCTATCGCGGCTACGCCATCGAAAGACTGCAATCGTTTGGAATGAATCGTTACCTCGCCGGCGTCGTTCCGCTGGTGATTTTCGGGGTCGCCCACATCACGAATGGATGGGCCAATGTCTTCCTCGCTCTCGCGCTCGGAGCGGTTTTGACCGGGTTCTATTTATGGCGGCGCGATCTTGTCGCCAATATGATCGGCCACTTCATGATCGACTTGATTTCCACCGTTCTTCCCCGCCTAGGCCATCATTCCTAACGACCTACTTCGACCGGGCCACCGCATGCCGATAAACCAAATCTGCCGCAGCAACGTCCTCGATTGCCACGCCGACCGACTTGAACAAGGTGATCTGATCGCCGGAGGTGCGTCCTGGCTTTGACCCCGCAACGACCTCGCCGATTTCTCCAACGATCTCACCTGCGGCCATGATATCGCCGGATTCTTTCGCGGCGGCCTCGCGTGAATCCACGTAGATCCGGGCTTTGCCAAGCAGGGAATCGTCCAGTTCCCGCCAGTTAGGCCGCGTGGCTCCCACGGCATTGATATGCGCACCGGGCGATATCCAGTCGCCAAAGAGTACCGGCGTTGTCGCTGATGTCGCGACCACAACGACGTCAGCGCCGCGGACCGCATTCTCTGCCGAACTAGACGCAGTCACGCCGAATTCGCGCGCAAATTGATCGGCGCTGCGCGGACTCCAAACTCGCACCTCACGAAATTCCCGAACCAAACGAAGCGCTTCGAGATGGCTTCGAGCTTGCACGCCAGAACCAAGAATCGCGAGGACAGCGGTGTCGCGGCGCGCCAGTTGATCCGTGGCCACGGCCGAGGCGGCGGCGGTGCGCATTTCAGTAATGAGACGACCGTCCATTGTCACGAGCGGCTCGCCCGTTTCCGGCCGGAAAAGCAGGATCATACCGTGATGCGTTGGAATGCCATTGTTGCTTGGATAAAAAGTGACCAGCTTCGCGCCCACCACGCCGCCGTCTGAATAGGTCGTAGAGGGAGGGGGAGTGTTGGGGGAAAGCCTAACCGCCCCCATGAGGCCGAAAAAGCCGCCGTGCTCCGATATCGGAAGCACCGTTCGCAGCGGTTGAATGACTTGCCCGGATGAAAGATCACGAAGCGCTTTCGCGATCACGGAAATCAGCTCCCGCATCGGCAACAGCTCGCGCACTTCCTCTTCGCTCAGGAACATTTGTTTTTTCAACGTTCAGCCGTTGCCCCGAGCCGCTGTGATGGCGCGGGAAGGTGAGTGTGTCGCAGGCTTAACGAATTTCGGTCTAGGCCGCGTCCAGCGATTGCAACTCCGCTGCGCTCAGTTTCAGCTTTGCTGCCGCCATGTTGTCTTCCAGGTGCGCCACTGACGACGTGCCCGGAATCGGCAGCATCGCCGGTGAGCGATGCAGCAACCACGCGATCGCTACCTGGTAAACGCTAACGTTGTGTGTTTTTGCCACCGCTTCGAGCTTGCTGTCACTTAACGATCGCCCGCCGCCCACGGGCGACCACGGCATGAACCCGATCTTCTCCTGCTGGCAATACTTCAGGACCTCATCCCACTTTCGATAATCGATGTTGTAACGGTTCTGCACCGTTGAGACCGGGACAATTTTACGAGCGCGCTCGATCTCCGATGTATCCACTTCGGAGAGCCCGACGTGCCGGATCTTTCCCGCTTGCACCATTTCCTTGATCGCAGTGAGTGATTCCTCCTCTGGCACGTGCGAGTCGATCCGGTGCAGCTGCCAGAGATCGATCCGCTCCAGCTTCAGCCGCTTCAGGCTTCCCTCGACGCATTTCTTCAAATAATCCGGATGCCCGTTAGGAACCCATTGACCTGGGCCGGGACGCGTCAACCCGCCTTTGGTCGCGATGACTAATCCTTTCGGGTACGGATGAAGCGCTTCCGCGATGAGCATCTCGCTCACTTCAGGGCCGTAAGCGTCTGCCGTGTCGATGAGATTGACTCCCATGTCGACCGCGCGCTTCAGAACTCTCTTCGCTTCTTCGCGATCCTTCGGCCAGCCCCAGACACCGTCGCCCGTGATTCGCATCGCTCCGAATCCGAGTCGATTGACTGAAAGATCTCCGCCGATCTTAAACATGGAAGGTTCCTCTCCGCTGGTTGTGTTTGCCGCTCGCAGAATCGCTGACGTGCCGCCGACGGCGACCACTGCGCCGCCGCCAAGAGTGAGACCAACAAATCTGCGCCGCGTGACTTGCCGTTCAGTTCGTGGATCGTTCATGGCAAGTACGTTCGCCATCAATTTCACTCAAGGCAAGCCGCTTGCATTCCCGCCTTTGTGCGGCCCCTGTAGGGCGGGCATGTCGCCGTTTTAAGGCCGGGAACTGGCGGCGCTGAGCTTCCCGCTCACTTCATGTTGAAGGACGCGCGGCCTTGCATCTTGTTGCCGAGATAAATATCGAGCTCGTACCTGCCCGCCGGCCAACCGGTGGGCGGGGCATTGATCGAGACCGTTCCGTTGAAATTCGGTTCGGCGCTGATCATGCTGGTTTTGTAGAGGGCCTTTTTGGTCGCTGAATTCACCCAGACAGCGTAGATCTTTTCGCCCTTAATAGTACCGGTAGTGGTGAAGGAGCCGTAAAGGTGAGGGGTCTTCGTCGGGAAACTGGCTGCAGGATTCCCTTTTTCTTCAGCTGCAACGCTCACCGAGACGTGCACCGGTCCGGCGGGCTTGCCCGAATCTTTCGCCGTCTCGAGAGATTGGTTCGAGGTGTGCGAAGTGCTCGCGGGATGGCCGGGCTGCGCATAAGTGGAACCGCCGCCCCCCTGCATTTGAGCCGAGAGCTGCTGAACGACTGCGAAAATTCCTAGAACGAAAAGGGGCAGTAGACGCTTCATAAGGAATTTGTCGAACAATGCCTGCGCAAGGTCAAGCCGCCGGGCAAAAAGCTGGATCGCAAATAGTCCGGGCGAGGCTGTATCGGTGACTCACTCCCGTTGGTCTAACTTGGAACCTCCCGTAGAGATACTCCTCTGTGGTTTTGTATGTTAATCACGTTGTTACGCAAAATAGAGAAAACAAATGTCGACAACGCTTCGCCGTGAAATTGCGAGACTAACTGCTTGCCAATTTGTCCGGCAGGATACTACAACATTTAATGCCATGTTGGTTCTCCTTCCGTTTCCGGCGACGGAGAAGAGGGCGACGAAGGGCACTGTCCTTCGCCGCAATCCTCATCGTAGGACTCGTCAGGGGAGCCGCCGCAGAAACCTATCCAGAATGGAAGGCGCGGGTCTTCACTGAGGCTGAACAGGCCGACCCGAGCGTCAGCAGCGAGATCGCCCTTAGTCCCGCCGGCGACGGCATTCCCAACATTCTAAAATATGCTTTCGGCGTGGACCCACACCTCGATGGTTCATTCGCTTTGCCGAAGATTTCGACCCTCAACGTTGACGACCCTTCGACGGGCATCAGCAGAAGTTACCCGGTGATCAGTTATCAGACCCCTTCGACCAACTCGATATCGGATCTCTATTTTGTTCCGGAAGCGTCGCTCGACCTTCAAACCTGGGTGCGCGGGGATACCACCTTCGATTCTCCTTCGACATCGGTTGGACAAGGTTCCGTAACGATTTCACTCCGGGCCTTCTCGCCCATCTCAACAGCTCCGGTCTTTCTACGCCTGCGTGTCATCGAAGGCCGGACTCTGCCCGATGATTGGCAGCAAACCCATTTCGGAAGCACCGGCATCGATCCCAACGCCGACCCTGACGGGGACGGAAAGACGAACTTCGATGAATTCCTCCATGGCACCGATCCTAATAGTTACCTTAACGGAATTGCGGCGGTGCTTGAGGTCGTCAGTGGAAATTCGCAGCAGGGATTCTGCGCGAGAGATCTGGTGGCACCGGTTGTCGTTCGATTGAGTTACAACGGTGCCGCTGAAGTGAATGTCCCCATAAAGTTCAGCGTCACCCACGGTGGCGCTCAGATTTCTTCTTCAGTCTCCGCTTTGCAGGATGTCGTTACCGTCGCTACGGACTCCAATGGACTGGCGTCGATACAAATTAAAAATAGTGGAAGCCCTAACGAAACCAGCCTGATCACGGTAACGTCTGGTCCTTTGACCTGTGCCATCACAGCGAAGTCGCTCGGAGCTGTGCGGAGCAAGGTTGCCGCCGGGAGTTATCATTCCATGTCGCTCGATGCCAACGGCAGCGTCTGGACTTGGGGTGATAATTCGTACGGCCAACTCGGCGACGGAACGTACAATGAAAACGACGAGCCTCGAGCGGTCTCGGGAATCCAGGATGGCGTCGAAATCAGCGCGGGTTCGGCGCATTCTCTCGCGGTCGAGGGAGACGGCACCGTTTGGGGTTGGGGATCTGATAGTAATGGGGAGTTGGGATTCGATACCTACGACTATCAAACTCAGCCGGTGCAGATTCCGAGTTTAAGCGGTGTCATCGCCGCGGCGGCTGGCGCCTATCACTCCATCTTCCTGAAGAGTGACGGAACCGTCTGGGCGTGCGGCTACAACGGAGACGGCGAATTGGGGAACGACGATATCACTGACAGTGTCACGCCCGTTGAGGTGCTGACTGAATCTGGCGCTCCCCTTCGCGGGGTGATTGCGATCGCGGCCGGTTATTACCATAATTTAGCGCTCACAGAAGATGGAGCGGTGTGGGCGTGGGGCGCGAATTGGAACGGGATGCTCGGCGACGGGACGTGGCACGATGAGCATCACGCTGTTCAAATTCCCGGGCTCAGTAACGTCGCAATCGTAAAAGCGGGTGACTACCACTCCGTCGCGCTGGGCGTCTTCACGCCGGTGGCGCCGTCTCAACGCATCTCGCCGAAAAAACTTGCGGAGACGCCGTCGCCCAACATCTGGACATGGGGGGCTAACTTTTCCGACCAGTTAGGCGACGGGACCTATGCGGATAGCCCGTGGCCGATATCGCCGGCGGAGTTTGACGGCATCGGAGACATCGCCGCCGGGTCCGCGCACACTCTCGTCCTGCAAGCCGATGGCAGGGTTGTAGGTTGGGGGAGCAATGCATCAGGCGAAACAACCGGCCAGTCGACTCCTCCCATCGATAGACCTGTACCTGGTTCCCGGACTCGAGGGCATCACTTCGATCGCCGCGGGGAGCTCCCACAGTTTGGCCCTCGCAAGCGATGGCCTGATTTATTCCTGGGGCAGTAACAACGACGGACAACTCGGCGTCAGTGAAGAACAGGATGTCAGGGGTGTAGTCGTCACCTCGAAAGATTCCAATCACAGCGGCATTCCGGACGTCTGGCAAATCGCCAATTTCGGTCACACTGGAATCGATGGCGCAGCTGACGCCGATGGTGACGGCCTAACGAACGCGCAGGAATACAGACTTGGAACCGATCCAAATAAAAGCGACACCGATGGGGACGAAGTTCCGGACGGCGCTGATGGATGGCCGCTGAACGGCGTCGTTGCGCCGTTACCGCTACCCCTTTTTCGCTACGCCATCATCGATATCAGCAAGACGCGTATCTGGGGCGCCAACAATTCGCCAGATGGCGTGATCGACTATCCGGTTGATCGCAATGATCAGGCTCTCTTTCCGATCTATATCTTTCACCCAAACGGCGACGTTGCCTCCCCAGCCGGTTATAACGACGCAGGCCAGATCGTGGCGGATATCTCGACGGCTCGCGGACTGGTTCCTCATGCAGGCTACTATCCCGATACCCCCGTGTTTGTTTTGGGAGATAGTGACGAAACGTATTCCGCCGGCTCGAACGCGATCGGTATTAACAATCGCGGTCAGATCCTTCTCAACGCGCATCTGGACGGTCCCGATCAAGGAGGCGAAAATCTCGTCCTCTACGGCAACGGAGGGACGACCGTAATTCCTCGCCGGACAGCGGGGCGTTTAAACAACGATGGCGACATCATCTCGGATAACATTTTATTCCGGGACGGTCAGACCACGCTTCCCTTCATGGCCGTTGCTTTGACCGATCGATTTTCGGACGGGACAGAAGTGATCGTTGGCTCGTCTGATTACTCATTTCAGGACCTGTTGATTTGGCGGGATGGCCGATCGACCAATGTGGCTCCGCAGGGACAAGGAGCGGTCATTAGCTCTTGCAACAACCAGCTGCAGATGCTGGGGAAGCCTTCCAATTCAATTGGCAGTGGGTTGACTCTGTGGAACAACGGAAAGCCTTTCCGAGTCGACCAAGATTTGATTAACGCGCAACCCTACGAGTATTCCTTGTTCGGCGAGGGCAAGCTTAACGAGCGCGGGATGTTTACCTGTTACGGCTTTCGTTTCGGCCAATGGCCGCGGCGGGCTTACCTCCTGATGCCGGTCGACCTCGTCGTCGACGGCAACCGCGACGGTCAAATGTCGTTAACCGATCGATCGACTCATGACGACGACATCACAAGCGCGGAAAAGCCGTATCGCTTTTGGACTAATGATGATGACGATACGGAGCAGTTTTCCGATGAAGGAGGTGCTCCGATCGATGCGAAGGAAGTCGAGACCGTTCCAGCTCTTCAGGCGGATTCATCCCGTCATCAGATCATCTCTAAACGGAACTTGGAAGATTTCGCGCGTCTCTGGTTGTGACATTCAGGGCTCTTTAGTCGCATTCAGTCTGGTGACATTCGAATTGCGTTTCACTGGAAAACAATCGTTAGCGGCACGCCCTCTATCAGCATCTATCCGTCGGCAGACGAAGAGGGGGGCCAATCCTATCTCACGAGTGATGCTGATGCAGTAGCTCAGATTACGGGAGATTTCAACGAGGCCGTCCAGGACGGCGATAATAACAAAACGATCGCCCCGTTTACGCGATTGATCGTTAAATCAAAATACTGGAACGGTCTGGATAATGATCATCCCAAAAAATGCTTTCTCTTCGAAGGCATCTCGGAAGGGAAAGGGGAGCTCGAGGTTGAATTCTTAGATCAGAATAACAACATCATCGGCCATGGCGGTAGCCTTTGGCTGGATCTAAAGAGCGTAAGAAAAATGTATGAGAGAGCTAAGATTACGAAGGAGGCTCCGGAGATTGTCGACCCTTGGGACGACGATCATCCGCTTCCGCTGACTTGGACCTCGGATCCATGGCAGTGGCCTCCCGCGATTGATCCTAACGCCGATACAAGGACTATAGTTTTTGTTCACGGTTGGCGGGTTACGTACGATGAGTATCTGACGGACGCGGACACGACGTTTAAACGTCTTTGGCAAAGTGGTTATAAAGGTAGATTTTACTCTTTCCGATGGCCGACCTATCACGGAGACAACAATGGAGCCGATCCGCTCGATCTGTACAAGCCCGGTGGAGCAACGTATAATCCAAGTGAATATCGCGCCTGGTTATCGGGGCCCGCGCTTGCTGATTTTGTTAACCAGCTTCCGAATCCCAGCGCCCGATACCTGATCGCGCACAGCATGGGGAACGTCGTAGCGGGATCTGCTCTTCGAAGCGGAATGGCGCTCACGAGGTACGCGATGTGCCATTCTGCTATGGCAGCGATGGCATATGATTCAAGAATCGTTGATGACAACTACCAGACCCCGGACACAGATATGGACGGAGGAACCCGGCAAGCTTTCGGCCTAGGAGACAAGCTCAACCCGTTAAGTACTGATATTGTGAATTTTGCGCTGCCAGCCGACTCTGCGCTCGGCCAATGGAGCGCTAACAATCAATTCTTCAAGCCCCAACTTCTCGCGCCTGTTTCAATCAACCCGCACAATTATGCGTATCATCCATTCGCAGCTCGCGGCCGCAAACTAACTTATGAAGGCATTTTATCGGTGCGATACATTACGTCACTTCCGGAGGCGATGGGTTACGTCACCCAATCGCGATCCCGAGCTGCTGGGGCCAAGGAATCAACCGGCGGCAGCGTGAAGTCGTTCGTTAACATGGGCGAAGGTGGGTTCAACTTCGGAACAGAGCATAGCGCTGAGCGTGATTTCACCATTCAAAAAACATCCCCTTTCTGGGATGCAATTCTGGAAACTTTTGGAGTGAATCCAATCGAGTAGCAAGCGTGAATCGAGCGTTGCGAATACTTGTTATTGGAGCCGCAGTGGCTCTTGTGATCGCACTCTCCTTTGCTTTTCACGAGCGTGCCGGCAGTAATGCGGCTTTTGGTCGAGTTCCTCCACGATCGCCTCAACCAATCTCACCTCCCGGAACGATTCAGTCCCCTCCTGCTCAAATGACGCAAACTCCCGAGGAGGGCTCCGCAGAAAAGGGATTTATCGCGGCCTTCTCAAAATCGATTTCTTTTTACGGGAGAGTAGTCGATCAAGACGGCACGCCGATTTCCGATGCGGACGTGACGCTTGCGGCCAACGACAAACCCTTTGGAGGACGTCCGTCCCAATACGCACGCAAAAGTGATGTCGACGGTCTCTTTTCCATAGAAGGCATCAAGGGACTCACTCTGGCGATCGAAGTGTCCAAGCCGGGGTACCGCGTGATTCCGCCAGCCGACAATAAAGTTACATCAAGCGGGTTGTTCGAATACGGCCTTTCATCCATCCGGGGGCCCTACCGATCAGACAAAAATACTCCAACTGTCTTCACGCTTTATCGACCTGGCGCACCCCAAATATTGACGAAGGTTGGACGAAAGAATTTTATTATATCCAGGGATGGCGCACCCCTACGGATTTCGCTCGATCGTGACAAGGCCCATGAAGTTATTGTTCGTTGTTGGAACAACGACCGAGGGCGGCCGGTGGAGCAGCGTCAATATGATTGGCGCCTTGAAGTTACCGTCGTAAATGGCGGTTTGACGCCGGGTGCAGGGATATTCGATTTCATCGCACCGCCAGACGGCTACAGGCCTAACGAGAAAATAGAAATGCCTGCATCTTTGAGTCCTCAGACGTGGAGAGCGATTGTTGAGCGCTCATACTTTCTCCGCTTTGACGACGGCACCTTCGCGCGAGCTAAACTGACGATGCACGCGGAAGGCGATCACTTTCTAACTTGGGAGTCTTTTTTCAACCCAGCTCATGGCAACCGAAATCTAGAGGGCGATTGACCGAAAAGGGTCAGCGGGGATTGATTTGGGCAGGCAGCGAATCTGGTTAGGCTAGCATCTTGTCTGTCACTTCTTGTGATGACAGCGAGCACTCCGAACCTCGGAACTTTTACGATTAACCTTGTCCGTGTTCGCGGGCGGACATAGGCTGGACACATGGGAACATCCGATACTCAAGGTCAGAAGCGTGAGGAACCGTTAGGTCAGAAACGCGAAGAGCCGCTGGGCCAAAAGCGCGAGGTGCCGCAGGTTATACCAGAGCCGACGGAAGCGCCGGAAGGTCAGAAGCGTGAAGGAACTGAGGAGTGAGCGACTCGGGCGCGGCTGACGGATTACCGCGCAGTCACCACCGCCCTCTAGCGTAAGCTATGAGCGCCCAATCTGGATTTGTCGGGATACGCATCGCCTCGGTCGTTTTCGGATTGGTCTGCCTGGCCCAGTTGACCCGGCTCGCGATGCACATCGACGTCGCCATCGCGGGACACCCCACTCCGTTCTGGCTGAGCGGAGTAGCACTGGTCGTTACCGGCACCTTAAGCATCTGGCTCTGGAAAATTTCTGACGGCCTTCGCCGTTAGAAAATGGACGACAGGACTACCGACTACTGGTTGCTATCCCTTTGCCTTGTGCGCCCGCGAAAGCCCTTGACGGCTGACCGCTGACTGCCGACTGCTGACCACTAATAACTGATCTTCGATCAGTTATAGGGCGACCAAAAAGAAGTATCAGCCACGTCGGAGAGCGCGACTCTCACGCTCGGCGCCACCGCGGGCAGGCTGTCGACCGTCTGCGGGCCGTAAGCATTTCCGAAAATATCTGCGCCGGTCAGGTAAAGACTCGTGTTTCTCTTGAGATAATTGGTCCAATCCGGAACCGAGACAGGTGACCCGGTAGACTTGGCCGTCTCGAGCGCATATTGATCAACCGCCGAATCGATAAATCGAAGGTCGTTCAGGATTCGACTCGCCTGAGAACGCTTGCGCGCACGCATGAAACCTGGCACGGCAATCGCCGCCAAAAGCGCGATAACCGCGACCACAATCATGATCTCGACCAGAGTGAACGCCCTGTCGGAGTGACCCCTTGCTTCCTTCATCCGAGGCGTAAAAAGAGCAGCCAAGATGCCATTAGTGAGGGACAAGAGCCTACAAGGGGAGGTGACGACCGAATAAGCGGAACCTGGAAACCGGAAGAAGGCCATCGCATGTCTCCCTGGTTCAACATCGGCATGCGATATGGTAGCCTGGTAGAAATCCAATATGTCAGGTCGTCTTTTTGGCACCCCCGAAAGTCAGCAGGCTGGTCTTCGCCAGCTCAAAATCGTCGTTCTTCTCCTGATCATTTCCAACGTCGGCCTCGGGATCTTTAGTGTTTATCTGCTGCGCTCGGTCGATCGTAAATACTCCGTGCTGATAAATCAGACCGTTCCGTCGATTAACGAGCTCCAAACCCTGACCGCATCGAGCATTGAAGCGATGCGCGGCACGAACCCACTTCTTCTTCAGAATCCAGTGCCAGGGACGGCGACGACGACACAACGCTCTCGGACTGCGACCGAGCGTGAACGCCATCTGCGAAATCACGCGCTCCAGCGGGAATGGCTTGGTTTAAAACCAGCCGAACGCAACGAGTTGAAAGAAACCGGAGAGGCGTTTACTCGCGAATCGTTGGCTGTCTTGCAGCTTTTCGAAGCCGGACATAGCGCCGAGGCGGTGCAGCGAAGGGATACATCGCTCCGCCCCATTTTCGACCGCTACATCCGATGCCTCACCGCTACGGCCGATGTCCTGGAAGCAGAGGGTCTGCGAACAAGCGGTCATTTGACGCAACAAACCGGCACCATGTCCCACATGATGCTGGGAGTGGCCACATGGCCGGTGATCGTGGTCGGGTTGTTCTTCCTGGCGGCAATGATCTACGTCGCTGGTGTCCTATTTAAAGTGCTCGTCTTTCCGCCGGCCGAGACGTAAGCCTGCCTTTAAATGTCAGGCTGTGGTAATTTAGAATTGAAAGCACATGAATCTGTTTCGTTTGGGAATTATTTGCGTCACGGCCCTGGCTCTTGGTTCTTGCAATAAGAAATCGACTGCCGAAGGCCAGGCGACAGGCAAGGAAGAGAATCAAGTTGTTGGCGAGGCCCGCGAACGGAGTGGGGAACCTGAGTCACCCGCTTTTCAGCCGGAGAAAGAGGACATCGGAGAAGATTGCGTAGCCTTTCTGCGGTCAACCGTCGCGACCCGCACTGACACGACGCCTGGTCAATGTCCGGTGTGTCCATCGAGCGTAGAGAAGACGGAAGTTCTCGGGATCGACACGGTCAGCGTCGAAAAGGTCAACAATGTCGGCATTGACGGGACGTCGTGTGAGGCGGATGTCCTGATTCGCGCGCATTTCAATCCGAGCAATGGGGGAACGATTACCGGCGGTCTGGTCGGTTGGATCCCGGCCGAACAAAGGACTCAGTACACACGCGGAGTGATCCCGGCCGGGCAGCAAGTCTATCAAGTGAAGATCACTTACAGACGCGAGGGTGACGAATGGCAACCCGCGGACTTCGCACGGCCCTGATCTCGGGTATGTATCGGCATCTATATAGAGAATCTGCTGGGAAGCCCCCGGGGTCGGCATAAGGCAACGAACGAAGCGTCTGACGCCTATTGGCGTTCGCAGTTAAGACGCGCGACAGAACATGTCGCGTGACGGCGTGATCCGAAGTGCGAGGCCGGGCTTTTCGACAGTTGTAAGCAGAACCCGGGAAGGCCGCACTGAAGTTTCCGGGGGCTGTCGTGTTTTCCGCTACAAGTTTTGTCTGGCCGGCTCGGATGAGTTGGCTTGACCGCACATCCGCAGTTTCCTATCACTGTCAGCTCAGCCGGAATTCTAACCCGGCCGAGAAATGGGCAAAACCTCCACAAAAGCAGTTACTGCATCGGCGGCGTTTTGTCGTCGTTAGTAAAGCCTTAACCCGCTCTTCTCACACCCTAGAAAGACTGCCTCATGAACAAGAAGAAATCCTCCTCCAAGTCGGCTTTTTTCAATCCACGCGCGCTTTTCGGATTCGCTCTACTACTTGTGGGTGGAGGGCTCGGTCTTTTGGCGCAGACGGACCTCAATGGCCGAAATGCCGCGGCAGCTGCGACCAAGTCACCCATCAGTGCGGCCGCGCCACAGGTATTGAAAGGCGTGAAGCCCGTAAAAACCCTTCCGCTCCGCTCCATGCGGCCCATACCCCCCTCGCAGGCGCCGGGCCATCATCATGTCGAGCCGGTCATTCCTCAAGGCCCCAACTTGGGAGGTGGCCTTGACAGTGCCGTTCAGAGCCCGTTGGCTCCCGTCGCCGCTGCGCCAACCGCCACCGGCCTCAGCTGGGATGGAGTGGGTGTCGGCCTTGCCGGTTTCTCGCCTTCCAGCAATCCGCCCGATGTCGAGGGCCGGGTCGGCGCGACTCAGTATGTGCAGTGGAACAACACCAGCTTCGCCGTTTTTGACAAAACGAATGGCGCGTTGCTTTACGGTCCGGCCGCTGGCAACACACTTTTCCAGTCGTTAGGGGGCGTCTGTGCTTCGCACAATGATGGCGACCCGGTGGTGTCGTATGATATTCTGGCGGGGCGGTGGATCGTCTCGCAATTCGTGGTCCAGGCACCGGCGGGCAGCGCCTCGCATCAATGCATCGCGGTCTCCCAAACTCAGGACGCCACAGGAGCCTGGTACCTTTACGACTTCGTCACCGACACGGTCAACTTCGTCGATTACCCGCACACCGGCGTGTGGCCGGACGCCTACTATATGACGGGGCACGTTTTCAACGCCGCGGGCACTGCGCTGGTCGCTGCCCGCGTGTATGCCTTCGAACGCGCTGCAATGCTTACAGGCGCGGCGGCTCGAATGCAGAGTGCGAATCTCACAACCTACGGTGGAAGTTTCCAATACGGTTTTCTCCCGGCCGATCTTGATAGTTTGACGCCGCCGCCCGCTGGCGAAGCAGAGTTTGTTATGGGACCGCATCCCACCACTCTGACCTTAACGGCCTCGACCCGCGTAGCCGTGACCTGGGGAGCAGTGCCGACAATTGCCCTAACGGAGTCCACGATCACTAACACGACCTACAGCACCGCTTATTGTACCAGCACCGGCCGCCTGTGTGTTCCGCAATCTGGTCAGACCAGTTCTGCCGCTCTCGATAATATCAAGAGCCATTTCATGTACCGACTTGCTTATCGCAATAACGGTAGCCAGGCCTCGCCTCAAGAGTCGCTGGTTGCGAACATTCCGGTGCGGGGCTCCACGACCAACACCACCCACGACGCCATCCGCTGGTACGAATTCCGAAACAGCGGAAATTCCACGGCCACGCCCACCATCTTTCAGCAGTCCACCTTCGATCCGGACACCAACTATCGCTGGCTGGGATCGATCGCCATGGATAAAGACGGCAACATCGCCTTGGGTTATAGCAGATCGAGTTCAACAACCTTTCCATCCATCTACATCAATGGCCGTTTAAGTACCGACACGATTAATACCATGGGCACCGAAACATTGGTGCAGGCTGGTGCCGGGTCGCAAGACGCGAACGGGGGCAACCGCTGGGGTGATTACAGTTCGATGACGCTTGATCCAGTAGATCAGTGCACCTTCTACTACACGAACGAGTATTTGAAGACGACGGGTTCATTTAATTGGTCCACCCGCGTCGCATCCTACCGCTTCTCCCCGTCCCAGTGCGTTAGCGCCCCCGCTTGGGGAACGCTGACAGGAACGGTCACGTCGGCCGCCACCGGCGCACCAATTTCAGGTGTGATCGTATCACTTGATAACGGCTATGCCGGTGCGACCAACGCTTCAGGTGTCTACTCGATCCTGGTACCTTCAGGCAGTTACAACGCGACAGCGGCAGACGCTAACCGGAACTGCGCGACGGCGAACCCTTCATCGGCCCCGGTCAGTCTAACGGTAGGCGGAACAACAACGCAGAACTTCACCATGGCGGGGGCTTCCAAGCTCGAAGCGAACTCTTACGCGATTAACGACACGACCAGCGGCAACGGCAACGGAATCATCAATAAGTTTGAGTGCTTCAACGTGAACTTGAACGTCAAGAACAATGGTTGCGCCACTGAAACAGGCATCTCGGCCACACTGACAACGTCGACTGCAGGCGTGACGATCGTTAGCGGCAGTTCGAGCTATCCCGACCTGGTGATTGACGCCAGCAGCAATAATACCGTGCCGTTCAAGGTTTCGACGTCGAACACTTTCGCCTGCGGAACGCCGATCGTTCTATCGCTCAATCTCACCTATGCGGGCGGATCGAAGACGGTGACCTATACGCTGCCGTCCTGCGCGGGAGGGGCCAATCAAACGATCCCTTCAAGCTCGGTCACGACCGCCGATTCCTCCCAGCCGGACCGCTTGGGACGCACTGGTATCGCGAGCACATGTGCTGGTAAAGCTTGCCCCGGGGCGATCAACAGTGCCGGCACTCGCAACTATAAGACGTTTACCTTCACCAATAACAGCGCGTCGCCAGCGTGCTTCACCGCCACAATCAATGCGGCGTTAGGGGGCGGAGGCGACATCATCGGTGCAGCGTATCAGACCGCTTATACTCCGCCGGTAGCACAAGGCGACGCAGCGGGAAATCTCTGCCTGAATTACCTCGGCGACACTGGAATTTCCGGTTTGGGAACGACCGTCGGCACTGCGTCGTTCTCATTTACCGCGGCGGCAAATTCAAATTTCGTCATCGTGGTCACTACAGCCACCGGTTCGACGAACTCGTCTGTCTTCAGCGGCACCGTTTCAGGCTTTGTCGATCAAACGGCCGGGCCCGGCCCTTGTCCAGCCGCGCCAAACCTGGTTTCAGCGGCGTCGCGTCTTACCCATGGTCCTGCCGGAACTTTCGATCTGCCTTTGGCGCTCACCGGGCATAGCAATGAACCCCGAGGCGACGGCACCGGTAACTACACCGCGGTGCTCACCTTTGATCAGCCGGTTAATTCCGGGCAGGCGAACATCACCGGAACCGGTAGTGTCAGTGGCGTCAGTTTCAGCGGCAACAGCATGATCATTGGCTTGAGTGGCATCAGCGATCAGCAGGTCGTTACGGTCACGGCCACCAATGTTTCCGGACCGGGCACTGGCTCCCTGCCTTCTGCCAGCGTCAACGTTGGCTTCCTAATCGGCGACGTGAACGGTGATTCCAGCGTCAACGTTGGCGATACGATCCCAACCCGCAGTCATGCCGGCGCGGTCAATGGCTCGACCTTCCAGTATGACGTCAACCTGGACGGCCAGATTGACGTCGGCGACACCACCGTGGTGCGCTCCAAATCTGGAGACTATCTGCCCTAACGATTGGCAAATAAGAAAGCGAATACTATGACATCGACAAAAAAACGGATCTCAATCATCGCCGTGGCGCTAATGACGTTGGCGAGCGTTTCGATATCGTCTGCGCAGACGGCGCTGTTTACTTACAACGATGGGAGCGGAGTGCCCAATGCTGGGAGTTACACGCCTGGGTCGAGTTTTACCTTTTCGATCAGCCTGGCGTTTACTCCTGGGGGGAACGTGGCCAACCTGGAGGGGCTCTCGTATTGGTTTGAGCAACAGAATCCCAGTGCGCCGTTTAACTTTTCCATTACTAACCGGGATGTGACTGGGAGCATGTTCACGGACTTGCAGACCCCTGGGCTGACGTATCCGCAAGCCATGACGCCGCGCAGCGGGAATGATCTTGGAGCGCTCCTGCCTGGGAACACGGGGGTAGGGGTGGGGAACTACTTTATCGCCAATGTGACGGTGTCGATCAGTGCGACGGCGGCGTATGGGACCTACATGATAGAGAACACGGCCTCGGCGGGCAAGCAGTCGGTGATCAGTGACGATCAGGGGCACACCTTTGCCATACCGCAGGCCTTTTACACGATCACGGTGGTACCTGAGCCGGGGACATGGGCCGCTGGCAGCCTTGTTCTGGCCCTTCTCCTCTTTACCCAGCGCAGACGTCTTGCGGCACGGAAGAGTGTTCGTTAGGCCGATCGCCCATAAAACTTCAAATTGCCGCCGCAGCTTAGGGTTTGGCGATGGCATTCGCTTGTTAGAAGCCCACGTGCGTAATTGGGTGGATGAATTCGTTTCCCTACCACCGCGTTTTGGCCGGCATCGCATTCGCCGGAACTTTGATGCTCGCCGGCGGCCTAAACGCTGAGGGGCCCGCGGGTAGTGGCATCGAAGGCGTGATTTCTGTCTCACCGTCGAAGCCCGGGCCTATCCGACTGGGAGCTGAATCCAAAGCGCCCGCAGGGAATGTTGAATTTGTTGTGAAAAAGGACGCGGTGCGGGTTGCATCATTCACGACAGATGGAGAAGGAAAGTTCCGCCTTTCCCTGCCGCCGGGCCACTACACGATTGTGAGAGAAGGCCCGGGCGCGCGGATTGGTCACTGGCATTTCGAAGTCGATGTTGCGGGCGGCCAATTCACCAAAGTCGGCTGGACCGGCGACAGCGGGATGCGTTGAGTCTCGGGCAGTTCGCGAAAAAACTAGAGACGCGTTTACGGTAGTTGTGATAAAACTAGAGGAACGCGCTCCGTCCCAAGAATCATGAAAAACCGATCCCTCATCCTCGCCGCTGCGGCTCTTCTTTGCACCCTCGCTTTCGTAGCGACGTCCTCGGCGCAGACAGCAACCTTTTCCTACAACGACGGAAGCGGAACTCCAAACGCGGGCAGTTATGCGCCCGGATCGAGCTTTACGTTTTCGATCAGTCTGGCCTTCACGCCGGGAGGCACCGTGGCCAATCTCGAGGGCCTCTCTTACTGGTTCGAGCAGCAAAATCCGAGTGCCCCGTTCAATTTTGCGATCACCAACCGGAACGCGACCGGTAGCCAGTTCAGCGTGCTACAGACACCGGGCGTTGTTTACCCGCAGAATATGACTCCGCAGAATTCAAGCGACCTGGGCGGTTCACTGCCGGGAGCCACCGGATTGGGCGCCGGAAATTATTTCATCGCCAACGTTACCGTATCGATTGCGGCCAATGCCGTGCCTGGGACTTACCTGATCGAGAATACGACAACGGCCATCGGGAAGAGGTCGATCGTGTCCGACGATCAAGGGCATACGTTTGGGATCCCGCAAAGTGTTTACACTGTGACGGTGGTGCCAGAGCCGGGAACAGCAGCTCTTGTTTCCATCGGATTGATCGGTTTCGCTGCTTGCTGGCGCAAGCGCGTCGTAGGCCGATAACCGGTCTGGGGCGTCAGCGCCGTCCGGGCCCCCCAGAACTCGCAGAACTTTGCGGCCGCAGGCATCTACCTACAAAGACTGGGGAGGAACGGTTGCTGCAAAATTGGTGGTCATTAGAGGGCAAGGATTGGTAGAATCAGACTTGGGTGGACAGCCCTTTGCCGATGCGATTTCTGAGGACTTTAACGCGACAACCATCCAAATGGATCTTTGCCGAGATGATCGTCGTGTTGCTGGCAGTGGGCGGAGTCGATTTCGTTACCGGATATGAATTCAGTTTTGTCCTGATTTACGGCGCGCCGATTTTGGTCGTGGCGTGGTGCTGCGAAAGACAATTGGCCTTTCTGGCGGCGCTCGTCGCCTGCACCCTCTGGACGGTGGTTGCCCGGTTAACGGGTCATCCGTTCATGCACGGTTGGGACGAAGCGTGGGAAGTTGGCGTGCATCTGGGATTTTTTCTATTCGTCGCTTGGGCTGGATCAGCCATTCGACTTAACCGCGATCATGCGAGTGCTCGGATAGCACTTTTGGAACATTCCCAGCGATTGGAACGTGAAATCATCAGCATCACCGACGCCGAACGCCGTCGCATCGGGCAAGACCTGCATGACGGGCTTTGCCAGAGCCTCGCCGCTCTGAGTTGTTCGGCGACTTCACTTCGGGATGATCTGGCCGGCCTGCAGTTGCCCGGCGAGGCTCAAGTTGCGGGTGAACTGGCCGACCTCTTGAGTGAGGCCGTCGTGCAGACCAGGGATCTGGCTCGCGGGCTTCTTCCCGTTAGGCTCGATCAAGTCGGGCTGGTTCTTGCAATCGAAGCCCTGGCCCAGTCGGTCAAGCGTCTCCACGGGATTGATTGCCACTTCGAATGTGAAGACGCGGTTGACGACTATCACGATGGCGTGGCCCTGAATCTTTACCGCATCGTTCAGGAAGCAATCAACAATGCCATCCGTCACGGAAAGGCGCGCACGATCGGCATTGCCCTTTCAACGGTGGATGGCCGGACGGTTCTGCGAATTTCAGATGATGGAATCGGGATGGGCGAGGCGAGCCTGAACCGTTCCGGAATGGGCCTGAGCATCATGCGTTACCGCGCCCGTCTCAATGGCGGTGATTTAGTCATTGAACAACCAGGGGAGGGCGGTACGACGGTTTTGTGCAGCGCTCAGACCGATCATTATGCAACCGAAGTCCCGGCCTTCTAAGAAAGCGCGCGTCGTCATTGTAGAGGATCACCCGATGTTTCGGGAGCGGCTTGGTCATCTTATCGGCAAAACGGATGACCTTATGATTTCCGGTGAGGCGGATAATATTAAGGACGGGTTTGCCCTGATCCAGCGGACGCAACCGAGTATCGCGATTGTCGATATCAGTCTGAAGGGTTCCAACGGCCTCGAGCTGTTGAAGAATTTGCGAGCACACTCGGTCGATGTGCCCGTGCTGGTGCTTTCGATGCATGACGAATCGCTTTACGCGGAGCGCGCGTTGCGTGCGGGCGCCAGGGGATACATCACCAAGCATGAAGCGTCAGCCAATGTCATGGTGGCCATTCGGCAGGTTTTGAACGGAGACGTGTATCTCAATGCACGCTTCATGACGCGCCTTATGGGCATCATCAGTGGCCGCAATCTTTCAGAACATTTGACCGACCGCCTGGCCGATCGGGAGCTGGAAGTGTTCGAACTGATCGGTCGCGGCCTAACGACTCGTGAGATTGCAGCGCAACTCCGGTTGGGCGTCACGACGGTCGATACCTATCGCACGCGAATAAAAGGAAAATTGAAGCTGGAGAATGCGGCGAAATTGCGTCTCGAGGCAAGCCGATGGGTCCAACAGCAGGAGTTAACTGTGAAACCGTCTCGCTAGAGGGGCAGGTCAACTCACGGTTTTCAACGAACAACAATTTCCCATGCCGATGTCTGTGCGATCCAGATCAGAGCGCTGGCGGCGTCTTCCTCTAAGGCGCCCCTCCCTTTGAACCGCAAAGGCGTTTCACGGCTCCGTTCCGGCGGGCGACAGTGGAAGAAAAACTTCCGAGCCCGCGAGGTGTACCGTCGCCGTTCCGGGGATGCGGCCTTCCGGGCGCAATTTGTATCTTCTTGCGATTGCCGTGCGGGCGCATCCTAACGATTAAGCACTTTTCTGAATCGACTGTGGCGTTTTACGCTACAGCATTTGTCTGACTGAGGGCGGGGCTCTTAGCTTGACCCTGTAGCACGGTTCCAACTAACACGTGGATGCGCGTTTCGTCCTAAGGCGTTCCAATCACAAATGTATCGCACCTTTGATCGAAAGGGTCCAACCGGGCAGCATATGCGCCCGACATCTCCGGGCGTTCCACGCATTTTCACTTCGGTAAGAAAGGCTCCTTAATGAACAAGAAAAAATCAGTTCGAGACTCGGGATTCTTCGGTGTCCGTAGCTTGGTCGGCTTTGCCCTGTGCCTCTCCGGTTTCGCAATTACTTTGCTGGCCTCTGGCATTTTGCCGTCTGGCGGACCGAATAAACCCGGCACTCCCGCGCGCGCCACCACCGGTTTTCCGCAGGCAAGACCAGGTTCCCAGACCCCGGACATTATTAAGATGGAGGGCCCGATCGACCAGAGCGTGGACCTGCGGTTACTTCCCTACATCGCTCCAAATGAGCAGGAAGAGGAATTTCGCCATCTTCGGCACCCATTTCCGCTCCCGTCCTCACTCACCTCGAAGTCCAAAACATCCAAGTTTCTCGCCGGCATCGTTCAAGCCGCAGTTTCACCGAACATGCCCAGCCCGCTGCTGACCTTTGATGGCATCGATTCAAACCTCAGCGGTTGCGGCTGTTTGCCACCGGACTCAGACGGTGACGTGGGATTGAATAACTATATTCAGACATCCAACTCCTCGATTCAGATCTATGGCAAGAGCGGAAATGTTCTCGCCGGCCCCATCACTTATAATTCGTTCTTCTCCGCCTTGGGCACGGGGACGCCTTGCGGCAATAATCAGAACGATGGCGATGGCGTAGTCTTTTACGATCATCTGGCCGATCGCTGGGTGGTCAGCGATTTCGCTTTTGGCGCGTTTCCAGGCGCCGGCCCGTTTATGCAGTGCATCGGGGTGAGTAAGACAAGCGACCCCGTCGCCGGCGGCTGGTATCTCTACACGGTTCAAGTTGATCCCGCGAACCCCACGTATCTCGGCGATTATCCGAAGTTTGGAATGTGGCCGGACGCCTATTACCTGACGATGAACGAGTTCGCGAACACCACCACCTTTAGTGGTGTTCGGGTGTATGCGCTCGATCGCAACAGCATGATTAATGGCGGAGGCACCAACGCGGTCGGATTCACAGTTCTTCCGGCGGTTCTCGGCGATCAGTACAGTTTTGTCCCGGCAAGCTTTCGCACCGGCCCGCCGCCATCCGGCCAGCCTGAATGGATCATGAGCGTCAACAGCTCGTCGACTGCTGGCACAGTTGAAACTCAGGTTTTCGTTAGGCGGTTCCACGTCGATTTCGTGACGCCGGCCAATTCCACACTCGGCGTTACCAGTGGGAACGGCGCACACGACGCCGACGGTATCGTCACGGTGAACGGTTTTATCGATGGGGAAACTTCCACCACGGGGAATATCGTGCCTAACGGGACTGCCACCACGACCCAGTTCCTGGATACGCTGGGCGATAAGCTCATGTATCCGATGGTCTACCAGAACATCAACGGCAAGGAGTACGTCTACGCCGACCAGACGGTTGCGCCCGGCAACAATGGAACGACCAACACGGCCCCGACTGCCGTTCGCTGGTATCAATTCGACATGACCGGGAACACCATTCCCGCGACGCCGACGCAACAACAAGACTGGACGAACGGTAACGACGGTCTCTACCGGTGGATGCCCAGTATCAATGTGGATGGCTCGGGCAATATGGCCATCGGCTATTCCGCTTCCAGCACGACGGTGAATCCCGGAATTCGTTATGCCGGCCGCACTCCATCCGATCCGCCTAACACCCTCGGGCAAGGCGAAGGGATTCTGATCGCGGGCACGGGCCACCAGACCAGCACCAGCGGGCGCTGGGGCGATTACAGCACGCTCTTTGTCGATCCGGCGGACAACTGCACGTTCTGGCACGTGAACGAATATTATTCCGTCACGGCCAGTGGTAGTTGGAGAACTCGCGTCGGTGCCTTTAAGTACTCGCAGTGCACCGGGTCGCCATTGCCGTCGCCAACCCCAACCCCGACAGCAACGCCCACCCCAACAGCGACGCCGACTCCAACAGCCACCCCGACACCGACGGCCACTCCGACGCCAACGCCTTCACCGACTCCGCCTGTTTCAGCAGGTCCGGTGACGATCACAGCGACCGCCGGAACCGCCGGGCCTACGGATTACGCGACGGTTCAAGCCGCTTTCGCCGCGATTAACGCCGGCACACACCAAGGCGCCGTCAATGTCTGGATCATGGCAGATACGACCGAAACCGCGTCCGCGGTTTTGAACTCACCTACGACTCCGGCGAATTACACATCAGTTCTAGTTTTGCCGAATAATGGCGCCAGGACCGTGTCCGGCAATTTGGCTGCCCCTTTGATCGACCTGAACGGTGCGAAGAATGTGCGGATCGATGGCTATAATATGCTCACGCTTTCGAATACGAACACGAGCGCGACGGCCGGCACAAGCACGGTCCGCTTTATCAGCACGACGGCCGCAGCCGGTGGCGCGCAGAATAACGTGCTCGCCAACTGCAACATTCAGGGTTCGTCAACCGTTGCCGAAGGAGCGGCCGGCGGAGCTGTCCTCATCAGCACGACAATCGCGAATGGAACGAACATCGTTGGCAATAACAATAACGTTATCGCCAACAATAACATCGGTCCCGCGGGCTCGAATCTGCCAATTAAGGCGATTACCGGACTGGGCACGGCCGGCAACAACACGGTCAACACCGGCAACGTCATAGCGAACAACAACATCTTCGATTTCTTTAATGCTACCGCCTCGGTGACGGGAATCGATATCAGGGCTGGCAATCAGAATTGGACCATTTCCAGTAACCGGATCTATCAAACCGCTACCCGAACATTCACCGGCGCCGCAGGTCTGCGCTATTCAGGCATTCTGTTTAGCGGAACCACTGGAGCCAGCGGCAATTTCATTACCATAACCGGCAACACCATCGGATTCGGCGCATCGAATGGGACTGGAACCACCACCATTACCGGCACCGGGACTGGTGCGCAGAACGAAGTCCGCGGTATCGATCTTCAGGGTTCCAGCAGCGGAACGGCAACGAGCGTGCAAGGAAACCTTGTATCTGGAATTAACCAGACATCCGCGCGCGCTTCGACCAGCACAGGCCTATCCTCTTTTGCCGGAATTTCAGCCGCAACCAGTGCGGGCGCTTCGGCGACGGGCACGTTTGATATCGGCAGTGTGACCGGCAACAGCATCGGGAGCTTGGACGGTTCATCGACCATCGTGATCAACGCCACCTCCACCACCGCGAGCACCGCGCCTGTCTTTGGAATTCTCGGGCTCAGCGGCTCGGGTAATTTTATCAACAATAATCAGATCGGTGCCATCACCATACAGGGCGCTGGAACCGTTACCGGTTTCAGGGGAATCTTGCCGGGCGCCACGGCGGCGACCACCCAGACGGTGAACAATAACATTATCGGCGGTGCCGTCGCCGGTGGAGCAATCACTGACACGCAGGTGGGCAGTTACTCGCTCTACGGAATTCAAACTTCCACCGCAGCGGTCTCCATCAACGGCAACACGATTCGCAATCTGAACGGCAACTCAAACGGCGCAAGCCTGGTCGTTGGCGGCGGTATTGCCATGATCAGCACGAGCACAACAGCTGTGAGCAATATTTCCCGGAACACCATTTACAATCTGACCAACGTTTCAGGGACGGTTAGTAATTCGATCTATGGCATCGATGTTACTGAGTCGACTACGGCGGCCGTTAACGGAAACCTGATCGAGCGGAATTTCATTCATTCCATCTCCCTGACGTCAACCGACAACACTTGTCAGACGTGGGGAATCGTCATCCGAGGCCCGGCTTCTGGCACCGCCACATCGACGGTCCAAAATAATATGATCCGCCTCGGCGTGGACGGTTCAGGTAATTCGATCACAAACGGCCTCTCTGTCATCGGCATAAGGGATATTGCTGCGACGGCGACCGGAACTGCGGCTGCCAGCTATTATGACAACAGCGTCTATATCGGGGGCACTGGCGTAGTTTCATCTTCCAACACCTACGCCTTCAACAGCAACGTCATCACAACGGCGCGCAATTTTAAGGACAACATCTTTTTCAACGCGCGCAGTAACGCTTCAGGAACAGGTAAGAATTACGCCATCACCGTCGCGGGGACGACGCCGAATCCAGCTGGCCTAAGCAGCAACCGCAATGACCTCTATGCCACCGGAACCGGCGGCTTCGTCGGCTTGTTCAATGCAGTTGATGACCCTGCGCTCTCGGATTGGCAAACCGCCACAGGCCAGGATGCGAACAGCATCTCGGCTGATCCGCTTTTTGTTTCACCTAACGGAAATGCAACCACCGTTGATCTGCACATCCAGGGCGGCAGCCCCGCGGGGAGCGCAGGCATTTCAATTACGACTACGGCAGCGGCTCCTCTGACTGGTATCATCAATGATTTCGACAATGACACCCGAAATCCCGTCCCAAGCATCGGGGCCGACGAGTTGGGATCAGCTCCTTCGCTCCAGTCGGCAGTTTCGCGTCTCAGCCATACCGGCTCCGGTCCGTTTGACATCGCCCTTCCATTGAGCGGGCCCTCGGGCGTCGAGCCGCGCAGCGACGGTTCCGGAAACTACTTGCTTGTCCTGACCTACAACCAGGCAGTGACCGGCGGCACCGCCACTGTCACCGCCGGAACGGGCGTTGTCAGCGGGACGACCTTCAGTGGTAACATCATGACGGTGGCTCTCTCCGGAGTGACCGATCAACAGGTCCTCACCGTGTCGGTCAACGCGTTCGGAGCCAAAACCCAAAGCGTTGGTTCGGCGGTCAACCTTGGATTGCTCAATGGCGATGTGAACGCCGACCGGACTGTGAACGTTGGCGACACCATTCCCACACGCAGCCACGCAGGACAGCCGCTGAATTCGATGAATTTCCAGTATGACGTCAACCTGGACGGCCAGATTGACATCGGCGATTCCACCGTTGTTCGCTCCAAATCTGGAGACTTCCTTCCGTAGCCCCTTTTGTGGTAAAACTAATAAAGACCGACCTCACCCCTATGAAAAAGCAATTTGTAATCATCGCCGTGGCGCTAATGACGTTGGCGAGCGTTTCGATATCGTCTGCGCAGACGGCGCTGTTTACTTACAACGATGGGAGCGGAGTGCCCAATGCTGGGAGTTACACGCCTGGGTCGAGTTTTACCTTTTCGATCAGCCTGGCGTTTACTCCTGGGGGGAACGTGGCCAACCTGGAGGGGCTCTCGTATTGGTTTGAGCAACAGAATCCCAGTGCGCCGTTTAACTTTTCCATTACTAACCGGGACGTGACTGGGAGCATGTTCACGGACTTGCAGACCCCTGGGCTGACGTATCCGCAAGCCATGACGCCGCGCAGCGGGAATGATCTTGGAGCGCTCCTGCCTGGGAACACGGGGGTAGGGGTGGGGAACTACTTTATCGCCAATGTGACGGTGTCGATCAGTGCGACGGCGGCGTATGGGACCTACATGATAGAGAACACGGCCTCGGCGGGCAAGCAGTCGGTGATCAGTGACGATCAGGGGCACACCTTTGCCATACCGCAGGCCTTTTACACGATCACGGTGGTACCTGAGCCGGGGACATGGGCCGCTGGCAGCCTTGTTCTGGCCCTTCTCCTCTTTACCCAGCGCAGACGTCTTGCGCGGGTTCGAAGCGGCGTCTCAAAGTAAAAATTTCATCGCGCCCTGAGCGCGGAGGGCGAACGGCGATTATGGCGAACAGAGGATGATTCAGCTTCGCTGGAATCGCGCAAAAGCGATTCATTTCTTTGGAAAGAGTTTTCATGTCTGAGCGATTGCAACTCTACAGACTAAAACGACGAATCCGACGCCTGTGGCAGGCGCTTCCGCCATTCCCCCTGTTTCCAACGCCGGTCGATTTGTATTTATGGGCCCGCCGAAAATGGCGTGATCGCTCCCCGCTGTCTCGACCTTCTCTACCATCACGAAGGACTCTTGCGGCTCGCTGGCGAAACGCCCGAAGCGCAATGCAGCTTCCGCCGTTTCCAGCTCTCCCTTCCATTAGGCAAGTCACCCATTCAATCAAACGCGGCGGGCGGGTTGCCCTGCCCGGATTGCTTCCCATCGAACCGGCAAAGGAAATGGTTTCCACTTTGCGGAAAAGGTACCGGGCTCGTGTTTTTGCATCCCTCTTGATCGGGTTGGTTCTTGCCGGTCTCTGGGTTTCGGCGGCTCCCGTGTCGCGACGAATAAAGGCATGGCAATCACGCCGCTTGGCGGCGCAGGCCGAAGAATTGGTCGACAAAGGAGAGCTGACGCGGGCTGTGGCGAAAGCACGTGCTGCTTTCGAGCTCCGGGAAACAGAACCCGCAGCCTGGCACGCCGTCGCCCGCGTTCTGACGAAAGCAGATCATGCGTCCCAGGCTTTGCTTTGGTGGGGACGGGTCGCCCAATCTTCGCCCCTCTCCATCGCAGATCGTCGAAGTTATGCGGCAGCGGCTCTTTCGGCCGGCGAACTCCTCCTGGCATCGGAGCAGATTGACTTTTTGCTGCGACAATCCCCAAACCCTCCACCGCAAGACCTCCTTCTCGCTGCAAAACTGTCGACGCTGCGCGGTGACTCCGGTGGTTGCGTTAAATATGCAGGCACGGTGCTGGCCATTCCCAATACCACTTCTGCTGAAAGTCTGGAAGCCGTCGAAGACCTTCTCCTGAGTGTGTTGCCGCAATCATCTTCTTACAGTGCGGCCGTGCAGCGGCTCGGAGCGCTCGCGCGAAGCGATGACCAAGCCATCTCTCTTCACGCCCTTAGGATAATCGCCGCAGAGCCCAGGCGTCCGCGGCTGAGCGATTCCCGGCCTCTCCTTCAACCGCTTCTTTTACATCGCGACGATCCCAATTTGCCTTCAGCTAAAGAGGTGGCTGAACGTATGGAATCAAATCCCGCCGCACTGCCCTACGACTATCTGCTTGCGCTCGACCTCAGGACACAGAATGAGCCTGGGCAGGCGGAAAAAGAGACGCAGAAGGCTATTGAATCTTTTAGCCACGGCGATGAGCAGACCCTGATTTCGTTAGGCGGTTGGCTTTACGATCATGGTCGGTTCGATTCGATTCTACAGGTCATCCCGCTGCAGAAAGCTTCGCAGAGCAGAGCGCTCTTCCTGGAGCGGGCCGATGCGCTGTATGCCCTTGGCCGGTTTTCCGAGCTGGCCGACCTGGTGGGTGACGAGAATTCCATTCTCGATCCTACGCTCCAGCACCTTCTTCTCGCGATCGCTCGCTCCAAACTGGGAGAGCCGTCAGCGAGCAATAACGAGTGGGAACGAGCTGTGCAGGCAGCGGATACCGAACAACAATATTTGGCGGTCGCGGAATTCGCTCAAAGGAATGGCGTCCCGAAAACGGCGGACAACGCTTACGCCGCGTTGCTTTTCAAGCAGCCACATCTGCGCTTTGCCTACATGGCCCGCCTGACCCTGGCCGAGAAGGCCGGCGAGACGGCTCGGGCGCGCGATCTGGCAACCAAAATAGCGGAGCTGTGGCCGGAAGATTCAAACTCGCATATGCTTGGCCTATATCTCGGACTCCTCCTTGAGGCCTCGCCAGAGGAAGTAAGATCCGCCGCGGACCAAGCCTCCTCGTTTCTTCAACATCATCCACGCGACATCGGCGCTTCTATGGTCCTGGCTCTGGCTCACTTGAAAATGGGGGAACAGGCGGCGGCGTTGCGCGCTGTTTCCGAACAGAACGCGCCGGCTTCGGCACCAATGGCCGTGCGGGCTGCTGCCTTAGCCGCGAATGGGTGGCGCGATCAAGCCCGGCAGGAAGCCGAAAAACTGACTCGCGTACAACTGCTTCCTGAAGAGAGGGCGCTCGTCGCTCCTCTCCTCGAAAGGGAGTAGCTCGGGTTTCTTCTTCGCTTTTCCGGAGATGCATCAGTGAAGATGAAGAAGCTAACTCCCTTTTTTATCATTGGCCTGGTCGCTCTCGTTACTCTCACCAGCGGCACTCTGCTCTATCGCGCAAAGCGAGTTCCAACGATTTCGCTCAAAGGCCGTTCGCTCGAGCCAAAGGACACCGCCCACGTCCTCGGCGCTTCGAACGCTTTGGTCACGCTTGAGGAGTTCGGAGACTTTCAGTGTCCCCCCTGCGGAATGCTTTCGGAGCCGTTGAATCAACTCTCACGCGACTTTCCGAAACTCCGCATTGTCTTTAAGCACTTCCCACTCCCCATGCATTTGCATGCTCGCGAAGCAGCGCGCGCCGCCGAAGCAGCCGGCAGACAGGGACAGTTTTGGAAAATGCATGACCTCCTTTATCGAGACCAAGCCATATGGAGCAAGGCAGCTGACGTCCGGGCCGCTTTCGTCGAATACGCTCGTCAGCTGGGGTGCGAAATCGAACTGTTCAAGGAGGATATCGACAGCGAATCCGTCGAAGCATCAATAAAAGCTGATCAGGAAGAAGGCACCAAACTGGGCGTTCGGAATACGCCGACCATTTTTCTGAATAATTCGATGGTCCCGGCAGAATCGCTCGATCCAAAGGATTTGCGGGCAGCTGTCGAAGCGATCTCGGCACACCCGGCTGCGAGTCCGCCCGGGCAGGCCAAATCCAACGCAGCGCCATGAAGACCCTAACAAACTTCAGATATGCTGTCATAGCGTGTCTCGCGCTGGTCGGTCTTGCTGAAGCCACCTATTTGACCGTTCTGGCCCTAACGGGCGAGATGGCATTGTGTGGAAGTTCCGCCGGGTGCGCTGAGGTCCTCGGAAGTTCCTACGCGAGGATAACGGGCGTTCCCGTAGCCGCTTTCGGGTCGCTCGCGTATTTTACGGTTTTTTCGTTAGCAACGTTGGTTGCGTTCGGCTACCGAAAGCTCCGCGTTTTTCTCGCCGCCACGGTTTACGCGATGTTTGCGTTTACTCTATGGCTTTCTTTCGTTCAGGCTTTCCGGATTCACGCTTTCTGCCGCTATTGCCTCTTTTCAGCTGCGTTGGTTACCTTTCTGACGGGCTTGGTTATCGTCAGTTCTCCCGCGGACGATGAAGCCGAGGAATCCTCTGCTACCGGCTCTTAACAGCTGTCGCTCAAGCGCCAAGTGCGCCTGCTGAGCTCACTGCGAAACTGGCGCGAGCCGGCAACGAGCGAGACGAAAACATCAACATCCGGAACGGGTGAAACAGAATGGATCGCCCGCGCCTGAAACGGGCCTGCAACGTTAAGCCGCCCTCGAGTTAGGCTCTGCGACGACGCAGATAAAGGACGCCAGCCAGCAACCCGCTGCCGAAAAGCATCGTCGTCGCCGGTTCCGGAACCGCCTGATGGAAGGATTGACTGATCTCCGAGATCGTAACGAATCCGCCGTTCGCGTTTCCGATTCCAAAGCCGATATCCTTGGTCACGCGCAACGAGCTTTGCGGCGGAGTAATCGCGAAGGAATCGCTCCGGTGCTGAGTATCAAGATGGGTCGTACCGACCACGTTGCCGTTGGCGTCGCGCGCGGTTTCATCAACCGCGATAAAGGTGCCCGACGGCTGCGCACTTCCGGTAAACGAAGCGTCGATGGTGTTGATCAGACCGGCCGTGGCCGTGACCGTGTACCCCAAAAGCAGGTCGGCCGTAACCGGTCCGCTACTGGACACCAAACTCATATTGCCGTCCCAGGTCAGGAAATAGACACCGTTAGTCAGCGAAAGCGTGACCTGAATGTTGCTCGGGTCGAAATTCGTTAGGCCGCTGTTCTGAAAAGTGAAACCACTGAACACCTTGTCTCCGAGGGAAAGGCTCTGATGATTGGTGACCAAGTCTGCCAGCGTGTCGGTTGTTCGGTTTTGTGCCGAAGCCGCACCCGCCAAAAGAAGAACCGCAGCTGCGGTCGCCAAAAATCGATGGATGCCCTGTCCTTTTTGTCCAAATACCATATTTTGCCCTTAAGAGAGATTAATCGCCTGCTCCTCTAATCACAAGAACGCTTATAAATGTCAAGCATAATTGCGGTTTTGTCATTCGCTCCCGTTCCTTAGCGCCGGGCGGCCCATCCGTGGATAGGTCGTAATATCGCTGACTAAGTGACTTCCACAGCGGAGCAAGAGTCATGTTGGCGTTGCTTCTGCTTTTCACGAATTTTGTGATAAAGTCCCCGCCTGGATGCTTCGTCTGGCGAGGCGACCATTTGGATTACTTCTCCCCTTACGCGGTAATGCCTATTAACCGAAGACTGATCACGGATCATTTGCCGCGCCGTGCGGCGCGCGCATGTGCGGCATAGCAGCCGAGTTCGCCGCTGGCGAACGAGACCACTGGACTACGGGACAACGGACTACGGGATAACGGACTACGGGATAACGGACTACTAGGAAGGGCAGGACCTAGGTCCCGCGAGGCGACTGGACGACGGGACTACCGACTACGAGACTAATCAGTCATGCGCGATTACACGAAGATTGAAGCGTGGAAACTGGCTGATGACTTGGCCGTCGCTGTTTATAAACAGACGAGACTCTTTCCGAAAGAGGAAGTGTACGGACTCACGAGCCAATTGAGACGAGCATCTTACTCAGTGCCGGCGAATATCGTGGAGGGGTCTTCGCGCGAGAGTAAGAAGGATTATCTCCATTTTCTTTACATCGCGCGCGGGAGCCTCTCTGAAACACAATATTTCATACATCTCGCTCAGCGCCTGGGGTACCTTTCCGCGGATCGAGCAGCTGTCCTCCATGCGCAGACAAAGCAAGCCTTCGGATGTTTGCACGGTCTGATTAGAACCGTCGAAAAAGAAGCCGGTAAGCTGAACAAGGTTATCGCCGCGGCAACCAGCCTGCTGGTAATCGGTCTCGCCCGCTGGTCCAATGGTCACTCCATCGCATAGTTTTGCTGTGACAGACCACGGGACTACGAGACTACGGACGACGAGTCTTTCTTCTTCGTCGGCCGGAGCTGCGTCCCGTCGTCCTGTTGTCCCGTCGTCTTGTAGTCCCTTTATTCCCGTGGTCCTGTTGTCCGGTAGTCCCGTCGTCTGGTAGTTAGCAACTAGGTATGTGTGGAATTGCAGCGATATTCGCGTATGCCGAGGCCGCTCCGCCGATCGACCGCGATGAGCTCGTCCAAATGCGCGACCAGATGGCGTCCCGCGGACCGGATGGTACTGGCGAATGGTTGTCGGAAGATCGCCGGGTGGGTTTCGGCCATCGCCGACTATCTATAATAGATCTGTCGTCCGCGAGCGACGAGCCTCTATTCAATGCCGATCGCTCGCTCGCGATCACTTTTAACGGCGAGATCTATAATTATCGCGAGCTGCGATCGGGGCTCGCAGACCGAGGATATCAGTTTATGTCGCAAGGCGACGCCGAAGTGGTCTTGGCGATGTACGAGACTCATGGGATCGACAAAACCATGCAAGCGCTCCGGGGGA
Source organism: uncultured Verrucomicrobiae bacterium (assembly GCA_963754325.1). Taxonomy (GTDB): domain Bacteria; phylum Verrucomicrobiota; class Verrucomicrobiia; order Chthoniobacterales; family UBA10450; genus JBBRDU01. The sequence continues at coordinate 887,931 of CAVWFP010000002.1, forward strand.
TGTACGCCTTCGCCATTTGGGACCGGCGAAAGCAGGGGATGCTCCTCGCGCGCGATCCGTTTGGAATTAAACCGCTCTATTATAGTGATAACGGGCACACCATACGGCTGGCATCCCAGGTGAAGGCCCTGCGGGCTGGCGGCCAGGTCGACATGACGCCCGATCCGGCCGGGCACGTCGGGTTTTTCCTGTGGGGACACGTACCCGATCCGTTCACCATGTTTCGCGGTATTCGTACGCTCCCCGCCGGCAGCACCATGTGGGTCGATCGCGGCGGCGCGCGAGCGCCGCGAGAATTTTGTTCGATAACAAAAATCCTCGCGGAGGCGGAGCGGGAGTCGGAAGTCGGGAGTCGGAAGTCGGAGGTCGGAGGTCCTGTTGCCTCGTCGTCTCGTAGTCAGGTGGACCTCCTCCGTTCCGCCCTGGCGGAAACGGTGAAGTACCACCTGGTCGCTGACGTCCCGGTCGGCGTGTTTCTATCGTCGGGCCTCGATTCGACGACGATCGCGGCGCTGGCGGCGGAGCAGGGAGGCAATCTTCGCACCGTCACGCTCGGCTTCGCGGAATACAAAGGCACAAACGCTGATGAAACACCGCTGGCGGAAGATTTCGCCAAGCGCTGCGGCGCGAACCATCAGACGATCTGGGTCTCGCGCGCCGATTTCGAGGCGGAGCGCGATCACCTTTTCGATTCGATGGATCGTCCATCGATCGATGGTGTGAACACCTTCTTCGTGAGTCTGGCGGCCAAACAAGCGAATCTCAAAGTGGCCCTTTCAGGGGTGGGGGGGGACGAATTGTTCGCGACCTACCCCAGCTTCCGGGACGTGCCGCGAACGGTTGGTCTCGTTGGGCGATTCCCCGCTCTTCCTACCTTAGGTCGCGAATTTCGAATGATCACCTCACCGATCCTTAAGCGATTCACTTCGCCGAAGTATGCCGGCATTTTCGAGTACGGCGGAAGTTACAGTGGCGCGTATCTGCTGCGGCGCGGACTTTACATGCCATGGGAACTTCCCGATTTGTTAGACCCCGACATGGTCAAGGAAGGTTGGGCCGAGCTGCAAACCTTGTTGCGATTGGACGAGACCGTCGACGGAATCCAAAACTCGCGCCTCAAGGTTTCCGCTCTCGAGTTGCAATGGTACATGCGCCATCAACTTCTGCGCGATTCCGACTGGGCTGGCATGGGCCATTCGGTCGAGATCCGTGTTCCGCTGGTGGACGTCGATTTTCTGAAGCAGATCGCGCCGATGCTGGCGGCCAAGGACGCGCCAACCAAGCGCGATATGGCGGCGGCCTCATCAAAACTGATGACGCCGGAAATTCTGGATCGTCGTAAGACTGGCTTCCAGATCCCTGTGCGCGAATGGCTGCTAACCGATCAACCGGCGCACGCGTTCGATTCACCGCATCGGATCAGCGACCGCGGATTGCGCGGCTGGGCGAAATACGTTTATCGCCGGCTCGGCGGAAATTCCCTGCGACAACGCCGTTCCCGGCGATTGCCTGGTGTTCTGCGTAGCCTGCCGGTGACAGTCAACGAAACGTTAACGACCCAACCGAAGCGGGTTCTTGTTTTTAGGATTGGTCAACTCGGGGACACGATCGTGGCCGTTCCCGCGATGTGGCTCGTGAGGAAATCATTTCCGCATGCGCACGTCGCCTTGCTCTGCGACCGTCATCCGGGCAAATCGCACGTAATTGCGTCAAGCCTGCTCCGCGGATCGAATATTTTTGATGAGTACCTTTCGTATCCAGTAGCCGAGGCCAGCGACCTCTGGCGCAAGAGCACCATGGCCACTCTCCTGGCGAGTATTCGCGCGAAACGGTTCGACACGTTGGTCTATCTCGCGCCGACTGGCCGCAAGCCGGATCAAGTCGCGCGTGACTACCGGTTTTTCAGGCTCGCGGGAATTCGGAATTTTATTGGGATGCGGGGCTTTAAGGCGCTAGAGGCCAAAGAGCCGGGCCGCGCCCTTCGCGCTTCACCACTCGAATCGGAGCTGCTGCTTTTGCGGCTGGCTGGCTCGGGCCTGAAGGTCAGCCCGGGAGACGAGTCCCGGATGGATCTTGGCCTGGGCCCGGCGGACGAGGCGGCGGTGGAAAGTTGGTTAGTGGCGCTTCCAAACGATGGCAAACGAGTATGGGTTGCCGTCGGCCCCGGTTCGAAGATGCCGTCGAAGCGCTGGCCCCTGAAACGTTTTGAGGAACTGGGCAGAAAACTCATTGAAGAATTCGATATCTGGCCGGTGGTCTTTGGCGGTGAAGAGGACAAGATGATTGGCGACTGGCTTCTCGACAAATGGGGGCGCGGTTACAATGCAGCCGGCGCGCTTGGAATTCGGTCGGCCCTGGCGGCGATGAAGCGGTGCGCGTTTTTCGTCGGTAACGACACCGGTACGATGCACATGGCCGCGGCCATGGGGCTGAAGTGTGTAGCAATCTTTTCGTCGCGCGAGCGTCCCGGCCTTTGGTATCCGCAAGGGAAAGGCCACAAGGTTTTTCGCACAACCATTGAGTGTGAAGGCTGCGGACTGGTGGAATGTCTACAGCGCGGTAATGAGTGCTTGAAGCGGATAGACGCCGTCGAAGTATTACGTGCGTGTGAGGAAATTTCACGCGCATCGGACCTGCACACTTCCGTCGAACAAGAAGGCGGGGCTCGGATTCAGTTAGAGCCGGTTTCGCCCGCATCCTAGAGCGTGCCCTGCTGATCTGGAAAACCCCAGCGCAATGCCGCTAATGATAAACTTTTCTAGGTAAATGGACACACCCGAGGGACCTGTTCCGCCCGAGAGCGAGCCGATATTCCCGGTCGTAGCTGTGACCGATCGGCGAAAGATCATTACTCAAGGCTTAGTCTGGACGGGGATGCTCCAGGTCTTCCTGGTCGGCGCGAATTTCGTCTCGATGATTGTCCTGGTCCGGTTGCTCCGTCCCTCGGAATATGGACAGGCTACGGCTGCAACGGGTGTGCTCGCACTAATCAATTGTTTCAATTGCAGCTATTTCATCGCGCAGGCTCTCCAATTGCATGAAGGCGAAGAACCTGACTGGAGATCGCATTGGAGCGCCGGTTTCTATATCCAGGTGGCGTTATGCATCGTCTGTAACCTGATCGCGTTCGGATGCTGGTCACTGCCAGCCTATCGGCCTATGGCCTCCCTGCTTCATCTCGCGTCCATCGGTCTGCTGATTGATTTTCCCAATCAAATCGGCCTGACCTGGCTGCGAAGGGATTTAGACTATCGCGCGCTTCGTCTTACGCAGGTCGTCTGCGTATGCGTTACCGCCGTTAGCAGTATCGGTTTGGCATTGGCCGGGGCGGGGGCGTCGTCACTGGTCGTTGGTTCCAATGTTTTGCATGGCATTCCCTTCGGATTGTATCTGCTACTCGTTAGGAAGTGGCGACCGCCAGCGGGCTGGTGGCGCTGGCCAAACTGGGCGAGCTACAAGAGTCCGCTTCGGTTTGGCGCACAGCTTTCCGCCTCGGCCATGTTAACTGCCACGCGTGGAATTTTGGAATCTACCATCCTTCCGGCGACGCTCGGATATGAAGCACTCGGTCTGTTGAACCGGGCGCAGGTTCTCTTTTCGACAACTGCCGGGCGAGTGGCGGTGGTTGTTGTGGAGACCATTTACCCTTTGCTCCCCCGCAGCGCAGGTAACCCAGAGCAGTTTTCCCGGCACGCAACTTTGTTTGTTCAAACAATGCTGCTCGTATCGATTCCAGGAGTCATTTTCGTTGGCATGGATGGTCCATACATGTCGCGTCTGCTCTACGGATTGAGATGGGTCGCGGCGGACCCGCTTATCCTGCCGGGTACCGTTTTCGCATTTGGCGTTTCGACTGTGCTAGTCTTTGCCACGGTTTTGCAGGCTCAGAATCGGCTACGCATGGCCTTTCTCTCGAGCCTTTTCGCAGCCCTTTCCTGTTTGCCGGCGATGGCCGTTGCTGCCCTGGGCGGAGGGACTGTGCGATATGCGTGGGCTTTAGCCGCAGGGCAACTTGGTGCCGCGATTGCCGCGATGGCGTTGACTCACCGGTTGTTGAAATCGGATTGGATAAGGGAAGCTCTTCTTCCTCCCATCTTTGCCGGGGGCGCCGGGATTTGTCTGCTGCTGGCTTTGCGTCCCTTGATGTTCCAACGCCATCCGTCTGCTACGCTCGGTTTGGATGCGGTTGCTTTTGGCCTCAGCTTTATCGCCATTTTTCGTTGTTTTTTCCCGGACTCTCTACGCGAAGTGCTGCAGCGATTACCTGCCGGGCCAAAATTCCTGAAAGCTTTAGCTTTGTGACCGGCGGTGCTGCAGCCAAGAGCCATCTGAAACATTCGCCAATGCTTCCAAAACAACAACTCTCGTCCTGGGTGCTTGAAACGCTCGTCTGTCCGCGCGACCAGTCCCCGTTAACCTTTACTGGAAATCGGATGACATGTGAGCATGGTCATGTTTATCCGATCGTAGAAGGTGTTCCTGTTTTGCTGGTGAGCGACGCCGTGCAGACACATGGCGAAGCAACGAAAGCGCTCGAAGTCGCCTGGTCAGATAATGCCGCAGAACAGGTTGGAATAACGGCAACAGCGGACGAGATCAATCCTCACGTCCAGCAGCTCGTCGCATCAACCTGTGGATTTCTCTACCGACCCCTGATGGGAAAACTCACACGTTACCCAATTCCGGAGTTGCGGCTGCCGCCGGGAGAAAACCGGACCTTTCTGGACATGGGTTGCAGTTGGGGACGATGGACGATGGCGGCTGCCCGAAAAAATTATCGTCCGGTGGGAATGGATCCTTCGCTCGGGGCGGTGCTGGTCGCCCGTCAGGTATCCACGCAGCTCGGCTTGCATTGTGATTTTGTCGTGGCGGATGCGCGCTACCTGCCGTTTCGTTCGCAATCAATCAACGTTGCTTTCTCGTATTCCGTTATCCAGCATTTCAGCAAAGACGATGCTTACGTCGCGCTGGGAGAGATCGGGCGCGTGTTGACTGAGTCCGGTGTCAGTCTGGTACAGATGCCCAACAGGTACGGGGTGCGTTCGCTGTATCATCTCGCACGACGAGGCCGACGTGAACTCAAAAGATTTGACGTTCGGTATTGGACTCCGACGGAATTGAAGAAAGCTTTCCAAGGAAAAATTGGAGCGCCAGAAATTACAGTCGATGGATTCTTCGGTCTTGGAATCCAGCCTAGCGATATGGACCTATTGCCGGCGAGGTACCGAGCGATTGCGAGGGTTTCCGAATGGCTGCGAGTCTTAAGTTTGCATCTCCCATTTATTACTAATCTTGCAGACAGCCTTTTCGTGAAGTCCAGACGCGTCTGATCTACCCTCCGTTTTCAGTTTTCAAATGCCCAATTCCAGTCGTAAACATTCAACCCGCCGTCGGAAAGGCAGGCTGAAAGTTCTCTGCGCTTTCGGAACGCGTCCTGAGGCCATCAAACTGGCCCCCGTTGTCATTCAAATGCAGCGGCGGCACAAAGAATTCGAGGTCACAGTTTGCGTCACCGGTCAGCATCGGAAAATGCTGGACCAAGTTTTGGATCTTTTTGGCATTTCCCCTGACTGCGATTTGTCGGTCATGCGTCGCAATCAAAGTCTCGCCGGAACCACTTCCCGCGTCCTAACGGGGATGGATCGAATTCTTGAACAGAAGAAGCCTGATCTTTTGATTGTCCAGGGAGATACGACGACCGCACTTACAGCGGCATTGGCGGCATTTTACCGTCGAATCCCGGTCGCTCACGTTGAAGCCGGTTTACGAACGGGGGACTTTGATCACCCATTTCCCGAAGAGCTGAATCGAGTTTTAATAGACCGTTTCGCCACCTATTGTTTCGCACCGACACAATTTAACAGACGAACCTTGTTGTCCGAAGGGATCCCAACTAAACGCATCTTTGTCACTGGAAACACGGGTATCGACGCATTGCTGGCGACTCGTGAGCGCGTTCGAACCAAGGAGTCGCATGTCTGGCAGAAGTGGTTCCGAGGCGCGAGTGCTGCGATCAATGACAGGTCGAAAAAATTGATTCTTATTACGATGCACCGCCGGGAGAGTTTTGGGGAGCGGATGCGCGCGTTACTAACGGGAATCCGTACTCTGGCTCGACGCCATCACGACTGGGAATTCGTTTATCCTGTTCATTTGAATCCGAATGTTCAAAAAGCGGTCAGCGCTGAACTCGCGGGATTGAGGAATGTGCATCTGATCGACGTGCTGCCGTATGAGCCGTTTGTTTTTCTAATGGAGCGATCGGACCTGATTATCACCGATTCCGGCGGAATTCAGGAAGAGGCACCGTCTCTGAATAAACCAGTGGTGGTCGTTAGGGAAACCACCGAACGACAGGAAGCCATTAAAGCCGGGACGGTCACACTGGCAGGTAACACCGGGCGCGGCTTACAGAGGATCGTCGAAAAAATGATGCTTCGATCCGGACATGGGTCATCTGCTAGGAAAAAAAATCCTTACGGTGACGGACAATCGACACGCCGGATTCTCGATATCCTCATTCGTACTCGACGATGACTCGCGTTTGTATCTGTACATCGTGCGAGGGAATTGCTGAGCCGAGAGCGCCACGACACGCAGCCGCCGTTGCCGACCTCGGTTTGGATTTTGAAGTCGTTTTCATTGATGCTGCGCCTTTTCGACAGCCGACCTCCCCTGTGACGGTGTTGAAGAAGTATTCGAATGTTGTTTATCAGACGCACCGGTTTGCCTCGAGGACGCGCAGTCCGATAAGACTCGCGGTTGATCGTCTGCGCTGCTTTTGTGCTCGAATTTGGTTTAAGGCGAGCGGCCATCTTTCGGCATCTGCCTTTTCGACGAGAGCAGTTGGCTTAAAGAAAGCACTTGCTAGGGCGGCAGCGGATATCTACATCGCTCATAATATAGATACGCTTTTGCCGGCTGCGGCCGCCGCAAGCCGGCGTGGCGCACTGCTGATGTTCGATTCCATGGAGTTCCACGGCGATATGGGAGACGGGCAAAGCACGTTGGAGCGGCAACTCGTACATGACGTCGAGCGAAGATATCTGCCAAAGTGTTGTCTCATCTTCAGCAGTAGCGATCAGATTGCGGATGCTCTGGTTGGGGAATACGGAATTCCAAGGCCGTTGCCGCTTTATAACGTTCCGCCGCGAGAAGAGAATTTGATTTGGAAGCCCCAGAGGGGTCTGGCTCTTTATTGGAGAAACGCCGTCGTCGGCCTTGGACAACGTGGTTTGGGGGATGCGCTCGTTGCGCTGACCAAACTCCCGTCTGATATTTTCTTACACCTTCAGGGCAGGATGCCGGCCGACGGCGGTTCCAATCTAAGATCGAGGATTGCAGACCTGGGCATCCAATCACGGGTTATTTTTCATAAACCTTATTCGCCGGAAAACGCAGTCCGAGAAGCCTCCCAATATCACGTTGGGCTCTGTCTGGAGCGGGCTGGGATTCGAAACCATGAGCTAACGGTATCTAACAAGATGTTCGACTATCACATGGCCGGCTTGGCAGTGATATCGAGTGATCTTCCTCCTCTCCGTAGGGTTCTGGCAAAATCAAACGGCGGATTGTTGTTTAGCCCTGGTTCCGCGGATGACTTAGCTGACAAAATCGCGATGCTCTACAATGATCGTGACGCTCTTAAAGCATTTGCGATTAACGCCCGGCGTTTTGCGATGACCGAAGCGAATCGAGAGACCGAGATGAAGAAATTCTCAGCGGCAATCGTTGAGGCATGCAAAGCCCGGGAAGCAAAAGGCACCGAATGAGGTCGTTAGTTCAAAGAAGTATTTCGTTAGTTCCGTGGAAGCTGAGGAATGCAATAAAGAAGCTTCCGCTGATTGCACCTCTTCAGCGTCACTTCTTGCGAAGCTTTCTGGAAGGCGAAGAATTCGTGCACACGGTTGATGCCGGGCCCGCGAAGGGACTGAAGTATCCGATTACTTTGCCACAAGACAAAGGTATCTGGACGGGCACTTATGAACTGGATCTTGCTCAAAGGATAGCACATGCCGTCCGATCGGGAGACGTGTGCCTGGACGTCGGCGGATGGCGCGGCTTCTTCAGCGGAGTCATGGCGATTGCCGGCGCTTCGCGGGTCATCGTCTTTGAACCATTGCCGCAAAATATTTCACAGATTCACCGCATGATAGAACTTAACCCCGCGTTGCCGATCGAAACAGTCGAAGCAGCGATCGCTGACCAGGTGGGCACAACGAGCTTTCAAGTGTTGAAAGAAACGAGCATGGCGAAACTGCACGCGAGCAGTTTCCAATCAGATGTGACGGGGAGCGAGCGAATCACTGTGCGTGTGGAAACCTTGGACAACCTGCATGCACTTGGTTGCTTTGTCCGGGTAGACGTCATCAAATTAGACGTCGAAGGCGCCGAGGCCATGGCATTGAGCGGAGCAAAAAACCTGCTTGGTAAATATCGTCCGCGACTATTCATAGAAGTTCATTCGCGGTCGCTCGCCCGTGAATGTGCCAGCTTGTTGGCAGCCAACGCGTATTGCACCGAAATCATAGAGACCGGAAAACCGCCCGATTTCACTTCCGAGCCCGAGGTTTGTCATTTTGTTGCTAAGCCTACGGCATAACAGGATTCCGAGTTTGCGGGGTCGGCGAATGGTAGCGTGACCTTGGGGTAGATCGATGCGCATACTTACCGTTTGCACGTCCACGAATGTCTTCGGCGCCGAGATCGTTACCTTGAAGATGCTCGAAGCGTTGAAACGCGCGGGACATACGCAGCTCGCGGTGACAAGCACATGGACGGACGGCCGCTTTAACCGCCGCTTGGCGAGTATCGCCGTGCCGGAAGTTAGGTTGCCTTTTGGATCGTTATCCAAACGACTCGCCCTAAGGCCGATGTGGTGGACATTTAACGTGGTCGTCCGGCTACCCTGGCTGTGGATTGGCTGGCGCCGGGTGATTCGGCAATTCAACCCCGACGTAGTTATCTTCACGACCTGGCGGCACGCGCTCGCAGTGTATCCATTCATCAAGCGCCGGCGCTCTTATCTGATCGAGCACACTTATTTGGAACCTACTCCGACTCGCCATGCACTCTACCGTCTGTTGGCGCGCAAGCTGATGGGATTTATTGCTATATCAGATTTCATGCGGGCACACGCGATCAAGATCGGAGCGCCGGCAGAAAAGGTTTACTTGATTCGGAACGCGATCTTCTCCGCCTGTGACTCCTTGCGGACTGCGGAAGTTTTCGCAAGTACAGGCGAAGTGTTGCGCGTCGGTATCGTGGGCCAGATCGCAAGACACAAAGGGCATGAATGCTTAATCGACGCGGTCAAATTGCTCGACCCGAAACCGACGGAGATCGCGGTTTACATTTTTGGCCAAGGCGACGATCGCTACGTAAGCAAGTTGCGAGATAAACTGGCGGAGTTCGGACTTGCACGTCTTTTTCACTGGATGGGATACACAGACGACACCGCGAGTATTTACTCCAGTTTTGATCTCTGTGTGGTTCCGAGCTTACTCGGCGACCCGTTCCCTACAGTGGCGATGGAAACCGGCGCATATGCGCGTCCCGTAATCGCCAGTCGCACTGGAGGGTTACCTGAGATTGTGGAGCACGGAGTTACGGGCTGGCTAGTCGAGCCGGGGAATCCTCAGGATCTCGCCAGATGCATTAAGGATGTCGTCCAGAATCGTGAACGGATCTCTCAGATGGGGCGGGCCGCTCGCGAACGTATCTTTTCTCGCTTTTCACAAGAGTCGATGGTTAAAGAGCTTGAAAAACTCTTTGAAGGCCCGCCAGAAGACAAGACGCAGACGGTACAAGTAGTAAGCGGTTCCGGACAACGGCACCCGTGACCGTGCCTTCCAATTGTGCCCAAGGAGTTTTGACTCTCCGATCGCCCATGCAGACTACACGAAGGAGAGTCCTGATTGTCTCGCCGCATTTTCCGCCGATCAATGCGCCCGATCATCAGCGAGTCCGGATGGCTTTGCCGTATCTAAAGGAACTCGGATGGGACGCAACAGTTCTCGCAGTCGATCCTGAATATGTGGAGGGGACACGGGATCCTTTATTGGAGAAGACAGTTCCTCGCGATACACCAGTTTTTAGGACACTGGGGCTTCCGTCAGAGTTAACCCGGGTTGCAGGGTTGGGAAGTCTCGCCTTCCGAGCACTCGCGTTTTTATGGAACGCGGGGAGTCGACTTCTCCGCGGTGAACCAAAATTCGATCTGATTTTCTTTTCCACAACGATGTTTCCAACGTTGGTCCTCGGACCCCTATGGAAAAGGAAGTTCGGGGTTTCCTATATCGTCGATTATCAGGATCCTTGGATCAGCGATTACTACACACGCACGAAACAAATCCCGCCTGGAGGTCGTGTTAAATATTGGTTTAACGGAATCTTCGCCCGCTTGTTTGAGCCGAGAGTGGTTCGCGCTGCCGCCGAATTCATCGTGGTCTCTCCCCGTTATACCGATGAAATGCTTGGTGCCTATCCATTCCTTCGCCGAGAGCAGTTCACCACTCTTCCATTCGGTGCGCCCGAACTGGATTTTGAATTGTTGGACAACCTGCCGGTTTCTGCGTCGCAAGGCGTCGGAACGAAATCTTTCTTCGACATCGCATATGTTGGGGCGGCTGGGCCGTTCATGGCAACGCCATTGCGCCTTCTCTTCTCCGGAATAGCTCATAGCCGGAAGAAAAATCCGAGCTTGTGGGCAGAGGTCAGGTTCAAATTTATCGGAACCAGCTACGCGCCGGTCGGTCGAGCAATGAAGACCGTGCTGCCGATTGCGATGGAGTGCGGGGTGGAAGACTTAGTCGAAGAAAATACGGATCGATTGCCATATTTCGATGCCCTGAAGAAAATCCGAGAGGCGGACGGACTCCTGATAATCGGATCAGAGTCATCCGACTATTCACCATCGAAGATTTATCCATACATACTCGCGCGCCGACCAACTCTGGCCATCCTCCATCGTAAAAGCCCGGCAGTCGAAGTGCTGCGAAAGTGCGCCGCCGCGACGATCCTCCAATTTGACGATAATGCCGATACGAGAGATTCGGCGACAGAATCAGGCCTAACCGAATTCATTTCTGATGTCCGATCAAACCGCCCGCCTTCGGTCGATTGGAATGCCTTCTCGGAGTACACAGCGCGAGAGATGACGAAAAAGCTCGTCACTTCGTTTGACCGCGTAATGCGGGCGGATTCCCTAACGCTCGCGAAACATCCAACGCCTGTCCGGCAAATCCAAAGCGCAGGAGTGGATCCTTTGCGCCCGGAAGCCGGTTCGATGGGTGTTCTATTCGGACACCCGACCGGCAATCCGAATGCGCATCAAGCCGCTATGGCGCATTATGCATCGGGACGATTGGAGACGTTTTGTGTCTCCTGGATTCCGACCCCGCGAGAGATCGGCCTGTTGCGGCACATCCCAGGCCTTCGCGATCTGACTGGCCGAATTGAAAGGCGCATGTTTCCGGTGCTGGCTAACGTACATACCGTTCAAGGAAAGTACCGGGAGTGGGGACGGATAGTAAGGCGTTTGGTTGAGGGCAGCCCCATCACAGATGAAGCGATGGCTTATGACGCCAACGACTGGTTGATGCAAACGATGGCTCGAGAGTGCGAGAGGCCGTCAGTGAACGCGGTTCATTCCTATGAAGATTGTTCGCTACTGCAGTTCGAAGAGGCGAAACGTCTCGGCAAAGCCTGCATCTATGACATGCCTATCGGCTATTATCCTTTTTGGGAAAACCTACAGCGGAAGTTAGCCTTAGAGTTCAGTGACTGGTTGCCTCGCGAAGGATTGCACGAAGATCGACACGTTCGGCCGGCGCAAAAAAAGCGGGAGATGGAGCTTGCCGATCTTGTCCTCGGTCCAAGTACTTTTGTTGGTCAAACCATCAGGGAGTCACATGACAAGCTCTTCGCCTTAGCACCATACGGAGTAGACTCCGAGTTCTGGCATCCGGGGTCTAAAGACGAGGAAAATCGCCCGCTTCGGTTTATTTATGCCGGCCAAGCGAGCTTACGTAAGGGTATTCCGTTATTGATAACTGCCTGGGAGCAGGCCGGTTTGAAAGATGCTGAGCTTCTTTTGGTGGGAAGCTGGCAACTCGCCGACGAAAAACGTGTGAATCTCCCGCGCGGGGTTAGACATCTGCGCGCCTGCTCACCTACTGAGCTTCGAGAGCAGTATCAGCAGGCTGACTGCTTTGCGTTCCCATCATACTTCGAAGGTTTTGGCCTTGTCCTTCTTGAAGCGATGGCTTGCGGTCTGCCGGTTATGTCATCCGAAAGAACGGCCGCTCCGGACTTTTTGACAAAGAATAGCGGATGGATTGTTCCTGCAGGAAATGCCGAAGCTTGGGTGGAAGGTTTACGCGAAGCGGGGAATAAGCGGAACGAAATAAGGGCCATGAAGGAAGCGGCTCGCAGGGTTGCTACGGCTAACACGTGGCAGCGTTACCGACACGCGGTGTCGTGCGCTGTTACTGATTTGTTCTCGCGATGAAAGCTGAACCCATCCGCATCGCCTTTGTCGTATCGCATCCGATTCAATACTACGTTCCCTTGTACCATAAGCTGGCAGATCGAACGGATCTTGAAATTAAGGTGTTTTTCACGTGGCACGATGGAAGCGCTCCGCAATACGATCCCGGATTCAGCCAATCGTTGAGTTGGGATATTCCCCTAACGGGAGGGTACGACTACGAACTGGTGCCGAGTCGGTCGTCGGACCCTGGTACGCATCGCTTTCTTGGATTGCGAAATCCTGAGCTATTTGACCGGGTGATGATGTGGCGACCAGATGCCGTTCACATTACCGGCTACGCCTATGCGTCACACCTGAGTGTGATGCGCCGACTTAGCCGGCGGGGCGTGCCTGTCTTATTTCGCGGCGACTCCCACCTTCTCGACGAGCAAAAACGCGGCCTTCGGTGGCAAATCAAACGCCTTCTCCTTGGGCGGATTTACCGAGAGGTGGCCGCGTTCTTGTACGTCGGAAAAAATAACCGTGATTACTACCGCGCCTTAGGCGTGCCCGAAGACAAGCTGTTTTATTGTCCGCATTCGATCGAGGTAGACCGGTTCTCTGAGCCTAACGATCGCTTTGAGCGTGAAGCGATCGAATGGCGAAAAGAGCTGGGCATCGCTGAGGCAACAAAGGTCCTTTTGTACGCGGGTAAATTCGAGGCGAAAAAGCAGCCGTTGGAATTGATGCGGGCGGTTGTTGATTTGAAGATGGCCGACTTGGTGTTGGTAATGGTGGGCGGGGGAGTACTCGAAAAGGATGTTCGCGAAATGGCCGCAAAAGAGCCGCAGAGCTTTAGGACATTGCCGTTCCAAAACCAAAGTAGAATGCCAGTTGTGTATCGCCTCGGAGACATATTTACGCTGCCGTCGGCCTACGACGAAACTTGGGGGCTGGCGGCGAACGAATCAATGGCCTCTGGGAGGCGAGTACTACTCAGCGACAAAGTGGGCGGTGGACCTGATCTGATTGAATCGACCTCAGACGGTCAAACATTTCACGCGCACAACTGGGGGGAGTTTCAGCGTAGCCTTTGCAGCCTGTTGCAAGAGCCGGGCGATGCGGACGGCCTGCGGTTAAGGGCAAGGCGGTTTAATATAGATGTGACAGAACATGACCTTTGTCTTGTATTTCAGACGCTATTACGCGGAGTGAGGAACGCACTTCCTGACGTTAAGTAGAATACAAGAATCGTAATGGACTCGGATCTAAACTACGAATCTTGGCATCACGCCATGAGCGGATTAGAGCCGGGACAAGAGAGAATCCTCTATCCCTGGCATAGGACGGCGCTGAAGATAGTCCCTGATCTTAATGGCAAGTCTGTTTTGGAAGTGGGCTGCGGTCGTGGGGACTTTGCTTCCCAGCTCGGCGAGACATATCCTTACGCAAAGATCGTTGCTACTGATTTTTCTGCTGCGGCCATCGCCTACGCTCGGTCGAAGCTTACGCAGAACCAAAATGTGACGTTCCACATCGCGGATGCCCAATCTCTTCCCTTTGATGACGACTCATTTGATTACGTCATATCGTGCGAATGTTTGGAGCATGTTGATATCCCCACTCGGATGATTAGTGAGATTGCTCGCTGCATGAAGCCAGGAGGCGGATTTGTCCTAACCACGGAGAACTATTTTAACGGCATAATATTGGCTTGGATGAAGTCGTGGGTGACGGGCAAGCCTTTTGAATCTGGCTCTGGGCTACAGCCACGGGAGAATTTCTTTGTATTCTGGATCGTCCGACGAATGATTGAGCAGGCTGGATTGAGCATTACGCACATGGAGAGCAACCACTTCGTGTGGTTGTTGCTTCCTTCTTTTTCTCCGGACACTTTTTTTACGGCAGACTTCAAAAGGCCGTTCTTGAAACGCTTGTTTCGCCCCTTCGGCCGTCATTTCGCATTTCAAGGCATTCGCCATCAATAACGGATCTGAAGTGACTGCAAATAAACTGTCTACTCTCGACCCGGCAGCCGGGCAGGAACTTCCTGCGATTCTTCTAACAGGGCGGCTGCAGTCTAGCCACCAATCTCACTTTCTGAGGGTGCTGTGGTTCGCTACAGCCGCTTTTACTTGTTGGGGATTTTGGACAACAAACGGGGAACTAACGGCGGTGTCGATTCTAGTTTTGTCGTCTTGCATTACCCTGCTATGGAGGCCCGACGAGCCTCCAGTCTTGTTGTTTGCCTGCGTTGTTCAATGGTTACAAGCGGCAATAGCCATTTTCCATTCTAATTACTTCGGATTGCCAATCGACGTAAATTTCGGAGGACTTTGGGCTGAGTCAGCAACATACCTGGCATTGGGAGGTGTGCTCGTTTTGGCACTTGGGATCCGGGTTTCTCTGATTGGCGCCAAGCTTACCCCAGCGCCGGATGTTTCGAAAATTCGGGTAAGGCATGCCTTTGTCGCTTACGTGATTGCTTTCGTTATCTCGGGCGTTTTGGAGCGCGTGGCCTGGATCTTCCCGGGCCTTGCGCAACCAATCCTCGCTTTCGTCACCTTGAAATGGGCCGTCTTATTCCTCTTCTTCTATTTGGCTTTGGAAAAGAGAGAAGCGTACCTACAGCTGGCTCTCGTATTTGTCTTTGAAGCTGTCGTCGGGATGGTTGGATTCTTCGCAAATTTCAAAACGGTCTTTTTCGTACTCGTTATCGCCTTGCTTTCCTCCCGAGAAAACTTCGCGGTGGTCGCTTGGCCGTTATTGGTGCACTTGTAGCCGGTCTGATCCTGCTTGGGATAGTTTGGTCTGCGATTAAAGGGGAGTACCGCGATTTTCTCAATCAGGGCACTGGGTCTCAGCAGGTCTTAGTTCCGCTGGATGAGAGAGCCGAGAAATTGGTATCGGAAGGAAACGCTTTTTCTGAAGAGCAATTCGATGAAGGTCTTCAGGCGATGCTTCTGCGAATAAGCTACGTGCAATATTTTGCGATGGCCTTGGAGTCGGTTCCCTCAAATCTGCCATTTGAAGATGGCGAGCTATGGTTCGGCGCGATAAAGCATGTGGTAATGCCGAGGCTACTTTTTCCAGACAAGCCGATCTTGGATGACTCCGAAATGACTCAAAAATATCTCGGCATCGCTGTCGCTGGGTTAGATAAGGGAACGTCTATCGGAATGGGCTATATGGCAGAGAGCTATATAGATTTCGGCCCTATTGGGATGTTTGTTCCGATCTTCCTGCTCGGTTTGTTTTACGGATCTATCTACAGATTCTTTATCGCGCGGAGGTCTAACAGGATTCTCGGCTTTGCCCTTGGCGTCGGAATCTTGTCTCCCGCTGTTCAGGATTTTGCCTCTTCGACCGTGAAGATTTTCGGTGGCGTCGTAATAGCTCTTATCGCCGGTGTCGTCGCTTTCAAAATTGCCAAAAGGATCCTACCTCGCCTTGCTTAAAACTCGGAAGGCCGATACTTCTCGTTCTAACGAGGTTCAGACGGAATCGAATCGAGTTATTCGAAATCCGCGCGTCGAGATTATCGATGTGTTGCGATTTATCGCCGCGTTTTGGGTAATGCTTGATCATGCGGGCCAATTCCCCTTGGTCAACGCGTTACGGAAATCCGACCTACTTGGGCTCGCAGTCCGCGGCGTCTATAATAACCTGTTTTCTGGTCCCGCCGCTGTCATCATTTTCTTTGTTATATCTGGTTATTGCATTCATCGGCCCTATCGAGTCGTCCGGGACCTTCCACTCATCCATTACTTCATTCGACGTTTTGTCAGAATCTTATTGCCAATGGGAGCAGCGGTACTCATCGCGGTTCCAGCAGGTGTTCCGCTAAGGCTTTTTAACGACACGATCCTGTGGAGCTTATTGGCCGAGTTAATTTATTATTCTCTCTATCCGGTATTACGTGTGGTAGCGCGTCGGATAGGCTGGGAATTCCTGATCTTAGCTGCTTACGGCGGGTGGCTTATTTTGTTGATCCTGTATCCTTCGGCTCCGAGCTATGCTTCCTACGGGGCGCGCCTGAACTGGCTAATGGGTCTTCCGTGCTGGTTGTTAGGATGCTTGATGGCGGAACGGGACCCGACTAGGGCGGCCGGTCCGAGCCGCTTTGTGATTTGGCTGTGGAGGCTGGCTATCTGGGCGTTTGCGACTGGTTGTAGCGCTCTGCATTTTCATTCGCCTATCCGCTACTCATGGACACTGAACGTGTTTGGGATCGCTGTGTTTTTTTGGCTGGAGCGCGAGATTGAATATCACAACAAACGAAGCGCCTCCCGCCTTCTCGCCTGGGCCGGTTTGTGGACTTATTCTCTTTATCTGACACACGAGGTAACGTTCGGTTTTTTTCGGCGGTTTGTTGGTTGGCCGACCAATACCCGAATAGGATGGACGGCCGCCACCTTAGCCATGCTCCTTTGCGCGTATTTATTCTATTTGCTGGTTGAGAAACCTGGACATTTGCTCGCACGACACCTCGCGCGATCGTTAGATCCAAAGCTCATAGTCAAACAAAACCGGATTTGATTCCGACAAGCATACTGAGTTTTCTAAGCACCAACGGTCTTCTCTGGGTCGTATGGGTGAAAATGTGCGTTGATACACCAGAGAATTACGCTCGCTAAGACATGCTCCCCGTAACGGTTCTTCTTATCACCCGCAATGAGAAGGAAAATATTGCCCGAACTGTGTCGGCGTTATCCCAACTGCCTGCAGTGGTTATCGTCGACAGCTTTAGCACCGACGGCACTCCCGAGACCGCTAGGAGTGCTGGCTCGAATGTTCGCGTGATCCAGAGGGAATTCGACTCATTTGCCGGGCAGTGCAATTTCGGTCTCGAGAAGATCAAAACGGAATGGATCCTGTCGCTTGATGCCGACTATATTTTGAGCCCCGAACTCAGCGATGAAATCAGCGCGCTAAATCCTCCATCAGATGTTGCAGGTTATTCGGTTGATTTTGTTTACTCGATTTATGGCCATCCCTTGCGAAGCAGCGCTTATCCGCCGCGCACGGTCCTCTACCGACGAGACAGCGCACACTATGTCGATGAAGGCCACGGTCATCGCGTCATCATGCAAGGTCGGGTGGAAAAGTTGGCCGGAAAGATATTTCACGACGATAGAAAGTCGCTCTCACATTGGATCCAGTCGCAGGATCGTTACGCCATCCAGGAGGCGCGCCATCTTCTCTCAAAGCCGTTCAAGGAACTGAACTTTCAAGATCGGTTGCGTCGCCGGATTGTTTTCGCCGCGCCGGCGATGTTTCTTTATCTGTTTTTCTGGCGGGGGCTAATCCTCGACGGCTGGCCGGGATGGTTTTATGTCGCGCAGCGCACATTCGCGGAGCTGTTGCTTTCGATAAGGCTCTGAGTCGAGAAGCACGGGCTCGAAGAAGAGAAGGCGATTCGGTGAATCATCCCCTACCCGAATGCAGACGGCGGCGAGATCACCCGCCCTACAGATCTGAAAACCAAAAACTGAAATGAGAAGATTCATATTTGGTGTCAGAGCTGACAGTTGTCAGCCGGGGGGATCGAGACGTTCACAAGGTTTGTTGTTCGCGGCACTTGCGAGAGCTTTATCCGGAAGCGCAGATGTCTCGCCAAGATGATTTGCCAAGCACGACAGATCGAGTCAGAGGTCAATCGGCAGTCAGAGGTCGGAATCAGAAGTCGGAGGGGCTACAGGAAATCGAGAGTGCGAACAAATCGTAGGATTTGGCAAATGGCCGTCGGTGATGCGCGCTGGCGCCTTTGCGCTGAGCGCAGTCAGGCACGCAAGGCGGGATCAGCCAGACCTGATCATTTCAACTCACGTTAACTTTGCGCCGGTCGCGCGAGTTGGCTCAAGAAATTCTCCTCGGCTTCTCGCTTCGCCGTCGTCGGGCACGGGATCGACGTTTGGAAAATTCACAAGGCGAGCGTTCGCAATTCTCTGCGGGCGGTCGATCAATTGATTGCTGTTAGCGATTTCACCCGAGCCCGGATGGCCGAACAGATAGGAGTTCCTAAAGATCGAATCGCGTTGCTTCCTAATACTTTTGACGAAGCAGCGATTTTCGCCTGGCCCTAAATCCGAGATGCTTCTTCAGCGATATCGACTTTCAAAGGAGCAGCCGGTCATTCTGACGGTCGCGAGAATGGAAGCGACCGAGCAATACAAGGGTTACGAAAATGTTCTTCTGGCTTTGCCCGAGGTGCTGGCGCGATTCCCTGATGCTCGTTATCTGATCGTCGGTGATGGGCCGGACGCCGGAATGCCAGGCTTGAGCTCGTCGAGTAGGAGTCGCAGGAAATGTGATCTTTGCCGGGTATGTGCCTAACGAAGAGCTTCCGGGGCATTATAATCTTTGCGACGTTTTCGCCATGCCGAGCAAAGGCGAAGGATTTGGGATTGTTTTTCTGGAAGCGCTCGGGTGCGGAAAGCCGGTCATCGCGGGGAACAAGGATGGGTCAGTGGAACCGCTGCTCGGGGGGCGGCTTGGAAGGCTGGTGGATCCGGACAGCGTAGAGCAAATCGCTGAGGCGATCTCCCACCAGCTCGAAGAGGTCAGCGGTCAGACGTCAGCTTTCTCACAGGCAGAGGACGGAAGGCAGCGATCAGAAGTCGGCGGTCGGCAGTCAGCCAAGAACGAAGAACCGATAACAAATAACAAGCAACCGCTCGATCCCGAAGTGCTCCGCAGTGAAGTGATCGCAGCGTTTGGCTATGAGCGGTTTAAGGAGAGGCTGGGGGAGATTGTTGAAAAGCTGAAAGTCTGAAAAGCTGAAATGTTGAAGTCGGACGCAGCTGAACGCTGGGGGTTCTCCGTTATTAGTTATTGGAGCGGGGAGGGTTAGCGACCAAATAGATTGCAGTCAAAAGGAGGTCAGCAGGCAGCGGTCAGTAGTCAGTAGTCGAGAGCCAGATGTCGGACATCAACCGACGGGGCGAGAGGGGATCGAATGTCACATTGGCCGATAACAAACCACCAATAACCGGGCGAAGGCGACAATAACCCGCCAAAGGCGCCCTCTCCAAGGTCCCGTAGTCCGTGGTCCGTAGTCCGGTTGTCTGCCGCCCTGGGGGCGGAACCGCCCCAGATTTCAGTTACGGACGGCAATGGTATATAATATGATAGCTAACCCCCGTGGGCGTCCCGATGGAAACCACTCTTCTGCCAGAACACTCCCGGGCGGAACACACATTCGTCGAAGCTGCGGCGGCTGCTAAACCGGCTGGAGCTGGCAAGCGATTTATCGAGCAAGAATGGGCGCCTGGACTGTTCTTTTTTGTCTGCGACGTAATCGTCTGGCTTCTCATTTACGGGCTGCTCGGGTTTATCCGGAACGACGCTCTTTTTTCCAGCGGATTTGAGTTCGCGGTCATCGACCTCATCCAACTCGCCGTCATCGTTCAAGCCATGTTCATCATCGGTGGATACAGTTCTCGCGTGGAAATGCGCGGATTGACTTACACCGCCGAACACATCATTGCGATGATCGTGTCGCTCTGCGTGAGCGCTTTGATCCTTTACGCGGCGGCCACGTTTGATCATTCAATGAAGCCGAGCCGGTCGGTGGTACTGGCGAGCTTCATTCTTTTCACGCCGCTTTCGTTGCTTTATCGACGCTCGCTTGGAGGAAGGGTCGCAGCGGCTTCGGCGAATCGCGCATTTCTTGTCATCGGTGCGGGCGAGATCGCTATGAAATTTTTTCGGGAATACAGGGAATCGCCTAACAATCAGCGACTGGAATTTGTCGATATTGAGCAGAAGCGCGTGGGACAGGGGATCGCGGGACCAGGCACGCCGCTGGTGGAGGGAGATCTGGCCTCGAAGCTCGGCGAAGCGGGCCGGCGTTACAGCGGGATCATTCTTGCGGAAAGCCTTGCGAATATTCGGCCGGAGCTTCTTGACGGACTGGTCAGGGCGCAATTTCAGCGGACACGGGTTTACACTCTGGAGTCTTTTTACGAAGCGCACTGGCGACATGTGCCGATGGATTCAATCGATCCGTTTTGGCCGCTGCAGTCGGGGTTTCAGCTGTCGCGCACGTCGCCCTATCATTATCTCAAGCGCCTCGTCGATGTTGGTCGCCTCCAGCCGTGTTATTGGCTATTGGTTGGCCGATATTGGTGGGGATCGGTTTGATCCTGTGGTTAACGAATGGGCGGCCGGTGATTTTCAAGCAGGCGCGTGTCGGGCGCGATGAGCAGGTCTTTACGCTCTACAAGTTTCGGACGATGAAGGTGTCAGGGGCCAGCAATCAGGGGTCAGCAGTCAGCGGTCAGCAGGCAGTACTCAGCGAGGACGATATTTACACGCGTGCGAATGATCCACGGATTTCACGGTTCGGGCGGTTGTTAAGAAAGTTTCGGCTCGATGAGCTGCCGCAGCTTTGGAACGTTTTGCGGGGTGAGATCAGTCTGATTGGTCCGCGCGCGGAATGGGTTGAGTGCGCCCAGCGTTACACCAAGAGGATTCCGTTCTATCATTTTCGCCATCTCGTTAAGCCAGGGATCACCGGTTGGGCACAGGTGAATTATCCTTATGGCGAGAGCGACGAGGATGCGGTCGAGAAGCTCAAGTTCGATCTTTATTATATCCGGCATTACTCGCTCATGCTCGATGCGATGATCGTCTTGAAGACGATCCACACGATGCTTTTCGGAAAAGGCCGATAGGCCTTCCGAATAGCATCGTGTGGCAGAGGTCAGATGTCAGCGGACAGCAGTCAGATGGGGACGGCAGCGGTCAGACATCGTTGGCCGGTGCGAAGGAGGACGCTTTTTTCATCATCCCTCCGAGCATTTTGCCGATCTCTTCGCACTTCGTAACCAGAACTTTGTGAACAGCGGCCTCGATATATCCGCAATCTTTCGCGAAGTCCAACGATGAGTCAGTCTCAGCTGTTTCTCCGTCGCAATCAGTCAGCTTGCTCACGAAGTGAGCTTCGTAGCGCCGTTTAGCCCATGCCTCGCGGAGGTTCAGGCAAATCGATCGCGATGATCGCCGAATCTGGCTTGTCAGGGCAAACTTCTCTTCCGCAGGAAAGTTTTTGGTGAGTTGAAATATTTCCATAGCCAACGAGTAGGCGAATTTATAGGCGGTGAGATCCTTCGCGGATTCGATTCGGATGCGTTGAGACATCCGCTTAGGCTATGTCCATTGGCAAACCGATCGCGAGTTCAATCGCTCGCGTTTATGCCTATATCTGATCGCTGATCTCTGACGTCTGGCGTCTGGTCGCCCGCGTTCCGCCGGCGACGCGTTCTTCCAGCAACGCGCGCAATGCGCGACAATCGCACGGCTTCGTTAGGTGATGATCGAAGCCGGTGAGTTTTGCGATCTTGACGTCTTCCGGATATTCGTAGCCGGAGAGAGCGATAGCCATGACATCGTTTCCACGGCGACGGACTTCGCTGATGAGCGCGTAGCCGGTGCCGTCTGGCAGCGCGATGTCGCTAAGGATGACGTCGAACGGTTCTTTCTCAACGTGCTCCAGTCCGTCTTGCAGAGTATCCGCGGTCTCGACTTCGAAGCCCCAACGATGGAGCAGGCGAGTCATGACTTCGCGAGTGTTAGAATGGTCTTCGACAACAAGGATGCGCACGGGAAAGAGAAAAATGAGAGTTTCCGGGAATTGCCTACGATTCGGAATGAATCATCCGAATGGCCGTGTCGTCGCCTGATTTCAAATAACTGCGCAGCGCCTTGTCCGCCGCTAAGATTCACTGGCTGTGTGCTTTCTTAGGAACAGTGACGTGACCGAATTTGTTGCATCTAAACTGACACTTGGGGCGCGATTCTTCCACTTTCGACTTCTCGCAACCGGGTTTTGGGTTTTTGCTGATCCGATGATGCGACAGGTATCTGCGGCTTTTGTTCTGACCGTTATTTCATTGAGTTCCAGCTACGCGGCGCCGAAAGATGCGGCAAAGCCTAACGAGAGCGGCGAGAGCAAACCGCTTCCGACCATTTCGCAGAAGACACACGGGATGCAGCCGATGCCGGGATTCTTCAACGCCTGGTGGGACGGACGCGGGGGGAAGGTCTGGCTGGAGATCGGGCGATTCGATTCCGATTTTCTTTATGTCGTCTCGCTGGCGGCCGGTGTGGGGTCCAACGACATCGGGCTGGATCGCGGACAGTTCGGCGATCTCGAAGGCGACACCAATCCGGAGCATCTCGTGCGTTTCGAACGTGTGGGCCCCAAGGTTCTGCTGGTTGAGCAAAACCTCAATTTTCGCGCGGTCACGAAGAACGCTGACGAACAGCGGGCGGTAGCGGAATCGTTTGCGCGCTCGACGCTTGCGGGGTTCAAGGTCGAAGCGGAAGAAAACGGCCGCGTCCTTGTCGATCTTACGCCACTTCTTCTGCAGGATGTGCACGGCGTCGCGGACAAACTGAAAAAGAAAGAGCAGGGGAGCTACAAGGTTGACGAAGCGCGCTCTGCCGTCTTTCTGCCGTTCACGAAGAACTTTCCAAAGAACACCGAGTTCGAGGCCACGCTGACGCTTGCGGGAGACGCGACCGGAGAGTGGATCCGCTCGGTCACGCCGACGCCAAAAGCGGTGACGGTTCGCGAGCATCATTCGTTTGTCGAACTGCCCGATGACCAATACAAGCCGCGGGTTTTTGACCCGCGCTCCGGTTATTATCCGCTGCAGTACGCGGATTACGCCACCCCGGTCCAGGAATCGTTAGTCAAACGTTTCATTGTTCGGCACCGGCTGCGAAAGAAGGACCCGTCGGCTGCGCAGAGCGAACCGGTTGAACCGATCATTTATTATGTGGACCGGGGAGCACCCGAGCCGATTCGATCCGCCTTGATCGAAGGTGCGTCCTGGTGGAACCAGGCTTTCGAAGCGGCCGGATACAAGAATGCCTTTCAGGTGAAAGAGCTTCCTGAGGGCGTTGATCCAATGGATCTGCGCTACAACGTCGTTGAATGGGTTCATCGTTCGACACGCGGCTGGTCGTACGGTGTGCCGTTGACAGACCCGCGCACGGGCGAAATTATTACCGGCCACGTTTCGTTAGGTTCGCTGCGCGTTCGGCAGGACTTTCTTCTCGCCCAGGGTTTGCTGGAGGCATATCCGAACGGGAAGCAGCCGGACCCGCGCCTGCTCGACATGTCTCTGGCGCGGCTGCGGCAACTGGCGGCGCATGAAGTCGGGCACACTCTTGGGCTGCAACATAACTTTGCCGCAAGCACGCAGGATCGCGCGTCCGTCATGGATTATCCGCCGCCGGTGGCGACGCTGAACGAAAAGGACCAGATCGACTTGAGCCATGCCTACGCAACCGGCATCGGCGCATGGGACAAACGCACAATCCTCTACGGCTACCAGGATTTCCCGGATGGAACGGACGAGCAGACCGGTCTGGAAAAGATTCTTCAGGAAAATATTGCCCAGGGATTTCGCTACCTGACAGATGCCGACGCGCGGCCGCCCGGGAGCGCGAGTCCTTTGGCGCATTTGTGGGATAGCGGCGGCTCGGCCACAGAGGAACTCAAGCGGCTGATCAAGGTGCGCGCGACTGCGTTGAATCATTTTGGGGAGAAAAATATCCAGCCGGGCACTCCCATGGCGACCCTCGAAAACGTGTTCGTCCCGGTTTACCTGATGCATCGCTATCAAGCGGAGGCGGCCACGAAGTTAATCGGTGGCGTCAATTACACATATGCCAGCCGGGGCGACGGCCAGCCGGCTAACGAACCGTTACCGGCTGATCAGCAGCGAGCTGCGCTCGAGGCGGTTCTGGAGACGGTGCGTCCGGAGTTTCTGGAGATCCCCGCGCGAATCCTGGCGCTGTTGCCGCCGCGACCTCCCGGTTATGCGCGCGACCATGAGACCTTCGATTCACACACGGGTCTGGTGTTTGATGGTCAGGCGGCGGCCGAAAGCTGGATCGACGCGGAGTTGGATCTGCTGCTGCATCCCGAGCGACTGGCCCGGGTGGTCGCGCAGAACGCGCAATCAAACAGCGCTCTTTCGGTCCCGGAAATCTTCGATGCAATCGAGCATGCAGCCGAGCGCACCGGATCCCAGAGCGGTTCGCAAAAGGAAATCGCGCGCGCGACCGAGAAACAATATTTGAATCATTTGCTCAAACTCGCGCTCAACCGGAGCGGCGAGCAGCAGGTCACGGGTTATGTGGTGCAACGCATCACAGACATGGAGGCGAAAGTCAAAACGCGCGCGGCCAGCGACCCGGGCGAAAAGGCGCAGTCGGCCTATCTGCTTTCCGAGATCGAGCAATTCCATCGCGATCCGAAAGCGCTCGAGTTGCCGAAGGCGCCGCGAATTCCGGACGGATCTCCGATCGGTGCGGATGAGTAGGGGCTGCGGAGGGCATCGGACGGAAGTCTTGGAGATCGGAGGATTCTGCCGCCAGAGACGGCGGCAGCTACAAGTGCCGGCGAGCTCGGCGGCCAGGATGGCCGCCCTACAGTTCGCCAAGCGTACCATGCGCAGGGGATCAAATCGGGTTCGCGGAGAAGCATTCGGCGGTCATAGACCGTCGCTACAGGAACTGGGATCGTTTAGATCTGGGAACCAACTCAGAACTGCACCTTTCCAGAATAAGTTCCGCCCCAGGCCGATTGCGAATCTGACTCGCCGCATTCGTTAGGTGCGGGATGGGCCTGTTTGCCCTCGAGACTCCCCTGGCCATCGATTCGCGCGAGATCGTCGGTGCCTTTGTCGAGCACCCAGTGTGCGGTCATCTTCCCACTGGCGTCGAGGGTGCCGGAGTAGGTAAGAATGGCGGTACCGGATCGTCCATTGACCTTGCCGCTGAAAGTTCCACTTCCGCTGAAACTCTGTGAACCATCCTTGCGCAGGACTTCGCGTTCGGCGGCTTCCAAGGTGCCGTCCAGCATGCCGTCGAACTTTCCGATGACAGTCGCGGTGATCAGCTGGTTCTCTCCGTCTTGTCGGGAATCGGTGATGGTTTTACATGCCGTCCAGTGTCTTGGTAACGACTCCGATTCCTTTGCATCGGTCGTTTGGTTGAAAAGAAAAGGAATGGCCGCGGCAGCGAAGATTGCCAGCCATAGACAAACGACAAGCAAAGGTGAACTAACACCGCGCCTCATGGGCTGAAGTATAGCACGCGCAGGGCGGGTGAATGAAGAAGGCGCCTTCGCGGGAGTTGCGCCCTCCATTTTTGCAAGGAATAGCGACATGGATGATAGCCGAGGCTTTTCTACATCGGCGATATTGGTTATTCTCGCGACAGAATGAGCAATGATTTCCAACCAACTCCGGAGAAAAACCGCTGGCGCTTTTTGCGCGATGTTCTGGTGTTCCAGCTGAAGATGCTGCTCGGCAATCTCCGCGATTTCGCGCTGGTACCTGTTTCGCTGGCCGCGGCGCTTTTAGATCTGATCACGGGGAACGAAGGCTATTTCTTTTACAAGGTCATGCGCTGGGCATGGCATAGCGAAGAAATGATCAACGTCTATAGCCTGATCAAAGACGAGGTCGGCGAAAAGGTGGTTGATCCTAACTACACGATCGATTCGGTCATTGCCCGCATCGAAGGAGCGCTGGTTCGCGAATATAAGGAAGGCGGAACCGCGGCTGGGATCAAAAGCGCGCTCGATAAAGTGATCGACCAAGTCCATCGCGAAACGCGCGGGAAGAAGGAGCAGGTCCGCGAGGCGATTGCAGGAACCAAGCGGGCGCTGGGTCTGGAAGACCGGCGAGAATAAACGCGGGGAGCGTTACAGGGGATCAGCGCCCTTCGGTCGCCAGAGCCGGCGGTAGCGACAACACCGAACGGAGCTCTCTTCATCGGCCTCTCAAAGCACCGTTCCACGGCCCTCGTCTTGCTGCATACAACCCTGCACCGGCAGCGCGCCGATCCTTATGAAAAAGAAACTTCGCATTCTGGGTGTCGACGACGAACCAATCATTGGCGAATCCATCGTTTTCGCCCTGGAAGCGCCCCACCGAAAGATTGTCGTCGCCAAAGATGGGCAGGAGGCCCTGAACCTGGCTACGAAGGAGAAATTCGACGTCGTCATCACGGATCATCGCATGCCGCGCGCGGGCGGATTGGAACTGGTGAAAAAGTTGAGGGCCCGAAATTACACCGGAAGGATCATCGTCCTGTCAGGGCATCTTTCGCCGGAGAACATCGGTATTTACGAAGAGCTGGATGTCGACGAGGTCGTAGGCAAACCCATCGTTTCCGAAGAGCTCCAGAACATTATCTCGGATCTGGAAGCGCTGGACGATTTCTAGCGCCTTGGTTTGAAGGGCAAAACCAGCCTTCGAACTTAGGCTCGGCAGGCAAGATTGTGCCTCCATGACCGTTGCGGTTGCGCGTTCCGGGAGGGGTTCTTTTTGCGGCATGAGTGCCCTTGGGAGACCTTGGATTCCGGGTTTCGCCACAGGGGGGCCCGCGAATTGCTAAATCCTACGGCGGATGCCTGCCCGACACCCAATTCAGCGATACTCCTCTTTGCGCCTAACCGCCTGGGGGCTTGTGATTTCCTTTACTCTGTCAGTCATGCCGGCAGGGCGCGCCTCCGTCGTTTTCAACTGGCCGAATTCGGGATGGACCGCCGGGCAGCCGACAACCGGGCAAACCAAGACGCAATCTTTCACCAGTCTATCGCCTAACGATATCACGGTTGCGATTTATAACAGCGGAGTGAATAACCAGGGTGGTTACCCGGCCAT
Source organism: uncultured Verrucomicrobiae bacterium (assembly GCA_963754325.1). Classification (GTDB taxonomy): domain Bacteria; phylum Verrucomicrobiota; class Verrucomicrobiia; order Chthoniobacterales; family UBA10450; genus JBBRDU01. The sequence continues at coordinate 915,096 of CAVWFP010000002.1, forward strand.
CAACAGCACGAATACCACGGGCGGATTTACCGGAGTGAACGCGCTACAGCTTTACATCAGCAGCACCCCGACATTCGGAAATTACCTGCAGGTTACGGTCAGCTTTGCTTCCGCGGTCACGAATGTCTCATTCACCTTATGGGACTGTGACGCGTCGCCCGGGCAGTTCATCGACAAGTTCTCGAACCTTCAGGCGACGGCAGTTGGCGGCGGAACGGTGGGAGTATCGTCGGCTACGAGCGAAGTCGCGGGATACAACTCGATTACCGGGACCGGCCTGAGCACGGTCATTTTGGGTACGGCCGGCGCGACCAATACCACCAACCAGGGCTCGGTCGACCTGGCGTTCAACCAACCGATTACGTCATTTTCGTTTCAATGGTCCAACAACGACAACGGTCGCGGCGCGCAGGCCGTCGGTTTTGGGCCGATCACCTACACGGTGGTGCCCGAATCGAATCCAGCCCTGTTCGGGGTTACTTCATGCTTAGGGGCGGTCCTTTGCGAAATCTCGCGGCGCAAGCGGGCGAAAACCAAAAATCGGAAGTCCTGACCAAGAGTTCGCAGGAACTCAGGCTGACGTTGGTAACGGGAAGCTAGTTAGGAGCTTCCCCTGCAGATGTGGATCGATTCCAACGGCTCGGAACGGGCCGCGATAAATCTGCTGCGAGAATAAGCGCACGGAAGGGGCGCTTTCCGAATCTGGAGAAACGCAAACTTCCCCCTTTTCTCAAGAACGGACGTAAATATGACTAACGACGGAATCTCCCCAGTCTGCCCGCATCGAGGCAAAGGTGCTGTCGCCCTGATGATTACGGTGCTGACAGCCATCGGTTTTTCGGCGAACGCGACCACTCTTCCGGTTGGCGGCTCGGTGACTCCAAACTCGCAGGGAAATCCTTTTACCGGTTCCACCATCGTGGGCAACACGGGTGTGGAGAATTACAGCGCCTCACTAAACGGCGAGTCGATTTCAGGGACAGCGCAGGAGTGGGTTCTGCAGGGGTATGCGGGAAATCCTTTTGGGGCGGGTGATCTCACCTTCGTCATGCAGGTTTCGCTGACTGGCGGCACGTCGAGTAGCGGCGGCTCGCCGATCCTGGAGCGGATCGCCAACAGCGGTTACGCGGCTTCGTTTCAAACGGATGTGGGATACAACACGGCGAGCGGGCAGGTCGCGCCGAGCTCGGCGAATCGTCCGACGAGCGGCAATCTTGTTGCCTTCAATTTTTTGCCGCCCGGTCAGAGTGTGTCCGTTGGACAAAGCACCTATTTTCTAGTCGTGAACACCGATGGGACGGCATTTGCGCCATCGACGATCACGATCCAGAACAGTGTGGCAGCGAATGTTGCCGGATTTGGCCCGACAGCGGTGCCTGAACCTGACAGTCTGATTTTGTTAGGCTTGGGGGCGGCAGGCGGATTATTGGCCCTGCGGAAAAAACGCGCCTAAATCCGGCGCGGGGCGGTCGCTCAGCGAGAGCGAGCCTAACAAAATCTAATGGGCTTGACGCGTCGGGCCGGCGCCACTTACTCTGCGCGCAACAAATATTTGGCAATCTATAGCTTATGAAAACACAGCGACTCACTTCTTGGTTGGTTATGTCAGGTATCGTTTTCCTAATGCCTGGTCTCGCGCACGCGGCCGGGAGCGGAAATAAAGGTGACGTCGCGTCGGCGATTCGAGCGATGGAAGACAAGTGGGAAGCCGCCGTTGGCAAAAAAGGAGCGGGGCTCAAGGAGGTTGAGCCGATGGTAGCGGAAGACTTCGTCGGGGTTTCGGCGAAGGGCACACGCGTTGGCAAGGGTTCTTATCTCGCGGAGGTCCGCAAGGATACCGACAGTTACACTTCAACGAAAAACACGAACCTGAAGGTTTCGGTGATGAGTTCGAACGTGGCTATCGTAGTCGGTGATGCCGTCGAAAAAGGGAAGGGCAAGGACGGACAATCGTTCGATCGGACCTATCGCTTTACCGATACCTGGCTGGAGCGTAACGGGAAGTGGCAGTGTGTGGCGTCGCAGATCGCGTTGATTCACGGGCGGCCCGCGAAGGACTGAAGCGTTTAGCGCAACCCTATGGGCAGAGGCCAGTTCGGTGGGTAACTGGATCCTTTCTGCCTGGAAGCCAAGGGGGCAGCCGCGGTACTGACTCTATATAGAGAGATCGCACGGGAACGGGTCGGCAGACGTTTCTTTTACGGGAAAAGTCGTATAAAACTCATTCCATCTTGTAGTTATCGACGCAAAATGATTCAGGGCTCGGGGATCTCTGATCTTAACGGTTCACGGAGAGGTTCACTCTCTGGTAAGTGATCAGGATCACAGGCATGAGCACGAATGAATTGGGCGGTTTTCGGATCCGGGGAAAAGAAGTCACGCGCCTCGAGGCATTCAGCGACACAGTCTTTGGTTTTGCGCTGACCTTGCTGGTGGTTTCACTAGATGTGCCGCGAACCTTCAGAGACCTCACAAGACGATGCGCGGCTTTCCCGCGTTCGCCGTTTGCTTTCTCTTTCTCGCGATCATCTGGAACAGCCATTACAAATTTTGCCGGCGTTACGGCTGGACGATGGGTTCTGCCGTTTCCTGACCTGCTTGATGTTATTTGTCGTGCTTTTCTACGTTTATCCCCTGAAGTTTCTTTTCACCATGAGCATCACCAGCACTGCTTTTTGACGTCCGATTCCGCGCTCTGCCGGCGCACTGACCAAATCGCAGTTCTCGGACTTGATGCGATTTACGGATTGGGATTTGCCGCCGTGTATCTCGCACTGACACTCCTCTATCTGCACGCCTGGAAATTGCGCGACCAATTGGAGTTGACTGACTTCGAGCTGATCGAAACGCGTTACCAGATCGAGCGACTGATCGTGCTCGTGGCGTTCGGCTCTCGCTGCCTGATGTGGGCGGATCCGGGCGATCGCGCTCTGGAGCGGTTTGACCTTTGCCTTCATCTGGCCCGCCATGCGGAGTTTTGCGTCTTATTCGAAAGCGGCGGCTGACAGCCCTGCTCGGGCAGCACTACCGGCCGGGCGATAGGTCGTGCCGATCATCACGATCGGACCTTCCCGCTTCGGCACGCCGCCTTGACGCTCAAGGCTGATGGCGAACGCTTTGATCTGCGTTACATTTTGATCAGGGCCGAAATTGCACGCGGGTCACGCCGTTCGGATCGACATGGACGAGGCCGGCGTTGATCGGATCCGCATGATTTGCGTCGACTGCCCAAAGTTGGTAGTCGCGGCCGGGGCCGGCGGGCGGCATGCCGCTCAGGGTGATCATTCCACTTTGTTTTTCGGGCTGCCAGGCGACTGCGACTTTACTGTCTTCATGGCCGGGAGTTGGCGAGGTCAAGAGTGACAACGTGATCTGAGCCATGGCATCGGCGGCATGGGCTTCGGCGAGTTCGCGGCGCAATCTCGCCCGATCGATCGCCAGTGCTCCGCAAAAGATGAAGGAACAATGCGGCGATGGCCCACGGAAGCCAAATGGGAATGCCGAGAAGTGCTTTTCGGGATGCGGATCCGAGCCTGCCTGCCTTTCAAGCGCGAGCTCGCTTAAGATCGTGCGCTTCAGCTCAGGAGGCGGAATTTTCGCCGGGAAGCGAGTGCGTTAACGCGGCGGCGCGTCCTTAAGGTCGCGGACCATCGCGCGCAAAGCGGCATCCTGTGCGAGAGCTTTTCGAATGCGGCTGTTCCGACAGGTCGAGCGCGCCGAGCGCATAAAGGGCCGCCTGATCTTGCAATTCCTCGGAATCATACGGCGATTCGTTCCTTTAATCTTAACAGCCCGCGGCGAATCCGCGCTTTAATTGTGCCGAGAGGCTGGTTCAGCCGTGCCGCGATTTCGTGATGAGTCAGGTCGCTGAAGAATGCCAGCTCAATGGCTTCCCGTTGATCTGGCTGTAGTTGATTCAAGATTGATCGCACGCGTGTGGCTTCATCGTTTCTATCAACGTTATCCGCCGTGCTTTCAGCGGCGGATGCATCGGAGGCAACGGCTTCGCGGGCCTCGTCGGCCGGATAGCGAGGACGCGCAACCGGCGGCCGCGCGCGCGCAATCGATCGATCACGCGGCTCCGAGTCATGAGGACAGCCCAGCTGAAGACGCTGCTCTGCTCCGAATCATAGGCGTCGGCGCGCCGCCAGATTTGTAGAAAGACATCCTGCAACGCGTCCTGAGCTTCGGCGGCATCGCCGAGCATGCGCAGCGCCAGCGAATAAAGGGGGCCGCTCAGCCGGTCGTAAAGCTGGCTGAAGGCTTGTTGATCCCCATTGGCGGCGGAGGCGAGCATAGCGCGGTCTGGTTCTGATTGGGTTGGCGGCGCCATGTTGACGCCCGCAAATAGCTCAGTGATTGGACTCTGACAAGCGCAGTCTTCGAGCGCGACCACTTCTACGGCCGCGCTTCAAATTTGAGGGCAACACCATTCAGGCAATAACGCAAACCTGTCGGCGGTGGTCCGTCATCGAAGACGTGGCCCAGATGAGCGCCGCAACGCGCGCAAAGGACCTCTTCGCGATCCATCCCAAGACTGTGATCGGGCGCAGTCACAATATTTCCAGGGACAAAGGGCTTACTGAAACTGGGCCAGCCGGTCCCCGATTCAAATTTTCCATCGCTCGCGAAAAGCGGCGCACCGCAGCCGACACAATGGAAAACGCCGCGACGATGTTCAAGCAGAAGCACGGAGGAACAGGCTCGCTCAGTCACTTTGCCGCGCAAGATTGCAAACTGCGCTCGGGGAAAGTTGCTTCTTCCATTCGGCGTCCGATTTCACAACTCTCGGAACAGGCGCGAGATCTTCTGGCGTGGGTGCGAGAGGTGCCGGGTTTACCGTGGCCGGCCTGGCTTGTTGCGCATTGGGCTTATTTACCAGCAACAAGAGGGCTGAGACGATCACAGCGAGAACGATAGTAACCCTAACGAGTTCGGCTTTCATAAAAAGAGTTCCGGGGAATGCGGGCGGTCCCGGGGGAATGGGACCGCCCGCTGGTTGTTGATGATCTGCTTACGGCATCAGGACTGTGTCGATGACGTGAATCACGCCATTCGACTGCATGACGTCGGGGATGGTGACCTTTGAGGTTCCGCCCTTTTCGTCGACCAACTCAACTGAGTCGCCGTCCATTTTGGCGGTCAAGGTTTCACCATTGACTGTTTTCAGCTCGGCTTTGCCGCCGCCAGCCTTGATCTTCTCGGCCAGTTTCTCCGCTGTCACCTTCCCGGCGACGACGTGGTAGGTGAGAATGCTGGTGAGCTTCTCCTTGCTTTCGGGTTTCACGAGGGTGGCCACGGTGCCGTTAGGCAATTTGTCGAAGGCCTCGTTCGTTGGAGCGAAGACCGTGAAGGGTCCCTTGCTTTCCAGCGTTTGAACGAGTCCGGCTGCTTTGACCGCAGCTACGAGGGTCGTGTGATCCTTCGAGTGCATGGCGTTCTCGACAATGTTTTTGCTCGCATACATGGGTGCACCACCAACCCTTGGGTTTTCGGCGGCAAACAGGCTGACGAGCGTTGTCCCCGCTACGAGGGCGGCGATTGCGATTTTCTTGTTAATCATAGGTTGTTTTGTTTCGTCCCGGAGCCGCCGGCCCAGTCGTTGTGACGGGTTTGGTTGAGGCGGGCACTGGGTCATTTGTCGAGGTGATCCGCCGGAAGTTCGTGCTTGGATGCGCGAGAATACGAAATAGTGGATTTCGGTCCCGATCAGTAGGATGGGTAGGGACATGAAGAAGACCTGGCCGGTGTTGTTGTTGTCGATCGTCCTCTGCAGCGGAGTGGCCGCGCAGGATTACAAGTTTGAGAAAGAGATTCCCGTCGGAGGCGAAGGCGGGTGGGACATCCTCACGATCGATGCATCGGCACGGCGTCTTTATTTGGCCCACGCGACCAAGGTGGTGGTGGTTGATATCGATGCCGATAAGGTCGTGGGTGAGATCACCGACACGCCGGGAGTGCATGCGTTTCAAGCGGTGCCGGAGCTGCAGCGCGGCTTCTCCTCCAATGGCAAGGAGAACAAGGCCAGCGTGGTTGATCTGAAAACCTTAAAGACGACCGCAAAAATTGATACCGGCGAAAGTCCGGACGCGATTGCCTACGACGCCAAGCACCGGGAGGTTTACGCTTTTAATCATCGCGGGAATTCGGTGACGGTCATTGATGCGACGGCGGGGAAAGTCGCGGCGACCATTCCCCTTGACGGAAGTCCGGAGTTTCCTGTGTGTGATGAAGCCGCCGGCAGAATCTATTGCAACATCGAGGACAAGAGCGAAGTCGCCGTGATCGATACGGCGAAACATCAGGTGATCGCAAACTGGCCGCTGGCGCCCGGAGAAGAGCCGAGCGGGATCGCGCTGGACGCGGCGCATCACCGGCTTTTCGCGGCCTGCCGCAAGTTGCTCGTCATGGTCGACACGGAGACCGGAAAAGTGGTCGGAAGCGTTCCGACTGGGAACGGGGCGGACGGATGTGCCTTCGATCCGTCATCAGGACTGGTGTTTGTCCCATGTGGTGAAGGCCTAACGACTATTGTCCGGGAAGAGGCGCCGGATCGCTTGACGGTGGTGCAGACGTTAAAGACGCAACGAGGCGCGCGCACCATCGCGCTCGATCCGAAGACGCACCGCATCTTTCTTCCGACGGCGGAGTTTGGAACGGCGCCGAGTCCTTCGCCCGGGGAAAGGCCAGGCCGACCGCCGATTATGCCGAACACGATCAAGCTGCTGGTTTACGGAACGAAATCCTAAGAACGCTTGCGCGGGAGATTCGTTCTTGCGAAGACGCCTGAGCCGTCGCGGTTAATGCTCCTCCAGCAAGGTTTTCGGCGTGATCAATAGGTTCCTCCCACACTGCAGCATCGCCTGGACGATGATGTTGCTGGCAGGTGCGGCCTCGAACGTTCTGGGGCAGGGCGGGCCGCCGATGATCACGGATGATCCGGGGACGCCGGGCAATGGGAAGTGGGAGAACAACGTCGCGATCGCGTTTGAACATCGTGCTGGCGAGACTTTTTGACGATGTCCCGGCGCTCGATCTTAACTACGGGTTGGGCGAGCATATTCAACTCACGCTTCAAACCGGGCCGGTTGTCCTGAAGCAGAGCGGACGCGGTGCGGTTGGGGGACTTGGTGGCACAGAGGCGGCGGTGAAATGGCGGTTTCTCGATGAAGAGAAGGCTGGCGTCGATATGTCGATGTTCCCTCGCATCATTTTCAACATCGACGGATCTTCCGCCCGGCGCGGCTTGTCGGATGCGGGCACAAGGTTTCAGATCCCATTTCAAGTCGCGAAAAGCTTCGGACGCTTTCATGCCGATGGGGAGTTCGGTCCTCTGGTCGGCACGGTTGGACGGAGTGAATGGCTTTACGGCCTTGTCGGCGGATTCGACCTAACGAAAACGACAGGACTGATGGCTGAGCTGCACGTGACAGGGCGAACCAATTTCACGGAACAGACCGCGACCTTGAACTTCGGAATCCGCCACGAGTTGGACAAAGCGCACATCCTGATCATGTCGCTTGGTCATGAAGTTTACTCGCCGGACGATTCACTGGCGCTGGTCGGTTATTTCGGCGTGCAGTTACTTTTCTAGGTTCCCTATTCAGTCGCGAGCGCGGTAGAGGCGGCGCTTGTGCCGATGGCCTGCTTGTTGGTTAGGCGCTGGGGCGCTCACCTTTGCCAAGGCTACGACGGCGAGACAAGCAAAGGCCTCTACGACAGAGGGCTTGCGATTCGTCAGTGCGCTTTTGAAGCCGGCTTTTGTTTGAAGATCAGGATCAGTAACACGATCACTCCCAGGAGCGCGAGAGAAGCAGTGTAGCGGCTGAGAGCCAGTCCTCCCTGCGCCATGGGTTTATCGAGAAAATCACCGACGACGGCACCCAGCGGGCGCGTCAGAATGAACGCGCTCCAAAACAAAATCGCGCGCGACAGCCCGGTGAAATAGTAAAGGAGCGCCGTCAGAAGGAGTAAACCGCCGAAGACCCCGGCGGCGCCGAGGTATCCCATTTCGTTGGTGTCAGCCACCCAGTCGCCGAGTGCGGTTCCAAGCGTCTGTGAAAACATGATTGTGACCCAGTAGAAGACTTCGACTTTGGGTGTGTTCACAGTTTCGACAGAGATGCTCCCGGTTGACCAGCGCCAGGTCAGGAGGGACGCGATGACCAGAACCAGCAATATGGTCGACCCACCGGTGTAACCGATACCGAGCGATCGGGTGCAATAATCTGCCAGCGTCGTCCCGACTGTGGTCGTTGCCACGATGGTCAACCAATAGAGAAACGGGTGAAATTTCTTAGCCTTGATCTGGACAAGGACGGCGGCGACAAAAATGACGCCGAAAATCGCTGTGCCGATAAGGTAACCGCTACCCTTGGCGTTGCCGGTCGTTTCACCAAGCCACGACATGGTGACGGCATCGCCACCGGTTTCTCCGAGCGTGGTAGCGAGGATCTTAATGATCCAGAAGATCAGGGTTACGGCGGGGACTTTGGCGGCGAGCTCCGAGCTGTTGTTCTTCATTCAGGTAACGAGAAGATATCGCACAACGGGCGTTAAGGGCACGAATGGAAAACAAAAAAAAACGGCGGTCGTGAGACCGCCGTCTTTTAAACTTAACTAGCGAATTTTCTGTCCTTAGAACTTGTAGTTCAAGCCAAGGTTGACCGTGTGTTCCTGGGACTGCGCGTCGTAACGAACCTGGAACGGAGGATTGGCAGGATTAGGATTGCCGGTGAAGCCTTTGCTCCCGAAATCCAGGTAGAGGTATTCTGCTTTGACACTCCAGTGCTGGTTGAGGGCGTACTCAAGACCGCCGCCAACCGTCCAGCCTACGCTGGTTTCGTCGGTGCTGGCCGGATACGCGATATTGGCATATGCGGTGTTCGCGAAGTAGTTGGTATGAGCGACTGCGAGACCGCCCGTCCCGTAAAGGAGCAGACGGCACACTGGTGTGAAGCCGAAACGTCCGCGGAAAGTACCCGAACCAATCGGTATCCTCGTGCGCAGTGAGGGTGCCGGGAGTCGTGCCGCCACCGAACTGGGCGATCGGACTCCGGTGCTTGGTGCCTTCGAAGTCGGAGCCGGAGAAATCTCCTTCAAAGCCGAAGACCAGCTTATTCCACTGATAGTTATAGCCGACCTGGCCGCCGCCGAAGATGCCGTCAGCGTCCGAGCTAAATTTTTGGGTCTCGAGCGCGCCGAACCGGGCGGGGCTTGGAAGAGCTTCGAACGAGGTGTCGCCCGTGCTCCAGCCGTAACCGATGTGTGCGCCAAGATAGAATCCGGTCCAGGTGTAATCGCAGGAAACCGGGGGCGTCGAGGTCGCGACCTGTTTCATGTCCTTGGAATCGGACCCCGCGAAAGCGAGGGCGCCGGTTGCCAGGACCGTAGTGAGAGCTAGTGCAAATTGCTTCATGGGGCGCTCTTTACATGCAGGAGCGACGGTGTCAACGCGCAATCTTTTCATTCGCAGTCGATCCCCACCTGATTGCTTTGCCCGGCCAGGCCTCAAATGGGCACGTGAGCTGCAGCAATTCTGGGCGCGAGAGCGCCATCGCACCGCGACCAAAGATTCGTTAGGTGACGTTAGGGCCAGGCCCCGCCTGATCGCTGAAGATGAACGCCCAGATCAGCGCGGATCTGCACGGATGACTTCGCTTGCCCAGCGCGCGTATTCATCGGCTGTCTGGGTCTGCAGCAGCGGCTTGAGCAGCTTCGCCAATTCGGGAACGGGCGTGCTGCGCGCCTCGCGATTCTCAAACTTCAACCGTTGCGACGCGTCGTCCATTCAACGCGCGCAAACTGTAGGGCGTCGATCCTCGGCGCTAACCTAACGATCGACGGCTGGGACGGCCGCCTTACAGTTGCGCGGGGACGATGGGAGGCGCGTTGGATTTGCCACACTGTGCTGTGGCGGCGTCCATTTGCGGCGCCTTAGCGCAGAGCTGGAGGGATGACGATGGCATTTTTGTCTTCCTGTTTTTCAAGGGTATGCTCGACGGATGCGCTTCACCTGCATTCTCGCCCTCGTGGCCGCGATGGCTCATCCGGCCCTGGCTTCCCTTGGGAACGACGATGAGGCGATCGACTCCATCTACGGCAATATCTCGAAGAGACATCTTCGCGACGACGGGACGGTCAGCGTTCTTTATCACAACGATAAATATTATTTCTTCGTGGTCTTCAAGGATCTGCACAGCGTCTCCGAGGCGTATGCCCGCGGCGACGGGAATAAGTTGTCGAAAAAGGAGATCGCGCGGTTTCTGCAAGCGAACGCTGGTCGAAGTCACTGGCCTGCGAATACACTTTCCCCCGAAGGGAAGATGGAGAGAGCGGATCACAAGGCCGAGGCATCGTTCACTGAGATCGAAGGTCGCGTGATGTTGCAGGTTACGAGCAAGGCGAAGTAAATCCCTCGCAGACTGACATCATGGGATTGGCCATTTTTTCTCCCTACACAGTTCGCGACGTTACGTTTCGAAATCGGATCGGCGTAAGCCCGATGTGCCAATACTCCTGCAAGGACGGCGCCGCCACCGATTGGCACCTCGTCCACCTCGGCAGCCGCGCGGTTGGCGGAGCGGGCCTTGTCATGGTCGAGGCGTCTGCCGTGACGGCCGACGGACGAATCTCACCTCAGGACATGGGAATCTGGAAAGACGAGCACATCGAACCGCTCGCACGCTGCGCTCATTTTATTCGCGAGCAGGGCGCGGTCCCGGGAATTCAGCTGGCGCACGCCGGTCGCAAGGCCAGTACGGCCCCGCCATGGGAGAAGAGAGGAGCCCTAACGACTGCCGAAGGCGGGTGGCGGCCGATCTGGTCGCCGAGTCCGTTACCTTTCGATGAGCGATCTCCCGTTCCTGAAGCGCTCACGCAGCCGCAGATCGCTGAGATCGTTCAAGCGTTCGCCGATGCGGCCGGGCGCGCGCGATCAGCCGGATTCGATTTTGTCGAAATCCATTCGGCGCACGGGTATCTGCTGCATGAGTTTCTTTCGCCTTTAAGCAACCATCGTGAAGATGGCTACGGCGGTGTCTTCGAAAACCGTACGCGCGCGGTGCGTGAGACGGTCGAAGCGATTCGGAAGGTTTGGCCTGAACGTTTGCCTCTCTTCATTCGCATCTCCGCGACAGATTGGGCTGAAGGTGGATGGAACGTCGATGAATCGGTCGCGCTCGCCAGGATGGTGAAACCTTTGGGAGTGGATCTGGTGGATTGTTCCTCGGGCGCGCTGGTTCCCGGCGTTCGCATTCCGTCCGGACCGGGATATCAGGTTCCATTTTCTCAGCGGATCCGGGCCGAGGCCGGGATTGCCACGGCCGCGGTTGGGATGATTACAGAACCGAGCCAGGCTAATTCCATCATCCAAGATGGCCAGGCGGATATGATTCTGATGGCGCGAGAATTTTTGCGAGAACCGTACTGGCCTTTGCAGGCGGCGCGGGAGTTGGGCGAAAAGGACGCCGTAAAATGGCCGGTCCAATATGACCGCGCGGCGAATTGATGACACTCCATGACTGATCAATCTGGAACAATGATGGAGGCGAATGGACGAATCGTGCGGAGCGCCGAACCGCCGAACCTGGAAATGCCCTTCTCCTCACTCGACGGTTTCGTTACTCCCACGCAATTATTTTACGTTCGGACGCACTTTCCGGTGCCGTCGATTGATCGCGGCACCTGGCGATTGCGCATTGAGGGCGAAGTGAACCACCCTTTCGAGATGGATTATCGGGCGCTCGTTAGTCTTTCGAGTCAGTCGACTCCGGTGACGCTTGAGTGCGCCGGTAACAATCGGACTTTTCTCGAACCGAAGGTCAAAGGGGTCCAGTGGGAACTCGGTGCCGTCGGCAATGCTGAGTGGACCGGCGTGCCCCTGGCGGTTCTTTTGAAACGTGCTGAGCCAAAGCGCGGTGCTCTCGAGGTGATCCTGGAAGGCGCAGACCATGGGGAGATCGAGGACAACAAAGCCCCCTCCGGCCAAATTCGTTTTGCTCGAAGCATTCCGCTGACGAAGGCACTGGACGATGTCCTGTTAGTCCACCGGATGAACGGTCAGGAACTCCTGCCGGAGCACGGCTTTCCTCTGCGCGCCATCGTTCCCGGGTGGTACGCCATGGCTTCGGTCAAATGGCTTCAACGGATCATCCTAACCGATCGGCCATTCAACGGCTATTATCAGACTCTGGATTATGCTTACTGGCGGCGCCGCGGCGAGCACAAAGAATTGACCCCGCTTGGGCCGATGGTTCCAAAGGCTCAGATAGCGCAGCCGGCCAACGGCTCCACTGTCACAGCCGGATCTACATTCCGAATTCATGGCGCCGCCTGGGGCGGGAAGGTGAAAGGCGTCGAAGTCAGCGTCGACGCCGGCAACACCTGGCGTCCTGCAAAAATGCTCGATCAATCGGGACGGACCGCTTGGTGCCGGTGGGAAATCGAGTGGACCGTTCCATCGCGCCCGGGCGAACAAACGCTCATGGCGCGAGCGGTCGCGGAAGACGGTAAGGCGCAGCCCCTGCAAAGGGATCCTGATTTCGGGACTTATATGATTCACCATGTTCTTCCGATTAAGATCCAGGTGGTTTGATTGATCGACAGCGGAGTTGATCTCTCTGCGTCACTCGGTTTAACTCAAAGCGGATGTCCCTCATCTTTAAGACGATTCAGACACCCGGCATCGCGGAACTCTCTTACTTACTCGGGGACGACGAAGAATTAACCGCCGCCATTTTCGATCCGCGGCCGGACGTCGACGTCTATCTCGAAATGGCGCGCGAGGAGAAACTCTCGATCACACATATTTTCGAGACGCATATTCATGCCGATCTTGTCAGCGGTTCGCGAGAACTCTGCGCCCGGCTCGATTCCGCGAAGATTTACGTGAGCGAAGAGGGAGACGCATCCTATGGTTTCCCGCACGTGGCGCTGAAGGACGGAGACACTTTCACGTTTGGGCAGGTCGTCGTGACTGCAAAACATACGCCCGGCCACACTCCCGAACACGTGGCCTATCTTCTGGCAGACGCCGAACATCCGGAGATGCCTTGGGGAATTTTGACCGGCGATTCGCTTTTCGTTTCCTCCGCTGGCCGCCCCGATCTCCTCGGATCTGAGCACACCGAGCAATTAGCCCGTCAACAATTCAACACCCTCCGCGATTTTTATCTAAAGCTTCCGGATCACGTCATGATTTATCCAAATCACGGCGCCGGTTCGCCTTGCGGTGCGGACATTGGTGATCGCCTCAGCAGTACCATCGGTTACGAGAGAAGATTTAATAAATTCCTGCAATTTGAGGATGTCCGGGCATTCACCGAGTACGCCATCAAAACAGCGCCGCCGGTTCCTCATTATTATCCGATCATGAAGCAGCTGAACGCGAAGGGGCCCGAAGTCATCGGTAGTCTTCCGCGTGTTCCGGGTCTGACGCCGAAGGCTTTCAAGGAAGCCATTGAGAAAAAGGCCGGCGCACTGGTGGATACCAGGACGATGCTCGCTTTCGGCGGCGGCCATATTTCGGGCGCGCTGAATATCGGCGGGTCCCCCGTGCTTTCGATCTGGGCGGGCTGGATGCTGGCTTCCAACGAGCCCATTCTTCTGGTCCTGGAAGGCGAAGATCACCTGGAGGAAGTAGTTAGGCTCTTTCTGCGAACTGGTTATTCCAAATTCGCCGGCTATCTCCTGGGTGGAATGAAAGCGTGGCAGGCCGCGGGTTTTGAACAAGCCGAGATCAGCCAAATGAGTGTTCATGAATTGAACAAGCGCGGCTCGAACCTGCAGATTCTGGACGTGCGCTCGCCGCGCGAATGGAAGACGGGACATGTGCCGGGCGCCCGTCATATTTTCCTGCCGGAACTGCGTAAGCGCGTGGGTGAACTCGATCGGACAAGGCCAACGGCGGTTTATTGCGCGAGCGGCTATCGCGCCAGCATCGCGGCCAGCATTCTGAAGGAAGAGGGGTTTGAGGCGCTATGGAACGTGCCCGGGAGTTGGGAGGCGTGGAAGAAAGCGGGATTTCCGGAAGAGAAGCCTGACGAAAAATGAACGGAAACGGCACGGCCACACTGCCGCATCGTCCTTTCGGCAGGACGATGCGTCCTGACGCCTGGTGGCTTCAACCCCTCCTGGTATTTCTCGGTCTATCGACTTTCATTGTTTACTCCACCTGGGCTGCGTTTCAGGGAAGGAACTACTACTTCGGCAATTACATCTCTCCGTTTTACTCGCCGGAACTGGTCGGGGGTTCGCCCCATGCCTGGTTCGGGCCTAAACCTGAGTGGTGGCCGGCCTGGCTTTTCTTTTCACCCGCGCTCCTGATTCTCTGGGCTCCGGGCGGCTTCCGTCTGACCTGCTATTATTATAGAGGAGCCTACTACAAGTCATTCTGGGCGGACCCACCAGCCTGCACCGTGGGAGAGCCGCGGAAAGTTTACCTCGGGGAGCGTCATTTCCCGCTGATTCTTCAGAATGTCCATCGCTACTTCCTGTATGTGGCCCTGGTCTTCATACTCATTCTGGCTTTCGACGTTTGGAAGGCGCTTTGGTTTGCCAATCCAGCAAACGGTGGAAGCTCGTTAGGCCTGGGTCTGGGAACGATCGTTCTGGCAGTTAATGTCGTTTTCCTAGGAGGTTACACTTTCGGTTGTCACTCGCTCCGCCACCTGGTTGGCGGATTTCTCGATCAATTCTCGAAAGCTCCGGCCTGCCGTCAGGCATACAATTGCGTCAGCTGTTTTAATCGACGGCACATGCTCTGGGCCTGGATGAGCCTTTTCTGGGTCGGCTTTTCCGATCTCTATGTTCGCCTTTGCGCAATGGGTATCTGGCACGATGTGCGGCTGTTTTAGACCGATGTTGAACAGTTGAAAGGTTGAAGTGATGAAGCGTTTACAGAAATCCACGGCTGAACTTTAACCGTTCAGCTCTACAACTCTTCAACCTTCGAAATCATGCCCGATTATCAAAGTCTCGACTACGACGTTCTGGTCATCGGTGCAGGCGGAGCCGGGCTGCGGGCCGCGATTGAAGCGTCCGCTGCCGGCGTTTCCGTCGGATTGATCTGTAAGTCTTTGCTCGGAAAAGCGCACACCGTCATGGCCGAAGGAGGCATCGCCGCGGCTCTTGGAAATGTGGACGACCGCGATAACTGGCGGGTGCACTTCGCGGATACCATGCGAGGCGGACAATATGTCAATCAATGGCGCATGGCTGAATTGCACGCCAAAGAAGCGCCAGATCGTGTGCGCGAACTGGAAGCGTGGGGCGCGGTTTTCGACCGCACCAAAGATGGGCGGATTCTTCAGCGAAACTTCGGGGGTCATCGTTATCCGCGCCTGGCCCACGTCGGGGATCGCACCGGACTGGAAATGATTCGCACCTTACAGGATCATGGAATTCATCAGGGCATCAACGTCCACATGGAGCACACGGTGCTGGCCCTGCTCAAGGACGGCGACCGAATCGCGGGCGCTTTTGGTTACGAACGAGAGCGAGGACGCTTCAAGATTTTTCGTTCCAAAGCGGTGGTCCTGGCAACAGGAGGACTCGGCCGCGCTTACAAAATCACCAGCAACAGTTGGGAATCGACCGGGGACGGCGTCGCTCTGGCCTACGAGGCCGGCGCCGAACTGATCGACATGGAGTTTGTGCAATTCCATCCCACCGGAATGGTCTGGCCGCCCAGTGTCCGCGGAATTCTGGTCACCGAAGGCGTCCGCGGTGAAGGAGGGATCCTAACGAATAAAGAAGGCCGCCGTTTTATGTTCGATGAGATTCCGGACAACTACAAAAGTCAGACGGCAGACAACGAAGAGGAAGGGTGGCGATATTGCCAGGGCGATAAGAATGCGCGGCGGCCGCCGGAACTCCTGACGCGTGATCATGTGGCCCGCTGCATCGTGCGCGAGATCAAGGAAGGACGGGGAAGCCCGCACGGTGGTGTCTATCTCGATATCGCCTGGATCAAGCAGAAGCTGCCGAACTCGGCCGAGCACATCAAACGAAAGCTGCCGAGCATGTACCATCAATTCAAACAACTGGCCGATATCGACATTACCGAACAGCCGATGGAAGTCGGCCCGACAACCCATTACGCCATGGGAGGAATTCACGTGCATCCGGACACGCAGATGTCGCGCGTGCCCGGGTTGTTCGCGGCCGGCGAATGCGCCGCCGGAATTAACGGCGCGAATCGCCTCGGCGGAAATTCTCTTTCGGACATCGTTGTCTTCGGAAAACGCGCCGGTGAATACGCGGCAAAGTTCGCGAAGGAAAATGCAGCTGGGAGCGTCGATCAGGAACAAATCGAGCGCGCCACCAAAGAAGCGCTAGCGCCTTTCGAACGCGACGCCGGCGAAAATCCTTATGAAGTTCAAAAGGATCTCCAGGAAATGATGCAGGACAATGTCGGCATCGTGCGGACTGAATCGGAGATGCAGAAGGCCTTGAGCGAGCTGCAGAAACTCTGGCAACGCGCCAAGGGGGTTGGCGTGATTGGTCATCGCGAGTTTAACCCCGGGTGGCACACCGCGATCGATTTGAAGAATCTGCTGATCGTTTCCGAAGCGATCACGCGCGCGGCCATCGAACGCAAGGAGAGCCGGGGCGCGCAATTCCGCGACGATTACCCATCGAAGGACGACAAGTTTGCGAAGCTCAATACGATTGCCGGCAAGGCTTCCGATGGTTCGATGAAGATTCGTTTAGAGCCCCTGCCGGAAATGCCGGAGTATCTCAAACAGGTGATTGAGGAGATGGGGTAGAAGCATGGTTGAAGCGATGCAGAGTTGAAGGGTTGGAAAGATGGAGCGGCCAGGAACAAACGAACATTTTCAGACCTTTGAAGACCTGCATGTCTATCAACTGGCGAGGGAATTTCGGAAAGATATGTATCGACTGGCGAAACGATTACCGCCGGAAGAAAAGTTCGGACTGGTTTCTCAAGTGCGCCGCGCGGCCCTGTCTCTGACGAACAACATTGCGGAAGGGCATGGTCGTTTTCATTTTCTCGACCAAATAAAGTTCATGTTCCAATCGCGCGGTTCTCTTGAAGAACTACTTGATGATCTCAACACCTGTCAGGATGAGGAATACGTGCCCTCGAGCGAGTTGGAGATCCTCAGAGACAAGGGGTGGGCGGTTCATCGTCTCACGAATGGCTACATTCGCTTTCTCCGAAGCCGCCTTGAACAGGACCCTTCAAGGGTCAAGGAAGGTAATGCCGATGAGATTGAAGGCGAACCGACGGAGCCCTTCAACCCTTCATCTCTTCAATCCTTCAACTCGTGACAACAATCTTCAAAATCTGGCGCGGCAATTCCGGCGGCGGTGAGTTTCGCACCTACGAGACCGAATGCTCCGAAGGCATGGTCGTGCTCGACGCCGTGCACGACATCCAACGCGAGCAGGCGAACGACCTGGCTTGTCGTTGGAACTGCAAGGCGGGAAAATGCGGTTCGTGTTCGGCCGAGATTAACGGCATGCCCAAGCTGATGTGCATGACCCGGATGAGCGATTTGCCTTTGGACAAGCCGATTACGGTTGAGCCCATCAAGGCTTTTCCATTGCTCAAGGATCTCATCACGGACGTCTCCTGGAACTTCGAGGTCAAAAAGCGGATCAAAAAGTTCAAGCCGCGGCCGCCCGACGCGCCCGATGGCACCTGGCGAATGCAGCAGGAAGACATCGATCGGGTGCAGGAGTTTCGGAAATGTATCGAATGCTTTCTCTGCCAGGACGTTTGCCATGTGCTGCGCGATCACCATTTGCATGATCGATTCATCGGGCCGCGCTATTTGATTTATGTCGCCGCCCTTGAGATGCATCCGCTCGATACGGAAGATCGCATCCCTGAACTGCGCAACGCCCAGGGCATCGGCTATTGCAACATCACGAAATGTTGCACCAAGGTGTGCCCGGAAGAAATCACCATTACGGATAACGCGATTATTCCGCTAAAGGAGCGAGTGGTCGATGAGTTCTATGATCCTTTCGGGTGGATTTGGAAGGGGCTGAGGAGACTGTTGAACAGTTAAAGGGATGAAGAGTTGAACGGTTCAAGAGGTTCCGATATTTTAGCCCTTCAACCCTTAATCGCTTCAACCTGCTGCTATGTCTGAGCTGAAACCACTTTCCCCCGAAGCAATCCCGGCCGCCTTGGAGAAGGCCAATCGCTACCGGTTGCTTAACGAACCGGCCGAAGCCGAAAGTATCTGCCTGGATATTCTAAAAGCGGATCCCGATAACCAGGAGGCGATTGTGATTTTGCTCCTCGCCTTGACCGATCGGTTTACCAAGGGCTACGGGGTGAGCGACACGCAGGCCCGTGAGTTGTTAGGAAAAATCGCGAGCGACTACGAGCGGGCCTACTACAGCGGCATCTTGGCGGAACGCCGCGCCAAGGTGAAATTGACCCAAAACACTCCCGATTGCCGCTTCCAGGCATTCGACCTGTTTCAGGAGGCCATGAGTTGGTTTGAGAAGGCTGAAAAGATTCGGCCGCCCGGCCATGACGATGCCTTGCTCCGCTGGAATACCTGCGCCCGGATCATCGAGCGCAATAAGCTTGTTCAGCGCGAAGAAGAAGATCGCGTCGAATATTCGATCGAATAGGGTCGTATTGTTGACTCTGAACTTCGGCGGTCGATAGACCGCCGCTAGGAGTTAACGAAACGAACTGCGAGTGACGGCCGCACGCGCGGTGCAGCCGAAGCAATGATCCCCGGTCATGACTTCACGGTCGACAATGGTCGCTGGATCGACATCCCAAATGAAAGTGGGATGACCGTTGCGCCATTGCATTTCGAGTTGCCGGTTGAAGTCGCAGTCATAAACCTCACCCTGCGGGCCCAGGCTAACCGTCTCCCGGCACGGCACGGTCTTTACCAAAGAGGCGTCGAAACCTCCAATGAGCGACTGCATGTAACTGTCGAACCGCTTGTTCGCCCGCAACACGGAAGCGAAACGTCCGACCGGAACATTTGGGATAACAAAGAGCCTGTTGAAAACAATTCCGTAGTTGCTAGCCAGATCGCGCTTCACTTCTGTTTCCACCTGCGTTTGCTCGCGCGGAAGCTGCAGCCCCGCCGGGCGAACGGCCAGATGAAGTTGGAGGACGCCGGCGACGCCGTATCCCAACCGATTGAGTATTCGTAAAGCGGAAACGGCGGCTTCAAACTGGCATTCACCTCCACGCTGGATCATCGTCGGCTCAGGCACCTTCGAAGGCAACGCGGCGACAATCTCCGCCTTCTTCGTCGCCAGGAAATCCGGGACCCACGACCATTGATCTTCCAGGAGAAGCGCCAGATTGCAGCGGACAATGATTCGCTGAACTGACGGAAGTGCGCGCAGCCGCTCAACCAGATGGCGAAAATCCGGCACAGTCTCCG
Organism: uncultured Verrucomicrobiae bacterium; assembly: GCA_963754325.1. Taxonomy (GTDB): domain Bacteria; phylum Verrucomicrobiota; class Verrucomicrobiia; order Chthoniobacterales; family UBA10450; genus JBBRDU01. Next base: position 934,493 of record CAVWFP010000002.1, read on the forward strand.
GCGCGCCTCCGGCGAGATCAACCGTTTCGATTTCCGACTTCGCGATCCAATCGACAACGCGATCCATGGTCTCGCGCGACATGACCTTGCCGAGCCAGTGACCCAGGTCGATCCGGATGCTCTGCGGCGCCACATGGCGCAATTGCAGGCCTTCGCCATTCAGTTTTTCGGAAAAAGCGTTCACAGAAGCAAAGAAAGGGCGGGGGCCACGTGGAAGCGAGAAGCCGATGATAGGATTTCTTCCCGGCGGGCGCAATAGGGGAAGGCTTACTTTCGCGGGCCGCCCTGCGCTCGAAAGTGGAGGGTTGAACTCCTGCGAGACCGGTCCGAGGCGGACTTACCCACGGAAACGGCTTCCGCCTTGCCCTGAGGGAAAGTCTGGCGCCTATTGACGGGCGATATGGGGAATTTACGGCTTGGGGTGAACATCGATCACGTCGCGACACTGCGGCAGGCGCGTTACTCAACCATGCCGGACTCTAAGAATGTCGAACCCGACATCATCGCGGCTGCTTCGATTTGTGAACGGGCCGGCGCGCAGGGAATCGTAGCGCATTTGCGGAGCGATCGTCGTCACATGCAGGACCGCGATTTGGAACGTTTGCGGCAAAACGTCATCACCAAGTTGAATCTCGAAATGGGCAACACTCCGGAGATCGTGGACGTGGCATTGCGCCTTCTTCCCGATGAAGTCTGCCTGGTCCCGGAAAAGCGCGAGGAGGTCACGACCGAAGGCGGACTCGACGTGGTGGCGAATCGCAAGGAACTCGAGCCGACCATCGCTCGCCTTCATTCCGCAGGGATTCGCATCAGTTTATTTGTCGACCCCAAGCTCGAGCAGATTGACGCTGCCGGCGAGCTCGGCGCCGACATGGTCGAACTGCACACCGGAAAACTGGCGAACGCCTTTTCAGAAAAGTTTGTGCGCGAAGAGTTGGCGAACCTTCAGGAAGCAGCCAAGTGCGCTTCGGAGTTACATCTTCAAGTGAACGCCGGCCACGGCATCAACTACACAAACATCGAGTTGATTCACCAAATCCCGCATCTAACCGAGCTCAATATCGGTCATTCCATTATTGCACGCGCGGTTTTCATCGGCTTACAAGCAGCGGTGCACCAAATGATTAGTGCCATGCAGAATTACAACGGATGAGTGTTCTGGGAATCGGGGTCGACCTGGTCGAATGCGCCCGCATTGAACATTCGCTCGAACGGTTCGGCGACCGTTTTCTTCATCGCGTGTTTACGGATGGCGAAATCGCTTATTCCAAATCGATGAAATTTCCTGCGCGCCATCTGGCGGCGCGCTTTGCGGCCAAGGAAGCGGTTTCCAAAGCCTTTGGAACCGGAATCGGGAAAGCCATGGGCTGGCGTGACATTGATGTGCAAAAGAAAGAGAGCGGGGAGCCTTTCCTTGTTTTGACTGGAGGCGCTGAACAGCTAGCGAGACAACGCGGTGTCGGTTCTGCCCTCATTACCTTGAGCCATACCGATCATCACGCGATGGCTTGTATCGTCCTCCAGACCGAAGAACCGGGTGGATAAGAAATTGTGAAGGCTGTGTTCGCCGCATGCTCCCTCGTCGCCCTGGCAGCTTCCATCACTCGGGCTGACGATGAACGACACGCCGATGTGATCGTTAACGCAGAAAACGATGAGGCCGAGCACGATGAATTCCTGGAGATGGGAGAATACGGGCAGCCGGCCTGGGCGGAAAGAAACCGCGCCGGCTCCGCGACCAAGGCATACGTTCTGTCGCCTTACGAAGCGTTCGCGGGAATCGATTGGCAGGCGGATTTCGTTTCACACGGAAAGTTTCGCAGCGAGCTCTCACAGGAAGTGGAACTGGGATTGCCCCATCGGATCGAGTTGGGAATCGAGAACGATCTCGGATTTTTCGGGAGCAGCGGCCACGAAACGGCTTTCTCTTTCGAGGGCCGTTATGCCTTTGCGGATTGGGACAAGATTCCTTTCAATCCGGCCGTGTCACTCGGATATGTTGTTGGATTGGGCGATAACGTCCAGAGCGATCATCGGAGCAAGGGCCTAACGATCTTGCGTGACCAGCCGGACGCGATTGCGATGCGCATCCTCCTGGCACACGCGTTCGCTGAGAAGCGCTTGGGTTACGCGGTCAATCTCGGCCTCGAACAGGAAGTCGCTGGAAGGTCCGGGCGGCAATTCCAAATCAGCCAATCTGCCAGCTACGCGCTTTCCAAAGGAGCCGTCGAACTCGGTGCGGAGATGCGGTATGTCCACGCAACCGATGAAAGCGTTCTTGGGCGCACCGATGAATTCGGGCTCGGTCCGTTGGTTTCCTGGAAACCTTGGCGTCAGGCACGAATTTCCCTGACGACATTTTTTGGCTGTGGCAGCGATGCGCCTCCAGTGACAACGGTTTTGCTTGTTTCATACGAATTCGGGGGCGCTGAAGCAACTGTTCCCTCGGTTTCCGCGCGCGACCGTTAACAAAACGGTTGATAAACAAGGCATTCGGACGATCCGTTCCATAATCAGGGCGATGAGAAACACGCGGCTATTCGTCGGGTCCTGTCTCGATCCTGGCGTGGTTCGCCATTTCGAATCATTGCATGCTCGACGCCGCGTTCTCCGCGCCTGCGGCCGCGCCGGTGGATGATCAGGAAGATTGCTGCCGGATGCACGGCAGCAAGCCAGTTGCGCCGGCTCAACCGAAGGAGCAGCAAACTCTCCAGGTTTGCTGCAAGAATCTTCCCGCGACCGCGCTGAAGCCGTTGCAACCTTTGCCTTTCTTGGTGACGCCTGTCCTGGGGCTCCTTTCCGACCCGCATGACCTCTTTGAGGGCACCCGGGAGGAATTTTCCTCCCTTTGCCTGGACACCGGGCCACCACAAGCCTTCTCCTTTTCCGAACTGGTGTTGCAGCGGAGCCTTCTCGCTCACGCTCCGCCGGTTTTAGACTAACGAGTGTCCGCGCCTGCTCGCGCAGGTCGCCGCCTCGCTTTCTGTCCTGTTCCGCCGAGCCTTGGTGCGCTCGGAAACGATCAATCAATTTTGAAGCTATTTACCTATGAAATCTTTCTATTCACTCATCAGCGCGAGCGCGCTCGCCTTCCTTGCGGCCCCGGCGTTCGCGCAAACCCCGGAATTTATTGCCTCGCCGTCCCCACGAAAATACACCTGTGTCATGCATTCTGAGGTGATCGTCAATCATCCCGGGCGGTGCCCGAAATGCGGAATGACGCTCGTAGCGATGAAAACGAAATCGCCGGGCAAACATGAAGGAATCGGCCATGCCGGCATGCATCACCCCGCGGTCACGCCGGACCATGGGCACTCGGTCCAATCGCCGGAACATGTTGAACACATGACGATGAACTCATCGATCAATATCGCGGAACCGATGAGCCGGGAAAGTTCCGGCACCAGCTGGGTGCCCGATTCCACGCCGATGTATGGCCGCATGTTCATGTTCGGCGACGATATGCTCATGCTGCACGGAGGAATTTTCCCGCGTTACACAAACATCAGCACGAATCGCGGAGACGATCGCATAGACGCGCCTAACTGGATCATGGGAATGTATTCGCATCCTTTTAGCGAAAGCGCTCAGATTGGTTTTCGAGGCATGATGAGCCTCGATTTGCTAACCGAGCAAGGTCGCGGGTATCCCTTGCTCTTCCAAAGCGGCGAGACCTGGCATGATCAGCCGCTGCACGATCGTCAGCATCCGCACGATCTGTTCGACGAATTGTCGGTCACCTATTCCCAAAAATTCACGCAGGATTTTTCCAGCTACCTGTATTTTGGATACCCGGGCGAGCCTGCACTTGGCCCCCCGACGTTCATGCATCGTTTGAGCGCCATGGATAATCCGGATGCGCCCATCGGGCATCATTGGCAGGACTCGAGCCACATTACTTTTGGGGTGGCCACGTTAGGCGCAGTCTGGCGCACCCTGAAGCTCGAAGGGAGTGTGTTCACCGGTCGCGAGCCCGACGAAGAACGCTACGACTTCGATCGGCCGCGCTTCGACTCCGCCAGTGTGCGCTTGTCCTGGAATCCGACGCCGGACCTGGCGCTGCAAGTGTCTCACGGCTACCTGCACAGTCCGGAGGCGCTCGATCCGTCCGCTAACCGGCATCGAACCACCGCGTCGGCTATCTATAATCGACGACTGAGCCAGGACGCGAATTGGGCGAACTCGTTTGTCTGGGGACAAAACGACACCACGCGCGAGGGCCGGACCCAGTCGTTTCTCCTCGAGTCCAATTTGCAGTGGAACCGCGAGACTGTATATGGTCGATTTGAATATGTCGAAAAATCAGGCCACGAACTGGTGTTGACCGGTTCGGACCTCGAAAGGATTTTTGGTGTGCAGAGCTGGTCGATTGGATGCGTGCACGATTTTGCTCATGGGCGGGGTTTGGACGTTGGCCTTGGCGGCCAGTTTACTCTTTATGTGAAACCGGAGAGCCTTGATCGCTATTACGGCGATGGGCCGGGTTACGGGTTTCAGGTTTTCATGCGCATTCGGCCATCTCAGATGAATCACGAAGCGATGCCCGAAATGGAGACGATGAAATGATGCCTTTGTGGATGAGTCTTTATCACGCGCTCGTGATGGCGTGGGAAACGTTCTGGGCGCTCGTGCTCGGTTTCCTGATTTCTGGAATGCTGCAGGTGTTCGTGAGCAAGACGGCCATGACCAGAACCTTTGGCCGAACCAATTTGAAGTCCATGGCCATGGCGACCTTCTTCGGCGCCGCGAGTAGTTCCTGCTCCTACGCCGCCGCGGCCGCCGGCCGCTCAGCCTTCAAACAGGGAGCGGCCCTCACAGTCACGCTCGCGTTCATGTTTGCCTCCACCAATCTGGTCGCGGAATTGGGAGCAGTTCTCTGGCTGTTGTTAGGCTGGCGATTTCTCCTGGCGAACGTGGCCGGGGCATTCCTGCTGATCGCGCTGGTTTGGTTCTTGTCGCGCGCTCTGTTTCCGAAGGACCTGGAAGTCGAAGCGCGCAGTCACGGGGAAGGGGAAGGGGAGGCCGAATGCTGCGGGCACCACGAGCATCACCATGCGGTGGAGGAGGGCTCACAGTGGAGTCGTATCGCCCAGGCGTTTTTCATGGATTGGTCGATGCTTTGGAAGGAAATCGCGATCGGGTTTTTGCTCGCCGGTTTTATCGCCACGCTGATCCCGCCGCACTGGTGGAATGTTCTTTTCCTGCAAACCGGGCCCCCCTGGCTGCGGCTGGTCGAAAATTGCGTCGTCGGTCCGCTGATTGCGGTTGCCAGCTTTGTTTGCTCGGTCGGCAACATTCCTCTGGCGGCGCATCTCTGGAGCGCGGGCATTAGTTTCGGCGCGGTTATCTCTTTCATTTTCGCCGACCTGATCATTCTTCCGTTGATTATGATCTACGTGAAATATTACGGCGCGCGTGCCGCCGGTTACATTGTCGCGGTCTTTTTCCTTTGCATGGTGCTTGCCGGGATTTCGATCGATCTGCTTTTCAATTTCCTTGGGCTCATTCCCACCGGTCCGCGTCCGCCCAGTCCTGTCATGGAAATGGGAATCCGATGGAACTACACCTCGTGGCTGGATTTGGCGGCGCTGGGAGTCATGGGTTGGCTGTTCCTAATGAACCGGCGCAACAAAGCGCGTGGCTAGGGCGATTGACCCCAATCGCCCACGCGATTCGACGAACCGCCCCCATCCCGAGGCCGCACTACACCGTTTAGCGAGTTGCTAACTGGCTCCGCGTCCGGCACTTTGTTCGCCCGATGTCACGGACCTTTTTCATCACCACGGCGATCGATTATACGAATTCGGCGCCGCACATTGGTCACGCCTACGAAAAGGTACTGGCTGACGTCCTGGCCCGTTATCATCGGCTGAAGGGTGAAAAAGTGTTCTTTCTCACTGGCGTCGATCAGCATGGACAGAAGGTGCAACAGTCGGCCGCCAAAGAGGGTGTGCCGTCTGCTCAATTCGTTAAGGTCACGACGCAGAAGTTTATTGATCTCTGGAAAAAACTCGATGTTCGGTACGACGAGTGGGCCGCGACGGTTTCGCCAAAGCACAAGGAAGTTGTCCGGGAAATCCTTGGGCGACTCTTCCAGGAAGGCCAGATCTATAAAGACAAGCAATCGGGATTCTATTCTATTCGGCAGGAACAATTCCTGACCGACAAGGAACGTGGACCTGACGGCCAGTTCGGTCCCGAATGGGGCCAGGTCGAAGAACGCGAGGAAGAGAATTACTACTTCAAACTGAATCAGCACAAGGACTGGTTACTCAAATATCTCGATCTCCGGAAAGACGCCATCGTGCCGGATTTTCGGCAAACAGAGCTGCGGAACGCCGTCCAGAAGCTCAGTGGGGACCTTTGCATTTCGCGTCCGAAATCACGGCTCGACTGGGGAATCGAACTGCCTTTCGACAAGGACTTTGTCACCTATGTCTGGTTCGATGCCCTAACGAACTACATCAGCTTCTCCGGCTACGATGCCGCCGTCTTGAGTTTCGACTCTCAACCCTCAACCTTTCGCGATCGCTGGCCGGCAATTCAGATCATCGGCAAGGATATCCTGATCCCGGCGCACGGGATATACTGGTTGATCATACTTCACGCGCTCGGTTTTCCGGACGAACAAATGCCACAACTGCTGGTGCACGGCTGGTGGAATCTCGGCGGTGCCAAAATAAGCAAGAGCGCTGGTAACGTGGTCGATCCAAATGCGCTGGCGGACAAATACGGTGCTGATGCGTTGCGTTATTATTTGATGAGCGACATGGCCACGGGAAGTGATTCGGATTTCTCCGAAGAACGACTAGTTGGGCGATACAACACAGATTTGGCCAATTCGGTTGGGAACTTGTTGAATCGCTCCGTCAGCATGGCGCAGAAGTATCGCGAAGGCGTTCTTTCTCGAGGAGATGCTCCTCTGAGTCGGATTGCTGGCGAACACGTGCCTGCTTACGGTCAGGCGGCGGATAGATTTCAAATCAGCGTGGCGCTTCAGGAGGCATTCGGTCTGTCTCAAAAGTGCAACATCTTTGTTGAGACAGTGAAACCTTGGTCGTTAGCCAAGCAGCAATCTGAACCCCTCAAAGTAGAAGCCTTGAACGCGATGCTCTACGCGCTCGCGGAATCACTGCGGATTATTGCGATTTTGATCTCCCCGGTGGTGCCGAAGGCGGCTCATGGGATCTTCGATCAATTGAATTGGAAGATGGAAATGAGCGGTAAGGAGGAGCGCTTCGGGCTGAAGGATGCCACATGGGGTGGTCTGCCCGACGGACACATCGTGGGAAAACCCATCCCGGTATTCCCGCGTTTCGAGCCGAGTGGAGGGACGACCTCCGGGTCGTCCCAATAACTGGGAGGCGGACGAGACCCGTAACGCGGGTGAAGGAGCGGCCGGGCTTTCCAGCTCGCCCCTCCAACGCGCGAGTCGATCGAGCGTTCGGAATAATTTCCGGCGGAGCGCACGCGCCTCGCGTGCCGATTTCGGCGCCTCGCCGAAATCAATCCTTCATCAATCCAAGTTCGCGATGGCGAGGGCGCCATCGCCAGCACGCGGGGGCGCGTGCGCTCCCCGATCTATTGTGAGCATTCTTCGAATGCCGCCGGTTCCCCGCGCAGAGCGGCGATCGCTTCGCCGGCAAAATGAAGCGAGCCCGTGATCAGGATTCGCTCCCGGTGAGACAAGGCATTCTCCCGCGCATCAGAGAACGACGCCGCAAGTTCAGCTTCCAGCCCGAGGACATCGGCTGCTTTCTTGATTCCACTTGGCTCCAAGGCCCGTTCGCTCCTGATTCGTGGCACAATGAGACGCGCCGCTATCGGTTGGAGTGCCTTAATGATTCCAACCGTGTCTTTGTCGCTCAGGATCGCGGCGATGATTGTCGCCTTCTCTTCCCCGAATGTTTCCTGCCACGTTTGCGCCAGGACGCCCGCTGAAGCCGGGTTGTGGGCCCCATCAATGACTGTCCGATCGTCGAACGATTGAAAGCGCGCCGGCCAACGCACACTCAGCAAACCGCGAGCGATATCTTCTTCTGAAACATCCAGGCCCATTCGTTGGACGGCTGCGATTGCGACGGCTGCATTCCATTTTTGATACGAACCGCGCAAGCTAATCGGAGAATTTTCGTAGGGCTTGCTAACGAATTGCAGAGGCGCCCGGCATTCCGCGGCGCGTTTACGAATCACATGTTCCGCGTCCGGCTTTTGCGGGGCCGAAATGACCGGAGCGTCGTGCCTGATGATTCCCGCTTTTTCCGAGGCAATTTCTGGCAAGGTCTCCCCGAGCCACTGTTGATGGTCCATGTCGACGGGCGTGATCACCGAGACATTCGATGCCACGGCATTCGTCGCGTCCAGACGGCCGCCGAGGCCGGTCTCAAGCACGATGACGTCGCATTTCTGTTCGACGAAGTGATTAAGCGCCAGTGCCGTCACGATTTCGAAGAAGGTCGGGTGCGGTTGCCAGTCGAGAATGGTGTCCCGGAATTTGGTCAGGCCTTCGGTGACTGCGTTTTCGGGAATCATTTCGCCGTTCACTTGGATCCGCTCTCGAAATGTGACCAGGTGAGGGGAGGTAAATAGCCCGGTCCGCCTGCCGACGCCGCGGCAGATCGAATCGATCATCGCGCAGACAGACCCTTTCCCATTCGTACCAGCGACATGAAAGATGCGGCTCTTGCGAAGCTCAGCTTCCAGTCCTGCGAAAAGTTTTCGTGAGTTCTCGAGACCCAGTTTGATTCCGAAACGCTCAAGGCCGTAAAGCCAGGAGAGGGCTTCCGGGTAGCCATTGAATGGCTCCGCCTGCGGCGATTTCGTCACGCCGTGGCCGTTAGGTAGCTTAAAAGCTGAGTGATCTGGTCACGCATCCGGCGTCGATCGACGATCATATCGATCAGACCATGCTCCTCGAGGAATTCAGATGTTTGAAATCCATCGGGCAGATTTTGATGAGTCGTTTCCTTGATGACCCGCTGTCCGGCAAAACCGATCATACTTCGCGGCTCCGCCAGAATGACATCACCGAGCGACGCATAACTTGCCATCACTCCGGCCATGGTCGGGTTGGTGAGAACCGAAATATATGGAAGGCGCTCCGCCGCATGACGGGCAAGCGCTCCACTGGTCTTGCCCATCTGCATCAGGCTAAGCATTCCCTCATACATACGAGCACCGCCGGAAGCAGAGATCACGATGATCGGGAGTCGCTTCGCCGTTCCATACTCGATCACTCGAGTGATGCGCTCGCCCACGACCGATCCCATGGTGCCGCCCAGGAAACTGAAATCCATCACAGCCAGTCCAATCTTGTAGCCGTTGATCATGGCATGGCCGGTGATGACGGCATCGATCAAGCCCGTGCTTTCCTGATACTTCTTAAGGCGGTCCTTGTAGGTTGCCATTCCTTGGAATCGCAACGTGTCGACCGAGCTGAGGCCGGCGTCCATTTCGACAAAGGATTCCGGGTCGGTCAGTTGCTCGATTCGCTCCTTGGCGGAAAGTGGAAAATGAAAATCGCAGCGCGGACAAACCCGCTGGTTCTGCGAGAGCTCGAGCTCGTGCACCACTTCGCCGCAGCCCGGGCATTTCTGAAAAAGCCCATGTGGAATATCGCGCTTTCGCCGGCTCTGCGTTTTTATGACTGGCTTTTTGAAGATGGCCATGGATTCAGATCAGGCTCGCGCGGCGGTTGCTGCACAAACGGAAACGGCTCCGGCTTTTGATAACACATGCGCGCATTCGCTCAGAGTGGCGCCGGTCGTCAGGACGTCGTCAATCAGGAGCACCCGCAACCCTCGCACGTCCGCGTTTCTTCGTAAACGAAAGGCATCACGCAAATTATTCATCCGTTCAGTCCGGTCGAAAGCAGTCTGTGTCGTGGTGTAACGAACCCTTTTTAAGAGCGCTTGGCAAGGAATGCCGCGTTTCCGGGCCATTAGTTTGGCCAGGGTTTCGGCCTGATTGAAGCCCCGCTCGCGCTTCCGCGCTGGGTGCAGGGGCACTGGGAACAGCAGGTCGAAGTCCTGGCCCGCGATGCGGTCATCGTCGAAAGCCGCATCGAGCCACCGGCTGACAAGGTGCCGAAGATAGATGTTTTGGCCGTATTTGAAATTGATGGATCACACGACGGACGACGCCGCGGCTGCGGAAAGCGGAGACAGCGGTTTCAAAATGGAGAGCGCGATCGGCGCAGTTCGCGCATGTAAACGGGCCGGAGATGGCGCCGGAAAAAGGCTCGGAACATGTTCGGCAAAAGGGCGAGCTCGATTCGCAAGACGCTTCCATCGCATTCGTCGCAAAGATATTCGCCAGCCGGAACGTTAGCCGAACATTCCGCGCAAATCGGCGGATAAAAAAGCGAGACCAGTGCGCCTAACATGTTTGTGTTGCGCGAGCTGCGCGGACGGAGAAAGAGAACGACAAGGCCCCACGTTAACAGGCAAACCCCTAACGGAACCAGCCCGATGAGAAGATTACGGCCGAGCCACGGAAGCGCGAGGATGCGACGGTGCGCCAGCCGGTTGAAGATGCCATTGCCGAAGATCCATCCGGCGTGCAAACCGATCGAGAGCCAGAGAGCTTTTGTCCGCAAACGCGCATCGGCCAGAATCCAGCCAATCAGAAAGAGCGTCGCGAAGGCGCCAACAATGAGCATCGGTTGCGAGAACTGGCCAAACGAATGTGCCCAGCGAAACGAAACCCGAAGTCCAGCTGACTTGCCCGAGCCGATCCGTTCGTCTCCCTTTCAAGAAATGCAGGAGCGCAAAGAGCGCGGAGGATATGAAGTTCGCGATCAAAGGCGGGGAGCTTCGCAAAAGAAGTCCAAGAATCAGGCCGCGGAAAAAGACCTCCTCGATCAAGGGAACGACGATCGTCGCGCCGAGAACTCGGCCGACCGAGCGCGGCGAAAGCGCGAAGCGCACCGCGTAAATTTCGGAGATGATGAGCACCGCGCCAAAGAGGAGCAGGGGAATGCATGCGATCAGAAAGCCGGCGACCAGATTGGCCGTTGTGCGGTATACCGTCGTCGCGCTAATCCCAGTTCACCGGGGTGAATATGCCGTAGTTTCACCAGCGGCCAGAGCAGAATCAGCCCGCTGACGAGGAGCGCGCGATGGAAAAAAGATTCGAACTCGAAGCTGGCCAACCCCGGCAAAACCCCATGCGCGGCTGCTGCCTGGGCCGTCCAAAACAACGGCGGTGCCAGAAGGCAGCCCAGAAGGACGGTCCCAATCAGGTAAGCGAGGAGTCTGGCAGCGTCCTTCAAGCCTGTTAATGTAAGATTTCCAATCGATGCGGAGTCAACACATATGGACAGAAAGAGACGCCGAAGGCCGGAAACGCGAGGTTCGGGCGACCAAGTTCGGCGGCCAATGGAAGCTCCAGGCCAAGACCGCCGGCGAGGAGAATTGGACCTACTTTGACGATCCTCCGATGGAAGACCTGATGACCTTAAAGGACATCGTCGAACGAAAATATCAGCGCCGCCGCGCATCCTATGAAGATGTCCTCGCGGTCGAAAAACTGATTAGCCAGCGAACCATGAATGAGTGACTGGAGCGTTCAGGAGCTCATCGATGCGGACCGGCGCCACATTTGGCACCCATTCACCGACAGCGGCGAATGGCAGCGCAGTCTCGAGCCTTCGCTGATCTTGGTCGAGGGACGCGGAGCGGTTCTCCGAGACATTCAGGGACGCGAGTACATCGATGGGAACTCATCGATCTGGACCAACATTCATGGCCACAACCATCCGCACATTAACGAAGCGGTGCGCCGGCAACTCGATCGTGTGGCTCACACTTCATTTCTTGGATTCACTCATCCGCTCGCGATTGAATTGGCGCGCGCAATCGTCGATCTCTTTCCAGCGAACACGCTGACGCGGGTGTTCTATTCCGACGACGGCTCGACCGGAATCGAGGCGGCCCTGCGGATCGCGGATCAGTATTGGCGGCTCCGAAGCACTCGACGCACGCAGTTTGTGGCTTTCCAGAACGGTTACCATGGCGATACCGCCGGAGCAGCCAGTCTTGGCGCCTCCGCCATGTTTCACGTCGGGCCGAGCCGGTGGAACTTCCCGGCTCAGCTTGTCCCGACCCTGAGCGCCCTTGAAAAAATGGCAGCGACCGATGTGGCCAAAACGGCGGCGGTGGTCATTGAGCCGCTGATCCAGGGTGCCGCGGGTATGAAAGCTCTGGCCCGCCGGAACCCTCAGAGCGGTCCGGGAATGGTGTCATCGGACCGGGACGCTCCTGATCGTGGACGAAGTGATGACGGGATTTGGGAGGACGGGCCGGATGTTTGCCATGGAGCACGAGGGTGTCATTCCGGATATTGCTGTTTTTGGTAAAGGGCTCAGTGGTGGGTATCTTCCGCTAGCTGTTACTGCCGTGACGGAAGAAATATTCTCGCGTTTTGACGGCTCCGTCGCAGAGGGAAAGGCGCTCGCCTACGGACATAGTTACACCGCAAATGCCTTGGGCTGCGCCGCGGCCAGGGCCAGCCTCGAGATTTTCGCGAAGGAGAATGTGCTCGAGCGTTTGGGTCCGAAGATCGAACAGATGCGCGAAGGCTTATCGAAGCTGCGTGCTGAACCCGGGGTGACCGACACCCGGCAGTGCGGTTTCATCGCCGGGATCGAGATGGCGTCACAAGGCGGGAGGAGCGCGTCAGCCGTTGCCAAGAATGTCTGTGTCGCCGCGCGACGGCATGGACTGCTTACGCGGCCGATTCGCGACGTTGTCGTCCTGATGCCGCCTCTTTGCATCAGCCAGGACCAGCTTTCCGCCGCCCTCGAAGCATTGCGCAACGCAATCGGCGAAGAGGGGACCAGAGGATGAATCGAAAATCCCGCCTCGACACTTTCCTGGTGGGCCGCGGGGATTTTTCCAGCCGCGAAAAGGCGCAACGCGCCATTATGGCAGGCGAAATCAAGATCGGGACGCGGGTGGCGACGAAGGCTTCCGAACAAGTCGCGCCGGACGATCCCGTCGAAGTAAAGGCAGCGCCCAAATATGTCGGCCGCGGCGGCCTCAAACTCGAGGGCGCGCTGGACGCTTTCAAGATCAACGTCGCAGGCAAGATTGCGCTCGATATCGGAGCTTCAACCGGTGGTTTCACGGATTGCCTCCTGCAACGCGGCGCGGCACGAGTCTACGCCGTCGATGTCGGGCACGATCAGTTGGCTTGGAAAATCCGGAACGATCCGCGCGTGGTTGTGTTTGAGAAACTCAATGCGCGCCATCTGACGCGCGAGCAGATACCCGAGGCAGTCGATGTCTGCGTCGTCGATGTCTCCTTCATCTCGCTGACTTTGATCTTGCCGAACGCCTTCGAGTTGATAACTCCAGACGGTGTGATTCTCGCCCTGATCAAACCGCAGTTCGAGCTCGAGCGACGCGACGTCGGCCGCGGCGGGATCGTCAAGGAGAAGGATCTGCACGAGAAAGCGCAGACAAAGATTAAAGATTTCGTTGAACGGACGGGCTACCTCGTCGAAGGAATCATTCCTTCAATCATCCAAGGGACCGAAGGTAACCAGGAGTTTTTTGCATGCCTCCGAAAACAGTCGGCCTGATCGCTCACACCGGAAAACCCGGCGCCGGCGAGCTGATTGGCGCGGTCGCGGATGAATTCGCGAAGCATTCGATTGCGACAGTCATCGAAAAGGAGTCTGCGGCGATTGCAAAACGAAAACCGGGCGGCACTGTGCGCGAAATCGCTCATGCATCCGATTTGTTAGTCGTGCTTGGCGGTGATGGCACCATTCTCAATGTCACCGGTCAGTTAGGCAAAGCGATCAAGCCAATCTTCGGAATCAACATCGGGTCACTCGGCTTTTTGACGTGCTCGAGCTCGAACGATTATCGCGATGCGGTCAGAGCGATCGCCGAAAATAAAATCACCTTCAGCGAGCGTGCTTTGCTCGATGTTCGCATCAAGGTTTCCGATCTTGAAACCACCGCCCTGACGGGGTTGAACGACGCCGTCTTCAGTCGTGGCGAGCTTTCGCGCCTGATTCGACTCCGCACACGTGTGAATGGCGAGATCCTGACCGATTTCAACGCCGACGGCTTGATTGTGGCCACGGCGACCGGCTCGACCGCATATTCTCTCTCGGCCGGCGGGCCGATTGTCGCACCCGAATCGCCGTCACTTGTGATCACGCCGATCTGTCCACACGTCCTGACAAATCGCTCGATCATCGTCCCGGACACCTCCGTGATCGAAGTGGAAGCAATCGAGCGCGATTACCCGGTGTTTCTGACGGTCGATGGCCGCGATCCCGTTCGCCTTGAGAAGGACGCTGTCGTCTCGACTCGGAAAGCTGAAATGACTTTGCCGCTGGCTGTTCTGCCGGACGCGTCCTTCTTCAGTGTCGTCCGCCAGAAACTGAAGTGGAGCGGAAGTAACGTTTGAGAGTGGCGATGCCCGGTTTCGCTTGAAATCGTCGGCCCGCGGAGAAAGGTGATGATTCAATGACCTTTAACGAATGGAACGCCTTGTCGCTCGAAGAGCGAGATACGACTCGGAAGGACTGGCAGGTCTTTGAGCCGGGTTACTGGCATACGCTGGCGAGCGAGGCTGCCAGCCGTTTCATGAAAGAATTCGGTGACGATCCGCACATCCAACGCATCTGCAAAAGTCTTTATCGCTCGGACGAATTGATCATCGCTGTCCAAACCGATTGTCCGGAAGACGTTCTGCTTTCGCTGCCGGAATGTTATCTGGGATTCCGCGTATTGCAGTTTGCTAATAAGACTCCGGAAGGTGTTCTGGTCGATGTGGCCTCACCGGCCGACGCGGTTGAATGACGCGAAGGCGACGTTAAGCGCATGACCACTGGCAAAACATCCGCGCACAAGCTGATCGAACTCGAGGGCGAAATTGATCTTCATCGCTCGCCTGACGTGAAACGCGAGCTTCAAGCGGCAATCGCTGGAAAGCCCGCCAAATTGATGGTCGACCTGTCGAAAGTCACGTATATCGACAGCTCGGGACTGGCCGCGCTGCTTGAGGGGATGCAGAGCGTGGAGTTTTACGGCGGCAAATTTTATCTGGTCGCTGTGCAGGAAATCGTGCGCGCCATTTTCGAAACTTCCAAGCTCAACGAAGTCTTCCGAATCGTGCCGAGCTTAGACGCGGCCGAGGCGGCCTCGTAGCGCTTTTCTTGATCCACGACCATTGAAGCGGCCCTTTTCAGTCTCGCGTCGCCGGCGAGATAACTTTAACGAGCTTGCCACCGACCCCGTCCGTGCCTTATCTCTCTCGTTAGGTCTAAGGGTCGTGCGCTTGCAGATACTTTCATGGATACTCATCGTATGGCTCGGCGCGGCCCAACTGTGCTTGGCGGAGTCTCCGCCGTCGATTGACGGGACATACGAGCTGACGGAGCGCATTATGGCCGACGGAACAGTTCGTCGGCCGCCTGATGTTGTCGCGCTGTATACCATGGCTGAGGGGCGGTTTAATCTGAATCTCTTCGTCAAGAATCGTGACGGCACAATTGGGTCAGAGTCGACCGTAGGTCGCTACACCTTCGGCGCGGACAAGTACCTGCGAGTGGATTATTTACACCACAAGAAACAATCTCGATAAGCCGGGAGTGACTAACGAAGCGCCTGCGCTAACCGATCACTGTGCGCCCGTAACCTTAAAGGATGGCCGATTTAATTTCTCGCCGCCCGGCGAAGGTGTGGACGTGAGCTTCGCGACCGACGGATTCACTGCCAAGATTGGCAAAGACTTCGTCGATCATTGGAAAAAGATCCGATAACCGCTCGAAACAAAAGGTGTAACTATGAACACTCCGATTAATCCAAACAAAGCACTTTGGGAAAAGGGTGACTTCACTCGCATTGCCAACACCATGCGAGAAAGTGGAGCGGCTTTGATCCAGCGTTTAGGTTTCAAAAGGCCTGAAGGTACTGGATGTCGGATGTGGTGACGGCACTACGGCCATACCCGCGGCCGAAGCTCGGGGCGGAGGTGCTGGGCATCGATATCGCGAGTAACCTGGTTGTGGCCGGGAACAAGCGGGCGCGCGAGCTTGGCCTAGCCAAATGTCGGTTCGAAGAAGGGGACGCCAGCAATTTGCGCCAGGTGCGGGATTACTCGTTCGATCTCGTCATGAGCGTCTTTGGCGCGATGTTCGCCCCCAAGCCGATGGAGCTCGCCCAAGAGTTGGTGCGGGTGACCCGGCCCGGAGGCCGAATCGTGATGGGCAACTGGATCCCCGGAGATCCGACCTTGGTCGCGCAAATCCTGAAAATCAGTTCCGCTTACACGCCACCCCCGCCGGAAGGTTTCGTTAGCCCGATGAAATGGGGAATCGAGAATGATGTGATCGAACGATTTGTTGCCGCCGGCGTGCCGGCCGACAAGATCTCGTTCGTTCGAGACACGTTTGTGTTTAACTATCAGGGCAGTCCAGCGTCGTTCCTGGATGAGTTCCGGAAATACTACGGGCCGACCATGAATGCGTTCGAAGCGGCGGAGAAGAACGGTCGCGCGGCTGATCTGCAGAAGGAGTTGGAAGAACTCTTTAACCGTCAAAACCAAAGTCCGGGCCGCGAGGCGACATCGGTCCCCGCAACCTTCCTCCGCGTCACGGTTGCGCTTTAAGCGCCCGTCCGACGCTTGGGGCGATTCAGGCGAGCGGGCAGAGGGTGACCTGGAGACCCTTAAAAGTCCTACCCACTCTGGCTAAACACCTTTAGACTTTATATGACATATATTGTCTGATGTTATCGAGGGGCAGCGAGGAACGGCTGGGAAGGCTTGCCAGGATGGTTCTTGGGACGATTCTTCCCTGCTTCTCATGCTTGGGCCCTACTCACTCTCGGATCTGCGGCTGCTTGAGCCAGGCACTGAGGAGGAACTGGATGCTTACTACGATCTCCGCTGGCGGATTCTGCGGCAACCTTGGGATCAGCCGCGCGGATCTGAGCGCGACGATCTGGATGCGGAAAGCTACAAACTCATGCTCAAGACTCCCGGCGACCGAGCCGTTGCGGTTGGCCGGCTCCATTTCAACTCACCCGAACAGGCCCAGGTTCGGTATATGGCGGTCGATCCGGAATGGGATCGATCAGGTCTGGGCAGCCGGATCTTAAAGGGTCTCGAGGACGAGGCCCGGAAACGCGGGGCTCGAACGATTATCTTGAATTCCCGCGACAAAGCGGTCGGATTCTATGAGAAGCACGGTTACGCCCTGTCTGGACAGGCCGCCGCCCTTTTTGGCGGCAAAGTCCAGCACGTCAGAATGAGCAAGACGATCTGAGCTGATAACTAGAAAGAACTGACGCGATTAACCGGATTGAAAGAAGTCGAAATGACTCCTCGAATCCCAATCCTGTGAATCCTGTCTAGAAATCTGGTCCGACTACCTCGGCTGAATTGGGCTCGGCGCCAGTTCGAATTCCTTGTGCACCAGCTGCGCGGCTTTGTCGGCTTCACTGCCTTCAATAACGACGGCGATCTTGATCTCGGAAGTGGAGATCAGCTGAATATTGATACCCCCTTTCCCGAGACACTCGAAAAGGCGGGCGGCCACACCGGAGTGCGAGCGCATTCCGATTCCGACCACGCTCAGTTTCGCGACGCCACTTTTGGTGAGCAATCTCGCAGCTTTCAATTCGCCGACGAGCGGTTCGAGCAAAGTCTTGGCAGGTTCAAGATCGTTCTCATGAATGGTGAACGAGATATCGGTTGTGCCGTGCTCGGAAACGCTTTGCACGATCATGTCGACGATGATCTGGCTGCGCGCGATCTCGGAAAAGATCCGTCCAGCCACGCCGGCAACGTCAGGCACATCGTCGATCGTTAGTTTGGCCTGGTTTCGTTCCACGCTGATTCCGCGGATGACGACGTCTTCCATATTGGCGGCCTCTTCGCGCGCGATGGTTCCGCGTTCCTGTTTAAAACTCGAGAGGACTTCGAATTCGATCCCGAATTTCTTGGCGAACTCGACCGCACGCGACTGCATGACCTTGGAGCCAGCGCCGGCCATCTCGAGAAGTTCGTCGTAAGCGATCTCATCGAGTTTCTGCGCTTCCGCGACGACACGCGGGTCGCAGGTGAACACTCCGTCAACGTCGGTGAAAATCTGGCAGGCATCGGCATTCAATGCGCCCGCCAGGGCAATCGCAGTCAGATCGGAGCCGCCCCGACCAAACGTGGTCGTATCGCCATCGGGCGTTTGTCCCTGAAAGCCTGTCACCAAAACGATATAATCGTCCGCGAGCAACTCATGGATTTGGCGCGGGCTGATGTTCGTGATCTTGGCCTTGTTGTAGGAACGATCCGTCAGGATCCCCGCTTCCGCTCCTGTGATGGAAATGGCGCGGCCGCCCAGTGCGTTGATCGCCGTGGCGACGAGCGCAGTTGCGGCGCGCTCGCCGGTTGCGAGCAGCATGTCGAGTTCACGTGGTGTCGGCTGCGTTGAAAGTTCGCGCGAAAGTTTCAGAAGATTGTCGGTCACACCGGCCATGGCAGAGATAACGGCGACAACGCGCGCGCCCGATTTTTGAGTATCGATCAGGCGTTGCGCAACCCGGCGGATCCGCTCGGTATTTCCGACGGAGGTTCCGCCGTACTTCTGGACGATCAAACGCATCGGGAGGAAGCGTGAAGAAGTGGAGCTAGAGGATCAGACACAAAAACCGAATCGTTTTCGCTCAAACACAGCCAGTGTCAACACCGGGATGCAAAAGTTAAATGTCGGCCGCCGCCAGAACGTCCTCCATTCTGGCTGGCACAGCCTTCAATCGGGAGAGGCCGTCTGCGAAAATTTCCGGATCTTTCAAACCGTGACCAGTCACTGTGCATACGATACGGCTGCCCGAGGGAAATCTTTCGCGCGGATATCGGGCCTCGCCTGACGCGCAGCATTTGAAAAGGCCGGCAATGGAAGCCGCGCTGGCCGGTTCGACGAAAATACCTTCGCTGCGCGCGAGCCAGCTTTGCGCCTCAAGAATCTGCTCGTCAGTGACGATATCGATCGCTCCGCCGGAATCCGTCAAAGCTGACTGCGCGCCCTTCCAACTCGCAGGATTTCCGATGCGAATGGCGGTGGCGATCGTCTGGGGCTGAGAGATCACGCGGCCGTGGAAGATCGGCGCGGCCCCTGCGGCCTGGAACCCGAGCATCACCGGAAGGCGTGAAGCACGCCCGAGCTCACGGTACTGACGATAGCCCGCCCAGTAAGCGGTGATGTTCCCGGCGTTGCCAACGGGAAGGATGTGGACCTGCGGCGCGTCTCCCAGTTCATCGACGATTTCGAACGCGGCCGTTTTCTGGCCTTCGATGCGGAACGGATTGATCGAATTCACGATGCTGAAATCGCTGCGATTTCCGAGCTCGACCACGATTCGCAGTGCGTCGTCGAAGTTGCCATCGATCGGAATGATGCGGGCGCCGTAAGCGAAGGTTTGCGCGAGTTTACCCGAAGCAATCTTGCCGGCGGGCAGAACCACCAACGACGGGAGCCCTGCTCTGGCTGCATAAGCCGCCGCTGACGCGGAAGTGTTCCCGGTTGAGGCGCAGATCAGCGCCCGAGCATTCTGCTCGACCGCTTTCGAAACGGCCACGGTCATCCCCCGGTCCTTGAATGAGCCGGTCGGGTTTACGCCTTCGTACTTAATATAGACAGCGCAATCGCGGCCGACGCGTTCGCTCAGCTTGGGCGAATGGATCAGGGGGGTGCTCCCCTCGCCCAGCGAGACGACGGGTGTCTGGTCGGAGACGGGCAGAAACTGGCGGTAGCGCGCGATCACGCCGCCATCGGTGCCAGAGCTTGGGTCCACGGTGTTCTCTAGCGGTTGTTAAGGGGAGTCGCACCTGTTTTTTCCGGCGGGTCTGCCGCCAGAGACGGCGGCAGCTACAACGGGGTCTCTCTTAAAGCCTACTCTCTCACTTGCACCTGCACCGGCGGCAGCCTGAGAGAATCGGAGAGTGCACGTGTAAGTGAATGTGTAGCGATCAATGGAAAGCGAACGAGACGCGCGCGTGCCTCCCAAAGCCGCGACTTGGAGGGATGACCTCCGTGTCGTCCCACAAATCAGGGGACAAGACGGAGCTGGAAAGCCCGACCGCTCCTTCGCCCGCGTGACGGGTCCTTCCAGCTGAGCTTAAAAAGCGTTGCAAATGATCCGCCGTTCTCTTCCTTTAGGCGGAATCGCGCCGGCGCGGTTTCGCCTTTATGCCCGGGTTAACCACAGAAGATAAGTTACGCCTTCTTACTGTCATGCTGGAGAGCCGGCATGCCGATCTCCGCGAGCAGAATCTCAATCGCCAGGGCAAAGGGCATTTTCACGTTTCCGGCATGGGCCACGAAGGGCTGGCGGCCATCTCGATCCAGCTGCAGCCGGACGATTACATTGTCCCGTATTATCGGGACCGCGGCCTGGTCATTGGGCGCGGCCTAACGACGCGGGAGCTGGCGCTGGAATATTTCGCAAAGCGAAATA
Source organism: uncultured Verrucomicrobiae bacterium (assembly GCA_963754325.1). Lineage (GTDB taxonomy): Bacteria > Verrucomicrobiota > Verrucomicrobiia > Chthoniobacterales > UBA10450 > JBBRDU01. Next base: position 954,970 of record CAVWFP010000002.1, read on the forward strand.
CCGGCAGTGGTGGCCGGCAAATGCCTTCGCACTACAGCGACAGTGAGCGTCACATCTGGAGCGTTCCGACGCCGACCGGCTCGCAGTTGCTGCCGGCCTGCGGCATGGCCTGGGGCCTTCAGCTCGACGGAAAACCGAATGTGGTTGTGACCACAATTGGCGACGCGGCCACGCGCCAGGGCGATTTCTACGAAGCGGTCTGTTTCGCGAAGGAGCGCAAACTACCGGTGCTCTTCGTGGTCGAAGACAATGCCTACGGAATCAGCAGTCCCACGCGGAAGATCAATCCCCTCGCCCTCGACGTTTTGCAGCCTAACGACTGGCAACACGTCGAAGGCCAGGATGTGGGCGGTTTGCACAAAGCTTGCGGAGAAGCGATGGCGAAGATCCGAGCGGGCGGCGGACCGGCATTCTTCTGGGTCAAGATGGAGCGTCTCTCGAGTCACACGAGCTCGGACGATCACAAGCTGTATCGGACCGCGGAAGAGCTGGCCGGCCTCGATAAATGCGATCCGCTTCTTTGCTGGAAAGAGCAATTGATCGGCGAAGGCATCATCACTTCCGAAAAATACGAGAAGCTGGACAGCGAGATCAAAGAGCGCATTCGCAGCGAATATGGCGCCGCGGAAAAAGCAGAGGACCCGTCGCCGGCCGATGTCGAAGCCGAAGTCTCGCAAAAACCGGCAATCCTAAGCGAAGACGTTTTGCCGCCTGGCAAATATCGAATTGGCGACACGGTGAACCAGACATTGCGCGCCGGGCTAAAGAAGGACGCGCGAAGAATCGTTTTCGGCGAGGACATTGAAGATCCGAAAGGCGGCGTCTTCCGCCTGACGCAAAAGCTTTCAACCGAGTTCCCGAAGCAAGTTTACAACTCGCCGCTGGCTGAATCGACCATCCTGGGAGTGGCCTGCGGCCTTGCAGCCTACGGGAAGCGTCCGGTGTTCGAGCTGCAATTCATCGATTTCATTTATCCGGGATTCAACCAGCTGGTCACGAACATCTCCACGATTCGCTGGCGCTCATACGGGAACTGGAAATGTCCGGCGGTCATCTATGCGCCCTACGGAGCCTATCTCCCGGGCGGCAGCCTGTGGCATAGTCAGTCTAACGAGGGCGTGCTCGCTCATTATCCGGGTTTGACCGTGGTTATCCCAAGCACGCCAGAAGACGCTGCCGGAATGCTCTGGACAGCCATGCACGGCGAAGACCCGGTCATTTTCCTGATCCCGAAACATCTGCTCTGGGCGGAAGTCGAATCGACCCAGCCGGTCAAGGCCGTTCCGTTAGGCGTCGCTCGAAAGCGCCAAAACGGTTCCGAGGTCACGGTAGTGGCATGGGGTAACACGATGGAAAAGTCGCTCGAAGCGGTCGCCAAACTTTCAGGCGAAGTGAGCGTGGAGTTAATCGATCTGCGCACGGTCTCGCCGTGGGACAAGGAGGCGATCGAAGAATCGGTCCGCAAGACGGGGCGGCTGGTTGTTGTTCAGGAAGACACCGAAAATTGCAGTGTTGGCCAGATGGTCATCACACACATCGCCAGCAGGGCGGATTTGTGGGACGGCTTGCTCAGTCCACCGGCCTTGATCAGCAAAGGCAACGTCATGATCGGTTACAATCCCATCTACGAATATGCCGCGCTGCCGGACGTGGATCGAATCGCGGCGGCGATCCGCCGCTCGGTCGCGACTCGAGCGGCCCGGAAGATCTCCGGGGCCGAACCCGACGCGCCCGTGCGAGTGAAAGAACCAAATAAATCTGAAGCTTTGGCGAAACCGCAACAGTCGAAGGGACGCGTCCAGCCGATCACCGTGCCGATCATGGGAGAAGGCATTCGCGCGGCCAAGGTTGTCTCGTTGCTGAAGAATCCTGGCGACCACATCGAACTGGATGACGCCTTGTGTGAAGTCGAAACGGACAAGGCGGTTTACCCGATTGAATCGTCCTTCGCAGGTGTGATGGGCGAATGGAAAACGAAAGTCGGCGATACCGTCGAGATCGGACAGGAACTTGGCACCATTTTGAGCGGTGAAATCATCGAGCAGCCGCGAAAGGATCCTGAATCCCCTGCTCCGGATCATGCTGGCAACGGCACGGGAAAGGCAAAGCAGCCTAACGATCGAGGAGCGTCTCTCTCGCAGCAATTTCGCGAGCCTGCACTTTCGGCGACAATTACGCGAAAGCTGAGTCGCGTGGTGCCGGCAAATTTGCAGATCGACGCGCAATGGGAATCCATCCGAAAGGCGCGTGACGCGGCTAAAAAGAGCAATGGCAAGGATGCGGCCTCCCCCAGTGTGATGATCGCATGGGCGGTTGTCCGGGCGATGGAGAAGCACGCGGGCTTCAGATGCCTGGTGCTGGAGGACGATCAAATCGTCGAGAATGAAGGCTTCGATCTGGGTATCGCGGTGGCATTGGATGGCGATCGCCTGGCGACTGCGGTTGTGCCTCAGGCGAATTCGAAGGGCTGGTACGATTTTGTGAGCGCCTATAACGGCGCGATCGCAGCGACGCGCTCCGGCAGGGTCGACGCGATGAACGCGCCGGTGGTGATCAGCAGCCTGGGCGCTTTCGGTGTTCGCGCGGCCGCGCCCATTGTGGTGCCGCCGTCAGTGGCGACGCTTTTCGTTGGAACAGCGCACAATGAGATCGTGGCGAACGGCAAGAAGAGCAGCACGGCCGAAGTGATAACGCTTTCCCTGACCTTCGATCATCGCGTGGTGAACGGCGCAGGTGCGGCCAATTTCGTGCACGAAATCAAAGAGCAGATCGAGCAGTTCACCATTCCCTCCAGAGAGCGCGCGACAAAATAGTTCCTGTCAACGAAGGGTCGGTTTGGATTTAACGCACGGCGCCTTTTGTAAGCCTGTCGTTGTCGAGGCCGTGGCAACCGGTCGCTGGCACAACGACCTCTACAATTCCGTCGGCAACGCGGGTCGATCCTTGCAGGCCGGAAAGACCGAAAGAATTTGCTTGTCGCCCCTGTGGACTCTGTTATGCCTCACGGGCATAACATCCTGCTCATTAATATGATATCGATTCTCTCAACCACGCTTCTGTTGAAATTGCCTGCCCTGTTTGCTCAGGTTGACACCGAGACGACGACTCAGGCACCCAACCCTGTCGCCGGCGGGCTTGGCGGCATCATCGGTTTGGTGGTCGCGGTGATCATGATCATCGCGGTTTGGAAGATTTACACCAAAGCCAATCAGCCCGGATGGGCGTCGATTATCCCGATCTATAATTACATTGTCTGGTGCAAGATCGTCGGACGTCCTCTCTGGTGGGTCATCCTGCTATTCCTCTGCTTCCCGATTTTCTACATTATCCTCACGCTCGACCTGGCCAAGAGCTTCGGAAAAGGCACCGGCTTCGCGATTGGCATGATTTTTCTGCCGTTTATTTTCTGGCTGGTGCTGGCTTTTGGCGACGCGACCTATCACGGTCCATCGGCATCGTCAGGCACTACGCCCGCGGCGTAATTAATTCTGCGCGAAAGTTAGAGGGTCCACTTAGGCGGACGCTTCTCGTTGAAGGCGGCAATGCCTTCACGGGCTTCGGCTGAGTCGCGCGCTTTCATGTGATGATTGAGCGCGAGATCGATATCTTTCTGTACAGGTGTCGACCAAAGCTCTTCAATAAGCCGCTTGGTTTGCACGGTTGCCTCGGGGGCGCCTAACACAACCTGGTCGGCAAATTTTTGCGCTTCCGCCATGACCGTGGCTGCGGAAACGACACGGTTAACAAGACCGATCTCCAAGGCGCGTTGCGCGTCGATAATCTCACCGCTGAAGAGAAGCTCACGGATGTCGCGTTCCCGAACCTGTCGGCGAAGAAAGGTCATGACGAGAGCCGGGACGAGTCCACGGCGGGTTTCGGGATACCCAATCTTGGTGCGCTCGGCCGCCACCACGTAATCGCAGGCCGACATCAATCCGGCGCCGCCGGCTACCGCTGCGCCGTGAACCGCGGCGATCGTGATCAGCCGTGTCTGGCTCAAGGCGGTCAGCATTTTCGCCACCATCTCGGCCGTGGCGTGTGCGTTCTGCGGCGTCGCGGCTTTAAGATCCAGGCCGGCGCAAAAGGCAGCGCCAGCCCCGCGAATGATAAGAACGCGTTCCGCGGATTCGTCCGACGCCACTTTCAAGGCGGAGATAAATTCGTTCATCAGCTCGACGGTCAGCGCGTTGCGGCGCTCCGGGCGGTTCAAGGTGACGATGCTCACTTTCGAGCTTTGCTTTTCGATGAGGATGCTGGGCATAAGAAGTTTTCGGATATGAATGAGGCGCCGCTGGTGCAAACCACGACTCCTGAGTTATTCTGCCAGTAAGATGGGAGAGCCGGTCAAGCTAATCGAGTGTCCGCGCGACGCCTGGCAGGGGTTGAGCCGGCAAATTCCGACCGATCTCAAGGCGCGCTACCTTCGCAGCCTGATCGCCGCCGGCTTCCGTCACATCGATGCGGTCAGTTTCGTTTCTCCAAAGGCGGTGCCCCAGATGGCTGATAGCGAGGATGTGCTCAAGGAAATCGGAACCTCGGACGGCGTCGAAGTTATTGGAATCGTAGTTAACGAAAAAGGCGCCGAGCGTGCGATTGCGACCGGCCGGGTCACAACGCTGGGGTTTCCCTGCTCGATCTCGGCGACTTTCTTGCGACGGAACCAAAACCAGTCGCTGGACGAAAATTTCGCGATGCTGGAGAAGATCAAACGGCGAGGCGATGAGGCCGGACTGAAAGTGGTCGCATACGTTTCAATGGCATTTGGAAATCCCTACGGAGATCCGTGGAGCGAAGTGGAGGTCGCGAAATGCGCTGAGAAAATCGCGGCACTCGGTGTGCCTTCGATCTCCCTGGCCGACACGGTTGGCGCCGCAGAACCCATGCTGATCGCTTCTCTCCTAAAATTCCTGGTTCCGAAATGCGGTCGATCCGAGGTTGGAATCCATCTCCACAGCACCCGGGCCGGCGCGACCGCGAAAATTCTCGCGGCCTACGACGCAGGATGCAGACGATTCGATTCCGCGATGGGTGGACTCGGTGGTTGTCCCTTCGCGCAAGACGACCTGGTCGGGAATCTTCCGACAGAAGAGCTGTTGCGAGCCTTGGGCGAGCGCGGAGTTCATCTTCCGCTCGCTGATCAAATCTCTGAGGTTTCGATGATCAACAAGGAGATCGGCGCGGAATTTTCAGGCTGACCGTCGTCCGGGAGGAACGCTCACCTCAATCCGCTCTGTTCCCATGGGCGGCGACTTCGTTAGACCTGAATCACACCGGTGTGAAAGCGCGCCTTTGGTGTTGGACGTGAAACATACCGGAGCAGCCGAGCGAGGACATCTCGGGTCTCATGCGGTTGAATGATTGCGTCGACCCACCCACGCGCCGCGCCGTAACGAATATCGGTTTGCTCGACATAGGTTTGCTTCACTTTCTCACGGAGCGCTTCGAGCTCAGCCTTGGTCGCCTTGCCGTCGCGCTCTCGCGCCTTGGCCAGCACCGAGAACACGGTATCGGACGCCTGGGCCGCGCCCATGACGGCATATCGCGCGTTAGGCCATGCGAGGATGAAGCGCGGGTCATATGCCTTGCCACATAAGGCGTAGTTGCCTGCGCCGAACGACCCCCCGACGACAACGGTGATTTTCGGAACGGTTGAGTTGCTCATGGCATTAACGAGCTTCGCGCCGCTCCGGATGATGCCGCTTTGTTCGGCATCGCGCCCGACCATGAAGCCCGTGACATCCTGTAAGAAAATCAGCGGCAACTCGGTCTGGTTACAGTCCATCACGAAGCGCGCGGCTTTGTCGGCGCTGTCCGCATAGATCACGCCTCCCATCTGGATGCCTTCGGTTTTGGTTCGAACCTGAAGCCGTTGGCTTGCGACGATTCCAACGGCAGTTCCGTTGATCCTCGCGTAGGCCGTCACAAGGGTCTTGCCGTAATCCGCCTTGTATTCATCCAGCGAGTTGGCATCGATGACGCAGGCCAGGAGATCGCGCACGTCGTAAGGCTTTTGCCCTTCCAAACCGATCAAGTCATACAGCGTCTCCGGTTCGCGCGCCGGCGGAGGCACCTGGCTCTCCTCGTCCTTTGGAGGCCCCGCTTCCGGAAGATGTGAGACTAACGAACGCAAACGCTTCAGACATGAAGGGTCGTCCTTCTCGCAGAAATCGACCGTGCCGCTGATTTCCGAATGCATCTTTGCGCCGCCGAGTTCTTCGGCATCGATCACCTGGCCGATGGCGGCTTTGACCAAAGAAGGTCCGGCAAGATAGAGGCCGCTGCCTTCGGTCATCAGGATCTTGTCGCAGAGGACGGGGAGATAAGCGCCACCGGCAACGCAGTTGCCCATGATGGCGGCAAACTGCGGAATGCCCGCAGCCGAAATGATCGAGTTGTTCCGGAAGATTCGGCCGAAATCGTCTTCGTCCGGGAAAATTTCGTCCTGCAGCGGCAGGAACACGCCGGCAGAATCCACCAGATAAATCAGCGGCAAATTGCATTCAAAGGCAATCCGTTGCGCCCGCAGCAGCTTCTTGCAGGTCTGCGGGAAAAACGCACCGGCCTTCACGCTGGCGTCATTCGCCACGATCATGCATGGGATGCCGGCAATATCGCCGATACCGGCGACAACTCCGGCGGCGACAATGTTCCCCCACTCTTCATACATTTTGTAGGCGGCCCAGAGGCCGAGTTCGAAGAAGGTGGATTTCTGATCCAGCAGCGCCGCGACGCGTTCACGTGCGGGTAAACGGCCGAGTTTTCTCTGGCGTTCGAGGCCGGCCTTGCCGCCCCCTTCACGCAAAACCGCTTCCTGGCTCAGGATTTCTGCGCAGCGTTCCCTAAGCGGGGCGGAATCATTCTTGGACGAACTCGGCATGATGCCGTCCACCGTCATCCGCGTGGCACCCGTAATCAAGCGCGTCAACGCGCGCTGAAAGATAGAGGCGGTTCAGAGAACCGGCGGCGGGCTCCGAAATTTAAAACGCGTCGGGCTCTGATTGATAGCCGGAGCCGGCCCGAATCGAGCGCAACCTGGCGCGAGTCCCGAGCTCTGAGCGATCAATCTGCTCGGTGGTCAGCTTCCACAGGAACGGAACGGCTGCGAGTGCTCCGATTGAAAGAAGAGCCAAAGCGGCCGCCTGGCGAACGGGCCCGTGCTTGATCTTGTTGGCCAGCAGCATGCCGATGCCCAGTCCCATGGCGGTGCGCGTCAGGGTAAGGAGTGTGTCGAACTGTATTGGCTCGGTTGTTTTTGGCATGGATATCGAGAACGACATCGCCTACCCTATACTTCGCGTTTCCGAAAAATAAACGGGAATCTTCGTTCGAAGAATTTCGCGGTCATTCATTGGCATGGGCAATCAGATTTACGCGTTAATCCTCGCCGGCGGCAGCGGTGAGCGGTTTTGGCCTTTGAGCAGGCGCGCTTTGCCGAAGCAGCTTTTGCGCTTGGTCTCCAAGGACGCCTTGCTTGAAGAGACGGTCGCGCGCGTAGCCGATTGGATTCCGCGAGAGAGAATTCTGGTGTTAACGAACGTGGACCAGGAAACGAGCGTCCGGGAAATGCTGAAGAATTTTCCGCCGGAAAACATCGTTGCCGAACCGGCCAAGCGCGACACCGCCGCGGCCATGGCGCTCGGCACAGCATGGGTCGCCTTGCGAGACCATTCGGCCATCATGGTTGTTTTGCCGGCCGATCACGTGATCACGGACGCGAAGGCGTTCCGGGAAACGATGACGCTGGCGGCGGCCGCTGCCGAGGAAACGGGAAGTCTTGTCACCATCGGAATCAAACCCACATGGGCTTGCCCCGGATTCGGCTATATCGAGCAAGGGGCGCCTCTTAAACTCAAGAAGGACCGCGCGACGGTTCACCAGGTCCTTCGGTTCCGTGAAAAACCGAACGCGGATCTGGCCGAGGCTTTCGTGCGGCAGGGACATTTCCGCTGGAACGCCGGAATGTTTGTCTGGTCGGTCGGAACGGTGCTCCGCGAGTTCAATCGTCACACGCCCGCGCTGGCGAATTTCATTTCTCAGATCCAGGCTCCGGGGAAATTCGACCAGGTCCTCCGCGATTCTTTCAGTAAACTGCCACGCGTGTCCTTCGATTACGCGATCATGGAAAAGGCCGATCGCGTCCTGGTGGTCGAAGCTCAATTCGACTGGGACGATGTTGGGAGTTGGACGGCCGTAGCCAAGTATCTCGAGAAGGACGCGCAGGAAAACGCTACCCGCGGAACGCTGACCGCGGTCGACTCAACAAACAACATCGTCTTCGATCAAACCGGCGGGACGGTCGCGCTTCTGGGCGTTCATAACCTTGTCATTGTCAGGACCGACGACGCCGTGCTTGTCTGTCACCGCCACCAGGTTGAAAAGATTAAACAGTTGATCAGCCGACTACCGCCGGCTCTTCAGTAAGGATCGATGATGAGCCGAGCAATGGGAATCGACTACGGCAGCGTGCGTATCGGCACGGCGGTTTCGGATGAGCTCCGGATGCTGGCGCATCCGCTGGAGACAATTTCCGCCGGGAAGGATGCGATCAATCGGATCGTGACACTGGCGGACGAGAAAAAAGTCGACGCCATTGTTGTGGGCGTTCCAAGAAACATGAGCGGCGAATCTGGAATAGCCGCGGACGAGGCCAACGAATTCATCGACAAACTGCGCGGCCGGGTTCATTGCAAGGTGGTCGCATGGGATGAGCGTTTGACCACCGTGGCCGCGAATCGCGCGCTTCAAGATGCGGGCAAGAAAACGAGAGAAACGCGTGGGTATGTCGACCAGGTGGCGGCGCAAATGATTCTGCAGGGATACCTGGATCAGGAGCAACTCCGACAGGAGATTGCAGAATCCGGCGAGTGACCACGATTTCGCGGCGCTTCAAATTGATCGTCGCCTACGACGGAGGCCCATTCGCGGGCTGGCAGAGCCAGGTTCACGGAAACACAATTCAGGATCAGCTCGAGACGGCGATAAGCAAAGTTTGCGGAGAAAACGCACGGGTGCACGGCTCTGGCCGGACGGACACAGGTGTTCATGCGCTTGAGCAATGCGCTCATTTTGATCTCAGCCAAGACGGGCTCGACCCTTCCGAACTTCAGAAAGCGTTAAACGCAGTCTTGCCAGGAACCATTCGAATTCTGCGCTGCTCGATTGTATCGCCGGAGTTTCATGCGCGTTTTTCCGTTACTTCGAAGGCGTATCGCTATCGGATTTGGAATGCGCCGATCTTGCCGCCATTCGAGCTCGGCCGCGTCTGGCACGTAACCAAGCCGTTGAATATTACATTAATGAAATCGGCGCTGGCACGATTTGCTGGTCGCCACGATTTCGCCGCCTTCTCAGCCAACCCGGGCAAAAAGCGCCAAGACACAGTTCGAACGGTAACCAGAGCCAAGCTCACGAAGGAAGGCGCATGTATCGTCGTAGAAATCGAAGGCGACGGTTTTCTTTATAAGATGGTGCGCATGATCGTCGGCGCCCTCTACCTGCATAACGAGGGCAAACTGACCCTTGAGGAAATCGCGAAAGCTCTCGCTCACGGGCCTGGAACAGCCCAACGGCTGGTCGCTCCGGCTTCGGGATTATTTCTCCGGCGCGTTCGGTATTGAGTTTGCTCTCCTTGCCGACATCCACGCGAGGGAACTCGGCAGGATTTTCGGTATGGCAGAAGACCTGCTTTCTAGTTTTTATAAATGCGCCAACCCAGGGAAAACGACGCCAGTCCGGTAGTAAACGACGTTAGGCAAGGCCTGTTCGGACGCGCGTTCGCCTGGCTCTTCAGCCAGCGGCATTTTCACTTTAAGCTGCTCTCTGGAACCGCCGCCGGCGTGCTGGTGATTGTCCTGCTGGCCGCTTCTTTCCTTTACGTCACGATTCAAAATCACTCTCAAGACGGCCTACGGGCGCACACCATTGAGGTCATTCGTCTCAGCGGCGTCATCGAGAACGACATCGCTTCGTTAGAAACCGGCCACCGTGGCTTTCTACTTACTGGTGATAAAAAGAACCTCTTACCCTTTGATCGCCTTCAGGATTTGATCCAACGCCGCCTCGACACCCTAACCACATATATCATCGATCGCCCGGGACAGCGTAAGCGTGTGATGAAGGTAAAGGAGATCGTCCAAGGGTGGTTGACCACCGTGGCAAAGCCGCAAATCCAAGCGCGAACCAGTGGCAAGGCCATCGAAACGACTTCAGCCACTCCCGGCGCCGCGCCGACCCTTCCGCTTGGCAATTCGATTCTTGATCAAGCACGGGAGATCCTGCAATCCCTGCAGGACGAGGAGCAAATCACGCTAAACCAGCGAATGGTTGAGCAGGAATGGGCCAGTCAATCCACTCAGATTCTAGACTTTCTTCCGAAGCTGGAGCGCTCGGTCCTGGAGATGGAGAAGGAAAAACGAGGCTACCTCCTCACTAACGAGATCAGCTTCGCGGAAGCCTATAAGCGCGCCATCACCGATTTCTACACTTACAACGGCTACCTTTCGATCCTGGTCGCGAGCAGCCCGAGCCAGGCGCAGCTGCTCGCCGAGATTCGTTCGAAGGTGGAGACGTGGATCAACAATTCGGGCGTCGCTGGTGCGGCCACGAAGAACGCCACCCTTGCCGCGGCGCCACTGACTGCGTCCGATACCAACGAGGCGTTGATGGTAGACATCAAGCAGATGCTTGGAACCTTCGAGAAGAATGAGATCGCCATTTATGAAATGCGGACGGCCGCGGCCAGTCGCGAGCGCATTATTAAAACGTCGGTGCTCGGTGTCCTCGCTCTTCTTTCAGTCGCTCTATTAGTTGCCTCGAACAGCTATAGCTTTGTCATGGTGCGGCGGCAGCTGTGCAAGCTCGCCGGAGTTGAGACGCGCATCCGCTCGATCATCGAGAATATTCTCGATGGTATGATCACCATGGACGAAAGCGGCGTCATCATGTCGGTCAATTCGGCAGCCGAAAAGATGTTCGGTTACCGCTCGGACGAGCTCATCGGTCATCGCTTTACCAAGCTTGTGCCGAAGACCTATCCAAACGAGCCCGACGCGCAGCCGGTTTCCTGGAATTGGGATCAAATGGCCAAACGAACCGGTTCAACCGTGCTCGCCTTAGGCCGCACTCATAAGCTTTACAGTTTCCCGATTGAAATTTCGCTCAGTCAAATGGAGGTCGACGGGAAAGGCCTTTACGTGGCCATGGTGCGCGACGTGACCGAACGGAAACGCTTCGAAAAAGAAATCGCCGCTGAAAAGGAGAGTCTTGCCGTCACTTTGAGGTCCATCGGCGATGGCGTTATCACCACCGATGTCGAAGGCCGAATCATCATGGTCAACAACGAGGCCGAACGCCTCACCGGTTGGACTTCGAAGGAAGCCATGGGACGTTCGCTCAAGACCGTATTCAACGTCGCAATCGATCTCGCGGCGCAGGCGCGCGCTCAGCGCAGCGGTTATCGCAACGAAGCGCATTCCATTCTTCTCAGCCTGCCTGAGAACGCGACGCTGACCGCGAAAGACGGCAGCGAATATATCATTGAGCAGGTAGCCTCGCCGATCCGCGACAACAAGAATGAAGTCGCCGGCGTCGTCCTTGTCTTTCGCGATATCACCGAGCGTCAACGCAACGAGGCCGAGCGGCGTAAGGCGGAAACACTGGAGCAGTTAGGCCTGCTTGCCGGAGGAATCGCGCACGACTTCAACAATCTGCTCACAGCCATCATTGGAAATATCTCCCTGGCATCTCTTCTCCTCCCGCCGGATAACGAACTCACCACGCGGTTGGTCGACGCGAAGAACGCATCCCTGCGCGCCCGCGATCTCGCGCAACAGCTTCTCACCTTTGCCCGCGGCGGCGCTCCGATCAAAAAGACGGCGTCCATCGGCAAACTCATCCAGGACACGGTCAGCTTCTCCCTTCGCGGGAGCCACAGTCGCAGCAGCTTTACTTTCGGTGCCGACCTCTGGCCCGCAGAGATCGATCCCGGACAAATCAGCCAGGTCATCGGAAACCTTGTCGTTAACGCCGACCAGGCGATGCCCAACGGCGGCACACTGCGCGTCAGTTGCGACAACTTTAGCTATACCGGGGGAAATGGTGAAACTATTGCCGATCTCGCGCCTGGCGAATACATCCGCATTGCCATCAAGGACGAAGGCGTTGGTATTCCGGAAGATTACCTCAAGCGGATCTTCGATCCTTATTTCACCACTAAACCGAAGGGAACCGGCCTTGGCCTGGCGACAACCTATTCAATCGTTAGGAATCACAATGGATTAATCACGGTCGATTCCGTTCTTCATCAGGGCTCGACTTTCACGGTTTATCTTCCGGCGGCGACTCATGTCGAAGTGCCAATACCCGAACAGCCCGGTCCGATCACGGAATCGCTCAATGGAACGGGCCGCGTCCTTGTGGTGGACGATGAGGAAGCGATTCGTGCCCTGGTCGATTTTACCTTGAGCCACCTTGGCTACCAGGTTTTCCAGGCGGAAAGCGCGCTTGAAGGCGTAAACATTTACCGTGAGAAACTGGAAGCGGGAGAGCGCTTCGACCTCGTCATTCTCGATCTCACACTCCCGGGTGGCATGGGTGGCAAGGAAGCGCTGAAGAAACTTATCGAACTCGATCCGACGGTTAACGCCATCGTTTCCAGCGGTTACGCGACCGACGCGACTATGAGCCGCTATCAGGATTTCGGCTTCCGCGGTGTCATCGCGAAACCCTACGAAGCAGCCGAGCTCGGCCGAATTGTGCACGACACGATTAGCTCAAGCCACGTGAACTATAATACCGAAGAATTCGACGGTGGCCGTCTCGCGACTCGCGTCGCCTGATTCTTTCCAAGGTTCAGCATTTGTCCCGCGCCGGGACGATGAGTGCTGACGCAGAGTTTATTAGCTAACTACTCGACTTCTTCGCCCTTCAGCCGGGGAAGCAATTGCTCCAGGATCACTCCGATCGACTCTTCGACGCTCTGCTTGTCCGTGCGAACGATGATATCCGGATCCTCCGGGGGCTCGTAGGGCGCATCGATTCCGGTGAAATCGCGAATCTCGCCGGCGCGAGCGCGTTTGTAGAGCTGCTTTGGATCGCGCGCCTCGCACACTGCCAAGGGCGCATCGACAAAAACTTCGACGAACTCGGCGTTGCCTTCGAGAGCGATCTCACGCGCACGCCTTCGATCCATTCGGTAGGGTGAAATGAAAGCGGTCACCACAACGACGCCTGAGTCGGCCATCAACTTCGCGACTTCGCTGACACGGCGAATGTTTTCGACCCGATCTTCTGGCGAGAAGCCGAGATTGGAGTTGAGTCCATGGCGAACGTTGTCGCCGTCGAGCACGTAGGTGTGAATTCCTCGGCGAAACAGATCACGCTCCAAGGCCTGCGCGATAGTCGACTTGCCAGCGCCGGATAACCCGGTGAACCAGACAACCGCCCCGCGGTGCCCCATTTGCGCGGCGCGTTCGCGCCGCGTGATTTTTGCTTCGCTCCAAAAAATGTTCTTACTCTTCGCGACCGATCGATCCGTGTACGTGCCGCCAAAGATCGTGCCGCCGCCGCAAATCTGGCCGTCGTCGGTAATGACGAAACGCCCCAGGCTTTGAATGCGATCGTGATTATCGAGCACCAAGGGCGCCCGCGTTTGGATCGTTAGCTTGCCGACTTGATTTCGCTCCAGCTGGTCGCGTTTTTCCGTTTTTCGTTCCAGCGTAGAGGAGTCCATGACCTCCTCAATTGAAGCCACCTGGCACTTCATTTCCTGGGTAGCCAGCCTTAGGTCGTAGAGTCGTCCCACCCGCATCGGATCCTTCGCGATCCAAAACAAGTCGGCATGAAATCGATTCGTCTCGATCGGCGTGTCCGTCTGATGCGAGCCGACATAGCCGCGTTCGACGAAAATTTGCTCGCTCAAAGTAATGCCAACTGAGTCGCCGCTGATCGCCGGTTCCTGCGAGTTCGAATTCCAGCGCTCGATGGTTCGCACCGTGGAAGCCTTGTTCGCGGGCGAAAAAACAATTGGATCCCCCACCCTCAGAACTCCCGTCTCGATCCGCCCGGCGACGATTCTGCGCTCATCGAATCGGTAGATATCCTGAACGCAGAAACGGAGCGGCAAATCTTCGCCCGATTTCTTGCTCTCCGTTTGGTCGAGAGCTTCCAGGACGGTTGGACCATCAAACCAGCTCATTTTTCCGCTTTTGACCGCGATATTTTCGCCGGCTTTGGCCGAAGCAGGTATCACGAAAAGTGGTTTGAGACCGAGCTCAGTCAGGAATTCGCGATAGGTCGATTCGATCGAACGAAAGCGATCTTCTGTGTAATCCGCCAGATCCATTTTGTTCACCACCACGATGAGCTGCTGAATGCCAAGGAGTCCGAGAAGGTAGGCGTGCCGGCGGCTCTGTTCCTGAACGCCTTCGGTGGCTGCGATCACGAGAATGGCCGCGTCCGCACTCGACGCGCCGGTGATCATGTTCTTCAAGAACTCCTTGTGCCCAGGGGCATCAATGATCACATACTGGCGACGGTTCGTCCGAAATGGGATCTGCGTCGTATCGATGGTGACGTTCTGTTCCTGTTCCTCAAGCAACGCGTCGAGCAGGAAAGCAAACTCAAACTCCATCCCTTCGGCCGCGCAGGCCTTCTCGATCTGCTCGATCTTCCCTTCGGCCAGCGAACCGGTGTCGTGCAGAATCCGCCCGATCAAGGTGGACTTCCCATGATCGACATGACCGACGAACACTACTTTTAGGCGCGCCGAAGGCTCGCTCGCAGATTTCGGATTTCGGGTTTCGGATTTCGAACTTGAAGACATTGCCACTAATTCAGTTTTGCCGACTGCGAATCACATGAATCCTTTTGCGCGCAATTTCTGCATCGCGTTCCGTTCGTGATGGTCCTGCGCACGGCCGGCGCGTTCGCTTGTCTTTGTTGTCTCGAGCTCCGCGATAATCTCTTCGATGGTCGAGGCATTGCTCGTGACCGGACTGGTGATGGGCTAGCAGCCTAACGAGCGGAAGCGTTTGCCATTGCGCGCGAAATACATCTGCGGGATCGGAATCTTTTCGCGCTCGATGTAGCGCCAGATGTCGACTTCGGTCCAGTCGAGCAATGGCTGCACCCGCACATGCTCGCCCTTGGCTGCGGAAGCCGCGAACTGTCCCCAGAATTCCGGCGGCTGATCCTTGTAATCCCATTCATACTGCGCGTTTCGGGGCGAGAAATATCTTTCCTTCGCTCGCGTTGGATCTTCATCGCGGCGGATGCCGGTGATGAGCGCGTCCCATTTGTATTCTGCCAGCACCTGCTGCAACGCGACCGTCTTCAGCTCATGGGTCACGGTTACGGGGTCGTGCGTCTCGTAACCAATGCCGCGCGCCCGCGCTTCTTCGTTGATCTTCACAATCAGGTTGAGGCCGTAATGTTTCGTCGCCCAATCTCGAAACTCGAGCATTTCTGGAAACTCGTAGGTCGTATCGATGTGAAGAATCGGGAAAGGAATCTTTCCGAAAAAAGACTTCTGCGCCAGCCAGATGAGGACATTCGAATCCTTCCCCATGGACCATGGCATGGCGATGTTCTTAAACGAGTGATAAGCCTCGCGAAAAATGAAGACGCTCTGGTTTTCCAGGACATCGAGATTTGAGCGATTGGGCATGAGACTGTGGGTATCTTCTACTTGCGGCACCCTCCTGCAACCATACGTTGCCGCATGAGCGACGTCCGGCCGGCTGCCTACGACTCGAAAATCGAGGGCAACATTATCTTTACTCGGCTCGATGCAGCTCTCAATTGGGTTCGCAAAAATTCTCTCTGGCCAATGCCAATGGGCCTGGCCTGTTGCGCGATCGAACTAATGGCCACCGCCGCCTCCCGGTTCGACATTTCGCGTTTCGGCGCCGAGGTCATGCGATTTTCACCCAGGCAATGCGATGTCATGATCGTCGCCGGGACCGTGACCTACAAGATGGCGCTGGCGGTCAAACGGATCTACGAGCAAATGCCCGAGCCGAAGTGGGTCATTGCCATGGGAGCCTGCGCCTCCACCGGTGGGATGTATCGGTCTTACGCGGTTTTGCAGGGAATCGATCAGTTGATTCCGGTCGATGTCTACGTCTCAGGCTGCCCCCCGCGTCCCGAAGCCTTGCTCGAGGGCCTGATGAAATTGCAGCAGAAGATTTCCGGAGAAAAATCCTTTACCGGGCAAAAGCCGGAACTGGTCGCGAAACTCGACGAAGCGCTCCGATGACCGGCCCCGAGCTCCTCAATTCGTTAAGCCAGCTCCTTGGCGCGAAACTTCTGAACAAAACCGAGTTTCGCGGCGAGACGACCTTTACGATTGCGGCCGGGGACCTGCGCGAGGTGGCGAGGTTTTGTCGTGACGACCTTTCGTTCGACTACCTGATCGACGTCAGCAGCGTCGATAATTTTGGCGAAGAACCGCGATTTGAGATGATCTACGAGCTTTACTCGATGACGCTTTCGATTCACTTGCGATTGAAGGTTCGGATTCCCGAGGATCCGGCGGCTATCGACACCGTCTCCGATATCTGGCCGACGGCGAACTGGCATGAGCGCGAAGTCTTCGACATGATGGGAATCAAATTCAATGGTCACCCCGATCTTCGCCGCATCTTGATGTGGGATGGTTATCCTTACTTTCCTCTTCGGAAAGAGTTTCCTCTCGAAGGTTTGCCGAGTGAGATGCCAGACGTTGCTTTCACCGCCGTGGCACCCATGGAGGGTGGCCCGTTCGTGACCATGCCTTCCACCGCGACGACCAAAGACCGGGAACCTCGGGCGCGACGCCCTGATTTATAAAATTTGTCGACTGCGGCGACGGGTCTCTGACCGTCGCAGGCATTTGTAGGCCCAATTGAGGAACAGCCCGAGAGCTAAATTCCTGGCAAGGCAGCGTTGAGCAACCGCCCAAAATGGCCTGCCGCGCCTTTGCCCGTCTCGAGCACTTCTTCATGGCTCAATGGGGTTGGCGAGATGCCGGCGGCGAAGTTGGTTAGGCACGAAAAGGCGGCCACGTTCATCCCAAGCGCACGCGCCTGGATCGCCTCGAGGACCGTCGACATTCCGATCGCGTCGGCTCCAAGCTTTTGAATCATGCGCACTTCCGCAGGTGTCTCATATTGAGGCCCGAGCAGCCCCGCGTAGATCCCTTCATGTAGCAGAACCCCGGCTTGCTTGGCCGCATTTCGGAAAATCTCGCGCAACTTCAGCGAATAGGCCGCCGACATATCGATAAAATGCGGGCCACCTAACAAAGGGGTCGTTCCGGTCAAATTCAGGTGGTCGTTGATCATCATCCATGTTCCGGGCGCGAACTGCGGATTAGCCGATCCGGCGGCATTGGTCAGAATAAGATTCGTCATCCCCGCGTCGCCTAATGTCCGCACGATCGCGGTGACGGCCCTGGCGTCGTGTCCTTCGTAAAGATGAACACGTCCCTGAGCGAAGATGACTTTAACCCCACCAACCTCGCAGAGGGCGAATCGGCCGGCGTGACCCGGACACGATGGCTTGGGAATTTCGCTAAACTCCGTGTAGGCAAGGCTCTCTGTTGGGTGGTCCGGAACGATCGGGTTCAGCCCCGATCCCAGGATGATCCCGGCGGTCGCCCCCCAATCTTTCAGTCGCTGAGTCGAGTCCTTCACGCGGCCGAAACCGGAGGCGCCGACGCCGGCTTCTTCGTTGCCACCATGACATCGGTCCCGATACTTTCCTCGCGAGGTGTCGCGTACTTCGATTCCGCCTTGGGATAGGCAATCCGGCTGTGCAACATGGTCATGAGTGTAAAACGGAACCGTTCGGCGATGATTCGCAAATCGCCCAGAGTCAGCTCGCACTCATCGAGTTGACCGTCGGCGACACGTTCCTCAATCAATTCGTTAACCAGCTGCTCGACCTTCTGGGGCGTCGGTTTCGAGAGACTTCGCGAGGCGCTTTCCACCATATCGGCCAGGCTGACGATCGCGCTCTCTTTGCTTTGCGGTTTTGGGCCGGGATAACGGAAGCTCTCTTCGCGCACCTCGGGAATGTCTTCCTCGCGCATGTTCATGATCTTTCCGCCGGCGCGAGCGTCTTCCTGATGTTGCAGGGCGCGCTGGTAGAAATAATAGACTAACGAAGTGCCGTGATGTTCCTGGATAATGTCGATGATCCGGTGATTGAGCTTGTTCTTCAGGGCGAGATCGACGCCTTCCTTCACGTGCGCGATAATGATGAGCGCGCTCATCGTCGGCGCGAGGTCGTCGTGCGGATTTCGTTCGAAGTTCATGTTCTCGGTGAAATATTCCGGTTTCACCAGTTTGCCGACGTCGTGAAAGTAAGAGCAAACACGGCAGGCGGTTG
The DNA here is from genome assembly GCA_963754325.1 of uncultured Verrucomicrobiae bacterium. Classification (GTDB taxonomy): domain Bacteria; phylum Verrucomicrobiota; class Verrucomicrobiia; order Chthoniobacterales; family UBA10450; genus JBBRDU01. The sequence continues at coordinate 973,339 of CAVWFP010000002.1, forward strand.
CGTTCGCGCCGATCGCCTCAGCCGCGGCCTCGGCAAGGTTGGCCACCACCAGACTGTGATGGTAGGTCCCGGGCGCTTCAATCGTCATCCGCCGGAGAAGCGGATGATTCAGATCCGACGCTTCCAGCCAGGAGATGTCGGTCGTGATCTGAAAAAGCTGCTCGAGAAGAGGCAGGGCGCCGCCGACGAGCATGGCCGTCAGGATTCCGTTTCCAATCGCGTAGGCGCTTTGCAGACCGATCATTCGCCAGTCATTCTCGCCAAAGGCGGGCAGGTTGATCGGGCCGATCAGGCCGAAAGCGAGCGACAACAGCCAGATGGCGATGCCTACCCCAAAGCCAGCGCGCATCAGTTTGCTCCGGCGACGGACCTGGAGCGTCAATGAGACCGCCGTAAATCCGCTGATCAGGCTCGTCACGAGCAAGGGCGCATCGATGGCGCCGAAGAGAACGCTGCTGAAAAGGCTAACGAACACGGCAGCGTAAAGGCCGTGGTTGCGTCCAAGCAACACACTAAACGCGAGCGGCGCGAAGGCGTAGGGGGTTACCAGTCCCGCCGTCTCCGGCCTCAGGATTCGGTAATGGCCGCTATTACAAATCACCAGCAACAGTTTCGTCACCGCGAGCTGGAGGAGAATGATCCCGAAAACCAACAGGATGCGCGAAGTTCGCGAAAAGGTCTGGGGTTGATTGATCCAAAGCTGGACCAGGGCCGTCGCGAGAAAGAGCAGCGCGATCACGAAATTCTTCGTCGGCTCAACCACGAGCCCGCGATTCATGGGCGACTGTTGACCGCTGAAAACGAGGAAAGCGAGACCGGCCGCGAAGAGCGCGATCACGAAAACCTTGGCCGACGGCGAGCGCTCGAGCGTGAACAGGAGCTCGTTTCGCGTCCGTCGGCGCCGCGTCTTCTTGGAAGCAAGACCGCGCCGGACAAGCTGACCGCGTTTGAGAAAATCGAACAAGGCTATTTGCGTGCGCCCGGCGCTGGCGACCGGTGCTGTTGATAGGCGTTGATGATCGACCTGACCAACTCATGTCTCACGACATCGCGGTCGTTGAAATAAACCATCGCGATTCCAGGAACGCTTTTGAGCGCCTGCAAGGCTTCGACCAGTCCGGATCGTTTGTTAGGCGGTAAATCGACCTGCGTGACGTCGCCCGTGACCACGCACTTTGAATTGTACCCGATTCGAGTCAGGAGCATGAACATTTGTTCCGTGGTGGTGTTTTGCGCCTCGTCCAGAATGACGAATGCATTCCCGAGAGTCCGCCCCCGCATATACGCCAAAGGTGCAATCTCGATCGTTTGTCGCGCCACTAGTCGTTCGATCTCATCCGGCTCGAGCATGTCATGTAACGCGTCGTACAATGGGCGCAGGTAAGGCGTGATTTTTTCCTGAAGATCACCCGGCAGAAAACCGAGCGCCTCTCCGGCTTCGACGGCCGGTCGAGTGAGAATAATTCGGCTGACCTGTTCCTTCTTCAGCGCCGCCACTGCCATGGCTACCGCGAGATATGTTTTGCCGGTTCCGGCGGGACCAATCCCAAACACGACGTCGTGATGTTGAATAGCCTCGACATACGAACGCTGACCGGCCGAGCGGGCTACGATGGCCGGCTTGCGGGCCGAGGTCGTAATCTTTGTGCTGACAACTTCGCCCAGATTTTCGTCGCGGGATTCTGCCACGGAATTTAAAGCGTAGCTAAATTCATGCTTGTGAATGTCCACTCCGCGCTGCCGGGCGCTCTCGAGCTGATCGAAAACTCGCTGAGCCTTGTCCAGGCCGGCTGGCTCTCCTTCGAGCTTCACCCAACCTTCACGAGTAGTCACCTTGACTCCGAGCGAGTCCTCCATCGTTTTGAGAAGTTTGAAGTCGTTCGCATAAAGCGATTGCAGAGCGCGGGCGCTCTCGAACTGCAGCGTGCGTGTTTCACTCATGGCCTAACGAAATGCAACGCCGGACTGGGCAAACCACGGGCCGGGATCGCCGGATCGATGAACCGCCGAACGCGACAGATCTGTCTGTGAATGTTGCGAGCGACAGTGCTCTGGCCTTTCGCGATTCAATCAACGGAAGCCGTAAACCAGGGCCCAGTGCGTCCGTTCCTCCGTCGACTCCTCGATGGCCACGATGATAAAATAACTGCCGGTGGCTTTGGGAATGATGTGCGCCGCGGCAAAGTGTCCTTTCTCCCAGCCGTCCGTCTGTTCCGCCAGTTTCCCTTCGGAATCGTAGATGTGAACGGACACCTTGGCGCGTTCGACCTCTGTCCCCATCCAAAACCAGTATTCGTTGCCTTTGAAGAGTTGCTGGCGAACGGCCTTCTTCTCCCCTACCCCGAGATCGCCGCCCCAGTAGTCCTCCCGGACCTGGAACCCTTCCTTCACGTAAGGTTCGGCGGCTTGAAGCGCGAAGGATTGCGCGTCGTCCACTGAGGCGCGGGCCGCGAAAAAAGCCACGCCAAAAGAAGCAACGAGCAAACTTCGCGCGATGAATAGATGCAAAGAGCGCTTCATTTGGGCCCCCTTATTCTTTCGTCACGATGGCGTTATCCAGCCGGGTCGTAATGTCGTTGATCTTCTTGACTGACTCTGGAGAAATTCTCTGGGTCGGAGTGATATCGATGAGCGGCTTCACTTCGACAAGTGCCCCGTGGATCTGTTTAAGTAATTCCAGTTTAAACTCCGGCATGGCCTTTAATTTGTCCTGGAAATAGGAAAGCAAATCGGGCTGATGAAGAAGTTCGGCGCCGTTCGGGGAATAATTCTTAGTCACTACGGCGGTTAACACTTCTGTGCCGCGCAGCCAGCCACCGAGGCTGACGAGTTGCGACAATTGCTGATCGTGCACTTCATTCATGGCCTGCTGAACGCTGTTCTGCGTTGCGTCAAGTTCGGAGCGAACATTCTCCCACCGACTTTTGTCCGCCGATTCCATGATCGCTTTTGCATGGGAGGTGATGGAATTGCCCACTCCAATTGCTGTCGAAAGCTTAAGCACGCGCTGGCCTATGTCTTTCACTGCCGGCGCATCCTTTGCCTGAACCGCGATAAACCCGTCGGCAATGACCGAGCCGAGCAAAAGGGCAATCCGCGGGCGTTCCGTAAAGTTATTGCCGCGGTCGGCGCGCACATATTCCTTCCAGTTCACGGAACCGAGCTTGTTAAGCGCCCCGAACACTTCGTTCGGCAATGGCACCACCACATCTTCCACCCGGGTGGAGTATTTGGTCACATCGATACTCTTGGGGGCCGTGGCCGCGTGGGCGGTTAATGTCATCGCCGCGAGGGCGATACTGCTAAAATTCAGGTATTGAACGAATTGAGTCATCGGAAGCTTCGACTGTTGGTTTGGCGATCCTATTCAGGTTTACTGGCGGGAACTCTAGGCATTTTTGCTTCAACGTCTAGCAAGTGTCCTGCGCCGGACCGGAGGCGCGGGAGGTTGAGTGGTGACCCAGAGTTTGAGCCCGCCGTCCAACCGGCGAGAGATGAAGACAGAGTGAGCATGCAGCGCGGGACAAATTCTGAACGTTGGGAAACACGACATTTTGACGTTCCGTAAGTTTCTGGCAACGATAGGCTGCGCTACAAGTGCAATTTATGACAACCAACCGTCTCCACACAATTCTTAAAGAGGCGGCTGCCAAGCGACTGCTGGTTATCGGCGATCTGATGCTCGACGAGTTCGTTTGGGGCAAGGTTGGGCGCATCTCGCCGGAAGCCCCCGTCCCAGTGGTCGAAGTGACCGGCGAATCGTTCTACCCGGGCGGCGCCGCCAACGTCGCGCGTAATCTGCGGGAGTTTGTCGCGAATGCCTCCGTCATCGGCCTTATCGGCTCGGACAGCCGGGGTCGGCAGCTGCGCGACCTTCTCAAGGAAGAGGGCATCGACACTTCCGACGTTGTCGAAGAGCCGAAATTTCAGACCATCGTGAAGACGCGCATCATCGCCCGTCATCAACAGGTCGTACGTGTCGATCGCGAGGCGGTTGGCCCGTTGGCGGCCAAACATGTCGCTACCGTGGCGGCGGCCGTCCGCAAAAAGCTTGGTTCAATCGACGCCATTATCTTTGAGGATTACGGCAAAGGCTTTATCGGCGGGGAACTCGTCGCCAAGATTGTTAAAGACGCCGCCGACGCCGGCAAGATTGTGGCGGCCGATCCGAATCCGAAAAATTCCCTGGATTGGAGCGGCACGACGGTGGTGAAACCAAATCGATCTGAAGCCTTCGCCGCTGCCGGAATCCTCCCGCATGACCGTGACTGCGAGCCGGAGGAAGATGCGGATCTTCTGAAGGTGGGAGAGATCCTTCTCAACAAGTGGAAGACAAACCTTGTTCTTATCACGTTAGGCGAGCACGGAATGATGCTTTTCCAAAAGGGCGAGGCGCCGCATCACATTCCGACCAAGGCCCGCCAGGTATTTGATGTCTCTGGCGCGGGCGACACTGCCATCGCACTTTTCACTCTCGCGCTCGCCAGCGGCGCGACGCCCACCGAGGCCGCCGAAGTTGCCAACCACGCCAGCGCCGTCGTTGTCGGCAAACTCGGAACGGCCACGGTCACTCGGGACGAATTGATTTCCAGTTTCCAATCAGAATCCACCATTTGAAGCAGTCTCCGCAGTCTTCAGCCCGGGCTGTCTTTTTCGATCGCGACGGTACTTTAATGCGCGATGCGGATTACTGCGATGATCCCGCCAAGGTGGAAGTCTTTCCCGGTGCGGGCGATGCGCTCCGGCAGTTGAAAGATCGCGGCTTCAAAATCGTCGTGATTACCAATCAAAGCGGGATCGGGCGCGGGTATATGACCGAAGAAGATTACCGAGCTGTGGAAAGTGAATTTGAATCGCAGTTAGGCAGCGACGTGATCGAGGCGACTTACTTTTGTCCGCACTCTCCAGATGAGTCATGCGACTGCCGAAAACCAGAGCCCGGAATGCTTCGACAAGCGGCGGAAGAACATCAAATCGATCTGACGAAGTCTTATTTCGTGGGAGACAAGGACAGCGACATCGCGTGCGGCAAGCGCGCCGGTACAAAAACGATCCTTGTCGAGACCGGCTACGGTCGCTCCGCAGACCATAATTTACCGGAGGCCGTCGCCGCCGACATCAACGCCGCCGTGCAGATCATTCTGGCAAGTTCGTAACCGTCATAGTGGAGATCCGGGACGACCCCGTTCCGATCAAATCCCTTCGAGCCGGTGAGCTCGCTCGATGATTGCAGGGAGGAACCCTGGTCGTCCTAAGTTTGCAATTTACAATCGCGCCCGTAGCGCCCTTTGTGTTCGTAGTGCGAACCAACCCGCCATCGACAATCGGCAATCCGAAATCTGGCAAAGTCCTCGCGGTCATCCCGGCTCGCTACGCTTCCACGCGGTTCCCGGGAAAATCGCTCTTCCCGATCGCCGGCGTATCTCTCCTGCGACGCGTCTGGGAACGTTGTCGCAAGGCGCGCACGATCGATCGTTTGGTTATCGCCACCGACGATGCCCGCATCTGGCGAGTGGCCGCGCAAATGGGTGCCGACGTTGTCCTGACCTCGAAAGATCATACGAGCGGAACCGATCGCGTCGCCGAGGTCGCCCGCACGGCGCGGGATTTTGCGTACATTATTAATATCCAAGGCGACGAGCCCTTGATCGACCCGCGGGTCATCGACGCCCTTGTGCGGCTGCTCAAATCCAAACCCCAAATCGGAATGGTCACCGCGGCACATCCTTTTTCGCGACCGGCCGATGTCTCCTCTCCACACCAGGTCAAGGTGACGATCGACAAAACCGGCTTGGCCCTGAATTTCTCCCGGAAGGCGATTCCCGGACGTCCCCTGGCGAAGACCGCTTCCAAGACAAAGGCTGGGAAATCCGTCTTCTTCCGTCACCAGGGGATTTACGGGTTCCGCCGCAAGACGCTTTTGGATTTCGTGCGCTGGAAACCATCGCCGCGCGAGGAGGTCGAGCGACTCGAGCAATTGCGGGCTTTAGAAAATGGTGTAACTGTTCATGTGCTCGTCACGAAACAGGGTTCACCTGGCGTAGACACGCCGGAAGACGCAGCCGCGCTCGAGAAAATCATCAATCGCGCGGAGAAAAAGGGAGTCTCGCGATGATTTTTCGCTCTTCTGTCGCGGCGATCTTGGAGGGACGAGCTCGTCTCCTCCGCTCTTACAGCCAGAATTTGGAGTTCAGTAAGTGAAATACATTTTCATAACCGGTGGCGTCGTCAGTTCTCTCGGCAAAGGCCTTGCCGCCGCCTCTCTTGGCACACTTTTGGAACTCCGCGGACTGCGGGTTGTCTTCCAGAAATTCGATCCCTACCTGAACGTCGATCCCGGAACGATGAACCCGTTTCAACACGGCGAGGTGTATGTTTTGAACGACGGCGCCGAAACCGATCTCGACCTCGGCCATTACGAGCGCTTCACCAATTGCGTTCTCTCACGTCATAACAACCTTACCAGTGGTCAGGTTTACGAATCCGTTATCCTCAAAGAGCGCCGCGGCGATTATCTCGGCAAAACCGTGCAGGTGATACCGCACGTGACCGATGTGATCAAGGAGCGGATTCGCGAGATCTCCGACGAGAGCAAATACGACATCGTCATCACCGAGATCGGCGGAACCACTGGCGACATCGAAGGTCTCCCGTTCCTCGAAGCCATTCGCCAATTCATTCTCGAAGTCGGCCCGCAGAACGTGGTCAACATCCACGTGACCCTCATTCCTTATATCAAAGCCGCCGGCGAATTAAAAACCAAGCCAACGCAGCAGAGCGTCGCCAAACTCCGCGAGATCGGTTTGCAACCGCAGGTGCTCATGTGCCGCACGGAACAGCCGATCGACGACGAAGTGCGTCGGAAGCTGTCGATGTTTTGTAACGTGACTGAGAACGCCGTTATCCAGGCGTGCGACGTCGAGCATACCATCTATGAAGTTCCCTTGATGCTTCACGCCGAAGGAATGGACAAGCTGGTTTGCGATCTTCTCCATCTGCAAACGCCCGAGCCCGACCTGACGAACTGGAAGCGTTTCGTCGACCGCATCATCAATCCCGCGCGCACCGTGACCATCGCTGTGGTCGGCAAATACATCGATCTCCAGGACGCCTATAAATCCATTTACGAATCGCTCACCCACGCGGCCGCGAGTCAGGATTGCGGGATCAATCTGAAACTCATCGACGCGGAGAATCTGCAGGACGGGGTCGACGGCCAGTTGAAAAATGTCGCCGGCGTTTTGATCCCGGGTGGATTCGGCGAGCGCGGCGTCGAAGGAAAAATCAAGGCCGCGCAGTACGCGCGGGAGCACAAGGTGCCATTTCTTGGACTCTGTCTCGGCATGCAGGTGGCCACGATCGAATTTGCGCGCGACGTCTGCGGATTAGAAGGCGCCAACAGCACCGAGTTCGACAAAAACACTAAGGAGCCGGTCATATCCCTGTTGGAAGAACAACGCGGTGTCCGAAACAAAGGCGGCAGCATGCGTCTCGGAACATGGCCGACCAAGATCGCGCCCGGGACGCATGCGGAAAAGATTTACGGCGCTCACGAAGTTTTGGAACGGCATCGTCATCGCTACGAATTCAACATGAAATATCGCGATGCCATGACCGAGAAAGGCTTCACCATTTCCGGAACATCACCTGATGGCGCTCTCGCCGAGTTGGTCGAACTGAAAGACCATCCCTATTTCCTGGCCTGCCAGTACCATCCCGAATTCCAAAGCAAACCTAACAAACCGCATCCGCTCTTCAAAGGCTTCGTTGAAGCCTGCCTTCAGCAGACGGGCGCTTGATCCTTTTGTAGGGCGATCACTTTGTCCGCGATTGTTAGTGGCGGCCGACCTCCCGCTCGAGAGCCTCGGTCCTGACTCAGACTTGTATGAATAAAACTGAAGATGAGTGGACCAAGACTTGGCTGGACTCGGTCGCCGACGGTTCCAACACGATGAGTCAGCGCAAACTCTCCTCGATCGAGAAGCGCGGCGGCGGGATCAGCGCCGTCAAAGCTTTGGCGAAGAGGAAGGGTATGCATTTGCTACTCCTCGAAGATGACAAAGGCAACGAACTGGTCGCCGCCAGTATGAAACCATTCAAGGTCGTTTGCTGAGGCGAGCCCAGCAAGGCAAACAATGACCGACGAAGGCGGCGATCCATATCATCTCGAACGATTCGTCAGCGCTCAACGGGGCTCGTACGAGACCGCCTTGAGGGAGCTGCAGAACGGACAGAAGCGCAGCCACTGGATGTGGTTCGTGTTTCCTCAGGTCGCCGGCCTTGGGAGCAGTGCGATGGCCGATCGTTATGCCATCAAATCGAGAGCCGAAGCGGGGGCTTACCTGGCGCACCCGGCGCTCGGCGCGCGATTAAATGAATGCGCGAATGCACTGCTCCAGCTCAAAGGGCGAACGGCCGAGGAAATCATGGGCTATCCGGATGACCTGAAACTTCGGTCGTCAATGACACTCTTCGCGGCAGTGTCCCCGCCGGATTCGCCGTTTCAGAAGGTGCTCGAAATTTACTTCTCTGGAGTTCCCGACAATCGGACGATGGCCTTCCTGGCGGCGCGTGGCGACACTGACGCTTCAGATTAGACGTCTCTGCTGCTGGCTGGCGAGCAGCGGAGGCAATTCGACCAAGGCCGGAGATTTCGTGCTCTCAGCATACTTTTCTGCAAGGGCCTTCAGATCACGCCAGCGCGCGAGATCATGATCTGGCGCAGCGACAATGTGGCGAAGCAGGCTGCGCCACTCCATGAGAGCGCGCTCGATATCGCCATGGCGCAAGACTTCGTTAGTCAATTTGTAGCGACTGGCGGGACTGGTGACAAGCTCGCGAACCACTTCCGACGCTCCGGATCCGTATTGAACGGGCACGCCCATCGAAAGGTACCCGGGAAAATCGAGTCGCTTGTAAACGCGCTGGCAAAGGATGCCCAGTTTTCCGCCAAACGGAGCGTCTTCTCCGGCAAACCGCGGGCCGGCACGGATATTCGCCAGATCGAACACGAGCGCCTCGAGATCGTAGGTTTCATCTTCCAGGGCGACGGCGATCGCGAGGCCTTCGCCGCCGTGAAAGAAAGAGAAAATAATGCCGCGTTGTGTCGGAGTTCCGTCCGCTTCGATCAATCCGAGCTGACGCCACGCGTATGCAGGAGAGCCACTGATCGCTACGGTTCGATCGTGTTCGAGTTGATCGCAGGTTGCACAAACGGCCGGAATATTTTCTCGCGTTGGCGGCGAGATCAGGGCGTTTCCCGCGGAATCGAGATAGCCGTCGATGGGCGCGTTGGAAAAATCGATGCGCAGGGACAGGGTTACGCCGCGCACGATTTCGTCGCAAATGACGCCCGGCCTAACCAGTGAAGACAAGGCCGGAAGCACTTCCTTCTCGAAGAGAACGCGATTGACGAATTTATGACCGGCAGTCTTGCGCAGCGATTTCGCGATCACGAGATCCCCGTTCTCCGCTAGCGTGGCCACTGTCATTTCGCGGCCGTAGACATTGAGATCGGCCAGGCGGCAAAGGTTCCCCTGCCCCAATCCATCGAGCATTCGGGGAACAAGAAGTGCGCGCCGCCACTGATCCTGCTCGCGGATCCATGCTTCTCCCAGGGTCGAGCTGGTAACAGAGGGCTGCGGCTCCCACTTGCCGTGGGAATTCAAAATCTCGACCACTCCGCGGCGGACAAACCTGGCGCGCTCGTCTGTCGCCCAGAGTCCGCAGGGCCGAGCGCCTGTTTCCAGCGAATGTTCGACCCCTAACGACACGCGATTCGAGCTGAAGAGAGATTTGACGACTTCAACCGCCGCGGCGAGTGGAAACTCTCCCCGTTTCGCGGCTGCGTTCATCACGCTGATCAGGCTCGGCCAGTCGACTGGCGCAGCGCGCTTCAAACGAAGCGGCCGCGCGTCACCGAGGCGTGGGAACTCTGACGAATAGAGAACGTACCCGGCATCGTCCAAGCCACGGCGCCCGGCGCGTCCGAACATTTGCAGAAGCTCATCCGCCTCGACCTGACGCTCGAAATTGTTCGCGTAATATCTGCGGTCGGTCACGAGCACTGAGCGCATCGAGAAATTGATTCCTGCAGCCAGGCCCGTCGTGGCAACGACCACGTTCAGTTGTCCGGATTTTGCGAGCGGCTCGATCAGGCCCGCACGCGCGGCATAACTCAACCCGCTGTGATGATAGGCCACGCGGTTTCGCAGCAGCTTTGCTAATTGCTTCCCGGCGAGCGCCTCCTGCGCCGGCGTCAGCGAAAGCGGATCGCGAATCGGGACACCGGACGCAATCGAGCGCGCAATCTCTTCGGCAGCTGCGCGCCGCGGGGCAAAGAGAAGCAGCGGGGTCATCTCCGCGCGAGCCACCCGCCCAACGACACGCGCCCAGTAGTTACGGCTTTGCACGAACTGAGAGTCCGACATGCTCTGAAGATCGCGTTCCTCGAGCGGCACCGGCCGTTCCTTGTGTTCGATCAGAATAGCTTTGCGCCCGATCCGTTCGAGCCAGGCAACGACGTCCCGCGAATTGGCCACGCTGCCGCTGAGCAGAAGCAATTGTGTGTGCCGCGGCGCGAGCGCAATCGCGAGCTCGTAATGGACGCCACGCATCGGATCGCCCAGCATTTGAAATTCATCGATCACCAGCAGGCACGGACCTTCGCCTCTAAGAAACCGGCCGCGTTGGGTCTCAAGGGTGGCAACGACGACGCGAGCGCCGAGGTTAACGGCGATGTCGCCGGTGGAGATGCCAACGTCCCATCCGCGGCTGCGCCATTCGGCCAGTTTGTCGTTTGCGAGCGCCCGAGTTGGAACGGTGAAGACCGCCTGCTGCTTCAGGTTCGGATAGAGAAGCTCAAATATATATGTCTTGCCGGAGCCGGTGGGCGCCTGGACGACGACGTCGTTTCCATCTTGTAAGGCACGCAGAGCTTCCTGCTGCCACAAATCGGGAATGGTTAAGTTGACCCTCAGACCCTCAAGCACGGGGCAACATCCCGGCGCCGCGGTGAAGGATCAAGAATTGAAAGTCGGGGAGTTGGCGCCAGGAGGGCGTCCCTCCAATCGACGCCATGTGCGAGAGACCATGATGCGGTGTCTAGGGGTGAGCTTCTGCCAATCCCTTTTCCTCCGATCAACTACGGGCGCTCGCGCGTCGTAGACGGTCCATGATGGCTTCGCCGATGCCGGTTTCGGGGACGGACTCCGCGACGATGAACTCGAGCCTGGCGGTATCGAGCTCGCGAAGGAGTGAGAAAAGACGGGAGGCGGCCTCGATCAGGTCTTGATTGGGACTGAGCCACCGCACTTCGGCGAAGCGCTGGGAGTCGGACGCGTCCCACGCGAGGAGGCCCACCTTGTCGCTGGCCCCGGTAAATTCGGATGCCTTTCCCACCAGAAGCAAAGGCGTAGAAGGCGCGTAATGACTCGGGGTTTGTCCAGGGGATATGATTCGTCCGACGTGTTCAACATTGATCACCTCAGCTATTTCCGATAGTTCTTCTGTAGTTACAGGACCTTTTCGAAGCACCTCAATCCTACCGCCCGTAACTCGGATAACAGTCGATTCAACGCCTTTGCTTGCTGGCCCGCCGTTCACGACAAGACGAATTCGGCCTTCCAACTCCTCCAGGACATGCTGCGCGGTCGTCGGACTGATTCGCCCAAACCGATTGGCGCTTGGTGCGGCCAAGGGATTCCCCACCCCTTTAACAATAAGATCGAAAACCGGGTGCGCACTCATTCGGACGGCGACGGTCGGAAGGCCGGCTGCCACGAGGTCAGGAACAATCGGCTGTCGCGGGAGGACCATCGTTAAGGGACCGGGCCAAAAGCGCGCGACCAGACGATCGACAAGCGGCCGCTCTCCCGTGGGGATGGCTGCGACCTTGTCCAGCCAACCTTTGTCGGGCAAATGAACAATGAGCGGATTAAAACTCGGGCGCTCCTTTGCCGCGAAGATCTTCGCCACGGCCTCCGGATTCAGCGCGTCGGCCGCAAGCCCGTAAACCGTTTCGGTCGGGAGCGCCACCATTTCACCGCTTCGCAACAGTTCGACCGCGCGATCAATGGCGGATTTGTCGGCCGCGTTTACGAGTTCGGTTTGCAAAGATTGTCTCGCGCGACCCGGACGGCGGCGGCCGCTTCCCTGGCCGTGGCAGCCAGCGCTGTCAGGTGTCCCATTTTGCGACGCGGCCGTGGTTCCGTTTTTCCGTAGAGATGAAGGTGGACCGCCGGCACCGCGAGCGCCGCCGCCCAGTTCGGTTCACCCTCCTGCCAGACGTCGCCTAACAAATTTGCCATCGCGGCGGGGCGCAATAAATCGACCGACCCAAGTTTCAGACCGCAGACTGCTCGCACGTGCTGCTCGAACTGGCTGGTCACGCAACCTTCGATCGACCAATGCCCGGAGTTGTGCGGACGCGGCGCGAGCTCGTTAACGAGCACTTCGCCGGACTGATTGACAAACATCTCCACGGCAAGCAGCCCGATCACATCGAGTTTTTCGGCGATGGCGGTTGCGATATCGATGGCTTGTGTTGCGACTGATTCCGAAACACCCGCCGGGACCACGGTCACGTCGAGGATGTGATTCCGATGAACATTCTCCGCGATCGGAAAGGTGATGACGTTGCCGCCGGGATCGCGAGCGACAATGACGCTGATTTCCTTTTCGAAATCGATCGCTCGTTCCAGAACGAGCTCATCGCCCGCGCGAGTCGACCAGACATCGTCCAGCTCGCGCGACGCGATTGTTTGCTGGCCTTTGCCATCGTAACCGAAGGCCGCCGTTTTGAGGATGGCGGCGCGACCGATCAATTCCACGGCCGATTCCAGTTCAGCACGGTCTTTGACCGCGTGGAACTGCGGGACAGGAAAGCCGTTTTCGGCCAGGAAGTTTTTCTCACGCAACCGGTGCTGCGCGATTGCGAGGACGTTCCCGTTAGGCCGCACTTCGCGATGAAAGGCACACCAGCTGACGGTTTCGGCCGGGATGTTTTCGAATTCAAACGTGATGAGATCGACTTCGCGGGCGAATCGGCGAACGGCATTTTCATCGAGGTAATCGGCCTCGGTGGCGGCATCGGCGAATTGCGCCGCCGGCCCGTTTCGCTCGGGCGTGTAAACGTGAACCCGGTAGCCCATGCGGCGCGCCGCCATGGCAAACATCCGGCCGAGCTGCCCGCCGCCCATGACTCCAATCGTGGAACCCGGCAGGTAAACGCGACTCATGACAACCGCTGCTTGAGAACGGAACGCGTCTGCTTCTTGCGGAAGTTTTCCACGCGCCGCCGCACTTTCGGATCGCGCAGCCCAACGATGCTCGCGGCAAGCAAGGCGGCGTTTTTCGCGCCAGCGTCGCCAATCGCAAGGGTCCCGACCGGCACGCCGGCCGGCATTTGGGCGATCGAAAGCAAAGAATCGATTCCCTTGAGCGACTTCGAAAGAATCGGCACACCGAGAACCGGCAGCCAGGTGTGTGAAGCGATCATTCCAGGGAGATGCGCGGCCCCGCCGGCACAGGCAATGATCACTTCGATTCCCCGCCCAGCGGCTTCGCGGCCAAACTTCGCCAGTAAATCAGGCGTGCGATGCGCAGACACGATCCGGTATTCACACGGAATTCGGAATTCCTTGAGAGTATCGACGGCGAGGCGCGCAGTTTTCCAGTCTGAGGAGCTCCCCATGACGACGGCAACAATCGGACGCGGTTTGGAACGAGGCATCGGTCCCGAAAGGGTGAATCATTCGGGAGCGGGCGCAAGCGAGAAGCGATCCCTTTTTCGCAAATCCGATGTACAATCCGGACGAATGGACCCGTTAACTCGATCGATCGTCCTCATCGGAATGATGGGCGCGGGCAAGTCCACGGTGGGCGCAGTCCTACAACGCCGGACCGGAATCGCGTGTGTGGATCTTGATGATGTGATGGAAGAGAAGGCCGGTGCAAGCATCGCCGAAATTTTCAGCCGGCAGGGCGAGGACGGGTTTCGGGATCTTGAGGCCAAGGTTTTAGCGGATGTACCGACAACTCTGCGTGCGATCATCGTGACCGGCGGCGGCCTCGTCCAGCGGCCGGAAAACCAAGCCAAATTGCGGCAGCTGGGCACGATCGTCTGGCTGGACGCCGATCCCGAAATTTTGTTTGCCCGGGCAACCGAGAATCGACTAAGGCCCCTGCTTGCGTCGGCCGAGGATGCGAAGAAGACCTTCGCGGAATTACTTCTGAAGCGTCGCCCGATCTACCAGCAGTTAGCCGATCTCCGAATCGACACCAGCGGCCTGACGCAGGTAGAAGCGGCCGACAAGGTACTGCGGGAAGTCGCTGTGTTTGCCGAAAGAGATCGGCCGTGAACGCGACGATGCCTGACTTGAAAGAAGAACTGATCAAGTTCGCGACCGAAGCCGGCTTTGACCGTTGTCGCATCGCCCGATGCGATTATCCGGACCACGGCCACGAATTCCAGGAATGGCTTAAAGCGGGCGCCGCCGGCGAAATGACTTACATGGTACGAGGCGCGGAGAAGCGGGTTGATCCCCAGAAAATTCTGCCGGGAGCGCGCTCGGTGATTTCGTTAGCCTTGAACTACTGGCAAGGCGAACCCGAGGCGCGGTCGCTAGAGCATGCCACCGGCAGAATCGCGCGCTACGCCTGGGGCGATGATTATCATGAGCTCATCGAGGAGAAGCTGGCGCAGATCGAGCAGTTCCTGGAAGCGCGCGGGGGCACCCAGAAATGTTACGTCGATACCGGACCAGTGCTCGAACGGGATTTTGCGGCGCGAGCGGGTCTCGGGTGGCACGGCAAGAGTACCATGCTGATTGATCGCGAGCTTGGCACCTGGTTTTTCATCGCGGAAATCCTAACGACTTTAGAACTCGCTCCCGATTCTCCTCAACCGGACCGATGCGGCACCTGCGAACGATGCATGACGGCCTGCCCGACAGGGGCCATCACTTCGCCCCATCGTCTGGACGCCCGCCGCTGCATTTCGTATCTGACGATCGAGCTCAAATCGAGCATCCCGCTCGAGTTTAGAAGCTTGATTGGCGACCGGATTTTCGGCTGCGACGATTGCCTGAGCGCGTGTCCGTGGAACCGATTTGCACAAAAGTCGCAGGAGACGGCATTCGCGGCCCGGCCGGCGACCGCTGGGATGGCCCTGCGGGATTATCTGACGCTGTCAGACGAGCAATTCCGCGGTCTTTTTAAGAGGTCGCCGATCAAGCGAATCAAGCGTCGAGGTTTTCTGCGGAACGTGTGCGTCGCCCTCGGGAACGTAGGCGGCCAAGGGGACTTGCCAGCCTTGGAGAGTGCCGCCGCCGACCCGGACGAGTTGATTTCGGAACATGCCCGGTGGGCCATCGATCAGATTCGGACCCGCCTATCAGGCGGTGCGACCGATTTTCCGAATCTAATCTCTCCTCGAACCGCTTCTAATTGAAGAAAGGATTCCGCCCGAATTCCGTTGCAAACGTCCGACGAAATATTAATGGTTTCGCCTCCCGCCGGCCCCCCGGCGCCTCCCATGCATCAACCTGCCACTTCCACCGGTGTCGCACCTGCTTCCCAGAAGAAGCGCCGGCCGCGTCGTCGCCGCATCATTATTTTTAGTGTCGTTGGGCTTCTGCTGCTCTGGATTGTCGTATCGGTCATTCTCGGAAAACGCGAAAAGCCTGTGCCGGTGACGACGGATAAGGCCGCACGTCGGACGATTTTGCAGACTGTGTCGGCGACCGGGAAGATTCAGCCTGAGATAGAAGTGAAAATTTCGCCCGAAGTCGCCGGGGAAATCATCGAGCTACCTGTCGACGACGGGAAGAACGTAAAGAAGGGCGACCTCCTTTTTCGAATCAAACCGGATCCCTACAGAGCGGTCCTCGAGCAACAGGAGGCGGCCATTAGTTCGGCCAAGGCGAACAATCTTCAGCAGAAGGCCACAATGCTGAAGACAACCCTCGATTTGAAACGCGCCGAGGACATGTACAACAAGAAAACGATCTCGATTCAGGAATATAATGCGGCCCAGGCGGCTGCCGATGTTGCCAAAAATACTTTCGAAAGCTCGTTGCACGAAATCGAGCGGGCGCAGGCCGCTTCGAGCCAGGCCCGCGATCAGTTTGAGAAGACAACGATTTATTCTCCCCTCGACGGCACCGTGACTCTGTTGAACAGCAAGCTCGGCGAGCGACTGGTCGCCACTGGGCAATTCGCGGGCACCGAAGTCATGCGCGTAGCTGACCTGCATCACATGGAGGCACGTGTTGACGTGAACGAGAACGACGTAGTGAACGTAAAGATCGGCGATAAGACAAACGTGAAAATTGACGCCTACGGCGATCGCAAATTCAACGGCACGGTCTACCAGATCGCGAATACCGGGACGACCACCGGCTCTGGCACTCAGGAAGAGGTCACGAATTTCCAAGTGAAGGTACGAATCGATGACCATGACGTTGTCTTAAAGCCAGGATTGAGCTGCACCGCGGAAATCCAGACAAGCATGGTGAAAGATGCGGTCGCCGTGCCCATGCAGAGCGTGACCATTCGGACCGACAGCGCTCTAAGCCCGGAGGAGATTGAAAAGAACAAGGCCAAGCAGGCAGCGAAGGAAAAGAGCGATAGCAACGCCGAGGTCACTAACGAGCGCCTGGAAAAGGTGACCCAAAAGGAACAGCGCGAAAAAATCAAGAAGGGTGTCTTCAAGAAGGTTGGCAACAAGAGTGTCTGGACGCCTGTGACGACCGGGATTGCGGACGATACCTACATGGAGATCAAGAGCGGCATCAATCCGGGTGACGAAGTGATTTCCGGGAGCTACAGCGCGATCAGCCGCAAGCTGAAGGACGGCGCCAAGGTCGTTATCGACAAGGAAGCAGGCAAATAGCGGAGGCTCCGCCATGCTGCGTACGGTGGCTACGGAAGCATTGAAAGGAGAGCGGCGATCTTCGCCCGTTTTCAGAATAGCATGAACCGCAATCACTTCAGGTCGCCAGGGCCGGTGGTCATCGACATCGAAAACATCACCAAGAACTACGTGATGGGTGAAGAAACAGTCCACGCGCTTCGCGGTGTCTCCCTTCAAATTCGAAAAAACGAATACCTCGCGATCATGGGCCCCAGCGGTAGTGGGAAGTCGACCTTGATGAACATGCTTGGCTGCTTGGATACGCCGTCCTCGGGACGTTACGAATTCAGCGGCAAGAACGTCGCCGAAATGGACGACGACGAATTAGCAGCGATTCGAAACCGCGAGATTGGGTTTGTCTTTCAGACCTTCAACCTCCTCCCCCGCTCAACCAGCCTGCGCAACGTGGAATTGCCTCTCATCTACGCGGGAGTGGAGCCGGAGGTTCGGGCGGAACGCGCCGAACAAGCGCTGGTGCAGGTGGGGCTGGGTGATCGCATTCATCACAAACCTAACGAACTTTCGGGCGGTCAGCGCCAGCGCGTGGCCATCGCCCGCGCCCTGGTGAACGATCCATCGATCATTCTGGCCGACGAACCGACCGGCAACCTCGATTCGAAAACCGGCGAAGAAATCATGGCGCTGTTCGAACATCTCTACGATCGCGGCCATACAATCATTCTGGTCACGCACGAGCGCGACATCGCGGACCATGCCCGGCGAACAGTGAATCTGCGGGACGGCCTCGTCGAAACCGACGAATTGCGGGAGCTGGAAAAGGACCGGACATTGTCGCACGCCTAGCTCTTCGACGATGAAACGCTTCCTCTACGAGCTGACGGAGAGTTGGAAGATCGCCGCATCGCAGATGCTCTCCAACAAGACGCGGTCCATCCTGACGGCCCTTGGAGTGATCATTGGCATCGTCGCGGTCACTCTCATGGGAACCGCCATTAGCGGCATCCAGATCGGGTTCGACAAAAGCATGGCCGTTTTTGGCGACGACGTTCTTTACGTCGAACAATGGCCCTGGCGAAAAGTCGATGATTGGTGGAACTATCGCGACCGCAAAAAAATCAAAACCGAATATTCCGAGCCGATCAATCGGATGATCGCGGCGACACCGAATACGAATCTGGTGGTGGCGGTGCCTAGCTCGGCTTTTTTCCGGTCGATCAAATACGGAGACAACGAGGTCGACAACATTCTCGTTCGCGGAACGCTTTCCGATTACATCATCACGTCGACTTTCGATTTCCAGGAGGGCCGTTTTTTCAACGAACTCGAGTCGCGCGCCGGGGATAATGTCTGTGTGATCGGTTACGACGTCGCCGAAGCTTTGTTCCCTTCGGGAAGTCCCCTCGGGAAATCGGTCCAAATCCAGGGACAACAATTTCGGGTGATCGGAGTGATATCACGCCAGGGGACCTTCCTCGGCTTGTTCAGTCTCGACGCGATTGTGGTTATGCCGTTGCCGGCTTTTCAGAAATATTTCAGCGCCAAGAGCGACTCCGATATCCTGGTCAAGGTCAAAGACAAAACCAGGATCAACGACGCCAAGGACGAACTCACCGGCCTGATGCGGCGCGTTCGCGGTCTGCCTCCGGAGAAGCCGGACGACTTCAGCATCAATGAGCAACAGGCGTTGAAGAGCACTCTCGATCCAATCAAGAATTCCATCGCAGTCGCGGGATTGTTCATCACCGGCCTTTCCCTCTTCGTGGGCGCGATCGGGATCATGAACATCACCTTCGTCAGCGTGAAAGAGCGCACGAAAGAAATCGGGACCCGCAAAGCTCTGGGCGCGCGGCGTCGTACCATCCTGCTTCAGTTTCTCATCGAATCGACTGCGCTGTGCCTGCTCGGCGGAATCATTGGCTTAACTTTCGCCTACCTGATGTGCTTCGGAATCGGAGCGGCTCTTCCTTCTTTTCCGATCAGGTTTTCCGCCGGCCTTGTTATCATCAGCATGATTGTCTCGATCATGACCGGACTTGTTTCCGGGTTCGCACCGGCCTGGAGCGCATCACGCCTCGATCCGGTGACGGCGCTTCGTTATGAGTGAGACTGAGTTCACCGCAGAGAACGCCGAGGGCGCAGAGGAGAGAAACATAAACGGACTTACATCGTTGCCAATCCCTCTCCGAGTACAAGGACGTCGTCTTGGACCGTGGATATCGCGCTGATGTGGTCGCCGCGGGGAAAATCTTAGTCGAAGTCAAATCGGTTGAGGCATTGCTCCCGATTCATGAAGCTCAGCTTCTCAGTTATCACAAGCTGGGTGGGTGGCAGGTCGGCTTGATTATCAATTTCAACGTAACTCGATTGAAACGAGGAATCCGGCGGCGAGTTTTGAATCTGAAAGAAGAAAACTCGGCGGACTCCGCAATCTCTGCGGTAAATCTGTTGTCATGAGATTTAAAGAGGTTCTAGCCATGGCGATGGCCTCCCTCGGAGCGAACAAGCTTCGCTCCGCCCTGACCATGACTGGAATTACCATCGGCGTGTTTTCGGTCATATCGGTCATGACGGCGATCGGCGCGCTGCAAAGCTCGATCGAAAGCGGCATCAGTTTCCTTGGGTCGAACATTTTCCAGTTCGCGAAATATCCGGCTAACGGAAATCAGGGCGGCAACGTGGCGAAGAAATTCGAGAACCGCCGCAACATCACCTACCGAGAAGGGCTGAAGTACATGGAACTCATGGAAGGCTATGCGCGAGAGGTTTGCCTGAAGACATTCGACTTCAACGGCCAGGCCGTTTACAACGGCGTCAAGACGACCCCGAGCCTGACGGTGGTCGGCAGCAACAAGAGCTTTCTGACGGCCAACGCCTACACCCTGGGCTATGGACGAAATATTTCCGATGAAGACGTGGAACTCTCACGGCGCGTCCTGGTCATTGGACGAGCAATCGAAAAGCGCCTTTTCCCGCACGAGTCGCCCATCGGAAAAGAGATCCGGTTGAGCGGCCACACTTTCAACATCATCGGTGTGCTCGAAGAAAAAGGAACGTCGTTCGGCCAGAGCCAGGACGATATCTGTATCATGCCCATCACGCGCTTCTTCGAGAATTATGGCGAAGCCAAGCGCACGGTAAACGTCGCCACCCAATCGCATACGCAGCAAGATTACGAGCGCACGCTCGACCAGGGGGTTGGCGCGATGCGCATCGCCCGCGGCCTGCGGGCGGAGCAGCCTAACGATTTCGAGATTTATTCGAACGACTCTTTGAAGAGCGCCTTTACTTCGATTGCCGGAGTCGTGAGCATCGGTGCGTTTGTCATCAGCTTTATCGCTCTCGTGGCCGCTGGCATTGGGATCATGAACATCATGCTCGTCAGTGTCACCGAACGGACGAAGGAGATCGGCGTACGCAAATCCATCGGTGCGCGATCCCGCGACATCCTTCGGCAGTTCCTGACCGAAGCGGTGCTCATTTCGGAGGCTGGCGGAGTTATCGGGATCATTCTGGGAGTGCTCGGTGGCGACCTGCTGGCGGCGTGGTTGAAGGTCGATCTGATTTTCCCTTATGGATGGGCCCTGGCGGGATTGATTGTTTGCTCGGCGATTGGCATTGGCTTCGGGCTTTACCCGGCGTATCGGGCGGCATCTCTGGATCCGATTGAAGCGCTTCGATTCGAGTAGTAATAACTATGGGGGCTATAGGGGACTCGAACCGAGGGGCACGCAACTTGCGCCTCTTCGAATTCGAGATGGTTTCCTCAGGCCCAATCACCTCAATCGAAAGCTTTTTCCGTCGTGTCTAATGTTCGAAAGGCAACAGCAACACAGGTTACCCCCAGTATCGTTTTGCTGGAGGACTACCCTGCCCTTGCCGCGGCTATCTCTTCGGCGCTGAAGAAGTTCGCTCCCCGCCACTTGACTCATACGGCGCGTTCGCTCAAGGAACTGGAATCGCTTTCGGCCAAGTTTCAGCCGGAACTCCTGGTGATCGACGTCGATCCGCCCTGGCCGAAGATCACTCAGTCGTTAGGTAAATTGCGCGCAACGCATCCGGCCACGCGCGCGTTGGTTATCGGCGCCACTGTGCCGAAGGAAATCATCGAGCAGCACGGCTCTGAACGGGCTCTTCAGTTCCTGCAAAAACCTTTCGATGTCCCCGAACTCGGCGCCGCCGTCCAGGCGCTCGTCGGTCCGTGGACGCACGAAGAAAAGCTGCGGGGTACCTTGCGCTGTTTCGGCGCGATCGACGCAGCACTCCTGCAGTGCGCCAGTGCGCGCTCGGTCATTCTTGAAGTCAGCAAGAGAAACAGCACCAAGACGGGAGAACTTCATTTCGTCGACGGCCAGTTGCGCCATGCGGAGAACGGGCGCCAATCAGGATTGGAAGCGCTCGAAGAACTCTTCAGCTGGAATCAGCCGGAGCTTCGCGAGAAGGAACGGAAGTCCCGTGTCGCGTCGAAACGAACGATTCAAAGTCCGTGGACGGAGGCCTTCTTAAAGGCACTGCGCAATTCGGATGTCGATGCGGATGAGATCGTCCCGCACGCGCCCGCGCCGTCGGAACCAAAACAGGAGGCCAAAACCGGTAAGAGCCTCGTCCTGATCGACGATACCGACATGCTTTTGCTTTTCGTCGAGGATGTTCTCGCAACCGAGGACCCGACCTTGCGCATTTCAACGGCACCGACAGGGGCCGCAGGCGTAGAGGCGGTAACTGAGATTCTTCCGGACCTCGTCCTCCTCGATTACAGCTTGCCCGATTTCAACGGTGACGAAGTTTGCCGGCAGCTTCTCGAAAACGAACGCACGGCAAAGATCCCGATTCTTATGATGTCCGGCCACGTTCCGGAAATGAATCGGACAGCCTCCGAGATGGAAAACGTCGTCGCCACAATCGAGAAGCCGTTCTTGTCAGAGGCTCTTGTCGCACTGGTTCGCGAAACCTTGGAATCACCACCCGAACGGAAATCAAAGAAGCAGCCGGCGGCCCTCCCCACGCCCCAACCCGCCGCGCAGGTTCCGCCAACAATTCCCGATCAGAAAGCCGTTCCCGCGGCCGCACCGATCACTGCGCCGACACGCTCCCAGAGGACGACCGCATCGCTAATCGATATTCCTGAACCCAGCCAGCCCATCGAGGGGAAAGAGCCACCTCCGCCGCCGTCATCGGAACCCGAAGTGACAGCAACGCCACCGCCACCTGTGCCGGTGGTTAGCGCTCCTCCTCCTCCCAGGGTCGAACCAACGCCAGCTCCGCCCGTGATCCCCGTCGCCAAACCGCCAGCGCCTGCCGTTGTAGCGATCGAGTATCCCGTCCCTCACACAGTTGAGGTCATGCAAACGCCTCCTCCGAGGCCGCCCGTTCAGACGCTCGCTCCTTTCCCGGCCAGAATCGGACAGGAACCGGCCGCAGTTCCCGTCCTTGCACAAAAGCCTAACGAAATCGTGCTCGGCCTTTTTCTTGAGGTTGTTTCCATTCAGCTGACACCGTCGCTTCGACTGGGAACGCTTCGCGCCCGTCCCTCTTCCCAGACCATCTCACTGCAGGTTGCTTCACCTGCGTTGATCGCTGCGCTTCCACCGACCGGCTTCCAACTTGGGGCGGTCGACCTTGATCGCCACGGGCGAATTGCAAATCTCCGGGTCAAACCGTCGGTCCAGCCCTTCACGCCTTTGGCCACGCGAAACCTGCTCCAAATCGGAGGCGTTTCACTCGTGCCTCATAATTCACATGAAAATTTGCAACTCACACCGACTCCGAATGGACCGATGCGCATGCAACTCATTGCGCACTTGGAGACCGCCGGTGTTGAGCTTTCAAACACCTTTCAAATCTCGAACATCGTCTTGAAAAACCGAAGTAACCGCGTGCGCGTCACACTGAGCGAGCACGCCATCACTCCGGAAAAAACCGGAACGGTTTGCGAGATTACTTCCGTGCAGATCGATGGCGGCGCGCACATCGTCGAGCTGACCCTGAATCCAGTCTAAGAGGCTCCGTTGGCAGAGGAACCTGCCCGCTCGAGGAAACCTTCCAGCTCATCGACGCCGAAGTTTGCCAGAAGCTTGCCATTCAAGACCATCGTTGGAGTTTTCGTCTGACCCGAGAGTTCCTTTAACTCTTTTAGCTTCGCGTCGTCGCCGCGCACCTCGATCCTCTCGTAGGTCACGCCTCGCTCATCGAGATAATGCATGGCCGCTTCGCAAAAGGGACAGCGGCCTTTGACGTACAAAATCGCGCTCACACCATGCAATCGTCACCGCGGCGCCCGGCGGCGGTATTTTCGTTCTACGAAAGGCCAACCGCCCGAAACGTTTCGTCGACTTGACGAAAATGCGGCTCCAGCGAACAAAGCCGGTCAATTTCGGTTTCGCCCAGGCTTATTTTGATCTCCGGTTCTTTTTTCGCATTCTCGGCGAATGTTCCGGACCCTTGCCAGGTCTTCATGGCGGCCCGTTGCACCGCTTCATAGGCCGACTTTCGATCGGCACCGGCGCGCGTGAGAGCCAGCAGAATCGATTGGCTGAAATAGAGTCCCTTTGTTCGCTCGAGGTTCTCTTTCATTCGCTCCGGATAAACCAGAAGGTTCGCGACAAGATTCGTTAGCGTGACCAGCATGTAGTCCAGCAGGGCGCACGAGTCCGGCAAGATGATGCGTTCGGCACTCGAGTGACTGATATCGCGTTCGTGCCACAGAGCCACGTTTTCGAGCGCGGCCATGGCATTTCCTCGCACGACGCGCGCCAATCCGCTCAGCCGTTCGCTGGTGATCGGGTTGCGCTTGTGCGGCATCGCTGAGCTCCCCTTTTGACCCGCCCCAAAAAATTCTTCGACCTCCAGAACCTCCGTCCTCTGCAAGTGACGAAACTCGGTGGCCCATCGGTCGATGCTCGATGCGATCAACGACAGGGTCAGCAAAAACTCCGCGTGCCGGTCCCTTTGCACAATCTGAGTCGAGATTGTCGCCGGTTTCAGTCCGAGCCGCTGGCAGACCATTTTCTCCACCGCCGGATCCAAATGTGCATGGGTACCGACAGCGCCGCTGAGTTTGCCGACCCGAACTCGTTCCAGCGTCTGGGTGAGGCGCTCTTCCGCGCGACGAAACTCGTCGAACATCAACGCAAGTTTCAGCCCGAACGTAATCGGTTCAGCGTGAACTCCGTGACTTCGCCCGATCATCGGAGTCATCTTGTGACGCCGCGCCTGATCCCCGGCCGCCTTCCGAAGCTCGCTCAAATCGGCCAACAAAAGCTTCGCGGATTCGGTCATCTGAACTGCCAGCGTCGTGTCGAGAACGTCCGATGAGGTCAGTCCCTGGTGAATCCATCGCGCCGCCGGACCGACCGACTCGGCAACATTTTCGAGGAAAGCGATGACGTCGTGCCCGGTCCGCTTTTCGATCTCGAGAATTTCCGGAACGGAAAACTTGGCGCGCTTCCGAATTTCGGCGGCGTCTTCCTTGGGAATTTGACCCAGCTCAGCCATGGCTTCGCATGCCAGAGTCTCGATCTCGAGCCAGATTTCGAATTTACGAACGTCGGACCAGATGGCGCGCATCTCTGCCCGGGAATAACGATCGATCACGTCAGGAACAAGATACGGAGGTCGAGCAAAAGCAAAGGGCGATTTAAGATGGCTCTGCGCCACATGCTCACGCCGCTCCTCTTAGCCGGGCGCGGGAAAAAATGCGGAACGCCGGAAAATCTGGACCGTTCGTTTAGCGGCTACTCCCAAAAACTTCTTCGGACTCGCTCCGGCTTGAGGGCAAAAAAAATCGCCCCGGCGGGACGCGCCGGAGCGATTCGAAAGCTTCAGGTAATGTCTGCTTAGCAGACTTTGGCGCGGAGGAATCGGCCGTTGTTTTCGACGCGAACCTGTCCGCTGCCCAAAAGATCAGCCACCGTAGCGACCGTTTCCTTGGTGTTTTTCGTGCAGGAACTGACCGCGAGGATCAGGTCACCGAGCGAAAGCTTCGTGCGGGGCTGTTTGAGGATTTGGCTGTTCTTTTTCATATGAATTACCTGCCTTGATAGACAGCAACTCTGGTGCCAGCGTTCAAAAACACCCTTCTGCGAGGGAAAACGGGCCGATCCTTAGGCTAAGCCGGTGTCAGAACCGCTCTGAAACCGACACAACTGTTCGATTAATGAACACGGTCATCGCAGCTTTGTGGCCGTTTCATGAGCCGTACGGTGCCAATATAAAGCACCGCAAATACCGCGGTTACAGCTAGAACGACGACCGATTTCGCCTTCACGAAGTGAACCATCGCCTGCGGATCATTGAAAAGCTGCGGCTCGACCCGGTAGGCGTAGCGTCCGAGGTATCCCAAAATCGCGCAGGAAATCCCGGAACCGGCGATCGTGACCGCGCTAAAGACGCCGAAATTCATCCGAACAATACCTGCTGGGATGGAAATGAGATGGCGAACGACCGGCAGCAACCGCGCGAAGAATATTCCGCCTGCCTCGTAGCGAGCGAGCCATTGCTCGGCCTCGGTCAGCTTTTCAGGCGACAGTAGAAAATAGCGACCGTAACGAACCACCAGCGGCCGGCCAATCCAGCGAGAAGCCCAGTAAGTGATGGCCGCCCCGAGGTATGCTCCCGCCGTTCCGGCAATCAGGACACCGGCGTAGTTCAATCGCCCCTGCGCCGCCAGAAACGCGGCCGGAGGCAAGACGGCTTCGGCCGGAACCGGGATTGGCGTGCTGCCCAGCGCCATGAGAAGGACAATCAAGAGATACCCGTACGGGCCGCCCAGGCTGTTAAACCAGATTTCAATCAGCTGATGCATCGGAAAGAATTTTGCATTTAGAATTTCGCATGTCGTAATAGTGGGAACCAGGGCGCCGCGCTAGTAAATCGAAACTGCCGAAACCGCAATCTCAATCCATGATCTACCGCCGCGTCCTCCGATATTACCGGCCCTTCCTCGGCCGGAGCGTGATTGGGCTGCTGCTCTCCTTCGCCGGCATTGGTCTGAATCTGCTCAAGCCGTGGCCGTTCAAGATCATTGTCGATAACGTCATTCCCCGGGTGACCGGCGGCGCAAAGACGCCTTTTCCATTTCATCAATCGTGGTGGCAATACGATCCAAAGACTCTGGTACTATTCCTTTGTCTGGCGCTGATTTTGATCCAGGTCATCTGGAGTCTGCTCACCTGGGCCACTACCTACATTTTCGTTAAGATCGGTCTGCAAGCGCTGCTGAAGCTTCGCACGGATCTCTATTCGCACCTGCAGAGGCTTTCGCTGAAATTTCATGACGCGCGGCGTTCGGCTGATTCGAGTTTCCGCGTGGCCTACGATTCGCAGTCGATCCAAACGATTTATAACCGTGGCTTCACGAACGTTCTTGGATCCGCCATCACCCTGGTAAGCACCTTTGTCGTGATGCTGAAAATGGATTGGCAGCTCAGCCTTCTGTCTTTGATCGTTGTTCCGTTTCTGCTGGGCGCGATTTCTCTGTTCGGCAAACGCATTCGCAGCCAATCGACTTCGATCCAAGAAGTCGAAAGCGCCGTCCTCGTCCAGGCACAGGAAGGGTTGAGCTCGATCCGGATGGTGCACGCTTTTGGGCGCGAAGAGTATGAAGTGCACGAATTCCATTCGCAGGCCGCACAAAGCCTGCGGGCAAATCTCCGCATGACTTTGACCAACATGAATAGCGCGCTGGTCATCAGCACGCTCATGGTCATCAGCACGGCGGCCATTTACTACATGGGCACGATGCACGTGCTCAACGGAACCCTCACCCTGGGTTCGCTATGGATTTTCAGCGCATACATCCTGATGCTTTATGGCCCGCTCGAACAACTGACCTACACCGCGTGGGCCATGGAAGGCGCCACCGCCGGGGCCGGCCGTTGCTTCGAAGTTCTCGATAGCCCGGACGATGTAGCCGACGCTTCCGATGCCATCGAAATTGCCGGAACGACCGGCGCGATTCATTTCCAGAATGTTTCGTTCGGCTACAAAGATGAGCGAGAAATCCTCCACGACATCGACCTCAAAATTGCGCCTAACCAAATCATGGCCATCGTGGGTGGTACCGGCGCAGGCAAAAGCACCCTGCTCAGCCTGGTCCCACGTTTTTACGATCCATCTTCGGGATCGGTCACGCTCGACGGCCTGGACTTGAAAAAGATCACCAAGAAATCTTTGCGCACGCAGATCGGAATCGTTTTGCAGGACACTCTGCTTTTTTCAACCACCATCCGCGAAAACATCGCCTACGGGCGTCCCGATGCGAGCGAGGACGAAATCATTGACGCCGCCAAACGGGCGCAGGCCGATGACTTCATTCGCCAGATGCCAGACGGATATTCCAGTCAGGTCGGCGAACGCGGAGGACACCTCAGCGTGGGGCAACGCCAGCGCATCGGGATCGCACGGGCATTTCTCAAGAATGCGCCCATTCTCTTGTTGGACGAACCGACGTCGGCTCTCGATCCAACCACCGAATCGGCTATCATGGCGACGATCAAGGACCTGATGAAGGGCCGAACGACGTTGATCGTGACCCATCGCCTCGGCACCATTCACCGAATGGATAAGATCGTTGTCATGCAACATGGCCGCGTTGTCGAGCAGGGAACGGGGCCGGAGTTGTTAGGCCGGAACGGAATCTATGCGAATCTGTATCAATCGGGCAATTATCCGGAATGACCAACGTAAATCCTGATCGCACCATCCAGCACGACTGGTGGGACAAACCGATCCCGGAGAATGTCGAATTCGGCGAAGGCTTCTATTGCGAAACCGCGCAGGTGTTCCGCCATCTGCGCGCCAAGCATCCGCGCGCGATCGTTTTGGGAAACCACGTTTCCATCTATGCCGGTTGTTCTTTTTCGGTCGGCGCTGGAGGGAGCTGCTCTGTTGGCGATTTCACCCTCCTCAACGGCGCGCTCGTCATGGTCGAAGAACGAATCGAGATCGGGTCGCACTGCCTCATTTCGTGGAACGTCGGCATCGCCGATTCAGATTTCCATCCCCTGGCGCCGGCGGAACGACTTATCGATGCAGAGGCCCTGGCTCCATTTTTCAAAGGTCGGCCGCCCCGTCCGAAGCTAACGACGCGGCCGGTTATCATCGGCGACAACGTTTGGATCGGGATGAACGCCACCATCCTGAAGGGCGTCAGCATCGGGGATAATTCTGTTGTCGCCGCCGGGGCGGTGGTGACCAAAAGCGTCGCGCCGAACACCGTCGTCGCGGGAAATCCCGCGGTTCCGATCAAGACCTTCCAATGAAACGGAAAAGAATTGTCGTCATGGGCTTCATGGGCTCATGCCCCATCGCCGGCGTCATTTGGCAGCATATTCATTATATCGTCGGGCTGCAGCGGCTGGGTCACGACGTCTACTACATCGAGGACTCGGCACGGTTGCCCTACAACCCGGAGACGTTCGACACCAACGAAGATTTTGATTACGCATCGCGGCTGCTTTCGCGCCTGTCGCGGGAGTTCGAGTTCCAAGGACGCTGGGGATTTTGCGCCCGTTACTTGCCGAAACATCCAACCGCTGGTCTTTCCCTCAAAAAGATCCGCCAACTTTACCGAGACGCTGATGCGATCCTGAACGTCTGCGGCAGCCAGGAGTTCAACGAGGATCTGCTCGAGAGCGACCGCATTCTCTACGTTGAAAGCGATCCGGGACTGGAACAGATCAAAGTGGACAAAGGCGTCAGCACGACCCGTCGCTATCTTCGCCGTCATCACGCTCTTTTCACGTTCGGCGAAAACGTCGGTAAACCGGTCTTTCCCGTTCCGACGCACGGCCTCAAATGGCTCCCGACACGGCAGCCGGTTGTGACCGATCTGTGGCGATCGGCGCGGCCGCCCGGAAAAAGCGCCGTCTTTACCTCCATCGCCAACTGGTCAACCAGTGGACTCAAGGACGTCACCTGGCGCGGAAAAAAATATCTCTGGAGCAAATCGCTGGAGTTTCTTCGTTTCATTGGCGCGCCTGAGTCCTGCGGCGAAACCTTCGAGCTGGCGACCGACGTGAAGGATCCGAAACTGGAAGCGCGCTTTGCGCGAAATGGCTGGAGACTGACTTCGCCAAATCAACTCAGCGTGGATTATTGGTCATATCAAAAGTACATCCAGCGATCAAAAGGCGAATTCACGGTCGCGAAAGACCAGTACGTCCGTTTGAAGACCGGTTGGTTCAGCGATCGAAGCGCCTGTTATCTGGCCGCCGGCCGGCCGGTGATTACGCAGGAGACGGGGTTTACGAAAATTTACGGACAGAGTGGCGGCCTGTTCGGCTTCAAGTCGTTAGGCGATATTGTCGAGGCCGCCAGGGAAATTCGCCTGGATTACCGGAAACATTGTCGCGCAGCCGCAAATATCGGACGCGAGGTTTTCGAAGCCAGCAAGGTCGTCGCGTCGCTCCTGGAACGCGCCGGCGTGTAGGATTTGGCCGAGCGATTGGTCTTCTCCGGGGAATCCAATTTGCTTTTCGGGGACATCGTTTCATCTTCTCGAACTTCATGCGGCGCCTTTTCTTGTTTTGTGGGTTTCTGGCAATGGCTGAACTGGCGCTCGCTCAGCAGCCAGCTCAACAACCAGAAGGACCGCCTTCGGCTCAGGAGCCGGGAGCGCCGAATGATGGGCAACCGGGAAAGCCGCCGGGGCCGCCGGGCCAGGCGCGAAATCCCGTCGCTGCCCCCGCTCCGGCTGTCGTAGCGGTCCCGATTACTCCGCCACGGCCTAACGGGCCCATTCAGAAAAGCCTTGTGCGTATCACCGCGACTGCGGTTGAACCCGATTACAAAGCCCCGTGGAATGCCGGCGTCATCGCTCGCGGAATCGGCGCCGGGTTCGTCATCGAAGGCCACCGCATCCTGACCAATGCGCACGTCGTCAGCAACAGCCGCTATCTGACTGTCGAGCGCGACGGTGATCCTAACAAATACCCGGCGACGGTGCTTTTTGTGGCGCACGATTGCGACCTCGCGCTCGTGACCGTTTCCTCTCCGGATTTCTTCAAGGACATGATCCCGCTGAAGTTCGGCGGTATTCCCGAGCTTGAATCGGTCGTGTCAGCCTACGGATTCCCGCTCGGAGGCGAGCGCATGTCGGTCACCACAGGCATCGTGTCGCGGATCGACTTCCAACTCTACACGCATTCGTCGATTGATCAGCACCTGGCAGTCCAGATCAGCGCGCAGATCAATCCTGGAAACAGCGGTGGACCGGTGATGCAGAATGCCAAGGTCGTCGGCGTGGCCTTTCAGGGATACAGCGGCGACGTCGCGCAAGGCGTGGCCTATATGATCCCGACGCCGGTCATTCAACGCTTCCTGAAGGACATTTCCGACGGTCACTACGACAAGTATGTCGATCTCGGGATGACTTATTCGAAGTTGCTCAACCCGGTGCAGCGGCGTTTTCTCGGGCTCAAGAACGATGACCGCGGCATTTTGATTAACACCGTGGTCGCTGCGGGTCCGTGCGCAAAGGCCCTCAAGCCCGGTGATGTCCTCGTTGGGATCGACGATCACCCCATCGCAAGTGACGGAAACGTCGAACTCGAGGGCGAGCGCGTCGATATGCCGGAAGTGGTCGAGCGGAAATTCAAAGGCGACAAGGTGAAGCTCGACATCATTCGCGATAAAACGGCCTCAAGTGCGACCGTCGAACTCGACACAGTGAAGCCTTATCTCATCCAGGGGCACACCTATGATGTTCGCCCGCGTTACGTGGTTTATGGCGGGCTGCTTTTTCAACCGCTCAACCTCGAACTGGTCGATGCCTATCAACCGAGCGACCTCCGGTTGCGCCATTTCTTCGATTTCTTCGTGCTCGATCAGATTTACCTGGAACATCCGGAAGTCATCGTGCTGACGAATATTTTACCCGATCCGATCAATACCTATCTCAGTCCGTATCGCGGAAATATCGTGGACGATGTGAATGGGAAAAAGATCCGAACACTCAACGACCTGGCCAGCGCGCTGGCCGAACCGGCCGACAGATTGGTGATTAACATGATTGGCGAAGGGCCGCCCCTGATTCTCGATCCCAAACAGGTGGCCGAGGCGCGCGAGCGCATCAACACGCGCTACAACGTCACCAAGGAACAGAATCTCGGCGAGCAACCAATCGCGAAAACACCCCCGCCGCCAGCCGAACCGAAGAGTTGATATGCGACGCTTGATTATCATATTGATTGCGGCCTCGTTAGGCGTCGCCGGACATGCTGCGGTTAAGAAGGATCCGGTCGTCCCCAGCGGCCAAAAAGGCACTGGCAAAGCCAGGGAGCTTTCTCTTGTCAGAGTGAATGTCACCGGCCAGCCCTATGACTACTTCAGGCCCTGGCAAAAGAAGGCGCCTTTTTCCAAGCGCGGGCTTGGCGCGGTTCTCTCGCAAGGGCGCGTCCTGGTAACGGCTGATCTGGTGACAAGCCAGAATTACGTGGAACTGGAGCGCGCTGAGTCCGGAGAGAAAAACGCCGCCACCGTCGAGGTCATCGACTACGAAGCGAACCTTGCTCTGCTTCAACCGACCGACAAAAAATTCCTGGATGGTCTTCCGCCACTCGAACTGGGGCACGACACACTTGTTGGCGATCGCGTGGCTGCCTGGCAGCTTGAACCGACAGGCGCTCTCGCGGTAACCGACGGTCTTGTCACGACTGTGCAGATGATGCATTACCCGATCGACGTCGGCGAATTTCTCGCCTACCGAGTGAGCATAGCCATGCAATATCGCGAGAACAGTTACACCGTGCCTTTAGTGAAGAATAACAAACTGGCGGGTTTGTTGCTGCGATACGATCCCCGATCGCAGCTCCTCGACGCAATTCCGGCGCCGATCATCGCGCATTTCCTGAAGGACGCGGAGAGTAAACATTATCAGGGCTTCCCATCCGCCGGTTTCTCTTTCTTCCCAACGCGTGATCCGCAGCTTCGAACGTTCGCAGGGCAAACCGGCAAACCTGGCGGTGTTTACGTAACCAGCGTCGAACCGAACTCGCCGGCAATGAAAGGCGGATTGCGGGCCGGCGACATAGTCACAGCGATTTCTAACAACGAAATCGATCAGAACGGCAATTACGTCGACCCGTTATACGGCAAGCTACTATTCACGAACTTGTTAACCGCTCACACTTTTTCCGGAGACACCGTGCCCTTCAAAATTCAACGCACCGGAAAAGTCATGACGCTCAATATTACCGTGCAACATCGGGCGCCCAGCGATTACGTCATTCCGCCTTACAGTCTGACTGAACCACCCGACTACTACGTTCTCGGCGGTCTCATTTTCCAGGAACTCACGCGGCAGTATCTCAAGGAATGGGGCGCCAACTGGCAGAAAGATGCGCCGCCCCGATTCGTCTATATGGACCGATTCCAGACGGAAATGTTTCCGGATGCCAAGCGCCGCGTCGTCATCCTGAGTCAGGTGCTGCCTGCGACAGGAACGATTGGTTACGATGACTTCTCGTATCTCACCGTGACGAAGGTGAACGGCAAGGAGGTGAAGTCACTGGCCGATTTGGCTGCGGCGGTGAAAGAGCCAATCAACGGTTTTATCAAAGTGGAGACTGAAGAGGATCCCAAGCAACTCGAGTTGGATGCGAAGGAAGTCGATCAAGAAGCGGCCGATTTGCAGCAAAGCTACGGGATCCCTTCACTGCAACGTCTCGACTCGACACCGGCGCCTTCGGCTTCGCCGGCGCCCAGCCCCGGCAACTAGGCGGGTTCGTCAGTTTCGCCTGAGGTCGATCTCTCCCGCGCGAGGAATGTCTGAACCTCGTCGCTGTAGGTTTGAAAAGGATCGCCCATGACGAGAAAATCCCGACTGTCGAACGCGATCGAATCCCAGTTCACAACGTAGGGCCGGTTCTCTTTCTGAAAATGAGCCACGGCTAGTGAGCGGCCCGTGGCCCTGGTGTTCGCCGGCGGTTCGCGCATGGCCGCAGGGCGGCGGACGCCATTGTTCCAATCCGCAATCCGTTTTCCCGGTGCCACGCTGAAGAACAATCCGCGCGCCGGATCGATGTTGTGATACTCGAGATCGATGCTCTGAAGCCACGGATCGTTCCACTCGACGCCTTCAGCCTCAACGAACGTATCCAAAAGCCATTTCTTGGTGATCCAATCGACTCCGCCGATGAGCGCCTGCTGATTTCCCTCGAGCGATTCAAGAGTGAAATTCCAACTGTCCAACAGCCAGTCGGTTTCGGGATTCTGGCCGCCGAGATGTTTCTGCGCGAGATCGTAAAATTTCCATTGCACCTCGAGTGCACCCATGGTTTTGCCGTTCTCAAGATCGACGAGCCACTGCCCATCCCAGTCACGGGAAATATCACGCGTGCTCTGGACCGCATCGTTCAGGATGAGGTTGCGCGGCAAGTGGCCACCCTCCAGTAAAGCCAGCACGCAAACCGTCGTTCCCACTTTCAGAGCGGTGGCAAACGGGCTCATGTTGGAATCGCCGATCAAAAGGTGAAGCCGGCGATATTTCCGATAATCGGCCAGGGGTTCATCGCGTGCGTTGATGATCGCGCGGTTGAATTGCACCCACTGGTAAATGTCGTTGACGATATGATCGGCGCGCTGGCTGAGTTGGAATTGCACGCGAGCCTCTGCGCGCGGTGGCTCGAAGTCGAAGGCCAACGGATTCGCCTGCCCTACCCGGCCCGCGCCGGTGAAAATTTGGCGAGTCGCCAGAAAACTGAGCAGTGTGCCAAGAATCGGAGGCGTGAATTGCGCCTCGCGCTTCATCAGATAATTCTCGTGGCACCCAAACGTCGCGCCCGTGTAGTGATCGACGTTGTTCTTAATGAAAGAGACCTGTTCGGCGACGCCGAGCGCGCAGAGCGAAGTATACAGCAATTCGTCGCCAGCAAGGTCGTATGTCACAAGGTCGCGGAGGTTGAGGCATTCCGGTGAGGCGTATTCGATGTGCCCCATGTCGAGATAAAGTCGCCCCCCGTTGAGCAGAAATCCGCCGTTGCCCGGTGGCTCCTCATAATCCCGATAATGCAGGTCGATACTTCCGGCCGACGCTTTCCGGAACAGGTAATTTTTCACCTTCGACGGCCAGACATCGGCGCTGAAATGGACCGCTTCGTCTGTCAAAAGACAGCCGTATTCGGTCTCGATTCCGACGATCCGGTCCATGCCACTGGACAATCCCTCAGAGGAAGACACCCGACAAGCCTCCAAATCGACCCACATTCTCCGCCAGAATTCTCTCCCTTCCGCCTCAAAATCCGCGAAGGACAAGTTCTAGAGGTTGTTCAGAGCACGCACCCTGCTTTGAGACTGTCGGTGGATTCAACCCTGCAAACGAGCGGAAGAACTGTTTTTAGCGCCCGGACGTCCTGGTCAATCGCGGCTCTTCTCGCCTTAACACACCTTGCCCTTGCGGTTACGGCGGCTCTCAACGAGTCCCCGACCTTTGATGAACCGACACATCTGACCGCTGGTTACAGCTATTGGATCAAAGACGATTACCGCCTCGACCCGGAAAACGGCAACCTTCCGGCGCGCTGGGCTTCGCTGCCCCTGCTCTTTGGCCACCTTCGCTTCCCAGCGCAATCCAGTGTCGCCTGGCAGCACTCCTCGGTTGGCCTAACCAGTCGCCAATTCCTCTTCGAGCTGGGGAACGACGCTGAAGGGATTCTTTTTCCCGGAAGAATAATGATGTCCCTCTTCGGCGCGGCTTTGTGCCTCCTGATATTCGCATGGACCAGATCGCTGTTCGGAACAGTCGCCGGCCTGATCGCCGAAACACTGATGGTCTTCGATCCAAACATGCTCGCGCACAGCGCTCTGGTAACTTCGGATGTAGCCGCGGCCTTCTTCTTCACCGCCGCTGTCTGGAGTGTGTGGCGGCTGTTTCACCTCGTCACATGGGGGGCGCTGATCCTATCGGCCCTGAGCATTGCCGGCTTGTTCCTAACGAAGATGTCCGCGCCCTGTTTTGTGATCATGGCCGGTCTTCTTGGGCTTCTGCGGATCTGGTCGAAGGAGCCGATCACGGTGGCGCTGGCGGGAATGAGGACGAGCGCTTCCAGGAAAATTGCCAAGACCGCTACGATCGCAGCCCTCGGAGCTGTCATCGGTGGCTTTGTCTTCCTGTCGATCTGGGCTGCGTTCGGTTTCCGCTATTCCGCGCTCACGGAAAACGGACTGCCACGCGATATCTTGAATGCGCGCTGGGATTTCTACCTCGATGACACCGGACCGACCGGAAAAATCCTCGAAGCCGCTCGGGATCACCACATTCTTCCCGAAGCCTTTGTTTATGGCGCCACTTATGTGACGAAAAACTCACAATCGCGCCCCTCCTTTCTCGACCAGCACTGGAGCAACGTGGGATTCCGAAACTTCTTTCTGAAAGCCTTTCTCTACAAGACACCGTTGGCGGTCATCGCCCTCCTGATTTTAGCGGTGGCGCCCTTGACCATTCTGGTCGTTCGCTGGCGATCTACGCGCAACGAGACTTCTGCCTCTAATCAATCTGTGCCCGCTTCAATTATCCCCCCTCCTCGTTCTCATCGCGGTTTACAGCGTTTTCGCATGGTCCACTCGACTCAACATCGGGCATCGCCACCTTCTTCCGATGTATCCGGCGATTTTCATCTTATGCGGGTTCTGCTCATGGTTTTTCAAACAGCGGCGTTCCGTGGTCGCCGCGACAGTCGTCTGTTTGCTGATCTCGTGGGACATTTTCTCATCCTTCTCCGCCAGGCCTCATTATCTCGCCTACTTCAATGAGTCTGTCGGCGGACCGGCGAACGGATACAAGCATCTGGTCGACAGTTCACTCGATTGGGGCCAGGACCTGCCGGAGTTGAAGTCATGGATCAGTCAGCTCCCGCCCGGTCAAGCCCAGCGCCCGAATCTGTATCTCGCATATTTCGGCACAGCCAAACCGGCCTACTACGGGATCGACGCGACCATCCTTCCGGAAGAACGATTTGGCGCTCCCTTGAGCTCGTTAGGGCCGGGAATCTATTGCGTCAGCGCGACGACGCTGCAGCATGTCTACGAAGTCGAACGCGGTCCGTGGGCCGCAGTTTACGAAAAGGCCTACCAAAACGGACTCGCTTGGTCGGGAACACGTGAAGCCGGCGATTCTTCGGTTGTTGCAGTGGATTCCGAGGCCCCCGACACGGATAAGCGTTCCGCGAGGTTGCGGACCTTCCGTGCCCTCCGTTTCGGGCGGCTCTGCGCCTACTTGCGCCACCAGAAACCGATCGCCAACGTGGGCTATTCGATCCTGGTCTTCCACTTGTCGCAGGCGGATCTCGACGCAGCCCTCACCGGCCCACCGGCCGAGCTGACACCCGGTATCGAGGTTGCCGTCGATTAGCCCGTGACGGGGCTTGAATCCGGGACCAAAACGAGAAAGAATCGCTTACGTCCTGATGGAGCGACCTCCTCTGCGCAGTCCTTTCGCTAAGGTTAACGGCTTCGTCTATTTTGGACGGATGCTGGATAAGATTCGTGCGCACGTGAAAGGCGATCTCCCGGATGATTATCAGGCCAACCTCGGAAAAGGATTTGACGGCAGTTGCGTGCATTTCCTGCGCATCGACTACAACGACCTTGTCGATCAGGTGAAAAAAGGAGGCCAGGACGAAGACATTCTCAATTGGTGCTTCACCAACGGCCGGCGCCCGACCGATGAAGAGATCTACGTCTGGAACGAGTTCATGCGGAAGCGGGGGTGGAATGACGAGGTCACAGAAACACTGAAGCGGCGAAAGAAAGAAGCCGGAATGGCGGGCCGTTCCGAGATTGAAACAATGTTCGCCTTCATTGACGCCGACGAAGGACGTTCGCCGATCGGAAACCACCACTGAGTGGTTAGGCGATCCTGCTTCGGTTCCCAGGGGCGCTCTCGCGGCCCACTCGGGACGCGTTGCAACAGGTTCTGTCTATGCCTTACGGCAGCGAAACCGCCGGTGTCGGCGGCGGGGGCGGTTGCATGCGCCAGTCGATAATTTTCCAGACAGCCAGGATCAGCACCACAACCACCAGGGCGGCCAGCCACCGCCGAAACGCAGATGGGGGCTGCTGCATCGCCTATTCGGCGAGCGTGTCGATGCGTTCCGCGAGCGCGAAGTCAAGCTCGGTCAACCCGCCTTTGCTGTGAGTCGAAAGAAGCAGGCGGACCTTGTTGTAGCGGATGTCGATGTCGGGATGATGCTCTTCCTCCTCCGCCACCTCGGAAACGGCGTTCACGAAATCGATCGAGTCGGAAAAGTCGTCGAACTCGAACGTTCTCTCGATGTGTTTCTTCTCAAGTTCCCACTCGGGGATCTTTTTGAGCCTGGTTTTCAGCTCGTCCGATTTCAGTAAATCCGCCATATCGTGGGAACGAGTAACATCCCAAAAGGGTTTTGCAATGCCGAATCGTGGTTACTTTTTTCAGGGCCGGACTCCCTTAAAGATTCAGGATCCGCCTGAGGTTCAGCGTAGAGTCGAAAACCTCTTCCGCGCAGGCGCGCGATCGTTTCGACCAGTAACTCCAACGACCGAGGATCTCGCGCGTCGCCTCGGCCGCTTCGGCCACTCCACGGACAAAGAACATGCCGCTCCATTCCGGGAGATATTTCGCCGCTCCGTCGTCTTCGGTGATGGCTGGACGGCCCAGGGCCATGAACGCCGCCGCGCGGTCGCTGATCCACCCTGTCTTCCAGCTGACATCCACCCCCTTGATTGCGGTAAATTCCCCCAAGGCCGACTTGAGATACTGCCGGTAGACCCTGGGACTTCTCGCCACCCGATGCGGGTCGACCAACCGCCAGCCATAACCCTTGAGGCGGTTCATTTCGACCTCGTCGGCCCCAATGTTCATCGCCAGCTCAAAAGCGGCCTCCGGCACCAGCGTCGGGAGAGTCAGGTAAGGCTCGAAGGCGTATCGCTTCGAGAGGTCCGGGAATTCGCCGTCCACTTCCACGGCCCCGTTCCAATACCATTGGCCAATAGTGGTGAATTTCGGGCCGGAAGGGCGCG
The DNA here is from genome assembly GCA_963754325.1 of uncultured Verrucomicrobiae bacterium. Lineage (GTDB taxonomy): Bacteria > Verrucomicrobiota > Verrucomicrobiia > Chthoniobacterales > UBA10450 > JBBRDU01. The sequence continues at coordinate 1,011,209 of CAVWFP010000002.1, forward strand.
GCTGCCTCTTCAGCAAAGCGCAATCTGCCAGGGGATAAAACGTCTGCCATTTCAGCGGCGACCCGGGCAGCCGGCAATCAGGCCCGTCGACATTCAAGCCGATCGTCCAGAATTCATGATGAAATGACTGCCCCATCTCCATCTTCGTCATCCAGTAAAAGATTTCGCTCGGATCGAGATCGCAAAAAATCCTGCGCTCGAATTTAAGAAGCAGCGGAGGATGGAGGGAATAACTGAGATTGAGGAGAATATTTGGTCCGGCCAAACGCTCGAGGAGTTGCTTCTTGGAAATTCCGAAACACTCCATGCCCTCGAGGCTATGCTCGTCATTCTTGAGCTTCTGGAACAAGAGGCAGTAACGACCGGAGAGGCCATGCTCTCTCAAATGGCGCTGGAAAGATTGAATGTTCTGCCGATCCACCTTTTCACTGCCGGTGGAAGGCAACACCTCCAGCCAGATCGCGTCGAGCTTGAGTCGCCGCAGGCCGAGCATCCATTGCAGCGGCACCGAGAAATTCCCCCCACCTTCGCGATATTTGGCGGCGAAGCCGCAGCCGAGAAAGATGGTCACCGGACGGACTTCTATCGCCGTGTATCGTCAAGCTCAACTGCTTTACGTCTTGAATCCAGCGCCCTGACCTCCGCCAGATCACCCGACCGTGCGGCGTCGGGCTTATTCTCCGACAAGTTAGGGGCCGCTCGAAGGAGCCGAGCTCGTCGTTTGTGACTGTTGCGCGGGCTCCTGTCGGCCCACAATTCTAAATTTCCGCTGGATTGCCCGTTTCCGGCAGCGGACGGCCGCGGTTAGACCTCAGCGGCGGCAAGTCTGGATCAAGAAACCCGAGGGCATGCGGTGTTTTGATGACGCGAACACCGGCCGCTTTCTGTTCGTTGAGAATCTGATCGCGAAAGGCTTGCATGCGTGTCCAATGAACCTTGGGACGAAAATGATGCTCTGCGTGGTAGCCGTTGTAGAACCACGTCCAGTTGTAGAGCCTTTCGTAACTGCTGACGCCCCAGGCAATCGGTTCGTCCGGATTGCCGCCGTAGTGCCGGTAGTAGCCGTTCAAATACGAGAGGCAATGACCAAAATACCAGAAGGCGAGCAGGAAACAGATGTAATGCCAGTTCATGACTCCAAGAATCACGAACGTTCCAACAAATAGGACCAGTTCGGTCACGCCCCAGAAAGCTTCCCGCAAATTTTTCCGCTTCAATTCCTTGAAGACCGTTTTGGGATCTTCACGAAAGAAACTGAGGAAGGTGTATTTCAGCGGATGCTCCGCTTCGCCGTGGTCTCCATGCTTATAAATCGAAATCCAATCGATCGTATCACCCTTCTCGTCGGGGCGATCGGCGTTCCCTTTGTGATGCTGCATGTGGATGCATTCGTAGAACACCTGGCTGAAGCCGACTGTGACCGATTCGAGAATGCTGAACAACCGGTTCAGGAGCGGGGATCGAAAATACGGATTATGAATAAAGTTGTGCGATATCCCGTTGATGTTCCACGAGATACTCACGGAGTAGATGAAGCCAAGAATGAGCATCACCCACAGCGGCACCCGCGTGAAGAGGAAGAACATCCCAAAGAAGTAGGTGCAGTGCAGCAAAGCTGCCGCGACCGGGATGGCATCCCATCGGGTGTAGGCAAAAAGACGCGAATTCGTCTCAAGTCGTTCGGTGGCGACATCGCTGGGGAGTCTCATCGGCCCCAATTTTAGACGATTATTTATCCTTCGCAACGCTCTCCGGCCGCACGGCGAGAGGACCTGCGCGCAAGCTGTTTGACGATCCCCCCATCTAAAGCTAATTAGGGCTCCCGCACTTTTCGAAGTGCGGTCAAAGCGCCCGTAGCTCAACTGGATAGAGCATCTGACTACGGATCAGAAGGTTTGAAGTTCGAATCTTCACGGGCGCGCATCTTCGCAAAGCAGCTGGCACTGCCGCGGTCTCTCACCTCTCTGCGGTCTTTGCGACTTCTGGGGCGAAGAAGTTGCCCTTCAGTTCCCTGTCAGGCTGAATCTCTCATAAAAATCCGGTTGACCGTTCCGCGACGGCGCCGCAATGCGTTTTTAGAAAGGTTAAACGCGTATGAACGAGAAGAAACCAGAACCAGAGGATCATAAGAATCGAAAAAAGGAACTGGGCGACCTTCCGCCCGACAAGGACGCGAGGGGCGGAAGCAAACCACCCAGCGGAAAGCCATTCAATCCTCAACCAGACCCTCCGGGCTAGTCTGATGAACTCAAAAGCCAAGTCGGACAAACCGGCGAAGGACAGGGTGCGGGATCTGCCGCCGACAAAAGATGCGAAAGGCGGCTCCAAACCGCCAAATCCGCCGCCGCCCTTCCCACCGGGGCCTTCTTAGCCCGGACCTCTAGAACTCAGTTTAAAAGCGGGCGTTGTCTCACGGTTGAGACCGCGCTTTCATTTTGCCTGCGGCGGTTCCTTCTTCTCCCAGCCGTTGATCTGTTTGGCGTATTGATCGATCCATTTTATCACGTTGCTGATTTCGTCCTCCGAAATCATGCACCCTTGGATGCGCTTCACCCGCGAATGATTTGAACGATAAGGTTCCGCCAAGCGGTCATAGTCCGACGCTCCCAACTGTCGAAGCCCATAAAGGGCATAGAGGCGCCCGGCTTGCGTTCCCTCACTCAAAATTTTGCGCAGTTGTTCCTCCGCTTTCGGACCATCCCGGACTTCGCGCAATGCCAGTTCCGACGCCGAAAGGGTTCCTGCGACGCCGATGCCGCCAATGGCGAATTCCTGCGCATTCTTAACCGCATCGTAAGCGCCGGCGGAGGCGGGGACAATGTCAACGACGAGGATCGCAAGAATCAACATCGTCCGAATCGAACGCGGAATTTTGAATGATGAAGTTACGTTGATGCGTTTCGAATGAATCCGACGTTCGCCGGCGACAGGGCTCGATCGAGAAACCATGAAGCGATTCCGAGACAAGTGAAGACCGCAACCGAGATCACGGAGATGTAGGCGCCGTAAAGCCAGGTGGCCCCGAAGCCGTGAAATGACAAGACGTCGAGCCAGTAGATTGTTCCGGTGCAAAGGCACAACTCCAGGATTCGAAAGACCCATTTGGTTCGTGGATGAAGATTTCGCCTAACGGCCAATGCAAATGCCAGCGGCCATCCAAAGGCGATAACCGTAAAGAGACCGGAGAGATCCAGGGCTATGGAGCGGTATCCATATTGGTAACTGAACTGTGCGTTGGATTGGGGATGAATCCGCTGGACCACGGACTTTGGCGCCGCCTGAGGATGCTTTTCGTCCTGAGAGCATTCGCTCAGGGGCAAAAAGACGGCGCACACCAGAAGAATCGCGGCCGCCAGTCGCAGTTTGCGGATCATTGGAATTTCAGGCTAACGGCGCCGTCGGGCGCGGATCGAGACTTAAAGTTGGATAACAAACCTTGCCCGCCATGGAGTTGATACGTCATAAAGGCTTGCCTTCTTTCACAAGGTTTTAGGTCGCGGCCTTACAGGCAAACGTGACGCTGCAGCGCGGATGATGGCGCCGAAATTTTCAAAGAAGTGTCACTCTACCATTTCGAATTGACTCATAAGCTTAAACATCTCGTAACGCTCATTCACTTCATCCATCGTCAGCTTGCGCAGTCGCTCCAGGCTGAACGCTTCGACCGTAAAGCTGGCGAGGACGCTGCCGTAAATCATCGCCTTTCGCAGATCGGCGAAATGAACCGTGCCGGCATTCGCAGCCAAATATCCAGCGATGGCCCCGGCGAAGGTATCTCCGGCCCCCGTGGGATCATGGATGTCTTCCAGTGGATAGGCGCCGCAGCTGAAAAACTCGTTCTCGCCAAAAAGCAGCGCGCCATGTTCGCCCTTCTTGATGGCAACATACCGGGCGCCCATCGAGCGAATGGCGCGGCCGGCTTTGATAAGACTCGTTTCCTTGGTCATCTGACGAGCTTCGCTATCGTTCAGAATCAGGAGGTCTACGCGGGGAATCAATTTGTCCAAATCATGCCGGGCCGTCTCGATCCAAAGGTCCATCGTGTCGGCCACGATGAATCGTGGCTCTTCCATTTGATCGAGAACGTGACCCTGCAAAGCGGGCGCAATATTGGCCAACAAAACGAAATCGCTCGACCGATAAGATGCGGGCAGATCAGGCTTAAACGTTTCGAAAACATTCAGCGCGACTGAGCGGGTTTCGCGGGTGTTCAGGTCCCACGCGTATTCGCCCGACCAGCGGAACGTCTTCCCATCGGCGCGTTGCACGCCTTCGGTGTCGATTCGGCGGCTTTTCCAGAACTGGAATTCGCCCGACGGAAAATCCGAGCCGACGATCCCCACCAGTCGAACCGGCGAAAAGAAGCTCGCGCTCAAAGCGGCGTAAGAGGCCGAGCCGCCTAACAGATCGGCGTGTTCTTCGACGGGAGTTTTAACGGTATCAAGTGCGATCGAGCCGACAACAAGGACAGACATAATTTTAGCAACGTTCAGCATTTGTCCCGCCGCGACTTAGCGCGGCGGGAGGGTGAGTGATGGCGACAGAGTTTAATCCTAACAACGTTCAGCATTTGTCCCGCCGCGACTTAGCGCGGCGGGAGGGTGAGTGATGGCGACAGAGTTTAATCCTAACAACGTTCAGCATTTGTCCCGCCGCGACTTAGCGCGGCGGGAGGGTGAGTGATGGCGACAGAGTTTAATCCTAACAACGTTCAGCATTTGTCCCGCTGCGGCTTAGCGCGGCGGGAGGTGAGTGATGGCGACAGATCCATTAAAATATATGATTTCAGATTGAGGCAGATAGCAGAGTTTTTACAGCTCGCGTGTACTTCGCGATCTCGGGCGCAAGCAGTAAACCGGAAACAATAACCACTCGCTTGGCGCCAGCGGCAATCACTTGCGCCAGATTTTCCAAATTAATTCCGCCAATGCAAAAGATAGGAATCTTCACCAATCGATGCGCCTCGGCGATATCCGCAAGGCCGATTGGCTTGTAATCGGGCTTGGTCGGGGTGGCGAAGAGTGGGCCGAAACCGATATAATCGGCGCCTTCATCGACAGCCGCGCGGGCTTGTTCGACGCTGTGGGTCGATTTTCCAACCAATAATCCTCCCCCGCCCTGTTCGCGCGCCTCCTTAACGGAAAGATCTTCCTGTCCGACGTGCACTCCGTCGGCTCCCACAGCTCGGGCAATTTGCGGATAATCGTTAATGATCAGCGGCACGGAATGCTTTGAGGTCACAGGTCGAAGATTCATTGCGACAGCTTCGATTTCCGACGCGCTCTTTGTTTTACCTCGCACCTGCAGGAGGTCTACACCGCCTTCGATCATTTCCTCGGCAACGCGCACGGCCTCCGCCGATGAGACGTAATTGAGATCGAGAATGCCGTAGAGACGGCCGTCGGACACCGATCCCAAAGCTACTGGAGCAAACCCCGCGGCGGTGAGCTCAGCTCGAATTTTCCGGAATCCATCAAGCGTTGAATGAATCCGGTGTCGTAATTGCCGGCACGAAACTCGGAGTTCCGCATCATGGCAGCGTGGAATGGTACCGTGGTTTTGATTCCGGTAATATAGTACTCGTCGAGAGCGCGACGCATGCGGTCGATCGCCGATGTCCGTGTGGCACCGATGGTGATGATCTTGCCGATCATGGAATCGTAATAAGGCGGAACGGTGTAGCCGGTATAAACGTGCGAATCGATGCGCACTCCGCGCCCGCCCGGGGCGTAATAGAAAGCGATTCTGCCTGGTGAGGGCTGGAAATTATTGGCCGGGTCTTCGGCGTTGATGCGGCATTGAATGGCGTGCAGACGGGGCTCGGCCCGTTGAACGTGCGGTGACAGGGGCTGGCCTGCGGCGATTCTGATCTGCTCCTTCACCAGGTCGCACCCGTAAACCTCTTCGGTCACGGTGTGCTCCACCTGGATGCGCGTGTTCATCTCGATGAAGTAGAAATTCCGATCTTGATCGACCAAAAACTCCATCGTACCCGCGTTTTCGTAACCGACTAATTTCGCCAGCTTCACAGCGGCCGCGCCCATTTTTTTGCGCAGCGCCGGCGTCAGAAACGGGGACGGACATTCCTCGATGACTTTTTGGTTGCGGCGCTGAATCGAGCAATCGCGCTCGCCCATTTGAATGGTGTGTCCATGCTGATCGGCGATGATCTGGAACTCGATATGGTGAGGGTTCACAATCAGCTTCTCGATGTAGACCTCAGCATTCCCGAACGCTTTCTCAGCTTCCATGCGCGCGCCGTGGAAACCGGTGAGCAGACTGGGTTCGTTATGCGCCGTGCGCATGCCGCGACCGCCTCCACCTGAAACAGCTTTGATCATCAGCGGGTAGCCGACCTTCTTGGCAACTTTGATGGCGTCTTTTTCGGTCTCGACGATGCCGTCGCTTCCGGGCGTGACTGGAACACCGGCTTTGCGCGCCCAGGAACGCGCCGAATTCTTATCGCCCATCGCACGCATCGCGCTGACAGGCGGCCCGATGAACTTGATCTTGCAGCTTTCGCAAACCTCTGCGAAATGCGCGTTCTCGGAAAGGAAACCGTAGCCCGGATGGATCGCGTCGACATCGCCGACTTCAGCGGCGCTCAGGATACGATCGATCCGTAGATAACTTTCTGAACTCGGCGCCGAACCGATGCAGATCGATTCGTCCGCCAGCTGCACATGCAAGGAATCGACATCGGCTTCGGAATAAACCGCGAGCGTGCGAATCCCAAGCTCTTTGCAGGCACGAATGACGCGCAGAGCGATTTCGCCGCGATTTGCGATCAGGACTTTTTCGAACACGCGCAAAGACTTACAGAGTCACGCCGTCGCGCGACCAAATTTCACTGACCTCCACGAGACCAACGGCGATTCTCAAGGCGCCCCTGGACTCAACGAACACGGAATAGGACCTGCCCGAATTGGACCGGCTTTCCGTTTTCCGCGATAACCTCGGCAATCACGCCGCTTGTTTCGGCTTTGATCTCATTCATCACCTTCATCGCCTCAATAATACAAACGACGGTGTCTTCGTTAACAGTCTTGCCGACCTCGACAAATGACGATGATTCAGGAGAAGCGGCGCGATAAAAGGTTCCGACCATCGGCGAAACAATATCTTTCAGGGCCGGTCCGTCGGGCTTTGCCGGCGGCGTTGCAGGGGCTGCCGCTCCCGTCCCGGCGGGCGCAGCGGCGGTGACGGCTGGGATTGCAATCGGCGTAGCCAGGACCGGTTGGTTTGTCGTGCCCTCTTTTTGGAGCTTCAACTTGAAGCCGTCCTTCTCCATTTCGAAGACCGAGAGCTCGTTCTCCTTCATCAAGTCGATGATCGCTTTGATGTCTTTCAGTTCCACAGTTCGATCTCCGAGCTAGAGGCCGCTAGGTAAAGCGCTTTTAGGGGTTAGGTCAAGCCTGATGGCTAGCCCCCCCTTCCAGTTTCCATCTTGGCCAAGCCGCGCGGGCCTTCGCGGCGATAGGGTCACACTCTGCGGGATGTAGCTCCCTCCTCGGGGCGGGCGATCACGCGGCGCCTTTCCGCCGTAACAGGGCACGACATGAGAACGGGAATCCCCTAAAGACGTATCCTAGGTTCTTGCGATCCTATATTCTGATGCATGGCCAGAGACTTTCGGCCATCACATTTGATCAAGTCAGCGCAACGAGCCCTCAGACAAATTGACCCTTTCCAGCGCTTTTGCCCGATAATCGAAAATGGACGTCAGTTGCCGCTTGATGATGAAGCTGTTGATCAGACCACCCAACGGGCCAAGCGGTGGGATGTAATGAACAAGGTCCCGCACTTCGATCTGCCCGTCGCCCATGTCGCGGAAGAAATGTTCGTGATGCCAAAGGCTGTAGGGGCCATGCCGCTGTTCATCCGCAAAATAGTGTGGTTCTTGCATCTGAACAATTTCCGTTAGCCACGACATTCGGATTCCGAAGACCGGTGTAACAGTGTAACGAATCATCAAGCCGGGATAAATCTTCGCCGGCAATTCGCTGCGGATCTGAAAATTGAGTGCCGACGGCGTGATTTTCGACAGATTGCGCGGGTCGGAAAAAAAGTTCCAGCAGTCGCTTAGCGACATTCGAACCTTTTGCGTTCGTCTTAGAGTATAGATCGGCATAGTCGTTAGGGGGGAGATTTGGTGCTCGCGCTACCCAGGAAACTACAGAGGCGCTTGTGCCCAGCGCCTATTTACTTTAGACAGGCGTTTGGCACAAACGCCTCTACCCCACCTTCGGTTCCGCATGATCGACGAGACTGAGGACTACGTCGTGGTCGATAAGCCAGCCCTTTTGCTGACACACCCGAAGAAGCCGGATGGAACGCCGACACTTTGGAAAGCCTTGCGAGAAGTTCTGGCGTTTGAAATCGCCAACGGCGGACAGGTCTCCATCGTTAATCGGCTCGATCGCGAAACGAGCGGCCTGATTCTTGTCGCCAAGACCCCGGCGGCGGCGCGCCGGTTCGGTCTGCTCATGCAACGGCAGGGATTTCTGAAGGAATACCTCGCAATCGTGTGGGGTTGGCCACTTTGGGAAACGCACGTCGTCGATGCGCCTCTCGACCGACAGGGAAATCACGGGCCTTCCACGATTTGGCTGAAGCAGGCAATTTGCGATGCTGGCTCCCCTGCTCGCACGGAGTTTCAGGTGGTTCAGCGTTTCGAAAAGCGGACCACGAATGGCGACCGCTTCGCTGTGATTCGCGCACGACCGCGCACCGGGCGGACGCACCAGATCCGGGTTCATCTCGCGTCGGCCGGATACCCAATTGTTGGGGACAAGATTTATGGGCCGGCCGAAGAGCTTTACCTGGAGTTTATCCGAACCGGCTGGACGGGAGCACTCGAAGAGAAGCTGCTCATGCCGCGGCATGCCTTGCATGCGGCGAAGCTTGAGGCGGATGCGGATTTGCATTGGGAGAGCGCACTGCCGCCGGACATGGCCGACTTCATCATTCGATAATAACTTATTGCAGCGGCTAAGCGGAGTCACCCGCCTGGAGCGAGTCAACACTTAGCGCAACTCTAGGGCGGCCATCCTGGCCGCCGACCCACCAAGAATATCGCCGCCCTACAGTCGCTCGCGTTGCAAATGGTCCCGCTCAACATATCGTGAGCGGCTCGTGAAGCGACTTCTCCTCGCGCTAACCTTGGCCTCGGTTTCTGGCTCTGCTTACGCTGGCTCGTTCGAAACCGCGCCAAATGGTCGCGACCCGCTGGAGCCGCCACGCTTCGAAGTAGCGTTCGAATCAGCCTACCTCATGTGCATCGCGAACAATCCGCACGGATACGAAGTGGCGGCCGAGTTTCTGACCGGAAGAATTCGCTGGGGTGTAAACGATGCCGACAATTGGACGCGCGGGTATCAGCAGTTTTACGTCACAGCGGAAGGCCAGGCGATCGTGCGCGGCGTAGAGAATCACTACTTCGGATTAAACTTCGGAATGCGTTACAACTTCGTGCAACCAAACAGCCGCTGGAGTCCATACATTTCCGGCGGCCTTGGTCTCGGATGGATCGATAGCAACGCGGCCGTCGGCGGATCACAGGGACAGGACTTCACCTTTAACATCCTGAGCGCCGCGGGAATTTCCTATCGCATTAACGATCAATGGAAAGTGGACGTCGGTATTTTGTGGGAACATTTTTCGAACGGCGGACAAACCGATCCAAACCCCAGCCTGAATCTGCTCGGCCCGCAGTTAGCCGTAAGTTATTCATTTTAAAGGACGCTCCATGCCGGAAGAAAACATCCTGGTCGTTAGGCGAAGCCTTTTTGACGAGCTGGGCGCCTTTCAAGGTTTAAACTTCGAGCCGAGACGTTACCTGGAAGCCTTGTTATCGCGCGGGAATAACTTCTTTCTGCCCCGCGGCAAAGCGGAGACCGATCCGACGCACAAACAGATCATACCCTACGTCCTGATCTCCTGCGCCGGGCGCGTGCTCTACTATGTCCGCGGCAAAAAGGCGGGCGAGCAAAGACTGGTTGCGAAAGGGTCAATCGGAATCGGCGGGCATATGAACGATACCGACGAATCGCTCTTTGCCTGGGACGAAGCGGCCTATCGTGCCGGAGTCGAGCGCGAGGTCAACGAGGAGATCAGGATTGATTCGCCGTTCGAAGACAAAGTCGTCGCCCTGCTTAACGACGACGCCACCGAGGTCGGCCAGGTTCACCTCGGCGTCGTTCATGTGTTCAAACTAGCGGAGCCCAAGGTGGAGAAACGCGAGGCCATGATCACTAATCTGTCGTTTTTGACGCCCCAAGAGCTTGGGCAACGCCGCGAGACGCTTGAGAGCTGGTCCCAGTATTGTCTGGACGGATTGGACCGATTGATTCGTTAGGAACTGGAAATCTCGCCGGGACTCCGCAAGGCTGAAAACGTTGTCGAGGCCTTTATGCCAAAGGCCTAGCCAACTAAACGGGTCGTTGACACAACGACCTCGCCAAGATGCGCTGCCTCTACCTTATTGAGGGTCAACGCTACTGCGGCGGCGCTTTCCAGGTGATGGTGAGATTGTCCACCTGCCATTTTCCGACCGGATGGGAAATGGCCAGCTCCATTACGGACGGTCCGCTCGGGTAATTCAGATGAGCCGTGAAGAAACCGCGCGGTGAAAAGAATTGGGACTCGAAGGTGATGCTCTCATCGATCTTAATCGGCTGCACCGGCGTGCCCAGTTCGGTGAGTTTCTGAATCACCATTTGTTGCATCGACGGCGGGTAATCCAGCTTTGCCTGAGGCCCGAGGTTATTGGCGAAGAATGCGAGGTCATGCTTCACCGTCAGGTTTTCAACCATTTTCCGGCCGAACGCACGGGCCTCCTTCTCGCTGGTATTTTTGGTTGAGAAAAGCCACCACGCGCCCGCGCCGAGAATGAGGACAAGAATAACGACGATGACCAGGCCTTCACCGCGCCTGTTGAATTGGGAGACACTTTGCTTTTTCATATTTGTAATTTAACTCTGCGCCAGCGCTCACCCTCCTCCGCCTCTGAGACGGCGGAGGACAAGTGCTAAACGTTGTCTGTTTTTGTTAGTAACCGAAGCCGTAGGTCTGCTTGATCTGATTATCACGAATTAGAGCCGCATGGCTCTGTTTGCCCGTGTAGGCGCCGAAACGATTGCGGGCGTTGACCTTGAAATTAATCAGCCAACCATAAAAGTGCTGGCCATTCTTGCCGATGTCGACCGGCTTAGGCTCTTCGGTCCATTCGATCTTTGCGCTGTCAGCGTCGACGAGCGCGCTTTTCATCCAGTTATAAATCACTTCTTTGTAGAACTTCGGAAGAGGCCCGCAAAGACTCGGATCGGCTGGAACGCTTTCAACCACCAGTGGTCCAGCCAGGCTCAGACAGATCGAACAGAGAAAAAAGAGGATCGTCACCCGCTTCATGCGCAGCCTCAGTGCTTAGCGAAGGCCGGCAGCGCTGTCAATGAATGGAGGGTCAGCCACGGTTACGGGCTGCGGCCCGCGCAGCCGAGGCTTTCCTTTTGGACGCCAACTCTCTAAAGAGGTCGGCCATGAAAAGCCGCATCATCCTTGTCCTGCTGATGTTAGCCGCGATGGCCCTTTCGCTTGCAACGAGCGGGGCCTCAGTGGAGCCGTCGCCTTCTCCCCCACCAGCGGCGGTCTTGCATCCAGACGATCCAAAATCTTTCGACCCGGCTGCGGCGACACAAGCGTGGCTCGATACCGTGCCGGCGGAAAAACGAAAACAATCGGACGAATATTTCGAAGGCGGATACTGGTTGATCCTTTGGAACTTCCTGATCGGCGCCGCGATCCTCCTTTTGCTTCTGGGGACGGGACTCTCGAGGAGATGGCGCGACCTGGCGGAGCGCTGGACGCGTTCGCGTGTGCTGCAGGTCCTCCTCTACAGCGTTCCGTTTACGATAGCGACCCTGCTCCTGGGATTTCCGCTCGAATTCTACCAGAACTTCATCCGGGAACATCAGTATCACCTCTCGAACCAAAGTTTCACTTCGTGGATGGGCGACGAGTGGAAGAACGCGCTCGTGACCGTGATTGCGAACGCAATTTTTCTTAGCGCGCTCTACGCGGTCTTTCGGCGAGCGCCGCGGCTTTGGTGGGCCTTCGGCGTGGCCGTTTCGTCTCTTCTCTTCATTGTCGCCGTGATGCTCGCTCCAGTATTCGTCTCTCCGCTCTTCAACAAATACCAACCGCTGACCGATCCAGTGATTCGCGACCCGATATTGGCGCTGGCGCGGGCGAACCAAATCCCGGTCGACCAGGTTTACGAGTTCGACGCCTCCAAGCAGACGAACCGGGTAAGCGCAAACGTCTCCGGCGCGTTGGGGACAACGCGCATTTCACTGAACGATAATCTGCTGAAACAGTGCTCGTTGCCAGAGATTCGGCAGGTCATGAGCCACGAGATGGGCCATTACGTCCTCAATCACACCGCCAAATTGATCAATGCCTTTCTCATCGCGGCGTTGATTGCGTTTCTGTTTGCCCGGCTGCTCTTCGATTGGGCAGTAGGCAGGTGGGGCGATCGATGGGGAGTTCGCGGCATCGCCGATCCCGCAGGATTTCCCCTGCTCGCCCTGATCTTCACGCTTTTTTCATTCGTGGTGACGCCGATCACAAACACCGGCTCGAGGGTCACTGAACGAGAAGCGGACGCCTTCAGTATCAATGCCTGTCGCGAGCCCGACGCCATGGCGCAAGTCGCGCTCAAGCTGGGGAGTTACCGAAAACTCAACCCAGGACCGATCGAAGAATTTATTTTTTATGACCACCCGAGCGGACGTGCCCGGATTCGCATGGCCATGGATTGGAAGGCTGCGCAGGTTCCCTGTGGGAACTCTTCGCGGTAGGGCGGTTCACCGCATCGCCGCGGCGATAAATCAGTCGCCCTTACCTTACGTTCAGGGAGAAGCGAGCGGCCGCAGACGCCAGAACGTTTGCGGGCTTGCCGCTGTATCGCCTAACGATCTCGTAGCCCATGGAAAACTCTCAACCACGGTGGTTGAGACCGGATCCCAGTGAGCCAGATCGGTCGATCGCTCCAGGCTGTAGGTGAACCCGAAGAGGCTGCCGTAACTCAAAGTCGCCATTCCGCCGTTCACGCTGACCACGGAAAACGCTGGCGGGTAATCGCGCTCGGCCAGTTCGTCCGGATCCTCCCGCGCAGGAAGAAGAAACTCGAAGACCTCCGGCAGGCGCACTGACCAGGCAGCTTCGTTGTGTTGCTGGCCGCAGCCGGCGACATATTCCACGTCATCGTTCACTGAATAATTCTGCGCCAAATGCGTGTCATACATCGCCAGGCAGTTATCGAAATCGCTCTGCCCTTCGGCTGTTCCCATGTCCAAATGAACTCGAAGCGGCTTTTTGGTCTCACCGTTGACCTGCGAGACGTAGTTAGGCGAAATCCACAGTGCCGGCGACATCGCGGCAATTTTGCCGAAAGTCGTAAACTCACGCCCCAGATAAAGCGAAACCAGTCCACCCATGGAGGAACCAATGGTGACCGTGTTTTTGGCGTCGTTGAGGGTGCGAAAGTTTGCATCGATGTAAGGCCGCACGTTGTTAATCACGAAACTGGCGTAGGCATCGGCGCGGCCTTGAATTCCCTGGTAGGCATCGTTAGGCGGTTGATATTCCGGGATGCGCGCACTGTCGTTGTCGATCCCGACAAGGATTGTCTCACGCATCCTCCCCGCCCCAATCTCCTTGGTGGCCGTCGCGTCGGCGCTCCACGAGCCGAAGGGACCGCCGGGATCAAAAACATTCTGCCCATCGTGAAAATACACCACCGGATAGCGCCGATTCACGTTCTGGGTGTAACCGCGAGGCAGATAAACGCGGACGGTGCGTCCGGGAATATTTAAGACACTTGAGTCTACGAAGTGGGTCAGGATCGCGGGCGCGGAAAACGTCGGCGGCGGTTGATAGGCGAAGACGTTTCCGTCTTCGACCTCGAAGTCGTCAATACTCGTCAGGTAATTTCCGCCACCGGGTGGATTATCGAAGTTTCCGTGACCGTCGCTGAAGACGAACTCGAAATTTTCTCCGGCCTGTCCAACGCCATTGATCTTAAACAGCGATTCGCCGGCCACGCGTCCGGAGCCGATCTTCGTCATGGTCGCGCCAACGAATGTGCCGCCATTGTTATAAACAAGATCGGCCGAACTCCACGAGCTCAGGTAATAAATGGTCTTACCGTTATAAGGCGCGGCCGGTTGCGGAGTGATGGACTGAGAAAGCGTCGAGCCCAGGCTGGTCGCGTTCGCGGAATCGCACCAGCTGCCCTGAGCTGTCGAACGCTTGATATAGTGATACTGCAACGCCGCTCCCGCCTGGATGGAGATCTGCCCCGTCCAGACGTTGTTGCCTGTGTAGCGAAGCTTAATCGCATGTGTAACATCGTTGGCACCGAGATCGGGATGGTTGCCGGTGACAAAAACGCTATTGCCGAAGCCAACATCGCTAGTGATGGAGAAATTGACTATTTCCTTGTGCGGACTGCTGGCATGCGCGAAGCCAGCGGCGCAGAGGAGGAAAACAACGAATCGGGGGAACACGGCCTGATGATAGTCGATCTCTGACACTCCGCGAGCCAGAGGCCGGCCGAATTTTACGGGTAGGTGGCGCGGTAGAATCGCCTGGTTAATCCAATGGCGCCGTTGTCGGTGTATTGAAATGTGCCGGTCGAATCAGCCGTGACCGAAGCGAGAAAGCCGAAAGCCGTCAGTAAATCCGGCGATACCTGCATGGTCACTGTGAGATTCGGTCTCGTCAGGCCGGTGATGACAGCCGGGCCAGTTCCGGAACGCGTGATGGATGTGATCTGGACCAGGGCCGGATCGAAAACATAACCCTGGGCGACATCGATCAAATTGAACAAGGAGCCCCCGATCCCTCCAACCGATGGCGAAGTGTTGGCCGGCTGCGTCAATGTCATGGTGCTTGCGGTCACTTCGTGCAGTCTGTTGTCCACCGGATCGGCTTCGCTGACCTGCGAGAGGGGAACATAAATTGTGATGGTGCCGTTAGGGCCAAGGGTCGACTGGCAATTGGCCGCGGGTAATTGCGAGTTGCCGGGATAAGTCAGCACGCCGCCGCCACCCACGAGCATGACGGCGTTTTCACCGACGAAACATTGGAGCGCAGCGCCGTTGTTCGACTCGGCATAGACGTGGAAGTTTTTGCCCCCAGTCGGATCGGTCAGCGACGGGACAAACCATTGCGTGGACCAAACGAGGTCCGTATCCGGATCCTGGGCCAGCGTCGGTGCAAGACTCAAGTTGTTCAGCTGCATGTCGATCTTGTAGCAGGGCGCTGAGGGTGAGCAGGGGCTCGAGGTGACAAGCGCAACCTGTGATGACAAAATGTCCAGCTGCGGCATGTTTGCGCTGCTGCTGCCGGCAGCCTCGTATTTTCCGTCGCCGGAAACGTCGGTCACGGTGTTGTAGGGGACAATTCCGGGAACGCTCACCGGCGAAGAAGCTGCCAGCAGCCCGGTGCCCCCGTTCTGGTGGACGTACATGGCGTGTCCGGCAGCCGAGCCGATGATATTGTTTGAATCAACATAGGCGATGTGAGCTTCGCCCTGAACACCGATGCGTGTTTGCAGATAATCGCCTAACGAACGACTGGAGAGCTGATTCTGGCCGCCAATCAGGCTTTGGACGGCGCCGCGGTGAACCGGATGCTCGGTCGCGAGGATCGGCGCGGTGAAAACAGGACCGTTGGGATCGTGAGCGTTGAGCGATTGCGTCATCCAAACGCTCCAGGTACAGGTGTTGCAATCGTCCGGGCCATTATTTCCGCCGCTCGGCATATCCGGCGTTCCGTACCAAACAATGTTGACGCGGCCATCGTCGCCCGCATTGATCCAGGCGAAAACATTCTGGTGAAGCGTGCCCACAGACGAACCGCTCGTGTCGATGGTCATCGGCGCCGACCACGTATTTCCCTCGTTGGTCGAGTAGGCGAACTTCAACTGCACATCTCCGGAGAGGGCAGACCCGTTGGCAGGCGCTTGCTCCCAGACGGCATAAAGGTTCCCGGCCTTATCGATCGCCATGGTCGCAAAATCGCCGCCCGTCTTTTGTTGGGCTCCGAGATCAGACACCAGGATATCGGTGCAGTTTAACCCCGTCGGGTCGGCCACATTCGGCGTGGCCACCAGATTGAACGCCACCGGAAAACAGCGACCAATTCGCACCTGCTGGAGGTTCGCGGTGTCGTGAATGACATAGATATGCTTTACCGCTGTCGCTAATTGCGTGAAACCTCCCAAGCCGTCCGGCTGTCCGGTTTTCGTAGCGATCGGGCTGATCTCGTCGTTGCCCATGATGGCTTCGTCGCAACCCCCGACGGCGGTTATGTGATTCGGCGGACCGAAGGCGATTCCGGCCGTGCTCCCTGGCGCCCCGGTAATTGGCGAGCGATACATGACAAGGACGTTATTCCCCGGAAGCGAAGTTCCCGGACAATTCACACCACCCGGGCCGACTTCATCGTTCGCCAGATAAAGGGTGCCGCCATTGGTCGGGTCGCCGTCAACCGCATACCACTGGCGATCGACCACGGTGTCGGGAACGCCGCTATTGCTGCAGGTAAAGGTGGCGCCGAAATCGTCCGATCGCGATGTGCTGAAGTTTAACAGCGTCAGGTCATTGAAATAGAGATGGCCGACGGTATCGATTGCAATTTCGGTGTCACCGCCGCCGTGGCAGGTCGTTACTTTTCCTTCGAGCGGGGCCGCCCCAACGACCCATTTGAAAGTTTTGCCGCCATCGAGCGAATGCCAGATCCAGCTCGTGTCCGCGGAAGCGGTCCCGGGAGCGCTGGTATAAATGCGATTGGGATTAGTCGGATCGATACGGATCGATTCTTCGAAGCCGGTGCCGCCGATTCCACTGATGACCGGGTGCCCGAAAGTCGGCGCATTAGCCGGCAAGGAAGCCGGCCGGACCGACGGATCCAACGGGGTGCGAGGTCTCGGGATGAAAATGTTGGATGGCCTAACGACGACAAGCTTTTCTCGCCCGAGGACCGGGCCGGAAGCGAGCCGTTTGCTCGGAGAAACGCTCACGGCGCCGAGGGCCGTTCCAAGAACGATGAGCGAGGCAGCCAGCGCAAAGCGAATTCTGTTTCTCCGACCCTTCCTCGAAATTTTTTCGATCATTCTCCCAGTTCTTTCAAGCCACAATGATACTACAAGGCGGGCGGACTTCTCAATGAGTACCTCGCCTGACGGCCCTCGCTCCGGCTCAAGACGAAGGAATCATGCGCTCGACATACTCTAACTGGCGCGTCCTGTGCGCGTTACGATCGTTCGCGCGCCCCCATCGCCAAAAATGAATCAGCGGGACCTTCCGATAAACCAATGGGGTCAACGCACAAAGATGAGAAGTCCAGCCGCTGCGATGGCCCACGGCAGGATTCACATTTCGTTAGGCTGCTTTACCGTCATTGTGCTCAGTCGCGAGAGGAACCGCAGGCCCGGTAAAGGATGCGATGTTCGCGAAAATCCGCCAAAAGCTCCTTGGCCTGCAGAAGAAATTCGCCCCGTCGAAGGCAGGTTTCATCTTCCACATTGAACTTGTTTGTCGAAACCAGGCGCGGGTGCTTCAGCGGTCCCAGGTGACGGTCCCATTTGTTATGAATGGTTTCGACCACCGAAACCAGGGTGCGCCGGTGAAAGTGATATTCGCGCCGAATAACCTCGCTGCCGCGTTCAGTCGTCCAGTCGACGGATTGAATATCGTCGCCTCTCAAAAAGACCTTTGTCCCGACGCCGTCGGCGGAAGGTTCATGGCGCGCTTTTTCCAAACAGTTCAGGCCGCCAACTTCCTGCGACTCCTGCTCCGCTGCGCTCAGCCGCGCGCCGCTCAGAAGGCATCCAATTGCCAGACTCGCGATGAATCTTTTCAGGGGCGTTGGTCTATAGGGATGACTTTCTTGCCGACTGGCTCGCCAACGTATTCGCTCAGAGGCCGGAACAGGCGGTTGTCCTCCAATTGCTCAAGAATATGGGCGCACCACCCGGAAGTGCGTGCAATCGCGAAGACCGGCGTAAAAAGATCGGTCGGAATTCCTAACGAGTAATAAACCGTTGCCGAATAGAAATCGACGTTGGCATTCAGGTTCTTCTTTTCCTTCATGATCTCGGCGATCCGCTCGCTCATCTTGATCCATTTCGGCTCGCCGAGTTTTTCGCTCAACTTGATCGCCATGTCGCGCAGGTGCGGCGCGCGCGGGTCGAGCGTCCTGTAAACCCGATGCCCGATGCCCATGATTTTCTTTTTCTGCGCCAGCTGATCATCGATGTAGCGATCGACATTTTCTATATCGCCGATTTTCTCGAGCATGTGAATGACACCTTCATTCGCGCCGCCGTGGAGTGGGCCTTTTAACGTTCCGATCGCCGAAGTGACCGCTGAGTACATGTCGGTCAAAGTCGAGATAGTCACACGCGCGCTAAAGGTGGATGCGTTTGTGCCGTGATCGGCATGCAAGACAAACGCCAGATCGAGAGTCTTGGCCGCTTCCGCTGTCGGCTCATGGCCCGACATAAGATAAAGAAAATGCGCCGCTTCGCCCAAATCTTCGCGGATCGGGGGCAGCGGCAAACTCTTGCGCGCCCGGTGAAAATACGCCGCGATCACGCCGATTTTCGCGGTGATGCTCCGGGCGCGCTGGCGGTTGATCTCAAGAGTGGCTTCACGATGGATGTCAGGATCGTAGAGCCCAAGCATCGAGACCGCCGTGCGCATTACATCCATGGGCAGGGCGTTCTTCGGGGCAGTTTTCAAAAACTCGACAACTGCGTCCGGCAAACGCCGCAGAGATCGCAAAGTATTCGCGCAGGAAGTCAGCTCCTCGCGATTCGGCAGCCGGTTATTCCAAAGCAGAAAAACCACTTCTTCATAACTGACCCGGCCGGCGAGCTCGTTGATATTGTAGCCGGCGTAGATGAGCTGGCCTTTGTCGCCAATGACGTCGCTCAACCGCGTGCTGTTCGCGACGATGCCTTCGAGTCCGCGTGAAACCATGGTTTGGGGTTGCCGCTGCTGCGGCCAAGCCACTTACATCTGAGCCGCGACCGGTTCAACCGCGAAGTTAATCAACGCGCCGAAAGCAGTTCCTTTCACATCCTCGTTCTATCCGATCGCCTCTCGAATCGCTCGCTCCAACGCGTCGATATCGCTCCCGGAAACTTCAGTGACCTCCGAAATTCTCGCCAACCGCACCAGGTGGTGGCAATGACCGACGCTCCCGCGCCCGCTACCTCGAGCGAGCGCCACGGCCAGGGTTCAACACTGCAAAATCAATTCCGCCGCATTCGGGCGATCAACGTGTCTGCCATGGTCGCGGGTGTGTCCGCCACCGCGATACCGGCCGCTTTGAGGGCGTCGATTTTCCCCGCGGCCGTCCCCTTCCCTCCGGAAACGATTGCGCCCGCATGCCCCATTCGGCGTCCAGGCGGCGCCGTCACTCCCGCGATAAATGCGGCCACCGGTTTACGGCAATTGTCCTTGATCCATGCAGCCGCTTCTTCTTCGGCGGTGCCGCCGATCTCGCCGATGAGAATCATGGAATCGGTCTCGGGATCGTCATTAAACAGCTTCACGGCATCGAGATGAGACATTCCGTTGATGGGATCGCCGCCAATGCCGATGCAGGTCGATTGCCCGAGGCCGCGCGACGTTAATTGCCAGACAGCTTCGTAGGTCAAAGTGCCGGACCGCGAAATCACTCCGACCTTGCCCGGCTTATGGATATATCCCGGCATGATTCCAATCTTGCAGGCGCCGGGGGTGATGATTCCCGGGCAGTTAGGGCCGATGAGGCGCGACGACTTGCCTTTCATAAGCGCTTTAACGCGCATCATGTCCATCACCGGGATCCCTTCGGTGATGCAAATGACCAGCTCAACGCCGGCATCGACCGCCTCGAGAATGGAATCCGCCGCGCCGGCAGCGGGAACAAAGATGACCGAAACGTTGCAACCGGTTTCCTTTCGCGCCTCCCAAACCGTGTCAAAGACCGGGACAGTGTCATCAAACTTCAGGCCGCCTTTCCCCGGGGTCACTCCGGCGACAACGTTCGTTCCGTAGGCCATGCATTGACGCGCGTGAAAACCGCCGGCGCTGCCGGTAATACCTTGAACGACGAGGCGGGTGTTTTTATCAACGAGGACGGACATGAGGATAGCTACGGTTGAAACGTTGAAAGCATGAAGGGTTGCAAAGGACCTCGGTTATTTATCTTCATCTAGCTCTTCAACTGTTCAATCCTTCAACTCTTTCTTTGGTGGATCACCAGCTTGTTTCCGGAAGGATCGCGAAACTGGGCCATGAAACAAACTGGCGTTTCAGTCTTGTCCATATCGAACGCCACGCCTTTGTCTTTCAAACGTTGCAGTTCGGCCTCGATATCCTCAACTTCGAACGCCACGGTCGTTCCGTCGCGCGAAGGCTTCCAGGCTGGATGACAACCCACTCCGATGGTTGTGCCGCCGACTTCGTACTCCACCCATGCACCCTCCATGGCACTTGAAGATGGCTTTAAACCAAGGGTTTCCTGATAGAATTTGCGGGATTCTTCCGCATCGGCGACGGCAATTGCGACGAAAGCAACTTCTTTGATCATAATCGTAACTTGTTAGGGGGGTTCAACTCCTCAACTCCTACTTCCACCTTTCGCGGACTCGTGTTCCTTGAACCAGTCGGTCAGGATCCGCAGCACCGCGGGGTCGAACGGCTGTTCTTTGCTGTGAAAAGCGTCTTCCATACTTCCGTAATGTTGAAACGTGTGTCCGGTTGACGGCAGCTCCTTGAAGTGAGCCAGCCCGGCCCTGTTCATGTTAACATAACCAGCCATAAGTTCGCAGTCTTCGCGACTCATGATCCAGTCGTATTGGCCGTGCAGAACCAGCGTCGGCACTTTCACCCGTGACCATGCTGACGCCAGATTCAATTTTTGAAGTTGCTCGTAGAAAGAGAGCGGCCGGCCATAAAGATGACTTCGATCCGGTCCCTCCGGCCAGATTTCCCCCAGGGTTGACCGTTCGCGCACGATGTCTTCCACGGTTCGACCTTTGATGAGCCACTCCGGGTAAAGAGTTTCAGCGCCTTTCATTCGGTCGGAAATATCTCCGGGTGACTTCCCCAAAAGCGTGAAGCGACGCCGCTCGATCTCAAACATATGCTCGAGCCACGTCTTCACCCAGCCGCCTACGGACACGTAACCACGGATTCGCGCTTCTTCGGCTTCAGTTTCCGGCACCAGCGGCGCAATTCCGCCGCCGTTGCTGATTCCGAGCACATAAACTCGGTCCGGATCGATGAAATCGTAATTGCGAACGGCGCGGAAAGCGGCCCGATAACCAGCCAGCTCGGTTTCGAAATCGGTCTCAGCGCAATTCCCCTGGCTATCCCCCACTCCGGGTTTGTCGACCCGCATGAGAGCGAATCCTCCCATTTCGGCGAGTCCGCGAAAGACGAGTGACGTTGAGTCGGTCGCTCCATCCGGTGCTTCAACGGTGTCGGCGCTGAGCCAGCCGACCACCAGAATCACCGGCACTTTGCCCTCAACATTGTGCGGCTTCGTTAGGATCGTTCGCAGTTTTTGCCCTTTTGCCCCGACGACGCTGTCGTAGATGACGTCCGCATTCGCGTATTTCTCGCGCGGCATCTCCGGCAGAATCCCGGTGAGCAAGCGCGACTGCCCGCCGCGAGAAATGTCGACGGTCACGCGTTGACCGGCGCGAAGGCCTCTGCCGATCTCGGCCAGGTCGGCTCGACTGGCGGGAAGATGTTTCTCTATATAGACAAGGTCGTCTCCGACCTCGACGTCGAGCGCTGCTCCCAGACTGCCGGGCGCGACGCTCGAGACAATCGATGTGCGCGGCACGGGACCGGGCTTGGTCGGGTCGATATCGAGCCCGAGGAAGCCTCTTCGCGGAAGATCCTCTTCCGCAAATCCCAAATCCCAGGCTCCAAATCCCAGGGAAATTCCAATAACCAAATAGAGAAGTCGCCTACGCATTTCCATCGCACTTCGAGATGATAGCCGAAAAGATCAACGTTAACTCACGCGCTTCCGTCGAGAGATGGTCGCGGGCGGCGGGATTGTCGCCTCCATGCCCCGCATCCAATAGTCTGAGGAACAAGCGGCTCTCCTTCGCTTCTTTCCGACAAATCTTTAGACGCATAAGAAAATCTTTTTTACTAAGAGCTTCGTCGGCCTCAATCCAGTTAGCGCCCCAGAGCCTGAGGCCCTAACAAGTTGACGGATATCCTCATCGTTCGGAACATGTTGCGGCAACTGCTTGACAAAGCTGCGCACCGCCGCGGCAAACAGGAACGTCCGCTCCTTGAGCCTTTGCGGTTTCTCGCCGTTCTCCATTTGTGATTTGAGAGTTACCTGGGCTTGGGATTTGCCCTTGGCCTTTACTTGGAATTTGGAGCCTGGGATTTGGGATTTGTCGCGGCGGCTGCCGCCTCAACGACTTTTTTCGCAGCATCGCCGAGATCATCCGCCGTAATGACCGGCAGCCCCGATTCTGCGATTAGCTGTTTGCCCTCCTTCACGTTGGTTCCTTCAAGGCGGACCACCAACGGGACGTCCAGTTGGACGGTTTTGGCGGCGTTGATGATCCCCTGGGCAATCACATCGCACTTCATGATCCCACCAAAGATGTTGACCAGGATCGCCTGAACATTCTTGTCGGCGATCAGGATCTTGAAAGCAGAGGTCACCTGCTCTTCGGTCGCCCCGCCGCCGACATCGAGAAAATTCGCCGGACTGCCGCCATTGAATTTGATGATGTCCATGGTCGCCATCGCCAGGCCGGCGCCGTTAACCAGACAGGCGATGTTTCCATCGAGACCGATGTAATTGAGGCCGTACTTCGACGCCTCAACCTCGCGCGGATCTTCTTCGGCCGTGTCGCGCATGGCAGCGACTTCCGGGTGCCGATAAAGCGCGTTATCGTCGAAATTAAATTTGGCGTCGAGCGCGAGCACTTCGCCCTTCTTCGTCACCACCAGCGGGTTTACCTCGACCATCGAACAATCCAGCCCGATGAACGTCCGGAAGAGTCCATCGAATAACTTGGCCGCGGCTTTGATTTGACCCGGCTCAAAGTTCAATTGCTTCGCGAGTTTTCGCGCTTGATAGGGCGCAAATCCGCCAAGCGGATCGATCGATTCCCGGATGATTTTCTCGGGCGACTTCTCGGCCACGGATTCGATCTCCACACCGCCCTCGGTGCTGGCAACAACCAGCGGTGCAGCTGTGGCGCGATCCAACAGAATGGCGAAATAAATTTCGCGCGCGATATCGGCCGATTCCGCCACGAGCACGCGATTGACCAAACGCCCGGCGGGTCCGGTCTGGTGTGTGACCAGAACCTGTCCGAGCATCTTGCCGGCAACATCACGGGCTTCGGCCGGTGTTTTGACGACATGCACCCCGCCTTTGAAGCCGTTGGCGAAGGTTCCCTTGCCGCGTCCGCCGGCGTGAATCTGAGCTTTAACCACGATCTCGTTAGGGGCGATGCCCTGTGCGATCTTTTCCGCTTCGTCAGCGGTTGTGGCCACTTTGCCGCGCGTGGTCGCGGCCCCGAATTTCTCGAGGAGCTCTTTTGCCTGATATTCGTGGATGTTCATCCGATAACGCTGAAGTCCTGTGCATTAGCTCGCGATTCGAATGTGGGCAACGGCTTTTCTACCGACCCTCTGTCGAATGAGCTTGCGCTTTCTGGACGAACCAACTTTTCTCGACCCGGGTCACCGCTTTGCCGGGCAAATGGCAAGGTATCAATCACTTACTAAAGGTATCCTCATGAAAACTCTTCTGCTCACTTCACTTTCCCTTCTGGCCGCTGCGACCTTCGTCAACGCCGGTCCGGCCGAAGAAAAAGCCTTTACCGACAAATATAAAACTGCCTTCGAAGGAAAGGACACAGCGACATTGCAGTCGTTCCTTTACACGACCGGATCGGATCCGCAGATCGTCGGTTTCTTTCAGATGATGATGACGGCCGAGGCGGGCAACAAGATTTCCAAGATCGATCTCGTCCCGCTCTCTCCGGAAGAGATCAAGAAAGCTTCGGGCGCACAGGAATCCCCCGGCGGCGGCAAGGTTTGTCTCCCGCTCAAGCCCACCAAAAAGCTGGTCGTTGAGGTCAGCATGAAAGAGGGTGAAAGCTCAGGGAACAGCAAAAGCGAAAGCTTCGTGGCTGAAAAGGATGGCAAGTTCGTCATCCCGGTCCCGGGGCCTTGTAAATAACAGCGAGTTTGGGCCGAGGGCTCCTCTAGGGCGGCCATTTTGGCCGCCGAATCTTCAAGGTTGGCGGCGAAGATCGCCGCCCTACATTTCTTCCCATGCCGACAACCGATGAATTCATGCAGGCCGCCATCGCGGAGGCGCGCAAAGGATTAAGCCAGGGCGGCATTCCGATCGGTTCGGCGCTGGCTAGAGACGGAAAATTGATTGCGGCCGGCCATAACAAGCGCGTCCAGGAAAGCGATCCGGTCACACACGCCGAGATCGATTGCTTACGGCGCGCCGGTCGGATCGGTAATTTCAAGAATACCGTTCTCTACTCGACCCTGATGCCCTGCTATTTGTGCGCCGGCGCAGTCGTCCAGTTCGGTATCAAAAAAGTGATCGTGGGCGAAAATCGAACTTTCGCCGGCGCCGAGGGATTCATGAAAACGCAGGGGGTCGAAGTCGTTAACCTGGATCTTCCGGAGTGCTACGAAATGATGCGCGACTTTATCGCCGCCAATCCGGAGCTTTGGAATGAAGATATCGGGCGTTAAGCGCTCCCGAAAAGAAGTCTAAAGGCTGCGAGCGTCAGGCCGACGGTGACAAAATCCTCGGCCAGTGCAAAAACCCAATCGGGCAACGCGAGCTTCTTCGTAAACGAAGTGCGATAATAAAATCCGGCGAAGCAGCCCGCGACACTCGCGAGAGCGCAGCAGATGGTCGCGGCAATCCACCATTGCCCCATCCCAAGGGCGAGCGCCGCGCCGGCAAAAGATGAAATCAGAATCCTTGCGCCGAGCGGACCCGTTGAAGTCCGGCCTGGCGTCATTGGGAGCTTGTCGCCGATCAGTTCAACGAGCGCGAGAACGGAAACGATCGCCGCGCCCGTGGTTGTACCGAGCAAGTGCAAGCGTGAACTGCCCAGCGGCAGCCAACCCCAAACCGCCACCCAGCAAATGAGCGCCAGGGGCGTAAAGGTCCGCAGACCGGTGGCGAAACCCACGATAAAGACCGTCGTCAGGAAAAGAGCAGAACTCATCTTTTAAGCCCAAAAAACCGAGAGGTCATCGCACCTGGGCCGGGTCCGCGCAAGCCAGACCCCGAAAACAGCGAGTTTTCCCGGCTTCGGACGCATCAAACCTGCTTTAGATGGGTTCCTAAGCCCCGACCTATGCCCTCGGACGAGATCAAAAAAGGCAAGATCCTCGTGATCGACGATGACCCCGCGAATCTCAATCTCTTTGAGACGATCCTGCGGGACGACGGTTATACCAATGTTCTCCAAATCAGCGATTCGCGGGAGGCCGTGTCACAGTTTTCCTACCACGAACCGGATTTGGTCATGCTCGACTGGCGCATGCCGCACGATAGCGGATACGAAGTTTTGCAATCACTGCGCTACATGATTCCGGCAGGAGCTTTCATTCCGATCATGGTCCTCACGGCAGACACCGGTCCGGCGACACGTCGCCAGGCGCTGACGGCCGGCGCAACCGACTTTTTGTGCAAGCCATTTGATGTCGTCGAATTGACTCTTCGGTTGGAAACATTGCTCGGCCTGCGTTTTCTGTACCGCGCATTGCGTGATGAAAAGGCTCTCCTCGAACAGCGTGTCAAAGACAGAACGCGTTCTCTCCAACGCGTCATCGCGGAGCTGCGTTGCAGCAATCTCCCGCTTTTTAGCGTCAATTTTTGACGCGCGAGTCAGCTCGTCCCTCAAGGGCTTCCCGCTAGCGGAAGGTCTCTCACGATCGCAACCCTCTGCATCAGTCGTGCGACGGTCGTAGACCGCCGCGACAAGGTGAGAGCGCTTTACCGCAGTCGTTCTTGTCGAGTCGCTTCCGTAATGCCGCTTGCAAACGCAACCAGCACCGCAAAGTTGGCCGGAATGTCTGAGCTGTCCCACTCTTTGAAAGCAAAGGTCGACGATGCCGTAAAGTCGGGCCAGCTCCTGCCGTCGTCGGTGACCAACATCGGGACACTGCTCCGGGCCGCCGCTGATGATTTTTATTTGCGCGTGATCACTGAACTCGCAGAGGGCGGCCATTGGACGGAGCTCAACGACCGATTTTACAAGACCCTCGCGTTCGGCACCGGCGGCCTCCGGGGCAGAACCATCGGGAAAATTGTTGCCCCGAGCGAATGGAGCGAATCGGGAAAAACGAGCACAGGGCAAATGCCGCCCAAGTTTCCGTGCGTCGGCACGAACGCGATGAATTTTTTCAATATTAGTCGCGCCACACAAGGGCTCGTGGCCTACCTCCACGAATGGCTCGCCTCGCAAAAAATCGACCGCCGTCCGCGACTGGCCATCGCTCACGACACACGATTTTTCTCGAAGGAATTCACCGAACTCGCCGCGCGCGTTGCCGCTGAAAACGGATGCGATGCTTTTGTTTTCCAAGGTCCCCGCTCAACTCCGGAACTCTCTTTTGCGGTCCGTTATCTGGAGGCCGATGCCGGGGTGGTCATCACTGCGAGCCACAATCCCCCGCACGACAATGGCTACAAGGTTTACTTTTCCGATGGAGCCCAGGTCGTGGAACCGCAGGCCGGCGGGATTATTGCGCGAGTCAACGCAATCCAGTCCGAAAAATCGGAATTCAAACCGGAGCAACCGGGGCAGGTCACTGTTTTCGGTGCGGAGATTGACAAGGCCTACATGGAACGGCTTCGAACGTTGATCATCAACCCGCGCCTGCTCGAGCAGGCAAGATCTCTGCGCATCGTTTACACGCCGATTCACGGAACCGGTGGCGTGATCATTGAGCCGCTGCTGCGCGAGTTCGGATTTGATCTCGAAATTGTCAAAGAGCAAAGCCGCTTCGATGGCGCATTCCCAACTGTGCGATCTCCCAATCCGGAAAACGCCGAAGCCTTGAAAATGGCGATTGAGTTAGCCAACAAAAGCGGCGCCGACCTGGTGATCGCAACAGATCCCGACTGCGACCGAATGGGCGTGGCCGTCCGCACGCCTTCTGGAGAAATGACTCTTCTTACGGGAAACCAGATCGGATCGCTCTTAGCCTACTACCGCGCCCAGGCTTTTTTCGATAGAGGCATCCTGACCAAAGATAATGCCGCGAATGGTGTTCTCATCAAAACTTTCGTGACCACCGACCTGCAGAAAGCTATTGCAAAACATTTTGGCCTGCGCTGTGTCGAAACGTTGACCGGCTTCAAGTATATCGGCGCAAAACTCGGAAAATACGAAGCCGCGCTGCCTCAGAACCTGAGGGACAATTACGTGAAGATGCCAGAGGACGAGACGCGCAGATTGCGACTTTCACACTCGAGCTTCTACGTGTTCGGAGGCGAAGAAAGCTACGGCTACAGCGGAGCGGATTTTGTCCGCGACAAAGACGGCAATGGCGCGGCCATTATGTTTTGTGAAGTCGCAGCCTACGCAAAATCGCGAAACCAGACGATCGATCAATTATTGGACGAGATTTATAGCCAGCTTGGATATTTTGCCGAAAAGAATGCCGCGATGGTTTTCGAAGGCGCAGAAGGCGCCTCGAAGATTGCTCGGCTGGTGCAATCCTATGCCGCGAAATCACCGGTTGAGATTGCCGGCTCGAAAGTGACGAGGATCACGAATTTCGAGACCGACACGATCAAAGATGTTGAAGGTGACCCGATTCCGAAAGAAAAGATGTCTATCTTTGAGTTGGCGGATAGAACTCGCATCGCCGTCCGCGGCTCCGGGACCGAACCGAAGATCAAATACTACATGTTTGCCCAGGAACAGCCGACGACCGGAAAATTTGAAGCGCAGGAACTGAGAGGGATTAAGGCCGAGGTTTCGGCACGTCTCGAGAAGGTATGGAAATGGCTTGAACAGGACGCAACCGAGCGCCTCGGCTCCAAGCCAGCCTAACTAAATTCCCGTGAGCAAAGATATCAAACTAAGCGGCGGCGAAATCACGATGTTGAAGACACTCGGATTGACCGGCAGCGCCATGGGCGGGAAAATGTTGATTGAGCGCTCTAACTCGATGGAAAACGCGGAATTTCTCGACACTCTCGACGGTCTGATGTCGCAAGGATTCGTCCTCTCCAGTAAGGTCAACGTTGTCAAAATGGAGGATGTCGAACGTTCTTCGTTTCGCGTGAATCCATCTTACTCCCGGGATTTGAAGGATGCCATGCGTCCGCAGACTCGGAAGGAAGACGACCGCCGCCGTCGGCGCCGCAGCTGAGACGGTGAAAATGCGGAACATAGCGCGGCGGCTTTGGCCGTGGCTGGCGGCGCTCGCCAGTGGTTTTCTTTACGCGGCTTGTTTTGAACCGTTCAATCAAACATGGCTCTGCTGGATCTGCCTCGGCCCATTGCTAGGCGCTGTTTGGTTTTCCGGCGCACCCGGGCGCTGGCAATGGCTGCGCAACCTCGCACTCGGTTATGTTTCCGGGCTGGTTTTTTTCTGGGTCGTTTTTTTCTGGCTAACCACGGTCACCGTGCCGGGCTGGTTTCTCCTTCAATTCTACATGGCCCTCTATTTTGCCGTCTGGGCATGGTTTTGTGGATTAGTTAGGCCGCGGGACCGTAGCGCAACACCGCAAGCCACGGGCGAAGACAAATGGTCTGCCATGCTGCAATCGGCCCGGGGCCTTCCCGCGGAAAAATTGCCGCCCCCGTCCCCCTGGTTGCAGTCATGGCGCAACCTTCTCCTCGCCTTCGTGATCGCCGCGATGTGGGTCACGACGGAATGGCTTCGCGGATTGGTTTTCTCAGGCTTCGGCTGGAACGGACTCGGCATCGCCCTGCACGGGAATTGGATCATTATCCAGATCGCCGAATACACCGGTGTCCTCGGTCTTTCCTTTGTGGTCGCTTTTTCAAATGTCATCGCAGTGACCACCGTTCGTCGATTGATCCTGGAAGCACGCACGCGTGTGATGCGTCCGCATTGGGATCTGAATTTCACCATGCTCGGCATCGTTGGCCTGATTCTTTTCGGGTGGCACGCGGCTCGGATTGCGCGGCCTTCTCATCCGATCCGCATCGCCGCCGTGCAAGCCGGCATTCCCAGGTCAGAAAAATTCGACCGCCAATTCAGCCAGCAGATTTTCGATCAATTTCGACGATTAAGTCAGCTGGCGCTGAAGACGAATCCGCGCCCTGACTTGCTTGTCTGGCCGGAAAGCTCAATGCCCGGGCCGGTCCTGGAAGACGAGCCGAGTTACCAATTCGTCACCGGTCTTTCTGCCAAAAACAAGATCGACATATTGCTCGGCACGATCGACGAAGAGCCGGGACGCGCTTACAACGCGGCCTTATTGGTCACGGATTCGGGTCGCGACATTCAGCTCTATCGCAAACTGCATCTCGTCCCGTTCGGCGAATACATTCCCGGACGGCATACGATTCCTCTTCTCGCTCGGATTATCGGCGACCAGGTGCCGGGAGATTTCGACGCCGGGAGCGATTACACCGTGTTCCAACTGGCAACTCCTGATGTGCGCGTTGCTCCCCTGATTTGTTTTGAAGACACAATCGGAGAGCTGGCCCGGCA
Organism: uncultured Verrucomicrobiae bacterium; assembly: GCA_963754325.1. Taxonomy (GTDB): domain Bacteria; phylum Verrucomicrobiota; class Verrucomicrobiia; order Chthoniobacterales; family UBA10450; genus JBBRDU01. Next base: position 1,041,001 of record CAVWFP010000002.1, read on the forward strand.
CTTCGTTCTCCCGGTGAAAGGCGATGCCGGCGCGAATTTGTTCGTCAATGTGACCAATGACGGCTGGTTTCTTCACTCGGCTGGTTCCCTGCAACATCTAGCGCACGCGATCTTTCGTTGCATCGAAACACGGCGCCCAATGGTGCGAGCCGCCAATACCGGTGTGACCTGTTTCGTTAACGAACTCGGGCGCGTTTCGCAGATCCTGAAAGACGATCGCGGCAGCACCTTCGGCGAAGGTGTTCTCTGCGATGAAGTGCAGGTGCCTTTGGGCGACGAACTGACATTCTACGTCAGATACGGCGACATCGCTGGTCCGATCGCCGCCGCCATTGCCAGCCTAACGATCGTCGGCACGGTCGCGCTCAAGGCACTCCACCACGCGCGCTCCCGAGCGTAATCGAAAAATCGGAGCGCGGCCCGTCTTTGACAAAGCGTCGACGGAAGCGGAAGGGTCTCCTCCCGAGCCCGCGGGTTCCGGCGTCCGCTATGCGAACATTACTCCTCAAGCTCTCCTCCGCCGTTCTCTTCCTCTGGCCCGCGTGCGCTCTTCCCTACGGAGATACCGGTCACCAAATCGTGGGCGAAATCGCCGACGAACGTCTGAAAGACACGCCCGTTGGCAAAACAGTCAGCGCACTTGTCGACGGATTTTCCCTCGAGAAAGCGGCCGTGATTCCGGACTCAATCAAGGGGTGGGATAAAAAGGGCGCGGACGACCCCCGCATTTTTCATTATTCCGCTCACCCGAGAATCGATGCGCAGCTGCGCGATTTCTGGCGAGCGAATCAGCCCACACACGACGAGAACTCTCCCAACCCGTCACATCACTGGTTTCATTACACCGATGTGCCGGTCCAGAGGGCCGAGAAGTATAAGGATGGCGAAAAAGGGAGAAGCAAGCACGACGTAGTTCACATGATCGCCTACTGCGTCGATGTTTTGCAGGGGCGAATCCCGGAAAACAACGATCGTAAAATCACCAAACCGATCGCGATCATCCTACTGACACACTATGTCGGCGACATTCATCAGCCCTTGCATGTTGGCGCCGAATACTTCGACAAGGATGGGCACATCGATGATCCGGACAAGGATAAGGATGCTCTCGCCGATGAGGGCGGCAACACCCTCGACCTGCGCTTGGTAGGCGACCCCCCCACAGGACACTTGGATCACACGAAGAAATTGCACGGCTTTTGGGATGGCGACACGGTCAGCGCCCTTTTGCCGCCTGTGCCAGAAGGCACAAAGAAAGACGAGAAGTACGCCATTATAGATCCCGCCAAAGCAAAACTGGCTCACGACATGGCGACACAGGAGCCGAAGAACTGGAAATTGCCGGCCGGAACGGAAGTTCGGGACTCTGGCGAAGTCTGGGCGAATGAGATTCTGCCAATCGCAAAGGAGGCTTACGACCGACTGGAGTTTAAAGATGTCCGGCCGAAGGTCGAAGAAGACCGCGTCGTTGCCCAGGGCGAAGCCGACGAGAAGCCAGGAGCGAACAAGAGTTATAAGGATTGGTCCTCCGAAATCGTTCGCGAAGAATTGCACAAAGCGGGGTGGCGCCTGGCGGATCTTCTGATGCACGCCGTAAAACCCGGAGACGTCAGTACGGCGGTAAGCGCGACAGAGGTCTCCCCGTCGCCATCGGCTGCTGCGAGTGATGACGACAAAGATAAATCGCCGGCCGCGGCGGCTTCGCAGTCTCCAATAACGCCACCAAAGCTTTAGTTGTTAGCGACTTACGGGAAATATTTCGCTAATTGCGAACTATTTCTGACGATTTGGGAAGCGCGCTTCCCCGCTTTCTTGCTTTCGGCTTGGGTCGGGCGCGCCCGGTTGCGATGATGCTGCCGCACCGGCATGACTGACGATTCCACCGCCCGCAGTCCCCTCTTTTCGCGACCGACTGCCTTCGTCCTCGGTCTCCTTGCATTCGCGATCGTCTACCTCCGGTGGCAGGGGCGGATCTGGTGGTGCAAATGCGGGCATTGGTACCCAATCTCGTTCGTCGTCCAATCGGAGCACAACTCGCAGCATCTGTTCGACGCCTACAGTTTCTCGCACGTCCTTCACGGCATCCTTTTCTTTGGATTTCTTTGGCTCTTCCGGCATCGCCTGAGCCTTAGCCTCCGCGCGGCCATCGCGGCAACGATCGAAATCGGCTGGGAAATGCTGGAGAACTCGCCGCTCATCATCAATCGCTATCGCGAAGCGACCGTGTCACTCGGTTACACCGGCGACTCGATCGCCAACTCGCTCGGCGACATCGCGAGTTTTGTGGTCGGCTTTTATCTCGCGCGAAAGCTAGGCCTGTGGTGGTCGGTGTTGTTCTTCGTAACGGTGGAGTTGTTGATGCTCTGGCTGATTCGCGACAACCTCGCGCTCAACGTCCTGATGCTGCTGTGGCCGATAGACGCAATCCGCCGGTGGCAGGCGGGTGGATAAGAATCTGATTTCGCCTTGCGCGTCGATTATTCGATGAAGTCGTAGAGGCGCTTGTTAGGAATTGAAGCCAACCTCAGCCGGTCCACATTCTCTATCAGCTCGTCTTAAATTCCAGATGACCGTCGCGCTGGTCGACCCGCACCGTCTGGCCTTCGCGGATCTTGCCTTCCAGAATCTCCATGCTTAACGGATCCAGAATCTCCCTTTGAATAGCTCGCTTCAACGGACGCGCGCCGTAAACTGGGTCGAATCCTTCGCGGGCGATGAGAGTCTTCGCCTTGTCCGAAAGCTCAAGGGTGATCTTCTGCTGCTCGAGGCGCTTCGTCAGCCGATTGAGCTGGATCTCGACGATCTTCTTCAGGTCTTCGTCGCTCAAACGATCAAAAATGATAACCTCATCGACGCGGTTAAGAAACTCGGGACGGAAATGCTGCCGCAACGCGTCCATCACCAGGCGGGAGCGATTCTCTTTCGATTCCTCTTCGGTAATGAACTGTGAGCCAATGTTGGACGTCATGATGATGACGGTGTTCTTGAAATCGACTGTTCTCCCCTGCCCATCTGTGATTCGGCCATCATCGAGGACTTGCAGCAGAACGTTGAAGACGTCGTGATGCGCCTTCTCAATTTCATCGAAGAGGATGACCGAGTAGGGCTTCCGACGAACAGCCTCGGTGAGTTGCCCGCCTTCTTCGTAGCCGACGTATCCGGGAGGCGCTCCGATCAGCCGCGCGACCGTGTGTTTCTCCATGTATTCGCTCATGTCGATGCGGATCATGGCGTGCTCGTCGTCGAACAGAAATTCCGCCAGAGCGCGCGACAGTTCCGTTTTACCGACGCCGGTCGGTCCAAGAAAAATAAACGACCCGATCGGACGATTCGGATCCTGCAAGCCGGCCCGCGCGCGACGCACGGCGTTCGCGACCGCTCGGATGGCCGCTTCCTGGCCGACCACGCGACGATGCAAATGGCTCTCGAGTTTAACGAGCTTTTCCTTTTCGCCTTCCTGCAAACGCGAAACCGGAATCCCGGTCCAGCTCGCCACGACTTGAGCAATGTCTTCTTCCGTGACTTCTTCTCGGAGCAGGCGCGGTTTCTTGTCCGCTTCGGATTTCCTGGCGAACTCAGCAAGCTTCGCTTCCAGTTGGGGCATGCGGCCGTACTGGATCTCGCTCGCCTTGCCGAGTTCGCCGCGGCGCTGCGCGCGCTCCAGTTCGGTGCGAAGGTTCTCCAGTTCTTCCTTGAGTTTGCGTTGCTCCTCCAGGACGGCCTTTTCTTTCTGCCACTCGGCTTTCAGTCCCGATGATCGCTCTTTGAGTGAAGCGAGTTCCTGTTCGATTTTCTTCAATCGTTCCTTGCTGGCGGCGTCTTTCTCTTTCTTCAACGCCTGACGCTCCATCTCGTGCTGCATCACTTCCCGTTCGATGACGTCGATCTCCGTCGGCATCGAATCCAGCTCGATCTTCAAACGCGACGCCGCCTCGTCGATCAGGTCGACGGCTTTATCCGGGAGAAACCGGTCGCTGATGTAGCGATGCGACAAAACAGCCGCGGCGACGATGGCGGCATCGGTGATTCTTACGCCGTGGTGCACTTCATAGCGCTCCTTGAGTCCGCGCAGGATCGCGATCGTGTCTTCCACACTGGGCTCGTTGACCATGACCGGTTGAAAGCGGCGCTCGAGCGCGGCGTCTTTCTCGATGTACTTTCGATATTCATCGAGTGTGGTTGCTCCGATCGTGCGCAACTCACCGCGGGCGAGTTGTGGTTTCAGCAGGTTCGATGCGTCGACCGATCCTTCGGCCGCTCCGGCGCCCACGATGGTGTGCAGTTCGTCGATGAAAAGAATGATCTCGCCCTGCGAATCCGTGACTTCTTTCAGAAACGCCTTGAGACGATCCTCGAATTCGCCGCGAAACTTTGCGCCCGCGATCATCGCACCGATGTCCATGGCGATAATGCGTTTTTGTTTTAAGGATTCCGGGACGTCGCCGCTAACGATTCGCCGGGCCAGGCCTTCGACAATGGCTGTCTTACCAACCCCGGGATCACCGATCAAAACTGGATTGTTCTTCGTGCGACGCGACAGCACCTGCATGACGCGCCGGATCTCGTTGTCGCGCCCGATGACCGGGTCGATCTTACCTCGCCGGGCCTGCTGCGTCAGGTCGCGTCCGTACTTTTCGAGTGTCTGATATTTTCCCTCCGGGTTTTGATCGGTCACGCGTTGCGAACCTCGCACCTGCTGCAGGGCCTGCATCAACTTATCGTGCGTGACGCCGGCGGTTTTCAGGAGTCTGGCGGCAGGATTATTCGCCGAAGTTAAGGCCAGCAGATAATGCTCCGCGCTGGTGAACTCGTCTTTAAGCTTGGCCATTTCCTTTTCGGACGCGTCGAGCGTTGAGCGAAGCTCGTTACCGATGCGGGCATCGACCGAGCCGCCTTCGATCCGCGGACGGCGCGCGAGATCGGCGCGGAGGCTTTGCTGCAATTGATCAACGCTCACACCCAGCTTCTCCATGAGCGGGCGGGCCACGCCCTCAGTCTGATCGATCAACGCGGAGAGAAAGTGCTCATTGGTGATCTCGCTGTGACCACTTTGCGAAGCCAGATCCTGGGCGGCTTGCACCGCCTCCTGCATCTTTTGCGTAAACTTATCAATCCGCATTAGATCTGAATCTAATGAACGGAAGGCCAAGGGCAATTTGGACTTGAGGATCGAATCTGCGGCGCTTCCTGCTGATATTGGCTCGACGACTGACGATTTCGCGGCACATTAACGGCCATGCCGGTACAAAAGGACACTCCCAAGGCCATCGTTATCATTCTTCTTTACCTGGCGCTTCTGGCAGGGCTGCTGGTGGCAGCGAATCATTTCCGGCCGCATCCCTAATTCCGGTTAACGCGAGTCCAGCGAACGTTGCGGGGCGAAGGCTTCCCGCGTATCAATCTGTGGCCATGGAAGCCCACCCCAAAGTAACTGCGCGAAGCGCCCTGGCCGTTCTGCGGCCGGGCCCGTTCCGGCGTTACATCATCGGAAGCGCCATCTCCGATACGGGTTCATGGATGCAGGTATTCGCGCAGGGTTACGTCATGAGTTTGCTCACGACCAAAGCTGTCTACCTGGGCTTTGCCAATCTTGCGGCCGGTCTGCCGATGCTCGCCCTAACGATGATAGGCGGCGCGGCCGCCGATCGCTTCGATAAACGCAGGATTTTGCTGATCACACAATACGTCCAGATCGCCCTGGCTCTCGGATTGGGCTTTCTCATTTATACAAACCGCATCGAGATCTGGCATATCTTCGTTTTCGCCGCCATCCTGGGCGTTTCCAATTCCTTTGAAATGCCGACGCTTTCCGCGCTCGTGCCCGAACTGGTTGAGAAGGATCAATTTCAAAGCGCCATTGCGGTGGATCGAGCCGTCTTTCATGGCTCGCGTGTCGTCGGCCCTTCCATCGGCGGCATACTCATCGGCGCCTTTGGGAGAGCGTCGGCGTTTTTCTTTAACGCGGTTTCATTTCTCGCCCTGATCGTTGCGATCATGACGCTGCCGCCGCGAAAGAAAGGCACAGCGGAGGAAGAAGAAAAACGAACCAGCGGGATGAAAGACGGTTTTAGGCATGTCAGGGCCGATCGCCCGAGCCTTGCCATGGTGGCTCTCATTGCCACCGGGACCGTCTGCATTTTTCCAATTTTCACCATCATGATGCCTCTATATGTGCGGCTCGTGCTCGGACTCGGCGCGGACAAGCTCGGCGTTCTCATGGGCGCGTCAGCTATCGGGTCGGTCGTCGGCGCGGTTTTTCTGATCAGCGTCCCGCGGGAGCGGCGGATACTCATCATGATGTGCTGCGTGGCCGTCGCCGCCTGCGCCATTTTCGGGCTGTCGCGAGCGCCACGGTTCAATGTTGTGCTCGCACTTATGATTATGAACTCGTTAGCTGTCTCGATGAATTTCGGGCTGGCCAATACCATCGTGCAGGAACGCGCCCCGGATTATCTCCGCGGCCGCGTTTCGGCCGTCTTCATGCTCAGCTTTGTCGGCCTGATGCCGGTTGCCGGACTGGGAATCACCAGCCTCTCGGATTTTATTGGAATGCCGAAAGCCCTCGCCATCGCAGCCGGCATTTACGGAGTCGTCGGGTTGTTTGTCCTGAGTCGCGTCCGGCGCGAATGCGGGGGCACCGGGGAGGCCTGCGTCGAGGAAGCCCAGAGTCCGCCACCGGTTGTGGCGACGACGGTCTAGATCTTGTTCTCGTAATAGAATGCTCTCTTTTTCCACTTGCTGGAATTCCGGCCGTCATACCGACGGGGGCGCCATGCTGCGAGAGATCAAGGGACTTGGATTCGACCAGGTCGAACTGGGCCACGGAATCCGGATTTCTCTGATGCCGGGCATTCAGGAACTCTACGATGCTGGCGAAGTAAAATTCACCAGCCTGCACAATTTCTGTCCGCTGCCCGTAGAAGTGATGCATGCCTCGCCGGATTGTTATCTCCTTTCGACGAGCCAGACACGGGAACGCGAGCGTGCGATCAAGCAGACATTTCAGACGATCGATTTCGCGGCGCGACTGGGCGCGCCATTCGTGGTTCTTCACCTGGGCGAGATCCCGATGGGACCGATAACGGATTCACTGATCAAGCTGACCAAAGAAGGGAAACTCTTGTCGCGGGAGTTCGTGCAAAAGAAATTGGATGCCGTGAAAAAGCGCGAAGAAATGGCAGGTCCCCACCTCGAACGGGTCCGTGCAGCCTTGAAGCCGATCGCCGAATACGCGAAGGAAAAGAAGGTCCGGTTAGGCCTCGAAGGCCGTCGCGGCTACGAGGAGATTCCGAGCGAGCGCGAGTTTCCTGCGCTCTTTGAGGAACTCGATCCCGCGGTCTGCGGATACTGGCATGACCTCGGGCACATTCAGATCAAGGAGAACCTCTTTCTCCTCAATCACGAGGATTGGCTCCGACAAATGACGAGCCGAACATTCGGCTGCCACGTTCAGGACTGCATCTGGCCGGCCCAGGATCACCAGGTTCCATTTGCCGGCGACGTCGACTTGAAGCGGCTCGTTCCGCTTCTTCCAAAGGACTGCACCATGGTCTGGGAGCTCAGTCCACGGAAAACGGTCGTCGAGATCAAGCGCGGCCTCGATAAGTGGAAAGAAACTTTCGGCGAATGAAGAAAATCATTCTGACGATCATTCAGTTAGCCGTCACAGGCGCGGTTCTCTACTGGGTTTTCCGGGATCCAACACGTCAGGCGCAAATGAGGACCGCGCTGCGGCAGGCCGAGTATCCTTGGATTGTTGCCGCGATCTTCTCCTACTGCATCGTGGAGATTGCGGCGGCTTTCCGCTGGCACGTGCTTTTGAGAGTTCAAGGAATTCGCCTGAGCCTTTCGCGCGTCGCGGGATTGTTTTTAATTGGGATGTTTTATAATCAGTTTCTTCCAGGGGGAACCGGCGGCGACATTATTAAGAGTTACTTTCTGTTAAAAGAAGCACCGGACAAGAAAGCCGGTGCACTCCTGGCCGTTGTTTTCGATCGCCTCGTCGGGCTCGTCGCGCTGGTGACGATCACCGGTGTTTTGACTTCGATGCGTTTTAGTTGGCTGGCACAGACGCGGGAGACGCAACGCTATCTCTGGTTCTTGCTCATCGCCTTAGGCGCGTCCGTGCTCGCTCTGGTGACGTCCTTCATCATCAGTGGCTTCAATCTCGTCCATAAACTTCCCGCACGTTTTCCCGGCCGCGAAAAAATGATTGAGACATCGACAGCCTATCACCTTTACGCTCACCACTGGCGCGCCACCCTGGTTGCGTTTGGCGCTTCAGCGGTGGCTCACCTTGCCACCTTCACCACCTTCCTTTGCGTGGCCTACGCACTGCGAGCACCCATTCCCCTGGTGAACTTCTTTGCCGTCATGCCGATCGAGCGCACCATTTCGGCGATGCCCATCAGCTTCGCCGGTGTCGGCCTTCGCGAGCATGTCCTCCAGGTCATGCTCCATGGGTTATGCGGAATTCCCGAAGGCGTTGCCGTCTTGATCGGCTCGTTAAGTTTTCTGGTCATCCTGGTGTGCTGCGCGCCGGGCGGCCTGGTTTATTTCTTTTACAAGCCAAGCGATCATTCCTCTCACGTCCGTCTTGCCGAGATGCAGCGCGAAGTCGTAACTCTGGAGCACGAAATCAGCGAAACAGAATGAACCCAGCCATCGACGGCTGAGATCACAAATGGCAACTCTGCTCCGTCCAAAGGTGATCGCGACGTTTGCCATGACCGTCGACGGCAAAATCACTTCGCGGACATTCTCGCCGGTCGATTTCACTTCGCGGGCCGACAAGACGCATTTGATCGAACAACGCGCGTTGGGTGACGCGGTCCTCATCGGGCACGGCACTTTGAAGAGGGACAATGTTCGTCTCGGAATCGGCCGCACGGAATTGCGCGAAGCCCGAATCAAGCGCGGACAAGCGCCGTTTCCACTTCGGGTGATTATTTCCAACGAAGGGAAAATCGATCATCGGCTCAAAGCCTTTCAAGCCGATCCAGAGACCGCGGGTCCGATTATTATCTTCTCGACGACGCGAATGCCCCGGAAGGTTCGCATGTCCCTGATGGACATGGCGACGCTGCACTTGAGCACAAAATCCCGGGTCGATCTCCCTGAAATGCTGCGTCGTCTGCGCACGGAATACAAGGTTCAGACGGTGGCCTTTGAAGGCGGAGCGGAACTTTTCCGCGCCTTGCTCGAAGAAGATCTGGTCGATCAACTGAGCCTGACAATCGCCCCGTTCGTGTTCGGCGGAAAAGAGGCCCCGACGCTGACCGGACTCAACAAGAGCTTTCTGCCGCAGACGGTTCGCTGCCGCCTTACCGGAATGCGAGTTGTCGGCGACGAATGTTTTCTAACCTACCGGATCAAGCACCCGAGGCCGCGATCCCGGAAGAAGACTTCCCGCTAATTGCAGTGGCGAGTTGTTCGCCCCTTTTTTTAGCCCTGTCCGGTCTGCTTTTTCTTCATCTCCGCCAGCATCTCCTGCTGCATTTGTTGAATCTTTTGGATAACGGGCTGGAGCATCTGCATCGACTCGTTCATCGACTCCTGCATGACCGCGGGCAGCTTGGTGATTACGGCTTGACCGGCAGGCGACTTATAAAATCCTACCATTGCCTGAACCTCATTTTCGCTGAACGACTTCTTGTAAATCCGAAGGTACATCGGCTCGAGCTTCTCCCATGTCATCTGTTCGCGCATCGCCACCACCACTTCGGCGCGCGTCTTTTCATAGATCTTCTGAACTTCCGGGGAGGCTGCCCGGCCACCGGTCACCTGCTGTGTGGCCTGTTTCATCATCCCATCGACTTGAGTCATCATCGTGTCGATCAATTGCCGCGCATGCGTGGCCTCGAGCAACTGCCGGATGGAGGCGTCGGTAGGCGGCGCTTCTGCCGCTATGATCGGACGAAACGTTGAACAAATCAGGGCAACGGACAGAGCGATCAGAATTCGTTTAGACATATTACCGCGGACGGTACCGGGGCGTCTGGCCATTGCCAGTTATTCTTTCCACGCGGCTGATCTTCCCCGAGGCGCTCTGGAGTTGTCAGACGAGTGGTGCGATGATGGTTTAGTTGATCCCCCGACGAAGACATTCCCGAACGGCTTTTGGCGCCGTGCGCGCCAGATCGGCGGGGCTCATCGGATTACTAACCTGCGCGGTCTTCGTCTCGTTTATCGCCGGCGCGACGGCCCAGAGTCCGCAGTTGAGACCGCTTCCAACGGGACCGCTCGAAACCTACGACAACCCGCCTGCGCTGTTGCGTCCGCTGAGAGCTTCACCGCAAACAATCTCCCAGAACGGACCCTACACGAGCTATCAGGTGAACGTGAATGTGAGCGGGAACAATATCGTGGGGGACGCCGCTAACGAGCCATCGATCTGTGTGGACCCAACAAATCGGATGAGAATGGCTATTGGCTGGCGCCAGTTCGATGACGTGAGCTCGAATTTTCGAAAGGCCGGCTGGGCCTACTCGACCAACGGGGGAGCATCTTGGACGCATCCCGGAGCCTTGCAGGCCAACGTGTTTCGCAGTGATCCGGTGCTGAGCTCGAATACAACCGGGCAGTTTTTTTATCTCAGTTTGCTCACGACATTTTTCGATGACATCTGGCGATCTCTCAATGGCGGCCAGACCTGGACGAGACTGGCATCGGCCGATGGTGGAGATAAGCAGTGGTTCACCATCGATACCACCAGCAGCACAGGACATGGTTTTCAATATCAAGCCTGGAGTCCGGGAGACGGTACTGGCGGGAATAACTATAACGGAAGGCAGTTTACCCGTTCGGTCGATGGTGGAGTCACCTGGATGAATCCAATCAACATCCCCAACTCCCCGGCTTGGGGAACGCTCGATGTCGACTCGAACGGAAACCTTTTTATCGGCGGAGTGAACCTGACCACCAACCAGGTTTGGTGCGTTCGCTCGACGAATGCAAAGAATAGCGCGGTTACGCCAACCTTCGGCCAAAGCACGGCCGTAGATCTTGGCGGCACGGTCAGCAACAGCGACATCATCAATCCCATTGGCCTAACCGGCCAGGTTTGGCTGGCGGTAGATCGCTCCGGCACGAGCACGAACAATAATGTTTATCTGCTTGCCAGCGTGCGTCCGACGGGGGCAAACAACGGCGCCGATGTCATGTTCGTGCGAAGCAGCGATGGCGGGCGCACGTTTACATCGCCCGTCCGAATCAACGATGATCCGGTGAACCACGCCAAATGGCATTGGTTTGGAACACTTTCGGTGGCCCCTGATGGTCGCATCGACTCCGTCTGGCTGGATAGTCGCAACGCCGCGAACAATACAGATTCGCAGCTCTTCTATTCCTACAGCATCGATGGAGGAACGACCTGGGCGCCTAACGAGGCCGTCAGCCAGTCGTTCAACCCTTTTCTTGGTTATCCAAACCAGAACAAGATGGGCGACTACATGACCATGGTGTCCGACGACACCGGCGCGGACGTCGCCTACTGCGCTACGTTCAATGGCGAGCAGGACATTTATTACGTTCGCGTGGCGCCTTTGCCTTCAGTAGCAGTCACTTCGGTCATTCATGACAGCTCCGGCTTTACCGTCAGGGGGCTTACGAGCCCAAACATTACGGTTAAAATTCAAGCGTCCCCGGATCTGGTAAGTGCGTTTGCCACCATTGGCACAGCGACCGCCAATAGTTCCGGCGTGTTCAGATTTGTCGATTCGACCGCGAGCAGTCTCTCAAGGCGTTTTTATCGCGCGACTTATCCTTAGGGCTCTGCGACATTTGCCGTAACCACCGGGGTCTCGCATTAGGAGCGGACAGATCGGTAAGGTTGTCGGGAGAATTCCCGCCACTAATCGTTCGGCTTGCGACGCGGACGCGGGACCAGTTCTCCGCCACAGTTTGGGCAAATCTCTTTCATTTGCCCGGCACATTCAGGGCAAAAAGTGCATTCGTAGGTGCAAATGAACGCGGTTTGTTCAAGACCGAGGTCGGCGTCGCACCTTTCGCATTTCGGCTTCATTAGCAGCGCCATGGATAAAAATTAGCGCAACTGAACGTCTTGCACGAGCGTTCTTAGGGAATGCGCAAGACCAACTCGATTATCATGCGCGCTCCCAAGGCTCTCGTTTTCGAAACGGCGGCGAACCTGGAACTCTGGCCTCAGATCCTTCCGCACTATCGATATATCCGTTACCTGGAAAAAAGCCCCGAGCGTAACCTGGTCATCATGGCGGCCAAACGATCCGGAATTCCGATCACGTGGACCTCGATCGAGGAAATCGACCGCGAGCGGATGGAGGTCCGCTTCAAGCATTTAAAGGCTTTCACCAAAGGCATGGAAGTCGTCTGGACCTTCGCCGAAACACCCGCCGGGGTTCTGGTTGAGATTGAGCACGACCTGAAATTCCGCGTCCCAGTGTTGGCGCCGCTGATGGACCCAATCATCGGGGACTTTTTCATTCATCACGTTGCCAACAAGACGTTGCACTGTATGAAGGACTACGTGGAATCGAGAGCGCAGGAAGTCGCAGCATGAGTCGGCGTCGAGCGGTCATCACCGGCATCGGTCCGATCACCTGCATCGGCGTTGGGAAGGATGAATTTTGGAAAGGGATACTCTCTGAGAAAAGCGGTATTGGGCGGATCTCGTCTTTCGATACCAGCGGCTTTCACGCGCACTGCGGCGGCGAGATTCCTCAGTGGGATGCGACTGAGCACTTTCCGCCCCATCGTCTGAAACGCCTCGACCGTTATGCGCAGTTTGCCGTGGCCTCGAGCAAAATGGCGCTGGACGACGCCGGTATTGAATATTCCATCGAACGTCCACAACACCGTATTGGCGTGAGCTTCGGCACCGCTCTCGGCGGGATTTGTCAGGCTGAAGACCAGCACATTCGCTTTCTTAAAAAGGGCGCGCGCGGCGTGAACCCGACGCTGGCGCTCCAGGTGTTCGGCGGTTCGGCGCATTCAAACATCGCCATCGAATTCGGGTTTCGCGGAGTCGGGACGACGAACTCAAACAGTTGCGCGAGCGGTACCGTGTCAGTGGGCGAAGCGCTTCGATATATCCGCGATGACTTTGCCGATGTCATTGTGGCCGGGGGCGCGGAAGCACCGCTGGCGACGCTTTCCTATGGGGCGTTCGATTTGATCAAAACCATGAGCCGCTGGGACGGCGACCCGGCCTTGTCCTCGCGGCCGTTCGATCGTCTGCGCGACGGATTTGTCATGGGCGAAGGTGCGGCTTCGCTTGTCATTGAAGAACTCGAGCACGCCAAGGCTCGCGGGGCGCACATTTACGCCGAAGTGCTCGGCTACAGTCTGAACAACGACGCTTTCCATATGACGTCGCCGCTTCCTTCGGGCGAATCGTGCAGCCGGGCGATGAGCAACGCCCTTGCCGATGCCGGATTAGCGATCGAACAGATTGATTATATCAATGCCCACGCCAGTTCGACGCAGCTAAACGACAACACCGAGACCAGTTCGATCAAGAACGTCTTCGGCCAACAGGCTTACAAGGTTCCGATCAGCGGAACCAAAGGCTATTATGCGCATCCGTTAGGCGCGACCGGCGCCATCGAGGCCTCGCTTTGTGCCCTGGCCATCGATCGCAGCTGGATTCCGCCAACGATCAACTACGCCAATCCCGATCCGGCATGCGATCTGGATGTCGTTCCGAACAAGGGCCGCAAGTCTGATCTCAAATATGTCATGAGCAATTCCTTCGGCTTCGGCGGCATCAACGCCAGCGTCATTGTAGGCCGCGTGTAGTTACGCGAACGAATTTCACTCCTGCTGCCCCAACAAGTCGGGACGATTCTTTTTCGTCTTCTTGAGCGCTTCGGATTTTCGCCAAAGAGCGATCTCGGCATGGTTTCCTGAGAGAAGAATATCGGGCACTTTCCAGTCGCGGAATTGCGCGGGGCGAGTGTACTGCGGCCCTTCAAGCAAGTTCTCGGTAAAGCTGTCGTTCGCAGCCGATTGATCGTCGCCCAGAACCCCCTCGAGCAGGCGGACGGTTGCGTCGACCACCACCGCCGCGGCAAGAGCGCCGTTCGTCAATACGTAGTCGCCGATTGATAATTCGAGATCCACCAGATGATCGATCACCCGCTGGTCAATACCTTCGTAATGACCGCACAGGATAATGAGATGGGTTTCACACGCGAGGTCGCGCGCTGCTTTTTGACTGAATCTCATACCCGACGGCGCCATCAGGATGACTTTCGAAGATTCCGTACGCAGCTGATCGATCGCGGCAAAGATCGGCTCCGGCTTCATGACCATGCCCGGACCGCCCCCAAATGGAGCATTGTCGACCGTGCGATGTTTGTCAGTCGCCCAGTCACGCAGATCGTAAATCCGCAGCTCGAGCGCGCCGCATTCTTGAGCGCGCTTCATCATACTCTCGCTCAATGGGGCGCGACAGATTTCCGGGAACAAGGTGACAATGTCGACCTTCACAGAAGGGATTCTAGCGGCGGTCTATGACCGCCGGAACTAAAGAAATCGGCGCTCATAGAGCGCCGCTACAGAAAATCACTCGATGATTTCCAGTGTCGCGCGCTGGTTATGACGCGCGGCCGAGCTGGCCAGCAAAGCGCGAATCGCCTGAATCGTTTGCCCGTTGCGGCCGATGACTCGGCCGACATCGCTTTGCCGGAGTTGGACACGAAAAATGGTTGTTTTGCCATTCGGCACCTCCGACAGCATCATTTCGTCCGGAAACTCGATCAGCTGACGGATCACAAATTCGAGGAACTCTTTCACGGGCGGAAGGATAGTCATTCCGCTGCGGTTGTCGATGCCGCCCATTTTCGCCTTACCGCGCGGGAGTGTAAAGAAATAGACGGAGACCTAGCACCCTGTCCGGGAAATGAAGGGCCAGATGCAGAAAGACCGCCACTCAATGCGGCGGTCTTCCTGAGGAGATTGTCTAACGATGTTATTCCTGTCCCTGAATACTGTTCAGAGTGTTGCGCGTCACTGCGCCGGTCACCCGCTGCCCATGATCTCGCTGATAGGCCGCAATAGCGCGTTCCGTGGCCGGGCCGATCTGGCCATCAATCCGGCCATGATAGTAACCAAGCCGTTTCAGCCGAGCCTGCGCCACTGCCACCGGTGAACTGCCCCGGTACGAGCGAACATCCGACCCTTGATATCCTGCGTCCCTGCCGTTGTAGACGTCGTCGTCGTTCGAATCGTCGTAGCCGCCGTATCCGTATGGGTAACCGTAAGGATAGCCGCCATAGGCATACGGATATCCGTATGGATAGCCCCAGAAGAATGGATCATAGAATCCAAAGTCGAACAGCACCCACGAGCCGTTAACGAAGCGGCAGCGATGCCCGTGCCAGAAGTGATCGTGGTCGCGACTCCAGTTCGGATGAGCACTGGCCGGTTGCCGCGAAAACACGCGCGCGCCGCCTGAATTGAAGCGACCATTGGCGAATCGAGGGCCCATCATTGCACCCGCCCTGCCCGATGCCATGCGGCTCGGAGCCGAGTGAGACGACGCGCCTGAAGGATGAAATCCGCCGCCGCCACCTCCCCCTCCGCCGAAATTCCGCTGCCCAGCCTGCACAGGCAGAGTGAGCGCGAGGCCGACAGCCATGCTGAGTAATTGAACTTTTTTCATAATTAAACCTTGGTTGGGGTCACTGATTTAACCACCAACATGGTCGCATGTTGCGGAAGATCTGCACATCCTCGAAAGAGGGATGGGCCTGCTCCGGCAAAGAACCGCAGTCTGCGGAAGGAACAGTGCGAGGAGCCCCCGGGACAAATAGAAGATCGGGATCGGTCGAGACCTTTGCCCCTCACGCGTTCAGGGCGCCCCAACCGGCACTACCGCAAAACCTTACGCTGCCGGCGCAGCGGCGGTCTGTTTCTTATTCTTCTTGAGCAAACTGCGAACGGTGTCCGAAGGCTGCGCTCCGCGCGCCATCCAATATTCGGCACGATCAACCTTCAGGGTACTGTTATGTCCCGTTTTCTTTGGATCGTAGGTACCGATAATCTCAATAAACTTGCCGTCGCGTGGGCTGCGACTATCGGCCACAACGACTTTATAATACGGACGATTTTTCGCCCCTTCTCTGCGTAATCTGATTGAAACTGCCATATCAATTTTTCATTTTGGCCATGCGCGCCATCATCTTTTTCATCTTGCCTGAACTCTTCATCATTTTGCGCATCTGGTCGAAGCGCCGGAGCAAATCGTTCACTTCCGTGACCGTGCTCCCGCTTCCACGCGCGATTCTTTGACGCCGCCGGGCATTCAGGATGTCCGGCCGCGTGCGCTCTTCATTCGTCATCGAAAGCACGATGGCTTCCGTGCGCTTGAGCTGCCCCTCGTCGATCGAAAGGTTCTGCACGTTACCCATCCCGGGCAACATGCCAAGAATATTCTCCAGTGGTCCCATCTTCCGCATCATCCGGAACTGGGCCAGGAAATCGTTGAAATCGAAGGAGGCCGTCCGCAGCTTCTTCTCCAGTCGCGCCGCTTCGTCGAGATCGACCGCTTCGGCCGCTTTCTCGACCAGGCCGATGACGTCCCCCATCCCGAGAATTCGTCCCGCCAGCCGGTCCGGCACGAAAACCTCAAACTGGTCGAGTTTTTCCCCGGTGCCCGCGAATTTGATGGGTCGCTGGGTTACTTCCCTCATCGATAACGCGGCTCCTCCTCGCGCGTCGCCATCGAGTTTGGTCAGGATGATGCCAGTGATTTGCAGTGCCTGATTGAACCGCGTGGCCACGCTCACAGCCTGCTGACCGGTGGCGGCATCGACCACGAGCAGGATTTCGCGCGGCTGAATCACGTCGCGCAGAGCCTTCACTTCCTCGATCAAGGGTTCATCAATTTCCTGCCGGCCGGCGGTGTCGTAAATTTCGACGTCGGCATTATTTTCGCGGGCCCATTCCGAGCCGGCGGTTGCGACGCGATTGACATCCTTTTCTTCTGCCGACGGAGCGTGCACCGGAACATCGAGTTGTTTCCCAAGGGTAACCAGCTGCTCGATTGCAGCCGGACGATACAAGTCGCAGGCGATAAGGACGGGCTTTCGGCCCTGCTTCTTCAATAGTCCGGCAAGTTTGGCTGACGAAGTGGTCTTACCTGATCCATTCAGCCCGACGATTAAAATCCGGGCCGGCTTCGATAGATCGAGCGGGGAGGCGTCACCGCCGAGGAGGGCCGTAAGTTCATCGTGAAAAATCTTAACAACCTGCTGTCCGGGCGTGACGCTGCGCAAAACCGATTCTCCAAGCGCCTTCTCTTTGACGTGCGCGATGAAACGTTTCGCGACTTGGAAATCGACGTCGGCTTCAAGGAGGGCGAGCCTGACCTGTCGCAGGGCGTCGTCAACATTCGCCTCGGTGATGGTTCCGTGGCCGCGCAGGTCCTTGAAGACATCCTGCAGCTTCTCGCCTAACTGCGAAAACATGACAAATTCTGAGCGCCGTGAAGGCGATTACTTTTTCGGTGCCGGAGACGGCGCCGCGGGCGCACCCGCCGACCCGTCGTCGATACCAAATGTCCAGTGGGTCTCGACTTTCTTGCCGTCCGACTTCGCGCTCAAGATGACGGTGCAGGTTTTGTCGCGCAGCTTCTGCGTCACCTGGTAGGAAACAGTGCCGGTCTTTGGATCGTAACTTGCCGGAACAACTCCGAGACCGCTGATGCGCATCTGAATGCTGCTGGGATCGACGGTGCCGAACCCGGACATGTTCGCTTTGATCAGCGGAAGCGCCGTTCGGATGGTGTCGCCGTTCGCAGGTTCGGTCGAGAGATCGGTGGCGCCAACCTCTGCAGCGGCCGTCCCGCCTCCCTTTGATCCAGCGATCAAGCCGATGGCAGTTTCAAAAACCTTGGGCTTGTTCGCTTCAATGGCGTAGCGGCCGAGCGAATCCATCGGCGAATTGAAAGTCAGCGGCTGGCCATAAACGGTGAACATCGCTTCGTAGCCGGCATTCCGCGCCACCTCCTTGACGTGATCGTTGTACTTGCCCAGCGGCACCGCGAAACAGTTCACCTTGATTGCCAGCTTTTGCTCGAGCAATTCCTTGCAACCGACGACCTCATTGTGAAGCCAGTCCTCGTACTGTTGCCCGTGCAGCCGGGTCCGTGTTCTCTTTCCACCCTGGGCGATCAGGTCGATCGGTTGACCTTCACGCATATCCTGATGCGTCGCGGAGTGCGCCTCGATATCGATCCCGTTGTCGCGCATGTCGCTCAACTGCTCCCATGTGATCGCTTGTCCGCCACCATTTGTGCCGCCAGCAACACCCTCGGTATAAATGAACATGGTGAACGTGTAGCCAAACTTCTTCAGGATTGGCCAAGCCACCTGGTACTGTGATTTCCAACCGTCATCAAAAGTAATGACGGCCGAGCGCGCAGGGATATTTTTCTCGCTCCGCCTCCAAGCCAGATAATCCTGCAACGAAATCACGGTGATCCCTCGGTCCTTCAGCATTTTCATTTGTGCTTCAAATGCGGCTGGGGTGATCTCCGTCCATGGCGTGCGAATCTTGTCGACCAGGCGGTGGTAGCAAAAAATGATCGTTTGCGAGGTCTGATCGACCACAACCTTGCCGGACCGTGAAACCGCGGCCGTGGTTTTTGAGGCCGTCGGCGCCGTCGTCGTAGTCGAAGCGTGACCGGCGGCGCTGACATCAGAATCAGGGCGTGAAGGGGTGGCCGGCGCCGCTGCGGCCGGAGGAGCCGCGGAAGTTGGGGGCGCACTAACGACGGCCGTTCCCTTGTGGCACATCGACACGCCGAACATCAAAACGAGTGGAAAAACCGCTAATCGAAACAGCATAAAGTGAGTAAACGCCTTTAAGTGCGCCTGCACAAAAAACAAGCGGTTTTTCAGCACGGAGCCTTCCAGCGCGCTGCCAAGAGCGCATTTTTTTTTGGCGGCGACGCGACTTTGGAGTATTCAATCGAATGCGGCTCCTTCGTTGTCTCACTCTGCCTGTTCTACTCGGCCTGATTACCGGTTGTTCCACGACCACAGGACCAGCCGGGCGCGCGGTTAAGGATACGACGCGGACTTTCACCACCGTCGTTGTGGACGCGGGTCACGGTGGAAAAGACAATGGCGCCTTTCGCCGTTATGGCGGCGCGGAAAAGATCGCCACTCTCGACGTGGCGCGTCGCCTCGAACGCAAGCTTCGCGAGTCCCAGCTTCACACGGTCATGACGCGCGCGTCCGACCGCTTCATACCACTCGATGAGCGCGTCAGAATCGAGAACTCACAGACGAATGCGGTTTTTGTGAGCGTTCATTTCAACGATTCGCGCAAACGCGGCATTCACGGATTTGAAACTTACTTCCACTCCTCAACCTCGCGTGAAATGGCGGAACGAATCCAAAAACATTTGCTGACCATTCCGCATTCGGTCAATCGAGGCGTGCATTTTGCCAATTTCCGAGTTCTGCGGAACGCAGAGTATCCCGCGGTTCTTGTTGAATGCGGTTTCCTGAGCAACCGAAGGGAAGGCGGCGAGGCTCGCGATTCGGAATACCGCGAGCTGCTGGCGGACAGAATCGCCGAGGGCATCGTGGAAATGCGATATGGACGCGGCGTTTACAATGCCAAGGCAGCGCCGCCGTCGACAGGCGCGCCCGATCCAACCGGTCCTGGCCTGGCGCCGTCCACTCTGCGAAAACACTAAAACTCCCGCTGAGCGCCGGAGATTTTAAAACTCTTTTCCCCTCTCCTCCGGGCCGACTGCGGCGAGGATAATAATGGCGGCAAAAACGACCAGCTCCACCATCGCCATAGTGAGCGCGTAGTTAGGCATCCCGTTCGTCGTGAAGAAACGTTCCGCCAGCCACGCTTGTTGCTGCGCGGCGTAGGCAGCAGCGAGATTGCCGAGTTGATAGGCCAGCCCGGGAAAGTTCCCCGGAACATCGGAGGTGACAATTCATTCAGGTGCACCGGGACAACCCCCCAGGCGCCCTGCACCATGAATTGCATCAGAAAACCCCCGAGCACGAGGATGGCCGTCGACGGAACGAAAACCCAGGTCGGAATCAGGAAAATTCCGAAGACAGCGCAGAGAATGACGCATCGACGCCGCCCCCATTTTTGCGAAAGCATTCCGACAACACCCCCGCCGCAGATCGCGCCGAACGCGTAGACGATCGTGATCATCGATTTGGCGGAAACGCCGAATCCTCGCTGCTTCTCGAGAAACGTCGCATAAAGATCCTGCGTTCCGTGAGACATGTAATTAAAGGCGCTCATCAGAAGTGCAGCATAAAGAAAGAGCGTGCCGTACTGGCGAATGGCGTTCGTGATTCCCAGCCGTTCGCGAGCGGCCTGGCAGCGTTGTCGCTTCCACACGGGCGACTCGGGTACGTGCGCGCGAATGTAAATTACCAGGAACGCTGGCATCGCTCCCGCGACAAAGAGACCGCGCCATCCGAAGATCGGGAAGACGATCCAATAAGTCAGCGCCGCGAGCAGATAGCCGAAAGCATATCCCTGTTGCAGAATCCCGGAGCAAAGACCACGCGCCTTCGCCGGGAGCGACTCCATGGTCAATGAAGCGCCCAGTCCCCACTCTCCCCCCATTCCAATTCCAAAAAGCGCACGACAGACAAGGAAGATGGTGAAGTTAGGCGACCAGGCGGTCAGTAATTCCATGACCGAGTAAAAAATAATATCGGCCATCAGAGGAATCCGCCGGCCGAAGCGATCGGCCAGAAGACCGAAGATCAGCGCGCCGATGGGCCGCATCATCAAAGTCACCGTGATGGCGAAGGCGACTTGCGAAATGCTCCGGCCAAAATCACGGCCAACCGGAACGAGAACGAAAGTCAGCAGGAAAAAATCGAGGGCATCGAGAGTCCATCCGAGAAAACAGGCGATGAAAGTTTTTCGCTGTTCAGGCGTGAGCGACTTGAAGATGCGAATCGCTTCCATTGGTTCGCCGAGGAAAGATTATTCTGCTGAAGAGACCTTTTGAGGTGCTTGTGCCAGGCATCTATCTCATAGGATAGGCGGTTGAGACAAGCAGCTCTAAACGCGCCCGGCGCTTGCTGAGGTTCCGGCTGAATGATCGCGCACGATTCCGGCCCCAGTGACGCATCAACGCATCAGGATACGTCAATATATCGCTTGAAGCCTGGCCAAAATCCCCTTAATTCCTCGTTCACCGTGGATATTCACCCTCTCGAGTGCCTCCTCCAGAAACGCATCGTCCTCCTCGACGGCGCCATGGGCACCATGATTCAGCGCCTGAAGCTCTCCGAGGCGGACTACCGAGGAGACCGGTTTGCCGATTGGAAGGGCAGCGATCTCAAGGGGAGCCTCGAACTTCTCCAACTCACGCTCCCGGACGCGATTGAAAAGATTCACATCGATTATCTGGAGGCCGGCGCGGATATCATCGAAACCAATACCTTCAGCGGCACCACCATCGGCCTGCACGACTTCCTGTTTCAAGGCAAACCGGCCGGTCCACGCAAGGATCAGGAATTTTTCGAGCGCGTGACGACCGATCCGTTTCTCCGGGAGTTGGCGACCGAGATAAATTTTTCCGCGGCCCAAATTGCGCGCCGAGCGGCCGATCGCGTTGCCAATGACACCGGCTCGGAACGTTTCGTCGCCGGGTCAATGGGCCCCCTGCCCGTGGCTGGTTCTCTGTCGCCCGACGTTAACGACCCCGGATTTCGCGCGGTCAGCTTCGATCAACTAAAGAAGACTTACTACGATCAGGCTGAAGCCCTACTGACCGGTGGCGTTGATCTGCTCGCGGTCGAGACGGTTTTCGACACGCTCAATGCGAAGGCGGCTCTCTTTGCCATCGCGGAACTCTTCGAAAAGCTCGGCCGAAACGTGCCGCTTTTGGTTTCCGGCACAGTCACCGACCGGTCGGGACGCACATTAAGTGGTCAGACGGTTGAGGCTTTTCTGGCCTCCATCGCTCACGCCAAACCTTTAATGGTGGCCCTCAACTGCGCTCTCGGTCCCGACGAGATGGAGCCTTACGTGGAGGAACTGTCGCGTATTGCTCCGACATTTTTCGGTGCCTATCCAAACGCGGGCCTTCCCGACCCGCTGTCGGAAACCGGCTTTCCGGAAACGCCGAAGAGCCTCGCGCCGAAGTTAGGCAAATGGGCCAGTAACGCGTGGCTCAATTTCGTCGGTGGATGCTGCGGCACCACACCGGAGCACATCCGCCGCGTCGCCGACATCATCAGGAACTGCCCGCCGCGCGCGCTTCCAACCCCGGAAGAGCGCTGGCCAGTGGCATCGCTTCAGCTTTCCGGACTTGAACCACTGAACATCACGCCGGAAGTCGGCTTCGTTATCGTCGGCGAGCGCACCAATATCACGGGCTCGCCGAAATTCTCCAAGCTGATCCTGGGCGGCGATTTCGAGAGCGCGCTCACGGTGGCGCGCCAACAAGTCAGCGGCGGGGCAAATATTCTCGACGTCAACATGGACGAAGGAATGATCGATTCCGTCGCCACCATGCGGCGTTTTCTTCATCTGATAGGAAGCGAGCCTGAGATCAGCCGCATTCCCATCATGATCGACAGCTCCAAGTGGAGCGTTCTCGAAGAAGGCCTGAAATGTCTGCAAGGAAAGGCGGTCGTGAATTCGATCAGCCTCAAGAACGGCGAGGAAGAATTTCTCTCGCAGGCGCGCCTGATCCGCCGATATGGCGCGGCCGCAATCGTCATGGCCTTCGACGAGAAAGGCCAGGCCGACAATTTGCAGCGGCGGATCGAAATCTGCCAGAGAGCCTACAACCTTCTGACGAACGAAGCGGGCTTTCCGGCTGCCGACATCATTTTTGATCCAAACATCCTCACAGTGGCGACCGGCCTGGACGAGCATCGCAATTACGCGGTCGATTTCATCGATGCCACGCGTTGGATTAAAGCAAATCTGCCCGGAGCGCATGTCAGCGGCGGGGTCAGCAACATTTCGTTCTCGTTTCGCGGCAACAACCGCGTGCGTGAGGCCATGCACTCGGCCTTCCTTTTCCACGCTATCGGGGCCGGGCTTGATATGGGCATCGTGAACGCGGGACAACTCGCGGTTTACGAAGAGATCGAACCGGAACTACGCGAACGTGTTGAAGATGTGCTGCTTAATCGCCGCGACGATGCGACCGAGAGGTTGATACAACTTGCGGAAACGCTCAGCGGACCAGGCAAAGCCCGTGAAAAAGATGACGCCTGGCGAGACAGCCCCGTGGAGGAGCGGCTGAAACACGCGCTGGTGAAGGGAATCATCGACCACATCGACGTGGATACCGAGGAGGCGCGCAAAAATTCGCGGCGCCCGCTTGATGTTATTGAAGGGCCCCTGATGGCGGGAATGTCAGTCGTTGGCGACCTCTTTGGCGCCGGAAAGATGTTTCTTCCGCAGGTGGTAAAAAGCGCGCGCGTGATGAAAAAGGCGGTCGCCTACCTCATGCCTTTCATGGAAGCGGAAAAGAGCGCCAACGCAAAACCGCAGGGCTGCATCGTCATGGCAACTGTGAAGGGCGATGTCCACGATATCGGGAAGAACATCGTGGGGGTTGTCCTGCAATGTAACAATTACCGGGTCATCGATCTGGGAGTGATGGTGCCGGCCGCGAAAATCCTGCAGGCAGCCCGGGACGAGAAAGCCGATGCCATCGGATTGAGTGGACTCATTACTCCTTCACTCGACGAAATGGTTCACGTCGCCGGCGAAATGGAACGGGAAGGTTTGAAGTTGCCGCTGTTGATCGGGGGCGCGACCACCAGCCGAGCCCACACCGCCGTCAAGATCGCGCCGCATTACCAGTCGACCACGGTTCATGTGCTCGACGCGTCGCGCGCGGTCGGAGTGGTGAACTCACTTCTTAACGATGAATCGAAAATGGATTTCGACGCGCGCAACCGGGCGGACCATGAAAGGCTGCGTGAAGAGTATCTGGCCAAGCTCCGCGACAAGAAGCTTATTTCATTAAACGAAGCGCGCGCGCGCAGGCCGGCGCTGGATTGGGCGAGTTATGCGCCGCCACAACCGGCCGAGAGTGGCCTGCACATTGTCACAACCGGATCGCCTAACGATATCGAGGGATTGCCGGTCTCTGCCGTCTCTCTGCAAACGCTGATTGAATACATCGATTGGTCGCCCTTCTTTCACACCTGGGAGCTGCGCGGACGTTATCCGGCAATTTTTGACGACCCGGTGATTGGTCAGCAAGCCCGGGAGCTTTTCGAGGACGCTCAGAAACTTCTCGCGGAAATTATTAAGGAACAATCCCTGAAAGCGCGCGGTGTCTGGAGCCTTTGGCCGGCAAGGTCGGATGGTGACGACGTTCACCTCTACAGCGACGCCTCAGCTCAATCGCAGATGGCGACGTTTCATTTCCTGCGGCAGCAATTACAGAAGCCGGCCGGTCAATCGAACCATTGCCTGGCTGATTTCGTTGCTCCAACACAACCCGACAATCTGGGCGGCTTTGCCGTTTCCATTCACGGCGCTGACGAAATGGCAGCGAAGTTTAATGCCGAGCATGACGATTACAGCGCCATTTTGACGAAGGCGTTGGCCGATCGACTGGCGGAGGCTTTCGCAGAATATCTGCACCGCGAAGTTCGCATTGCCTGGGGGTTCGGTTCGGCCGAGAAGCTTTCTCGTGAAGATCTTTTGCGCGAGCGATACCGCGGGATCCGTCCAGCTGCGGGATACCCCGCGTGGCCGGATCACGTTGAGAAGACGATACTGTTTGAGCTCTTACAGGCGCCACGCCTTTGCGGAATGACGTTAACCGAATCGTTTGCCATGCACCCGGGGTCGAGTGTCTCCGGACTTTATTTTTCGCACCCCGAGGCGAAATATTTTGGCGTCGGCCCGGTCGCCCGCGATCAGGTTGCAGACTACGCGCGACGGCGCAACGAGCCGATGGAAGCAGTTGAGAAACGCCTCTCCGCGAATTTAGGATACGAACCCTAAACCGCGTCGGCCGCAGGCCCCGAGGATGCGGTGACCGCCGTGATTATGGACGATGGCTCCTCCGGTTCGGCCGCATCGGAAGTTTCCTTCTTCGGCCAGACAACGTCCCAGGCAAGGCCGGTTTTCTCGAGAATCCAGATGAGGTAACGGGTTCCATCGAACTCCCACCAACGCAATCCGTGGGCAGCGCAGCGCGGCTGGGCGTGATGATTGTTATGGAAGCCCTCGCCCATCCCGATCAAACCGATCCAGAAATTATTCCGGCTTTCATCCGTCGTCTCGAAGCTCCGGTAGCCTAACGAGGGCATGTGGCAGATCGAGTTTACCGCCCAGGTGACGTTGTAAACAAAAAGCATGGGCACGTAGAGGCACCAGAGCATTCCGGAAAAGCCAAAGGCAAAAAAGAGCGAACCTGCCACGATCAAATGCGGCAGGATATAGAACGCGGGATTTTCCCAAAGCCGGCAATACCAGATTTTCTGCACATCAGCGGCATATCGACGCGAACGCTCACGGAACTGGGGAGGCTTCCTCACGAGCCACATCATGTGGGCGTAGGGAAAGCCATGCATGGGGCTGTGGATGTCTTCATCGGTGTCGGATTTCAGATGATGATACCGATGATCACCAACCCACGTGACCGGATCCCCGGCCAGCGTCACGGCGGATCCGGTGGCGAAAATAAATTTAAGCCATTCCGGCATCTCGAATCCGCGATGCGTCAAATACCGGTGGAGATAAAGCGTCGTGCAGATGCCGCCAAAAAAGAAGACCAGCAGCATGTCCGGGAGGTAAGCCAGCCGAAAGTGGCCCAGCAGGCCGATGATTCCCATCACCTGCAAAACAACCAGAACGATGAAGATAAATAACTGAAGCTTTTCGCGTTTGAACATAAGGGAGAGCGCGGCGGGGAGAAGAAGACAGCGAGAGGCTGTGTGTGAGAAGAGCCGCGTAATATGTCCGTTCCAGCCCTTCCTGGCAATCGGAATTTCACAGGTTGCCGCGGCATGCACCGCGTACGGGAGTCGAACCCGTGCACCAGCCTTGAGAGGGCTGTGTCCTAACCACTAGACGAACGCGGCCTGTTTGCGAGGGACTCAGGATAGCTGAGCCGCGAGCCGCAGCAAGGGAGTCTTCAGAGGGAGACAGGCACAACGGCTGCTGTTTATCGGCTCACTCCGCCTTGGAGACATCCCTATGGCTCAACGATTTTTCATACCAGCACTTGGCCTGCTCCTGCTCGTCTCGCCTTTGCGTGCCGACATTGGCAGCGTTCTTCCCGCGGGCGATCTGGAACAGTGGGCCGCATTCTCATTGGGGCTGAATGGTTTAGGCGACCGCCTGCTGAACGATGCACAAGTGAATGGAAACGTGGGCGCGGCAGGCAACGGCGATATCGTTCTGGCAAACGGCGCCCTGATCAATGGCGACATCTACCTTCCGAAGGGGGGCTTCCTGCGTATGGCTCCGGCCACTGCAATCACGGGAGCACGGCATCGTCCGGCCAACGCTCTGTTGGACGCGGAAAGCACACTTGCTCTGAATCTTTCCCGCGCGGCCGGACTGCTTGCGCCGACACGAACCCTTTCGACGATTGATCTGAACGGCACGAGCAATCTGACCCTGAGCGGCGCACCTGGCGAGACCGTTGTTCTCAACCTGGGCCTCTTCCGAATGCGCGATAACTCGACGCTGACTTTGCAAGGCAGCGCGAATACCACCTACGTTTTCAACGTGAGCCGGGGCTTCTCCCTGACGGATGCGGCCAGCATTGTTTTGAGCGGCGGGCTCGACTGGAACGACGTTCTCTTTAACGTCCGCGGCGGACGCGGAACGACAGTCACTCTTTCGGGCAATGCCAGTTTTCAGGGAATCCTGCTGGCCAACCGGCGCACGGTGCAATTGCGCGATGCCGCCACCATCCGCGGCGAAGTCATAGCGGATACTCTGCTGATGCAGGGGACAAGCCAGATCAATCACCCGTCTGTCGTTAGTCCATAGGGACCGCGGATTGGCGAAAGGTCGTTTTAGGAACGGCCGCCGGGCAGTTAGGCCATAGCTACAAACGAACGGCTGAACGGGCGAATTGTGGAAAAGCCAATCCGCCTCAACTGCCGGTGACTCGGCCAAGTTTTGGCTTTTTCCTTTTGTCCGCCTTGGTCTTTTTTTCCACCGGCGGAATCGTTCCCCCGGGAATTGGCCGAACACGTGGCTGATCCAGGAGCTTCAAATGGGCCGCTTCTTCCTCATCGAGCGCTTTCCGCGTGCCCTCGGAAGATGCTGCGCGGCGCATACGACTGTAGGAAATTTGATAGTAGCTCCTTAAGCGTTCCCGTTTTTCCAAGTCGGTTCGGGCGGACTCCGCGTCCTTTTTGGCAGCCACGATATCCGGATCGCCGGCGATTCTGTTCTGCAGGCCTCTGATTTCTATTCGTTGGCGGTTTTCGTCGGCCGCTTTGCCAATCGACGTGCGTTTGAAAGCTTCATCGAGACGCGACAGATCGGGCAACTGCGGTGTGGAAGGAGACGGTGTCGGGCCGGACGGTGTTTCTGCCGGCAACGGCGCCGGCGTTGGCTGCAAATCGACCGTCGCTGGTGCCGCATCCTGGCCTTGCGCTAATGACGCGACTCCCGCTGCCGCAATGGCCAGGCAGAGAACTTTAAGAATCAATCGGTCGCCCCAACACATCATTGTTTGAGCTCATCGGCAGTCCCTATCGAAGGAATATCGGGGTGACAGGATTCGAACCTGCGACCTCGTGGTCCCAAACCACGCGCTCTACCAAGCTAAGCTACACCCCGGACTGGTCCTGATGTATCACGCTTAGACACGCAGCGCAGGCAGAAACTTTGCGCGCTGAGGGTTTTCGCGCAAACGCTCGCTGAAAAAGAGACGGCGCTTACTGGCTAATGACCTGGCCACCGCTGGTGATGACCACTTGATTGGCCATGACACGCCCAAAAACCTTGCCACCGCTGAGATCAACCTTGCGTCCCATGGCGAGCAATGTTCCGGACATCTGCGTGCCCTGGTTGAGTGAGACCTGTCCGCCGCCGCCGGTGACATTGAAAAGAACGTGTGAGGCCAGCAAGCCGCCGCTAAGGATGACCGATGAATTGTTGAGCGAGAAATTGCGTGAAACGTTGATGATGTAGGTCGTCATCGCCGTGCCCTGCAACGTGAAGGTGCCGTTAGTCCGAACAAAATCCTGAAGATTCAGGACGATTTTGCTACCGCCAAATGCGTCTGCGACGATCATGTTTTGACCGCTGTTAACAGTCGTCAGGTTGGTATGATTGCCGTTTACGGTGTAAGCCGAAGAAGACGAAGCCATCTCCCCGGCTGCGCTACTGGAAAGCATTTGTGCATCCGCGAGTGCACTGTTGAGGAACACCTCGTGGGCCGCATCATTCCAGTTATTGCCGTGATGGATTGCCGGCCCGGAATACTTATACGAACCGCCGTTGTGCATGTAGAGATCGCCATCGAATTCTCCATCCGTCATATTGAACGTTCCTTGGCCGCCTACGCCGATGTTACCCACAACCTTCGACGGACCCGTGATGTTATCGTCCGTGAATGAAGCATCACCTTTGGCGAGCACAGTGAACAGGTTGGCGCTGCCGACGTTTATGGTGCCATCGGGATTTGTATCGCTCCCAGCAAATGACGTCCCGTTCAAAAAAATAACGGACAATATGGCGATTACGAGATTCCTGAGCATAAGGTGCATGACCGGGGTTTGAATGCCGAGTCTGAACATCCGCCCCACGAGGGTCAAGCCCAAAATCGCCCTGATTTAGCCTCTTCTAACCTTGGCGAAACGGCCGTTTCATCGGAGTCTCTGCCCTTCACCGAGTGGACGCCCTTTATTCAACACGCTCCTCCCCAGTTGCCCCCCGGTTTCTCATCGTTGGTGCCTCGCTCCTCGCGCCCACCCTGGCCGGGAGCACAGAACTTTGGGCCATGGCCGTCCTGATGGCGTTGACCGGCGTCATTTTTGTCCTTTTCCCGCCGCGACGCGCTCTCCCTTTTTTCCCAACCGTCGTCATGGCGGGTCTGCTCCTGATTGCGCTTTTGGCTTTCCTTCCCGCAAGCTGGTTCAGAGTTCCCCAATGGCGCGCTGACCTGACGACTCTGGGTGCGGTTCTCCCCCACACCCGAACGCCCCAGCCTTGGATCACATTTCAATGGACCATTTTGCTTTTCATGGTCCTCGCCTGGACCTACTACCTCCTGGCGAGCGATTGGACACGCGGCGCGCGCGACCGCACCCTCGTGATATTTGCAATCGGAGTGCTCATCTTGGGCGGAGTCCTGGTGGTCGCCTCTGTTACGGGCCAGCGAATCCCTTTCTGGCCCGACGTGCCGGAATTCGGATTTTTTCCTAATCGGAATCAGACGAGCAACGTTTTCGGTCTCGCCGGCATCATTATATATGCACTCGGCCTTCACCGCCTGCAGCAGCATCGGCCAACCTGGTGGATCTGGCTCTGCAGCCTTTCGCTGATCTGCTGGGCTCTGATTCTTAATTACTCCCGGTCCGGGATCATCCTTTTTTTCGGGGGAGCGATCGTGTGGCATTCGTGGTGGCTCTTTCAGGCGCGCGAGCGTCGTGGTCCGCTCGTGGCCCTGTGTGCGGTGGGTCTCCTTTTTGGAATCCTCTTGCTCAACGGCGGCAAAACACTCGCGCGATTTCAAAGCCCGGAAGAACTCTCGCCCCGGAACGGTCGGGTCCAGATTTTCCGCGACGCCCTGCATCTTTCGCGGGAAGCGCCCTTCCTCGGGGTTGGTCTGGGCAATTTCCGACCCCTCTTCTCTGGCGCACGGCATTATTCGTTGTCCACCAGCGAGGCGGTTCATCCGGAGAGCGACTGGGTTTGGGGGGCGGTCGAACTCGGATGGTTTGCGCCCGTGCTGACATTGCTGGCGATTTTCTGGTGGTTAGGCCGGTGCTTTCCTTTCGCGCCCGGGACGGGGCGAACCCTTCGGGTGGCCGCGGTGATCTGCGGCGTAGCCTTTGCAATCCACGGCCTGGTTGATGTTTCCGGGCACCGGTTAGGCACTCTTTGGCCGGCGCTTCTGATGGGAAGTTTGGCACTTTATCCGGAACGCGACTCGCAAGTCTCGAACCTTGTCTCCTGGATCTACCGCGCGATCGGGGTCCTGTTGCTGGCCTTCGCTATCTGCTGGATCGCATCGGTGGCCGGCGCGGGCCGATTCCCGACGACCGCAACCGTTTCGCATTTTGAGCGGATGGCCGAAGAGGCTGTTTCGCGGGGTGATTATCAACGCGCGTTGAATCAGGCTAACGAAGGTCTGGCCCTCGCTCCTCTCGACTGGATTCTCTACTACCATCGCGGCGTTGCCGAAGCGGCGCTCTACCGTCCTCGCGAGGAAGCCTTGCGAGATTTTGCCATCGCCCGCCGAATTTTTGGGAATTGGCCGGATCTTTACTTACGTGAAGGCAACGTCTGGATCGATCTGGGCGAACCGGATCTGGCTTTCGAGATTTGGAGAGACGGAATGCGGAAACTCGGCGCAAACGCCTTCATCCTTTATGAAGGCATTTCCGGTGTTGTGCGTAACGATCCTGAACTGCGCGATCATTGGTTTGATCTCGCGGGAGAAGACCCGCGCTGTCTTCTGATGACGCTTTCCAACGCGACCCCGCTTGAATTCTCTCTTCAGTTAGACCGTCTCTTGACTGCTCATCCTGATCTTAAAGAATTTTCTCCGGAACAGCTGCAAAATCTTTTTCAGATTTGGTTACGGTCGGGCGACACTCTTTCGCTCGTCGAAGCCGCGGCCAGGAATCCTGATTGGCAACGAATTGCCTTTCGCGAAGTTTCGCGTGCTTACGCGAATCTGCAGGATTATCAGCAGGCCTACGGTCTGCTGTCTCATTACGGATCGCCTGCCAAACTTCCTGACGTCGGCGCAGGGGATGTTCAGTCGTTAGGGCAACGTTTCAAAATCAGCGCCGACCCGGGTCGCGACGGCCTGCTTCTCGCCGTCGCCCAGTGGCGGAGCCGCCTGGGCGACGATGCCCTCCGCACGATAACCATCGCCTCGACCGACTCCCGACCGCCCGCTGAGCTCAATTATCTCGCATCCGAGATTTGGGCCGCCAAAGGCGATTGGCAGAAAGCGTGGGAAGCGCGGGCGAAATACGAGAAGCTCTGAGTCATTGCCTTCCGCTTTTCCGAAGCGGCTGTTCGGCACGGGTTTCGCTTAAATCGCGATGGTTAACCCTCCCGTCTCTATAATTTTTAGAAAATGCTGTTTCCTAAACGAACGGGTTTACTTATGATCAAGTCTGAGCTAAAGCGGACACCTTAAATTTCGGCTCCCCCACCCGTGAAGTCTTCGCGACCGCTTCGTTACGCATCCCTTGCTGTCTTGGGCCTATCGACCCTTTTGGGTTTCGCTGACCTTACACTGGCACAGGACACAGGTAGCGCTGTGTTTACTGAGCCGGACGCCTCGGTTGTAACCCCTACCCAGGCGCAGGTTTTGCGTCAGCCGGCGATCGGTTCGCCCGTCAGCGGACCCAACACCGGCCCATCCGACGCAGATGTGACTACCGGTGCGAAACCTGTCTCAGATATTCCCCGACGTCTCCAATACGAAATCTCCGCCACAGTCCGCGGCGTTTGGGACGACAACATTTACAACAGTTCGTTTCACAAGGTTTCGGACTTTTACTTCACCCTTGAACCGTCGCTCTACGTCGGCCTCGGCGGCGGAGATTCGGATAGCGTCAACACCCTTTCCTTCAGATATCAGCCAAGCGTTTTCCTCTTCCTGGATAACGACCAGAACGATGCGGTCCAACACTTGATTCAACTCGCAGGCAGTCATCGCTTCGGTCATCTCTCGCTCTCGTTATCTCAGGACGTTCGCATTCTTGAAGGGACCGACCTGAACAGCCTGACCGATCCGACCGGCCATCAGGCCAATACCGACGTTAGCGGTCGGAATAGCCACCAGATTTACACAACGCAGCTTTCCGGATCCTACGATCTGACCGGTAAACTCTTTCTGAGTGGCGGCGCAAATTTTTACGCCGATGAATACGGCGGCTCCTTGATCAGCTCCCAGAATTACGGCGGCAATGTTTATTTGAATTACATTTACAGCGACAAAATGGTGGTCGGCGTTGGTGGCACCGGCGGCTATAACACTGTGAACGGAGGCGCGAATAACGATCAGACGTTTGAGCAGGCGAACGTGCGTCTAAATTATAGGGCCACAGCCAAGATCAGTCTGGGCGCCACCGCGGGTGCCGAGTTCCGTGAGATCAGCGGTGTTTCCGGAATTGAGATCCGTCCGGTCTACACGCTTTCGGCCACTTACACTCCTTTCGACGGCACTGCCATCAGCCTAACCGGCAGCAGTCAGACATTTAATTCGGCCAGCTTCGCCGGTCAGGATTACTCCGAGACGACGATCAATTTTTCGGTTCAGCAGCGCTTTATGCAAAGATTCTTTCTTGGCTTCGCTGCCGGCTACACGAATTCCAACTATTTCAGCGCCGCCCAAGGCGTGACGGCCACGCGAAACGACGATTTCTATTACATCGACCCCAGCATCGACTTCAACATCACGCGCTATTGGACGTTCGGCGCTTACTATGTGCACCGGGAAGACTCGAGCTCCTTCGCCTTCTTCAGTTTCAAGGATAATCAAGTCGGCCTCCGCACGCGACTGACCTTCTAGTGGGAAACGGGATCAGATGTATTATATAATATGAGTTCGCCAGGTTTTCCCGCGGTCTTCCCCCCAGGCGCAGCTCGCATCGCTCGCTCGGCCAGAACTTTTGTGAGGCGGGCGTGCACGGCTACGACCGTGGCCGTCGTTCCTTTCCTACTTTTCCTGCTCGTCTCCGTCACGGCCGTCGCCCAGTCACAGCCTGGGTCGAGCCAGCCCTCTGAGCAGCTCTCGTCTCAGCAGCGCAGCGTCCTCTCGAGCGGCAATACCAACTCGATTGCGCGTGAAAGCTCCGCCCCTTCCCTGCCAACCCTGAGCGCTCCGACCGGTTACATCCTCAGCGCTAACGACCAGGTGGCGGTTGAAGTTTTCGGTGAAGAGGATCTCAGGACGAACGGACGATTAAATGGCGAAGGGAATCTCAGCGTTCCTCTTCTCGGTTCTATTCATCTCGCCGGGCTCACTCTTAGCCAGGCGGCTTCACGCCTAACCGATCTTTATGGTCGCGATTATCTGGTCAATCCGAAGGTGAATGTGATGCTCATCGGATATGCCAAACGTCGCTTTACCATGCTCGGGCAGATCAATCGTCCTGGGAGTTATGAAATGCCCGATGGCAGTCCCGAAGGCATCGAACTTCTCGAAGCCATCGCCATGGCCGGCGGATATACGCGAATTGCAGCCCCGGAAAAAGTAAGTGTGAAGCGTGGCAGCCAGGTAATGCGGGTGGATGCCAAACGTCAGGCTCGAGGCGGCCACAGCGCCTTCACCGTTCTGCCTGGCGACACCGTGACCGTTGGCGAAAGTATCTTTTGAAAATGCTGACCACGCCTCCTACCGCCCCTCCCTCCGCCAATCCCGCGATCGATGTGATGCTCGAGTCGCAGCGCGGCTTTAGTCTGCGCGCTTTCTGGCACAGTTTTATCGAGCGCATATGGATCGTAGCCCTCTGCATCCTCGCCGGTCTCTTCATTGGGCTTGGATATTTGAGCCGAACACCAAAGATGTATTCCTCACACGCGGTGCTCGAAGTTGATTTCGCCGAGCCGACCGTCGCTTCTACGGAAGATAACCCGATGCGAATGCGCTCGATGTTCCTGGCCAGCCAGGAAGCCTTGCGCACCATCGAACAGAACCTGACCAACCGCCAGATGCTCTCGCGCGTGATTCGCGCCGAAGGCCTGGCCGACGACGGCGGCGTCGCACTGTTGGGCAAATCGATCGAGAACGACGCCACTAAGAAATCCACCTCGGCTCCGAAGCCGGCATCGCCCCGCTCTCAGCCGGACATCGTTCAGGGGATGACTTTTACCCCAATGGAGGAAGCACTCGCGGGGGCCCTTTCGACGATGGTGAAGGCTAACATCCGGCGTGGCACGCGTCTGATCGATCTTTTCGTGACGAACCGAGATCCCGTGATGGCGCAACGACTCGGCGAGGCAGTCGGCCGTGAGTACATTCGCAACTCGATTGAGCGGCGAGCAACGTTCAGCCAGGAGAGCTTGCGATACCTGGTGGAAGAGGAAGAGCG
Source organism: uncultured Verrucomicrobiae bacterium (assembly GCA_963754325.1). GTDB lineage: Bacteria > Verrucomicrobiota > Verrucomicrobiia > Chthoniobacterales > UBA10450 > JBBRDU01. Next base: position 1,075,215 of record CAVWFP010000002.1, read on the forward strand.
CCTGAAGGTAAACCTCCAGAAGAGCGAAGCAGCCGTTGCCGAATACAAGGCCAAGACCCCGGATGCTCTGCAACTCGGAGGAGGCACCGTCTCCACCGGTTCTCAGACCGGTTCGGGGGCCGGGGCTGGCGGCTCACGAGGCGGCATTGTTGAAGACAAACTGCAGGATCTCAATAATAAGCTGACCACGGCCAAGGCCGACCGAATCCGCTTGGAAGGTGAACTCTCGCAGATTGATGCGGCCGGAACGGACGTCGATCAACTCCTCGCCGTTCCCAGCATTAACGCCGCTCAATTGGTTAACGAACGACGCCGCTCGGTTGCGGACTTGGAAGCGAACGTCGCCACGCTCTCTCTTCGCTACAAGGAGAAACATCCAAAGATGATGGCCGCCAAGACCGCTCTTCGAGAAGCCAAAGACTCGCTCCGACGCGCGGTCATGGCACAGCCCGATATTCTGCGAAATGCGATTGCCCAAGCCAAGGCTACGGAGGCCAGTCTGCAAGAGGAGATTCAATCCCAGCAAGGCGCTGTCGTCGCCTTGAATAAAGCCGCCATCGGTTACCAGGAACTCGCTCGCCAGGCGGAAACCGACCGTTCTCTCTATGAAAGCGTTCTTCGACAGATTAAAGCGATCGACCTGACCAAGGATGTAAAGGCGAATGCCGTCAGTGTCGCCGAGCAAGCCACTGTCTCACGCCAACCGGTCGCGCCGATCCCGTCGAAAGTCATCACCTTCGGTTTGTTAGGTGGCCTCGCCGCCGGCCTCGCGTTTGTGTTTGGGGCCGACGCGCTCGATCGCTCGCTCAAAACAGTCGACCAGGCCGAAGCGACACTCGGTCTTCCGGTTCTGGCCGCCATTCCCGAAACCAAGGGAACAGAGACTCGCGCCGACGCGAAGAAGGGAAAGGGAGACGCCACCAAATATCGTCTGGTCGATGAAGCTCCCAGCGGCCCAATCGCAGAGAGTTTCCGGAATTTGCGCGCGGCTCTTTCTCTGCTCGGACCCGAAGCCGATCGCAAGGTTTTCCTCTTCACCAGCGCCCTGCCTAACGAAGGCAAGAGCTTCACCTCGGTAAACTTTGCTCTTTCTCTCGCACAGCAGGGTCACCGCGTGCTCCTGGTCGACGGTGACCTTCGACGGCCCAGCATTCACAAGGTTTTCAGAAAGGTCCTCGGGCATAGTCCACAAGCTCCCGGTTTGGTTGACTATCTCATCGGTGCTGTCGAACTCCGTCAGGCAGTGCGCCTTGTCACTTCGGTCGAAGCAGAAACCGTCGGCGCGGCACGTTTCCGCGAAGGCAAGCCGGCGAAAACCGGTCAGCTCTTCATTCTCGCCGGCGGCCAACGCGCTCCAAACCCGGCCGAGCTTTTAAGCGATAATTGTTTCCGGGGACTTACGACAGAATCTAAATCCTACTTTGACCGGATCGTAATCGATAGCGCCCCTGTTCTGGCTGTGAGCGACACACTCCTGATGGTGCCGCACGTCCAGACGACATGCATCGTCGTGCGGGCGGCCAAGACACCTCGGAACGCCATCAATCGTGCCCTGACTTTGTTAGGTGCCACCCACGTACGCCCTGCAGGCATTGTTCTGAATCGCCTCCCGCGTCGCCGTGGTGCCGGATACTATTATTACTATGCGTCGCACGGCTACGGCGACGGCGAGGTCTATGGTGATCGCACGGGACGTGATCACGGTCCCGGAGTCGAAAAAGTGCAGTCGAGTAACGGCGCCGGCGATTCGGCGAACGGCAGCTGAAGCGTAAGGCCTTCAACTTTTGCGTTCGATGACGAAATTTCCCAGCACAAGGAGATCCATCTTCGTCCGCAGAAAACAGTCGAGCGCTTCTTCCGGATAACAAACCACCGGCTCGTTCTCGTTAAACGAGGTGTTTAGGACAATCGGAATTCCCGTGAGTTCTTTGAACCGTGAGATCAATCGGTGATACCGAGGGTTGACGTCTTTCTCGACCGTATGCAAACGACCTGACCCGTCGACGTGTGTGACTGCAGGAATGAATGAGCGTTTCTGGGCCCTGATCTGAAACACTTCCATCATGAACGGCACGTCATCATCCTGCTCGAACCAGTCGGAAACATCTTCCCGCAGGATCGATGGCGCGAAAGGACGGAACGATTCGCGTCGTTTGATCTTTAAATTGAGAATCTCCTTCATGTCGGCCCGGCGCGGGTCGCCCAGGATGGATCGATTGCCTAAAGCGCGCGGCCCCCATTCCATTCGGCCTTGAAACCATCCGACGACCTTGCCGTCGTCAATGGCTTTGGCAGTCCGCTCGATGAGGTCCTCTTCGGCGGCCAGGATGGTTAGGAAACACTCAGCCATGGCAATTTCCTTCTTCTTCCAATCAAGCAACGCGTGAATCTCCTCTTCGCTGGATTCAGGTCCGAGATAAGCAGTGCGCAAAGGCCATAAGCTGATCTGGGGAATTTCGAATTTCGGAGCGCAACCGAAGCCTTGAGCCGATGCAAGATCGGGACTTTCGACTTTTCCGCTTTCCGTAGCGCCTGCACGCGCTCCCTGCTCCGCACTATTCTCCACCCCAACCTCCACCGGACGAGACGAGCTCTTCTCTTCAGGTTGCCCGCTGTTGGCGTCCGACCCCCGACCGCCGTCTTCCGACTCCGGGACCGGTTCTTCCTTTCCGCTTTCCGTTTTCCGCTTCCCGCTTTCAAGTTCCTTCAGAACGACCACCGCCGCCCCGATAGCGCCACCCGCGTCGCCCGCCGCCGCCGGCAAATACATCTTCTTGAAAGGCGTTCGCCGGTAGACTTTACCATTGGCTACCGAGTTCATGGCGCAGCCGCCGCTCAAGGCAAGGTTGTCGCTTGGGTGCGATTTGTGCAGGGCCTGGAGCAGCGCGAGAAACGCCTTCTCGTAAGTCACCTGAACCGAACGCGCGAGATCCTTATGCTTCTGTTCCAGAGGTTCGTTAGGCTGACGCGCCGGACCGAGCAAATCAGTCAGCGTGGACCTGTAGAGAAGGCCAACCGCCGGGGTGCAGTTTTCCCAGGAATACGAAACGTTATCGCTGTGGTGCCGGAAATATTTCAGGTTCAGCCGGAAACCGCCATCAGACTGAATTTTCAAGACCTCGCGAAGAGGATCGATGAAATGCGGATCGCCATAAGGCGCCAGACCCATGACCTTGTATTCGTCCCCGTAATGCGGAAATCCGAGGAACTGCGTCAAGGCGCTGTAAAAAATCCCTAGCGAGTGAGGAAAATAGACGCGGTCATCGATTTTGATCTCATCGCCGCTGCCAAAACCCATGGCGGTGCTGGCAAAGTCGCCAAAGCCATCGATGGAAATGCAGGCAGCCTCGGAAAATCCGGAGACCAAAAAAGCTGAGGCAAGATGCGCCAGGTGGTGTTCGACCTGATGCAGTTCGGCTTTCAGCTCGAGCTTGTATTCTTCCTGCAGAGTGTCTTTCACCGAGACAGCGCTTCTGATGTTTTTGATCTTCTGAATCATCAAACCCGGCGAAGGCCAATGTGTGGCTACAAAACCGAGCCGCCGCAGGTTGTTTACTCGTGGGTTGCGATTGATGGCGATATGATCGACGTCGCGAATGTTCAGGCGCGCTTCGCTCAGACAGTAATCGACCGCCTTGGTCGGAAGGCCGGCCCAGTGCTTAATGCGGCGAAATCGTTCCTCCTCCGCCGCGGCCACGAGTTTGCCATCGACAATCAGGCACGCCGCCGAATCGGCGTGGTAAGCGTTGAGCCCCAAGACAATCATCCCAAGTAGAAAGTAGAAATATAGAAAGTAGAAAACAACGATTAGCGGCATCAGCCTTTCAATTTCTTGCCGATGCTGGTGAAAATAGCGAGCAACTCAGAAATCTCCTTGTGCAGCGCCTCGGCATTTGTCTTGTCACCGGTGCCTGACTCCAGAAACAACTCAAGCCAGTATTGTGTCTCGGACGCCTCTTTTTGAACGATGCCAATCTTGTTGACGAAGTCCGCGCGTGACACGCCGCGATTGGCCTCCCGATAATTGGCGCCAATTGATGTGGCGGCGCGAAGGAGCTGGCGAGCGAGCACGTCCCCTTCCCGACTTCGCGGTAGAGAAGAACAAAACTCGATCGTGTTGAGCGCGAATCGCTTCGTTCTTGGCTCCAGATCCTTCTCCACAGTTTTCTACTTTCTACTTTCTACTTCACCTAAGTGGAGGAAGTTCTTCCTTCCACTTAAGAATCATCCACGGCACCGCCGCGGCCCGCATCAGTCGCGGGATGAAGATACGCGGTTGGGCGATAAGGCGGAGAAGCCAGCCCAGATAGAAACGATCCGCCCAATCGGGGATCGCGACCTGATCACCCGTGAGAAATCCGAGCGCCGCCCCGATACAATGAAACGCGGCGCCGGACGGAAGACGATCACGCAGATAGACGCCGAGTTTTTCCTGAGGCCCGTTGCCGATGGCGATGACGACGTGTCGCGGTCGCTTTGTTTTCAAACGCTCAACCAGACCGGAATCCTCCAAATCGAGTGCATAGTGCGGCGCGACATAGCAATCATCTTGAGCTATCTGCATCCGGTTGGCGTCTCCCCAGGCGACAAGTTTTCGCCGCGCTTCCTCCGACGGAAGGACGAAAAAGACCGCGCCCGGATCGCGAAATTCAGGCCGGCGAACAAGTTCGCGCAAATACGCGAGCCCGGACACACGCGTCAGCTTTTGTCCTTTTACCATTCGCCAGGCGAGCACCATGAGCCCGCTATCGGGGATCGCGTAATCGGCTGACAGCATGGCTTGCCGATAAATCGGATCGTGGCGAAGCCTCACCAATGCCGGAGCGGCCGGAACGATCAGGACCCCGCCGGTCTGTGAAACACGTTCGACGGCATCGTGGGCGGAGCCAGTCAGGAAGGTCAGGCCCAGGATGCGCAGCGGGCGGCCCCCGCTGATCAGGCGTTCGTTGGTCGGATCCACGTTTTTCGAGATGCCAGTTAGCAATTACCCTTCCGAAAAGAAGATCTACCCCTTCCCGAAGCCGCCGGACAACCCTTAACGGATAACTCTTAACCCGCTGCCTTGCACCGTGCTATAATCAAACCGTGACGACATCCGCCGTTGCCGCCACTCCTGCAACCACAACTACGCGACTCGAACGCAGCCTGAACACCGGGGTCGTCCTGCTCTTTCTGGCGCTGGGTTCGCTTTGGTTTGTCTGCTGCCGCCACCTGAGCGCGGAATGGAGCTACAACGAGCAATATAACTACGGATGGTTCGTACCGTTCTTTGCGCTCTACCTATTCTGGCTTCGCTGGGACGATCGTCCGGGGAGCCGAAGTCAGAACTCAACGCTCAGGGGTCAGATCAAGAGGGACGAGCTTTTCTCTTCCGCTCGAACCTGGGGAATCACAGCGGCCCTGCTGCTTTTCTTGATCCTGCCCATTCGTCTCATCGAAGTGGCGAACCCGGACTGGCGCCCGTTTAGCTGGGCCCATGCACTCGTGGTCGTTAGCCTGACAATGATTCTCATCGGGTGGGTTGGCGGAAAACCTTGGCTGCGGCACTTCGCTTTCCCGGTCCTCTTCTTTCTCGTTTCGGTTCCGTGGCCAAGCGATATCGAACAGCCCATCATCCAGGGTTTGATGCCGACGGTGGCAAACATCGCCACCGTAGCGCTTTCGCTTTTCGGCATTCCCGCCGAGGTGCAAGGAAACCTCATTCATATCAATGGCGGCGTCGTCGGCGTTAACGAAGCCTGCAGCGGAGTGCGGTCACTCCAGACTTCGCTGATGATTGGCCTTCTCTTTGGAGAATTGAATCGCCTCCGATTGGGCCGGCGGTTGGCGCTGATTGCCGCTGCGATTGTGATCGCGTTCATCGCGAACTGCGCCCGGGCTTTTTTCCTCGTCTGGATTGCGGCGAATCGCGGAGTCAGCCAGGTGGAACATTGGCACGATATCGCCGGCTACGCGATTGTCGGCCTCGTGTTTATCGGCTGTCTTGGCCTAACGAAATTATTGAGCCGGGGAGCGACTCAGGCACCCGTGCCAGCTTCGTCGTTAGCAAGTCGCCATTTGTCACGGCCGCTCTCCCCTGCTTTCTGCGCCGCCGCTCTCGCCTGGCTCATCGCGGTCGAGATCGGTGTGGATGCCTGGTATCGAGCGCACGAGCGCAACCTTCAGCCGACCTCGCGTTGGAACGTCAGATTTCCCGAGGGCCAACCACAATTCCGGGAGCTCCGTATTGACGAACGAACCCGCAGTCTTTTGCATCAGGACGAGGGACGCGGCGCCGTCTGGGCCGGCGCCGATACGGGTTTGACGGGTGAATCATGGAGCGCCGCGACGTCTCTTCTATACTTTTTTCGCTGGTACCCGGGCCATAACAGCGCCCTCCTGGCAAATGCACACCGTCCTGACGTCTGCCTTCCGGCGAGCGGTTGGCGTCAAACGGGGGACTTCGGGGTGCGCGAATACCCCGCAGCACCCACCCTGACAATTCCGTTTCGACACTTTGAATTCACCAATGATGCGGGCGGACGTCAGCGGTTTGCTCACGCCTTCTACTGCGTCTGGGAAGACCGGGTGCGACAGGGGTCCGGCATCGAATCGGTCAAGGCTGGCATGGCGGCGACGCCATCGGCTTGGAGCCGCAGCGAACGCATCCATGCCGTCCTTGAGGGACGACGCCATCTTGGCCAGCAAGTCATGGAGTACCTCCTTCTCCAGTCTCGGGACCTATCGGCGCCCGAAGCCGAAGAAACCTTCGCCAAGGAGCTCCCCGGCCTGATCGCTCCAACTGCTCGTTAGCCACCTCCGATTCCCGACCTCCGGCCCAGTCGTTTAACCCTCCTACTTTCTCCTTTTTCTCATGTGGAATCCTTTCGCCAAATCCGATCTTCCTCTGAGCGAGTTTGAACTGGAGTCACGTCAGCGCACGCAGAAGAAGTTTTATACTGGCACGCTTGTCCTCGTCGTCCTTCTCGGAATCGGATGGCTCTGCGCGCGGCCGACTTTGAATCTTGTGCGAGGATGGCAGGCCAGGCGTCACGCCTCAAAAGCTTTCACGGCAATCGATTCTGAACAATGGGCCATCGCACGCGATGAAGCCGCCGCCGGATATCAGTTGCGACCTAACGAGCCAGAGGCAATCCGAGCGATCGCGCGCCTGTTTACACGCGCCGGGCAACCCGAAGGGTTGAAATTCTGGAAGGAACTTCGGGATCGTACAACTCTGACACGCGCGGACCTCCGGGACGAAGCCTCCCTCGCACTGCGTGGACACGAACTGCAGTTAGCAGAGGAAGCGGTCAGACAACTTCTGGGCAAGGATCGCGGGGGCCCCACGCCAGGCGATTGGCTCCTGGCAGGCCAGTTGGCATTGCAGGCGCAGGATCCCGATCGCGCAATCATGTACGCACGCGAGGTATTTGCCAGCACTGCTGCCGGAGACCGCGACCGGTTGCAGGCCACTCTCAATCTGGACGCTGCCCTGCACGCAAAGGATGTCAGCGATCGCAAAGAAGTTTTCGGCAGCCTGAGCAAGCTTGCACACGTCAACGGACCGGTATCGCTCGAAGCTCTCGTGGCCCTCGCCCAAAGAATCCAAAATCTGCCGGATGGCGCGGCGCCTGCAGACGCCTTGCCGACCAGTGAGATCATCGAGGGTCTTGAGACCCATCCCGACTCTAAAGTTCAACACAAGCTTCTCGCACTCGACTTGAAGATCCGGGAGCATCCGGAGGAAAAAGACAAGCTCATCGAAGAAACCATCGCCAAGTACAAAAACAGCGATCAAAACTCGCTCATCGCGCTGTCCGCATGGCTTAATTCTCACGGACAGTACGAGCGCGAACTGGAAACAATTCCGCGCGAGCGAGCCATGCAGACTCCCCAGCTTTTCTTTCAGCATGTGGATGCTTTGGGCGCGCTCGGCCGGTGGGATGAAATTCGGCGACTCATCGAGAGCGAACAGTTCCCGCTCGACCCGGTAATCGAGCATATGTATCTCGCGCGCTGCTTCGCCCAGCAAAATCAAATGAGCGGCGCCGAGAATAATTGGAATCGCGCACTTCAGGCGGCCGCGGGAGACGTGAACAAGCTGATGCAGCTTGGCGATTATGCTGAGAGAAACGGTGCGCTCGAGGTCGCCGCTTCAGCCTACGAGGCCGCCGTCGCCGTTTCTCCAAAAGCGCGGCCTGCACAACAGGGGCGTCTTCGGGTGGCTTACAGCCAGAAGGACACGCATAAAATCCACGAGATCCTGACGGATCTCTTGAAGCTTTGGCCTAACGATTCAGCCGTGCAAAACGATGAAGCCTACTCGCGGCTTCTGCTATTGCCCGCCGCGGACGGGACCGCGCCGAACAAGAATACTCAGGAACTCCAGGCGATTGAAGCTCTAGCTTCGAAGCTTGTGGAAAAAGAGCCGAGTAGTCTTCCCCACCGCACGCTCCTGGCCCTCGCCCGCCTTCGCCTGCAGCGGCCTCAGGATGCCCTGGCGGTCTATCAGGACATTAAGGTGCCGAAGACCTCGGTTACGACCGCATCCGTCGCGGTGCATGCCGCGGTCCTCGCCGCTGTCGGGCATTCAGCCGAAGCCAGGGCCGAGTTCGCGCAACTCCCCGCTGATAAAATGCTGCCTGAAGAGCGGCAACTGATGCAACAACAGTAAAAGTTCCGCCAACGGACGGATTCGCCGTGGCGAACTTCCCGCCTTATCCGGGGAGTGCACGCGCCCTCGCGTGCGGGTTGCGGCGCCCTCGCCGCAACGAACTTTACCGCCTTCTCTTCTGACCCGCCCCCTTCGCTTCTGATCTCCGCGCGCGACCTCGCTCGAGTAACTTTCGGGAACAGAAATTACAATAATGTAATGCCTTTGCGTCGTGAACTTCGTAGGACGAAATTCATTTAGAAAACCTAGTTAGCCCACTTACTTGCCGCGCATAAAAACTGCTCTTTCCTGCGCACTGTGTTTTTGCCAGGGATCAGGGGGCAGTTCGCAACTGCGGCGCTCTTTGCGTCTCACTATATACACACGTCTGCGCTTTGTTCGCCTTCTCGGACTCCCACGCCGATACCACTAATTACTATTGGAAAGACTCAGCCGGAAACGGCCGCTGGGACTGGGGCGGAAACCAGTGGGGAGTCGCCAGCAGCCCAGACGTCGGCGTTCCGCAAAGCGACGGCGGCGCCATCATTAACTTCGAGGGTATCGGCAGTACCAATACCTTCATCAACAGCCATTTCACCAGCGGGTTCTTTCTGCTCAATAGCGTCATCCTGGATTCGAATTCCTCGGGACGCGCCTACACCATCAACGTCGAGAACGGCGGAACCGGCATCGAGGTCTTCAACAAAATCGAAACTCAGAGCGGCGGCGGCAGCCTAACCGTGAATGCAACCACCCTGCTGGGGGCCGATTCATCCATTAACGCCTTCGGCGGCACCGTGTCGTTAGGACAGGTTCAAACAAACGGCAAGACCTTGACCGTCGATGGAACCAACGATGTGGGCTTCGGCGACGTCATCAATACTCCAGGCACCGGATCCATCCAAAAAAATGGAACGAACACATTAACGTTAGGCGGCTCGTCCGATAACTTGAATGTTGGGCTGGCCGTCAACGCCGGGACGGTGACCCTCAACAAAACCAGCAGTTCGTCGGTCCACGCCATCGGATCTGGCCTGACGGTCAACAACACCGGCACCCTTTCCCTCGGAAATAATTCCGGGGACCAGATCTATTCGAGTTCCTTCGTGACCATCAACAACGGCGGCACCTTCAAGACCAACGGAAACAGCGAAGGCTCAACCGCAGCCGCCTCAACGACCGGCATCGGCGCCCTCACTCTCCAAGGCGGCGCCACGATCGATTTCGGAGTCGGCGCAAACGGGAGCACACTTTCTGCAGCTTCCGGCGCGATCAGCGCCACGGGGACGATTTCCATCCTGAATTGGACCGGCACACTTTCCAGCGACAATTCGTCCGCGACCAATGACCGCCTTCTTTTCCAGACGGACCCGGGCTTCAGTGCATCTCAACTGGCACAATTTCAATTCTATGACGACACCGGAACCCTCCTCGGGACAGGCGCGACCGAGATCGCCCTCAACGGCTGGACCGAGATTGTTCCCATCCCCGAACCTTCCACGTGGATCAGCGGATCACTCTCATTAGGCGCGCTCGCATTCTTCTCCCGCAAACGCCGCCTCCGCGGCCGACGCAACTGACCGGATCCATTGGATCCCACACCCCGCCTGGAGGGACGAGCTCGTCTCGTCCGGCTTTCCGACCTCCGTCTCCCGCCCCCCGGCCTTCCGATTACCCATCACCCCATAACGACTAACCCGGCGCGATTCCGTGCCGTCGCGCCGTCCCGCCAACCCACACTTAAGGCTTTGCTCCCTTCTACTTTCGTTGCTACGGTAGCCGCTCGCCAGGTCCTCGCCGACCTTTCCAAATCCTGTTAACCCTTTAAATCCCGTCTAGAAGAATGAAAATGTGGCAATTTATTATCGCGCTCGTCGTCGGGTTCGCCTGCGTCGCGCTTAGCGCCTTTGGCATTTACACCGGCGTTAACAATCAAGACCTTCAAGGGCAGCTGCAGCAGCAGCAACTCGAGATCAGCCGTGGCAATCTCAGCCAGCAGGTTGGAACGAGTCTCGTGCGCGAAATCGCCAGCAAAGCTTCCACTGACGCCGCCCTGAAAGATCTGCTGACACGCAACGGCTTCGTGCTTAACGAAAATGCTGCCCCGCCGCAAAGTCCGCAAATCCAGGCACAACCACAGCAGCAGCATCCCGCGCCAGCACCGACACCCAAGCGCTAATTTTCTAATTTAGCCTTTCTACTCTAATTTTTTTATGGCTGATCTTTATTCTCCGAAAAAAACCGAAACCGTTGTGACCTCCGCACCGACAGCCTTCTGGCCCGTCCTCCTCGTGGGCCTGAGCGTTTGCGCAATTCTCGTCTGGCAGTTGAGAGTGGCGAACCAGGTGAAGGAACACGGCCTGCAAATGCGTGACCAACAGGTCAAGATGGTCGACCAATCGAAAAAGGTGCAGGTTGGACTCCAGAAATTCGCGCGTGACCTGATCGAAGTGGCCAAGACCGACGACGAAGCCAAGGCGATCGTGACCAAGTACCGGCATCAGCGTAACCAATCCGGCCCCCGCAGCCGCTCCCGCCGCGACTCCGTAGCACCGCAGACGTCAGACATCAGCAGTCAGCCTGAAGGGACGAGCCGGAAAGCCCGTCCACTCCTTCACCCGCGTGACAGGTCCCGTCCGCCCTCCTCTGTATCTGCCTGCTGACCGCTGACTGCGACTTCCGTCCTCCGTCCTCCGCCTGACCGCCGACCTCCGACTTCTGACCGCCGACCTCCGTCCTCCCCCCCAATAACCAGTAACCAATAACCCGCGCGCTCTACGGAAGCAGAGCGACGCGATGAAATCGCTTCGTTAGGCCAGTCGCCGACGAATCCGTAATCTGCAGCGTCGCCCCTGTCCCAGGAATCCCGTCCACCAACGGGTTCCAATTTCCCGCCAGCAGATTGTCGCGGAAATTGCGTCGTATTCGACTCGACAGCCAAGCGCGCGCGGAAGGCCCGCAGGCTGGTAACTGTGATGCCAACCCCGCCACTTTAACGCATTTGTCGCCCGTCTTCGATGTTATGCGCGCGCGATCAATAATTTCGATATCGGCGTCATTATCTGCTTGCGAGATGCCGGCTGATCAAATTCGCCGAGCGCAAAGAGGATTCCGCAAAACACAGTATCGGCGGTCATCTCACGTCACGTTCAAAAACGAAATGCGAAACGGCCCCTGAAGGCCCGGGTATGCTGTAGGGAAGCGGCCAGTTTCCCGCACCCAAGGAACGAGCTAGCCTCGTCGACCGGCCTTCCTGAAAAGCAACAAAGGATTACCGTCCCGCCTAACCCGCGCGACGAAACCGGCGGAACGCAGAACCAACCAATCCAACGGCAGACAGACTACCAATCGCCCAAGTCGAGGGCTCAGGAACCATTGACAAGTCGTCCGCGATCAAATTCTGGGTGCCGGAAGAGGTATTGAAATTCAGAAATCCGATCGCATTAATCGCTCCCGAACCGGCAGCTGCACCGTTCGTGTCTTTCAGCGAACCGGAAAACGAATTCGTTGCCCCGCCCGCTCCCGGATCGGTCACGCGGAGGGTGTAGGAATCCGCCAAAGTATCGAACGAGACGGAGAAATTTAGGTTGGTGCCGCGAAGTTCTCCAACGCCGGGCAAACTAAGAGTGTGATTCCCCGTGCCGTCTGAAATAAAGATCGAGCTGTTCCCACTTCCAGGAGTAAGCCCGAAAAACAACTCTTCATTCGACCCGAAAGTGCTGCCAAGAGCGGACTTGATATTGAATCCGCTCGTCCCAGTCGCATTATCCAAGTCAAACCTGGCGTTCAAACTGTAGACGCCGGTGGAAAAAGGATCCTGCGTTGTTCGGCCGAGACCCTGCCCGCCGCCATCAGCATAGATGCCGAGTGCACGAGCGCCATCCAAGCTCGCATCAAAAACGCCACCGCCGGTTCCCTCAAGATAGGTAAGGGCGCCAAAGCCAACACCACCGTTATCGCCATACTGAATGCCGTCGTTATAAGCGGTCCCGGGATTATTATTTTCGAAATTATCCATGGCCGAAACCTGGGCATGAGCACTAAGGGCGGCGGCTAGGATAATCGCGGCCGAAAAGGCGACCACTCGGGGGCAAAATGAGGTCATAATGGAAAAAATTTCGCGGACATCGTTATCAGTGTTGCGCTCTTATTTGTCAATATGAAAATTGTAAACCCCAAAGATTCGCTGTCTCCTTCCTATCATCCACCAGTCCTTGGTGCATCATCTTACAAGGTTATTCACGACCGCATTTGATTTTCCTAAAAAGCTAAATTTCAATCCTGTTTTTATGATATTTCTGATTGACAGTCATCCCCAAAATTGGTCTCATAACGCCTTCATTACTCAAGTTGCTCCCCCTAAAAACCTCCACTTTCCCATTCGCCGTCGCGGTGCTGCCCCCAGCCCGCGTGACCCAAATTCCGATATTTAATTGACACCCTTCGGCCAAATCTATCTGATCGCCGCGCGTAAGTTCGTAACCCTAATTTTGCCTCATTCCCCCCCGCCCTAACCGGAATCCGTGCGCGACTATCGCCCCCTCAATTATCCCATTAACAAACCTGATCCCCGGCCAACGCCGCAAATGAGTCACGCATTAAAACTGAAAGAGCCGGCACCGCCGCTGCGCGCTGTATGTCTCGTTATGGCAGCGCTATTCTCGATTACCTTCTCAACATTGGTCAAAGCCGACCAAGACTGGGATGGGGACAACAGCGTGGGTAACATGTCTGACAGATAAAAATTGGTACGGCGATAACCAGCCAGGATGGGGTAGCGGCAATCTGACGTTCCATTACGACAATGGAAACTCGACCTCAATTTACGATGATTATGGCTTCAATGTGGCCACGAACGATATTTTCTTTGCCAGCACATTCCCGCGGGCGATTACTTGGGACGGTAACAGCACCTACGCGATAAATTTCAATCAGCGGTTAGAGAACGACAGCGCTTTCACCGTTACCATAGGGTCGGTAAAGCTTTCGGGGGCGAAGAATGGTGCGAACCATATCGAACTTAACCCGGTTGGCGGAGACATGATCCTGAATATCAGCACTGGGCTCTTTAACGACAACAGTGTGCCCTATCAGGTCTACGGCGGAGGCGGCCACAACCTTACCATCAACGCAGCCTTGGGTGTTGGCAGGACGGCTGCGAACGTTAGCTTCACCGACGAGACTAACAATAATGTAAAGTTTACCGCTGCGCAGACCTTTGCCGGTGGCCTCTACATCTATGCTGGCACTGTGACCGGCACCGGCAGCACAACTTCTTTTGGCCTCGGGAGCATCACACTTGGCAATACTTCATCAACAACGGCCACCGCCGGCTTGTTCGGAGACAACCACACTTTTACCAATGCGATTTCGGTGGCGTCCGGGAGCAGCGGAACTCTTACCGTCGGCAACACTGGAAACGTGTCAGCTGTGTTTAGCGGTGCCGTAACTTTGGCTAACAATCTGACGCTCACTGCAAGCGGCGGTAGCAGTGGTTCTGTTAAATTGAGTGGAGGAGTTACGGGGACCGGGAATCTGATACTCAACAACACGAATACCGGAGGCAACAGCACCTTCCTAGACACTACGCTTGTTAACAATGCCGGCACGATCACTAATTCTGGGACTGGGACCGGGAGTTCGACGATCAACGCGAAGCTGGGAGGAAACGTCACGCAGCTGAATGAAAACAGCTCAACGTCTAATCTCGTTCTCAGCATGTCGGGCAACACGGCCTTCGTGGGCAGCGTCAACGTCACCGCGGGCACGCTGCAGATCAACGGAACTGCAAGTGCCTTAAATTCCGCAAATGTGGTCTCCGTCGCCTCAGCAGGCGTATTTGACATAAACGGACAAAACCAAACGATCGCCGGGTTGGCGACCGGGACCGGGATTGTCACGAATTCCGGCGCGGCAAAAACCCTGACACTCGGCGGAAGCGGCACTTACTCTTTCAGCGGTACGATTACGGGCGGCGCTAACATGGCTATTACAAAATCCACCGGCGGCACTCAAACGTTAGCCGGAACTTCGGCAAACACCTATACCGGCCTAACAACTGTCAGTGGCGGTGAACTTGACCTTAGCAAGACAGCAGGCGTAAACGCCATCGCCGGGGACGGTAACACTGCAACGAACGACGTGACCGTCAGCGGCGGTACCTTGAAATGGCTGGCTAACGAGCAGGTGGGCGATACCGCCACGATCACTCTTTCAAGCGGCACAGTTAACCTTAACGGCCAGACCGAAACGCTCGGCAGCTTTACGAACAGCGGCGGCACCTTCACCACCGGCGTCGGGGAAAGCTAATTGGCACAACCCATACTATTATGTGGAGCGGCGGCGGTACTAACACGATCAATGCCGACGGACTTGTGCAGGATACCCACGTGGTCATAACCGGGGGAACAAATGTTGTGCAAGGCCTGGCGGGTACTCCTGCCGGTACGAGTCGAGGCGGAATTCTGGACATCCAGAGCGGCAGTACCGGCCTTGAGATGACCGGTGCGAATTTAACTCTTAATTCAGACGCGACTGCGCCAGTTGATGGAAGCATTACCAGCGGTGGCCCCGGCAAAGTCCTTGTTGAGGGCAGCGTTATCTCGCATGCATCGGGGACGACTTCCACGATTACTAGCGGCGGCAACGCCACTAACCCAGGCGTGGTTGATTTGAATAACGGAACTCGGAGCTTCACCGTCGAAGATGGAGCTGCCGCTATAGACATGAGCATCTCCGCTCAGGTCCGCAACGGCGGAGTGGACAAGGAGGGGCCAGGTGTTCTCGCCCTGACAGGTAATAATTCTTATGCGGGCGGCACTACCGTCGGAGGCGGCACTCTTCTCGCGAATAACGTCGCGGGCTCTGCGACGGGCACCGGCGGCGTCAGCGTGATCAACAGCGGCAGCACGATCGGCGGCAACGGCACCATCAGTGGACCGATCACGATGTCTTCAAGTGGAACGTTTGTCGCCCCCGGCGCAGCAGCAGGTCCTGGATCCATCGCTGCTCTTCATGTTGGAGCTCTGACAATGGTTGCGGGAAGCACGCTGAGCATCGATCTCGGTCCCGGTGGTGCTTCCAGTGGAGCCGGTGGCGGCACCGTTTACGACCAGCTGATTTCGGCGGGCACCGTTGCGCTGAACGGAGCGACTCTCGCAGTCACGGACCTGGCCTCATCTCTCGCTGTCGGTAACAAGTATTTCATTGTCGAAAACAGCACGGCTAACCCAAATGTCTATGGCGCATTCGCAAGTGGCGCAACCGTGACCGACAATAACGGAGATACGTTCGCAATTAATTACGCCGACAATGGCGATGGCGGCGTGACAGCTAATGATATTTCTCTGACGGTTCTGACGGTAGTTCCTGAAGCCAGCACCTGGGTTATGGGTGCGCTCGCCTTGTCCACTCTGCTCTGCTCGCAACGCCGACGTTTGCGCCGTTCCTAAGATACCGGACTGGCGCAGCGCGGCACGTAGGCCTGAGAAGCATTTCGCGATTTCTCAACTCTCAGCAGACAATTCGGCGGCGGGACGTAGCTGACTGCGGCCAGTCGTTTCTCGTTCTCTCGCTTCTAGCCCCTCGGTCGGATTTTCAAAGAGTTATGCAGTACCAACTACTTCGCCGCGGAGCGGGCTATAGTTCCCATAGTGGCGCGCAATACATCGCTCCACCACCGGTGGTGTTGAGGAGCTCGGCAAAGTTATTCACAGCCACAACATCTCGTAAGTTTTCCGCAGCAGACGCCAGATTTGCTATTGACAGTCCCCGACGGAGCCAGTGTCATCGTCCGAACCTACTTGCACGTCAGTATTCACCCTACACCTCCTAGCTCGCAACATTTGAAAATTTCATCATCCGCCCGAGCGGCTACCGCATTCGCGTACCTCGGGATCATGTTGTTCGCAGCAAACTTTGCCTTGGGCGCCAGTCAAACTTGGGGAGCGAATAACGGTCAAGCTTGGTACACAGTGGGTAACTGGGCTGGCGGAGCGTTTCCTGGTTTACAAGGGGCTGCAGCGTCCAATACCGACATCGCGACGTGGACGAGTGCCGCGACCAATACGACGTTTGGAATAAACATGGGGACCGCGAGTTTGAATCTCGGCGCGATCAACATCGACTCCACGCGCAGCAACAATACGAATATTGGCGACAGTAGTTCGACAGCGGGAGTCCTCAGACTTTACGGTAGCACTGTCAACAGCGTTGCGAACGTAATCATTCGCAACGACGGCAGCGGGACACTTACACTTCAAGCATTGCAAAACGGAACGATGGGCGTCGTCCTCAGTAATGCGACGAATAACATCATCAACATCGACGGGAGCGGGGGTGTTGCGATCGCTAGCATAGTAAGTGATGGGACTGGGGGCGCAAAACAATTGACCCTCGGCGGCACAGGCACAGGCTCGCTCACATTATCCGGCGCCAATACATACACCGGTGCGACGACAGTTAGCCAAGGTAAGTTGACTGTTACAAATGCAACCGGCTCCGGAACAGGAGCGGGGGCCGTTGCCGTCGGCAGCAACACGGGTGTAGCGGTGCTTTCCGGAACGGGAACCATCAGTGGTCTAACAACTGCGTCGACAACGGGTGGTAATATTGCCAACATCGCACCCGGCCTGAATAGCAGCGGGGCAGGCAACAATTTCGGCGTCGCCGGCACTTTGAAATTGAACGGGGGTCTAAGTCTTGGAAACAACTCTGCCTTCGACTTCGATCTAGCTGGCACGGCGGCGGGGACCAGCGACTTGATCACGATGAACGGCACGGGTGCCTTAACGCTCGGCAGTGCTTTCACGATCAATTACAATTTGTTGACGGCCGGTATCGTGCAGACCGGGGCCAATTACACGCTTGTCAGCGGCGCCACCAGTATCACGAGCCTCAGCAGTGTCACGATTACTTCCACCGGCTTGAGCGGTTACACTGCAAGTTACAGCGTCTCCGGCGGGTCCCTCCTGGTAAGCTTCTCCAGCACCTCGAACAGTTTTTGGGATACAAACGGAACCACAGCCGGCAGCGGTAATGCAGGTGGCAATTGGTCCGCAGGGAATTGGAACTCCGCCGCCGACGGTACCGGCACGCCGGGAAACTTTACCGACGGTGCCACACCGACCTTTTCGGCCGGCACCGATGGCACCGGCGCCTTCACGGTTAACGTGGATACGACTGTTAACGCGAACGGATTAAACTTCGAGGAAGGCAACGTCACTCTCGCGCATGCTTCTGGAGGAATTTTGAATCTCACCGGGCCGAGTGTAAATGTCGCGACGGGCTCGACCGCGACAATATCTGAAGCGATTCACGGCTCGGTCGGATTAACTAAGCTGCTGCCAGGCTCCTTAATTCTTTCAGGCAATAACGATTACACTGGGGCGACGAGCGTATCGGCGGGTGTTTTGAACATTCGAAGCGCGAATGCGCTTGGAGCAACTGGGTCAGGGAACGGGACGAGTGTCGTTTCCGGGGCCGCCCTCGAAATTCAAGGCGGCATAACGACCGCCGCAGAAGACCTGACAATTAACGGCACAGGAATATCAAATAACGGAGCGCTGCGAAACATCAGCGGCGACAATACTTACGCCGGCGTAATCACCCTCGGATCGAACAGCGCCATCGGTGTAGATGCCAACTCCCTAACAGTGACTCAAGGGATCACCGACGGGGCGTCGACGTTCAGTCTGACGAAAGTCGGCGCCGGCAGTCTGATTCTAAACGGCACGAATACCTACAAGGGCAATACCACAATCAGTAACGGAACGCTGGCACTGGGGGCTGCGGGCACAATTAACACTTCGCCTACTGTTTCTGTAGTGTCCGGGGCGACGTGGGATCTCACTGCGAAGACCTCGGGGTATTTGCTAGCCAGCGCCCAAACTCTAAGTGGCCTTGGAACAGTTACCCTGGCGTCGGGCCAGTCGCTCTCCGTCGGTTCAGGGGCAACGATTTCGCCGAATACCTCGACGACGACGGGAAACTTAACCGTTGGAGGTCTCAGCTTGGCCTCTGGGGGCACGTATCAATTCACCCTAACCAACGTTGCGGGAACGGCAGGAGCCGTTTCAGGATGGGATCTCATTTCCGTCTCGAATGCATTAGTCGTCGGTTCCACAGCAGGTAGCCCCTTCAATATTACGATTAGCGCAAGCGGAAGCACCGGCTTCAGCAACACCAGCAACTACGCTTGGACCATCGCAACCGCGAGTTCCATTACTGGTTTCGATCCTACTAAATTTAGTTTCACCAACAACATCGCGAACTCCAATGGAACGTTTTCGCTTTCGAGCGACGGCACCAATCTAACTCTTAATTATGCCGCAGGAACGATCACGCCGATTCTATGGAGCAGTTCAGGAGGGAGCGCGTGGCTAACAAACACTAATTGGACTGGCTCCGCTGTCCCGACTGGAACAGACATCGCTCAATTTTCTGCGAACCCTACGAGCGCCACAACTGGTGTTGGTATCAACATGGGGAACCCGACGAACAATGGTAGTAACAATGAAGCCGTCGGCGCGATTGAGGTCACTTCTGGGCGAAGCAATAATTTGATTATCGGGAACAGCAGCGCCGGGACAGCTGGAACGCTGACATTGAATGGCGCTACCGTTGCGGTGACAGGGGGAAACGTTGCGAATGTCGTTTTGCATAACGCGAGTAACGGCGGAACGCTGACGCTCCAAAATACCGCGGTGAGCGGTGGGTCTACCATGGCCGTCGCTTTAGGCAATGCTACTAACAACGTGGTTGTAATCGACGGCACGGGCGGGATTACCATCAATAGTATTATTTCCGGTGTAGGCCGAAATTTGACGCGGCAAGGCGTCGGAACGGGGACCTTCACTCTGGGAGGGGCGAACACGTTTTCGGGTACTTTTACCGCAAGTACGGGCGCGACAAACCTAAGCGTCAATAACGCGCTTGGAGGCGTCTCAGCCGTGTCGATCGCGAATGGTGCCAGCGTAGTGACATCGGTGGGGGGGCTAACCAATGCCATAAATGACGCCGCGGCGGTAACCAACAACGGGACTCTCGACCTTTCCGGAGGGAGCGAAACAGTCGGTTCGCTGGCAATAAAGACAACGGCGACGCTTTTATTGGGAAAGAATGGATCCCTGAGCGGCAGCTTCACCGTGGGCGACAGTAGCTCAACAAACTTTGCCGGGATCATCAGCGACGGTGCGGCGGGCGCTGGTACGGGCACCTTCACCAAACAAGGCGGTGGGACCCTCGCGTTGGCAGGCACGTCGGCAAACACCTTCACCGGGCTTACGGTAGTCAGCGCGGGCGAACTCGATCTAAATAAAACAGCCGGCGTCAATGCGATCGCGGGTGATGGCAACACTGCAACGAACGACGTCAATGTTGCGGGCGGCACGCTTAAGTGGCTGACTAACGAGCAGGTCCAGAATAGCACTACTATCACGGTCAGCGGCGGCACGGTTGACCTGAACGGCCATACCGAAACCCTGGGTTCACTCATCGTGAACGGCGGCACTTTTACGACGAACGGCAGCGGCACCGGCGGCTCGCTAACTGGCACAACCGCCACGGTTGATTTCGAAGGCGGCGTGAGCACGATCACCAATGGCGGTAGCGTCACCGATGGCCACATCATCATCGGATCGGGCATCGGCACGGTCGGCTCGGGCAACAGCGTGGAAGTTCAAGGCGGTGGCACGTTGACCCTTCAAACCGGCGGCATAGGTATGGTCATGAGCGGCGGCACACTCACGCTCGACTCCTCGAACACGACGGCTGGCAAAGCTCGTTTTGCCAAATCAAGTCCCGGCCTCTATCACTTCCACGGGCAACTCCTCAATCGTGAGTGGCGCAGGCGGTTCGACTCCCGGTGTGATCGACATGAGCACCGGCACTTCCACCTGGAACGTCAGCTCAGGCACGCTGACGGTTTCCGCTCAAGTCACCAACGGGGCACTCAACGTTACCGGCTCGGGAACGACGGTCCTGACCGGCGCGAACACTTACGCTGGTGGCACCACCATCACCGGCACACTCTTGGCCAACAACACCTCTGGTTCCGCGACGGGTTCGGCAGGCATAATGGTCAACGCAAACGGTACCTTGGGCGGCACTGGCTTCATTGTCGCTACTGGAAATAACATCAATATTAATGGCAACGGCATTATCACTGGCGCGACCAACGGGACCGTCGGCGCGCTCACGTTGACTGCCACCAGCGTCATCTTCGGCGGAACGGCAGGGAATCTGTCCACCTATGCGGTCGACATTTCCGAGCGATCAGCGACGTCTTGCACATAACCGGCGCGCTGGATTTGAGCAGCGCCTTTGATCAGATCAGCTTTAGCGGCGCCAGAATGGCACGAGACGCATGTCCTCGCTACCTACACGTCCGGACTGGCACCTTTAATAGCATGCCGACTCTCCCGAGCGGTTATCAGCTTGTCTACGGCGCAACCGAGCTCGACCTCGCGCCCACAGCCGTTCCCGAGGCGAGCACTTGGGCAGTTACCGCTTGACGACGGTCGGGATCCTCTGCACCGCTCGCCGTCGCCTTGCACGCCTTGTGGCGTCGTAGCCTTGTCCCCCGATTGGATGAACTCGTCCGTGGCGAGTTGACTCTCCTTTCCTCGTAGGGCCGTCGCTTCCGCGCGCGCAGCGGTTCGGTTTCAAGATCACGGGCTTCTTGGGAAGTTAAGCTTCCCCTCACAAGGGTCGCTACGCTAAACAGCCAGTCGACCCATCTTTCGTGGACAAATTACCGCTAATTACGATAAGTAAGCGCTCCCCCCTTCCTCCCCTCGAGACTAGTTCCCCTTCTTCTCTTCATGATCAAGCACCATCGTACTGTCCCTTCGCATCGTGTTTCTCTCCTCGATGCCATCGTAGCCCTCGCCGTGTGCTGGCTCACCGCGGCGCCGGCTGCTTACGCCACTATCACATGGTCGGGCGGGACGAACACCGTTGGCGCTGATCAAACGCAGCAGGACACCCAAATTGTCATCACTGGCAGTACCAATACGGTCTGGGCCTCGCCGGCCCACCGGCTGGATCCACTTCCGGCGGCACTCTGCGACTCATCGGCGGTGGTGTCGGATTGCAGATGACAGGCTCGATTGTCACGCTCAATTCCGATGCGACTTCAGCGGGCCGTCTGTTCCTCCAGGGTAATGTTTCCACAAGCGCCTCGTCCGCCACCGCGTTTATCGCCACCGGCGGAGCAGCCAGGGGAGTCCAGGGAAGGTTGATCTCGGCTCCGGCACACGAGCGTTCACCGTCGCTTCTGGCAGTGTCCCATCGCCCGGGCCCGATCTCAGTATCACCGCCAGCGTTACC
>CAVWFP010000003.1:0-2261456 GCA_963754325.1 uncultured Verrucomicrobiae bacterium
CACCGGCAACACCTACACCGGCCTAACGACGGTTAGCGCCGGCGAGCTCGATCTGAACAAGAGCAGCGGCAACGCAATCGCCGGTGACGGCAACACAAGCACGAATGATGTTAATGTGACCGGAGGCACGTTGAAGTGGCTGGCTAACGAACAGGTCGGGGACACGGCCACCGTCATGGTCAGCGGCGGCACAGTGGATCTCAGCGGCAAGACCGAAACGCTCGGCTCGCTCATCGTCAACAGCGGCACTTTCCAGACGGGCGCGGGCCATCTCATCGGCACCACCGCCACGGTCCAGTTTAATGGCGGCGCGAGCACTATTAATTCGGGCGGCATAGTGGAAGACGGTCACCTTGTCGTTACCGGGGGCACCAACACCGTGCAGGGTGGCGCGACCGAAGGTCTCCTTCATCTCCTGAGCGGTGGCGCTGGTCTGCAAATGACCGGTTCTAACATCACTCTCAATTCCGATGCCACCAATCCCGGCCGGCTTCTCATCGAAGGCGCCGTGTCCACCTCCGCGTCTGCTACGACGGCTTCCATTACCAGTGGCGGCAATGCCGCTAACGCCGGAGCCGTCGATCTGGGTACCGGCACGCGTACCTTCACCGTTGCTACGGGCACGACTCCAAGCGGCATCGATCTGAGCATCTCGGCCAAAGTGATCGCTCCGGGTGGCGCCCTAACCAAAGCGGGCACCGGCACCATGGAATTAACCGGTGCCAATACCTACGCCGGCGGCACCAACGTGAACGCTGGAACTTTGCTGGCTAATAACACTGTTGGATCGTCCGCCACCGGTTCTGGTGGAGTGATGGTTAACGCCAATGGCACTCTGGGCGGGACAGGGTTCATCAACGCCGGCTCCAATAATATTAATATCAACGCCAACGGCACAATCACTGGCGCCAAGAACGGCACTGTCGGCGCGCTGACCCTGGCCGCTTCAGTGTCATCTTCGCGGGCACCGATGCGGGTAACTTGGCCACTTACGCAGTCGACATTTCCGGGGGTTCGAGCGACCGGCTTAACATCACTGGCGTCCTGGACCTGAGCAGCACCTTCGATCGCATCGCCTTTAGCGGGACAACCGACGGAGTCAGCACCTACATCCTCGCCACATACACTTCCGAGACCGGCACTTTCGATAGCATGCCCACGTTGCCGAGCGGGTATCAACTCGTTTACGGCGCCAACGAACTCGACCTGACGCCTACCGCTGTTCCAGAAGCCAGTACGTGGGCCATGGGCGCGCTCGCAGTGTCCACCTTACTCATCACGCAGCGGAAGCGTCTGAATCTACTTGTCCGGCGACAACGTTGTTCCGCGGCTTCCTAATTCATTGCCTTCAACTCCTCAACAACCCTCGAAAATTCTTGCAGATTTCCTCGTAGCATTTCCCCGATAACCTAAAACGATTTATGCCCCATAGTTCCCTCTCCCTTTCCCTCACGCTAACCCTCGCCATCGCCATGGTGGCAGCGCTTGCGTCTCGCCCATCCGCATGTGGGACGGGTGAAACCGATTGGAAGAATGCCGGCGGCACCGGTTGGAACACGGCTACTAACTGGACAGCTGTCACAGGCAGCGCACCTCCGGCAGCGGGCGACGTCGCGTGGTTCACAACTGCCTTCTCAGCCGGGCAGCCAAACCTAACGACGGCAGTCTCAATCGCCGGGCTTAATTTTTCCACAGCAGCTACCTCTGGATACGCTATATCTAGAACGAGCCCGGGAGCATTCACGCTTACGGGATCCGCGACAAGCATCGGTGCGGAAACTAGTAATGCGACCGCCGTCGCGATTGCCTCTCAAAATACCTCCGGCACCAACAAGATTTCCGTAGCCATTGCCCTTTCACCGTCCTCCGGCACTACTTCGACATTCTTCCAGGCCGCTGGGGGAACGTTAGACTTAAGCAGCACCATTGCCGTGATTTCCGGTGCCACCAGTTTATTGAATCTGACGGGGGCTGGAACAATGTCGTTCGGTGCGGTTAGCACCTACGGAGGCGGCACTAAAGTCGCTGGTCCAACCGTCGTTAACGCCGGTACAGGTGCGATCTTCGGCATGGGAACACTGGAGCTGAATAGCGGCATTTACGAGAGCAGTGGGTCAACCCTGCGTTCACTCGCTAACGTAGTTAGCATTACGGGCGATTTCACGTTCGATTCTGTCTCCACGGGAATTAATGAATTCAGTGGCGGCGGCAGCACAACTGGCAGTCGAACGATTACAGTAAACAATGTCACGACACGGTTCGTGACAATCCCGTTTACTCTCGGCGGAGATCTGGTAACCGCGGGCAATGGGCGACTGAATTTCCAAGCCGGCCTTAACTTGGGTGGCGCCAATCGAATCATTACCGCGGGGGCAACCGGGGCCGGCGGGAACTTGATCACCGGCGCGGTCGATTCTTCCGCGGCCGGAACACGCTCACCCTCGGCGGAAATAACTTCTCACTCAACTCGGTGACAGCGGGTGCTACTAACGTTGTAATTTACAATTTTTATCGACGCCACCGGGACCAATACCGTGACCCTTACTAACGCCAATACCTATACTGGAGCCACCGCTGTCACGAATGGCAGCCTGATAATTAACGGCAACCAGTCCGGTGCGACCGGCGCAGTATCGTCAGTTGGCAGTGCAGCGATTTCAGGCGGGATAGGAACGATTGGTGGTGTGACCTCTATCGGCTCGGCTACCTCAGGTGGAAACATACCGGCGCCACCAACGGCACGATTGGCATATTGAATTTGGCCAGCACAGCGCAATTCTTAGGCGCGAGCGCCAACCTGGCTACTTATCCGGTCGATATCGGCGGAACGGCTAGTGATAAACTGGCCATCGACCGGCATCTTGGATTTGAACGGAGCATTTGATCAGATCTCGTTTAATCAACTGGGCGCTCTGACTGGCATGTCTTACACGCTCGCTACTTATGCGAGCGAGACTGGCGTCTTTGATACAGTGACTGGTCTCCGGGCGGCTATACTTTGGTTTACACTCCCACCGAGCTCGACCTCGTCGCCACTCCGGTTCCCGAGGCCAGCACGTGGGTTGCAGGCGCACTTATTGCCCTCACCTTGCTCGTGTCGCAACGGCGCCGCGTTCTGAAGCCGGCCACCGTCCGCGCCTAACAAGCCGCCGCTCTCGGTCTAGCTTCTATGTGGGAGGCGTCCTATCGCGGCGATCTCTTGGTCGCTTTGCAGCGACGACCCGTCGCCATCAGCCGAAAGATTGCGACGTTCCTCGCGTTCTAGGCTGCAACTTGTGGGAGAAAGTCCTAGGATACTTCTGTGTCCGTAGCGCCGCTTTTTCGACGTTTGAGGCGTTTCCTAGGCGCAGCTTGGGATTATCTGCCCGGCTTTCCGCGTCTGCCATCCCCCAGGGACATTGCCGTCCGGTGGCGCAACGGCGAATTCCGATTGCCATTCCCTTCCACGCACGACTTTCTCAACTGGTGGCGGGAAACGCGGCACCTCAAATTCCTTCCGCCCCTTCCTCGTGTTCCTACGCCGCGCAGAATGTTGGCTCAATACCGTTCGTGGAAGGAAGACCCGTTCGCACCCAAGCTTCCGCCCGTTCCGACAGCCCAGGACTTTGCTGAGCACGTCCGCGAGCAGCCTGGAACTCTGCGCCGCCTGCTTTGGATCGCCGGCTTCATCTTCGCTGCGGCCGTCGTCGGGTTTGCCGCGCTGCCCGCATGGCGCGCTCTCAAGGGTTGGCGAGCTCATCAGTTTGCCGAGGAAGCGTCCCACTTCATTGAGCTCGAGCAGTGGAACGATGCCGCGCAGAAAATTCACGGAGCGCTCCAACTCAGGCAGATGGATCCGGAAGCCTGGCACGCAAACGCCCAGTTGCTTTCGCGAGCCGGCCGCGGCGCCGCCGCCGTGGAATGGTGGTCGAAAATCTCGCGAACTCGCCCGCTTTCAAACGAAGACCGGAGGGACTATGCCACCGCTTCGTTATCGGCTAACGAGCTCGGGCTCGCTGAGACGCAGATCAACGCGCTCTTCGCGGCCCAACAAAAACCGACGCCGGCGGATCTTCTTCTGGCCGGACAGCTCGACGTCCTGCGCGGCCGAAACGCGGAGGCTCTCGGCAATGTAAGCAGGGCCGAATCGGACGCGGCCATTTCGCCGCGCGAAGAATTGACTGCCAACCTCTTAGAGCTGACCGCTGCATTGCAGGACTCGCCACAATACGTTGAGGCCTCTCGGCGCCTTGTTCAGATGGCACGAAGCGAGTCGAATCAAATCTCGCTCGAAGCTCTGGTGATCCTTGCCAAACAGCTCGCAGCCCGCCCGCCGGGAGCATCACCGGACCGCCCGCTTGCAATTCCCCTTCCACAGTTGTCGCCGCAAAATATGGCTGCGGTGGAATTGGCGGATCGCTTGGAACGACATCCAAACTCGAGGCCTTATCACAAGATGCTCGCTATGGAAATGCGCGCCCGAGCCGATCCCGGGCGCGAAGGCGCTCTCATCGAACAGGCTCTGAAAACCTACGGGGAATCTGACGACCAAACCGCGACGGCGCTCGGCGCGTGGCTTTATACAAGAGGGCATTTCCAGGCCATCCTCAAGTTGCTTCCCCCAGAACGGGCGATCTTAAATCGCGACCTTCTTCTGGAGCGCATCGATGCGCAGGCGGCGCTTGGGCGTTTTGTCGAACTAAAAAATACACTCTCAGTCAGCGAATACCCTGTGCTTCCGTCGACCTATCAGCACATGTACCTGGCGGTCGTGCGCGGGCGGCTCGGCGAAGGCCTGGCCGCAGCTAACGAGTGGCATATGGCCTTCGATTTCGCCACCACCACGGAGGTATTGCTGGCGCTTGCCGATTATGCCCAGAAAAATGAACGGCCTGAGATCGTGGATCAGGCTCTGGCCAAGGCGATCATCAAACAGCCGGGGTTGCGCTCAGCCAACGTCTGGCGGCTGCGTGTCCTCGAAACTATCGGCCCGACGGCCAACGCGCACGATTTGGCTAACGACATCATCGCGTTGTGGCCGGAAGATATTGAGACCCGATTGCACGAGATTTATCTCCGCCTTCTCCTCGATACTTCAGTCGAGAACGCTCAGATCGCCGAGCGGGAAGCGATCGCCATCAGTGCCAAGACCCGTGCGGAGGGCCTCGCCCGTTCGACCATTGGGCTTGCGAAGCTGAGGCAAGGCCACCCGGCAGCCGCGCTCGATGCCTTGGGAGGTTCGAACCTGGAGACGCCCGGTCCGAATGTTTCCTGGCCGGTTTATGCGGCTGCCTTGGCCGCGAATGGCTGGAAGGAGAAAGCTCGATACCAGGCGGAAAAGCTAGCTGCAGTCAAACTCCTTCCCGAAGAGCGCGCCCTGATCGCCCCGCTTTTCGCCGAAAAAACGAAGAGTTAGGAATTCTTGCGGGCGAATTTCCTTATCGGACAGCGACAGGTTTCCGTAGACAAATTACAGAGTTTTGCGATAAAGTAACGGCTCTCCTGTTCGGGAGAATTTAGTTCCCCTCCTTTCTGCTTATGATCAAGCACTACGCTCGTTTTGTCCTTTCGAAGGGAGCTCTCGCACTGATCTCCGCCTTGGCCGCACTACAAACCGCGCAGGGCACCATCACATGGTCAGGCGGCACCAACACCGTTCTGGCGGATCAAACGCAGCAGGACACGCAGATCGTCGTCATCGGTGGCACCAATACCGTTCAAGGCTTGAGCGGGCCGCCCGCCGGATCGACCTCCGGGGGCACACTGCGCCTAATCGGCGGAAACCCTAACGGCATGCAGATCACGGGCGCAACCATTACGCTCAATTCGGACGCGACATCGCCCGGTCGTCTTTTGATTCAAGGCAATCTTTTCACAAACGCTTCTTCCGTTACGGCTAACATCAATACAGGCGGAGCGGCGGCCAACCCGGGTAACCTTGATCTGGGCTCGGGGACTCGAGTCTTTACCATCGCCCCCGGAACCGTGTCGGCTCCGAATCCTGACCTGAGCATTGCGGCGTCTCTTTCAAACGGCGGCCTCGAGAAAGCCGGCACGGGGATTCTGGCGCTCAGTGGGAATAATACCTACGCAGGGGGCACCATGCTCGACGAGGGAACGCTGTATATTAACAGCGCCAGCGCCATTGGAACCAGCTTCTTTACCGTCGACGGTCCGAACACCGCAATCGATAACCGGAGCGGCGGACCATTAACCCTCACTAATAACAACCAGTTCAATCTCAGCGGTGGTGACCTGAACTTTACCGGCAGCAATGATTTCAACCTCGGGACTGGCATCTTCGTCATGTCCAACGCAGACCGGACAATCAATATCGCGACTCTTGGCGCTACCCTGACAGTCGGCGGCCGCATCCAGGATTCCGGACAGGACTTGGCCCTAATCAAGACCGGCCCCGGCATTCTCGTTCTTGGTGGAAATAACCTATACGCTGGACTAACGAATCTGAACGGCGGCACGCTCGTCCTGAACGGATCTACCAGCAATGGCGTCTCAACAAGCGCAAGCACAACCTTCGTCAATAACGGTTCGGTAAACGGAAACGTTTCGATCAGCGGGAATCTTCAGGGCGTTGGCCCGATCCACGGTTCTTTATTCGTGAATACTGGAGGAGTGGCAAACTTCAGCGCCGGCACGGTCCAGATCGATGGCGGCATCGTTAATAATGGAACGTTGATCCTTAGGCAAGGTGCCCAGATAAATGGTGAAACGGGGATAACCAACAACGGCGTCCTCGATCTGACGACAGCCGGCTCGTTTAATCCGCCTAACTACACTAATAACGGAACGGTGATCGACGCCGGAGTGGTGAAGGCGAAATCGATTTCCAAGAGCGGCGCGTCAGTGACCGTAAAAATCGACTCTTATACCGGGCATTCTTATCGATTGCAAAAGTCGAGCAATCCGGACGCGGGCTCTTTCACGACGACGGCTGATCAACCTCAGACAGGCACCACGGGTACTGTTCTCACCTTTACCGATTCGAGCGCGTCCGGTTCACCAACCTTCTACCGTATCGCCGTCGACTCGTAGAGGATTTTGCCTGCAGACTAGGCGCGTCGGGACCAGCCTGACAAATCTACCTCCGTATCTCGGCGACTGAGCGGCGCAGATTCCGACTGTATGCTGCTGCCTTGGCCGCGAGCGGTCGGTGACAAGGCGCGGCATGAGGCGAGTCATTGATAACGACCTGCTCCACGAGAGGAGCGGGCATATCGTTCCTTCGAGAACGTTGAAGGGACGCATGACATCGACGAACTTGGTAGTGGCTGGCGCGCGCGCATCGCTCATATATCACAGACTAAAACGACCGTGTTGGGGATGGCCCTCAACCACAACCGATTCTTGGCTCGCCTTTAGCAGGCACATTGTAGGATACTCTACGGTAGTTCTGGGAGTGCTTAGAGCGGCCGTATGAGTCAAGCGGACAAGGCCGGCGTCAGCGCCCCCTGCACTTCTATCGCGTACTGATTCCATGAGATTAGCCTTCCTTTGCAATGCCCTGGCGGCGGCATTTCTAATTTTTGAATCGTCAATCCTGAACGCCCAGGGGGTCAGCGAAGCAGGCGGAGTTCGTCCCTTGAGGCGGAGAACTTTAAAGCCAATCTGTCACCGCGACCCGTCGCGGATCTCACAGTGTGGACACTGGCAACCACGGTCACTAGGGTACAGCGGCATCAGGATACATGGAGGCCACGCCAAACAATGGGTTCGGCGGGACCGCAGGCATCAACGAGCCCTGAACTCCAGTTCACTGTCAATTTCACCAGCACCGGCACCCATTATGTCTGGATCCGCGCCAGCGCCGACGCTAACACAGACGACTCGATCTTTGCCGGAATCGATGGGGTTGCGGGTAACGTGGCTTCGACACTGACCCAATACGGTGTGTGGCAGTGGAGCAACGCGCCGCAGACGGGCACCACCGCGCCCGAGTGTCAACGTCGCAGCGACCGGAAATCACACAGTCAATTTCTGGATGCGTGAGGACGGCTTGCGCTTCGACCGCGTCATCCTGACAACAGCAACCGACTTTACCCCGACGCTCGGCAATGCCTGGCACATCCCGAACAGCGCCGAAGCCACTGGCGGCGCTACCATGCGCAGCCCGGTCACGCCCACTGCCGGATCGCCCGTGACGATTTACAACGGCAGCCAATTCCAAGGCGCGGGTAATCCCGGAGATCAACTGCAGACCGGCAGCACCGTTTTCTACAAGAAGATCACCGACAGCACATGGTCGTCGGTGGCGATGACATTCAGCTCCACGACAGGCAACAACAAGTATTACGCTGGAATTATTCCAGCCGCGGCCTTCAACGCCGGCGACACAGTTCAGTATTATATCAAGGTTCCGTTTCGGGAACATCTCCCGACGTTTCTTTACGGCAGCGATTCGGTGTCGCATACGGCCGAAAACGAAGCCGACGCTCAGGCCAACCCCTTTGTTTTCACTGCCGCCCCTGCCCTGCAGCCTACAGGCAATTATCTTTCTTTCGATTCGGGCAATTTCGAAGCGCGCATCTATCAGGACACCGGCCACGTCGCGTTGGCTGAGCCCGACCTGAATGGAAGTCCGCTCGCGAATGCCATCGTGATCGCGCCGGCAACCGTGAAGACTGCCGATCGGACATATATCGTCGGGCCCGTCACCTCATCTTCGCCAATACCCAATGGCCTGCAGTTGGTCCAGACAGTCGGAAGCTCTTCGATCACATCGCAACTGACATTCAAGAGCGACGGCGTCCTTCATTACGAAGTGACGAACTGGAACGGTTTCAGTCCGACCGAAACGGATTTCAGTTCCGCCTCCGACGTTTCCGAGCATTTCTACGGGTTCGGCGAGAAGTTCAATTCCTTCGATCAGGCGGGAAACAAAGTCCACATCATGACTAACGATCAGGGTGGAACGAAGGGAGACTTCACTTATAAATCTTCGCCCTGGTTCATCAGCACGCGCGGATACGGTCTTCATCTTGATTCGACCGCAGAGAGTTACTTCGACATGCGCAATGGCGCGGCTGACCGATTTACCATTCAAAATCTCTTCGGCACGTTGAAATATAACCTCGTAGGAGGACCGAAGCTAACCGATGTCCTGACCCGCTATACCGGTTACACGGGCCGTCCGTATCTTCCGCCGCCCTGGGTCTTTGGAACCTGGGTTTCATCGGATATCTGGCGGACCGGCGGCGAGGTTCGTTATGCCATCACCAAATATCGCAACAGCGGCATCCCGATATCGGTCTTCGTCTTCGATTCGCCATGGGAGGTGAGTTACAACGATTTCATCTGGAACATGACCCAGTTCGCCGCGGGTGGAAGCTACGAGAGCGTCAACTACAACGGCTTTGGCTCGCTCGGCGAGATGATGACTTTCTTCCAGCAAAATGGCGTGAAAGTCATCTGCTGGTTCACTCCTTTTCTGAATACCTCTTCGTTCAACGATAACGTTGGCGGCGCGACGCCCGGACAGAACACGGGCAAATCCCCTAACTACGATACCGCGGCCAGCAATGGTTATCTGGTCAAAACTTCGACCTCAAATTCAGCCCCGCTGACGGTGAGCTGGTGGAAAGGGACCGGAAGCCCGATCGACTTTACGAACCCGGCGGCAAAGAACTGGTTCACCTCGACTCAGCTGCAACCCTTGGTCGATGGAAGCAAAGTCGTGACAGCCAACTCATCGATGGAGCCTGTGATTGGCGGCTTTAAGACTGATGACGGCGAAGCGTTGGACAGCGGCGCCCCCTACATACCAACAACCGCTTCGTATTTCGATGGACGGACCGGTTTGGAAATGCAGAACGGCTACTGCGTTGAATATCACAAGACAGTGTCGAGCGTTCTCGGATCCAACGGAATTCTTTTCGCACGCAGCGGGTTCACTGGAACCGGCGCGTTCCCCGCCGGCTGGCCGGGCGACAATCAGCCTAACTACTCACAGGACAACGGGCTCGAGAGCGTGATGACTGCGGGCGATTCGGCGGCCATGAGCGGGTTCTCCATATGGGGACACGACATCGGCGGTTACCAAAACGCGAATTTCACGACTGACGCCGCGGATCTCTTCATGCGCTGGGCGCAGTACGGGGCCTTGACGCCTTTGATGCAGATGCATCGACAGGTTAATCCGGCAAATCTCCAACAATATCCATGGGGATACAATGCAACCGCTCTGGCGAATTATGTGAGTTACGCCGCTCTCCATTCCCAGCTCTTTCCCTATATTTATTCTTACGCGAAGGAGGCGAGCGTCGACGGCCTTCCCTTGATTCGTCCTTGCATCCTGTTGAATCAAACCGATGCGGCCCTAACGGGCGTTCAGCACACCTTCTATTTCGGCAACGAACTCCTTGTCGCTCCGATGAACGCGGCCGACTCGACCACCCGCAATGTTCAGTTACCGGCTGGAAACTGGTACGATTACTGGACGAACGCAAAGTACCCGGGGAGCCAGAACCTTGTCTGGACCAATAACGATACCACGAAAATCCCGCTCTTCGTTCGCGAGGGCTCGATCATCCCGATGCTGATCAATGTTCCGCAGACACTTTGCGATGCGAATTACGTAAACAATCCGGCCGTCACCACGCGCGATAGCGGCCTTCAATTCCTGATTTATCCGGGTCCGGGTTCGGCGTCATTTACTGTCTACGATGGAACAACCGCACAGTCTTCTGCCTCCGGAAATTCGGGCTTGGTCACGATCAGCTCTGTAGCGCGACCAATTAAGCTAAAATTATTCACCACGGTTGTACCCGCAGGAGTGGAACGCAACGGTGTCAGACTGCCGCAGTTCGGAAGCCAGGCCGCTTTGGATGGTGCGACAGTCGGCTGGTTCTACGATAACACCGGGCATTTCCTAAATGTGAAGTTTTCGCACTCAGGAGGAAGCGTTACCATTGGGTTTGGACCGGACAGCGTGGGAGACGGTGTCAGCGATTCATGGCGGAGTTTCTACTGCATTACGGATGATAACGCCGACAGCGACGGTGACGGCCTAACGAACAGGCAGGAATACTTAGCAGGAACCAACCCTAACGATCCAACGAGCACCTTCGCCATCCAATCGGTAGTTCCCCAGAGTGGCGGAGGCTTTACCGTGAACTGGGGTTCACAACCGAACATCGTCTATCAGGTCCAATGGAAAAACCTGCTCTCTGATTCCACATGGCAGGGCATCACCCCCACATTCACCGGCAGCGGAAGTATTCTGAGCTGGACGGATGACGGCTCACAAACTGGGGGGCTCCCGGCGATACAGCGTTTTTACAGAGTGACGATACCTTAATGATTCGCCGACATCCAGGCTCCGCGGCTTTTCAAAAAGCAGCTCATTGAGGCCTACTAGGCCCTTCAACAGTGCGTTTTGCCTGCCCTCGATAGGCCGCTAAGGGTCTCCCCTGCAGAGGCTTTGACGGCCTCTTAAGTAAGTTGTTAGGCGCTCTGGATTTGGATTGACTTGACGGCTGAAATTTGGTGGAATCACCTCACCGTCCTTCGGGCGATTTTTGTGACCACAAGCCCGCTATTTCTGCGAGTGACGTTGGCCGCTTTCGCGGCGACTTTGTTCACCATTGGCGCGCAAGCGCAAACAATCGACACTGGTCTCTCGGCCGCATGGAACAAAGCGCGGCACCATCACAAGCGGAAACCGGGAGCCGATGCCGAAAGGGATTGGGGTAACACCGGCACTGACTTCAACACGGCGGCAAACTGGTCCGCGACCACTGGTGGCGTGCCGCCTGGCACCGGAGACGTTGGATGGTTCAAGGCCGCTGTCATAACCCAGCCTAATCTGTCCGCCTCACTCTCAATCGCCGGTCTCTATTTTAATGGAACAGGTTCCTCGGGATACAGCATTACCGCGACAAACTCGGCAGTGTTCACGCTGACGGCCGTCAGCGGTAGCAGCGAAATCAGCAACGGAAACTCAGTCGCGATTCGTGGCGACAATACCACGGGGACAAACACGATTTCGGTCCCGTTGATCCTCGCGCCGAACTCAGGGACGACATCAATTTTCTCTCAAGCTGGCGGAGGCACTTTGATTGTGAATGGAGGGATCTCAGGATCGGGCATCGCACTCAATCTCAACCAGCTTGGTTCCGGCACCGCAAACATTCAGTTAAACGGAGCAAACAGTTATAGTGGAACGACGACAGTTGCGAATAATGTGACTGCGACTTTCGGCGGCTCCAACTCGAGTGCCGGCGCCACAACCGTTAGCGGAATAGCGGTCTTAGGCCCGGGGACCAACGGCGGGCTCGCCAGCGGTCTCCTGACTATCGGAGGCGCCACCGTTAACGCGTCTGATAACACATCGAGGACTGTGAGCAATGCGTTGAGTCTTGGAGCCTCAAATTTGACCTTTGGAGCCACGGGCACGGGATCGTTAGTCTTTAATGGAGACGCCACATTGACTGGAACATCGACCTGGACGACCACGAGCAATACAACACTTAATGGGGCGATTTCCGGCGGCAGCAATGGAATTACCAAAAGGGGGAGCGGCACCCTGACTTTCGGCGGATCGACCGCAAATTCCTATACTGGGATAACAACAGTGGGCGTCGGAGAGCTTGATCTGGCGAAGACAGGAGGCGCCATCGCGGTCGCCGGTAATGTGGTAATTGGGGACGCCACCGGCACCGACACCCTTAAGCTCTTATCATCGGATCAAATTGCCGACACCGCGAGCATTCAGATCGATGGAATGTCCGGAGTTTTCAATCTAAACAATTTCAACGAAACGATCGGTTCCCTCGCCGACCGGACCGGCGGAACTGGCGCAAACGGTTCTGTGCAACTTGGTAGCGGCGTCCTCACGATCAACCAGACGGCTGGAACCGCCATTTTTTCTGGAGGCATAACCGGAAGCGGCAGCTTGGTCAAAGATGGCGCCGGCACACTGGTGTTGAACGGAGCAAATCTCTTTACCGGGGGAGTCACGATCAATGCCGGAATCCTTGCGGCCGGGAGCGCGACCGTGCTCGGTCCAGCTGCAAACGCCACCCTGACCTTCGGCGCCAACAGCACCGGCAAGTTTCAGCTTAACGGCAATAACGCGACAGTCATCGACCTGAACACAAACGTATTAGTCGGCAGCCCGATTATTGAAAATGGCTCCGGGGCTAAGACCCTCACCGTTAACACAGTTAACACCGACACGTTCGCCGGAGTCCTCCAAGACGGAGCGAGCGGGGCCCTGGCGCTTGCTAAGGGCGGAACTGGCAGCCTAACGCTGTCAGGCCTTAACAGTTACACGGGGGGCACAACGCTCTCCGCCGGGACACTGAACATCAACAACGCTTCAGCGATTGGAAGCGGTCTCCTGACGGTAAACGGTGCCACCATCGGCAACACCAGCGGCAACACCATCACCTTAAGTAGCGGTAACAATATCAGCCTTGCCGCCGGCACCCTCACTTTCGCGGGACCGAACGATCTCAGCTTCGGCAATAACACCGTGACGATGACAGGAGGTAACCGCACCATCTCGGTTTCTGGAGGCGATAACCTGACCATCGGTGGCATCGCGGAAGACACGCCCCCGCGCAATTTCACCAAGAACGGGAATGGAAATTTGATTCTCATCGGCACCAGCACCTATACCGGCACGACAACCCTCAGCGCTGGAGCGATGCAATTGGGCAACGGCGGAGCCACCGGGGCGCTCTCCACCGGCACAGCGATCACGGACAATGCCAACCTCGCCTTCAACCGAAGCAACGCCGTCGTGCAAGGGACGGATTTCACTGGGGCCGCCATCGGAGGAACCGGCTCAATTAGTCAGTTAGGTACGGGCTCGCTCACGTTCAATGCCGCCAATTCCTATCAGGGTGGAACGACCCTTTCCGCTGGAACACTGAACATAAACAACGGCTCCGCCATCGGGACGGGGAAACTCACGATTTCGGGGACTAGCGCAGTCGATAACACCAGCGGCAGCTCCATCACGCTCTCGACCAATAACGCCCAGGCTTGGAACAGTAACTTCACTTTCCTCGGGTCTAACGACCTGAACCTTGGTAACGGCCTTGTCACACTGAACGGAAGCCAAACGATCACCGCCGGCGCCGGAACCCTCACCGAAGGTGGCACGATCGACATCAATTCGACGAATATGACCACTCGAACGCTGACGTTCAACGGCGCCGGTAATGTGACCTTGAACGGCCCGGTTCAGAATTCGTCGGCAGGAAGTACTGGCAACCTGACCTACAGCGGAACCGGCACATTGACCCTGAACGGCACAAACGCCTACAACGGCACCACCACCCTCAGCAGCGGGACAGTTGCGATTGGAAACGATAGCGCCTTCGGAACCAGCGCCCTCGCGATCGCGGGCGGGACGTTGACTGCAGTCGGCGGACCGCATTCGATATCGAACACAACCACTCTCGGCGCCGGAAACGGAACCATCTCCGGAACAAATGACCTTACCTTCACTGGTAGTTTCACCGAGATCGGTGGCGATCGAACACTCGCGGTCAACAACACGGGCACAACCACCTTGAATGCGGTGAATCTTTCCGGCAACAACACTGCACATAGCTTGACGATCACTGGGGCCGGCAATGTCGTCCTGAATGGAATGATTGCCGATGGCGGCACCGGTGCCGGAAGTTTGATCTTTGACTCCGGTTACACAGGCACGACGACCCTTAACGGCGCGAACACATATTCCGGAGCCACGACGCTCACCGCCGGAACATTTGTTATGGCCAACAAGTCGTCCTTCGGGACGAGCGCCGTCGCATGGAACGGCATTACGGCGTCGGCCAGCACGGATCTGAGCGGTGCCAACGCCATCGCCAACACAGGGACGTTAAAAAACACCAATACCTTCGCGGGCTCGAACAATATCGAACTTAGTGGAACCCTAACCAACATTGATAACTCGGGCGGAATCAAGAACAGCATGTCCGCCGGCACGCTGACGCTTTCCGGAACTCTGAACCTGTCGAATAATACGAATTCCAGAACGATGACTTTCAGCGGCGCCGGAAACACGCTCGTCAGCGGCGTGATTCAGGACGGCGGTTCGACGGCCGAGAACATCACGAAGAGCCAAACGGGAACGCTTACGGTGACCAACGTGGACACTTATACCGGCACTACGACAATCAATGCCGGCGTCTTCGATATTAATAGCAACGCGACGACCACGGGGAAGCTGGCCGGCACCTCTACGATCGTGCTCAACTCCGGAACCCTGATGCTTTCCAACACTGGCGCCTCGTCCAGTTTTGACCGGATCAATGATTCCGCCAGCCTGACAATGAATGGCGGGACGTTTAAAACTAGCGGGTTGTCGGAGCACGGCGCGACTAACAATACAGCCGGGATAGGCGCGCTGACTTTGCAATCCAGCTCTGTTCTCAATCTCGGCAATGGCAGCAGCATCATCGCACTTGCCAACAGCAGCGCACAAACATGGGCCGGAACGCTCAGCATCTATAACTGGACCGGTTTGCCAACGGGCGGCGGAACCGACCAGGTTTACTTTGGTAACGACAACACCGGACTTACGGCGGCTCAGCTCGCCGACATCACCTTTTATAGCGACAGCGGAGTGACCGCGCTCGGAATCGCCCAGATGCTAGCGGATGGCGAAATCGTGCCCATTGCGGTTCCGGAACCGGGCACGTGGGTAACGGGCGGAATGATTTCCTTGGTGTTGCTCGTTGGGATGCGACGGGCGTCGCAGGAGCTTGGTGTCACAAAGCTGCTAACGCTGCGGACGAGACGAGCTCGTCCCTCCAAAAGGCGCTTTCGACGAGAGTCTAATTGGCGGCCAGAAGTCCGTCCCTGCAACTTGAGCGTTGTCCGCTTAACCTTGCTCCAGGTCATCTGGTCGACTCCCAGCTTCCGCCTCCCGACTTCCAACCTCCGCCGCCTCCGCAGACGGGATTTCCCCTTTCTCCTTTGCTGTTTCTACCTAACTTTCTCCCCTTATGCCTTATAAGAATGTGACTCCGCCGGCCGGCGAAAAGATTACTCGAGGTCAGACCCTGACCGTCCCCGACAACCCGATCATCCCCTTTATTCGCGGAGACGGCACCGGTCCCGATATTTGGGCGGCCAGCGTGCGCGTGTTTGATGCGGCGGTCGAGAAGGCCTACAAAGGTCAAAAGAAAGTCTCCTGGTTCGAAGTTTTTGCCGGCCAGTCGGCCAAGGACAAGTTTGATAACTGGCTGCCAGACGACACCGTCGAAGCGTTCCGGGAATATCTCGTCGGCATCAAGGGCCCCCTAACGACACCGGTCGGCGGCGGTATTTCGTCGCTGAACGTCGCCCTCAGGCAAATGCTCGATCTCTTCGTCTGTCTGCGGCCAGTTCAGTATTTCAAGGGGGTCCCCTCGCCCGTAAAACATCCGGAGAAAGTGAACATGGTCATTTTTCGGGAAAACACCGAAGACATCTATGCCGGAATCGAATACGCCGCCGGAACTCCGGAAGCGCAAAAGTTTCTCGACTTCATCGCCAAAGAATTCCCGAAGGCGTTCGGCAAGATCCGTTTCGGAACCAAAGAAAAGGCTGCCGACTTTTGGAAATCTGTCGGCGCGCCAGAGAAGGACGACGTCATGGTTGGAATCGGCATCAAACCGGTCAGCCGTTCAGGCAGTATCCGTCTCATCCATAGTGCGATTGCCTACGCAATTCGCAATAATCGCAAGAGCGTGACCCTGGTGCACAAGGGTAACATCATGAAGTTTACTGAAGGCGCCTTTCGCGACTGGGGATATGAGATCGCCAAATCCTACTTTGGCGCCGAGGAAATTGACGGCGGTCCCTGGTGCAAGATTCCGATGGGCAAACCGGGCGGCGGCATTGTCATCAAGGATGCGATCGCTGACATCACTTTGCAGCAGGTGCTGACACGACCCGAAGACTTCGACGTCATCGCGACGTTAAATCTGAACGGAGATTATCTGAGCGACGCGCTGGCTGCGCAGGTTGGCGGAATCGGTATCGCGCCCGGTGGAAACATTAACTACATCACAGGCCACGCCGTCTTCGAGGCCACTCACGGGACCGCACCGAAATATGCGAACCTCGACAAGGTCAATCCCGGCTCGGTGATTCTTTCAGGCGAAATGATGTTTCGCTACATGGGCTGGACCGAAGTGGCGGATCTCATTCTCAAAGGGCTGAACGCAGCCATCGCAAGCAAACGCGTGACCTATGACTTCGCGCGTTTGATGGAAGGAGCCACGGAAATCAAATGTTCGGAATTCGGAACAGATGTGATCAAGCACATGTAACGCCCTTGGGTGTTGCAATTAGCGGGAGGAGCTAAACTCATGAGTGAATCCTCGCTTTGGTCTCGTTTCAGGAAATTCTTCCTTCGCTACGACGATCCGGAAATCAGCATCGACATTAGTCGCATGCGCTTTCCGGATGATTTCCTTGGCGCCATGGAGCCGCATGTTAAGTCGGCCTTTGCGGCGATGAAGGCGCTCGAAGCCGGGGGAATTGCGAACCCTGACGAGAACCGGATGGTTGGGCATTATTGGCTGCGTAATTCGGCGCTCGCGCCAACCGCGGAGGTTCGGTCAGAAATCGAAACCACCAATGCGAAGATCAAGAAATTTGCAGAGGCCGTTCATACCGGAAGGATCAAGACCGCTGGAGGCGAGCGTTTTCGGCATTTGTTGTTGATCGGTATCGGCGGCTCTGCGCTCGGACCCCAGTTCATCGCTGATGCCCTTGCAAAAACGGACGCCCCATTAAACATCAGCTTTTTCGACAACACCGATCCCGATGGATTCGATCGAGTTTTCGATCGCCTCGGGGACGATCTTCGCCAGACCCTGGTGATCGTCGTCTCAAAATCCGGCGGCACGAAGGAAACACGCAACGGAATGGTCGAAGCTGAAGCCCGCTTACAGCGGCTGGCGATTCCATTCGGAAAACAGGCAGTGGCTGTTACCGGCGTGGGAAGTGAGCTTGATCTTCACGCGGTCAGCAACGGATGGCTGGAGCGCTTTCCGATGTACGATTGGATCGGCGGGCGGACGTCGATTATGAGCGCGGTTGGACTCGTCCCGATGGCTTTGCAGGGCTTCGATATTGACAGATTTCTCGCTGGCGCCGCCGCGATGGACCAGAAAACGCGTCAGGAAAATATCTTTCAGAATGCCGCCATGCTCCTGGCCCTGATGTGGTACTATGCCGGAGATGGGCGAGGCGCGAAAGACATGGTCATCCTGCCCTACAAGGATCGCCTTGCCCTGTTTAGCAAATACCTTCAGCAACTGGTCATGGAATCGTTAGGCAAAGCGCAGGACCTCAACGGCAAGACCGTGCATCAGGGGATCGCGGTTTATGGAAACAAGGGCTCCACCGATCAGCACGCCTACGTTCAGCAGCTTCGTGACGGTGTCCTCAATTTCTTCGTCACCTTCATCGAAGTTCGAAAGGATCGACACGCTCCGCTCTTCGACGTCGAACCAGGTGTCACAAGCGGAGATTACCTTCAGGGGTTTCTTCGGGGGACGCGAAGCGCGCTGTATCAAAGCGGACGGGAATCGATCACCATTAGCATCCCCGACGTCGACGCTTATTCGGTCGGTGCGTTGATCGCGCTCTACGAGCGAGCGGTCGGCTTCTATGGATCGCTGGTAAATATCAATGCCTATCACCAGCCAGGAGTGGAAGCCGGGAAGAAGGCGGCCACGCGGATTCTTGATCTCCAAAAACGGGTGGTGCAAAACCTTTCCAAGGATCCTCGCACGGCCGATCAAATTGCCCAGGCGCTCGGCGAAGATGCCGAAGACGTCTTTCATATTCTGATCCATCTTTCCGCTAACGAGGGCGCAAAACGAGTGAAATCAGACAAGCCCGGTGAAGATTCGTTTAGCGCCCTTCGGCCTGGCTAATGACGCCTCTGAGCCACGCTCCGTCCGATCCGCCCGACATTCCTTGGGAAGTGACTGTGCGTTTCATTCGACAGCTGAGCCACGATCTGCGGAATCACCTCAACGCGGTCGAATTGCAGGCCGCGTTCCTTGGCGAAATCGCCTCCGATCAGGAAATGAAGGACGAGGTCAAACGACTACGCGAGATGCTCGGTGCAACTGGATCCGCCTTGCAGAAGCTCTCAGCGGACACCGGGCAACCGCGACTTAACGTGATCTCCTATAAGGCTTCCGATTTTATGGAAGACCTTCAGCAAAAGCTCTCCTCCAAGCCGGGGGACGAAGTCCCGAAGCTCGAATGGGATATCAATGTTGGCTCATTAACGATGGACCTCGACCCCCAGCTGGTCTCCGCCGCCGTGCAGGAATTGATCGCAAATGCGCGCCGGTTTGGAGGCGACAAACCCGTCGTGGTAAAGGCGACCGCCGATTCGGGCCAATTGATCCTGAGCGTTTCCGAGCCAAAGGCCGATTTTGCGCAT
Source organism: uncultured Verrucomicrobiae bacterium (assembly GCA_963754325.1). GTDB lineage: Bacteria > Verrucomicrobiota > Verrucomicrobiia > Chthoniobacterales > UBA10450 > JBBRDU01. The sequence continues at coordinate 19,412 of CAVWFP010000003.1, forward strand.
GACTTGTCGAAATGGGGACGCGAGCCCCTAAAAAACCTCAGTCACGGCCATTATGGTCTTGGCCTGAATCGCGCCCGTATTATCGTTGAATCACACGGCGGTAAACTCGAAGCAAGCTATGATTCGCAGGCGAAAAACCTTGTTACCCGGATCATTTTGCCGGGGTCACGGGCAGCGGCGGATTGAAGGCGCGGGGCGCTAACGAATGGGGGCGAACGGAAATCATAACGGCGGCACATCGGATGGGCCCGAGAACCGCCGGATTCTGATTGTCGATGATGAGCGGCCGATCCTCATGACCCTTGAGGCTTTGCTCGGGCGCCATGGATACGAGGTCGATACGGCGGCAAACGCGAGTTCGGGCTTAAAGAGTCTGCGGACAAAATCGCCCGCGCTGGTTCTTCTCGATCTGCAATTACCCGATGCCGAGGGGCTCGAGACGCTCGATCAAATGAAGGCGGAGTTCCCCAATGTTCAGGTCATCATCCTGACAGCTCATGACTCTCTGAATAATGCGATTGAATCGATCAAGCGCGGAGCTTTTCACTTTATCAGCAAGCCGTATGCGCCGGAAGAGTTGCTCAGCCTGGTCGATAAGGCTTTGGAGAAGCAGTCCCTTCTTCGCGAGACGGCTCAGCTGAGACAAAAGACGCAGCAACTTGAAAGACGTCTTGAGATCGCCGAAACGCGGCTCGGTCCCGTCTTCAAAAGCAAGGTCATGCAGGAGATTCAGGATCTTATTTCCGCCATGGCTCCCTCGGACGCGAACGTCCTGATTACCGGAGAAAGCGGCGTCGGCAAAGAAGTTATCGCAAACACCATTCACCAGCGGAGCAAGCGGGCGGACAAGCCGATGGTGAAACTGAATTGCGCGGCTTTCCCGCAGGCGATGATTGAAGGCGAGCTTTTCGGTTACGTTAAAGGCGCTTTCACCGGCGCCGTTAACGATTTCAAGGGCATGATCGCGGAAGCCGACGGAAGCACGTTGTTTCTCGACGAGATTTCCGACATGCCGGCGGATCTTCAGACCCGGTTTCTGCGAGTCTTGCAGGAGCGCGAGTTCCGTCCGCTCGGCAGCACCCGCACAATCAAGGCTAATTTCCGCGTCATCGCGGCAACCAATCGCCCCATTCCGCAGGCCTTGTCGGAAAACAAGCTGCGTTCCGATCTCTACTATCGCTTGAACACGTTCCAGATTGAGGTCCCCCCGCTGCGCGAACGGAAACAGGACATTCCACCCTTGGTCACATCTTTTGTGAAACAGTTCGCTCAGCAACTGGGAAAAGATGAACCCGCGATCGCTCCGGACGCTTTTGGGAAGCTGCTGGAATATCCATGGCCAGGTAACGTGCGTGAGCTGCAAAACTGCGTGGAGTATGCGGTCGTTCTCGCTCGCCAAAATCTGATCAGCGTCAAAGAATTACCTGCCGAAGTGCAGTTGCCCCCAGCTTTGCAGCAAAGCGAACGTCCGCTTGCGCGGTCGGGCGTACAAAGCCTGGATGAAGTGGAACGCACCACCATTCTGCAGGCCCTGGCCCAGTGTCATGGGAACAAGAAAAAAGCCGCGGAACTTCTGGGGATCCAGCGTCCGACCCTTTATAACAAGCTCAAGCGTTACGCGATTGAGCTGTAGCCTGGAAACGTTGGCAGTTTTCCCGGCTGAGGAAGCCGACGGTTGGGAGATCGGGTCGCGAGGTTTGCAAATGCGCATACGGGACCGGACACTTACTTGAATGTCGCGCCATTTGAACCAGGTCCTGGCCCACGCCGAGAATCAACTCGCCGCGGCTGAAGCGAAACGGCCGACGGAGGTCCTGCCACTTTATAAGCGTTTCCTCAAGATCGAGGAACATCGTCTTCGCTTGCGGCATCAGGCCGGTGGTGGTGGCCGTGAAATTTGCCAACTCCGTGTCGAGCTGGTCGATATCCTGTTGAAACATGTTTTCGCCGCCGCGATCGCGGCCGCGCGTAATGAAGGGCGGGAAGAACAGTCGATGGCCTTGATTGCGCTGGGCGGGTACGGACGTGGAGAATTGAATCCATCGAGTGACGTCGACGTCATGCTTTTGCACGATTCCGCGCGTGGAAAAATCTCACCGTTCATCACCAACATCGTCGAAGAAATCCTTTACTCGCTTTGGGACGTGGGATTCAAAGTCGGTCATTCAACGCGCTCCATTAAAGGCGCGATCGAGCAGGCGAACTCGGACATGATGACGAAGACGGCGATGCTTGAAGCGCGCTATCTCGCGGGGAATCGCAAACTGGCGGATTTGTTTCGGGCACAATTCCTGGCCAAATGCGTCGTGGGCCACGAGCGCGAGTATGTCGAGATGCGAATGAAGGACCAGGAAAGCCGGCATAACAAGTTTGGCGACAGCGTTTACATGCAGGAGCCAAACCTGAAAAACGGATGCGGCGGATTGCGGGATTACCAGAATCTCCTCTGGATGACCTATTTCAAGGAAGGCGCCCTAACGACTACCCATTTGGTGGGCAAAAACTGGCTGAGCGAAACGGATCGACGACGCATCGAACGCGCCTACGATTTTCTTCTGCGATTGCGAACCGATCTTCATTACGCGACAAATCGCGCGAGCGACATCCTGCACCTGAATTTGCAGGAGCAAATCGCCGCCAGACTTCGGTATCCAGCACAAAAAGGGCAGCTTCGCAGCGAAACGATGATGCGTGACTATTACCGTCACGCGCGAAACATTTTTCGTGTGACCGAGCGCATCACAGAGCAATTCGTGGAAGGCTACGCGACAGATCGCTCGCGTTCATTTTTCAGTTTTCTGCCGCTCCGGCGCGATCCCGAGACGCGGCTCGGAATCCTTCATCGTCCGGCAGGGGCGGCTCTATCCGGATCGCCGCGATATTTTTCAGCAGGACCCGTCGCAGATGATGCGCGTTTTCCAACTCGCGCAGGAGCATCACCTCGACTCTGAGCCCGGAGCTTGAGGATCTTTTGCACCGGCGACTGGGTCAGGTGACCCGAACATTTCAGTACGGGAAAGTTCCGCGCGAAATGTTCATTTCGATGCTTTCGCGCAAGGGCGAAGTGGCGCGCATCCTTCGAATCATGCATCGGGTCGATTTTCTCGGCCGCTACATCCCGGAGTTTGGCCAGATGACCTGCCTGGTGCAGCACGAGTTTTTTCATCGATACACCGCAGACGAGCACACGCTCGTTTGCATCGACAAATTGGATGCACTCGCTCGAACGGACGAACCAAAGCTGGTCGGGTTACCGCCGATTGCTGGAGGCACTGGAAGATCCCTTTGTTCTCTACCTGGCGTTGCTGCTTCACGACACCGGGCAAAGCCGTTCGCGCGCGGCCCCACTCTGAAGCGAGCGCGGTCTTTGCCCAGCGAGTTGCGTCCCGCCTGCAGTTAATCCCGGAGCAGCGGAAGGCGCTCATTCTTCTGGTCGATCACCACATCACGCTTTCGAACATCGCACAGCAGACGAAATCTTGATGATCCAGCCACGATCGTTGAGCTGGCGAATTCCGTGAAGAATCAGCGAAACCTGAACGCTCTCATGCTTCTGACACTAGCCGACGGCCAGGGAACCGGCGCGAGCGCATGGTCCGACTGGAAGGAGCTGCTCGTCTGGCAGCTTTATCATGCGACAACCCGATACCTGGCCGACCAGGAATCCTATTATAATCTCGCCAGAATCGAGCGCGCGAAGCTCCAGGAATCGATCAGGGAAGAGTTGCCTCCGGACTTTAGCGACGAAATCGAGACGCACTTCGATTTCATGCCCGACACCTATTTTCGGGGGATTTCCGAAAGAGGAGGCGATCCGGGACATAAAACTCTTCCGGAATTTCCTCGAGATTGCGTACTGAAGGACCGGATCCGCTGACCCCTGCGGTGACGCTGGCAACCTTTTCCGAAACACGGCCATACGATTGCCGCATTTCATACCTGGGACCGGAAACAGTTACTGGCCAAGATCGCCGGATCGTTTTCCGTGGTCCCGATTAACATTCTCAGCGTCGACACGTTCACTCGAGGCGACCAGAGCGTTCTTGAATGTTTTCCACGTTTGCGATCCCAGAGGACGCGCCGTTACGGATGCGCGAGATTTCGCGGCTGTTGAAGAAACTTTGCGACGCGCGTTACAAACGGAGTTGTTCGATTTCAGTCCGTTGCTTGATAAGACGCGGCGGCAGACCGCGAGAAAGCGTCCTCAAGGCGTTGAATTCCCGACCCTCATTACAATCGATAACAAAGCTCATCCGACTTATACACTGATACAAATCCAAACAGCGGACCGAATCGGTCTTCTCCACGACTTGCTCGAATGCTTCGGCCACAATGCCGTGACCATGGCGCTTTCCCGAATCAGCACCGAAAGCGGCGCGGCCATGGATACGTTCTACGTCACCGATAGCGCGAATCGCGGCAAGATCACCGACGCAAACCGTATCAATACCCTGCAATCGGAACTGCATGCGGCTGTTCTGCTCAATTCGGAGCGAAGTTAGTTGGCAGCACTCCGCATAATCTCGAAAGGCTCGTTCGCCGTCACTCTCCTCACGCGGCTCTAGGACGCAGCGGGAGAAGTGCTGCACGCGGAAAAAACGCCGCCTTGCGCGCGGCGTCGACCTCAGCGACTCATCACGGTGATGAACGTTCTTATTCTGGCTGCTGGATACGCCACCCGCCTCTATCCACTCACACTCAATAAGGCCAAGCCCCTGCTTGAAGTCGCGGGCAAGCCCATGATCGAACGAATCATCGAGCAATTGGGTGCGGTTTCGGATTTGGGAACGATCTATGTGGTCACAAACGCCAAGTTCGCGGCGCAGTTCGAGCATTGGGCGGGCGAATTGAAGAAACAATCTCCCGGCGTGCGGATTAAGATCGTTAACGACGGGTCGACAAGTGACGACGATAAACTCGGTGCGATTGGCGACATCAACCTCGTAGTGGCGAAAGAAAGCCTTGGGGGCGACGACCTCATCGTGATCGCTGGTGACAACCTTTTTACCCATCCGTTAGACGGATTTATTAAATATGTGCAAGGCAGGGAGGCCGTGGTGGCGGTTTTCGACGTCGGCAGCCTCGAGGCCATGAAGAAATACGCGAGTGTCACGCTGAACGATGCGGGCGTGATCACGCGTTTTCAGGAGAAGCCTCAGAATCCGGAAAGCACTTTGGCGGCGCTGGCCCTCTACTATTACTCGCGAAGCGTTCTGCCTTTTATTCAAAAATACCTGTCAGATGGAAACAATCCCGATCAACCCGGGAGATTCCTGGAATGGCTCTACACGAGGAAGCCGGTGGATACCTTCCAGATCAAAGGGCAGTGGCTCGACATTGGAAGCAAGGAGACGCTGGAAGAAGCTGACCGCCTCTTTCGAAGAGCCGGTTAATCATCGAAACCGACGGACAAGCGAGCCGTGGCCGGTCAAAACCAGGCGGGCGATCTTGGCCGCCGTTCCTAACGACGGCCGCCGGATAGTCGCGAGGAGGATCGCGACCGCAATATTACTTCAACCGCCCTTCGTCAAACTCGATCAGATCGAAATAGGTCCGGATATCTTTTCGCCCTTCCCCGCCTGCTTCCTTTAGGAAATGAAGGAAGCGCGCTTTCTTCGCCGCTGTATCCGGATGCCGGGAAATCATTGCCTGGTTCCATTCGTCGATCGCTTCGGCGTCGTGTTGAATTCCGTTTTGACCTAACCATTCAAGAACGGCCTGATCGTCATCAAACCGGCCCACGACCTCCTCGAAAGCGTCCGGATCGACCTTAAGGAATGCCAGGAGGTGTTTGTCGAAACCGACCGTCTTGTAGTTGTAGCCGTTGAGCAGGCCTTTGCGATGAAGCCTGGCCTTGTCGATCAGACGCGGAAGATGAACGTAGCCCCCTAGCTTCTCATAGGGACTCCGCGGATGACGTTTACGCTTCAACGCCGCGCTCAGGTGGCGGGAACGGGTTGCACGGCCGCCGGCGGAAGAAGATTTTCCTGAGCCGGTTCCTGAGCGGCCTGGTTTTCGGGCAGAAGTTCGGCCTGCTGCAGGTCGGCCTGGCCGATGACGAGTCCGCCAGAGAAAATTCCGCCTTTATCGATCGTCAACGACTTGGCGGTGACGTTTCCGTCGAGGACACCGGTCTTGTGAATATTCACTGCCCCAGTCGCAATAATCTCTCCGGACATGCGTCCCTTGATGTCGATGCTTCCGACCCTGACCCGGCGATAACACTGAACATCCGCTTTGCGTTCGACACTGACGTAATGAGCCGTTAGGCGTCCGGGAATTTTACCGGAAAAATCTATCGTGGCCGACTCCTCGCATTGCAGGTTTCCTCGAAGCTTTCCTTCGATGATGGCGGAGTGGCAAACGATACTGGTGCTGCTGAGGTCGCCTTTCGCGGTCAAATGAATATCGCCCCGTGTCCGAATCGACCGGCTGAACGCCGTGGTGATTTTGTAATCGCGCAAATCGATATGCGCGCTGCATCCCGGACAGTTGGTCGACGTGGCTGCGTCGCTGACTTCATGCTTGCGCTTGCACTCAAAACAAGCAACCAAGCGGCTGCGCTGCCGGCCCCACAAGCCTTCCAGTTTTCGAATGCCAGTCGGCTCTTCGACGATGGGCGCGGCGAGAGTCTCTTTGGCTCGGACCGCTGCGATGGGTTTGGGAGCGGAGGGCGCGAAGCTCCGTCCGCACTGGCGGCACATGGTGGACTTGGCCGCCGCATAGTCCATCTGCTTAAAGCCGCAGTGTGGACACTCCACACTGACTTTTGCAGGCGACGGTTTGCCCACGGAAACGCCCGGCGGACTTCTCGTTCGCTAGCCGCGAGCGGCGAAAGCCGGTTTCGACGACTCTTCGTTGCGCACGATCTCAGGACGACTGCTGGACTTGGCCGAAGTAACGCTCATACCGCTGGTCACTTCCGACTTGCCGATGAAGGTGGCACCTTCCTCGATCACAAGGCGAGCAGCCTTCAGGTCACCCTGCAGTGTGCACTTCGATTTTAATTCGCAGCGTTCAGTTACAGTGATATTGCCCTGAACCTTGCCGAAAACAGTAATCGACTTGGTCTTGATTTCGCCGCGGATATCCGCGTTTTCACCGATGGTGAGGACTCCCTCGGAATTGATTTCGCCTTCAACTCGGCCGTCGATGAGCAGCTCTTTTTGAAATTTGATTGATCCTTTGATCTCCACGTCGCTTGACAGGATGTCTTTACCGGAATGTTCAGCCATAGTTTTTTGATAATCGCTTGTTGATGATGGTCTTGGTTGTTCGCTGTAAGCGGAACGGGTCGTGTTCTCTTCTGTCCCCGAAACCAAAGATCCTTCTCCGATTGACGACATCGGCTTCTGCGGGATGAATTTTTTCAACACAGCCTATTATTGTCAGCAGGTATCGTGCTGTCAATCCATTCCCAGATAAAGCACAGGTTTTTCACCGGATATTCACAGCTTGATAGAGCTTCCCGGCCGAGTTTTGACGAACAAGCTGCAAAAAGGCGGGCACCTGGGCTGGAAATCGATCCAATCGATAGAGCAGAGCCGTTGGAGGAACAGGATTTCCCAGAATTTCTCCACTGGTTCGGGCAACCCTCTCGGCGTCGTAAGCCAGGACGAAAGCGACCTGTCGCTCCTTCAGGATGGAGTCGGCCACCGCGTCGTTGGGCGAAGAGTAAAACCGGGCGGTTGAAAGGATGCCGGGGAAACTTTCGTGCGAACTGCCGGCGACGCCTGGTTGTCCTGACCAGTAGGCCAGTTCCGGTGAAAGCCACCATGGCGCAAGAAACGGCCCTGCTTTTGGCGATCGCATGGCCATGGCAAGCTCCCGGAGCTCGATTCTCTCCCGTCTCTCTTCCTGTACCTGGGCGACAACCGCTTCGTTAGGCCAAAGCTGCTCATCCCAGGCACTGGCCACGGGCCAGAGTGACAACACATACACCGCCCAGAGAAGGATTCTGCTTTTGATCCCTTCCAGAAGAGCGGGCAACAAGATCACGAAGATCGCCAAAAGAAAATATGCCCATCGAGCCTGCCACATCGTTAGGCCAAAAAGGACGGCCAACAAACAAAACAGGATCACAATCTGGCCTAACCAATCCTTCGGTATCTGACGAAGTCTTGGATAAAAAAGAAACACCATTGGCGCGACAAGCAAGGCTATGCCTCCCCACTCAAACCAGATGTAAGACAGGACCGGCACGTGCCGCAATTCTCCGATAGTGCCGGCCCAGTTTCTAACGAATGGATCATCGATGAAAGAAAGAGATGGCGCCCGTCTCTCGACGCCCGTGCCGAAAATGATCGTGCCCAGGAAAACGGCCCATTTGAGACTTCGGGAACTGCCTGACGCGGCGACGTCCGATGGACGCCGCCAAAGCAATGACAACACCTGTGCCAGGGCAAACAGAATAAGCGGCTCGTAGAGAGAAACCCAGAGGGCCATTGCCCAACAAACACCGGTCAACACGCCCCAGGCGCGAGACGGTTTCGTGGCCAGCATCCACTCGCCACACAATGCGACAATCACAAATACGATAACAAGTGATTGATGATCAGGCCGTCCGAGTTCTGTTCCATGAACCAGAATTGGGCTGACGGCATACAGAATTAGGGCGGGCCATCTGTAACGGAAACCAACCCGGTACATCCAGAACCACATGAAAATACCGCCGGCAACCGCGAGCACCGGCGAAACCCAAGCGCCGGCCAGATCGAGTGCACTAGAAGAGAAAGAGGACGTTACAGCGGCGAGCGCTACGATCAGGTAGTCGAAAGGCGACGTAGTGTGCGGGACTGTTCCTTCGGGATAATTTTCAAAATCGTGATGCCTAACGACGAGACCGGGCCGCTCCCAACAAAGACGCACTCGCGACATCCGCGAATAACAATCGGCGTCCGTAAAATAGACACTCTGACCGACAAAGACACGGTCGTGATTCCAACAGCGTACTGAAAGGACGAGAGCACTCAGGACGAGAAGCTCGACCGCCATCAGCCAGGGACGCATACAACATCATCCCAACGGCGGCACTTTTTAAGCGCAACCAAAATGTGACGCCTCTGACCACATTCCAGAAGAAAGAGTGTTGCCCGCCCGGCCGCCGGAAGCTCAGCGCCTCCTCCAGGGACAGACGACATAACGGCTAACCCTTGCAAACGCCCATCCAACCAAGGGGGTCGATCGCGAGACGCCGTCGCCAGCATCCGAAACGTGAGCGCTACCCCTACTCCGGCGTGGCAGCCACGAAATCTCGCGGGGCTGGGCCCACCAGGATTCGAACCTGGGACCAAGGGATTATGAGTCCCCTGCTCTAACCGCTGAGCTATAGGCCCGACGACGGTTGCACTTAAACATAACGCACGGGAATGACCAACCTCCGATTGCCTCGGAGGGTCCAGTGGCACTCCACCCGTCCTGCTCGTTACCGAATTCTCTCGACACCCGCCTCGGCGCGGAGTTACAGAAGCGGCATCATGAGATCTCTTCGAGAGCCTTTGCTGGCTGGAATTCTGGCGATTGCTGCGATCGGCCCGGCATCCGCCGGACCTCAGCCGATTTCCGATTATTCGAAAGATAAAAACATGGTCGAACAAGCGGCCGTGCCGGAGTGCAATTGGTACGTCAGCCTCGGAGGCGGCTTCGATGTGGATTACGGTGGAACTGAGTTCATGCGCCAGCACGTGATTCCATCCGTGTTCGGTGTGGCCACGCTTCGCACCCCGTCCATCAGTTGGGACGACGCCTTCGACACGCCTTACCATATACAGGGGGAACTTGGGTATGCGCTCGGCCAACACATCGAACTCTTTGGACGCTTCACTTACGACGCAGCCAGCGGTCAGAGCACGGAAGCTTATCTCTCGATTGCCCGCGTCGGGCTCGAACTGGAAAACAAGTGGGACGATTATCGCTCTTACGGTGGAGAAGTCGGCCTTCGCTATCTGTTCCTATCGCGAGACGCTCGCGTGAGGCCCTATCTCTCCGTTTCGGGCGGCGCGACGCGCGTCGATAGCATTGGTGTGACTGTCCGGGCGGCCAATAACGTCGGAAATATCATGGCCGGTGACGTCCTTTTTGATGGCGCGTTTTATGGCAATAGCACAGTCGCGACCGGGTCGGTCCTGGCCGGTCTTGAAGTCCGGGTCGCGAAATGTTTCTCGGTCGGCGCGGACGCGGGGCTGCGCTATCAAACGAAATTGACCGAGGACGATAACGATCTCAATCAAGCGAGCCTCGCTGGATTTGGTTTTCCTAACCTGAACAAGGTGAACGACAATGCCGGCGATCGGTTATTCTGTCCGGTCACCTTCTACGCCAAGATTCGCTTCTAGGGATTGGCTCTGCGCCACCACTCACCCCCGCGCGCCTCTAAGGCTGCGCGGGACAAATGCTGAACGTTTTTTTAAAACGTAACTCTGCGCCAGCACTCACCCGCCTCCGCCTCTAAGACGGCGGAGGACAAATGCTGAAGTTTTTTTAAACGTAACTTCTGCGCCAGCACTCACCCGCCTCCGCCTCTAAGACGGCGCGGAGGACAAATGCTAAACGTTTTTAGGGTTTCTTGCGCGCGAGCAATTCAGAGATCGTCGTTTCCCACTGGGAAATCGAGATCGGCTTTTGAAGGTAGGCATCGCCGCATTTTGACAGGGCTTCCCGCTCCGAAGCCGCATCTGCGTAGCCGGTGTAATAGACGATCGGCGCGTTCGGATGAAGACGACGGAGCAGTTGGCATAATTCGACTCCAGTGCCGTCTGGCAAGCGGACATCGAGGATGAAAAGGTCGAAAGCCATCCCGGTGGCGAGTTGTAACGCCTCTTTCACCGTTCCGGCGGTAACGACATCGTAGCCGAATTCATGCAACGATCCGGCCATAAGCAGCCGAATCTGAGGATCATCATCGACGTGCAAAATTCGAGCACGACTTCCGTCTGCGGCGCTCATTCGGTCAGCTTCTCATTCCATGGGTTGATGTCGCGATAATTTCCCAAAACGAAGACTCAGTTGGAGCGGGCGTCGAATTCCTTCAGTTGTTCGGCAAAAAACGTCGCCGTTTCCACAGTTCGTCCGTCGCCCAGGCGAATCCGATACGGTCGATGACTCATGGAGGATTGGGACGCACAATACTTAACGAACTCTTCGGCCGTTTTTACACGCTCCCCTGCGTAGTTGAGTTTTTGCCGGAGATGATGCTGCGCATCGACCGCCTTGTACTCGGTGCCGTTCCGAATAAAAACGGCCCCCGGAAGTTTTGCGAGATTATCGATTAAAAAATCGATGCGCTTCTGCTCCCGGGCGTCACGACCCGCGCTGGTTCCCGGCAGAGTCAGAAGCATCGCGAGTCCGAGACAAATAATGCGGGCAATTTTCATAGTTCAGGATCGAGAGGCAAGACTGCTTTGTTCAGGATCTTATCCCAGATGGGTTGTTTGCGCAGCGTTTGCAAAGTGATTTCCTTCGACTTCGCCTTGTCCTGTTCGAAGACCCGGGTCTGTTGCGCGGCAAATTCAGTGTCAAGGACGTTAAGGTTTGCTTCGGCATTCAACCGGAAAGAGCGCGCGTCGAAGTTCGACGAGCCGACGGAAACCCAGGCGTCATCCACGATCAGGTATTTGCAGTGGAACATCGTCGGCTGGTATTCAAAGATTCTCACCCCGGCCTTGAGAAGATCAGGCCACTTGTCCCGCGAAGACTTCCTCACTGCCTGCTGATCGATGTGCCGCCCCGGAACAATGATTTCGATCTTCACGCCGCGATGGGCTGCTTCCACGAAGGTATCAATGGCCAGTTTATCCGGGATGAAATAGGCGTTGGCCAGACGGACGCTTTTTGAGGCCGACGAAATCGACATCAAGTACATGAGCCGCGCGCTTTCGCTTCCGCCCCGGACGGAGCTTTTGAAAGCTTGCGCCTTGTATGAGCCGGCCGCCGGCAACGTCGGGAAATAATCGTTTCCGTGAAGGACACTTCCATTCGTCCGGAGCCAGTTATCGAGGAAGGCGGCTTGCAGCTCCGCGACGACCGGCCCCTCGACCCGGTAGTGGTTATCGCGCCAATGATCTTTGTCCTGGGCATGCCCGTCCCATTCATCCGCGATGCCGACCCCGCCGGTGAAGCCGACCTTGCCATCGACGATAAGCAGTTTGCGGTGGGTCCGATTGTTAATGCGAGATGGGCTGTACCACAGATTGAGCCGGTACCAGGCGAGCGGATTGTATTCAACAATCACGACGCCGGCGTCTTTCATTAACGACTTCGAGGCCAGACCCATTTTTTGGGTGCCCTGCCAGTCCAGAATCACGTGCACTTTGACGCCGGCGCGGGCGCGCTCGGCCAGTGCCTGGGCAAATTCATTCCCGACTTTGCCTTTCCAATAGATATACGTTTCGAAATCGATCGAGCGTTTGGCCGATCGAATCGCCTGCAGCATGGCCGGAAAAATCTCGTCACCATTTCGAAGGGTTGTGATCTTGTTTCCGGGCCGCAACCCGGGACCTAACAGATTGTTTATCGTGCGTTCGAACTGCGGGTCACGCGTGGAATATTGGTGCTCAACCTTGTAATGCTGCCGTTGCGTCGAGGTGCTGCAAGAGGACAAAGTAAAAACTGCGCACAATGTCGCGGCCGCGCCGCGTGCCGTGCGAAATTTCAATAATCCTGAAAAGAGATTCCTCATAGTCCTTCGATCGCCTGGATGATGGTCTGACCGGGCTTTAGGATAGGCGCAAGAAGGCCTTTGGCGAAATGATCCTGTGCCGCTTTCACAAGGCGCGGCTTAAGATTGTCGTGCAATTTGGTGAGCGGCCCGCTCAAAGCCACTCGCGTCCAGAGGTATCCGCGATCGCTCCGGGTGAAAACCTCTTCGCGTGCTCCGGGAAATTTATCGACCAGATCGGGCGCGACTCCCACCTCGAATTCGCCATCGACCTTTTCGTCCTTCATGATGAACTCGCCTTCGAAGATGACAATGTTCTTCGATTCCATGACAAGGTTTTTTACCGTTAAGACAGGCGAGTTCCAGTCATAATCCGCCTTTAACTGATCGACTGGCAAATTTGCGAGTTCTTTTCTTCCCGTAAATGCAGCCAGCTTTTGAAGAGTCTCAATCTTTTGCAAAATCGCGTGTGTTTTTTCGACTGCGCCGGTCACTCGAGCCGAGTCCTGCTGGCTCGCGTCCTTTACCATGTGAGCTGTGGCATCGAATTCTCCGGTCGCTTTACACCGGGACGGGTCTCCGAAAAACGGCGCGATCGGACATTGTGACAGCTTCAATTGCAAATCCATCGCCTGCTTCTCGGCGAATTGAAAATTACCCAGGACGCTAATGCTTCCTTTGCCCCCGAGATCGAGGGCCGCTTCGTCGATGCGGAGGTTGGGTTTGGCGAAGAAAAGTTTACACCGCAGGAGGCGGGCTTCAGGCCATTTGATCTGGTGAAACGTTCCTCCGTCCGCCTCGATGGCAAGGTTGTGATCGCGAGGAAAGAATTGCGCGTGAACTTTTCGGAACTCGCCCCCTCGCTCCGGAGTTGTGCCCCAGTAGAGATCGAGCTGGGTCACGTCGAGCACCCGGATATCGAGCTCGAGGGGCGATTGCGTTTCCAAAGGCGCTTTCAGCTCCGGCGAATGAAACTCGCTTCGGTCGATATGGCTCGCCGCAGCTTCGCCGTAAGCCGCTTGGAGATGACTGACATGCAAAATGTCGATCCGCCATTTGGCGCGCCACAATTCGGAAAGACTGCATCGCGCCCACAACGAGAAGGCGCGCATTTCAGTCAAGGCGCGCGGCGGCGAGGCTTTTCCGAGAAAACCGGAAGACCAAACCGTTCGACCGTTCGAACCCAGCGGAAGGTAGCCCGAATCGCAATCAAGAACCTTCGCGGTCTTGCCGGAAAGGAGCTTTCTAACTCCTCGTGTTTCCAGCATCCGTCCGATGAAACGCTCGGACCCAAAATACCCCGCAGGCAGAAGGATTGCCACAATGACGGCCGCCAAGAGTAACCACCGGGTGCGAGTCATCATATCGAAGATACGTTATGAACGCGCGCAGACATCATCTGAATTCGAAATCCGAAGACCTCCCGGACTTAACGAACGGGAGGAGCGTCCAGCAGCCGCTGAATCTCCGTCTCAAGCTTCTGCAGATTCAGTGGCTTGGTCATGTGCGCTGCAAAACCCGCCTCTATGGCGCGCTCGATGTCTTGCTGCATCCCGAAGCCGGTCAGCGCGATAGCTGGCGCGTCGGAAAACTCCTGAGCGGCCGCTACGAAATCCATGCCTGTTCCATCAGGTAACCCAAGATCACACAGGAGAATATCAAACTTCTCCTCTTTCACTGCCGCGAGCGCGGAGGCCACAGTGGTTTCTGTCCTGACCTTGTAACTCCTGCTGGAAAGAAGACGCGAGAGAGCGCGAGCGGTGTCGGCGTGATCTTCTATTAGAAGAATCCTTGTGGCTTCACGGATGCGTCCGGGGACTGTATCGCCGGGTTTTTCTGTCTCCTGCGCTGGAGTGGTGGGAAGTGTGATCGTGAAGGTACTGCCGCGCTCCAGACCATCGCTCTGCACGGCCAGTTTTCCGCCCAGAAGCTCAACAAGAGCGCGCGAAATGGCCATCCCGAGGCCCAGTCCTCCATAACGACTCTTGCGGTTTGGATCCGCCTGCTCAAAAGGCAGAAACATTCGCGAAATGGTCTCGCGCGTCATTCCGATGCCCGTGTCTGAAACCTCGATCACGATCCCGCCGCTCGCATCGTTCGAGGTCGTGACCCTGACCTTTCCTTCGGCATCGGTGAATTTGATCGCGTTGCGCAAAACGTTCCAAAAGACCTGCTGAAGGCGCGCCGTATCGGCGTGAACGTGGTGCCTGGCTGCCTTCAACTCGAGCACAGTCTCCAATTTTTTTTCGCGAAGCTCGTTTTGCGAAAGATCGATAAGAAAAGTCAGGACCGCGTGAACGTCGGTGTTCTCCGGGTTTAACGAAAGCATTCCGCGCGAAATCCTTGTCAGGTCGAGCAAGTCATCAATAATGCGCGCTTCAAGTTCTACGCTGCGCCGCAACATCCGGACATCCGCTGCCAGGGTCGGTGGCAAATCCTTGCCAGCTTCCCAAAGGTTCAGGGTCGCCAGCACGGGGGTCAGCGGAGTGCGCAGTTCGTGCGACAACATCGCGAGGAACCGGTCTTTCGCCTTGTTCGCTTCCTCCGCGTCATCCCTGGCGGAGCGAAGTTCATTTTCGATCCGGCGATGATCCGAGAAATCGCGAAAAATGAGAACCACGCCACGCAACTCGCCGCTTTCATCGCGAATTGGCGCGCCGCTGTCGTCAATCGGAACCTCGGTTCCATCCTTCCGGATCAAGAGCGTGTGATTCGCCAGTCCGACGACGACTCCTTCCTTGAGGACGCGATCGACCGGGTTCTCAATCGGTTGACGCGTCTTTTCGTTCATGACGCGAAAGATGTTGTTTGTCGGTTGTCCTCGGGCCTCGGCAAATTTCCAACCGGTGACGCGTTCGGCCACTTCATTCATAAAGTTAATCCGGCCTTCTTTGTCAGTCACAACCACGCAGTCGCCGATGCTCCCGAGAGTGACGCTGAGAAGATCCTTTTGTTCCTGCAACTCGCGTCCACGGCCCTGCGCGATAGCCAGCGCGCGATCCCTGTCACGCAGTGCTCTTGAAATGAGCCGATAAGCCCAGACCAGGAAAGCGATGTTCAAAATTCCTGTGAGGATAAATACGACCGTGCGCGTGCGCGTGGTCTCGTCGTTCAATGCGACTTCGTGTTGCAAGCTGATGAGTTGATCAGACTTGATGCGCGCCACGGTGTTGCGCAGCTCGTCCATGGTCGCGCGTCCTTCGTCCCCTTTAACAATCGCCGCGGCCGCGTCGAACCCTTGAGCCTGGCGCTCGTCAACCGTTGCGCGCAGTTCGGTCAATTTGCGGTCGATCAATTTGCCGAGGATCGCAAGATCGTCGGCCCGAAGATGATTGCTCGGCGAAGACTTCATTCTTTTGAGCAAGGTGGGTAGGCGCGCGGTGGCATCTCGATAAGGGTCGAGGTAGCGCTCGTCTCCGGAGATGAGAAAGCCACGCTGCCCCGTTTCCGCGTCCTTCATGGTCGACTCCAACTGATCGAGATCGGCCATTGTTTCTCGCCGAATGGCCTCACGCGCATGTCCGGTCAAAACCCGGTTACCGAAATAAAACGTGATCAGCGTCGAACTGATCACTACAGCCGCAGTTAACGCAAAAACTCCGCCTATCACGCGGCGGTGGTGAGACTTGCCAGACAAAATCGAGTCGGCTTTTTCCAATCGGACATCAGGGGAACTCCCCGGGTTTTGAATGTCAACGCCAGATTTTCAGTCCGACGCAAAATAGGAATTATCCTGATGCCGGAAGAATTTTTCCCGAGACTTCGCCAAAACCGATTCGATAGTTATCCCCTTGCGCCCACCCCGTGATCGAAAGCGTGTCCCCATCTTCGAGCCACTTGCGCACTTCACCTGTGGAAAGCCGCAACGGATTCGCACCGCGCCACGTGAGTTCCAACATGCACCCGCGAGATTTCTCGTCCGCGCCGCTGATGGTGCCGCTGGCCAGCAAGTCGCCCGGTCTCAGGTTACAGCCGCCGACGGTATGATGAGCGAGCTGCTGCGAAATGCTCCAGTAGAGATTCTGAAAATTTGTACTCGTAATCACTTCTGGCATTTTCATCTTCTCCGTCGTGATCGATGCCTCCAGGGCGATGTCGAATGTGAAATCGTCCGCCCGTTGAAGATAGGCCAGCGGCGCCGGATCTTGTTTCGGCAAGGGTCGGCGAAAAGGTTCCAGCGCCTCCAGCGTAACCACCCAGGGGGAGATACTGGTGCAAAAATTCTTGGCCAGGAACGGGCCCAGCGGCTGGTATTCCCACGCCTGGATGTCGCGCGCGCTCCAGTCATTCATCAAGACAAGGCCGAAGATGTGATCGGCGGCCTCTTGAATCGGTACCGGTTGCCCTAACGAATTACCGGGCCCGATCAGAAACGCCGCTTCCAGCTCGTAATCGAAGCTTTTGGAAGGCCCGTAAATCGGAGAGGCCGCATCGGCCGGTTTCGTCTGTCCGTGAGGACGCCGCACATCGGTTCCGCTGACTACGATGGAACTCGATCGTCCGTGATACGCCACCGGTAGCCATTTCCAATTCGGCATGAGCGCATTCTCCGGCCCGCGCAGCATCGTCCCGACATTATGGGCGTGATGATAGGACGAATAAAAATCGGTGTAATCCCCGATCCGGACCGGCAGCCGCATGACCACTTCACTTTGTTTGTGGAAAACCTGCGAGCGCAACGACGAGTCATCGCGCAGCCGGCGATTCTCGTTCGAAAGCAAGGATTGCAAGATTCGTCGCACCCCGCTCCAGGCTGGTTGCCCAAGCGCGAGAAAATCATTGAGCGCGTCCTGAGCGAAGACGGGATGCTCGAGCGCCGGTTTGAAAAAGCCCTGGGCCTCAAGAACCGACAAATCGACCACCGAGTCTCCCAAGGCGACTCCAACCCGCGCGCCCGATTGGCCGCGCGGTTGAAAAACGCCAAATGGTAGATTTTCGAGCGGAAAATGCGAGTCGGGCGAAATATCGATGAACGATTTCAAAGGCATATACCGCCTGACTCTAACCCCTTTTGCTCAGACATCACCTGATCCGCCGGCAAATATTACGACAGAGTGTGACAGCTTCTGCGAACGGTCGCGCGCTCTACGGAACAGGTCGCATCGTCTTGACTCGATAAAACCTAATTGTCGCAGATGACTGCGTGACATTCCGAGTGGTCTGCGTTCCGGCGTCGGGCGCAAACATGCCCAGGCCGCTGTCCGACCAACTGACAGGTGGGGTCAGATCCCCAGTGATTTCGATGGTGTAGAGCCGTGCGGTCGTGCTGGTAAAGGTCAGAGCCGCGCTGGTGCCGCCGGCATTAGTCGTGTAGTTGGTGATGAACAAACCGGCGTCGGCCAAGGTGGGATTGATTCCGTCCTGGTAATCTTGCAGCAAAGTCATCCCGTTTCCGTTAGGCGAGGCGGCATTCTGCTGGCCGGGTGCGAGCAGTCCGCCGAAGTAAAGATACTCCCAGGCGTCGGCGATTCCGTTGCCGTTCGAATCCGCCCCCATTGCGATGTGATCGGTCTGCACCTTGCCGTTGAGATCGTTCAGGTTGATCCAACCGCAGTTGGCCGAGTAGGCGTAACCGGAGAGAGTTCCGGTGAAAAGAGAAACGCGCGGGTTCCCTATGGATTCGAAATTAATCCAACCGATGTTCCCTCCGTAGGCAAAGCCGCGAAGAATTCCAACGCCCGGTTGTGTGGAATCAAGGCTATAATTGATCCCGAAATCGGTCACCGAATTATTTTGGTATTGAATGTGGTTGGCGGGCGCACCGTTGCCGAGGTTGATCCAGCCAACGTTGGAAGCGTAGACGTAACCCGAACAGATAAATTCGCCCACGATGACGCCTTCGGTGTTGGTGGCATCGAAGTCAGGCCGCCAATTGGTCCAACCGATATTGGCGCCCCAGCCATACTGATTGGTCATGTCGATAGTGGACGTGCCGCAGACTGAGCCTGCGATTCCAAGCGCGAGAAAACTTCCCAGGAGAATTTTGATAAATTCGATCCGGGCTGCCCCGCGCGAAAGGCTGTCATGTTGCCTAACAAACATTTTCAAGGCGTAGACGACGGGATTTCGAGATAATTGGCGGGCGGCTGAAAAAGCTTGTCATCGTCGATTCTCTTCCTCTCGATTTTGTCCACCTTAAAGGCGAACTGGGGCGGGTCCGTGACAGGCACGGCACTGGAATTTGCTGCCGGGCTCGTGCCTGCCTGGACGTGATCCTCTGTGCGCAGGATGGCTTCCAGCGGGAAGAGCGATTGCTTTTGAAGCAGCTCAACCCATTGAGCTTTCAGCGTCTCCGGACCGAAGCGGCGCTTGTGATCATTCACTTGCAGCGAACGAAAAGGAAACAACCCGGTATCAGGCGTGGCCCAAATTTCCCAAGTCTCCATCCGATCGCTGATCGTGTAGAGAGTGCAATCGAACCCCTGAATTTTCTTCCTCTTCTCCGTCTTAGTGAGTTCAGTGGGGGATCCGAATCTGCCCACCGGCGGCATGAGCGGTCTTGCCAGGGCGGAATTGAGTGTCCCCAAAGCCATTGGATTGTTAGGCAGAGGCGGCATCGAAGGCATCGGCGGTGGCGTGGGGAAACCAGACGGAGGAGAAATGGCGGATGTGACTGCAGTACCTGCTGCTGGCTGATTCAGTGGCACGGGGCTGGAAAATTGAGCGATTATATTCGGCGTACCAGGTTCCACTTGAGTCCTTGCTAGATCGACGGAGACGAAGGTCGAATTGTGAGGATAAATAATCGTGAGCTTCTGCGTCGCCAGATCGACGACGTTGATCGGTTCGGCTCGTCCTTTATCGGAATTCTCGATGCGCAGGTGATCTCCTTTGCGAGTGTAGATTGCCTGACTGGAAACGCCGCGTATTTCGGTCACCACTGTGCCTTCAAAATTCTCGTCTTTGTCGCCGCCGAGCAGGTGCGTCGGCAGCATCGCTACGGATGTAAGGAGGATAACTAGAGAGCACATTGGTAGGCGCGTTTCGGGCATGTCATGCCGCCGCTCCGCTGCCGCTTTCTGCCTTGGCCCCATTTCTTCAGGGATAATTACTGGTGGGTCTGCAAAAGTAAGTAACGCCCGCCCCGACGGCGCTGCCACCATCGCAGGCAAAAGCGGTGCCGCCGGCAAAGACGCCAAAGCCGCCAGCTTGGTTGGAATGCGCCGCCTCTCCCCGGCAGTTCATCGCGTCCCCGGCGAAGATTCCATAGCCGGATCCGGCAACGGGGGAGGTATTAATTCCGTAACAATTCTGCGCGACTTGCGCAAATATGCCGGCTGAAGTGCCACCGGCGGTGCCGCTCGAAGTTCCATAACAATTGGCCACCGAAATTGCCTGGATCCCGTTGCCGACGCTGCTCGCCCCGTAGCAACCGGTAGCGTTCTGCGCGCTGATTCCAATGGTGGTCACTGTTGCGGCTGTGGTCGTGGATACGCCGTAACAACTTTCCGCGGTGGCGGCTGCGATCCCAGGTCCGCTTCCAGCGTTTGTTCCATAGCAATTGTGTGCTGCGCCATTGGGAACGCTGACCGCCGCAACGCTTCCGGAATTTGTGCCGTAACTGTTTTCCGCTGCCGCAGCCGAAATCCCACTACCGGTACCGGCAATCCCATAACAATCGAATGCCGTTCCAGCGACATTGACGCCTGTGCCGGTTCCATTGGCGCGGCCGGAGCAACTGATGGCGGTTTGAAAAGCGTGAATTCCGCTACCGGCGCCGTTGGAAAAGCCCTGGCAGTTTTCCGCGGTGTACGATAACACCCCGTCACCGGCTCCAGAGGTGGCGACGGCGTAACAATCCCGCGCCACGCTCGCGTTGATTGCTCCCTCGCCGGACGGAACATTGCCGCTGGCGCTAGAACCTGTGACTATTTGGGCGGTGATTCCGTCGTTGCCAGTGGAGGTCAGCGAAACCGAACAGCTAGCGACGCTGTTCGCTCGGATACCGCCGATGCCGCACTGATAGGCGGTGCTATAAACCACGCTATCGGCGCTAATCCCGACGTTGCCGGCAATATTGACACTGCAGAATTCCACCGTCCCGGAGAAAGTAAGATTAATCCCCGATGAGAGAACCCCGCTCACCGAAACATTTGAAATGTTCACGTTAGTCGAAGGGGTCCCTGTGGCCACGATACCATTGGCGAACCCGCTTCCACTGAACGTGCTCCCACTCAGGACAACGTTCCCGCGAATCTGACCGTTCATGATGCGCACATTGCGCAGGCCGCTGCCAATGACGACACCGGTATGCGCCGGCGAGGGTTCCGTGGAAGTTATTTCGAACCCGTTCAAATCGAGCGTTGTGCCGCTGGCTGAGATCGTGATGGCATCGCCGCTGGCAATGCTCAAACTCTTAGTCAGGTAATAACTGCCGCCAGTGCCTACTACGAACGGCAACGACGAGATGGGAGTGCGGGCCTCGATCTGGTCTAACGACTTCATCGTCGGCCCCGGGGTGCCGGATGGCGTTAAGCTGCCTTGCCCGAAAACGTGCAATGGAAGACCGGCCAGGCTAATGAGGAAAAGGAAGCGGGCTCGTGTCGAGGATGGAAGCAGATGGCACAATATTTTCACAGCTCTTCCTGCAGGAAATCCGGCCCGAGGTTACGCGGGACCTGCAAAACTCACCGCGGGCAAGGAATCCGAAAGGTTGAAGCAAAACTGGAATCAGGCACTTTGGCGCGTCAATGCTTCAGCGTTTTACGTTTCTGCGGAATGCCTGTCACCCGGGAGATCGCGCGAAGAGCAAATAACTTCTCCACCAGAGCGCGAGGATCCGAAGTCGGACCGCATTCACTAATCAAATTCGACAAGCGACACGGCCCGCCGCGATTCAACCGCCGGACCACTTTGACCAGGCTTGGATTCGCCTTGATTGCGAAAGCATGGCCATTTGCCGAACAGACGAGATCGGCCGTCCCGCACCGTCTCCAACGAATCGGAAAATCCGGATCGCCTTGTATAACCGCGTCTTTAGCGAGAGACCGGCGGGTTCGGGCCGCAGGAACTTTGCTGAAACCCGTACTGGTTAGGCGGTTAAGCGCGGTCGCCGACAAACTTTCTCTAAACCTGGCGGAGGCAAGCCCAGCGGTCATTGCCTTACGTGCGCGCTTTTTCAAGGCTGGCCATCTCTCATACCGCGAAGAGGGCGACGGCACCGCCCGTTCATCTTCGATGAAACCGGATATTTGATTCCAGAGGTCGGACCATGCCGAAGAGGTGGAATGCGCGAAGATGGCCAGGCTTACGCTTGCACTGGCTCCGTCGACGCACTCCCCAACGTGCCACTGATCTGACGGCCAATAAATCACGTCGCCCGGTTTGCCCTCGAGTATGATGGCGGACCCACGGTAACACTCATAATTGGACGTGTGGTTTACGTTCTTCCGCGTCCGGAAAAACGCGTCTGGCCATAGCAGCATGCGTTTCGTGCCGTCGACCACGAATTTGAAATTGCCGGACTGGCCCCGATGTAAACCGGGCGGCGTAAATCGGTAATCGCCGACAAATGCTGTCGCCTTTATTTCTGCTTGCTCAAGGTCGATTCTATCCCCGAGGGCACGCAGGAATTCACGGAAACGCAGCCAGATTTCCGGTGAGTCCATCTGGATATCTTCCGCGTAAAGAGCGTGAGTGCGGCCGCGCAACATGCGCTTGATTCGTGCGGAATAGCCGAGGCTCGAGATGTCGCTTCGCCGGGGGAGGAATTTGCCGACATCGGCAACCTGTTGGGCCTGCTCGATATAAAATCGCAGTGGGACCGTTTCGTCTCCGGCGCGGAACCGTTCGCTGGCTGCAACCAGGGCGCGAAAAAGTTCCTTAGGCTGAATCAACGGTTGGGGAAATGGCCGTTTTATTAGAAGGGGGCGCTTTTCCCAATACTTCCGCGCCAAGATGGATGACAACGGAAGCGGAAGATCAAAGGAAACGCCGTCTTTCGAATGCGGAACACTCGAAATGCGCCGGCGCGCCTTTTTTTGGTTAGGTCGACGACTCACCTGTCTCTCCGGGCACGAATCCCCCCGGCGAGCATTTCGCCCACACGTTTACCTTCTGCGAGTGATCTCACTTCCGTCGCAGGGATCGCCATTGGTTCGTCCGCCTTTCGCGTCCTTCTGTGGAACGATGTCGCGGATCTGGACTTGGCGCTTTTTCTTTTGCGGTTTTGCTTTGTTCTCCATTTTACTTCACCTCCTTCGGACATGTCTGTTCACCGCAGTACTGCAGGGATTCCGGTGGTAGGTTACGGGGAATGGTGAAGAAACTTGATCAAGCTAGAATGATGAACACTGTCCCTGTCTTGCCGCTGCGGAGTTGCCGCTCCCCGCGGGGGCAGGCGAGTTCGAACTGCATTGCAGACTATGACCGACCGCGTTGCCAAAGATATTGACGGCCGCGGTGTTGTTTTGAACCTGAAGGTTTCCGCCAACTGAGTTACCAACGCACCCGGCGGCGCCGATATCAACCGCCGTGCCGTTATTATGGAATTGCAGGTTACCTTTGACGGTAGTCCCGCAGATCTGATTGTGGGCCGGGCCCGCGGGAATGTTTTGAATCTCGAGGTTTCCATTGATGGTGCTCACGGGGCCAATGGTGAACGTCCCCCCTCCGTTGACCTGAACATTACCGCCAACGGTCGCGTTTGTTAGGCCGAGGTTCCCCCCGCCCTGAAGCTGGACGTTCCCACTCGCGCTGCCGTTATTCAGCACAAAGCTGCCGCCGGGGTTCACGGTCACGTTCCCGGTCACGCTCCCATTGAAAAGGGTGCAGACCTGGCCGCTGGAGACGGTCATGTTTCCCTTGAAACCGCCTCCATAAACGCCGTTGCACGTTGTTGCGCCCGGCGGCGGTGCGGTTGCCAAGGTGACGCTGATGGTATTGAGCGCTTCCCGGTTTCCCAAACCATCGATGCTGAAATAATCGATGGAATAACTGCCATCCGGTAGAGGGAAACGCCCCGAAGCGAGATTGACCGGGCCCGCGTAAATACTAAAATCGGGGACCGGTTTGCCCGCCTGGTAAAAGCGGTAGTAGGTGGTGATATTCCCGTAAGCTGCAGCGGCGGCGGACTGCGAACCGTCGAATGTGTAGTTTGTCGCCGGCGTGACATAAGTGATGCCGCTGGCCGCGAATGAAGGCGTGCCTATTGCACAATAGGTGGTCGGCGCCTGCAGCCAATGACTGTTAACCGGATTAGCAGCGACATTGCTGCCCTGGTTATACCAAGCCGCATAAAGGTTTGGACCATTCCCGCCATTGTCGACAAAGCCCTGGAACACGGGACCGCGCGGAGACTGGCCAACCCCAATGCCAGCGGAAACAAAGCTGGGGAGACTTCCCCATCTTCCGGAATACTGGATGAAGACCTGACCGTTGAGCGGGTGCGATTCACCGGCCAGCAGGTTGCTCGCCTGTCCTGACTGATAGCAGGTGGTCGGCGTGCACGGATTGTACTCTCCCAGATTGATCATGCCGCCGTGCGTGCTCTGCCCATTAGGCGCCTCGATCGGATGTTCAAGCTGCCCAGTCGTGCGCACCAGACCGCCCGTCCATGTCTCCCAGGTAATTCCGCCCAGAAACTGATGGTTGGCGCCGCAACCGCCCACGTTGGAGGTGGCGGTGTCGAGTTTGGCCGGATTCGTCGGATCGCTCAGATCAGTTGGATAAACTATTGTTGTGCTAACAATCGGAGCCGCGTGATCGCAGTAATCATCGACATTCGCAAAGGCGGCATGTCCGCCTCCGTCAATCGACATGAGTGGATGCAGACCGCTTGGATCAAAGTGCAACCGGTAATCGGGGATTTTCAGAAAATCGCCCGGATGGTCGTTTGTGTGACGGGAAAACCAAACTCCGACGATCCTCAGTGAGGAGTCAAGCTGGACTTGGATGGATGCGTCCCAGTCTCCGCCGTGATTGCCGACATCGCCGACAGCGAGCTCGTTGTAAGCGAAAACGTGCCAGTACCTGGATCATGATGCCTCCATCCGCAGTCGGGTAACAGTGGAAGTAGGTTTTCCATTCTGTCGGGTCGGTGCTCCCGACATGGAATGAGTCATCCAGGTCAGGGATGACAAAAGCCTGCTGGTCGGCAAACCCAGTCGTGTGCGAGCCGACAGAAAAGAGTCCATCCGGATCCGGCGAAACCGACGTCAGCTGATGATGTGGTGGATGCCCATAGCCCATGTCGGTCGCCCCGCAATTTGGGCCGCCGTGCCAAAAAGGGCCGCCGTCGGGTTGGAGGAGGAGCGACTGGGTAACAATTGGATTTGGCCCAATGTCATCATCTGTATCGGAGAAACAGTCTTCGTGATATTGCAGGTGTGCCCTGGCTAGGAACCAGTCGACGTTGACCGGGTAGTTAGACTCATCCGGCTCGATAAAAACGATCGGGGCATAACGATCCGCCAGTATTTGTTCGAGATCGTCGGGAATTCCGTCGTGATCATCGTCTGCGGGCGAAGTTGGTGTCGACGCTGGCACTGCCAAGCCGCCCGCTTTTGCGTGAGCCGTGCCCCGCGGACCAGCAATTATGAGCTGGCCAAATATCATCAGACCGCAGAAGACAAGCGAAGATGCGACGGCCAGACGCACATTGATCAGGGGAGTATTTTTTTTCATGGAGCTTGATACGAGGTTTCACCATCTACTGCAGAAAATCCTGCAGGAGGTTACGGAGAAGAATCGAGAAACTCAGGCGAAGCGCTGACCATATCACGATAAGAGCCGCCTGATCTGCGCCCTACCAAACCGTTCCGCCAGAAGCACCGCGGCTAGCGGCGCCGCTACCGATCTACTGCTTCCTTCGGCGAGCTGGGCGCGATGAGTTTCTGGAATCTGGCGTCATTCCGCAGCGAATCGAACATTGGATCAAGCCGGAGCAGCGCAGGAGTGAGCGGCACGCTCTCAACTAACGGGCCACTGTACGGGATCGAGAGCAGCTTCTGTAAAACAGCGATCGCGCGGTCGGGCTCTCCGGTCTGCGCCGCTACCCGCGCGAGAATGTCGAGCTCACGGGGACCAGTCATCGCGTCCTTCTCGATCGGGACCGCGGCGATCGCACGTTCCGCCCAGGACAACGCTGAGGCTTTATTCCCAAGAAACATATTGGTCAGAGCCAAACCTTCAAGCAGGCTGTTATTCTCCGGTTGCTCCGCGAGGAAAGATTCGAATTCGCTGCGCGCCTGTTGCCACGTTTCCTGGGCGCCGGCATGATCGCCGCTCACTTCTTGCGCCCAGCCTAACCAGAAGTGCCGGTCCCCGTCATCAGAACTCAACGCGGTATCAGGCTTCATCAATATTTCCTTTAGCGCAGCGATGACCGGTGCAGGACGGCGCTCCAGGATTGCCTGGTAAACCTGTGTCTTTAGAACGCTGGAGTCGTCGACCGACAGCCGGATCGGAGCAAGGAGGGTTGAAGCCCGCGGCAGGTCGCCCTCGGCTTGTGCGATACCCGCCATGATCGCAAGCGTGTCGGGATCGTCCGGCGTAATGTTGAGAACCTGCTCAAGCTTTCGCAGCGCTTCAGGGAAACGGCGGCGTAAGATATGGGTTTGCGCGTGCTGAGTAAGGAGATAAACATTGCGCGGGTCAAGCCGCTCGGCTTCCTTGAAATACGACTCGCTCTGGTCCCACCGGCCTTGCCTCCGCGCTGCGTAGGCCAGCAGTTCAGGAATCCGGCTGCTATTCGGCAAAAGCTGGCGTGCCTGCTCATAGTAGCGCTCGGCAGTTTCGTAATCCTTGTGGCAGGCGTAATGATAATACCCTTTGGCAAGTACCGCCTCGCCGAGGTTCGGCTGAAGAGTAAGCGCAGTTTCTGCCGCCCGCCGTGTCTCCTCACGGAGGGCAAGTCGTTGGTTCCGTATTCCGTGTGATGTATTCGCGCGCATCGACGTATGACAGCAACGCCCAGCCAAGGGCGAATTTCGGATCCAACCGCACCGATTCCCTGAGATATTTCTGCGCAGCACGGGGGTTGGCTGTTACGTAGGTAGGTTTCTGACTATAAGCCAGCCCGCGCAGGTAGGCATCGTAGGCCTCGGGGCTGCCAGTTGGTTTGTCCGCGATAACTCGCTCTTCTTGACCAGTGAGCTTCGCCCGCAACTGATCGGCGATGGTCCTGGCCACCTCGGTCTCGACTGTAAAGATGTCGATTAGCTTCTGTCGTAAGTGTCGGCCCAAAGATGAGAACCGTTGGCCGCTTTGATCAACTGCACGTTGACGCGCACGGCCTCGCCGCTCTTTTGCACGCTTCCTTCCAAGACGTGGGCGACGCGAAGTTGCCTGGCGATGTCACGCAGGTTTTCCGGCCGGCTCTTGTAATTTTGCGTGGATGTCCGCGAAATGACTTTCAAGTCGGCAATCTTCGATAAGCGCGTCAGAATCTCGCCCTGAATTCCATCGACCAGGTAGGCGCTCTCTTTGTCTGCGCTCAGATTTTCGAAAGGCAGCACCGCAACGCCAGTAATAGGAAGTTGCCCGTCGGCACTTCGCCAAAAGAACACCGTGACGATCGCAACAAGCGCGGCCGTTAACGGCGTTACCGCCGAGAGCACCGGATTGCGTTGGATCCATTTTCGGCCGCGAATAAAAATCCCGCTGCGCCGCGCCTGCACCGGTTCTTTGCGCAACCAGCGCTCCAAATCCTCCGCCAAAGCGAGCGCGGATGAATAGCGACGCACCGGCTCCTTTTCCAGGCACTTCAAACAAATTGTTTCAAGGTCGGCGTCGACTTTGGGATTCAGGGAGCGTGGCCGGGGTGGCTCGCTCTCGAGAACCTGACGGATCAAATCATACTTCGCGCTCGCGAGGAATGGCACGCGGCCAGCGATCATTTCGAAAAGGACCACTCCGAGTCCGTAGACGTCGGTTGCCGCCGTCTGCTCCTTCACACCGCTGATTTGCTCCGGTGCCATGTAGCTCGGCGTCCCTAACAAATCCTGCGTATTGGTGATCGTGCTCTCTTGCTCGATCAATTTCGCTAGCCCGAAATCGGTCAAATGGGCTTTGCCGCTGGCATCCATCAACACATTCCCAGTTTTGATATCTCGATGCAGAATGCCGCGCTCGTGCGCATACTGGACCGTGCGCGCCAGTTCCGCCCCAATTTGTCCGGCCCGCAGGATTGGCACCAAGTCCCTTTGCACAAGCCGGTCGAGCCGCTCGCCTTCGATGAATTTCATCGTGAAGTAGCAGTGGCCATCCTGCTCACCCACCTCGTAGATCGGCACGATGCCCGCCTGGTCCAGACTCGCGATCGTTTCCGCCTCCAGACGAAAACGTCGCAAATGCGCCTCACTCGCCCAATGCCCAAGCGCGATCGCTTTCAACGCAACGATTCGGTTAAGACTCTTTTGCCGCGCGCGATAAACCACTCCCTGGCCGCCGCGTCCGATTTCTTCGAGCAATTCGTAGTCTCCAAAATCCGATCGCACCGCATGAACAGTGGATCTTTCCTTCCCTGACTCATAAAATGAGTCCAGTCCGGTTTCCAGCAGACAGGCCGCGCAGGAATCCATTTCGATGGAAACCTCCGCGCCGCATTTTCCACAAATTTCGTCAGACATGCCGGGCGGTTGCCCGACACTTCCTACAGGAAATCCGTCCACAGGTTACGCGCGTAAAACCGCGATCAAATAGCGCAGCTCTTCTTCGACATCGCCCGGCGCCGCGACCGTAGCCGCGATTTCCTCGCGCAAAATTTCACGGTATCTCTGCCGAAAGCGATGAAAGGCCTGCTTGACGGCATTTTCGTTCATCGCAAATTCATGCGCGATTTCTGACTGCGATTGGCGATCTTCATCGACCAGGAAATTTTTGAATCGCTCGAATAATTCAGTCTTTCCCGCCGCAGCGTATTCTTTTTTCAGTCGCGCGAAGACTTGTTCGAGCACCGTCAACGCCCAGCGTCGATCGAAGATTCGGTCCGCGCTCAAATGATTTGCCGTCGCCAGATCTGCGCTCGCCTCGACGGTTAGTTCGTCGAGCGGGATAAGTCGCCGCCCTTCTCCACGCTTGATCGTCCTGGCGCGGTCGCGCTCGTTGGCTAGAAAATTCTTGAGCGCCGTTAGAAAGTAGGAACGCAATCGCCCTTTCTCCCGGCGGACGGCGTCAAGGTCTCTGCGTTCCAAGAACCGCTCAAAAAAGGCCTGGGTTAAGTCCTGCGCTTCCTCCCGTGCGTAACCCTCCCGCCGCACAAATGCGTAGAGCGGTCGCCAGTAGTTGCGACAGATATTTTCCAGCGCCTCCGTGGCTGCCGGCGAGAGCCGTTGCGCTGACAGGACGACCGTCCAATCGGTGGTCACGAACGTCCCGCCGGAACCGAGACTCTTATTAAAGGCAAGGGCGTTCACGGCGCATAGCAATACCCCGAACCTTATCGCAAATTGTGGCCGACGGTAAGTCAGGCGAAGTCCTACGCGAACAAGCCCGCCCGGACGCGGGTTAGGGTCATCTTTCGCGTAACCTGCGGCGAGATTTTCTGCAGAAAGGGGTGAGGAGCGACAATATGAAAAAGACCAAAACCACGAAAATGCGTGATCTCCCGACCAGGAAAGACCCCAAAGCTGGCGCGATCGACGCGTTCTTGGACTTCACCAAGACAACGCCTTCGCCGCCGCCGAGTGAACAAAAGCGACCTTAGCGCGGCCTGACCGGCAATCGTTACCGCAAACCGAGCAGGCGCAAGTCATCTCGGGGCTCGTCAAAGCTGCAACTGCCAAACGAAGTGATCATTTCGCGATGCGTTTCAATTTGCGGTGTGGCAACGCTCCAGTCGCGCCACCTAAAGGCGATATCTGAAAACGAGAATTCACTGATGTTTTCACTCTCGAGCATCGGCACCAATTGATCCGCCGTTAGTCCATACTCAGCTGCCATTACCCCTGCGCCGAGAACATTGAGGAATCCGTACATTTTCGTGCCGACCTCATCGCGGAACTGACGGATGGGATGATGCAGACCGGCGGTGAACTTAATCGGCACGCCATGCCGAACCGCTTCAGCAAGAGCCAGGGCAATATCACCAGCCGGTGGGAACGCATCGGCTTGAACTCCGCCAGTGCGCAACTTGAATCCCAAATGCCGTTTCCCGCTATTCTCGTTAGTCTGCGCCAGCATCGCAATCGTTGAGGCGGCGCTTTTCGCCGGTGCTTCCCAAAATGTCGGGATATTGAGAGGCAAAACAGCCGCGCGAACCTCTGCGAGCAATTCAACGCTCGCTCCTTCTTTTGGCAAAGCCATCTCCAATTGTTCCACCGCAACCGAACCGTCGCTTTGTGCCTGAACCGCCCTGATGCCCTCCGCCACGGCTTTCAATTCGTCGCGAAATTCTGTAGCCGATCCTTTGGCGGCGCCAAGTGCGGACAGACGAAGCGGGTGAACGGCTGTGAATTGGCCGAGGTGCGGTTGCGCTTCGTTGAATCGCGCTACCGGCAATACGAACGCAGAAAGCATCCATCTGTCGTTGCTTCGAACATATTTTGCCTGATTGGCCAGGGCAGCTCCCAGCTCAAGACTGCAAGGCGGAAACAGCCCCGCGTAATCAATCGATCGCGCGAGAAGTCGATGCAGTGAATCGGCCTCGGGCATGGAACATTGAATCCCGTGCTTGAAGCCGTTCGTCAACTCTGGCAATGACGAGGCGCGCACCATCTATCCCAAATACGTTCCTATGATAGACTGCGGGCGACAACCTGGAGAAACTCATGAGTAGAATCACAAAATTGACCCTGCTGATCGCCGGAAGCATTTCGCTAAGTTTTTTTGGAGCGCAGGCGCAGACGGGAAACACCGGAGGATCGAGTGGCGGAACCGGCGGCGGCCAGCATGGCGAAGGCAGCGGCCCGGCGGGCAGTGTCCCGTCGACTGGCGGAGCTTCCTTTACCGGAGATCCGGACAAGAATCCTTACGCCAGCCCTACGCCGACCGATATCACGGGTGGCGGCAAGTCTGAACCATCGGGTACGCCGAAGCATCATCGCAACAAGAGCGGCGGGCACCACAGCTCAGCCAAAAGCTCCCCGTCCCCCAGCCCGTCGCAATAACGCTCCCATTGCTGGTTGCGCGAGGGCGCAGCCTCACTTATTACTCAGTTCTCGCGGGCCTGTAGCTCAGTTGGTTAGAGCATGCGCTTGATAAGCGCAGGGTCACTGGTTCGAATCCAGTCAGGCCCATTCCCACGGTTAGCTTTCGGAGTTCTCCGGGTAGCGCACTCGTCTCGAGTGCTGGTGATCGCGTCTCGCGATCACGAACTTTAGAATTTGAAGCGTTCCCACGCGGCGTTGCGTCAATGGGCGGGAGAATTTCCTGTTTTCGAGGGAGTTCTGAAGCTCTCGCTTCGGCCAGACACTGCACTCCAGGCGAGTGCGCTCCCGGAGGATTAGTGCGATTCCACCCTCGCCGGCTTACGACGCAGAGCGAGCAATGCGCACACCGCAACGGCAAAGAGCGCGCCCGTGCAATCGATCATGACGTCGTGCACTGATGCCGTCCGCGTCGGGACAAACGACTGGTGAAACTCGTCCGAAGCAGCGAAACCCGCGGCGGTAACGAAGGCGCAAAGCGCGAGCAGAACGCCCGAAACGGAAAGCGTCCCGCGAAATCCACGCCAGATCAGGGTCGCCAGGATCGCATATTCACAAAAATGCCCGAGTTTCCGGATGGCCATATGGACTGTGGCAATAGTTACAGGCGACATTGTCGGATCGAGCCAGTGCAAAAATGGAACGATAAAACGGGAAGTATGCTCAGCGGATAGCGCATCCGAAGAACCAAGAAAGATAAGAACCATCCAGGCAATGACCGGCATCCAATTACTGACGATCCCATGGCGCTTCATGTTCAAATGAAAGTGGAGATATTAGCAGATCTTTCCAATGTTTAGCCAATGTCCCGGCGCAGCTTAGAGCAGCGGGGGTGACAGCCGGTGCAAGTTTATCCTCTTTAACGATGCTTATCACAAAGACCGCGCCTTCTTGTTTCCCTTGTCTCCGTCGGAAGGGAGAGGGTTGCGCGGCGGATTCGATTCAAAAAAAGGTCAACCATCGGCACACGGGCGGCTCATATCGTTAATCAGATGACGGAGACACACTCAGGAGCGGCCTTGCTGTTCGACCCGATCTTTCAAGAACGGATCTGGGGCGGACGGCGGCTCAAAGACGAATTCGGGAAAGAAATTCCAGCGGGCCTGAAGATTGGCGAATCCTGGGAGTTGGTCGATCGACCGGAAGCGCAAAGCGTTGTCCGGGAAGGTCCTCTCAAGGGCGTCTCCCTTCATCAGCTTTGGAATAATCATCGAGAGGAAATTTTCGGCAACGCCAGAAGCGCTCCTCGCTTTCCTCTTCTGATCAAACTTCTCGATGCCCGGGAGACCTTATCCCTTCAGGTCCATCCACCGGCACATATTGCCCCGCACCTCCACGGCGAACCAAAAACGGAGTTTTGGTATGTGGCCAAGGCCGATCAAGGTGCGAAAATTTACGCCGGCCTGCGCGCCACCACGTCGCCGGAGGAGTTCAATCACTCCATCGCAAACGGTAACTTAACCGCTCACATTCACTCGATGCCGGTCAAGGACGGCGACAGTATCTTTCTTCCGGCGGGCCGGTTTCACGCAATCGGCGCGGGCAACTTGTTAGTCGAGATCCAGCAAAACAGCGATACGACTTACCGCGTCTATGACTGGGACCGCGTCGATGACAGCGGGCAACCGCGCGAACTTCACATCGAGCAGGCGCTTCGCTGCATCGATTTTCAGGATTGCCAACCAGAACTGACCAAGCCGGTCGGCGAAGTATTAATCAAAAACGAATTGTTCGAGATCCAGAAATGGAATCTGGCGAAGTCGCGCGAGCTCGCGCCAGCCGGGGAATTCGCCATCGTCTGCGTATTGGAAGGGCATCTTGACTGCGCGGGCACAAATCTCCAACCGGGCGATCTGACGCTCCTGCCTGCGAAGGCCAGGCGTCGGACGATTGCTCCGACAACCGAAACGGCATCGATCCTTCGGATTACGATACCTCGTTAGGCCAAGCGCGCTCGCGTCAGACCGTCAGCCAGAAGGTGCGCGCTTTTTGACCGTTCGTCACCGGGATCGGCCGGCCCTTTACGCGATCGATGCTCTCCCCTGTTTTCGGCACGATGACCGTCGCTGTCCCGCAAACGACGAGACAAAGGATGACCACCGATACCTTGACCAGGAAATTCATCGGGCGCGTCCCTGATTTCAGCCAGAGTCGTGCCGCAAGGCAATCCGATTTTTCCATTCAGGCCGGGCCGCCTGGGTTCGCCAGCCGTCGGAGGTAGCGGTAGCTGTAAAGGCCGCTGTCATGGCCATCGGCCCAGTGAGGCTGTAGAGCGTAGCCGCCGACGATGTTGAACCTTGTCAGGTCGAAGCTCGAGGAATTGTAGGTCACGTTAGGCCGAACCACATTTCCCAGGACATCCGGTTCGCCGCCACAGGCGGCACACGGACAGGCCCGGCGCAAAGCTTCCAGCTCGAGAAAGCTTTCGACCCCATCGCTCCAGTTGATCGCAAGGTCGCGCCCGATCACTTGAATATTCGTTGGCGTGAGCGTCATCCCTTTTTTTTCGCGACCGTTGCTATCCTTCGAATTCGCCTGGCTTTGCCATCTTCGGACGTTCGCCAAAAATGGCGGTCCCGACCCGAACCATGGTTGCGCCTTCTTCAACCGCGACAGGATAGTCGTTTGTCATTCCCATCGATAATTCCGGCAGTTGCAAGTGGAAGTCAGCCTGCAGCGTGTCACGCAGTTCGCGCAATTTAACGAAGAATTTTCGCGAACTCTCAGTTTCCTGAGCCAGTGGAGGGATGGTCATCAACCCTTCGATTGTTAGGCGTGGCAGAGCCAGGAGTTTCTCAATCTCCGCGCGAAGTGTTTCCGGACGAAAACCAAACTTGCTCCCTTCGCCGGAAACGTTGACCTCGAGCAACACCCGGGGATGGCTCCCTAACTCATCGGCAATCCGATGGATATCTTGCGCCAGGGCGAGCGAGTCGACGCTATGAAACAAATCGAATAATGGCAGGGCGTGGCGGATTTTGTTTTTCTGAAGGTGCCCGATGAAGTGCCACTCGAGGCTCGAAGGAAGTTCGGGAATCTTGGCGCGCGCTTCCTGAACGCGACTTTCGCCGAAGAGATTTTGTCCGGCCTGATGAGCCGCGCGGACACTCTCGGCTGGATGGGTCTTTGACACAGCCACCAAACGAATCTCTTCGGCACGGCGTCCCGCCTTCGCGGCCGCTGCAATATTGGACGAACTCGCTCAAGATTCTCTTCGATCGCGGACATGCGGCAACGCTAGTCGCAATAGCTGAACTGTCATCCGAGGCGACGAGGATCTGTCGCAGCGGTCTCTGACGGTCGAAAAATTGACCGACAGCGTCTCACGGCGCAAACGAGGGATCTTTCACGCGACAACGAAGTCACACAAGCCGTTAGCCGCAGCATCGTGACCCAGGGGACTACACGCCTGGCGACAAATGCTCGTGCCATAGACATTTTCTCAATTATCCAATTGTCTTCCTTGTTAGCGCCCCCAATACTCGGCCCATGAACTTCACCAAAAATATCGGAATGATTCTTCTGGCAGTTTTTTTGATTCTTTCCGGCCTGATGTCGCTCGGGGTATTTGCAATCGGGAGCATGGTCATGGGCATCCTCGCTCTTCTTGCCGGGATTTTCATTCTGATCGGGAAATAGCGAGCGGGTTTCCTGCGCCTCTCTCCGCATTCCTATCCGGCGAGGGCGTGCGCGCTCGCAGGGCGGCGATGCCTCGTCTTCGCGGACTTCAGAGATTTGTTCAGTTCAGGCGGGCCGCCTCGAAAGGCGTGCGAGGCGCACGCCCTCCCGGAAAACATCCGGTTCCTGCGCTCGTCAAAAACGCCCGCCCGGCATTCATATCTTTTCATTTCGGCGGCCAGCCGCGGGCCGATCCCCGCCTCTTCATGCTTGAAGTAGATGTAGACATCGCCCCAGCCCGCATCCTTTTCTCGGACGACGTCGGCCCAGCGTTTTACATCCGCGCTGTCGTAGTCTTCTCGCCGCAGACGCAAGTATCCGAAAGTCGCCGTCGCCACCGGTGGAGTGGTGATCTCTTCCATATCGGCGATGCACAAGGCCGCGTCGGCGCTCTTCAGCGTTTCGTAAACATCATCCGCGAACCAGCTCTCATGCCGGAATTCAAAGGCGGCGCGCATCCCGCTCGGCAGGCTGTTAACGAACTCAGCCAGGAGCACCAGGTCCTTTTTGAAATTGGGCGGCAGCTGAAACAGCACGGCGCCTCGCTTCTCTCCAAGCGCCGAGGTGACGTCGTGAAAATATCGGATGGTGTCGGAACAATCGCGAAGACGCGCGTAATGCGTCACTTTCTGCGGCGCTTTCGAGAGTGAAGCGAAACTGCAGCCGGCGTTTGCGCCTTCCAATTCTCAATCGTCTTGGCCGACGGGATCCTGTGAAAAGTGTAGTTAACCTCGGTGGTCGAGAATCGCTCGGAATAAAACGCCAGCATCTTCGCGGCCGGGAGATCTTCCGGGTAAAACTTCCCTTTCCACTCCGCGTATTGGAAGCCGGAAGTGCCGATCCAGGAATCCATTTCCCCTTCCCGTCGGAAACAATCAAGCTGCTGCCGAAACGCCCTGGAGTTCCGGCGCCGCCGAAATTCCATGGCCCAAAGGGCTGCGATCGTAAGAATGTCGCTCGTCACATGAGTCGCCAAGACGCTGCCGTAGGTCGCCGGTGTCAGCGTTGGTTCGAGAACCTCTCGGATCTTCTGGTTAGTGGCAACGGTGCCACCGGCATCGAAATGGCTGATTGCATCCAAAGTCGCGAAGCGTTGTACGGTCACGTCATGCATGGCATCGAGGTTCTTGAAGGCGAATAAGGCGAACAGGATGGAAACGATCAGCGTCGTGACTGCCGCAGGCTGCTTTCTGAGAGATGAAAACGCCAGAAGACCACCAACGATGATGACGTAAAGATTCCAATACGACTGCATGGCCGTCGCACGCTCAAAATAAAGCTGAATGAGTTCGTTATAGTTCATGTGGGCATGTGGAATCGGAGCGTTCGATCATGAGCCGCAGGCGATGGTAGAGGCGAGCAGAAAAGATTGGTGAGATGATGGCAATTTTCGAAACTGAGCCGGGGCCAATTGCCGAAGTCGTTGTGCCAACGACCTAACCATCGAAACAGGCGTTCGCCGTCGCGATCGCCCCGGCAACAGTCTCCGAGCGAATGCAGAAGCGGCGCCGAAATTCCTCGAGCGCCTTCAGAGTCCGCACTGAATTCACCGTCACAGGTCGCTTCTGCCAAATTATGGCCACAGCTTCGCTCACCGTCTTTGCACGCCGCGAAAACAGAAGAGAAGCGGCCATGACCGCTGCGCTCCGCGAGTAGCCGATCTTGCAATGAATATAAACCTGGCCTCTCTCCGCCTCCGCGGAGATGAATCGCGCCGCCAGCTCAAGCTGATCAAGCGTCGGCGTGGTCAGGTCCAAAATAGGAACGCACAAATAGTTCAATTGACGCAGGGCGGGTAATTCTGGCAGCTCCGCACAAAGATCGAGCACCGCCGTGACGCCTGATTCAATTAATTCAGCTGCTTCCCGCTTGTTAGGGCGACGGCCCATGAGCGTCGCATGGGTGATTCGAACGCAGGCGGGGAGCTTTCGCCGATAATAAAGCAGCGAAAGAAATTGCCCCAGAATGCATGGAGCAAGAGCGAAAATGCTACAGAGCGGCACGGTGCCGTCTGAACGCTTTCGGAAAATTTGTGGCCCTCCTCCGAAATAGGCTGCCGAGACAAGAGCAAGCGCCGTAGCGACCCATCCTAAAATTGCCCAATGCTTCGGATCACGAAGCGCGACCGCAAAAAGAACCGCAGCGCCCCCGAGGTAAAGCAGCGCGATTGTGAAATTCGGGTTCACTTGGCTCGAGCGACTCTCTCTCCACCGACGGCTTCTCCTGATCTTGTTTGCTGGATCGGGGACCAGTTCGTCCCGGCAGGTTTGAAATGGGACCGCAGCGCCGAATGTGTAGAAACAATATCCGGCGAGGGCAAACCCGGCCACGATGTCAGCGAAGTGATGCTGATGGGTCAGGAGCGGCGAGAAGGCGACGAGAAGAAACCAAACGGATACCGCCACTCGAAGAAGGCCCCGGGTGCGCTGAAAGTAGAGATCAAATAAAATCAATCCCAGAGCCGCGTGAAGCGACGGCAAAAGGTTGTACGGCCTGTCGACCGCCAGGAATGTCGAAAACATCGTTCCGAACCAACCGTGCAGAGTCACCGGGGGAAAGCCGCAGCGCAACGGCACAACAACAAAGCAAACGCCCGCGACCGCTATGGCCGCCATTATCCTCGAGAGCCAGAACCCGCAGTTCGCCGACTGAGCGGCAGATGAAGGGCGCGGCCACGAAAAAAAGATCAATCGAAAGATACGGGACGATGAAAAATGGAACGAACGGAATCAAGCGCTCCCAATTGAAAGAAAAATACCGGAACATCAGGAGCGAAGCGAAGCGAGCCAGTTCGTCGTCCCATAAACAGCAATAAACAGGAGAGACAATCCCACCGAGACGAACAGGGCCTGGCCGCGTGGCACGGGCGTTTCGTTCTTCGTTAGGCTTTCCGGCGCGCGATCGAGACGGTAAACATTCCCCATCGGTCGATGTGCATGTTGAGTTTCTCGAATCCGGCGCGCACAACCAAACGATCCATCTCGGCGGTCGTGCGACGTCTCATGATCCAGGGTTTCCCGCGATGGTTGCGCAGGACTCTGGCGATAAACTCCATCTGTGGATGCCACGGCTGGTTGGTGTAGATCAACAGGCCTCCCGGCTTAATTGCGTCCGCCAGTCCGGCTAACGACTCGGCAACCATGTCGTTCGAGGGAAACAATTCGTACAATCCGGAGACCAGCCCGATCGTTGGAGATGGCTGCAAATCGCCAAAAGAAGCCCGGTCGAAACCATCTTTGCATTCGGCCACGACATTCTTAAGCCCAAATTCGTCCGCCAGAGCGCGAATGCGGCCGATATTTTCCTCCTGATAATCGCGAAGACGCGCTTGCACGGGAATATTGGGGAAGCCGGCGATCGTCTCGATGACGTATCTTCCCACTCCCGCGGCGATGTCGAGAATTCGGACGTCCCGGCCTTCATTATGAATCATCTGGATGGCCCGTCCCAGCGCCGCCTGGAGGTTGGTTCGCCTTTGCCGGATACCGCGCCATCCGATCGTATTCAAATAAGAACGGTCGATCAGACGTCCCACGCCTAACGAGCCGCGCGCTTCGTTTCGATAGATGTAATCGAGTGACGCGCCCGAATCGAAACCTGTGCGCCAGCCGGTCGCGATGCCATCGCTCAAATGCCCGGCGGCGCTCAACCCGGCGCGCGCGACCGCAAAACGCGAACTGCCACCATTTCCGTTGTGCAAAGCCTCATATTCCCGCCAGGTGTGAGCAGAGTCGTACGGGTCATCCGAGATGCGAAGGCGGCCGCGCGACGTCAAAGCGCTCCTCCACGAAGTCGCGGACGCACTGAAAAACAGCTGTCCTAACTGCATCGTGAAAGAGAGCGTGGCAAGCCGTCGGAAATACCTCCATGCGCTTGACTGGGGATGAGATCCCATCAAAAAATTTCTGCTGGGCATCCTGCCTAACAACCCAGTCGCGTTGAGCTACCAGCATGAGAGTTGGCGTCTGAATCGCCCCGGCATCAGCCAGGATTCGACTGGAGGTGTCATGCAGATCGATCAGAAGTCCGGTGGAGATCTGCCGGAAAATCAGAGGATCATTGTTGTAACGCTCCGCTTCCTCCGGCAGCCGCGTCAGCATCGACCCGCGAACGAAGCTCTTTACCTGTCCTTCGCCCGGACAGGTTTGGCGAAGGCGAAGCGCCGGCAGGGCGAGCGGCACATAAAGTTTTACTCGGAATGCCGCCGTCGCCAGAATGAGACCGCGTAAGGGCGGAGCATAATCATGGACCCATCCGCTCACGGTGACGGCTGCCAGACTGTGCGCGAGCACGATCGTGTCTTCCGCCCTGATGTTGTGCGCCTGCCAGACATGACGCGCGAAAACGTCGATGTCTCTTTCGAGATCGCCAACGCTCTCGGCGTAGCCGCGCGGGCCGTCGGATCTGCCATGGCCACGGGCGTCCCACGCGAAAATCGCCATGTCGCTTCTTTCCACAGCTTTGACGAGGTCTTCCCATCGTCCGGAGTGCTCATGGCCCCGATGAAAAAGAAAAAGCGCCCGCTTCGCCGGCGTTTCCGGAAGCCAGCTGCGATAAAACAGTCGCGCTCCATCCCAACTCTCGATGAAATGCTCAGTCAGTTGCATGCGGCGGTTTCAATGCGGCTACGGCATCACGCAGCTCGGATGCGATTGCGGTGATGTCAGCGCGACTGAGAGTGAATGACGAATACTGGCGCGGCTGACCGATGATCAGACGAACTTTGTGCGACCTGGGCAGGCACTTTCCTTTGGGCCAGACGCGCGAGGTCCCATCGAGATAACAAGGCAGCACACTTACTTCACGTCCCGCTACGAGCGCGCCCACCCCCGGTTTGAACTCATGAATCTCACCGTTTTCCGAACGCGTTCCCTCCGGAAAAACAATCAGGATGTTACCGGTCTGAGCGAGTAATTCGCGACAGCCAGTCAGGCTCTCCCGCACATGATGCTGCCTCGCGAAAGGAAGCGCATTCACCATGACCGACGCGATCCAGCGCCGCGATAGGCTGCGAAAAAAGTAATCTTCCGCGGCCGCCGAGAACGCGCGGGGCAATTTCCGAATCGGCAAAGCCGCCAAAAGACAAACCGCGTCCAGGTGGCTGGAATGATTCGCCACGATTACGAGCGATCGATTCGTGCGGACGTTTTCGTGTCCGACAATTTCGAAACGGGTATAAAGACGAAGCAACGCGCGGACAACGAGGGCAATGATTGCCCGCAATGCACTGACTGCCATGGCGGGCTCGTGGGGTAGACGCCACGCGTGCTCGAGCAAAGCACGATCGAACTGATGATCGGTTGCGGGGTTCCCCTTCTTCATGGCGATGAATCGCAGTGTGCAGCCAACTGCATGAACAACGGAGCGACGTAAATCAAGCTATCGATACGATCGAGAATACCGCCGTGCCCGGCGATGGCCGTCCCCATGTCCTTCGTGCCAAGCTCGCGCTTAATCAGACTGATAGAGAGATCGCCGAGCTGCCCACCAAGGCCGATGATCAGTCCGGCAGACACCAATTGGGACGGGCCGAATGTCGGGAGCGAGAATCGGCAAAGCCAGGGCAACATCAGCGAGACCGCGATGGCGCCGATCGCGCCTTCCCAGGTCTTGCGCGGACTGACGGCAGGACAGAGCAAATGCCGGCCGAAGATCCGACCAAAGGTAAACGCGGCCACATCGTTCAATTCGGTCGCGAAAATAACGTAACAAATTAGCCCATACGCATGTGCCAGTTTCGTTAGGCCGCCGATTCGGCTGAGCATTATTCCAAGAAACACAAAACCGATCAGGGCCAGACCGGCGCGGGAAAGAGCGCCTTCACTGCGGCCGACCAAGATCGGGACAAGAAAGATC
Organism: uncultured Verrucomicrobiae bacterium; assembly: GCA_963754325.1. Taxonomy (GTDB): domain Bacteria; phylum Verrucomicrobiota; class Verrucomicrobiia; order Chthoniobacterales; family UBA10450; genus JBBRDU01. The sequence continues at coordinate 59,687 of CAVWFP010000003.1, forward strand.
GCTGCGACCACGACAAGGCCGATCCCATAGAGAAAATCCTGCCGGAAGAAATGCGCTCGGGCTTCAGGAAGAGAGACCGCTCAAGACAAACGCGAAAATACCGGCGCCCACAATGTCCGCCGTCAACCGGTCGTTTTTCAACGGCGAGGCGCGGACAAGTTCGTGAAAAGCCAACAGGCCTAGCAAAGCCACGCCCGCGATAATCGCGATTCGACCGAGAAAGACCGCCGCCAAAGAGATCGCTCCCATGATCCACCACGAACGGTATGTGTCCCAAATTCGCCCGAGGTGTTTTTTGAAGCCGAATTGAACGACAACGAGAGCCACGCCGGCGACGGTGAAGGTGACCGGCACGATGGCGAGCCAGGTCAAAAAGGCGCGATCATGCAGCGCGATGGAGGGCGACATCATTTTGTCGGCAGGACACACATGATCCGCTTCAAACGCACGGCCATGGTTTGGATGCATCCCGCAATGATCACGAGACATGTCCAATCGAGAACTTTGAGTGAATCTGGTCCCCAGGCTGTTGAGCCGAGAAAGAACGCGACCCAGGCGCCGATTCCGAGAACAACCATTCGCCACGGCTTCGACATCAAACCTCCAAACTGCCGCGAAGCGCCGAGAGCCTGCCCAAAGAGGCCGACGTAGGCCGTGAGCACGGAAGCAATCGCCGTCAGATAACCGAGCCGCGGATTCATCCAGCCGCTCTCGGCCGCTCCGACGAAAATGATGACATCGGAAATTCGATCGGGCAGGTCGTTCAAAATCTCACCTCGGACGCTCGCCATCCCGCCGGCCAGCGCGACCATTCCGTCGAGCATGTTTAACCAGAGCCGGACGAAACAAATGAACGGCGCGGCAAGGAGCAACTCCGGGAGAGACGAGGCGCGCCAGAAGCAAAAAGCCGCCATGCAGGAGACGACGATTGAAAAATACGAAATCGCGTCCGGATGAATGCCGGCACGGAGGCAAAGAGCCGTCGCCCCCTGCGCCGTTGAACGGAAAATGTCAGCGATCGGGCGTCGCGCAGTCGGTTCGTAAACAGACACGCGTTGATTAGAACAAATCGCGATGATGAGTGATAGCGGACATTTCCGCGCAGCGCCGCCACAGCGGTGGACTCACTTCAATTCACTGAAGAGTTTGGCCACGTAGGCGGTGAAGAGGATTACACTGAAGATCGCGTAACTCCGATGAAATCGGTCGTTCTTCGTCAGGATTGCGGTGAGGCTTCCGCAAATGGCAATGAGGTGAAAGGCAAGGTTCAGGCCAGCCGGCCAGGCGTGACCCAGGACAACATCCTTGAGCAGACTCACGATCAGGACGGCGATGAACAATCCAAAAAACCAGCGCGAATGCCCGAAGTAATTCTCGCGCAGATCAATGGGCCCGTCGCTGTTGAAGCTTGGAAGAACAAGGGCGGCGAGAAGGTAGAGAAAAATTGTCTCCAACAGAACAACGACGAAATCAAGAAAAGTCCAAGACGACCGCAGGCGCAAACCGAACATGGCCCACCATGCCTGGGCATCGATCAAGAGAAGCAGCACCGTCCATGTCAGCGCCGGCGCGTAAATCCGGACGCGCGTTCTATTTTGGATAATGCCGCTGAAGCCTTGCAGGAGCTGGGTCACGCTTAATCCAAGAATGATGGAAAGCAGAACGGAGAGATAACTGAAAGCGTCCATGGAATGCGCTATAGCGTTACACCCTGGTGTTCCAGAGGCCGTTGGGCCAACGGCCTAACCAAAAACAACATCATCGAAACTTTCATCAAGGCTTGCTCCTCAGTCCCGTGGTAAACCTGACAAGCTCGTCAGCCACCTCTTGGATGCGCTTCTCGACTTTCGCATCCGTGAGCTTGTCACCGTCGAAGGAATCGCCCGTCGCATAAACGAATCGCGGGATGATGACCGTGCGAAAATCGAGCATAAGACTGTTGGCGTATGCCATGACCGACATGTAGCTGCCCATCCCTCCAGCGGCGCAAAGAAATCCGACAATCTTGTCCTGCCAGGCGTCCCCCGTGAGTTCGATCATGTTCTTGGCCGCCGCGGCAACGTCGTAATTATAAACCGGCGCCGCGACCAGGATGCCATCGGCGGCGTGGATCGCCTGGCTCAATTTCCTGGCGCCTGCATTAGCGTAGCACTTGTCGGCATCGCACAGCGGCAGGTCGAGCTCGCGGATATCGAGCCATTCGCATTCCATCTTTCGCTTCTGCAAGTGCGCCAGGGCAATGCGCCCCATGATCCGGCTGTTGCTCTCCGGGTTGCCACTCGTGCTGATGACAAGGTGTTTGAGCATGGATCGAAACTACGCGTCCTTCCGGTATAGGGGAAGCCGCTCGCTTCGCGTTTTCATTGTGGAGACGGCCATAGATCCTCGCTGGAGAAGAGCTCAAATTTCGAGCGTCATGAACATACTATTCGGATCGGCCTTGTAAGAGTCGAACGGTTCGCAAAACGCAAAGCCGAAGCCAGCATAGAGACTGCGCGCCGGCTCGAAGTAATTCGCCGAGCCGGTTTCCAGACTCAAACGGCGATAACCGCGGCTCTTCGCCTCGCCCACGAGATGTGCCAGCATGAGTTTGGCAATCCCTTTTCTTTGGAAGGCATAAGCCGTTCGCATCGATTTGATTTCGCCGTGCTGAACATCCAATTCTTTTAACGCGCCGCAGCCGGCCAGTTCGTTGCCGTCCCAAATCGTCCAGAAGGTCACGCCGGGTTTACGCAATCCCTCCAGATCGAGGGCGTGAATGCTTTCCGGCGGCGAAGCCAACGCCATGCAACGCAGGTGTTCCTTCAGGAGGTCGATTACGACCGGGTCAGTGATGTCGTCCTGGCGAATCTGCATCCTGAGTATTTTTGACTCCAAAGAATGGCCTGACGGCATCTCACGGTAAAGGGAGGATAATTAGCTACGCGCTGATCACTTCGGTGCAGTGCCGGCGAGCGCCGCGCTCCTTGCCTGTTTTTCGACAGGCGCGGCGGGACCGCATCACTACCCTCTTTCCCTGATCGGTGGAATCTTCAGCCCTTTTCGTCGCCGACCTTGATGATCACTTTCCCGTGAGCGTGCCCCTGTTCGAGATAACGAATCGCTCCGGCGAGATCGCTTAACGGATAGGTGTGATCAATGACCGCCTTAACCTTGCCCGCCTCCATCAGGTCCGCGAAAGCTGTCAGGTCTTTTTGATTCAAGTCCGCCAGCATCATGGACATCTGCTGTTTGCCGCCCATGGACAGAAAAAGAAGTTTGATCGGGTTGATGAGCGGCCCGACAAGCCCTTGGTCGCCAGTCCCGCCGCCGCCGATCAAGACGTATCGACCGTTCTCCTTGAGCAGGTGCTTAAAGGCGCTCATCGATTGCGTCCCGACATTATCCATAATGACGTCAAAGCGCTGATTGCCCTTGGTCACATCTTCCTTGGTGTAGTCGATCACCTGATCGGCGCCAAGCGTTCGCACCATTTCGAGGTTCCGGCTGCTGCAAACGCCGGTGACGTTAGCCCCTAACGACTTTGCGATTTGAACCGCGAACGTTCCCACGCCGCCGGAAGCCCCATTGATCAGGACCGCGTCGCCCGGCTGAACTTTCCCTTTGTCTCGCAGCGCCTGCAGAGCCGTGAGACCCGCGATCGGGACAGCAGCCGCGTCATCAAACGTCAGACTGGCCGGCTTGAGCGCGATGGCCTTGCCCTGTCCAACACAAACATATTCCGCGAAAGCGCCGGTTTTGCCGCCGAAAACATCATCGCCCGCCTTGAAGGCAGTCACGTTTTTCCCGACAGCCTCAACCGTCCCGGAATAGTCCACCCCCAAACGCGTGTTTTTGGGTTTGCGTAAGCCGACCCCCATCGCGCGCATGGCGTAAGGCGTTCCCTCGATGTAATGCCAGTCGAGCGGATTCACTGACGCGGCGCGGACTTTGACCAAGACCTGATCGTCATCGGGAGCAGGCTTTTCGATGTCCAGTAGCTTGAGATTGGACGGGCCATAGTCGCAATAAACGATGGCCTTGATCGGATGCGCCGGGACCGAACTGTAGCGATCGCAATCGTTTGTTGACGTGAAATAGGCCAGCACGAACCACCCCGCCAAGGCGAGAACGATGAGGCTGAAGACCCATTTGAAGAAGCGTTTCATAGGCTAAGATCAGAACAGCTCCTGTCCGAAGCAGCGAGCTTTTTGCGTATGTGGCTGAAGTGCGGAGCTCCGATCAATCGATCAGTCACTCCACTTGCACGGTGACATCTTCTTCGATCTTGAATTTCACCGCCGCCGCCAGCTTGTCGCCCACATAGATTTCCAGCCGATAATGTCCTATCGGCCAACCACCCTCGGGACGTGCCAGAGAGAAAATGCCACGGTCATCGGCCTTGTCTGCTGTGACCTGGCCCTCGGTGATTTTCGCGTCCCGCTCTTCCTTGCCGAACGCCTCAGCGATCCAGATGGCCCGCACAATGTCTCCCCGGTTGAGAGATGAGCCTTGCCAGCGGCCGAAAATCTTGGCTGTATTTGTGAGAAAGGTAGTTTTGGGCTCCCCCTCTTTGTCTGCCGCGACACTCACCTGAAGTGGCGCCGACTTCTCCTCTGAACCCGGGGGAGGTTCGGCTGTTACGGTTTGCACAAGCAGCACGAAGAGAAATCCGGCGCAAACAAGACCAGCCTTTTTAATCATATCCATTCCACGAAGTTATTTTTCGTCATTTGACTCCAAGACCAACGTGAAAACTGCCACCCATCTCCGCTTGATTCCACGCCGCGCGCTGTGGACTGTCGTCGCCTCGCTCGCCGTCCTGCTAAACTCGTCGCAACACGCGGAATCGCAACAGCAGCGTCCTGTCAAAACCACTTTCGTCCTTGCCGAAGCATTCGCCGAGTCCGTGCCGGTCCGCGATCTTCCAGCCGTTCAGCAATCGGAAACCCACGCGACCGGTGCGGCTGCGATCGAAAAAGAGAAGAACCCTGAGAATCGCCTCGTGATCCGCCACGTAAATCCGAGCGTAAAGCCTTCCACTGACAAGGCCCTGTTTTCTGCTCGGCCAGTGACGAAGAAGACGGGCGCAATCGTTCAGCCGCAGGCATTGCCAACGCCGGCCGTAAGCTTCGAAGGAATTTCTCAGGCGAACACCATCGCCGCCGATTCGAGCCAGGGCTTCCTCCCACCGGATACCAATGGCGCGGTTGGACCAAACCATTACGTCCAGACGGTCAATTCCTGTTTCCGGGTCTGGAACAAGGCCGGCAGTCCCATCACGAACACAACTTCGTTCGTGGCGCTGTTCTCGGCGCTCGGTTGCGGCGGCAGCATCGACGGCGATCCGATCACTCTCTACGACCAATTAGCCGACCGCTGGATCATCAGCGAGTTCTGCACCGTGGCCAACCCCAACGACCATCAACTCGTGGCCGTCTCGAAAACGAACGATCCGTCGGGAGCGTACTACCTCTACGATTTCCCGATGCCTAACAACAAGTTTAACGACTATCCGCATCTCAGCGTCTGGCCGGACGCCTATTACATGACGGACAACCAGTTCAATCAGGCCGGTACTACTTTCCAACAGGCCGGCGTCTTCGCCTTCGACCGCGCAAAAATGCTCGCGGGCGACCCCTCAGCCAGCTTTGTTTATTTCGACACAGCCGTCCTGTTTCCTCCCAACACGGGAAACAATGGCACGGATGGCATCGGCGGAATGTTGTCCGCCAGCATCGATGGCTACACGCCTCCCCCGACCGGCGCCCCCTGCCCCTTCGCTTATGTGCAAGCCGCCGAATTCGGCGACCCAGCCGACGAGCTTCGGATTTTTGATTTCCATGTCGATTTTACGACGCCGGCGAATTCAAGTTTTACCGAGCGCACCGGAAGCCCGCTGCCAGTGGCCGCGTTCGATCCCGTGACGGTTCCGAATTCGCGCAACGTCATCCCCGAGCCGGGCCAGGCAGCAACTCGCTATTTGGATGCGATTAACGACCGCATCATGTTCCGACTGGCTTACCGCAATTACGGTTCGAGCGAAACGCTCGTCCTGAATCATACGGTTAACGCCGCCGTCAACCCGAGTTACCGCGCGGGCGTTCGCTTTTATGAGCTGACCCGGAACTCGCCTGGTGCCGCTTTCACTATCGCGGAACAACAGACCTTCGCGGGTCAGGCAGGCGATGCCGAAAATCGATGGATGGGAAGTATCTCCATGAATTTCCAGGGAGATATCGCACTCGGATACAGCGTTTCGAGCGGGACAGTGTTTCCGTCCATTCGTTATGCCGCCAAACTTTTTACCGACCCAGCCGGTGGAGGCCTTTCCCAAGGCGAGCAGACGCTCATCACGGGCGCTGGAGCGCAGCGCAGCACTTCCGGACGCTGGGGCGATTACAGCGCGATGACGGTCGATCCATCGGACGACTGCGCTTTTTGGTACACTCAGGAATATTACGCGGCCACGAGCACCAGCTCCTGGCAAACACGCATCGCGAAGATCGTTGTCGGCACACAGGCGACTTCGCCGCGTGGCACCATTTCTGGAACCGTCACCAACTGCTCAACGAGCGCGCCGATCGCCAATGCTGTGATTCAAATCAGCAGCGGTTTTTGGCGCACGAGCGCGGCTAACGGAACTTACAGCGCGACGGTCGCGCCCGGCACCTACACCGCCTCAGTGACTGCTCCCGGTTTTCCAGGCGCGGTCACCTCTGGGAATCTTGTTGTTACTGACGGTGGCAACGCCACTTTCAATGCCTGCTTCAACGGTATCGCGAGCATCGCCGCCGGCACCGCAACCGTTGCCTCCGAGAATTTCAGTCCGCCTAACGGAGCGCCCGATCCGGGCGAGTTGGTCACCATCAACCTCCCTCTTTCCAACGTCGGCTCGGCCAACACGACAAACCTTGTCGCGACTCTTCAACCAACCGGCGGTGTCACAAATCCAAGCGGTCCCCAAACTTACGGCGTCGTGACCGCGGGAGGGTCGGCTGTTTCGGAACCGTTCACTTTTGTCGCCTCGGGCACCTGCGGCAGCAACATCACGCTCACTCTTCAGCTTCAGGATGGCACTACCAATCTCGGGACGGTCACCTACACCTTGCGCCTCGGAACTTTGACCAGCAGCCCGCTTTTCACCGAGGCTTACGATGGCGTCGTCGCGCCGGCGCTGCCGGCCGGCTGGACAACCGCGGTGAGCGGCGGCGAAACAGCCTGGGTGACATCAAGCACAACTCCAAGCACTTCGCCTAACGATGCGACCGCACCCGATGTTGCCGTCGTTGGAAATACCGAATTGATTACCCCGCCTATCGCAGTTCCCTCGGGCGGCGGTCAGCTGACATTTCAAAACCTGTTTAATCTCGAAGCCAGCAGCGCGTCTTCATCCACCGGATACGACGGCATGGTCTTGGAAATCAGCATCAATGGCGCTGCCTTTACCGACATCACTTCTGGGGGCAACGCCTTTATCGGCGGCGGTTACACCCGCACGATCTCCAGTTCATTCAGCAATGCTCTCGGTAACAGGCAGGCTTGGAGCGGACTCTCCGCCGGGACCACTGCGGCTCCCGCCTATATCACTTCGACGATTAATCTTCCCGCGGCGGCCGCCGGTCAAAACGTCCAGTTGAAATGGCGCGTTTCGACGGACAGCAGTGCGGTTGCAGCGGGCGTCGCCGGCGCTCGCATCGATAATATCAGGCTTGTCGGCCTAACGAGCACCTGTTCGTCGGGCCAGGCGCCGTCGATCACCAATGGACCGCCACCTTCGCCTGTAATCGTTGGTTCGCCTTACAGCTTCACCTTTATTGCTTCTGGAAATCCCGCGCCCACTTTCGGCATCTCGGGAACATTACCTCCCGGATTGAACTTAAGCGCCGCTGGTATCCTTTCCGGAACGGCTACCGCTGGTGGAACCGGCAGCTTCCCGGGAATCACCGTTACGGCCAGCAATGGCGTTCTGCCGAACGCGACCCAGACCTTCGCGCTAACGACCGCGACACAGGCCTCCAACTACATTGCCAGCTTCAACCTCACCGGCGGTAACGCGGCTCTCAACTTCGATTACGACGGAGATGGGCTGACTAACCTGCTCGAATACGCGCTTAATCTTGATCCCACGGTCGCAAGCGTTCTCGGCCTGCCGGTCGTAACGCTGAAGAATTATGGCGGAACCCAATATCTTTCGATGACGTTCACGCGCTCGTCGTTGGCTACGGATCTCACCTACATCGTGCAAGGCTCGAGCGACCTGACGAGTTGGACGGATCTGGGCACGAGCACAGCCGGCGGCGCAACCACCGGTTCGGGCTTCGTCGCCGAAACCGGCTCCGCTCCAACGTTCACCGTCGAAGTGAGGGACACCGTGCCGTATAATCCCAGCGTGATGGCGACGCGTTTCCTGCGGTTGAAAGTCACTTCGCCTTAGCGAAATCACTCGTTTCCTTTTTAAGGTTATCTCGTCGTGAGCAAAGCGGAAACAGCGCTCTCCATCCTGCATGAATGGGTGCAATCGGAGAGTTTGCGAAGGCACTGTTACGCTGTGGCGGATTCGATGAAGTATTTCGCGCAACGGCAGAACGCGGACGCTGATTTATGGGAAGCGGTCGGATTGTTGCACGATATGGATTATGAGCGGCATCCGAACCAGGAACAGAACCCGACCGAAGGCCATCCTTTTGTTGGCGTGGCTTGGCTGCGAGAAAACGGATGGGACGAAGAAGTTTGCCGCGCAATTCTTTCGCACGCCGATTACGCCAACGTTCCCCGGGAAACGGCTCTGGAGAAGACACTCTACGCGGTCGACGAACTCAGTGGATTCGTCACCGCGGTCGCCCGAGTGCGTCCCTCCAAAAGCATTCGCGAAGTTGATGTCGCGGCTGTGAAAAAGAAAATGAAAGACAAAGCCTTCGCTCGAGCGGTCAACCGCGACGACATCATTCGTGGAGCAGAGCAAATCGGAATGCCACTCGATGAAGTGATTTCAAACGTGATTCAAGCTCTGGCCGCGGATGCCGAGCGGCTCGGACTGGTTGGGACAACGTCACCGCAATCGTAGGCGGCCGCTAGATTTTCCGCGCCGTCACCTCGAGCACCAGAGGTGTTAGCATCAGAGAAGTCGGATCATCGCTTGCCTCCTTAAATTCCTTCCTCACCGCATCGGCAAAGGCTTGGTCGATGCTGCCCAGTTCGACGAAGCGATCGAGACTGCTCTCGACAAACGTGGCCGGCCATTGCCACATGAAATCGTTAGGTCGAATCGGGAAAATGTGCGGGCGCACGCTCACAACCTCCAGACCGGCGGCGGAAAGAAGTTTCGGCAAAGCCAAACCGATGTCGGGGTCGCCCCCGGAAGACTTCCACGCTTCAATGATTTTCCGCCGAAATTCTTCGTGCGCCGGTCTGGGCGGAGCGAAACGCCAGGTGTCGTAGGCGCCGTATTCGTGGAAAATAGCGACTCCCCCTTTACGCAAGAGCGCAGAAGTCTTCTGAGCGAGGAACTCCGGACTCGAAACGAATGCCGTGACCCAGCGGCACCAGGTAAAATCGAATTCGACCTTGGGCAATTCATCAGTCATGAGGTCGACCTCGTGCATTTCGATGTTGGAACATCCCCGGGCCTGGATTGCCGCCTGCGCAGCCGTGACGAACTTCGCCGAACGTTCCAGGGCCAGAACTTTGCCTGAAGCGCCTACGATTTCTGCCAGATCCAGGGTCGCATACCCCGGACCTGCGCCAACGTCCACGACCCTGCTCCCAACGGTAATGCCTGCGCGCCGCCAGCAATCCAGAACCACCGATCGCCAGACTCGATGCTGCATACCGAGCCGCACGATCTCTTCGTCGTGCGTCCCAAGGACATAATCGCGTTCGGCCGGTGCGTTCATTCGGGGAATAGGCTAAAGCGTCCGCACTTGCATTCAAAATACAAAGCGTTGAGTAGAGAGCCATGAAGGCGATTTGGAATGGAGAAACAGTGGCTCAAAGCGACGACACCGTTGTGGTGGAAGGAAATCATTATTTCCCTCCGGAATCATTGCACCGGAAGTTTTTCTCGAGCAGCGAGACACACACAAACTGTCCGTGGAAAGGCGTGGCCAGCTATTACAGCTTGAGCGTCAACGGGCAAACCAATCCCGATGCCGCGTGGTATTATCCCGATCCGAAGGAGGCGGCGGCCAACATCAAGGGACGCGTCGCCTTTTGGAAAGGCGTGACGGTGAGTTGATCGCGGTGGGACAGTTCGCTCTCATCATCTTCTCCCGGCGCGGAGAAAAGCGCCAGGAGTGTGAGCGGATCAAAAGAGACGATCGGTGACCGTAAAGGCCAGGGCGTAACAAACGAAAATAACCGCGCCACCGGCGACGCCCCCGATGAAGGCCACGCCCCAGGAGCCGCGCCTAAACGTCCGGGCGATCACGGCCAGGCCCAGAACAATTCCAAATTCGCCAAGAATAATGTAATACGGCGTCTTCGAGATCATGTGGCAATGATCGTAGGCCCACCAATGAATCCGCCGTGCCATTTCCTCGTAGAATGGAATGTTCACCGCGCCTAACAATGCCGCGAGAAGTAACCCGCGGTTGCCAAATTTTTCGGAGAGGCGCAAACCGATGTAAGCAAATTGAACGGCGACGATTTCCCAGGCCAGCGGCATCCACGCGGGAGAACGCCAGATCATCGGGCCGCCGCCGACGGAATAATCGAGCGTTTGTGTCGAGCTAACGAGCCAGGCGTCAGCTGGCAGCTCAAAAAAACCGACCACCAGTCCGAAAAAAATCAGACGCCACATGAATCCATCGCGGCGGCTGATGGCGAAAAACACCAGCAATGCATTGTCGATCAGATTCAGGCCGAGGCCGGTTCGCCAATCAGACCAGGGAGCAAAGATCAGCAACGAGACCGCGAACACATTGATGATCACAGTCGCAAGGACGACACGCAGCCGACCGGATTCGAGTGAAGCATGGTTCATCGTCAGGGCGTCAGGAAAATCTTCCCGGTGAATGGATCCTTCACTTCCGTGCCGCTCGGAATACCGCGAACATCGACCATTCCCTGGCTCGGGGCGTAAGGACTGGTGACAAATCCTTCCTTGTTTGGAACCGGAATTCCGTAGGGCACGTCACGCTTCGAATTCTTGGCCTCCGTCGCAACCGCGGCGACCTTGATGGGAACTTGAGGGGTGAGGCTTGGCGCAGGTATCGCGTTCACCGGCGCAGGAGAGGTTGAAGACTTCGCTTTATCCGTGTGCGGCCGCGGAGACGGATGCTTCGTCGGGTGCGCAATTGAGTTTCCCAGTTTACGAAAGAAATCGCCGATCGATTCCGCTTCCGCTGGCTGGGCAATGGCAATTCCCAGCAGGAAAAAGATCAGGAAAAGGAGTTTTTTTCGACGGTGCATCTCGGGAAAAGTATGAATGATGTCCCAGCTGCGAACCCGAAGCAATTCCCGTAATTCACGTATCAGTAGCGGGGGTCCCTGAAAAGTCGTTCGAAAATGCAACCATCACAGACTGCCGCTACAGAAGAGCCTTTTCCAAAGAATCGCCGGGGACCAATTCCATGGATTCCGTTCCTTTCCGAAAAACCCGCGCACCGGCCACGCCGATCAACCTTGTCTTCCCCTTTTCGATCCGGAGCATCGCTCCCTCCCGAAGCCCAACCACCGGTGTGTCGTTTTCTTCGAGAAATTGTATGATCCTTTCTGCGCGTGTTTCGCCCATATGCTTCGAACTCACATCCGCATCGAGATAATGCGGATTGATCTGGAACGGGACCAGTCCGAGTGCCTCAAATGAGGGTGGCTCGACAATCGGCATGTCGTTAGTCGTTTTGATCGTCGGACCCGCTATATTCGAGCCGGCGCTCGACCCCATGTAAGGCAGACCCGCGTTGCCGCGCTGACGAATCACGTTCAATAGATCGAAATCGTACAAAGCCTTGAGAAGGCGGAACGTGTTCCCGCCCCCAACGAAAATCGCCTGCGCAAGCTCCACTGCCCTCGATTTGTCGGCCGCACTATGCAATGGGCAGACCTTGAAACCCATTTTCTCGAACCGCTCGCGCGTACGCTCAAAATACAAGGTCCAGTCCGCGAGAGCGAATGGCACAAAGAGAATCTCGCCAATTCCTTGCAGGAAATCCTGGATCTCGCGCTCCGCATAATCGAACGGACCGCTCCCGAAAATGGTCGAGCTACTCAGTAAAAGTATTCGTTTTCTATCGTCCGTTGTCATCGCCTGTGTAAGATATCTCCAGTTAGCAATGTCGCACGCCCATGGATTATGTGATTCGCTCCCTGACGCCGCAAGATGAGCCCGTTCTTTGGGAAATGGTCTATCAGGGCTTGCAAGGCGGACGCGAGATCAGCGCGCCGTCACGCGAGATTCTGAAAGGGCCCGAGTTCGCGCGTTACGTCGAACAATGGGGACGCCCCGGGGATTCTGGATTTATCGCTCATGACCCGGAGACTGGAAAAGCTCTCGGTGCGGTTTGGTGCCGCCCATCCAACGCGGTCTCGCGGAAGGAAGGCGAGGAACCAATTCCTGAGTTGGCCTGGGCAGTCGATCCTTTACATCGCCGTCAGGGGATTGGCGCAGCTCTTATGACGCAATGGGTCAAAGCAAATCCGGAACAATCGGCTGTAACGCTCTCAGTTTCAGCGAACAATCCGGCTGTGCGGCTTTACGAACGATTCGGATTCAAAGTCGCCGGCCAGGAGCCAGGCTCGGTGACCATGCGTCGAGAGCTTTGAACGGGGAATGTGAAGCGGTTAGCGCACCCAAGAATTTCGCCAAATAGACACAGATTCCACAGTGAAACGCCTTCCGCATCCGTGTCGATCCGTGCCCGTCTGCGGTTAAACTCCGCTTCTTTTTAAGAATTTGTCTGAACTATTTCCTGATCACTACGCCACATTAGGCCTCGATCGCCGCTGCACACTTTCGCAGATTCGAGGGGCCTACCGCGCGCTAGCCGCAAAGTTCCATCCCGATCGGAACGGAAACTCTGCGTCCGCGTCGCGCAAAATGCAGGCAATAAATCAGGCCCATGAAACGCTCAGCGATCCGATGCGCCGCCAAGTCTACAATCGCGACTTCGACGATCGTGACTCACGCGAACGTCCCCGCGCCGGTTCGCGAAAGATCGCGATCAAACAGGATGCTCATATTCCGATCCGAAATTTTTTCCGCGGGACTTCGCTCGAGGTCCGGGTGAACGACCCTTCAAACCCTGACGGCGCCGAAACCTATCAGCTCGATGTGCTTCCGGACACAGCGCCCGGATCGCGTTTTCGAATCCCGCGGACGAAAAGTGCCGGCGGAGGATTCGTTGAGGTTCGCGTCAAAGCCCTGCCTAACCATCAATTCAAGGCGCGTGGATCGGATTTACGCTGCGACCTGCGCGTTTCGTCCGATCGAGTCACGAAAGGCGGTTTTGAAAGACTCCAAGGTCCGGCCGACCGCATGATCTCGATCGTGATACCGCCGCGCGTTTCGCGGGGCGAAATCATTCGCGTCGCAGGCGAAGGCTTGCCCAGAACACGCGGAGGCCGTGGCGACCTGCTTGTTCGCATCATCTTCCGGCCAGCTGTGCATATCACCCAGCGAAATCGATAACCCTCGGCGCGTCCGCCCGCGCTCGCCAAGTGCTCGTCGTGCGCGGAAATGAGGCCATATGAATTATTGAGCGTTTCTTAATTGAACCGCCTGTTCCCGTTTCTGCCCGGATTGGCGTCTCAACGTTTCGGGTGCGATCATAGCCGTCACCGTTACTATCCTATGAACAAAAAGATCGCCCTCATCACCGGCGCCAACAAAGGCATCGGTTTGGAAACCGCCCGTCAGCTCGCGCAAAAACAAATTACCGTCCTCCTGGGTGCCCGCGACAAGGGAAAAGGCGAATTGGCTGCGGCCAGCTTGAAGTCAGAGGGTCTCGATGTTCATGCCGATCGAGATCGATGTCGCAAGCGAGCAAAGCATTGGCAGAGCCGCGGAGCAGGTCGGAAAAGAATTCGGGCGCCTCGATATTCTGGTCAACAACGCGGGTGTCATGCTCGACGATCAGGAGAAAAAGGTCAGCGAACAATCACTCGAAATCTGGCGACAAACGTTCGATACGAATCTTTTCGGCCTCATCGCAACAACGCAGGCATTCCTTCCTCTTCTGCGAAAGAGCGAGGCTGGGCGCATCGTGAATCTTTCGAGCATTCTCGGATCGATAACGTATCACGCGACGCCCGGATCGCCGGTTTATGATTTCAAGACTGCGGCTTACAACGTTTCGAAATCCGCGGTCAACGCCTACACCGTCCAGCTGGCCTACGAACTAAAGGGTTCAAAGATCAGGGTCAACGCCGCGCATCCCGGTTGGGTAAAAACGGAATTGGGCGGGGAAGGCGCGACCATGGAAGTCAAGGACGGCGCCAAGACGAGTGTTGAGCTCGTCATGCTAGATAACGACGGGCCTAACGGCACCTTCGTTCACAGGGGAAAACCGATTCCCTGGTGACTGTCGCGCCACAGAAAGCCTCGTTTCCTTATTCTTTCGGGAGCGTAAAGGAAATGATCGTATTCGCGGCGCGGTGATTCGACCAAAAGTTTGTGCCGTCGAATGCGAGCGACCGGCAGGCAAACGGAATCCGTGCCACATCCGCCACGACAGGTTGATCCTCGCTGGGGTCGAACTGCGCGATTCGCCAGTTCTCACCTCCCTGCTCGGTCCCACGAAGCACATAAATCTTTCCGTTCGCATAAGTATGGCCGGACACCTCATCGCTGATGTCGAAGCTTCGCGCGATTTGGCCATCACGATCGAAGCGAATGATGCGATGCTTGTACCATTGGCTCAGGTAGAGATTCTCCCCGTCCCAGCTGAGATACGATCCGGTGAAATCCGGGCAGGCAAACTTTGCCGGCAACCCGTCCTTGCCCCGGGCTTCGCCGTTTCCGCTGGCGAAGTGATCCGCGTACTCGATGACGTAACGATCATCGTCCGCTCCTTCGCCGATGGTAAAGCGCATCGTGGCGCCGGTCGTTACCGCGGCCCACGGAGTTCCCGGACAGTCCCGTTCGGACCGGACCTTTCCTCTCGCTGCATCAAGCTGATAAAGCCGCCGCAGATCGCGAGATCCCATCCAAAGGTCTCCCTCGAACACCGTCAACGCCTGCGGCGCAGGCGCGGGAGATTCGAATCTTTTCCGTTCAACAACTGTTGGAAGTTCCATCGTATTTTTGACTTTGTTGTCATCTCGCACCTCCCTCGCCGCCAATTCGGCTCGGGACAAGTGCTGAACGTTGAAAGTCGCATTATCATTGCTCCTTTGGTGGAGGGACGCAATCAGGCGCTCTAGCGTTAATAGTTCTGCTCCACACTCACCCGCCCGCGCATGTGCCGGGACTCTCTCCCGATCCCTACCCGGCTCGCCTCTGAGTCGGCCGGCAGATTTGCTGGGCGTTGGGGAGCCGGCGCGGGATAAAGGCTGAGCTTTAAAAACAGCCGGATCGTTTTCAGGATTGAATTTCGGCCGGATCGACTCAGCATCGCTTCCATGAAAATCCTTACCGTCATCGCCCGCATTCTTTTGGGCCTTGTCTTCGCCGTCTTTGGTTCGAACGCTTTTATTCATTTCATGCCCATGCCCGAAATGACCGGTTATCCGGCGCAGTTCATCGGCTCGATGGCCGCAACCGGATACCTCCAGGCGGTGGCCGTATTCCAGGTCGCCGGAGGCCTCTTATTACTTATCGGCCGATTCGTTCCGTTAGGCCTGACTCTTCTTGGCCCGCTGATCGTTAACATTGTCATGTATCACGCCTTCATGGATCACAACGGAATGCCCATCGCTCTGGTGGTATGCGCCATCGAGGCCTTCCTGATCTGGCAATACCGCGCCGCTTTCGCCAGTGTGTTGCGCGCATAACGAACGACTTAACAAGGTTCAGGCACTTCTCATCCGCCACATAGAGCGGAGGGGTGTGAGTGATGGCGACAGAGGTATAAAATCAATTCGTGCCGGAAGTATTTGCCGCGCTCCTCTGACGATTCAGAGAAAGCTTTAGCAACGCTTGGTCGGCCCCTTCGGGTGCCGCTTCTTGATTGAGTGTACCCGCCCAGCTACTTCCGTCTTCTGCCGTGAACGTCCATTGCAATGTGGGTGCCGGAGTTTCACCTTTTACAGACATCGTGTTCATCGAAACGTGCCCACGAATATGGGAAGCGCTCGAAACAATCCGGGTCTTAATTAAATCGATCGCGGCAGGCGCAGCTGATTTCGCAAGCTGCGCGGCGATGTTGCAGCTGTCGAGATCACTTTCGTAGGAAAGCAGTTTCGCGTCTTTGATATCGAGGTTGTCCGGCAGATATCGATCTGCCAGTGCAGCACGCGCGAATTTCGAATCCGGATCCCAACGGTATTCCATTCCGAGGGCAGCCGCCTGAGCCGATCCCTTCCCTTTGATCTTCGAGAGCAGATGAAACGCCCCGTCGATTCCGGAAGATAAACCAGCGGTCGTGATGACCTTTCCGTTGTCCACGTAACGTTGATCATGAACCACTTTTGTTTTCGGAGACACCTGAGCGAGGCGATCCAGTCCTCCCATCACCGTCGTTGCGCTCAAGCCGTCGAGCAGACCGGCTTTGGACAAGAGGAACGCACCCGTGCAAACCGACATGACGTACTTCGACCGTTGCGCTTCATCCTGAATCCATTTGATGATCGCCGGATTGTTAGCGGCTTTTCCGGAGTTCCCTCCCGGCACGAGCAGGATGTCAGCCGGCGGACTGTTCTGAAACGTGTAATCAGGAATGAGTTTTTGTCCGAAGACCGCGGCGACTGGGCGGCTCGTCTCGGCCACGGAATGAACTTTGAAACCGGCTTCGCCAAAGACCTCCCATGGTCCCGAGTAGTCGATAATTTCAACGCCATCAAAAAGCAGGACCGCGACTGTGACCGCCTTCTCCTTTTCACCTTGGCTTTTCTCAACCAATTGCATCCCGCATCCGGGGCACGGACCGGCTTTGTCGAACGTCTGCCTGTCGCAGTCCTTCCCACATTCCGGACAGACATAAATCTTTGGGGAATCGCTCGTCGCCGCCTGGAGAGGAAACGCAGCGAAAACTGCGCACAGTATCAGTATGAATAGTTGATTCATTTGCTTTGTCCCTTTTTGTTAGGCCGGCGGCGCCGGCTTCTTGTTGAAAGTTTGCGCCGATCTGGCCAAGCGAGGGTTCGCACATCGAACCGATTTCTATACGCGCCTGGAGTGACGCGGAAGCGCTTGATAAACGCCCAGCGAAAAGCGTCATCGCTATGGAATCCCACTGAGGCCGCCACACTCTCGATCGTCTGCGTTCGTTCGATGAGACGGCGCCGTGCCTCATCAAGCCGCAGATTTTCCACGAAATTCGCCGGAGTCTTCCCGAAGTTATCCTTAAACCGCCGATGAAAATGTCGCGGTGAAAGTCCCACCCGTTTGGCCAGCGCCTCAAGCGAAAGATCCGCCCGCAAATGCTCCGGCATCCACGATGCGAGATCAGCAAAACGATCGCTCGAGTTGACCTGGAACTCCAGCGGCTCGGAATATTGCTTCTGCCCTCCGGCTCTTTTGAGATAAACAACCAGCTCCCGGGCAACCGATAACGCGATCCGCGGACCGAAATCTTCATCGATCAAGGCGAGCGCGAGATCGACGCTGGCGGTAATTCCACCCGCAGTATAAAACGGTCCGTCTTTGAGAAAGAGCGCGTCGTGATCGACTTTTAGTTTCGGAAAACGGCGCGCCACATCGTCGGCGAATCGCCAATGAGTGGTTACGCGGCGTCCATCGAGCAGCCCCGTCGGCGCGAGCGCATAAATTCCCGTGCAAACGGATGCAATCCGCCGGATACGCCTGGCGCGACTCACGACCCAGTCACGGATTGTCTCTCCCGCGCGACCGACGCGCGCGCCTTTGCCACCCGGAATGATCAGGGTGTCGAGCGCAGGCGCTTCCCTCAGAGAAGCGTGCGGCTGCATCAGAATTCCTGATTCCGTGCGGAACGGGCGGGCTGACAAGCCGAGGATAAGAACTTCGTAGCATGGTTTCATCTCCTTTTGCTCGTCTTCGATCGCCGCCATGGTAAAGGCGTCGGACGGTCCGATAAGGTCGAGGCCCTGGACGTCGTCATAGCCGATCAGGCCGACACGAATGGGTTTCATTGCCGGGATGGTAGAGTCAAAACCCGGTGTGCTAAATGACAATTTTCCTATAAATCAAGACATCGAGCTGATCCGCGGGATTGTGGGGAGCGCGATGACGACACCACACCTCGATATCAGTGCCGAGCGGAAAAATACCGGACCGCGCGCACCTTTTGATTCTCCACCGGTCCCCTGGCCCATTCCGAAATGGCCGCCGTCAGCAGGTCAAGTCGATCCATTCGGTTGGCCAGTTCGTGTTTCAGCTGCCGCTCCACCCGAACGCGCAGGTCTTCGCTCGGACCGCTTCTGGCAAAATTCCAAGCCTCTTCGTCCTCCGCTTCGGCCACACTTTTTTCAAGGGCGCGCAGAGAGCGCTCCAGTTCCGAGCGCACACTCGTCATTTGCGCCAGTGTCGTTTGGTCGCCAAGCGCATTCGCCTGGATGTCGCTGAGCGCGAGCAAAATCTCCATGCGAGCGACATCGGCCGCCGCGTAAGCTTCCTGCACCTCATGCCACAGATTCGAGACCGCTGTCTCTTGATCGTCCCGATGATCGGGATGCAAACGCCTAACGAGCTTGCGATAAAGCGATTTGACTCGCGCATCCACCGCCGCAGCCTCTTCTCTTTGCTCTTGGCCTTCGTCCACTCCAGGTGAAGCCTTCTCAGGCTGAGCGCGTTGTCGCGGCAGGTTGCGGGAAGGCGTCTCCTCCTTCGCGGCTTTGAACATGTGCGCCTTGAAGACCTCGAAAGTCGTGGTGTAAGCATCGTCGTCCATTTTGTCAGGATTCGTTCCGAGGAATTTTTGGACCCAATCCTGGAAAAGCGCTTCCTTTTCGAAATCGCTTACTTTCGATGCATGGCCCGGGGAGTCAGCCGCATCCCTTTCAGTCTCCTCCGCCGCAGCCGCGGGATTCGCGCGTCGAAACAGGACCCGCTGGTATGCGGTATAGGGATCCTGTATTCGGCGCCGCATCTCCATCTCAACCTCGTGAACCAGAGCCTGCGAATCGCGAATCTGTATTTCAACCTCCCGCGCCTTGCTCAAAAGCGCTCCGAACTCTCGCGCGCGCCATCGGATGAAGGCCGGTTTATCTTCGCGATCAAACTGGTGCCAGGCAACGCGAACCACTTCCAGGCGTTCCATCAGATCGGCGCAATCGCCGGCGACACGACGGCGAAGCGGCTGCTGATCGATCAGAACGATTTCCGTCCGCTCGAAAGCTCGTGCCGTTCGGCTTTTCCTTCCTGTTGCCCGCTTCACCCCCTCAATATAAAAAGAGCCGGGCGACTGTCATTGCCTGTTTGGTATCGGGCCGCGCGTCTTCACGTGCCCGGGCCAACTTTTTTCATCTGCTAAAGAAGAAACGCGGGAAAGAGACGGAACGACAGTTTTCATCCGCCGTTCCGCACTCAAATCCAAATTGCCTACTCCTTGTCGTAGACCGAGCTGCTGCGAAATCTTTTGCCGTCGGCAGATCTCCCGTTCACGGTGACGACACGGCTCTTGCCGTCCTTGGCATAAACGATCTTGCCAGTGGCCACCACCTTGCCGGCCTTCTTGACCGCGAGCTTGTACGTCCTCGGCCCAGTCTTCTTGATCGAGCGCGAATCGAATGACGCGTCACCGGTGACGGCATAATCTCTACCGTCGAATTTGCCGGTCCATTCGTTTCTGCTGCGTTTCCCGTCCTGGGTCACCGTCCAGACGGTGGTCTCAATCTTGTCGCCTTCCTGCTCGTTGACGACTTTGACGTTCATCGGCGTTCCCGGAGTGAACCTGGATTTCTTTTCGTTCAGTTTCCAAGTGCCGATTTCTGGCCCGGCGGCGAAGACCGCGGTAGCTAAAAGGCTAAGGACAAAAGCAATTGCTGTTGTTCGTTGTTTCATAGGCGGTAGATCGAGCCCGTTTTTACCAGTTGCGTCAACGTTTTTGTAACAACGTCAACCGCTTACACTCTATTCCACTGAGGCTTCCGCGCTTCGCTGCCAGCGCTTAGCGCGGCTCCGGTCCGCCATCGCTCTCGCATCCGTTTCTTCATTGGCCCCTTCTATGTGTCCAATCACGGCCGAGCGCGCGCCGTCCAGTTTGATCACTATCAGACGAGTGTGTGACTTTCGGGTCTCGTCATTGCCAGCTTGCACGCGATAAATGATCGCGTAGGGCATGAATTTTCCGTGGCTTTCGATCCCGCGCCATTCGACAACATCGTTCGCCTTGTTCGGAAACGTTCCCGCGGCTGCTTCCATTGTGGCTGAGTAGAGGTCGACACTCTCTCCTCCGAACCGAAGGTTGATCCAGCTGCGGTCGTCGCCACCGAGAAACTCCAGTTTGTAACCGCCGAAGCCGTGGCAGAGAGCCTCGAATCCCGGATCGCCTTCCGCGCCGACTTCGTGATAGGAGATGCACCTCGACCGTGCTGTGCTGCTGTATTTCGAAATCGGCCTCTCGTCGCCGGCCCTCGTCGGCGAGCAGGTGGCGATCAAACCAGCCAAAATGATCGCTCCGATACGGATTCGCCTGCCTGGCGTCACACTGCGGAGTTTTGCTGAAGCGAAAAGTTGTGACAAGAGCGGATTAGACCAGGAAGCCGAGAACTGGAAGAGTGCGCTTTATGACATCCGACTGTGCTCATCTCGATGCGATCTCTGAAGTCAAACTTCCTCAGCGCCTGGAATGCAGCGAATGCGTCAAGATCGGAGCCAGTTGGCTTCATTTGCGGACCTGCCAGGAATGCGGCGTCACCCTTTGCTGCGACAGTTCGCCGAATCAACATGCAAGCAAGCACGCGCACGCCAGCGGACACCCGGTCATCGCGTCGGGGCAACCCGGCGAACGCTGGATCTATTGTTACCCAGATGACGCCTTCCGAACCTACTAATCACGTCAGACTGTCCTCGCGATTAGAGCGGAGGCGGTGAGTGATGGCGACAGAGTCAAAACTAATCACGTTCACTTTTTCCTCCGCGACTTAGAGCGGAGGCGGGTGAGTGATGGCGACAGAGTCAAAACTAATCAACGTCCAGCACTTGTCCTCCGCGACTTAGAGCGGAGGCGGGTGAGTGATGGCGACAGAGTCAAAACTAATCAACGTCCAGCACTTGTCCTCCGCGACTTAGAGCGGAGGCGGGTGAGTGATGGCGACAGAGTCAAAACTAATCAACCTTCCGCACTCTTCCCCCGCGACGTCTAGGAAAGGTCGTTAGGCAATCTCCATGTGGGCCATTGCGCGAACACCATGTGACGAGAACGTCATTCGAGCCGGACAGTCTGCAATTCCCGGCCACAAATCGCGCGCTCGCTGGATCCTCACCGCGACCATCCTGGCCACGAGCATGGCCTTTATCGATAGCACAGTCGTCAACGTCGCGCTCCCGGCCTTGCAGACTCACCTCGGCGCCTCGGCTCTCGATGTCCAATGGGTTGTCGAATCCTATTCACTACTTCTCTCCGCTCTCTTACTGATCGGCGGGTCGTTAGGCGATCATTACGGCCGGCGCCGGATTTTTGTCATCGGTGTCTCCATTTTTGCAATTGCCTCCGCCGCCTGTGGCTTGGCTGTCGATGTCAGGCAACTCATTGCCGCACGAGCGCTTCAGGGACTCGGCGCGGCCCTGCTCGTTCCGGGCAGCCTCGCTATTATTAGCAATACCTTCCCCGAACAGGAGCGCGGTCGCGCCATCGGCACTTGGTCAGGAGCGAGCGCCATCACCACCGGCATCGGGCCGGTCCTCGGTGGATGGGCCATTGAACATCTTTCCTGGCGGGCGGCTTTCTTTATAAACGTTCCCATCGCCTTGTTCGTTATCCCGATCGCCTTGCGCCATGTTCCGGAGAATCTCGAAAAGGATCCGGGCTCGATTGACTGGATCGGAGCGTTTCTCGCCGCGCTCGGCTTGGGTTTTCTGGTTTACGGATTGATCGAGTCTTCGCGCGTTGGTTTTAACGATCCGCCTGTCGTCGTCGTTCTCGTCCTCGCTACCATCTTTATCGCGGCCTTCCTGATCCGCGAAGCCCGCACCGAAAACCCAATGTTACCTCTCAGCCTTTTTCGAGAACGGACATTCGCCGGAGCGAATCTCCTGACCTTTCTCCTTTATGCCGCCTTGGGAGGAGCCATGTTTTTCCTCCCGCTCAACCTGATCCAGGTCCAGGGCTATCCGCCCACAGCGGCGGGAGCAGCCCTTCTGCCTTTCATTATCGTGATTTCACTGATGTCTCGCTGGTCCGGTGGCCTTGTCACCAGGTACGGATCAAGGCTCCCGCTGGTCGTTGGCCCGCTGGTCGCCGCCGCCGGCTTCGCCTTGTTCATCCGAGTGGGTATCGGCCAAAGTTATTGGACGGGCTTCTTTCCCGCCATCGCGCTGCTCGGAATCGGCATGGGGATTAGCGTGGCTCCGCTCACGACCACGGTGATGAATTCGGTTGGACAACACCTCGCGGGCATCGCTTCCGGAGTGAATAATGCAATCGCAAGGTCAGCCGGACTGATCGCCATCGCCGTGCTTGGCATCGTGATGTTGCAGGTTTTCAGCGGCCAATTTTCCCGGCGCCTCGCCGAAATGAATCTGGCGCCGCCGGTCACACAATCGTTGATGGCTCAAAGAACCAGGCTGGCCGCGATCGTGATTCCATCCGATTATGATCCTGCTATGACCGAACAGATCCGTCACGCGATCGATGAATCTTTTGTGGCCGGTTTTCGCGCAGTCATGGCCATGGGCGCCATCTTTGCGGCCGCCAGCGCCGTCACGGCCCTCTTGTTCATTCGATCGTTCAAGATCCAAAACTTTCCTGCCCCCCAAACTCGTTAACTCAATGACTTGATATATCTATGTCCTCTACAATGATTGAACACGTCGTCGTTCAAGGAAAACCAAACGCCTTTCTTCAGGAGGTCACCGTCGGCAAACATCATTTCCGCGTTGATGAACCGGCTAGCATCGGCGGAACAGACTCCGCTCCTGATCCCTACGATTATCTTCTCGCCGCCCTCGGCGCCTGCACTTCCATGACGGTCGGGTTATATGCGCGGAAGAAACAGATCCCCTTGGAAGCCGTCAAAGTGTCACTTAGCCATTCCCGCATTCACGCGGAGGATTGCGCCGATTGCGAAACAAAACAGGGCATGCTCGATCGGATCGACATCAGTATTCAACTGACCGGCCCTTTGTCCGAAGAACAACACGCTCAGCTGATGATGATTGCTGGGAAATGCCCGGTCCACCGGACACTCAAATCTGAAATCGATATTCAGCTAAAAGAGAACCGCGGCTAACGAATGGGTTGTCTTGTCAACGATCAGCGAATCTGCGCACCGAAGAACGCGTGCGCCCGAGGCGATGGACGGATCTCGCTTTTCTCTACTTTCCCTTCAGAGCGGTGATGAAAACCAACGCTCCGGCGACGATCCCCACGAGGTAGAGCAGAAAGATACCGGGTCCAAGATTGAGTCCAAATCCCAACATGCCATCAATAAACAAGTAAACGCCGGTCAGGAGCATGGCTAGTTTCTTCATAGGGCAGTCTTTGAGATCGTTGTCCTGCCTGACAATCTCAAAATCCCGATGCCGACGCTTTTCCGTGGCCGCCGGAAGCAGGGCTGCTAGTTTGCCTTTATGACTGACACACTCGCATCCGCTCCGAACCTTGCCCAGCGTCCTCCACGGAGCCCGCGTGTCCGGTTAGGCGGTTATGTTCTGCTGGCGCGAATTTGTGATAAAGGCCGAGCGGAAAATGCGGGCACCGCCGGGCTCTACAAATACAACAATCCGATGGATCATCACTTCTTCCGCTTCACCGGGATAACCCAGGAGGCGCTGAAGGCAGAGTTGGCCAAGGGCAAAGGCGATGGCGAAATTCTGGCCTGGGTTGAGCAGAACGCGCCCCATAAACACGCCCCGTGGGAAATTCAGCATTGGAGCGCGTGGCATAACGAGCGCGGACCTGACGGCGATGTCGAGACTCTCGAGTTTTTCGCCAAACGCGTCGGCGACATTCATAAAGAACGCGAAGACGTCCGCACCTGGTTCGACTACCTGGACCTCGACGATCACATCACTTTCGGCGGAAAGCCGTAAGGCCCATTTTGTTTTTCTTCAGATGTCGATTCGCATCCTCGTCACCGGCGGCACCTTCGACAAGGAGTACAACGAGCGCACCGGGCAACTTTATTTCAAGGACACTCACATCGCCGAGATGCTTCGCTCCGGACGCTCGCGTGTGGAGGTCACCATTCGAACAGTCATGATGGTCGATAGCCTTGAGATGACGGATGCCGATCGCGCACTCATCGTGCAAAACTGCCTGCAATCGATTGAAGAGCGCATCGTGATCACGCACGGGACAGATACCATCACCAATACCGCGGCGGCCGTCGCCCGGGCCGTTACCGGCAAAACGGTCGTGCTCACCGGGGCCATGATTCCTTACGCTTTTGGAAGTTCGGACGGACTCTTCAATCTCGGCAGCGCGCTCTCTTTCGTACAGGCGTTGCCTCACGGAGTTTATGTCGCGATGAACGGCCGGTGTTTTCACTGGGACCGTGTGCGGAAAAATCGCGAGCGCGGTGAATTCGAAGAAATCCCTGCGGAATAACCGCGGTCTTTCTTTGGTAGCGGCCAAAATTGCGGATCCAAAGGGCTTCTGATACACTGGGCCGCGCAAGCCCCCGTGAGAAACGCGAATCGATCTTTCAACTCCCGCGCGGCTTTCCCTTTCGGGACACGCATCGTGGTCGTCCTGGTTTTTTCTTTCGCTATTTCCTGCCGCCCGGTGCTGGCGGACTGGTCGATGTATGCCAAAACCGCGCAACACACGAGCTCTTCCAATGTTCACGGCCGTGCATTGAGCATGGTCTTGTGGAACACGCCCGTGGATCTGCATCCAGGCGGCACTCTGACGCATTACGGCTCACCGACAATCACCGATGCCAACACCGTCATCGTTCCGGTGACCACCGGAGTGGGCTCCAATTTCGTCGTGGAGGCTCACAGCGGTTATAACGGCTCACTCATCTGGTCGCAAGCCACCGACTATGTCCTTCCGGCTTCGAATTGGCGGGCGCCCTTTTCGCCCATGCTCGTTCGGACCTCGCCAACGAATTATCGCGTTTACATCCCAGCGGCAGGCGGCACCCTGAATTGGCGCGATAATGCCGACCAGGCAGTCGCGAATTCATCCGGCAAACTGGCGTTCTTCGATAATTCGATCGGCCTAACGAACTACACAGCCAATAAGTCTGCCTACGACGCAAATGTTAAGATCAGTACCGCCCGTCACGGCCGACGCTGCCGGAAATATTTATTTTGGATTCCAAGTGGCCTCGAGCGTCGGCGTTCTCGCACAAGGGGGCGGTATCGCACGCATCTCGGCGGCGGGTGTCGGGACTTATCAATCCGCAGCCGCAGCCGCCCCCGGTTTCACCCAGCCTTCCTTAAATGCCGCACCGGCACTGAGTACGGACGGTACAAAACTCTATGTCGTTTTCAGCAATGGCGGCAGCACCGGAAAGTTGGTGCAACTCGACAGTGCGACCCTGGCAACGCTCAACTCCACATCGTCTTTGCCAGGTGTCCTGGGAGTTTCGACCGCCTCCCCTGTGGTGGGCCCTGACGGCGATGTCTACCTTGGAACAAATAACGACTCTCATAGTCGGGGGCGAATGCAGCATTTCTCGGCCGACCTCCAGACGATCAAATTAATCGGCGGGTTCGGGTGGGACACGACTCCGGCGATCGTGCCCGCAAGCCTTGTCCCCGGTTATTCTTCCAACTCGACCTATTATCTCTTCACCAAATACAACAGCTACGGCTTCAACGGCGGCCTGAATAAGATTGCGATCCTTGATCCGAATGTTTCGCAAGTCGATCCGCTGACCGGCGAGACCGACATGAAGGAAATCATGACGCTCGTTAGTCCATCCGGCACTGAATGGTGCATCAACGCCGCCGCCGTTGACGTGCCGGGCAAGGTTGTTTACGCCAACAACGAAGATGGCAAAATGTATCGCTGGGACCTGGTTGCCAACACCTATAACACAATGACTTTGGGGCCCAGTGCAGGCCAGCCTTACACTCCGACACTTATCGGCCCTGACGGCGCGGTCTATGGGATTACGCAGGGAACTTTGTTCGCCGCTGGCAGCAGGCCAACCGTTCCACTGCCGGTGACGACGTTAACGGCAGATCAAACGGACTTGTTCTTCACCTTCCTGCGTGATCGAAACGACGTCAGCTATATCGTCGAATCGTCCCCCGACATGATTAGTTGGACCTGGTTGGCCACTGACCCCGGGACGGCTGGCGGAAACGTTATGGTAGATTTCCCCATTCCCGCCAACTCAGACAAATACTTTCTTCGGCTGCGAGTCTATTAATACCCTGGTTTCGTGACCAGTGATCGTGGCGATTCGAAGCCAAGAGACTCCGCGGCGGGCGTTGGAGCGATCTTCTCCCGCCTCTGATCGCAAATGGCGTGGTCTATTTTCGGCAGCATCGACGGCTACCTCAACGCTTAGGACTAACGACGTCTTCCAAACGCCCGGCGCGGAGGCCGTCCTGACGCAGAAAAACCGCGAGGATGTCGCCCACCGTTATTGTGCGTGGCTTCCCCTGCTCCGCGTCCGGAGTTGCTTGGAAGTCTTGGCTCGATTTTCGGAAGCGAGTGACGGCGTTCGCCCCGGCCCCGTTCTTCACGCGGCGGAGCGGCTGCCTCGTAGTCGAAGCCTTCAGCGCGTTTCCGAACAATTCCCCGTCCAATAAAACGCTCGAGAGAGCGTAGCGGGCCATGATCTTCCGGCGTAATAAAGCTGATGGCATCGCCAATCGCCTGGGCACGTCCGGTGCGCCCGATTCGATGGACGTAGTCCTCCGAATGCATCGGAAAATCGAAGTTCACCACGTGTGAAATTCCATCGACGTCGATCCCGCGCGCGGCAATGTCCGTGGCCACAAGCACGCGGACCGCGCCTGATTTGAAGTCTTTCAAAGCACGGAGCCGTTGGTTTTGAGAACGATTAGAATGGATCGTGCCGGTCTTGATCCCCCCACTCTCAAGACGACGCGCAATTCTGTCGGCTCCATGTTTGGTCCGTGTAAAGACAAGCACGGTGTCGAACTGCGGGTCGGCCAGAAGATGAAGGAGCAACGCCGGCTTCAAATGCTGGCGCACTTCATAGACAAACTGGGCAACCGTTTCGGCCGGATTCGCGCGGCGTCCGATCTCAACGATTTTCGGTGCGTGTTGAAATTGATGAGTCAACTGCTCGATCTCACGCGAGAGCGACGCAGAAAACATCAGGGTCTGGCGCTTCTCCGGCAACGCCTTCACGATGCGGCGAATGGGCGGAAGAAAACCCATGTCGAGCATCCGGTCGGCTTCATCGAGCACAAGAAACTGAACACCTGAAAGATTAGCCGCCCGTTGATCCATCAAATCGATCAACCGCCCAGGCGTGGCAACGATCAGATCGACGCCGGAACGCAACGCTTCGATCTGCGGACGCTCGCTCACGCCGCCAAAAATGGTCGCCATACGCAAAGGGACATGTTTCGCATAGGCGCGCACATTCTCTTCAATCTGGACAACGAGTTCGCGTGTCGGCGCGACCACCAGTGCCCGTGGACCACGCCGCTGGCCATTTTGCGGCGCGCTTTCCAGTTTCGTCAGGATCGGCAGAACGAAAGCGGCAGTTTTACCCGTACCCGTCTGGGCGATACCGATGACATCGTGTCCCTCCAAAACAAGAGGTATGGCTGCGACTTGTATCGGGGTCGGCTCGGTGTAGCCGGCATCGTTGACGGCTTGCAGGATTTTTGGGGAGAGATTCAGGGCGAGGAATGGCATAAACGAAAGGGACTATCGCCTGTTAGGCGCAGAAAGCACCTGTTCTTCTTGGATTTCTCATGGCCGACCAAACCTCAGTCACCTGATGATCATGACCGCGTGACGATTTGTGCGCGCCATCGTTTTTGAAATCGAGTAGACGGCGGGGCGTCAGTTCATTTGCAATTCGAACGGAACCGGTCGTATCTCCGGAAACGTTTGCCTCATAGAAACGGACGATTAATGGAGCACGAGAACGACAACCACGACGAACCTTCCTCGACGGGCCGATCACAAAAGCAGGTCAATGCCGGGGACAACGGCAGCGGGTCGTCCAGTAAACGACGAGCGGGCGAAAAAGAGAGCCGAAGGCGCGATAGAAAGAAGGGGCCGCGCTTCTCGAAAAAAACACTCATCATAGGCGGAGCTATCCTGGCGCTAGTCCTCATCGGAGCACTGCTCTATTGGCTGCACGCGCGTAACTTCGAATCAACCGATGACGCTTACACCACGGCGCATGTTCACGAGATTAGCGCGCGCGTGGCTGGCACAATCGAAAGCGTAACCGTCGACGACAATGAATTGGTTAAAGAAGGACAGACCCTCCTCGTCCTTGACCAGCGCGATTTCAAGGTGGCCGTGGAACAAGCGCGGGCTCAGGCGTTCGAGCGCAAAGCGGCCGGCGAACAGGCACAGGCGAACCAGGTGAAAGCGCAGCAGGACTTCGATCGCTTGAGTAAATTGGGCGCTCAACAGGTCGTCTCGAAACAAGACGTTGATAATGCCACCGCGGCTTTGAAGGCCGCCGATGCCGCGCTTACCGGGGCGAAAGCGGATCTTGCGACCGCAGAGGCCGGTCTAAAAAACGCCGAACTGCAACTCTCCTACACCACCGTAATCGCTCCCGCGGAAGGGCGAATTGCCAAGAAAACCGCCGAAACCGGAATGCGCGTGCAACCGGGACAGGCGCTCATGGCAGTCGTCGAGCAGGATGTGTGGGTGCTGGCGAATTTCAAAGAGACGCAGCTCGCGCGAATGAAAGTGGGCCAGCATGTTGACGTGCGGATCGACGCCCTTCGCAAGCAAATTTTCAGCGCACACATCGACAGCCTGCAGCCGGGGACCGGATCAACTTTTGCTCTGCTTCCGCCAGACAACGCTACCGGTAATTTCACCAAGATCGTCCAGCGCTTGCCGGTGAAAATCGTATTCGACGATGTCGGGGGATATCGCGATCGGGTGGTGCCCGGTTTGTCCTGCGAACCAAAGGTGGACCTGCGCACCGGTCCGCGATAAGAAAATCCTCATGGCGGAAGAAGGTCGCAGCATGAACCTGCGCACGTGGGTCGCGGTTTTCGGGACCATGCTCGGCGCCTTCATGGCCGTGCTCGATATTCAAATCACCAACTCGTCCCTGCGCGATATCGCCGGCGGCATCTCCGCCACCCCGGATGAGGGGTCGTGGATTTCCACCGCCTATCTCGTTGGGGAAATCGTGACGATTCCTTTAACGGCCTGGTTCTCGGAGATTTTTACGGTGAGGTATTATCTTCTCGTTAACGTGGTTCTTTTCCTCGCCTTCTCGGCGCTATGCGGCGTCTCGACGAATCTGACGGAAATGATCATCTTCCGCGCCGGGCAGGGTTTCACAGGCGGGGTTTTCATTCCCATGTCGCTCACGGTGATCGTGAGCACGATGCCAAAAAACCTTCTGCCCATTGGCCAGGCCATGTTCGGCATGACGGCGACGCTCGCGCCCGCCATCGGACCGGCCCTGGGCGGCTGGCTGACAGATCGATTCAGATGGGAATGGAACTTCTACATTAACTTCATCCCAGGTGCGCTCATGTTCCTAACGATCTTTTTCGCAATCGACAAGAAGCCAATGAAACTTCACGAGCTGCGCCGCGGTGACTGGTGGGGAATTCTCTGCATGGCGATTGGGCTAGGCTCGCTCATCGCGATGCTCGAAGAAGGCCAGCGCAAGGATTGGTTCGGCAGTCCTTTTATTCGCAATTGCGCCCTCCTCGCGGCCATCTTCATTCCTCTCTTCATTGCCATCGAGCTTATGCGCGATCAGCCTTTCGTTAAATTACGCTTGTTAGGCAGCCGTAACCTTGGATTCACTTCGGTGGTGGCGTTCGGCCTTGGTCTCGCACTCTACGGAAGCATTTTCCTGATTCCGCTTTATCTGGGCACGGTCCAGGGATACAGCCCTCTCCAGATTGGAAAGGTCCTTGTCTGGGTCGGCCTGCCTCAATTCCTCATCTTCCCTTTTCTTCCGCTGCTCATGAAACGTTTCGACCAGCGATTGCTCGTCTCCGTCGGTTGCGTCATTTTTGCGGCGAGCTGTTTCATGAACACGATCATGAGTTCGGATACCGGCGGCGACCAGCTGATGATGTCAAACCTCGTCCGCGCTTTCGGTCAACCATTCACCATCGTGCCCGTGACAGGCCTGGCGGTGGCCACACTGGCCGCGGCAGACGCCGCCAGCGGGTCTGCCATCTTTAATATTTTCCGCAACGTCGGCGGAAGTTTCGGGATTGCTCTCCTCTCCACACTGGTAACCCGCCGGGAGCAGTTTCACGATTTACGCATCGGGGAAAGCATCACCGCTTACTCGCCTCAAACGCAGGCCCGAATCGCCGGTATTCAGCAATCATTCGTCAGCAAAGGTTATGATCCGGCTCAGGCGCTCAAACAGGCCCTGGCCGTTCTGAAGTCAACCGTAACCCGCGAGGCATTCGTCATGGCTTTCAACGACGCGTTTCTCGTGATCGCCCTTGGCCTTCTCGTCGCCGCCGGAGCAATCTGGTTTTGCAAGCCCTCAAAAGGCGGTGCTGCTCCGGCGCATTAGGATCGGGAGAGCGAAGATTCGGTTTCGACGCAGAGGAACCACGCTAAATTGCCGCCGAAAGATCATTTAACCTTCCCACCATGAACCCCGACGAGTCCATTCAGCAGAGCGCAGTCGAAGACCATGAAGGCATCCTTACAATTCGCGGTGGGGGAGCGCGCCGCGACTGGAACGGAATCCATTATAAACAAGGCATGTCCGCCAAGAACGTCGGCACAACAAAACTCTCAGCCAATATTGCGACCATCCCTCCTGGCGGGGTGGCCAAAGCCCACATCCACGTCGGTTTCGAGCTCATCCTTTATATAATAGAGGGTCAAGTCCGGCATGAGTTCGGTCCCGGGCTGAAGGAGGTCCTGGAAAATCAAGCCGGCGACTTCATCTACATCAAACCCGGTGTCCCTCATGAGGTCTTCAACATGAGCGACACCGAACCGGTCGTCGCCTTCGTGGCTCGTTCTTCTGCGTCGGAATGGGACGATATCATCCCCTACGATCGGAATGAGCCGTCCTCGCGTTAAACGATCTTATCTACGGGATGCGCAGGCCTATCGAACGTCGCGGCTGGTCGGCAACTTGCCAATGATACGCATTGGCTCGGCGGTGGACGGCATTTCGGCGACCCGATCACAAGGCTCGGCGAAAGCTGATCCACCGAAATGGGCGACGCAAGGTTTGCCCGGGACAGTCTTTACCGATCGATGATTAGCGGTCGCCTTCTTATCGCTCGTCCCGCCAGCGAAGATTGAGGGCGCGATTGTTAGTGTAGAAACGAGAACAAGGTGAATCGCCGAAAAGCGCAGAGTCATGACAAAATTATGAACCCTGTTATGACTCCAATCAATTCAAAGCAACTGGCCCGGTTCCTCCTCCTTTGCTGCTGAGGCCTTTATGCCGAGAGCATTCTGATTTTTATCTTCCACGTTCTGGCCTTCGGCCCCACCATATCAGTCAATGCTCTGGCAAGGCCAACGAGAGAGCGACAACGTTGAAGACGAACGTGGCTCCGGCGGGGGCGGCGGTGGTGGTGGCCGCATTGCCATCGGCGGCGGTGTCGGCGGCGTAATCGTCGTCGTTCTTTATCTCCTGCTCGGCGGCGATCCGCGCGCGTTACTCGATAACCAGCAACAGCAGTCGGCCACCGTTTCGCAGGACTCGCGACAGGCACAAACCGGTCCGCCCTCCGATCAGTTAGGCCGCTTTGTCTCCGTTGTGCTCGCTGATACCGAAGATGCCTGGCACGACATTTTTCGCCAAATGGGCAAGGAATACGAGAACCCGAAGCTGGTTCTCTTCGCGAGCCAGACCCGGTCCGGTTGCGGATTTGCCAGCAGCGCCAGTGGCCCGTTCTATTGCCCGGAAGATCGCCGCGTTTATATCGACCTGAGTTTCTATCGAGAGTTGCAGCAGCGCTTCGGCGCTCCCGGCGAATTTGCCCAGGCCTACGTGATCGCGCACGAAGTTGGGCACCACGTGCAAAATCTCCTCGGAATTTCCCAAAAAATGGAACAGGCGCGCGGCCGGATGAGCAAAACGGAGTTCAACCAGCTTTCCGTCCGGCTTGAGTTGCAGGCCGATTTTCTCGCCGGAGTCTGGGCTCGTTATGCCGATCGCACGAAACACATCATCGAGAACGGTGATGTCGATAGCGCGCTCCGCGCCGCCAGCGCCATTGGGGACGATCGATTGCAACGCCAGGCCCAGGGATATGTCGTGCCCGATTCCTTCACCCACGGCACATCGGAGCAACGTGTCCGCTGGTTCAAACGCGGTTACGAAACCGGCGATCTCAGCCAGGGCGACACTTTTAACGCGCGCGAGCTCTAACCACGGTCGATAGCGAAGCCAATGCCCGGCGAAAGCGGCGTTTATTGCCCGGAAGGTTCGGCCTCCGCTCTGAGATCGACCTTTACGTGCGCGGTGACGGCGTGGAAGTCGCCGGGAAATCGGATCAGGGAAACTCATCCGGCAGATCGACCTTCAAATTTCCTGCCGCCTTATACCCCTTAGCGGTTACGATTTGGCATGCATGGGTTTAACCCGGCCCTTGTTGGAGCGCTTCGCAATTATCGCCGCAGCGATTTTTTTGCTGACCTGGGCGCGGGACTGACCGTCGGCGTCGTTGCGCTTCCATTGGCCATAGGGTTCGCCATTGCTTCCGGCGTCAGTCCGCAGCAGGGCCTCTGGACCGGGATCATCGCCAGCATCGTTGTTTCGCTGCTCGGTGGCTCGCGATTTCAAGTCGCCGGACCAACCGGCGCCTTCGTGCCGATTCTTTTCTCAATCGTGCTCGTGCACGGTTATGCCGGACTCGCGCTGGCCACCATCATGGGTGGAGTCATGCTCGTCATCGCCGGAGCGTTTCGCATGGGCGGTTTGCTCAAATTTTTTCCGTACCCGGTGGTCGCAGGTTTCACCAGCGGAATTGCGGTTATTATTTTCTGCGGGCAACTCAACGAATTTCTAGGCCTCGGATTAAAAATGCCGGGCCACGTGCCGCAACAGATCGCCGTGCTTGCCCAGAATATTCACGGAGTTAGCTGGCAGGCATTTGCTGTCGGCGCAGTCTCGCTCGCAACCATGTATGGATGGCCGCGCCTGACGAAAAAAATACCGGCGAGCATCATAACGGTACTGGTGGCTACGCTCGTCGCTCACCTCGCTGGTTGGTCAGTCGCCACAATCGGCACCCGTTTTGGCGGCATCCCCCGTGGCCTGCCGGGGTTGCATTTCCCTCCGGTCTCGCTGGAGCTCATGCTCGATCTCATGGGTCCCGCGTTCACGATCGCCGCCCTCGGTGCGATCGAGTCGCTCCTGTCCGCCATGGTCGCCGACGGCATGACCGATACACGGCACAATCCAAATCAAGAACTCCTCGCGCAGGGAATTGCGAATATTCTTTGCCCACTTGCCGGCGGAATCACAGCCACTGGAGCCGTCGCTCGCACAGCCGCCAACATCCGCTCCGGTGCGCGCACGCCGGTCTCTGGAATCATTCACGCGCTTGTTCTTCTGGTCGCGATCTTCCTGGCCGCTCCCTGGGCCGGATACATTCCGCTTGCCGCGCTTAGCGCCATTTTGCTCAGCGTTGCCCTTCGCATGGCCGAGTGGCATACCTTCATCGAACTTTGGCGAGGGCCCCGGGCGGACTTCGGTGTTCTCGTCGCAGCTTTTACGCTCACCGTCGTATTCGATTTAACGGTTGGTGTCGCCGCCGGACTGATCATGGCCGCCATTCTTTTTCTCCGCCAGATGGAAGAGATCACACATGTCCGGCTTGTTACCTCCGAAAGCGAGGATCCCGGGACTGGCTCGCACAGTATCCGGGGAAAGGACATCCCGCCGGATGTAATTCTCTATCGCATCGAGGGGCCGATGTTTTTCGCCGCCGCAGAAAAGCTGGACGTGGCCTTGCGCGGGTCAGGCGGGAAACCCCGCGTCGTCGTGTTCCGCATGCGCACTGTCCCGGCCATGGACGCGAGTGGTTTGCACGCCTTTAAAGTCGCGATTGAAAAATTGCGGCGCGACGGAATCGAAATCTTTTTGACTGCGGTCCAACCGCAACCCATGAAAGTGATGCTCCAGTCCGGGTTGGTGGATCGGATCGGCCTCGAGCACTTCTGCGCCGACATCGATCAGGCACTTGCTGCCATAGCCGTGGCAGGAAGCGTGGATTTGCCGCAAGAAAAATAGTTGACTGACCAGTCTATTCAATTATCCTGCCGGTATGCCGAGAGTCAGTAACATGAAGGAGCGCCTCACTGACGCGGCCATGGACTTGATCTGGGAGAACAGCTACGGCGCGACCTCGGTCGATGCGATTTGCGAGCGTGCCGGCGCCAAGAAAGGCAGTTTCTATTATTTCTTCAAATCGAAATCGGAACTCGCCGCCGCTGCTTTAGAGGCGGACTGGAACAAGAAAAGGGCGGAGATGGATGCAATATTTTCCCCGACTATACCGCCTCTGGACCGCCTCGATCGCTACTTCGATTTCGTTCACGATCGCCTGGCGGAAATGCAGAAGAAATGCGGTTCCATCCTGGGTTGCCCGTTGATGAGCGTGGGCAGTGAAGTGAGCACGCAGGACCAATTGGTGCGTCAAGCCATCGATCGAATCATGGACCGGAAAGTGAACTTTTTTATTTCCGCGGTTCGCGATGCGGCTGCGGACGGATTGATTAAGACACGCGATCCCGAAGCAAAGGCACGAGCGCTCTTCGCGTGTTACCAGGGAACCATGGCCCAGGCCCGAATCCAAAATGATCTCGCTCTGTTGCGTGGTTTCAAACGGGTAGCGATGGACGTTCTAGGGATAAACACACCAGAAGCAGCAGTCTCGGCTTAACTCTCTTTTTTTGCCAATTTTATAGACGACCAGTCAAGTATACAGGACCAGAAAGGAACCCATCATGAACACCGACCTATCCCCGCAGCCCTCCCCCGTTTTTCCCCAGATCGTCTCCGACGCCGTGGCGCAGCTTAAACAGAAATTACAAACAGACTACGAGCAGGCCTACCCGGACCTTCGAGAAATCATTCACCTCGTGCTCGACGAGGAAGAAGCCAAAGCGTGGAAACTGTCG
The DNA here is from genome assembly GCA_963754325.1 of uncultured Verrucomicrobiae bacterium. Lineage (GTDB taxonomy): Bacteria > Verrucomicrobiota > Verrucomicrobiia > Chthoniobacterales > UBA10450 > JBBRDU01. The sequence continues at coordinate 95,125 of CAVWFP010000003.1, forward strand.
GCTTTCCCTCACCTCTTGCTTCCCGATCTTGTCGAGACGCACATCGCGCGGCTCGATCTTCAACCCGCGGAAACCAAACACGAAGACGTCTTCCACTTGGGCAGCTTCAACCGCCTGAGCCCCTTCCAGCCAGCGTTCGCCCTCTGTAGTTAGGCGAACATTCAACCAATTTGCAGAATCAAACCGAAACCAATCCAACCGAAAGGATCAATCATGAATAAACTAGAAGGAAAAGTCGCAGTCGTAACCGGAGCATCAAAAGGCATCGGTGCCAGCATCGCCAAACATCTCGCCGCGGAAGGCGCCAGCGTGGTGGTCAATTACGCTTCGTCCAAGGAGGGCGCCGATCGCATCGTTGACGAAATCAGTAAGCGCAACGGCAAAGCGATCGCCATTCAGGGTGATGTTTCAAAGAAACAGGACATCGAGCGCATTTTCGCCGAGACCAAGAAGACATTCGGCCGTCTCGACGTTCTGGTGAACAACGCTGGGGTTTACAAGTTCGAGCCAATCGAAGCGGTGACTGAGAATGAGTTTCATCGCATTTTCAACGTCAACGTCCTCGGCTTGATGATGGCCACGCAGGAGGCGCTGAAATACTTTGGCCCTGAAGGAGGGAGCGTGATCAATATTAGTTCGGTCGCCAGCTTGGTCACGCCACCAAACAGCGCGGTTTACACCGGAACCAAAGGCGCCGTTGATGCCATCACTGGTGTGCTGGCCAAAGAGCTCGGACCGAAAAAGATTCGGGTTAACGCCATCAACCCCGGCGGAGTCGAGACCGAAGGCTTTGTCTCCATGGGACTTTCGGGAAGCGACTTCGAGAAGCAAATGGTCCTGCAAACTCCGCTGGGCCGGATGGGTCGGCCGGACGACATCGGACCGGTGGCGGCATTTCTCGCCTCATCGGACGCCAAGTGGATCACGGGCGAAATCATCCACGTTTCAGGCGGACTTCGTTAAGCGAAAGAAAATGCAAACAGGAAAAATCGACGGAAGCAGGTTTCAACTTCTTGGTTACCGCCCAGGGAGAATGAAGAATCCAGGTCGCGTCGTCGCTGATGACCGGAGATCCCGGCCTCAGCGCCGCCGGCACGATCCGATGCTCGTGCTTAGCATCTCGATCTTTAATTTCGCCGGCGGTTGGGCCCAGATATTCAATCCGCTCAAAGCTCACGAAAACGGCGTGCCCTGAAGGCGACCGACTAATTCCTGAAACCGTTCGTAGAGGGGACCACAAAAGGTAAGGTCGTCTGATTTTCGCCCGTTAGGGCAGAGTAGACCCGTTATTTGATCTCGACGGCCGAATTCTCATTCCCATCGACTGATTTCTTGGCGGAGTTATCAGGATCGAAAACCCAGTCCTTGCCGTTCACGAGAAACTTGTAGGCATACGTCCCGGCGGACAGCGTGACTTTCGTGCTCCAAACACCGTCGTCACCCTTGGTCATGGGCACCGCTTTCCATCCATTGTTCTCGCACATCAGCTCGACGCTTGTCGCGTCCGGCGCCTTGTATTTAAATTCATGATCCTCCGCCTTCGCAATTCCTTGCATCAGCATGACCGCGACACACGACAAAACAATTGTTAACCAGGTTTTCGCACGCATGCAGAAGGATTGCGCCCCGATTCGCTCCTGTCAATTGACGGCCAGCCCGGATGCGGCCGGTCATTCGATTCCGTCGGGCAAGATCCGCCTGTCGTGATAAAATCAGCCATGGTGAAACGATCTCTTCTCTGCTGCTTTTTCTTCGTTCTCTTCGTCTTCGATACGAACGCGCAGACGAGCATCTTCATTGTTCGTCATGCGGAGAAGGCTGATGCCACCAAAGACACAGATCTGTCCGAGGCCGGCCGGAGCCGGGCAGACATTCTGGCAAAAACCCTGCGTGACGCCGGCATCACCGCGATTTACACGAGCGAATTCAAACGCACGCAGGAAACGGCCGCGCCTTTGGCGAAGGCTCTCGGCATCAACCCGACTCACTCTTGCCGCTAAAGATACTGACGCGCTCGTCGCAAAACTACGCGCTTCACATGATAATGCACTCGTGGTCGGTCACGGAGATACCATTCCACCTCTGATCAAGGCCCTCGGTATTTCTGAACCGGTCAACATTGCCGAAAACGACTACGACAATCTCTTCGTCGTGATTCTCGGGGAGAAACCACGATTCCTGCACTTACACTACTAAGCGACCATCACTGCGAAACCGGGATCGGGAGCGGCGACGAAATCGTCACGTGCGTTATTTTACCGCCGGCTTTTCGCTCGGCTTCGAGTTTGACCGTCAGATTATCTTCGTTGTTCCGGTAGCTGACGTAGAGATCGGCATTGTGATTCAGTTCGGAGCCCCCTCGCTCGTGGCTGAATTTCGGATTCGCGAATTTATCCCAGGCGTCGCATAAAGCTTCCGGGGGAAGTGGCGATGTTCCCGTCTGGACGATCCTCGGCTCGCCGTCGACTAACTTGCGGACGGGCGGTCCAGCCGGAGTGAATTGCGGCACGTCCGGAGTCCAACCCGGGAAAGAGGTCGGCCCCTTTGCATCGAGCACCGCCTGCGCGGCCGCTTTTCGTTTCGCGTCCTCGGCCTTGTTCTCCGCCTCCGCCTGATCGATTTGCGCCTTCGCCTGTTGCTCCATTTTTTTCATGTCCGCTTTGCTGGCCGGCTTGTTGGCATTTTCCATCGCTTGTTTCATGGCCTGCTTCATCGCGGCATCGATCTCATCATCCTCCGCAAACGCGGGCAGGCAGACGGCTAACACAAAGGCAACACACAATAACGGGCGTCGTTTCATGGCGCGCAGATTACCCCTCGCGACGATCGGAGAGAAGCCCGATCATTCACCGCGAAGGACACAAACAGCGCAGAGCTTTATGTGAACAGCCGCTGCCTTGGTGCGCGCTGGTTTCAACTCCAAGGCTCATTCGCCCATGGTCAGGACAACACGAAATCGCACCTTGCCACTGTGCATTTGCTCGTATGCTTCCGCGACGCGGTCGAGCGGATACTTTTCAATCATTGGATGCACATGACTGAGCACACTGAACTCCAGCGTGTCCTGCGAATCTTTCGCCGTTCCCGAATACCAACCGGCAACGGACCGCCTTCCTGAGATCAAAGGCATCATGCTGAGCGTCAATGGCTCGTTAGGTGCGGCCGGAACCAGTAATTTTCCATCCGGCGACAAGCCGTCCACCAGCGCTGAAATGGCTTTGGCGTTCGGCGCCGTTCCCAGAATGACACGCGCTCCCCCCAGCTTTTGCAGTTCGGCGACGGCATCGTCACCATCGGAGTCGATGTAGTGATGCGCCCCCAGCTTTCTCGCAAGCGGTTCCTTGTCCTTCCCTCGACCGATCGCGATCGTGTGGAATCCCATCTGGCGCGCGTACTGAACTCCGAGATGGCCAAGGCCGCCCACACCATGCACCGCCACCACATCGCCGCCGCGTGCGCCCGAGTTGCGAAGAGCATTATAAACCGTCACGCCCGCACACATGAACGGCCCCGCTTCTTCCGCCGGCAACTTATCAGGAATCCTCGCGACCGCTTCCGCTCCAACGATCATGTATTCGGCATAGCCGCCGTCAAAATCAATTCCCGTAACCTTGCGTTTGAGGCACATCGCGAAATCGCCGCGGCGGCACGGATCGCAAACGAAACAGTGCCCGCCATGCCAGCCAACACCGACACGTTGATCCTTCTCCCATTGGGTGACGCCGCTTCCAACCTCATCGATACGGCCGGCGATCTCGTGACCGGGCACTCGAGGGTAACGAATCCCGGGCCACAGACCCTCCTTCACAAGAACATCGCTGTGGCAGATGCCGCAGGCTTCCACTTTTACGCGAACCTGCCCATTACCGGGTTGCGGTAGATCGCGCTCGACCAATTCGAAATTTCCGCCCGCTTTGCTGATCTGCGCTGCCTTCATTTTCATTATTTAATATCTCTGTTGAACGTCGAGCGGTTCAAATGGGATCACCCGCTTCATGACCGCCAAAATCTGTGCAAAGTAAAGTTACGACTTCGTTACGGACGTTGAATTCTCCTGAGCCGGTTTGCTTTCGTGGCCGGCGAAGAATCGTTCGATGACATAAAAAGTGACCGGGATCAGGAAAATGGCGATGCCGGATGCGGCGATCATTCCGCCGATGACCGTTGAGCCAAGCACCCGCCGTGCAACGGCGCCCGATCCGCTGGCGAACCAGAGTGGCAAACATCCGAAGATAAAAGCCAATGACGTCATCAGAATCGGCCGCAGACGCAAGCGCGCGCCTTCGAGAGCCGCGTCGAACAAAGGCTTGCCCTTTTCGTATTCCTCCTTGGCGAATTCAACGATAAGAATGGCGTTCTTTGCGGCCAGACCGATGAGCATGACCAAACCGATTTGCGCGTAAACGTTGTTCTGCATTCCGCGCCACCAAAGCGTCAGGAATGCCCCGAAAACAGCCACCGGTGTCCCTAACAAAACGCTGAACGGCAGAGACCAGCTTTCATAGAGCGCGGCCAGGATGAGAAAAACGAAAAGAAGCGACATTCCGAAGACAGTGATGGGCGAAACGCCTTGCTGAGCTTTTTTCTCCTGATACGAAATACCGAGATAATCGTAGCCCATTTCGTTAGGCATGGTCTGCCGAAAAACCTCTTCGAGCGCCGCCATGGCCTGATTTGAACTGTAACCCGCCGCGGCCGAGCCGTTGATCTGAGCGGAACGATACTCGTTAAGCCGCAAGGTGAACTCCGGACCGGAGACATCCTTGATCGTGGAGATGGCATCGAGCGGCACAGAGTCGCCGTTCGCGTTGCGGACAAAGAATTGGCCCACGTTTTTCGCGTCCGTCCGGTAATCGCCTTCGGCCTCGATGTAAGTCTGCCAGGTTCGGCCGAAGCGATTGAAATAGTTGACGAAATATCCGCCCATGAAGGTCTGCAGCGTTTGATAGACCGAAGTCAGGTCGATCCCTTGCTTGATCACCTTGTCGCGATCGACGTTTACGAAAACTTGCGGCACGTTTGGCTGGAATGTTGGAATGAGGGTGCCCAATTCCGGGCGCTTGCGCGCGGCCTCGAGAAAAGTCTTCATATTCTGCGCTAAAAAACCGACGTCCTTGCCGGAGCGATCCTGGAGCACGAAAGTGAACCCGCCCGATGTGCCGACACCCGGAATGGCCGGTGGCGGGAAAGCGAAGGCGATGCCTTCACTCAGTCCCGAGAGATATTTATTAAGCCGGGCCTTGATCGCCGGGTATTGCTCCTCCGGCGCGGTCCGTTCGCTCCAGGGCTTGAAGGTGACAAAGAAAAAAGCGTGATAGGTGTCGTAGACCAGGCTCAGTAAACTAAAGCCGATAACACTGGTGGTATTCTGCACGCCAGGCGTCTTGCTCAGGAAATCCTCAATCTCCCGGCAAACCTGATCGGTCCGTTGAAGCGAAGCCGCATCGGGCAACTGCAAGGCCACATACATGTAGCCCTGATCTTCCTCCGGCAAGAAACTGCTCGGTAATCGCGAACCGAAAAAGCCAGCCCCGGCAGCGAGCACGGCGAGCAATGCGAAACTGAGCGCCGCTTTGCGAATCGCGACACGCGACCAGTTGACGTAGCCATGGGTCACGCTCCCGAACACACGATTGAATCGATCGTAAAACCAGCCGAGCGGACCCCGCACTTTCTTTCGCGGCCGAAGCAGCATCGCCGAAAGTGCCGGACTGAGCGATAGCGCGTTGAAGGCCGAAAGGATGACTGAAATCGCAATCGTTAGGGCAAACTGCTGATAGAGCCGTCCGGTGATACCCGGAAGGAATGCCGTCGGAATAAATACGGCCGATAGCACGAGCGCAATGCCAATGACCGGTCCCGACACCTCGCGCATTGCCTGGAGCGTGGCGTCGCGCGGATTCATTCCCTCCTCGATGTGACGCTCGACTGCCTCGACCACGACGATGGCGTCATCAACCACCAGGCCAATCGCCAACACGAGTCCGAAAAGCGACAATGTATTGATTGAGAAGCCGAACAATGGAAAGAGCACAAAAGTTCCAACCAACGAAACCGGCACCGCGCAGAGTGGAATGAGCGTCGCCCGCCAGCCTTGAAGAAAGATGAAAACAACCAGGGCCACGAGGACGAGCGCTTCGAAGAGCGTTTTCACGATCTCGCGCATGCCCTCGGTGACGGCGAGCGTTTGATCGAGCGAAACGGTGTAATCGATGTCCGCCGGGAACCGTTGCCTGGCTTCGTTCATCAGCTGCCGCACTCCCTGGGCGGCTTTGACCGCGTTCGTGCCCGGCAACTGGTACAAAGCCAGGATGGCCGCGGGCTGACCGTTCCGGCGGCCTTTGACATTGTAGGTCTGCGCGCCCAGCTCGATTCGCGCGATGTCTTTCACCCTAACGAATGAGCCATCGGGATTGGCCCTGACAACGATCTCGCCAAATTCTTCCGGCGTTTGCAGACGGCCCTGCGCGCGCACTGTGTAGGTAAATTTCTGTCCCTTCGGAATCGGTTCGCTACCTACCTGTCCGGCAGGATTTACCGTGTTCTGCTTTTGGACCGCAGTAATAATGTCAGGGACGGTGATTCCAAGCTTCGCCAGTTGATCGGGTTTCACCCAGAGCCGCATGGCGTACTGGCCGGCGCCAAAGACCGCGACGTTGCCAATACCAGGAACGCGCGTCAGCGGATCTACCAGGTTGATGTAGCCAAAATTGGCCAGAAAAGTTCCGTCGTACGTTCCTTTGGGCGAATAAAGCGCCAAAAGCATCAACGGCGCGGTGGTCGACTTCTTCACCGTGACTCCGTAGTTGTTTACGTCCGTCGGTAATTGCGATTGCGCCTGCGAAACCCGCAACTGCGTCAGGACATGATCGATATTCGGATCGGTCGCGACGTCGAAATCGACAATCAACCGAATGTCGCCGCTGTTGGCGTTGACCGAATACATGTAATTCATGTTGTCCACGCCGCTCATTTGCTGCTCGATCGGCGCCGCGACCGATTGTTCCACCGTTAAGGCGTCCGCCCCGGTATAGTGCGTCTGCACCTGAATCTCCGGCGGCGCGATTTGCGGATATTGCGAGATGGGCAAGCCGACGATGCACACGCCGCCGATCAGCGTCATTAGAACGGCGATAACAATCGCCACAATCGGACGGCGGACGAAAAACTCGGACATCGCCTTATGCTCTTTAAGGAGAAGATGCCGGTTTCGGCGAAGTCCCCTGGTCCGCGGGCGGGGTCCATTCCTTCACCGACACAATGGAACCTTCACGCGCCTTTTGCACGCCTTGAACCACGACGCGATCTCCGGGCTTTAACCCTTCGGTGACTTGCCACATTGCCCCAATGCGTTCGCCCATTTTGACCGGGCGAATGCTGACCTTGTTCGCTTCGACGACGGCGATTTGAAAATTGCCCTGCAACTCCGTCACCGCCTCCTGCGGAACCACGAGCGCGTTACGCACCGTGTCCGGAACGAAGCGTACTTTTCCAAACTGCCCCGGCCGCAAAGTGGCGTCCGGATTTGGAAAGGTCACATAGTAGCGGATCGACCCCGTTTTCGGATCAAGGTTTCGATCAAGCGCGTAAAATTTTCCTTTTCGCGGATAGACATTGCCGCTGCCGAGAATCAAATCGAAGTCGATCCCCTTGAGCAACGTCTGGCGCTTCTCCGTGTCCGGATAGCGGGCAAAGAAATCAGTAAACGCGCCTTCGCCGACGGTAACAATGGCCTTGATCGGATCGATTTGCGACACCGTCGTCAGCGGAGTGGTGGTTGTCGGACCAACAAGATCGCCCACTTGATTATTGGCAAATCCGGCCAGCCCGTCGATTGGCGCGGAGATTTTTGTATAGCCAAGATTGAGTTCGGCCGTTTTTACAGCCGCTTCATCGGCTTCGACATTTGCGCGACTGGATTGCGCGGCCGCGGTCGCCGTGTCTCGCTCCTGATCGCTGATGACCTTTTTCACGAACAGGTCCGCCGCTCGTTTTTCATCCGCGTCGGACTTCGTCTGCGCGGCCCGGTCTTTCATCAGCGTTCCCTTGGCTTGAGCGACGGCTGCGTCGAAAGGACGCGGATCGATTTGAAAAAGCAGGTCGCCTTTTTTTACAAGGCTGCCTTCCTGATAATCGCGTGAAATGATGTAACCCTGAACCTGCGCGTTGATATTTGCGTTGATGAAACCGTCCAATGTCGCGACGCGCTCCAAAACACGCGGCACGTCCTTTGGCATAACGGTCGTGACCAAAACTTCCGGGGCAGACGGCGCAACCTGATTGGATTTGCGTGAACAACCGGCCAGCAAAGCGATCAGCAACGCAGCGACGCAGGGTATTTTCACAGGCTGTCTTCGACGCCTCATCGAAACAATTTTATAGCCAAGTTTCATTAAGGCGAGCAGATCCGCGCGGAATATTTTGTCCGTTCCTGCCAAGGTATGGAAGCCGTCACGGAGTTTTCGCGCCGACTGCGGTTCTGCGCCATATTCCCCTCGATCATGGCCGCCTTTACGAACATCTCAGCCTACAAGTTTGCATCGTTAGGCGATCTCCCGCTGCTCAAGACTGCCCTGCGCAAAATGTGCCTCGACGCCGGCATGCGCGGCACCATCCTGCTCAGCCAGGAAGGAATTAATGTTTTCGTTTCCGCCGAACGACCGGCCTTGGATCGCCTTCTCAATTATCTCCGAACCGTTCCCGGCCTGGCCGATCTCACGGCGAAAATCAGCCAGAGCCATCATCAGCCTTTCAATAGAATGCTCGTGAAGATCAAGAAGGAGATCATCGCCTTCGGGGTCGACGGAATTGATCCCAGCCGCCGGCCCGCGCCAAGAATCGCACCACGACAGCTCAAGGAATGGCTCGATCAAGGCCAACCCGTCACGCTTCTCGACACTCGCAACGCTTACGAGACAAAGTTGGGCACCTTCCGCGGCGCCCGCACACTCGATCTGGATCATTTTCGCGAATTTCCCACCGCCGCCGCGTCTTTGCCCGATCAACTCAAAGATCAACCAGTCGTGACTTTTTGCACCGGCGGCATCCGTTGCGAAAAAGCCGCGCCGCTTCTTCAAAACGTTGGCTTCGCCAGGGTCTTCCAGCTCGATGGCGGCATTCTGCGATATTTCGAGGAGTGCGGCGGCGAGCATTTTGAGGGCGACTGTTTCGTTTTCGACAAACGCGTCGCGGTCGACGCCTCCCTGCGCGAAACCGGCGCCGCACTTTGTTTCGTCTGTCAGACTCCCCTGACCGTGCCCGAACAGGAAGACTCCCGCTACGTCATGTCCGTCTCCTGCCCGCATTGTTATAGCGCTCGCTGATTCCGATTTCCGCTCTCCGCTTTTTCCGTATACCCTCGGCCAATGCCGCGTTGTCCGTGGGCCGCGAAGGAGCCCAACACGACTTATCACGATGAAGAATGGGGCCTACCGGTGCACGACGATCGGAAGCTCTTCGAATTTCTGATCCTGGAAGGCGCGCAAGCCGGCCTCAGCTGGAGCACCATCCTGAACAAGCGCGAGAATTATCGAAAAGCGTTTGACGGTTTTCGACCCGAAAAGATTGCCCGTTACGGCGCGCGCGATGTCAAACGACTCCTGAATGATCCCGGGATCGTGCGTAACCGTCTGAAGATTTCCGCGACCATTCAAAACGCGAAACTGTTCGCCGTGGTGCACAAGGAGTTCGGGAGCTTTAACGCCTACCTTTGGAGTTTCGTCGGCGGCAAGCCGATTCAGAACCGGCGGCGCAAAATGTCCGACGTCCCCGCGCGAACACCCGAATCTGACGCCATGAGCCGCGATCTGCAAAAGCGCGGATTCAAATTCGTGGGCTCAACCATCTGTTACGCACTCATGCAGGCTACCGGAATGGTTAACGACCACCTGCTCAACTGCCCGCGGCGGGCAGAACTCGCAAAAAAACGCTGAGGCTTTCACTTAAACGCCTCCATTCCGCTTGCTGACAGATTCAAACTTGCTTCTCTTCTATCGTGCCGGTCCATTTTCTCATCTACGTCAGCTTCGCAACTGGCGACCTGCGAGAACCGGAGCTGACGGAAATCTTGCGCAAGAGCCGCGAGAATAACGAGAGAGATAGCTTGACCGGCATGCTCCTCTATAAGGACCGGCGCTTCATGCAGGTGCTTGAAGGGGAAGAAGCAAAGGTCCGGACGACTTATGAGCGAATCCTTAAGGATTCGCGCCATCGCGACGTCATTACCCTTCTCGAAGGCGAATTACCTGAACGAGATTTTCCAGATTGGTCGATGGGATTCAAATCCCTCGATGATCAGACGGCACGGAGTCTCCCGGGGTTCTCACCGTTTTTGGAAATGAAGTTTTCCGTTTTTGATTTCAAATCCGACCCCTCCCGCGCTCATCAACTGCTGCGCATCTTTCGACGAATGTGAAAACGCTGACCGATTACCTCTTCTTCGATGTCCCCGGCCGACGCGGCTTCATTAATATCACACCGACAATCGAGGAACTCGTTCGAAAAAGTGCCGTGCAGGAAGGTCTTTGCCTGGTCAACGCCATGCACATCACGGCGTCGGTTTTCATCAATGACAACGAATCCGGCCTGCATCACGACTACGAGGTCTGGCTGGAAAAATTGGCTCCGCACGCCCCCACCAGCGCTTACCGACACAACCGGACGGGCGAAGATAACGCCGACGCTCATTTAAAACGCCAGATCATGGGCCGCGAAGTGGTCGTGGCGATCACCAAAGGAAGATTGGATTTCGGCCCATGGGAACAAATCTTCTACGGCGAATTCGACGGCGGCCGAAAGAAACGTGTCCTCGTAAAAATCATCGGGGACTGAGTCTGAAGCTGATGGTAACCTTCTGATCATCCTGGGATGCGGTCGAAGCTGGTTAGGCTCGCCGTTAACGCTTGTCCGGCCGGCTCACCCTGGCTCGCTCCATTGCGCTCTGCGCTCTGTTTAGATGCGTTCAACCCCTCGTAGGTTTCCCTCACGATTTGATCGACCACCGACTTCATGTCCTGCGTCCGTTCCCACGTGGCCAACTGCCGGTCCGCGCCGGTGCCTTCACTCATGATCCGCTCGATGTGCGCCATTTCAGCGTGGCTGCCTAGCTCGGCAATCTCCGGGGCAATGAACTCAAGCATCTCATACAACAAATCGCGTTCGTTAACTTCACGCTTGCTCCCAAAATCGATCAGCTTGCCGTCGATGCCGTAGCGCGAAGCTCGCCAGCGATTTTCGTCGATCAGACGACGCGGGTAACTGCGAAAGGTGACGTTCTGCCGGCGCAGCTTGTGCAATTTGACGACCACAGCCTGCATCAATGCCGCCAACGCGATGGTGTCGTCGACCCGCGACTGCGCATCGCAAATGCGAAATTCGATCGTATCGAAAAATGGATGAAGCCTGATGTCCCACCAGATTTTCTTTGCGTTATCGATGCAGTTCGTCGCCACAAGCAGCTTCAGGTAATCTTCGTATTCGGACAGGCTTTCGAAATGATCGGGAATGCCCGTGCGCGGGAAGCGTTCGAAAATCATCTGACGATACGCCTTCAAACCGGTGTTTTGGCCTAACCAAAATGGCGAATTGACCGAGAGCGCGTAGATATGCGGCAGAAAATAACGCGCCTGGTTCATAATATCGATCGCTTCTTCGCGATCCGGAATGCCGACGTGAACGTGCAGCCCGAAGATGAGGTTGGCCCGGGCGATTTGTTGCAGGTCCTTAACCAGCGTCTCATAGCGCTCGTTCGCCGTGATCAATTGATCCATCCAATGAGAAAATGGATGCGTTCCGGCTGACGCGATCTTCAGACCATCGCGGGCGGCAATTTCTGCGAGTTGACTGCGAAGGTCGGTCACCTGTTGGCGCGCACAAGATGCATCCGCGCAAATTTCTGTGCCCAGCTCCACAACAGACTGATGCATCTCTGCTTTAACGTGCTCTTTAAGGATCATCCGGCCGTCAGCCAGGATTTCCTGAATATGCGAGCGAAGTTCGCGAGTTTCGGGATCGATGATTTGAAATTCCTCCTCGATGCCGAGAGTGAAGACGTGTTCTTTTGCGCTCATTGCTCGGTGCTTTCTTCGCTGTCAGATTAGACATAACGGACCCGCTCGCTCCCCCTCGATTGGCTTTTGCTTTGCACAAATTGTCCGCGAAAGGGAGGGAACCCAGCCGGTCACACGTGCCAAGATTTGGTCAGTAATTACCAATGGAGGGCGAGCCATGGCGGTCCCAGAGCGGTTTGATGAGGCATGCGCCTACAAACAAGCCAGTCCTCGCTAGTCGCTCCGCGAAATGGAAACCCGGCGGAGCCCGCGGAAATCTGGAAAGCCCGGAGGTTTATTCACGCGCACTCCGATGAGGCACTCTCACTGACAGCGGTCGCCCAGTTCGTTCATCTCAGTCCCAATCACCTGAGCGACAAATTCAAGGAGGTGACGGGAACGAACTTCGTCAATTACATTGCCTGCACGCGCACCGCAAAAGCGCGCGAGCGTCTTTTGAATTCCAACTTGGGAATCACTGAAATCGCCTTCGCCGTCGGCTTTCAATCGCTTTCCCAGTTCAATCGGGTCTTCAAGAAACTCGCCGGCAAATCACCCAGCGCTTATCGCGCTATGCATGGCTGGCTGCCGTTACCCCTGAGGTTCCGCCAAAGCTGCCGGTGAAACTTTCTCCGTAAAAATGCGCAGTCGGTTCCGTAGGACCCTGAGATAACGATCAGAGGTTTACCAATGAATGCTCTAAACCGATTCGCGGATCCAGTTTTCTGTATCGTCCGACTCATCGCCGGCCTGGCCTATGCCTGCCACGGCGGGCAAAAGATTTTCGGTTATCCGGGCGGCGGTCACGGCGTAGGCGGTCTCGCGTTTGTTGCCGGAATCATCGAACTTGCCTGTGGGCTTCTGATTGCCTTTGGACTGTTCACTCGCGTCGCCGCTTTCTTGGCGAGCGGCGAGATGGCTGTTGCCTACTTCATGTTTTACGTGGGCATTGTGCCCACCGCGGAAGCGAAGTTCTTCCCGATCATGAATGGAGGCGAACTCGCCCTGATCTATTGCTGGGTTTTCTTTTACATCATCTTTCACGGCCCCGGGCGTTGGAGCCTCGATGCGCTTTGGTTCAGGACTAAGAGCCATGCTCCTGCCGCCTGAGCGTCACTGGAAACTCCTTTCCACCGCGCACGCCAAATCCCGCCTAGCAAAGAGCAAGCAGAGCCGAGCCATCCCGATCTCCGAAGGGCAAAGTTCGTCAAACCTATGAAGCCACAAAATTCCGCGGATCGTTGTTTGGGAGTCCTTAGCGTAGCCGCGGTCTTTTGCCTGAGCGGAATGCTTTTGGCCGCAAGCTCCGACTGGCAGGCGCCGCCGGCGTCGGCTAACCGGCCTAATCCGGTGCCGGCAAACGCAAACACCATTGCGCTCGGTCAAAAGCTTTACGTTGGAAATTGCATGACCTGCCACGGCTCCAGCGGGAAAGGAGACGGCCCCGGTGCGGCTGCATTGGAAAAACGCCCGGCTGATTTGACCGCGAAAATAAGAGCGGGAGAAACGGACGGCGCGCTCTTCTGGAAAATCTCGGAGGGCCGATCGCCCATGGTTTCTTGGAAGGGTTCTCTATCAGAAACGCAGCGATGGGAGCTCGTTAACTATATTAAATCACTGGCAGGCAAATAAATGATCCGACCGACCTCACGCCTAGCAGGTAAGAGACATGTCGGCGCCCTGGTGGCACTGCTCGCGGTGATCGTTCCGCTCGCAACACGCGCCCAAGAGCCCGCTCCGTCTCCGCCGCCTTCGGGAGATTACGTCTCGCGCGCGGAGTACGACAAACTCAAAGCAGAACATGAGGCGATGAAGCAGGAAATGGATGCGCTCAAGATGGCCGTCCGACAGATGGCGAACGGCATGGCGCCCGCCGTCCCTGCAGAAGGGCCCGCGGTCGCGGTTGCTCCCGCACCCAAAGTTGCTGCAAGCGACGAAAAGCAAGTCGCCACCGCCGCTGCCCCCGCAGCGGGCACGGATGAGCTGCGTCAGGAGATAGATACGCTCAAAACGCAGGTCAAAGAATCCTTTCCTGGAACCACAAAGTTTCTGGTCGCCGGCTACGGAACGAGCACGTTCGAAGCAAAAAGCGGTGAGGACCCATTCTTTGACGCCACTTTCAATGCATTCTTTCTCTGGAAGCTGAGTGAGCGCCTGATTTTTGAAGGAGAAGTTGAATTCGAATTCGAGGACGGAAATACCACCACCAATTTGGAGATCGCTCAGGCCTCCTATCTCCTGAACGATTACATGACCATCGGAGTCGGCCGCTTTCTGAATCCGATGAATTATTTTGTCGAACGGCAACACATGGGCTGGGTGAATAAATTTCCCGACAAGCCGCTGGCGGTTTACGACGGGCTCTTGCCCGAGTCGGATATCGGCGCACAATTGCGCGGCGTTGTTCCGATCGGCCCAACCAAGCTGGAGTATTCCGCGTTCGTTGTGAATGCGCCTGATCTCATCACCAGTTTCGGAGATCCCAGCTCCGTCGGCATGCTCGACTTTGGAAATACTGCCAACCGCAACGGCCATATCGCCGGTGGCGGCCATGTTGGCTTTATTCCTATCCCACAATTAGAGGTCGGCTACGGCATCAGAGGCTCGGAAGTAGGCCCGCGAGATCATGCCGTAAAGGCCATTCTGCAGTCGGCCGATTTCAATTACGTGAGCGACTCCGCGATGCTCAAAGGCCTCATCAATGTGCGCGCGCAGTGGGTCTGGTCGCACGTCGGGCGTTTTGTCTACGATCCCACGGGCAGCCAGGGCTTTGGTCCTTTTGAATTTAACAACAATCGCAATGGCGGTTACGCCCAGGTCTCCTATCGACCGACGCATATCGACAACGACATCATCAAGAATTTTGAACCGGTCGTGCGTTATGACCGCCTGAATCAACTCCACACGCCGATCGGTTTCGACGAAGAACGCTGGTCGTTCGGGCTCGATTACTGGCTTTCCCCGAGCACGGTGATCAAGGTGGCTTACGAAGTCGACAACAAGAATCACGGCGCTCGAGACCAAAACGATTTCATGCTGCAGGTCGCAGTCGGATTTTGAGCATGAAAAAAATCATTCCGAATATGAAAGAGTTTATCGGTTTGCCTGGCGTGCTGATTCTGGCACTCGTGACAGGGATCAGCTGGCTTGCGGTTGGTTGCTCGATCGGCAAACAGGCCGGCGAAGTAGCGGCCGGCGCGACCGCGCCTTCGGGCGAGAAAAGTGGCGCTGAGCTTTGGGCCGAAAATTGCGTTCGTTGTCATAATATAAGGTCGCCCAGCTCCTACAGTCCCGCTCAATGGGAGGTCGTTATGATGCACATGCGCGTCCGCGCGAACCTGACGCCGGCAGAGCACAAGAAAATTCTGGAATTCCTCAAGGCGGGCAGTTGAGACGCGAAACTGTGGCCAGCCGGAATTTTTCCGATCGTTCATCGGCTCGGACGGAGGATTTCAAGGTGAACTCGGACCTTGTGAAAATCGAAGAGCGCATCGCCGCTCACCCGTTCTTCAAGGGAATGAAGCCGGATCACATTAGGGTCCTGGCACAATCGGTCACGCCGACATTTTTCGAAAAGGGCCAGGTCATATTTAAGGCGGGCGAGCCTGCGAATGGATTTTACCTGATCGAACAAGGAGCCGTCGCCCTCGAGGGCTCAGCTCTCGATGACGGACCGATTACAGCAGATACCGTTGCCGCTGGTGAAGCTTTGGGCTGGTCATGGCTTTTCCCTCCGTATCTTTGGCACTTCGATGCGCGCGCAACCACGCTAACGACCGCGCTTTGTTTTTCCGGGGTCCTGCTCCGACAGCATCGAGACGAGGATCCCG
The DNA here is from genome assembly GCA_963754325.1 of uncultured Verrucomicrobiae bacterium. Lineage (GTDB taxonomy): Bacteria > Verrucomicrobiota > Verrucomicrobiia > Chthoniobacterales > UBA10450 > JBBRDU01. The sequence goes on from CAVWFP010000003.1 coordinate 111,002, forward strand.
TCCTCAGTCATGAATTATTCAAGCGTGCCTGCCAGGTAATGGTGCATCGCCTTCAGGCTGCCAGAAATAAACTGATCCAGAACGAAGTGTCATGATCAGATTTCCCTCACGCCTTTAAAGGTCCGCTCAAAGGAACATAGGTTCCGTCTCGGTTCGCTACGCGAACAACACCTCCCGTCCGCATAGGCGTGCATAACGACCGCCTTCATTTTCGAGACAACCGGTTCGGTTGCTGCCTCGAAAGAAGGCACTGTCAGTGACGCCAGGAAGACGATGATTACGGGTAACAGTCTCCGTGAGGTGAGCATCCGCTAAAGGTCTCCATCGATTGCGACAAGAAGCGAGTCAGAAAAAGAGAACCGGAGAGCATCTCTCCTCATCCTAAGGAACTCAATTGCGCTCAAAAGCCTGGTCCGTCTATCATCGCGAGCGTGGGATCCAGCCGGCTCGAAGCTTTTAGCGATGGCGTATTCGCGATTCTTATCACCATCATGGTGCTGGAACTGAGAGTGCCGCACGATCCCGATATCAACGCGCTCAGGCCGTTACTGCCGGTTTTTCTCACTTACGTACTCAGTTTCATTTATCTCGGTATCTATTGGAACAATCATCATCATCTCCTCAAAGCATGCGGAGAAGTTAACGCCGGCATCATGTGGGCAAATCTCCATTTGTTATTCTGGCTTTCACTCTTTCCATTTGTCACCGGCTGGATGGGCGAAAACCAATTCAAGTCCATTCCATCGGCCCTCTACGGGGCCGTCCTCCTGATGGCAGCGCTGGCCTATTACATTTTGCAAAACCTCATCGTAAAGCTTCACGGCCCCGACTCCACGCTCGCTCGAGCTATCGGTTCCGATCTCAAAGGCAAGCTATCTCCGATCCTTTATGCCACCGCCGTTGCGCTCTCGTTTTTGACGCCAAAAATCGCCGGTTGCATTTACATAGGCGTCGCCTTGATGTGGCTCATCCCTGATCGACGAGTGAAGCGAGCCTTGGACGCTCACGCTTCGGGCGGCCATTGAACGCCACGAATCGCTTCGGGAACTGCTTCGGATCGACTGGATGAATTTTGATCCGCGCAATCCGCGGTAGAATTCCCTTCCAGCTTTTCCGTTTTCAAGGACAATCCGGAGAAATGGCGGTCGTTGGCAAAGTCGAAAGCCTTTGGCGTTATCCCGTCAAAAGCATGCGCGGTGAAGAACTGAGTGAGGTTTTTGCGGGTTACGGCGGAATCTACGGCGATCGCCTTTTTGCTTTCGCCAGTTCAGCCAATCCCAAAGGCTTCCCCTTTTTTACCGGGCGCGATCAAAGCCGGATGGTCCGTTATCGTCCGCGTTTCCGTGATCCCGAGAAGGCTGCGCGGCCTATCAACCAGGTCGAAGCCGCGAAACTGTCTCCCTTGATCAATCCGATCGCCGCCAGCCCCGAAGAACTCATGGTGGAGGTCGAGACGCCGAACGGCGAGACCTTCGCGATCGACGACCCGCTCTTGATCCAAAGCCTTCGCGGCGGTCTCGAAGAGAACCATCAGATGAAGTTGCTCCGTTCCGAAAAGGCGCTGACAGACTGTCTTCCCGTCTCGATCTTCTCGGTTCAGACCGCGCGCAAACTCGGCGAAGAGACGAGTCTTGAGGTCGATAAGCGCCGTTTCCGAGCGAACGTTTATCTCGACCTGACGAAGACAAACGGATTCGCCGAAAATGAATTCGTCGGTAAATCTTTGCGCATCGGTCCGCAAGTCATCGTCTCCGTCATGGCGCGCGACACGCGATGCATGATGATCACGCTCGATCCCGATACCGGGAAAAAATCTCCAGCAATCTTAAAACAGGTCGCGCAAGGTCATGAAGCCAAGGCGGGCGTTTACGCCGCGGTGCTGGTAGAAGGCACGATGCGCAAAGGCGATCCGGTCGATTTGTTGGACTAGCTACTAACCTCCTTTTCCCTGGCGCACGGCCTGCAAATCAGAAGCAACAGTTTGCAGGCGCGAAATAATTTGGTCCAAACTTCCGGCCGAATCCCCGGATGGACCCTCGGCCGCTTCGCGCGCGGCCAGCGCACCCTTGAGCTCCTGCAAGTCGCGGTTCAGTTCGAAATTCGCAATGACCAGTCTCCCGACAATTTTCAACGCCTCGGTTTGCGTTTCCGTAAGCGTATGCGGCTCGCGGTCGATGACGCATAACGTGCCCAGTAAATGACCGTCGCGTGCCGCCAACGGCGTTCCGGCGTAAAATCGGATATGCGGGTCCCCGGTTACGAGAGGATTTTTCGAAAACCTCTCATCCAGACTCGCATCCGGAACCACGAACATCTCTGGCTGCATGATCGCGTGAGTACAGAATGCCTGCGCCCGCGGTGTCTCCTGAACATCCAGACCAAATCGCGATTTGAACCACTGCCGATTGGCGTCGATCAATGAGATCAGAGAAATGGGCACCCCACAGATAAGCGCGGCCAGACGGGTCAGTTCGTCGAAACGCTCCTCCGGTTTGGTATCGAGGATTTTGTACGAACGCAGGGAGCGCAATCTCTCCGCTTCAGTAACCGGCACCGGGAAACTCATTTGCTAATCTAAAGAGAGTCCGCCCCAAGCCAAGTCAGTCCGTCGCTGGAGCTTAGACCGCTGCTTCCGCTGCTTCATTTGAAATCCGCTGGATCAGCTGCTTCGCTCTTGCGATCAGGCGAACTTCGATCGCCGTCCGAGTTTATTGGGATCGAGAATCAACTCTCACGCGACGTCGCCGAGGCGCTCGCTCAAGCGAGCAACTCTTCGAGTTCTTCCGTGGTCAGCCCGCTCATCAGTGGTTCCTCGCTATCGATGGCGGCGTCGATAGCGGCGCGCTTCTTCTCCTGCAGCCGCAAGATTTTTTCTTCAACAGTATCGCGAGTAATCAGCTTGTAGGCGGTGACGACTCGTGTCTGCCCGATACGATGAGCGCGGTCGGTGGCCTGCGCCTCAACGGCGGGATTCCACCACGGATCGAAATGAATGACTGTGTCGGCCGCAGAGAGATTCAAGCCCACCCCGCCTGCTTTCAGGCTGATCAGGAAAACCGGAATCGCAGGGTCGCCCTGAAACCGGTCCACGACTCCCTGACGCTGCTTGGTAGAACCGTCGAGATAACAAAATGGGATCTCGAGTTTCTCAAGGCGCGCGCGAATGAGATGCAGCATCGAGACGAACTGGCTGAAGACGAGAACCCGGTGTTCGCCATCGATCGCTTCCTCCAGGAGTTCGTCAAGCAGATCCAGTTTGGCGGAGGTTTCTTCCTGATCGATGCCGACGAGACGCAAGTCGCAGCATACCTGCCGCAAACGGAGCAAACCGGTCAGCATCTTCATCCTCTGCGCACCTGCGTTCACATTCTTGCCGGAGCCGCCAAGACCCTGCTGTATCTCACGAAGGAGCGCATCGTAGGCGGCGCGCTGATGCTTCGTTAGGCTGCAGGGCACCACCTGTTCAATCTTCTCGGGGAGATCTTTTGCGACATCGCGCTTCCGGCGTCGGAGCAGGAATGGCTGGAGACGCCGCGACAGCCGGCGTTGCACATCTGGCGCGGAACCGCGCGCGATCGGCAACTCATAACGTTCGCGGAAACCTTTGCGATCCCCGAGATAGCCGGGCAGAGCGAAGTTCATGATTGACCAGAGATCGCGCACCGAATTTTCCATCGGAGTGCCGGTTAAAACGAAGCGGTGCCTGGCTCGCAGGGCGTAAGCGGCCTGCGCGTTTTGCGTTTCTGGATTTTTGATGTGCTGCGCTTCATCGAGCACGGCGGTTGAAAAGTTGATTTGGCGCAGTGTTTCGATGTCGCGCCGCAGAAGTGCATAACTCGTGACGACGATATCGACGTCTGAGATCGATTTGAAGCTGCCGGCGCGGCCAGCGCCTTCGAGCACCAGGGTTTTAAGTTCGGGAGTAAACTTCCGGGCTTCATTCTCCCAGTTAGTCACCAGGGATGTCGGGCAGACGACGAGCGCCGGACCATCGCCTTGGTGTGCGCGAAGAAACGCGAGCGTCTGCACGGTTTTTCCAAGCCCCATCTCGTCCGCGAGAATGCCACCGAGATTGTTCGCCGCCAGGCGCGTGAGCCATTCAAAACCGGCGAGTTGATACCCTCGCAATGTTGCCGAGAGCGTGCCCAGTTTCATAATCGCATCCGGCGGCGCGTCGCGACCAGTGATAAACTTCTTCAGGGCTTCCCGACGATCGGTCACGGCGGAGCCAAGCTCTCGCGCGGTTTGTTCGACAAAAGCGGCGTGGGCCCGGTTGATTCGGTATAGCCCGGGCTGAGTTTGCGCCGGATCGCAGTCACGGATGACCTGTTCGAAATCTTCCAGGCCCGCGGTATCGATGACCGCGAGGTGACCATTCTTCAATCGCGTCTGTGATTGACCGGAGCGAAGCATCCTTTGGATATCGGCGTTCGAGAACACTTCGCCGCCGGGCGTGGTGAGCGAGTAGCGCACCTCGAACCAATCCTGGCCCGAGCCGATGATCTCAAGCTTCGGGGTGACACGCTCGATTTCGCTCGTCCAATTTTCAACCTGCGCAGTCAGGGTCGTCTTCCAGTCGCGCTGCAGTCTCTGGTATTCGCTCGCGAAAAACCGGACCACATTCGGCTGGCCGTGCAGCACGAAGCCGCCGGCGTCTGTTCGGGCGAAGCCCATCTGCTCAAGTCGCGCGACCGCCGCATTCTCAGCGTCAAGATTTCGCATCAGCACCCGGTCAGCGTTCTGTGGGTCACGGAAAACAAACTTGTCCTGTGCGTTGGTTAGGGCTTTGATCGCCGCGCGATCGCCGTAGCTGCAAAGCAGCCCAGCCGTGATGCTGTTAAGCGTTCCGGCCAGCCGCAACTCAAAGGCTGGGAGCGCGGTTACGATTTCCGGAAGGCTCACACCTTCGCCAGCGCGCACTTCGAACGCATCGCGCAGCCGCGGCAGATCAAACGCCAGAAAGGGCAAGGCGCGCTCTCGATCGAGAACAAGAGGTGCCTCGATCAAGTGCGTCGAACCGGGGGGCAGCGCTTCGCCGCAGCGGACAAACTCGTTATCCCGCAACATCCAGGCGTCGGTCGCGTTCCAGAGAAGCAACGCGTTCGGCGGAAAGTTTGATTTCACCCCAATACCTCCATCAGGGCGCGCTTCCACCACAAGCTCGGGACGAAGCGCCGCCGAGGATATCTTCGCGGTCGTCGCCTTGCCGAATGTCACGCGCGGGTGATTCTGTAACGCGGGAAGCAACCGCAGGAAGACGTCGCGCGCCAAGGTCGCCATCCCCCTTTCAAAGATCCCGGGGACCGCGCCCAAGCTTTCGACCAGCGCAAGATCCCAGTCGTCTGCGGCAAACGCACTACTCTTGGAAAGTGCTGAAATGAGCACGCGGTTCCCGGAAACCTCGGCTTCCACCACGATCATGATCTGCCCTTTCTGCCATGCCGCCGCGAAATTAGGCGGCAGAATCACATGCGTGGTCATCGGGATCGCGTTCGGAACATCGATGGCGACGAATCGCGGACCTGCCGGACCTTCGGAAACCGGAGATTCAACCGGCGGAGCGGCCACCGCGGCCGGCGGATTCAGGTAACCCAGACCCACCGCAATCGAGTGGGCACAAATTTTTCCGGCCGAGCGCGCCTGCCAACAGCTGCAGATATTCTCAATGTCGATGGCGCTTTTGATTCGCAAGCCGGAACGATAATTCTTCGCTCCTTCGCGCACATAACCCGTCAGGAGCGGCGGCTCGTATTTCGCCTCAGAGACGCGGCCGCCCTTGAGCAGATCGCGCGCAGGTTTCATCGCCTGCCATCCCCCTGCATTCAGGAGAAGCTTCTCGGTAATCGGAATTGAACTCACGGGCGACAACTGTCGCGCATTCGGCGCCTTTGCAAAAATCTCCGGACGCTTTCAGTTTTTACGTAGCGCCCAACGAAGCTTGGCCGAAGCCGAGCGCGGGTTCGCATTTCGTTCGACGACACCGGGACGAATGACTTCATCCGCTATCGCGGAATAGTGATTTTCTCGTTGTCCCGCTTCGAAGGCTTTCTTCACCCGCCGATCCTCGCCGGAGTGAAAAGTGAGAACGGCCACGCGTCCACCCGGCTTCAAACACAGCGGAAGCTGTCGGAGAAAGGCGTCGAGCGCCGAGAACTCATCGTTCACAGCGATGCGCAACGCTTGAAAAACACGGCGCACCGACAGTTCCACATCCTTTTCAGGCAACCGCCCCATTGCTCGGCGGACGGCGGACGCTAACGACAGCGTGGTCGCAAACTCTTTTCCAGCCAGGGCCACAGATAGCAATTCCGCGTGCGACTCATCCGAGTTTTCTTCGAGAATACGAGAAAATTTCGCTGGTTCGATCTTACGCAGGAATGCGGCAGCCGATTGTCCGCGCGCCGGATTCATTCGCATGTCGAGCGGCCCCTCAAACTTCATCGAGAATCCGCGCGCGGGATCATCGAGTTGCATGGATGAGACCCCAAGATCGGCCATGATCACGTCCGCGCCGGCCGGCTCTGCTTTCGCCAGCACCTGCGGGAGTCCGGCAAAATTGCTGCGACAGGCGGTGAATTGGTCGGATCCGAATCCCAACGCGCGCAAGCGCTCTTCTGTCTTCGGTAACTCGATCGGATCGGTGTCGAGGCCGAGCAATCGTCCGCCCGGGTGAAGCCGCGCCAGAATTTCCTGCGCATGACCGCCATAACCAAGAGTGCAGTCGACCGCGACTTCGCCTGGGCGCGGCTCCAGAACCTCCAGCACTTCCGTCACCATGATTGGACGATGAGTGCCGGCCGGTGTTTTGCCGGACGCGATAACCTTCGCAATTGTGTCCCCGAAGCGTTCCGGATCACGCTCCTTATATTTCTCCGCAAATTGGCGGGGATTTTTTCCGCGATAACGCGGTCGTCTGTGCGGCCGCGTTGGGATCGAGGACTCCTCACTCATTTCGGCGTCTCCTGACCCGTGACCTTCATCTCAATTCGTGGCAAAGACTTTCTGTCTAGTCCTCCGCTCAATCCCCGGACTTTGAGGCGTGAGATAAAACGTGCAGCACTCGAATCGTGGCCTGTTTGCCGTCACGCCGGATCTCTCGCTTCTCAATTGCGAACTCGATGATGGAAGCAGTCGTTAGCGTGCCTCCCCCATTCTCCTGATACTCGACCTTGTATCGATTCCCTTTCGACTCGAGCACACGGTATCTTATGAATCCGTTAGTGTCCGGCAGCGGACATCTCGTCCATTGTCCATCTTGTTTCAGGCCGTCGTCGTTGAATTCGTTCCCGTTTTTCTCGACCGCATCGAGATTGATTTCCGTCACCACCGGACTTTCCGAATCCGAAATCCAGCAATCGATCAGGTTGAAGACCTTCGGATGAATCTTGAGAGACGCCGCTGGCGCCGAACCCTGGGCCGCTTTCTCTCCAATCGCGCTCACGGGGCGCAGCGAGTGAACGACCTTGCTGAACTCATCCGGTGAAATGCCGCTGGCCGAGAATCCATGGAACCTTCCCAGGACTGGATGCGCCAGGTGTTGCGTGTCGGTTTCCGCGACCATATTTGCGTCGCGCATCCAATTGGAATCGATCTCAATCTTGCGGCCCGTTTTCCCCTTCGGCCGATAGATAATAAACATCTGCCCGAGCGGCGATTGGATTTCGGAATCCTCCGTGTCCTCCTCCTCCATAACATTCCGATCCCCGATTCCTTCGCGGGCTGAATCGATCCAAAATTTCATTCCGTCAGGCCCTTCATAGACCAGAGAGTAAAGCGGCAACGGACGATTCTTATCTTCATACTCTTGAATCTCGTCGTAGGTGATGTCGCAACTTTTCAATTTGAGACCCTTGGGCAAGTACGAGGGCACGAAGCAAATGATCTCCAGCTTCTTCAAGTCATCCAGCGTTGCAGCGGAACAACTCGCCCCTGCCAGCGCGAACAGGAAGACCCCCAATACTAGCCACCGTGCTTCTCGAAAATATGTGCGAACGAGCATGAATCGAGTGTGCCTGGCTCTCCAATGATGTCGATCTCAACCACCGGCCGCATGGCTAAGCCTCGATCGTCTCCGCGATCCAAACTTGAGAATCCCAACGTCTTCATTTCCGCTAGTCAGGTTCCTCCTTCGAGTGACCATTTCGCATCCGAGCAACCGCAGGATTTGAATCTCAACTGTCGGCGCGGGTCGAAGCGGACTTGATATCGACCACCGGCGTACCGTCGAATACTTCGATCGGGCCGATTTTCAGGCGCGCAGGCGAATCAACCTCGCGCACCGTCACAGGATGAAGCCCGAGCGGGTTCGGTCGGGCCGGTGAACGGTTGTAAAACACGCCAACGAGCGGACGACTCTCGTCGCTGCGCGGATGATTTTGGAGAACGTCGCGCCGGGCCTGGTTTAGCCATGTGATTACGATCAGCTCATGTCCAACTTCTATTCCTAACAAGGCGTCGGTGAATTTCGGCTCGATTTCCAGCCAGGCGTCCGGCGCGCCTTCCGCACCCTGCCTCGGCGCATCCTCACGCCTCTTTAATATCGACCGGATGAAACCAACCGGTTCAAGTGTGTAAGAGTCCATTCAATCTGATTCCGCCATTCGCACTCCGCACTCATTCATGCGCGGTCATTGCCCGCTCCACGACAGCCCTTCCGTCATAAGATTTATTTTGCTACCGCCCTCGTCGGGTTTCACGAAAATAGTCAGCGAGGCCGGGCCGCGTTTGCGCTTCAAGATGGAAGAGTTCGCCGTAATCAGGTCGCTGCCATCTTTAACCCATCCCTGGCCTTTCAAATTTGCTGTCAGATCCGCACAGGCGCTCTTCACAGGCAACTTGCTCTTGAAATTCATTTGTTCCACCAGCGCCTTGTATTCGATATCACTCGCATCCTCCGTTAGGGCAAGTTCCCTGGCGTTCAAGCCCGCTACAGCCGGCTTCGTCGCCGGCTTCTCGCCAGAATCATCCTCCCTGGATTTTTCCGGCTTTGCCGCTGCCTGTTTGGTCTCGGCCACCTCCGCTACCTGAAACTCCTTCGGAATCTCGCCTAACGGCGCGACAAACTTGAGCTTCACTTCCCAGGTTTCGCCAAACGCATCGACCGCTCCGTTGGTCGTGACTTCGCCTTCCACTTTGCCGGCGTCGTAAATAAAGCCGGTCGTCTCGATTGACCCGCTCGAACTAAAACCCTTGTTTTTCAGCGCGCTGTGCACCACCTGGCAACCGTAGATGTCCCCGTCTTCGTGCAGCGAGATAATCAGTGCATCGCCAAATTTTCCAAACATGGCGTCGTTATCTGGCTTCTTAACCTTGGAATGATCTCTCTCAGTGAACACGAGCAGAATTCCCGTTTTGTCGCTGAACGGTTCCGTCCAATGCGCAGACACATATGCCAGATGGGCATCTTTGCCGTTCCCCTTGAATACACCGCTCACCGAAGGCTGCACGTTAGCCGCCGGGCCGTACTTTTTCGAAGTCGACACCGGGATCTCATCGCCGGTTTTGTGCAGGGGCACATCAAATCGAATATCGAATCCTTTGCGGATCAATGCCTCCGGATCAACCGGCGCACTCCCTCTGCCAGCAACGCGTCCATCCTGCAATTTGAGTTCGCCGGTGCCATCACTGCTGCCACTGACGGTTGTACCACCGCCGGACGCGCTCCAGTGCTTCATCTCCCCGGTTGTCTTGAAAATTAATTTAAGATACGGCGATGGGAACTCGGCGAATCCGCCCGCCTTCTCGGTCGCGAGCGCTTTCTTCAGCTTCTCGTTCGAGACTGCCTGGCCGGTCAGTACCACGGTAAGATCCGCTTCATCGCCGGTCGCTGATTCGTAGGCGAGGGCGTGCGCCAGTTGGTAGGTCTTCTTGCTCAATGTCAGCGTCCCCTCGCCCGTTTTTGTCTTAGCGTCCTCCGCCAAGACCGCGGCTTCCATCGCAATCACCATGATCAGGAGCCAAATCGATTTCTTATTCATAAGACACTGCTTCCGTGGGAATTAATCCCGCTCGCGCGATCAGATCAGGTCGCCGCCGGCGTGCCAAGACAACACTGGCTCAGTAGAGCCAATTCACTTCACTCCATATCGGGATAAGGGCCTTTACCGCCTTCCCCGATGAAACGATCAATGCGCGCGGTCAGAACAGGTAACGGCACGGACCCGAGCTCCAACACGGCATCATGGAAGGCGCGAATGTTAAATTTCGAGCCGAGCGCCTTCTCCGCTTTCTCGCGTGCGCGCACAATCGCAAGTTCGCCAAGATAATAGGAGAGCGCCTGTCCCGGCCAACCGATGTAACGATCGACTTCAGTTTCTATCTCATGGTCGGGCAAGGCCGTGTATTCGCGCATGTACTGCAACGCCTTCTCGCGAGTCCAACCTTTTGAATGAATTCCGGTGTCCACCACCAGGCGCGCAGCGCGCCAGATTTGATAGCCGAGCATGCCGAAGCGTTCGTAAGGCGTTTCGTACATCCCCATTTCTGTGCCTAACTTCTCGCAGTAAAGCGCCCAGCCTTCACCATAAGATGAAATGTAGTCGTGCTGACGGAATTCCGGCTGGTTCTTGTGCTCGAGCGCGATCGGACCCTGGAAGGCATGACCCGGCGCGGATTCGTGCAAGGTGAGCGCGGTAAGATTATAAAGCGGGCGATGCGGCAGATCGTAGGTATTGAGCAGATAAACGCCGGGACCGCCACGGCCGGAAGTATAAAAGGGAGCGAGGTCCGGAGGCACCGCCTTAATCGTGAAACGCATCCGCGGCAGATAGCCAAAATATTGCGATGACTTCCCGTCGAATACCTTTGCGATCCAAGCCGCGCGATTGAGCAACTCCTGCGGCGTCTTGGCGTAAAACTGCGGATCATCGCGCAGAAATTGGAGGAATGACGGGAACTCACCCTTGAAACCAGTCTCATGCATCACCTCCACCATCTGTTGATGCAGGTTCGCAACTTCGGTCAGCCCAGTTTGGTGGATTTCGTCTGCCGAAAGATTCAGTGTTGTGAATTCGCGAATCTTTTGCCGGTAATAAGCCTTGCCGTCCGGTAACGCTTCCGCAGCCAGGCTCTCACGAGTATGCGGCAGGTATTCGTCCCGGAAGAACTTGAGCAGGTCCGCATAAGCGGGCTGCACAATTTCGCGAATGACCTGGGCCGCTTCGCTCTTCAGCTTCTCTTGCTCGGAGGGGGCGACCCCCACCATCGCGTCGCGAAACGGTGTGTAGAGTAAATTGTCTTCCGGCTTGCCGTCTGCCACGTTGGCAATTGATTGGTCGCGCCCAGTTAACGTCACGCGCGGCGGTGTGAACCCACGTGCCAGGCCCGCTTTCATATTCGCGATCTCTTCTCGAAAATAACGCGGCACCTCGCGCAGTTGCGCGATCCAGTTTTTGTAATCCGTTAGGGTCTTGAAAGGCCGCCGGGCCGTGTAACCGAAATCACTCCAGAAGGCCGAGTCCGAATTCGCCGGCATTTCATAATCACGAAACTTTTGATTCGCGATGTAGGTCTCGATCTCTGGCCGAAAGACATCGTAATTGACCTGTTCCTCTACCGACAACTCCCCGCGCGGAACAGCATCAAGCTGATGCAGCACATCTTCCCAATGCCGCAGTTGCATTTTCTGGGTTGCCGGATCTTCCTTCGAGAGGCGATCGGGCACCGGTTTGTCCGGGCCTTCCAAACCGGGGAACTGCTCCAGCCGCCATTTCCATTCGTCGTGATAGATCGCACGCAGCCGCTCATCGGCGCTCGGCGTTGCCGCAGAAGCGACCGTGTACGACAGCAACACCGTTGCTCCAAGCAATATTCCCAATGTTTTCATAACAGATTCCCCCTCCGCTCGATCATGAGTCTTCCAACACTATCACTGCTCACCGCTCGCATCCTTCGCCGGCGCGATCAGCAGCATGCGCAGGAATTGAATAATCGCGGCCGTCAGATGAACGAAGATCGCGACAAAAAACGCCCAGAAACAGTTCCACACGGCAAAGTTCAGGACTTGGAGGACCGCTCCCGTCATGGACATCACGGCGACCCCATAAAGGGTGAACCTGCCGACCATCCGCATCTCGTTCAGCGGGAGACGCGCCTTAGGATCGTTGCGCAGGAGAACAAATACGAGCACGTCGATGACGAACGCAAACCCGCTGCACCAGCGCCAGATCGATCCTGGAACAGGATCAACGCAAAGCAGGAGCATGCCGAAGAGCGCAAAAATAAGCGGCGCAACCGAGTTCATCAGCAACAGAGTCAGCCGCAGGCGATCCAGCGCCGACCACTCGTGAACCGATTGCGGCCGGAATACGACTACAATCCCGGCGAATCCTGCGAGGGTGACCGCGACCTGCGCCGCGACTCCGAGAGCTTCACTCGGTTGCATCTCGTCCGATTAAGCCGCAATGCGCCGCAGAAGCAAGACGACAAAATTCAACGCTGAGATCTCAGAGTTCGCCGATGCGAAACGCGGAACTGTAGGGCGGCGATCTTCGCCGCCGTTTCTAGATTGGCGGCCATTATGGCCGCCCTACATGCGCCCCTCACGCCGCATTACCGCCTGACTAAAAAATCGATCAGCTCACGGCGACCTTCGTGATCTCTACGACGAGTCTTTACGTCTCAAACATAATTGAGTTGTGTCTCTGCGAACTCTGCGATCTCTGTGGTGAGTCCAATGTCTTCGATTCGCATCGCCATGTGGTCCGGTCCGCGCAACATCTCCACCGCCATGATGCGGGCCTGGGGGAATCGCCCAGACACCGCCGTGGTCGACGAGCCATTTTACGCCTTTTATCTCAAGGCGACCGGAAAGAAGCATCCGGGCTTCGAGGACGTCGTTGCCCGTGGTGAAACCGATTGGCGAAAAGTGGTCACCGACCTCCAGGGCCCGATCCCAGGCGGGAAGAAGATCTTCTTCCAGAAACACATGACCCATCACCTGTTGAGAGAAGTTACACGCGATTGGTTAGGCTCGATGGTGAATTGTTTTTTGATCCGCGACCCGGCCGAAGTGATCCATTCCTATATAAAAAAGAATGACGATCCCACCCTGGCCGACCTCGGCTTTCTGCAGCAGGCCGAGATTTTCGACTGGGTCCTAAAACAAAACGGCTCACCCGGCCCGGTGGTGGATGCGCAAGATGTTCTGCAGGATCCGGAGCGGCACTCTCACTCTTCTCTGCCAGGCCGTCGGAGTGAAATTCGATCGCGCCATGCTCTCCTGGCCGGCGGGTCTGCGCGAGACTGATGGCATTTGGGCCAAACATTGGTATGGCGAAGTGGCCAAATCGACGTCGTTCGCTCCCTATCGGCCGAGGGATGTCACCGTGCCGGAACGCTTTCGTGAAATCCACCATGAAGCCCGCGAAATCTACGACCGCCTGTTTAAGTTTCGTTTACACTGATATGTGTCGCACAAAAGTCACAACGGAAACAGCGGTCCTGAATTCTTAAAATCCTAGTGTCCGTCGTGGACTTTGTGTGAGGTCCTTATGCTTCAACAATTCAGCGAAAAAAACCGTGACCTGCTCGTGAACATTAACGGGCGTCTGATGCATCGCGATGAAGCCGGCGTCAGCCCCTTCGATTCCTCCGTTCAGGGCGGTGACGCTGTCTGGGAAGGACTCCGTCTTTACAACGGGCGCATCTTCAAGCTGCAAGAGCATCTTGATCGTCTTGAAAAATCCGCACGCGCCTTGTCGTTTGTCGACATTCCGGCACGCGAAAAAATCATCGGAGAAATCAGGCGCACACTCACGGCTAACAAAATGCGCGACGGCGTCCACATTCGGCTCACGCTCACGCGCGGAGTTAAGATTACTTCCGGGATGGACCCGCGCCTGAATCAATCGGGACCAACCCTTATTGTCTTAGCCGAGTACAAGGCGCCGGTTTACGACAAGTCGGGACTGACTTTGAAGACGGCCTCGATTCGGCGGCCGCCGGCGAACATCCTCGATCCGCAAATTCATCACGCCAACTTGCTCAATTCCATCCTGGCCAAGATCGAAGCGAACAACGCCGGCGCCGACGACGCCCTCATGCTGGATATCAACGGCAATGTCGCGGAAACAAACGCGACGCATCTCTTTCTCGTGCGCAAAGGCGAACTGGCTACGAGCCGGGTGATTGCCTGTCCGGCCGGAATCACGCGCGCGACCATTTTCGAAATCTGCGCGTCGGAAAACATTCCCTGCCGCGAAACGGATCTGTTTCTCGACGACGTCTACTCAGCCAATGAACTCTTTTGCACCGGGACCATGGGCGAATTGGCTGGAATCACAAAAGTGGACGGCAAAACCATCGGCGACGGAAAAATTGGTCCGATGACGAAACGTCTCAGCGAGCTTTACAGCCAGCGCACTGCGACCGAAGGCGAATTCGTGGTCGGTTAGTTGGAGTTGCGTTCAACCGCGGTTACGCCAGAACGGTGTTCAACCTCGATACTCTCTGCGAACTAAGCAATTCGGATTTTTCCCTTCACGGACGCGCAAACTGAATCCGTCGATTCATTGAATCCAGCGTGATCACAAATTCACGCAACGCGGCGTAGCCTACCTGTCCCTGCGGCGCTGCATCACGATTCGGCACGACATCAGTGAAAGTAATATCGCTCGACGGCAGCTTGAATTCTCCTATCTCGATCCCGCCGTCGACGGCGGCTTTGAAGATTGGGAACTCGCCCGAGTGCGTCTTCACCTTGCCCTTTTCAATTGCCGGCGCCTTGAGCGGGATCCGCTCCTTGTAGACGGTCGGTAAAGCCAGGGCAAACGGCGCGCCCGTGTCGAGATGAACTTTGACGTCACGTCCCGCGACCTTCACCGGCACGATCGGAAGCATTTCATCTGCTCCGTAGGCAAAGATTCTTTTCCCGTCAGCTTCCGGTAATGCGCCTTTTCGCAAAATGATCTTCTTTCCCGGATAATCGAAAGTCAGCAAATATCCTGGAAACGACTGTGCGCTTAACACCCCGCGCGGCGGCTTATCAACTTTTGCAAACATCGCCGTGACCGGGCCGTCGTCGACCTCCGGGTCGCTCACTTTGATCGTCCCGATGAGGAGCTCTTTGATACCGCTGCTATCACCTAACGACAGGTCGTCGATGAGATCCGAATCGATCACCGTGTTGGTGGCACCGGTGTCGAGGATGAATGGAAACGGCCCCTTCCCGTTGACTTTTACCTCCACCACCGGGCGCCCGCCGATGTCGAGCATTGGCACCGAAGCGCCGCCAACAGGAATCTCGATCTTCGGCTCACCCTCCGCGGCAAGAATCGCGTTGTCAGGAACACTTACGACCGTCGCTGTTGCGAGTAGAAGCGTTAGGCCAAAGGGACGCGCGCACCAAGCCACAGGATTTCTCATCTCCTTGATGACAGGCTGGGTCGCACCAAGGTTACAGCATTTTCACAACCGCCGGGGCTGAAGACGCAGTGTGAGAAGAGTGCCTCTCTCTCTTTTCCCCTGCGAGCTCTGCGGTCAAGATGTTAACTGTCCGGTTTTATTGGCGGCGGTTCATGCCTTACGGCGTGGCAAAAGCAAAACGATAAAACGCGCCGTTCGCGACTGACACCGTTTGTTTGAGCAAGCCTTGGGAATCGGGACCGACAATCGCGAGCGTGCTCCAGCCCGCGAGGTTGGGCGAAGACTGAAATTGATACTGCATTCCGCGCGCCGCCTTACAGCTGACCGTGACCGTTCCATCGCTGTTTCTGGTCAACCGCACGCCGTTCAACACCGTTAACGAGATCTGGTCATTCGAATCGAACGGAGTCGACCATCGCACATCCGTGTAAACGTTGGTCCCGCCGAGCGTGCCTAGAAATGCAACGATGTCGGTTCGCTGCTGCTGGGTCAGATTCAGATTTTGTAATCCGCCGGCGGGCGCCCTCAAGCGTGGATCCAGGTTGCTGTTATCGGCCGGGATCGAATTATAATGGTCAACCACCTGGCCTAACGTGTCGAAAGTGCCGTTGTGCATGTAAGGACCGTTCAGCTCTCCGTCCGACCGGACCAGATCCCGCAGAGATGGCGATCGTGTGTTGGTCAGGTCCGTTCCTCCACCAATGGCAGCAGTAACGCCATTATTTCGGCTGTTAGGATCAATATCGAATTCCGGCGGCCGATGACACCCGGCGCACCCGGCCCCGGCCTGCGGAGCGGGCGGCGCAAGGAACAGATGTTTTCCATTATTTTCACTGGCCGTGAAATTCGGAAAAGGCGGACCGTCGGCTCCCACGACCGCTCGCCCTGCATCGTACTTCGAATCGAAGGATTGAATGCTTCGGATAAACTGCGCCAGGGCTTGCTGTAAATGAAATTGATCAATCGTGCTGATGGACCCGAAGGCGGAGGTAAAAAGCACGCGGTATTCAGGGATTCCAATCAGCCGATTAAGAAGATCGGTTAGGGACGGTTGGCCGCCGGTCCCGCTGAACCCCATTTCAATCGCATTCTGGATCGGCTGCGTAGTCTGGTTTTCGAGAGTGCTCGCCCGTTGATCCCAAAAGAAATGCACTTCAGTGGCAAATCGCGGATTGATCAACCGCATGGTGTGACGCGAAGTCATCCCGGTGACGCCCTGGCTGGCGACAAACGGTTCGCTGAACGCAAAGGCCTGCTGGTGACACGCACTGCAACTGATCGTCGAGTCAAACGACAACCGCTTATCGTAAAAAAGCACGCGCCCAAGGGTCGCGCCCGCATCGGTGATCGAGTCACCGTTGGTTGTATTATCTTTTGTGATGTAAGCCGGGCGCGATTGGTTCGCGTAATTCAGCGGCGCGGTCAGATCGAGCGCTCCGCTCTGCCCGCAGAGGTCCTGGACCAGAGACATGGCAAAAACCGCGACAACAATGAGCGGGATTTTCACGCGTGTCCGTTTATCAGTCCGAGCGATCCGCGTGAAGAAAAAAGAGGGGCCGAAATGAAGGCTGACAGGATTTACAAAAATGAGCCGGATTCTGCGGCTAAAATCTCAATTTCTGTAAATTGCGTTCATCCTGTCAGAAGGGATCGGGCAGTCGGTGCGAGTAAAAGCACTTCCGGCTGTTCTGCCATTCGGTTGGCGCATTTTTCTCCGATCTTATCCTCTATCACCGGGGCCATCGCTTCGTATGCGGCTCGATCCGGAAAACTCGAGAACCAGACAAAGACGTTCGCATCTTCGCGCACCGGCAGAGCCGGAAACGTGTTCTGACGATGCTCCGAAATGAATGTGCCCAGGATCTTAACGGGAATCGCAGCCAAAATCGGGGCGATGGTGCTTCGAAAGAACTCGGCAAACTCCGCTTCGCTCCACTTCTCGATTTTATAAATCGCCGCGAGAATCACACCGCCCGGATTTTTTGCGACGACAGGACGTGCCGGGCGTCGTTCCGGAAGACTGAACCCTGATCCGATCGCGGGCCGGAGTAGCAGCACGTTGTCGGAATCGATCATGGTGGCGTTGGCGGCTTCACGGTGCGCCTTCCAAACCGGGCCGCCATAAAACTGCTGCAGTTGAATCGCGCGCGACTGCATGTTTTGAAAACCGCGCAGCCACACAAAGCGATCGGGGTTTTCCAGGTCGCGGAACGTACCGATGATGCGCATGCCAAGCGTTTCCTGACTCTCGATGAATTCCTTCTCAAAAAGATTGATCAGCGTATCACGCTCGCCGGCCTTAAGCGTGTACTGGCGGAGCTCGACCACCGGGTAGGAGTTCGTTTCCTGGGATTTAGTCGTAAAGTCCATTGTCGGGTGAATCTCCCACGTTTTGCCGCCGTCGTCTGAAAAAGCCTGGATTCTGCAGCCCGTCGATCACATCTACCGCATCACTGGTTCAGATTATTGAAATCTTTTCAAATTTCTTTCCTGCCATTCCTGGATTCCTGAGAGATAATTCCAGCCCGTGAAACTAAAGAAACGATTCGCCGCCGTTTTGCAAAAAAGTCCCGCGAGAGGCGGATGGACCTACGTGAAGATGAAGGATTCCGCGAAGTTCTTCGGGACACGCGGGCTCGTCAAAGTAAGCGGGACGATGAATGGCAAACCATTCAAAAGCTCGTTCATGGCATTGGGAGACGGCACTCACAAGCTTCCGGTCAGCGCCAAAGTCCGCCAGATCATCGGCAAAAAAGCCGGCCAACGCATCATGGTCGAACTTCTCGAGCGACTGAACTGAGTCGCCTCATCCGTTCTGAGAAAAGCGCGCACGGCAGCGAGCAAACCATAGCGACCAAACCGTTGGTGGCAGCCGATTAACCAACGATGGATTCAATCAACCAAAATCAATCGGAACAAAATCGCGCCGACCTCAGTGGAGCCGAGGCGATCGAGAAAATGAAGGAATTGGTCGAGAAAGCCGGGACCTGCTTCTTCTGCACGGCCGCGAGCTCGAACGGTTCCACGGCTACGCGACCCATGAGCGTCCAGAAAGTGGACGATCAAGGAAACCTCTGGTTTCTCAGCGCCAACGACAGCCATAAGAACGAAGAACTTGCTCGCGATCCGTCGGTTAGGCTCTTTTTTCAAGGCTCAGCCCATTCCGATTTCCTGACTTTGGCCGGCAAGGCAACTATTTCGTGCGACAAAGCGCGGATTAAGGAACTCTGGGAACCGATCGTTAAGACATGGTTCACCGAAGGCCAGGACGATCCGCGGATCACAGTCATCCAGGTAAGGCCGTCGCAGGGTTACTACTGGGACACGAAACACGGCACCGCCGTTGCCGGCGCGAAAATGCTTATCGGCGCTGCCATCGGCAAGACCATGGACGACTCAATCGAGGGTCATCTCCATTTCTGAACAAGGCCTCCTCATGTCCAAAAAAACGAAAACAGAGAAAGCGCCTTGGAAAAAGCCGGCTCCGAAAAAGAGCAGTCACACCAAGTTAACCGCCGGCAGCAAAGCCAAAGCCAAAGCTGCCGCCAGGAAAGCGGGCCGCAAATATCCCAGCTTGGTCGACAACATGAACGCCGCCAAAAAGCAGCGCGCTAAATCTTCGAAGAAGAAAAGCCATTAACCAGTTGCTGTTCGCGGAGGTTTAGCGTTCAGGGTCTCATCCCGCGATCCAATAGTTGCCTAACATCGATCAGGCGATCCTCTGCCACTCCATCGTCCAGTTAACCTCCCACGTTAGGCCACCGTCTGCTGAGAACGCCTGTTCCCAATGGGGACTAACCGCCAGATTCGTCCATAAAAAGCGAACCCTGATCGGCTTGTCCCTCAAGACGTGGTCGGCATAAAAGGTTCCGACACCGTCTTTGAAACGACCCACTAAAGGAGGATCGAGCTCTGTCGGTTGACGACCATCAATCCACCAAATCGACCAGCAATCCTGCGCGGAATCATAGGTGCGAATGGCCATGGCACTGTAAGGATGACCCGGCATATCGAGCGAGTGCTCATCGATGTTTCCCGCATTATCCAGGATTTTGCGTGTCACGCAGCCGCCATCGAACTCGATCCAGTCGTCAATCTTCGCCAGCCGCTCCTTCAAACGCCGATGACGAATGCGCCAGCAGCCAATCAGAAAATCGAATTGAGCGCGCCCCTCAAGGTGTTTTTTCGCCATGTCGATTTGAGATTCTCAGCCTCCGCCACATTCCTTCAACCCATCGTTGTCTTCAAGATGGAGGTGGCTTCCTCTGTCGAAATCGATCGAGAACCGAGAACCGAGAACCGAGAACCGAGAACCGAGAACCGAGAACCGAGAACCGAGAACCGAGAACCGAGAACCGAGAACCGAGAACCGAGAACCGAGAACCGAGAACCGAGAACCGAGAACCGAGAACCGAGAACCGAGAACCGAGAACCGAGAACCGAGAACCGTGAACCGTGAACCGAGAACCGAGAACCGAGAACCGAGAACCGTGAACCGTGAACCGAGAACCGTGAACCGTGAACCGTGAACTCGTGAATCGTGAAACGTGAAACGTGAGAGCGTAGACTTGAACGACACCGGTGCCTCCGACTGGCGCCTCATTCGAGCCATCGTAAGCGGCTTACGATGGAAGCAGTTTGCCGATCGTCCGCGCGGATTTTGCACTGCGCCTCGTCGTGCGCAATGTGATGGATGCAAACGATTACCCCGATGTTGTGGTTCGATAATCAGGCGGAAGAAGCGGCGAATTTCTACGTCTCGGTCTTCAAGAAGAATTCGAAGGTCAAGCAGGTCACGTATTACGCCGGCGAAGATATTCCCGAAAAGAAAGGTCAGGTGATGGTAGTTTCGTTCGAATTGAACGGCCAGGAGTTCACCGCCTTGAACGGCGGTCCACAATTCAAGTTCACTGAAGCGATCTCGCTCGTGATCAACTGCGATACCCAAGAGGAGATCGATTATTATTGGGAGAAACTTACCGCTGATGGCGGCGAGGACGTCCAATGCGGATGGGTCACAGACAAATACGGACTCTTCTGGCAGATCACACCGGCAAAGTTTTTCACCGAATGGTCCAGGGATCCGGCCGGACTGCAACGGGTGACCCATGAGTTGTGGCAAATGAAGAAGCTCGATCTTGCGAAGCTGGAGAAAGCCTTTGCCGGAAAGTAACGCTCGTTAACTCAGCGCCTCATATCCCGTCGATTTGACGAATCACATCAAAACGGTGATAGCCAACCTCTGAAGGCTGCGGAAAAACAATCTCAGGTCGGAACCTCAAAGGCGAGTGCTACCGGACAGAGCGGCCTGCTGGTCCTGCTCGGTGTCTTGTTCACGCTCATTCTTGCCGGTCTCGACAACACCATCGTCAGCACGGTCATGCCGGTGGCCTTGCCCGAGCTCGGCGGTGCGCACCTCTACGCGTGGACATTTGCGGCCTACATGCTCGCCGCGGCCGTCTCGATGCCGATCTGGGGACCGGGCTCCGATCGATGGGGACGCCGACGCACCTATCTGATCGGCATTGTTGTCTTCACGGTTGGGAGCGGACTCTGCGCGGTCGCGCACTCGATGATGGAGTTTATCGGCGCTCGCGCCATCCAGGGGATCGGAGCAGGCGCCGTTGCCACTCTCCCGTTTGTTCTCCTCGGAGTGGTTTATCCGCCTAACAAACGCGGCCGGGCTCTCGGCGCGGCCAGCAGCGCATGGGCCATCGCGAGTGTCGCCGGACCACTCCTTGGAACGCTGATCGTGACACACGTTTCGTGGCGCTGGGCTTTCCTGATCAACGTGCCAATCGCAATTGTCGCCGGTTTTCTTGTCATCGCCGGGATGCGCGAGAGCATCGGACCGAGCGTCGGTCGATTCGATTTCGCCGGTGCGATTCTCGCCGGCGCCGGCGGCAGTTGCCTGATGTGGGCCTTTGTCGATCTCGGTGAAGGACAAATCGGACTGGTGCAGGCGGCGCTCATTGCCGCCGGAATCATCCTGCTGGGCATCTTCGTCTGGCATGAAGGACGAACGCCGCATCCCATACTCCCGTTGACTTTCTTTCATCATGCTGGCTACGCGTCATCGATTTCTTCGTCATTCCTCGCCTTCTTCAGCGGGTTTGGCCTGAGCGCATATCTGCCGCTCGCAACCAATGCCGCGTTTCATGACAACCGCGCAGACGTCGGTCTGGTGGTTGGCGCGTTTACCATTGGATGGAGCACGTTGGCCTTCGCCGCCGGACGATTAGTCCATCGAATCGGGGAACGTCTTCCGAGTGTCGTTGGAATCGTCGTTCACATTATGGGACTTCTCCTTTTCATGGTCGCATTCGAACATGGACTCGTCTGGGTCATGGCTGCCGCTCTCATCTCAGGTGCCGGAATGGGACTGATCTCGCCCGCGCTCACTGTCGTGGTGCAGAATAGCGTCCCGATTGCCCGCATGGGCAGCGCGACCACCAGCCAGCAATTTATCCGGCAGATCGGCGCTGCGCTCGGCGTCAGCTCGTTTGTCCTGGCCGCAACCGTGGGCGGCTTTCGGTTAGGCTTGCTCTTGATGATTGCCGTGAGCGCCGGGACATTCGCCTGTGTCCTGGCCTTGCCAGCGCATAGCCTTCATGATGTGAAGTAAGAAAGACGCGATCAAAGCGATGAGCGAAGACACTGACAAGGCATTCAGGGGATCGATTCCGCAGTTATACGAAGAGTATTTGGTGCCGCTGATCTTTCAGTCGTACGCGGAGGACATTGCAGCTCGAGCCGCTCAACTCCAACCGTCAGCGGTCCTTGAGATCGCCGCCGGCACAGGCGTAGTCACTCGCGAGCTGTGCAGGAGACTCGCGCCCGATGCGCAAATCACCGCGACTGACTTGAACGAGCCGATGCTCATTCAGGCTGCGGCTGCCGCTGCCGGCACGGCGCGCCCGGTCGAAT
This sequence comes from uncultured Verrucomicrobiae bacterium, assembly GCA_963754325.1. Lineage (GTDB taxonomy): Bacteria > Verrucomicrobiota > Verrucomicrobiia > Chthoniobacterales > UBA10450 > JBBRDU01. The sequence goes on from CAVWFP010000003.1 coordinate 133,292, forward strand.
GGCGTCAGGCGGATGCGATGCAGTTACCGTTCGGAGATGGAATGTTCGACGTGGTTGCCTGTCAGTTCGGCGCCATGTTTTTTCCTCAAAAACCGGCAGCGTTCGCAGAAGTGCGGCGTGTACTGCGTCCGGGCGGGACGTTCCTGTTCAACGTCTGGGACCGGATTGAGGAGAACGAGTTCGCCGATGTCGTAACGCAAACACTGGCAGAGATGTTCCCGGACGATCCGCCGCGTTTCCTGGCGCGAACTCCGCACGGCTATTACCAATTGCAAAAGATAGCGGCCGACATCGCCACTGCCGGCTTCAAAGAACAACCGACCATAACGACTCTCGCGATGCGCAGCCGCGCGAGTTCCCCTCGCCTCGCCGCGATCGCCTACTGTCAGGGAACGCCGCTGCGCGGTGAAATCGAAGCGCGCGATGCAGCGCGTCTGGCCGAAGCTACCGATCTCGCCACGCGCGCGATCGCCGCCCGCTTCGGCTCGGGCGAAGTGGACGGCAAAATCCAAGCGCACATCGTCGTCATCCTGCGTTGATTCAGACCTCGCAGCACGGTTAAGTTCCGATAGGAGCCCCGACTTCGGACTTCCGACTCCCCATCTCTCGACGCTCAGCCCGTAACTCTCAATCTTGGAGCGGCACAAGTGCTGAATGCTCTCAAACGGATAACGAAATTCCTATTCTCAATCTCCATACTTTGCAAAGTATGAAAGCCAATAACTATTGCGCGGCAAAACGCCCCAAGGCACGCCCGAATGGATGCGCCTGGTTCGCGACCGCATACTTTCCGGCTTCGTTCCTGATGAAATCCCTCGTCTCCAGTTTGACGAGATGACGGGAGAGCGCTTGCGCCGATATTTTGGTTGCCGCTTGAATTTGCTCGAAGGAGCCTGCGCCATTCTTCACGGCACGAAACACTTCTATACGCCGCGGGTGGGTAAAGGCCGTAGCGAGTTTGAAGAGCGCTTCAATCGGCTGCGCTCGGCCACGAAACGCGAACCGCAGCGCGGTGAGGATCTCACCCGAAGCAACCCCGGTGGTGGCAGCCGCGGCACGATATTCGACCCGAAGGCCGACCCGCCGGCAGGTCAACAGTCCGCGCGCTTCCAGCGCGCGCAGGTATTGACTGGCAGCGGGCATCGATAGCTTCATCGCCCGCGCCACAGCCGAAACCGTCTGATTGGGTTGCCGGATCAACCGCGCCAGGATCTGGAGGCGTTTGCGGTTCGCCAAAACACGGCAGGTGCGCCAAAGCGTGGCTTGGCCGGCCGCAAACACGAGCGGAGACATGGTCACATACTTTGCAAAGTATGGAGAATAGGGTCAACGCTTTGTGACGGTGATCCGAAAGACGACGCTCGCAGCGCCCTCGCGGCTGATTATTATTCCTCTTATGCCGAACGTTCCCGGTCTGCGCAGTTGTTACGATAAAGTCGGACGCCTCATTTATTTCGGGCGGATGTTGGACAAGATCCGCCTCCACGCGGCGGGCCAACTCCCACCCGCTTATCACGATTACTTCGGCGACGCGCAATTTTTCACCCTCGACGGACGCTGCTGCCGCTTTCTAGGAGTCTCCCACTCCGAGATCAAACGTCGCGCGCTCGCCGGAGAGAAAGATGAAGCCGTGCTGGCGTGGGCGCATGCTCACGGCACTCCGCGCACCGACGAAGAATGCCACGTCTGGAACCGCTTCATCGCGAAACTCGGCTGGCGCGACGAACGCAGCCACGTCCTCCCGCAACGCATCGAAGAGAGCGGCCTAACCGGCAAACCGATCGAAACCCTCATCGACCACATCGAATTCGACGAAGGCCGCGATCCCGTCGCTACGCGGGCTTGGGAAAAGATCTGACGGGTTCGGCTCGCCAGAATCAATTGTCAAAGTGAAGATCAGACCCCAAATCCTCCCCCATCTTCGAAGATTAATCCCCTCTAAGCCGTCGAGCGCTTGAGCCAGCCGTCGTAATGGGTCGGACCGAGGCGAGGATTATCGCCCGGAGCAGGGACAAGGCTTTGATCGTCCAACTCTGTGCCGAAGTAGAGCGCGTGTGCGTCCGTAGTCACCTTCCGCGAGTCGTGAGTCGCGCTCAGAAACCGGCGGACGAATTCATCCATCCGGATCGATTCGGGCCCGGCAATCTGGATCGTACTGTTAATCGGTTCCGCCAGGGCGATATCAGTCAGGGCAGCTGCGACATCATCCGCCGCGATCGGCTGCATCATACCGGGCGATAATCGAACCGTTTGCCCTTCGGTGGCGGATTGCGCGATGCCCTTTACAAATTCCATGAACTGCGTCGAGCGAACGATCGTAAAAGGAACGTTCGATGCCTTGATCAGATTTTCTTGGGCTACCTTTGCGCGCAAATAACCGCTCGCAGGAGAAAGATCAGCGCCGACGATTGACAGCGCGATGTGGTGCTTCACTCCAGCGGCCGCTTCCGCGGCGAGCAGGTTGCGCCCCGCCGTTTCAAAAAACTCCAGCACGGCCTTGTCGTCCCACTGGGGCGCGTTCGCCACATCGACGACAACCTGCGCGCCGTTGAGCACTTCAACCAGTCCCTCACCGGTAACGGTATTCACGCCCGAGGAAGGTGACGCCGCCACGACCTCATGGCCGCGCCGGCGCAGATTGTTCACCAGTTTTGCTCCGATAAGGCCGGTGCCTCCGATAATTACGATCTTCATTTTGTTATTTGGGGACGTTTAGGTTTTCAGACTTTCCCGCGAACTTATCAAACTTCTTTTCTTTGTCTTTGTCGTCCAGCAGTCAACCGCCGATATCGCCGGTGCCAAACACGACGATCTCCATCGAGGAAAGCGGCCTAACCGGAAAACCATCGAGAAACTGATCGATCACATCGAATTCGACCAACGCCGCGATCCCGTGGCTACGCGCGCTTGGGAAAAGATCTGATGGATGCGATCCTCTGGAATCTGCGGGGATTGAAAGCCCGGCCGCTCCTTCACCCGCGTTACGGCAGGGCGGCCAAAATCTGCAAATCGAAAGGAGAGATCTCTCAGGAACTCAGGAAAGCACGAAGGAGTTCGGATGCCTTCTAACCCGCGACAATCGAGTAACCCGCGGTTGACCCTTCTTCATCTGCGCAGTTCGCTGGGACTGGGGGGCTAAAACGTCAGCTGGAACGCCTAACCGATTTGCATTGATTCAGAAAATCGGAAACTAAATAGGATTCGCCCGATTTTGACGAGACCCGTTTCCGGAGCTCGGAGTAAGCTGTCCGATCTCAGGTTTGGCATTGTAATCTGTAAATCCTTCTAATCCCGTCAATCCTGTCTAGTTCGTCGGCAGTTCCGAATTCGCGACAGCCCTATCCCGCAAACGGGTCGGTTGCGAAATTCGTGGCGAAGGCTTTAAACCGTTTAACTATTCTCTATCAAAGAGTTATGACTTCTCGCGGCGCATTGGCGCACGACTTGCAAAGGCCAGTCTTTCGAAAGGACTATCGAAACATTCACACCAAAGTATGAAGCGACGCGCATTCATCGTAGCTGCTGCTGGCTGGGGAGCGGTGGCGGCATGGGGTTCACCAGTTCCGCACCGATCGAAAGCCCGCTGGCGCGAGCGTCGAGAATTTTTCAAGGAAGGCGTCGCGTCCGGCGATCCGGATAGCAATAGCGTTTTATTTTGGACGCGGTATTCCGGTTCAGCTTCAGCCAAATCAGCCCGCCTGACCCTAGAGATTGCGGAAGATGCGTTGTTTGAGCGAGTCACCGCCAGCGCGCCGGTGACGGTTTCGCCGGCAGCGGATTGGACCTGTCGCGTTTTGGTGGGAGGACTAAAACCCTCGCGCGTTTATTGGTATCGCTTCAGCGATCGTGATGGCAACGGGAGTCGCATCGGCCGAACCATGACCGCGCCTAACGAAGACGATCCGCGCACGGTGAACTTCGCGTTTGTCAGCTGCCAGGACGTGAATGAGGGGAAGCTCAACGCTTATCGCCGGATGATTTACGAAGACGAACGCGCTCCCGCGGCCGACAAGCTCGATTTCGTCTTGCACCTCGGCGATTTTATTTACGAGGTGGTTGAGTATCCCGATGAAGTGAAGACGCGTTTCGACCGCACGATTTATGAAGTGGCACGCTTCGAGGACGGCCACAGCCACAAGGTCGGCAATTTCCACATCCCGCTGACGCTCGAAGGTTACCGCGCCATATATAAGGGCTATCTCGCCGATCCCGATCTCCAAGACGCTCGTGCGCGCTGGCCGTTCGTCGCCATCTGGGACAACCACGAATTTTCGTGGATGGGCTGGCAAAGCATCGTCAAGGCAGGGAAGTTTGAGGTCCCGGGTCAGACGGTGAAGGTAGCCGCCAATCAGGCCTGGTTCGAATTTCTTCCCGCCCGAGTCTCTCCGCCAAGCGGGTCGCTCGAGCATTTCGGTCCACCGGCGGTGAAAAACGTTCCGATCGACAAGTTCGATGGCGACGGTCTGGGGTTGGAACCGAATAACCTAACGGCGATCAACAGCCTCAAAGGTTACCGGGCCTACCGGTATGGACGGCACCTCGACCTCCTCATCACGGACCAGCATAGCTATCGCAGTGCGAATTGCTTCAGCGATCCGTCGCTCGCCAAGCTCGGTGGCGACGAATTCATCGGGATGTCTCCTGAGTCTTTGATGAGGATTCTCGACGGCGGGCGTGCCTACAACGGCGGCAATCCGCCGGCCGAGGTCAGCTTCAATGATGCGCGTATCCCCAACCCGCAACGAAACGCGCCACCGCAAACCATTCTCGGGGCAACGCAGAAGGCATGGTTCAAGGACAAGCTCGAGAGCTCAACCGCCACGTGGAAAATTTGGGCAAACTCGGAGGGCGCGATCGATGAGCGGGCCGACCCGCACAATCTGCCGCCCGGCCTAACTAAGGAGCCGTGGCCGAAAGACGCCGGCTACGCAACCACGGGAAGCGGCATTGACTACGGCACTGCCTACTCGGAGCGCGCTGAGATCTACAATCTTGTGCGCGACGCCAAGATCACCGGCTTCGCCATTGTCTCGGGCGATCGCCACAGTTTCTGGGCCGGGTATGCGACGGCGGAACTTCCACCCGGCAAGTTCGAACCGGTCGGCTTGAGTTTCGTGGGTGCGTCACTTACGAGCCCCGGGCCTATGGAAGCCAACGAGCACAGTCTGCCGAAGGACGCCCCGCTCCGAGCGCTCTTTCTCGCCGACAGGCAAGGGCAGGAGAAGCCCGACTGGACCTACAACATGCTGCTGAAGCACGGCGTCCGTTCTTGTTTGGAATATGCAAAGAGCTTCGACTTGAAGCGCGCCCGGTCGCTGTCGAACCCGGACCTGGCTCCGCACCTCGAGTTCATCGATCTAGGCGGGCACGGTTACGCCACGGTCCGATTATCGGCCGACGAGATGCGCACCGATTTCGTCTGCATCCCGCGCCCCATTACGCGGAGCGAAAAACCAGACGGCGGGCCACTCAGGTATCGCGTCTCGCATCAAGCGAAGTTGTGGGGCAAAGGCGAGAAGCCGGTGCTTATTCAGCGCGTTCTCGAAGGCGAAATAGGTCTTTCAATCTGACCTCGGGCAGTGTCCATAGTAAGCTCTGGCTCCTTTGGAATATCCTAACGAGTCTACAACACACAGGCGCGGGCGATCGTCTCACGCCGAGACACCGCAACCTTCTTGGTCGACCGCTTCGGTTCGAGCTCCAGCCAGCCTTCCTGGTCGAAGAACAATGATCGGCGGTGATACTTTACAAATAAGGTGTGTGTGTCTGAAAAGAGTGACTCCGGCAGGAACATCCATCCGGATGTATAGTCTGTTTGGAATCGCGCCGTTGAAACAGGTTCACCTGTCGTCCACTTTTCAATCGCGACGATTCCTGATCGAACCGGCATGGCGACTCGCCATGACTGCGTTGCACCACGACGATCGTGACCAACTATGAAGATCGTCTCGGCGAAACCCGGAAATCGAGGTCTTACGCGAAGATCGAAGCGCAAGCAAAGCGCGGAATTCCTTCGGAAAATAAGTCGAAGACAACGTTCGCCGCTGGTCCCTCCATTCGTAGCGAGCGGCGCAAAGCACTCCGGTCGCGCGGCGTAACCGAGAAACCTGCGGCGCGAAAGTTTGACCTGCGAGCGATGACAATGGATCGCTCGAATCTTGTCGAGTTTACAAGTCTCAGTCTGCGGCAAAGGATTGGCACCACGAAAAAAGCGCTCGTTGTCACCATGCACCAAATAGGTCCACAACCGCAGTCGGTTTGACTCGTGCAGGCGGGGAAGCGCGAGCCGGAGAAGGACGCCGATGGCATTGTGATCAGGGTGCCGGTCGCAGACTGCCGGCAGGACCAGGTGCGTTGGCTTCCATTCATTGATCAGCTCACAAAGATGCGCAACAGTTTTGGTGGTTGCACCAAGTAAGAGACTCGTTAGACCTTGATCGGGGAAACCGAGAAAGTAGGCGGCACTCGCGGGAACGCCGAGAACGTCGAGCGCAGCGAGGGCTTCCTGTCGGCGCAAGCGGCCCCATCGCTTACGATCCTTCGCATCGAGGCGCCATTTGCGATCGACCAATCGCTGTGGCCACGGGTTGTTGTCGCCGTCGGTCATGTAAACAACCCGCAAATTCGCGCGGGCTCGAGCCGCCGTCTGCAGTAGGACGCCAGCGGCGAGTGTTTCGTCGTCCGGATGCGGTGCGAACAGCATCAAGCGAGAACTGTCATCTAGCTGTAAGGTAGTCTTTGACGCCATCGACATTCGTAGGTGTTCGGCTCAGGAGCGCCACCCTAACCTCGCGTGAAGCGACATTCAATGGCTACAAGAGTCCCTAACAGCCGACCTCTCCTCGCGAAAAATCAAACTAGCCTCACCGAAAGTCTCAATTCACGAATGCGAGCGGTCTGAAATGACGATCGACAGCCTTGGACCACAAGACGGCGAGGTCGTGTCCGGCAGACATCTGCTCGAAAGTGTGGGAACCCGGCGAAAGAAAGCGCTCCTTTCCCTCGTAGCTGTCGCCGTCAAGTATGCCCGTTACCGCTTCAACATCACGCGCGATGATTTTGTAGGAAGCCGGAACGACAATTTTGAAATCAAAGCGTTTCTCACCCGATGATTGCAAAAACACGCCTGCTACGCGCAATCTGTTTCCGACCGGCAGATAATTCTGTTCGATGAAACGGAATGTGGCTGGCGGCATCTTGTCCGGCAAAGTGGCCACGCAGGTCCGCGTGTCGATGCAACGCTGGATCGCATTGTCCACCATCAATCCGCGCCGGATGCGTTCCTCAGAAAACGTCTCTATCACAGGATAAAAGCAGCGTTGCCTGAAAACAGTTTCTCCTTTGCGGTCAAAAACGAGGTCATCCCGGTCGGTAAGCTGGAGCGTCGCGCGTAAAAGATCGCTTTCGAGGTCGGTCTTGTCTTTCCAGATCGGTTGAGCAAGCAGGGATACCAATAATTCGCATGCACCGACCAAAGCGGGCATGGGTACGACGCGCCAGATCTTTGCCAGATTCAAATGCCCCGCCCAGCGGTCCGAGAGTGTGAGCGCGGCACCCGTGCCAAGGACAAAGGCAAGCGGATAGAAGGGAAGGTAATCCTGCCGCGACAAAAAGGGCCAGAAGGAAACGAGCGCGGTAAAAAAGAATCCGGTCGTGACGAAGACAAAACTCCGGCGCGCCGCCAACGCGGCTTCGGGCGTCGCGCCAACGATTCGACGCGCCAAGAGAGCGAGAAGTGGGAATCCGACCGCAAAGATAACCACCCACCAGACGGGATGATTTCTCAAACCGGGCACGACGTTGTGATCGAAAACCCAATAGCGGAACTGGGGCCAAATACCGTTGAGAGCAAACGCGAGCATGATTGTCCCAGGAATAATCACAGCGCTGACGAAAAACGCAGCCAACGCGCCGAGAATCTGCCTCCAACCGAGACTCAGTCGATCGCGGCCGACGAAATTTAAAGTGAAGAAGCCCCCCGCCAGTATCGAGATCAAGAGGAGCGACGATTTCATGGATATGCCAAAGCAAAGACCCATGATGAGACCTGCGATCAGCGCGCGGCGCACGGTAAATGCGCCATTGAGCAAAACCGCCACGCATAATAGCCAAAGCGGGGCCCAAAGATTGTCCGTCCGGAATTCAACCGAGCAGAAAATATAATCGAAGGAGAGACCAACTAGAATGGCCGCCCAGATACCGACGCGCCGAGAAAAAAGCAGCGAGCCGATCCGATAAGTACACCAGAACGCAAGGATGTAGAGCGGCTGCAAGGCAATCCGCATCCAATAGAGAATCGTGGCGCGATCGCCGAGCAGCTTGTAAATCGGCGCGCATAGAATGTGAAACAACGGCATGTGGTTATCGGCCAGATCGCGATACTGGACAAAACCGCGAGCCCATCCCCAAACGACGTGCAAATGTTGCGGCTCGTCGCTGCCGAACCTGTAATGCATGATGGTAACCGCCCTGACAAGGATGAGGGCAATGAGGAGCGAAGCCGCCGACGCGAATTCGCGTGGGTAGGACAAACCGAAGCGATCAGCTATGCGTCGGGCGAACGCTCCGCCTCGGTTGGGCGAAGCAGAGGCTGTGGCGATCACCGCAGGTTTCTGGGCTATCATTCCGATATCAAACACACAGAATCTCTTCAAAATGGATCGACCTCTAAATAACAAAACGGGGAGAGGAAGCGTCGCCGGCGCCCTGCGCTAGGCGCACTTTGCAAATTTTGTCATTTAGGTTGAAAATTTGCACGGCCAAACGAGCAACACGCGGTAGCATTAAGCTCACACGTAAGCCATCAAAAAACCATGGCAGCCGAATCCGCGAGCAATCTTGTTGTTGAGATCGGGCATGTCTTGTTCATCGACCTGGTCGGTTATTCGAAGCTCCGGACAGAAGAGCAGAACGATCGTTTGCGGCGGCTCACCGAGATCGTCGTCGCGAGCGCGCAGGTGCGAAAAGCTACCGACGAGCAATTAGTGCGGCTACCGACCGGCGACGGAATGGCTTTGGTCTTTCGCCGCAGCGCTGAGGAACCTGCGCACTGTGCCCTCGAGATCACGCGCGCGCTGAAACACGAAGTAGAACTTCCCATACGGATGGGAATTCATAGTGGCCCGGTGAGCGATGTCACCGACGTCAGCGGACGGACCAATCTCGCCGGCGGCGGGATCAACATCGCGCAGCGAGTGATGGATTGCGGCGACGCGGGTCACATTCTGTTTTCCAAACGTGCGGCCGAAGATCTGGAGCAGTCCGGCCAATGGCAGGCACAACTCCACGACCTCGGTGAGTGCGAGGTGAAACATGGTGTGCGTCTGGGCCTGGTAAATTTTTATGGCGATGATGCCGGTAATCCCCAGCTACCGACGAAGATCCGCGCCTTACGAAAACGCAAACAGATGCGGTGGGTCTTATCCGCGGGCGCGCTGCTTTGCCTTGCCGCGGTCGCAGCCGCTTTCGTCGTGTCCACGCGAAAACCGAAGAACCCGGCGATGCCGGTGCCGGAGAAAAGCATTGCCGTCCTTCCGTTCGAGAACCGGAGCAGCGACAAGGAGAATGCCTACTTCGCGGAAGGTGTTCAGGACGAAATCCTGACTCGCCTGGCGAAAATTGCGGACCTCAAGGTGATCTCGCGTACCTCGACACAGCATTACCAAAGCGCGCCGCAGAACCTGCCGGACGTCGCGCGCGAACTTGGGGTCGCTCACATCCTTGAGGGGAGCGTGCAAAAGAATGGCGACTCCATTCGGGTCAACGTGCAGCTCATCAAGGCGGCTAACGATTCCCATCTCTGGGGCGATACGTTTGATCGCAAGCTGACTGATATCTTCTCGGTCGAGAGCGAAGTCGCGAAAACCATTGCCGAGCAGCTGCAAGCCAAACTCACCGGTCGCGAGGAGCAGCTACTCGCGGCCAGGCCAACCGACAATTCGGAGGCTTACGATGCCTACCTGCGCGGCCTCTCTTATACATTGAAAAGTGCCAACACCGCTGCCAACTCTCTCGGCGCGCGGAAGTATTTGAGGGAAGCGGTCGACCGGGATCCGAAGTTCGCCGTCGCCTGGGCGCTCCTCTCGGTCGTGGAAGCGCGCGGTTATCTGACCGCTACTCTTCAACCGACGAACGCTCTGCGTAACGAGGCGCGTCGGGCAGCCGAGACCGCTCTGATTCTCCAGCCTAACCTGGGTGAGGCCGTGCACGCCAAAGGCTACTATCACTACTCGTGCCTGAAGGACTACAGCACCGCGGTGCATTATTTCGAGCAAGCGCGCCAGCTTTTACCTAACAGCAGCCGAATCCCGGAGTCGCTCGCCTATCTCGAGCGACGACAGGGTCAGTGGGAGCTGAGTGAGTCGTATTTCAACGAGGCTGAGCGGCTCGATCCGCTCAACGTTAATCTCCTCAGCCAGCACGCCATTTCTTACATCTCGCTGCGTCGTTTTCCCGACGCCTTGCAAAAGCTTGATCACGTCCTCGCGATTACTCCCGACGACGCGAATACGATCGGAGAAAAAGCAGGCATCCTGCAGGCCGAAGGCGATCTGGCGGGCGCGGCCAAGCTTCTCGCTCCGCTGCACGCAGTCGCCAATGACTCCCGGGTGGTGGAAGGACAGGTCTATCAGGCGATCCTCGAGCGCCGCACCGAGCCGATCATCCCTCGGCTGAGCGAGATCCTGGCGAAACCCGATCCGGCGCTGGGCTTCATTAATGGCGAACTTCGATTCTGGTTAGGCTGGGCGCAACAACTCGCCGGACACGATGCCGTAGCCCAGGAGACTTGGCGACAAGCCGACAGCGAACTGGAATCGTTCCTGAAGGATCAGCCGGAAAATGATCGCCTGATCGGCTACCTCGCCCTAACGAAACTGAGTCTTGGGGAGGCCGGGGCGGCGGCCGGCCTGGCCGAGCGGGCCATGGCGATTGTTCCGATCGAGAAGGATGCCATGTTTGGTCCTTCGGCCATCGAGATCCTCGCCCGCGTCAACGCGCAGACGGGAGAAGCCGACCGCGCAATTGCCGCGCTCCAGAAACTGCTCTCGATACCAGCGAGTGCCCGGTTCAGAGTGCGCGTACCGCTGACTCCCGCGCTTCTCCGGCTTGATCCGATGTTCGATCCGCTGCGGAATGATCCGCGGTTTCAGAAGCTTTGCCAGGACCCGAGCGCAGTTGGCGAGCAGCCGCACACTTGATCGGCTGTGGCTTCTCCGGATCGTGTTAGGAACTTGTTTTAAGGGCGGGGTCATCAACGCCGACCTGCTCGCGCTCTTCCGAAGCTAAGGCACAGAACTGCCGTCGTGTAGGTTAATGGCCGACAGCTGAAGTGGGATTCTGGCGGTCGCGATGCGTCCCCACAGCCAGTGCGTTCCACTTGTTCCGCGCAAAACGCGGTTAGTCCGTCTTGAAGTTGTGACCTGTTAGTCACATTCGGCGCGCTGTATTGATTGCGCCTTGTCTCGCACTGTGCGCACTATCTTTGCAATCCGATTGAGTTAGCCGTTGCAGTTTTCCAGGGACGCAGGGTGATCGGCTGGAATGACTCCCTTTCTCGGCCGTCGACAAAGGATATTCCTATGAAAAAAGCACTGCTCCACGCAACGCTCGTCGCCGCTGCCTTCCTGTTCGTCCCGGCTTTGCACGCCATCACCGAGCGAGAAGGATTCGAAGTAACCGATTTCCCGAATACGGCCGCAGCCGTTACCGCAACCTACACTTATACCCTAACGACCGGCGGCAACACCTTTCAGGGCAGCCTTCCATTTGGCAGTGGCGACGCGGATTATTTCAAGATCGTGGTCCCGGCCGGGATGCGGATTACGCAGATCACGCTCTCGACCAATCCATCCGGATTCACTGGCAGCTTCACAGTTCCCTCGACGCCGGTAAACGCCGGCACTTACACGATCTCGTTTGCGGGACAGTTTCTGCAGACCGAGAACTGGTCTGTCGTCTTTACCCTGGCGGCGGTGCCTGATTTCGACGTCACGACCAGCGGCGGAGTCATGACGGTGACAGACAACACCAACCAGAACAACACGCTCACGCTTTCCGAGCCCTCGAATGGCTCGATCAAGTTCGCCGCCGCCAGTCGCACTTTTAGCGTGAACAACGGCGGTTATACCACCGGCGACAGCGGCAGTGTTTCGCTTTCCGGCATCAACAGCGTGGTGGTCAACGCGGGTAACGGCAATGACATCATCAACGTCTCGGCATTCGCCAACTCCAGCTTCCCGAGTCTCAGTCTGAAATCGGGAACCGGTCCCGCGACGGTGAATCTTAACGGCAACATTACCTTTGCCAGCAACAACTCACTCACGATCGACTCGACCTCTTCGAGCGCGGGGACAGTGACCGCGACGGGAGCACAGCTCATCGCCAGCGGTAACGGTCAGATTACAATTAAATGCAGCAAGAACGTGTCGCTGAGCAATGGAGCGGTATTGCAGAGCGTCGACGGCAGTATCGACGTCGAGGCCAATCAGCAAACGCCAGCGACGACTGGGAATTTCACCGGCGTCAATTTGGATGGCAGCGGAACCAAAATTCAGAAGACTGGAATGAACCTTATTACGGTGAAGGGTGTGGGTGGCAACGATCCCGGCGGAGGTCAGCTAGGCGTGGGCGTGTTTAACGGAGCGCAGATCCTCGTCACTACTATAGGAAGTTATGCAGGGATTAATGTCACCGGCGTAGGTGGTGCAAGTGCCGGCCCGGTAAACCGCGGTGTCACCGTTTATGGATCTGGCTCAGGCATCATCACCAGCGGCGGTGCAGCGCAGACAGTGAATGGAACTGGCGGCGCCTCCAGCAGCGCCTACGGCATTGGTGTTTCGGTCCTTTATGGGGGTCAGATCACCGGAGTGATCGGCGGTACTTTCAGCGGTGCGATGACCGTCACCGGAGTGGGAGCGGGCGCTTCGGGCGGTTCTTCGAACCTGGGTGTTGAAGTCGCCGAGACCGGCTCGCAAATCGCCCATTCGGATCAACTGTCTGTCATCGCTACGTCGGGGCCAGGGTCCAGCGTTGGTCTGGATGTTTACCATTCCGCCTCCATAACCAGCAACTATGGCGGAGTGAGTATCTCGGCCGACAGTATTGCGGTCGACAATACCGCGAATGTCAGTTCGGTGAGTTACCTGGGCTTTTCTCCGGCAGGCATGGCAACGCAAGTTGACCTCGGTGGGGCGGCCGGGTTTTCGAATGCGCTCGTCATCACAAATACCGAACTGACGCGCTTCTCCGCGCCCCAGTTTGATTTCTCATCTCCGAGCGATCTCACCATCAGTGCGCCATTGTCGTTACCGGCCGGGACGAACGTTTATTTGGTTCCTACCGGTGCGATCCACGCCACGGCCAATGGGGCTGATGTTTCTGTTGGGACAGGAGCCGTGAACCTCGGCGACGGTTTCTTTACCTTTCCTACCTTTTCCTGTCCCATCACCGGGCCGGCGGCGGATAGCGGATATCCGGAGCTCAACGTCGCCGGCAACATCGCCCTTCGCAACGCGACGCTCAGCCTGGCGGGCACGACTTACGCGGGCGCGGCTGGGAACCAGTTTACCATCGTCAAGAACAGTGGTTCGGGCACGACCACCAACGGCACCTTCGCGAACCTGCCCGAAGGCGCTTATCTCGTCTGGCCGGGCAACGCCGCGCTGGCGGCGCAAATCAGCTACGTCGGCGGTGCGAGCGGACACGATGTCGTCCTCACGCTTGTGCCGGTGGCCAATGCGCTTCGGGTTACCACCACGGCGGACGACACCGGCATTGGTTCGCTCCCGACGGTCCTCGCCTTTGCCGCCGCGCACTCCGGCGGCGATACCATCACCTTTGATCCCACCCTCGGCGGCCAGACGATAACGCTGACGGGCCCGGCTAATGGTTACGCGATCACGCTCGGAGACGCATCGCCGGTGACGATCGACGCTTCCAGCCTAACGAACGGACTGACCATTCAGGGTGCGGGTGCGAATGGGAGCTTCGGGCTTTTCCAAGTGAACTTGGGCAGTAGCCTGACCCTGCGCGGCCTAACCCTCGTAAATGGCGGCGGGAGCGCATTCGCAGCCGGTGGTGGTGTAGGCGGAGCTATCCTTAACAGCGGCGTGTTGACGGTCGTGGGTTGCACCTTCGCGGGTAATTACGCGGAGGGAGGAGGTGCGATCACTAGCAACGGCACGCTCACACTCATGCAGTGCACATTCGCCGGTAATTCTACGACCGATCTGGGTGGTAACGCGATTTTCAACTTCGGCTCACTGGCGGTAACGCAATGCACCATCTCCAACAATTTCAGCGCAAGGAACGGGGGTGCAATCCGGTGTGAGCAGAACGGTAATCTGACGCTAACCAACAGTATCGTCGCCGGAAACACGGCCAGCGACCCGGGTACGGACATTCTGAGCATTGGCCTTGGTCCGGTGTTAACGGTATCGGGAACGAACATCGTTCAGTCGATCGCCGGCCTTTCCCAGACCGGCAGCGGAACCATCATCAACGCCGACCCACTCCTGGTCTCGTTGGGCAGCTATGGCGGCCCGACCAACACCATGATCCCGAAGCTCGGCAGCCCGGCCATCGACCATGGCAGCAACGCGTCGGTTCCCAACGACCCGGCAACCGGCCTGCCGTTCACGACCGACCAGCGCGGCAAGACACGCATCCAGAATGGATCGGTGGACATCGGCGCGGTGGAAACGACCGCACTTCAGGTTACCACCGCTGCGGATGACGGTAGCGCCGGCTCGTTGCGCCAAGTCGTAAACCAGGCAACCGACGTTGCGAATACCGTCACCTTCGCTCCAGCGCTCTCCGGCCTAACTATCCCGCTCAACAATATCGGGTTCGAAATTTCGCTCTCGTCCAATGTTGCGATTGACGCCAGCTCGCTGCCGGGCGGTATGACCATCAGCGGCGGCGGAAGCACGCGCATCTTCACCACGAACAGCCCGACGACGATTGTGCTCACAAATCTTACCCTCACCGGCGGCAACGGCGCGGGCGCCCTCTCGACCGGGAGCGGCGGTGCGATATACAACAACGGCGCGACGCTCACACTCAACGAATGCACGCTCATTAATAATAGCTGCGGAGCGAGCGCCATCGGGGGCGCGATTCGCAATGCACCCAGCGCCACCGCGCCGCTCACCCTCTATCGTTGCACCGTGGCTAACAACACCGCGGCCAGCGGAAATGTGGGTGGAGTCGCGTGTGCCGCAGCGCCAACCACGATCAACCTCTGCACCTTCTACGGAAATTCGAGCGCGGGAACGGGTGGCGCACTCAGCCTGGCCAACGGCGGCAGCGGTTCGCTGGCGGTAACGCAGAGCACGATTGCCGGTAATCACGCGGTCAACGGGGGCGGCATCGATGTTGTGGGTGCGAGTGGAACGCTCACAATCAGGAATAGCATCGTTGCCACCAATACCGCGTCAGCGTCTGGTGCCGATATCGCTAACAACGGCAGTCTCAATCTGCTCGGAGTCAACATTATCGAGGGAATCACCGGCAGCATCACCAGTAACAGCGGAATCCTCGTGAATGCCGATCCGCTTCTCGCGCCGCTGGATAACTACGGCGGCCCCACCAAGACCATGGCTTTGTTGCTCGGTAGCCCGGCGAAAAACCCGCCGACCAGCAGTCCCTTCGCGACCGACCAGCGCGGCTTTGTCATCACGGATGGTATGCCCGATGTCGGCGCTTACGAAGCCGGCGACGTGAGTAATTTCAACGCCTGGATCTACGAAAATCTGCCTGCGAGCACGGCCACGAACGCGGCAGTTCACGCCACGACCTACGACTACGATGGCGATGGCGTGACGAACTTCAACGAATGGCTCTTGCTCACGAATCCGAGCGATCCGAACAGTTACCTGCACATCACGCAAACCAGTCGCTCCGGCAGCAATTTCAGTATCACCTTCCCCAGCGTCCTCGGCCGTCACTACACTGTCGAAGGTTGCACGGATCTCGTTTCCTGGATGATGATCGACGGTCCTCTTTCCGGAACGGGCAGTTCGATCACCCGGTCTTACATCATCCCCGTGGGCACAACCCCGAAATATTTTCTTCGCGTCCGCGGCGGCCCGTGAACGGTATCGGCCGCGACTCGTAGCTCTCGCGTAAACGCTTCGCCTCGGGCGGTGCCGACAGGCTAATCTGAATCGGCGTGGTAGTGCATTTGATCGAAGGAACCTACGAATTGTTCCGTCACTTTTATGGGCTGCGTCGACACCTTAGTGGTTGAGAAAGATCGGTCGGTCGCAGCACTCGAGAAGTTTGTCGGTGCGGCTGCCGAAAAGGATTTCTTTACCGCGCGAACGGCCATAAGCGCCCGCGACTAACAAAGTGGCGCCGCACTTGTCCGCTGCGGTTGCAAGCGCCTTGGGGATACCGTCCCGGCCGGCCGGTATCATCTTCACTTCGACAGAAATCCCCCCCAGGTCTTTGGCTGCGGCTGTTATCTCGGCGGCAACGTTACCCTCGCGCTTAACGACACTGACGAATAATACCCGTCGCGCCGCGGTCAGCAAAGGCTTGGCTGCCGTCACCGCGCCGGAGGTGTTTTGGGCGTCTTTCCAGCAGACCATGATCGTCCCGGTAAGCGCGCGCGGCGCCTCGTTAGCCGCCACCAGAACAGGGCGCCTGCTATTGCGCACCATGTGCTCGAGCGTGTCCGGAGCGAGGCCTTGTTTCTGTCTCAGGCGCCCAATCACAACCAGGTCACGCTTCGAGGCATGAGAAATCATGAGCTCGCGCTGGTTGCTCGCTTCTTCGAAAAATCGCGCCGTCACTTTGTCCGTGCCAGGAGGCTCTTCGCATATCTCGATTCCGGCGCGCGCACAGAACGCGCGCACGTTTTCGGCGGCGATGCGTGAGAAAACACTCGAGTTCGTCTTTAGTCGCTGGAGCGCTGTTTTCAGCCCATCGCCCGTCGCATAATCGAGGTGGGCGTGGCGAGCCGCCTGCTCAAACGGGACATGAGCATGAAGACAATCGATGTGTGCCGGAAACGAAAGGGCCGCTGCCGCCGCCGTCTGCAGGATTACAGCATCGCGTTCGCCGCCTCCAACAAATGCCAAAATGGTCTTCATCGGGGCGTGAGGAATGTCTGAGGTCTGATCTTCACCCTACACATCTGGTTATATTATCGCTCAAAGCTCCGCGTGGGAGATAGCAGGACAGGATCGCACCAGGAAGAGTCATGAACCAGCATGAACCAAAGTGATCGTAGACCTCGTCGACGGTAGCAACGAAATCTTTCGGTACTTTTACCGCGTAAAAGGCTCCGCCTCGCGCGGTCGTTGGCGTGCTGCAGTCTGCGCTTCCGATTCAAAGATCGACCGCGATCCGATAGTAACCGGCTGCACCGCTTGCCCCTGCGTCCGACAATGTCAGGGGCGTTCCAGTGTTTCCGTTTTGCATTGCTGAGCTCGGCACATTGGCAAAGGTTCCGCCGGGTGATGACGACGATTGCAACTGGTAGGTGTGGCCGGTGTAAGAGTCGATCGTCAGCGTCGCAGTTGTCCCAGTCAGACCGATCGACTTAACCTTGATCACGCTGGCGTCTATGATAACGCCATTGTTTACGAATCCGTTAGGCGGCGTAAAGTTGCCGGCGGTCATCACATCGAGCTTGCCGCCGTTGATGAATGAGGTCACTCCGGCGAGTTGCGCGCCGCGGGCCAGGATGAATAGCCCGGTGTTCGTAATGGAGTTGTTCACCGTCAACGTCCCTCCGGTCAGATCGATGATGCTATTATTGACCAGTGGACCGTTGATCGTTCCCGTTCCCGTGAGCTGACCCGGGAAGGTGACGGTCACGGCCGAATTGCCTAACGATCCATTCAGGACCAGGAGTCCATTGTTAATCGAGGTGGCCCCAGAGTAGACACTGTTCCCTGAAAGCGTAAGCGAACCGGTCCCCTCCTTGGTCAGCCCGCCGCCCGCGCCGCCGTCCATGATTGTGCCGGAAAAGCTTGTCGTTAGATTGTTACCGCCCACGGTCAGGGCATTTGATCCAAGAGCCACGTTGCCGCCTGTGCCCTCGAGTGAACCCGTGGTTACTCCCGGCGAATTGTGATTACTCAGGTCGAGTTGTCCATTGCCGAAAAGTTCCAGTCGCGCAGTGCCACCGGTGGAATCGCCGTAGAAAAGGATCTGGCCACCGCCGGTGATCCCGGCGCCGCCATTCGCGATCAAAATGGAGCCTGCGGCGGAAGAAGTGTTGAGAAACTCCGTGGTCCCTCCGAAGCCGCCGTTGTCTGCCGCTCCGTTATTGGTGATGGTAGCGGCGCCTGCGGTCGCGCTGTCGAAAAATTCCGTGTAGCCCCCCTGTCCACCGCCGGCCTCACCATTATTGATGAAACTGCTGTTCCCGGCCGTGGCAAGGTGTTGCAGCTGCAGGACGCCAAACAATCCGCTGCCGGTGTCGCCGTTAACGACGACCGTTCCCGACCCAAGGGAACCGTGCGTGGTGTTGCCATCGTTATCAATGGCGAGGAATCCGCCATTGATCGTAGTCATCCCGCTGTAGATGTTCGCGCCCGTAAGACTCACGCTGCCTCCGGTGGTTTTGTTCAATGCAATTCCGACACCGGCGAGGATCACGCCTACGGAACCATTTTTCATTTCGAAGGTACCTGTGCTGGTGAGAGTCGAGTTGCCAACACCGACAATGCTTCCGCCACCATCCACTGTCACTGTTCCAACGGTGTCACTGTGAGCCGTCCCAATTCCGCTGAGATTAAAAATCGCGGTTGGTCCATTGACAATCAGCGCGCTCGTATCCGCGATGGCGCCTCCAGAACCTTCCGCCAGAGTGCCTGCAGTAACCGTGGTGGGTCCAGTATAGCTGCTGGCGCGATCAAGCCGGACCGTCCCGCTACCAACCTTGGTGAATGAGCCGCCGACGCCGCCACTGGCGCCACCATTTGCCATGCTCCCCGCGAAGCTCGTACCCGAGTTATCGATTCCTACGGTCAGGTTGTTAGCGCCTAACAATACCGTGCCGCGGTTTCCCTGGATCGAACCAATAGATATGCCCGGCGGATTGTGGCCGCTGATGTCCAGCGTCCCCGCCCCTCCTGAAACTCCCGCGTTCACCGCGACGATGGCGGTGCCGCCGAGCGAATCGTTTTTGAAAAGAATTTGGCCTCCCCCACCAGTCCCGCCGTTGGCCGTCAAGGTGGCACTGCCGGCGGTGGAAGTGTCGAGGAAGGTGGTGAACCCGCCTTTTGATCCAGTCACTGTGCCGGCCGAGTTGGTGTAACTTCCGCTGCCCGCGCTGGCCGAGTTTGAGAACTGAACGCTGCCACCGACGGCGAGATTGGCGGTGCCGCCGTTATTGGTGAAAGTGGCACTCGCACCCGAGGCCGTACCTGAAAAAAACATTGAGCCGCCGTTTCCGCCGCTGACCGTGGCGCCGTTATTCGCGAAGGCCACGTTCGTCCCCGGGGACGCGCTATTGCTGAAAAAGATGCGACCGGTATGACGCGCGCTATCGACCAAGGTGCTGAAGTTCTGCAAGGACCCGGAGTTATTCGTGATACCAACGCCGGAAAAGGTGAGCGCAGCCGAAGGCGCGGCCGAGATCGCGTAGGCGCCGGCGGCGGCGGTGAAAACAGCGCGATCGACCACGGTGCCGTTGAGAGAGGAGACGGAGACGGAAAGAAGGAGCGATGCATCGAACGTCGCGACATCGGCGGAAGCGTTCGGGACTGTGACGGGATTCCAGTTGGTCGAGGTATTCCAATCGCTGGTAATCGGATTATTGAGCCACTGTGCACTACCAGCGCGCGAGGAAGCGACCAAGGTTACGGTCCAGGCCAGGGTCAGGGCCGAAACGATCCATGCACGGCGCCGAAAGCAAGAACGCTCGCAGCCGCGGGTCTGACTCATCGCGGCGGTAGCGGAGTGAGATGCGATGACCGAGGGTGACACTTTTCGCTCGTGATGTCGACGTATTCCCGCGTAAAAAGCTTCGCTTCACGCGGCTCCAGTGAGGATAGCTACCCACCAGGACGCTTTTACGTGCCAACCACGTGAGCGACAGCTTTTCCCGCGTTAAGGCTTCGCCTCACGCGGTCTCGTCGGGTTAATCTGACCGCGTGTTCTATGTGTATGTCTTGCGGTCCGAACGTGACTCCGGGTTTTACATTGGTTTCTCGACGAACTTGCGCGCGCGGCTGAAGCAACATCAAAATGGCGAAAGCTTTGCCACAAAATCGCGAGGCCCATGGAAGCTCATTTATTATGAGGCTTACACGGAGCGCGAAGACGCTGAGGGTCGAGAGAAGTTCCTAAAGAGCGGCTCCGGACGCCGCTTCCTGCGCGCTCAGCTGCGTCACTACCTCGCACGATTTCCCGCGCGCGAACGCGCTTCCGGTCATGCCTCGACGTGCCAATAATCAGCTGCGTGAGGCGAAGCCTTTTACGCTGCATCTCGTCGACGGCACTTACGAACTCTTCCGTCACTTCTACGGTTTGCGTAGGTTCACAAAAGGGAAGGACCGCCCCTATGGCGCGGTCGTCGGCGTTCTGCGGAGCGTTCTGCAAATCATAGAACAGGAAAATGGCTCCGCCTATCTCGGCGTCGCGACCGATCATGTGATCGAGTCGTTTCGCAATCGGCTTTGGGCGGACTACAAGACCGGCGACGGCATCGAGCGCGCGTTGCGCGCGCAGTTTCATCCGCTGGAGGAAGCGCTTGCGGCGATGGGCGTGGTCGTTTGGCCGATGATCGAGCTCGAAGCCGATGACGCGCTCGCTTCGGCCGCGCATCTCGCGGCGAGAGACAAGAAGGTGAAGAAGGTTGCGATCTGGACGCCGGATAAGGATTTGGCGCAATGCGTGCGCGGGACGCGCGTGGTGCAGATCGATGGCCGACGCAAAATCATTCGCGATGCGGCTGCCATTCGGGAAAAGTTTGGCGTCACCCCCCCGCTCATCCCGGACCTGTTAGCCCTGGTGGGCGATGCGGCCGACGGCTACCCCGGCATTCCTGGGATTGGCTCAAGGACGGCGGCCACGCTTTTGAATCGCTACGGAAAGATCGAAAAGTTTCCGCGAAGAATTCTCGGCGAACAGCGCGAGCTCGCATTGCTTTTCAAGAAACTCGCGACGTTGCGCGCGGATGTGCCGCTCTTTAAAAAGGTCGACTCGTTACGCTGGCGCGGTCCGGCGCCGGCCTTCGCAGCGTTGACCGAAAAAATGGGATCGCCGAATTTGTTGAAGCGCTGTGAAAGGCTAATGCGCTAAACGAACGTCCCAAGCCACGTAAGGCGGAGCCTTTTGAGTGGGAGTGGGCGAAGAAGATGAATGCGCCGCGGCTGCTTGAGCGATTTGCAAAGGCTGCTGACCGGATAGCGAATAAGTAATGAGACGGAAGCGCAAGGCGATAGCTACCGTTTGCGTTGCGTGAAACACATTGACTTAAACTTGCGGTGGACTATGAGGGCTTAACGCCCAGCAAGCGAGCATCCGGTTTCTCAATCGGTTCGGCGGCAATAGCTAACATGACCATTGCGCGTCGCGGTCTAAACATTGTGCGTGGTCAACTCAAACACACGGGGGTGTCTTCCCCGAAGGAAATCAAATGAAGAAATTAATGTTAGCACTAATCGCGTCGATCTGTTGCTCGGCTTTCACGACTGTCTCGGCGCAGGCTCAGCCCGGCGACCAAGCCATCTCCGATGCCGTCATTGCCATGACCAAGGCGCAATGGGCCGCGGAAATCAAAGATCCAACAAACATCACTGAGCAAGGCAAGGACACGGCAGATGAATATACCGAGTTCAATGCCCAGTATGCCACGCGTCTCGACGGCAAGGCGATGACCTCGCGGTTGTCGGAGGCCTCAGGGAGGGACTCGGCCAAAACCACCGCGGGAGAAATGGCCAATCCAAAAGTTCAGGTCTACAACGGGAATACTGCCATCCTGACTTACAACTACGCCGGCCTGACCCAGGATAAGGACGGAAAGACAATAGCGACCCGCGCCAAGTCAACGCGCGTTTTTGTGAAGAAAGGCGAAAAATGGATGTTGGTCCACGCCAACTTCGGGTCGGATCCGTCACCGAAACAATAAGACTCGCTGAAATCTAACAAGGGGCCGCCAGAGCTTTTTGGCGGCCTCTTTTTTTATACTGAAAGCGCGGGAGGCGCAGCCTTCTCAGGTTGTGAAGCGTCAGTGATCTCTGTGAGTTTCGCGGTGAGAATGAGTTCGTCGCGGCGAGAGTTTCTTGAAGGCCCTGCCGCCGCCGCTCACCTCCCTCGCCGAAAATTCGGCTCGAGACAATTGCTGAACGTCTATTGAGCGGGCGGTTGACGAAGAGACTCCTGGACAGTCGCAGGCAATTTGTCGGTGTTGCGCAAAAACTGGCTGACCTGCCAGAGCTCGTTATCGCTCAGAGTCCCGTCAAACGACGGCATGCCGCTGAAGCGGATGCCGTTCTTAACGACCCAATGAGTGGTGCCGACGGAATCGTCGGTTACGCCTTTGCTCGGTGGAAGCAACTGCGGAACGTGAGGATAGAGCTTCTTCGCGATCGGCGACGCGGGTTGATCCAGCTTGCCGTGACACCCGGCGCAGTTGTGTGAATAGACTTTGGCGCCGGCCATAAGATTGGTTTCGTCGGCTGGAAGCGGCGATTCGTCCTGCGCGCTTTTGCCAATCGAAGCGTCAATCGCCTTGCCAGCGATCATGCGTTCCATCGGCAACGGGCCGCCGCTCGTCCCCATGTAAAGTCCGCCGCGAATAACAAAAAAATATCCCGCAAGGAGAAACAAACCGACGCCAACAACGATGCCGAAGAGAAATTTGATCATAACAATAAAGAGGCGGTTGCTACTCTGATATGATATTCCGATAGGGCCAGTCGAGAAAAGATACGTCGCGGTGTCCCTTTCCGCCCTCCGCTTTTCCTAAACGGTAGGACACGCCCGGGGCGAGCACCCCGCCGCGCGCCCGGGGCGGCGGAAAATCGATATCACTCCTTCACCTCGGCGACCCGAAGCAGTTTTGAGCTCACTTTCAGGTTGGCACCTCGGACCGCTTCCAGGTTAATTCGCATGCGGATTTTATTTTTCTCTGTGAAAAGTTCGATCATTCCGCCCAACTTGAGGAAACCGTCAATGTCACTCACTGTGAGCACACTGCGGCCTTTCAAGTTGGCCACAATCTGGGCAGCTCGATCGCGCTCGGACTGACTGATGAAAAGGAGATCGCAGTTCCGCGGGTCGCGCCCTCGACGGAACCGGTGAGTGGTTAACGGGCGATTGTTCACTTTCTCGCCGCGAACGGTCTCATCCAGATAAGAGTCAAAGGGATCGTCGCCCGCGATTCCGATCACAAAAGGAGTTTCCGCGGGTGGCGGTGACGGCCAACTGACGAACTGAGCGAAGCTGAACAGGAACAAGGCTTTGACCTGATACTCGGGCCCGCGCAACTCTTCGACGCTGAGTTTTTTCAGGTCTTCGGGCGATTGATGAGCGGAGAGACCCTGGCCTCCGACCTCGGCCGCCGTGACCAGCATTACGGCCGTCACCGCGCCAAGGCGCCGAAGGTTGAACGGCAAACTCGATAGGCCTGGAATGCGCACTTTATGAGCCGGCTGACGTTAATACAGAAGCACGCCTGGTTACGAACCTATTCGAATGCGGGACGCGGCCGAACGCTAACATTATTGATACAAGGCTACTTCACTTTGCCGTTACCGGCTTTTTAGCGTCCTCGACGAGCTGATCAAACCGCGGATCGCCCCGGAGCGCGTCCCACCACGGGTGCAAACGCAATTGTCCATAAGTGATGGGACCCGGTCCCTGCAAAACCGCCGCGATTCCGTCCAGGGCCAGTTCTTTCTCACCGGTCCAGGCATAAATGAGCGCGAGGTTTCTCACTAACTCGGGGCCGGTCATCACGTCCTTTGTTACCGGCAATAATTCAACAGCCCGGCGGCCCTCGCGTATGGCGTCTTCCTTTCTGCCAAGAGCGGCATCGATCATCCCGAGGACGGACATCGCCTCGGCATAATCGGGCTGTTTCTGCAGCACCGTTTCCATTTCCTCACGAGCTTCAGTGAACGCATTCATCGCCGCTTCGTTGTCCCCGAACACGCGAGCGGCCAGGCCTTCGCAAAAGCTCCGCGGAGTGCGGACATTGGCGCCCCATGTTATTCCTTCCTGGAGCATCGCACTCAAAGCGCGTTTCGTATCGTCCGCGTCGCGAGAGCAGAGGGCGATGTTAAACCAACGGTCGACGATTTTTACGCCGTCGGCCGGGTTGTTAGCCAGCACCTCCTGAACCGCCACTCGCCCTGGCTGAACCGTTGCGTTCGCATCCAATTCAGCCAATCCCCTGGCCACACGGGCGACGGCATCGTTAGGCGTGATCGCCAGCGCTCGGTCGAATGTTGCCTCTAGATTGTTGTAACGGCGGAGCACCTGATAGGTACCGGCTACCTGGTGAAGGATGAAAACATTACGCGGATCAAGCTCGAGAGCCCGGTTGATATTGTGCAGGTGGTCCTGCCACCGGCCCTGCCGCCGGTCGATCCAGCCGAGGGTTGCATAGACTAACGGTTCGTTAGAGAGAAGACGACGGGCGATCGCCAGCTCGGAGCGAGCCCGGCCGTAATCGCGATAACAGTAGTAGTACAACAATCCTGCAGCCAGATGAGGTTCGCCGCGGCCGGGGCCAAGCCGGAGTGCGGCTTCCACCGCTTCAGTCGCCCGGGCTAATCGCAGCGGAGTGTGGTCGTAGCCATTGAAATAAAGTCCCTGGTGCGCAAAGCCGAGGCGACAATAGGCCAGCAGAAATTTCGGATCCTGAGCCACGGCCAGCTCAGAGAGATGTACCGCCTGGTACCGAAGGTCGGCCGAACGCGCATCCAACGCGATACCGTCGAGAAGAATCCCTGCGCGAACGTAGCGCTCGTAGGCCTGGGGTTTATCGGTGGGTTTTTCCTCGATTGCCTTTTTCTCCGCCGACAACAGCCTGGCCCCAAGTTCGTGTGCCACGGCCTGGGCGATTTTGCTTTCAATCGCAAACAGGTCGTCGAGCGCAACGTCATAGCTCTTTCGCCAAATACGAGTGCCTGTCCTTGTATTGGTCAGTTGCGCACGCACGCGGACGCGATCGGCCATGCGTTGAACGCTACCCTCAACGGCACAAGCCACTCCGAGAGCATCCGCAATCTCACGAAGATTGCGTTTCGCCTCCGGCCTGTATTGCATCACCGAGTTGCGGCTGATCACTTTCAGATCCGCGATCTTGGCCAGGTCGTTTCGGATTTGATCTTGAACGCCGACGCCGCGGAACGCCTCCTCCGGATCGGCGGTCAAACTTTCGAAAGGCAAAACCGCAACGCTCTTTTCTGGCACTCCTCCAACCGGAGCGTGATTGCCAAACCACATCCCAAGTCCAACGGCAATGACCGCAAAAAGGACGCCGCCGGCTATAAAGAAGATATTAACCGTGCGCCTCATTTTCATTTTCCTGCACACCGGCTTTCTACTTTGATCTGTCCGGGCATAGAGCGAGGCGGCTACAACATTATGTTTTCGTGTAAACCGATGCGCCGTTTCCCCGGAATTCTTTTCTCTTTTCCTGCATACCTGATTCGAGAGTGACCAGTTCGTGATGACGACCTGGCTTGTCCCTGCTCCTCTCTGAGACGCTAAAGAAATTCCATTCCCAAGCGGAGGCGGTCACCTCCCCAACCTTACCCGATAAAGTCCCCGAGGGCGAGGGCGTGTGCAGTCGCGGAAAATAACGCGTTTTAAACGCAGTGCCCCCTTTCCGCTTTCGGCTTTCCGCTTTTTCGGAGACTCCTTGTCGCCGTCACTCACCTCCCCCTGCTCTAAAACGCAGCGGACATTTGCTGAACGCTGCTAAAGCGCGGCTTCTTCTTCGATGCTGAAACAGACGCGGCCGTCCTTCATCTCCACGCGCAGCCGGTGGTACTTAATAAGGTAACAAACTCCGACAATGGCGGCGGCGAGACCAGCGCCTGCGCCCAGGCCAAGGGCCCATCGAGGGCCGAACCGGTCAGCCATCCATCCGACAATAGGCGCGCCGATGGGAGTGCCGCCTAAGGCGATCGCGAGAAGGATGGCAATGACACGGCCGCGCATTGCCGGTGCGGTCGTGAGCTGGACCAGGCTGTTGGTGGAGGTGGTGAATGTTTGAGCAGAGATGCCCACGAGGATGAGCGCGAAACCGAACAGCCAGTAATCGGGCATGACGGCGGCGAGAGCGCAGCCAAGCCCAAAAATGGCAGAGGCGAAAAGCAAAAGAGTCAGGTTTGGCGTGGCTCGCCGCGCGGAAAGAAGCGCCCCACTGACAGAACCCAGCGCCATCATCGAAGTGAGCAGACCGTATTGGCCGGCACCGGCGCGAAAGACGGAGACCGACATGGTCGAGATGAAAATTGGAAAATTGAGTCCGAATGTTCCGACGAGGAAAAGCATCAGCAGGACGGCCTTGAGATCGGGCCGTCGCCAGACGTAGCGAAAACCTTCCGCGAAACTTCCCCAACTTGCGATAGCACGGTCACTCGGATGAAGCTCGTGAAGACGTAGAAGCGCTAACGAACCGAGGACGGCAGCAAAAGATGCGGCGTTAATCACGAAGACCCAGCCGGAACCGACTGCGGCAATCAGAAGTCCGGCGGCAGCAGGGCCGATCATGCGCGCGGCGTTGAAGGAGGTGGAGTTGAGCGCAACGGCACTGTGAAGATCGGCTTCGCCGCTGAGCTCGGCAACGAACGTCTGGCGCGCGGGTGAATCGAACGCGCTGACGCACCCGAGCAACAAGG
Organism: uncultured Verrucomicrobiae bacterium; assembly: GCA_963754325.1. Classification (GTDB taxonomy): domain Bacteria; phylum Verrucomicrobiota; class Verrucomicrobiia; order Chthoniobacterales; family UBA10450; genus JBBRDU01. Next base: position 160,111 of record CAVWFP010000003.1, read on the forward strand.
CAAAGGTGTAGACGTGCCAAAGCTGGACAACGCCGGTGATTGTCAAAATGCCGAGGCCGAGCGCGAGAAGACCCATGCCGGCTTGCGTGGCGAAGAGGAGCTTTCGCCGGTTGAGATGATCGGCGGCAAAACCGGTAAGAGGGAGGAGGAGAACCTGCGGACCGAATTGGAGCGCCATGACGATGCCGACGGCGGTGGCGTTTTTTTGCGTGAGCTGGGTGAGGACGAGCCAGTCCTGTGCGATGCGCTGCATCCATGTCCCGACATTGGAGACCAGAGCGCCGACCGCCCAAACCCGATAGTTGAAGCTCTTTAGCGAGCGGAAAGCCCCGTTCACCTGTCTGCCTGAGAGTCTAACGAATGATTGCGGTGAGTATGATCACGCGTTGGTTCGGTCGAAAAGGGCATGGGAATCCTGGAATCTACAACATCTGGCCGCTTGCGCGGAATTTCCAACGGCCAATGACGAAAAGGGGCGGAAGATTGCGAGAATTCGCGGTGGCGAGGGCGCTCCGAGCCGAACCGGCATTTTCGCGCGCAAGCGGCGATATTCGAATCGCGAGCGATTCTAAAGGCTTTTAGGGCTGCGACGTTCGATTACAAGGAAATGAAAAGACTTACAGCCCTACATATACTAACAATTCTTTGCGCCTCCGGACTGGCGCTTTTACCACTGAGCCTGTCTGCGCAAGACTCGCCGATTCCGTCGACAACGCCGGGTGCGACCCTTTCTCCGGCAGACACCGCGAGCCCTATGGCCACAGCCACGCCGGCAGATACGACTTCGACCACGAATCAAGTCACGCAGACGACTAGCGCAACCTCACCCTCCGTGACGCCGTCCTACAGCAGTACGGACGAAAGAACCGACACCACGACCGAGCATCATAAACACACGCCATGGGGTCTTCTTGGTTTGCTCGGCCTGCTTGGTCTTGCCGGGTTGGGTGGAAGGCGCGATCGCGTCGGCTATGTCGCGACTGAGACTCGCGGGGATCAACCGAGAACTTTGTAACAAGATTATTGAGAGGAACCCTGCTTCGAGTTTCGCTCGGGGCAGGGTTTTCTTTTTTTTTTGCTGCGCGCCTCAAGGCAAGAGAGCGCCAGACCAGTTTCGACACGGAACTCGCCTTACAGGCAATTCGTTACCGTGTTGAATTCGTGGTCGCCGAAGCTGGGATCGTCAGGCTTTCGCCCTTGTAGCTGACCATCAGATCGCTGCTAGCCCGGGCAATGACTTTAAGAGTCGTGCCTTTGGGAATTACGAATTCCTTCTTGCCCACTTTGGTCTTCACATTTTGTCGCGTGATCACTGTCCAGGCGGCTGAAGGAATCGCGGGCTTCGCGAAAGAGTGAACCGGGGCGCTTGGCGGCGCGGCTGACGCCGAAGGCGCGGAAGGCGCGGCAGTTGCCCTAACGATCGGGGACAACGCCGAAGCAACCGGTCCGTCGTGAGCAGAGTTTATTTCGCGCACAGCGAATAGGCCTGCGGCAACAACAACGACCGCGGCCGAACCGGCCGCCAGAATCCAACGACGTCCCTTCGATGGCGGTGCCGGGGGCGGCGGAGGCAGCGGCCTGGTCGCGTGTGGCAAACCAGGAAGCGCGGCTGCGGGCCCGAGACTCTTGTAGTAAGTGGCCATCGCTCCTTTGCGGAGAGCCCATTCCTCCTGAAGGCGGAGCAACACGCGCCCGAGGCTCTCCAGTTTCTGAGGATCCGCGGTGCCATCGGCCCAGACCGCTTGCAGTGGTTCGATCAGTTGGTTGCAGGGCCAATGTCCGGCAGCCGCCTCATGATGATTCAACCAATCGCCGAGCTGATAGGCGTGTTCTTCCGTCACGTCCCCGTCGTTTAGAACGGACCCGCCAAGCGCAATAAATTCTTCAACTTCGTCTACCATTCTTGTTAGCCAAGAATGGAAGGCGCCATTGCCGAATGCACGCACGAAATGCCGGACAGGATGTGTGACCGGTCGGCACGTGAGAAGCCGCGACGAGCGCGGCTTGGCGACTTATGACTTTGGGGGCGGGCCAACTATCCCGCCGGAATATGCAGCTTATATTTGTGCCAGAGCCACAGCACCAGGAGTGAGCCGAGTATGGAAACAATAATCCCGGCCGGATGAAATCGAGCGCCCGGTTTCGGTCGGGAAACCAAATGCATGATCAATCCGCCGACAATCGAACCGACAAGGCCGAGGACGGTCGTCCAGAGCAATGTCATGTGCATGTGCATGAACGATTTGGCGACGAACCCAGCGATCAAACCAACGATGATGTACCAAAGTAGATGAAGCATATTTCCTCCTAGGCGGATTCAAAACCGACAGCGGACAGGCATATCATGGAGGTGTTGCGAAAGGCGATTTAAAAATCCGCCAAACTTAAATATTCAGACTCTGTCGCGTCACTCACCGCCCGCTGCTCTAGCTCGCAGCGGAACATTTGCTGAACATTCTGGTCATCTCGCCGCGCCAAACCCGTCCGGGCGCTCATTAGAGCGCCGCTACATTTACGTCTTCGCGTAGACTTCGGCGCCTTTTTCAGTGAACTCGCGCGCCTTGTCTGCCATTCCCACTTTGAGCGCTTGGTCCTCTGACAGTTGCTGCTCGGCGGCGTACTTGCGCACGTCCTCGGTAATTTTCATCGAGCAGAAGTGAGGGCCGCACATGCTGCAGAAGTGCGCGGTCTTGGCGCCTTCTTGCGGAAGGGTCTCGTCGTGAAACTCGCGCGCGGTTTCGGGATCGAGTGACAGATTGAATTGATCTTCCCAGCGGAACTCGAAGCGCGCTTTGGAAATCGCATTGTCGCGGTATTGCGCGCCCGGATGGCCTTTGGCCAAATCGGCAGCGTGCGCAGCGATTTTATAAGCGATGACGCCGTCTTTGACGTCCTTTTTGTTAGGCAACCCGAGATGTTCTTTCGGGGTAACATAGCAAAGCATGGCGCAGCCGTACCAGCCGATCATGGCGGCACCGATGGCGCTGGTGATGTGATCGTAACCGGGCGCGACATCAGTCGTTAACGGGCCGAGCGTGTAGAAGGGCGCTTCGTCGCACCATTCCAATTGTTTCTCCATGTTCTCCTTGATCATGTGCATGGGGATATGGCCCGGGCCTTCGTTCATAACCTGAACGTCTTGCGCCCAGGCGCGCTTGGTCAGCTCGCCCTGGGTGAATAATTCGGCGAACTGAGCCTCGTCATTGGCATCGGCAATCGAACCGGGTCGCAGACCATCGCCGATTGAAAAGCTGACGTCGTAGGCAGCCATGATCTCGCAGATCTCGTCCCAATGCGTGTAAAGGAAGCTTTCCTGGTGATGCGCCAGCATCCACTTGGCCATGATCGAGCCGCCCCGGCTGACGATCCCAGTCGCGCGGTGAACCGTCATCGGGACGTATCTTAATAGTACACCGGCGTGGACGGTAAAGTAATCCACCCCCTGCTCCGCCTGTTCGATCAGCGTATCTCTATATATATCCCATGTCAGTTCCTCGGCGCGGCCACCCACTTTTTCCAGCGCCTGGTAGATCGGGACGGTCCCGATCGGCACCGGGCTGTTGCGGATGATCCATTCACGGGTGGCGTGAATATTTTTGCCGGTGGAAAGATCCATCACGGTGTCGGCGCCCCACTTGGTGGCCCAACGCATCTTTTCCACTTCTTCCTCGATCGACGAGGCTACGGCGCTGTTGCCGATGTTGGCATTGATCTTCACCAGAAAATTTCGGCCGATAATCATCGGCTCGGATTCCGGGTGATTGATGTTGGCCGGAATGATGGCGCGGCCTCGTGCCACTTCGCTTCTGACGAATTCCGGAGTGATCTCCTTCGGGATGTTGGCGCCGAACGATTCGCCGCGATGTTGTTGTGCGAGTGAATTGCGAGCGATTTCGGATTTCGGATTGCCCATTACGGAATTGAGATTCGCGCGTCCGAGATTCTCTCGGATGGCGATGTACTCCATTTCTGCGGTGATGATGCCGCGCCGCGCGTAAGCCAGTTGCGTCACGCAGTTGCCGGGCGTCGCCCGAAGGGGCTTTCGCGCGGCGAATGCCGAAGTCCCGTTGCTCCGAGCGAGACCAGCAGATGCATGCTTCGCGTGTGAATCGGAGAGATACCCATCATCGATTGGCTTAACGGCGCGTCCCTCAACTTCTTCGACGTCGCCGCGGTCTCGGATCCATATGGCTCGTAAGGCCGATAAGCCCTGGGCGACGTCGAGGATGACGGCCGAATCGCCCCATGGCCCGCTGGTGTCATAGACGCGAACCGGCTCATTCACCTCCATCTGGCCATCGGTCGATTTGGTCGGCGCGAGGCTGATTTCGCGAAAGGGCACGCGCACATTTGCGTGAAAGACACCATCCACATAAACCTTCTCGCTGTTAGGGAGCGGTCTTTCGACAGAACTCACCGAATCTTCCGAATCAGCCCCGTTGGATTTTTTCGATTTCATTTTGTCCATTTTGTAAATCCTGTCTGATTTGTTCCTTTTGATTCTTACGCGGATGTCCTCGGCTCGGATTTACACAGATCCAACCGATAAAAATCTGCGAACATCTGCGAAATCTGCGGATTGCTCATAAAAAAACCATGCGTGTGGAAGACGCATGGCTGAGATACCGGCACTCCGGCGGACACTCCCTTCGGCGGAATTACCCGCATCAGGTTCCAAGGGTTCGTCTAGGACGTCTCAGCCAATTGGCTCCCCCGCACTACAATCAAGCTAAAGCGTAAAATGGAGAGCGGAAAGCGGAAAAGTGACGGGGAGCGGCGAACCGGGGAATCGTGCTCTTGCTCTTGATCGGATCTGAAACAGGAAGCTAACAGCTTCCCGTACAGGGAAGATGATCGATCATGATCAGGAGCATGACCGCGAGTTCGGCCCGAGAGCGGGCCGGCTCCACCATTCAGCGCTTCAACGGTGCCGGCCTACTTCTCCTGCTTGACGTTGGTGTGGAAAATGGCGAGCCACTTCCCGTCTTCCAATTTCCAAACGGAGCCGGCGTTGTAAGTCCCGGAGGCATCTTTTCCGTCGTAGGTCCCCTCAAGCGTGACCACATAGCTGCTGACGGCGACATCCTTTTCATCCGAGAAGACTTTGTAATCGCTGATCTTGAAGGATTTCATGTCCCACTTCTGCATGTCTGACTCTTCCTTGGCCATGCCGGAGACGCCTTCGGCGTAGACACCGACGAAGTCTTTGTCGACCACCTTCTTGAAGTCGTCGCCCTTCTTATCCTTGAATGCCTGCCAGGCGGCATTTTCCTTTGCTTCGATCGCCTCCTTATTGGGGCCGGCAACTGAAACGCACACCGTGGCGAGAAGCGCTATCGTTATGTAAGAGACATATTTGTTCATAGAGGACCTTTCGGTTGTTAGGAGCCAGCATTACCGCCCCAGCTCCCAGGGTCAATGATGAAACAATCCGAGAATCGAGAATCGTGAATGGAATCGTGGAATCGTGGAATCGTGGAATCGAAAAGGGAAACCGGGGCAACGGGAAGCTACCTACGCTGGGCGGGGGGTATTCGTTGACGAGCAGCGTCGCTCCGGGGGGTGCCCCGCTTCACGCTTCAACGCTTTAACGATTCAACGCTTCAACGCCGTTTCTAGGGAACGATCGGCTCGGTCGTTAGGTCGAGTGGCGCGCGCGACGACGAGGTGGACGGACCGGGAAGGAATTCGGGCGAAGCGGGAGTTCCCATGTCGGGCGACTCGAGTTTTTCATTCGTTGTTAACGGAGCCGCCTCTTTTCGGGTGTAATCGCGGACCAGAAGCGGCTGAAGCTTTTTGTCCGCGAGCGATTTGTAATTATCGATCCCAACGGTGATGGCTTGGGCAAGTTTTCCGCGCCATTCCTTGTTCGCGATCAGCCTGCTCTCGCCGCCTTCGGTCAGGAAACCGCCTTCGATCAGGACGGAAGGAAGTTTTGTCTGGCGGAGCACGGCGAAGCGCGCGCGTTTCATTCCGCGGTCAAACTCGCCCACGTGACCGATGAGCGAATGGTAAATGCAGGAGGACAGCTCGATACTGTGAGTGTCGACGGCCGTGCCCGCCTGAGCGTTGGCAGCGTTGGCCTTAAGAAGATCGTCATGGGTCGAGGGAGCGCCGCGTGGCGTTAACGAGTAAATCTCGAATCCGGCCGCGTTCGGATTGATATCGGCGGCATTAAAGTGAACAGAAACGAAAATCGCATCGGGCACGGCGTTGGCGATGCGCGCTCGAACTTCCAACGGGACGAAGTAATCCCCTTCCCGCGTCATCAGGACCTTGAACCCGCGCGCCTGCAGAAGAGGGCGGAGTTGTCGCGCGACATCGAGAGTGTAATCCTTCTCGCAGCCGAACCGGCTGATGGCGCCTTTATCATAACCGCCGTGACCAGGATCGATGACAACGGTTTTGATTTTACCGATGTGACTAATCATCTGCGGCCGCATCTGCGGCTCGATGGTCTCGGCCAGATCCAGGCGTGAGACGAGGAATTGACCGTCCTTTTCCAGGACCGGGAATGACAGCCAGTTTCGGACCCCGTTGATCTTGGTCTCACGGCTGCCAAGGGTAAAGTCGAGCTCGCCCTTTTCATTCTCCAAATGGATGGTTTTCTCGACCGGCTGAATGTGTGCCGGCAGACCGTAGAACTCGGCGATGTTGTCGACGGTGAGGTAATCGTGATTGCCGATCTTGACCACGCGCCACGGGCCGGGTGATGCCGTTTTGGTTTTCTCCTTCTTCGACGAAGCGGCCGAGGTGGTTGAAATGGCGGCGAGCAGAAAAAGGGCGCAAAACGCCCTAACGATTACGCCGAATGATTGTCTGGATAAATTACGCAAAAGAGGTCGTCCTGAAAGGCCGGAGCTGGGGGGCGGACTCGGTCACTATTGTATTCGAAAGTCCGCTGCCGCTTGGTTGCTCAGACAGCGGTCCCCTTGGGTCTGTTCAGCTAAAATTGTTCCCCGCCTACGCTCAGGCTACGACGGGCAGGTCAGTCCTTTCGAACATGAGGCCCTCATTCATCCCGAATTTGGGATGGAAAATCCCAATACCGCTTCAAAACTCAGATGGCGCCGGACAGACGGAAATTCACAATAGACTTAATACCAAGCGCTTACACTGAGAAAGAGAACGTGGCATACGCATTGCAATAGTAGCAGCAGCCTCAAGCTGGGACTTGCCTTGCTTTCAACGGCCGGCCGCCGTTGGACGTTTGGCTTTTTTTGCCTTAGGCATGCTGTCTCGCCGGATTTTCGGCGGCAGCAGTCGGTCTCAACAACTCCACAACAAAAATGAAATTATTGCCCAAACTGATAGTCGCTTTCATCGCCAGTGTCGCGCTCAGCGCCAGCCTCTTCGCGCAAACTGAGCCGCAAAAACAACCGCCCGTCGGCACCTCGCCGTCACCGGGCAATATTAACAAATCGAGCGCGGAACCGCCCGCGGCCAACCAGCCGCCAGTGGCATCGAGCACCGCAGCCTCGACCGACAGTTCTCCCGCACAGACCGAAGATCTGCGAAATGCCAAGCCGGTCGACTCGGCGAACAATGACACCTCGGTCAAGCCGGCCGACGACTTTTTCCTTTACGCCAATGGCGGTTGGATCAAGCGCACTGAGATTCCACCCGAATATTCGCGCTGGGGCAGCTTCAACCAACTGATCGAACAGAATAACGACGCCTTGCACACGATTGCCGAGAAAGCGGCCAACTCAGCGTCGAGCCAGCCAGGTGTGTCGGACGTTTCGAAAGCGTCCCCGACAGATATTCAGATGGTCGGGGATTATTACGCCAGCGGCATGGACGAACAGGCTGTGACCGCGGCAGGCATCACTCCGCTCAAAGATGAGTTAGGCAAGATCGACTCGATCAAGGACAAGAACGATGTGCTCAAGGAAGTGGCGCATCTTCACACCCTGGGAGTGGGCGCGCTCTTCAGTTTCGGTTCGTCGCCCGACGACAAGGACAGCATGAAAGTCATTTCGCACGCCATTCAAGGCGGGCTCGGGATGCCGGACCGTGATTATTACACAAAGACGGACGACGCTTCGAAAAAGCTGCGAGACCAATATGTCGAGCACGTGACCAAGATGCTGACTTTGCTCGGCGACCCGGCTGACAAGGCGAGAACGGAAGCGAAGACCATCCTCAATTTCGAGACCAAGCTGGCGCAGGCTTCGCGCACTCGAGTGGAATTGCGCGATCCGCAGAAAAATTATAACAAAATGACGCAGGCGCAGCTGGCCAAGCTGACGCCGAATTGGAAGTGGGCCGATTTCTTCAAGGAAATCAATCTGGCTCAGCCGGGAGATGTCGATGTCCATCAACCGGACTTTTTCAAAGCCGCCGATTCCCTCTACAAGGCGACCTCGATTGATGACTGGAAGACTTATCTGCGTTGGAATCTGATCGATGCCGCGGCCGCCGGGCTATCGGACGATTTCGTGAACGAGAACTTCAAGTTCAACGAGACGACCCTGAAAGGTACACCCAAGATCAAGCCGCGCTGGAAACGCGTGGTCACAACGATTGACGGCGAAATTGGAGAATCGTTAGGGAAACTTTATGTGGCCGACTATTTCCCTCCTCAGGCGAAGGCCCGGATGGTCGAACTGATCGATAACCTGAAGGCGGCGCTGGCCGATCGCATTAAGACGCTGGAATGGATGGACGAGCCGACCAAGAAGGAAGCGCTCAAGAAACTGGCGGCGTTCCAGGTCAAGGTCGGCTACCCGGACAAGTGGCGCGATTACTCGCTGCTGAAGATCGATCGCGGCCCGTACATCCTCAATACTTTACGCGCGGAGAATTTCGAGGTGAAACGCGACCTGAAAAAGATCGGCAAACCGGTCGATCGCACCGAGTGGGGCATGACGCCGCCGACGGTCAATGCGTATTACAATCCGACGTTTAACGAGATCGTGTTCCCGGCGGGCATTCTGCAGCCGCCATTCTTCTACGCGAACGCGGATGACGCAGTCAATTACGGCGGCATCGGCGCGGTTATCGGACACGAAATGACGCACGGGTTCGACGACCAGGGACGCCAGTATGACGCGCAGGGCAATCTGCGCGACTGGTGGTCGGCCGATTCGGCAAAAAAATTCAAGGAACGTTCCGGCGCCATCGTAAAGCAGTACAGCGAATACGAGCCGCTGCCCGGTCTGCATGTGAACGGCGAGCTCACCCAGGGAGAAAACATCGCCGACATCGGCGGATTAAAGATCGCGTATGCTGCCTTCAAGAAAGCGACCGCCGGAAAACCGCAGGAGAAGATTGACGGGCTCACGCCCGACCAGCGCTTCTTCCTTTCGTTTGCCGAGATCTGGCGCGCGAAGATTCGCGACGAAGACCAGAAGATGCGCATCACAGTCGACCCGCATTCACCGGCTCATTTCCGGGTAAACGGCCCGCTCTCGAACATGGCCGAATTTCAGAAGGCGTTCGATATCCCGGACGGAAGCCCGATGGTCCGCGCCGCGGATAAGAAGGTTAATATTTGGTAGGTTGCTGCTGTTCGATCAAAAGCCCGGCTCGGTCACGAGCCGGGCTTTTTCTTGTTGTGGCGGTCTATGACCGTCGCAATCTAAATTCCGGCGGGACCGAGAAGAGTCAGTTATCCGGCGATCATCGAGCGTCGCGACTCGATCGAGTCGCGGGCCAGAAATGACTGCCCGTTTCAGTTGCCGGCTTTGCGTTCCCAGAAGTCGAAAGCCTCCTCCGACTGATTGAGGGAATCGATGCGAGAACGGATGACATCGGCGAGAAATTGGAGCTTGCGAGTTTCCTGTTCCTTCTTCGGCACTGAACTTACATAAAGCTTCAAGCCATTGTCGCGCGCCTTGATCCAACTGCGCTGGCTTTTGCGATTCTCTTCCGCACTATCGGGATATTTCGCCAGCCTGGCCGCGAAGACAGCATTCAGACGAGCATCGAGTTCATTCACCCGCGTTTTGAGGACCACGTTGTCAGGCAACCGATCGAGGGGCTCGGCACATGGAAGTGTGGGGAGCTTGGCCGCGTTGAGTTTGCGCAAATATTCCGAGGTCTCGAAATGTTTGCCCTTCGTGTTGTAATAGACATAACCGAAGTCATTCGTCCGTCGATCCGGACCTCCCAGCAGCCCAATAAGAAGCCGCCTGGAGTCTGCGCTCCAACCCACAAAGAAGGTCATGGCGCAGGAGCCGGCAGCGCGCCAATCCCTCTTGATCGCCTGAAGTTTCGTTGCTTGCTGCCAGACATTCGCATCGAAATCGTCCAGACGTTCGACCGTGTCGGACCCTGTCCGATGATATAACTCACCCGAGCGCAGACACGATCCACCATGTCGGCCGGCAAAGATCCATTCGTCATCGAGTGAAAGATCAAATTCGTCGTCCGGGTTCAGACTGTCGTCGTCGCCGCTCACAGGAATCTTGATTCGTTGCGCCGGATCCTTCGTGGAAACGAGCCATGCCTTGAATCCTTCGGCCTGGATGGAGTAGGCCCCGCTGCCACCGGAGACTTTTGCGGTCCCAAGCGGCGACTCTGGTTCTTCGGCAAGGATAACCGGTGTCAGACTGAGGATCGCAAAGGCGAGCAGAGCAGAATGACGTATGGGTGCGAGCACCCCGACATTCTGGACAGGTTTTTCGACACACGAAACACATTTCGTCCACCAGAGACGGTGTCCCGCGGACGAAGAGCTGTTAACGCCGGATCTTTATAGATCATGATCAGGCGCAGGCGCATGCTCATAATTTGAAGAACACGGCGGCCATAGATCGCCGCTGCAGAGGAAGCTGACGGAAGAGCGCAGCTTTTAACTCAAAAGGGTGCGCTCGAGAAACCAGTAGCCGCCGGCGAGCGCAACAATGAGTGAGCAAACAGGAACGCCAACTCGCAGGAACGAACGGCGCTCACGCAACTTCCAGATCATCGGCAGAGCAATCGCAGCCACGCTCAGTTGGCCGGCTTCGACCCCGAAGTTAAACGACACAAGTGGGACAACGGCCGCGACTCCGGCGTTTGCGACGCCCATTTCGCGAAGGACAGAGGCGAAACCGAGACCGTGAATGAGGCCGAACGCAAAGGTGAGAACCCACCGCCACTGCAAGCGCCCTTTTCCGCCCAGAAGATTTTCTATCCCTACGTAAACAATCGAGGCGGCGATGGCTGGCTCGACCACCCGGCTTTGCAAGTTAACCAAGCCAAAAGTCGAGAGCGCGAGAGTCAGGGAATGCGCCGCGGTGAAACACGTAATCAGTAATGCCGCCGAGCGGGCGTTGCGGGAGACGATCAACAAACCAAAAAGAAAAAGCAGGTGATCGTACCCGGTCAGGATGTGACGAATGCCCAGGAGAAAGAAATCGACGAACCGCGGTCCGGCAGCCGGCGTTAAAACTTTAGGAACGGTAATGGAAAATTGATTGTCTCGCGCGCTCAGAAGCCGGTCACCAAGACTCGCTCCGGTGTCGGTTCGAACGCTGACGAATTCGCGGTGTCCAAACGGAAGCCGGTCGATGATTCCGGAGGAGATTTCGAGCGGCCCCGCGCTGGCCGGGGTGAAGCTCAATCGGAAGGTCACATTGTTATTCAGATCCTTGTCGATCTTTCCGATTATCGGCGCCAAGGACGTTCTTCCAATCCGGACGTGCAAGATTTGGGCGGCCAGAGCGGAATCATTTGTCCCCGCCTCGCCTGCCAAGGTCGCCAGATCGCGCGCGTTGAAAATTGCGACGGCCGAGATCCCGTGGCGGGCGATTGTGAAGGTCGCCGAACTGAGACCGGGATCATGTGCCCAGACTCTCGACGACCACGCGACGCAACCGAGGGCGAGCGCCAGACAGAACTTTCGATTCATTCAGTCATGGTCCACCTTGCGCCGCCAGCGAAGGCCCGGCGGCGCAAGAACTTGAACCAAAATGTTAGTTATGAACGTGGTTGCGCCCGTTCTGCGGAGTAGCCGCGTAGGGGAACACTTTATTATAGCCAATGTCGTTGTGATCGACTTTGTCCACGCCGGGATCGGCTGGTGCCGGTGCAACCGTTGGTGAGGCCGGATTCCTAAGATCGCTTTCCAAGGCAAGGACGGCGATATCGATGACGTCGTCACCAAAACGGCGGCCGTTAGGCCAACCACCGGGAACAGTTCCATTGTTGAAGAAACCGGTTTGCGCGGTGCTGTGAAGGGCATCGCCTCCGAAAACGCTCAGGCGACTGAACCCAGCGTCATCCGGAGCGGCTCCGCTATTTTGTCCACCCGCAAGACGCACTGGTCCGGTCGATAGATCGACTTTGAGCAGATCGGGTATGAAGATTCCGGCGAGATCCGTCCGATTCGTCCGATGACTGGCATCAAGACCGAGAATCGCGGCCAGCTCGGGGTTGAGCGCGTATTTCTTAAACATGGTCGAATCGGATGATGGATCGGTCTGGCTGTAGAGATCCTTGTCTTTGATCGCGACCAGCGCCTCGTTGAAGAGAGGGTTCCCCTGGCGCGCCACTTGCACAAAGTTACCGCTCAACTGCGGACCAGCTCCGCCGCCGTTTCGAAGCACTCGCACATTCTGCCGACTGGTCGTCGCATAGACCCCGACAACCTGATTGACCCCGCCGAGCTCCGCTAACGGAATATTGAGGACGATGGTGTGCACGTTGAAGCCGGCCTGACTATCGAACGGCTTGTTAGGCCCGGAGAAAGAGAAGTCGAGATCGAAGATGCTTTGAATATCGCCGTAGAAGCCGTCGTCGCGCTGGCCCGCGAAAACGCGGTAACCAGCGGGGTTGGTCGCAACCGTCTGAGTGGTATAATGGTCCAGCTGAGTCGGGTCGGCCACGCCTTCCCTGGCTGGATTTTCGCCATCGTCGCCCTGATTATAAAAACGGGTCACGAGCCCCTGATTGTTTGGCGGGACGAGAACGTTGCTGAAAATCGTCACCGGCTTGCTGTTCCCGCTCATGGTTGTCTTGGTGACCGAATACCGCTGGGTCAGGTTCTGATTCGCATCGTCCACGTTATTGATCGGCCCGAGGTAAGACTGCGCTATCGTGCCGGTGTTCTTGTAAGTGGTGGTAAACCGAAATCCGTAGGAGATGGTCGGCTTTCCCGCGGCAACATTCGCTCCGGTGGCAACATGGATTTGGTAGAGGACGTTATCGTCGAAGTTATATTTGTTCGGTCCTATGCCCGGCTCTTCGAAGGGATAAACTGCCAGCGCCACCGTCAGGTAGTCCTGGTTGTTGGAAGTGCTTCGAAATGCGTAGACGTCGGTCGTGTTTGCTGCCGGGTCGAGCACGATAAGGGGCGCATCCATGTGACTCGATGCGCGAACTCGCGTCGGAGCGGCCAGAACGGAGACGGTGGCAATGAGCGCCATAGCGATCGTCTGGAGTGGAGATTTTATTTTCTTCATTGTTTCTTTCTAGTTAGGCCGTTGCTGGCCAGTTGAGGGTTGGTCGGTGAAAGGGTTTCTGAGGAGTCTTGCGAAATGTGATTCTTCGTGACCTCGCGGCGGAGGTCAGCGCGCTCCGAAGGCAAAAGCGTCTGCTGAAGGGCAGTGGCGCGGATCAGCCACTGAGTCGCCTCGGTGAGATGCGGGCCAACCAAAGCGATCTTGCCTGCGTGGTAAAAAAGGCGCGCGTCGACCGTCCCTTCAGCCAAGGCGCGCTTCATATCGTCGCCGGCTTCCTTCTCTTTTCCGGCGGCAAACTCGGCCCACGCTAGAGCGTCGTAGGTAAAAACGTCGCGCCGATTGGAGAGCTCGCTCTCCGCCAGTTGAACAGCCAGGTCCGGCTTGAGCTTCCGGTCGGCGAGAAACAGTGCGAAGGATCTTAGATCTTCGGCCGCGCCATGGAGGAGAATCGTGCGCTCGGTAGAGACAGCGAGTTCGGCGTTACCGGCAAACGCAGCTGCGTCCGCCAGGGCCCATTGATATTCCGGAAGCGGACTCTGAGCGACGGCAAGGCGGAGCGATTCGACAGCCTTCGCCGGACTTTGATCAGCCTCGAGTTTCGCCCGAAGAAAAAGGGCCGCGGGATAATCCTTCACGAAGTCGAGTGCTCGGGTGAGCGATTGTGAAGCGGGGCCCGCCTTGCCGCCTTGTAATTGGTAAAAGGCGAGACGCGAATACGCCCAGGCAGCGGGCTCGGGGTCGCGGCTGTTTCCCGCGCTGACGGCCATGCGCATCAACTCTTCAGCGCCTGCGAGATCACCCTTCAGCCAGCGAAAGTGCGCCACGCGAGCGTAGGTTTGCAGGCACGGGCGGATGTCGATCATCCGTTGATAGGCGTCGAGCGATTCGGAAAGTTTCCCCTGCTCCATAAGCGCATCCCCGAGAAGCGCGTAAGTCTGCCAGCGGGCAAAGGAATCCGAGGCGGCTAACTTCCTGGCCACCACTTCGGCTTCGTTGAAGCGATGAAGTGCGTGCAGGATATGGCCGCGTAGAAGGAGTGAATCAGAATCTTCGGGCGTGAGGGCAACACACTCTTGGGCGAGCTTGTAAAAGCCGGGATCACTGGCGAGCCTTGCCTTGGCCACAAAGGCCCAGCCCAATTCAACGATTAACGCATCCGCATTGTGTCCTTCGCGAATTTTTGCCTGCAGCCGCGCGATTTCCTGGTCGACCTTTCCGTTTCCGGGCTCGACTGACAAGATGACAGCACGTGGATCGATAACCTGCGCGGACTCAATGGCAGAAGGTGCAGGCGCAGCAACCAGACGGGGTCCGGCCACAAGAAGTAAGCAGCCTACGACAACAGTAATTGCGGATCGTGACATCGGGTGCTATCCGAGCCACGCGACCAGGCAGATGCATCTATTTTTAAAATAACGCCCCGATAAGACCAAATTTTGGGGGACTATGGTGCTTCAGCCACAACTTGCGGACGAGACAAGCTCGTCCCTCCCCTCCCTCACTCGGCCCGAAAGACGCTATTCCTTTGCAATCTTGCCGCCCCAGGACAGAACTTTTGCTTTCGCTCCAGCGGCTTCGGCTTCCTTGATGTTACCATCACGAACATAAAAGAGCGACAAACTCGTCCACGCAAATTGGTCGTTAGGCCGCAATTGGATCGATCTTTTCCCGGCCTCGATCGCTTCCTTGAACCGGCCAAGTTTCATCAAAGCCATCCCGAGCGCATGCCAGCCATCGAAGAACAACGGATCGAGCTCGACCGTCTTCCGGTATTTTTCGACCGCGCTCTCCAACTCGCCAATGGCCAGATCGCCGTTGGCATCGTCAAAAACCTGGTCGCGCTCCTCCATGGAGTAATGAGTAAACCCCGCGAACAGATTGAGCGCATCCATTATTTGCGCCTCGGCAGAAATGGGAGCCCTCCAGCTCCGCGGGAGCGGGGCGCCTAGCTTGGATTAGCTTTCGCCTTCAGGATGCCGGCTTCGCGCTGGCAATCGCGAAGCCATTCGTAGAAAACGATCTCGCGCTTATTGGAAAGGACCTTGTGCTCGAAGTCGGCGCGCTTGGACGCAAACTTCGTTTCATCAGGCAATTCGCGCTTCTCAAGAAGGGCGATGATCCCGCCATCTTCCGACGGCATAAACTGGCTCACTTCACCCGGTTGCAGGTTCGCGACAGCGTTGCGAACAGCCAAAAAATCAGGCGGCCGCTTTTTCGGTTCTTTTGGAGCTTCATCCGGGTCCATGTCTTCGGAGAGCGAAAACGGTTCGAGTTTTTCGGCTTTCACATTTGCTTTTTCGAGCGCAAACGAAAGAGGCGCACCCGACAAAAGGAGTTCGTGGACATCGTGCGAGACCTGAGCGCCTTTCGCTTCGACCATTTCGCGTGAACGCCTGGCTGTGAGCGCCTCGACAATCTTCGGCTTCGCTTCCTCGAGAGATAACTGCCGGGCAGGTTCAACGTTGGCCAGATGGAGCACGTAAAATCCGTCGCGGCCCTGCACGGCGTCGCTGTTCGGATCCTGGGTGGTCAGTTGAAATGCGAGGTTCGCCAGTTCCGGATCCGCCTTCAGCTTCGGGTCTCCGGCGCTTGCGGTAAAATCGCCGGTGGCGGCCACCGGGAGATTAAATTTCGCCGCGACCTGATGAAACTCGGCGCCTTTCTCCGAAAGCGCCTGAGTAAATTCGTTAGCGCGATCAGCCAGTTTTTGAAGCGCGTCCGTGCGCTCTTTGCCGTTGAGCTTCTTTTGTTCGTCGGTCAGCGCCAGGGTGACAAACTCCACCTTGCGCTTTTCGTCCGTCTTCAGAACCGCCTTGTGCCCTTCGTAATACTTCGCGATGTCGTCATCGGTATTTTTGACATCCTTCGCGTAATCGGAGGCGCGCAGACGAATAACGCTGACGTCCAATTTTCCGTAGATCTGCTCATATTCGAATTTGCTCTGCGATTCAGGCACGCTCACGCCGGCAGTGACGAGTTGTTTGATGCGATTCAAAGCGAGTTCATCGGAAACGATTTCCTCGATCTGGGCTTCGTTGAAACCCATGGAAGGCAAAACCGTCTGGGTAAATTCATCATACTTCTTCGGATCGAATCCGGTGGAGCTGCGAAATGGCCGGAGCGTCCGGACGAAATCGGTAATCTCCGCGGTGGTCGGCTGGATTCCGAGCTGGGCCGCCTCGTGATGCAGAATGACAAGGTTCAAGGCAAAGAGCTGATAGAGTTCGTCCTCAGAATTGGCGCCCACTCCGAGGGATCGAATCAGGTTTTGCATCCCGAGTTGACGCGCAAGATTGCAGAGACGCGCGTTCCGCCGCAGTTCGACGACGGAGACTTCCTTTCCGTAAATGCGTTCGCCCGTTTCCTGGCCACGACTCGGGTCTGTCTTATTCCAATAAAAAATAAATGGAATCGCGAGGACGGCGATAACGGCCATCATCCAATTCCTGTGCTTGCGCAGCAGCCTCATCATAAGCGTGGGGTCCTTTGAAACTTGAAAACGGGGAGGCCGAATTTACGGACAAGCAGGCCAAGGCCAAGTGGTTTTTCCAGCCTGCGAAGGGCGCGCTCCCTAGCCGGGACCAGTGTAGGGCGGCCATCCGGGCCGCCAACTCAATAAAACGTCGGCGCCATCCCCGGCCTACTGCGACCTTGTGCCCGAAATTTCCCGGGTGGCTGTTTCACGAATCAGGTTCCAGACACCGCGAAGATGCTCTTCGGTGGTGAGAACGTTTCCTAAGCCGATTCGCATGGTTGTGCGGCCATTGAGTTTTGTTTGAGTGAGATACGCCTTCCCGGAAGCGTTGATGCTTTCGGCGATGGCGCTGTTGAGACGATCGGCCGTGTCCGGCGGCGATGAGATCGCGCGAAAACAGACGACACCCATCACAACAGGCGCGGCCAGCTCGAAATCCGAATCCGTTTTGATCCAGGTTGCGAGCAGTTGCGCCAACCGCAGATGTTCCCGGATCCGAGCGGCGATCCCGGTTCTTCCGAACGTTCGAAAGACCATCCACGCCTTCAAGGCACGGAAACGGCGGCCTAACTGGACCCCGTAATCCATGTAATTCTTTTCCGCCTCAACGGTGTCGCCGCGAAGATATTCGGGCACGAGTGTGAAGACGCGACGGAGCCGTTCGAGGTCGCGCAAATAAAGGACGCTGAAATCGAAGGGCACGAACAGCATCTTGTGCGGGTTGACCACAATCGAGTCGGCCTCGGACCAACCGGCAATGACCCATTCGTGTTCAGGCAACAGCGCCAGCCCGGCTCCGTAGGCGCCGTCGATGTGGAGCCACATTTTGTGGCGACGGCAGACCCGGGCAATTTCCGGGATGGGATCGACACTCGCGGTTGAAGTCGTCCCGACGGAAGCGACCACGGCCAACGGTCGCATCTTTTTCGCGAGGTCGGCTGCGATCATTTTCTCGAGTGCGCCGAGGTCGAGCCGAAACTCGGAGTCACTCGGGACCCGACGAACGTTATCTTCCCCGAGACCGAGCGCGATGGCCGCTTTCTCGACTGAGCTGTGGGTTTGATCGGAAGTGTAAATCCGGAATTGCGGCACATCGGTTCGCCCGGTCATGCCGCGTTTCCGAATTTCGGTGGACGCTTCCTCGCGGGCGACTGCCAGGGCGTGCATGATGCCGATGGAAGCGGTATCGTAAACCACGCCGCCGAAATCGTTAGGCAAACGAAGCCACTGGCGCAACCAGTCAACCACAACTGTTTCGAGCTCCGTCGCGGCCGGGCAGGTCCGCCAGGTCATGGAGTTGACGTTCAAGGCCGCGGAAAGAATCTCGCCCTCGATGCCGGGCGCGGTACTGGTGGATCCGAAGTAGCCCATGAATTCCGGATGACTCCAGTGCACAACTCCGGGGAAGATCACGTTCTTGAAATCCAAAAATATCCGCTCGAACGATTCGCCATCTTCCGGCGGTGTCGCGGGCAGAGCCTTTTGAATCGATCCCGGCGCAGCGGTTGGCGCGACCGGAAGTGCCCCGATGTTTTCCCGATAATCGGCGATCCAATCCGCGAGCTCGTGCAGCTGCTCGCGGAAATTTCGTGAAGGAACGTCGCCGAGATTGTCCTTATCCATGCGAACCAGGAAGGGATGAATCTATCAGGAAGCCAAGAAACCAGAAGTCTTCCATGCTAATGCTTGGACTGAGTTCACATTTCGCCGCTTCCGTGCCTTTCCTCGATTCCTGGCTTCCAGATTCGCTCAAAAGGCAAAGCCGAAGCTGAAATGAAAGGCGCCAAAGTCTTCGCCCGGCTGGCGATCAGGGTTTACGCCGTAATCGAGACGGATAGGGCCGATGGGGAGCTTGTAACGCAGACCGCCGCCAATGGCGTAACGCATGTCGTTCAGACCTGGGTGCTCCGAGGTTGGCAGGAGATTTCCCGCATCATAGAAGACCGCACCCTGAAATTCGCCGTAAATCGGAAAGGTGTACTCGGCATTGAAGACCGTGAAAAACTCGCCGCCGAGCGGATTCCCATGATCGAGCGGTCCGAGGTCGCGCTCGCCGAAACTTCGCACGGTCGTCCCGCCACCATTGAAGAAGCGCTCGTCGATCGGGATTGTGTTGGGTTCGTCCGGCCCGCTGTGATTGAGGGAATGCACGCTTCCCATGCGGGCGCCGAAAGCCAGTGATGATTGCTGCCAGAAACGCTGCCACGGATTTTTGGGTGCTTCCTGATCCGTGGCCACCCCGGGCGTGAGCGGCTTCGGACCAAACGGAATGTAATAACCGAGGCGAACAGTCGCGCGAATCAATTCGATATCGCCACCAAAAGCGCTGCTGGCGATGTCGATGGTATTGCCGGCAACGAGACCGCGCGGATTGACCAGCGGATCTGCGCGCAGATCAAGCGTCTGAGTAAATCCGAGTGCGTTGATGAAGTAGGAAGTGTTGCCAAGAAATTGGGCGGGAATTGAAGCACTCGTCACTTCCACGTGGCGAACCGAGAAGACCGCGCCGACTTCGTACTGTTTGGTGATCTTTCGCGTCAGGCCGATGCTGCCGCCAAGCTCGAATTTTGAGTAACCGTCGAAATCGAAAGTCAGTGCGCCGACGCGTGTTTTAAGGTCAAATTCGGTGTCAAAGACATAGGGATCCTCGTAAAGAATTTCGCCCTTGTAGCTCCGCTGGGAAACCTCCACTGAAGTCGTTAGGGGGCGTCCATAGCCAAACAAATCGAGCTCGCGATACTGCACCCCTCCAATCAAACCCTCGTAGGTGCCGTAACCTGCGGAAAATCCCAGTTGCTTGCTCTTTGCCTCCTCCGCCGTGATTTGCAGTGCGAGCGTGTCGCCCGGTTCCGGCACCGGATTGATTTGAAGAAGATTAAAGAGGCCGCTGCGCATGAGCGTCCGGAATTTGTCGTCCAAAATTTCCGGGCTGTAGGTTTGTCCCTCAAGCTTGCTGAAGCGTTTTTCGACGTAGCTCGGTCGAAGCCTTTGCAAGCCAGTCACTGAAACGTCGCCAAAATGGTAGACGGGACCGGCCGAAATGGCGACTTGTACTGGAATGTGTCCATCGCGGGCCGCCTCCGGTTGGGCCGTCGCCTCTACTTTTACGGCGAAATAACCGCGCGTTTTGAAATAAGATTGGAGCCGGCGCGGAATGTCGGCCACGCGCGCATCAGTAAAGGGCTGGTCCAGGAGATCCTTGATTTGGCCGCGCAGCGCCTCGGGATCATAAACTGTTTTTCCGGAGAACGTGATCTGCCCGAAGAAATATTGCCGCCCCTCGTTAACGGAAATCAGGGCATCAACCACGCCGGTGTCGTCGTGAAAAGCGTAATGTGGCTTATCGACAACGGAATCGAGATACCCCTCGGCGATATAGAAACGATGGACGAGATCGGCGCCCTCTTCGACATCGGAGGCCACGAAAGGAAGGTTTTTTTGGAGTTTGCTGTAGCGCTGCCGCGTCGGCCCCATGGCATAGTCGAACAATCGCGAGGCTGGCTCGTGAGCGTTCCCGCCGAAAGTCACAGTTCCGAGAGTAAAGAGCCGGCCCTCATCAATCTGCAACCTCAGCCGCTGACCGGATTCGATCACGTAATGGACGCTCGCTTTCATGAACCCATGCTTGCGGTAAAAGAGCTCAAGAAAAAAAGCGGCATCATCGGCACGGGCCGGAGTGAGGCCGAAGTCGTTGATCGTCGCAATCTGTTCCTTTAATTGCGAGCGGAGTTCCTTATCGCTGAAGTTCTTCTCACCCTCGATCTCGAGGATGTTTGTGTGAGCGGCTTTCTTTTCCTCCTGTCGCGCTTTTTCATGCTGTTGCTCGGCTTTCTCCTCCGGGCGCGCCGGGCGCGACGAGTTCTGCGCTGTCACGCGCAAGAACGGACAGAACAGACAGATCAGGAAGACAAGCGGACGGAAGCGCATTTCAACGGAATCGGATTACATATTTAACCATCCCGCGAAAGCTGCCACCGACTTCGACATCTCCAACCAAAACAAACTGATTATTTAACTTAAACCGAGCGGTCGCCTGTTGCTGCCCGGTCCGGGGATCTGTCTGTCCAGCATCGACATCGAGGCGATCAAAGACAGAACTGCTCTGCGTTCCCTGCCCGGTCTTGAATATTTTTCGGTAGAGCTGCTGGACGAGCAGCATGGCCGCGCGACTTGCGAGGACGTTGTTATTGCCGGCCAATTCCTCGCGGGTGGTCCCGGTGGCCAGCAGGGAGATGACTTCTTCCTGGGGTAAAGGCGGCTCACTGGTAAAGACGGCCAAGGGTTCAAGTGAGGAACCATAGATATAAACGTGGATCGTGTAATCCCGAATAACGGATGTGCCATGCAAATCCATTTTTGGATTCAATGAGTCGCTCGGATCAAAGTAAAGGAAGCCGTAGGCAATTTCGAGCCGGCTGAATGGAAGAGTCGCTTCCACGTGTTCCAGACGGATCAGACCCTGCAAACCGGGATGCAAACCAGTGCCGACAAGATGCAGATCGCAGACAGCCTCGCCGTTGGCCAGATTGCCGCGAATCAGAAACGGATCCTTCGTCTTGATGGCGACATCGAATTTCCAATCGCGAACCGGCGGATCGGGAAATGAAAAATCCGGACGGGAGGAAGGCGGCTGCGGGGCCGGACGGCCGGGAAGCCCGATGGGAATGAGATCGAGATTTTTCAGGAACTGGCTGTTCGTCATTTCCACGGTACCAGTCACGGAAGCACTGGAGAGCGGTCCCACGACCTTGATATCGGCATTGGCTCTCGCGGTTACGGCATCGTTTCGCGCCACCAGGACGCTGTCCGCCTTTAATTGAAACTCGATATCTACGCTCGTTAGGCTACGGAACTTCATTCCGCCGGTGAGAGTAAATTTTCCGCCGGACAATTCGCCCCCGAACTGTTCCACCTTTAAAGTATCATTTGAAAAATTCAGCTTGGCCTTGAACCCGCGCAACGCCGGCAGAGTCACATTGCTCGAGCGGGCCACGTTCACCGTCATGTCGGCCGAGCCGCTCAAGACCGGCTTTGCGACCGTACCGCTCACATCGACATCGATGCCGACATCGCCGTCGAGCTGTTCGACCTCGGGAACAAATTGCCGGATAAAGTTTACCGAACTCCGCGGGAGACGAAGCTTTGCCGTAACCGGAGTGTCGTCACGCAAGCCTCCCCTTCGCAGGACGTCAGCAAGATTGAAGGGAACCTTCGCGGTCAGCTCGATCGGCTGGATGTTGGTTTGCTGCAGCTTGCCCGCGAGATTGAGCTGCCCGGCGCTGGTTTGAGCGGTGAAATCGAGTGTCGCCGGCTGAAGCCTCTTGATCTGATCGGTCTGCAAATTGCGCGCATGCAGTTCGAGGCCACCTTCAACCCGATCGAGCGGACCGTGTAGATCCGCCTTCAGGTTAACGACTCCGCTGACGCTGGACTTGATCCCAAGATCCTGAAACAGTTTGCCAAGCTCCAGATTTTCCGACTGGAAGCTTATCGAGACCGGATCGCCCGCGGGAAACAGGTCCGATCCGGTCCCAAGATTCCGCCAGACAAAAGGGATCGAGAGAAAGCCAGTGGCGTATTTCGATTTCTCCTGAGCGAGCTCGATCTTGTCGATTTCAAACTTCTTCCCTTCAGCGTGAGCGATGGCTTGAAAGACCATCTTGTTGCTGGAGAAAAAAATGATTGGCACGTCCAATCGGTCTGGCGAATAAGTCGAATCGATACGCGACTGGATGGCCTGGATGTCGCCGTAACGGCCCTTGTCGAGATTGAGTTTCAGGCTGCCGGTATTTTGAAATCGCTTCAGCTCGCCCTGGCCGCTCCAGTTAATGTTTAAAGAGCCTGCGAGCTCGTTCTTGTTGCCCGCTTTGCGCAAGACCGGGTTCAAGGTCGAAAGGTCGGCGATCTGGGCCAATACCTTCCCGGAATACCGGCGGGAAGCTTTGAGATCCAATTGACCGTTGGCATTGAGAAAATCGTGCTCATTTAAGATCACGGAAACGTCATTCACGTAGACGACACTTTTCGCGACGGAGCATTGGGTGTTCAGGCGGTGGATGACCAAATCACGAACCTTGAGCTCCGATCCGCTGAGCTGAACCTGGCCATCGGCCATGCCGTCATGCCAGCGCAACTGAGCGTTGGCCTGGAGCGGGCCGAAAATGCGATCGGGCGACTCGTTAACCCATAAATCCGAAAGCTGCAAAGCATTCAGAGAGATATCGAAATCGGCCGGTTGCTTTCTGGCGTCCGGCAGGTCCGCTGGCAACTGATAGTGACCGTGCATGACGAGATCGTCGTTCACTCTTTTCACGCGAAGCTCGTCAACCGTGACAATGTCTTCTTTGGAAGACATCTCTCCATGTGTCGAATCAACGCCCATGTCTTTGAAACGCACTTCGCTGGCATCGAAGATCAACTTCGACCGCAACCCGCTGAACCACGGTTTGTTAGACTCGATCGAGGGGATCGAACGCTGCAGCGTCACCTTCCCGGAGAATTTCTGCACGCTGCCGCCTTCGAACTGCATGGGCCCGCCGCTGACCTGCAGCTCTCCCTCTAATTTCCCATCGGCGATCTTCAGTTTTCCATCGAGGCTGGCAGAACCACCGAACTTGGGAGTCATTCCCGCGGTGACTGCTTTCAAATCGAGCGCGTTCGCGCGAACAACCAGGTTGGCCGGCGCGTGACCGAATTCGTGCGTGTCTTCCGGGAGAGCGGCCGAGCCCTGGATCTCGAAACGATTCCCGCCTTGAACGATTTCGCCGGACTGTATGGCCGCTGTCCCATTGCTGGCACCGACATTCAGAACGCAGCGATCGATCTCGACAGGGCCGTTGCTGAAATGCTCGAGCTCCGCGTTGACATTACCGGTCCACGTTTTCGGCACGTCGGGATCACCGTTGACATCGATGTTGATGCTTTTAACGCCACCCGCCAGATCGACTCCGTTCCCGATGTAACGGTTCAGCGAATCGGCTGATAAATTGGTCGCGTGCACATGAATGTCCCAGAGCGCTGCGCGATGGCTTTCGCGAAGCGTTCCGGTGGCGTCGACCTGCCCGCCGCCGAAGGGCGACTTCACGGTGAAGAGAATGGTCTTTTTTTCGATTTGCGAGCCGTCGATACTAACGAGATCGAAACGATCACCATCGACGTGCAGATTGCGGACGACAAGATCGCGATGAACATAAGAGGGTTCCCCGGCAATATTTAGGAATTCCTGGCCGCTAAAGAATTTGACCCGCGCCGCGCGCAGTTCTCCGGTTTTTTTAGGATCCAGCGTGGCAAAAACATGATCGATGACGGTGTCGTTAGGCTTGTCCCTGACGATCAGGGAAACATCCGATAGCCGGAGCGAGTCGGGAAAAATCGCCGGCAACGTGAAGTCTGATTTCGCGCCCGGCTTCTTTTTGTGACCGTCCTTGTCGGGATCGAGCACAATTCGGGCAGACTCGATATCGATCGTTCGAAAGAAATCGTGAATTCCGTGAAAGAGCGCCAAGAGGCTGTAGGAAATGCGCGCGTAGCGAATGTCGATCGCCTCGACCGGGCTGGGGCCAGTGGGGGTGACATGGAGATTCCGGATGGTCAGATTGGAAAAAACAGAGCCTTCGAGCCGCAGATCGATTTTCAAATGCTCGCGGGCAGCAAAGTGCCGGGCGAGCGTTTCTCCCACAGCCAGAAGGACCGGCCGATGAAACAACGCCAGCAGGACAAGGAGCGCAGCAAAAGCAATGATCGCGCGACGACGCCAGCCTCCACCGCGGAACCAATTCGCATGAGCATCCCCTTCCACGAGTGAAGCAGTCTATTTCCACGAGGGGAAAGAGCAAATTGGCGGTAACGAAAGGAATAAGAAGCGTGAAGGACTTAAGTTACGGCGGTCGCAGACCGCCGATACAGAAGCGGGGGTGGCCAGGATGGCCGCCCTGCGGTTGGCTCGTGCAAATCGTCGCTAGCGTTCGGTTTCAATTTGCGCGTCGCCGCGCGAGACGTCACGCTGCGGCAAGACCATGAGCCCGGCCAAGCTTTTCGATTATCTCGATGGCAAACTCAACGATTGGGAACGTAAAGAGGTTGAGGCACAGCTGGAAAAGGACCCGCATCTCCAGAAGGAACTCGCGGCCGCGCGGCGTATCCATTCAGGAATGCAGGGCGAAAAGCAGGAAGTCTTTTTCCAGGACGATGCAGCAGCGACCGCGCGCGGACGAAAGATGTCCCTCCGAGTTGGGGCCGCCTTCTTGATTCTGATGGCCGTCAATGTCGGCGCGGGACTTTTCTTCATCGCGCGACACGAAGCCACAAATCCCAATCGAAAGTTGCTGGCCGACCAGGCGAGAAACCAATTGGAGAAATCCTTGCGAGAAGCTTCTCGAAATGAAATGCCTCCGCCGACACTCGACCTCGGAGACCTAACGATCCCCGCCCCGGCCGCCCGGATGAAGAGTGTCGCCGAGACAGTAGCCGACCTGGCACGTAAAGCGGATGCGAGCGCGACTGTCGGTCTGCCTGACGACAAGCAGATCAATGTGGCCGTAGAAATCTTTGCCCGGAAAGAGGCACTGTTTAGAAATGCGCTCGGCGCGCTTCCGGGAGCGCATATCTCTCCGGCGCCGCCTAACGATAACGCGGTTTCCGACACGTCCAAAAAAAGCCTGATCGTTCATGTCGTGCGCGACGATTCCGCACCACAATAGCCCGCGTCGGATGGGGTAATCGAAATAATGATCGCGGTGACGTTTGCGCTGCCCACGGAGAGCCGGGATTTTATCCGGGGGATCGGTGCGCGCAAAAATGACCATGGGGTCATCGCCGGCTCGATCGGCAAGACAAGGATTGAAATCCTGCATACCGGTGTTGGTGGCGCCATCGCGGAGAAGCGCCTGCGAAAGTACCTCGAACTTTCGACTCCGGATTTTGTTTTTGCGACCGGATTTGCGGGGGCGACGATGCCAGGTTGTTCCGTTGGCGACCTCGTCCTGGCATCGAATTGTTCCGAGCCGGCCCTTCTTGCGACGGCCGAGAGAGTCCTGGCGCGATTCAAATTTCGCAAAGGCAATCTCTTCACGACTTCGCAAATGATCGATTCGGCGGCTGAACGCGGTGAACTTTGGTCGCGAGAGCAGGCCATTGCCGTCGACATGGAAACCGCCACGATCGCTTCGCTTTGCCGTGAAAAAGGACTTCCTCTCCTGTCGCTCCGCGTGTTGAGCGACACTCCCGAAGAGCCGTTTCCCCTCCCCGCCCATGTCCTTTTCGACGTGCAACGCCAGCGAACGATGGCGCGGCGACTGGTCGGCTACCTTGTTTCGCGGCCGGCGTCGATGATCAAATTGATCAGATTCAGCCGCCAGGTTAAGCAGGCGCGAAAAAGCCTAACGACTGCCATCTTGAGCGTTCTCGAAGGATTGCAACCCTCACCCTTCCGAGAAGGGCCATAAAAAACCGGACGGCATCCTCCTTCCTCGCCCCGCGAAGTGGGGAGATGATCGAGTTGAGAGGTACTTTATTTGTAGCGGCGGTCGCTGACCGTGATCGGTCAGGAGACTCCCGTTCCTAACGAACGCTGGTCACCGCTGGTCGGGCTCGATATGGACCATCACGTCAGCGACCCGCGAGTTCTCATTCTGGATGGCGCGTTTGACCTCGTGAGCGATGTCGTGCCCCTCGCGCACGCTGATGCCGCCATCGACACTGGCATGAAGATCCACGTAGAAGCTCAAGCCCATTTTGCGGATATAACACTTCTCCACTCCATGGACGCCGGTCACACTTCGCGCCGCGTTTTTCACGCGGCTGACAAAATCGGCCCCGGGCGCGGTGTCCATGATTTCATGAAGAGCCGGCCGGAGAAGACGAACACCGTTGGCGGCAATGAGCGCACAGGCAAAAAGTGCCGCCCAGTCATCGGCGCTCTCCCAGCGGGGTCCGCCGATGAGCGCAACGGAAATGCCGATGAGCGCGGCCAACGAGGTCATGGCATCCGTCCGGTGATGCCACGCATCCGTCTGAACGGCCGTGCTCTCGAAATCGCGGCCGAAGCGGATGACGTAGCGATACATCAACTCCTTGACGATGATCACGGCGACAAGAACCACGAGTGTGAAGGGCGAAGGCGCGTGATGCGGGAGGAAAATTTCGCGAACGCTTTGCACCGCCAGTCCAAGGGCGGCCACCAGAACACCAATTGAAACCGTAATCGCGGCCAGCGGTTCGGCTTTTCCGTGGCCATAAGGATGCGTCTCATCTGGAGGACGCGCTGCGACCTTCAGCCCACCCCAAATCACGACGGAGCCGGCGATATCGAGAGCCGATTCGATTCCGTCTGCGATGAGAACATAAGAATTCCCGAGGAAACCGGTGATAATCTTGGCCGCTGCCAGCACAAAGTTAATCACCATCCCAAGCAGAGCCACGCGAGCGCCTGATTGCAGATTGCTCGACAAAACCTTAGACGTAGGCTGCAGAGCCGAACTCATCAGTGAAAAAGAGTATTAACGCAGTTGTTTACGAAACACACGGAATTCCCTCCGAGGTTCTGCAATTGGTGCAACAACCGTGGCCGGAACCTCGTGATGGTGAAGTCATTGTACAAATGGCCGCGGCGCCGATCAATCCGGCTGATCTAAATGCCATCGAGGGAAAATATCCAGGTCGACGCGAAGTTCCCGCCATTCCAGGATTTGAAGGTGCCGGAACAATCGTCGCTCTCGGAGCGAACGTCACTGGCCTGGCCATGAACGACCTGGTCATCCCTCCGCACCACATCGGCACGTGGCGGGAGGCCATTGCGATCGAAGCAAACGAACTCGTGGTGGTCCCGCCGGGAATCGATCCGGCACAGGCATCGATGTTGAAAATCAATCCCCTGACGGCCTGGCGACTTCTTCACGGGTATGTTCCACTGAATAAGGGCGACTGGCTGATGCAGAATGCGGCCAACTCAGCTGCCGGACGCGCCGTGATCCAGATCGCCCATGAGCTGGGTTACCGCACAGTCAATCTCGTTAGGCGCCCGGAATTGGTCGACGAACTGAAGAGCATTGGTGCTGACGTGGTGCTGCTCGATGACGAATATGTCCGGGACGAAGTGCGGAAAGCAATCGGGGGCGCGGAAATTCGGCTTGGACTCAACTGCGTCGGCGGCGACAGTGCCCTTCGCGTGGCCAACTCTCTCGAATACGGCGGAACGCTGGTGACATTTGGATCGATGAGCCTCCAGCCATTGAAGGTGCCGATCGGTCTGCTGATCTTTAAAGATCTGCGCGTTCGCGGGATCTGGATCAACCGCTGGTACGACGAGGCCAGTCCGGCCGAGCGCATGGAAGCGTTCGGGCCGATCTTTGAGATGGCGAAGCGCGGAGCGCTGAAGATGCCGATTGAAAAACGTTATGCGCTCGGCGAAGTGAAAGAAGCGGTCGGGCACGCCGCCAGGAACGAGCGCGCCGGGAAAATCATTTTCGATTTTCAAATCTAGGGGACGGGTCTCGGGGCATTATCGAATTCAAGCTGATGCTCACGATTATTATCATCGGCGCCGGGATCAACGGAGTGGTCGCCGCGATTGAGCTCAAGCGGCGCGGCCATTGCGTCACTCTTCTCGATGCCGGACCGATTCCGCATCCGCTGGCCGCGAGCACAGACATCAGCAAGGCGGTGCGATCCTGCTATGGAGCGGATGAGGATTACACCGCTCTGGCGGAACGAGCCATCGCCCGCTGGCGCGAATGGAATATTCAGTTCGGCGTTGAATTGTATCACGAAAACGGAGTGCTCTTTCTGACGCAGGAAGAGATGCAGCCAACCGAGTTCGAATACGAAACACTTCAGCTGCTCAGAGCGCGCGGTCACCGGGTCGAAGAAATCACGAGCGATAAGGTGAAGCTGCGATTTCCGGCCTTTAATGCCGAACGATTTAACGGCGGGGTCTACGACCCGGAAGGGGGGTTCGCGGAAAGCGGAAAGGCGGTCGGGCGCTTATGGCAACACGCCTTAGAAATTGGCGTGGAAGTACACCAGGCTGCGCGATTCGTCGCCTTGGATGAGACGAACGGCGGCATCGGCGGAGTCCTGCTGGAAGACGGCGGCCAACTCCAGGCCGACGCCGTCATCGCAGCCACCGGTTCATGGACGCCACATTTGTTTCCATTTACCACCGGATTTTTCCGCTCCACTGGACACCCGGTATTTCATCTCCGGCCTAACGATACTGAGGCATTCCATCGCGACCGCCTCCCAATGTTCGGGGCCGATATCACACGAACGGGTTATTACGGATTTCCCGCGATGGAGGATGGCGTGGTAAAATTCGGATTGCACGGACCGGGCCGTGAAATGACACCCAATTCAACGGAACGCAACGTAACCAAGGATCAGGAAGAGCATCTGCGCACGTTCCTGAGCTGGGCCTTTCCCGATATCGCCCAGGCCCCGATTGTTCATACCCGCATCTGTCTCTACTGCGACACGAATGACGGAGATTTCTGGATCGCGGGAGATCCGGACCGATCGGGCTTTTTCATTGCCGCGGGAGACAGCGGCCACGGGTTCAAATTTGCGCCTATCCTCGGCGAACTGATCGCGGACTGCGTGGAAGGGAAAGCAAATCCCCAGCTTCACAAATTCCGGTGGCGGCCCGAAGTCCGAAACGGTCTGCACAAGGAGGCCGCGCGCTTTATACCGGGATAATTTCCGGATGCCACAGGGAGGGACAACCTCCGTGTTGTCCGATTCTTAGGAATCCTGCGCGTGCCCGGCCGGCTCCTTTTTCGCCTGCCGCTTCAAAAGCGTAATCTGCTTGATACGCGCCGAATCCGAGGGGCTCCAAGTGGCGACATCCGGATCATCTTTGAAAGCGTTGTGGACGATACGCCGCTCATAGGAATTCATCGGCTCGAGTTGCAATGAGCGCCCGGTGACGCGCACGCGCTCGGCCAACTCCCGAACGCGCTGGACAATCTTGTCCTCACGCATGGAACGGTAAAGCTCACAGTCGACAATCACCTTGTGGGCGTCCTTGTCCTTTGCCTGAATCAGCCGGTTAACAAGAAATTGCAAAGCCTCCAGGGTTTCGCCATCGCGCCCAATAATCCGGGCGCTTTCCTCGGTATAGATTTGCAGAACCAGATTGCCTGATTCGTTCTGCGTCTCCTGGATCTCAACCACAAAGCCGAGAAAGCCAAGGATGTCGTCGAGTATCTCTTTCGGCGTCATACTTACTTTCGTCCACCCTTTCCGGGAGGCGCGACTTTGGTGAGGGCGGGCATCGGTTGGTTCCTGGCCTGGTAGAACTGGAGAATACTAAACAGGTTTTGGGCAGTGTAATACAAGGCCAGAGCGGCGGCAAAGTTGTAACAAATGAACATGAAGATCAGCGGCGTGAACATCATGATGCGCCGCTGGGTGGGATCGCCTGTCTTGGGCGTCATCTGCATAAGCCAGACCTGGGTCGCAGCCATGCAGAGCGGCAGAATATTGATTGGCCAATTCAATCCCGGCAAATGCGCCACCGTGTCCGGCTGCGAAAGGTCATGGACCCAAAGAAACTGTTGGTTCCGCAATTCAACCGCCTGCCCAAGCATCGTATAGAGACCGAAGAAAATCGGGATCTGGATGACCATCGGAAGACATCCGCCGACGGGGTTGATCCCGTACTGCTTGTAGAGCTTCATGACCTCCGAGTTCATCCGCGTCGGGTCGTCCTTGTACTTTTCCTTCAACTCCTGCATCTTCGGCCCGAGCGCAGCCGTCTGTTTCATCGATCTGTTGGCCTTGGCTTGAACGGGCCAGAGAACCAGACGGATCACAGTGGTCAGCGCCAGGATGGCAATGGCGTAACTGCCGACAATACTGTGAAGCCAGTTCATGAAGTTGAGCAGGAATTGGCTAACGAGTTTGAATATGCCAAAATTCATGATCTCGGCTTCGTTATGCCCAAGGCTTGCCAGCTTGTGATACAGCTTCGGCCCGGCGTAGATTTCGAAATGAGCCGAAGCGGTCTGCCCGGGCGGAATGGTCGAGGGGGGCAGATGGACGGCGCCTTCGATCCCCCAGAGCGGCTTCTCGGAGGGAATATCGTAGCGGCGCGCCCAGACACCGTCGGCGTGACCGTTCAACGGAACAATAATGGTCGCGAAAAACTGACTACTAACGGCAGCCCACTCCGCGTTGTGAAGCGGTTCCTGGTAAAGAGCCTGTGGAGCGCGCGCACCCAATCCAAGGAATCCGCCACCGCCCCCGAACCAGGTGGTGTCGATCCCTTTGCCCTTGGCGTCGACCGACCAAACTAACCGCGTGTAAGACGGATAATCCTTCGGATGAATCGGAGCCGCCGTGCCAAGAGTCAAATAGTAGCCACCGTCGTTCAGCGGCTGCGCACCGTTATTGACCTCGTCCAGATCAAGCTGGATCAGGTAGTTGTCTTTCTTCTCGTTAGGGGCGGCGAACGAATATTTTTTCCGGATCGTGAAGCCCTGGGGCGAAGTGTACTCGTATTGCACGGC
The DNA here is from genome assembly GCA_963754325.1 of uncultured Verrucomicrobiae bacterium. Taxonomy (GTDB): domain Bacteria; phylum Verrucomicrobiota; class Verrucomicrobiia; order Chthoniobacterales; family UBA10450; genus JBBRDU01. The sequence continues at coordinate 191,481 of CAVWFP010000003.1, forward strand.
GTCACCCTGACGAGTCGCCTTGAATTCTGGGAGCGATGGCGTTGCCGGATCGCTGACGTTCGCCGCGATGGGTGTTCGATTGCCCCCGTTCAGCATGACCTGGCCGTCGATCGCCCGATGATTCAAAAGCGTTACTTCCGAGATGGCACCGCCTTTATTGGTCAGGTGAACTTCGACATCTGAATTTCGCAAGGTTTCAAACGCTTCCGCGAAAGTCGGCGCGACGGTTGCAGAGGAAGCGGGCGAAGCCGTTGGAGTCGCGAGACCCGGCGTGCTGGCCGACGTTGGACCCGACGGCGACATTACCGGCGCCGAAGAGGGCGAAACCTGAGCAGGCACTGCACTGGTTACAGTGGGCGGCGGCGGGGCCTGCTTGGCCATGTAAGTGTACCAAAGGACAAGGCCAATGGCAGAAGCGATAACGGCAGCCCAGGCTGTGCGATCCATAAAACCCCTACTATTTCCCTGCAGTTCCTGCCGGAACCAGTGCCGTTTCGCCCTGGGGCACGGGATCGGAACCCGATCCACCCCACGGATGGCATCGCGCAATCCGCCCCAGCCCTAGACCGGTACCGCGGATAAACCCGTGAGTCTCAATCGCCTCCAAAAAGTATTCCGAGCAGGTCGGATGAAAGCGGCAACCGCTGGCATTTCCGCCGAACGAATGCAATACGGGCGACAGGAATTTTTGATAAAAACGGATAATGAAACGCACAATCCCGAGCATCAGGGCGCTAGAATAGAAGTGCGCTTGGCCAGACGCAACCACTCATGTTCCAACTCTGCGAAGGTCGCCTTTGCGCCGGCCGGATTGGCAATTGTGACGAGGTAATGCGCCGGGATCAGGTGTTCCTGATGACGGCGAAAAATTTCGCGCAACCGGCGCCGGACACGGTTACGAACGACGGCGTTCCCGATGCGGCGTGAAGTGACGAAGCCGGCGCGGAGCTCTTTCCCTTCGATTTTTAGCCAGCCCAGCGAAACAAGGGCGCCCCTAACGAATGCCCCGTCGCGGCGGACTTTCTCAAAGTCGGCTCGTCTAAGGAGTCGCCTGGTCGGCGGGAAACATTGTCGGCCCGGCATGAGAACTACTCATAGCGGGTGACGTGCGCACCCGGCTACAAAAACAAAGGGTCTTCCCACGCCTGGCGCGGGAAGACCCTGTTTGAGAAACTTCAATACTAAGGATTCGGCGACGAAGTCGTCGTCGTCTTGGTGCTCGTGTCAGCACCGTCCGACTTCACGGTCGTGGACGTGCTTTCGGTCTTACTCGAGCTCGACGGTTCTTTGACCACGGTTGTGTTGTTTTCCGTCTTCTTTTCGCCACCAGCGGGATTAACCGTAGTGGTTTCACTTTTCTCGCACGCCGTCAACAAGGCGACGCCAGCTAGCATGATGATATATTTTTTCATAGGGATATGGGAATTGATCGCGACCGAATGTTAAGGGGTAGCTGTAGCCGCCGGGGACTCTGTGGTCGCGGGAGTCGACGTGACCGTCGTTGTCGTGGTGTCAGTCGATGTAGCCGGTGTCGGGCTCGCCGCCGGGACCACGGTTTCGGTCTTTTGTTCGCAAGCCGCAAGCAATGCAGCGCCAGCAAGAATGCAGATATATTTATTCATAGTGGTAATTGAGAGACCCATACTCGGGTAATACATAAATCGGAGCAAGAGCCCATTTCGGCCTTGCCCTCGTCGGCGGTCGCCGGAGTTTTTGCGTCCCCGGCCTTTTCGCTCTTTCCAACGTCCGCAAATGTCCCGCTGCCTCAGGGCCGGGCTGTCAGAGCGGCGACTCGTATTTCATTCCGTGCGCTTCGGCAACGGCCTTGCAAGTGAGCTTCCCCTCGCGGGTGTTGATCCCGCCAATGAGAGCCGGCTGTTTCCTGCAGGCTTGCTCGAGTCCCAGATTGGCCAGGAGGTCGACATACCGAAATGTCGCATTCGTTAGGGCCTGCGTTGCCGTGCGCGCGTATGCCGCGGGCATGTTGGCCACACAGTAGTGGGTGACGTTTTCCTCCACGTAAACTGGACTCACGTGAGTGGTGGCCCGCGACGTTTCCGCGCAGCCTCCCTGGTCGATCGAAATGTCGACCAGGACGCTGCCGGGTTTCATTTTTCGCAGCATGGCGCGCGTAATCAGCTTCGGCGCCTTTGCCCCGGGCAGGAGGACCGCGCCGATAAGCAGGTCGCAATCGGCCATGAGCTCATCAAGATTGGCTTCATTGGAATAAAGCGTGTGCAGATTGTCCATCGCGATGTCGAGAAAACGCAGCCGTTCGAGGTCGATATCAAGAATGGTCACGTCCGCGCCGAGCCCCTGGGCCATGCGCATGGCGTTAACGCCGGAGGTGCCTCCGCCAACTACAACCACGCGGCCGGGCAGGACACCGGGGACACCGCCGAGAAGAACCCCGCTTCCGTTGTTGTGCTTCGCGAGAAAATACGCACCCATGACCACCGACATGCGTCCGGCGATTTCGCTCATCGGCTCCAGAAGCGGCAGTTTGTTGCCGACCTGAATGGTTTCGTAAGCGATCCCAATTGCGCCCGATTTGAGCAGGGCTTCCGTGAGCGGCTTGCTCGCCGCCAGATGGAGGTAGGTGAAAAGGATCTGGCCACGACGAAGCCGCGGAAATTCCGCGGGAAGCGGTTCCTTCACTTTCACGATCATGTCGGCACGCTTAAAGACCTCATCCGGACCGGAAATGATTTCTGCGCCCGCCTTAACGTACTCTTCGTCGGGATAACCGGACCCAAGCCCGGCTTTGGTTTCCACGAGAACGCTATTTCCAGCCCTAACGAGTTGCCGTGCGAGCGAGGGAAGCAGTGCAACACGCTGTTCCTGTTCCTTAATCTCTTTGGGGACGCCGATGATCATGCGAAGTAAATAGTGATAGGTGATAGTTGAATTGCCACAAGTCTAATCACCGTTCGGTCGGTTAGTTCAGGGAAGGATCGTCCGGCGCGGCCGAAAGCATTTTGAACCACGGCCCGAGTCCGCGCATGATGTCGAACCAAAGCTTCGGCAGTTTTTCCGGCTGCATGGCCGACCGCGTGGGCTTTTGCAGCAACCAAGCGTTCTGTTTCATTTCGGCTTCGAGCTGTCCGGCAGTCCACCCGGCGTAGCCGACAAAAGCGCAAACCAACGGACGGTCCGGTTCGACCGAAGACGCCTCGTCCGGTTTGATGTCGTGATTTAACTTCAGCCCTTCGCCTTTGCGCCACTCGAAAGCGGCGAACATGAGTTGGGCACGGCCGACCGGGCCGCCGATATAAACCGGGACATCCCCCAACCCATCGACCGGTTCGGTAACAAGATCGCTGACGTGTTTATCCAGAGGCCGGTTCAAAATCACTCCGAAGGCTCCGTCGTCGGTGTCGTGCGAGGAAATGAACAGCACCGTTCGTCGAAAATTAGGGTCCTGCATGTTGGGATGGGCCACCAACAAAGATCCGGCGAGACTGTGCGGAATGTCTCCCTGCAACTCGCGCATATAAAACTAGAACGCCTTCGCTGGGTTTGCGCAAGCGGACCATTCGTTCCTTATCTGACTTGAAGAGTTGTCGATGCGCTGGCCGCGGCGGGCGCCCGTCTGTTAAAATCGGGCGTCGGCACCACGACCTCTACAACGCCTTTCTTGCAGGGAAGCGCAGCGCCTATTCAACGCGATGGAGCTCGCGATTCTCAAGGCGCCAGGTCGCGCCCGCGCCGATTTCTTTTGGCCATTGAGGGGATGTTGCCGTGACCAGTTTCTGGGAGCCGGCATCCAGCGCACCAAACAAGGCGATGCGCCTGGCTGGATCGAGTTCTCCGAAGATATCGTCGATCAGCAGAACGGGCGGCCCGCCTTCATCGGCAAAGATGCGCGCCTGGCCCAGCTTGAGCGCCAGGGCGAGGGTTCGTTGCTGTCCTTCCGACGAATGCGTTTGCGCAACCATGTCGTCGATCAAAAGGTTCAAATCGTCACGATGCGGACCGACAACCGTCTGATGGAGCCGTTCTTCCTGGGCTCGGCTGCGAATGAGATGCGCGGCAAAGTCGGCCTCGTTTCCAGGAGCGTAACGAATCTCCAGTTTTTCGGAGGATCCGCTGATTTCCTGGTGAGACCGCGCCGCCGCGGGAGAAATGCGGCTAACGAGCGCGGCGCGCATCGATCGAAGCTCGGTTCCGTGCCTAACCAAAGACTCGTCGTAGGCAGCGAGCTCGCGGATTCTCGGCCGTCCCGATTTCAAAAGAGCATTGCGCGATCGCAGAGCGCGTTCGTAGGCGCGCAGGGTTGGCCGGTAACGAGCATCGATTTGTGAGCCGATAAAATCAAGATAACGGCGACGCAACTCCGAACCACCGCGGGCAAGGTCAATGTCGGCATTGGCGAATGAAACCACGCGCGAGAGGCGAAGATATTCGCCCGCGTTCCGTTGCTCGACTTCGTCAAAGAGCAGGCGGCGCCGGAGTCCTCCGTATTGAAATTCGAGCGCGTGATCGTCGAGGCGGCCGCGCAGCAGAAACGAGCGCGCGCCCGCTCGCACCAGCGGGGCCAGGCTGGAGCTGCGTTGGGATTGCAACCGCAGAAGCACACAGGCCGCTTCAAGAATGGAAGTTTTGCCCTCGCCGTTAGCCCCGACGAAGAAGGTGAAGCCTTCGCCCAGCTCCAATGTCAGGGCTGAAAAACATCGAAATTCCCGAAGTTGTAACGTGGCTCAGCATGCGGCGGCGTTAAGTCTGTAGTAGGGCCTCCATCGAACCGCAATGAGAACGTCAAGCCTGATCTTTCCAGCAACTTGCGAGAAAATTCTGTTGCGAGCCGTCCCAAGCTCGGCTACTACGTCCGCAGTTTTCCAGATTGTTCTGGGGGGAACAGCCGCCCTTCACGTCCATCGGGCGTGGGGGGCGGTACTTTTTTGTAGTCATCACCTTTACGGGTTAGATGGTTACCTTCCATGCCGACCCGAGGTGAAAATCGACGGATTTCCTGGCCCGCTGCCTTCGCGTTGATCGCCCTGGCGGTCTGCGCCCTCCTCGGGCTGATTTTCTTTCGGCTTGAGACCTGGCCGGCGCGCAACGCTCAGCAGGGAGCGGCCGAACTCGAAAAATTGGGGCGCGACGTAAAAAACGCCTTCGTGGATGTGGCGCATTTGCAGCCGCGGATCACGATCAACAACCGCGTTTATCTCGAGCAAACCACGCCGACGAGCGAACTGGCGGTCTTAACGCGCCGCGTGGAAGTCGAGCACGAGATGCAGCACACGTGGGCCGGCAGCTCGAAACGCATCAAGCTCCACGGAACTTTCACGGTCAAAGCCGGCTTCGATTTGCGCCAGAAATTAACGGTCGACGTTCGGCCCGATGAAATCGTGGTGCTTCTGCCCCGTGGAAAGATTCTCGATGTCGAACAGGAGCGCGTGGAAGTTCTGGCGCTTGAGAACGGTTATTGGAATCGAATCTCAGCAGATGACCTTCAACAGGAACTTGGCGCGCTCGCGCAGTCGGCGCGCGCAAAGGCGGACGAAAGCGGGCTGCCCGAGCAGGCCGAGAAGACTTTGCGGCAGCAACTCGACGCGCGCATTCACAGCCCGCAACCATTGCGGATTCGTTTTGAAAACGAACACCATGACGCTGGCTAAGGCGATTTTCCCGAGGATAAATTGCATGGCGGCCCTGGGTAAAAGAGTCCTGCGCTTCCTGCTGCTGGCCATCCTCGCGCTCGTTCTCGTGCTCGTTTGCGCTCCCTTGCTGACGGCTGCGGGAGTGCGCGGATGGATCTGGTGGGCTACGCGCGGCCAGAAATTGAGCTGCAAGATCGATGGGATCGATGCCGCACTTTTTCGTCCAGTTACGCTTCACGGTGTTCACCTGACGGGGAATGCCGAGGTAGCGAATCGACGTAAGCGCTCCCCGCGTGACCATCGGGCTCAATCTCGCGTCGATCTTTCGTATGCGCGGACACGCCATCCACAGTCTCGTGGCGGAGAATGTCCGCGCCCAGATTCATCGCAATCAGGAAAAGCCGTTTTTTCCCCGCAGCGCCTGGTCGAGTTTCCAACGAGTTTTGCCGGACACTTTCAAGCTGACGGATTTCGATCTGCAGGTTGAACAAGGCGACACCTCGGTAGCGTTGCGTGGACTGACCGCGAGCGGGAGCCCGGTGGAGAATGGGCAATTTCAGATTCGAGAGGCATCAATTTCTTCGCCTCATCTGCGGCAGCGATTCAACGAACTTCGCGCCGCAACCACCTGGCAGGATGACCGCCTAACGATCAGCGCTTTGACTCTCGCGCGCGGACTGGATCTTCGTTCGTTGACGATTGATCTGTCGCAACTTAACCAGGAGCGTCTGGGCCTGGAGGCGGATGTGGACGCCTTCCGCGGCAAGATCAGGGCAAACGTCTCCGATGATTGGACGTCGCAGCCGTCGAACTGGGATGCCGCCGGATCGGCTAACGATGTCTCCCTGGAGCAGACGTTGCAGGCCCTCGGCTTTACAGACGAAATCCACGGGCTCCTGCACGCGTGCAAATTTACCTTCCGCGGGAATTCCCACGATCCGAAACATGCCACGGCATCGGTTTGGACAGAACTGACGCGTCTTTCCTGGCACCGGCGCGCAGCCGACGTCATCATGATTGGAGCGTCCCTTTATAATCACCAAATCCAGTTGCAGCAGCTCTACGTGAAACAGGGCGCGAACCAGTTAAGCGCCAGCGGCGAAGCGGTTTTCCCGGCGGGCGATTTCGATTGGTTCAACCCGAATTTCGGCGGCAACATTTCCGCCTCCATCACCGACCTGGGGGCGTTTGCCAATTTGTTCGGGGCCGAGCCGGGGGACTTTTCCGGCAAGATCGCGATTGAAGGAACGATCAACGCGAGCGATCGCAAATTTGGGGGGCACCTCGCTGCCACCGGCGGAGGCCTTTCGCTTTTCAAGACTCAATTTGAAAGTCTGGGTGCAAAATTTAGCCTAACGAGCAAAGCTTTTCAGGTCGAACAACTGGAATTGCATCGCCAGAAGGATTTCGTTCGCGGCGAAGGCACGATCGAGCTGACCGGCGATCACGTTTACTCGGGCAAAGCGACCATCGCTGCGGCCAAGTTATCGGATTACACCGGCCTTATTCCGGCCGACTGGCAGGGAGTGGTCACGGATGGCCGCATCGAAGCTGATTGGACCGGCCATGGCAAAGCGGGCTCGCACTCTGGCAACTTCCATATTCACGGTCTCGGCCTCCGGACCGGAGAAAAAGCGGGTTTGGCGCCGTTCACCGCCGAGGTGGACGCCGAGTATTCGCCCGGCACCATGTTTTTCCGGCGGGCTCATCTGGCTAACGAGCATGCTTCGCTCAACGGGTTCGTGACGCTTGCCAGCGGTTTCACCCAGATTCAGGGGCTGGCCTTCGATCTGAATGGCAAACCGGTACTCCGCGGCAACGTTTTTCTTCCCGTATCCGCATCGCAGCTTTCAAAAAGCTCACTCGGCGACACCGCCATCACCGACCAGAAAGCCGACTTTGATCTCAACGTGGAGCCAGTCGACCTGCGCGAGCTTTCAGCGGCTGTCTTGTCCCGCGGCGGATGGTCAGGAAAATTCGCCACGCGACTGTCGATCTTTGGCGCGATCAACTCACTCCAGGGCTGGGCGGACTTTCACGGAAGCGATGTTTCTCTGCCTAACGATTCCGCCCGCTTTTCATTCGATGGAGAAACGCGTTTTGTCTCCGGCACGATGCAATCAAAGACTTCATTGCGCTTCAACGGTTCCGATCCAGTCCTTGCTGAAGGGAGCGTGCCGGTGTTTACGCGACCGTCTGAACAACCGCCGGAGCGCGACACCTTTTCCTTCAATGTGAATTTCCCGGCGCTCTTCCTGGCGCGGATTCCGCGATTTCTCACACACGACACGTTTCGTGACGGAATTTTGAGCGGCAAGCTAAGCGTTACCGGACCGCGAACCCATCCAGCCATCTCCGGTGACCTCCAACTGACCGGCGGAAAATTCAATCCGGCTCGTGTGCATCTTTCCGATGTCTCCGGACGGATCGTTTTCCAGGATCACGAAGCATCGATTGAATTTCTCAATCTTGCCGACGGCAATCTTCTGCTGGCGCTGCGCGGGAGGGCAACCTTCGACGACGTCGAGAAGATAAATGTGAGACTGAGCGGCGCGGCGCCCTTGCACATTCTGACGTCCCAATCAGACGTGAAATGCGTGAACGACATCAAGATCGCTCCCATTACCTCGGAATCCGCCGCCACGCCAGCTGACGCAATCGGTCTTATCGGCAGCTTGGATCCGAAGACGTGGACTCTGACGATCGACAACCACACCGCTCCGCCAGAGAACTCGCAGGGCACGCCCTCTCCGACGGTCAAAACCATTCCGCTTTGTCTGGGGGCGGCTGGGCGCGGCGCTCCTCTGGTGTTTGCAGCAGAACCGACGGCCCCGCCAGCTCCTGAAAAGCCGCGGACGAAGAAAAAATCACGCCATCGTTAGGCCAGCAGCGGCGATCTCCGATCGTCGCATTGTTGCTCTCCTTTTAATCGGACGAGAGGAGCTCGTCCCCTCCCGGCAATATTCTGCCCCGCTGACATCGGGAGGGACGAGCTTGTCTCGTCCGCATCTTTCAGCTCGTTAGCCGAGATCCTATTTAGGGACGGCTTCCTGAACCACGTCCCGACGTTCGGCTTTGGTGGCTACCAGCCATCGCGCAAGTTTCTGCTCCAATTCCCGTGTGACCGTGACGCCGTAGTCCGGTCCCGCGTCGACACGCAACGCGTCACCGTCAGGCCGGCCGAAGACGAGTTGCACACGCCGCGATCCCGGCGACGTGGCCAGGATCTCGCGAACTTCGTGCAATTCGTCCTTCGTCGCTGCGGGCGAAAAGTGCAGCAACAAATCCGACTCCAAAGCCTGTGCCTTCGCGACCGCGATATTCGCTTTTTCCGGGGTGAGAAGAATGAGCTTCTGCGCTGTTGCGCGGACCGTGTCGTCCCTTTTTTCGATCGTTCCCTTCAGCACGGCGACGCGTCCCAAAGCGAGGGTCATGGCCACTTCGTTATAAACCTCGTTCCAGAGAACAACTTCGAGAGTGCCGGTAAGATCTTCCAGCCAAATGACAGCGAATGGCTTCCCCTCGCGTCTGGTAAATTTCTTCTCAATCTGCACGATCGCCCCGGCAATTCTGAAGGGCGCGCGATCGGCCAGTTCGTTTAACGAAGAGATCGTTTGATAATTCCGGGTCGCCAGAAACGGAGCAAAGGCGTCGAGCGGATGCCCGGTCACGTAGAACCCGAGCAACTCCTTTTCGTAGGACATTTTTTCGTGCTCGCTCCAAGGAACGATGTTCTTCCGACGCGTCATTGGGACAGCGTTCTCGCTATCGCCAAAAAGAGAGACCTGCCCGGCAGCGCGATCCCGGTGGGCGGACGCGGCCGAGGCGAGGGCTTCGTCAATGCAGGCGAAAAGTTCCGCGCGATCATAGCCAACGAAATCGAATGCCCCGGCCTTGATCAGGCTTTCCAGCATCTTGCGATTGGCGACGCGTGAGCCAAGCCGCCCACAAAATTCCTCGAGAGAAGAGAACGATCCGGAATTTTCGCGTTCCTTGAGAGCCACTTCCATCGCTCCTTCGCCCACATGTTTGATGGCCGCGAGCCCAAAGCGAATGGCGTTCGCTGCGGCCGGAGTTTCTGCGCCGGCCACCACTTCCGGAACGAATTTCAAGCCGCTCTTATTAATATCGGGCGGCAGAATGGCGATTCCCATCCTTTTGCACTCGGCCACGAAAACCGAAATCTTGTCGGTGTCGTTAATCTCATTGCTGAGCAATCCAGCCATGAACTCGACTGGATAATGAGCCTTCAGGTAAGCGGTGTGATAGCTGATGACGCCGTAAGCAGCGCTGTGGCTTTTGTTGAAGCCGTAGCCGGCGAATTTTTCCAGCAAATCGAAAATTGCGTTCGCTTTCTTGGTAGGGATATCATTCAGGCGCCCGCAGCCTTCGATAAAAGTGGCGCGTTCTTTGGCCATCTTTTCCTTGTCCTTCTTGCCCATGGCACGGCGCAGAAGGTCCGCCTGGCCTAACGAATATCCGGCCAGCTTGCTGGCTGCGGCCATGACTTGTTCCTGATAGATCATGACCCCGTAGGTGTCGGAACAAATCTCCTCGAGCAACGGATGGAGATATTTGATCGGCGTAATCCCCTTCTTCGCCCTGACAAACTCGGGAATGAGATCCATCGGACCCGGCCGATAAAGCGCGATCAGAGCGATGATGTCGTCGAGCTTCCGCACATCGAACTGCTTGGAAAGGCTGGTCATGCCGCCCGATTCCATCTGGAAGAGGCCGACCGTTTCACCTCGATTATAGAGGCCGAACGCTTTGGGATCGTCCATCCGGATGGAAGCGATCGAGAAATCGGGTTCGCGTTTGCGGATGAGGGTAAGAGCATCCTCGATGACCGTGAGCGTTTTCAGGCCAAGGAAATCCATTTTCAGGAGACCGAGATCGTTCAGCGGCCCCATGGGGTATTGGCTAACGATGTCGTTACCCTTCACATCCCGGCAGAGCGGGATGTAATCGGAAAGGTCGCGGTCACTGATGACCACGCCGGCCGCGTGCACACCGGCATTGCGCGAGAGGCCTTCGAGAATTCGCGCATGCTCAAAGAGTTGCCGCGTCGGCGCTTCCGTCGCGACCGCGCGCTTGAGCTCGGCGTTTTTCTCGATTGCGGAATCAAGCGTGATGTTCAGCTCGTTCGGAATCATTTTCGCGATCCGATCAGCGTCGCGATAACTCATTCCCATGACGCGCCCAACGTCGCGAACCACGCTTTTGGCCTTCAATTTTCCGAAGGTAATGATCTGCGAGACTCGCCGCTCGCCGTATTTCTGACGGACGTATTCCAGAACTTCGCCGCGCCGGGATTCGCAGAAATCGACGTCGATATCCGGTGGGGAAACGCGATCAGGATTAAGGAAGCGCTCGAAAATCAGGCCGTATTGAAGTGGATCGATGTCGGTGATGCCGAGCACGTAAGCCACCATCGAGCCGGCGGCGGAGCCGCGTCCCGGGCCCACCGGAATGCCACGACCCTTAGCGAAGTGAATAAAGTCCCAGACGATGAGGATGTAGCTGGTGAAGCCTGTTTTCTCGAGCACATCGAGCTCGTAGTCGAGGCGCTCGATCAAGGCCGGTTCGTCGGTCGAGCGCTCGCCATATCGCTGATGCAGGCCGCGGTAACACAGCTCCCGCAAGTAACCCGTGCGGGTTTTTCCGGCCGGAACTTCGTACTCAGGATATTTCGATTTCCCGAACTCAAGTTCAAGATTGCAGCGCTCCGCGATGGCCAGCGTGTTCGTGATTGATTCCGGAAAATCGCGGAATAACTCGCGCATCTCCTGCGGAGACTTGAGGTAAAGCTCGGGCAGGTAGTGCATTCGGTTCTCGTCCTGGACCATCTTGCCCGTGCCGATGCAGAGCATGACGTCGTGCGCCTGGTGGTCGGTGCGCCGCAGAAAGTGGACGTCGTTGGCCGCGACCAGGCCCACCCCAAGATCGGACGCGATCTTGGGGAGACACAGATTGCACCTCTTTTGCTGTTCCATTCCGTGGTCGTGCAGTTCGATGAAGAAATTGTCAGGTCCGAGAATGTCGCGATAACTCGCAGCGCTCTGTTTGGCTTTTTCCAGATCGTCGGCCTGAAGCGCTGAGTTCACCTCGCTCGCGAGGCATCCGCTCAGGCCGATCAGGCCTTCGGCGTGAGTCGCCAGCAACTCCTTGTCAATGCGAGGCCGGTAATGAAATCCATCGAGGTGCGCCGTGGAAACGAGCTTCACGAGATTGTGGTAACCGGTTTCATTTTGCGCCAGGAGAGTGAAGTGAAAGGATGACGCACCGGGTGTACTCGAGCGGTCCTTGTGGGAGCGCGGAGCGATATATGCCTCGCAGCCAACGATGGGCTTGATCCCCGCGCGCTGGGCTTCCTGATAAAATTCGATCGCGCCATGCAGGTTTCCATGATCGGTGATGGCCACGGCCGGCATCCCGAATTCGACCGCCTGCTTCATGAGCTCCTTCATCCGCACAGCTCCATCCAGCAGCGAGTATTCAGTGTGGAGGTGGAGATGAACGAATGAGTCGCGAGGCATCTGGGTTGATTATAAGTGCGCGATTCAGAGCTTCAAGAAATGGAAGGCTCTCTTCTCCGATTTTTGAAATCAACTTCTGACGGCGTCCTGCTGGGCGGCCGAATCGCCGCAAATTCGTCATTGCAAACCGGCAGCCGCGTTGCTATGAGAGCGCTTGCCGCGCTTGGCTTCAGACGATTGAAAGCTCCGCGCGGTCACGAGTTTAAATCCAATGAAAAAACTGGAAGCCATCATCAAGCCCTTCAAGCTCGAAGAGGTGAAGGAAGCGCTCGCGGAACTCGGCATCGAGGGGATGACCGTCACGGAGGTCAAGGGCTTTGGGAGGCAGAAAGGGCACACCGAGATTTATCGCGGCAGCGAATACACGGTCGATTTTCTTCCCAAAGTGAAAGTCGAAGTCGTTTTGGCGGACGAGATGGTCGAAAAGGCCGTCCAAGTCGTGGTCGCGGCGGCGAAAACGGGCAAGATCGGCGACGGCAAGGTGTTCGTTCTCCCTGTCGAACACGCCGTTCGAATCCGCACCGAAGAAATCGGCGAAAAAGCGGTGTAATGGCGCGTTGCGCCAACTGTTGAAACGTTCAATCGTAAGATCGTTACATCGGAGCGCCCGATTCACGATTCACGATTCTCCATTACGTTTCAGTCATTCACGTTCTACTCATTCCGAAAGCAGTGCTCAACTCGGCAACCTAAAATCCCATGGCTAAAGAAAAATCCGCATCCGACGTCAGCAAGATGATCAAGGACCACGAGATCAAACTCGTGGATTTCAAGTTCACCGACCTGCCCGGCACCTGGCAGCACTTCACCACCACCCTGACCGAATACAATGAGGAGATCTTCACTGAAGGCCTTGGGTTCGATGGCTCGAGCATTCGCGGCTGGAAGGTGATCAACGCCTCCGACATGCTGGTGATTCCCGATCCGACAACAGCCTGGATCGACATTTTCAACGAACAGCCAACGCTGAGCCTGATCTGTACGATCGTCGACCCGATCACCCGCGAGCCGTATGACCGCGATCCGCGCGGGATCGCCGAAAAGGCGGAAGCTTATCTTAAGAGCACCGGAATCGCAGACACTGCCTTCTTCGGGCCTGAAGCTGAGTTTTTCATCTTCGATGACGTCCGATTCAACTACACCGGTAACGCCTCCTTTCACATTGTCGACAGCGTCGAGGGACATTGGAACAGTGGCCGCGAGGAAATTCCAAACCTCGGTTACAAAATCCGCGCGAAAGAAGGATACTTCCCGGTTCCACCCGCGGATACGCTCCAGGATCTGCGCAACGAAATGTGCCTGGAACTCGAAAAGGCCGGTATTCCGATCGAACGCCAGCACCACGAAGTCGCCACGGCAGGACAAGCGGAAATCGACATCCGCTTCGCGCCATTGAAGCAGATGGGCGACGCAATGCAGTATTACAAGTATATCGTGCGCAACGTCGCACGGCGTCACCACAAGACGGTCACGTTCATGCCCAAGCCGCTTTTCGGCGACAATGGTTCGGGGATGCACACCCACATGTCGTTGTGGAAAGAGGGCAAGCCCCTCTTCGCCGGTAATGGCTACGCCGGCCTGAGCGAGATGGCGCTCTTTTTTATCGGCGGCATTCTTCGGCATGCGCCGGCTTTGACCTGCATCACAAATCCCACGACTAACAGCTACAAACGCTTGGTTCCTGGATTCGAGGCGCCGGTGAACCTGGCCTATTCGGCACGCAATCGCTCAGCCGCGATTCGCATCCCGACCTATTCGGAGAATCCCAAAGCCAAGCGCGTGGAATTCCGCACGCCCGATCCGGCGGCGAATCCCTACCTGGCCTTTTCAGCCCTGCTCCTGGCCGGGCTTGATGGAATTCAGAACCGAATCGACCCGGGCGACCCGCTCGACAAGAATCTCTACGAACTGCCACCGGAAGAACTCGCGCGAGTCGCCAGTGTGCCGGACTCCTTAGGCGGCGCCATTGCCGCGCTGGAAGCCGATCATTCCTTCCTGCTCCGTGGCGATGTCTTCAACTCGGACTTCATCGCGAACTGGTGCGAGATGAAACAAAAGGAATACGACACCCTGCGTTTGCGGCCGCACCCGTACGAATTCAGCATGTATTACGACGTTTAGCCGTTAGGCAACCGTCGCAAAAGTAGAGGCAATGTAGTTGCCGCCGGGTGAAAGCTGTCGCAGGATCTGCCCCCCCGGCCGACAGCTGGCGCGCGTTCAGGCCTCTTCGCTTTTCGATTCGTTAGGGCGTCGGCGAGCTCAGAGGAAGCCCTATCGGGTCGAGAGGCCGATCGATCGGACGGTTAGGCGTGGGCGTCGGCGTGGAAGCGGAAACTCTCTCCTGGCTCTCGCGTGCCCGCGCTCCCCGATAAGGCGCGGGAGCATCCGGCCCCCCACTCTCCGGCCAGGCTTCTTCCGGATCCGCGCTGCCTTCGTGCGCGTAGACCTTCTTCCGTTCGGGGTGCGACCTGCATCCCGAAAACAGATTCGCCGCGGCCAGGACAGAAACCAGACAAACGGTCTGCCAGAAAAGCGTGACACCCGCGCGAGCCCGAATCCTTTTTGACATCGAAGACGTTATTCCGCACCCGGCGGCTTTCGTCCAGAGCTTTTAGCGAAGAAATAGGCTCTCTGAAATGCCTTGCCATTTCCCCAAAGGGTCTGATCATTAACTACCATGAACTTCCTCGCCAGCTTCATGAATTTGGCCGGGCCAGATTTGATCGTCATTTTGTTGATCATTCTTGTCCTATTCGGAGCCAAGAAGTTGCCCGAACTCGCCCGGGGAATGGGCCAGGCCGTAAAGGAATTCCAAAAGGCCAAGGACGAGTTCAGCGACGAGTTGCACAAGGCCGGCACGACCGACGCGAGCAAAACCGCCGAGGTCAAACCAGCGGCATCCACTCTGGCGCGGAACACGGATAGTTCCCCGACGGTGGCACCCCAGACTGATCCGCAGCAAAACAACCCGCCCGGCGGGCAGGCTGATAAGATCTAGTCGCGCTCGCAAAGCGCGTTGAGGGATCTTTCGAGTCACGCTCGCGTCACACGAGTCTCCGCGGGATCGCTGCAACGTCGCTTCCCGGAAGTTGATTGACGGGCGTCCCTCGATGGCACACGTTCCGCCGCACCATGCCCGACACCGACCTACGCCCACGCATCAAGGAGATGCTCGTAAAGAATCTGATGCTGCAGACGACTGCCGATCAGATCGGTGACGATCTGCCGCTTTTCGGGCCCGATGGTTTGGGTCTCGACTCCATCGACGCGCTCGAGCTTGTCGTGAGCATGGAAAAAACTTTCGGGGTCGGCGTGCCGAATTCCGAGGTTGCGGGCAAAGCTTTGCGAACCGTTAACACCATCAACGACTACATCATCGAGAACGGCGGCAAGATTAAAAGCGCCTAACGGAATCGCACAGGGAATTAGCAGCAATCAATCCACCGAGCGATTGATCTGGTCGATCAACTCGCGGAACCGCCCGAAGTCGCGGCGATGCGGCTTGAGCACCAGTCGCGGCAATTCCCAGATCTCTGGCTCGTTCTTTTCCTGCGCAAGCGGGCCGCCCTGCACGATCTTACCTTCGCGCAGCATATCGCCGAATTTCTCGTTCAATTTCTCAAGCGCCTCCGGCGGCAACGGTTGCGAGATGCGGATTACGAAATTATCCCCGACCCATCGCACCGAGTGATAGACCTTGTAGAAAAGCACGATCTCCTTGATCGCATCCTCGACTGTGTGGCAGAGCTTAAAGAGCGAAAAATCTTCCGGCGAGATGTAACCCAGTCCCGACATGGCATCGCGAACGAATTTCATCCACGTCTCCCAGTAACGCCCGTCGGGCTCGTCGAGCAGGACCATTGGGATGATGCGGGCTTTCCCGGTTTGCATGAGGGTCAGGACTTCGAAGCCCTCGTCCATGGTGCCGAAACCGCCGGGGAAAAGTGCGAGCGCGTGCGTCTCTTTCACGAAGTTTAATTTCCGCGTGAAGAAGTAATTGAAATTAATCAGCTTCCCATCGCCATCGATGATTGGATTGGCCCGTTGCTCAAAGGGAAGCCGGATATTGAGACCGAAACTATTTGCCCGGCCCGCACCTTTTTGCGCGGCTCCCATGATCCCATCGCCCCCGCCGGTGATGACCATGAAATGATGCCGCACGATCTCGCGGCCAAATTCCTCCGCCATGAGAAACGGAATCGCGTCCGGCGCTGTTCTGGCCGATCCAAAGACGGCGATCTTTCGAATTTCCGTGTAAGGAGCGAAGACTTTCGCCGCATAGCGCAGCTCTTTCAGCGAGCGATTGATCAATTTCAGGTCAGCCACGCCCATCTCGTCGCGGCCGATCTTTAACGCCGTGACAATCATCTCCTCGATCAAATCGGGTGTCTTGTTCACTCCCCAATCGGCCACCAATTGGCGGACGCGCGCATCCCATTCCTCGCCCAGCGTCGACGAACGACGAACCGGCTGACTTTGAATCGTTCCTGTCGTGAAATCTTCCACAACTCTCTTTTACCGTGTAGGACGCCGCCCGCACAGTCATTTGTGAAAGGGTCAGGGCTTGTCCCGCCGCAGTCTTTCCCACGTTGAGCAAATCTGCTTTCTGGCTGAGAAGCGACTCAGGAGACAGAGCTCGACTTATTCGAAGCATCAGGGCGCGCATAACAGGTCGCGCAGGACCTCCGGCATATTCCTGATCGGCAGAGAGTAATGTCCGGCGTTCTCGACGTATCGGGCGACGCAGTTAGGCAAACGTGCGGCCACTTCCTGCGCGATAGCCACCGAGAAACTTCGATCTTTTCTGCCGTGCCAAAGCCGCACAGGCACCGCGACCTCTTCCAAGGGAAATCCCCAGGGTTCTGCGTAAATCCGCGCATCCGTCATCACGCCCATGGCCGAGCCGCGCCAGGCTTTCCGCTGGCTTTCGAAACACGCATTGAACGCTGCCGAATCCCGCAGGCTCTCGGCGTCGCACGGTTGCAGAAGCTTTAGGAGAATCGGGCGAAGCCGGATCGGGAATCCCATCAGCGCCAGCGGTCGCGCCATATGGAAACCGAAACGCAGCAACCCTTGTTGATTCCGGTAGAGGGAAAGCAACCATCGATACAATGGGAGGAGACCGGCCTGATCTTTCAGTTCCAGCAGCGGCGGCGCACCGCTCACAATTGCAATCGCTTGGATTTGCTCGGGAATTGCCCATCCCGTGGCATAGGCATACGGAGCTCCTCCCGAGATCGCCAGGATCCGAAAGCGATCAAGTTCCAGATGATTTGCCAGCGCGGTCACAACCGGCGGCCAATCGAGCAGCTTTCTTTCGACCGTAAAATCCGAACGGCTGATTCCCGGCCGATCTGGCGAAATGATGCGAACGCCTGTCTCCTTCGCCGCTGCATCAGTCAGTTCGGCCATGGTTCGCGAGCTGGGCCAGCCATGGCAGAAAAGCACCGGGGCACCCGAAGGATCGCCGTATTCCTGATAGGCCAGCGAACGTCCTCCGATATTGATGATTTTTTCGCTCACCAAGGGAATCTAAGTTACTCAGCGAGAGAATGACCGCGTTTGCAACGGTTTAATCCGTGATGCACAATGTGATGCAAACGTTCCGCCCGATAGATTCGTATTATAAGCATGAACGAATACTCACAACCTGGAACGGGAAGGATCGAGATACACGGCAATGGCGTGGGGGCACCGAACACGGAGCAGGTTGAACAGCGCGCCAAAGAGATCGCCATGATCGATCAACGCGATCCCGAAAATTTTACCGACGCCGATTGGGACCAGGCCAAAAAAGAACTGCTCGGAGCGGCTGGTCCGGAGGCCCCCGAGGAAACCCGCGAGAACGCCGGTCTCGAAGATGAATGGGACGTTGTGGCTAACGATTCCGGCCATCGCGTTCCCCGGACCGGCATCGAGGGCGAAGAGCCGGTCGGAGAACAGCTTGTCAGCGGCGGAGTCGAGGAAGCAACGCACGATCAAATGCTTGAGGCCCGGCGCGAGGAACTCGAGGAGGAAGGTCGCGACACTTGAGTCCCAGCGCAGCCGCCACCACCAGGGAAGTCGCGGCTGTCGATCCGCTGCCGCCTGTCTTGTCCCGAGCGAACGCTCTGATCGAGCGCTTCCAGGGTGTTCGAGATTTCACGTCTTCGCTCGCCTCCGGTCTCGCTCCGGAAGATTGCGTCGTTCAATCGATGCCCGACGTCAGTCCGGCGAAATGGCACCTTGCGCACACCACCTGGTTTTTCGAGACCTTTATCGTCAAAAAATGGGTCCCGGGCTATCGCTCCTCGGTTCCGGAGTACGCATATCTCTTCAATTCCTATTACAACGCGGCCGGCGACATGCATCGGCGCGATCTTCGCGGGTTGATCTCGCGCCCCACGGTCGAGGAGACTCACCGTTATCGCGAATCAATCGACGATTACGTTCGCCAGCTCCTGGCCAGCGCAAATACCGGACTTCTCGACGAGCTCGCACCACTCATTGAACTCGGAATCCACCACGAGCAACAGCACCAGGAACTTTTTGTCACCGACATCAAGCACGTCTTTGCGCAGAATCCGCTTTACCCCGTTTTTCGCCAAAGCGCCCGAAACACAGGCAGTGCCAAGCCGATCGAATTCATTGAGTTCGACAAGGCGATGATTCTGATCGGCCACTCCGGCTCTTCATTTTCCTACGACAACGAGGGGCCGCAGCACCAGGCGTTGGTCGGCCCGTTTGCCCTGGCTTCTCGTCCGGTAACGAATGGCGAATTTCGCGCCTTTATTGAGGCCGGCGGCTATTCGCGGCCGGAATACTGGCTTTCGTTAGGCTGGACTACGGTTAACGAACAACGCTGGACGGCGCCTTTGTATTGGACGAAACGCGACGGCGCGTGGTGGCATTACACCCTTTCCGGATTTCGCGAAGTCAGTGACTCTGAGCCTGTGACGCATTTGAGTTATTTTGAAGCCGACGCCTATGCCAACTGGGCTGGAGCGCGTCTACCCACCGAATTCGAATGGGAATACGCCAGCGCGCAATACCCCGTGCAAGGGAATTTCGTGGATAGTGGAGCCTTCCACCCCCAGCCGTTGGGCGCGGGACATTTGCTCAGCGTGGAGAAGAAGAATCTCCAGCAAATGTTCGGCGACGTCTGGGAATGGACCCGCAGTTCCTACTCTCCGTATCCCGGATATCGAGCGGCTCCCGGCGCCCTCGGGGAATACAATGGAAAGTTCATGTGCAATCAGTACGTCCTTCGCGGCGGCTCATGCGCCACATCGCAGACACACATGCGCCGGACGTACCGCAATTTCTTCCAGCCCGAGAAACGCTGGCAGTTCACCGGTTTGCGCCTGGCGAAAGATCCGTCATGAATCCGGGCCTCGGTCATGCCGCGCTCCTCGACCTGGAGCCGAAGGAACCTGAATTCTTTTCCGAGCTCGTTAACGGACTCTCCCGGCGCCCGCGCACCTTGCCGTGCAAGTTTTTCTACGACCAACAGGGCGCGGAATTGTTCCAGGCGATCTGCGAGCTTCCCGAGTATTATGTGACCCGAACCGAACTAAAGATCCTTCAGGACTCCGGGGCCGATATCGCCTCGCACCTCGGCGAGGCCGTTGAATTGATCGGTCTGGGAACAGGCGCCGGAACCAAAACTCGCATTCTTCTGACGCAGCTGAAAGATCCCGCTGTTTACGTGCCGGTCGATATCTCCAGTGGACAGCTTCTCCGTTCAACCACCCTTTTTCGCCAGCTCTTTCCTGATCTGGAAATTCTTCCGGTCTGCGCCGATTACCTCCAGCCGTTCCAACTGCCGATCCCGACTCATCAGGCAAAACGCAAGGTGGTTTACTTCCCGGGATCGACCATTGGAAATTTCGATCCACCCGAGGCAATAGCGTTCCTGCAGCGAATCGCATCCGTCTGCCGTCCGGAAGGCGGGCTTCTCATCGGCGTCGATCTGAAGAAGGATCCGGTGACGCTCGAGAAGGCCTACAACGACGCGCAAGGCGTGACCGCTGCGTTTAACATGAACCTCTTGGCGCGCGCCAACCGCGAACTGGGCGCCAACTTCGATCTGCATTTGTGGAAACATCGCGCAATCTACGCCCCGGCCGCGGGCCGAATAGAAATGAACCTGGTTAGCCTGTCGGACCAGTTGGTCACAGTTCGGGATCAGCAATTCTTTTTTGAAAACGAGGAGCCCATCATCACCGAATACTCCTATAAACATTCACCAGAGGAGTTCGAAACCATGGCGCGCTCCGCTGGGTTTGCGCTGCGGAAAGTCTGGACGGACCAGCAGAAGCTCTTTGGCGTTTTCTACTTCGATCTCCTTCCCTAGCCGCTACGGACACACGCCGGTCGATCGCGCCGAAACGCCGGTGTTGCTCCAATGTCAGCCTTGCTAACCCTTCAGGACGTCAGCAAAAGCTACGGACAGACAAGTGTTCTGGCGCGAACTTCGCTTTCAGTAGAAGAAGGCCTAACGACTGTGCTGATCGGGCCGAGCGGTTGCGGAAAGTCCACCATTCTGCGTTTGATCGTCGGCCTGGCCACACCCGACTCCGGCCGTATTTCCTTCGCCGGCGAAGAGATTAATCCTTCGAATATCGAGCAACTGCGGTCGCGCATCGGTTACGTCATCCAGGAAGGCGGACTCTTCCCCCATCTGACTGCGCGCGACAATGTCCTTCTGATGGCGCGGTACTTGAAGAAGCCGGCATCCGAAACTGAACCGCGCTTGCAGGAGCTGTGCGAATTGACCCAACTTGATCCCTCGGTTCTTCAACGATATCCCGCGGAGCTGTCCGGCGGCCAACGACAAAGGATTGGCCTGATGCGCGCGCTCATGCTGTCGCCGAAGCTACTGCTCCTGGACGAGCCGTTAGGCGCACTCGATCCTCTGGTTCGATACGCTTTGCAGCGCGATCTCAAAGAAATCTTCCAACGTCTGAAACAAACGACGCTGATCGTTACGCACGATCTGGCTGAGGCCGGCTACCTCGGCGACACCATCATCCTGATGAACGCCGGCGAAATTGTTCAGCAGGGAACGCTTTCGGAACTCAGATCGAACCCGGCCACACCTTTTGTGAGCGACTTCATCAAGGCGCAGCGGCCACTCGCGGAAACATGACGCGATTACTTTCAACACTTTGCCTGCTCCTGGCCATGCCGGCTTTCGCCGTGGGCGCGGATCCCGTCGTCATCGGTTCGAAAAAATTCACCGAGTCATACGTGCTCGGGGAAATCGTGCGGGAACTTTTTCGCCGAGATGGAGTCTCCGCGGAGCACAAGCAAGGGATGGGCGGCACCATCATTTTGTGGGAAGCGCTGCGCTCCGGGCAAATCGGCGTCTATCCGGAGTATTCCGGGACCATTGAGCAGGAAATTCTCAAAAAGCACGGGACGCTTCCCGAATTGAATCACGATCTCGCGGCATTTGGTGTCTCCATGACCGCTCCGCTCGGATTTAATAACACCTATGCGCTCGTGATGCGGCGGACCGAAGCCGAACGTCTCGGGGTTCACGCGATCAGCGATCTGGTGGCGCACCCTGAATTACGATTCGGGTTCACGCACGAATTTCTCGACCGCGCCGACGGATGGCGTCCGCTGCGTGATCGATATCGTCTTCCGCAGACTTCCGTGAACGCCATCGATCACGGACTTGGCTATTCTGCGCTCGCGAGCGGCTCGATCGACCTGAAGGATGCCTACTCAACCGACGCCAAGATTGCCGAATACGATCTGGTGGCGTTGCGGGACGACCTCTCATTCTTTCCCCGCTACGAAGCGGTTTTGCTCTATCGGAATTCTCTGCCATCCGCAGCGGTGACCGCTTTGAAAAAACTGGAGGGCACAATCGACGAAGCTCGAATGGTGCGATTGAATGCGGAGGCCGAGCGAACCAGAGATTATTCGCGAGCGGCGGGATCCTATTTTTCCTCGGGAGATGTCGGTGTCAGTGAGACTTTCGTGCATCAGCTCACACGCTGGACGATTCGACACCTTCAACTTGCCGGTGTTTCTCTTCTCCTGGCGATTCTTGTCGGCGTTCCTCTCGGGATCGTCGCGAGCCGCAGTCGCATCGGCGGCCACATCATACTTGCCATCGTCGGCGTGTTACAAACGATCCCGTCGCTCGCGCTGCTCGCTTTGCTGGTCCCGGTGCCTGGTCTCGGAATCAGCAGCCGCACCGCCATCACGGCCTTATTCCTTTACGGCCTGCTTCCGATTGTGCGGAACACCGCCAGTGGCCTTCAGGACATTTCACCGGCGATTCGTGATTCGGCGATCGCCCTCGGTCTCAGTCCCGGCGCGCAGTTAAGGCAGATCTTCATTCCGATGGCTTCGCGTTCCATTCTTGCCGGCATCAAGACGAGCGCGGTCATCAGCATTGGCACCGCCACTCTCGCGGCCTTAATCGGCGCCGGCGGACTTGGCGAACCTATCCTGAGCGGTCTCAATCTGAATGATCACGTCACGATTCTAAAAGGAGCGATTCCGGCTGCGGTTCTGGCCTTGCTCGCGCAGTGGGGCTTCGATCTCCTTGATCGAGTTTTGATACCGAAGGGATTGCGACTGTAAGACCAGTCGCAGGTTTAACAGCGATTCCAAAACGTTATGGCGATAGCTTCCATGAATCCGGCGACGGGCGAGTCCTTGAAAAAATTCAGCGGACATAGCGGCGACGAAATCGAAAAGCGACTTCAACAGGCCGATGCCGCTTTTCAACGACATCGCCATCGATCATTCGACGAGCGCGCACAATTAATGACCGCGGCCGCGTTTATCCTTGATTCCGAAAAACAGCATTTCGCGGAGGTCATCACCTCGGAGATGGGGAAAATCATCCGTGATGCGCGCGCCGAGGTGGAAAAGTGCTCGCGGGTCTGCCGTTTCTACGCGCAAAATGCGGAACGCTTTCTCGAAGAGCGAATTCGACAGACACAGGCCGCACGCAGCTTCGTTCGTTACGAGCCGATGGGCGCAATCCTGGCGATCATGCCTTGGAACTTTCCTTTCTGGCAGGTTTTCCGCTTTGCCGCGCCCGCTTTGATGGCCGGGAACGTCGGCCTGCTGAAACATGCTGCCAACGTTCCGCAGTGTGCCCTCGCCATCGAAGATATTTTCCGGCGTGCGGGTTTCGAAGAAGGAACCTTCGGCACACTCTTGATCGAAGCGTCGGACGTTGAAAAGCTTATCGCCGACTCACGAATCAAAGCCGTTACCCTGACCGGGAGCGACCGCGCCGGCAGCGCGGTGGCCGCGGCCGCGGGTCGCGCAATCAAGAAGAGCGTCCTCGAGCTCGGCGGAAACGATGCTTTCATTGTCATGCCAAGCGCGGACCTCGACGCTGCTGTCACAACTGCGATTAAGGCGCGCACAATCAGCAGCGGTCAATCCTGCATCGCCGCCAAGAGGTTCCTCGTGGCCGATCCAATCTACGACAGGTTCATGGAGCGCTTCACCGAAGGATTTCGATCGTTGAAAATTGGCGATCCGATGGAGGAGACGACGGACATCGGGCCATTGGCGACCGACAAGATTCGCGAGGGCGTTCATGAGCAGGTGCAGAAGTCGGTCGCCGCAGGAGCAAAACTGGTCACGGGAGGAAACCGTGTTCACGGTCCCGGATACTTTTACGAGCCGACCATCCTGACAAACGTTCCGAAAGGCTCGCCCGCCTACACGGAAGAAGTTTTCGGCCCGGTGGCTTCGGTTTTTCGCGTTCGCGACAACGACGAGGCCATCGAAGTGGCAAACGACAGTCTATTCGGACTCGGAGCCAGCGTCTGGACTAACGATTCCGAGGAACAGGAGCTCTTCGTCAGGGAACTGGAAGTTGGGATGGTTTTCGTCAATGCCATGGTTGCTTCCGATCCGCGCCTTCCCTTTGGGGGCGTAAAACGTTCCGGTTTCGGTCGCGAACTCGGCGCCAGCGGCATTCGCGAGTTCATGAACGCGAAAACTGTCTGGATCGCATGAGGCATCTTCCAGAACGGCGGCCAGAGACCGCCGCTGCAGGTGCGAGGAACTATTTCGTCGAAAACTGATCTTCCTTGTTCTTGAACAGAACATTGAAGGTGGTTAACGAACCGTAACAACGCGTGATGTATTGTTGCATGTCGAACTTGTCCGCATCGCTCAGTTTTTCGCTCGCATTCACCTTTTGCTCGAGCACACGCAGATTGTTTCGGATCATTACGATCTTGTGAAAGAAAGTCTCAAGGGGGACCTCTTTCGACTGGGTCCCTGTATCGCCGGGCTGGAGGATCAGGTTGCCGTTCTGCCAGCGGCTGCCGAGCCCTTCGACAATGGTATCGGATTTCTCCAGCCCAAGCGCCTCGACGATTTCCTGCGCTGTCTGTCGAATAAGCGCCCCAAGCGGCATCTGTAAACTGTCGAGGGTCGCCGTCGCCTCGGCCGAACTGAGATCGCTCGACTCCGGAGCGATCGTTCGCTGTTGATCGTCGAAAACAATTTCGGCGGTGTGTTCGGTGAGCGATTTCACAGTGCCGACCCCGTAGTTCGGATGCGTCACGCGCATGCCAATGTGCAGAGCTTCAATTGCCAATCCCATATCGATCAAACTGCGAAGTCGCGGTCTGCTCGCAAGTCGGAAGATATGGACTCGCTCATTTTGCGTTGCCCTCGAGGAAATTTTCAGCCCATCCTCTGAGCCATGGCCGCAGTCTCCGAAGCTTCGATCTTGCTACCGCACCCGCCAGGATTTCGCCGGAGGCGCGGAGTCAATTGGGTCTTCGTCGGACTTCTCTACACGTCGTTCTACATGTGTCGGTATAACTTTTCGATCGCGAACGGTGCGATCAGCAAGGAGTTCGGCTTCAGCAAAGGGCAGATGGGTAATATCATCACGACCGCTCTTCTAACCTACGCCTGCGGCCAAATCCTGAACGGATTGCTTGCCGACCGACTCGGCGGGAAGCGCGCCATGTTAATCGGCGCTGCCGGCACGATTGTGATGAACATCCTCTTCGGTGCGGCGTCATTCTGGGGACTGCTTTGGCTCTTCGCAATGATCCGCGGAGTCGATGGCTACCTCCAGGCGTTCGGTGCGCCGGGAATGGTGAAGATCAACGCCGCGTGGTTCCGTCCGACCGAGAGAGGCACCTTCGCGGGTATCTTTGGATTCATGATTAATCTTGGACGCTTCGGGATTTCCAAACTGGGACCTGCTCTGCTCGGAGGGTTTGTGTTTTTAGGACTTTGGCAGGTCCCTCCGCTTCACTGGCGGTGGCTCTTTTACGCGCCCGCTTTCATCGCGTTTATCATCGGCATTTGTGTTTATTTATTCGTAAAAGACGCACCCGAGCTGGCCGGTTTCCCGCCGGTGAACCCAGAGGAAGAAAAAGACGGAGACGTCCGAACGCCTGTGAGCGTGGTGTTCAAAACGATTGTTTCCAACCCCGTCATCTGGATCGTGGCCGGAGCTTACGC
The DNA here is from genome assembly GCA_963754325.1 of uncultured Verrucomicrobiae bacterium. Taxonomy (GTDB): domain Bacteria; phylum Verrucomicrobiota; class Verrucomicrobiia; order Chthoniobacterales; family UBA10450; genus JBBRDU01. The sequence continues at coordinate 217,084 of CAVWFP010000003.1, forward strand.
CTGCACGGGCTCAGTCAGGCAAAGTGTCGACCAATGGTTCCCGCGTTTTCTTCAGGACGTGCACAATATTGACCTGAACTCAGGCCGTTTTCAGTTGGTGGCGTTTCTTATACCTGTGGTGGCGTCAATCGGATCCCTCATTTCAGGCGTGGTCTCCGACAAATTTTTCGCCGGACGTCGCGCACCCGTGGCGGCGGCTTTGTATTTTGTCGAAACCGCCGTAATTCTCACGGCCGCGCAATTTCATACAGCGAATGCCGCGATCCTTTTTCTCATTCTCATCTCGTTGACCGCTAATTCGACTCACTCAATCCTTGGAACTGCCGCCGCCATGGACATTGGCGGCGCGAAAATGGCCGGCTTTGCTTCCGGTGTCATTGATTCCTTCCAATATTTTGGAGGTAGCCTCGCCGGTGTCGTTCTCGGATCTCTTCTGGACCGCAGCTGGGATAATTACTTTTACTTTATGGCCCCCTTTGGAGTTGTCGGCGGCTTACTCATGCTGACGATTCTCAAAAAGGTCAGTCTCGCCAAGGGTGCTCACTAGCCCCGTTACAGTAATTTCAGTTGCTCGTTAGGCCGCTTAAATGAGCTGATCGAAAGTTTTGGCCGGGCATTCAACCCAACGCGGCGGCATGAGACGTCGAAAATCTGCGAGATTTGTTCGGCGAAAATTCCCCGGCCCGTAATGCGTGTATGCCATTCGGCGCTGTTGATACGACCGTTGCCACGGATATCGCGCAGGCGGCCGAGCACCTTCTCCTTGCGGTCGGGAAAGTGTTCTTCCAGCCAGTTCTCGAACAGCGGCGCGACCGCCCATGGCAACCTCACCACGGTGTATCCCGCGAACTGCGCGCCCGCTTCCGCGCAGGCCTCGATAATTTTTGGGACCTCGTGATCCGTCAGACCAGGAATAATAGGCGCCACCATGACTCCGACGGGAATTCCTGCCTTCCGCAACTTCGCGATCGTTTCAAGGCGCGCCGCCGGCGCCGAAGTGCGCGGTTCCAGGATTTGCTGAAGCTTTGGATCCAGCGAGGTAACCGAAATATTGACCGCGCTCGCTTGAAAATCGGCCAGTTTGCCGAGGAGATCGAGATCGCGTGCGACCAAGCGGTTCTTGGTGATGATCGCTACCGGATTGCGAAATTTAAGCAAGACCTCGAGGCAACCGCGTGTGATCTGCAACTTTCGTTCAATCGGCTGATAAGGATCGGTCACTCCGCTCAAGACGAGCGTCTGCGGTTCCCAGTTGGGCGAGGCTAACTCAGCTTCAAGCAATCGGGCCGCGTCTTTCTTGACCATGATCCTGCTCTCGAAATCGAGCCCGGCGGAAAAGCCGAGATATTCATGCGTGGGGCGGGCATAGCAATAAATGCAGCCGTGCTCGCAACCGCGGTAAGGATTCAGGCTCGTTTCGAATCCGACATCGGGACTGTTGTTGCGAGCGATGACCGTTTTGCTCGCATCATTAAAAAACAAGGTCTTGCGACCCGGCCGTTCGTCTCCTTCAGGGTCGGGATCGACCGAATCGGGTTCATTGGCGTCGAAATGAAGCCTTTCGAACCGGTTAGACGGGCTCCAGGAAGCGCCACGACCGTGAATGGCTTCGTGGCTTTGGACGGATTCCTGAACAATCGGCCGAAACTTCTTCTTTGACGGCGATTTCACTGCCACAGGTTCATCTGAACATATACCCTTGTCTATCAGTTTCGGGCCGCTTTTGTTGCCCAATCGGATTTGAATGGCAACGTTGCCACCATTCCAACCGATCTGGAGGGGTGGTCGAGTGGTTGATGGCTCCGGTCTTGAAAACCGGCAGAGCGAAAGCTCTCGTGGGTTCGAATCCCACCCCCTCCGCCATATCCAGCGCAGGGACCCGAACCCTCCGGGCAGCGATCGCATCTCGCGATCATGCGCTTGGATTGAATGGGGAGCGCAGGCTGCCAGCCTGCAGTTGCCGGCAGCTTGCCGGCAACGGTCTTTGCCCACGTGACCTTCGGAGTGAGGGGTTGCACCGCGGTCTCAGCAGGCTGCTGTGACCAGCCGGCTGCCAGCCGGCGCTCCCCAAAGTCCGCGGCCGCGAGGCGCAGTCGCCGCACTCGAGACATGCGCTACCCAGAGACTTCCGCCGCCTTCCGCAGGGTCATCGCGGACACAAGCGCCGCGCAAAACAGGCCAAGCATCAAACCGGCGGTCACATCCGACAAATAATGTGCGCCCAGAAAGATCCGCGTCGCTCCGACGAGCAACGGAATCACGAACAGCCCAAGACCCAATCGCCAGCAGACGAAGAAGAGCACCCCAAAAAACGCCGCGCTGGCCGCGGAATGTCCGGACGGAAAAGCCTGATAGTTAGGCCGAAAAGAACCCGCCTGAGTCACCTGTCGTTCGACCTTCACCGCCGGTCGAGGGCGCCCGACCGCCACCTTTATTCCATAGGCCGCGGTTCCGGCAACTGCGGCTGCCGCAACCATGGTAAGGAAAACGACCGCCCATCGTTTCTTCCCACGCCACCAGGCAATTCCGGCCAGCACCAAACCGGCGGCGACATGAACCGGCCAATCGGTCACACGCGTAATGACCCGGTTTACCTCCTGCCGATGTCGCAGCCGGTGCACTTGCTGCCAGTGTTGGACAGAAGCGTCCGCCCGGAAAGCGGCGTAGACCAGAGCCACTCCAATTAGGATAGCGAGCGCCCAGATCCAGAGTCGTCGTTGATTGGCCACGAATTAAATCCGTTGTGTTTCGGCTGATGCTATTTTTCAATCGGGCGTTTGCAATCCACAACTCGCCGGGTCGTCGCCCTCTTTTTTGCCTGCTTGCTCTTTCACCTTGCAGGCACGTGGTCGATTCCGTTGATCGATCGCGATGAACCGCGCTTCGCGGAAGCGTCGCGCGAGATGGGTGAACGCCACGATTTGCTAATCCCTTTCTTCAACGGTGAGTACCGGTTCGACAAACCTCCCCTGACCTACTGGGCACAGCTGGCCAGTTACCAGATTTTCGGCACGAACGATTTCGCAGCCCGGTTCCCCTCCGCCGTCGCTGCAGCCTTCACGGCCGTCGCGCTCTTTTATTGGGGCCGCCGACTGGGCCGTGGCGACCTGCCTGGCTACTACGGCGCGGTGATCTTCACCCTGGCCTTTCAGGTCGTGGAACATGCCAAAGCCGCCGTCGCGGACATGTGGTTGGTGCTCTTTGTCACCCTTGCTCATTGGGCAGCCTTTGAGTTGCTGGGATTACAGAAAAGTGCGGAGGATTCGAAACCGTCTCCCAGCCGCGCGTGGTGGTGGCTTTTCTACGTTTCGCTGGCCCTGGCTTTTCTCGCCAAGGGACCGATCGGCTGGACGCCTTTGCTGACGGTCGCAGCAATAAACTGGGCCACCAAAGTCCCGGCGCATCGATTCGCATTCGTTAGGGGAATACTTCTGAATCTGGCTCTGGTCGCACTTTGGGGGGTCCCGGCTTTGATCAAAACGCACGGAGAATTTTTTCGGATCGGCATCGGGCGACATGTTGTCGAGCGCTCCTTCCTCGCGATCGGCGGCCACGGCGCGAGTTCCACCTGGCTCTACCTGCTGCTCCTGCCGTTCTATTTCGTGACCGTGTTCCTGACTTTCTTTCCTTGGTCTTTGAAACTGCCCTGGCTCGCCAACGCGATCCGGCGAGAGCGCGACCTGGTGGACTCTTATCTGGTTACTGGAACACTGGTGATCTTCGCGATTTTTACCCTCGTGACCACGCGTCTGGTTCATTATGTCCTGCCGGCGTTCCCTCTTTTGGCTCTCCTTTTGGCGCGACACCTCGACCAGGCGAACTCCGCGAGATTTGTTCGTCGATGCGTTCTTGTGATGGTTCCGATTTATCTGGCTTGCGCGGTGTTGCTCTCCTCGTTTGCTGAAAGAATCTCGCCGGCTCGCGAACTTTTCACAAAGGCACAGGCCGATCTTCAACCGGAGATGAAATTTGGGACGGTCGATTTCATGGAACCCAGCGTGGTCTGGTATTTCAGGAGCAAAGTCCGTTCGTTCATGCAAAAAGTTCCCGCAGCCGGCGCGCAAGCTTTCATGTCGGACAAAGGTCCCCGGTTTCTCATTCTTACCGCTCCGAGGATGCACGAGCTCTTTCCCAGCATCCCGCCGTCGTGGAGAAACGTCTCCGCGGAAGGATTCAACGTTGCCAAGGGACGTCGGGTCGATCTCGTTCTCCTTCTCAAGCCCGAATAGCCGCAAGTTGCAGTTTGGCCTCGCTCTGTTAGGGATTCGATCGCGTGATTACGTTTCTTGAAGGCACCTTAGTCAATGCGCTGCCCACGCAGGCGGTGATCAACGTCGCCGGTATCGGTTACGAGGTTTCCATTCCGCTCTCGAGTTACGACAAGCTGCCCGGTGTTGGACAGCCCATCCACATCCTTACCCACCTGCACGTTCGAGAAGACGCTCATATTCTCTTTGGATTCATGACCGCCGCGGAACGCGATCTCTTTCGCCTCCTGGTAAACAATGTCAGCGGTATCGGACCAAAACTGGGACTCGCTGTCCTGAGCGGAATGAGCGTGAACAATTTCAAGGCCGCAGTGGTGTCTGCGGATACGACAGCCCTCTCCAAAATCAGCGGTCTCGGCAAAAAAACCGCCGAGCGAATCGTTCTCGAGTTGAAGGATAAAGTTGGCGTCGCCGCCGCCTGGGAGGTGGCCAGCGCCACGCACGCGCCTTCTCCGGAACAGGAACATGCGAACGAAGCCGTCCTGGCGTTGATTGCGCTCGGATACAAACAGGTAGACGCGCACCGGACGGTGCACGATTTGCAGCAGTCGCACCGGGACAAGTCAGCGGAAGACCTGGTAAAGCTGGCTTTAAAGCAAATGGCGTCCGGGAGATAGGATCGGATCCACTTAACGAACAGCCACGGGACTAAAATGGCCGAACCGATCGGAGAGAAACTTCAGGCAATTCGTCGCTACCTTCCGCAGGAAAGCCTGTTCGCCGAAAAAGAGTGGCTGCTTTCTCCAGATGCGTTCCCGATCGATCTCAAGTTGGAACGCGAACTGGAACAGCTCGGCCATCGCCTCTTTGTTTTTCAACGGGCCTGCAATCAGCTTTATCAGCTGAGCGTCAAAGGCAAGCAGCCAGCCTGGATCGCCGATTACCTCGACGCCGGCAAACCAAAAGAACTGATTGAGTATGCCCGGCAAAAGCAGTTTCGCGATGCGCTGCCCCAGGTAATCCGGCCTGATCTTGTCTTAACCGACGAAGGCTACACCATCGCCGAGATCGATTCGGTTCCGGGCGGGATCGGCCTGACCGCGTGGTTGAACCAAACATACTCACGCCTCGGGGAAGATGTCATCGGCGGCGTCGAGGGCATGCTCGATGGATTCAAATCCATTCTGCCTAACGGCGGCGACATTCTCGTCTCGGAAGAAGCTGGCACCTACCGGCCCGAGATGCTGTGGCTGGCCGCGCAGCTCGGCGAAGCGAATCCGGAACAGACTTGGAAGGTCGCGGCGGCAGAGAATTACCTCCCCGTGGCTGGTCGCGCGGTCTACCGGTTCTTCGAGCTCTTCGATCTGCCTAATATTCCTGAGATCGACAAGGTGCTAACAGCGGCGGCTGATGGTTCCATCTCGATCACGCCGCCGCTGAAACCGTATCTCGAGGAGAAGATGTGGTTCGCGCTTTTCTGGCTTCAGCCTTTACGCGAGTTCTGGCGCCGCGAGTTAGGCGATAAATACTTCACCAGGCTCCAGCAGGTCATCCCCTACACCTGGCTGATGGATCCTACGCCCCTGCCTCAGCACGCGGTCATACCGCGGCTGGAGATTCAGGATTGGCGCGAGGCGGGTGCCTTGAGTCAAAAAGAACGAGATCTTTTGCTGAAAGTCAGCGGCTTTTCGCCTCTTGGTTGGGGCAGCCGCGGCGTTTCGTTAGGCCGCGATCTTCCCCACGCCGAATGGCAGCAACGCATCGAGTCGGCCCTTCAGAATTTCGCGACCTCCCCGACAATTCTCCAGCGATTCCACAAGGGACGTCTCTTCGATCATCGGTATTGGAACTCTAAAGATGGCGAACTGCAGACCATGAAAGGCCGGGTTCGCTTGTGTCCGTATTATTTCGTCGAAGGCGACAAGGTGAAACTGCGCGGCGCCCTTGCGACGATCGTGCCGGCCGACAAGAAACTTTTGCACGGCATGCGCGACGCCATCCTCGTTCCCTCCGCGCGCGCGGATTAAATTCTCTCCTTTCCAGGAAGAGCGAGAGACGAGAGACCTGCGAGGAATTTTTCGCTTCTTCTCCCTCGCCCCGCGAAGTGGGGAGAGGATCGAGGTGAGGAGCTATTTGGCACAAATGGAGTCCTATCAAATTACTTCGAGCGCGGCGCGCGACTCGGCACGATCAGCTCAGAACCATAATCCGATCCAGCGGGGGAGAGCCGGCTGGAATAGAGCGTGAAGTGATCAACGGGAAACATTCCGCCATCGAGCTTTTCGTTTTCTCCGACGAATCTACGAACGGCCTGAGCGGAGGCGCCGCGGCAACGCGCCAGGGTGATGTGCGGGTGCCACGGGCGTAGATCGGGCTCGATGCTCGCAGCAAGCGCCGCTTCGCTCACTTCTTTGTGAAGTTGAAAGAGATGCGGATGACCCCGGCCCACTCCAATCCAGACGACCGACGGAGCGCCTCTCGATTTGAATGAGCCAACGCCGGCCAGCGGCAGAAAGAAACTGCCGAACTTAATTTCCTGGAGGCGTCCCCGCAATTTTTCCTCACGATCAGGGTCAACGTTGCCGAAAAATCCGAGCGTGAGATGCATCTGATCCGTCTGAGTCCACTTCACTCCAGGAATTGATGGATCAAGCTCCTGCAGAGACCGCCGGACACTGACAGGGAGATCAACGGCCGCGAACAGTCGTTTGAACATGGGCTAAATAGATTGGACGCCTTGCATTGGAAATACCGGAGGAAACGAGTTCGTCCTCCTCGACCAACCAAAGCACCCCGGCCGACATTTGTAGCGCGAGAAAAAAATCAGCCGTGCCGCCGATTGAACCGGGCAACCTCGCGCTCGGTTTCCCGGTCGGTCGCGCGTTTTTTCAGGTCGGCCCGTTTGTCACGGGCCACCTTGCCCTGGCCAACTCCAATCTCCGCCTTCAGGCGGCCGTTTTTCCAATAGAGACTTAGAATAACGAGGGCGTGTCCGGCAACGGCGGACTGTCCATAAAGCTTGTCGATCTCATGCCGGTGCATCAGGAGTTTGCGAACCCGCTTGGCCGCCGGCACCTCGTGAGAGGCGCGTTCGTACGGCTGAATGTCGGCATTGTAGAGAAAAATCTCGCCCTTTTCGATTCGCGCGAAAGCGTCGCTGATATTGGCTTTGCCTCCCCGGATCGATTTCACCTCGCTCCCCTTGAGCTCGATCCCGGCCTCGTAACGTTCGAGGATGTGAAAGTCGCGCAGCGCTTTTCGATTCAGGATCGATTCCGTCGCCATGTCTCACCTTAACACAGGCGTGAAACCTGTGATGAAAACCGTTTGATAGACCGCCGCGAAAGCTGCGGTCTATTTTTCGGCGGGTGTTTCGCCAGCCGCTTCGACGGATTCGAAAGTCAGCTTCCCGGCAATAATCTCTCTGAGAGCAATATCGGTGAGCGTGGAACGCGGTCCCGTCTCCACCATTGGACGATGACCAAGTCCAAGCTGGCGCACTCGCTTTGAGACCACATTGATCAAAAGCTGTTGGTTAGGGATCACTTGGGCCGCTTCTTGGAGAAGTTGAGTGGTCATATTGCGAGTGGTTCGGACGGGGCGTGGTGCTTCCGTCGAGAATTCTAAGACTTCAGCCATGCCTTCGACCAAACCGGGACGTCTAAATTGCGGAAGGATCACAGCCATAAAAAACGAGCCGGCACTGTGCGTGGCGGGAGCTCGCTTGTCAACCGATTTGTCGGGCACGGCGCGACCTAACCGTCGCGACAGCTCTGCCCGGAAAAGTGCCCCGCTTGCAATCTCTGGCCAGTTACGCTTCTCCGTCACCATTGGCCACCCTTTTTACCTGCGCCCTTTCCTTTTCCTGCGCACCGTGTTAAGTGGCCTCCTGCAGTTTCAAACGGGCTGTGGCTCAGCTTGGTAGAGCGCCTGCCTCGGGTGCAGGAGGCCGCGGGTTCGAATCCCGCCAGCCCGATAGTTTCACTATTTGTAAGCTTCCCCGGCAGCGACTCTGAACGCGCAGGCATTCCATGACCCCTGCCATTTTTACCACTCTTCTCGTCAGCGGATTCGGAGTCGCGTTTTTCCACGCCGCCATTCCCACCCATTGGCTTCCATTCGTGCTCGCAGCGCGATTGCATCGTTGGAGTCGCGCTCGAACATTGGTCATTACAGCCGCCGCCGGGGCCGCTCATGTCGGAACGACTGCCTTGCTGGGAATAGCCGTTACCTGGTTCGGAACTGCGCTCAACAAAACAATTCCGTCGTGGTTTCCCGGAATTGCCGGCGGAATTTTACTTCTTTTCGGCCTCTATTATTTGATCTGGCGCCGGCACGGCCACAGCCACGCGCACGGTGCTCACATCCATCATTCCAACGGCACCATCCATTCGCATTCTCATGACGAAGCGGACATCACGGCACACGCCTCATCCGATCGCGCTGCCGTCGGTTCGCTGTTTGCCTTCCTGACTTTTTCGCCCTGTGAAGGATTTTTGCCGTTTTACGTTTCAGGAATCAGATATGGCTGGAGCGGCTTTGGAGTTCTGACCGCGACTTTGTCAGTCGGAGCGATTTTGGGGATGGTTCTCTTCACCTGGCTTACGCTTGTGGGTCTGGGCCGCATGAATCTTTCGTTTCTTGAAAAATTCGAGAGCGTCATCATGGGAATCTTGCTCTGCGCGGTTGGTATACTCATTCTCGTGCTGGAATATTGAAAACAACGCTCATGACAAAAGAACTCAAAGTTGGAGACAAGGCGCCGGACTTCGAAACGACCGCCATTGGGGGCGAATATGGCGATGGTCGGTCAGTGTCGCTGGCGGATTTTCGCGGCCAGGCGGTGGTCCTTTATTTTTATCCGAAGGATGACACCCCCGGCTGCACCGTCCAGGCCTGCGGGATTCGCGATGCCTGGGATGATTTGAAACGGCGCGGAAAACTTTTTGGAGTCAGCGCGGACGCGGCTTCGAGTCACCGCAAATTCATCGACAAATTCAGCCTGCCGTTTCCGCTTCTCTCCGATCCGGAGAAGCAAATTGTCGGCGCCTACGGAGTTTGGGTTGAGAAATCTTTCATGGGAAAAAAGCACATGGGCATTGAACGAAGCACGTTTATCGTTGGTCCGGACGGCCGCATCTCGGCCATTTTTCGCAAGGTCAAACCGGAGAGTCACGTCGCGCTCTTGCAAGACGCTTTTGAGCCAAAGGGATAAAAATCAAAGAAGTCAGTTGCAGTTTCATTGAAGCAATGGTTGGATGGGCGGCTGCGTAGCCACGCGGCTTCGTTCCCGGTATGGGTTCTCTTAAGAAAAAAAGAAAAGCTAAAATCTCCAAGCATAAGCGCCGCAAGCGCATGCGGGAGAATCGGCATAAGAAGCGCCTTCGCTACAAGGCATAGCGCGATGCGCCGTCGGCGCCACCGACAATCCGGCTGCCCGGTTTGCGCCCAATTACCGCGGCCGTACTGTCGCGGCATGAGGCAGCGGATGGTGACGATCACGCTCGGTTGTGCCCTGGCGCTGTCACTCCCTCTTTGTCTGGCCACGGCAGCTCTCGGAAAAACGCCGACACCCACGCCACGCCCCAAGACAAAAGCGGCCTCCGGAGGGGCGAAAAGCAATCGCCAGGACGATTCGACCAATCTCACGCCGGCAAAGGACCTGGCCCTGCAGAATACCGGTCGCCTGAAGTCGGACGCGCTCACCGAGTTCGTTCGCGGAGCCGCGCTCGAAGAAGACGGCGAGGTCGACAAGGCGCTCGAAGCTTATCGCCACGTTTTGAACGTCGATCCCGGCCAGGCGGATCTGGCGGCGAAAGTAGCCGGACTGCTGACAAGGCAGAACGATTACCCGGCCGCGATCGATATCCTTAAGGACGCCATCAAGGCCAATCCCAAGGCCGCCGAGCCGTACCTTCAGTTGGCTTTCATCTACGCGAACTACCTGAAGAAACCGGATCAGGCGGTCGAATACGCCAATCGCGCAATTGCGCTCGAGCCGTCTAACGCCAATACCTACGCCCGCCTCTATGAAATCTACACGTCGGCCGGCGACGAAGAAAAAGCGCGCCAGACCATTGAGCGCGGCCGTGGAGTGAAAACTGACGACCCGGATTTCTGGGTCCGTTTAGGGAAGCTATTCGCCGGCATTGTCTTCAAAACGGGCGCGGACCCTTCACCACAGGATGTGGCCAAGGTTAACGAGTTATTCAAGAGAGCGGCCGAGCACGCGCAGGACGACCCCGTGATCCTGAAGGACGTGGCCGATTACTACGCTGCTTCTCAACAGATTCGCGAAGCGATTCCGGTTTACCTGCGCGTGCTCGAAATCCAACCTGACGATTCCAACGCGCGCGAGAAGCTCGCGACTGGTTTTGTCCTGACGAATCAGCGGTCGAAAGCGATTGAAATGCTCGACGAGATCATCAAGGAACATCCCGAAAAGTATCAACCCTACGACCTTCTGGCCCAGGTCCTGGAAGATCAGGGGAACGCGCTGCAGCGGGAGAACAAGCCTAACGAAGCAAAAACAGCCTTCAAAAAGGCCGTGGCCAACTATGAGCAAAGCCTGCTCGTGAATCCTGGGCACGCGATCACCTATATTCGCCTGGCCAAACTCCTCCTTGAATCCGCCCGAGACCCGGAGCGTGCCGTTACGATTCTGACGGAAGCGCGGCGGCGTTTTCCGGAAGCGGCGGAATTGGTCTATTACCTTGCCATCGCTCTGACCCAGGCGAAGCACACTCAGCAGGCGGTATCGACTTTCGAGGAAGCCTTGCACGAGTCTGAGCTCGATTCCGGCGAGATGGTGAACGCCCGGTTCTATTATGACTACGGGGCCGCGGCTGAGCAGGCAGGTTTGTACGACAAGGCGACTGATCTCCTTAAAAAGGCGATTTCACTCGATCCGCCGAATTCGGCCGAACCTTGCAACTATCTTGCTTACATGTGGGCCGAGCAAAATACCCATCTCGATGAAGCGGCAGACATGATTAAACGCGCCTTGGAATTGGATCCGAACAACGGGGCTTACCTCGACACCAGGGGCTGGGTGGAGTACCGCCAGGGCAAATTCGACCAGGCATTGAGCGACCTTCATCGCGCCGCCGAAGTCATCGGGCGTGAGGATCCGGTCGTTTTCACCCACACGGGAGAGACCTATCTGAAGTTAAAAAAATTACCGGAAGCGGTCGCGGCATGGCAGAAGGCGATCGCTCTGGATCCGAAGAACAAGGATTTGCACGATAAAATCGAAGCGGTCAAAAAGGAGATCGCTAAGGACGCGGCTGCAAATCAAAATACGTCTCACTAGGGAACTCATTGAGTACTTCAACGCAAACGAGTCGCTATCCAACTTTGTGGCAACGCAAAGCCATGTGGGCTGCCCTGACCGCGCTCTTCGTCGTTTTTCTGGTCGCACTAACCGCTACCCTGATTTTCGGCATCGCAAAAGCCATTGGGTTTCTACGGCCGATTCTCATACCAATGGCCATCGCAGCCATTCTTGCCTATCTGTTCGATCCGGTTGTCACTCGGATGTGTCGGGGCGGGATGGGCCGCACCAAGGCGGTCGTCCTCCTCTTTCTGCTCGTCTTCCTGTTCCTGGTCGCGCTCGGCACATGGCTCGTGCCGGTGATTTCTGTCCAAAGCGCCAACTTCGCGAAAGATCTTCCCGGTTACACACAAAAGGCGCGCGACGAAGTGGTTGAAATTATTTACCGCTACAATCGTGCTTTTGGTTCCACCAGTGGTCACGGCAAAAGCGCATCCTCCACGGCCAACCTCCTCAGCTGGTTGTTAGGCTTGGGGCCACATGGAGCGCCCACCCCGACACCGACCCCGGCTCCCGCCGCCGAAAGTAGCAACTCCCCCGGACCCGTGGAAAGCATCGCGGCGGCGCCGAGCAAACTGAGCACGGCCGATCGGCAGCGAATTCAGGATTTTGTTAAGAAACAGATTCCCAACCTCGAACGCCAGCTGCCCGCCTGGACCGAAAAATCCTGGGACATTTTGAAGACCAGCATTGGCGGCGTTCTCGGCGTCACCGGCTTCCTTCTCAGTCTGATTCTCGTCCCAATCTATCTATTCTTTTTTCTCAAGGAAAGACCCCGAATCGAAAAGCGCTGGAAGGAATATCTTCCGCTTCGAGCGTCGCCCTTAAAGGACGAGGTTGCCGAAGTCCTTTCGCAAATCAACAGCTACGTCGTTGCTTATTTCCGCGGACAACTTCTGGTTTGCCTGGTCGACGGTGTTTTGATCGGCATCGCACTGGCCATTCTGGGCCTGAATTTCGCGCCCCTCATCGGTTTGCTGGTCGTTATCCTGACCATGATTCCCTACATCGGAATCATCGTCTGCTGGGTACCGGCTGTTCTGATCGCGGCCTTCCAATTCGGTGATGCCTGGCACCCGCTCTGGGTCACGGTGATTTTCATCGTCATTCAAAACCTTGAAGGGATGTTTTATGCCCCGCGAATTGTGGGAAAATCCGTCGGCCTCCACCCGATGACGGTCATCGTGTCGATTTTCGTCTGGGGTCTGTTGATCGGCGGCTTGTTAGGCCCGATTCTCGCAGTCCCCCTGACTGCAACGGTGAAGGTTTTGCTGGCCCGGTATGTCTGGGGACGCCGGTTGCGTGACGAGGTCATGCACTCGGTCGAAAAAGTGCCAACCGTCGAGGCGGTCGACGCGGCCGGGGCCTAGACTCCTATCAACTTTCAGTCTGCCTGACGAACTGCAACCACGAATGACTGAAAAAGTAAGACGGGTTCGCAGGAAACGACGTGTTCGATCGCTCCCCGGAATCGAAACCTTTCGCATCTTTCGTCATCGAATTTCCCCGGAACGACTGGCTGTTCTTGTCGCGGGGGTTGCTGTTGGCATTGTCCTCGCGACGGTTTGTTTCACCTACGGCTCGCGATTTTACAGCAACTGGCGCGAGAACCGTTTATTGAGACACGCGCAGATTCTCCTGCAGCAGGGCGACTACAACGGCGCGGAAGCGGAAGCGCACGCAGCTCTGCAATTTCATACTGATTCTCTTCCGGCGTTTTATGTTCTCGCCGAGGCGACGGAAGCGCAGAACCGTCTGGATACGGTTGCATGGCGAGCGCAAATCGCGCGGCTCGCGCCAGAGCGCCTCGACAGCCACCTCAATCTCGCCTCCGCTGCGCTGCGCTTCGGCGAACTGGAGACCGCGCGCAAGGCCCTCGATCGCGTCCCGCCTGAAGACCGTAACAAGGCTGAGTTCCATGTCGTCGCCGGATGGCTCGCCCGGGCTGAAGGAGACGAGGCCGGATTGCTCGAGCATTTCACGGCCGCAGCCAAACAACAGCCCGGCAACGACACCTACCAATTCAACCTGGCTGTACTCGAAATTAAATCGTCTGAGAAAGCCCTGCAGGATCAGGGTCGGGCAAGCCTGCAACGCTTGAGCCAGATTCCACAATTCCGCGCCGGGGCTTTGCGGGCATTGCTTAACGATGCCGTCGATCGTAACGATCTCGCGTCGGCAGACGATCTCGCACAGAACCTCCAGATGACGCAACAGGTCACGTTCGGCGATTATCTTCTGTGCCTTAACCTCTACCGAAAACTCGACGAAAAGAAATTTAGCGCTCTCCTCGAAAAGGTGAAGCCGGTGGCCGCTCGAAATCCGTCCGATCTTGGAGCGCTCATGGACTGGATGAATAACAACGGGATGGCTGCGGACGTTCTCAAGTGGATGGAAAAACTCTCGCCCGACCTAACGACCAAGCCGCCTGCTGCGATCTCGGTTTCGGAAGCATTTGCTCAGGTCAAGAATTGGTCGCGATTGAAGCGCTGGACCCGCAACGGCCCGTGGGGATCGGCCGAATACATCCGGCTGGCCTACCAGGCCTATGCCTCGCGCCAGGCTCATCAGGCCGGGACCGATGCCGAATTCGATTCCTTGTGGCGCAATGCGGAATCGGCCGCCAACGACGACGTTCCCCACGAAGTGGAACTTGCTCGACTCGCTGGCAAATGGGGTTTTGCCGCTGAAGCTGAACAATTGTGGCTCCGGGTCGCCCGGCATACGCCTAACCGACGGGAAGCCTACGACGCGCTGGCCAAAATATACCGGACAAACAACGATCTTCCGAACCTCTACCGCACCATGCAGCATTTGCATGAGGCGTCGCCCGGCGACGCTGCGGTCGCGGCGAACTATGCGCGCCTTGCGCTTTTGCTCGATCAGAACGCGGCCGAAGGGCATCGCGTTGCCAAAGAGGCCTACGATCACGCTCCATCGGATGTGAATTGCGCGGTCACCTATGCATTCTCCCTTTATGGACAAGGACGAACCGCTGAAGGCCTCACAATCATCAGGAAATTGCCCGCCGATCAGCTGCACGATCCGCATGCTGCCGTCTACGCGGCCGTCCTGCTGCTGGATGAAAACCAGCACGACGCTGCCAAAGAATACATCGATGCGGCCCGCCGCGGCCCCATCTTCGTGGAAGAAAGAAAACTGCTCGATGAGAGCGTCGCAAAAACAAGCGGGACATCGGTCGGTCCTTCGCCATCACCGTCGGGCAGCCCGCCTCGTCCCTCCCCGGCGCTTTCCCCTTCGCAATCGCCGCATCCGGAGGCGGCGAAGCAGCCATAGCTATCCTGCCAGGGCTTTCTGCACGACCAGGCTGGCAAGGTGTTGGGTTTCGGCGTCGAGCTGTTCGTTAGCCGCTTTCAATCGCCCGACCACCTTCCCCCGCAAAGCGTCGCGGACATTATCTGCCGCCCGAAGAACTTTCACCCTCTCATCGGCCGTTAGGGCCTCGCCGGCTAACGACATCGCGGAGTCGAGCGCCCCCAGCATCTCTTCCGCTTTCAGGCACGTCTCCGTCCAGATTCGCTCGTTTACGTCGGTGATTGCGTGCTCGAGCGATTCCGAAAGCATGGCTTCCACCGCCTCGTCGGAAACATCCACCGCACTGCTCACCTCGATAATTTTCTCGCGTCCCGTCTTGGTGTCTCGTGCGAGAACGTGCAAAATTCCATTCGCATCGATCTCGAACTGGATCCCGACTCGCGGGACTCCCTTCGGAGCAGGTTCGAATGCGAGTTCGAACTGGCCGAGGCTCCAGTTGTCGCGGGCCATCTCGCGTTCGCCCTGCAAAACCTTGATCCGCATTGAGCGCTGGTTTGATACCGCCGTGGTGAACATTTCGCCCGCCTTGGTAGGGATGGTTGAGTTTCGCGGGATAATCACGTTCATGAGACCGCCAAACGTCTCGATGCCTAACGACAACGGCGTCACATCGAGCAAAAGAACGTCGCGAACTGCGCCAGCCAGCACACCTGCTTGAATCGTCGCGCCAATGGCTACGGCTTCGTCCGGGTTCTGAGAGGTATTGGCTGGGCGCCCAAAAATCTCCGTCACAAGATCGCGCACCATCGGCATGCGCGTGGCCCCGCCGACAAGCACGACCTCGTCGAGCTCCGACGGCTTCAGTTTCGCGTCTGCCAGGGCGCGAAGGCAATGATCGCGGGTTCGTTCGACGATCGGACGCGCAATCTGTTCCAGGTCTTCCCGTCTTACCTCAATCGTGACGCTGCGAGACCTGTCCGCGAAGGGCAGTTCGATGGTCGCAAACAACTCCGTCGAAAGGCGATGCTTCGCTTCGATGGCCAGCTCGCGAAGTCGCGCCGAGCTTTCGGGTGATAGCTCCCCTTGGATTCGTCGCCGCAGCCAGTTGAGGAATGCCCGGTCGATGTCGTCGCCCCCCAGCTGGGTGTTGCCATTGGTCGCGGCGACTTCGAAAACCCCGGTGTCGAGATTGAGAATGGAGATATCAAACGTTCCACCTCCGAAATCATAGACCGCGATCTTTGAACGCGACTGAAGCTTGTCCAATCCATAAGCCAGCGCGGCCGCGGTCGGTTCGTTAAGGATCCGTTCGACCGAAAGTCCCGCAAGCTCCCCGGCCCGCTTGGTGGCATTGCGTTGCGAGTCATTGAAGTAGGCTGGCACGGTGATGACAGCGCGACTCACTGGACGCCCAAGAGCGCGCTCCGCGTCCTGCTTTAGTTTTTTGAGGATGAGCGAGGAAATTTCTTCCGGCTGACGATGTTGCCCTCCTGCGAGAATTGTTACCGGATGACCTTGAAGGTGTTCGATTTGATAGGCCACATCGCTCCCGTTTTCGGCCACGTCTTCGCCACGCAATCCCATGAACCGTTTTACGGAATAAACCGTCGAGCCAGGCCGCATCGTCCTCATGCGCTGCGCCGTTTTTCCAACCAGAGGCTCCCCATGTTCGGGAAAAGATACCACTGACGGCGTCAGGCGATCGCCTTCCGCATCGGCCAGTAGAATGGGAAACCCGGCTTCCAGTATCCCGATCAGGGAATTGGTCGTTCCAAGATCTATCCCGACGATGTCATCCATGTTGAAACGTAACTTCGATGCTGAGCGCGCGCACGACGTTTAGTCACAGGGGGGAACGAACCCAAAAAGGCTCTTCTGAGCGGCGGGTCATAGACCGCTGCTAAAAGGCAACCCTGAGATGCTGGGTTCCAATGGCCCGCCAAGCCCGCACATCCCTTGCACCCTTCGTCGGGGAAATGCAGCGCACGGCTTTAATGACATCAAAGCGGACAGACTTGAAAGGCAACTTAATGGCCGAAGCAAGTTCGCGCTTCGCTGAACCGGACAGCTTCTTGTAACACAGGCTCAGATGCGGATCGTTCACCCTCGGCACTCGCCGTCCCAGTTTGCCGCTGAATTTTTCCAACAGTTCTTTCAATCGGTGATTGCTGCGCAGGCGAACGAAAAGCGTCTTGCTAAATCTTCCGGAATAACCAACGCGGTCGACTTTCAACAAGAACGGCGCGCAGCGCACCTCCTTCAGGAGCCGCGGAACATCCGCCATGCGCGCTCCGGATACGAAGAATGTCACATGCGGTTCAAACAATGGCGCATCGAGCTCGTGCGCGAGAATCCGGATCAAGGCGCTGAAAAGTTGTTTCTCAGGCCCGGCGGGCACTAACCAGAACGCGACCACTTTTTTTCCAGACATTTTGACTCGTTAGGTCCACTTTTGCAGCTCGACGATGTTCCCTTCCGGGTCGCGCGCATAAACCACTCTCAATGTCCCGACTCCTTCCACTTGATTCATTGCAATCTCGCCGACGGCGCTGCCGCCAGCCTCAACCACCGAAGCGAGAGCCTGGTCCACATCGTCCACACTGAAAGCAATGTGACCAAAGCCAGGCGCGTCCGGTTTCAAAGGCGAGCTGCCGCGGGTTGTCTCGTAGCTGAAGATTTCTAAGGTTGGCCCGCGCTCCCCGTATCCCGGCAAAAGCAGATGAATCCCGCGAAGATGTGCGTCCCGTAACGCCGTAACTCGATCGAGCCATTCCCCTGAATAATCCTTGTCCGGCCCCTGCAGAACACAGCCGAAGACATTGCAATAAAAACGCACCAGACTCTTCCAGTCGCGGCAAGTGAGATTGGTATGAACGAAGCGCGCCTTGATCCCCATGATTGAGCTTTCATTGTAACGATTTTTTGCCACTCCTGTCCCCTGCTGTTTTCGGCCGACCACATCGCGTGCTACTCTTCTCCATGCCCACGAACGTGCTCGGGACAGGTCTCAAGTCATGTTGCCAGGATCCCATAACCGGATTCTATCGCGATGGTTTCTGTCGCACCGGCCCGGAAGACGTTGGCCTGCATACGGTCTGCGTAATCGCGACCCGAGACTTCCTCGATTTCTCCGTCCTCGACGGCAACGACCTTGTCACGCCTCACCCGGAATGGGGTTTTCCAGGTCTTGAGGTCGGCGATCGCTGGTGCATCTGCGTAACCCGCTGGCGTGACGCGCTCGAGCGTGGGGTCGCGCCCCCGGTTGAACTGGAGGCGACGCACTCTTCCGCGCTGGAATGGGTCTCCTTGGAAGACCTCCAGTTGCACGCGATCAAAGGCTGACAGGCTGCCCCGCCGGCAACGTTCCGCATTTAACCCTCCGACGTCTTAGCGGCGGAGGAGATGCGGCCCTGCAGAGCGGCGGACGCGAGATGCTGGCGCAGAACCTAGAAACCATAATTACGGGAAAGCTGGTCCAAAATCCGCTTATGAGGCGGTATGCCAGTAAAATTCTCCCCAGGAATTTTCCTTCCGATCCTCATCGGACTCCTCGCCACGTTCGGCGCCTCAAGCGCATCAGCGCAGGATGACCCCTCATATCGCGTCTACACGGGGCGCGTTCCTTCGGCCACACCTTTTCAGCCTTTCACGCTCTATCCGCGCCCCCTTCATGTGCAACGCGTCGCCTATTATGCCCCGCGTCGCCAAACCTATGCTCCGCGCGATGATGACGAGGATTCTGGCAACCCAGAAGTTGAGTCGACCAGATCCCGCCCGACTGTTTCGGGGAGTCGCGCAGTCCTGAAACGTGGAATCGCCTACGCACCGGAAAACGCGCCTTCCAACGTGAAGTCAGCCATCTGGGCAGTGAACAACATTTGCGGGAAGCCCTACCACTGGGGCGGCGGGCATGGCTCGTTTTCAGATTCCGGATACGACTGCTCTGGAACGGTTTCATTCGCGCTTCATTACGCGGGCGTTCTAAATCAGCCGCTTCCCTCGAGCGATCTTCTCCGGTTTGGCGAACGCGGCCGAGGACGTTGGATCACCATCTATTCTCGTCGCGGGCACACCTTTGCCATGATTGCCGGACTCCGCCTCGACACGACCGATTTTCGTTACGGCGGCAACGTCGGTCCGCGATGGCACACCGATAGCCGCGGCACTTGGGGTTTCGAAGCGCGCCACCCGACCGGCCTTTAACTTTTTCGGGACTGAACGATCCCAGTCTTGGATGGCGCACCTCCTGCGCGCATTGTTAGGCATGGCGTTGCAGGCGGCGGCGTGCTTCTTGGCGAAGATGATCTTAGACGGTGAAACTTCAAATTGTTGAGTGACCGTTGCTCTTGTCCTCGCATGCGGCCGCCGCCCTAAGGCATCACATCCCTGGAAAATTAACCGACCATCATTCCTGTAAACATCTTGGAACTTGACTGCTTTAAGCAGTCAAGTTCTCGAAGAGCCGGAAGCACTCCCCGGCTTAACCATCGAATTTTCCGAATCGAGGTATGCGTTGTCGCCTGTCGGTAAGGCCCGCAAAGACCTGCGAATCTGACTGGCGGGTTCGCTCGATACCGTCCAACGTATCGGCGATTTGAAACTACCGTTCAGTCTTTTTCTGGCGCTCCGCTATTTGAAACCAAAGCGCACCTTTCTCTCTATCATCACGCTGATCTCGGTAATTGGCGTCGCCCTCGGCGTTACTGTTCTCATTTTGGTAATTTCGGTCATGACTGGATTCGATCGCGAGTTGCGGCAGAAGGTCATCGATTTCGACGCGCACATCCTCGTGACGACCGAAGATGTCCTGACAAACTGGCGGGAACTGAACGCTAAAATACAAAAGGTCCCCGGCGTTGTCGCCACTGCGCCTTATGTTCAGGGCCCGGTCATCGTCGATTTCGAGAATCGCCGGCTCGCCCCCCTGATTCGTGGGATCGATCCCGTGGCCGAAGAAAAAGTTGTTCCCATCCACAAGTTCATCAAAGAGGGAAAACTCGATCTCGAGGGAGACTCCGCCGTTCTCGGAATCGAGCTGGCGCGCAAGTTGAAGATCGGTGTGGGCGACAAGCTCAAGGTCTATTCACCGGGTAATCTCAGCCAGGTTCTCGATGGTCTGAAGAAATTGGAAGAGACCAAAGGGGCCGACGAAAAAAAAGCGATCGAGCAACTGCGTGAGGTCGTCCTGCCAAAGGATCTGACGGTTACAGGAATTTTTGAGACCGGGCACTACTCGCATGACGCGGACTTTTTGATTGTGCCCCTTTTCATCGGGCAGGAATTGTATGGACTGGAGGACTCACTCCACGGGATCACAGTTCGCACGGACGATCCTTACGGGGCCGAACGAGTGAAGGAGGAAATCGAAAACTTCCTGCAACCGCCGCAATACGCCGAGACTTGGGTCGACATGAATCGCCAATTTTTCGAAGCGATTCGTCTCGAACGTTCGGTCATGTTTTTCCTGCTCTTTTTTATCGTGGTTGTGGCCGCCTTCGGGATCATGAGCACGCTCATTACGGTGACGGTTCAGAAGCGGCGCGAGATTGGGATTCTCAAGGCGCTCGGCGCCAACATCTCCCAGATTGTCTGGGTCTTCCTCGGCCAGGGAATGGTCACCGGACTGTTTGGAACACTCAGTGGCCTTGGCCTTGGAATGCTGCTGATCCGTTACCGAAACGAATTTCGCGACTGGCTTGCGCAGACGTTGCACATCCAGGTTTTCCCGAAGGAGATCTACAATTTCTCGAAGATCCCTGCCGAGATCATTCCGCGCGATGTCTGGATTATCTGCATCAGCGCGTTTCTCATCTGTTCGCTGGCGGCGCTCATCCCGGCATACTTCGCGGCCAGACTGGATCCGGTGCGCGCGCTTCGTTACGAGTAACTCGACGCAGGTCGCTGCGCTTAATCCCCCGTCGGCAGGATATCCTCGCGCTCAACCATGAGCATGACCGTCCGCAATGGCGCTCTTGTGCGATGGCGAACACCTTTGGGAACGACGAATCCCTGTTTCGGCTCCAGAACAACCGTTTGTCCTTCAAGATCGATCAGTAGCTTTCCTTCGACCACGTAGAAAAACTCGTCGAGCTCCGTGTGCGAGTGCCAGTGATACTCGCCCTCGACGATTCCAAGCCGCACGACCGAGTCGTTCACCTTGCACAGCGTCTGGTTCCACCATTTGTCGGTGCACGAATCCACCAACTGCTGGACATCGATCTTCTCAAGGGGCCCATGGAGGACGTTTAGAAAAGTCTTATACGGATATTCCGTCGGTTCGTTAGGCATTATTCCTCCCCTTCGTAATAGTCCGCCTCGGCACCTTTCACGATAATTTCCTCACCCTTCTCGACTTGGACCGCCCACTTGCCGCTGTCGGGATAAAAGCAACTGTCGCCCCGTGGGTTATCGGCTATGACGTAGTAAATAAAATCTTCCGGCCCGCGATTACTTAACTGGTGCGCCTGGCCTGGTCCAAAGATGAAGGCATCGCCCGCGCTCACGTCAGTTGTCCCGTCCCTATCGCGCACCTGGCCCTGCCCGGAGACGACGAGATAAAATTCAGTCTCGGCGGAGTGCGAATGATATGGGCAATACGATTTACCCGCCGGAATCTTAACCAGAGCCACATCGAATGGATGTCTCCTGACAAGGTCCAGTGAGCCTTTTTCCCTTCCAAGCGCGATGGAAATATCTCTTACAAGCTTGTGAAACTTGCCGCTGGGAGATTTCCGCTCCTCTTCCGGCAGCTGCTTCGTGTTCACCTTCCGCATTCTCATCTCATAACGTAACGCGATTACGTCCGACGAGTTAAAAACAAGGGCGGCTGTCGGCGGCGATTTCACCGGCCCACCTCAAAACGGCGGCCGGATGGGCAGCCCCCAAAATTGCTCTTCGCCGAATCAAATCTTCCAGTTCTTCGGAAGCTTCTGCTTCAATTTTTCGACTGGCTCGAAGAGATCGCCCAGTTTCTTCACCCGCGCGACCGCCTGATTAGATCGAAATTTCAGCAACTCCGGCTTCTTCTTTTTTGCACAGGTCTCGACTTCTTTCCATGTCACCGGAGTGGAGACCGTGGGTTCATCTTTGGCCCGCAACGAATAAACGCACACAGTCGTCTTGTGCTGATCGTTCTGGCTCCAATCGACGAAGACCTTTCCCTTCCGCAAGGCCTTCAACATCTTTGAAGTCACGAGATCCGGATGTTCTCGCTCGAGATGTTGCGCAAGGCGGCGGGCGACGTCTTTTGTCTGGTCGAAAGTCACCGGGGTATTGAGCGGCACGTAAAGTTGCAGGCCCTTTGAGCCGCTGGTTTTGGCAAAGCTTTTCAGCTTTACCTCCGCCAAAAGATCGCGCAGCCAAAGCCCAACATGGCAACACTGAACGATGTCAGCCGGCGCTCCCGGATCGAGATCGAAGACCATCATTGTCGGACGCGCGACATTCTTCTTTCGCGCCAGCGACGCGTGTAACTCGAGGTCGGCCAGATTCGCGGCCCAAACGAGCGTCGGAAGGTCCTGTGCGAGGCAATAATCCATGTTCCGATTATTCCCTTCGCTCCAAACCCGGGCCGTTTTTACCCATTTCGGCCGATGGCTCGGACAATTCTTTTCGTAAAAGAACTCAGCTTCGACCCCGTTTGGATACCGCTTCATGGTCAACGGCCGATCTTTCAGGTGCGGCAGAAGCACAGGCGCGATCTGAATGTAGTAGTCGATCACCTGCCCCTTGGTAAATCCAACCTTCGGGTAAAGCACCTTCTTCAAGTTCGAGACCGACAGTTTTTTCCCTGCAACAACGAGCTCGGCTTTTTCAGACATCATTCTTCATCCACAGTTTACACAGATTTTCGCAGATCAAAGACAACCAGGCTCCTCTGGGAAATCTGTATCAATCGGTGAAATCTGCGGATCAAGCAAAGAACCGTTCCGGCGAAAGCATTGGCTGCGGTTTGCAGATTCGAGCGACACAATGTTCCCAGCTCTCCTGCCCGCTCAAAATCTCGATCTCGACTCGCAGAAAATAAATTGGAACAGGCGTCTCGGTTAGCCGCGGCATTCTGACCGCATCTTTTTCAGTCGTGACAATCATTTCCAAATCGCGACGAATGCAGCGATTCATAAATCTCTGCATTTCTTGCTCGGTATAACGATGGTGATCAATGAAGTGTATACCGAGCTCGATCCGGGCACCCAGGCTCCGTAAACCGCCTTCAAAACTTTCCGGGGCGGCAATGGCGCAAATCGATCCGATATAAGCGCCTTTCAGCTTCTCGAGAGAGAGTCGTTCTCCGGTAACAATGTTCTGCAGATAGAGCGGCTTGTGGGCGCATTCGATAATCTCAGCCGTGCGATTGTAGCGACGGATCCGTTCGATCAGCGCCTGGTTCGATTCCCCGGTACTCTTGGTAATAAAGATGTAACTCGCGCGGCGCAGATTTCGCGGCGGCTCCCGCAAAGTTCCACGCGGCAAAAGGAACTCGTTGCCGAATGGCGCCTGCCGATCGACCAGAACAATGTCGAGGCGATGCTTCAGGTGCAGATACTGCAAACCATCGTCGAGTAGCAAAGTGTCGACGTTCCATTTCTCGATGGCGAGCCGGCCGCTTTTCACCCGGTCCTTATCCACCAGCACGATCACATCCTTCAGATTGTGCGCCAGCATATAAGGCTCATCGCCGGAGGTGAGTGAGTCTAACAAGATGTTTTGCCCATCAGAGACCACCCGTGGCGGATCTTCCTCCTGATTACGAAAGCGGCTGAGAAATCCGCGATGCCGCGCCTGCGGAACGCTCTTGTATCCGCGACTAAGAATCGCCACGCGACGCCCGCCAGATTGCAAGGCACGCGCGAATTTTTCCACGATGGGCGTCTTGCCGGTTCCGCCGACGGTCAGATTTCCGATGCTGATAACGAGACAGCCCAGGGTGCGCTCCCGCAGAATACGTTTGCGATACAGGAACAGGCGCAGTTGAACAATGCGTTCATAAACGAATGAGAGCGCATAAAGAATCGAGCGGAGAATACTCGCGCGAAAGCCCCGCCGGCGGTTCAGTATCACATCGATTGCGAACTGCTCCAGGTTTTCGCTCGCTCCAGCCATGGTTATCGCGCCTTCCTGTTTCGGCGGATGATCGCTCCCTTGTTATCCGCCATAACGATTACCAACCTCCCCTTCGTCCCCGACCCCTTCAGCATCGCGCGGCCGATCTCATTGGGCTGCTCCAGTGTCACCGCCGCGATGGCCGAACCGCTGCCGCTGAGAAACGCCCCAAGCGCGCCCCCCTTCTCCGCCGCCGAAATGACCCGGGGCAAAAACCTGATCAAACGGGTTCGGGTCGGTTGATGCAGATAATCCTCAAACGCGCCGCGCGCTTTTTCGTAATCACCCGCGGCAAAGGCGGACGCAATTGTGGCGGCATTGCCGCTGTTCCGGACGGCATCGCCAAACTTAATCTGCGACGGCAAAATTCTCCGCGCTGCCGGAGTTTCGATTTCCAATTCGGGAACGAGAATCACAAACTTAACACGTGAAGCGATGTCGAAGCGTTGAACGCTTTTTCCCCTAACTACGGTGAATCCGCCGAAAATCGTCGGGGCCGCGTTGTCCGGATGACCTTCGAGGCCGGCGCACAATTCGAAAACCTCCTGTCGAGAAAGCGAACCACTGGTAAGCGCGTTCAGGGCAAGCAACAATCCCGCTCGAACGGTTGCGCTGCTTCCAAGCCCACGCCGTCGTGGAATTCTATCGCTGATGGAGCACCCAAAGGAGATTGGCCGCACGCGCGCCGCCCTGAAGAAGGCCCGCGCAGTCTCTCGCACGATCGGAGAAGCTTTGCCCGATTCCCCGCGAATCACAGTCACCTCGTTGTAAATCCGCAACGCCGCGCCTAGGCAATCGAAGCCCGGTCCAAAATTGGAAGTGCTCGCGGGAAGGCGGACAGTGACCTGATTCATGGAAAGATTTTGCGCTCCGAAATCGGACAGAGTCTAACGCGCCCAGTTTCTCCGGCAAACGTGCCCTAAGCGAGCCCGCTTACCTTCGACATTTCGCGAAACCGGGTTAGACATCCACCGGATGAGCAAGAAGGCAGAATGGATCGACGCCTCTCTTCTCAAGGCATTCGAGGCCGAGGGAACCGATGCTCATCGCCTCTGCACTATTGATGACGGTTGGGTGGAGCGATTCGGCCGCGAAATTGTCATCTCCTTCAAAAATCCGGCGGCGCGCGATCGCTTGACACTGGAACTCTATGTCTGGCGCAAATCGGTCGATTTCGATTTCCTGCGAATCTTCACCCGGTTCCTGCCGAAAAAGAACGACGAAAGAGAAAAGCCTCATTTGGTCTTCGGAGACAAAGTCGCGAACCCGGAAACGATCGCGATGGAACATTTCCTGAAGTACGCGATCGATTTTGATGCCGGCTACTCGGTCGGTTTCTTTATCGATCAACGCGAAAATCGTCGCTATCTGCGGGCGGCCCCGGCTCGTCGTGTCCTGAATTGCTTTGCCTACACCTGTTCGTTTTCGGTCGCAGCGGCCTCGGCCGGCGCGGAAACGGTCAATGTCGATCTCTCCCGAAAATCGCTTGAGCGCGGGCGGCGAAACTTCGCTCTCAACAGCCTTGCTGCTGGAGACCACAAATTCATGGCCGACGACGTTATGTCAGTGCTGCCGCGAATGGCCCGGAGAGGCGACAAATTTGACGTCATCATTCTCGATCCACCTACGTTCTCCCGTTCTCATCGAGGTGGCACCTTTCATGTGGAGAGTGACTTCGAGGAATTGCTGGCCACCGCGCTCCAGATCACCGAACGCGAAGGCCGGATTCTCCTGTCGACGAACTGCACCTCTCTCAATGACAAGGCGCTCGAAGTCATGGCCCGCTATTGCCTCAAGCTCACCCGACGGGCTGGGCGATTCTTTCGAACACCGGCGCTGCCCGATTTTCCCCGGGCCACGGCTGCCAGCACAGTTTGGCTGACCTTACATTGACCAAAGGACACGCAAGGGCATACTCTCATACGAATTCATTGTAGAAATGGCCAAGCAAACGCAAACCGCTCAACGCCCGGAAGACTTCGCAATGCGGAGCCTTCATTACGCCAAGGATCAGTTCGAGGACGCGCTCGATCAAACCGAGCGCTACGTCCGGGCGAACCCAGGGCAGGCTCTCGTCTACGCGTTCGCCATTGGATATGTGCTCAATCGACTGCCCGTCGGCCGCCTGATCGGCGGAGTCCTGAAGCTTTCGGTGACAGCCTTGAAGCCGGCGATATTAATCTACGGAGCCACCAAGCTCTACCAGGCCGTAAACGACGAGTAATTTGGGGCGAGTCCGCCCAGCCGGCCGGACCCTTGGCCTTCTCAGCCTTCCAAGGTAAAGCCGACCTTCAGGGTTACCTGCCAGTCCTTCACCGTCCCTCCGTCGACGTGGCCCCTCGTTTCGGTGACCTCAAACCATCTCATGTTTCGGATCGTTTTGCTCGCGCGTGAGAGCGCGTTGTTGATCGCCGCCTCAATTCCATCGGGGGACGACCCCACCAGTTCCAGCTTCTTATAAATGTGTTCGCTCATACTCGATCCTGCTCGCGCTGATGGCCAATTACAACCTCCCCGCGCCTAGCAGCCTTTCACCGAATGGCTAGGAGGGACGAGCCTGTCTCGCGCTGTTCGCGTTTCTCCAGATTCCGTAAGTTTCCGTTGAGCCCCAAGCGTCCGATGGTTAGCGTCAGGCCAGATGCAGGAAAACATCGAGTCGCATCTCGTCGAAAAGCGAGTCTTCAAACCTGCGAAAGCTTTTTCAGCCAAGGCGCGCCTGAAAACTCTTGCGCAATATCAGCGCATGCATCGGGAGTCGATCAAGCATCCCGAGAAATTCTGGGCGCGCGAAGCCTCCGAGCTCGTCTGGAACAAGCGCTGGCGGAAGGTTCTCGAATGGAAGGCTCCTTTCGCAAAATGGTTCCTCGGCGGCAAACTGAACATCACGGAAAACTGCCTCGATCGCCATCTCTCCGGTCATCGACGAAACAAGGCTGCGATCATTTGGGAAGGCGAACCCGGAGAGCGCAGGACCCTGACTTACCAGCAATTGCACCACGAGGTCTGCCGGTTTGCGAATGTCCTGCTGCGCAACAAAATCCGCAAAGGCGACCGGGTAATTATTTATCTGCCGACGATTCCGGAAGCCGCCATCGCCATGCTCGCCTGCGCCCGCATCGGCGCGGTCCACTCGGTCGTTTTTGGAGGCTTCAGCGCTGATTCTATTCGCGATCGCATCGCGGATAGCGGCGCGGTCGCCGTCATCACGGCGGACGGCAGTTATCGTCGCGGCGGCGTGGTGCCTCTAAAGAAGAATGTCGATGACGCACTCAAAGGATCCGACGCGATCCGTCGCGTGATCGTGTTTCGGCGCGCGGCCAATGACATTCACATGGAGGAAGGCCGGGACGTGTGGTGGCATCGCGAGTTGGAGTATGTCAATGCGAATTGCCCGCCAGTTTCGTTGGATAGTGAGCATCCGCTCTTTATTCTCTACACCAGCGGCTCAACCGGAAAACCCAAAGGCATCCTGCACACCACCGGCGGGTATCTGGTGGGCTCCTATTGCACCTGCAAATATGTCTTCGACCTGCGCGACGAAGATATCTACTGGTGCACCGCAGACGTCGGTTGGGTCACGGGACATAGCTATGTGGTATACGGTCCTCTGGCCGCCGGAGCAACCTCACTGATGTATGAAGGCGCGCCTAACTGGCCCGAGCCGGATCGATTTTGGCGCATCATCGAAGACCATCGCGTCAACATTCTCTACACTGCCCCGACCGCCATTCGCGCATTTATTCGCTGGGGCGATCAATGGATCAAAAAACACGACCTGTCATCGCTACGCCTGCTCGGTTCAGTTGGTGAACCTATCAATCCCGAGGCCTGGATGTGGTATCAGAAAAATATCGGCGGCGGTCGCTGTCCAATCGTCGATACCTGGTGGCAAACAGAAACCGGCGCAATCATGATCACACCACTGCCCGGTGCCATTCCGACCAAGCCCGGAAGCGCCACCCTGCCGTTTTTTGGGGTTGACGCTGCGGTGGTCGATGACAACGGGAAAGAAGTTGCCGCGAATGTGGGCGGTAAATTGATCATCCGCCGGCCATGGCCTTCGATGTTGCGATCGATTTACGGAGATAAGGAGCGCTACAAGAAACAGTACTGGTCGGATTTCAAAGGCACTTACACCACCGGAGATGGCGCCCGCCGCGACAAAGACGGCTACTTCTGGATCGTCGGTCGAATTGACGATGTCTTAAATGTGGCCGGGCATCGCCTCGGAACGTCCGAGATTGAAAGCGCTCTCGTTAGTCATCCGGCCGTCGCAGAGGCAGCGGTTGTCGGCCGCCCGGATGAGTTGAAGGGCCAGGGCGTCTGCGCCTTCGTGACCCTGAAATCATCGGTCGCAGCCAGCGACACCTTGAAAAAGGAACTACGCGACCATGTCGGCCAGCATATCGGCGCGATCGCCAAGCCAGATGAGGTTCGATTTGCTGAAGCCCTGCCAAAGACGCGCAGCGGCAAAATCATGCGGCGACTGCTGAAGGAGATCGCCAGCGGCCTGAAGGTAACCGGGGACACGACGACGCTGGAAGATTTCAGCGTTCTGGCGAAATTGGGCGATGCTGAAGAGTAGCGCCTGCGCCCGGGCGGTTTTCAAAGTGCTTTGTCCCCCACATAACCCGTGAGTTTCATCACAACAGGTTTCCGCGAACTGGGTTTGAAGGTTCGGCGGCAGAAGACCCGGATGGCTATCCGGCACGAGAAGCGGCATCTGCAACGCAGCGAGATCAACCTCGGTCGCGAAGGCACGAGTCAGGCGGCGAATTTTCCGGAGCTTCGCAACGAGATCGTCGCGCTCAAGAAATTGGAGCAGGAACAAAAGGAAGTCGCTTTGCGAATCGCGCAAATCGAAGAAGGCGTTCGCAAGATTGAAGCCGACCGGCAGGCGCTTACGAAAGAAAAGACCGAAACGATGCTTCGCCTCGAAGCCGAGAAGAAGCCGATCCTGCAAAAACGAAACGATCTGAAAAGCGCGGCCGACCTTTGCGATGGTGAACTGGCGGCGGTCGACAAGCGAATCGAGAGCAATGATGCCGCTGACCGCGATCTCTTAAAAGAGCTCTCCGCGCTTCAGGCGATGGAGCCGCCGCCGGCCGACTCGCAGGCGCGCTCGAGTGCGCTCGGTTCGCGCCGCGCACGGTTGCCGGAAGAACGCGCCGAGCTGGTGCGCGCTCGTCTCGGCAGTGCTGAAGCATGTCGCGGCGCAAGAGAGAAACTAACCGCCGCCGAAGCGGAACTTTCCGCGACTGAAAAGAACATTGAGCGCGTCCGCACTGAATTTGAAGCGAAGGATCGCTCGTTAAACGATCAGCTGCGCGCTCAACAGGATGCAATCAAGGAAGCGCGGGCCCATCACCAGACGGTCGAGGAAAGAAAGAATCCGGCTTACCTGAACATTGGGCGACACCTGGCTACGCAGGGAATCGCTCCGCCAAACGCCCCGGAACTGCTCGTTCAAGTGCAACGGCATCGCGCAGCCGTCGATCGTCACCAGGAACATTCCGAAGCACTCGCACTGGTTTCGAGCCAGATCGATAAACAGGAGCTTCGCAAATTCTACTTCGTCGTCTTCTCGGTTCTCGTTCTTGTTCCGATCATCGTCTACCTCTTTCTTCAATCCCCGAGCCAGCGCGAATGGCTCCCGCAAGAAACCGAAGCGATCCTTTCGCTCAACGTCGACCGTTTCGAACACGAAGATTTGCCCAAGAAATGGCGCAAAGAACAGCCGGACGTCTGGTCGAAGGTTTGGATGGGGCTCGTCGGTTCTGCGGGGACGGTTCCCGTCGTTAACCTCTCCAAAGATGCCGCCCGTGTGACCCGCGCGATTGCCATGGATAACGTCGGCAGGACGCGCGAATTCATTTTGATCGAAACGCGCGGCGAAGTGACACCGCTGGTTCGTACCATCGCCCAGGATAAGACTTTCACGCGACACGACGTGGGAGGATTGGCAGTCTGGCAGCGGAACGAAATGTCGGTCGCCCGCATCGGCCCCGCGACCCTGGCCGTCGGGAACGCGCCGGAAGTCGATGAGCTCGCGCAGGTCAGGCTCGGCATCGAATCGGACCTGAAAATTACCGGACAACTTTTCGACCGGTTCCAGGCGCTGGATAAAGACAGCGCCATCAGACTCATCTCCCGCGAGCCTTCTGATCTGCCCCGGGCGTTCAATCCCATTTTTGCTGATGAACTACTCAACTCCGGACAGGTGCTCGGCCTGGCCCTCACTCTCCAGAATCCGGTCCGGGCCCGGCTGCTCTTGCGAACGCCTTCGCCTGAGGCAGCGAAGCAAATGGCCAAGGCTTTACACGATGAGCCACAGCGCTGGCTGCGATTGCAAGGCTCTGATCAGATTCTCGCGACCGGCGCGCCCGAGGTAATCCAACAAAATCATAATCTTGAAGTTCGATTCAACGTTCCTGAAAGCGCGGCCCGTCTGCTCCTCCAGCGCATTGCCCGTGTAGATTCCGGACCCGTGACAACCGCTCAGCAGTGATTTCGATGCGGATTCTTCCAGTCATTCTCGGAGTCGCGTGCTGCTTCGCTACGGTGGCAAGCGGCCAGCAGGACTTTCAGCTGGTCGATATCCATCAGGTCGACCCATCCATTGCTATCGAGTTGCGCTATGCCGGGACCAATAACATTGCTCATCGAGCGCTTTATCCACCCGGTACCAAAGCGCTAACGAGACCGGAGCTCGCGAAGTCCCTCGTCGCGGCCCAAAAGGTTCTCCAACACTACGACTATTCGCTGAAAATCTGGGATGCTTATCGCCCGACCTCTGCGCAGCACGCGCTCTGGGCCGCCTCTCGGAACAATACCTACGTGGCCGATCCTGATTCCGGCGCTGGCTCGCTCCATACCTGGGGCCTCGCCGTGGACGCCACCTTGGTCGACAAACATCATCGCCCCGTCTCGATGCCGACGGACTTCGATGATTTCACGCCGGCGGCACTCTGGAAATACACCGGACCGGATCCCTCGATCCGTCTTCACCTGCGCCTTTTGCAGATTTGCATGGGACGCAATGGCTTTTACGGGTTGCGCAGCGAGTGGTGGCACTTCGCCTCGCAACAGTGGAAACAATTACTGCCCCCTGACCAGGCACAGAAGGCTCTCCGCGCGCTTCGCGATAGTCAGAGGAAGTTATGACCGAAGCTCTCCTGCGCGATCTGCACCAGCCAGAGTACCTTCACGTTCTTCTTAATCCTCTTCCGATCTACGGTCTGGCGGCGGGCTTACTCGCGCTCTTTGTGGCGATTCTTCTTCGTAACCGGCAGGCGCGGATTGCCGGATTCATCGTCATCATTATCTGTTCAGCTTCAGCCTGGCCTGTCTACGAGATGGGAGAAGAAGCCTATGATCCCGTTCTCTCGATGGCCGACGATCAGGGACAGGCGTGGTTGAAAGAGCACAAGGCGCGCGCGGAAAAAGTCGTTTTTTTGTTTTACATCGTGGCTGCAGTTGCAATCGCCGGACTGGCCGCTTCGTGGAAATCCGACAAGCTCTCATTCCTCGCCGCCATTCTGGCACTCGTGCTTGGTGTTACCACGCTCGGCGCGGGCGGTTACATCGCTTATGCCGGGGGCCGGATTCGTCACCGCGAATTTCGAAACGGTCCTACGCTTTTGCCTCCCTGATAGAGACCGGAACACGAGCCTCTTTTGGTCCCGACGTTTGTATTCGTTGTGACGGCGGTTTCTGACCTTCGCATTCTTTCGACATTTCCGCTCGGCCCCGGCTAATCTCTTGTCGCGTGGAAGAAACCCCCGCCATCGAAGCGACGGTCAAGGAACAGAGTGGTGCCCTGCTCAGGCCGCTCGGCCTTCGCGATCTTGTCCTGACCCAAATTGTCTTCGTCGTCGGAACAAGCTGGGTTGGCGCAGCCGCCAAACTTGGCTCGGCGCATCTCGCATTTTGGCTACTGGCGATCGTCCTGTTCTACATTCCACAGGCTGTCGTCGTAATCTACCTGAACCGACTGATGCCTCTCGAGGGAGGGCTTTATCAGTGGGCAAAATACGGCTTCAACTCACTCGTCGGCTTCATGGTCGCGTGGAATCTCTGGATGCTCGGAATCACGGTTATGGCTCTCAGCGGCCTCGTCGTGACGACCAATTTTTCCTACGCGCTTGGACCTTCCGGCAGCTGGATTCAGGAAAGCAAACCCGTGGTTGCGGCCGTCAGCACCATCCTAACGGTGGCTTTGGCCGCCGTTGCCGTGCGCGGGCTTTCGTTAGGCAAATGGGTCCACAATGCCGGCGGCATCATCATGGTCACGACCTATTCCGTACTCATCCTGCTCCCGTTTGTCAGCCTTTGGCGCGGGGAACTGAAGGAATATCATCCCCTCGCCTTCGCCATGCCCGGCTTGTCTCTTCTTTCGATTAACATTTTCACCAAGCTGGCCGTCGGCGCGCTCAGCGGCTTCGAATACGTCGCCATTCTCGCGGGGGAATGCCGCGCACCCGCCAAGACCATCGGCCGATCCGTGCTTGTGGCCGCGCCGATCATCGCTCTGATGTTCATCTTTGGGACCAGTTCCGTGCTCGCGTTTACCAAAGGCGGCCCGATCGATCTCATCGGACCGGTGCCTCAAGCCCTCAGCCTTGGACTCCACGGGTGGCCGATCGTCAACGTGATCGTCTCCGGAGCTATCGTTCTTCTGGCCGGACGTTCGATTGCCCTAACGAGCATCTATCTCGCAGGCAGCTCTAGGCTGCCCATGGTCGCCGGGTGGGACCAATTGCTTCCGCCATGGTTCAGCGAACTGCATAAGCGCTTTCGAACACCGGTTAATTCCATTCTCTTCGTTAGCGCGGTCACCCTGCTCTTCGCGCTCTTCAGCCTGGTCGGCGCCCACGCCCAGGAGGCGTTCCAGGTCGTCGACAGCGCCGCGACCGTCTTCTACGGAATTGCCTATGTCATCATGTTCGCGATTCCGATTTTTGGCCAGGCCGCAATTGCTTCCAGGTCGCCTGTCTGGCTGCGCGCCGTTTCCGCGATCGGCCTGGGCGTTTCTCTTCTGGCAATCATCTTCACGATCTTCCCAATAGTTGAAGTGAAAAACGTATACGTTTTCGCGATCAAAATCCTCGGTGTTGCTATTATCGCTAATGCCGTTGGTCTAACGATTTTCCTATTGGACAAAAAGCGCCCCCTCTCAGGGAGATTGCAGGGAGACCTTCTTGACCGGTGATAAGGGCCGTTCACGGAGCGGCCCGATGAATTTTCTTTCGCCACAGATCAACCCGAATAAGAACGCCGATTGGATTCAACCGCGCCTCGCATCTTTCGAAACTTGACTGCTTAAAGCAGTCAAGTGCGGAGGGGGTCCTTCGGAAGCTTGGCACGTACTGACTTTCGATCGATAGATTGGGCGAAGGGCCTCCTCGAGCCACCGGTCGGGCGGCATGTCTAACAGCGGATGATTAAAAGGAAGACATCTTTGATTGGCATCATAGTGGGGATCGTTCTCACTCTGTCGCCAATGTTCGGTTTGCTCAGCACGGCCATCGGCATGAGCCGCGCTTTCTCGTTAGTGGGTCGTCCTGGCATCTCCGATCCATCGGCTCTTCGGACAGATATCGCCGGAGCCCTGGTCTCAACGGCGGCTGGCCTTATCCTTTGCCCGGTAGGCCTCGTTCTATTCACAGTCTCTTTGATTTTCTACCTCCGAGCGACGAGTAACTCCTCTTTACGCGCGCAGCGTGGAGGCCGGCCGCCTAATCAACCGGTCTGACCCTCCTGTCGGATGCTCCTTTTTATCCAAAGCAGACTTTGAAGTTCGCAATCAAAACCGCGGTTAGCGATTTACGGGCGAAAACGTTCACGTTCAGCGCGCAAAAGACGATGTATCACGGGAAACGCATCGCAACGGGCGATTCCATCTTCGTTTTTGCGAGCGAGAACGAAGACGGGCCAGGTCTCATCGCGAGAGGCGTTGTCACTTCGGCCAAAGCGGTCGCGAAAAAACGCGGTATTACGCGGCAAACGCCTCGTGTCAGCATCATCGTCAAACGTCTCGCGACCGCCAAACGCCGCCTCGGCCGAGGCGAACTCCGGCCTTTTTCTGATTGGGACGACGGTCGAGCGGAGACCGAGCTCAATTTCAAATTTTATCGTCAGGCCACGAACAAAATTATTGGCATCTCAGATGAAGTGGCGGCCTTCCTCCGCGGCTTCTTTTAGGCGGACAGATCGTTCTGCCAAGCCAATCGGCCTACGGTGACACTGAGTTTTCGGCGATCCATTGGAGATAATCCGCTGAGCCGCGCTCGATCGGGAAGGCGATCAACTCTGGAAGACCGTAGGGATGGAGGGAACGGAGTTCGCGCTCAAAGGCTTCATAGGTTGAAGCCGAGAGCTTGAACAGGACGAGCGTTTCCGAGCCGGATTCGATTTTTCCTTTCCATCGATAGATCGATTCGATTCCGGGCAGAATATTTCCGCAGGCAATAAGGCGCTTCTCGACAAGGGCGCGAACAATCGACCGAGCGATCTCTTGATCGGGAAAAGTGCTGAGCGCCAGCAGGCTTTCCATCTCAGGCCGGCACCATCGCGCCATGCCGGCAGATCCAGCCGCCGCCGACAACTCGATCGCCGTCATAACAGACTGCTGCCTGACCGGGAGTCACCGCCCGCTGTGGCTCGTGCAACGAAACTCGAGCCCTTCCATTCGCAAGCGGCGTCAGTGTCGCGGAGGTGCCAGGATGGCTATAGCGAATCTTCACCGTGATTTCCTTTTCCTGGTCCACCTCACGGCTCAACCAGTTGCAACGGTCGATTTCAAAATCTTCGCAAATCAGATCCTCGGCCGAACCAACGATGACGCGATTGGTTTCCGGATCGAGGTCGACGACATAGCGTGGCTGGGCCGATCCGCCGGGCAAGCCTTTGCGCTGGCCGATGGTATAAAGCTCCAGTCCTTCGTGTGGAGCGACGAAATTGCCGTCGACGTCGTAGATCTCACCGCGATGAAAATCGGAGTCGGAAAGATGCGAACGCAAAAAGGTGCGATAATCGTTGCCGGGGACAAAGCAGATCTCCTGACTGTCGACCTTCTCGGCAACCTTGAGCCCTAACGACTTTGCAATCCGGCGAATCTCGGGCTTCTCCATCCGTCCGAGTGGCGTGAGCGCTCTTCGCAGCTGAGTTTCTTTCAGGCTAAAGAGAAAATACGACTGGTCTTTACGCGGATCGGACCCCTTCCTCAGGATGGTTTCTTCGTCAGTATGGTCGATGATCGCGTAATGGCCGGTGGCGATGTAGTGGCACTCGAGCGCCTCGGCCGTTTGCCAGAGTTTTCCGAACTTCAGCGTCTCGTTACACATGACACAGGGATTGGGCGTGCGGCCCGCCTGGTATTCGCTGGCGAAATATTGAATGACCGTTCGCTCGAAGCTCTCCGCTTCATCGATCACGTAGTGCGGTATCCCTAACGAATGCGCGACCGCGCGAGCGTCGGCTACGGCCTGCGGCCCGCAACATTTATCTTCCGCACGCGACATGCAGTCCTGCGGCCAGACTTTCATGGTCACGCCCACGACGTCGTATCCCTGTTCCCGAAGAAGGAACCCGGACACACTCGAGTCCACGCCTCCGCTCATCCCGAGGAGAATGCGCTTATGTTCTTTCGACGACATGCCGCGCCTAAGGTCGGCGCAGAGCGGGATCAGTCAACCTGGAGGCTAGACCTACTTACTGCGGACCTTTACGCTCACAAAAGGACTGCCACGGATGGAGAAACGCCACGGCAGGTCAGGCGACTTCGTGATGCCGATCCTTCTATCGGCGATGACATCGACCGGTTCCTTCCGACCAACAAATCCGAAGCGCGGATCGGCGCAGAGATCCATTTCGTGGTGACGCCGCGTGATATCGAGGGCCTGCGTCAGCTTGCCCGGTCCGGAACAAAGATGTTTCAAATCCTCGACGCCTCGACGCTTTCTCATCAACTCAATTCCGGCAGTTGGCTCAAGCGCGCGGAATAATACGAAACCGTTGGTCTCTCCTTTTACGAGCACGTTCAGCATCCAGTGAACACCGTAACTGAAGTAAACATATGCGGCGCCGGCTTTGTTCCGCTCAACGAACTCCCGCGCGCTCGGCCGGACAAAAGTGTGCGCCGCTTCGTCACCGATGGCACAATACGCTTCCGTCTCGACAACCACTCCGGCGCACCTGCCCCAATTAATCTGCGCCCCGACGAGATCGCGCGCGCAGGTAATTGGATCGCTGCGAAAGAAATCCGGAAGCAATCTGCGCGGTGGCCGCGCCATTACTGCGGAGCGCCCAGCGGCGGAACCTTGAACACATCCTCGCCACTGGTGAAAAAGACGGTCAAGGTCGACTTCGACGCCACCGGCTTCCCGCCGCGGAACCCCGGAATAAACCGCGCACCCTGCAGATCGTCAGAAACCTGCGGCCCAAACCCGAGATACGGGGGCTCTTCGGCCACGATGGTTATGTGACTGAGAATCCCGTTTTCATCGACGTCCACAACGGCGCCCACGAGTCCATCCACCTCCACCGGAGCTGTTTTAGAAGGCGGGTAATGCCACCCTGTAAAACTTGAATCTGCTCCGATGACCAACTGCGGCGCCACAAAGTCATTCTCTGCGTGAAGATCCTCCATTTCCTGATTTGAAAAAATGCGCAACCGGGGCTTCCCATCGATTGTCCTAAAAGAGACCGTCCCGAAAAAAACTGCATCGACCGGCTGTCCCCTGTAGATCGCGGGCACAAAGCGAACGATGGCCAGTTTTTTGCGAAGTTCCTCTTCGAGCGCGCCGGAGTCTGCGGTGCTGCGAAACTTCGAAACGCCCGCGATGGTTCCGGTCTTGGTAACGGTGCACGCGAACATCACGGCGGCGTTTTTCAGGCCGGCTTTCAACAAAATCTGCTCATCCATCTGATTGATCAAGGCACCCGGACCGTGGCCGACCAAAGCCGGTCGAAACGTCGGAGTCGACTCCTTCGGCGTCGAGCCAGCCGTTGGCCGAACGTCAATGGTCTGGCCGAGGCAGAGGCCTGCAGAGAACAGGAACAGGGCAAGCCCGGCGAAAAGACGCATGAGGGAGGTAGGGAAGCGAAGGCGGCCGCGATTGCAAGCGGCAAACTGGAAGAATCAGGCTGCGACCGGCAACGTTCCGCAAATATCCCCGCGCCGGCTGAGAAACCCGAGCGAGTCAGCGCTGGCGTACCGGCTCAAAGGGGAACGCCGGAGGATGATGAGAACACAACTAACACGTCGCGCGGGATATTTCCTCAACGCCGGAAAGACTGACCCGGGACATCCGCTTATCGTCGGGAACTGCGTCGGCCAACCGCCGGACGACCTTGTGCCGCTGAAAATACTCGATGACCGCATCGCGGGTTTGCACGTCGTGAGGCCGGCAATGGGTTTCGGTCTTATCAAGGAGCGCCCTCAGTTGCATGAACCGGTGACCGGCGCTGCGGGAATCGAAGGTGTTGAAGGCCACCGTGTAGCGACGCGATGGATCGAGAGGCTTGCCTTCGGGGTTGATCAATGTGGTCACTTTGCGTGATATACCCTCGCCCGTGGTTCTGACCTTTACACCGAGAAGGCTTCGTCGTTCCCGAGTTGCGTAGGTTTCCTCCATGACGGTTTTCAGATCGGCGACGGTCAGCTCGGCCGTAACCAGGTAGTTCTCGTAGGGAACGATTTTCCAGACATCGTCGATGGTTTTCGGGCCGGGAAGCATCTCGCTCGTTCCATCGAAGAGACCATGAAGGGCCGCATCGACTTTCGTGCCACGCTCCCCTAACGATTCGATAACCGACGCCCCGATGAGCCGTTCGATATCGGTGGGCTCGTCATCCTTGATCGTTGCCGAAAGATTTTCAGCTAATTCTCCAACCGGTGTGGCCAGGATGGCATCGGCTTCCGTGAGCTGAATCTTCGCGCGCGACATCACGATGTGATCGAAACGAATCTGGGAATCCATGAGTTCACACCGCGCGTGCCGTTGCAGGAGGCGTTTTGATTCGCGATCAAACACCAGATCAACCCGGCCAGCGTGAATCCCGTAGTGATCCGACTGCGTCAGGAGCACACCGTTGGTCAGGCGACTCGGAATATTCTGGTGGGTGTGCCCGGCCAGGAAGAGAGCCGCTTCCGGAAACTCCGCGGTCAGCGACATGACGTTGTTGGCAAAATCGTCGCCGCCGGATTTCAATTTCAGGCCCATGTGTCCAGCGAGGACAATCGCATGAGCACCTTCGCCCTTGGCCGCGCGGATACTCTGGCGAACAGTTTCCACCGGATAATCGAATCCCAGGTCGCCAAGATATTCCGGCCGAAACCAATAAGGCATTCCGGGCGTTGTGATCCCGATAATCGCAATTCGGATTCCGTCGATGTCCTTGATGAAATACGGGCGCAACCGGCTGAAGGCATCTTTATGGTCGTTAACGCCGCCCAGGCGCCTCCCACCTATCGTCGCGTTCGCCGCCAGCACCGGCATTTTTGACGCCTGCAGGGTCGCGCGGAAGGCGTCGAGGCCCCAATCGAACTCATGATTGCCGATAACCCAGGCGTCATACCTGAGGTGATTAAAGAGATCGATCATCAGTTGGCCCTTGGTTCGAAAACCGACCTCCGTGCCTTGATAAACGTCACCGACGTCGAGCAGGATCGTGTTCGGGTTCTTGCGTCGCCATCGCCGGATTTGCGTGGCGCATCTGGCAAAACCGCCAAGGTCAGGCGTCCCGTCATAATCGG
Organism: uncultured Verrucomicrobiae bacterium; assembly: GCA_963754325.1. Lineage (GTDB taxonomy): Bacteria > Verrucomicrobiota > Verrucomicrobiia > Chthoniobacterales > UBA10450 > JBBRDU01. Next base: position 255,761 of record CAVWFP010000003.1, read on the forward strand.
AGACCGGAAGAATGTGACCGTGAATGTCGGTCGTGTGCAGAATGGAAACGGTGACGGTATCGGCCTGCCCCGGATCGAATCCGTGCGCCACGTAGGGAAAGGCAGTGATCGCGCCGGCGCCGCCCAGCGTTCGCAAAAACGCGCGACGGCTCCAGGCATTCATCTGTTCGTTATGCCAAAGCGGCTGGAACTGCGCGACCAAATTCGCACAAGTGGAGGCGGCCGGACCTCGGCCGATCAGCCATCACGTCAGACCGGGACGAGGTCCTCCCGGCTCCAGGACTCAGGCCGTTCGGCCGCAACAATTCTTGTATTTCTTGCCGCTGCCACAAGGACAGGGCTCGTTACGGCCGACTTTCGGAAGAATTCGCCGTTGTGGGAGATCGAGGTTGATCTTTCCCGTTTCATCATTGTCGCTTTCCGGTGGCTTATCGGGAGTGGCTGTGGCGGTCGCGGGGCCATGTTCGCGCTGGAGAAACTGAGGCAGGCTCCCGAGAAAATCTTCAAATGCCTTCAGGTTCGACGTACTGCGAAACAGGTTATGCAAAACCTCGTTCTTAATGTTGGCCATTAACTCGACGAACATTTCGTAGGCTTCGGTCTTGTATTCGATCAACGGATCTTTCTGCGCATAGGAACGGAGATAAACTCCCTCACGCAACGCATCCATGGCGTAGAGATGCTCCTGCCAGAGGCGATCGATGGCGTTGAGAATAATGTAACGCTCCAGACTGCGTACCGCTGTCGGCTCTTCGTGGCTCGATTTGCGCTCGTAGGTTTCCTTGATTTTTTCGATCAAGAACTTTGCGTTCTCGTCGACCGAACGCGTCTCGAAAGCTGCGCGCTCCTTGGTCAGGCCAAGCGGAAAAGTGGTATTGACCCAATGAATCAACGGGCCGTAATCGATGTCAGTCTGATCGACGAGTTCTCCCACTTTCGCAGGCACAGCTTCATTGATGACTTCGTAAATCAACGTGCGCGGATCTTCGGAATCGATAACTTCATTGCGATAGCCGTAAACAACCTCGCGTTGATTGTTCATCACGTCGTCGAAATCGAGCGTGCGTTTCCGTTGCAGATAATTTCGCTGCTCAACGCGCTTTTGAGCCGTTTCGACCGACTTGTTTAACCACGGGTGTTCAAGCTCCTGGCCTTCCTCGAGGCCGAATCTCTCCATGATCCGTGTCATCCGATCGGCCGCGCCGAAATTGCGCATCAAGTCGTCCTCAAAGCTGACATAGAACCGCGAGCTGCCCGGATCCCCCTGACGCGCGCATCGTCCGCGCAATTGCCGGTCGATACGGCGCGACTCGTGACGTTCGGTGCCGATGACATAGAGTCCGCCGCGATCCGGAACGCCTTGTCCGAGTTTAATGTCGGTGCCGCGGCCGGCCATATTCGTTGAAATCGTCACCGTTCCGGCCTGGCCGGCGCGAGCCACGATTTCCGCTTCCTGTTCATGGAATTTCGCGTTCAGAACATTGTGCGGAATTTTTTCCCGCTTCAGCATGCGGCTGAGCAACTCCGAGGCTTCCACGCTGACGGTGCCGACAAGGATCGGCTGCTCCTTGGCGTGCCGATCTCTGATCTCATTGATGACGGCGTTATATTTTTCCCGGCGCGTCTTGTAGATGCGATCGTTATGATCTTTTCGCGCCACCGGCCGATTCGTTGGGATCACGTTCACATCCAGTTTGTAGATGTCGTGAAACTCTGCCGCTTCGGTTTCGGCTGTGCCGGTCATTCCAGCGAGCTTCTGATAGAGCCGGAAATAATTCTGAATCGTGATCGTCGCCAGCGTTTGCGTCTCGCGATCGATTTGCACGCCTTCCTTTGCTTCAACCGCCTGGTGCAATCCGTCGCTCCAGCGGCGTCCTGGCATTTTGCGACCGGTATATTCATCAACAATCACGACCTTGTTCTCTTCGATGACGTATTGGACGTCCTTCTCGAAGAGGCAGTAGGCGCGCAAAAGTTGGGCAATATTATGAATCCGCTCGCCTTGTGCGTCGCAGTGCTGCTGGCGCTCAGCCTTTTTCTTGTCCTTGTCCTCGGGCGAAAGATTCGGGTCGAGATCCACGTCGGTGAACTCGCTGATTAAGTCGGGTAGAACAAAAGCATTCGGGTCGTCCGGATTCATGAACTCCCGCCCCTGCTCTGAGAGATCCGCTTCCTGCGATTTTTCGTCGATTGTGAAAAAGAGCTCTTCCTTGAGGGCAAACAGCTCTTCTTTGCGGGAATCCTGGTAAAATTGAAGCTCGGCCTTGTCGATGGCGCGTCGCTTCTCCGGGTCCTCCATCATTCGCAGGAGTTGCTTGTTACGCGGCTGCCCCATCTTGACCTTGAACATTGCCAGGCCGCCCTCCTCGATTTTGCCGGCATCGAAAGATTCCTTCGCCTCACCGGCAATGCGATTCACGAGCATGGTCTGCTTGCGCACGAGTTGCTCGACCAGCGGCTTCCATTTGTCGTACTGATGCGTCGAAACGGTCGCCGGACCGCTGATGATCAGCGGCGTCCGCGCTTCGTCGATCAGGATCGAGTCAACTTCGTCAACAATCGCAAAATGATATCCGCGCTGGACCTGCTGTTCGCGCGTCGTTGCCATTCCATTGTCCCGCAGGTAATCGAAGCCGAACTCACTGTTCGTGCCATAGGTGATGTCCATGGCGTATTGCTGGCGCCGAACATCAGGCGGCTGGTCGTGCTGAATGATGCCAACAGTTAGGCCGAGAAACTGGTAAAGTTGCCCCATCCATTCGCCGTCGCGCCGCGCAAGATAATCGTTCACCGTCACCAGATGCGCCCCGCGTCCGGCGAGCGCGTTCAGAAAAAGCGGCAGGGTCGCGACCAGTGTCTTGCCTTCGCCCGTGGCCATTTCAGCAATTCGACCGCGATGAAGCACCATCCCTCCGACCAACTGAACGTCGAAGTGAATCATGTTCCACGACATCGGCTGCTCGCTGACGGTGAAGGTCACCTGTCGCTCGGTCAGGCGGCGGGCGGCGTTTTTCACGACCGCAAAGGCTTCCGGCAAAATCTCGTTGAGCCGGTTCCATTGTTCCTCCGGCGAAGTCATCTTGGAGAGTTCGGCCTTCCAGGCGGCCGTCATGTTACGAAGATCCTCGTCGGACTTGGTCTGCAACGTCTCCTCGATCTCGTTAATGCGACGGACGGTCGGAGCCATGCGCTTTACTTCGCGCTGGTTCTTCGAGCCAATAATCTTGCGTAAAATCCAACCAACCATCTTCTTAAAATGAAATATCGCTAAATATGAACGGGCATCAATGATGCCCGGAGAGTCGAAACCTCTCGCACAGATGGGCCTGCGACGCGAATCTGACTAAAAGAGTGGGACGAGCCGGAACCCATCCGCTTACGCACCGTCAGGTTCGTTAACCGGGCGCGACAATCGCGCTCTCCAGGCCGAACTGGCATCAATAAAGTATCGGGAGGGACGAGCCTGTCTCGCCCGATCGCGCGTTGTCTGCGGGCCATTTGCAGTTATTCTCGGTGGATGAAGACCATTATCTCCACTTCCGAGGCGCCCGCGGCCATCGGTCCCTACTCTCAGGCGGTTCGGGTCGGATCGACTCTCTTTTGCGCCGGTCAGATTCCGCTCGATCCGAAGACAGGCGAAATCGTTTCGCCGGAAATCACCGCTCAAACCAGGCAGGTCATGCAGAACATCGGGGCCGTTCTTCGCTCCGCCGGTCTCTCATTCGAAAATGTGGTTAAGACCACCATCTTCCTGATCGATTTCGCGGATTTTCAAACGGTCAATGAAATCTACGGCTCGCATTTCAAGAAGGATCCGCCGGCGCGCTCCACCGTTCAGGTTGCGGCCTTGCCGAAAGCCTCGCGAGTCGAAATTGAAGTCATCGCCTTCGACGGAGCGCGCGGCGGCGGCGGCGGCGTGGCCAGCGATACATCCGGATAAATCGTCGGGCATGTTTACGCGAAGTTGTTTCATCCCGGCATGAGCGAGGATCTGCTCGCTCTCTTTCGCAGCAGCGGCGCGCTGCTTGACGGGCATTTCGTGCTGCGCTCGGGGCTGCACAGCCGCCAGTATTTTCAGTGCGCCCTGCTCTTGCAGGACACGCAGGCTGCCGCCGAGGTCTGCGGACGGCTCGCGGAAAAACTTCGCAGCTTCCCGTGCGATAGCGTCATTTCCCCCGCGCTCGGTGGAATTATCGTCGGCCAGGAAGTCGGTCGCTCGTTAGGCAAACGCCATATCTTTGTGGAAAAAGAGGAGGGCCGTCTCGTGCTCCGGCGCGGATTCACGATCACGAAGGGGGAACGCTTTGTCGTCGCCGAGGACGTTGTCACGCGCGGCGGCCGTGTTCAGGAGACAGTCGATATCGTGCGCGCACATGGCGGGATCGTCTCGGCCGTCGGCGTGATTGTCGATCGCAGTGGCAATAACAAACCAGACTTCGGCGCGCCATTTCTAAGTCTCATTGAGTTGAACGTCGAGACATTCGAAGCCAATCATCTTCCGGCCGATCTCGCCGCGGTTCCGGCAATAAAACCGGGAAGCAAGTAGCGCGTCGGTCAACGTTGCTTATGATGAGATTGAAAGATTTGCGAAATGACTGATCAAAAAGCGCCCGTGCAATCCGCCGCCGCCGCGACCGTTCGGTCCGAAGAACATCGCGCTGGCCGGCTCGGATCGCTGGTCGGGTCTTCCATCGGCCGCAAAATGATTGTCGCCGTGACCGGTGTGATCCTGATGCTTTTCGTCATCGGCCATTTGCTCGGCAACCTGCAGATCTTTCTTGGTCCCGACTGGATCAACGGTTACGCGCAGCATCTTCGCGATCTTGGCCCCCTCCTCTGGATCATTCGCGGTTTTCTTCTGCTCACGGTAATTCTGCACATTTACTTCACCATCCGACTCGCTATTGAGAACCGCCGGGCCCGCCCGGCCGGTTACGTCAAGAAAGAGCCGGTCAAAGCCACCTTTGCCTCGCGCCACATGGTCGTTAGCGGGCTCGTCGTTCTGGCGTTCATTGTTTTCCATCTGTTGCACTTCACAGGGCGCCGTTTCGATCCGCATTTCCCGCTGCTCAAGAACGATCCTCTGAATCATTACGACGTCTTTTCCATGATGGTTTATGGATTCCAGAATCCCTATGTGTCCGGCTTCTATCTCATCGGATTATTTCTACTGACGCTTCATCTCACGCATGGCGCCTCAAGTTTCTTTCAGTCGCTTGGGGTTAATAATCGCCAATGGACGCCGGCGCTCGCCCGGGGCGCGCGCATATTCGCGTGGCTCCTCTTCATTGGTTACGCTTCGATTCCGGTGGCCGTTCTTCTCGGCCTCATCCAGCCGGCCCAGCACTTATGATCGGATCGCTGGACCCGAAAACACCCGGCGGAAATCTGGCCGATAAATGGCGGACCCATCGCGACAACTCGCGACTCGTTAACCCGAATAATCGGCGGAAATTTGAAATCATCATTGTCGGCAGCGGTCTGGCCGGCGGATCCGCTGCCGCCACTCTCGGCGAACTGGGCTACCGGGTTAAGTGCTTTTGCTACCAGGATTCACCACGACGCGCACATTCCATTGCGGCCCAGGGTGGAATCAACGCGGCCAAGAATTATCAGAACGACGGCGACAGCGTTTACCGGCTTTTCTACGACACCATCAAAGGCGGAGATTTTCGTTCGCGCGAAGCCAACGTTTATCGCCTGGCAGAAGTCGCGAATTTGATCATCGATCAATGCGTCGAGCAGGGAGTGCCTTTCGCGCGCGAATACGGTGGTCTGCTGGCCAACCGTTCTTTCGGCGGCGCCCAGGTCTCGAGGACGTTCTACGCGCGTGGCCAGACCGGTCAGCAACTTTTGTTAGGCGCCTACCAGGCTCTTTGCCGCCAAATCGCCGCCGGCACCGTCCAGATGTTTCCCCAGACGGAAATGCTCGATGTCGTCATCATCGACGGCCAGGCCAAGGGAATTATCACGCGCAATCTGATTAATGGAACAATCGAGCGACATTCGGCCGATGCGGTTGTTCTCGCGACAGGCGGTTACGGCAACGTGTTCTATCTTTCGACCAACGCACGCGGATGCAACGTGACCGCCACCTTTCGCGCCTACAAGAAGGGCGCGCTTTTCGCGAACCCCTGCTTTACCCAGATCCATCCGACCTGCATTCCCGTTTCCGGCGAGCATCAGTCGAAGTTGACGCTCATGTCCGAGTCGCTCCGAAACGATGGCCGGGTGTGGGTTCCGAAAAAGAAGGAGGACGTCGGCAAAGCGTCATCGGAAATTCCAGAGGCGGCGCGCGATTATTACCTGGAACGGAAGTATCCGAGCTTCGGTAACCTTGCGCCACGCGACATCTCCTCGCGCGCGGCCAAAGAAGTTTGTGATGAAGGACGCGGGGTCGGTCCGGGCGGACGCGGGGTGTATCTCGATTTTTCGGACGCCATCCGGCGGCTCGGCGAACAAAACATCAGCGAGAAATACGGAAATCTTTTTGAGATTTACGAAAAGATCACCGGCGAAAATGCCTACAAGATGCCGATGCGCATTTACCCGGCGGTCCACTACACCATGGGCGGGCTCTGGGTTGATTATAACCTGATGAGCAACATTCCCGGGTTGTTTGTCATCGGAGAGGCAAATTTCTCAGATCACGGCGCGAACCGGCTCGGTGCGAGCGCCTTGATGCAGGGACTGGCCGATGGATATTTCGTGCTCCCCTACACCTTGCCTAACTATCTCGCAGGACAAATGGGCAAACGTCCGGCGATCGATCGCGCGGAATTTCAGGATGCCGAGAGGGATGTCCGTTCTCGTGTCAAAAAACTACTCGAAGTGAATGGTTCGCGTTCGCTCGATTCATTCCATCGCGAGCTTGGTTTGCTTCTCTGGGACAAATGCGGCATGGCGCGCAACGCAGCCGGGCTTCAGGAAGCGTTGCAAAAAATCCCGCAACTGCGCGACGAGTTTTGGCGCAATGTCCGCGTCCCCGGTATCGGCGAGGACTATAATCAATGTCTCGAACGCGCCGGACGAGTGGCGGACTTTCTTGAATTTGGAGAACTGATGTGTCGCGACGCCCTCGAGCGCGACGAATCATGCGGAGCCCATTTTCGGGAAGAACATCAGACGCCCGAAGGAGAAGCTCTGCGCGACGACAATCGCTTTGCATCGGTTTTTTCATGGGAGTATCAGGGAAACGGGACTGCCGAAGCGCCGAAACTTCATCGCGAACCGCTCAACTTCGAGACCGTCCACCTCACGCAAAGGTCTTATAAATGAATTTTAAACTCAGGATTTGGCGACAGAAAGACGCAAAAACCGAGGGCAAGCTCGTCGATTACGAAGCGACCAACATTTCGCCGAACACTTCTTTTCTCGAGATGCTCGACATCGTTAATGAAAAATTGGCCGTAAATGGAAACGAACCGATCGCGTTCGATTCCGATTGTCGTGAAGGCATCTGCGGCACGTGCTCGATGACGATCAACGGTGAAGCGCACGGGCCAGATCATCCCGGAGCTGCCTGCGAGCTTTACATGAGAAAATTCCGGGATGGCGAAACCATCACGGTCGAGCCGTTCCGCGTGAAGTCGTTTCCATTAGTAAAAGATCTGGTGGTCAATCGCAGCGCGCTTGATCGCATCGTTCAGGCGGGCGGCTTCGTTTCCGCTCGTGCGGGTTCCGCGCCGGAGGCCAACTCCATTCTCGTGTCGAAACCAGATGCAGACCTCGCCATGGAAGCTGCGGCTTGCATCGGTTGTGGCGCGTGCGCGGCCGCATGTCCGAATGCTTCGGCCATGCTTTTCACCTCGGCAAAGGTGTCGCACCTGGCATTGCTTCCGCAGGGACATCCGGAACGCGAGAGTCGAGTTTTGAAAATGGTCCGCCAAATGGACGAGGAAGGTTTTGGTAACTGCACCAATACCTATGAGTGCGAAGCCGTCTGCCCGGCAGAAATCAGCGCCTCCTTCATTTCCAAGCTCAATCGCGAATTCGCGCGCGCATCCTGGAAGAATCGCGTCGGCTAGCTCTCGCGCCGAATGATGGAGCCAGGACAACCCCGTCCCGGTCTTCGACGACCCAATCGGCCCGAGGTCGGGCCGGCTCCCCGCTTCGCTTTCGCGTCAGGACCCAAGTGTCCGCACCTCGCACGTCCACAACTTCGGATCGAGCTCAGCTTTTGCGCGTTCCGCGACTTGTCTTCCCTGCCCTTCCGCCTCGAGCACAGCAATCATGGTTGAACCTGAGCCGGACATCAGCGCGGCCCCCACTTCACGTTGCCGACCGAGCCACTCTTTCATTTCCGCGAGAAATGGGAACTTTTGGAACACCGGGCGTTCAAGGTCGTTGAAGAACGAGGAACCGGCGAAAATCTGGGGTCCATAATCGTAACCCGGCAACTCCCGTGAAGTCGCCCAATTCCGATAAGCTTCCGGGGTCGGAACGCCAAAATCAGGTTTCAGAAGAAGAAGGTGTAATGGCTCCTGCAACTTCTCCGGCGTGACAATTTCTCCGCGGCCACGACAAACGGCGGCCGATTTGAAAAGAAAAAACGGGATGTCCGACCCGATTCCCGCGGCCATTGTCGCGAGGGCCTCCGGAGCCAGTCCTGCTTGGAATAATTCGTTTAAGCCCATCAACGCCGAGGCAGCGTCGCTACTGCCTCCGCCGAGACCGGCGCCGTGCGGAATCTTTTTTGTCAGACGAATACCGACGTCACCAGGCTTGCCTGTTTTCTCAAAGAACGAGCGGGCCGCTTTGACGACAAGGTTGTCGTCTCCTCCGGGAATCGATGCGTCGCTGCACTCAAAAACAATACCGGAGCCGGAATTTCCTCTCTCCAGGAGGAGTTCGTCCGCAAGGTTGACCGGAACCATCAGGGTCTCGATCTCGTGGAATCCATCTTCCCGTCGACGAACGACGCGGAGGGAAAGATTCACCTTCGCTGGTGCTAAAATTTGCATAGGTTGAGGGCGCAGGACCCAACAGATCAAAAGAGCATGGATTCGCGAAGCGAAAAGATCATCGTGGCTCTCGACGTAGGAACGGCCAAGGAGGCCCTCCGCCTGGTGGAACTACTGGGCCCATCGACCACTTTCTTCAAAGTCGGCCTGCAACTCTTCACCGCTGCAGGACCGGCTTTCGTTAGGCAACTGGTTGATCAACGGCTGAAAATCTTTCTCGATTTAAAACTGCATGACATCCCGAACACGGTCGCGAAGGCAGTCCGCGTTTGCGGAGACTTAGGAGTTCAAATGACAACAATCCATCTCGCGGGCGGTCGCGAGATGATCGCTGCGGCTGTCTCAGCGAGCAACGCCAGCCTCACTTTGCTCGGGGTGACTGTCCTGACGAGCATGGACGACGCAACCCTTCACGAGACTGGGATCTCGGGCAATGCGTCAGAACAGGTCATGCGACTGGCGACACTCGGCTCAAGCGCCGGGATTAAAGGTCTTGTCGCCAGCTCGCACGAAGTCGAAGGACTCCGCGCCCGATTCGGCGCGATGACGACGATTGTGGTGCCGGGAATCCGCCCGGCTGCTTCGGACGCGTCCGATCAGAAACGCGTCATGACTCCGGCCGAAGCGATCAAACTCGGCGCGGACTATCTTGTCATCGGCCGTCCGATCACGGCCCATCCACAACCGGCGGAAGCACTGCAGCAAATCCTCAAAGAAATTAATCAGAGCAATGGCGATCTTTGATCGCCTGCTCCTGTTTGAATCGGAGACTCCCGCGTCCGCCGCGCTCAATATGGCGATCGACGAAGCGCTTCTCGAGTGGAGCGCGCTGCCCGCGATCCGATTCTATCGCTGGGCGCGACCTTCCATTTCTTTTGGCTACTTCGGACGCTTCCAGGAGGTCGCGGAATTCGAATCGACCCACGACCTGGTTCGCCGCTGGACTGGTGGCGGAATCGTGTTCCACGGAAACGATCTGACCTACAGTCTCGTCGTTCCCACTTCGGATCGTGCCAGGCCGAGCATGTCTGAAGAAATCTATCGGGAAGTTCACCAGGCCCTTCGAGATGCCTTAAACCAGCTCGGTTTTGCAGCCGACGTCGTGGCCCAGCGTCCAGGGTCCCGCTCTAATGTCTGTTTTGCGAGCCCTGTCCTGGCAGACGTGATGGTTGGCGATCATAAAGTCGCGGGCGCAGCCCATCGACGGACGAAAGCAGGATTGCTCCACCAGGGAAGCATTCAAAACATAAATTTGCCGCCGGGCTTGGCGCAGGTCTTTGCCAATAATTTGTCCGGAGCGCCTGAGACGATGGCGTTTCCCGATTCGGTCATGGACCGCGGTTTGGGGATTTCCGCCGTGAAGTACGGTACGGCGGATTGGCTGAAACGGCGGTAATTCCCCGGGGCGCAGGCAAAATCGCCTGCTTGAGCCCTCTTGTTTTGACAAAAAAGGAGGGGCCCTTCTATTCTCTTTCAGTGGAAGTATCCATGCAATCGGCACTGGCTTCGCCCCGGCCGGAAAATCCGTTGGCGGAAGTCACTCGGCTGGTGGGCGCCGAGTTGAATCGCGTCGAAGCGAGAATCGCCGAGCAAGCCGCGACATTCGACCCCGCGATCGAAGGATATGTTTCCTACGCTCTTGGCAGCCAGGGGAAGCGGCTTCGACCATTGATGGCTCTTCTGGGCGGCGGTGCCCTCGGCGGAGTGACACCGGCACACATCGACCTTGCCGTTATCGTGGAATTGATTCATATCGCCACACTCGTCCATGACGATATCGTGGATGAAGCCGAGCGACGCCGCGCTCAACCGACCGTCAACGCGCGCTGGGGAAACACACTGAGTGTTCTGCTGGGCGATTGCCTCTTCGCGCACGCGCTCAATCTTTCGGCGAACTTCGAAAATCCCGAGATCGGCCGCGCGATTGCGCGGGCCGCGCGCGAAGTTTGCAGCGGTGAAATTATCCAAACCCAACGCCGATTCGATCTGCATCTGGCGATTGAAGATTATTATCGGATCATCCAGATGAAAACCGGCTCGCTTTTCGCCGTTGCCGGCGAACTGGCCGCTGTTTTGCACGGGGCGGATGCCGCCACCACGCAGGCTCTCAAGGATTTCGCATTGCGAGTCGGCACGGCCTATCAGATTTACGATGACTGCCTCGACATTGCGGGCGACGAAAACGCGACCGGCAAGACACTGGGCACCGACCTGCGAAAGGGAAAACTCACGCTGCCGGTGATCATGCTCTTGCGCGCTGCTTCAGCCCCGGAGAAGGAAAGATGCGCCGAGTTTATCGTTCAGGGCAATCTGACCGAGATAACGCGCCTCATGAAAGCGGCTGCGGCGAATGGCGCTTTGAGCGCTGCCATCCAGGCTGGGCAGGATCTCTTACAGGAAGCGGAAGACAAGTTGACCTGCCTCCCGGCAAACAAATATAGCGATGCGTTGTTAGGCCTTGGCCAAGGGATCGGACGACTGTTCGACGGAGTACGCGCCTGACCCTTTGGCGGACTGCATCGTCCGATCGTTCTCAACAGGCGGCAGTCGAGCTCATATGCGGCAACTCAAGATCAGCGAGATGCCGCCGGAAGAGCGCCCGCGCGAAAAGCTGATCGCCCACGGTGACGACGCCCTCACGGAACCGGAGCTTCTGGCGATTCTTCTCCGCACCGGAATCAAAGGGGCGAATGCCGTCGATGTCGGGCGGGATCTGCTTGAACGCTACGGGTCGCTTTCTGCGCTGACGCGATGCAGTGTGAAAGAGATCGCAAGCATTCGAGGGATCGGCCAAGCCAAAGCCGTCCTATTGGTGGCGGCGTTCGGCATCGGGAAAAGACTGGCGGCGGCCAAGACAAAAAATCAGCCGCTCAATTCACCGGAGGCGATTGAATCCCTGATCGGGCCGGAAATGCGCATGCTCCGCAAAGAGTCGCTTCGCGTGGTTCTGCTCGATACGCGTTATCATCTGATTCGGGTGGAACAGGTTTCCCTCGGTACGATCAATGAGAGCATTGCGCATCCGCGAGATGTCTTGCGACCGGCTTTGATCCATTCGGCTTACGCGATCGTGGTGGCACACAATCACCCTTCGGGGGATGCGTCTCCGAGTCAGACGGATCACAGCCTAACGAGACGGCTCGCCGAAGCCGCCGAGCTTTTACAAATCAAGCTGCTTGACCATATTATTATCGGCGCGGCCACCGATCACGGTCCGGGCTATTTCAGTTTCAAGGAAGCCGGCGTCTTATGACCCTTGATAGATTATGAGCACGAGAATCCACCCAAAAGCCCTGGTCGATCCGTGCGCCACGCTCGGCTTTCATGTCGAAGTCGGCCCCTTCGCGGTTATTGGCCCCGACGTTACCGTCGGTGAACGCACTTCGATTCAGGCGCATGCGATCATCGAGAACTGCGTTGCCATCGGCGCGGAGAACGTCATCGGTCCCGGATGTGTCATCGGTGCGCCCCCTCAAGATCTCGCCTATTCGCTGAGCACAAAGAGTAGCGTGCGGATCGGCAATAAAAATGTCTTTCGCGAGTATTGCACCATTCACCGCGGCAACGCTGAAGGGACAGAGACGGTCATCGGCGATCAGAACTTCCTCATGGCTGGGGTTCACGTTGGGCATAACTGCGCCATCGCGAACAAGGTGATCGTTGCCAATAACTGCCTCCTGGCCGGTCACGTGCGGGTCGATGACGGAGCATTTTTGGGGGGAGCCTCAACTTTTCATCAACACATGCGGGTGGGACGGATGGTCATGGTGCAAGGCAGTTCCGCATTCGGAAAGGATCTGCCTCCCTTTACTCTGGCGGCCGAGCGAAATGGAATCTTCGGATTAAACCTGGTCGGGATGAAACGGGCAGGGTTCAGCCCGGAGGACCGAACGGACATCAAGCAAGCCTTTGACCTGCTCTATCGCAGCGGCCTGAACCTGACCCAGGCTTTGGAGAAAGCGCGTTCAATGAAGTTCGGCCCGTTAGGCGAAGAATTCCTTGCCTTCGTGAAAGAAGCGAAGGTGCGCGGGATCTGCCCCTACCGCGGCAAAAAGGATCGCGAAGAAGCCGCTGAGTTGTAGCTCGGCGAAGGTAGCGGCAATTGACTCAATCGCGATGGCGGTTCGGTAAGCCACCGCTCCCTTTTTCTTGTTCTGAACCCCGCCGCTATGATACCTGCAGGCCTAACAAGGCGAGCATTCGCCCGGTTCTGCCCTTCTCCATCCGGTAGGAATAGAACTGCTCCAGGTCACACGCGGTGTTTTCACCTCCATCGTGAATGTTCCGCACTCCCATTGCGCGGCATTGCGCAACCACTTCCGCGGCGAAATCGACCTCATAATAAGGCGGCCGGATGCACGGGCTCAACTGCACGACGACGCTGGCCGGGTCGGTGCCGAAGCGCTCCACCATCATGTCGAGAGCGCGCCCCGCGATATTGAGCTCACTTCCTTTTCGCCCCGAGTGAACAAGGGCAATCGCCGGAGTCTTCGGGTCGACCATGTAAACCGCGCAACAATCGGCGACATGGATCCCGAGAAGGAGACCGCGCTGGTTCGTAATCAATCCATCGCATCCCGGGAATTGCGCGTCCATCGTCTTTTCCCCGTCGACCATCACAACGTCATTGCCATGCACCTGCTCCGCAGTCATCAAGGGCCAATTGCCAGCTCCCAGCGCTTTCCTGATCTGCCTGTGCGTGAACTCGAGTCGTCTCAGCGCCTCCGCCTTGTCCTGCCGGACATCAATGCCGGGAATACGCCTAACGAATACGCCGAGAGAAATTCCGGTCGCCTCCAGCGCCGGAAATCGCTGAATCGGAAAAGTCACCCCTACGGTGTCAGCCACCGCACACTATCGGCTCGTCCGCTTCCGGTCGCCAGTCGAGTCCCTGTCGCTGCCGGTGTCGTAGATCGAACGATTTGCCGCTGGTGGAGTGAGACCGTTAAAGGTCTCGGTGTATCTGCTTTGCGCACCGGTCACGCGATCGAATTCTGCCAGCGAGGCGTTATAACCAAAGAGGGCCTGCAATTTCGTGGACTCCGCTGTGGCCAACTGCACCTGGGCATTCAAGACGTCGAGCTGCGTGCCCGCGCCTGCGTCGAGGCGGGCCTTCGCCAGGCGGACGGCTTCCAACGCCTGTTCCACATTTTTCTCCTGGCTTTGAATGAGCTCGCGGTTCTGCAGCAAATTCGAATACGCCTGCTGAATTTCGAGCTCAACCTGCCGGGCATCGTCATCATAGGTGATCTTCGCCTCCGACAAGAGCGCGCGCTGCTGCTTCACCTGTCCGTAGGCTGTGCCACTGTCGAAGATTGCCCAATTCCCCTGCAGGCCGAAAACCCAGCCGCGCGTGACGTCGTCGATACTGAGCGAGCCTGTGGTTTTCACAGGTGGCTTTGTTTTGGAGGTGAAGTTGGTGATGGGGTCGCTGAATACCTCGTAGCCGCCGCTGGTGGTGAAGTTCGGGAAAAATCCTCCAAGTGCCACGTGCACCTGCTCAACCTGGTTGTAAACGTTGGCCCGCGCCTGTTTCAGAAACGGTCTATTCTGCTTGCCCATCTCAATCGCCTGAACAATGGAAATATCCCGCGGGATGTAAGGCATCTCTCCGACGACTTCCAAAGGCGAACTATCAGCGCGGCGCGGATCAAAATCGAGACCGAGCGTTTTTGCCAGAGTCAATTTTGCGATTCGATAATTGTTACGCGCGGTGATCAAATTAGGGATCTGGTTGGAAAGGGCGACCTGCGCCTGCAAAACGTTAAAACGCGGGACGGTGCCGGCTTCGAAGCGGTTTTGTTGATCTTTCAGTTGGCTCTCGAGGAGCTGAACCTGTTCCTCCTGAACGCCGATCAACGCCTTATCGACCACCACCTGGTAAAATTGGGTCTTCACGTTGGCAATGATTTGGTCGAGCACATTCCGAAACGAAAAATAGGCGCTGTCCCGCTGGAAGAAGGTGCCCGCGAATCGAGCGGATCGTGCTGTAGTTAAAAACCATTTGCTGGCCGAGGATGCGAATGTCGTAGGCCCAGGAACTTCGAGCGGCTGAACTGCCTCCTCCTCCACCGCCCCCGCCGCCGACTCCTCCAGTTCCTGTGGTAAAGCTGCTTCCCGAATTCAGTTTCGGATCGGTCCAGGAACCATTCCCGGTGGCATTCACCTGCGGCAATGCCTGTGCGCGAATTTGGATAATGACGCCTTTGCTGCGCTCGATTTCCTGAATGGCACGCAGGATATCGGGGTTCTGCTTTAGAGCTGTCAGAACCGCCCGATCGAGGGTGAAGCTGCGCGATTCAGCCGGCTCGGAATATTCCGTCCACGATTTGCGGCGGATTGTTCCCTCGCCCTCACCTCCGCGGGCGACGACACGCGGAAACCAGCAGGGCAACACCGGCCCCGATCAAAACGAAGAAATTGCGCATGAAAAATTGATTATCCCCTTGGTGAGATGCGTAAGATGGCCGCGTGGATTCAAGCACTGCGGCTCTTATCCCTGTCTGATAACATGCGGCGTGTGGCGGTGACAATCATTTCGATTGGCAAATATTGTAGATCTTACTGTAAATCTGGAACCAAGCCTTTTGCTCTTCCGGCGAGAGGTGTTCCATGATTTTCATAAGATTCCCGACCATGTCTTCCCGGATTCGACGAACCAGGGCTGTTCCTTTGGCGGTAATGCAGACCATGACCCGGCGCCGATCTTCCGGTGCGTTCGATCGGAGAACGTAGCCGAGGTTTTCGAGGCGAGCGACCAGCCCGCTGGCCGCGGCCGTTGTGTGTCCCATTTTCTGGGCAATAGCCGACATTGTGAGCACTTCTTTGAGGTCGAGATATGTCAGCAGAAAAAATTGCGGGAACGAAACATTCCCGGGTGCGAGTTCTTTGCAGAGATGCAGCACAAAGCATCTCTGCATCTCGAGAATGATGTGCGACAAACGTTCGGCATCCGCCCTCATTTGCCCCGTGTCAGGTCGGGCCGCGGTGAGAACTCCAGTGTTCAACCGCCTAAGCTAAAATGAGGGCAGCGGCTGTCAACAACCCCAAAAGTAATAGCCGGCTTACTCCCAAATCGCTATGTCGACGGCTGACCCGGCGCTCGCGCGGCCACCCGCTTCCAAACGCAGCAAGCCATTACATCGGCTCAATCCGAACAAGGCGTGCGATTCCTGTCGCCCGACTAACGAGAACCGGCCGGCTTCATGCCGCCCACGAAAATAATGTACGCGATCGCCGTCATTAAGCACCTCCTCCGAAAGTTCGCAGCGAATTTTTGCCAGTTCGCACGCCTCCGCGCTCGCTCCCATTAACTTTAGAATCGCCGGACGAACCAGCATCAAGAAAGTGACAAACGCCGAAACCGGATTGCCTGGAAGGCCGAAGACGAAACAGTTGTTTAATCGGCCAAACAAAAACGGCTTTCCTGGCTTGATCGCCACCCGCCAAATATCGATCTCGGCGCCGGCGTCTCTCAGGACCTCCTGGACAAAATCACGCTCTCCCACGGAAACGCCTCCGGTAATAATGAGCACGTCACCGGAAGCAGCAGCGACGATTTCCTTGCTCAAAACTGACGGGATCATCGGGAGAATGAGCAACCGATATCAGGTTCGCTCCCAACTGTTTAAGCATGCCCGCGAGCACCACCGAATTGCTTTCGTAAATCTGGCCGGCGCCACGTGGTGCCCCCGGCGGTATCACTTCATCGCCTGTAGAAATGATCGAGGCCCTGACCGCGCCGCCAATCTCGACTTCGGCGAAACCTTGCGACGCAATCAAACCGGCGATGACCGGAGTGATGCGCTGGCCTGTCGCTACGATCTCCTGGCCTTCCGCCAAATCACATCCCCGACGCCGAATGAACTCGCCGCTCTCCGGTTGCGCCGATAAGACGACGAACTCACCGTCACGTTTTACTTCCTCTTGCATGACGATCGCGGCCGTCCCCGTTGGAACGGGCGCGCCAGTGAAAATGCGAACGGTCTCGCCCGGTCCAAATTCGAGTTTTTTGTCGAGCCCGGCCGGCTGCTCGCCGACAACTCGAAGCCGCTTCCCCTTTTCCAAATCCCGGGAAGAAATCGCGTAGCCATCCATGGCCGAATTGTCGAAAAGCGGCAAAGGCGCCGTGGCCGCGTAATTTTTCGCTGAAAAGCACCCGATACAATTGGCAATGCCTGCCCGGCGCGGCGACCGCGGACTCACGCGCGCGAGAATTTCTGCAAGGGCAATCGATTCACTAATCATTCGCGTCCGGGCAATGAATCGGCACTAACGAATTCGCGCCAGTTTATTTTGGACATGTCAGACTTGATCTTACACGCTTTGCGCGATCGAGGCGACACTTCGCCCGCGGGGGAAAAGTTCCGCGCGGACCGTTGGAGAGCTGATATTGAAATGGGAGAATGAATTGATTTCGCCGGCAGAAAACGATGCTCTCAACAAGTGGCTGCGAAATCATGCGCACCCCAAGTCCCAGTAGTCTTTCGGCGCCCCTTTCAGGTCTGGGTTGGCAAGTGAGCTTTAATCGACATATTCTCCGCCTGATTGGTGAGGTGGCTGAGTGGTCGAAAGCAGCGCTTTGCTAAAGCGCCGTACCCCAAAAGGGTACCGAGGGTTCGAATCCCTCCCTCACCGCCATTTCCCCTTATTGTTGACCGCAGAAATCGCAGAGGCCTCCGGTTGACCGTTTCGGCGAGACCTCGTACTCTTTGGTATCACGACTGCCACTGAGACCCTCGAAAACGAAAGCGCCGCAACCGATTCGCCGGTGCAGGCGCCGGTCGATCTTTTCGGTTGGATCGAAAAGAACCGCGATCTCTTCAAGCCGCCGGTCAGTAATCGCTATCTCTACGACGGGCGCGATTTCTTTGTCATGGTCATCAAAGGTCCGAACGCCAGAAACGACTTTCATCAGGTCGATTCAGAAGAATTTTTCTATCAGCTCAAAGGCGACATCAAAGTCCGCATTCGCGAAGGCGATCATATCGTCGATCATCTGGTGCGCGAGGGAGAGACGTTTTTCATTCCAGCAAATGTGGTGCATGCGCCCGTTAGGCCGCCGAACACATTGGGAATGGTGGTGGAGCGCCGCCGGCCTCCCGGTGAAAAAGAGCACGTGATCTTTTATTGCCCGAATTGCGAGTCGCTGGTCGAGGACATCTGCTTTGATTGCGCGGATATCGTGGAGCATTTCAGCAAGGCCATGCTGGAATTTTGGAATGACGACGCCCGGCGCACCTGCAAGAAGTGTGGCACGAAGGTTCCGAAACCGGAGCCGGTAAAACCGTTCTGAGGTGACAAGTCACTTCTGCCGCCAGAGACGACGGCAGCAACAACTTCGTCATCGGTCATTCGAAATCCTTCCGTCGTTCCGTCATTCGTGCTTCCTAATTGATGAAGATTGATCTTCATACCCATATCCTTCCGAAGGAGTGGCCCGATCTCGATTCCAAATACGGTTATAGCGGTTTCATCCGCCTGGAGCATTACAAGCCATGTTGCGCGCGGATGATGAAGGGCGACCACTTCTTTCGGGAGGTTAAGGACAACGTCTGGGATCCGAAAAGACGGATCGAGGAATGCGACAAGGCGGGCGTCTCCATGCAGGTGCTCTCGACCGTTCCGGTGATGTTCAGTTATTGGGCCAAGCCTGCCGATACGCTGGATCTATCCCGGCGCCTGAACGATCATATCGCGGAGATCGTGCGAGCTTATCCAACGCGATTCGCCGGGCTCGGAACGTTGCCACTGCAGGATCCTGACCTGGCGGCCCAGGAACTTGAACGATGCGTGCGCGAACTCGGTTTGCGCGGCGCCGAAATTGGATCCCACATCGACGCGAACGAGCATTGTCACCAGGAGAATTGCCGCAATCTCGATAACGCGGGTCTCGACGTTGTCTGGAAGACCGCCGAACAACTCGACGCCGCCGTCTTCGTTCACCCTTGGGATATGATGGGCAAGGAACGAATGCCGAAGTATTGGCTGCCGTGGCTCGTCGGGATGCCGGCGGAGACGTCGCTGGCGATTTGCTCGCTGATTTTCGGCGGCGTTTTCGAGCGCTTCCCGAAGCTGCGCGTCGCCTTTGCACATGGTGGCGGCTCCTTCCCATTCACGATCGGCCGGATCGAACACGCCTTTCACGTGCGCCCAGATTTGTGCGCGGTTGATAACAAGCGAAACCCTCGCGAGTACCTCGCTTCGAAAAATACGCCGGCACGCTTTTATGTCGATTCGTTAGTCCATGACTCTGACGCCCTGCAACTACTGCTCAAG
The DNA here is from genome assembly GCA_963754325.1 of uncultured Verrucomicrobiae bacterium. GTDB lineage: Bacteria > Verrucomicrobiota > Verrucomicrobiia > Chthoniobacterales > UBA10450 > JBBRDU01. The sequence continues at coordinate 275,002 of CAVWFP010000003.1, forward strand.
CTCTTCGGGGCCCAGCGGGTCGCCCTCGGGTCGGACTATCCCTTCCCCTTGGGCGAAGGGATCCCCGGCGCACTTATAGAATCAATGAGTGCCGTGCTCGGGAAAGACAAAGAACGTTTATTGGCCGGGACGGCGCGCGAATTCCTCGGTCTTGCCTGAGAGCCACGCCGAGAAATGTTGTAGGGGCCGTTGTGTCCACGCCTAACCAATCAACATGCGCTCGCCGCGGTCAGCGGCCATGACGCTAGGCCGAAGCCACTGACCCGACGCCCCCTGGCGCGACAGACGGCGTGACAGTCCTGGGAAGTTCTTCGGCATCATCCCACTTGTTTTGAATGGTCGTGCCCGGCTCGAACCACGAACGCCAGCCTTCTCTCAACTCAAGCAGCATCCATTTAAACAGGGGCGCGAAAAGGCGCCTGAGATCGCCGCGACCGAGTGTGAAACCCGGAATAAGACAGCGATTGCCGCGATTGGTTCTACCCAGAGTGTTCGTGCGCCGACGATGACGAGCGATTTTCGCGAAACGCCGATTATAAAGGCGCATGACCCGAAACACTGGGCGCGACATCGGACTATTGAATGGCGGCTCGAGAAGAGCCCGTTCTCCGAATTTGAATGGCTGCGACACGATCCCCAAGTAGTACAAACCAAGGTCGAGTCGGAACGCGAGACTCATCAGGTCCCATTCGCCCATGTATTCGTACTTATCCTTGTAGACTGATTCGAACCATGACCGGTGGCTCTGCGCGAACCACTTGTTATGGCGGCGAATCTGATCGCCGATCGGTTTGCCATGCCGTTCCTGGGTAATGAGATCGGCCGCCGCGCTCGTCGTGAAAGAAATCCAATCCATCCCCGGACTGTAAAAGGGATCCATGAAAGAAGCGGCGTCTCCGACTAAAACAAACCCATCACCCGCGTAGGTAGTGCTGAAGTATGCCAGATTGCGCCGCCAAAGCTGGTCGGTCTCGTCATATTCCGCATCCGCCAGCATCTCGCGGCCGACGGGATGCTTCATAAGAAAATCTTTCACGCGCTGGCCAATACTTCCGCCGTTCTGCGGAAAATCGACCAACCGCTGATCGAAGACCACGCCGACACTGACATCACCGCCCTTGAGCGGTATCCACCAACTCCACCAACCATCCCCAATGACATGATTGGTCGCGGTGTTGCGAACACTGTGAACTGACGATGCGTATTCCGGATACTTCTCGGCCAGATCGCGACTATCCCAATCCTTCACTCCGCGCCAACGCGACCAGGCGGCCGCGGTCGGGTGCTCTTCGTTCTGCCGCCACCAACCCTGTTTCCGCGCAATCAAAGCGGCTACTCCGGAAGCATCCACAACCCATCGGCTGCGAACCGTCCGCGTGTCCTCGCCAAAGCGGACCGTCACGGTCTGTTCGCCTCCGGAAATAAGATCGATTTTGACGACGCTGGCCGGGCGCCAGATTTCCGCGCCTGCCTGACCCGCACGCCGCAACACTTCTTCGTCAAAAGCAGCACGGTCGAGCTGGTAAGACGGCAATCGAGTTTGATATCGACCGCCGAGCTCACTCGCTTCTCCTAACGAATGGACTTCATCGTTCTTAAACCAAAAACGCAGTCCCTGCTTAACAAGATGATTTTCGTTCAGGTATTGCGTCAGACCAAGAACGCGCCCCATAAAAAACGCGCTCACTTCCACGGTGGCCTCGCCGACACGCCGCGACAGATGCGACGTTTTCTCAATCACCAGCAGGCGCAGTCCCGGGTTCTGCCGCAGCAGCAGCGTTGCTGTGGCGCCTCCCGAAAGAGCGCCCCCGACGACTACGACGTCGTAGTTGAATACGCCCTTTGGTTCGTCAGTTGTTTGCACTGATTACATGATACCCAGAGGCGCAATACGTTGCAATTTCCCCGCGCCATCATTTGCCAACGCTTATCGCCTCAAGGGTCTCTTCACCTGACTCTGCCCTGGCAGGGTGAGTCGCCTGATTGGCCCCAATCCAATCGAACAAAGGGCAAGTCATAAGAGTGGTCACGATCGCCATGATCACCAGGCTGGTAAAAAGTCCTTCCGAAATGATTCCGCGCTGCAGTCCGATATTGATGATGATTAGTTCCATCAACCCTCGCGTGTTCATGAGCGTCCCAATGCCGAGAGCCTGTCGATTTGGAATACCGGTTGCCCTCGCCGCCAGCCAGCAGGCGGCTCCTTTCCCGATGACTGCGGCGGCGAGAATGGCCCCGCAAATCAGCCAGAGAAAACCGGAGTTCAGCAGGCTAAATTTTGTCTGAAGACCTGAGAAGGTCAGGTAAAGAGGCAGGAGCAGTGCAATCGTCAAAGGTTGAATTCGATTGCAAATGTCGCGGGCGATGACACCGCGCGGCATGGCGGCTCCCATCACGAAAGCCCCCAAAACAGCGTGCAGGCGGATCAAATCCGTAAACCATGCGCCGGCGAGCATGAGGATCAGTGCGACGACAAGGCCGGTGTCTGTCAGGCTACCTTGCCTAACTAATGTCGACTTGACCTTGAGAAGAACGGGACGGACTCCGAAGAAAACTACGGCCACGTAAAGCGCGGCTGCGCCGATGTTCAGCCAGGCTTGATTCCAATTGTGCTCAAAGCTGGCCAAAACAATTGCCAGCAGGCACCAGGCCGTCGCATCGTTCACGGCGCCGGCGCCCAGCGCGACCGTTCCCATGGTCGTTCCGCCCAGTTTCTTGTGCTGAATGATTCGCGCCAGCACCGGGAAGGCGGTGATGCACATCGACGCGCCGAGGAAAAGCGTGGCTTCGCCCAGAGAAGTTTGCGCGCTAAACAGCGCGGTGTGAGAAAAAAGAAACCAGGCGAGCCCAACTCCAAAAAGGAAGGGCACAACCATCCCTGCGACCGAGACCGCGACCGCGCTCCGCAGCGTCTTCTTCACGATGTCGATGTGGAACTCCGCTCCAACAGTAAACATGTAGAGCGTCAGGCCTAACTGTGAAGCCGGATAGAGATAGCTTTGCGTATCTCGCATGTGCTGGCTCGAATCCCACGGGAAGAGCCAGTGTTGTGCGTTTGGCCAACACAATCCAAAGAGCGATGGTCCGAGCAGCACGCCCGCCACCATTTCCGCCACCACCTGAGGCTGTCCAAATCGCGCTGCGATCAATCCGACAAGGCGGCAGAAAATCAGGATGACCGCCAGTTGAACAAAGAATTGAAACGCCAGATGCGCGTTCGTCATAACAATTCGACGGCTTCTCTCCTAGAAAACGGCCGTGGCCATTTCCGCCGGCTGCGCCTCGGCCTTTTTCGGAACAAAGGAGACACGCGGAGAAAGAGCGACCACGCGCTGTAGGCGGACAAAGAAATAAAAGAGCCACATACGCCATTTGATGGCAAAACTGCGGGCTTCGTTTCCGGCGAGAACAGCATTCACCGCCGGCGCAATCTGCAGGATGTCGGTTGGATTGAGGAAGACCTCCATGAACTCCTTGCCGCTGTACCAGGCGCTGACGAAATTTACGTACATGTCCATGACCCGGTTCACGCGACGCGCGTAGCGTTTGAACAAACGAGGCTTCTTTGACCCGTCCTTCAGAACTTCAGCCAATGAATCGGCCGCGCGCTCGGCCGACATCATGGCAAGGAAAACACCGCTGCTGAACACCGGGTCGATAAATCCCGCGGCATCCCCGGCAAGCATCCAGCGGTCGCCGCAAAACTGCCGGTTGCGATAGGAGTAATCGCCCGCCGAATAAACCGGCGCGACGCGTTCAGCCCGCGTCATCCGCTCCAGGATGAGAGGCTGCTCGTTCAGGCAATGATCAAGCGCGGCCTCCGGAGACATCTTCATTTCGCGGAACGTCTTCGTGTCCATGACCACGCCAATACTCATGCGCGTCGGCGTCAGCGGAATCATCCAGAACCAGCGATCAAGGCCGCGCACCATCCGAATTAGCGTTCCGTCGATCCCCGGGTCGCGATCCACATTCTCATAGTGAGAGAAGACAGAAAATTTCTGCAGATGATCGTAGGATTTCTTGAGCTTAAGAAAATTTCCAACGACGGTCTGACGTCCGCTGCAATCGAGCAAATAACGCGCGCTCACTTCCTCCGAGGGAGAATCGGCCGGCTGAATTTCCAGGCGCACTTTGTCGGTATCGAATTGAATTCTGGTGACGCTGGTTTCCTCACGCACCTCCGCTCCCTCTTCCCGCGAATGGTCGAGCAGCAGTTTATCAAACTCGGAACGGGTCACCTGGTAGGCGCGATCGCGCTGCGAGCGCAGCCCATCCTTAAAATAAAACTTCACACGCCTCGTACCACAGGCCGAGTTGATTTCGCCCCCGTGCTTTTCCATGAACTGGCGATCCATCTTTTCCCTCACACCCAGGCGGTCGAAGGCGCTGACGGTGAAAGGAAGAAGCGACTCGCCGATGTGAAATCTTGGAAATTTCTCGCGCTCGAAGACGACCACGCGATGCCCGGCGCGCGCCAGTAATGTCGCCGCGGTGCTTCCAGCCGGACCACCGCCAATAATCGCCACGTCGTACTCTTTCATCTTCCTTTCGTCGTTTTGCCGCGCCAGGCGCGGCGGTCACATTTGAAGCCTGATCGCCCAGAGATCAGGGAAAATGGGATTAAAAAGCGACTGCTTCAAGAATGGGACGCCGGGGCTTCCGCCGGTGCCCTTCTTGGCCCCGATGGTGCGCTCCACGAGTTTGATGTGGCGATAGCGCCATTCCTGTAATCCCTCATCGAAATCGGTCATGAGTTCGAAAAGAATGGAGACCTCCGGGGACTCGCGGTAAAGCCGCAGAAGCCCGGCCTGGATCTCCTCATTCGGTTCGTTAGGCTGACTGATGTCTCTCTGGCGCAGCTTTTCGGGAATGGCCACTCCGCGCGTCGCAAGGAAATCGTAAAAATGATCGATCACTGTTCGCTCCGCCAAACGCTTCTGCAGCCGGTCATAGCCCGGCATTGCCGGAGTTACATAAGCCATGGTGGAGGCCCTTTTGTATCCGAGCAGGAACTCCAGTTCGCGGAACTGAATCGATTGAAAACCAGAGGCGGTATCGAGACGGTCGCGAAAACTCGAGAACGACGACGGCGTCATCGTTTCCAGAATATCAATCTGGCCGACCAGAGTCTTCATGATGGTGCGCGCTCTCTTGAATGAGTGAATCGCGTCGAACAACAGGCCGGCGGAGAAATCCCTTTTGACCTTCTCGAACTCGTGTAGCAGCTGCTTAAACCAGAGCTCGTAAGTCTGATGAATGATGATGAAAAGCATTTCGTCGTGCTCCGCCGGGGTCGACCGCGGGTTTTGCAGCGTGAGCAGCTTTTCCAGGTCGAGATAGTTCGCGTAAGTCAGCGGCGGCATGCCACAAGAGTCCACAGTGGCCGCCGCGCGTCAATGCAGGGTTCTGCTGGGCAGCCAGTCGTGCCCGCCGTATCGACTGAGGCCATGCAATACGCCGCCCGACAGCTGGCCTGGGTCACGACCCACGTCAACTGTGGGGCCGCCATCTTGGCCGCCGACCGAAGAAACGGCGGCGAAAATCGCCGCCCTACAGTTGCTTCGGATTACTCCGTCCTGAGAGCCTGGATCGGATTCACCAGCGTGGCGCGGCGCGCCGGAATCACGCAGGCGAGTAATCCCGAAACGGCCAGGATCGTCGCCGTGAGCGCAAGCAGAAGAGGGTTGTGCGGCGAAACCTGGTAAAGCTGCGAAGAGAGCAGACGCCCGATCGCAAAGGTTCCGGCCAGTCCAAGCCCTAATCCGATAATCACCGGATTCATCCCTTGCCGCACGACCAACCGGAGAACGTCAGATGTCTGCGCGCCCAAGGCCATGCGCACACCAATCTCGCCGGTGCGTTGCTCCACAGTGCAAGCAACGCCGCCGTAAATTCCGACGGCGGCAAGCAGCAGGGCGATCCCGGCGAAGACCGCGAGCAAGGTCATGGTGAGCCGCTCCGGAGCCGAGAGAGGTCCGCACAATCTCGTTCATGGTGCGGGGCTGGAGGATGGGAAGACCGGGATCGATTCGGTTGAGGACGTTTCGGACCACACCGCCCGGCGACTCTGCCGGCAGGGAGGTTTTCACAGCAATCAACAGGAAGGTCTGCGGCCTCTGACTAAAGGGGCGATAAAATTCTACATCGTTAGGCTGAGTCAGACGAAGCGAACGGACGTCGCCGGCCACGCCGACCACTTCCAGCGGCACATCGGCCGAGCCCACGATAACCGTTTTGCCGACTGGATCGTCGTTGGGAAAGAATCGTTTGGCGGTGGACTGGCTGATCACAGTCACCAACGGCGAACTGGAGGTGTCGTGCTCGTTGAAAGCCCAACCGGAAAGAAGCGGGATATTGAGGGTTCTGAAAAACCTCGGGCGTCATCGGAGGTACGGCCACTGCCTTTATGAATGGTGTAAGGCGAAGAGGTGTTGTTGTCGATGAAGGGTACGCTGCTCCCCACCGCAGCGGTTTCGATGGAGGGCGCTGTCTTCAGTTCGTTAGCCAGGCGGTCGGCAAAACGTACGCGGGCGGCGTCATCGGCATAACTAGCGAGGGGCAGGCCAATGCCCGCCGTCCAAACATGATCGCCGGAAAAACCGGCCTGGGTCCGACTGAGCCGAACGAAACTTGAAATGAGCGTGGCCGCGCCCGCTAACAAGACGACGGATAGCCCCACTTGAGCAGACACCAGCCCGCGGCGAAACCGGTGCTGGCCGCGGCTACCGCTCATTGAACGGCCCGCGTCTTTGAGCCCATCGACCAGATCGGCGCCGGAGCTTTGCCAGGCGGGATACAGGCCCATGGCAAAACCAGTCGCCAGCGAAAGGGTAAACGCCAGAACGGGCCAATGGATGCCTGACATAGCTTCGACAAGGGAACGTTGTCGCCGGCGAATTTTGGAATGATTGAGACCGCCCACAGGGCGAGGCAAAATCCAATCAGGCCCAGCATCACGCTAACCAGAGTGCTCTCGACAACGAAAAGCCGAACGACTCCGCCGCGATCCGCCCCGAGCGCCATACGCAAGGCAATCTCGCGGCGTCGTCCGGAAAATCTGACCAGGAGGAGATTGGCCACATTGCTGCACGCGATGAGTAGCACGGCTCCAACGGAAGCAAGAAGAGTAATGAGGGCGGGGCGCAGATTACCATTGGCGTCTTCCGAAGCGGTCACGAGCATAGCTTCCCAACTATCGTCGACCGCATCCGGACGGGCTTCGCGATAACTGCGCGCAATTCCAGCCAGGGCCGCTCGAGCCTGTGTAAAGCTGACGCCGGGTTTTAGATGTCCGATCACACGAAGGAAGCTGAGGCCCAGATGGATGCGTTCCTGCGTATTTCACTGGGATATCGAGCGGTTTGACCGTTAAAAATCTCGGAGTCGCAGCCAAACCAGGAAATCGGCAGATCAGGCAGAACGCCGACGATGGTCGAAGGAACCCCATTCAAGGTGAGAGTCGCGGCCAAGCACCATCGGGATCGGCATTCAGTTTGCTCTGCCAAAAATGTTTCGTGACCAGCACGACATCGGCCTTCATTTCCTCTTCGGGCAGAAAATTTCGGCCCTGGATCGGTTGGATGCCTAACAAATCGAAGTAATTCGCAGTTACATTCCCGCCCAGCAGCTGCCATGGCCGATGCATGACGAACCCATCGCCCGTGTCAGCGGCGATGTCGGAGAAAACGTTCTTGGTTGCTTCGCGGTAATGCTTGAACTTCGGCACCGAAAATGGTAACTGTTTCAAGTCGCGCTCTTTCGCTTCGCCATAAACGCGCACAATCCGGTTGAGGTCGGTGAAGGCGAGGCCGCGCAGGAAAATGTCTTCGATCAGGCTGAAGATGGCGGTGTCATCCCGATTCCGATATCGCGAGCGTGAGCACGGCGAGGAGAGTAAAGGCGGGAGACCTGCGCAAGTTGCCGAAAGGCGAAATTAAGATCGTTCATGTCTGAGTCTGCCGGGTTGAATTGGGGCGCGGCGGGGAAGCCGCCGCAACTTCCCTTTGCAGGCGCTGTGCTAAGGAAAATACCAATCGACTAAAGTCGCTTCCCCTCAACGATTTACAGGCGATTCAAAGTCGGGATGCCGCGGGACAGAAATCCCACACGGGGGAACCGGCCGTCCCAGTAATGGCAACTTTACGATCCCTCGCCGTTTCGTCGACACGAATCCGCGGGAGCGAAATTCTTCCTCGGTGTGATAACGCTGACGCGCTGCTAGAATGCTCGCACGTCCGAGATAACCGATGGCCTTTTTCTCGTTAGTCCGCTCCACAACGGGCATCCGGCCAATGTCATGTCGCAACATTTTAGCCATGGCGTCGTGCAGAGTTTCGTCCGGATAGGCGACAATGAGATTCGTTGATCCCGCTTCTCCGACGGTCAATGTGTGATCACGCGATCTTTCAAAAGAGCGCACAACGTCGCCGCGGGTAATGATGCCGGTGAGATTGCCGTGCTGGATCACCGAGAAGCGTACCCTGCCGCGTGCAGATTAACGGATCGCCACTTGCGACCCTCGCGGAAAATCGCGGCAGCGGTGTGTTGTCGGGGATCAGGGGGACATCGCGATCCATCACGTCGGCCACGCGGATCATCTCGAACAGATCAACGCTGTATTCGCGGGCGATGTGCTGGCCCCGGCGCGCTAGCTTTTCAGTCAAAATGGAGCGCTTCATCAAGAGAACGGTCACTCCGAGCGCGCTGACTGATCCCACGAGCAGCGCCGGCAAAGCCTCAAGGTCATGTAGTCAGCTCCAGAAGGAAAAACATTCCGGTCAGCGGAGACCGCATCGTTCCACCCATCATCGCAGCCATCCCGATCATCGCGCCAAGACCGGCGCCGCACGAAGGCAACCGCTGGCCGATGAGACCGCCAAGCGCTCCGCCAATAATCAGCAAAGGAGCGAGCACGCCCCCGAAGTTCCTGATCCGAGCGCAACCGACCAGACAAGCGCCTTCCCAACCATTAGCCCGAGCAGCGCCGCACCAACGATATCGCCCCGCAGCAAGCCGTGAATCAATTCGTAACCGACGCCAAGGACCCTCGGATCGATCCATCCGCCGAGACCGACGAACACCGCGCCAATGGCGGGCCACCACATCCAATGGATTGGGATTCGCGCGAACGCGTCTTCAAAAAAATAGACAATCGCTGTGAGCAGACCCGAACCGAAATCCGGCCGCGATCCCGATCGCGCATGCAGCCAGGATCGGCCATAAGCCGAGGTGGCCCTGCGCCGTTATCGGAAAGATCGGGGCGGCGCCGAGCAGCGGGATCCGGCACAGGTAGGCAGTGACTGCAGCAGCGACGACTGGAATAAAACTGCGCGGTCGCCATTCAAACAGAAGCAGCTCGACCGCAAGCAAGGTTGCAGCAATGGGAGAAGCGAAGACGGCGGACATTCCGCCTGCCGCGCCGGCCACCAGCAACGTTTTGCGCTCCGCCGCGCTCAGATGAAAGAGTTGCGCCAGGATCGAACCGAAGGCGCCACCGGTCATGATGATTGGACCTTCCGCACCGAATGGCCCTCCAGTACCAATGGAGATGGCCGATGAAATCGGCTTTAAGATCGCGACCTTGGGCTGGATCGAGCTACCGCCGAGCAGGATCGCTTCGATTGCCTCGGGGATGCCGTGTCCGCGAATCTTTTCCGAACCATAACGAGCCATCAATCCGATGATCAACGCACCGACCACGGGCGCCAGGATGACCCACGCGCCCAGGTGGTGATGCTGCAGTGTTTCCAGCTCCGGGGAAAAGCGTTGGAAGAAGACGGCATTGCTAATGACCGCGATGAGCCAAAGAAGAGCTTTGGCTACAAGCGCACTGAGGACTCCCAAGGGAAGCGCGAATCCAACAAGCAAGAGCATTCGCGCATCGGTGCGGAAAGTCGCCCAGCATTGTTTCGGATGTCTTGATCCCGGACATAAGAAGTCGCGTAAGCGACCATTCAATCTGCGAAGCGAAATTGAAGGCGCAACCGCGCCTACCGGCCGACAAATACATCAGCCGTGGATGCCAGGTGAGGACAAAAAGAAGAATCACGAGACCGAAACCCACGCAGATCAGGAGCTGAAGAATAAAAGACCAGAACAGAATTCGGTGCAACGTCGCGCTCGCGCTCAGCCAATAGGCCCCCACAACCAGAACCAGGATCGGTTCGACGATCGCGAGGGCAAGGTTCACAATGTCGGGATCATTGAGACGATAATATGGATTCGTTAGCCATCCGCCGGTGTAGAGGTGCCAGTAGATGTCCAGAGCCGCTACGCACAATCGCGACGGAATAAAGAAGCCCTTTGAATTGCGGTGGCCTCGGCATGTGTCGTCACCGCTTCCAGAAAACCAGCAGCCATGCCGCCGAAAAAAGAATCGCCAGAATTGCAATAGCAAGGAGTGCGAAGACGATAGCGTCCTGAACTCGAGCGCGCCGCGCCGCCTTTGCGTAGGGAATCCGCGTAAATGTCACCATCGCGTACAACGGCAGATAGATTCCGGGCAACGCACCCTCCAAAGCGTGATCAAGCTTCTTTCTCGCGCGAAATAAAGGTGACGCCGTCTTGTCGCGCATTTCGATGAAATTTTCCACGGCAAGATCAGCCAGGGCATCGGCATTGGGCTTCCGCGCAGCAAAATATTTGGCGAAAGCCTTCCCCATATCGTCTGGAAATTTTTGCAGGCACTCGTCGAGCACAACGCAGTCTTCAAATGCGGCATTCATCCCCTGCCCGTAAAACGGCACGACTGCGTGCGCGGCATCTCCAACCAGAAGGGCCTTGTCCCGATAATTCCATGGCGCGCAGCGAATAGTGACGAGGGACCCGGTGGGATTTGTTTGAAATTCCTCCAAGAGCCGCGGCATTAACCCAACAGCATCGGAAAATTCCTGGTCAAAAAAGCGCCGGACGTCCTCGTCGCTTTTGACGGTCTCGAAACTTCGCGGCCCGGCCTTTTGCCAGAAAAGCGTGCAGGTGAATGATCCGTCCGGATTCGGGAGCGCGATCATCATGAAGCTCCGTCGCGGCCAAATGTGCAGCGCTTCTTTTTCCATGCGCCATCGGCCATCTGCATCCGGCGGAATCGTGAGCTCTTTGTACCCGTGTTCGAGATAGCTTTCCTCATATTCGAACCCTGGAATTCTTTTCCGCATCGACTCGCGAACGGCTGAATAAGCGCCGTCGACTCCAATGACAGCGTCAGCCGTCACCTCGATCTTTTGACCGGACGTAGCTTCAATTAAACGAGCAGTCGCGGTGTCGAGATCAACCTCGCTGCAGCGATGATTAAAATGGACCCGCACGTTTGGATTTTGACGCGCAGCCTCGAGCACAGCGATGTTCAACGCTGCCCGTCCGATGGAATTGATGTGTTTTGATGGATCGCGGTCGTAAGGAGCGAAATGTAGGGCTCCGTCCGTATGGTGGATCATACGTCCTCTCATTGGGATAGCGTCCTTCAGGACTTCGTCCGCGATTTTCAGCTGCTGTAAGGCGTAGATTCCGCGGGTCGAGAGGGCCAGGTTGATGGAACGCCCCCCCACAAAATTCTCAGCCCGCGGATCATCCCGTCTCTCGAATAGCTGGACTTCATAGCCGCGTCGTCCTAAAAAAGCCGCGAGTAGCCCTCCGGCGAGACCGCTGCCAATTAAACTCAGCTTTTTCACGATCGAAAAGACCTAACGAACCTAATTAGCAATCAACAATGAGACCGTTTTTCAACCTTTTTGCCATCCTGATTGTCGTTGCCACCCTCTTCACGAGTTGCCAAACACCGGAGGAAAAGGAAGAGAAGGAGACTGCCAAACATCAAAAGGATTTCTTGAACAATCCTCCCCCGCCAATGAGCAAACCGCAGTAGGACTCGTCGGCAAAGCTTTTACCCCTCTACTTGCCGAGGAGCTGGGCAAAACGCCAGACTTCATGGAAGGAATTATAGAGTGGCGTCGGAGCTGCGCGGATAACGTTCGGCTCCCGGAAATCGCAGGTCACTCCACGTTCTTCGAGTCTCTTGAAAATGTCCGAAGCGCCATCGCGAAATGCGATCGATAGCTGACAACCGCGCTCGTCCGGCTCGCGCGGCGTAATGACGGTCGCCTGGTCGCCCACCAACTCGTCCAGAAGGAATTGCAGATAGCCGGTCAGGCCTAACGATTTTTTGCGCAGAAGTTCGATGCCGCCGGCGGCATCAAAAATGGCCAGAGATGCGCGCAAGGGTGTCATCGACAGGATCGGCGGGTTGCTGATCTGCCAGGAATCAGCCGTAGCAACCGGTTTGAACTCTGGCTCAAGCTGCATGCGGAACCGGGTTCCCGGATCGTTTCCCCACCAGCCGGCAAATCTGGGCAAGGCACGATTTGAAGCATGCCGCTCGTGAATGAAGGCGCCGCCAACCGAACCGGGGCCGCCGTTTAGGTATTTGTAGGAACACCAGACAGCGAAATCGACATTCCAGTCATGCAATGAGACCGGAATATTGCCGATCGCATGGGCCAGATCCACCCCGATGAGAACGTTGTTTTTTTGCGAGACGGCGGCAATCTCCTTGAGGTCGAGCCTTTGGCCGGTGAAGAAATTGACACCCGCGATCAGGACTAGAGCGAGTTCGTCTTTATGTTTTTCGATCAGGGACGCGAGATCGGCGACTCGCAGAGTTTTTTCGCCCTCTCTGGGTTTGGCCAGAATCAACGCATCCGCTGAGTCATAACCGTGATGCGAGACCTGCGACTTGATCGCGTAGGTATCGGAGGGAAACACCGGGTCATCCATCAGGATTTTGAAGCGTTTTCCCTCGGGCCGATAAAATGTCGCCAGAAGAAGGTGAAGATTCACCGTCAGGCTGTTCATGCACACGACTTCGTTCGGCTGCGCCCCGACGAGACGCGCAAGAGGTTCTTTGACCGTTTCGTGATACGAATACCAGGGAGTCTTGCCTTTCAGGTGGGCATCGACTCCCAGCTCGGCCCAATCCGATAATTCCTGTTCAACCAGCCCACGCGCCGTTTTCGGCATCAGGCCTAACGAATTTCCGGCCAGATAAATCCGAGGTGTTCCGTCGTCAGTCTTGGGAAAGAGGAACTCATCGCGAAACCGGCGCAACGGATCGGTTGCGTCCAATTGCAGGGCAAATTCTTCCTCCGGCGAGAAGGGCATGGCAGGAGACTACGCAACTTTAAGCCGGAGCCAATGGCGTCCGATTTGTCGATGATTCAGCGGCTCCAGCTTTCAGCCCGGTGACACTGGCCTTGCAAAATCGAATCGCTTCGTGAAAACCTTCAATTCCACCGTGGCATGACAGCAATGAACGAATCTCTCTCGGCAGCGAATCCCCCGGTGGCACCAACCACATGGAGGCGCGAGTGCCGGGAAACGGCGCGTCATGCGTTCCTACTCCTGGCCCTGATGGCCGCCATCTACGCGCCGGTTTGGCTGGCGGGCAAAACGCTCATTCCGTGGACCGGACTTGATCAACACGACTGGGCAAAGGATGCAACTCGTCCGCTCACCCGGACAGCGCTTGATACCGCCGACACTGATTTTCTGGTCTTGCCGTGGGACGAATACGCCCTTCGATGCATGCGGCATGGAGAATGGCCCTGGTGGAATCCCTACCAGGGCTTGGGACATCCGCATTGGGAAAATATGGTTACGAACGGACTCTCGCCCGGCATGTGGCTCGAAGCCGCGCTGCCGGCCGGGCTGAAGGAATTCGTGTGGCTCGGCCAATTGTGGGTTGCGGGAATCTTTACCATGATGCTGGCGCGGGCCCTTGGCATCGGTTGGGGCGGAACCGCGATTGCCGGGGTCGCGGTGATCACAGCACCTCACTTCGCCCTCTATCTGACACAACGACACATGTTAGGAGCAGCCATGTGGTGGCCGCTGGCGTTGTGGGGCGTGGAGTGTTTGCGTCACTCTTTTTCGAGCGACATGAAGTCGATCGATTATCCGATCGCGGCGTTGCAAACTCGATTGCTCGGATTTTGCGGAGCCGTTTCGGGAACTTTGGGTCTGACGGCGGGAGGAAATCCTTCAGTCACTTTAGCAGGCGGGGTCGGCCTATTTGTTTATGCCCTTTTCAGGATTCCAATAGGCGCCGGATTTCGAACCGCGCTCGTCTGGACCGGATGGCTCGGATTGGCCGGCATCTCGGCAGTGCTGTTGGCTGCGCCGTCATGGATGAACTTTTTCCCATGGCTGACGGCCGGTTACAGCCGCACGATGGATCCAATCTTCCTCGCTGCGGGAAATGCGGGCCGGATCGTCTTCGCGCCAAGACATATCGGGACCATGCTGCTGCCGTACATTTATGGACCGCCCATGGAATATCCATATGGGCATCTCTCTCGTTGGCTCTGGTCAAGTTTCGGCGGCTGGTATCCCGCAATCGTGGTCTTCTTGTCGTTAGCCGGAATCTTTCGGGCTTGGACGCGGAGACACGCTCCGATGTTTGTCCTGGGATTTCTGACACTCGCCGCGATCGCGCGTTCCTATGGAGCGCCAGGGACGAATTGGATAGGCGCTTTACCTCTTTGGCGCGATGTCATTTTTCCGCGCTACGTGGCCTTCATCCCGGTTTACGGATTTGCCCTCTTGGCGGCCTATGGTTTCGAGGCCTTCTGCTGCGACATGACGTGGTCTAAAATTGTTCGAAGGCGTGTGATCGTCGGCGGCTTATGGCTACTTTCGATGGCGCTCCTGTTGTGGCTGGCCTTCAAAAATCTGTCGGACGCCGGTTCATGGAGTGCTGCAGCGATCACGCACTGGAGGTATTTTTCCTGGCTAGGTTTGTTTTGGAGCACTGCACCTGTGTTGGCTTTTCTCTGGCTGATTGGCATTCCGCATAAGGATGAGAAGTCGGAATTGGCTCAGTTTCGAAACGCCCGTCTTCTCTGGCCAACGCTCTTTGGCTTGGGCTTGACGCAAGTGGTCTTTGTTCCGTGGGGGTATTCGCCGTTGACCTATTCAATAATCGGCCTGGCCGGAGGGCTCCTATTGTTGGCAGCTACGTTTAGCGCCATTTATCTGGATCCACATCTCTGGATTTCGCGTCACGAAACCGGCGCCCGAACCATTCTACCGCGCGGTGTGGCGCGGGTAGCTTGCTGGGCCGGTGTGGCCATTCTGCCACTGTGTGTTTCGACCTGGGCACGATTTGGCCTCCCGCCCAAGTTCGACCCGATTCCTAGAACGGGGCTCGTCCAAACGCTCTCGCGACTGGAAAGTTCCGATTATTCGCGATCCTGGTCTCTGGACGGCTTGCCCATTCCGAATCAAGCGATGCCGTTAGGCATTTTTAGCCTCAATGTGATTGATGGACTGATCACACGGGAGGAAGCGTCCTACTCGAGCCGCTATATAGACTCGCATTGCCCTCCGATTTGGCTGGCCGGAAACGATTCCTTTCTGCGCACCCCAGGGCCGACTCCTCTCGAGGAATATTCGTCCAATCGGGCCTTCTACGAATTCGCCTCGGTGCGTTATGTCACGAGTCTAACGCCTTTGCCCGGATTACGTCCGCTGCTGCATGATGACGCCGGCATGATCTTGTTTGAAGATAGCGCCGCTCTCCCCAGAGTGCGGCTGGTGACGCCGGAATTGGCCGCGATGCTGCCACCGGATGCGATGCGCCTCGGAATGGAACGCGGACTGGGTCGTGCCGAAATTCAATCGTTCCGCGCGAATGAGGTGACCATCGTCGCCACCAACACCAAACCGTGTGTGGTGGTTTTGGCGGACGCACCCAAATCGGGTTGGAACGCCTGGCTCAACGGACACGTCGTGCCTATGCTGACCGCCCACGGATGTTTTCGCGCGGTCAGTCTGCCGGATACAGGGAGCTGGAAAATTATCATGCGCTATCGTCCGCCTTGGTGGACCACTTCCTGGATTCTGGCGGGGGCGGGTTTGATTTGCTTCGCTCTCTCTTGCGCCTGGCTGTGCACAAGAAATCGCCTAACGAGCTGAGAATTGCCGGGGTTCGCTTCAACCGACCTTGGCAATGACTTTAAGTTCGATCGCGATCGGCGTCGGCAGCGCCGTCACCTCAACCGTCGTCCGCGTCGGATTGGGTTTTCCGGGGCCGGCGAAATACTCGGCGTAGATCTTGTTGTAGATCGAAAAATCTCCCGCCATATCCGTTAGGAAAACGGTCACGTCGACGATGTCGTTCCATGTGGCTCCCGCATCCTCGAGAACCAGCCGGACATTCTCAAAAACGGCGTGACACTGTTTATCAATGTCGTGAGCGATCACCTTCTGGCCGGCGTCCATGGTGACGCCCGGAATTTCTCTACTGCCCCGAGACCGGGGACCGATGCCCGAGAGAAAAAGCAAGTCGCCGACTCGTTTGGCGTGGGGAAAGGCCCCGACAGGTTCCGGGGCGCGACGGCTCTCGAATGACTCGCTCATATTCAGCCTCCGGCAATCGCTCCGACAATAAACAGAGGCTCCCTTCCGGATGTAATCTCTTTAGGCAAAGCAGACTCGGCAGGTGCAAGGGAAACGTCTTCGCCACAGGCGAAGAAACGGACCATCGGACGGCGCTTCAGGGTCGAGTGTTCCCTAATCGTTCCTCGCAACATCGGATAGCTCGCTTCGAGAGCGTCCAGGATAGATGCCACCGAAACTTGACCTTGAGGTTGCAGCACAACTTCATCCCCGACACGCGCGAGGGTGCGGAGATGGTGTGGCAGAACAACGCGGATCATGGCAGCGTCTGCGCCTCGACGGAAAGAACCGCCGGCAGATCTCGAACGATAGCCATCCAGGTATCGCCGCCATCCGCCGAACCATAAACCTGCCCGCCGGTCGTGCCAAAATAGATGCCGCACGGGTCTAACGAATCGACCGACATCGAATCGCGCAGAACGTTGACGTAGCAATCCCTCTCCGGCAGCCCGTTGCGAAGCTCCTCCCATTCGTTTCCACCAGAGCGACTCCGATAAACGCGCAACTTTCCATTGAGGGGAAAGTGTTCCGAGTCGCTCTTGATCGGCACGACGTAGATTGTTTCCGGCTCGTGCGCATGGATATCGATTGGAAATCCAAAATCGGTCGGCAAATTGCCGCTCACTTCGCGCCAGGAATCGCCAGCGTCGTCGCTGCGCATGACGTCCCAATGCTTTTGCATGAATAGAGTCTGCGGCCGGTCCCGGTGCATGGCGATGCGATGAACACAGTGGCCAACCTCAGCGTTGGGATCCGGGATGTACTCGGAATGCAATCCGCGATTGATCGGCTTCCAGGTGTCGCCGCCGTCGTCGGTGCGAAACGCGCCGGCCGCCGAAATCGCGACAAAAATCCGCTTCGGATTACTCGGATCGATCACGATGGTGTGCAAACACATGCCACCGGCGCCCGGTTGCCACCGCGGTCCGCTGTCGTGTTTGCGCAAACCGGAGCGCTCTCTCCAGGAGGTGCCACCATCTTTCGATTCGAAAAGTGCCGCGTCTTCAACTCCGGCATAAACATGGTCCGGATCATCCAGAGCCGGTTCAAAATGCCAGACCCGTTTGAATTCCCACGGATGCTGCGTGCCGTCGTACCACATGTGGGTCCCGGGAACGCCGTCATAAGCAAACTTGTTGCTCTCGCCTTTCGGCATCCCGTCAGGACCCGTCAGATCTTCCGGTTTGCTGCCCGGAGTTTCCCAGGTTTTTCCTCCGTCATTCGAGCGCTGCACGATCTGGCCAAACCAGCTGCTCGTCTGCGACGCGTAAATCCGATCCGGATTCACCGGAGAGCCCTTGAGATGATACATCTCCCAGCCGGCAAAGTGCGGACCGTCGATCTTCCAGTTCTTACGCTTCCCGTCCGAGGTCAGAATGAAAGCGCCCTTTCGCGTGCCAACGAGCAATCGGACTGCACTCATAGTGAACTTTTAACCGCGGATCGCGCGGATTTGCACGGAATTTTTTCGCAAGAGATGGCCGCCGCCGAATATCAGGCAGTGGCGAAGCGTTTCGCCGAACGCGCCCGCGCTTTGGCCGCCTCGGCTTCCCGGTCCCGCGGGGGCGCCGTCGTGACCAAGTCTTCGAGAAGGTGATGCGCAACGTGTGCCATGTCGTCCACGGCGCGGTTAAACACTTCTTCGTTAGCCTTCGACGGCTTTGTGAAACCGCAAAGCTTGCGAACAAATTGAAGGGATGAAGCGTGAATTTCGGCGGATGTCGCCGGCGGAGCGAAGTTGTGCAGGGTCTTGATGTTTCGACACATAAATTAACGCGCGATACAGATGTTCTTGGCCTCGGTAAAAAAGCGCAACGCTTCGTCGCCACCTTCGCGGCCGATGCCGCTTTGCTTCATCCCGCCAAAGGGGACGCGCAGATCGCGGATCAGCCAGCAATTCACCCAGACCGTGCCCGCGTGAATTCTCTCGGCCACCCGGTGAGCGCGGTTAAGGTTTTGCGTCCAAACGCTCGAGGAAAGTCCGTACTCGGTGTCGTTGGCGTAATTGAGAACCTCTTCTTCGCGATCGAAAGGCGTGATCGTGATGACCGGGCCGAAAATTTCTTCGCGATTCACCCGGCAAGCGACGGGCAAGTCGGTGATGACCGTCGGCTCAAAAAAGAACCCGTCCTTGCAACGCCCATTGAGATTCTTCGGCGAACCGCCGCCGAGAGCGATTTTACCGCCTTCTTTCTCCGCGAGATCGACGTAGAACTTCACCTTCTCCAGTTGCGCCTTGCTGACGATGGCGCCCTGGTCGGTCTTATCCTCCAACGGATCCCCGATTCGCAGGGACGAGGCTTCGGTGACAAATCGGCTAACGAATTCCTGATACGCCGGTCGTTCGACGAAGACGCGTGAACCGCAAAGGCAGACCTGGCCCTGGTTGGCGAATGAAGATCGCACGCTTCCCTTGATCGCCAGGTCGAGGTCGGCATCCGCGAAAATGATGTTCGGATTTTTTCCACCCAGCTCGAGCGAGACCTTTTTGAAAAACGGCGCGCAAGACCCCGCAA
Source organism: uncultured Verrucomicrobiae bacterium (assembly GCA_963754325.1). Lineage (GTDB taxonomy): Bacteria > Verrucomicrobiota > Verrucomicrobiia > Chthoniobacterales > UBA10450 > JBBRDU01. The sequence goes on from CAVWFP010000003.1 coordinate 293,970, forward strand.
CTGCGCGGCCGGTGACAGTTCCGCCGGTGAACGAAATCGTTCCCACCGCCGGATGCGCCGTAATAGCGGCGCCAACTTTGGGCCCGGTGCCATGCACGATATTAAGAACCCCGGGCGGCAGGCCCGCTTTCTGACAGATCTCGCTCAGGAGATAAGCGGTCATGGGAGTCAACTCGCTCGGCTTGGCCACGGCTGTGTTTCCGGCGGCCAGAGCCGGCGCGATTTTCCAGCTCAACAAATAAAGCGGCAGGTTCCAGGGAGATATTAAACCAACAACTCCCCGTGGCTGGCGCAGTGTGTAATTAAAGGCCACCCGATCAGTGACGTGGGCCTCCGATTCAACGTGAAGAATGGCCGTGGCAAAGAATCGGAAATTACTCGCCGCACGCGGTATATCCAGACCTCGCGCTAGGCTGATCGGCTTCCCCGTATCGATCGACTCCGCGCGTGCCAATTTTTCCAGATCGCTCTCGATGAGATCGGCGATACGCAGCAAAATTTGCGACCGTTCTGCGGCGGGCGTCTCCGACCAGCCTTGAAACGCTCGTTGTGCAGCCTTCACGGCATTTTCAACGTCCACTCCATCGCTGTCGGCTACATGCGAGTAAACCTTGCCCGTGGCGGGTTCGACATTGTCCAGATAGGCACCGCTGACGGGTTCGACGAGCTGCCCATCGACGAAATTGAGAATGCGCAACGACTCGCCCATTTCCAGGAGCTTAGGAGAGCGTTGGGTGGTTGGCAAAGGGCTCTCGCCGGGCTTAACTCCTGCTGTCCAAAGTGTATAGTTATCCTATGAAACAGTTTTTCGTGATGAGCCTGGTCGCAGCCGCTGTCCTCACGGCCGGTTGCGAGTCACAGAGCAACGCACAAAATCCCGGACGCGCCGGGCAGCGTGAGATGGCTGCGCGGGCTGCAGCGCAGCAGGAAAATTCGGACCAATCGCAGCAAACCCTCATGCGGGCCCAGCAAGACGTGCTCAACCGGGACGGCAACGCGTCGCGGAACCTGTCTGGCTACTGATCCACGGGGAATAACGACTCGCCGGGAGCCAGTTTTCCATCGGCGCGGATTTCCGGTTGCACTCCTTCGGGCGGACATTAATATCCGCCCGCTCTGATGATTCCCCTCAAACCTCTAAACCTACTGGCGGCGGCGGCGATCCTGGTGCTTTGCGCAGGTTGCGAAGAACTGGAAAACGCCCAGCAAACTGCGACTAACGCCGTTAAGGCTGTGGTTGCACCAACCGCCCCTACCGGTTTCTGGCACGATAACGAAGGTTCCGGTTCGCCGAAAATCGTCGTCCACCTCGACGAGCAGAAGGCCTATTTTTATAAAGGCAAAATCGTTGTCGGAGAAACCACTGTCTCAACCGGCAAAAAAGGGTTCAGCACGCCTCCGGGTCATTACCATGTCGTTTCGAAAGATCGAAACCACGTCTCGAGCGAATTCGGCGATTATGTCGATGACGACGGCAATGTCGTAAAAGGAAACGTCGACAACCGCAAGGATCGGCGTCCGCCGGGAAGTCACTTTGAAGGGGCGCGCATGCCATTTTGCATGCATTTCAATGGCGGTTATGCCATGCATCAGGGATACGTTCCGCCCTTCGCAGCCTCACACGGTTGCATTCGCATCCCGAAGGGAATGGCTGAGCATTTCTTCGACGCCGCGCCCGAAGGCACCGCTATTATCGTTAAGGAATAGCAGTCGAACGATCCGGATTTGTCCCGCGCGGGTCTTCCAACGCCCGCAGACCGGCCGCCGGCTCAGAGGCGGGTTTGGCGAGGAGCGAACAAAGTTCATTCCGGCAGCCGGGACTGCCTTGCTTACGCAGCGCTCAATTCAAAGACCGGGGCCGCGAAACTTCCCCTTATCCCGGCGGCCAGGCCAATGCGCGCTCGCCCAGAACATGTACGTGCAGATGGGGCACGCTTTCTCCGGCATCGGGACCGTTATTGATCACCACGCGATAGCCGTTCGACAATTTGAGCTTGGCGGCCATGTCCCGCGCGACCAGAAGCAGTTTCCCGAGCAAGGCCTTGTCGCCATCGCCAGCTTCCGCCAGGCGCGCGATGTGTCTCTTGGGGACGATCAAAATGTGGACCGGCGCCTGCGGATCGACGTCGTGAAACGCGATTGCCTCATCATCTTCCCAGATGATTTTCGCCGGGATTTCGCGGGCGACGATTTTCTCAAAAATAGTCATCTCTCTTGTGCCTGTCTGCTTCTGCGATTCAGTCTTCCCTAGCGGAGTGAACAGTCGAGTGTTCCGGCCGACGTCGCAACGGCGAGCTTTTCCCTTATAAAGCACACGATTTCTTCGCGCAGAGAATCGCAGGCTCGTGTCCAGACTTTGGTTCGCTGGAGATGTTTGATCGCGCCATGCAATGAACAAAGGTGCAAACTGTCGACCCCCGTTTCGAGGAGCGATTGGATCCTTTTCTCGAGCAGATCGAAGAACACCAGCTCGTATCCCGTCCCGGCTTCGTGCGCGAGGTCGACCAGCGATATGGAGATCGGCGGAGGGGCCGGACGAAAGTAGGGGACGATTTCCTTATAGCCGATCACTTTGAGGACGTAGCGGACTGTTTGTGAAAGCTGGCTGAAGGCAATGACGGATTCGTCGGTGCGGAGGCGAAGGTAAAAGGCAATGCTTTCGGTCACGTGATCGGTTAGCCACCAACTCGGATACCCAGCTTCGTCCGCCGCCCGCGTCAAAGCCGCATGAAGCCAGTCACGCGAAAACTCGAACAACTGCCCCGACTCGCAACGCAGGTAGGGAAACTCTTCTTTAAACGCGACCATGATTTGCAACCGGCTCGGCCACCGGAAAAAGTTCGCGTTGCTGCGCGTTTGTTTTTACCCGCCGGCCCAGGGCGTGAATTGCGTCCGAGAATTCATCAACATTCTCGAAACGCTTGTGAATCGAGGCGTAGCGGAGGTAAGCCACTTCATCAAGCGAGCGCAGCTTTTCCAGGACGGTGGCCCCAATGACGGCCGATTGCACTTCGCGCCCGCTGGTTTCCAATTCGTGGACGATCTCATCGACCGAGTGCTCGAGAGTGACCAGGCTAATGGGCCGCTTCTCACACGCCTTGGCCAGGCTGTTTACAAGTTTCCGCCGGTCAAACGATTCATGGCTCCGATCGCGCTTAATGACGCGGAGATCGGACCGCTCCACTTGTTCGTAGGTGGTAAAGCGATAGGTGCAGCTGAGGCATTCGCGGCGCCTACGAATGCTCGAGTTATCGCGAGATTGGCGCGAATCGATAACCTTATCGTCGCGAGACCCGCACTTGGGGCAACGCATAGTGTTCGGGGAACTGATTACCACACTAGATGTTGTGGTGTCAATGACTTCATCGCAATTTTGATGGCGAATGACGCACCCCGAACGAGTCGGTCAGTCCCTCCCTGTTGGTCATTCCGCCAAAGTCCCAGGGATGCGCAGTCCCGCAAGGCGGCTTGACTGACCTGCTGATGATAATCCGGCGTGATGACCGGCGGTGACCGGTTAGGCGGCGGCCGTTTCCGGCCGGGTGGTCTTGCGCGCGCCCGTTTTCTTGGCGCCCGGTTCCTTCTTCGCGAACTCAAACCCGACTTTTCCGTCCTGGAGCGTGAGATGAGCGGAGAACGGACGTCCCTTTTTGGAAATGAATTTGTGCAGCAGATCGGTCTTGCCGGCCGTGATCAGTTTTTGCACCTGTTCCTTCGGAATTTCTCGCTGCAGGATCATCTTGCCGACCCGGAAAGTGCAAGCCTTCGGAGTGGCGAGATTATTTTCGCACACGTACGCGCGGTCGAGCACATAGACCTGGCCCTTCTTACAAAGCGGACACGTGCCGAGTGCTTCTGAGGTCGCCGGATCGATCGTCTGCGGCTCGGAAGATTTCGAATCCTCGAAATCGAACTGCTGCTTGAAATCTTCGCCCAACTTCACGACGGCGCTGAACTTACGGCCCATCTTGCTGCGGAACCCCTCGAGAGGACCCACGCGTCCATCTTGCAGCAGTTTTTCCACTTCCGAACGATCAAACAAACGGCCGGCCATCGTCTTCCAGAGGATCAAGCCACAGGTGCGGCACTTAAAAGTCCGGTAGTCTTCGTCGTACGGACCGCCCTGGCATTTTGGGCACTTCACTTCGAGCACTTCGAAATTTCCGCCGACGGTATCGCCCTCGAACTTCTTTGCTTTATCGACGATCTGCCGGGTGAAGTCCTTGATCCCCTTCATGAACTCATTGCGTTCCATTCCGCCCTTGGCCATGCGCTTGAGTTTGTATTCCCATTCGCCGGTCATTTCCGGCGAGCAAAGCTCGGATACGCCAATGCCGCGCAAAAGGGTGATCAGCGCCAGGCCCTTGGCCGTGGCAATCAGTTCTTTGCCTTGCCGCACGACATACTCCTGAAAAATCAAACCCTCGATGACGGCCGCGCGGGTCGCCGGCGTGCCCAGTCCTTTCTCGCTCATGGCTTCGCGAAGATCTTCGTCCTCAACCAATTTGCCCGCGCCTTCCATCGCCGAAAGCAAGGTTGCTTCATTGAAGCGGGCGGGCGGTTTGGTTTCGTTTTCCTTGATCTCAACCTCCAGCACGGTCGCTCTTTCGTTAGGCTTGATCGGCACCAAGGTTTGCTCGTCCGTGGTGGATTCCTTCCCGTAGACCGCCTGCCAGCCGGGATCGATAATGATTTTCCCGTCGGTGCGGAAAGGCTCACCTTCAACCCGGGTGATTCGCGTGGTCACTTCAAACTGAGTCGGCGGATAAAACACCGCAATCGTGCGGCGGGCCACCATGTCGAAGATTTTTCGTTCAAAATCATCCAGGTGCGCGGTTGTGCCGGTCGGAATAATTGCATGGTGATCGCTGACCTTGGCGTTGTTGAAGACACGCTTCGTCGGCTTCACCCAGTTGTTCTTCAGCGCCTTTTCGGCGTGACCTGCGAGGTTCGGATCGTCGAAGCTCGAGAGGACCTTGCGCACCTGGCTCAGATTATCTTCCGGCAAATAGCGCGAATCGGTTCTCGGATAGGTCAGAACCTTATGCTTTTCGTAAAGCGCCTGCGCGATCTGCAGGGTTCGCTTGGCGCTCATGCTGAAACGGCCGTTGGCCTCGCGCTGCAGGGTCGTTAGGTCGTAAAGCAAAGGCGGCGCCTGCGTGCCCGGCTTGCGCTCTTCCGTGGCGATGCCGGTCTTCCCAAGGCAACGGCCTTTGATCTCTTCCGCTTTGGCGCGGTCCCAAATCCTCTCCGCCCGGCCGTCTTCGTCTCCGTTCTTAGTGAAATTTTCCTGAAACCAGCGGCCGCGATACGAGCCGGCATCGACCTCGAAATCCGCAAAGACCTCGAAGTAGGGTCGCGGCTTGAAGATGTGAATCTTGTCTTCCCGCTCCGCTAAAATCGCCAAAGTCGGAGTCTGGACGCGACCTACGGGCGTCAGCTGAAAGCCACCGCTCTTATTATTAAAGGCGGTCATGGCGCGGGTGCTGTTGATGCCCACCAGCCAGTCACTCTCAGACCGGCAGATGGCGGCGTTCTCCAGCGGAATCATCTCCTCATTCGCCCTCAGATGTTCGAAGGCTTCGCGAATCGATTCCTTGGTCATCGATTGCAACCAGAGGCGTCGAACCGGCTTGTTGATCTTGCCGTATTTGGTGATGTTCTTGAAAATCAGTTCGCCTTCGCGTCCGGCGTCGCAGGCATTGATCAAGTCGTCTACGTCCTTGCGGCGGGCGAGCTTGAGCAACATTTTCAGCCGTTGTTCCGGACCCTGGCGCGCGGTCTTCTTTTCGATCGGCTTCAGTTCGAACTCATCGGGAATGATCGGCAGGTTGGCGAAGCTCCACTTGCCGCGCTTCACATCGAGCTCAGCCGGCAAACAAAGTTCGACAAGGTGACCGACGGCAGACGAGATGACGAAGCGATCGCTTTCGAAGTGATCGCCTTCTTTCTTAAAGCCACCCAAAGCTTTGGCCAGATCGGCGGCCACGCTTGGCTTCTCTGCAATAATCAGGGATTTAGACATCGGGACGACGCCTTGAGAACCGGGAGCAGGTCGTGGACGAGCTTAGCCCAGTTTTACAAAGTATTTGCCGGGGAGCTGCTTAACGAGCCGCTTTAGTTCGAGGCGGAGGAGAGTAGAAGAGACAGTTCCGCTTGGCAAATCGGATTTAGCGGCAATCTGGTCGATAGGCGTTTCGGCCGAGTTAATTGCCTCGTAGACCCGTTTTTCCTCGTCCGTCAGGGGAGGAAGCGGGCGGGCAGCCGCTTCCGGCGAGGGTTTGGTGTTGGGCAAAAGGATCTCGAGATCATCCAGAATATCGCCTGCGTTCGTAACCAGTTTCGCTCCCTGCTGAATCAGGCGATTCGAGCCCATGGCCGATGGTGCATTAATATGCCCGGGGACGGCATAGACGGATCTCCCCTGCTCTATCGCCTGGGAGGCGGTTATCAAGGCGCCGCTATTCAGACCGGCTTCGACCACTAAAATTCCGTGGCTCCAACCACTTATGATGCGGTTGCGCATCGGGAACGTTTGCCGGTCAGGCTCAATTTCCATGGAGAACTCCGACAGAATTGCGCCGTTTCCGTTTGAAATCTTTTCTGCCAGGGCCTGATTTTCCGGCGGGTAAAGGCGGGAAAGTCCCGACCCAATCACCCCAATGGTGCGGCCTTTCGCTGCCAACGCACCCTGATGAGCAGCGGTGTCGATTCCACGGGCAAGACCGCTGATGACAGTCAGGCCCGCGTAGGCGATTTGATAGGCCAACTTTTTGGCGCACTCGCTGCCGTAATGGGTGGTTTTGCGCGAGCCGATAACGGCAATGGCATGCCGATCGCGGTCCAGGATTTCTCCCCAGACATACAGGACGATCGGCGGCGCGTGAATTTCACGAAGGGACCGCGGGTAAAGCGGCGACTCCTGTGTCAGAACGGTGGCTCCGAATTCTTTGATCCGCTGAAGCTCTGCCGGAAGATCGACGATCGATTCCCAGTTTGCGATTTGCTCGGCGACTTCGTTGCCGACACCTTCGACTTCGCGCAGCGCCATTCTCTTGGCTGCCAGAACTCGTTCCGGGGTCTCGAAAACCTGAAGCAATTTGCGAAGCCGGACCGGGCCGATAGTCGGCAACATGTTCAGCGCGATGCAGGCTTCCGTGGAATTCATAGCGACTTCGGCAATCGCCTGTTTACGGGAGACAAGTGTGCAGCACAAGCCCCGGGGAGTCCGCCGAAGCATTTGGGGAGCGCGGGCTGCCAGCCTGCAGTTGTTGGCAGCTTGCCGACAACATCATTGCACACTCGGTCTTTGTGATTGCAACGTGGCCTCAGCAGGCTGCTGAGACCTGCAGGCTGGCAGCCTGCGCTCCTAAGCCCAAGACAAAGTCTTTAATCGCGAGACCCGACCAGCACTCGAGACGAGTGCGCTACCCGGAAAGGTGCGAGGCCGCCGCTCCTTGCTAAAACGGAATCTCGTCGTCGTCCGGCTCCGCGGGGGCTGCGCTCTTCGGCGGCGCGGCCGGTTTCGAGGGACGGCTGGCGCGTTCTTCGTCACCACCTTCTCCGCCGCCGCCGGCTCCACTGGGCCTGCTGCCAAGAAGCTGCATGGTCTCGCCAATGACGCGAAGCTTTGAGCGCTTTTGTCCGCTCTGTTTATCATCCCAAGTGTCGAGTTGAAGCCGGCCCTCGATGAAAACGGGTCGCCCCTTCTTTAAATACTCGCCTGCAATTTCGGCCAGCCGCGCCCAAAGGACGACATCAACGAAAGTAACTTCTTCGCGCTTCTCGCCGTTATCGAGGGTATAAGCGCGGTTAACCGCAAGGCCAAGGTCGCAAACGGCGCTGCCCTTGGGGGTGTAACGAACCTCGGGATCGCGCGTCAGGTTCCCGAGAAGAATAACTTTATTGAAACTGGCCATGCGCCAGTTCTAAACAAGTTACTTCGAGGCTGCCACCTTTTTCGGTGATCGCTCTTTCTTCTCCTCTTTCTCGCGCAAACGCGTGTAAGTCGCCCGGTAGATTTCAGGGTCGAGCTTAAATTTTGTTCTCAGTTTCGAAACCAGCTGCGAGTCGGCATGAAAGACGAAATTCACATAAAAGCCGGCATCAAGCGGACCAGCCACATAGGCAAACGGGCGCTTGTCCATTTTCTGAACCTGCTCAATCTCTGCGCCTTCCTTCTGAAATTCCGATTCCAGCCTGTCGACGATCTCTTTGATGGTGTCTTCTTTGCCCTGCGCGTTGAGCACAATCAACGCTTCATAACGATTCTTCATAATTCTTCAGCTTTGTTGAAAGTGTTCATCGCGGAAACGAGCCCATTGTCAATTGCGCATTTCACCGCGTCGGCCGCCCGGTCGAGGGCCGCTTCAATCTTCGGTTTCTCTTCCTCAAAAAAACGTCCCAGCACATGATCAGTCGCCGTATCCGGCGGCGGTGCTCCAATCCCCACGCGCAGTCTGGGAATGTTCTCGGTCGCAAATTGGCAAATGACTGATTCCAGGCCGTTATGGCCGCCGGTGCCGCCTTCGAGTCGCAGGCGGAGCCTGCCTAACGGCAAAGCCATGTCGTCGGCGACGACCAGGACCTCCTGCGGCGGAATCTTGTAGAAATCCGCTACCGCGACAAGCGGTTCGCCGCTGTTATTCATGTACGTCATTGGCTTCACTAAAATAATCGGGCCGATTTTCGAGGTCGCGGCTCCCCATTTACTGGAGGAGTCCCACTTCCCGCCGAGGCGGATCGACAGTCGATCCAGCACAAGGAAACCAACGTTGTGGCGAGTCCACTGATACTCCGGGCCGGGATTGCCCAGGCCCGCCACCAGGCGAATCGGTAAGGCTTCTTCGGCCACAGCCGCTCAATTCGAAATTCGCAATTCGAATTTCGAAATTGCTCTTATTTCTTGCCTTCTTTGCCGGGTGCCGCTTTGCCAGGCGCCGCGCCCGACGCTGCTGCAGCCTCGCCTTCAGCAGGCTTCTTCTCTGTAATCACTTCCGGACCCGCAGCCGCACCTTCAGCCGCCGCAACCACCGGCTCTTCTTCAACCGCCGGAGCCACCACGGAGAATGCCGTCAGGTCAGCCTGAGCCTTCGCTTTGACGCCCTTCGGAAGCTGGATGTCGCGCACATGGATGGTATCGCCAATGTTCAACTCCGACACATCGACGGTCACGCGATCGGGAAGATCGCGCGGCAAACATTCGATCGAAAGCGATCGCAGGCTCTGCTCAAGCAAGCCGCCAAAATTCTTAACGCCGTTCGCGGTCCCTGTCGGTTCGAGCGGCACATCCGCATGAATGGTTTCATCCATCGAGACAGCGTGAAAATCGATATGCAGAACCTTGCCGCCGATAGGCGCATGCTGGATCTCCTGGACGAGCGCCATTTTGCTCCCGCCGGCGATTTCCAGTTCTACGAGAATATTTTCGCCCGACGCATGACTGAGCATGGCGTTCACATCGCGCGCCGAAACCTGCAACGGTTGCGGCTTGTCCTTGCCGCCATAAACAACCGCCGGGATGACACCTTGCGCCTTGAGTTTCCGAGCAGCCGAACGCCCCGTGACGCTACGCTGCTCCGCTTTGAGTTTAACTTGTTTTGCCATTGTCCTTATCGATGTTGAACAGCGACGACACCGACTCGTCGTTGTGGATCCGTTTCATGCCCTCGCCGAGCAATTCGGAAACGCATTGCACGTTGATCGAAAACCCTTCGACCGTGCGCACGGGCGTGCTGTTGGTCGTTACTAGTTCCTTAATTTTGGACTTTTGCAACCGGGGGATTGCCAGGTCTACGAGGACGGCATGGGAGACAGCGGCGTAGATATCCAGGGCACCTTTGCTTTTGAGCGTCTCTGCGGCTGAAGTCAGGGTTCCGGCCGTCTCGGTCAGGTCGTCCACCAAAAGGACATCTTTGCCCTCAACGTCACCGATGACATAAAGCGCCTCGGTTTCGGTGGCGCTTTTACGCTGTTTTGCCACGATTGCCAGGCTCGAGCCCAGCGCCTGGCTATAGGCCGACGCCATCTTCAGGCCTCCGACGTCAGGCGAAACCACGACAGTCGGCCGGGTCAGCCTTTGGCGGAGGTACTTAATAAGAACAGGCATGGAATAAAGGTGATCGACCGGGATATCGAAAAAGCCCTGCACCTGCTGAGCATGCAGATCCATTGTCAGCACGCGACTGACCCCGGCGGCGTTCAGGAGATTGGCTACTAATTTCGCCGTGATCGGCACCCGCGGCTGATCTTTACGATCCTGCCGGGCGTAACCGAAGAAGGGAATCACGGCCGTGATCCGATCGGCACTTGCGCGTCGGGCCGCGTCCACCATGATCAGCAGCTCCATCAGATGCTCATTCGTCGGCGGCGATGTTGGCTGAATCAGGAAAACATCACGCCCCCGGACGTTCTCCTCAATCCGGACATAGGTCTCGCCGTCCGGAAACGAGCTGATCGTCGCTTTGCCAAGCGGCACACCGATGAATTTGCAGATCCGTTCCGCCAACTCGCGGTTGGCGGAGCCGCTGAAAACTTTCATCTCGGGCTGCCGTTGGAACATTGGAAAGGGCGCTAAACTTGAGGCGGCGGCAATCGGTTTGCAAACCCAGAATATCCAGAGTAAAAATTGACTGCCGAATCTTCGTGTCTTTCACGATAACGGCCGAATCCCCCCGGCAGTTTTCCCCATGAACAACCCCGACGCTTTCCGCGTAGCCCGCCCCGTGACCAGCTCGCGAATCTTCGCGCACACGCGATGGGACATCATTCCGACAGGCGCAGCCATGTTTCATCTGGCCTATTTTTTCGCGCTTTTCCTGCTTTATCCGCACACGCCCCTCTGGATTATGATCCCGCTCGGCCTGCTCTACTCGTTGATGATGAACGCCAATATCAACGGCGTGAGTCACAATTTTATCCACAATCCTTTCTTTCGATCGGATCTGGCAAATCGCCTGTTCGGGGTCGCCAATTCAGTCGCCTGCTGTTTCTCGCAAACGTATTACGACGCCGTCCACATGCGGCATCACAAGGGAAACTCCGATCGCCAGAACGAAAGCGGTGAAACAATCGACTGGCTCTCAATCTACCGGCATGGCCACGACGGCGAAGCTGAGAACCCCTGGTCCTATGTGTTCCTGAGTTTTTTCCGCGATAGCCCCGCGGAAATTCGCAAAGACCTGCGCAAACGCGGCAATTCCGATTTGTTCTGGGGCAACATGGAGCTGGCTGCCTTCGCGGCGACACTGCTCGTCCTGTTTCTTCTCAACTGGCGCTACGTGCTCTTTTATTTTCTGCCCTTCTTTTATCTCGGACATTGCTTCAGTTATTTGAACGGCTACTTCCGTCACTACGGCGCCGATCCGGACAAACCGATCGCGTGGGGCGTGAGCAGCTATGGAAAACTCTATAACTGGATCTTTTTCTACAACGGTTACCACGCCGAACATCATTTCCGGCCGAAAGTTCATTGGACGAAAATGGAATCGTTCCATGAGCAGATCGAAGAACTGCAACGGCAGGAGAACGTCCGCGTCATCAGGCACGCTCACATGTTCGGGTTCCTCGACCCCGATCTGCCACCGCGACATCAAACCGCGGCCGCAGAAACGGCCGAGAGCGTTTCCTAACTGCGGTTCTCCTGTAGTAGCGGCCGTCAATGACCGCCGGAAACTAACGGCGCAAAATCATGCGACGGTCAGAGACCGCCGCTGCACCCGAAACAACAGGACGGCCATCCTCGCTATCCACCAAAACTCGCGCGGAGTTTTTCCTTCTTTTCCTCGCAGTCCCCGCGCAGCCGGCGAACGTCCGCGGTCAATTGCTTCTGCAAATCGGCAGCCTCGTCCGAGCTTCCGCCGATCAGGGCCTTGTTGATCTGATCCTGGAGAAACACTTCGCGCTCCGCGATCTTGGCCTTGAACGTCTCGTCGATTTCAGCGATCTGACGTTTTTGCTCGTCGCTTAAGACCTTTGCGGGCTCCGCCTTCTGCAGCCGTTCCATCGCCAATTCGTAAGCCGACTTCATAACTTCTGAACAAATGATGCCGATTACGCCGCGCAAATCCAATTTTTAAGGTAGATATTCATTCCGATGCCCCGAACCATTCGCCTGATCAGCACGGATTTCGACGGAACGATCGTCTCACACGTGAGCGAGCCCGTTCTCGACCGGGCCTGCCTGGAACTCATCCGCCAGCTCCAGAGTGAGGGCACCGTTTGGGCTGTCAACACCGGCCGCTCGGTCGATCTTTTGCAAACCGGGCTGGAAGACTTCGGCTTCTCCGTCCACCCCGATTTTATCCTAACAAGCGAGCGGGATGTTCACAAACCCGCGGCGAACGGACGGCGATGGGAACCTTTCGGAGACTGGAACGAACGTTGCGCCCGCGAGCACGCCGTGCTCTTCAGCTCAGCCGCCTCCATTTTGAAGGACGTTATTCATTTCGTAAATTCGAATACGAACGCGCGCATTCTTTACGAATCTCACGGACCGGCCGGGTTGATCACCTCCTCTGAAGAGGAGATGGATCGCGTGGTCGAATTCATCGACGCCGCCCGGGCGCACCAGCCACAATTCAATTTCCAGCGAAACACCGTTTACCTGCGCTTTTGCCACGCCGATTATCACAAGGGCGCGGCTCTTGGCGAGTTGGCCCGTCTTTTGGAGATCGATCGGGACGATATCTTCGCCGCGGGCGATCATTACAACGATATCTCAATGCTCGACGGCAAATTCGCCGCCCTAACCGCGTGTCCGGCAAACGCGATTCCCGAAGTGAAAGCGGCGGTTCGCGAGTCGGGTGGCTACGTCGCCACCAAAGACCACGGGGCCGGCGTCCACCAAGCGCTTCAGTTTTTCCTAACACAATGACAAGGCCGTGAGCACGCTACCCGCAGTTTGCCTATCCCGCCTTTTCCCCTAACGAAAGAATCTGGTCTACCTCAACTTTCCCCGAAAAACGATTCGTCATGTAAATCAGCAACAAGACCCAGAAGGTGAGCGCCAGACTGAAAAGCGGGAACTGAACCGGATACGGCAGCGAATAGATGATCGCCATCAGCGGGCCCCACACCGCCCACGTCGCCAGCAAAGTCGGCACGATCTTCTCGCGATAATGCTTCCAACGAAAGGCGCGCCGGACCGATTTCGCGGAAAAGCCTTCGTTTTTCCATTCGTAAATCAAAACCTCAGCCGGCGCGGCGAAGAAGGGATTATAACCGAATTGATCCACGCAAATCTTCGCAAGGACCACCGGAATCGTCACGACACTACCGAACCAGGCCGCATTGAGCTGGTACATCAGGTTAACGAGCACGGCGTCGGCCGCCCAGGTCGGGACAGTGAACGCCAGATTGCGATAGTTTTGTCTGGTCCATTTCCCCTTCTGGAAAAAGAAAATGACAAAAAGCTCCGGTAAAATCGCTCCGGCCAGAATCCCAGCCGCGATCACGAACGGAATCGTATGCTCCTCCTTGTAACGCGCCACCCAGTTTAATAACCCGGCGAATCTCGCGCTCGAATAATACGCGATCAGAACCGCCAACATCGCCACCTGGAGAATAAAACCAGGCACCGCATTGGCCTTGGCCGCCTGCCAGCCGATCGTTAGGGGGGTCCGCGCCTCGTTCTTCGGGTCGATCAAAATCGAACGCCTGCGCCGGCGCCGTTGGTACCGACTGCCGGGGCGAGAGTGCCAGCGCGATCGGAATCGTCCGCGCCCGGAACCGAACTTTTCTGTCCTGGGCTTCCGCCGGAATCAGTGACGTCACTTGTGGCGCAAGAGGCCAGGCCTCCATAGACCAGAACCAGCAAAACGGCGTTAACAAACAACCTTCGCATTTGCCGGTACGCTAATGACAAACTCAGCCTCCTCAAGGCGTCTTCTTTTTGAAAATCTTGTCCCAATCCGAGCCCGAGGGCGAAAGCGGGCTGGCGCTTGCCGATGGTGCCGGTGCGGCAGCGGAGCCAAAAGCAGGCATCGTTGGAGGGATGCCCTGCTCCAGGAGTTTTCGCAAATCAGTCAGGACCTTTTGCGGACCAAGATATTTCGCACCCTCAAAACTATCGGAAACAACCTGCCCGCGACTATCTACGAGGACCAGGCAGGGAATTCCGGGGCCGCAAAGATGGTTCAATTGCGTAGTCCATTTGATCGCATCGTACCGCAAAGCCGGCCATGGCATGTGCATTTCCGCCATATACTGCTGCATCTCCGGCGCCGAATTGTCCCGACTCATAAAAACCACCTCGAACTCCGGATGTTTGGGCTTCATCTCCTTATAGAACGAGACCAGGTCGGGGGTAAACTTATGGCAGGGACCACACCAGCCCGCGCCGAAATAGAGCGCAAAGTATTTGGGATCGCCCACGGCCTTGTCGTTTTCCGGAACGGTGACGTTGCCATTCAACCCCACGAGCTTGCCCTTAAATTGCGAAAGGACGGTCGGAGCCTCGACGGCATGCGCAAGCGCCATCGCCGCCAAACCGACGGCTGCCGCGACCGTCATCATTCTCCAATTAATCCCGATGCTTGCGCGATGTTTGATGAAGTGACTCACGACCGGTAACGTTCTTAGTGACTGGCAACAGTAAACCCGATGTAAAATCGCTGCAGCTTGAAGATGTTCAAGCTGCTGTCGAAGGGCTCGGCGAACCCGGGTATCGCGCTGCGCAGATCGTTCGCTGGATTTACGAAAAGCAGGCCGAGGGCTGGAACACGATGACTGACCTCCCGGCGCCCTTGCGCCACAAGCTCGACGATCGCTTTGGCTTTGAGCAACTCGCGACCGAGCGAGTCCTGGGCTCCGCGGATACCACACAGAAATTTCTTTTTCGTCTCGCCGACGGCAACCTCATCGAATCGGTGCTGATCCCGGCATCGCCGGCCCTGTATGGACAGCGATCGGACCGCCTGACCATCTGCGTTTCGACGCAGGTCGGCTGCGCCTACGGTTGCCGTTTTTGTGCCAGCGGTCTGGATGGATTCTCTCGCAACCTCCGGCCTAACGAGATCGTGAATCAAATCATGATGGTCGCGAAAGCCGCCAAGGCCAGGATCGACAATATCGTCTTCATGGGAATGGGCGAGCCTCTGGCCAATCTCCCGAATCTGCTGGCCGCCATCAGGATCATCAATTCACCCTGGGGACTCGGAATCGGCGCGCGTCACATCACGGTCTCGACCAGTGGCCTGGCGCCGCAGATCCGCAAGCTTGCCGAAAATCCAATGCAGACCCGTCTCGCCATTTCGCTGCACGGCGCGACCGACCCGGTACGCGATCGCATCATGCCGATCAACAAGCGCTACAATCTCGAAGCGCTCTTCGAAGCCTGCGATTATTACGTTTCGCGAAAGAAACAGCGCCTGACTTTCGAATATATCCTGATTGATCAGGTTAACGACTCCGACGAGCAGGCAAGGCTTCTGGCGAAACACGCGCGACGTCTCTCCGCGAAGGTGAACCTCATTCCCTATAACACTGTCGAAGGACTCGATTGGAGTCGCCCGCCGCGACAAAGACAAGAGCGCTTCCTTCACATTCTCCGCGAGCACGAGATTCCCGCGACACTTCGCCGAGAAAAAGGACACGATATCGCGGCTGCCTGCGGACAATTGCGGTTACAAACCAAAAAAGCGGAAGAGACCGCCATACCATAAGACAGAACTTTGGCTCACTCGCGTTTCGGAACCTGCTCGCGGAGTTGTAGAGGCCGTTGTGCCCACGACCTAACCATCGAGACAGGCGCTTGGCACAAGCGCATCGACAACATCTTCGACCCGTCAAACATCCCTGTCTCGGCCCCCCATATTCCTTTTGCGCGGAGCGAAAGGTGGCGTTAAGTCATTTCTATGTCCGGCTTCGATCATGAGCCCGAACGCGCCTGGGATGAATACGACTGGGAGCGTTTTCTGCAGCAACAGGACCAGAAGACTGAGAAATATATGGAGCTTCTGGAGAAGTATCTCGACGACCCGCAACGCGATCAGATTATCGCCCGCGAAATGGGCTGGACCCATCTGCTTGAGAATCGCGACTGGAGTTCCGAGGTCGATTCGCTCATGGACGATCACGAGTCTGATGAACAGTTCGGGTCCAATGAGGAGACGGACGACTCGGAGACTTTCGAAGATCATGCGCTCTATCGCGCGGCCTTTGCGCTGACCATTTGGACCGACCGGCTTTTCGATCAAAATCCCACCCTTCAGAACGAACCAGCCGCGGTAAAGCTGGCCACACACTCGGCCTTGGCGAGCGCCAAGCTTGCGGCGGCCCTGAGTGACGATGGCGTCGACGAGATCGGGATGACCATCGCCTACCTAAAGCGAGCTTTGAAGGCGATCACGACCTCGATGGACGCTGCTTCCCAGCTTCTTAACGAAGGGCTCATCACCCCGGAGCAAAACGGGGTCCTCGTGCAGCGCCTTTTTCAGGTCCGCGACGGAATTATCAGCCTGATGGGCGACTATCGCGGCGAATGGCGGCGCCGCTTCGGCTCCGAAGGCCATCGGGGTTGAATTAAATCCGGCCTCTTCCGTCCAATATGCATACGGAAGCGACTGCGGCTCAGCCCGATGTGTCGGAACTGGATTTGGTGCAACGGTGCCAAAAGGGTGATTCCGGGGCGTTCGACGAGCTTGTGACTCGCTACAGAACTCGTGTGTTTGGAATGGTTTACAACATGGTACATAATGAGCAGGATGCCTGGGATCTTGCTCAGGATAGCTTCCTAAAAGCCTGGAAATCGATCGGGCGTTTTAGGGGGAAATCCTCCTTTTACACCTGGCTCTATCGCATCGTGATGAACGTGACGATCGACTGGGTCCGCAAAAAACAGATCAAAGGAAGCGGGGCGGAGTTTGACGACGCTATCCAGCTTCGGGAGATCGATCCGGCCTCGAAGACGGTTCCCAGGCCGGACGCGCTTCCGTCCGAAAAGATGGAACAGGGCGAGATCCGGGCACAGATCGACCGCGCGATCGCGCAGCTTTCGCCCGAACATCGGGCCGTGATTTTGATGAAGGAAATTGAAGACATGCAGTATAACGAGATCGCAGAAGCTCTCGGCTGCTCAATTGGAACAGTGATGTCGCGCCTTTTTTACGCGCGCAAGAAATTGCAGAATCTATTGAAAGACGTTTATGAAAACATTTGAGGAAAAGTGGACAGCATGGCTGGACGACGAGCTCGCCGGCGCGGAGCTGGCTGCCTTCGAATCGTCTTTGCCTGACAAGGGTGCGGCCGAAGCCGAGAAAGCTTCCGCGAAAAAGCTTCGCCTCCTGCTCAAGCATGAGCTCAGCCCATCCCTCATGACTAACGAGGAGTTTTTCAGCCATCAATTGCGGGAACGCATCGCACGCGACCAGGTCTCAACGACTGGCACGCGTGGCACGCGCTCCACCTGGTGGACGGTCCCGCGTTTGCTGTGGTCCGGCGCCGTGTCCGTGGCCGTGTTCGTTCTCTGTGCCGTCTGGGTGATGCAGGATGCCGAGCCCCTCGAGCCGTCCCCATCGTTAACACAGGTGTTGAACGCGAGACTTGATCCCACGGTCGGACCGGACGCAACGGTAACGATGTTCGAAGCCAAAGAAGATCGGGTGACCGTTCTTTGGACGGAAGGGCTCAAATCTCTCCCCTCCGATTACGCAGCGAAATAAAACGTCATGAAACGCCGGCTACTGATCGCCATCACGTCGATCGTGCTGGCGTCCGGCGTTGCCCCTGCCCAGGCCGGCGTGCTCGATCACATCCTGCATCCCTTTAAAACGGCCCATAAGTCGTCGTCTTCAAAATCCACCTCTCACGTCGCCGTCGGCGAGGTCGTCTGGAGCGGACTCGTTATGGCGGACAACGCGTCAACACCCACGAAAATCCCGGCTGAACTCGAGCGGATCGAGCCGACTCTTAAGGAACTTTTCGGCTACAACCACTTCGACGTCATCGGCCAGTCACGAAACCGACTGGTCACCGGACAGGAAGACTGGCAGGCCGCTTCCAGTAAACATTTTGTGCTGCATGTCGACGCTCAGGGTCCGAATGAAGGCGGCTACATCGTTAATCTAAAACTTGTTCAGCATGAAACGACCGAGCCTCCATCCGATCAGCTTGTCTTGGAGACCGCCACCAAGTTGAGCAAACGAAGCCCCCTCGTCATCAAGGGCCCCCAGGTGGGCGACGGCCAGCTCCTCCTCGTTCTGGTCGTCCAGTAGGATCACGCGTTCCATCTGGTAAGCTCTCTCCGCTTGTCGCTTTTTGCGCCTTGGGATTTGAGATTTGCGACGGTCAGAGACCCCCGCTACAAAGGGTTGTGCGACTTTCGACAATTTGCCTGGCCCTGTTCCCTTTGTTCGCAGCCTCACAAATGAAAGCGGAGAATTCCTTCAACTTTGATTCCACGCCGGGAAAACTTCCCAAGCAGATCGTTCCGCAGGAATATTCCGTTCGCATCGTTCCGAACGTCGACAAATTCGTCTTTACCGGAACCGAAACAATTAAAGTAGTCGTTAAGGCGCGCCAAAAAGAGATCGTTCTGAATGCGCTTGAAATCGACGTTTCCGAAGCATCCCTGGACGGCAAGAAGCTTGCGAAATCAGCCATCCAGGTGGACGCGGCCAACGAACTGCTGAAACTTTCGCTTCCTGAAGAACTCGTCGTCGGCAAGCACACGATCGATCTGAAGTTTTCCGGGAAGATCAATCAACAAGGCGTGGGCCTTTATTACGCTCGCTACCGCGAACAAGGCAGCGGCGCGGAAAAAGTCATGCTCGGCACCCAGTTCGAAGCCACGGATGCGCGCCGCCTGTTCCCGTGCTGGGATGAACCTGCATTCCGCGCAAAATTTCTACTTTCGGTAGTGGTCCCGCCTGCATGGACGGCCGTCTCAAACATGCCGGTGGAAAAGGAAACCGCCTCAAAGGAAGGGAAAGAACTGCGCTTCGCCGCCAGCCCGGTGATGTCGAGTTACCTCAATGTTCTCGTCGCCGGCGAGCTGGAATGGGTCGAGACGCAGGCCAAGGGAGTGCATATCCGCGTCATCACCACCAAAGGGAAATCGAAATGGGGCCGTTACGCGCTCGAAAGCTCCGTTCGCATTCTCGATTATTATAATGATTACTTCGGCGTTCCTTATCCGTTGCCCAAGCTCGATCAGATCGCTGTGCCTGGCGGGTTCGGTGGCGCCATGGAGAATTGGGGCGGCATCACCTATTTCGAAAGCGGGCTTCTTTTTGATCCGGAAAAGAATTCCGAAGGCGCAAAACAGGATATTTTCGCGGTCCTCGCGCATGAAATGGCGCACATGTGGTTCGGCGATCTCGTCACCATGGCCTGGTGGGACGACCTTTGGCTTAACGAAGGATTTGCCTCCTGGATGGGGACGAAGTCGACGGCCTTCTTCAATCCTCAATGGGAGGTCTGGCTGCGCAAAAACGTTCCGCGCAATCCCACACGCCGAATCGGAATCGCCAAAGAACAGGCCATGGAAAGCGATCTCCGCAAAACCACCCACTCGATTCAGCAACCCGTCGCCACTGAAGCCGAGGCCAACACGGCTTTCGACGAAATTACTTATCAGAAAGGCCAGTCATTCATCCGAATGCTGGAAAGCTTCCTCGGAGAAGACATCTTCCGCGACGGAATTCGACGCTACATCTCGAAACACGAATACTCGAATGCCACCACTGCTGACCTTTGGACGGCTCTGGCCGAAGCCTCTGGAAAGCCTGTCGAGGAGATTGCCACCGCCTGGACTCATCAGCCCGGTTTCCCGGTGGTCGAGGTGAACCGCGATGGAGATAAGGTGAACCTTCACCAAAATCGAATGACGATTAACTTCAAGGATTCGTCGTCGAGCACGTGGCCGATTCCCCTGACTTACAGCGTCGTCGGGAAGAAGCAGACCGAAACAGTCCTAATGAAAGATGCCGCCATGACGCTGAGCGGCATTCCAGCAGATGCCGCTCTCAAGCTGAATGCCGACGGCGCGGGAAACTATCGCGTGCAGTATGACCAAAAGTCATGGGACCTTCTTCTGGCATCGTTGGGCAGCCTTTCCGTTCCGGATCGCGTGAATCTTTTGAGCGACCAATGGGCTCTCGTCCAGGCAGGGCGGGCATCGCTGCAATCCTATTTTGATCTGATAAAAAAATTACCGACATCGACCGAACTCGCTGAACGGGATCAAATCATTGCCGCATTCGAATTCCTGAATCGCCTTCTGGTCGACAATCCTGACCGCGACAGGATTCAGCAGCTATTACGTTCAAACTTGCGCCCGACCTTTGACGCTCTGGGTTGGGAAGCGAAGCCGGGCGAACCTGCTCGGTGGACCGATTTACGCGCGAGCGTTGTCGAGGCTTTGGGCGACTTGGGAGATCGCGATATCGTGACCGGTTGCCAAAAGCGCTTCCAGGAAGTTAGCGAAGGAAAGGCTCACCTTTCTCCGGACATGCGCCGGCCGATTCTTTTAGTGGTGGGAAGAAACGCGGACCAAGCCACCTGGAATAAACTGCACAGTCTCGGGGCAGCCACCACCAACATGGGCGAGAAGCAGGACTACTACGAAGCGCTGGCGCGCGCCACCGATCCGGAGCTGATCAAACGGACCCTGCAACTTTCCCTAACAAATGAAATGCCGACCAGTCGCGCCACCTATCTCGTTGCCCATGTGGCGCGCTACAGTGAACATCCGGAAATCGCCTGGGATTTTGCCAAAACCAACATGCCGGCGTTGCTCGCAAAAGTGGACGCCATTGGCGCTCAAAGTTATGTGCCCGGCCTTTTCCTGTTTTTCTCCGACACGGCGCGAATCTCGGAACTCCAGGACTACAACAAGGCGAGCGGAAACAAATTGAACCAGAAGGAAGTCGCCAAAGCGGTCGATGAAATCGAAGTCAACGCCGAGCGGAAACAACGCTTGTTGAAAGAACTCGGCGCACTCGCTGCGGGTAGTTAGGCTTCGTTCTCATTTCAGCCCCCGACGTTCTAATGCCGCCCTCTCCGCGGCACGAACCTATGGAAGCTGCCTACAGAGACCGGGCAGAACTTCAGAAGAAACCCGCTGCGCCTGAGGTGAGTATCGGCGCAGGGCCTATCCCGGAGGAGGTGGAGGCGTCCGCTGGGCCATCTCCGCAGCCAGTCGCATCTCCTTTACCCTCTCGACCGCGTTTCTAGCTTGGCTGAAAAGGAAGAAAGCAATAATGCCGGTCCAGATCGACTTCCAATAGAACGCCAGGCATCCGAATGCAAACCGCGCCGCCCATGCCGACACAGCCGGAAATGAAAAGACTCCGGACGGGGCCAACTTTGAACCAAAGAAGCGCGCGCACGATTTGGCCGCCGTCGAGCGGATAAAACGGCAGCAGATTAAAGACAAGCAGGACCGTGTTTGTCAGCCAAAGATAAAAAATCACCTGGCGCGCGTCTCCGCTCATCGGTAACCAGCCATGCTTTGCCGCGATCAGAACGAGGAAAAAACACGGGAAGAGAACAACGTTGACCAGCGGCCCGGCGACAATGCTCCAAAGAACAGCCGTAGGCCGGGGCGGCGGATCGACGAAAGCCAGACCACCGAGAGGCCACAGAACGATCTGGTCCGCGCGACCGCCAGTCGATCGGCAGGCAAAGGCATGACCGAATTCGTGCGCCAGAACCAGAGCGAACAGTCCGCAATACTCCACCGCCGCCCATAGCGGCGAATGATACCGGCCTTTCGCCGAATTAATTTCGAACCACGCCACCAGGAACCAGGTGAAATGCAAATATACCTGGATGCCCGCGAGCCGAAACAGCGGAAAAGCTCCCCTGACCATCTCGAGATTACGCCGCTGGCCCAGCCTCGCTGCCCGGAGTCACCAGGAGCCGCATCGGCATCATTGAAGAATCGACGAAGCCATGGCGCCGAAAGAAATTCTGCGAACGGATTTCCGGGCGATCGGTCAGCAGCGTGATGCGCAGGAAATGTTTCTCCCTCGCGAATTTGATCGCGTGATTCAAGAGATCGGAACCGTAACCCTTTGTCCCGGTATTTTCGGTGTATCACCAGGTCTTCGAGCAAAATGACAAAGCCGCCCTCGGCCGTGCTGATGGTGAACAAAAGATTGATCATCCCGACGATGACCTTGTTGCGACGGAGAACAAAGACGCGTCCCCGGTTCGGTTGTTCGAAAATCAATCGCAAGCCGCGCAGTTGCTTTTCTTTGTTAGGCCGGAAATCGCTTTCCTCGCTGAAAAGTTCGCCCAGCAAATCAGACAGTTCGTCCAGATCGGCTTCCGTCGCCGGCTCGATAACAACATTCTCCTCCACTGGCCTTCTTATTTCAGAAACCCGCGGCGGTGGCAAATCCCATCGCTTTTCTTCTCTGGCGTAATCACAAAGCTGGAACGCCCTTGACCTCAAATATTCTCCCGGCACCCGGGGGCGAGGAAGAGAAGCGCAGCCGCATTCTGGTGTCTCCCTGCCTGGCCCTTGATTGACGGAGCGGGCTGGTCCGCTTCACTTTACCTTCTTTTTCATGGCCGAATTGACAATCCGACTTGCCTCCCTAACGTAGCTCCCTTCCCGCCCGTTCGGACCGGGATTTGACTATGAAACGGACCCTTCAACGATCAAAACGTACCCGCAAGCGGCAGCACGGTTTTCGCGCGCGCATGAAGACAAAAGGCGGACGCGCTACCCTCGCTCGACGCCGTCAACGCGGCCGTAAACGGTTGTTGCCCAAGGGCGTGGAAGTCCATTTCGCCCGCCACACCCAGGCTTAGGCCCGGCTTCTCTCCTCTTCTTTAGGGCGGGGTCCAGGACCTCCGATTCCTCGGTTCTCGGCCACCCCTTACGTTTCCCGAACAACTTCGCGCGCGTCCTTGTCGTCACGCATGGCGACGAATTTCGCATGCCGCAGATTCCCGGTATCGGTCCATTCCACAAAGGCGATCTGCACATACCAGCTTCGGTTTCAGCCACCGGCACTCCTTCATTTTTTCTTTTGTCAGCGCTTCACCTCGCCGGGCGCCTTTTTCTCCGGCAAATTAGCGAACGGGCACGTCTCCACCGCAAGTCCTTTAAATTCGCGGAAGATTTCCTTTCGCAAACGCGGCACGAAACCCGTCCTTCACCTTCGCGACAAACCGAAGCGCCTTGCCCTCGTAAACTCCAACGATCAATGAATCGAAAGTAGTCGCGCCCGGCACGTAGCCGCCAATGACAAACTCCTGCATCCGATCGGTCCGCTGCTTGATCCACGCGCCCGAACGCTCTGCCGGGTTCATACAAGGATCCCGACCGCTTCGCGACCACGCCCTCCAGGCCTAACTTCTCCACCGCTTTCAAAACCTGCCGGGCCGATCCCGGAAGAAGCGGCGAAAGGCGGATCGGGTCCGAGACACCCGCCAAAAGCGTACTCTAGTCGTTCCCGGCGCTGCTCCAACGGCATGAGTTGAAGGTTTTCACCATCTTCGTTGAGCAAATCGAAGGCATAAAAGTAAATCGCATCGGGACTGGCGGCATTATTTTGCAAGAGCTGAAAGGAGGGCCTGTCGTTGCGATCAAGCGCCACGACTTCCCCATCAATCACAAATCGCCCCGAGAACCTCTCGAACGCTTTGGCCAACTCGGGAAAGCGCTCGTTAAAATTATTCCCATTGCGGGAAAGCAATTTAGCCGTGTCCGAATCCTTCACGACCATGCTTCGGTAACCGTCGAACTTGATCTCGTAAAACCACTCGCCGCTTTCGGGCAACTCCGTGACTGCTTTGCACTTCATTGGCTCGACGAATTCCGGCGGCGACTCCTCTTTCGCGCGGCGACTCCTTTTTCCGCGCCCCGATGAGTCCGGGCGATTGCTCTTCCACTGCGCATCATTCTCTTTCGCGATTGCCTTCATTGATCTTTTCGTCAGGGCGGACCGGTCGTCCATTTTGGCGGAGATCGGCTTGATTGATTTTCCGGCTTTGATCAGAAGCCATCTATTGCTCTCAGGGTCGCGCTTGTCCTTTACCAGGATCCATTCGCCCTCAAGTTTTTCGCCCTTAAGCACGAGGTGCATTTTGCCGCTGTGAAACGCGGCCGCCACGTTGCCGGTGAGGTCTTCGTAAACTCCGTAATCCCACACCATGACCGTCCCCGCTCCATAATTTCCGGGCGGAATCGTTCCCTCGAAGCGTTCGTAGGCTAGCGGATGATCCTCTACGTGCATGGCGAGACGCGCCTCCTTCAGCTGTGTCGGCGGACCCTTCGGCACCGCCCACGATCGCAATACGCCTTCCATCTCGAGGCGCCAGTCATAGTGAAGATGGCTCGCCTCATGTTTTTGAATGACGTAGCGATGGTGTTTTTTCTTTGTTAGCGCCTCCCTCATCGCCGCCGCGTCGGGCTCGGCCGTCTGCGAAAAATCGCGTTTGGCGCGATAAGCGTGAAGACTCCTGTCCCCTCGGGTCGCTTTTAGCGGCTTCGTATTTCTCGGCCAGCGATGCAATTTCGGCGGCGGCCCGGCAGCCAGCGCCTTAACAAAAGCGGCCGGCAGTTTTTGTTTCAGCTTTAAGACTGGCGCAAACAAGTCCCCGCCCTTGTTAACCCGTTTCAGGGCCGCTTCGGGCGTGAATGACAATGACTTCGCGTCCTTTCGCTTGAGAGCGCGCGCGAGTTCGCTCCACTCCACTGGCATTGAGACGAAGGGCAAGGGACCTTTAGCGCGCATCGCGTAGACGCAAACAGTCGTCTTGAAATCCGAATTTTGGCTCCAATCAATGAAGACTTTGCCTTTTCGCGTCTCCTTCGACATTTCGGCCACCACCAGCTTCGGCATCTCACGCGTAACGAGTTCGGCCACGCTTTTGGCAAAGGGTTGCGTAACTTCATAAGGCACCGGGGTGTTCAACGGCACCGTCAAATGCAGCCCCTTGGAGCCTGAAACCTTAACGAAGGTTTCGAGTTTCCATTTCTTTAAGAGATTCTGCAGATGCAGTGCAACTTCCGCGCATTGCAGAATTCCCGCAGGCGCGCCCGGATCCAGGTCGAACACGATCGACGTGGGAATATCCAATTTTGGCTGACGCGCGAGCAGGACGTGTTTCTCGACATCCGCCAGGTTCGCAAGCCAGACAAGCGTCGCTCGATCGTTGCAAAGAATGTAATGAATGTCCGGGCCGCCTTCCGTCCTCGGGACCGCAAACGTTTCGACCCAATTCGGTGTGTGTTTGGGCGCGTTTTTTTCGTAGAAATGTTCGCCGGTCACCCCATCCGGAAAGCGCTTCATTGTCAGCGGCCGGTCACGCAAATGCGGTAACAGCGCGTCGGCGATCTCTGAGTAAAAGGCGATGACGTCGCCTTTAGTGAAACCGTTCCCGGGGAAGAAAATCTTGTCGAGATTGGAGATCGCCAGCTCGCGTCCTCCGACCTTCACGATCTTTTGCTTTCCCGGCATTCGCGCCAATCTAGGCGAATTTCGGCGTCCCGCACAACGGACGCAAAAGGGTGGGAGCCCGTTGTTGCAGGGGTCGTTGTGCCGAAGGCCTATCCAATTAGTTAGGTATCGAGCACAGTCACTTCAACAACACCGCACCGGTCGCGTTTTCGCCAGAGGGGCCCGAGTTTTTGCGAGCCCCTTTTATTTCTCCTGTTCAGAACAGGATCGGGTGAGTTGCCCTTCTACAGCTTCTCGATCTCCGAACGAATGTCTTCCTTCGTTTTGCCGAGCTTCTGCTGCAGGCGTCCGATCAGCTCATCGGATTTTCCCTCGCTGAAAGTCAGGTCGTCATCGGTTAACTGACCATATTTCTGCTTTAATTTGCCTTTGAGTTCGTTCCAGTTCCCTTTCAGATTTAATTCTGTTGCCATACTAGGAATACGGCTTTCAAGACGTGATCGGCCGCCTCTGATCGCATCTTCCGGCCAAGAGTTGGCTTCGCGATTGGTTCTTTCCTTGGATGCGCAATTCTTTTTAAAGTCGCCTCTTGGATAAGGCCAGCAGGCGAACGCTCATTTTTTTCGCGGTTCTTTTCCTGGCATCGGTTGTACTCCAACTGAACGGATCGTCGGTCGCGCAATGGAAAATCGTTCTGCACGACCGTGACTCCCCGGAAGGCCTCCTTCTTTCGACGTCAAAAAATGTGCGATCCGACGAATGGCTTGCCTGGACACCTTCCATTCTTTCGCAAGCGCTGCACCGGCCGCCTTTCCCAGTCGAGAATTCCAATGTAGGCGCCGAAAAGACTCCACTCATCGCCAGCCTGCCCGTCCGGCACTTCGTCATGCTGTTTCGTCCACAACTCTATGGTTTCTTTCTATTCAAGATCGAAACCGCGTTCTCCTTTTACTGGAATGTAAAGGTCTTCGGTCTCCTGACGGCCTTCTTCTTTCTTTTTCGAATTCTAACCGGAGGCCAGTTTTGGATCTCTCTTTTCGGAACGCTTTGGATTTTCTTCTCTGCTTACATCCAATGGTGGTTCTCCTGCCCGCCGATGTTACCGGAAATGCTCGCGTCGTGGGCCCTGGCAATCATCTGCGTGATTTCTCTTTTTCAAACCCAAACGCTCCCACGACGGATCGCCGCCGGCATCGGTTTGATGATCGGGTCGATCAATTTTGTTCTTTGCCTTTATCCACCCTTTCAAATCCCTCTGGTTTATATCGGCATCGCTCTTTTGGCGGGATGGTTTTGGCAACGACGAGAAACGCCGCTTGATTGGCGCCGCGGCACACTCAGCTGCGCCATCGCCCTGTTCCTCTGCCTGACGGTGCTTGTGCCGTATTTTCATGAGTGCCTGCCAACGCTCCGGATTATTGCCGGGACCTCATACCCTGGTGCCCGCCAAAGTTCCGGCGGAGAACTCAAGATTCGCGAGACGTTTAACGGCTTTCTCGGTTTCTTCAATTCTTCCGAGAACAACTTTTTGGACAGCCGCGGCAACGCGTGTGAGGCAAGCAATTTTTGGCCACTCTGGCTACTCGTGCTCGCCACCTCCGGTTTCGAACTGATCAAAGATAGAAAGAACCGACGGCTCGAAATTGCGCTGCTTTGTTGTCTGTTCGCTCTCACCCTTTACGCCTTCTGCCCCTTCCCGCGGTGGCTCTGCCGCTTTACCTTGCTGAGTTACGTTCCCGGCATTCGCAATCTTCTGGCGTGCGGCATTGCCGGAACGATTTTCGCAACCGTCCTCCTGGCGCGAAATCCTGCCGGCCCTCGAACAATCTGGCGCGCCTCCCTGGCGATGGCGGCGTTGTCAGGCGTGGTTTGTCTCATTCTCGTATCGCGAACACAGAATCCTCATTTTCTCGAGACTCCCAGGATCCTCGCTCTGCTCGGACTGAACGCAGCCCTGATATCCCTCTATTTTCTCGCCCCCCTTCGATTCTTCTGCCCGATATTCATCGGGTGCCTTGCCCTTAATAATGGCCTGATTAATCCGATTGCGACCGGCCTTGGTCCGCTAATCGACGCGGGGCCTGCCGAGACGATTCGGCAACTCGTGCGAAGCGATCCAGGCGCGAAGTGGGTCGGTTATTCCTGTGCCTGGCTTCCTCAATTCCTGAAGGCACAGGGCGCAGATGTCCTTTCGGGTTTGGCTGTGGTTCCGGATCTCCCATTTTGTCACGCGCTCGATCCCTCCCGCCGGTTTGAGCCCATTTATAATCGTTACGCGCTCACCATCTTCCTGCTCCCCGATCACGCGACCCCTCCTGAGTTCGCTCTCGGAAGCCCGGCCGGATATAGTCTTCTTGTTTCTCCGCTCCACCCTGCCCTGCGAGAGCGCAGCGTTCGCTACGCCGTTTTTCCTAACAAACTAACAGTGGCGCCCGAAACGGGCATTCGTCTGCTGGCGAATTTTCCAGAAAACGATGTCTGGATCTACAAACTTCCATCGGGCCAAGGCGCCAACGAGCCAAATCCACTTTCGCCGTGATTCAGAGGCCTTTTCCCGCCAACAAAAAGCCGCCGAGGTTTCCCCCGGCGGCTTTATGAATTTGCTTAGGCTTTCTTTTTAAGAAGACATTCCTAACGAATCAAGTGTCGGCTCGTCGATCACAGCCGTAGCCATGAGTCCCTGGTCCGCTTGATAATCCGTCAGAGCCTGACGAGTGAGCGGTCCGAGCAATCCGTCCACTTCCCCCGTGTAATAACCCATCTCTTGAAGCTCCGACTGCACGTCCGCGATCACACGATCGGGCGGCTCAGCGCGATGTCCTACATAGATCGGCGCGTCATAAGCGTAGTATTCCTCCGAAGGGCTGTAACCCCACGCCGGATACCAATAACCGCCGTTGAAATAATAGTAACCGCCGCCGATCAACTCCACCCGGCTGTAGTGCGAGGAATACCAGCCGCGATCGTGCCGTTCGGGATGATACGACCGGAAGACTTCATACTGCGGCCCCTGCCAGCGATCACTTCCCTGAATGCGATAGTTTGCCTGGAACGAAACCGCCGGGACCTTGTCGGGCCGGGGTTGCGCGCGAAAATTGGCGTGTTGCTCTTTGATCTGCTGCGTCTGCTGTTTGACCTGTTGAATTTTCTGCGGGTCAGCCTTCCTTCCGGCGCCACCAGCAGCGTTGACGTTCGCCTGGACGTTCGTGTTTTGCTGCTTGTTCACCGTGTTCCGTGCATTAACCGCTGCGCCCGTTGCCGGAGTCGCACTTGGTGCGGTCGTGGCTGCGGCTACAGGAGTGGCAGTCGCGGCCGTCTTCATATTGTTAGCACCGGCATTGCCTTTGGCGCCTTTTTTGCCCTGGTGTGCCTGCCGGCCAGGAGGGACTGTCGCGCTGGCTCCGGCTTCGGCCGAAGTGCTCGATTCTTTGGAGACTGACGTTTCCGTCTTGGGAGTCGCCTCCGCCTTGTTCCCTCTGGCAGGATTACGCTCGTTGTGCATGCCGCGCGGTGGTTTCACCGGCGTGGCTTCAGAATTCGCCGCGTTCGCACCGTTGTTGCCAGTGGCATTAGCCTCACCACCCCGGTGCGGCTTCTCCACGTTGACTTTAGGTGCGCGCTCCGTCTTCTCGACCGGCACTTTTTTGTTCTTGGTTGGTGATTGTTGCTCGTCCGGCTGCTGCGCGAATGTCATTCCCGTCAGCGCCAGCGAACACCCTATCAATAAGCTGGTGAACTTTTTCATGTTAATAAGATTAGTCGTTAGTGGTGTGTCATCTATTCAACGTTTCTCGCATCCCCTTCGCGCGTATGCTTTTGCCGACGACCGCCACCCCCCGCGGCCTCTGCCGATCCAGCGTGATAACACCTCAGACTTAAGTGTCGGTGATAGCGGTCTGCGGCGGCCCGGTCTGGCTCGCCGCTTTCGCTTTCCTTTCCTGAGTTCCTGCGTTCCTTAAAGACCTCCTTCCTCAACTCCTACCGTATGAAGACTTTTTTGCTTTCCCTGGCCACCGTCGTTCCCCTCGCCATCACCAGCCACGCAGCCTCTCCGGACAAACCCGATAATGTTCCCGCGGAAACGGCGCGCCTGGCAAATATGACGGCTCGCTTTGCTCCGACCGAGGTCACCGCCGATCTGTCCAAGCTCACACCTAACGATCGCCGCGTCCTGGCCAAACTCATCGAAGCCTCCAAACTCATCGATGGCATTTTCCTCCGGCAAGTCTGGAGCGGCGACCCCTCGATGCTGCTTGATTTGGCGGCCGATGAAACTCCTGAAGGCCGCGCGCGCCTGCATTATTTCATAATCAACAAGGGTCCTTGGTCGCGTCTCGACGAAGACAAACCCTTTGTCACCGGCGCGCCCCCGAAACCTGCAAATGGCGGTTTCTATCCCGACGACGCCACTAAACAGGAGGTCGAGCAGTGGATCGCCTCTTTGCCGGAGAAGGATCAGACAGCGGCCAAAGGCTTTTTCACGGTCATCAAACGCACCGCCGACGCCAAAGGTTTTCAGATCGTGCCGTACAGCCTCGAATATCAAAGTGAATTGCTTGCGGCTGCGAAGCTTTTGCGTGAAGCCGCCGAAGATGCCGCCGATCCCACCCTGAAAAAGTTTCTCAGCACGCGCGCGGACGCGTTTCTCTCCAACGATTATTACGAAAGCGACGTCGCCTGGATGGAAATGAACGGCGCCATCCAGCCGACCATTGGACCCTACGAGGTTTATGAAGATGGCTGGTTCAACTACAAGGCCGGGTTCGAATCCTTCATCACCGTCCAGGACGCGGAAGAATCGGCCAAGCTCCAGAAATATTCCGCCGAACTCCAGAACATCGAAGACCATCTTCCGATTGACCCGAAGTATCGCAACCCGAAGCTCGGCGCGCTCGCGCCCATCGTGGTCGTGAACGAAATCTTTTGTTCCGGAGACGCAAGCCATGGCGTCCAGACGGCGGCATTTAATTTGCCTAACGATGAGCGGATCACGCGGGAAAAAGGCGCCAAGCGCATCATGCTCAAAAACGTCCAGGACGCAAAGTTCGCCAGGACGCTGGTGCCGATTTCGAAGGTCGTGCTCAGTCCGGCCGACCAAAAAGACATCGCCTTCGAGGCCTTTTTCACCCACATCCTGGTGCACGAGCTGATGCACGGCCTCGGGCCGCACAACATTACCGTTGGCGGACGGGAAACGACCGTGCGCCAGGAAATGAAGGAAGCCGGCAGCGCCTTGGAAGAAGCCAAAGCCGATATCGCCAGCCTGTTCGCCATTCAACACATGATCGATAAAGGCGCCATGCCGAAGTCACTCGAGCGGACCCTTTATACCACCTACCTCGTCTCGTCGTTCCGCTCGATCCGCTTCGGGATCAATGAAGCTCATGGAAAAGGCCAGGCCATGCAGTTGAATTATCTGCTCGATGCGGGCGCGTTTTCCGTCCGGCCCGATGGCACCTTTGCGGTCGTCCCCGGCAAAGTGAAGGAGGGCGTCGCCTCGCTTACGCATGAGTTCATGACCATCCAGGCTGAAGGCAATTACGAGAAAGCGAAAGAGATGGAGGCCCGCCTCGGTGTCATCCGTCCCGAAGTTCAGCGCGCCCTCGATAAACTCAAAAATGTCCCAATCGACATCGAACCGCGATTCCCGGCCGCGACCGCACTACTGAAGACCGACCGCTGACGGGCCTGACGCCGACCCTCGAGCAGAGGCATCTCCCCCCGCCTTGCCGTCATCCGGCAGTCTAATTCAGATGTAGGGTGTGGCCCTATGCGCGACTTCAACGCGCGCACCATTCTTAATGTTCGTCTCCTCGGAAAATCGTCTCAATCGGCTATTCGATTGCCAGTAGAATTCTACGCATCGACTGAACACGCGTGCCGTTCGCTCATTGACATCAGAACCATTTTTCCTTTAAACACAATCTTACGCTTACAGGGGCAGGTCACAGGGAAATGGGTAAGTCGGATCAACCGGACTCACTCCTATGCAAACTCCTCGTGCTCTCGCTCTCGCCTCTCTACTCGTTAGTCTAATTCCCATCGGCTCCGCCCGGGCCGATATCGCGTACACCGTGGTCGACCTTGGGACTCTCGGAGGCACCAGCAGCGTGGCGACGAATGTCGGCACGCAAGGCGCCAACACTTCCGGGATGATCGTCGGTGAGTCGGCCACGACCGATAACGCCCAACACGCGTTTCTCTATCTCAATGGGCAAATGTTCGACCTCAACACGCTTTGCGACCTTTCGCAAAGCGACTTCCGGGTTCTGGTGGTCGCAAAATCCATCAGCGACTCTTGCCTCATAACCGGCGAAGGCATCACTAATAACGGCGAAAAACACGCTTTCATGCTCACACCCATCGCAGTGGAAGGCGGCCGATGGTCCTACCAATGCTGCCAATGGGTCTGGATTCCGCAGGGCGAAATTGGCTGGTGGTGGGAAGAAAATTGCGGCTGCTACCGCTGGCATGGCCCGCCCGGGAAACATCCACCCTGTCCGCCTAACAACCCGCCTTGCTGGCGGCTGCCTTTGCCATGTCCTCCTCCCTGTCGGAGGCCTTCGCCAACTCCGACACCGCCACCCGGCCGGACGCCGACACCGACGCCTACCTATCCGCCGCGTCAGACACCGACTCCAACCTATCCACCGCGCGAAACGCCGACGCCGGGCAATCCAAATGGCAGCCCCGTCGGGGTTTTACCCACACCTACGCCTAACAACCCGGTAGGGATTCCAGTCGGCGTGTTGCCGACGCCTACTCCGACCTATCACGCAGTTCCCCTGGGAGTTGAACCGACTCCCACGCCCCACTACTCCGGGCGTACCAGCGGCGTGAAAAGCTCTTCCACATCCAAAGGCTCCCGCGCGCACCCGACTGGGACAGCCTCGGGCAAGACCTCCACCTCGTCGCACGCCAGCCAATCGTCGTCCCGCAACCGCGGTTCTTCCAGCGTCCGAAAACACGCGACACCGAAACCAACGCCTGGAAAACCCTGAGAGATTTTCCCGCTTCCCCAAACGATCCCTAGGGGGGGCGGGATTCCGCCGAACCGTCCTCCCTTCAAATTTGGAAATTTCTGGCGCTTATCGCTCAGTGATCTCTACGCCGATCAACTGATCTCCTTGCTCAATCGCATCGACCACTTCCTGTCCCTTCGACACTTTTCCAAAAACAGTGTGCTTGCCATCGAGCCAGTCAGTCTTGATGTGAGTGAGGAAAAACTGGCTGCCGTTGGTGTTCGGTCCCGCGTTCGCCATCGACAGGCTCCCGACCTGATGTTTTTGCGGGTTACTTTTAACTTCATCCTCAAACTTGTATCCTGGGCCACCGCGCCCGGTCCCCGTAGGGTCGCCTCCTTGCACCATGAAATCAGCGATGACGCGATGAAAGAGCGTGCCGTCATAAAACTTTTCGCGGGCGAGGAACACGAAGTTGTTAACCGTTTTGGGAGCGTCCTTGACGAAAAGGTCGCATACGATCTCGCCCCGTGACGTGTTCAACGTAGCGGAGTAATTCTTGTTCACATCGATCGTCATCGGGGGCGGCGCGGAATATTGCTTATTAGCCATGCGGTCACGTTGCTGAGCGTTCTCCAATTCGCAATTCGAATTCCGCGATCTTCTTCTACTTTCTCCCGAGCCTCTATTCTTTCCCGAAAGCCCATCTTCTCCTTGTCGGTCGAGGAGAGTTTGAGGTCGGGAGTCGCATCTCCCCGTTCCGTAATCCGCGATCATTCGAATCCCTGTCTCCCCTTTGCTGCTCCGCGTCTTGGGAAGCCCGGGCGCGCCTTTACCCGCGTTACGGGCGTGAGATAGTTCCGTCGTCGTTTCCGCTTTCCACTCTCCGATCTCCGCTCTTCACAAATGTCTCGCCTCAACTTCCGACTCGAAGCGCACGCCAGCGGCTCCCGCGCTCGAGCGGCCACCTTCCGGACTTTGCACAACGAGGTGAAAACCCCCCTTTTCATGCCCGTGGGCACTCACGCCACGGTCAAAGCCCAGCTTCCGCAGACGCTGGAAGACGCCGGCTCTCAGATTCTCCTCGCGAATACCTATCACCTTCTCCTGCGCCCCGGACCGGAAGTCTTTCGCCGCGTCGGCGGAATTCATGGCTTCATGAGTTGGAACAAATCCGTCCTGACCGATTCCGGGGGCTTCCAAATATTCTCGTTACCGAATTCGCGGGCCATGAGCGAAGAAGGCGCGATCTTCCAAAGCTATCTCGACGGGAAAACCATTTTGCTCAGTCCGGAGGTTAGCATCGAAACGCAAAAAGCCATCGGCAGCGACATCATGATGGCGCTCGATCAATGCATCGCGTCGACCGCCGATGAAGCCACCGCCCGCGCGGCCCTGGACCTGACTCACCGTTGGGCGGCGCGCAGCCTGGCCGCGCGCGGCGATTCGCCGCAGTCCATGTTCGCAATCGTCCAAGGCGCGCTCTTCAAGAATTTGCGCAAAGAAAGTGCGGCCGTCCTTGGAGGAATGTCTTTCGACGGTTTCGCCATCGGCGGACTCGCGGTCGGCGAAGGCCAGAGCGAACGCGAGGACCTGTGCGAATTCACCGCGGAACTTTTGCCCGCGGATAAGCCGCGCTATCTCATGGGTGTCGGCACGCCTCTCGACATCCTCGAAGCCGTTCACCGAGGCGTCGATATGTTCGACTGCATCATTCCAACCCAGGTCGCGCAGCGCGGCGGTGCTTTTACTTCGCGTGGATTTCTGCAGCTGCGCCGCGGCGTTTACAAATTCTCCGACGAAAAGCTCGATCCTGAATGCGCCTGCCCCACCTGCATTCGTTATTCGCGCGCCTATCTCCATCATCTTACCAAAGCGCGCGAAAATCTTGGCTGGCAATTGCTCGGTAAACACAACCTGCATTTCTACCACCAGCTCATGCGCGATATTCGCGAGAGTATCTTGGCCGATCGCTTCCTCGATCTTTATCAGACCAAGCGGGCCTTTCTGCACCAGCCCGACTTCGACAACCCGATTCACAAACAAAAACCGAAGCGAAAAAAATCACGCCGACTCGGCGACTACGAGATCCACCAGGCCTGGGAAGGTTTTTCCAGCATCCGCCAGATTTCCTCCGGAGAGATTATGCATTCCCGGACCCCGCCGATGGAGGAGGCCCGCGCTCTATATATAGAGCAGTCAGATCTTGCTCGACGCCTTGCTCTTGCGCCCGAAGAAAAAACCGAGGACGCCTCGCCCATCATTATCTGGGATGTGGGCCTGGGCGCGGCCGCGAATGCCATGGCCGCCATTCATTGCTACGAGGAACAAGCTGAGCGAGGCCCCGTTCGCCCTCTTCACATTATCAGTTTCGAAAACGATCTCGACTCGCTCCGTCTCGCATCGCGCTTCACCGGTGATTTTCCTTACCTCCGCCACAGTGGACCTGCCGGCATTTTGGCCGATGGCCATTGGCGTTCGCAAAAATATCCCGGCGTGAGTTGGCAATTACTCTTCGGTGATTTTCTCGAGACCATGACCGCGGCATCCCCGCCGGATCTCATTTTTTACGACATGTTTTCAACCAAAACGTCAGGGGACCAGTGGACGCTTCCGGTATTTCGTAAACTACGGAACACGTGCGCCGGTCGAAGCGTCGAGCTCTTCACTTACAGCCGCTCCACCGCCATCCGCGCTATCCTGCTCGCCACCGGATTCTATGTGGCCCGAGGTCGCTCTGCCGGAGAAAAAGAAGAAACCACCATTGCCCTCACGCCCGAAACCTATCGCGCCTCCTCGCCCTACCGGCATGAACTGCTCACGTCCGATTGGCTCGCGAAATGGAGCCGTTCCGGCGCCAAGTTCCCTGCAGAGGTTCCCGCGCACGAATTCACCCTCTTCGAACAAGTCATTCGCAAGCATGAGCAGTTCGTGAATCGTGAGTCGTCGAGGCGTTGAGCCTAACCGCCTTCCATTCAATTTGAATTTCCCGATGCCATTCCTGCGTTCCCGCTTTCCTCATTAAAAAATCCCTTTTCCGCTCCGCCTTTTCAATCCGCCATTGTCCATGATTCCCTTCCGCACCCTCGCCGAAACCCGTACGCCCGACGGCTCTCGTCTGACTCTTCACGAGCACGACGGCGAATTTTTTATGAAACTCGACGGGCGCCAGCTGATGAGCACCACCTCGACCAGCTCGGAACTGCTGCTCGCCCAGGAATCATGCGCCGATCTCGCGCGAGAAGGTCGACCCCGAATACTGATCGGCGGGCTCGGCTTGGGATTCAGCCTGAAGCGCGTGCTCGAATTATCCGGTCCACGCGCCCAGGTCGAAGTGGCCGAGCTGCTCTCGGAAGTCGTGGCTTGGAATCGCGAATTCCTGCGCCCGATCAATGGCGGACTGCTCGACGATCCGCGCGTAAAAGTCACTATCGGAGACGTTTTCGCAGTGATCGCTCGCGCCCCTAACGAATCTTACGCTGCCATCCTTCTCGACGTCGACAACGGCCCGACCTCGTTTGTGCAAAAGGAAAACTCGCGCTTGTACAATTGGCGTGGTCTGAAAGCGATCCATCGCGCGCTCGAGCCAGGCGGCCGCGTTGCTTTCTGGTCGGCCGTCGATGAGCCAGATTTTCCAGCGACCCTGCGACGTGCCGGTTTCGACGTCTCAATCTTCCCGGCGAAGCCTCATGAGCGGTCCAAACAATCCCCGCATCGAATTTACGTCGCCTACCGTCCGCCCATCTCGTAATCGATCGCTGCGTCGCCGGTGTAGATGATCTGAGGGCTTTCCGATTTCCGATGTCCGATTTCCGAGCTCAGCTTTTCACAAACGAGCCCGGCCCACGTTCCAGCCAGGATTCCATTTCTCAGAACCAATGCGCCAGTGCCAAGCAAACCTAAATTCGGTCCAAAGTGATAATGCGTTACCGGCGTGAGGATCGCGCAAAACAAAATCGCCAGCGAAGCCCACACACTTCTCCCCATCGTCGCTAGCGCCGCCGGCGCCAGCAGCCAGAGCATAAATTGGGGACTGAACACCGGATTGAAAACTACGAACGCCAGTATCGGCGGCAGAAGAACGCGGGCCACATCACCCGGCGGCAGATTCGGCGCGCGCCCCAATCTCCTGGCCGACAGGATCGCCGAGAAAAAAGTGGTCACGACCCAGGTCAATCTTGCATAAGGCACGACCGCGGATGCCACCGGGCCCAGCACTTCCGACCACGCAATGACATGCCCCCAGGTTGCCGGCCACCACCCAAAAAGTTTCCCCAGCCAGATGACCGAGGCATAGATTGATTCCGCTTCGAGCCCCCGGTTCGCCTGGAAAAATGCGAAACGCCACCAGGGCAAAAAGGCACTCAAAACCGCAACCGGAACGATCCCGGCGACTAACCCGCAAACAAAGCGCCGCCAATTTCGCTGCCTCATGGCGCTGAACATCAGTGCAGGCCCAAGCACGATCGGATACAGCTTCAGAAAAACGCCCACGGAAAGAAGCGCGCCGCTCGTTAGGAATTTTCTTCGGGCGACCACCATCACCAGGACGATGGTCAGCATTGCCGGCCACGTGTCGAAGCGCTGCAGGTAAAGCATTTGCAAAAACGGCACTGCCAAAGAGTAGAGTGCCACCGGCCCCAGCGCCCCTACGCCATAACTTGAAACGCGTCCCGCCCTGATGAGTAGCGCTTTCACTGCTGCGTCCGCCAGGAGGCAGAGAATCATGAACCCGACGAGATAGTGCTCGCTGTCGACCACCAGGCGCGGCAGGAGGAAGATTGGGACAGAATACGGCGGATATTCCAGGGTTCGATCCCGATAAGGCCACTGGCCGTTCAACAAATCGTGCGAAACATCGCGGTAAAGGCGAACGTCACCGCTTATGTTTTTGGCAAACGCGGGAAGCACCGCCACCGCGCTGAGCAACGCCACCGCGATTGCGATGACAAAGAAATGGCGCTCGACGAACGCGTTAAGCCGCTTCCAACGAGATGTTTGCAACGTGGGCAGAATCCGATCGTCGATTGCGATCTCTTCCGAGATTTTGAATTTGTTGCGTGAGCTCATCCCTGTTATTTCGTGCCCCACATACCGCGGCGCGGACGAAAGTCCGCCTGAATCACTTGCCAGCCTTTACCTCAGCCCGGCGTAAGCGCAACGGCCCAATTTCATTCTCGAAAGGGGGAGGCGCAATCGAAAAAGGCCCGGTTAGCTATTGATCGTGATCTTCCGACCTCCAGCCGGCATTCCGCGCAGCCCAAGCCGCGCTCCTAGAGTCGGCCTAACAGATAAAGAATCAGGATGATCAGGAGAATTGTCCCGAGGATCCCGTGCGATCGATAGCCAAACCCATAGCCACCGGTCGGAAACGCTCCCACCAGCAGGAGAATCAATACGATCAGAAGAATTAAGCCCATGACGTGCAGTTTTACGTCGGCGTAACCGCAAAAACAAGCTCCGAATCTCCCAATCCGCAATGATTTTCTAATTCACCACAATATTTCCGCTCGTTAGGTTTCCGCTCGCGTAATAGGGCGAACTGATCTGGATTGAGAACGTGTCTTTCGGCGTTCCGGGCGTGGCGTTGTCTGTCGCCACCACCGTGAAGCTGACCTGAGTTGGCTTGCGCGGATTGCTGCCCGGGATGGTCCCTTTGCCACTGAAGGTGGCCTGTTTGCCGTTCAGGGTAATCGAGGTAATAGCCGTGCTCGTCAGTTTGATCCCACCCTTCGTGTCGGTGTAAGTCAACGTACCACTCGGCGTCCCCTTCTTGTTGTTGTCGGAGATGGTGAAGTTAAAGCTCGCCTGGTTGTTATGCGTGAAGATGGTACCGCTTCCGTTTGCCGTCCCCAAATGAGTGGTTTGCTTGAAGTTGGCCACCAGCGTCCGGCTTCCACTGACCGTGAAACTGTAGGTCGCCGACGTGCTCACCTGCGTTCCGCTCTCGGTCCAATTCACAAACTGATAGCCGGACTTGGCCGTTGCCATCAACGTAGCCTGGGAGCCGCAATCGTACGGGCCGGCGCCACTCACACTTCCTCCGGCGCTCGGCGAAGCGCTGGCCGAGATCTGATATTGAATCTTGTTGAATGTCGCGACCAGGTTGCGGTTCGCGCCCTTGACCACAAAATCGTAGGGATTGTCTGAGCTGACCAATTGGTTGTTCTCAAACCAGCCCGCAAAAGTGTCACAGCCGTCCGCGGTCGCGCTGACCTCGACAGACGTGCCTTGCCGAACCGTCGCTCCGCCGGTGGCCATTCCGCCGGCGCCACTGCTCACCGCCACAGTGTAATACGGCCGGCACTTGCCCGCGCCGCCCGCGTGGTAAATTCCCCCGACCTCGTCCGCACTCAGTCCGCGATTGAAGACTTCAACTTCGTCAATCGATCCATTCCAGAACTTGTTAATCGTTCCGTTAATACTTCTCGCGCCGATATAGTTATCGCTTCCGCCGGAGAGGTCGATGGCCTCCGGGTCGTCGATGGTTCCGGCGACAGTCCCATCAACGTAAAGCGTGAAAGTCGTGCCAACCCTGGTTAGGGCAAAATGATGCCAATTACCATCGGTGTAAGCGCCAACAGATCCCACCTGGATATTGTTTCCTCCGCCTCCGTTCCAAAAAACCCAGATCCCGTGGCTGTCGTTGAAATCGAAATCAAGGTTCCGGCCGGTGAAATCGTTATTAGGCTCAAAGGAAAGCGCGTACATGATGTCGGCCGCGTCGCTGCTTTGTTCCCAGAAATCGACCGTGAAATCACCCGTGCCAAAGTTCCAGTCGTTACTTGCGGGAAGGATGACGTCGTCGCTCGTCCCATTAAACGTGAAGGCGTGATTCGCTTCGCCCGGACCAAAGCCGGCTCCATTAAGCGTGGCATCGTGCGCACCCTGGATGTCAGCCGCGCTGTCATTGCCCGCCCACCACGCGATCATTCCCCCGGGCGCCTCGACGCACGGACATTTCCCGGCGTAGAAGGCGTCGTAGATTCCCTGCACCTCCTGCTGCGACAGCGCTCGATCAAAAACTTCCACCTCGTCGATCAGTCCCTGGAATGGAAAAGAATCGTCCGGCGGATTGTTTCGACCGCCAATTTTCAGCCCTTGTGTAACCGGGTTCGGCCCGCGCGGATCCTGGCCTGACACAAATGTCCCGGCCGATACGCCATTTATATAGAGTGTCAGTGTGTTGCCATCGTAAGTGCCGGCAACATGGCTCCAGGCATTGACCGGAACCGCTATCGTTGAATCGACAAATTGATGGCCGCCGCTGCCATTATTAAAATCAACCTCGACGACATTCCCATCTTCCAAGGCGAGAAGGTAGTTCTCGCCCAGGTTGTGAGCGCCTTTATCGACAACCCAACGAATTCCCGAGCTGGTCGTAGGATAGATCCAGGCATCGATCGTGAACTGCGCCAGATCGAGGCTCGCGTTCGGCGGAACTAAAACAAAATTCGCCGGCTCCCCGTCGAAGCTGAAAGCCCGCCCCACTTCGCCGGTTGCGAACGCTGGCGTCCCATTGAACACGCCGTCGAAACTGTTTTGCGAATCCGTCGCGTCGCCTTCGCCTTTCCACCAGCCGAGCAGCGACGCCGGAACCGGCACGCAGCTTGGATGGACAAACTGAAGCGCGTTGGCCATGAGCGTCGCGCCATCGGTCGAGTCAACCCACAAATCGCTGCGCGCATCGCTCGACGGTGGCCACAAACTAAGGTCCACTCGAGGAACGCCGTTGACAATACGGGTAACGACCAGCGGCTCTCCGTCCGACCAATCAGCCACGCGCATGGCTTTGGCGTTAACACTGCCGACCGAATGATACGAACTCGTGCCGCCATCGAAGGATGAAACTCCCGTCATGAGCGGGCTGTTTGGATTGTAAATCGTTCCGAGCGTGAGTTCCGCGCCCTCGTTCTGGCCGCCTGGCTCTATCGCGTAATAGTCGTCGCTATAAAAGCGGCCGCCGATGGAAACAGAGGCATCGGCAAAAACGGCCACCACGACTCCGCCTCCGCCATCGACATAATCGGCCAGGTTATTCCCAAGCGTGGTGCGATCGGCAAAAAGGTAGTCACTCCAGACGAGGATGCTGTCGTAAGCCTGCAACTGAGCGAGCGTCGGCGTCGCACTCCTCGCATCGATGACATCAACCTGACTAAATCTGCCTGTGGCTTGCAGTTTCGCCTGCACATCGGAAGTGAGTCCAGGCTCATCCGCCGCAAGCAGTAACACCTTCAGGCCCGAGGACGGCACGACGTTGGGGATCACTTGTGCGCCGGGATTCCGGGCGTTCATGACTCGTCCCCCGCCTGTTTGCGTTTTTGCGGTAGGGGAAAGCGTCAGCGCGATCGCGGCCACAGCTGCTAGTCCCGTCCAACGTCCAGCGAATGTCCCGCTGCGTCTGGGAGCAGCGGAAGGGTGAGTGGTGGCGCAGAGCTTGAGATTTGAGATTCGGCGCCAATTTTGCGGGAACAATCCGTTCATAATTTATCCTTTCCAAATGTCAGAACCGGTGAGGCAAGGTGCTGTCGAGCGATCGACAGTCCTCCCATGTCGCAGAGTGAAAACGACGGCGTGCGTCGGGAAACCGCCGCACTCGGAAAATCGCCTCGAAGACGATGGGGGCATCGTCAGGTGCAGATTGGCACCTTCGCGCCTACCAGGTCAAGCCGATTCTAACGAGTGCGAACCGTCGTTTTATATGGCCACGCCAGCGGCGGTGGAACGTTTCCCCTAACGGTGGGCTCGACACCCCGCGAAGCCGACTTTGAGATTTCAAATCTGCAATTCATCATGTAGTGCCGTGCCGTTACTTGCGCAACTGGGGCCGCCACTTAAACCAGGATCTTGATCAGGATCGATGTCCTTCCGTCTTGGTCCCAATAACCAAAACGAATAACCAATAACCCGCAGCGAAGCTGCTCCCTAGTTTTTCGTTAGGCCGCGCAAAACCGATCCAACCACCGCCCCGACTCCAACATCGGCCGCTTCATTACTCGCCGATGGCAGATACGGCGCCAGCGCATGCGCCAGGTTCGACACCGTTAGCGTCTGCAGCCAAACGCGACCCGGCCCGGTCAGCGCCGCCAGAAAAATTCCGTCGCCACCGAAAAGCATGTTCTTGATGCCGGCGATCCGTGTGATACCGAAATTCACCGTCGCCTCGAACATCCCCACGTGGCCCGGGTGGACGCGCAAGGTTTCGCCGGCCGCCAGGTCGTAGGTCACAATCTCGCCGCCCAATTCGACAAAGGCGTGACAATTCCCAGCCAGCTTTTGCAGCAGAAATCCGTCGCCGCCAAAGATGCCCGCCCCTAACGACTGCTGGAACCCAACGCTCAGCTCCACACCCGGGGTCGCGCAGACAAACCCATGCCGATGAATCATAAACGTTTTTCCGGGCGTCACTTCGACCGGCACGATGTGACCGGGAAGTTTTGTCGCGAAAGCCACCTGGCCGGCCGATCCGCGGGCGCGGTACTCCGTCATAAAGATCGAACCGCCGCCTGCCACTCGCTTCAAGACTCCAAGCAATCCACCTCCACCGCCCGCTTGCGTTGTCGTATTCAGCTCGATCGAGCTGCTCATCCACGAAAGTTCACCCGAGACCGCGACCACGCTCTCTTCCGGCGCGAGCTGAATCTCCAGCACCGGCATCGTGCTTCCAATAATCTCATGTTGCATGCGCCGATCTATCGCTTCCCCGCCCTCAAAGTCAACGCAGGGTTCCCGCAATATCTCTGTCGCAACTCGTGCACTCGACCAATGATCATGACCGGCCTTTATGCGCCCCGCTCTCACGGATAGGCCAGCCGATAAAACTTCTTCGCTCCAGCGCTGCTATCGTCGAATTGCAGCGCCCCTGTTGAGTCCGCACTCACCGACGCCAGCGTCGAGAAACTTCCCGGACTTAAATCGGGCGAAGACTCGACCCGATTGACCACACTCGGAACGCCTTTGCCTTGCAGATGTATCGTGTTCGGAGCGCTCGGCGTGGCCGATAATTTGTATAAGACGGCCTCGACCGTAATGAATGTGCTCGTTAGGTAGCCCGCTGCGCCCACCGAATTTCCCGAAATCCCCGTGCCGGAAAACGACGTCGTGTTCAGGCTGACGTACTGGGTGTAGTTAGCTTGGACGTTGTAACTCTGCCCCTTGATGAGCGTGCCCGGCGCGATCGTGTAACTGGTCAACGCCGGCTGATTCTGACCCTGGCTTGGAAAACTTTGCGACACCGCCGGCGCGACCGTCGGCATCAAATTCGAATCCACCAACTCAAACTTAATCTGCGCGCCGACATAATTACCATTTGAGTAACCCACAAACGCGCTCGTATTGAACGCGAGCGTTGCCCCGCTGTTTACATCGATCAGCAAGTGAGCGCCGCTCCAGATTCCTCCACTCATCAACGTCGGCGACACTGGAAAATCCGGACTCGCCGTATTGAGTTGCAAGGTTGGACTGATGGTCGCGTCACCCATAGTCAAAGTGAACGTTCCGCTGCCGTCATTCGCACTCAAGGCCGATGCCGTTGTCCAACCATCACCCCAATGATATTCGCTGTAGCCTTTACCCGTATTCCAGACCGGAGAAGAATTCGGGCCCACCGGAAACGTCACTGTCCCCGAGGCCAGATTCAAAGTCGGCGCAGCCGAAAGATTGGCACCGCCGGTATCGATCGCCGCGACTAACGAAAACGAATCCGCCCCGAGCAAGGGATATCCCGCTACGAACGTTGTCGGTCCCGTTTGCTGGAGAAGTTCTTGCTCGTGCAGATTATAGCTCGTGGCCTGCGATGCGCAGAGCGACGGCGCCATTGGCAAGATCGCGAGGAACCAGATGACGGAAAGCAGTTTCATTAAGATCCCTTTTTTATCGTTCGATCGCAGCCGGCGTCGATTTTCACGGTCGGCCGAACCGGTTATCTCATCAGTCGAAGAGACATTTGCCCCCTGTTACGTCTGAATCTGTTTTAAGATAAATACCGATTATCGTCGAGGGAATCTGTCCTCGACCAGGGCGTCGATCCTTGCCCGGCGCAGCCCTAACCCAAGAGGTCTCCGGCTCATCCAACCAATACTTAAAAACCCGGAGGCGAAGCCTTCCTATTCCCGCAGAGGCCCGTTTCTCAATTCAACGATCCACGGCCCCTCGACATCCTGCGACCGCCGCACCTTCAACGCTCTTCGATGGCCGAATCGCGAACGTTCATTCCCCCGCCCCTGTGCGCCCCGCCAGGTTCGCCACCGCGGCGATGAGTTCCTGCGCTTCGACCGGTTTGGAAAGATGCAATTGGTAGCCCGCAAGCATGGCGCGGGTCCGGTCTTCCGAACGCGCGAAGGCCGTCAACGCCAGCGCCGGGGTGCGCGATCCATCCGTCGGTTGGGCGCGCAGTTCGCGGATCATTTCCCAGCCGTCCTTGTCTGGCATCCCGATGTCGCTGACAATGACGTGCGGCCTTTCCTGCTCGACCAACCGCAAGCCCTCGTCCGCGGACGACGCCAGAACCACATCGGCTCTCCGATCGGTCAACAGGCGTCGCACCAGGTTTAACGAGTCGCGGTCATCATCCACCACCAAAACGCGAACACCGTCGAGCGCCACTTCCACGGTCGACCCGAGCGGAGGATGACTGCTCGGATGGCGGTCCACCTCCTTTTGTTTCAAAGCGGTCAGCGGGAGGCTGACGGTAAAAGTGGTTCCCTGGTCGCTCCCGACGCTCTCCGCGCGCACCGTCCCGCCATGCAGTTCAACCAGATTTTTAACAATCGATAGTCCGAGCCCGAGACCCCCCTGGTGTCGCGTCGTCGAACCCTCCTCCTGCCGGAAACGATCGAAAATGTACGGCAAAAACTCCGGCGCAATACCCTGGCCATTATCGCTCACCACAATTTCGATGTGAGAATTGACGCGGTGCAGAATCACATTCACCCGCCCGCCTTTGGG
This sequence comes from uncultured Verrucomicrobiae bacterium, assembly GCA_963754325.1. Taxonomy (GTDB): domain Bacteria; phylum Verrucomicrobiota; class Verrucomicrobiia; order Chthoniobacterales; family UBA10450; genus JBBRDU01. The sequence continues at coordinate 338,236 of CAVWFP010000003.1, forward strand.
CGTGAATTTGAGGGCGTTGCCGATCAGATTCCAAAGCACCTGTTGAAGCCGGGCCGGATCGCCCATGATGGGCTGAACTGGGTCGAGTAATTTCACCACCCGAATGCTGCGCGCTTCGGCCGCGGGCAAAAGCGATTCGACAGCCGCTTCGATAACCGCCGCCAGATCGGTCTGCTGAACGTCCAGGCGGGTCTTACCGGAAATGATCCGGCTCATTTCCAGCAGATCTTCAATGATACGCGTCTGTGCGCGCGCATTTCGCTCGATGGTTTCGATTCCTTCCTTGATGGAAGCGGTATTGTCCGCCATCCGCATCAGCTGGGCCCAGCCCATAATGGCATTCAAGGGCGTCCGCAATTCGTGTGACACCGTTGCCAGGAATTCATCCTTCAAAAAATTCGCACGCTCTGCCGCTGAACGCGCGGCCCGTTCGCTCTCGAGCAGACGATGGCGTTCCTCCATCAGTTGACGGTGTTCGCTCACGTCCGTGTTGGTTCCAAACCAAAAGGTCAGAGCACCCTTCTCATCCCGAAACGGCATTACCCGGGTGAGAAATGGCCGAAAGCTCCCATCCGCCGCGCGCAGCGGAAAGGTCATGTCAAACGGCTGTCCGGTCGCAATCGAGCTTTTCCAGCGTTCGACGACGTTTGGCAACTCCTTCGGGTCATGCACAGTCTGCCAGCCCCAGCCCTCCATCTGCGCGGGAGTCGTGCCGGTGTATTCGTACCACCGCCGGTTATACCAAAAAATCCAGCCGTCAGCCTTTGCGATCCAGGCCAGCTGCGGAATCGAATCCGCCATTTGACGAAAATGCGATTCGCTCTCCGCCAGCTTGGTCCCGAGGATTTTGGATTTGTCCTGGGCTCCATGCACCCGCTGGATCGCATAGACCAGGATCGCGCACGTCAGCGCGAAGAAGCTCACGTTAATCAGGTTGATCTGCGTGAGCTCGCCGCCCCATGACATCCAAAAAACAGAGAGGAACAGGGAGAAAACTGCGGCTGTCATGCCGGCAACGGCGCCCGTCCAGAGACTTGCCAGAATCACGGCCGGGATAAACGGTAGAAAAGGCACTCTCGGCCCGGTCAATCGATAGATGCCGGCACGCAACAGCGCCGCGGCCAGCGCCAGCGCCACCCCCATTAAAAAAGGTCGAAACCGCCTCGCGGAAAAGTTTGCCACGGCCAAGGCTTACTTCTAAAGCCAGGACTAAATCGCGCGCAACACGGTAATCGGCTTGGTCCGTTCTCCCCGATTTCAACGCTCGCCCCCCCCCCGGAACGACCCCCCGACCCCCCGATTCAACATTTCAACATTTCAACGCTCCAACATTTCAACGCTTCAACGCTTCAACGCTTCAACATTTTCAACATTTCACCGATTCAACTTTAGCCTCCCCCAAGAAAGCATCCTGGACAACAATCACCCGCCAGGCCGCCCCCTGGTCATCATGACACAAACGTGATTTCCGGAACTGATATCGCCGTTTGGACAATCTCCGCGCTGATGGCTATCGGCATCGGCGGCAGTCGTTATGCCAAATGGAAAACGCGCCACAAACTGGTGCGTGAACTTGCAGCCATGGACCCGGTTGCGCGCGAAAAAATGCTCAGCCGTCTGAACCCGAAACTCGCCCTGGAAATCCGCGAGCAGCTCATGGAGCGTTTTCGGATGATGAGCTGACGCTTCGCCACGCGCGTCCGACCCTTGCCTTCGATCACTGAGCGACGGAGAGTAATGCCATGAACCCGATCTTCCGCGCTTTGCTCGTCGTTGTTGTCCTCTGTGTTTTTGCGTCCTTCACTCGAGCCGGCGCCCGAGAAAATCAACGGCTGCAGAATGGCAAGATCACCAAGAACGAAGCCCAACATCTCATCCTGCAAAAATTTCCGAGGGCGACCGTGAAATCCTGCCAAATGAAGCAAGAAAAAGGACACACCGTTTGGGAAGTCACTTTCGTGAAGGCTAACGAATCCGCACCCATCAGCGTCAAGGTCGACGGTAAAACCGGCGCCATCGCCGGGCAATAACGCCCCCGCCGCAGGCTCGAATTCTATTCCGAGTCGCGTCGAGGTGGCTGCACTTAATGAGAGCACGCTTGTCGTCGCACACGTGTGGAAGTGCCAGTGCAGATCGGTCGTTCGAGACTTCCAACGATGGCGATTTGAATGAATTACGCCCGAGCGGCTCCGCTTCCCCTCAGTTCATTACTCCGAAATTCCAATCCCTATCTGCTTCATCCTGTCTACTTTGTTAGTCCGCCTCGCCCCGACCAGGAATCTAAGGTTTACTTTCAGTCCTTTTTCGGAGTAACCTTCCCTTCTCTTTGCAACCTGGCGTTTTCGCAGCAGAACTCGACGCCGTGCTGCCAGGCGAAAGCGACATGTTCGAACAGGAAAGGTTACATCAGGATCCCATTTAATTTCCGGAGACTCCCGAAAACGGCAGGTCCCCTCCTGGTTTCGCTTCGCCGCCAGATCAAACGCTCGGCGCTCTGCGCGATTTTCCTTTGCCTAACGATCGGCTCCGTCTCCGCTGCTACCTTGACCGTCCGAAGCACGGCGGATGCGGGCGGAACCTGCCCGGGAGCGGATTGCACGTTGCGTCAAGCTATCGCCACGGCTTTTGCCGGCGACTCGATCAATTTTGCTTTAATCTCCAATTCGGTCATTACCCTCACGAGCGGCCAGCTCACTTTGAACAAGAGCCTGACCATCGCCGGACCGTCGTCCGCCTTGTTAACCGTCCAGCGCAGCTCCGCTGCTGGCACTCCGAATTTTCGCATCTTCGAGGTCGTCGGTAATGCCATCTCTCTCAGCATTTCAAATATGACCTTGAGTAACGGTTCCTCAGCCGACAACGGCGGCGGCATTTATTTGGTCGGCGGTGGCTCTTCTAACCAGGGTCCGACGCTGACGCTGACCAACGTGAGTGTTTCCGGCAACGCTGCCCGGGCCGGTTCCGGGGGCGGCATTTACAAAACTGCCGGAGGACTTTCTTTAGTGAATTGCACTGTTTCCGGCAATTCCGCCACTGCGGATGGGGGCGGGATCTACAATGTGGGCACCGGCGGCGATACCGGCGACTTGAACCTGATCAGCACCACCATTACCGAAAATTCGGCCGGCGGAAACGGTGGCGGCCTCACCACCTTGATCGCCACCAGTTCGCAGATTTCAAACTGCACGATCGCGCGGAATTCAGCCGGGAACGACGCTGGCGGCATCTATGCCTTTCAAGGTCAAGCCAACACCATCGACACCATCATTGCGCTGAATACCGCTCCCAATGATCCGGACATTTCGGGTTATTTCGTGTCTCGCGGATACAACCTGATTGGTAATGTCTCGCCCGGGACAAACATCACCGGCACGACCACCGGCAATCAGCTCAACGTCAATCCCCTCCTCGGTCCACTGCAGGATAATGGCGGCCTAACCAAAACCCTTGCGCTGCTTTCCGGCAGTCCGGCCATCGAAGGCGGAAACGCCGGCACTTTTCTTACTGATCAACGCGGACTGGCCCGGCCGGTTGATGACCCACTCATTGGCAATGCCTCCGGTGGCGACGGCAGTGACATCGGCGCATACGAAGCGCAGGCCGATCTTTTGCCGGGGTGCAGAAATATCAACTCCATCGTGACAACGAACAATGACAGTGGAGGAGGCTCGCTGCGGGACGTCATCGCCAACGTTTGTCAGGGCGTCACCGTTACCTTCGATCCCGGTGTCCGCGGGGCGATTAACCTAGCCAGTGGCGAACTGGTCATCTTCAAGAACGTCACCATCAAAGGTCCGGGGGCGAATCTTCTGGCTGTGCAGCGCAGCGCCGCCGGTGGGACACCGAACTTCCGGGTCTTTGATATTTTGGGCATATTCAACGCCGCCATCTCGGGGTTGACCATTGCTAACGGGAACAATGCCAATCTCGACAACGGCGGCGGCATCTATAACAGCGCCACACTTTCACTTACCAACGTCGCCATTTCCGGAAACAAAAGCGCCAATGCCGGCGGCGGCATTGATAACGAAGGGACTTTAACCCTCTTCAACAGCACCATCTCCGGCAACACCGTCGGCAATCCTGTCCGGGGCGTCATTGGCGGCGGCGGCATTTTCAACGGCGGCACGGCCAACATTACTAACAGCACCGTTTCCGGTAACACCGTGCCGTCGGGTAACGGCGGCGGCATTTTCAGCAGCGCCAGCAGCTTGACTCTGAGCAATAGCACCATCTCCGCGAACTCCGCCTCACGAGGTGGAGGTGTCAGCAACAGCGCAGCATCCGTGCAATCAAAAAACACCATCATCGCTCTCGAACAGCGCTCCGAACGCGCCCGATTTTTACGGCGCCCTCACCTCCAACGGTTTCAATATTATCGGCAACAGCTCAGGAGCGACCATCGCCCCGGCGCAATTCTCCGACTTCATCGGCGTCACTGCCGCTCAGTTGAATCTCGGTCCGTTACAGAACAACGGTGGCCCCACGCCGACGCACGCGTTGCTGCTGGGCAGCGTGGCCATCGACCAGGGAAACGCCAGCGCTACCGTGCTTGATCAACGCGCCTTTACCCGGCCAGTCGATCAAATCAATATCGCCAACGCCTCCGGCGGAGATGGCAGCGATATCGGAGCCTTCGAATTTGGGGGCCTGCCTTTCCGCGTCATCAGCATTACCAGGAACGCCTCCGATATCGTCGTCACCTTCGAAGCTGTGAGCGCAGCGATTTACCGTCTGGAACAGAAACTGGCCCTAACCGATTCGGCCTGGCAAAGCATTCCCGGCGTCAGCGAAGTGATTGCCGGCAGCAACGGCCCGGCATCCATAACGCATCCCGGCGGCGCCAGCGCCGCCAAAGCGTTTTATCGCGTCGTGCTTGTCCAATAAGCAACGCCTCGCCCCGCCGCAAACGATCCATCAAGAGGAGGGACGAGCGTCGTCTCGTCCATTTCCTCGCTTATCCCCTTCTGACCTCCGACTCCATCTTACGCCCTCCGACTTCGATCCCGCTTTCTCCCCATACCATTACATTTAACCAATAACCGGAGGCGCAGCCTCCGCCCCATACATCCGATCACCCGCGGCTACGCGAAGATAGTACGGGTTCGCGAAGAAAAATGGCCAGTCAAGAGATGAGCAGCGGAAAGCGCGGCGGATTTGCGGCGCGGATATCGGTGGAAGCCATTGTCGTTGTTCTCGTTGTCTCTGCCACGATCGGCATATTGACCGTCAAGGCCATGACCGGCGGTTGGGAAGACCCTCCGACCGTGAGCGGCAAAGCAGCTGGACTCCGTCACGACGCCATCAGCGCGGGAGGGTTGAGTGATGGCAACAGAGCCCTACCAAACCAACGTTCAGCTAATATCCCGCCGCATCTTGGAGCGGCGGGAGGGTTGAGTGATGGCAACAGAGCCCTACCAAACTCTGATATCGTCGTGCGAAATGGCATCACGGTCGTGTCACCTCCATTACTGGTGCCGTTCATCGAGGCCGACGCGGCTCAGACGCCTAACGGATCTGAAATCGTCGCCTCGCCGCGCAAGGCGTCCATTACGCGAAAGCGATCTCATTACAGCAACCGCGCTCACCCGCGCAGTCAGCGACGAATCGTGCGCTCAGATCCTTTTTCGCGGTTCGTCGCCCGATAATCTGTATCCGCTTTCCTCGGTTTTCATTATTCCCGCCTGCGGAAGCCGCACATGGTATTGCGGTCACGCGCATTTTCTGACGGCTGACTGCCGACCGCCGATTTCCTCTCCTTTCAAATCTCGTGGTCTAAGCGAATGCTGGATGATTGCCTTCTGCCTCGCTCCCGGTATCCGATATGCTTCCCGCTTCATCGTTCCCTTCATGCGCTTTCTCCCTCTGCTCCTCCTCGCGTTCAGCGCGACGACCTTCGCCCAATCAACCAGCTCCAAAGCCAGGTTCACTCCCGCCTTCTGGCAGCGCGATCCCGAAGCGAACTTTGAAGATGAAGGTCGCATGCATTGCGCACCCACATCCGTCTCCGATGGCCTGATCTATCTCGCCCGCACCCAGGGTATGGACGACCTGGTTCCCGGCACCTCTCACGACAGCCAGATCGAGCTCATCCAGGATCTCGCCGAAAAATTTAAAACCGATCCTTCAGTCGGCGGCACCGATCCCGATAAAATCCTTACCGGCCTTCAGGATTACGCCTCTTCGAAAGGCTACGTGCTCAGCCGGCTGGAACTCAAGACCTGGCGAGGCGTGCGCGCGGCCAACAAGAAATTCAAGATCGGCGCAAAACCCGATATGGCTTGGATGCGCAAAGCGGCGCACGATAAGGACACTGTCGTCATCTTCAACGTCGGCTGGTATCACGAAAACGGCGACAGCTACGTGCGCAAAGGCGGCCACTGGGTGGAAGTCGTTGATACGGGCGACGAGGAAAACGAATTCACCGTGCACAATCCACTCTTGCAGCCCGACCGTCAGCGGCGCGACACTTCAATCACTCTCACCTCGATCGATGACGACGTCAGCGTGACTAACGACAGCGATGACAGCGAAAAGAACATGAAAGGCTATTATGAGATGGACGGACCAGGGCTGCCGCACGGCGAGACGGTAAAACCAATCCTCGACGCCGTGATCATATTCAGTCTTTCAAAAGAATAATCCTTTACTCAGTTTTCCAGTTTTCATTCCCATTCATCTCAACGAATGACGCAACAACGCGCGCGCACCCTTCTCCTCGTCACCACCATCCTCGCCGGTGCCGCTGGATTGGTCGGCATCGCCGCGGCCTTAATGTCGTTCATGATGTTCGACGCGCCCGGTTCGGAAAAAAATCCGGCGACTATCGTGCTGTTTCTTAGCGTCCTCACCTTTCCGATCGTTTGCGCCGTCTCGGCCGTCTTGGCCTGGGTTTTCTACGCGTTCAAAAAATTCAGCTTAGCCTGCGCAACCTCATTCCTGCCGGCAATCAATCTCCTCACCGGCGCTGCCGCCTTAGCTTGGTTGGAAATATTCAACCACGGCAACTTCGCCTAACTACTGATTTCGCCTCCCCTTCCGCTTTCCGATTTCCGCTTTCAGCTTTTCAGCTATTTCAGCTTTCAGCTTTGCAGTATTTCCACTCGCTGCTGCTTTCCCAGCCGCGCATTTCTCCTCGCTCGCGCGAATGAAGGATGAACTCGCAGCCTGCAAAGCGAATGAAACGCACCGGAAATCCCAAGGCCGCAACCCCGCCGAAGCACAGCGAGGGACCCGTCTCCTCTATCCCTGCTGAACGCAGCGCCAAGGCTGCGGGCCAGCGTGAAAATCAGCGCCCTGGCCGGTTCGCCCTCTTCTGCCTCGCATCATTGGGCATCGTCTTTGGAGACATCGGCACCAGCCCGCTTTACACCGTTCGTGAATGCTTCCAGCGCGGGGGCAATCACCACCTCACGCCTAACCCCGCAAATGTTCTCGGCATCCTCTCCCTCATCAGCTGGTCGCTCATCATCATTATTTCCATCAAGTACCTGCTTTACGTCATGGCCGCCGACAACAACGGCGAAGGCGGCATCCTCGCGTTGCTCGCTCTTCTCAATCGTCGCGTCGGCCAACGTCTCTGGTTCACCACTCTGAGCGTCTTCGGCGCCGCCCTACTTTTTGGCGACGGCATGATTACGCCAGTCATCTCCGTCGTTAGCGCGGTCGAAGGGCTCAAGATTGCCACGCCCATTTTCCAGCCATTCATCGTCCCGATCGCGATCGTCATTCTCGTGTTGCTTTTTCTATTTCAAAAACGCGGCACCGGCAGTGTCGGCCTTGTTTTCGGCCCGATCATGCTCCTTTGGTTTGTCGTCATCGGCCTGCTTGGCTTTCAATCGATTCTTCGTCGTCCCGCCGTTCTCGCCGCTTTCGATCCCCGCTATGCCCTGGCTTTTTTCTTTCACAACGGCTGGATCAGCTTCGTAGTCCTTGGCGCGGTCTTCCTCGCCGTCACCGGAGGCGAAGCGTTGTATGCCGACCTTGGCCATTTCGGACGCAAATCTATTCGCGCCACCTGGTTTTTCATCGTTCTGCCGGCGTTGCTTCTCAACTACTTCGGTCAGGGCGCGCTCGTTCTCTCCGGGAGCGGCGCGATTGTTCATCCTTTTTTTAATCTCGCGCCGCCGTGGGCACTTTACCCTCTCGTTCTCCTGTCCACTCTCGCGGCTGTCATCGCTTCGCAAGCTGTGATCTCGGGAGTGTTTTCACTGACCCGGCAGGCGGTCTTGATGGACCAGTTTCCGCGGGTGAAGATCGAGCAAACCTCCGCCGATGAACTGGGGCAGGTCTACGTTCCCTTTTTTAATTTCCTTCTTTTGATCGCCTGCGTCGGTTTAGTCGTCGGCTTTCCCAGCTCGGAGCGTTTAGCCGGGGCATACGGCGTGGCCGTCAGCACCACCATGGTCATCACCACCATTCTGACCGCTGCCATCGCCCGGGAAATCTGGAAGTGGAATCGGCTTCTCGTTTATTTGATCACTGCGGCGTTTCTTGCCATCGACCTTCCCTTCTTCGGCGCCAACCTTCTCAAATTCATCGATGGCGGCTGGTTCCCGCTGCTCATTGGCGGCATCCTCTTTATGATAATGACTACCTGGCGGCGCGGTCGCATCTTGCTTCACCGGCGGCTCCGCGCCTCGACCGATTCCATTGATGCCGTGCTCCATGCCGCGGGGGGCAAGGCGGTTGAGCGAGTTCCCGGGACATCCATTTTTCTAACGAACCGGCCTCGGGGCTCGCCGCCCGTTCTTGCGTATCACGTCAGGCACAGCCATTCTCTTACCGAGCACGTCATTATCCTGCATGTGGCCACGCAGGACGTGCCGCACGTTCCACTTGAGGAGCGAATCGAATCCGAGCGATTAGAACATGGCATCTATCGGGCCCGTCTCCGGTTTGGGTTCATGGATCTCCCCAATGTGCCGGACGCTCTGTGTCAGCTAAAAATCAGCGACATTCCTATCAAGTCACGCGAGGTCACCTATTTCGTCGCCCGCGGAATCATTTTACCGCGCGAGCGAGACTCTGGCATGGCGCGCTGGCGCGAATCCCTTTTCGCCTTTCTCGTGCGCAACGCCACTCACCCGATTGAATTTTTCAACATCCCGCCTCGGCAGGTTGTGGAGATCGGTATTGAGATCGACATCTGAACCTGCGCCGCGGGCGGGTCATATTCTGTGGACTCCTGGCAAGCGCGCCGGCTTCTCTCGATCATCATCGTCCAACGCCGACCTCTGACTGCCGTCTTCCGTCTTCCCTCTTCAATTCCGAATCCGCAATCCGGTGAATCCCGTTAATCCTGTCTAGTTTTCCCGCTTTTCAGTTTTTCGAAGTAACGGATCACCGCTAACGCGCAGCCACGCTGCGGCTGACAAATTCCAAATCCTTTATTATAGTGATGTTGTGAGCGCCGCCGAGATCATTAAGGAGCTACCCAACCTAACGGAGGCAGAGAGGCGTGCGGTGTTAAACAAGCTCCGCGAGCTTTCGCAAATGGACGACGAGCAATGGGAGCGCTTGCTGAATGAGCCACGCCTACGTCCGAAACTGGAGAGCTTTGTGCGGGAATCAGCGGAAGAAGGCGAAGCGCCCCTGGATCGCAGCCGGTTGTGAAGTCGCTCGCACGCCCGAGTTTTTGGCGCGCCTACGAAGAACTGGACGAAAGAACCCGTGAGGCGGCCCGAAAAGCTTTTCGTCTCTTCGAGGAAAACCCTGATCATCCGTCGCTACGATTCAAAAAGCTAAGTGGTTCGGATCGCATTTGGTCCGTTCGCGTAAGTGCGCAATATCGTGTAGTGGGTGAGCGTCGCGGCGATGCGATCGCTTGGGTTTGGATTGGAACCCACAACGATTTCGACAACCTTTTTGGCTAGCCAACTTCCGTTTTACGACTCCCGTCCTCCGCCTCTTCAGTTCCCGATCCCCAATCCAGTGAATCCCGTTAATCCTGTCTAGTTTTTCCGCTTCACGCTTTCACGCTTTCAGCCTTTCAGCCTTTCAGCCTTTTTCGTCAGTGCACCACAATATTTCCACTCGTTAGGTTCCCCGTCGCATAGTAGGGCGAGCTAATCTGGATCGTAAATGTATCCTTCGGCGCACCCGGGTTCCCGTTATCCACAGCTACGACCGTAAAGCTCACCGGAACCGGTTTCCCATGAGGCGCGCTGTTCGCAATCGTCCCCTTGCCGCTGAAGGTCGCCTGATTATCCACCAGCTTGATCGACGTGATCGCCGTGCTCGTCAGTTTAATCCCGCCTTTCAAGTCCGTGTAGCTGAGCGTGCCGCTCGGCGTCCCCTTCTTGTTGTTGTCCGAGATATTAAAGCTGAAGCTGGCCTGGTTGTTGTGCGTAAAGATGGTGCCGCTGCCGTTTGCCGTCCCCAGGTGCGCAACCGGCGTGACCGCAATGCTAAACGTCTGCGACCCCGTGGCTTCGCCGTTAGCTGCTTGCACCGTCACGCTGTAGCTGTGACCGGGCGAACTCGCATAGTTAAGCTTGTTGCCGTTGGCCACTTTCACCACTCCGCTGCTCGGGTCGATCGTGAAGCCACCCCCGGAGGTATCGCCAATCAGCGAATAGGCAAGTGTCTCGCCATTGGGATCAGTTGCACTCGCAGTTAGGCCGACCGTCGTGCCCGTCGCCGCGCCTTCCATAATCGTGTTTGTTGCCGCATTGATATCGCTAACCGGGCCGGGAATATCCAACTCCGCTGCGCCGATATCGACCGCGCCGCCGATCTTGCGATGAAAACCGGCACCGCGCTGGTCGAAGGCCGGATCGACGGCCGCGCCAGGATTGTGCGCGGCCTGCGTGGTGCCCTTGGCCCCACGCATCACCGTGAGGTTGTTGCTCCCGTCGTTCCCCGTCACCAGTATCAGCTCGTCGTCGATCTGAATCACAAGACCGACCGGAATCAACGTTCCGTCCACCACGGTCAGTGTTGTGCCTCCGTCCGCCGCCAGTGTGGTCAGATCCGCGCCGGCATTGATCGCCGGACTGCTCGACAGCGGGATGAGGGTTGGAGTCGGACCACCGTAAAAGCCTGGCGACGAAAGATTCGCGCCGCCGGCAGGATTTAAAACATCACCCGTTGCGCCAAACCCCGTGCTGTCGGCGGTATTCCCGATCAGGTTGTAACCTCGAGAGGTGACCGGTCCGTACACATCCGGCCCGCCTATAAGCCCCGCGTAATTGCCTGCGATGATTGTGTCTTTGAGAATCACCGCGCCGCCGCCGTAGCCAATCCCGCCGCCGTAGTAGCCGGCGCTGTTGTTGTAGAGCGTGCTGTTCGCCAGTTCGACCGTACCGTTGCTGTCAATCGCGCCGCCGGCGTAATCGGTCGTGTTGTTATGGAACGTGCTGTTGATCGCCAACACCGTGCCCTTGTAATTGTAAATGCCGCCGCCCACTCCGCCGTAATTGTCCGCCAGGAAACTGTTGATCAGGGTTAACGAGCTCAAGTAGTTGTAAATTCCGCCGCCGTAATCGGAGGCCGCGTTGCCCACGATCGAGCAGTCCGCCACCGTCAAAATGCCGCTATTTAAAATACCGGCGCCGACCGGAGGACGCCCGATTGTGGCCGTTAGCCCGTCCAGCGTTACTGTCGCCCCGCTCGCGATTTCAAAAACACGGCTCACGTTGTTTCCGGAAACAGTCAGGGTGTTAGCGCCCGGTCCCTGAATCGTTAGGTTGCTTTGCAGCAGAAGTTCCGTCCCGTTCAGCGTGATGGTATAGCTGTGGGTCACCGAGGAATAGCCGGGATCGGTCATCGGAATGTCGAACGTCACCGTTTGCGCGCCGCCCAGGAACTGCGCGTAGGTGATCGCTTCGCGCAAGCTGACTGTTCCGTTATTGAGGTTGCTATCTGAAGTCGTTGTTACCACAAGGCCTTGTGGCGGGACGACGGCGTTCGATTGCACCGCGCCGATGTCGATCTTGCCATTGACGACGCGAGGGGCGCCGCGCTGGTCGAAGAGCAGTGGATTATTATTTGGATCCAAGGCTAGGGCGACGTTCCCTGCGCCGAGCGCCGGGCTGGTCGGCTGTAGTTGGATGGTTGGCGTCGGGCCACCATTGTTTTGCAACCCGTTCGGGTCGAGCTGCGGGTCTAACAACCCGGCGGTCGTGCTGCCGGTAAGGTCTGAGGCTATCCAGCCCGTGCTGTAATCCGTCGCGCCGATGAGATTGTTGCCCAGCGAATTAAAATTTCCGGTAACGTCCGGCGCGCCTGTCACGCTGGTGTTTCCAGCGACGATGGTATTGGCAATGTTGGCCGTCCCGCCAAAAGCCCAAATTCCACCGGGAAAATGACGTCCGTGAGTATCGGCAAAAGTCGATTGATTACCGGTGACTGTGCTGTCGCTGATAGTGAAAGAACCTGAAGTGAAGATTGTTTCAAGCCCCTGATTATCGTAAAGGGTGCTATTAACGATCTTCATGCTAGCCGGATAGAAGTCTGAACCTCCTGCACCATAAGTTACAGTGACCGCTTCACTGTTTATAACGCTTACGCCGTTGCTATGTGAAAATGAGGATCCGATGATTGTGGCATTGCCCGCGTAATTTATGATTACAGTGCCATTGCCGGAGTCTCCGGTGAAACTGCAATTTGAAACCACAAGAGTCTGGCTTCCTCCGAATCTTTTCAGATTGAAGTCCTGCGCGTTATTACCATTTAAGATATCGTAAGCGCCGCCACTATCAGTCTGGTTATTACTAAAGGCGCAATTGCTCACGTATAGTGTGGCGGGAGCATTCCCACCGTAATTGAAAAGCGCACTGCCATGCAGATCCAAACCATCGGTCCGCGTGTCTACTCCCGTAATAACGCAGTTGGAGATCGAAACGGAGCCTCCGTCATTGAATATTGCGCCTGCCCCGAATTCTTCTAAGGCAACGCTATCTCCGTCGGCGTTTGCAGGTCGGGTAAGCGTTAAGCCGGAAATGGTGACGTTCGCGCCTGGAGCGATGTAGAACAGCCTGCCCGGGTGGAACCGATCGTTTCTACGACCTTGCGAATTGGTGAGCACCATGGCAGATGCGCCTGGTCCGGCAATGGTAATGTTCTTGGATATGACGAGCAGGGTCGTCGTATAACCGCCAAAATCGTATGCCGGAAACGGCTGGTTAGGATCGCCACTATCAAGCGCGATGGTCCACGCACCCGCGCTGTAGTTCGGGTCAGTCGTCGGGATGCTGAAATTGATCGTGTCACCGTTGTTGGCCTTGGTGATCGCGTCACGCAAAGATCCAGCCCCTATATCGTTCGTGTTATTGACAGTGATGGTCGCCGCTTTGGCGCCCAGGCACGCGGTCAAACTGAGGAGAGCGAACAAAAGGTGCAGGGGTACTTTACGTGAGGTTCTCATAAGGAAGGATTAGGGCTGGAGTGGAGTGAGACCGATGGTCGGCGTTTCAGCCCGGAGCGCGGGACCGCTGACCCTGTTAAGTTCTTACTCCGAATTCCTATCCTCAGGCGAGGCAAATCTGCGTTACGCCCGTTCCGATTCTCGATTCTCGAATCTCGATTCTCGATCAACGCCCTCTGACCTCCGTCCTCCGTTCTTCAATTCCGGATCCCAATCCAGTGAATCCTGTTAATCCTGTCTAGTTTTTCCCCTTCATTGGTTAGACGGGATTAGCCCGATTTTGACGAGACCCAAAAAATGTGATGCATCAGAGCTTGAGACTGAGTCCTGTTAATCCTGTCTAGTTTTTCCGGTTTACGCTCCCGCTAGTGGTGCCAGTTTGTACCCTCTCTCTTACTTCACTCGCTCCGCTCCTGTGGCACTCAGCTTTCCGCTCTCAGCTTTTGAAAACTTCCGCCTCCCCCTCCCCATTTCAGCCTTTCAGCTTTTCAGCCTTTCAGCCTTCAGCTTTTGAAAACCGCCGTCTTCCGCTCCCCATTTCAGCCTTTCAGTTTTTCAGCTTTTCAGCCTTTTCATTTTTGTCCTTGACCCGTGCGGCGAATTTTTCCAATGTCCGCCGCGACACATAATCCCATGATCAAACATTTATCTCTCAAGTTCACGTCCACCCTCGTGGTGGCCCTTTCGTTAGCCGCGGCCGGCTCAACCTTCGCCGGGGGCGCAATCGCAGAAAAGAACGTCGCTTCCACCGCCGTTACTGAATGCGATTGGAGCGGTTTCTATCTCGGTATCAACGGTGGCGTTTCAAACTATCAGGCCAAGTTCACCGACCTCGACTACTTCGAGGGATACGACACGCGGGTCCTTGAAAAGACCGGGTTCATCGGTGGCGGTCAGGTCGGTTATAATTTTCAGCGCGACAAGCTCGTTCTTGGCCTTGAAATCGATGGCGACGGGCTAACCGGCGAGGTCCATACCCATACCAGCCCTTATTTCAGCAGCTCGAGCTACCAGGAAGATATCGCCAAAATCGATTTCCTCGGCACTGCTCGCCTTCGAATGGGTGTGGCGATACAAAACGCCTTAATTTATGTTACCGGGGGCGGAGCTTACGCTCATGGTAACTGGGAAGAGCGCTACATCTCGAGCAACCCTATCAACAACGCTTATTGGAACGGCGATGATTCGCGCTGGGGTTGGACGGGTGGCGCTGGTCTTGAATACATGTTCAACTGCCACTGGATTCTCGGTGCTGAAGCGCTCTACACCCACCTCGGCGCAGACACCGTCTACGCAAACTCACAATATACCCGTAATGCGAATTCTCGATATCAATTCGATGACGAAGATTACAGTGTCCGTGTGCGGCTGAGCTACAAGTTCGGCAGCTTCTCTCACTAAAACCGGAGCCACAGTATCGAACTTGCGAACAGCCGGGCTTTTGCCCGGCTGTTCCATTTTCTCGGGTCAGCGATTTCAGCCCGGGGAGCGCACGCGCCTCGCGTGCGGGCGAAGGTGCCCTAGCCTTCGCGACCTTTCAGATCCCCTCCGTCCTCCGACCGCCATTTCCGACTTCCGACTTCTGACTTCTGACTTCTGACTTCTGACCACTGACCACTGACCACTGACCTCCAATCCGCATCGCCCACCGCCATCTTTCTTGTTTAGCCTTTGAAAGCCCGGCCGCTCGGTTTCAGCCCCGGGGAGCGCACGCGCCTCGCGTGCGGGCGAAGGCGCCCCCGCCTTCGCGAACTTTTAGATCCCCTGCGTGTTCCGACCTCCAATATGGCCGCGGCCTCAGCGCCGCGATCCGCCGAAACGTACGGCCTTCGGATCGGATTTTGTTCCGTTCGCGTGAGTGCGCAGTGTCGCGTAATGGGGGAGCGTCGCGCCGGTGCAATCGCTTGTTTTGGATCGGGACCCAAAATGATTCCGACACCTTTTTTGGTAAACCGGCCGCCAACGACCGACCTAACAACCCATATCGGTCAACCAATAACCCGCAGCGAAGCTGCGTCCGTCAATGCGGAGAGATCTGCACGTCGTCGATCACCGCGCGTTCAGCCGCTCCGCCAGTGCGCGCACCGAAGCCGAACTGATCCCCTGACTGCAGGATGAATGGCGCAACCGAAACATTGTTGAAGATGGTTGTGCCGTTGAACTTCAGCGTCACGCCGTTAGTGGCATCATAGCTGATCTCCACCGGGACGCTGACGCCGTTCGTGAACGGATTCGTTCCATTTACCGCCAGGTGCGTGCCGTTAACCCAAAGGTGAATCCCGATACCACCGGTGCCGCCGTTGTCATAGGTGTCGAAACCGACAGCGAGACTATGCGAAGTTCCCGGGCCGCCTTCGCCCCAGGTCGCCGGCAAATTACCCACCGCGAAGCTCACGCCATCCGCCGGGGTCGTCGTCGTCGTCGGCCCGATCGCCATGTCGAACTTCGCGGTAAAACCAGTCAGCTGCGGCGAAACCGCGATGCCATTAAGAATCAAGCCGGCTGCCGCACTGGTTTGGCCCGCATCGGTTAATTGAATGGCATGATTGGAGTAAATCGCTGTGCCGTTCAACGTTGCCGGTCCCACGTTCAAAAAATCATTATAATAAACGCCAGCCGACGTGATTCGGACGCGACCGAAACGCTTCTGGCCTGCCGTCGGGTCGGTCACGGTTACTCTTTCCCAAGTGCTGTCGAGCGGAACGACTGAAGCGTTCGTTAGGTCGAGGCTGCTCCAGTTTTTCGGGTCGGCCGAGCTATCGACAAAATAAGCGACCCCCGGGTTACTCGAAGCTTTTCGCCGGACGAACTCGACCACCAGGTGGCCTTGTCCATCCGAAGTGATCAGGGGCAAGCCGCTGTTCGCAGTGGGGGTAAGCAGGCTTACGTTCGGCTTCGATATGTCGCCCGCATTCCGCGCCATGTTGAAGGCATACTTTGTCAGGTTAGCGATGCCGTCACCGGCCGCCGCAGCCAGGTCCTGTGACCCATCCGCGGCTAAACCTTGTAAGGCGCGCCAGGCCACCAGCGGCGGAATCACTCCTGGCGAATTCTTCTCATAAGCGCCAACATCGCAGCTAAGGTCGGCGCTGCTCGTCCGACTAAAACCACGCGCGTCGACGTTGTTAACCGGGGCCGCGTTGCAGACACTGGCGTTACCCGCATTCAACGCCACGCTCGGCGTCAACAGCGCGATCGTTGCCGTCGGCCCGCCATTATCCTTTAAGGTGTCCAGGTTGATCTGTGCTGCCGTCGCCTGGGTTGCATTGAAAGTTTGCGAGTCGATATCGACATTGCAAATGTCGCTCCTGTCGGCATACGTCAGGCCCTGCGCGTTGTCCTCTGCTCCGAAACCCGCTGCCCTGCCGTCAGTATTGACCAGGACCGTGTTGCGAATCTCCGCCGTAGCGCTGTCTGCATAAATATCGGCTGCCGCCACGTTATATGCTCCGGTGCCGTAGGTGGCGTGGTTATTGTAGAAGGTGGTGTTGTAAATATAGACCGCGCTGGGCGCGCCGTTCGGCACGCCTTGGATAAAAACTCCGCCACCGTATGACGCGCTGTTATTGTAGAAAGTGCTGTTCACGATCGCTACAGTAGAGCCCTGGTCGATGCGGACAGCCCCGCCGGCGGAAGGCGTACTGTCGTTACTATCGAACGTGCAGTTGGTAATGTTTACATTCGTATAATAAATTTGCAGAGCGCCCGTGTTGCTTCCCTTGCCGTGGGCCATAGTCAGCCCGTTGAAATTCACCGGCCCGTGATATCCCCAATAAGCAAAGAGTGTTGTAAACACGGCCACGCTGTTGTTGCCGCTCAGGACCACCGATTGGCCGGTGCCATCGATAGTCATGGACACACTGATCTGCGGCAGGCTTGAACCGAGGGTGATCACTCCGTTTACGTTGAAAGTAATCGTTGCGCCATCACCGTAGCCATTCGCGGCATTGATTGCTTCTCGCAGGCTACAATCCTGATTACCGGAGCCTTGGCCCAGTACGTCGCATGAGCCGTCGTCCGTATCCGCGAGCGTGTTGACCACAAAGTTGGGGCCGGTCTGCGACGGTGTCGCTGCGCGAAGCAAAAGCGCCGCGCCCACGGAGAATAACAGAATCGCCCCCACTCGTGTTCCCCCTCGCCCACGAGGGTTGAAAAAGGAAAATATCCTCAAATAACGCTCTTGGATGTTCGAACCCTTATCCGT
This sequence comes from uncultured Verrucomicrobiae bacterium, assembly GCA_963754325.1. Classification (GTDB taxonomy): domain Bacteria; phylum Verrucomicrobiota; class Verrucomicrobiia; order Chthoniobacterales; family UBA10450; genus JBBRDU01. The sequence continues at coordinate 355,809 of CAVWFP010000003.1, forward strand.
CATATATCGCTTTCTACCCCTGGTCTGGTTTTCTTCGTTTTTCCCTCTTCTGTTTTTCAAGGCCTGACCCGCTTTTTCGCCCGCGGTTCCGGCACCTCGCAGTTTCAGACGCGCGCGTTTTTACAGGACGCTCCCTATAACTCAAGCGAAATCCGCAGGTGTAAGGCCCAGTCGGACCCCTCTGGCGTCCGATCCCCAACTTCCATCTTCCAGTTTAAACCAAAACTGCGCGACGGTCATTTTGGCCGTCATTTCGTTAATAGATAATCCAAAAAACCGGGAAATCTCGACATTGCCCCAACGGTCTGATTACAGTTCGGTCTCATGAACAAACGGATTGCGATGACTGCGCTCGTTGTTTCGTTAGGCTGCGCGATGACGGCGGTAGCCCTCCTCGCGGCGGCGACTAACGAGGACGAATCCAACGGACCGCCTGAGCGTCTTTGCTCGCCGAGTGGCCGCTATTGTCTCCGGGTCGTGCCACAAAAGGGCCATTCACTATATAAGATGCAAGACGCCACCCTCATCGTTTCGAATGGTCAAAAAGGTCATCGCGAAGTATCCCACCTACGGCTTCCTGATGGACGCCTTTTGGAGCGAGGGAGAAAGGTATGTCGCGTTCAACAATCGCCGCGCGAATGGCGGCGATTATCTCTGGATCCTCTCGTTAACGGACGGAAAGGCCTTGAAGATGCCGCAGGATCTTGCTGAGACGCTGCACAAGAAACAGCTCGGCCTGGCCAAAGGCGAGGATGCAAAGAAAACCATGGCTGACATCCGGAAAATTTGCGCCACTTGCAGCCTCGACAGCATGCGCAAGGAATGGCTCATCGCAACCGGCTGGAAAAGCCCGACTGAACTCAACGTCCTCGAAGAATTCAATTTCTTTAACGTAGACGGCTGGTTCGCCGTCGCGCGAACTTACAGAGTCACCGAACAAGCGGTCACCATGACCGACGAACACATCACCCAGACACAAGAATCCGCAAGGGACTGAGCTGCGCATGTCAGTGCCACGAGCCTCGTTTCCCGGCTACGCTGTCACCTAACAACCATTAACCAATAACTGATAACCCGCGACGGCGCCTTCTGACCACTGACCTCCGTCTTCCGGCCTCCGGTTCCGGATCCCAATCCAGTGAATCCCGTTAATCCTGTCTAGTTTTTCCCCTTTCATTGGTTAGACGGGATTAGCCCGATTTTGACGAGACCCAAAAAATGTGATGCATCAGAGCTTGAGACTGAGTCCTGTTAATCCTGTCTAGTTTTTCAGCTTTACGCTCCCGCTAGTGGTGCCAGTTTGTACCCTCTCTCTTACTTCACTCGCTCCGCTCCTGCGGCACTCAGCTTTCCGCTGTCAGCTTTTGAAAACTTCCGCCTCCCCCTCCCCATTTCAGCCTTTCAGCCTTCAGCTTTTGAAAACCTCCTTCAGCTCCTTTCAGCCTTTTCAGCTTTCAGCTTCAGCTTTTGAAATCCGCTCCCCTCCCTTCAGCCTTCAGCTTTCAGCTTTCAGCTTTCAGCCTTTCAGCCTTTCAGCCTTTCAGCCTTTCAGCTTTCAGCCTTTCAGTGTCAGCCTTTGAAAGCCCGGCCGTTGCTTCGCATCCGTTACGGCAGCTTTTCAAACCCCTCCTCGCCCACTCGCTTTGGCTTCGCGTTTTCCAACGGTGCGTAGCCGCGCTGCGACGAAATCAGCCGCACCATTGCCGTAGAAAGCGTTATTATTTAAAGACTGGTAAATTCTCGCGAAGCCTGATAGATGCTACACCCTAACGAAAAGTTCCACTACCAGATCGCCGCTGCTGGCCGGACAGGCGCGCTCGAACGGCAAGGCGACCAGGATTCTCCTGGTGGACGATGACGTGTTTATGCTCGAAGTCGTTAGTAAATTGCTTCGTTTGACCAAACGCTATGAAGTAGTGGGGGAATGTGGGGATGCGGCGTCCGCCATACGCGATTGTCCGAACCTGAATCCAGACCTTGTGCTGCTCGACATCAACCTGCCCGACTCAAGCGGAATTGCGTCTGTTCCCCAGCTCGCACATCTTTGTCCGCGCATACGGGTTTTGCTCTGCACCGGCCAGGCCAGCGACGAACGAATCATGGAAGCCTTGCGCAGCGGCGCCCACGGATTCGTCGAGAAAACCGGAAAATGGAATGAGTTGGTTACGGCGATCGACCGTGTCGCGGCGGGCGAACACTACTTCTGTCCGCGCAGCACCGCTGCGCTCGCTCACCACTCACGAAACATCACCAAGAACGTCACAGGCGACGCGCTCAAACTGAGTTTATTGAGCTCGCGGGAAGTAGATGTTCTACATCGCGTGAGTCGCGGAGAATCGAGTAAAGAAATAGCTGATCATTTTAAAATCAGCCGGGGCACTGTGGATGTGTATCGTTCCAGGCTGATGAGAAAGCTCGGTGTCAAAAACATCGCGGAGCTGGTCGCGTTTGTCTTCAGATCGGGATTTCTGAAATAGGGCCGGCCGTCGGGCGCGGGCCTACGCGGAACCTAGAAATCTATACAGCGATTATAGGTTTCCGGGACTATTCAATTCCTACGCGAAAATTCTATATTCTCGTTAGGAATACATCGAAAAGCAGTCGTTAGAATCAATTCAACAAATCAAAAGTGCATCGGGAAAAGAAAGCTAAGACAAATATGCGGACCTCAATAAAAGTTCTCTTCACAGGCCTGGCCCTAAGCCTTGCCCTCATCCTCAGCCCCACCCTTGCGCACGCCCAGGGCATGGATGGAATCTTCCCCAATAATAACACCGGTGAGGGCTTGAACGTTTTCGGGCCGGATCAAGGTAATTCCAGCATCGACAACGTGGCGGTCGGCAGCAATGCGCTTTATAGCAACACAGGGGGCAACGGCAACGTGGCCATTGGTACCTTTGCGCTCACTGTCGAACACCCGCGGCACATCCAACGTGGCCATTGGTGGAAGGGCCCTCTATTCTAACGTCGTCGGCGGTAGCCAACACGGCCACTGGCTACTTTTCGCTCTATTCGAACCTGAACGGGGCTGGCAACACGGCCAGTGGCCAACAGTCGATGCAATCCAACGTCTCCGGCAGTTACAACACGGTCTATGGTTTCAGGCGCTCATTTTAAACACCGCCGGCAGCAACAATATCGCATTAGGCTTCGGTGCTGGTGAGTGACAGCACGGGCGACAATAACATCGATATCGGCAACGTCGGCGTAGACAGCGAAGCTAACACGATCCGCATTGGCACCCAGGTCGACGTTCAGAGTAACGTCTCAGGCGCAGACCACGCCGCCCACACCGCCACCTTCATCGCTGGGATCAACGGCGTGGATAAGAGCAGCGGCAGCCCGGTTTTCATTGATGGCAATGGCCAACTCGGCGTGGGCAGTGCAAGTAGCTTGGCGGGACCTCAAGGCCCGCAAGGCGCCACCGGACCGCAAGGAGTTAAAGGCGACACCGGAGCCATGGGCTCGACTGGACCTCAGGGAGCCATGGGCGCGACTGGAACTCAGGGAGCCATGGGCGCGACTGGACCAGGGCGCGACTGGAGCTCAGGGAACCATGGGCGACGACTCGGAACCATGGCGCGACTGGAGCAGGGACCATGGCGACGGACTCAAGGAGCCGGCGCAGCTCGGACCTCAAGGCGCCACCGGACTCAGGGTCAAGGCGACACGGACTCAGGGATCAAAGGCGATACCGGAGCGGCCGGCGCAACCGGAGCACAAGGGCCGCAAGGCGCCACCGGAACTCAGGGAGTCAAAGGCGACACCGGAGGCGCACGCTCGGAGGCGACACCGCGACGCGCAAGGGCCTCAAGGCGACATCGGAGCAACCGGCGCGCAAGGAGTTAAAGGCGACACCGGAGCCATGGGCGCCACTGGAGCTCAGGGAGCCAAAGGCGATACCGGAGCCGTGGGCGCGACTGGAGCTCAGGGATCTCAAGGACTAAAAGGCGATACCGGGTCGGCCGGCGCGCAAGGACCTCAAGGGGCGACCGGGGGACAAGGACCTCAAGGCGCCATGGGAGCTCAAGGGCCGAAAGGCGCTACCGGCGCGCAAGGACCTCAAGGTGTTAACGGCGCTACAGGCTCAACTGGTGGAATCGGAGCGACGGGTCCTGCGGGTTGGATCGTTGGCGGCACTTCCGGAGAGCAGGATGTTCATTTAGATAGTAACCACCTCAACATCTATTATCCGATGACCGGAGTCGGCCAAAACGGTGGGTATTATAGCGAATCCCTGGCCAGCCAGCCCATGGGCTCGGCGGCAAAACTCGTTAACTTCACCGTCGTATTGGAAAAAGACCCGGGCAACGGCAAAGGTTTCCACGTGAGTGTCAATAAAAACGGCGTGGCGGTTGCCACCGCCACCGTCCTGAGCAGCGGCGCAAACTCTATCCCGCTCTCAGCTAGCTGGACGGGCTCCGCTACGTTCTCTGCCGGCGATCTCATCGATATCGCGGTCACTGGCGTCAATAATCCGGGCGGCAGCTCACTCTCCTGGCGGATGACCTTCTCGCAGTAGGCTTGGTTTCGTCTGCTCAGAAATAGAATCAGTCGTGAGCGCGGCGGGGAATCCCCGCCGCGCTTTCCTTTACACTGTTGCTTAGCGCAGCGTGAATTGACGCGGCCAGCTAACGACTGCCAATCCAAACCCGTTAGGCAAGGTCAAAAGTCGAAGATCAGGTTTAGATTTGACTCCAACTTCCTGTTCCTGGCTTGTCTCCCCTCACCTCTGGGTCTCGCAACCGCCCCTTTTTTTATTCGCCGCCGGATTTTTTGGCTGCGGTTCGGTCAAGGAACAGCAGGTCGAGCAAAAATTAAAACGTGACCTCTGACTGCTGACCGCCGTCTTCCGCTCCCCATTTCAGCTTGTCAGCGTTCCGCTCTCAGCTTTTAAAAACTTCCGACTTCCGCGGGTCTGACCTCTGACTGCTGACCTCCGTCTTCAAGGTGGGAGCGGCCTCAGTGCCTCGATCGGTTAAACCGGCGGGGCAAGACGCTGTGGAGCCGTCGACTCGAAGAGAACAGAAACCTTCTCACGAACATCGCTAATCGAGTAGCCGCGTTGCGCAACGATCCTCACGATCGGCACTCCAGCGGCCGTGAGTACCTTATCCTTCAAGATGTCGCCGCGTTGTGCGGAGCTACGCTTATGACTCGAATCATCCAGCTCGATTACGCCAATTACCTGCAATGTCTTGGGGTCACACAGAACGAAATCGACGTGCTTGCGATCAATCCTGTTCAAAGCCGCGGTTCGCGCACTATTGGAAAGACCCTTCTGCGGTTTGATGATGTCAGCTAGGCGAACCTTGGTTAAAACGCGGTATTGGTTTGCGAAGGTCTGTTCAAGAACTCCTGAGGAACGATCTTTCGGCAGCGCTAAGAAGATCAACCCGCTCGTATTGCGGAGCGCCAATCCCGCGGACCCATTGAAGTAAAAAAGCGAGAACCGCGAGCGCACAAAGAGCCAATAGCCCGACAACAACCAAGTAAGCAGGATTGTGGTCCATCATCCCTCAATACGCGCAAAATGCCACGCCACCTCATTATATATAGGGACCGCCGTCCCCTCTCAGCCGCGTGAGCGCAGCTTTTACGCGGACGGCTAACCCGCAGCAACACTGCGTCCTAATTCCGCGCGCAGCGATCCAGATGCGACGCGATCAGATTAATCTCGGACCGCGTAAGACTCGGTTGATCCTGCCTTTCGAAATATTCGAGCAACCGATCGGCCGACTTCACCCGCACGTCTGTCGTTTGCCAGGTCTCTTTCACCTTCCAGTCGCCGACAAAAACCACAACCGCCGTGGTCCAAATGTTCAGGTTGCAATGTTCCTTGATGATTTTACGAATCTCAGCCGCGTTTCCGCGCGCTTGAGTGACCGGATCGCGATCGCTGATGTCTGGAGCTCCGTTAACAAAAATCCCTTCACCGTTCCGGAAATTGATCGAGCCATAACCGCTTCGAAACTTGGTCTCGATCACAAAAACACCGGCTGGCCCAACGACCACGTGATCGATATCAAAACCATTGCGCGTGATCCCGTGGATAACCTTGTAATCTGGCTTTTGAGCTCATCGAGGATCTCGCCGACCTTCATCTCGCCCGCCTCACCACGATTCAAATTCCGGAATTTCGGAAGCAACCGACGCCATCCGATCACAGCGAAGGCGGTCACGATGATCGCGAAGATTAGGTAGACGTTTGGCTGGGGGGGCTGATGCCACTTCGCTTTAGAAAGCTCCATCCCCCACAGAACCCAGGCAAGAACGGGGTAACACAAATTGGGAGGAGCCAATTGTCGATGAGCTTCTCCTTCCGATCCCGGATCGATTGGCCGGGCATCCTCCGAATGCTTGGAATAGTCGAAATCACGCCCCAAGAGAGTGCAAAATCTACGCCATGAATCCTTCCATTTCAGCTTGTCAGCGTTTCAGAGTTTCAGCTTTTCCAAAGAATCCGTGCCAGTCCTCCCTCGGCTCTCCAGTAACCAAGAACGAATAACGGTTAACCCGGAGGCCTAGCCTTCGTCCCAATAACCGAAAGCCGCGTGGGCTACAGCCTTTACGCTGCTTTTACGCTTCCGCTTGAAAAAACCAGCCGCTAGGATTTCGCTTCAGGAATGACCGAGCTAGAGGAGATTCGCGCCGCGATTCGGAAATTTCGCGACGAGCGCGACTGGATGCAGTTTCATAGCCCGAAGAATCTTGCCTGTTCGATTGCGATCGAAGCGGCGGAGCTGCTGGAACAATTTCAGTGGGAGACGCTGGAAGAAAGTGCGGCCAAGGCGAAAGACAGCAAGCATGCGGTATCCGCAGAAATTGCGGACGTTGGAATCTACTTAATCGAGTTGGCCGACAATCTTGGAATTGATTTGGGCGCAGCAATTCGCGAAAAGCTCGCAACGAACGAGCGGAAAGTCCCGCCTAACAAGGCGCGCGGCAACGCGACGAAATATACCTCTCTCTGAGAAACTCGACTCGATGCTAATCACGATCGAAGAGTTCCGTCGCCACGTTGCGGACAATCCCGGTGGCTTGGTGAATCGACTTCAAGAAGAGACAGGTCGATACGGCAAACGGGAAGCCCAAGCTTGGGAGAGTTCGTTCGGAAAGTTAAGCCGAGCTTTCCAGCTCCGTCGTTCCAACCATTGCATTTGTTCTTCGGGAGTCGTGGAAACCTGGCGCTCGAATATCAATTGCCCGCCGCCTCTTCATGGGCGGATGTCGTGCTTTTAGGACGTTACGAAAGCGCACCTGCTGCAGTTATAATCGAGCTGAAAGACTGGACTACGGCGGCCGATAAGCCGGGAAAAGCCGAAGGATTAATCGATCGAGGCGGCCGGCAAGAACTTCATCCGTCTGACCAAGTCCGGGCTACACCGAATACTGCCGCCGGTTTCATTCGGCCATTGTCGATAACGCCAGAGTTCATGGCTGCGTTCTGTTTACCCACCAGCCGTACCACGAATGCATACAGGCAGGTCCCTAACGACAGATTGGTTCAACATTATCCGATCTTCACGACTTCTGACGAAGACGTAAACGGTTCGTTTCCGAGCTTCTTCAAAGAACACATTGCACAACCGGACGAAGAATTCGCTAGGCGATTTGCGACGGGGCGTTATCGACAGCAGCGAGGCTTTGTCGCACAAATCGGGACCCAGATTCTCCACCCGGACAGCTCGCCATTCGAATTGTTAGACAATCAACGGAGAGCCTTTGCCTTATCCAAAGCAGCGGTGGAAGAGACCTTTCTGAGAGGCGATCTTTCAGCCCCTAAAAAACGAGTAATTATCGTTAAGGGCCCGCCGGGTTCCGGAAAGTCCGCGATTGCTGCTAGAATCTGGGCGAGCCTCGTAACGGACAAACGTCTGCCAGAAGGAGATGTCGTTTTTACGACAACTTCTTTAAGCCAAAACAGCAACTGGAGTTACATCTTCGACCAAATCGCAGATGAAGGTGGCGCGGCCTAATTCGCAAAGCGAGCATCGTCACTCCTCTGACTACACACAAACTGGGTGCCCTTCGCCAAGAGCATGGAGAGGATTTGATGTCCGATGCCTCTCAATGGCGCGAGAATCTTAAGTTACTGCGAGATCTGGGCCGCGGCTTTCATGATGGATCGGCTGACGATCAAAATCTGATCACCATCGTAGATGAAGCTCATGCTCTAATTAATCCCGAGCACACCAGCGGTCGCGGACAATTTGGCTTTGCAACGACGCTCGGCCCGCAGGCGTACCACATCATTCGCACATCGCAGTTAACGATTTTCCTTTTGGACCAGGAACAAGGATTCCGCGAACGGGAAAATACAACCATCGACGATATTAAAAAATGGAGCGTCGAACTCGGTTCCCCTTTTCCGGAAATCGTCGACCTGGGTGATGCACAGTTTCGCTGTGCGGGTTCAGCCGAGTATGTTACTTGGATTGAATCGGTCTTAACCGGATCTCCTATTATTTAGACCAAGTCCTCGCGTCGTCGTGGCGGACTGAGCAATCTCCAATCGCCGAGAACATCATCGACATGCAGAAAGCGTTGCGGCGAGAGGATCTGGCGCGCGCAGCTGACGAATCACCCGAATATCAAGTGAAACGAAAGTCTTACGTCGCGGGATTCGATTTCAAGCTGTTCGACAATCCGGGCGAGCTTGAGGCCATACTTCGCCAGCGCGCGTCTGAAGGGAATTCAGTCCGCCTCCTTTCATCATACTCGAGGGAATGGAAAACGGCGAAGGCAACGTCTCCACACGAGTTACCTGCAAGTATGCAAGATTTCTGTGAGACATACCTCGTTAAGGGCGAAAAGCGGGTCTGGTCGAGGCCGTGGAACTTCGTTCCGAACGCCAACGATTACACCGCGTATGTTCGAGCTGACCGGCAGTAGAATGGCCGACGACTCCCTATGCGAAGTCGGCTGCCCTTATGCAATTCGTGGCTTTGATTACGATTACGTCGGGATTCTCTGGCTTGATGACCTACGCTGGCGATTAGGAAAATGGGAAATTAATCCCGCCGCCGTGCACGAGCGTGGCATCGCTCATCTAGCACGCCAGGCGAGAAACGAGAAGAATCCCGACGGTGTGATGACTCGTGAGTTACTGAAACTACACAACAGGCCTACCGAATTCTCTTCAGTCGCGCGCTCCGAGGGATTTATGTTTGGATTCCAGATGGAGAGACAGAATCATACGTTGGAGCTTCGTTAACAACTAGGGGATGAAAACTACAGGCGTGAAGGATAACTCTTACCAATGATTTTGATCGGCGGTGGTCAGTTAAGCGAGTGATGATTGAGCACAACATCGGCGTCGCTCAAGAGCATGCCTACAAGTCAAGAAGATCGACAGCGACTACTTTGAGAAGGCCTAAGCAAGTTGAATGGGAGCAGAGCGGGCCGGCGACGACCTGCTGGTTGACGATGAGTAGTATTTTATGAGCGCAATGTTGAGAGACTGCCTTCGCGACCCAATCCCAGAGATCTTCGACGCAGCGCGCTACGTCGACGCCGCGGTCTCGGCCCATCTGAGCGGCAACCGTAAATTAGCTGACGAATTAATCCGCTTGGCCAACATGCCAGCGATCCGTGTATGGACGGAATCACTTTGGGGAAAAGGCGGCCCTTGGACGCGGCCGCTGCCGGTCGCGAATCCCATTCCGCTCATCCCAAAACGGCAGCGGATAAATCTTCGCATGCCGAATAAGGTTGAGGTCGCCGCCTTGATTCGACGCGACGGCTATCGCTGTCGCTTCTGTGGCATACCGGTCGTCCGCGCCGAGATCAGAACGCTCATGCACAAGGCCTACCCGGAAGCTCTTCCCTTGGCAACACCAACCTCACCCAGCACGCCGGCTTTCAAGCTTTATGGATGCAAGACGACCACTTGCTTCCGCACGCGCGCGGCGGCGACAGCAGCTTGGACAATATGATCGTCACTTGCGCGCCTTGTAACAACGGCCGCTCGAATCTCACACTCGAGGAAGCCGGCCTAACCGATCCCGGACTGCGATCGCCCATTCGCTCCACTTGGGACGGTTTGGAACGCTTTGCGGCGATTCCTACGGCGCGTTAGGCCAACGAAAGCCGCGCCGAAACCAACAAAGACCGAGACTCCCGGTTCAGGACTGCTTGAGTCGAGAACTGTGTTCCGTCCAACGTGAAAATGTTTTCGCCAGTCGCGAGCCAATCCTGAGTTGCCTGACGTAGAAAGGTAATGGTCGCAAGTAGTGCCGGCGAATGCAGAAATATCCCCGCCGAGTGTTAACACACCATTGTTCACACCAAGCGACACCAGCGAAATGGGTATGTCGTTAACGAGTAACATAGGGTTGGCTTGAACCACGCCACCAGACACAGGCGGGCTGTAGTCAGAAACTGGATGGACCGAGCATTGGCAGCGACTTGTCCAGTCTGCGAAATCGATGACGCGCGCTGCCCGAAGCGCTACTCCGAAAGTCTTCTCAGAGCGGGCGTGGCGTCCCACATTCACCGCGTTACTCGCTTCTATTCTCGGTCGAAGACGTCGACCTCCGGCTTGCTTTCTCCGGGGTAATTGACGGTCTGGGTGAGCGTCTTCCCTATCGGCCGAAACTTCCCAGGTATCTGTTTCAGTCGTCTTTCCCTTGACCTTATAGGTCAGTTCCAGCTTGTCGCCGCCGATGGCTTTGGCTGTGACCGTTGTCCCATGAGCGACCCGCGGACCTTGCGGAGTGAATTCTTTCCCATCAAGCTCTAAAGTCGGTTTCGCTTTTGTAGGTTGGATTCTTCATCGCGTAACCGTTCGCTTCCCCGATGCCTTGATCTCCATCACGGTGGGTGAGCCGACGGTGGTTCCGCTGCCTTCCCACGTGCCGACCAGTCCGCCGGTAGAGCTGCCCGCGGTGCGCTTCAATTTGGTTTCGTTCTTCGAAGTTGAACCATCGGGGCGCGTCTCGGTCTCAAGTGTAGACAGAGGTCTGCCCGTCGCCCGAGACGGTCCAGGTGGCTTCACTATAGAGTTTGCCATTGCGTTTCTGGACCCACTTCCAGGAATTCGACCCTGCGGGGAGCGACCGACCAGGTGTTGCCGTATTTGGTCGTGTGCTCTTTGCCATCGAAGCCGAGCGTTTCTTTGTCGTCGCCGAAGACAAAGGTGTATTGGCCGTTACCGGCGTCTTCTATCTGGTAGGACAGGCCAGCGAGCTGGCTTTTCTGCGGATCAAACTTCCATTTACCGGTGAAGGATGATTCTGCGGCGAGGGCGGCGGAGACCGTGCCAAGGGCCAGTGCGAGGAGGGCCGCGCGGGCGGCGAGGTGAGTTTTCATATGGGCTGAAGTTCCCCCGTGGTTGAGCGGAAGCTCATCCAGAAAACCCGGGCGCCCTTTTATGAACAAGCTGGAAGCGAAAGCAATGCCTCGTCCGCGGTTGAAGGCAGGAGCGTGGGGCCGCGGTCGGCCGGCGGTCAATCACAATCGTGAAAACAGCCCGGAAGCGCCGGCGTGGTTTTGACTCCCGCGCGGCCCCGCTTGGTCGGGCTTTACCTCGCGTTTCGCGCAGTCTATGTCGGTCGGCCCTGTCTTCCTCCATTCACACCATCCAAGAAGTTCATGCCGGAGAAAAGCGGGCCGTAACGCGCGGGTGAAGGAGCGGCCGGGTTCTGCGAAAGCCCGTTCGCCCTAACGTTGCGCTACGGCCAGGCTCCTGAGTTATCCAAGAGACGCAACATCATCGTGATCGCCGATGAAGCCACCAGCCAGAAGCGACGGCCTGCCGAGCCGGCCAGCGCGAGGCGGTGACCGGCCGGATTCTTGAGGTGCAGCTCTACGCTTTATGGTAGACCGCGGTCGACGTGAGCGGCTTCCCGTCTTTGCCCTTGTCGGTTTCCGAGACAGTGCGGCTCTTGCCGTCGCTCGAGATCACGACTTTGCCTTCGCCGATCTTCTTGCCCTCCTTGCTCACGGTGTAGGTGAGCGTCTTCGCGTCCACCAGCCTGTAGGCCCTTGTGTTGTGCATGGCGCTGCCTTTGGCGGCGTACTCTTTGCCGTCCATCTTGCCGGTCCAGACGTGGTGCACCGGTTTGCCGGCGTCCGTCCCATCCACGGTGATGGTGACCTCGTCGCCGCTTTGCGCGTAGACGACCGTCGTGTTTTTCGCCATGCCCGCGGGGATTTTTGATTTCGCCTCATCAAGCTTCCAAGTTCCGAGGAAGGCATTGTCTGCGGCGAAGCAGACGCTGGCCGCAACGGCCGAGGCGAGGAGCGCGAGGAGCGTTATTTTCGTTTTCATGTGCGCGGCAGCGTTCCGCTACTTCTTCTCGCCCACGGGGTGTGCCGCCGCTGGCGATGCATTCCCATTTCCCGTTCCGTTGCATCCAAGTATCGACCCACGCGAAGGAACGGCTGAATTCTTTCCCTTCCTTGTCTTTGCCCGCTTCCGTGGAGGTCCCGCAGACTGTCGCGACATCGGAACCGGTAAGACGCGCACTTTCATGCTGTCGTTCTTGGATGACGTGTAGGTGTCGGTATCATCCTTGATGTGCTTGATCTGCGAGCTCTTATCGCGGATCTCGCCTTTCGATCCCGCGCCGGCGTAATCGCTCGCCAGCATCGCTTCCACGGCGCTGGCGCCATGATCTTTCTGCATCTGGGACGCGGCCCAGGAATCTTCCATCTGTTTGATCTTCGATTCGATGGCGGAGTCATCCGCCGCGCGAGCGAGCGGTGTAGTGCAGAGGCCCATTGCAGTGATGGCCACGAGGGTGGCCGTAATGGATTTCATGATGTTGTCTTTCTAGGTTTAGTGAACTGAAGTCATCCCAACCCCAATCATGGGTCCGGACGAACCACATCGAAGCAAACGCGCTTCGACCAGCGTGTGAACTGCGAGGATGGGTAAGAGGAACGCTGGCGTCAACCTATAATGCCGCAATGACGTGCGCCGCGAGCGATGGGTTGGCGATCCGAAACGAGATCGGCTTCTTCCATGCGGTCAAAGCCGCTCTCGCCAAACCGCGCGGCGAACGAAAGTCTTCCGAGTCTTTAGATCATGCGGTCCGTCAGCTCGTTGCCAAAGCCATCGTCACCGAAGCAGGCGAGACTTCCAAAGAATCGCTCATTATAAATCGCGACGATTTCTGGGCGAGCACGAGCAACAAGCAGCTCAACTTCCTCCAGCACATCTTCACCATCCTTAAGCAGCACGGGCGCGCCGCGGTCGTGTTGCCCGACAACGTTCTTTTCGAAGGCGGCGCCGGCGAAACAATTCGTCGCGCCTTACTCAAGCAAGCCGACGTGCACACTTTATTGCGCCTACCGACCGGCATCTTCTACGCGCAAGGCGTGAAGGCCAATGTCCTCTTCTTCGATCGCAAACCTGCGCAGGAAAAACCGTGGACCACCAAGCTTTGGATTTACGATCTCCGCACCAACCTGCATTTCACACTGAAAGAAAACACCCTCAAGCGCAGCGACCTCGACGACTTCGTCGCGTGCTACAACCCGAAGAACCGACATAACCGCAAAGAAAGCGAGCGCTTCAAGAGTTTCAGCTACGAAGACCTAACCAAGCGCGACAAAGTGAACCTCGACATCTTTTGGCTAAAAGACGAAGCCCTCGAAGAAAGCGCCAATCTCCCGGCCCCCGAAATCATCGCCGCCGATATCGTCGAAGACCTCCAAGCCGCCCTCGCCCAATTCGCCGAAATTGCGGCCGACTTGAAAAAATGAGCTAGAACTCAAGCAGGACTACCGTTCCAGCGCGCGACACCTTTGCGATGAATGGCGCTTTCTGCTTTCCTGCAGTTATCTGGATTTTTGTAAGCGCCTTTAGCAAAACCTCAGCTAACATTTCGGCTCGCAAGTTGCCTTGAGCCGCTAACACAAATGCGCGAACTTTCCCCCTTCTAAGGGCTTCCTTTTCAGCTACTCGGTAACGAATCCGTTCGTCGCGCGTAACAACCACCCAGTTGCGGCGACCGGCCTCTGCTAACCACTCTGTGTCGGGCGCGTCTTGCGCGAAGTGATCATCATGCACTTGAACGGTCAAACCAGCCGCGCGAAGAATTCGCGCCACTTTGTGCCTCCCAAGCTGACGGTCGAGAAAGAAAACGAGTTCTTCAGGCCGCTTCGGCAAGGCTGAGTTCGCAGCGGATCGCTTCTTCAATCTTTTCGCGGGCACAGCCATAGTCGTCCGCAAGTTCGTCCGCGGACTCACCCGCTTTGAAGCGCTCGGCCACGATGTCGGTGCTTACTCCGGTGCCGGTGATCACTGCTTTGCCAAAGGAAACGAAAGGATCGAGGACAATGTTCTTGGGCTGTTCGGACTCGTCGATCCGTGTGAACGGATAGAGACGCAACGGAAAGCCTTTGTCGTCACGTTCAATCCTGTGCAGGTGCGCTTTCAACAGATCCCTAACAGCGATCTGACCACCTTGCGAAGCCGAAATGAACTCCCCCAAATGTTCAACGAAAAGATCGACCCCGTTTGTTTCGAATTTATGATCCGCCAGAGGATGCCTCGAACCAAACTCTTTCCGTAAAAACACGACGGCGCGTCGAACATCGGCCATATCAACCCGGTGTCTTCGGCGGATTGCCGCCAAAACGTGGGCTTCGATTAGGTTAATGAAGGAAAGCGCTACCGGTGAAGTTGCGGCGGCTTCAATAACCGGCTTAAAAAAATTTCGCGCAGGCTCGCTCCCGTAAGACATGCCTGCCACCCATGCTCTGAGGGTCGCTCGAGGTACCAAAAGGTAATGTGCAGCCTCGGCGATACCGTAAGCTGGCAACTCTCTGACGTCTTCTTGGGTCGTGCTCGTAATCGTGCTGGACTTTCTCCGAATCGCGTCAAAAGAGCAAGTTTTGTCCTGCTTGGCCCCGGGGATGAAGAAAATGGGTCGCGTCTGTATTTTTTAACATTTGCTTGCTCTCGATTTCTGCGGTGGAGTTGGACTCAGGTTAGGGTTGCATCGCTTTGACGGTCACGTTCTCTCGTTTCTCTCTTCTTATCTGCCGCGTAAGCGAGGAAAGCTTGACCTGCAGCTCTGGTTTTTATACCATTCCTACCTTGTGGCACTCAGCTCCCTTCGGGTTGTGCCTCGGTTACGCGCGGTGGCGGCCGCGGTAATCATTCTTAACTTCCCCATCGCGGCAAGGGCAGCCTCGTTTGTAAGCAATAGCCCGATGGGCTCGCCTCGCGCGGGCCATAGCGCGACCGTGCTGGCGAATGGCAAAGTCCTGGTCACCGCAGGGGGTCTTAATAATAGCTATGCTTTAACAAGCGAGTTGTACCACCCAGCCACAAAGGCGTGGACACCAACTGGGGCGATGAATTCTCCCTCGCGGTCTTCCTTTACCGCGACCTTGCTCGCTAATGGCAAGGTGCTGGTCGTCGGCGGCGCAAGCGGGACGTACCCTTACGCTGTGCTTTCCAGCGCCGAGCTTTACGATCCCGCATCCGGCGCATGGACGAATACCGGTGCGATGAAGACCCCGCGTTATGGTCATACCGCCACATTGTTATCCAACGGCAAGGTCCTTGTCAGCGGAGGCGATACCGACGGCAGCAGTATTGTCACGACCGCGACCGCCGAACTTTACGATCCGGCAACCGGCTTATGGACCTTTGCCGGCGCGATGAGCACGCCACGTTATCTTTCCGTTGCGACGGCCTTGCCTGACGGAAAAGTTTTGGTCATCGGCGGCGACAATGAAACAAATGGTTATCTATCCAGCGCCGAACTCTACGATCCGTCCGCTGACAGCTGGAGTGGGGCCGGAACGATGACAACCCTGCGCCAAAGTCCGATGGCAACCGCCTTGCTGGACGGTAAAGTTCTCGTCACCGGCGGCTACAACGGATCCTACCTCGCCAGTTCGGAACTTTACAATCCCGCCGATCGAACATGGACAGCCACAGCAGGTGGCATGAGCGTGGCGCGATTAGAGGCAACGGTAACCCTCTTGCCCGGTGGCAAAGTGCTCGTTGCTGGAGGTTATTCAGGCACCGGTCCAACATCGTCGAGTGCCGAGCTATACGATCCGGCCACCGGAGAATGGACACCGACAGGTCCGTTAAAAACCGGGCGTTCCTCGCAGGCGGCGGTTTTTCTGCTCAGCGGGCAGGTGCTCGCTACGGGCGGAACAAATTTCGACGGCAACATGACGGTAACGACCCTTGCCAGCACCGAACTCTATGATCCCGCCAACGGCAGCTGGAGCCTGACGACTCCGCTCGATCTTGTGCGCCAACTTCATACCGCCACGTTGCTGCGGGATGGCAAAGTTCTGCTCAGCGGTGGCCTAACAAACACGACACCGACGACGCTGACTTCGGCGACGACACGGATTTACGATCCGGTGGCTGCGTCCTGGACCGACAGCGGCGCGATGACCACTAAGCGTGTTTATCATACCGCGACAGGGTTGCCAGATGGGACCGTTTTTGTCGCGGGAGGATCAGCCGATGGCAGCGGCTCCGCCCTCGCCAGCACCGAAATGTATAACGGCGCATGGACAATGGGGCCCGCCCTGGCCGCGGCGCGGATGAATCATGCGGCAGCGCTGCTCTCGGACGGGCGGGTTTTGCTCGCCGGGGGGTTTGGCGTGGGTGGACGCCTGGCGAGTGCGGAAGTTTGTAATCCGGCCGGGACATGCGGCAGCGTCGGGTCAATGACATCTGCTCGGCAATATCCGGCGGCCACAACAATGTCTGATGGGCGCGTATTAATCAGCGGCGGCTACTTCAATGGTCCGCTCAACAGCGTTGAGATTTACAATCCAAACACGGCAGCGTGGACGGCAGCCGCTCCGATGGCGTTCGCGCGCTATCTCCATACTTCAACGCTTTTGCCTAACGGCAAGGTAATGGTCGTCGGTGGTTACGGCAGCAGCGGCGAGTTAACGAGCTGTGAAATTTATGATCCGGTCGCCAATCAATGGACGGCGACGGGATCGCTCGCTACCGCACGCTATTATCATTCGACCACTCTGCTTCCTAACGGCAACATGCTCGTGGCCGGCGGCGCCAATTTTACCATCAATCAGATTCTGTCCAGCGCTGAGCTTTACAAACCGAACAGTGGCACATGGACCGTGATCGATTCGATGCACTCCATCCGCTACGGTCATACCGCCAGCTTGCTGAACAATGGCAAGGTCTTCGTCGCCGGTGGCGCCAACCTAAGCAATGTCGCGCTGGCGGGGGCCGAGCTGTTTGATCCCAATACGGCAACCTGGTCGAGCGGCATTTCCTTGTCGCGAACCTCCGGGTTCCAATGGTCCTTCTCGGCGCCCCCGGGTGCCGGGTATTCCATACTGGCCAGCTCCGACATAACCCTGCCGGTCGCTAGTTGGACTCGGCTCTTCAGCGTCTTCGAAATTTCGCCGGGCCAATTCCGGTTCGTTGATCCGCAGGTCACAGGAATACCGCAGCGCTTTTACCGCCTCGATCTGTCCGGCAGCGGCGGAGCTCCCGCTTCTTTCTCGCCCTTTGCAAAATCAGTGCGGCGACGCGGTGCGCGAGGTGTAATTCCTTTGCGCAATTAAGAAAACCAAAAGGGGTCAGAGCTGGCAATCGTGAATCGCATCCGAAATCATTCGCCCAGCTGCAACGCCGCGCCCGCAGTTGCTACGCGCCTGCGTTGCGGGCGAGCGGGTGAAGCAGGTCCGAAAGCGTTCGCGAGCAGCCCGGTCAGGCCTTCAAACTGAACCGCCCGCCAGAGTGAACCAGCGGGCGGTCAGCATGAACACTCCAACAAACGGCTTCGTCATTCGTTAAGCAGCCTCCATGTCGGTCTAACGGACCAAAGATAGGTCCGTTTCTTCCCCTTCGACCGTTTCTCCTACCTTCGCTGGCTTGAAAAGCCCGGCCGCGAGTTAGGACTGGAGTCAGCGGACTGTTTCGAGGCATGTTGATGAGAGTGGGGAAACGGATCGATTCAAAAACTTCCAGGAAAGTAAGGAAGACGTACGACAAATTTCCCTATCCGGCTGTTGCCAGGATCGGACAGTTCGATCGGGCTTGGCCGATTGCTCCAATGGAGTGGATCGACGCCATGTGGCAGCCAGACCATCCTGTTCCGCGGCGTATTCTGATCGCCGGCTGCGGGACGGGTAACGAAGCGTTCGCCTTCCGTCGCCGGTTTGCGCATGCGGAAATCACGGCGGTTGATTTCTCTCAACGATCGGTCAGTCTCGCGCGTAAAAGGCAGCGGGAGTTTTCCCACTCAAAAAAAATCCTCTTCCTTTGTTGCGATCTTAACGATCGCCGGTTCCGTGGAATCGTTGGAGGCAGATTCGATTTCATTTCCTGCCACGGGGTTCTCTCCTATCTGCCCTCCCCGGAACGGGCGCTGGAAAATTTGGCAGATTGCATGGAACCCGGAGGAGCGTTTTACGTGGGAGTCAACGGCTCGGAACATCCCAGCGAGAGGTGGCGACAAACCTTGCCGAAATTTGGTTTCGACCTCGATAACTTTGCCGACGGTTCGCGACTGCGGCGAACTTTAAGACTTCACGATGCATTGACCCGGCATCCGATCGATGTGGTTGCAGAGAAGGGACCCGAATTTTTGGCGGGTGATTTGTTTGGACCAATCATTTCCAATCACTCGCTCGCGCGTTGGGTGGCGATGTGTCGACGTTTCGGCTTTCGCCTCGCAGGCAGCTACCAAGCCCATCATTCCCTGCGCCGGGCATTGAATGAAGGCTTGTGCGACCTCCTGATCCCTCGTTCGCGCGCGGAGACTCACACGTTAGCCGAGATGATTTCGCCTTCTGGCTTTCACAGCCTGGTATTCACACGAAAACCCGAGGCGCCGATTCCATGGCTTGTTCCAAACGCTCTCAAACACTGCCCTGTTTCTGCGACAGAACTTTACACATGGCGCTCCCCACGGAGAACGCGACGCTGGCAGACGCTGCGCCCCCTAACCATAAGAAGCAGGCCGACCAACACGCTGGTCCACTTGCGGGTGCCGGAATGGGTCCTGGAAATTCTACGAGAAGAAAACACGGGCCGGTCCATCAGTAGTATTTTCGGGGAGACGCGGCCTGCGATCTCACCGCAATCTCTGCGAAAATATCTCTACTCGCTCTACCTCCTGGGGCTGATCAATCTACGGCCGGCGAAAGCGAATTGATATCGGCGTTGACCGAGGGCGCGAATCCGCTTAAGACTCGAGAACCTGGAAGTGAACTTATGAAAAACCCACAAGCCAAGTCTAACAAACCCCGGAGCAAAAACTTCGTCAGAATCGCGGACCTTGATGTCAAGAAGTCGGTCAAGGGCGGTAGCATGCCGGAAGGAACTGGCGGAATGAAATAAGTCGGCGTGTTGGGATAGGGCCTTGGCGTGGGATCGGCGGAAAGAAAGAGGCCGCCGCGGCGGCCCGTGGCGGTGGCTCAGCTTCTCGAGCGGCTCACGCTTTTTCATCGCTCAAAGGTTGAGAAAATCCCGGGCCGATTTTCGCCTATCGTTTCCCGGACATTGGGGTTCAATCAATCACCCTACTACGATCGCGATTGCAGGTTGGCCGATTGTCCGTCCTCCTACTGGGGGATCGATCGGTGTCTGCGCATTAACGAAACGGTCGACGCATTTCATTCCCGAATTTTCTACGCAGGAGCCTTTTCATGTTCGGTCGATTCGGGACCGCCTTCGCCGGCGCCACTTTCAGATATCCGATTTGCTGAGCTACAGAGAGCTGTTTTCGTCCAGTTCTTTAGATTGCTCGACTGGCTGGGGGTGCCGCGGAACATACTTGAGGCGACCTATTTCGGCGGTGCCGAACTGGGCGGACCGGGAGATGGCCGGGACGGCGGACTGACAAAGCGCCGCAGCTTTCCGCGTGATGATATTTCCGCGCAAACGCTGCGGCAATTCAGCATCAGAGCAACATCGGTTCCGACCATCTCTCACATGGCTTTCGGGCGCTTTGAGGGTGCTCTCGTTGGACCGCGGGTCGATATTTATTGCCGGGGTGTTGAGTTAGCGGCGATCGTGTTCAATTGCTATAGGTTCGGGCGGGGCATACTCAAACCGACTAACTACGTGGGCGGCTATACGATTGGAATGGAACGTTTGCTCTCCGCGCTTTCGCACTCCGACTTTCTTTCAGCGGTGCCCCGCTATCGACGGGCTCGTCGCCTGATCGAGAGGCAAAGCAAGGCGGCGCGTTCGCCAGGGATGGAAAGAGATGTCATCGAGGTGCTCTTTGGGGTGGAAGTACTGGCGCACCTGCCAAAGCGTCTATCCAGCGCTAACGAAAGGCTGGTTCAGCGAATGAAAAGCCGGATAAAACCCTCCATTCATGATTTGGGACTGTCCTTCCATCATATCACGGAAATCTACCAACATTTCCAAAACGCACGCACCAGCAAGTCAATCTAATCGCCTAAGAAGTGGGAAGTCGCCGCGCCTCCGACATCGTCAGTGAGCACCCCACTCACCCGACCTCTAAGACAAAGCCACCAAGTTAGTTTTCAGCAAGCCGAACTCCTCTGCGCAGGGAAAACACAGTGGGGTCTGATCTTCACTTTAGACATACCTCTTCGCGCACGTTGAAGCGTTTCATCGTTGAATCGGAAGAACATCCAACTTTACTGCGACGCGACATTAAGTCTGGCGTGTTGCGAATACATCGCGCACTTTGATCGCAGGATTACTACGACACGAAGCCTAACCGCTTTTCTCTTCGGCTAAAGCTTCCTCCAGCAAGACGAAGCGTAGAAGCTCGCCGGCATCGACATCAAAGCCGCTGAAGCACCGGCCGACGAATAACGCAGCAGCCTTGCGATTGGCAATCGGCGGTCAGAAATCAGGGAGAATTTTTTACGCGGTTCCAGCCGCCGCTGACTGTGGAACCAGATCCGCCTTTAGCATCTTTTGATGGCTTCAGGTCCTGAACCTTGAGCGCCGGCTTCTTTTGGGAAGCGGCTTTCCTTGATTTTCGGTTGTGTTGGCATATCAATTTCCTCCGTTATCCGTTACTGCAGCAAATCCGGCGAAAGTTTCAAGAAGAACTGGACAATCTTTGAGAGAGAGAACGAGAAATCGAGCCGTGTAAACTGCAGATCAGACCGCTCTAAATCGTTGGGGAAATGGTTGTTGGAGTCATATTCAACATCTGCAGGGAATCCAAAATGGGGCAGAACTGGTTATCGCAAATCGGAGCGATGCGTCCTCTCAAGGTCACGAAAGAGTTGCCTAACGTTTTAGAGAGGTTTCCTGACATTCAAAGAGGCTTCCTGAGGTCTCATCAAACCGCGTTACGCCGACCATCCGGGCTCAGGACCAGCCAGAAAAGGGGCCCGCGCTCCATATTGCGGATCCCCCAAACGAGCAGTTTAGGGTCCGATGGGTATAGGAGTTTACAACCGGCGGGGCGATCAAAGTCGTTATTCTTTTAGGAGGGCATTGCGGAACTATGAAAACGGAAACTGTGAAAAGAGCGAGTCAGGGTCGCTCGGCTGAAAGATCTGGCAAAAGAATGGCTGCTGTTGGCATGACGACAAAAGGTTCGAGCGGGAGACCCAAAGCTAGCGCACCGGGCGCGGCCCGCGGCCAGACCCGGGAGAATCAGACCACGAGCACGAACTTCCCGAGAAACGTTCCGAAGAATTTCCTGAACAAACTCGGTGAGATGTATACCGCGGAGAAAAAGCTTACCCACGCGCTTCCGCTTGTGGCCAAAGCCGCAAAGTCCAAGGATTTAAAAAGTCTCCTTGGTGTCCACTTGAAAGAAACAAAAGGTCACGTGAAAACGCTCGAACAGATTGCGCGATCTCTGGGAAAGGAATTGCCCTCAAAAAGCTGCAAAGAAATGACCAAGCTGGTGCTCGAAGCCACGAAAGTCATCGGCAAACGCTTGGTGTCGGGTAACAAAGACCCCGAACTGATCGCCGCTGGCCAAAAGGTCGAGCGGTTCGAGATCGCCAACTACACGCCGCTTGTGGCCGAAGCGAAGAGAAGCGAATTCACACACGAGGCGGCACTGCTTGAGTCAATCCTAAATCAGGAAAAGCTGGCTAACGAATTATTAGGCGAACTTGGAAAAGGGAAAGGT
Organism: uncultured Verrucomicrobiae bacterium; assembly: GCA_963754325.1. Classification (GTDB taxonomy): domain Bacteria; phylum Verrucomicrobiota; class Verrucomicrobiia; order Chthoniobacterales; family UBA10450; genus JBBRDU01. The sequence goes on from CAVWFP010000003.1 coordinate 377,861, forward strand.
CCCCTCGACAAAGTAGTTAAGAGGGTCGTGCTGGAACACGTGGGGGCAACCCGGCGAGCGGCTTAAGCGGATTCGTTGCTAACAAAAGAGCGCGACCTCCATGCCGTTTAACTTATTGGGCCTACACTCGCCGACCGCGTCTGGCGCGGCGAATGAAGGCAGCGGCTGTAACCGTGGCGAATAGGAGCGCGACGCTAGATGGCTCGGGGACAATGGCGAGGTTGTTGAAAAAGAGGTCATCCTGCGGAATACCACCGTCGGTGGTCGCTCCGTCGTAAACTTTAAGGCCAGCGGCGACCCCAGCATAGCCGTAGGTGGAACTACTCGATTGAGTTCCGCTGAGCCCTCCGCTGCGCACGATCGTCCAGGTGCCGCCGGTGAGATCAAGCTGGGTGAGGTAGACAGTAAAGACGGTGTTGGCGTCATAGGTCATGTTAAACAGGTTGGTGGTCCCGTTAGGAATGCCGCTGTTGTTTACGCTATAATCGTCACCGCCGATGTTGAGGTCGAAGATGTTGTTGCCGCTCGCGTCGATGAGATTGAAGCCTTTGTTGCCGTTGCGATAGTTGACCGCAATCTGCATGACGAACGTCTGCCCTGGTGCGAGCGGCGAATCAAAAAACCGCACGGCGTTTACGTAGACGCCGTTGTAACCATAGAGGCCAAAGGAAACGCCGGAAGTATTGACGTTGCCGCCGCTATTATTAGGAGCGAGCACCGTCGAATCGCCGATAAACGCTCCCGCGGTAGTGGCACCAGGGGAACTGGTCGTGATCGACCACGGGCCGAACGTGGGCGCGCCCCCATCTTCGCCGCTGAACGAGCCGCTGCCGCTGGGGTTGTAAGCCGGGTTCGCGGCGTTATCAGTGCCAAGGGTCGCCCCTGGCGCGAGTGCGGAAAGCGAAAAGAGGATTGCTAACGCTGCTAATCCCCTTGTGCCCATAACCGACTTGGTTATTCCGTCACGAAACAAATGTCGAGCATTTTTGCCGACGCTTAAATGATTGCGGTGGATTAAGGGTCAGTGCCGAAGCGAGGATGTCTTCTAGCCTGAGATTCGATGGTTGATCCAGACGATGATGCCGGAGCAAATCAGCAGAAATAGTGAAGGCAATATCTTGATTATCGGACTCTTCACTCGCAGATGAGTGCCCACAGCCCCTGCCATCAGCATGATGATTCCGATTCCACCGACCATCGCGAAGAACGGTCGTTCGATCCCGACTAACAACAGCAAAGCGAATGTGAGTTTTAAGATGCCAACAGAGTCACGCAGCCAACCCGGCAACCCGTAGCCGTTGAATTCTGCCACGATGTTGTCGTAGCGAATCACCCAGACAAAGAAAATCGAGGCTGCTACCAACGCCTGCAGGGAGATGGCCAGCTCGCGCATGTCCCGAGGTTAGGCGGTCAACTTCGCTGGCGCGAGAGGAATCTAGGAGCAATGACTGAGCGAAGAAGTCTGGGCTGCGGATCTTCAAAGGCACGACTCCAATAAACCCGGCCTACGCAAGCGCCTGGGTCTCGTCAAAATCGGGCTAAGAGGAAAAACTAGACAGGATTAACAGGATTCAGTTTCAAGCTCTCATGCATCACTTTCTTTGGGTCTCGTTAAAATCGGGTTAATCCCGTCTAGCCAATGAAAGAGGAAAAACTAGACAGGATTAAGGATTAACAGGATTCAGTTTCAAGCTCTGATGCATCACTTTTCTTTGGGTCTCGTCAAAATCGGGCTAATCCCGTCTAGCCAATGAAAGAGGAAGAACTAGACAGGATTAACTGGATTAACAGGATTCAGTTTCAAACTCTGATGCATCACTTTTTTTGGGTCTCGTTAAAATCGGGTTAATCCCGTCTAGCCAATGAAAGAGGGAAAACTAGACAGGATTAACTGGATTAACAGGATTCAGTTTCAAGCTCTGATGCATCACTTTTTTTGGGTCTCGTTAAAATCGGGTTAATCCCGTCTAGCCAATGAAAGAGGGAAAACTAGACAGGATTAACTGGATTAACAGGATTCAGTTTCAAACTCTGATGCATCACTTTTTTTGGGTCTCGTCAAAATCGGGTTAATCCCGTCTAGCCAATGAAAGAGGGAAAACCAGACAGGATTAACTGGATTAACAGGATTCAGTTTCAAGCTCTCATGCATCACTTTTTTTTGGGTCTCGTTAAAATCGGGCTAACCCTGTCTAACCAATGAAGAAGAAAAGCTAGACAGGATTAACAGGATTCAGAACGTGATAATGACCAAGGAAACGGGTCACTGGCAGGTGGGGAATTACTTTTTTAAGTAAGAGGCTCAGCGCGGAAACCCGAAGGGGTCAGAGCTAATAACGACACAGACGCAAGCTGCGCTCGTGGGTTGTTAGTAGGGTTCACGGATATTGAACCAGGATGAGATTAGGCTCTCATCTTCAAAATCAGTGCTGGAATTCTTGTTCCTCGGCGGCTTTGCCGGTTAGGACTTTTCCTTTGACCAGTTTCCAGCCGCCTCGCGGATGAGTCTAACAAATCGCTGGAAGTGTCGCGGACCGTTCCATGTTTCACCGGTACTGGTGCCTGCCATTAAAGCCTGACAATGTTATGACTGGGCACCCCTTTTGCAAAGCTGGCTATGCAGTTCGGTAGCCAGGGTTTTGATATGCTCGCTCAACTGCTTGGTTAACTCGGTCAGCCTGGTGTTCTGATCCATCAACTCCAGCAACTGCGCAGTTTGTTGGGCCGTCGATTGAGCCCGCTCCTGCGCCGCGACTGCGAGCGCTTCGCGATGTTGCGCGTCCGCCTCGGAGTGCGCCTTGTCCCGGTCCGCCTGGCGCGTTTGCGCCAGCAGAATGAGAGGAGCGGCATAGGCCGCTTGTAAACTGAAGGCGAGATTCAGAAGGATAAATGGATAAACATCAAAATGCGTAACCCCCACGATATTGAGAATGATCCAAACGGTCACAATGACGGTCTGGGCGACCAAGAACACCGGTGTGCCGAAGAACCGCGCGAACGCCTCTGCCTTGAGCGCAAACCAGTCGGTCCCAAAAACTGAATTCAAATGTCGATGTGGCAAATGAAAACGGAAGTGATGATGATGGTGATGCTCACCCTCGACCGCAGAAAACGTGGGCCTTGTATTCATGGAGGTCTTCTAGTGAATCTTCCGGAATTCGTCGAGCCTCACCCCAGAGCGGCGTGAGCCCTCACGTCGGAGCCCGATGTCTTCACCTTGATCGCCTGTGCGCCTTGGATCGCAACGCTTTCTGTGCGAACCCTTAGCCAGCTCTTCGAGAGCAACACAGCCTGAGCGGCGCATACGGCAGCAGGACCCGGACTTCTTTACCACTCTATCCCTACAGCAATCGCCCAAATATTTGTGGATCGGTTGCTCAGATGGCCGGGTTCCGGCGAATCAAATTGTCGGGCTCGATCCGGGAGAACTCTTCGTTCACCGCATATCGCGAATCCTGTGGTTCACACTTACTTAAACTGTTTGTCAGTGATGCAGTTCGCGATCGAGATCCTGAAAGTGGAACACATCACCGTCTGCGGACACTACGGATGGGAGGGAGCGAACCGCCTTGACCGGACAGCGCGCGTGGCGAACCGTTAGGCGAATTGGCGCACCACATCCAGAAAGAACAATATATGAAGCTTAACGCGGTAATCGTCGCGGCAGCGATCGCAGTTGTAACACTCGACTTCTTCTCTTCCAGCACTTTTGCAGGCAAGAAGACCGCTCCCGAATCAAGTGCGCCTTATCATCCGACAATCGACCCGGCTAATTTCTCTGAGGTCGTCAACAATCCTTATTTCACCCTCACTCCCGGCACGACGTTCATCTACCGGAGCCACGATGACGAAGGCATGGAGATCAACAAAGTCACTGTAACTGACCAGACAAAAAAAGTGATGGGCGTTACAACCTGCGTGGTATGGGATCGAGTGTGGCGTAATGGAGAGTTGATCGAAGAGACTTACGATTGGTATGCCCAAGACAAGGAGGGCAACGTCTGGTATTTCGGGGAGGCTTCCCTGGAACATAAAAAGGGGACAGTGGCGAGCACGAAGGGTTCATGGGAAGCCGGGGTGAAGGGCGCTCAACCGGGCATTGTCATGCACGCCCATCCACGGCCCGGCGGTAGTTATCGGCAAGAATATAAAAAGGGTGAGGCCGAAGACATGGGCCAGGTGTTGAGCGCCAAGGAAACCGTCACAGTTCCCGCCGGGACCTACAAGAATTGCGTCAAAACCCAAGATTGGTCGGCCATTGAAGCTGGAAACATCGAACATAAATACTACTCGAATGAGGTTGGGAACGTCGTACTCGAAACGGAGAGTCATGATAAGAAGCGATTGGAGCTTTTCGAGGTCACAAGAACTAAGCAATAGTCGCCTAACCAGACGACGAAGCTAATCTCCACTGTTCTGCGTTCTGCTGATGCCCGTCGGATTGCCAGCTTCTTTTCACCGCTTATCGGTCTCTGTCCCCACAGCCGAAACTTATCTTTTCTCGTTAGACGTATCGTTCTTCACACATTGTGAATCTCGAACCTTCCGAAGTCGTGATCAAAAAATGCCAACAGGGGTCCGGGCTTACTATCGACTCAGACACGAGCGACGCTCGTGCGTGATTTCGTTAGGCACTAGGGGTTCTTGCTTTAAAGCGTAGAAGGTGTGCGTTTCGGGTTCGGTCGCTTGAGCCGCCCGTTGTAGGTGAGCGCAGATTTCACCCAGAATTTGAACTGGGCATTGTCTCGGAGAGCATCTCTATCGACGTGGAAGTAGCCGTTTAAGGCCCGCCCTTTCATGACCACCGGGCGGCAGCCTTTTTTTCGCGAAAGTTCCTTCGTCTTTGCAGGATCGACGCGGCACATCAGCCGCTCGTTTCCGACACAGAGGCACATCTTTCCGTTGACCATGAAAGTGAGCCCGCCAAACATTTTCTTCTCCTCGACTTTCGATCCCTTCGGAATCGCGCGTCTCACCTTTTCAGCCAAGGCGGCGTCGACAGCCATCGAAAAATTCTCGGCGTCTGAGCGGATAAAGCAAGACGCAAAAGCCGCAGGAAACGGGGCGTAAAATTAAAGTGGGGCAGTGGAATTGTGGTTTGATCTTCACATTCCAATTTGATGAGAAGCCGCGAAGTCTGCACATCTGCCGGGTCCGAGACAATAAGCCCAGCCTGCCTGTGATCCTCGTTCCGCCTCGGTTTTTCTCGAAGCGGAGGTCATCCCCCTAACCAAGGATTTCCGCGAGGCCACTCTCATGCCATTATTCTAACCGTGAAATCGGTCGTTCCTGTTGTCATCGCGATATCCTGCTGGGTCGTCATCGCCGCCAATGCGGTGGGAGTTAAGCCCCCGGCGTTGCCGTCGGACGCGGAGTTGAAGAAGTGGATCGTGGGAACGTGGCGAATCGATTATCCGAGTTCTCCGAACAGATCGCTCTATGGCTACGACACCTACCGTGAGGACGGCAGCTACACGCATTTCAATGAGGTGAAGGAGGGGAGCGCCGTTTCCAAGGTGTTAACCAGCGTGTCCGGCAAATGGAATATCGAAGAAGGCTACGTGTTAATCAATGTCACGGGAGCGAGCCTGTCGATTATAACCGGACTGCCTCACCGGCATAAAATTGAGGCGGCGAACCCGGACTGGTTTACCCTGCGCGAGAACGGGAATTTACGGACACTGCGCCGAGCACAGCTTCCGTCAGAGGTTGTCTTGGCCGGAGGACAGGTGCCACGGATATACACCGTGAAGGAAGCAGCGCAGGTTTTGCGTTACGCGGTGAAACCAGAGTATTCGCCGGAGGCGCGGCGCGCCCACGACACCGGTGGCGGCCTGTTCGAGTTACGCTTCGATTACGAAACAGGACGGCTAAAAGCGATCGACATTGTCGTCAGCACTGGCAGTCAGATTCTCGATCACGATGCGGTCAACGGACTGAAAGAATGGAAAGCGAAACCCCATACCGTTCGTGTCATGCGAATTGGAATCTCTTTCAGGCATGGGCTGAGATGACTCGAAACTAATTTTCCCACTTCACCGCGAGTCCGAAGGCGCGGATTGGTGGAAGTCACCATCGGCAAAAAGAAGTTCACGGAGGTTCTCCCCTCACCTCTCGCCGGCCAGCTCGCGGCGACGTTCTCGCGCTGGCCAACCACGCGCCGCCGAAGGCGCGGCGGTGATTGTGCCTGGCGTTGTGCCCGGAAAACGTGGCGTCAGTTTTTCTTCACCGAGGCGACCCAGCCGTCTCGCATTCCCTTCCAGTCTTCATCGACAGCTTTCCAACCGATGTTTTCTTCGAAGTCCAGAAGCAGCTTACGAACTTCGGCGTCGCTGCTGGCTTTCTTGCATTCGCTGACCCAGCTGTCCCGTCTTTTCTTCCACGCGGGGTCGACTGCTTCCCACTTAACGTGTTCCTCCAGGACAGCCATCTGCTTGGCAACGCAAGCGGCATTGGCGCAGGCGTTGGTTTCGTCAGTCCACTTTTCGCGCATTCCTTTCCAGCCGTCGTCGACTGCTTCCCATTTAATGTGGGATTCGAGATCGACCAATGATTTGCCTAACGGCGCTGCAGCCGCCAGCGCTGTCATCGCAGCGACCATGGTGAAAAGGAAAACCGTGAGCCGGCCCACGGTTTGACTGTTGCGGAGTGGTTGTTTCATACGCGGAGGGTATCGGGCTACTGCCGACATGGAAACATCGTTTTGCGTCCCTTCTTGCATACAGGGAAACAGGGTCCCAATTATGAGCCCCGCGAGCCCAACGGTCAGCGGTTGTTTTCGTTAGGCGCTCAGCAGTCGCTGCAGCGGAGTGCCCAGTCTGTTCGCCGCCGGAGTAGGACATGGCCTGACAACAGGACGTTTGCTTTTGCGATCGCGAGCGAGATGCCGATCCCCTACGGAATAATGGATGGACTCGATTTGAAGAGATTCGGTGATCGATCTTTTCGCACATTTTCATAATTATTGTCTTGCTATCTAACGACGAAAGCCCCGAAGTGCCCGCGCATGAAAAAATCATTTGTCATACCTTTCATTTCCTTTGGCTTTCTCCTCGCTCTGATAGCCGCCGCGCCGAACATTGCGCAGGCGCACGATCTCGATTTCACAATCGTTAATAAGACCGGCTACTCCATCAAATCGATTATGGTGGACGAATCAGCCAGTGATAAGTGGAGCGAGAACATCATGAAGGGCCAGGGCCTGTTGAAAGATGGCGAAACTTTCAAAGTGGAATTTTCTCCCGAAGAAACATCCGAGAAATGGGACATCAAGGTCATTTACGAAGACGGCGAAAACGCTGTTTGGACCGGATTGAAGTTGTCTGAAATCAGCAAAGTGAGTCTTTTCTGGAGCAAGGAAAAAGGCAGCAGCGCCAAAGTAGAATAGATTTCGGCGGAGTCAGAACAGCTGAGGACACCATGTCAAAACTCGTTCTCTTAAAAAACTTCCGCCGCGCGCGGACCGGTCTCCTCCTGAGCATCGTCTTCGCCTTCGCGGCCCGCTCGACATTCGCCGAGACGTTTTCTTTCCCGAAGGATGATCCTGCTTGGAAAGTCGAGCTGCCGGACGGATGGCAGGCGAATTATACCACTCAAACACCTGTCCAAGCCACGCTTTCAAAGAAGAATGGCGATGACTTCATGCAGATCAGGAGCTTGATTGAAGGAGAGGACGTTACGGACGAAGCGACGGCAAAAGGCGCTCTTTGCAAGATCGCGACGGATGACGTTACGAAACAGCTGAGTGCCGCCACCGATATCAAATGCGGCGACGTCACCGAACTTCAAATCGCCGGGCACAAAGCCTTCCGGACGGAGGTGAGCTACAGTTACCACGATCGGCCAATCAAGTCGGTTAACTACCTCTTCACGCCGGACGGTGAAGCGTATTTCTTTGCGTTGGGCAGTCCCGAAGAGGCTCTCACCTTCATTAAGTCCGCCAAGTAGACGGAGATGCGTCGGGTCCAGTATTCGACGTTCGACTAACGAGCCAGATTGGGAATTCTGAAATTGAGGTCGGACTTCAGGTTGCACATTTGAAGTCCCGCGGGGCCGCCTCGAATTTGATGCTCGATTGGCGGAGGGTCGCGCCACGGGGATGCATCTAAAATTGATCGCCGCGGCTTCTGAGAGGGCGTGAGCCTCGGTGAGGCCCCGGGTGTGCCGCGATTTCCTGCGGACGGCGAACCGGTTTCGCGGTCTTTATCTTGACCGCTCGTTCTTGTTGAGTCACAAGGCATACCGTGCGAATCCTCGGCCATCTCTTCGAGAGCAACAAATCCTGGGCAGCGCGCATCCGGCAGCAGGACCCGGACTTCTTTGCCACCCTTTCCCTGCAGCAATCGCCCAAGTATTTGTGGATCGGTTGTTCAGATAGCCGGGTTCCGGCGAATCAAATTGTCGGGCTCGATCCGGGAGAACTCTTCGTTCACCGCAATATCGCGAATCTTGTGGTTCACACTGACTTAAACTGTTTGTCAGTGATGCAGTTCGCGGTCGAGATCCTGAAAGTGGAACACATCATCGTTTGCGGACACTACGGATGCAGTGGCGTCCAGGCGGCTTTGCGCGGTGACAGGCTCGGCTTAAGCGATAATTGGCTGCGTCACGTTCAGGATGTTCGGCAAAAGCACGAAAAAACTTTGGCGAACGCCGGGGGCGAAGCGTCCGACCGCCTCTGTGAACTGAACGTGATCGAGCAGGTGGCCAATGTCTGCGAGACGACGATCGTGCGCGAGGCTTGGGAGCGCAGCCAGAAGCTATCCGTGCACGGCTGGATCTACGGGTTGCACGACGGCCTTCTGCGAGATCTCAACGTCACGCGAGACAAACCGGCCTAACGATTTTGGGCCGGCACCCGGCTGGGCCTCGAGTCTCCGCACAGTTTCAAAAGCGGAGTTAGAACTTCAGTGGACGAAAAGCGGTGAACCGACGGACGATCGCCGATGCAGAGTGATGCCGGCAACGATCACACCAAGGATTAACTTGCTAACGGTGGAGGCTTCCGGGACCTGAATCACGACTGGGTCGGATTGGAACGAAAGCCGGGTCCCGGAAATAAATTCGCTGCCTCCGAGGAAAGAACTCGACCCAAGGCTCGGCTGCCTTCGCGAAAATGCGACCGCCCGCCGTATTCTCCCAGCGGGCGGTCACACTACGAATACTTCTACTTGCAACAGGCGCTACTCAACGCCTGACAGAACCGTTCGATAGCAGTTGTAGGGCCGACAGCTGCCGTGAACGGTCCTGATCATTCGCCTCCTATTTCATGTGAGGCGGCGGAGTTGTGGTCTGAACTTCACACAGACATTTGAAGAAATAGCCCTCGACCATTCTTGATAAGCTTTTTCTTGAGCACGTCGCATAAATAAGCAATGTGCCCCCTTCATGAAACGTTTCGCTGTCATCGCCACTCTTTTTCTCGCGTGTTTTGTTCCAGTTTTCGCCGTCGACGTTCCCGATGAGAGCGAAATCAAATCGCTCAGCGACAAAATGCTGCTCGACTGGAATACGGCGATGCAGAAGGACGACTTCGCGATTCTTTATAAGAACGATTGCGCGAAAGTCTGGCAGCAGCAGGTCACGGCGGAAAAGTTAGGCGAAACTTTTACCAAGCAGTTCGCCGGTCAGAAGATCGATTTCTCGGGTGCGATCAAGGAGATGGAGCCGACCTTCGAGCCGGAACCGGCCATCACCAAAGTCGGCGACTTTGATGTTCTGACAATCAAGGGTTACTACGATACCAAACCGAACCGCTTTTCTTTTCAACTGAAGATGGTTCAGGAAGACGACGCCTGGAAGCTCGTCGGGATCGACATCAAAGCCGCTAAGCCACCGGCCGACGAATAGCGTCATCCGGCCGGGATCCGAGTTCTGTCGTCAGTTAAGGTAGGGATTACTCAATTACATGGTAACTGGTCCCCGTGGCACGTCCGACAGTTCGGTTGGGTCCGATATAAAGTCCGTGCTGGATTTTGAACTCCGTCAGACGCAAGACGGTTTTACCCTGACTGGCGGCCAGTTGCCAGCGCCTCTGCCCTACCCCGACAAAGAACATGCCATTCGGCTGGTTGGGTTTCTCTCGCAGAAACAGGGAAGCGAGCTGCGCATTTACGGACTCGACGGAGAACTGATCGATACCCAGGCACGCAGACCCGCGATGCCTCTGACCGACAATTCGCTCGGCAGTGGTCTCAGGGGAGATTCCGATTTGGGTAACTAACTGCCGCTCCGCCGGCGGCCGGGTTGCTGTGCCGATGAATCGGACTCACGCAGGCGATTGTATTAGCAAATCGCGAAAGGACTGACGCCGGTTTCAGCCATGCGGCAGTTGCCAGTGGTCGCGCCGTAGGCGAGATGAACTCATGCGCGCGCTGAAGAATAACTCATCTTCGGCGCTTGTCGGGATCTGGACGATTCTGCTGACCGCGTTTGTCGTCGCAGTTCTTTATGTCGGACGGCAACTGCTCGTTCCACTTGCGCTTGCGGCCATGCTCACTTTTCTGCTCGCGCCATTGGTCGGGCGCGTCGAGCGCTGGATCGGCCGGATCGCGGCGGTGTTGATCGTGGTCACGATGCTCTTCAGCGTGATGGGCGGGGCTGGTTGGTTGCTCACCCGCCAACTGATCGATCTGGCAGCCAAGCTTCCAGATTACCAGACGAACATCGATTCCAAACTGCGCGCAGTCCGGCTACCCACGGGCGGCGCATTCGGTCGTTTCACCCGGAGTATTTCCGAACTGCAAAAACAATTGCCGGATTCTCTGGAAGCGCCGCCCGGTGCGGGCGAGACGGAAGCGGGAACGAAAAAAGGATTGCGCAAAGCGCCAACCATTCAGCAGCCGATGCCGGTTCGCATCGTGGAATCGCAAAGCCGCCTTCCTCAAATTTTGCAAAACGCGGCCACTGGTCTGCTCGGACCGCTCGGGACTGCCGGACTGGTGCTCTTGCTCGTCATCTTCATGCTTTTGAAACGCGAGGATCTGCGCGGCCGCATGATCCGGTTGATCGGGCAAGGCCGGATCAGCGCGACGACGCGCGCGATGGACGATGCCGGTGGCCGGGTGGCTCGTTACCTAACGATGCAGCTGCTGGTCAACAGCACTTTCGGAATCTGCATTGCCACAGGGCTTTACTTTATCGGCGTGCCCAACGCGGTACTCTGGGGCGCGTTCGCCGCCGTCATGCGTTTTGTTCCGTATATCGGCATTTGGATCGCAGCGGCTGTGCCGGTGCTTCTTTCCTTTGCCGTTTCGACCAGTTGGATCAGCCCGCTCCTAACGATCGGCCTTTTCGTGACAGCGGAATTGATCAATGCCAATGCTCTCGAGCCCTGGCTCTACGGCTCGAGCACGGGCGTTTCCTCGATGGCCCTGATTATTGCCGCCGTCTTTTGGACGTGGCTTTGGGGCCCGATCGGACTCGTGCTGGCCACACCTTTGACGGTTTGCCTGGCCGTGATGGGAAGGCACGTACCGAAGCTGCAATTTCTCAGCGTGCTCCTGAGCGAAGAGCAGGCGCTCGCTCCACACGAGGAATGTTATCACCGGTTGCTCGCGTTCGGCTTGGATGAAGCCAGTCATTACGCCGAAGCGCAAGTCAAAGCGACTTCCCTTACGGCACTCTACGATACCGTCCTGATTCCAGCGATCACGCTGGCTGAAATTGACGCGCAACGTGAGGAGCTCGACAGCGAACATCGTTCCGCGATTCATCATCACATTCAGGACATGATCGAGGACCTCGGTTCGGCGCCGCCGACAAAGTCCCAGGTGGAAGCGGACAAAACCGTCGCGGAACACACGACTCCCCTTCCACTCTCCGCTCCGGCCTGTCGGGTTCTCTGTGTCCCAGCGCGCGCGCACCGGGACGAACTAGCGGGTGAGATGCTGGTGCAGCTGTTGCAGAAGCAAGGTTTCGAAGCGGACAACGCTTCAGCCGCGTTGAGTAGCGGCGAACTGGTCGAGATGGCAACGAAATTGGACCCGGAAGCGATCTGCGTCTCGGTAGTCGCGCCTTCTACCGTGATCCACGCACGATTCCTGACTTCCAAACTTCGCCACCGTTTGCCGCATGTGAAGATCGTCGTCGGAATTTGGGGCGCGACCGAAAACATGACCGACGCGGGCGAGCGTCTGCGTTCTTCCGGCGCGACCGAGGTGGTGATTTCTTTGGCTGAAGCGGTCTTGCAACTGGCGAAGTTTTCCGTGTCGATCACCGACGAGATGATCCCGGGACCAATTCCAGTTAACGAAAAGGATCGTCTCGCTCAGTTGAGCCGGTTGCACCTGCTCGACGGTGCGAGCGAGGATGTTTTCGATCGAATCACGAAGAAGGTGGCGCGCGTTTTCGACGTCCCAATCGCACTCATCACTTTGATCGATCGCGACCGGCAATGGTTCAAGTCCCATGTCGGGCTGCCCGAGGACGTCGCACGCACACGCCAGACGTCGCGTGAACTTTCCGTCTGCGGACACGTGGTCGGAAACAACGAACTGCTAGTGGTGGAAGACCTGGCGCGCGACCGCCGCTTTGCCAACAATCCACTCTTAAAAGAGCGCGGGCTGCGGTTTTACGCCGGTGCGCCACTCCGGAGCAATAATTTGCCAATCGGTTCGCTTTGCATTCTCGATATCAAACCGCGCCGGATGACGGATCGCGATAAACGCCTGCTTGAAGCCATGGCCGAAGATGTCATGGAAGAGATCGAAAGTCGCGCCGCCGAACCGAAGCCACCGGAAAGCGGAGCGGACAAGCACGCCTTACGCGAGCTTGAGGTCTAACGAAAGCCGGAGAATGCGCCGCAACTGATTATCGTAAATCGCACGAGCCGACGCGGCTCGTAGTTAGCCGCTCGGGTTATCGAAAGGAATGCGAAGTCATCGCCGCACGGCACGGACATTGGTTCGCCAATCCGGCTGCCACCAGTCAACGAAGACGCACTGCGAGATGGGATCGCAGTGCGTCTGAATTCTACTGCTCGCCGCCCGCCTTTCGGCAGGACACGGTAACCTTACCAGCGCCACCGCCTGAGCCATGGCCCCCTTTAGCGTCTTTTGACGGCTTCATGTCACGGAGTTTGATGTCTTTTTTCGATTTTGCTTTCGGCATGATAACACTCCTCCTTGGGTTGCTCGTTGTCGCTCCTTCTTCCTCACTTGTTTAGGTAATCCGCGAGCGCACTGGGGGAAAGGAATCCTTTGCCTAACGATGTCCTCGGATGCCGACGTACCCGACATCATCCTGCATCCGACACGCCACATTTCCAACGGAAGGAATCGAGCGCTACCGCGATTTCGATCGCTGGCGGCTTTTGGATTGGAAATGGCCGATCCAAGAGATGACGCGCGCCAAATGCCGAAGAATGAGATCGTCCGACTTCGCAATGTGCATCAGCTTAACGAAAAAGTCGTTCCGTGTTGGTCGATCTGGCTCTCGGTTGAAACGCAACGGGCCGGTCGCTTTGGTGTTCTGGGGCGGTTCGAGGCCGAAGAGTCCCAGCGTCTGCTCAATCCAATATGTGCGGCCGCGCCAATTAGGTTAGAGTAAGGCGTGAACGGTGACCCATCATGACCCCAACCTGGCTCGAGATCGCAGTCGCGATCGTGCTGCTTTGGGTGGCGTGGCGACTCGCCCTGCTATTGACTCCAATCGTACTCAATCGCATTCGCGGGTGGCGCCGTCCACCATCCCAAAGTTCCAACAAACCGGACACGGGTCACCCGCCGTTCGTGCTGCGAAACGTGAAAAATAAAGACCATGAACCCTGATCGTCCCTTTCAGCCACCGCCATTAACGCGAATCGTTACCCTCGTCCTCGTTGCAATCGTCGCCCTTGTTTTGCTGGGCCTGACCTTCTCGGCCTGGCGCAGCATCCGCCCTGGCTACGTCGGCATCGTTTTTGATAAGGCGAATCACAATGTCACCACCGCGGCGCTCGATCCGGGTTGGGCTTTCATCAATCCCTTTACCCAGGCGATTCAGGAATACCCCGTCACTATCCAAACCTATCAAATGGTTCAGAAAGGAACCGAAGGCCAGATTCGCGGCGACGACTCGATCAAGATCCAAAGCAACGAAGGTCAGCAGATCAACCTCGATGTGGTCATTCAGTATCAAGTGGAGAAAGCGAAGGCGAGCCAGCTTTATGTCGATTGGGGAGGAGCGCCGATTGAAACAGTCGAGGATGGCGTGGTGCGCCAATACACTCGTTCGCAAGTTCCGGTGGTGGTGGCCCAATTCGGTTGGGAGGAGATTACCTCGACGAGGCGCGGCGAAGTGGTCACACAGATCACCGACCGGCTCCGTGGAGAATTTGATAAGCGTCATCTGAACCTGATCTCGTTCGGGATCCGGGAAGTGCATCTGCCGCAATCGCTGCAGGACGCTCTCAATCAAAAAATTCAGGCGCAACAAGCGGCCGAACAGCAGAAATACCAACTGGCGCAGGCGCAGGTGAAAGCGCAACAGGACGTCGCTCAAGCGACCGGCGAAGCCAACGCCGTAAAGGCTCAAGCGGAGGGTTACGCGCAAGCGACCCTGACAAAAGCAAAAGCGCAAGCCGAAGCGAACGATCTCCTGGCACGCAGCCTCACTCCCGCTCTGATCCAATACGAACAGTTGCAGAGGTGGGATGGTAAGCTGCCCCTCTTCACAGGTGGCGGAGCGATGCCGCTAATCGACGTGTCGCGCCTAACGGGTCCGGCTCCTTCGTCCAGCCCGCCCCCCGGCCGCTGAAGCGTTCAGGGTGCAGGCGAGATTCCAGTTCATCACCGGCGCGCGCATGAGCCGAAAACTTTGGCGAGCGCCGGCGATGGGGCAAAGACGCCGTTTGAAGCATGACTGCCAGGGTGCATCCTAAATCCTTGATCAAACTTCTTCTCGCTGATGTCGATGGCACTCTCGTGACACACGAGAAACTCCTGACGGACCATGCCAAGGCAGCGGTCGCGAAACTACGCGAGGCCGGGGTCGAATTCGCCATCACCAGCGGCCGACCTCCGCGCGGCATGCAAATGCTGATCGAACCGCTCGGCCTGACAACGCCGATTGCGGCTTTCAACGGTGGAATGTTTGTCCGGCCCGATCTTTCCCTGATTGAAGAGCGCGTCCTCCAGGCGGATGTGGTCGAGCCGGCCATGGAAGTCATGCAGGCATACGGGCTCGACTCGTGGATCTACCGCGGCACAGATTGGTTTGTCCGGGAGCGCCACGGACCGCATGTCGATCGCGAGGAATGGACAGTCAAATTCCCGCCTACGGTTGTGGCTAATTTCGACAGCTTAACCAACGACGTGGCTAAACTCGTCGGTGTGAGCGACGATCTCGATGCTGTGCAGAAATGTGAAACCGCGGTGCGCGCACGCTTCGCCGAACATCTGCACTGTCACCACTCGAACCCCCAGCGCGAACCGTACTCAAGTGTTTCGGCCGCGCGATCCCAACCCTATTACCTCGACGTTACACATCCGGAGGCCAATAAAGGTTCGGTCGTCCTCTTCCTGTCGAAAACCCTGGGGATTCCTTCGGATCAAATCGCCACGATGGGCGATATGCCTAACGATATCTCCATGTTCAAACAGAGCGGAATCAGCATCGCCATGGGCCAGTCGAGCGAAGAAGTGAAAAAGGCCGCCACTTTTGCCACGGCTTCGTCGGAAGAAGAAGGCTTCGCCAAAGCCGTCGAACGTTTCGTCCTCGGCGGTGGCGATCGGTAGTCGGGAGTTCAGCGGTCGGGGGGTGCGACGTCTATTTTTGCGGAATGGTGATGGGCGTGCCTTTGACGCCTGCGTAAAAAATGACCAGTTCGACCGGTTCGTTCCCGTGGTTCGAACCGTAATGCCATTCGTTAACCACTTCGATCATGGCGTGGCCCGCTTTGACGTGAAGAATTTTGCCTTTGTCAGTAGTGACCGTGAGTTCGCCTCGAAGCACGAAGGCAGCGTTGATGACCGGATGTTTGTGCATGGGTAAACGCCGGCCCGGCGGGATCGTAATCTTTAGGATGCTGATCTCCGGCTGGCCCGCGGGATAGGCCGGAAGTTTCTCACCCGTCCAGGCTTCGGTCGAGACGGCGAGTTTTTCTTTCGTGGGAGCTGGTTCGTCTTTGGCGAAAAGTTCCAACGGAAGAAGGAGCAAAACGAGAATTGCCAAGGTTGCTTTCATAATTCGTTTGAAAAGTTCAGCACTTGTCTCCGCTTCGATTAAGGGACGACGATTTGAAGGCGAAGGAAGCCGCCGGAACTGGTCAGGGGAATATTGCCACGGATCGTATAGAGATCGGTGCCATCAAGCTGGTCGACGGGTCCGCTGACGCGGTTGGCGTTAGGGTCGACCACGCTCCACGCGGCGAGGTCGGGCGATTCCTGGACGTTATAGGTGATACCGTTAGGGGAATGAAGCTGGCGGAAAGTGATGGTGAGATACTGCGTCGCATTGATGGTGGTGTGACCAAAGACTGGGCCCAATGAGGAATCGGCGACATTGGGATTCATATTAAAGGCGTACTCGAGCAGATTAATAATGCCATCATGGTCGGGGTCGGCATTGTTCCCTGCGACAGGATCGTTGGGATCAATGGTGCCAAAGTTATTTTGGCGCCATTGTTCGAACGGGGTGCGTGTGACAAAAGTCATGTCGGCGCCGTAGGTCGTGCCCGAGGCGTTGAGCGCAGCGGCGCGATAATGATAAGTGGTGTGCGCGGTCAAATTGTTGAGAGCGAAGCTGACCGGGATTGAACTGTTACCCGCGCCAGCGGAGTCGGAGGCAGCCCAGGAAAGGGTGTCGAAGATCAGGTTTTGATTGGTTCCGTTGTTGTTGAAGTTCGCGAAACCGACGAAGGCCGCGTTCACGCCGCTGGCCTTGAGATTGCCAGAGACGGTAACATAAGTCGAGGAAGCGCGGAACTTTGCGCCGAGCGTGTAGGTCCCGAGGGCGCAATCGTAGTCCAGTTTCAGGTCGACGATGCTGCCGCGCATTTCCGAGCCTAACGGGATGGTCTGGTTGAAGCTGCCGGCAACAAAAAGCGCGGTGTTTCCGGTGGACGGATTCAACCCGAACGAGAGAAGCTCGTTGGCGGCGAATGAAGTCCCCTGCGCGGATTTGATGCTGAATCCGGAGAAGGCAGCGACATTACTCAGGTCGAATCGAACCGACAAAGTGAGCGTGCCGACAGCACGCGGATTGAGGAGTGCGCGGCAGGCGGCCTGGCCTCCGGTGCCGGCGTAGAGACCAAACGAATTGTTGCCGTCGATCTGCCGATTGCCGCTGGAAGGAGAGGCCAGATAAAGGCCCCCACCGGTGCCCTCGAGGAAAGTGATCGGGCCAAACCCGGAGCCGCCGTTGTTATTCGTGGCATAACCGAACGCCGTATACGTCTCGGCATTATCGCTGGCGAACTGGCGGGTGGTCGATCCGTAGCTGCTGGTTAGGCCGTACTCGAACCAGGCGCTTGTAGAAGCACCGTTCGGGTCGACGATCCCGTTCATCGTGCCGGCGTTCAAGGCGACTGCCGAAGCGAGGCTACTGGCGACGTCGGGAGGCGGGAAGAGCGTGGTGAACATCTGGTCGGCGCCACGGACAGATCCGTTGGGATTGGTCGCGTCGAGGCGGTAGTGATAAGTGGTGCCAGGTAAGAGCGCTGTGAGGGCGATGTTCAGAGCTACGGGACTAGTACCCGTGCCGGCGTCCTGCGCCGGGGAAGTTCCACCGTATCCAGTGGTCAGGCCATATTCAAACGTAGCACTCGTGCTTGAGCCATCTGGGTTAACGGTACCGTTCAGCGTGGCCGAATTGGTCGCGACATTGGTCGCTGTCGAAGTCGTGACGCTCGGCGTTACCGGCGCGGTCGTGAAGGTTAGAATGGAACCAGTCGTGGTAGTCGTGTTGGGGGCTACGCCGCTGACAGCGTTAACCATAAAGTAGTAAGTCGTGCTCGGAGAAAGACCGGTAAGCGACGCGTTCACGGCGACGTTGCTGGTGCCACTGCCGATTGACTGCAGGCTGGTTGCACTGGTTAGGGCATTGGGCGCGACTCCATAACTGAATTGCACCGTCGTCGTTTGCCCAGCCGGATTGACTGTGCCGTTCAAAGTGGCGGAATTAACCGTCACATTGGTGGCGGTGTTGGTCGTGGCCGTCGGAACCTGGCTGCTGTTTGGGGTAACGAAAGTCTGGTCCGTCCCCAACGTGGTCCCAGCGGAGTTGGTGGCGGAGACGCGAAAATGGTAGGTGCGTCCGCGAGTCAACCCAGTGACCGAAGCGCTCACCGGAACTGGAACGGTGCCGCTGCCGATGTTTTGAGTTGAAGTCGTCGAACCATAATTCGAGGTCCGGCCGTACTGGAACTGGACGGTGGTGCTACCGCCATTTGGATTAACAGTGGCGTTCAGAGTGGCAGCGGTCTGGGCGAGGTTCGTGGCCGCGTTGGTGGTCGCCGCAGGCCGGGCGGTTTGGACGGCATTGGAGCCGGTGGTGAAGCGCGATTGTAAAGGAGCGAAAAAAATTTTGCCGCCAGCATCGGCGGCAGTAGTGGCGAGGGTGACGGTGTAAAGCGTATTCGCAGCCAGACCTGGCGTGACCGGCGCGAAGGTCATAGTGTCGTTAGGCACAACCGTAGTCGACCAGTTGAAGGTTCCAGTAGTCGCCGGGATGGTTGAGAAAGCCGATTGCACCGAGGCAGTGTCCATTGATTTGCTGAAGACGATGTTAATCGAAGAGGCCGTGCCAATACCAACGGCGTCGTGCGCCGGGATCATGCTGGTCACGACCGGGTCAAGCGGCTGGACCAAGGATTGAGCGATGAAAATCTTGGCGGAAGTGCCCGGCATGCTCACCGTCGGAAACTGTTGAGCCGACGTAACGGTCAGTGTTTCCGACGAGTTGAGAAGATTGGCGACGACAGTGCCCGACGGATAAATCGTGTTCCGGCCCGGCAACGATTGCGTGGAAGTCGAGGTGTTGAGAACAACCAGGACGTCGGTGGTGCCGAGCTGTCGAGAATAGGCGAAGAGCCCGGGACCGTTAGGATCGTTCCATTGATTCACGTGAACACCGGTGCGCAAAGCGGGATAAAGCCGCCGAAAATTATTCAACTTAGCGACGAGCTGAAATTGCGGGCTGGCCATGTTGAAATTGTCACCGAGCGACGTGCCTTGTTCGAACTGTCCGTCGAACATGTCTTCGCGGTTATTCGGATCGGCGCCGCCGTCGAAAGCCTGCTCAGTGCCGTAGTATAAAGAGGGAATGCCGCGCGCGGTGTAGAGAAAAGTGAGGGCGACGTTCAACCGGCTGGTGTTGGCGCCGCTGGTGTTCATGAAGCGCGGTTGATCGTGGTTATCGAGGAAGGTGATTAGCTGCATCTGCGAAGCCGGATCGTAATTCGCCGCAATGGCGTTATAGCGGTTTTCGATTTGCTGGGTGTTGCCCGAAGCGTTGGCGAAAACGCTGTTGATCAGAAAATAGAGCGGATAATCGAGCACCGAATCCATCTCAAATGCTCCGCCCGATTTCGTTCCGGTGTAGGAACCGCATTTGGCGTCGGAGCCGTCATAAACTTCGCCGAACATGAAGAAGTTCGGATTGCTCAGGCTGACGCCTTCCTGGTGCAGCGCCGGACACCAGCTTTGCCAGAAACCGTTGTCGACATGCTTGACGGTGTCGACGCGAAAGGCGTCGAAGTGCGCCTGTTCCACCCAGAACTTGTATATCGCGGCCATGCTCGTCTGTACGTAAGCGGATTCGGTGCGAAAATCGTCGAGGCTGTCGAGTTCACCGTAAACGAGCTGGCTACTGTCGCCGAAATTTTGAATAGCGCCGTTGTTGTGGAAGAGAGACGAAATCGTCGGGTTGGTGGCGTTGATGTCGAAGGGTGCAGGATATTGTTTTGCGGAATTCTTGAAGCGCAGGTTGTAGCCGCCCGGGGGCGCAATGAAGTTGGGATAACCGGAATCCCCGCTATCAATGAGATCACCGCCGTGATTCGCCACGATGTCGTCAATGACGAGAAGACCGCGCTTGTGCGCCTCCTGCACCATGTGCGCGAGATCGGCCAGCGTGCCCCAATGCGGATCGACCTTGTAAAAATCGCGGCCGGCGTAGCCGTGATACTCACCGTTGGCGTTGAGAACCACAGGTGAGATCCAGATGGCGGTGGCACCAAGCGCCTTAATGTAATCGAGCTTCTGCTCGATGCCTTTGAAGTCGCCGCCGTGCACGCCGGTGCCGCTGGTGGCGTTGAAGTTGCCATCAGCGTTGTCGTTGGCGGAATCGCCGTTAAAGAAGCGATCGGTAACGACCTGGTAAATGCTTTGGTTTTGCCAAAAATTAGCGGTCGCTTCGGGAGTAAAGTTTGGGTTGGTCGTAAGGATGACCTTGTCGATACGCGCGCCGTCGTCACGCATCCAGATGCTGAAGGTATGATTGCCCGCGCTGCTCACTGTCACGACGGCCGGCACTGTCGAATTGAGGACGGTATTGCTCCATTGCCAGGAGTTGAACTGGGTGAGCGTCATGCGCGCGCCAGTATCACTGATGCCGTCGAGCCCGCTGTGGAACGAGGCGTCGGTGTTAACGTTGGCGTAACCGCGCACCCAAACGTAGTAGGTGCCCGGGGTGGAAAAATTGACGGTGTACTGCAACTCCGGACTGGTCGTTGTCCAGTCACTGTCGATCGTTAGGCCGACATTCGGCAGGGCTTCGACGTAACCCGTTCCGCTGAAGCCGGCCACCGAGCTGCCCGTCGACCACGTCGTCGAGCTTCCATGACTGACAAAGGCCGCGAAATTCTCCGCTTCGAAGACCGTGAAACCGGCCGTTTCAATTGCCGTCTGCGCAAGACCCAGTCCCGCGGTCAGGAGGATAACGGCGACGGAAATCAATGGGGCACGAACATTCACGGAAAGAAAGGCGCCGGTTAAGGCAACGAACGGAGCTGAAGAGGAAATGACGGATCTTACAAAAGCTCAGAGTCTTAACGCAAAATTTCCCGAATAGCGACTCTATTGACGCTGTTGAGAGGCAGTGATGCGCCTCATCCCGCGCCTGACATCGGGCCGGTCGCCCGCCACGACTTAGCGCCCTCAGGCGCTGACGTTAAGGGTCATTTATGAGAATTATTCCCAGACACCTTTTTGACTTCGAAGGTGCCGTCTTTCCGGAGCTCGAGAATGTAATCGTGGAACTTTTGGAGCGCAGTGCGGTGGCCCACGCTGACATAAGAGATGCCGGACCCGCGAAGGTGTTCGTAAAGCAGATTCTCATCGTCTTCGCCAAGCGCGCTGGTGGCTTCGTCGAGAAAAGCGAGCGCCGGCTTTTTCAAAAAGAGCCGGGCGAACGAGACCCTTTGCTGCTCGCCGAGTGAGAGGACGTTCGTCCAATCGACGACCTTCTTGAGATTGCCGTCCACGCGGTCGAAGATTTCCTTGAGGTTAACCTGCTGAAGCATTGCTTTGATTTCCTTGTCCTCCGCGTCCCTGGCTTCGTCGGGATACATGAGTTGCCCACGTAAATCGGTCTGCAGCATGTAAGGTTTTTGGGGGAGGAACATCATCCGGTTAAGCGCGGGGCGTTCGATGGAGCCGCCGCCGGGATGCCAGAGGCCGGCGATGGTGCGCAGCAGAGAGCTTTTGCCGACACCGCTTTCACCGGTAATGAACAGACTTTTTCCCGCGGGTAATTCAAAGGAAAGTCCGTTCACGAGCGACTTCCCGTCGTCGCCCGGAATCTTGACGGTCAAATCTGTGAGCACCAGGCGACGGCCGCGTTTGCTGACCTCAATCTCCGCCTCCTCGGCTTCGCGCTTTTGCTCGGCATCAAAGTCGTCGAGATTGTCCCACAAAATTCCGAGACGCTGGATACTGGCGGCGAAAGTGCTCAAGCCGTCGAATTGCGCGACGATGACGGAAAGCGCAGCGAGCACCTGGGCAAACGCATTTTCCGACTGCGTAACGACCCCGAACTCGACCGCACCGCGGATGTACATCGGCCCAACGATGAGCGCGGGGATGAGGAGCGCGATATAGTTATAGCTGTTCGTGAAAAAGCCGAGGTTTCGATTCCATCCGATGACCCACATGGTGTTCGTCAATACATCGCGGAAGCGTCGGAGAATGTCGGACTGCTCCCTTTTTTCTCCGTGATAAAATGCGATCGACTCGGCATTGTCGCGCACCCGGATGAGGCTGTAGCGAAAATTTGCCTCTTTTCGATACTGCTCGTAATGAAGGCCGACGAGGCGCTTGCCGATGAGGATGGAGAGAGTTGTGCCGATGATCGAGTAAAGGAAAAGAGCGGAGACGAGTTGACCGGAGATTGTCCAAAGCACTCCGACGAAGGCGAAAAGGGTGACGCAGGAATTAACGAAGATGAGGGCGAAGTTAACCACCATGGTTGTGAAGACGCGGATGTCTTCACTGATACGCTGATCGGGATTGTCGACCGCTTCGGTCCCGCGCAAGCCGTAGTAAGCTTTGTTTAAAAAGTAGCGCTTAACCAGCAACTCCGTCATGTGCGTCCGGCAGGAAAGCGAAAGGCGCTCGCCGCAGTAGCGATAGAACACGGCGATCGGTACCGAGAGGGCGAAAGTGCCGATGTATCTCCACATGGCGCGAATCCATCCCGCCTGATCGCGCTGCGTGAGGGTGGTAATGAAGTCGCGTCCGGCATAACTCATGACGATTTGGACGAGGCCGATGGCGACAGAGAGGCCGGCGAGCGCGGCCAGCCACACTTTCGCTTTGCGGGTTTCCTTTCCTTTGAAGAAAACGCGAGTGAGTCGGAATAGCCGTTTGAGAAGCAGAAGATGATCGATCCGCGAGCGAGGCACGGTTCCTATGAAAAACGGAAAGACGGAAAACTGAAACGCTGAAATGGAGCGTGCCGCCAAAAGAGCGGACTAGCCTTCAGAGGACAAAGGGGATCAGACGTCGCACGCGCTGCTGATAACCCGGGTATTGATCGGGAAAGTGTTGCAGCATGAGGCTCTCTTCGTAGTGCAGTTTTATCCAGAAGCTCACGAACACGAAAACAAAGCCGACCATTCCAGCGTCATGTCCGAGCACGACGACGTTTGCCAGCAACATGAAAAGCATCCCGGTATAGATGGGATGGCGGACCCATGCGTAGGGCCCGCGAGTGATCAATTCGTGTTCTCCCTTTAGTGTGACCACTCCGCTCCAGTTACGGCCGAGAGTGAAACGCGCCCAAAGGCAAATGGCCAAGCCGGCAATCGACAAAACAATCCCGATTAAGGCAAGAGTGTCAGATTGTGGAACCACGCGGTGACCAAGCGAGCCGGGCAAGCGACTGCCCTTAAAGATCAGATATCCACCGAGGAGCATCGGGATGATATATCGCAGCCTCTGCGCTGCGCTTTGCCGGTAGACCGAACGCTTCGTCCTAAACGCCGCTAACAGCCAGACAATACAAAAGATTCCCCAGCAACAGCGAAAAACTTCAAGCGCCAGGCGATGAGTTTGCATCAGTCAGGAAGAACTGACGGCGACGGGTAGTTGAAATGGTAGCGCGTTATCGTTGGCGATCTACTCGGGCACGCGCATCACCAACAAAAACACACGCACCCAGAACCAAAGCTGATCTCATAATAGCGAAAATCAATTCTCACGCGACCGCGAAAGCCTCCGGCAAAACGAAGCGCGCCACTACGTCGACTTGAGGTGAACCACTCTGATGTAGACCTTCGATAAGTCGCGGCGCATCATAACGAGTAAGACCGGCTTTTTGGTGTCGCCCATCAAAAATAAACCGCCAACCCCGCCGATATACCCGTGCGACCCAGAGGTCGAATGGTAGGCGAAGTTCACGCAAATCATTTCGCGGTCCGCTTTGGGCGCGTTGCGATAGATGCGGTAGGTAACAACTCCATCATCGAAATCGACAAAAGCCACGTCCGGATATTTGGTCTTCACCATTTTTTTGGCGATGGCGACATACTCTTCCGGGCTGCGCAGTCCCGGTTTCGTTTTGTCGTAAAGTTGCTCAACGAAGCGCGTCCGATCTTCGTCGGAGACAATTGTAGCCGCGAAAAGTGAGGTCGCCGTCAGAAACAGTATTAATAACGAGGCCGACTTTTTCATTGCCGTCTGGTGGATAAATGGGATGAAACCAAAACGAGATCGTACCTTCTGCCCGTGATTGGGACCAGCCAAAACTAGTGGGAACCAAACAGCGCAAGCTGGCTCGTTAGGTTATGCGGGCTTTGCCCGCTATCACCCTACATGGTCAAAAATAAACGGATTGGTTCTGTGAACTGCCCGATTCAAAGCCCGGCTGACGCATTTTGAAATCGCCGCCCACCTTGGGCGACGCGTAGATCGGTCGTGCAGAGGCAGATAAATCGCGTAGCCTTGGGCCGAGATGCCCATAACCGTCACCATCGATACGGAGAAGAAAATGGTGATCACCACCTGCTCGGGTTCGATAGCCGACGAAGATCTTCTGCAAGCCCGCAATGATGTCCTGGCGAACCCGGCCTTTGATCCTTCATTCGATCGGCTCTGGGATTTTAGCGAGGTGACACAGCATCAGGTCAGTGATGCGACCCTGACGCACCTTGTCGACACCTCCCCTTCCGTCGGCAACATCTCGCGCGCGGTTGTGATCAGCATGTCAAAGGAGCCGCTTGAGCGAGTCCTGGCGTTCATCGCCCGGTCCCGGGAATTGAACCGGCGTGTGGCGGTTTTTCCCACCCGCGAAAGCGCCGAACAATGGATCGAGACGGGGCGCAACGAGCCACTACTGGGGTAGCGCTGAGAGCGCGTCTTCAATGGCGCACGGGCAGGCGTCAGGTGCGCGATTTCGATGGCGCACGGCAAGCGCTCCGAAGATCACTCCGTTTGCGAACAAGAGAAAAGTAGCCTGCTCCGGCACGGCCGAGACTTGCACTTCCGCCAGACCGACCAGCAGATTCGCGAGACACGAAAACCGGCTGCCGACCGCTCAGTGCCAAAAGTGCCGGTGGCGATAAAAGCGGCCACGGTAGAAGCGATGATAGCCGTATGCGCGGAAGCGCGGGCCGTAGTACCCGAATCGCGGGTAGACCACCACGGGAACGGGCGGCGGCGCGTACAGCACCGGCCGGGGTGACGGAGCGTAATATCTGCGCACAGGTACTGGAGCACTATTATCGGTGATCATCTCGGTGCCAGCCTTCGAAGAAGGCGCCGCCGCGAGTGCCAGCGCAGCTACGGCAATAAGGCTCAGGGGTTTGGCCATAATCAGTCTCTCATGTGTTTCGCGGATTCAACCCACGAAACGACGGGAGGTTGCAGACATCAATTATTTTATGCGAAGCCACCGCAATAACGAAGGATGCGGGCAGACCGCCCACGGACGGAACAACAGAACTATTTGACCGCGAGGAGGTCGACCACGAAAACGATCGATGCGTTAGGCGGGATACTGCCGTCCGGTGTACCCTTTTCGCCGTAGCCCATCTCTGCCGGCACAATCATGAGTCGCCGACCGCCGACTTTCATCGGCGGGATCTCGCCGTCACCGCCGATGCCTTGTGTGAAGCCTTTAACCACTTTCTTGAGGGAAAAGCTGGTAGGGCCGCCGCGGTCCCAAGAAGAATCAAATTGCTTGCCATCGGCGTAGCGAACACCGACGTACTGCACAGTCACTGTTGCACTGGGAGTTGCCGCCTCCCCCGTCCCGATGACGAGGTCCTTCACCTTTAGTTTCCCCGCGGGAAGAGTCGATTCGGAAGTGATTTTGGGCTTGCTCGACATGCTTCCAGCCCCACTCACGGTTACGGCGTTGAAGGTAACGCTGTCCGAAGCGCCACCGGCAGCACGGCTGGTCGACAGACTTGCCGCGACGATTCCCGCCAGGGTGAGAATTACAAAATGCATCTTGTTCATGGAATTCGACTATCGCCTAGAAAGCGGAAAGCGGAAAACAGAAAGCGGCTGCAATACCATTAGGGAATCCGTGCAACGGGGCCTACCCTACCGGCGCAGCATGGGTCCGCAGTCCGATCGGCCGCGCGATTCCCCTCAACCCCCACCCTCCCCACAAAATCAAATGTCTCTAAGATCGTGCGCCAAATGCGGCTACGCCCTCTCAGTCATCAGCAGCGAATGCCGGCATTGTTCCCCCGTCTCGGTCGCTCTCCTGCCAACGAAATGGCGCGACTCGAGGATGCTGTGGCCACTGGCTGCGGTTGTTTTCGCTCTCGGCCTGCTGCTTTACCGGCTACTTGTTCACTGATTCACGGCGACAGCCTAACTGGTAGCAGGTGCCTCAGGCGCCGAGGTCTGCGTCTTGATCCACTGGTGCACGCGTTCCTGCAGCAGCTCGAGCGGCATTGAGCCCCCGTTAAGTATCTCGTCGTGGAAAGCCTTGATGTTGAATTTCGATCCTAACTGCGCTTTGGCGTCTTCGCGCAGTTTGCGAATGGTCAGCTGCCCCATCTTATAGGCCAAGGCCTGGCCCGGCCACGCGATGTAACGGTCAGCCTCGGTCTGCGCCATGGCGTCGTTCAGGTCGTTTGCGTGCATGTAATCAATCACCTTTTCGCGGCTCCAGTTCTGATCGTGAATCCCCGTGTCCACCACCAACCTGACGGCTCGAAAGAGTTCCGAGCTCAGCCGGCCATAATCTGACACCGGGTTCTGGTAAAAACCGATTTCCTTGCCCAGTTCCTCCGAATAAAGGGCCCAACCTTCCGCGTAGGCGGAATAAAAGCCGTGCAACCGGAACTTCGGGAGATCGGGCAAGGTTTGCGCGATGCTGATTTGCAAATGATGGCCAGGGACACCCTCGTGGTATGCGATCGCTTCGTCATCGACCAGCGTCCGTTTGGTGGGATCGGACACGGCCACAACCACACGCCCGGGCCGCTTCCCATCCGGCGTGCCAGGGACGTAATGCGTCGCCGCGGCTTTCGCGAAATCCGGGATCGCCTCCACCGTCACGGGCGATTTCGGCAGGATGCCGAACAACTCCGGCAACTTCGGTTCCATCTGATGGATGTACTTTGAGTAATCATCGAGAATCTGCTGCTCAGTTTGCGGCTTCCATTTGGGATCGTTGTTGATCGCGGTCCGGAAGGCCGCCAAATCCTTGTATCCCTGCGCCTCTGCCAGTTTGGTCATTTCGGCGGTAATACGCTCCACTTCCTTTAACCCAATCTCGTGCACCTCCGCGGGCGTGATGTTCAGAGTTGTCATCAGCTTGACCGCTTCGGCGTAGCGCCGTTTGCCCTCTGGCAGGCTTTCAATCGACAGCGCGGACCGTCCCTTGGGGTCGTACTCGGTGCGCAGAAATTCCGCGAACTTCTTGTAGGCAGGAAAGACCTCTTCCTTCACCGCCTTGGTCATTTCATCGGTTAGCCGCTTCTTGTCCTGATCGGAAAAATCCGCCGGAAATTTTTTCGCTGGAAGAATAAACGGATTCGCGGCGACGATGCCATCACATTGACCGGGGAGTTTCTCCAGGACGAGTTTTGGCGGCATGAGGCCGTCTTTTTCGCCCTGCCGCAGGACCTCAGTCGTTTGATCGAGGACGCGCGGAATCTGGTGTAACCGCGAAATATAATCCTGATAGTGTTGCACGGAATCGAACGGAACGCTGTTAGGCAGATCTGCCAGGCGAGTGTGAACACCGTTCTGCTGGTTCACCGGCATTTCGTAATTCTTCAAGCTGTAGTTCACGTCCTCGCGCTCGAGTTGATTCTGGAGGATGCGGTGACTCAGCAAATCCTTGTCGCTCATCCCATCGGTCGGGATGGCTTTGAGCCGTGTCAGAAAATCATCGGACTCGGCATGTTCACGGGTGATCTCCGCGAGCGAATACTGACCGAGGAGCGCGTTGTATCGGTAATCGCCGTACTGGGTGGCGCGCTCAGGGGCGTTTTTGAGCCCGGTCTGATAAAACTCTTCGAACAACGCACTCTGTTTGGCAACGCGATCAACCAGAGGCGCCGGCTCCGCAAACGCCGGCAACGTTGACGCCAGAACAACCCCGAAAAACATGTATCGCATCATAAGCGATACGGTAGCAGGCGGAGAGCAGATGTCAGATTTGAACCGGAAAAGGCGGCGCCAGGGTCGATTCCCCCAGGGTGATCAAACGCCGGGCAAGAGAACGAATGCAGCGCCTGCAGCCGGCACATCAACCTTTCCCGACGGCAAAGGTGATTGCGCTCTGCCTAACTGCTTCTACTTCCGCCCGGAGGCGGCCTTGGCAACTGCGGCCTGTTGCTGCTTTTTCTGGGAGGAAGCGTCGGCCTTCGCCTTTTCCTGCGCCTTGTGCTTCTGATTCGCCTTCGGAGATTTGTCGCCCATGATGAGAGAGCCTCGTCTCGCAATCCGTGAAGTCAACGCGTTCCTGGTGGCATCGTCGCTTTCAAAGCCTAACGAATAGAGCGATGCCAAAAGCCCGAATCGCGAAGTCAGTCGTCAATGTCGACCGCGCGCGCCGGACAATTCTCAGAACCCGCGGGCTTTACTGGCAGCGCGGCGGACGGGCGCCTGATGGGCTGTTTGCTTGTTATGCTTGGTTGATACGTTCCCGGGACGGACCGTGTCGCGCCTGGGAATTGACGGATTACTTTTCGGGCTGGCTTTGAGTCTTTCTTTGCGCATGAGATGAATCTTTCACCTCACTCTAAGGCCGCATCCGGAGCGTGTCTTCGCCTTTCCGGACGGGAGTCGATCAAGCCGCGCAGCTTTCGCGTTTCGGTCTCGATCGCTTAACCTTAAGGCATTAAGACCCCCGATCCCAAACTGGTCACGGCTCTAAAGAAGGTGCGAGTGACCGATGCCCGGCGCCATTTGTTCCTTTGCCTCGGTCCGGACTGCTGCGCGCCGAAGGATGGGCAGAAAACGTGGGAATACATCAAGCAACGAACGAAAGAGCTCGATCTGCCGATCATGCGGACAAAAGCCCTCTGCTTTCGCCTCTGTCACTCAGGTCCGTGGCTGGTGATCTATCCTGAGGGAATTTGGTACTCCAAAGTGACCCCAAGGCGATTCGAAAGGATCGTGCAAGAGCACTTGTTAGGCGGAAAACCGGTGAAGAAATGGATCGCGGCGCGTAACCCACTCGGGGAGGGCGCCCCGTGGCCGGGCGTCGGTGATCCCTGCCAGTAGTCAGTAGCCCGCCCGTAGGCATTCGGGAAAGGCTTGATCCAGCCGAACAGGGCTGTTAAGCGTGGACGCATTGAAGCGCCTTATTCTCGGTACCTGTTTGTTGCGCTCGCGTTTTCCAACTGCACGTCATATCAGTTGCAACGCAATACTCTCGCCCAAGGTCGAACATGGACGGAGATCCAATACGAAATGGTATTGGACAATGTTGCGATGTTCAGAGAGGCGCCTAACTCCTTACCATGGCACATTACAATCAGCCAAGGCAGCACCGCCGTCAGCGATGCTATTATGCCAAGTACCACTCATAGCTGGCCGACGATCGCTCACAGCTTCGGGATTTCAGGATCACGGAATATGCAGGATAACTGGACCATGGTGCCTTTGTCCGATGACCAAAAACTTGGGAAGTTGCAGAAGATTTATCAGGCAATCTGTGGTGCACCGTGGATCCATGATGGAGTAGGCACACCGGGGACGTTCGGTGGCCACTTCCGTTCACACTACGTCTGGGTCAGTCTTGGCAATGCAAAGGAATTGGCAGATCTCACTTTCAAGGTACTAAGGGCGGGCAAGTCTCCTCCGCCAAAGGCGGGTGAGGCTGGAACGCTGATCCTGCCAGGACCGGTTGCACCGCTCCGCTAACGCAGGCGCAACGAGAAGAGGACTGGTCCTTAGTCCCGCATTTGCCCAGTCTAATTTGGGCGGTCAGTAGTCAGAGGTCAGCAGGTATTTACCTTTCAGTATGAGGAAGTGCGAATCCTGGAACGCAGTGACGTTAGGTCGCATGCTTTTTGCGCTGGGAGTTGCCGGAGTTTTTACCTCCTGTTTCGGCGGCGAGCTCTCTTTCGAGAGCAAGCCGGCCCGCACTCATCTGATAGAGCTGTTCACTTCGGAAGGCTGCAGCAGCTGCCCGCCGGCAGAAGCGTGGCTGGCAAAGCTGCAATCGAATCCGCGGCTCTGGATCGATTTCGTGCCGATCGCGTTTCACGTGACTTATTGGGACAACGCCGCCTGGCGGGATCCCCTGGCATCGAAGGAATGGACGTCGCGGCAATATGCCTACTCGTCGCTTTGGAAAAGCAGCAGCGTCTATACGCCCGCCTTCGTGCTCGATGGACACGAATGGCTCAATCGCGAAATCCCGCCAACTGCGAGCGAGCCTTCAGGAATATTGAAGGTCGTTATGGCGAACGGAGAGAAAGCGCTCGTGACGTTTTCCCCTGCGGCCAGGGACGCGCGCCGGTATGAAGCCCACATCGCGCAGCTCGGTTTTGGGCTTCAGAGCAACGTGAAAGGGGGCGAAAATGGCGGCCGCAAGTTAGTCCACGATTTCGTTGTTCTCTCGATCGCAACCGCCCGACTCGGAGACGGTCCGACAACGTTACAACTGCCGAAGACGACTGCGGGGTCACGCGTCGGTCTTGCTGCGTGGGTCAGCGAAGTTGGAAGTATTGAGCCCATTCAGGCGACGGGCGGTTGGATCCCGTAATGATTCCGGCGGCGCCGGACCGTGCAGAGCATTGCCACGGTCGTTAGGAGAGCAGCCGCCCAACCGCCCGGCTCAGGAACGGCTGCGGTGTCGCCCGCAAGATCATGAAAGGTCATGTCAATTGACATGTTATCCAACGAATCGCTGCCAATCATTACGAAGGTATGGCCATCCGACGGCTGGACGCTGTCCTGAGTCGGTCCACCGGGCAGGGTAAACTCGCTCGAGACGATCCAGGTATTCGATATGCCAATATCCGGCCGGAAAATGTTGAAGTCGTTAACCAGCGTGGGATCTTCCGGCTCCTTCCAATCGAGCTCGATGCCAAGGCGCATGCTACTTGGAAAAGTCACGAGCCAGGTGTCGGCTGCACCCGGCGCGACGGTGATTCCTCCGCTTGGCCCGTCGTAAAAAACGCTCAGACTACCGGAGGAGTTTTCGGTAAGAACGAGTTGATGGTCTTGCGCAAGAGCGGCGCCAGGGACGAACAGGGCAAAAAGCATTGCCCAAGGGAAGATGATCGGAAGTTTATTCGACGATGTTCTGGTGGTGGTTTGTTTGTTTTTCATGTGGTGGCTGGAAATGAAGCTGCACTGCAGTCAATTCGCAGCAATCCTCGTGTGACTAAACCGATGGGACCCGAATGGCGGATGCTGTTGTCTCATCGGATACAGCCCCGCGGACTTGCCGCCCCGGCCAGAGATTCGCTGAAACGTCGTCTGACTATTCAACCAGCTTCTTACAAAGCATGGAATCTCGGAAGAGAAAACCCTGTAGGATGCAGCCTGAACGGCACAAGAACGGTGGCCGAAAAAGAGCGCAGCCCTTACAATCCACCGATGTCTTATGCACAAGAAAACCAAGAGCAAATGGCGGCGTAAACCTGAAGAGCACGATTATCCGGCTGCAAAATCCTATCTCAATCTGCTCTATGACGATGAAACCGCTTCCAATCACGTTCGCGCGCTGGAAAAGGCGCCTATGACATCCTTCAAGGCGAAAGATATTTTTCGGGCCTCCAGCCTGCCTTTGTTAGGCGCGACAAATTTCCACGTGCGCAAGAACCAAAAGAGAATCGAGGCCGGTAAAAAACTTTCGCCACTTCTGCTGGTCCGGGATCCTGTTCACGGAAGAATCATCATCGCTGACGGGTATCACCGAATGTGTGCCATGTACACATTTAACGAGGATGCGTCCGTTCCCTGTAAGATTGTCTGAAACAGTCACCCGAGGGAATCTTTCCAGGCAGCGATAATCCCGCGTCGCGCTCAGGCGGGATTCCCCACTCGCGGTCGTATTGCATCGCCCGCGCACGGAGGCGTTGTCATGCGATTTAAGGGTATGGATCCAATCGGGGATTTTATCAACGAGCAGAAGTGGCTCGAGCCTGTCGAAAAAGCGCTCGGCGCCACGTCGGACACTTTGTTTGGAAAACTGATGCCGTTTAGCCAGCGGGTGCGTAATTTTCTGCACGGCGTCTGGCTCGGTCATCCTTTACATCCGGTGATAACGGATGTGCCCGTGGGCGCCTGGACGATCGCCGCGGTGCTCGACACCTATGAGCTGGTCACGGGCGACAAGACTTGTGCACCCGGCGCGGACGTCGCCGTGGGCGTGGGACTGCTGGGGGCAGTGGGAGCAGCCGCCACCGGGTTGAACGACTGGAACTCGACCTACGAAAAGCCGCGTCGCGTCGGAGCGGTGCACGCGATTTTCAACATTGCCGCGACCACCTGTTACGCATTCTCGTGGTATCAGAGGCGGCACGGTTGCAGGCGCGCTGGCCTAACGAGTGCACTCACAGGCTACGCCCTCAGCGCCGTGGGTGCATGGCTCGGAGGACATCTTGTCTTTCACGAACGGATCGGAGTAAACCATGCGCCGGGCGAGCTGCCGACGACTTTCACGCCGGTCATGCCTGTGGCAGATCTGCCGGAGAACAGGCTGTTCAAGGCCGAGGTTAAAGGAATTCCTATTATTTTAGTAAAGCGGGGAACCCGCATCTCCGTTTTGGCGGAGAAATGCTCGCATCTGGGCGGCCCGTTGGCCGAAGGGAAGCTGGAAGGCGACACAGTCGTGTGCCCCTGGCACTACTCGAGATTTTCCCTCAGTGACGGGAGCGTCATCGACGGCCCGGCTACGTACGTGCAGCCGTGCTTCGCAGTGCGCGTGCGCGATGGACAGATTGAAATCCGTACGCCCCCGGGGATGACGCCGGAACCGTATTAACCAAAGCAAACAGCGGAAACCGAAAAGCGGAAGGATCTCGGGGCGTTCCCATGAGTCAGGAAGGAACCTCTATTCCGGGGTTCCAAGATGTCACTCTTGCTGATAAATACGCAGCCATATATGCGACGAGCCCGCGCTCCCATTCCGATTCGCTCCGGCCGGACCGAGTTTCTCAAGATCAACGCAGCCCGGCGTGAGTGGCGCGACAGTTATCATTGGGTTCTCTCGCTGACCTGGCCCCAGTTCTATCTTTTTCTCGGCACGACGTATCTGCTGATCAACGCTGTTTTCGCGCTTCTCTACGTCGCTCGGGGCGATGCCATCGCGGGAGTTGAGCCCGGTTCATTGCCACAGGCGTTTTTCTTCAGCGTCGAAACACTCGCCACCGTTGGCTACGGCCACAATTATCCGGCCACGGCTTACGGACACATCGTGGTCACGATCCAGATCTTTGTCGGGATGGTTTGGTTTTCTGTCATGACCGGCCTGATCTTTGTGCGGTTTTCCCGTCCGACAGCGCGCATTGTTTTCAGTCGCTCTATTCTGATTGGAAATCACGATGGCCGGCTCAGCGTCATGTTTCGCGTCGCAAACCTGCGGCACACGAGCATGGTGGACGCGAAGTTTCATCTCATGTTCTCGCGCGACGAAAACGTGGTCGAAGGCGAGGAAATCCGGCGCTTTTACGAATTAAAGGTTTATCCAACGCGCATGGCCCGTTTCCCGGCGGCACTTACGATTCGACATACGATCGACGAAGGCAGTCCGCTCTTTGGGCAGAGCAGAGAAATGCTCGAGGAATGCGACGCCTTTTTTCTGGCCGAAGTGATTTCGGTGGAGACTTTGATGGCCGCGCCGGTGGAGAGCCAGCGGGACTACGCCGTCGAAGATATTCGCTGGGGAGAACGCTTCGTCGATATCTACGAAGAAGTAGACGGCGGAAAACTTCAGGTCGATTACGGGCGAATTCACGATACCGAGGCAATACCGAAGGTTAACAAGTGAATGCGGCCCGCGACCCGGCGGTCCTCGTTTTACTTCTTCGTGTTGTAAGTTGTGAGGTAAGCGCGAGGGTGGAACGGTGAAAAAATCGAAGAAGGCCAATCGCGATTCTGTCTCCCCTTTCCGGAACAAACTCTGGGAACTGTTTAGAGATCTCGCGAAAGGGATGGATGGCGCTGACGTTGTCGTGGCGCTCAAGCAGGCGGGCGAAGAAATCTGGGCTGTGGGTATCGACGACAGCTACAGCAACATGCGCCAGAAGGATCAGGACTCCGAGGCGGCCGGAAATGCGTTCGATATCAGCTGGATCACGGTTGTTTGCATTAAGCTCAAGGAGATGAAGCAGGGCAAGAAGCCCAAGGTGCGGATTCGAGCCTGAGTGTCGGAGATCAGGAGCTCGCAGTCGGCGCGGGAGAGTTCGCCTGCGCAAGTTCCACGGAAGCCTGGGCCTTTTGCACCATCGCCACGGCAGCCATCAGGACAACACCGGCGAGGACCTGATGCAGGTGTAGAGCCGCATGGAAGAATCCCCATGTGATGCAAACAGCCGCGAGGGTCTGCATCATCTCGAAGTAGCCTGCGGTGGACGCGCGCGTCAGTCGCAAGCCTTCAAAATAAATCAGAAGGGGAATCCCTCCGGAGATCGTTGCCAGAAGGATAAAGGCGCCGACGGCTGTGCCCACATGCGCTTGCGCGGCCGGCGGCCAGAGCGAAGCGGAGTTCAGTTTTCCGTAAATGAACAGAATGAACGTCATGCAAACCAACCCAATGGCGACTCGCAGACCGGCGGCGAGTCGCAAAGGCATTCCGATCATCGTGCCGCGCCCTGCGACGGTGGAGAGCCCCCAGAATAATGCACAGATCAATGCGTAACCAGTTCCCAGATTCAATCCCGCTTTCTCGAAAGATTCCCCAATGAGCGTTGGGTGTTCGACCGACAGAAAAATTCCCGCAAGAATCGCAACGCCGGCGTAAAAGAAAAAGCGCCGGGTCAGTCGATCCCCGAACAAGACAAATGCACCGAGCGTGGAGATGACCGGTTGGATATTCAGGATGACGTTGACGACGGTGGGATTTCCGTACTTCAACGACAGAGTAAAGAAAATGGTGCCGACGGCCGAGCCGGCAAAGCCTGAGAAAATAAGATAGCCCCAAGTGCGTCCGTCAATTTTCGACAGGTCCGAAAGTCGCGAAAGCAAGAGCGGCAGGAGCATCACCAGAATGAGGACATGCTCCCAAAAAACGATCACCTTTGCGTCGAAAAGTTCGTTTAAGGGAATTCGCCACGCGCTTTCCGTGCCCCACAAGGCCGCGCCCAGGCCGACAAGCCACGGTCCATAGTTCGCGCGGCGCGCGGTCTGGTTCGTTTTCACTGGTTCGTCTTATCGCTCGTGTCACCAAGAGGGAAGCTCGAAGTCAGGAGTGTCTTCGCCGGATGCGAATGAAATGAATTACCCTTTAACTTGAAGTGTCCGCTGCGACATCGAAGGTGTTTGGAATTTTTAGGGAAAGGAATCCAAGGGATGGAATTGAGAATCGACTGGAGACGCCGCAGGAAATCCTTTTCCGCGCCCGCATACCGTGTTAGACAATTTTGGAGGTCGAAAGACATCTGTCTGTCCATCCTTCTGTCGGCTTCTGTTTTCATCCGCCCGATCGAGGCAGTTCCTTTAAACCGGGAAAACCTTTCGGCCTTGGAGATATTCGATGCGGCCCTGGCAAAGTTCGACGCCGATCGAACGGCCCTCAGTCACTGGCAATACCACCAGACACTAACGACCCAACAACTCGATCGTAACGGAAACATCACCGCGAAAGGCACATGGCATTCGATCGTTCGTCCAGGCGACCCGCGGCCGCTCGAGTACACCGGCAAACATGTCGAAGGAAAAATCTCCTTCTTTGAAGCAGGCGCTGAAGAACAGCAGTCGGTCAGTCGTAAACCCGCCCTGGCAACACCCCTACCGAAGGCGGCGACGCAAAACAAAGCCAATGAAACGGAATCGATCGTTCAGGCCGTGCATAAGTACCACCTCCGCGATCGCTACGAGTGGCATCGTGTAGCTGACGGCAAAGCGGCTGGCGAAGAAGCCTACGTGCTCACATTCACACCGAAGCCAAACCAAAACAGCGCCACGCGCGAGGAACGCTTTTTCGGCCACCTGGCGGGGCGAATGTGGATTAGTCGGCGCGATTTCACAGTCTTGCGCGCCGAAGGAGAGCTCCAATCGCCGTCATCCCTTTTCTGGATCATCGCGCGGGTAACGACCTTTCGCTTCAATTACGACGCCGAGCCGATTTCCGGGCCCGATCGGCTTCTGCGACTGAGCCGGGCAAGCGCGACAACCGTGGTCTCATTTCCTTTTTACAAGGTGCGCCAGAAACATTGGCAGACGGTTGATAAGTACGAACCGAGAACACCGGCGGGAAAGCGTTAGGCCGTGAAGAAAAAGATCCTCCCCCCAGCTTTCGGCGCGTTGCTCCCGACGGGATGATGACGTGTGCGAAGACGCTGATTCAACAGCGAACACATTTCACGCGAACGCCGCTGGAGTTCACCGCGCTGTGGGACTGGACCACGAACAAGCCATTGTGCAGTAGTCACCGAAAAAGCTTGGAAGCATCCGAGGACGGGCGATTGTTACGACCTTATGGGAAACAGCCAAGGCAGAGATAATGTGAAGAAACGTGCACGCCGTCGCAAGAAGACCGAACGCCTGGCGCTTGCGAAGCAAAAGCAGAAAAAAGAGAAGTAGTCCTTTCCGGCGCGAACGATTCAGCGGGGACGCGTGTCAGGAAAAATTGGGAGAGAACGCTCCGCGCCCTTCGATTTTTAAGACGAGACGGCCAATAACGATAAACACGAAAGCGATGGAGAAACGCGCCCAGCCCGTCAGCATGAGGCCGTAATATTTCTTCAATAACCACGCCGTCAGTGGGCAGCCCGAAATTCCGGAGAAGAGGGCGAACCAGCCGTTGGTCAGAGGGAGCGGTCCGCGCGTGATGATGAGCCCCAGCCCGCCACCTCCGGCGAGGATCGTCCAAAACCAGGCGGTTAACCCGCCGAGGAATCGGAATAATTGATGGGCCCTCGACGGTGCTCTTAGGATCATTTGCGGCTCTCATGTCTGATGCGCTTCAGCGCGCAATTGGATTCAAATGAGGAAGATGATAAGAGACGGGGACCGCCGATTTAGCATAGCGGTTCAATGAAAGATCTCACCGAAGGATCGGTCACAAGGCATTTGCTGCACATGGCTTCGTTCATGGCCGTGAGCATGCTCGTTCAGACGCTTTACCTGCTGGCGGACCTTTTTTGGGTTGGGCACTTGGGCAAGGAGGCGATCGCAGCAGTCGGCGTGGCCGGTAACCTGATGATGATCGTGCTCGCGCTGACTCAAATGCTCGGCGTCGGCACGACCACTTTGATATCGCACGCCGCCGGAGAAAAAGATCAGACGCGCGCTGAATTGATCTTCAACCAGTCGTTTGTGATGTCGATCGTGGTCATGCTGGGCCTCGCAGCCGCCGGCTTTCTGCTGAAGAATTACTATTGCAATACTCTGAGCGCCGACGCGCCCACCGCGACGCTCGCCAAAACATACCTGAACTGGTTTCTGCCCGCGATGTTGCTCCAGTTTCCACTGGTCACAATGGGCTCGGCCTTGCGCGCGACCGGGATCATAAAACCGACGGTCGCATTGCAGGTACTCAGCGTGGTGCTCAACATCGTGCTGGCACCTTTGCTGATTTTCGGGATCGGCCCATTTCCAAGGCTGGGAGTGGCCGGCGCCGCGCTGGCCACTTTTATCGCCATCCTCGTCGCCGACGTCCTGATGTTCATGTATTTCGAACGCAAATATCATTACCTGCGTTTTTGTCGACGCCTCATGCGTCCGCAAACAGGGATCTGGGGAAAAATGCTCGGCATCGGCTTTCCGGCGGGCGCGGAGTTTATTCTGCTCTTCTTCTATATATTGATCGTTTACGGGATCATTCGGAATTTCGGACCAGCGGCCCAGGCCGGCTTCGGAGTGGGCGCGCGAATCATGCAGGCGTTATTCCTGCCGGTCGTGGCCCTTAGCTTCGGCGTTGCCCCGGTTATCGGACAGAACTTCGGCGGCCGTCGCGCCGATCGCGTTCGCCAGGCGGTCTACTCAGCCATCGGACTCGCCTCGGCCATCATGCTAGTGCTGACTTTGATCGCCCATTTTTTGCCGGCGATTCTAATTCGACCATTTTCCGGGGACCCGAACGTTATCGCCTTCGGAAGTGATTACCTGCGAATTGTGGCCCTGACGTTCATTGGCGCCGGAGTTGTCTTTACCAGCTCGAGTATTTTTCAGGGGATTGGCAATACCTGGCCACCGCTTTTCAGTTCCATGACGCGCCTGCTTCTCTTTGTTGTTCCATCGCTGCTGCTTTCACGAATGCCCGGCTTTCAGATCAAACACGTCTGGTATCTGTCGGTCGGCTCGCAGCTGATTCAGGCCTGCTTCAATCTCCTGCTGCTTCGGCGAGAGCTTGGCCGAAAATTGAATTTCGCGGTGATCGAAGAAACCGGGGGAGTGCCAGCACCGGAGTTTTGAGCGTTATGATGAAGCCGATTGAAACCAAACGGCTCATCCTGCGGCCGTTCGAGTCGGAGCGTGATGCCCCATTCCTGCTCGAGGCACTGAATGAGCCGGATTTTATCAACAATGTCGCCGATCGAGGCATAAGGACGGTGGAGCAGGCGAACGACTATATCCTGACCAAGTTTCTGCCCGGCCATGAACGCTCGAGAGTTGGATATTGCGTAGTGGAACTGAAAGAATCGGGAGTCCCGGTTGGCACGTGCGGGCTGCAAAAGCGGGAGACGCTCGACGATTTCGATATTGGTTACTCCATACTGAGGCGATTTGCCGGGAACGGCTATGCCTTTGAAGCGGCGGCTGCACTGATGGACTACGGTCGACGGGAATTGGGTCTTAAACGAATTATCGGACTGACGTCGCTGACCAATGAAAAATCCGCGCATCTGCTCGAAAAACTCGGACTCCGATTCGAGCGCATGGTGCAAGTCCCGGGATTTGAGTTCGAAAGCCGGCTTTTTGGATCGCTTTTGGGGAACGACTGAGAAATCAGCGCTCCTCGCCTATGCCGCGGGTTTAATGACGAAACGCTACAGAACTCGTCTCCCTAAAGACGAAGCGCGAAGCTTGTAATTCTGGGATGGATTTTTCACCGTGAGCCGCTACTTTCAGCCTCCCTATTTTTTGTTAACTCGCATTTTGCACCGCTAGCTCAATTGGCAGAGCAAGTGACTCTTAATCACTGGGTTGTTGGTTCGATTCCAACGCGGTGCACTTCCTTTTGAATTCATCTGACACAGGAATGGCCCGGCGCGTCGTGCTGTTTTATCGCGACTTTCAACGCTTCACCGGCGGGCACCTGAAGGTGTGGGATTATTTCAACCACGTGATGGCCTCACCCGGCGTCGAGCCGCGAATCACTTTCTCATCCCGCTCGGTGTGGGATTCGACGAATCCCTGGGTCAAGAGGAAGGATGCCGTCGTCGAATGGAATCCCGAAGCGGCGGATCTCCTCTTTCTCGGCGGCCTTGACTGGCGCGTTCTGCCGGCATCGCAGCGAAAAGCGTTTCCGAAACCGATCATCAACTTGATTCAACATCCGCGGCATGCGGAGACGGGCAGCGAGCTCCGGAGCTTTCTTTCATATCGAGCGATCAGAATTTGCGTCAGTGAAGAGGTCGCGGCAGCGATCAGCGCGACTCACGAAGTGAATGGGCCAGTTTATGTGATCCCGAATGGTGTCGATGTGTCCGGCTTTCCTGCACTTCCCAAGACGATATCGGAGAGAGCAACAAACCTCCTGATCTGCGGACTGAAGGCGCCCGATTTGGCGCGCGATTGTTATCGTTATCTTTCCGGCAAACACGGAGTGGTTCGCTGGATGATCGATTGGGCTCCGCGCGAAGAATTTCTTAAACGAATGACCGATGCAAAGGTTATCCTTCTGCTGCCACGAGCGGAGGAAGGCTTCTACCTGCCGGCGCTGGAGGCCATGGGATCCGGGGCTGTCGTGGTCTGTCCCGATTGCGTGGGAAATCGAAGCTTCTGCATCGACGGCGTAAATTCTTTTCGGCCGGAGTACGATCTCGACAAGATCGTTGATGCTACGGAGGCGGCGCTTCGACTGGATTTATCCGCGAAAATGCGCCTCCTGGAAGGTGCGAAGGTCACCTTGAAAGAACACTCTCTCCAGAACGAGCGCTCGAAGTTTCTGCCCATTATGGCAGAGGCGTTGTAGCGGCAGGTGTGTAATCGCCTAACTAACAAGACAGGCCGTTGGCCCAATGACCTCTGCAGCGGGTCGTCGGGGATGCCAGCCTGCCCGCCGGTCGCAACCTTGCGTCGCGTCCGCGCTTATGGTAGTCAGCGCCAATGCGCAACGTGCTTATCACTGGCACGCCTCGATCCGGAACAACCTTGCTTTGTTCCTTGCTTAACAAGCTTCCGGAC
Organism: uncultured Verrucomicrobiae bacterium; assembly: GCA_963754325.1. Lineage (GTDB taxonomy): Bacteria > Verrucomicrobiota > Verrucomicrobiia > Chthoniobacterales > UBA10450 > JBBRDU01. The sequence goes on from CAVWFP010000003.1 coordinate 418,219, forward strand.
GTGGTCGCGTTGCACGAGCCGATGAACGTGTGGGAATTGCCGGATTGTGCAGGCGCCAACGCCGCAGCAGACCTGATCCAGCGATTCTGCGAATCAACGCGCACGTCTTTACACGAACATGGATACGCCTTGTCCAAGCACGTGGCCGGCAAGATTCCGGATAACGTGGCCGCGAACCAGGTTAACCAGCGCGGCATCCGGCTTCGCCAAACCGAGCACGGCAAGGTTCATGTAAACAAGCCACTCTCGAAGGACTTCGATCTCGGAATCAAACATCCGGTCGCGTTCACGGCCTTACTCGAGACGTTATCGAAACGGTTCGAATGTATCGCGATCATTCGCAATCCGCTCTCGACGCTGGCTTCGTGGAACAGCCTCGCCTGGTTGAACGTGAAGAACGGGCACGCGCCCATCGGTGAAAAGCTCGATACGGAATTCCGTCAGGCACTGGCCGATCAGCCGGACACGTTTGAGCGCCAGTTGATGATCATGGAATGGTTCTATCGGCGGTTTCGTTCGTTTTTGCCCGACAAAGCCCTCATTAAATATGAGGACCTCATTACGTCGCGCGGCCGGGAACTGGGGAGATTTTTCCCACAGGCCTCCGAATTGGATGAGAACCTTGCTTCGAAGAACGTTAATAAGTTCTACGATCGATCGCTCATGATGGATCTGGGCGAACGACTGTTGAAAAGAACCGGTGTCATTTGGGATTACTACGCCAAGAGCGAAGTGGAAGCGTTGATGGCGGAGATTTCCAGCCCGCCAGCGCCCGCCGCCAACCCCTGAAACGTCCACGCTGGCACGATCGGCGCTACACATTTTTGCAGAAGCCTGATGAAGATCTCCGTTGTCATTCCTTGTTTCAACGAGCGAAACACAATCGAACAAATTGTGCGCACCGTTCGGATGTCGCCGGTTCAAAATCTCGAGATCATCGTGGTCGATGACTGTTCTACCGACGGCACCATCGAGATTCTTCGCGAAAAGGTTGCGACTCTTGCCAATCAAATTGTTTACCAGCCGAAAAACTCCGGCAAAGGCGCAGCATTGCGGGCCGGATTCGCGGCCGCGACCGGCGATGTTGTCCTGATCCAGGACGCCGACCTCGAGTACGATCCGCAGGATTACGGCACTCTTCTCGAACCGATTCTCTCAGGCAACGCAGACGCCGTTTATGGATCGCGTTTCATGGGAGGGCGTCCGCACCGCGTCCTCTATTTCTGGCACATGGTCGGGAACCGTTTCCTCACCCTGCTCTCGAATATGTTTACCAACCTGAACCTGACTGACGTGGAGACTGGGTACAAAGCCTTCCGCGCCAGCATTGTGAAGGGACTCGATCTGCGAGAAAACAGGTTCGGCTTCGAACCGGAAATTACGGCGAAGCTGGCCAAGACCCGATGCCGCATGTACGAAGTCGGCGTCTCGTACAACGGCCGAACTTACAAAGAAGGCAAGAAAGTCGGCTGGAAAGATGGATTCCGCGCGATTTACGCAATCGTGCGTTACAACCTCTTTGGCTGATTAATCGGTGTAGCGTTGCGCGATCGGCATCCGCCGGCCGACTCCGAAAGCCCGCGAAGTCACTCTTAGTCCGGGCGGCGCCTGCTGGCGTTTATATTCGTTAATATCAACACGGTGCTGGACCCAGCGAACGGTCTTTTCATCAAATCCGTGGCTAATGATGTCGCGTCCACTCATGTTTTCTTCGACGTAGAGTCGCAAAATTTCATCGAGAACATCGTATGGGGGAAGCGTGTCCTGGTCTTTTTGGTCAGGCTTCAGCTCGGCACTCGGGGGTTTGTCCAGAGTCGATACGGGAATGATTTCCCGGTCGCGATTAATCCAGCGAGCAAGGTCGTAGACGCTGGTTTTCGGAACATCGCTGATGACCGCGAGGCCGCCCGCCATGTCTCCATAGATTGTGCAATAACCCACGGCCAGCTCGCTCTTGTTTCCGGTAGTTAGGAGGAGGTGGCCGAACTTGTTAGATAACGACATCAAAATCACGGCCCGAAGACGCGACTGCATATTCTCTTCCGTTGTGTCCTCCGGTAATCCTTTGAAGATTTCCTTCAGCGCCGTCTTTACTGCCTCGAAAGGCGCCTTGATCGGAATTTGCCGATAATTAATCCCAAGATTTCGCGCGAGAGCTTCCGCGTCATCCATGCTCCCCTGCGAGGAGTATTGGCTGGGCATCGAAACTCCGAGAACATTCTCGGGACCCAGTGCCTGGGCCGCGATCGCCGCGACGACGGCCGAGTCGATCCCGCCGCTCAGACCCAGGACGGCGCTGCGGAACCCGCATTTTCGGAGGTAGTCACGCGTCCCAAGACAAAGGGCGCCGTAAAGATCCTGCGGCACCGGATCCGATTTCCACTCCATCGGTTTGGGTGAGGAAAGATCGACAATGCGCTCGTCTTCCGAGAAGGCCTTCAGGCGCGCAATCAATTCGCCGGTTTCACTGACGGCAATCGAGTTTCCGTCGAAAACCAGCTGGTCGTTACCGCCAGTGGCGTTGCAATAACAGATGGCGCGCCGGTAGGCGTGGGCAAGCGCTGCGACCATCTCGCAACGAATAGACGGCTTGTTCAAGTTGAAGGGGGACGCGCTGAGATTAACGATCAAGTCGGCGCCGCCTTCGATTAAACTTCGGACCGGCTCAACGTCATAGAGCGGTCGGGGGAGGTAATGTTCCGTCCAGATGTCTTCGCAGATTGTGATGCCAATCTTGCGGCCATTGAGATCGAAAGGGACAACCCGGGTTGCGGGCTCGAAATAGCGGTCTTCATCAAAAACATCATAGGTTGGCAGAAGCGATTTATGGGCAACACGGAGAGGCTGACCGCGCTGCAGCAACGCAGCCGCATTGTGAAAGGGTTTTCCGCGATCTTCATTTCGATCGACAAAGCCGACGACCAAAGCCGCCCGCCCCATTCGCTCGTGGAGCCGGTGCACCGCCTCGATGTTCTCGGGAACGAAGCGGGACTTAAAAACCAGATCCTGTGGGGGGTAACCCGGGATGGCCAGTTCGGGAGTCAGGACAAGGTCGGCGCCGGCCTTGTCGAGTCGTTCGTACGCCTGGACGATCTTTTCGAAATTTCCTTTGAGGTCCCCGACTATAGGATTGAGCTGAGCGAAACCGACCTTCATGTTTTATTGCTCCGTCGCCATCACCTACCCTCCCCACCGAGCGTAACAGTTCTGTCCCAACGTTGATGACACTTCTCGGGACATTTGTTGAACGTTGGGAACGGAGCAAGGCAGGTTAAGCGCTCCCCTTCTCCCGGCAAAGATTTTCCTGCGCTAGTGCGAGGTATCGACCTGGAGCGGGGAATGATGCTGGTAGCCCTTGTTCAAGGCGTCGTCAGCCCCTTCGATGAACAATTTCGCCCATTCGAAGAGACCCGCTGCTAAAAACGCCATGATCATGCAAAGGATGACCCTCTGCGTAAAAGTGCCGTGCATTGAGTCATCATTCACAGCACGCAAGGTGCCAGTAGCCCATCGAGCTACCAGAAGCCCCATTGCCCGGTGTACATGATCCAAATCCCCAGGAAAAGGTTGGTTGCTGCATGGGCCAAGACGCAGGTACTGAGGCTCTTCGTGCGATAGATGACGACATTGTAGAGAATCCCTGTGGCCAGCGCGGCCGGCCAATCAGGCCGGCTATGGGACAAGGCGAAGGCGAGAACGACAACGGTGAAAGAGAGCCAGCTAAACCGGCCGAGTGGGACCTCCTCGAACTTCTCGTCGATAAGATAACGGAGGAGAAACCCTCTCCAGAAAATCTCTTCCAAAAGGGGCACGACGACGACCAGGCGCAGAAAGCGAAGACCAACGGTGACAAGATAGAGAGGCGAACCGGCGGCAAAGGTTTCGGGATTAAACCCGTCCCGGCGCGCGGCGAAACCGAGCCATTGCTGAGGGGCAATCCAGAGGACAAAGACGAGCGCGCCAATCGTTAGGCCAAGAAGCGGACCGCGCGGAACCGAAAGCGGGTAGACTTTCCAGAACGCCAGGAGCAACCCGCCGCAGATCAGCGTTTGCGCGGGATAGATCCAGTATTCAGTCGATTGAGACCACGAAGCGCCGCCGAATTGCTTCAAGGCACTGTTGAACGCCAGCAACCCGATGAACACGGCCATCGGCGTCACGAAGGCTGATAATCTTTTGCGATTGATCATTTCCGAAAATTCGACTCCTAATACTTCGGCAGCACCCCTTTCTCGATGATTCCAGATGCCAACGGCAAGCCCGAATCGCAGTCGCCTGATGCCGACGATTTGGCGAAACTGCTTCAGATTGAGCTCGCGCAAAAGAAAATGGAGTGGGCTGCGGCCGCCCAACGCTATCGCAAGATCCGGACCGTCAGTTTTTTCTTTCTTGCCCTGATCATCATGGGAGCGCTGGCAGCATTTTTCCTGCTTTTTTCGCGCCTCCCGATGGATCGCCTGAGCCATCCTGCCCCGGCCGCAAGCGCTTCACCCTGAACAGGCACCAACTACCCTAACGAGCGACGCCCGGCTTCGACGCCTCGACGAGCGTTTTCTCGGAACGGCGCATGTTTTGAACGAAGGTATTATTATCTCCGTGCTGCGACCATGGCCCACGAGGCACTTCGCTGAAATCGACAAATTTCCAATCGGTCACATCGGTTGATTGCAGGCCGAGGTAATCGCGAACCGCCGGAGAGACATCGAGACCGGCGCCCTTGTTTAGGTTCGGCTTGGGACGCTCGTCGCCGAAAACGTACTGCCAATGATCCGTTCGAAACGGACCGGCATCTTCCCACTGCGCATAAACGACGCGATTCCCTTTTCGGATTTGAATCCAACGATCCTTGCAAACGGAAACGCCCGGTCCTTTGTAAGCTTCCTTAAACCACGGGACGACCTGAGGCGCTTCCGGACGATGACCATTGGTCGCCTTATCGTTGTAGGGCAGCGCGCAATAGAAGGGGTTTTGGCGCGGGGTAAACTTCGCCGGCAGATAGTTGCTGCGGTGGGATGGATTGGGATCATCGAATCCCCCGTAGGCTCCAGTCCAATTCTTGTCCCATGAGCTGGATCGATTCGGGACAGGATTGTTTCCGCTCGGCTCCTCTCCAATCCAGAAGACCGTTGTCACAATATCTTTCTTCCAGGGGAACTTCTCGCCCGGCTGTGGTTGAGCCGTTGCAAGGTGGCGCGGGACAAACGCAACGGAATCGATATTCAGCAAAATATCCTCCGAAAGCCGGTCGGATTTCTTGCTGGATTTCATCTTACTCGGCGCCTCTTTCGCCGGTGCCGACTGGGCGAAAAAGGAAGACACAGACGAAAGAAAGACGGCGATGGTGTGAGTGATAGTTCCCGGTTTCATGGCGATTGAATGGCAGCGACAGTGCTCTGCTCTACTTCAACAATGAGCCCCCATTATAATTCGTTCCCGCGAACCGCGATGCCCGTAGCCCGGCGGAAATCTTCCCTGTTCTTGAATCTGCGTGCAAATCGCGCGGGGTCAACCCACTATGAGGTCAGATACTGCCGCCCGATGAGCCTTAGCCCTACAAAAACCCTCTTTTTCTCGGGAAAACTCGCGTTTCTTGTCACTCATGTTGTGGCCCAGACCAGTCCGTGGCCTTAGTTCCTTCCGGCATCCCTCGACCCCGTTTCCTTTAAGATGTGAGCCTGCGGCAGAGCCGTGCGCTGAATAATTCGCCTCAAGCGGGCGATCATCGTCCGATCATGACCACGCTTGAACCACCTGCGGCCAAATAAAGTATGGCTCTGTCGCCATCACTCACCTCCGCCGCTCTAAGACGCCGCGGGACAAGTGCTGAACGTTGCTAGGGCAAGTCGAGAAATTTTCCGGGATTCAGGATCCCATGCGGATCAAAGGTGTGCTTGAGTTTCTTGTGCATTTCGCGCGCGACCTGAGATGTCGCCTCGGGCCACCATCGTTTCTTGGCCAGGCCAATTCCATGTTCGCCGGTAATGACTCCACCCCATTGCAGGACTTGCGCGAATAATTCATCGAGCGCTGCCTCAACGCGATCGCGAACAGCCTCGTTCTCGTAATCGGCCGCCATGATGTTGACGTGAACATTGCCATCGCCTGCGTGACCGAAACAGGCGATGGGAAATCCATATTTGCGCTGCAACGCGTCCGCAAAATCGACCAGGTCAACGATTCGACTGCGCGGCACGACGACATCCTGATTGAGCTTGGTCAGGCCGGTGGCGCGAAGCGAATTACTAAACTCACGACGAAGCGCCCAGAGTTTTTCGCAATCGACCTCTCCTCTCGCGGTTTCAACAACATTTGGGTTGAGCGTAAGCAGGAGCTTGTGAATCGCTTCTGCTTCCAAAGCTACCGTCTCTTCCTGGCCGTCCAGGTCGACAAGCAAGTGCGCGTTACCGACCGGAACGAGGGCCTCCCCGATCTCTCTGCGAGCCGCCTCAAGCGTGAAACTGTCGGCGATTTCCAGCGATGACGGCAAAAACCCGCCGACAAAAATCTTCTGAACGGCGGCGGCCGCCTCATTCATGGTGGCAAACGCCGCCGAGAGCGTCGCGCGCGCCGGAGGTAGCGGAAGCAACCGAAGAATGATTTCTGTTACGACGCCGAGCATTCCCTCGGAGCCGACAAACAATCCGATCAGGTCGAAGCCGGTTTTATTTTTGTGAACGCGGCCCCCGGTTCGCAGGATCTCTCCGTTCGCCAAAACAACTTCCAGGCCGAGGACGTAGTTCCTGGTGACGCCGTATTTGAGGCAGCGCGGTCCACCTGCATTAGTGGCGATGTTACCTCCAATGCTGCAATCCTTTTGACTGGCAGGGTCCGGAGGATAAAAGAGCCGCTGCGCGCGCGCGGCTGTTTTCAGATCGCCTGTGAGCACTCCTGGCTCGACCACGGCAACAGCGTCGGCAAAATGGATTTCTTTGATGCGATTCATTCGCATCATCGACAAAGCAATCCCCCGTCTCACCGGAACACATCCCCCTACGTAGCCGTAACCAGCGCCACGCGGCGTTACTGGAATCTTTTCGCGCGAGGCGAACCGCAGGAGGGCAGCGACGTCGTTAGTCGAACGCGCGAAGACAACGACTTCAGGGCTTTCGCTGGCGAACCACTTGTCCCCGCTGTGCGCTGCAAGAACGGCGGGATCGTCGCTAACAACGTTTATGTCGGCGGCTAACTCACGCCGCAAATCTCCGGCGAGACTCATCGGGTTTGGGGATTTGGAATTCGAGCTTCGACATTCCCGCCGCATTACGGCGGTTTACATCCCCATGATCTGATAACCGCCGTCAACGTAAATGACCTGCCCGGTAATCGCCCCCGCTCCGTCGCTCGCCAGGAAAACTCCGGTCTGTCCAAGTTCCGACGCTTCACAACTCCTCTTGAGCGGCGCCCTCTCCTGGTAATGCTTCAACATGGTGGAGAATCCGCTGATCCCGCGGGCGGCCAGCGTGTTCATCGGCCCGGCGGAAATACAATTCACCCGGATCTTTTTTGGACCGAGATCGTAGGCAAGGTAGCGCGTGCTCGCCTCGAGACTGGCTTTGGCCACGCCCATGACATTGTAATGAGGCACAACCTTCTCCGCGCCGTAATAACTCATGGCGATGATGCTGCCCCCGTTAGGCATGAGCGGCGCCACTTCCCTGGCCAGGGCAACCAGCGAATAAGCGCTGATGTCGTGGGCCACACGAAAGGCTTCGCGGGTTGTGCTGACAAAATCGCCCTCCAGCGCCTCTTTGGGTGCGAATGCGACGGAATGAAGTAACAAATCGAGGCTCTTCGCGTGTCCCTGCGCCTGCTGGAAAAATCTCTTGATGTCGTCGTCGCTGGAAACGTCACAAGGATAGAGCGGCGTGTCGGCGCCAAATTCAGCGACCAGTTCTTCAACGTTTTCCTTCAGACGTTCACCCTGGTAATTGAAAATTAACCGTGCGCCCGCCGCGGCCCAGGCCTTCGCGATGGCCCAGGCGATACTGCGTTTGTTCGCGACTCCAAAAACGACACCGGTCTTTCCTGCGAGAGGTTGCGCGTTCATAGGGTCATGATGATACGCGAATTTCGCGCTTGGCCAAAAGAATGCCTCGGCAGCCCTACGGCGCGACGCCTAACAGGCGATCGCGTGACGCTGGCAGACGCCAGAGAGAAGCGACCAGAGCGCATCGAGAATTTTGTCGACCGAAGCGAGCACTTGTTCGAAACCGGCTTTCTCAATCCACTTTTTCAAAAGCTCACGCTCGACGGCGGCATGCTTTTCGTCGGCTTCAATGTGCACACTGAAGTAGCGGTAATCCTCCGGATCATTCATCCCATAGTGTTTGCGGAGGCCTTCGATTTTTGATTCCGAGACCGCTGGGATCTGGCTTTCGTACGCGTAAAGCGCTGCCAGTCCCTCGGCAACCGATCCGTCGCGGCAAATTGATCGAAATGTTTCAATCAACTCGCGCGTTTCGGGACGCTGTTCGCTCTGCTGAACGGCCGACGATTGCACGCCAAGGCTGTTGGCGAAGTTGAGCCACAACTCTGGATGGTTGGGATTCCCTGATTCCTCTTCGCTCAGGTTCTCGAGCAGCATCTTTCGTGTCGTTTGATCCTCGCAATGCGAATGCACCGCTGAAAGGTAAGTCGGAAACGCGGCCACATGGTGATAGTACTGGGTGGCGTAATCGGCCAGGACTTCACGGCTCAATTCGCCGCGAGTCCAAGCGAGGTAAAATGGATGTTGCAGCAGGTGCCTGGCGGCTATCCGACTATCGATCTGGCTGAGGTATTGTTCGCTCATAATCTTGTGGGTTTCTTTTGGTATAACTGACACTTCGGCCGTAGCCAATGAGATTTGACGGCAATTCCTACTTCAGTTTGAGAATATGTTTTATTCCCCGAATAGGAATCACAACCCAGTCCGGGCGGCTGTTCATTTCATAGCCAATTTCATAGACGGCCTTGTCCAAAAGATAGGCCTCAAGAAATACTTCGAGATCGTCCTGGTTAGGCGGGATGAAGACCGCGCCAGACGTGGTCGCGAGATAACTTCTCAGGAACACGCTGCTCATTTCGCGATACCAAAGATCGGCCCACCGCTCCAGAAAAGGCACATCTTCCGCTCGCATGGTTGGCTGCCAGAGAGCGCTGTAGGCGGCGTATTGGAAAGACCGCATCATCCCGGCAACGTCCCGTAAGGGCGACCTCTTCAATTTTCGTTCACTCAAAGGTCGGGCGGGTTCGCCCTCGAAATCGAGAATAAAAAAATCCTTCCCGGTATAAAGGACCTGGCCCAAATGGTAATCCCCGTGAATTCGGATTTTGTAGGCGCCATTCCTGCGGTCGAGCAATCTCTTTTCCGTCTCCAGGATATCCGGTTCGGCTGCGAGAACTTCCTCCGCTTCACTGCGGAAAGCTTCGGGCAGTTCCGATTTCTTCCGCTGCAAAATATCGAAGGTTCGACGCAGGAGCGCGCGCATCGATTGAAAAGTAGAGCGTTGCGCCATGGCGTTGAAAGGTTCGGGAGCAAAGGCCGAATCGTCTGTATCGCTGGCCAGAGCGGCATGCATCTCGCCGGTGCGCTGGCCTAACAACTTGGCTTTTTCCGAGTAGACGCCTCCCGCGAGTTCGTCGACCAGGCTCGCCTGAGGCGCCACTTGATTTTGCAGGTCGCCTTTGCGCTCGAGAACGCGCTCGTAGAATCGCCCGACGGCGTCCAGCGTCAGCGTCCAGGCATCGGTTTCGCTGGCAATTGCGCTTTGCAAGAGACACACCACGGTGGGATCGCCCTTCGCACGCCGATACTCGAATGCGCCGCCGAAAGCGGGAACATTCTTAAAGTCTGCGCGATCAGTGAGGAACCGCGTAATCTCAACATCAGGATTCACTCCATCCTCCAGTTTCCGGTAAAGCTTCAGGAAGAATTTGTTATCGAAAACCATCGACGAGTTACTCTGTTCCGCGCTAATGACCTGCGAAACCGAATGGTTTGACGCCGGTTGATCCGCTAATCCTTTACCGGCGACGCCGGCGAGATCCCCAGTTGCGCCCTTTAATTTCTTCTCCGCGGCAATCGCTTCAAACAGCTGTGTCCGGAAAGAAGCGTCCCAGACCGCGTCGTGCAGGAACGACTCCTTTTCACCCGCGAAGCGCGCGATGATGGAGTTCGGTGACGCTTGCGCCAGCGCGCGCCCCTCCTTGCCGGAACTGATCTTCACGGGCAAAGCGTAGGTTTCGGTAGGCCCGTCGAGATAGCTGACCTCGACAAACCAGAAACGCGCTTCGCCCGCAGCCGTCGACAGTCCTGCCTGCTCGAGGATCCGGACAGATCGGATGGTGCGAGCTTTGGATCCAAACCAGCGACAAGACCTGATATAATCTGGAATAATGTCGCGCTCGAAGACAGCACGGTTCCCGTCGGCCAGAAGTTGAGACACGTCGGCGCGTGCATTGACCGTGGGCACAACGCGATCCTTGCGGGCGCGGCGCTCGGCAGATTGGGGTTGCAACACGAACCAGTAATGCGAATGCGGCGCCAGCGTCACGACATACGGTCTTTTCGCGATCCGAGGAAAGGGATTGCGACTGAAGACCTCGACTGGGCGGAACCCAGCATAACGAGAAAGATCGAGCTCCACCGATTGCGAGAACCGAGAAAGATTCACGACCACGAGAATGATCTCGTTTTCATGCCGCCGGAGAAATGCCAGGACCTTGGTGTTATCCGGATAGAGAAAATCGAGCGAGCCGCGCGAGAAGGCTTTGAAATTCTTGCGCATGGCAATGACGCGGCGCATCCACCACAGCAACGATGAAAGGTTCTTCTGTTGGTTCTCTACGTTGATGGCCTCGTAGTGATATTCGGGATCAATCGTAATCGGCAGATAGAGTTGTTGCGGATTGGCCTTGGAGAAGCCGGCATTTCGATCGGGACTCCACTGCATCGGCGTTCGGCATCCATTCCGATCGCCGAGATAAAAGTTGTCCCCCATCCCAATCTCGTCGCCGTAATAGATAATTGGAGTGCCGGGCATCGAGAACAGAAGCGTATTCAAAAGCTCGATCTTGCGGCGACTGTTCGCGAGGAGGGGCGCCAGGCGGCGCCGAATGCCCAAATTAATGCGCGCATGCGGATCGTTCGCGTAAACCCGCCACATGTAGTCGCGCTCCTCATCCGTGACCATTTCCAACGTGAGCTCGTCGTGGTTGCGAAGAAACATGGCCCACTGGCAGGTCTCCGGGATCGGCGGTGTCTGATCGAGGATATCGATGATCGGAAATCGATCCTCCATTTGCAGCGCCATAAACATCCGCGGCATCAGCGGAAAGTGGAAGTTCATGTGGGACTCGTCGCCATCGCCGAAATAGGCCACGGCGTCTTCCGGCCACTGATTCGCCTCGGCCAGAAGCATTCGCCCGGGAAACTTTTTCTCCACGTGCGCGCGGAGTTTTTTCAGATAGACGTGGGTTTCCGGCAGATTTTCGCAGTTTGTCCCTTCACGCTCGTAAAGATACGGAACGGCATCGAGGCGCAGACCATCGACGCCCATCTCGAGCCAGAAATCGCAAACTCTCTCCACGGCGTCGTGGACAGCGGGGTTGTCGAAATTCAGATCGGGCTGGTGGGAATAAAACCGGTGCCAGTAGTAGGATTTTGCAAGCGGATCCCAGGCCCAGTTTGAAGACTCGAAATCCTTGAAGATAATTCTGGCCTCGTTGTACTTGTCGGGCGTTTCGCTCCAGACATAAAAATCTTCAAAGGCCTCCGCGCCAGGCTGGCGGCCGGCCAATCCCGCAACGGCCCGGCGCGACTGCTGAAACCATGGATTTTGGTCGGACGTATGATTGATGACCAACTCAGTGATGACCCGAAGACCACGCTCGTGAGCGGCAGAGAGGAAAGCGCGAAAATCGTCGAGCGTTCCGTAGTTAGGATTAACGTCGAAGTAGTCCGCGATATCGTAGCCGTCATCGCGTAACGGGGACGGATAGAAAGGCAAAAGCCATATGGCGGTGACTCCAAGTTCCTTGAGATAGTCGAGCTTCTCGATCAGTCCGCGAAAATCGCCGATCCCGTCGCCGTCACTGTCATGGAAAGTCTTAACGTGCAGCTCATAAATAACTGCATCTTTGTACCAAAGGGAATCGCCCGCCCCTTCCTCAATTCCGGCCATGGGTTAACTCTGGCGTGCAATGGCGACCCGGCAAGTATCGGGGTTTGCAGGTATAGCTCTGTCGCCATCACTCACCCTCCCGCCGCTCTCAGCCGCGGCGGGACATTGGCTGAACGTTGGGGAAGTTAACGCTCTGTCGCCATCACCACCCTCCCGCCGCTCTCAGCCGCGGCGGGACATTGGCTGAACGTTGGGGAAGTTAACGCTCTGTCGCCATCACTCACCCTCCCGCCGCTCTCAGCCGCGGCGGGACATTGGCTGAACGTTGGGGAAGTTAACGCTCTGTCGCCATCACCCACCCTCCCGCCGCTCTCAGCCGCGGCGGGACATTGGCTGAACGTTGGGGAAGTTAACGCTCTGTCGCCATCACTCACCCTCCCGCCGCTCTCAGCCGCGGCGGGACATTGGCTGAACGTTGGGGAAGTTAACGCTCTGTCGCCATCACTCACCCTCCCGCCGCTCTCAGCCGCGGCGGGACATTGGCTGAACGTTGGAAAAATTTCGGTCCGGCGTAAACCAAAAGTGCTTCGAGTTCCGAATCTTAGGGACGATAATTTGTTCGCCACCGAGAGGTGGGTTGGTTACAAAGAGCGGGTTGGCTTCTTAAAACTCAATTTCATGACGGGAACGACGGAAGGCAATCTGCCGATGCAAGTGGACGACGAGATTCAAAAATCTGCCGTCGCGGCTGCTCCGGTGCTGGCTCCGGGGGCGCCTTCGGACCTCGACTTAATGCTGGGGATCCAAAAAGAGGATCCCGAGGCCCTTTCGCAGCTCTACGACCGCTATAGCGGGATCATCAAGGCTCTCATCCTGCGCGTCATACATAACGATGCAGAGGCAGACGATCTGCTGCAGGAGATTTTCATGGAGATCTGGAACCAGGCGAAGAACTTCTCTGCGCAGAAGGGAAAGCCGCTCGGCTGGATGGTGACACTGGCGCGGCGCCGGGCGATTGACGGGCTGAGAAAGAAGCAGGCCTACGCGCGGGCGGAGGAACGGCTCCAGAACGAGACGGAGCAACAACCGGAGGCCTGGGTCTTAAATACCACAGAAGCGGAAATAAACCTCGGCGACCGCCGGGTGATCATCCGCCGGGTGATCGATTCCCTGCCTCCACCCCAGCAGGAAGCTGTCGAATTAGCGTTTTTCAGGGGCATGAGTCAGCGCGAAATCGCCGCAAAAACGAATACACCATTAGGAACGGTGAAAACGCGCCTTGAACTAGGCTTAAAGAAAATTTATGACGGTCTCAAGGAGCTTAAAGATGAGCTTTGAAGAATTCCAGAATCGCTCGCGACTCTACGTCATCGGTGCCTTGGAGCCGCAGGAGCTCGATGAATTTGAAAACGCACGCAAGGACTTCGGGCAAAAAGCCGAGGACTTCATCGGCGAGTGTTACGCTTTGCACGAGGCCTTCGCCTTGAGCCTCAAGCCGGCAAAATCGTCGAGCGCACTTAAAGATCGGCTGATGTCGATGGTGCGCGAGCGCCCCAAAAACTAAGAGCTCATTCGCTCGCGGCCAGCGGGTTAATTTCCCGCAGAATGAATTCCTGCAGGAACCCGTAGAAGTTCACTTGGAAGAGACTCAGGTCACGCCGGGATCCGATGGGAGAGCGACAGTGATCGGAGAGCTCGCTTTCGGTAAAACTGTTCTTTGCCGCGATAACCAGACGCGCCTGGTTCAAGGCACTCAACCAAGCCTCTGCATGATTTTCGGGGATCTTGAGCGACCGATTGGCGAAGGTTTTCTCGTTCCCGTTCAATTGCGCGAGATCGAGGGCGACCGTTTCGACGGCCGTCTGGAAAAGACGGCGGAGTTCGGGCTTCACGTAAGCTCTCCATTCCGCGCAAAGCTCGTCGCGAGGCGCCGAACACGGCGGGCTGTAGATTCGCGCTTCTGCCGCCGGATCGTCGTCGGCGCGAGCGCTTGCCGGAACCTGGCGGAGCAGTTCGGCTAGAAAAGGATCAAGCTCGGAAATCTCCAGATGGTCCTTGCGGCGGGCGATCTCCATCAGCTTGTCTTCTCCAGCGTCGCCAGCAGTAAATATCCGTGCAACTGCTGGACGTACAACTCTCCGCGCTCCCGGACACCACTCCAAAGGACCGAGCGACCCTTTTGGTGAACCTCGAGCATGTGCACTTCCGCCTTCTCGCGCGGATAGCCGAAAACTTTTTGGAAAACCATGGTGACGTAAGTCATCAAATTGACCGGGTCGTTATGCACCACGACCTGCCAAGGAACATCGAGTCCTTCCTTCGGCCGCGTCTCCTGCTGAATTTCTGTTTCTTCGAGCGTAGCCATTGCCAGGACCGAGAAATCCGCTTGAGACGGATCAACGCCATTCCATTCCCCATTCCGAGGCAGCCACGGGCCGACCATCGAATAACGCTAACATACAGACCCCTCAGTTCAAACGGGGCCTTGGGCCTGTTAGGATGCAAGACGGCGGAGAATCGAGCGCTGCAGCCGCTCCATTTCCCGGGATCCCGCTGAAGTCTTATCGTCGTAGCCACGCAGATGAAGCAAACCATGGATAATGTAGAGCTGTAACTCCTGCATCAGCGAAGAGCGGTATTGCCTCGCCTGACGCAGCGCAGTCTCGGCGCTGATGACGATTTCTCCGTGTTGAAATGTGATCACATCGGTCGGCCCGCTCACGGCCATGAAACGTTGGTGCACCGTCGCGATCGTCCTGTCCGAGACGACGGCTACTAAAATATTGGCGGACGGCCAGGGATGCTTTGTCGGGAGTCGATCGCAAACCTCCCAGGCGCGCCGGGCAAACTCGGCCAGCCCTGGCCTATCAAGACGGATTTTGCGCTGCGCATTCCGAACGGTCACAGTCACGTTGGCTGCCATGACGCCGGAAGTCTTATTTCGTCGTATGGGCATGATCGAGTGCTTGCAGAAGCGCGTAAATCGTTTGCAGCCGGTGAGCGGAAGCTCCGGCAGCAATGGCACGACGGAGGGGTTCGCCCCAAATCGGTTCGATTTCCAGCGCGCGACCGGCTTCGAAATCAAGCAGGGTTGAAGGCTTGTAGGCTCCCATCGATCTGGTGCGCTCGATCTGTTCGGCGATGTCATCTTCGCCTAACGAATAACCACAGCTCCCGGCAATATCGATGACTTCCTGCATGATCGCCAGGGTGGCCCGATACAGCTCCGGCTCGCGCAAGATGATGGACGTGTCGATTCTTCCTCCGAGAACCGAGAGCGAGTTGAAAGGGATATTCCAGATCAGCTTTCGCCACCGTTCCAACAAAAGATTGTCCACCATTCGACACGTCACGCCGGCGTGCTGAAAAAGGTCGACGTATTTCTTCGTGGGTGCGCGGGACGGCTGCGCAAATTCGCCGATCGAAAGGTGCCCGGCGTCGGCCCGATCCACCGTGGTTCGAGATTTGCGCGTCAGGCAGATGAAACAAAGCCCTCCGAGAACGCGATCGGCGCCGACGTGTTTTACCAGAACCTCTTCATTCCCGAGGCCATTCTGCAATGTCAGCAGGACCGTTTGGTCGTGAATGAGCGGGGGGAGAAGATCAGCCAGGGCATCATTCGATGTCGTCTTGACCGCAACCAGGACCAGGTCACAAGGGCCGATGTCCCGGGTAGTCGCATAACAATCAACCTTCTTAATGCGAACATCTTCATCCGCGGCAATCAAACGAATGCCATCGCGACGGAATTCACTTGGATCTCCCCGGACAAGAAACCGAACGTCGTGACCCGCCGCCGCCAGCTTCCCGCCGTAATACAGGCCGATGGCGCCCGAACCCACAACACCGATGCGGCAATTCATGAGACCGAAATAGGCCGCTTCCTACACTCGTTAGGTCAGCCGGGCGGACGCTGCTCCGCCTGAAAATTCCTGGTGATCAGCCGGGCCCCCTTGTCAAAACTCAAGTAAGCCCAGGCCCACTGAAAAAGAACGACGAATCGATTACGAAAGCCGACAAGAAAGAGAACATGCACAAATAACCAGACGAGCCAGGCGGGGAAGCCGCTGAAATGAACAAGATTAAGGTCCGCGACGGCTTTGTTCCGACCAATCGTGGCCATGCTCCCCTTGTCCCAATACCAGAATCTCTGCGGTTTTCGGCCGGCGAGAACCGCCAGAATGTTTCGGGCGGCATGGCGTCCCTGCTGCATCGCCACGGGCGAAACGCCTGGCAAAGGTTTTCCACCTTGATGGGAGAAATTGGCAAGATCGCCAATCACTTGGATCTCGGGAAATTCCGGCACGGAGAGATCGTCGTTAACGAGAACCCGGCCCACCTTGTCCACCGCTACGCCAAGGCTTTTACCGAGCGGCGAGGCCGTATTACCGGCCGCCCAAATCTTTACGCGGCAGGGAATAAATTCATCGCCCACTTGCAAACCGTTATCCGAAAGGTTCGTCGCGTGAACTCCGGTGCGCACCTCGACCCCGAGCTCCTTGAGCTGTTTCATGGCGCTGACGCGGAGATCAGCCGGAAATGAAGCGAGCACCAGTGGCTCACCCTCGACCAGAATAATGCGCGCCTGGGACGGATCGATGTGCCTGAAGTCGCGCGAAATGCTGTAGCGGGCAATTTCGGCAATCGCTCCCGCCATCTCCACGCCGGTCGGGCCGCCGCCAATAATGACAAAGGTCATGGCAGCCTTGCGCGCTGCTTCATCCGTGATCCGCTCGGCGTATTCGAAGGCCATGAAAATACGGCGACGAATTTCGACCGCGTCCTCGAGACTCTTCAGCCCCGGCGCCAGCTTCTCCCATTCTGGATGACCAAAGTAGGAATGGCGCGCGCCCGTGGCGAGGATGAGGAAATCGTAGGGCAGCTCGCCATCCGCGAGCTGAATCTTTTTCTCCTTGGGATCAATGCTCCGGACATCCGACAGAATCACCTCCATGTTGTGGCATTTGCTCACAATGGCGCGGACGGGCGCGGCGATGTCGGCCGGGGAAAGCGCAGCCGTCGCGACCTGGTAAAGCAACGGCTGAAAGAGGTGATAATTCGTGCGATCGACGATGGTGACCGCGACATCCTCGCCGCAGAGCTTTTTGGCCGCTTCCAGGCCTCCAAATCCGGCGCCGATGATGACGACGCGCGGCTGGCTCGATGTGGGCTGCGCCATGATTGACAATGTGATGAGAACGGAAACGGAGCTAGGAATTTCTGTTAGGAAAAGGGGGCGCCAAAAGTGTTGTCATCGCCTTAATCCAAGCTATCTTCCGCCCCTTATGCCGAAGCCCATTGCCCGTAGCAAGACCAGGAAAGCCGTAGCGAAACGGTTCAAGATCAGCTCGCGCGGCAAAATCAAGCGATCGCAGGCAGGCCAGCGTCATCTTCTTTCATCGAAGAACGCGAAGCGCCGTCGCCAGGCTGGCAAAATGATCGGCGTGGACAAAACAGATGTCGCGCGGATCAAGATGAATCTGCCGTACTCCTAAGCGGCCCTTAACGTAAGCAGCCTTTAACGAAGAAGAACGCCGTTCTATCGCACCGGCATTGGAGCCGGAGCGGGCTCAACCGTCTCGGTCCTTGTTGTGGTCGTCGTCGATGTCGAGGTATGCGTCGGAACGGGCCCCTCGTTCGGCGTATAAAGATCGCGCCGGTTAGCCAGGGTGGTGCAGGAAGTTTGCAACGCTACGACCGCCAATAAGAGGAGCCATTTCACGGCCCCGATGCAACCAGAACGGATCGACCGTGTCAACGACTGCGGAGGCCCCTTTTTGGACCGGGCAAAAATTGTTAGAACTCTGTCGCCATCACTCACCCGCCCGCTGCTCTAAAACGCAGCGGGACAATGCTGAACGTTGATGAGGAAGCTCTGTCGCCGTCACTCACCCTCCCGCCGCTCTAAGACGCAGCGGGACAAATGCTGAACGTTGTGTAGAAAGCTCTGTCGCCATCACTCACCCGCCCGCTGCTCTAAAACGCAGCGGGACAAATGCTGTACGTTGTTTTAGAAGGCTCTGTCGCCATTCACTCACCCACCCGCTGCTCTAAGACGCAGCGGGACAAATGCTGTACGTTGTGTAGGAAGCTCTGTCGCCATCACTCACCCGCCCGCCGCTCTAAGACGCAGCGGGACAAATGCTGAACGTTGTTTTAGAAGGCTCTGTCGCCGTCACTCACCCTCCCGCTGCTCTAAACCGCAGCGGGACAAATGCTGAACGTTGATTAATAAGGTGAAAGAAGTTTGCGGAAGCCGAATTCTTGCGGCACTTTGCCACTCCGTCAGGGGCTATGGACTGCGGACAGACGAACCCCGCCAGGGCAGGAATGCAGCAACGGTAGTTTGATCTTCTTTGCCGTAGACCTCTGGCGGACTTTTTGGTGAAGCTCCTCAAGACACGGAACACACGCTTTTCCGAGATCGTGGCCGCTTCCGGAAAACCGGAAGTTTATACTCTATGGCGCGATCCGAAGAGCGATCGGCAGTTTCAGAGCCAGATCAAGGCGCATCGCGTAGCCACGGTTTTAAAAAGCGATGCCGGAACCGATTTTGGCCAGGTCGGGTTCAAAGAGAGAAAAGGCGCGACCTACCTGGTGTTTCCAAAGTCGCTGAAGCGATTCGAAAATCATCGTATTGTTGGAATTAAATGGGACGAGATCTCGGAATGAAGGAGCCCGGCCACCAGTCGATCGAACTAACGGAGGAGGAGCGAATCCGATATTCCCGGCATCTTCTGATGCCAGAGGTGACCTTAGAGGGCCAGAAACGGCTGAAGCAGGCGCGCGTCCTTTGTATTGGCGCCGGCGGTCTTGGATCCTCTGCCCTTTTTTACCTGACCGCAGCCGGGGTTGGAACCATTGGCCTGATCGATTTCGACAAGGTGGATCTATCGAACCTCCAGCGCCAGATCCTTCACCGCACCAGTGACGTCGGGCGCAAAAAGACCGATTCAGCCAGGGAGAGATTGAGCGAGACGAATCCGAACGTAAAGCTCGAGGTTCACGAAGCTCAGTTCACCAGCGCGAATGCTCAGGAGCTCGTTAGCCGGTATGATCTCCTGATCGACGGCTCCGACAATTTCGCGACGCGATATCTTTCAAACGACGTCTGCGTTTGGGCGAAGAAACCAAATATCTATGGATCGGTGTTTCGCTTCGATGGACACAGCAGTGTCTTTGCTCCACACCTCGACGGGCCATGTTACCGCTGCCTTTTTCCCGAACCTCCCGAGCCGGGAACGGTACCGAGCTGCGCCGAGGCCGGCGTGCTTGGAGTTGTTCCAGGGATTGTCGGAATGATCCAGGCCATCGAGGCGATCAAATTCATCCTGCAGAAAGGCGACTCGCTCGTGGGACGTCTTCTTAGTTTCGATGCGCTGCAAATGAAGTTTCGCGAATTCAAAATCCGCCGGGACCCCGAATGCCCGGTTTGCGGCGACAATCCGACGATCTTTGAGCCGATCGACTATGAAGGTTTCTGCAATGCAGCAGTATCAACGGTGATCCCAACAATTTCCGTGAGCGAACTTCAACAAAAGCTCAGCGCCGGCGAAAGCATTCTAATGCTGGACGTTCGCGAGCCTTTTGAATACGAGATCGCCAACATCGAAGGTTCGAAGCTCATTCCACTTGGGCAGCTTGGTGAGCGGATGGCTGAACTCCAAGAGAGGCACGGAGACAGTTGTTTTGTGTAAGAGCGGAGTGCGCAGCGCCCATGCAGTCGAGCTTATGCAGCAAAAGGGTTTTGAAAAAGCGTTCAACCTCGAAGGCGGAATCGACGCCTGGGCGGCCCAGATCGATCCGACCATGCAAAAGTATTAATTAACTAGACAGGACCCGCAGGATTAACAGGATTCCCCGGTGAGGCATTCCCTTTCGTCCGGGCAAAAGTGCTCGAGGATTCAGCGAGCGGCTTTAATCGCATGCGCGTCGTCAATCTTCCTGGCCGGATGCGATCGCATGATCACACCGCGAGATGTCCAGCGCGTCAAAGATGCCGACGCCACCGCGGCCCAAGGCGATTACCTGCAGGCGATCGGTCTTTATGAAGGCGGCCTGGATGGAACGGCCGCGAGCGCGAACATTCATTACAAACTGGGGTTGCTCTACGACGACAAACTGAACGATCCCCTGAACGCTCTGCACCACTTTAAGCGATACGTGTCGCTGGCCCCCGATGGTTCGCACGCGAAAGAAGTCCGGGAATTCATCAAGCGGGATGAAACCACACTTTTGACCAGCCTATCCGGAGATTCACTGGTTTCGCGCACGGAAGCGGCGCGCCTGAAGAATGAGAATCTCACGCTGCGCAGGCAAATTGAGGAGCGCGGCGCCAAAAGGACAGTTGAAGAATCAAGTGCGCGCCAGACACCAGCGGACAAATCAAGCAAGCGCGAGAAGCGCACTTACGTTGTCACGCAGGGCGATACGCTTTTTTCTATTTCGCGAAAATTTTATAAATCACCTTCACGCTGGAAGGAGATCCTGGAGGCAAACCGCAGCCGGGTCGATTCGCCTTCGAAATTAAGCCCGGGAACCACCCTGACTATTCCCTGATTTCTGCGCGCACCTTGCCAACGTTCGGCCCGTAAAGCGGTGAAGGAGGGGCCGGGCTTTCCAAGGCCCGCGCGCCGAGTGAGGCGCACGGGAAGGCGAGCAACGGCGAGAGATCTTTTAGCGAGGACGTGTATGCGACTCCGGCGGCGGCGTTCCCGGCGGAGGAATAAAGCGTGGACGGGGAGTATCGGCGGCGGTTTTTTGATCGACGGAATCGTGGCCGGTGGGGTCTCCGCTGTTACCGGGCGGGCCTCCACTTCCCCCCGAATCGTTGATCCCCTCCTGAATATCATTCAAAGCCCACTGCGGAAGCTTCCCGAAGTCCGTGATCAGGAGTGCGCTTCCGACAGCTTTCGGAATATCGAATTTTTCGACGGTACCGTTGCCGCGTGTCCCGGGTTGAATGATGAGCATGTCGCCGGGATTCAAATTCACGCAAGGCTCGCTGGCGACATGGCCTTTGCCGCGCCGCTTCACACAGGCATGCCCGGCGATGATCATCCATTTGGTCGCGGAAGTGACATGGGATTCCACCAGGGCGACGAAACCTGACACGGCTGCCGTGGTGGCCGCGGTATTGACGGTGATCGTCCCGGTCTCCTTGGGAACCACGATCAAGGCGGCGCCGCTTGAAAGGTCCAGCGTCTTAGCTCCCTCGCCATAGGTAAACACACTGTTTGCGCCGAGGCGGGTAATGCTTCGATCGGTGAAAGTCAGTTCGGCGCGGGATTCTCCGCCCGTCCGCACGGCCTGACCTTCAGCGACAGGGTCGTTAACGGATGCGGGTTTCGCGGCGGACTTTGAAGTGAGCAAGTGGACGCTCCTGATGACCTGGGTCACACGCGCATCTTTCTTCACCGCGGCCAGGGCGAATGAGCTAAGCGCTCCACAGAAAGCGATGGCGCAAATGATCCAGAGGACTTTAGGAAGGAGAGGTTTTTTCATATTCGTTCCGGGTTCCACCGCCAGCCTAACACTTGTTTGCCGGATTTGAAGAAAAAAGGGGCGGCCTGACCGCGTCCTAATCCCCTCGCCTTCCGTCCCTTCCGGCCGAGGTGACGGAGATCTTCTTTCTTGCAACGGCGGTCTGTGACCATCGCGAGATTTTTCCAGCACGTCCGTCGGTCATAGACCGCCGCTAACGAAGAGTGATTCGATTAGAACTTTACCGAGAGCGAAAGCAGACCGCCAACGTTGGCGACTTTGTAGTCGAAAACTGGATGGTTCGACTGGTTCGCCGCCAGGGTGCTGATCGCGCTGGCAGAGAAATATCGGCTAATGTTGAAATTGGCGCTCGTCGCCAGGATTTCGCTGACGTCGACGCGATCGGTCAGCTGATATTGACGGGCTACGACCCGGGCGACGGCATCGAGGCTGATGGCGCGAGTGAGCGCAAGATTGTAGCCCATATAGACTTCGTAATCATTGCGCCGCGGTTGCTCGGGAGTTGCGTCCACGCTGACGTTGGCGTCCGTGCCCAGGGTTAATTGCTGGGCGCGCCCGATGCGGAACGGGACCTCAGCATTCACGAAGATGGAATAGTTGTTGAAGAAGGAGTCGAAACTATCCTTCGCCGTCAGCCGGTTATAGAAGAATTCCGCTCGGAAAACCGCGTTGTGCCATTCGGGCACCACATAAACAAACCCTGCTTCGGCGTCGAAGCTCCCAAAGTTAAGCGAATCGAAACGATCATAGTAGAAAAGTTGCTCCCGGAGGGTTGCGATGGCGTAGAGGTTGTTCGTTAGGCGGGGCTGATAGGTCAGGGCGACAATCGGCGCCTCGATCCAGTCATCCTGTTCTCCGCTGCGGGAAAGGGCCACGTTCGAGGTGTAGTAGATCGGAATCGAAGCCGTTATCGTAAGAGGTTTATAGCCTTCCGAGCGCTTCAGAATAGCCTGCTCGCCAAGATCAGAGTCGTTAGGGCTGGGAACGGCGTGGCCGTTAATCTCAACCGTCGGCTGGTTCGCAGTGGATGCGATGTCCACTTGCGTACTGGCGACGTCGGCGCGTCCCCCGGTCTGGGCACTCGCGCTCCCAATCGCAATCAAGGCCGCCGACGCAAGAACCGGCAGGTAAAGGCATTTGATGACAAGAGTACGGCTCATGCGCGCGCTTTTATTGAAGTCAGTCGTCGCCATGGTCAAGTGCTAATGGAGAATTCCAATGCGCTGAATCGAACCGTTGGCGGTTCTGGTTGAATCACTCGCAGTAGAGGCTGATGTCCGGGGGGCACTGGCACCGGCATGCGACGAGGTGCTGCTTCGAGTGGTTGAATTTGAACGCGCGACGCTGCTGGTCTGGCCGAATGGCGGTGGGGTCACCCCTAAATGAGTATTGACGCTTCCGGAGAACGATCCGCCGGTGCCGTCTCCGCCGGATGCGACGTCATAATGCGCGTGGTTGGTGTAAACATCAGCGGCCGCGCCGATGATCGTGACGGTCACGCCGTTATCAATCGTAACCGTGTTAGCGGCGATAATCTTGGTAGTCGCATTGCTCAAGGTGACATTGGCGTTGAACTCAACGCTTCCGCTGCTCCCGCCGTAAAGGGCAATCAAAGTGTCTGCGTTCAGGAGAGCATTCCCTACCAGGAGAGTGCCGTTGGTTCCGAGCGCACCGACTTTGATGACGTCGGCTCGCATATTCAGCCCAAAGAAAGAGGCCGCATTCGGGCCGTTGATACTGGCGCCGCCGTTATTACCTAAAACCACGCTGCCGTTGGTTCCGGTCTGCTCGACGTCGATCGTCCCGCGATCCGCCTCTACCTTACCTTGAACTGCGACAGAACTGCTGCCGCCCGTGGCCTTGACCGTGATAACGCCGCCGGGCCCGGTCGCCGCATTGTCGAGCAAGGATAACAGCTGCGCGGTGTTGGTGACCTGAATCGCCGTGCCGGTGGCTTTGGCGCTCGTTAGGGTAATGTTGCCGCCGGCGTTGCTCCGGCGAATCGGTGGCGGCGGCGTTTGGCTCGGCGTTGGATCGTCTGACGAGACTTCAATGCGACTGTTTACGGTTACCGTATTCCCGGTTGAATTCAGACTGACATTGCCGCCCGTACCACCCGGCGCCGCAGTCGAGTCCTGTGAGCCGGTGGTGGCTTCGATGTCGGAATTAACCGTGACAGCCCCAGCCGCATTCACGGTTAACGAACCGCCATTCCCCGGCGACTCGTTCCCCGCTCCTGCTCCGCCATTCAGCGTCACGCTCCCTTGAATATCGCCTGCCGGATCGAAGCTGATAGAATTCGGATTCAGGATCAATGTTCCGCCGTCCTGTCCGGGGGAGTTTCCATCAGAATCGGGACCATTGAAATTGATCCCGCCGCTAGAAGTGATGCTCGGCGCGGTCAATATGTGAGTCACGAGTGGGATGGTGTTGTTTCCATCGACATACTGAAACTGCGTAATTCCTCCGACGCCGGCATTGATTGCTGTGGTTGCCGTGACGTCGGTCGCCGCGACGCGCCTGGCGGAGATTGTTCCGCCCGAAGTGACCGATCCGAGAACCCAGAGGCCCGCGCCCACGGTAATATCTCCATCAGAGGTAATGGAAACCGATCCTTGGCCGGTCCCCCCCGGTCCAATGCTCCCGCCCTCGTTATCATAATCGGAAACGAGTGCGGTTCCGACGTTGAAGCTGCCAGCGTGAACATTGATTTCGGGATTATTGCCAATTGTTCCGCCAATATTAAGCACCTCGAAATTCGCGAATCCGGTGGTAGTGATAGTTCCGGTGGTATTGAACGTAATATTGGCACCGTTGGTGATCGTCCCGTTGCGATTGGAAATGTAGCTCGAGACAATTCGCGCGGTCACGTTCCCGCCGGACGTCACTGTGATGTTACCCCCATCTGTTATCGATCCGGTGTCGTTGGCGATTTCAATGCCAAAGCTCCCGGTCGTCGTTGTCGGCGTGGTGGCCACATTCCCGTCAAAGGTGAGATCGATATTTCCGCCGGTCCCGATCGTTCCGCCCGCCAGCGGTCCAACGAAAACGCTTCCGTCACCGCCATTTATCACGAAAAAGTTAAAACTGTGCATGCTTCCGGCAGTGTCAGTGACGTCGCCTTCAAAGTGCGCCGTTAAATTGCCGCCGGTCCCTAGAAAACCGCCGGAATAGTTGTCCAGTTCCATTCCGAGCGGTCCGTTTAATATGACCGGGCCGGTGGCGTTTAGAACCTGGTTACCGCCGTTGGAAATCTCACCATTGTTGGAGTTATCCACGTAAAGCTGCAAGGAGTTGGCAGTGGTTGTTCCGCCCGCGGTGTAAGTGACGCCATTCCCGGCGGCACCGGCTCCAATTGCACCGCCTTCGTTCAGAATCTGCAGAAGCACGCCATTCGAAGCAGTTACGCCTCCGGTTACGTTAACGCTCACCTCGGCCGAACCGTTGATGCTTCCATTGGAGTTGTCGATCTGCGCGACGACGTTATTCGCACTCAAGCTTCCGGCACTGGCTGAAACCGACGCTGCTCCGCCGATGTGACCATAGTTGTTGAGAATCTGAAAAGTCGCGTCGCCGTTGCTGATCGTCACATCGTGCGCCACGTTGGCCGTGACATTGGTATCGTTAGAGATGAAGCTGGAATGGTTATCGACGCTGACTTCCAGCCCGCTAGCGTCAGTAAAGCCGCCGTGCTGGACGTCGAGTTCGACAGTGGCGCCTCCGAATATGCCGGCGGAGATTTCGCGCGGCTGAATGGCCGACGCTACGCTGTTATCAATCGTAAACGTACCAAAGTTGGAAAGGTTGACGCCGCTGCTGCCGGTCACGACGACGTTCACGGTGGCGTCAGCGCCGATAATTCCGAAATTATTGCCGATCGAAAAGGTTGCGCTATTCCCGGTGGCAAGGCTTGCCATCGTCGCATGGATCGCGGCGTCCTGGCCGATGCTGCCGAAATTGCCATTCAAAATCGAAAAAGTGACAGTGCTCGCACCGGCGGATCCGACCGCGCCAGTGGCCGTTAGGCTGATACTGGCACCACCCGTGATCGTTGCTGACTGATTATTGATCTGCGCGGTGATGGGACCGGTGTCACCGCTGCCAGATGCAAGGTTACCGGAGTGAATCGTGACGCTGGCATTGCCGCCAATCTGGCCGCCCTGACCATCGCCGTTAGCCTGGTTAAGAATCTGGAAGATGAGCGAGGCGTCGCCCGCAGAAACATTGCCCGCCGAAAAATCGATGACAGCGTTGCCATCAATCGCGCCGCCGTTAAGCGTGTTGACCGAGTGATTTTCGATGTCGAACAAACTGCCATTCCCGAAGCTGGCGTTACCGGCAATGTTGACCGAGAGGGTCGCATTGCCCTGAATATGGCCGCCGTCGTTATTGGAAATGAACCAGAGATTATTTGAATTCGGAGTTGAGACGCTGCCGGCCGTCACCTGAATAAGGGCGTCGCCTCCGATCGTGCCACCGTTGGAAGTCGACTGCGCACTGGTGTTGATTATCAACTGAGACCCAAAACCAAGATTGAGCGCGCCGCCCGCAGAAACACTCACCGTCACGCCGTGGCCGATCGTTCCGCCATCGCCGGAAATCACCAGCGCGTCGAGACCTTCAGCGGTCACATTGCCGCCGACGGCTAGGGAAATATTCCCACCGCTGCCGATTTGACCACCGTTGTTGAAGACATCGAGTTCGATTCCACTGTTGCCGTTCACCGTCAGATTCCCGTTGGCGTTCACGGTAATGTTGCCGCCGGTATCCATGCTGCCGCCGTTTCTGTTGTCGATGATCAGGGAAAGAACGCCGCCGAGGGTTACATCCTGCCCCCCGCTGAGAGTCAGATCAGGACCAGTGGGATTGCCCGAGGAATGCCGGGTGAAGCTCAGATCATTGGTCACGTTGATGTTTCCAACAGCCTCAATCGTAACTGTCCCGTCGGAATTGGTCGGGGTCATGTCCGAGGTCTCGCCACCCCACGACAACCCCTGAAAAGAAAATAGTTCAATGCTCGGAGCCTGGATGGTGTTGGTCCCGCTGATGGTCATGTTTCCGCCGGAGATGGCCAAAATCGTCTCGGTTTGAATGGTTGAACTGAGGGACATCGTCTGCTCCGAAAAGAGCCGGGTGTGGGTCAAACCGGAAATGGCCGATGCCAAACTCAGAGTCCCGTTAGTCCCGCGGGCGTAAAAATTCAGATCGTGAATATTCGCGAACGATATCTCCGAACCCAGGGTGATCGGCCCATTTTGGGTAGCCAGCAGAACCCCCCTCAAGCCCGCGAAATCAATAACCCCGCCCGGGCCGCCGGAAGTGATGCCATTCAAGGCAACCAAACCGAGATCGGTCGGACCGTTGGTCGTGTCGATGGTCGGATTACCCGTCAGTTGAAGCGCGGTGAATTTGAACAGCGCGGCATCGTTTGTCTCTCCCAGGTTTGTATCAAGACCGATGGCCGTATCGAAAGCTGAGGTTGAACCGAAAATGAACGCCGATAGCGGTCCGTCGGTCGCCTGTCCGTGATAAATCGCACCCTGGTTAGTCTGGGCATTAGTAGTGATTGTCGGATCGGTGGTGATGGTTGTCCCGCTGCCGATGACATACGGATTCGGTGAAGTGATCACCGGAATATTTCCGGGCGGCGTCGGATTTGGCGTCGGCCCTCCCCCAGGCGGGGCGGCGTTGTTGCGATCCACCGTTGCGTCGAGCGTGGTGTCATGCGGCGGCTCATTGTTGGTTTTGCCAAAGTCGTTTTGCTGCTGGTCAATCACCTGAAAGATCAACTGCTCGTTAGGGAGCGAGCCAAAATCAGTGATCAGATTTGACGATTTCATCACCAGGGCAACGTTAAATTTCTGAGGCTTGGTCCATTTCCCGTCGGGCCCAAGGGTGACCATGTTTCCCGCGGTCACGACGATGATCTCGCCGGAATTCCCATTGGAAGTGATATCCCCCTGACCCTCGAGGATCAGAACCTTGGAGACTCCTCCGAGATGAAATTCGATCAGGCCGGTTCCGCCGGAAACGGCCGCGCTGAAGGCTGCCGTGTTCACATGAATCGCCGCGGAGTTCGGCGGTGCTTCCACTAAAACAGCGCCTCCGCCGAGATCGACCGTGCGGCCCGCGCCATTGAAACTGAAAACCGTGTTCGCGCCCAATCGCGTGATGCTCAGATCCTGAAAGGTCAGTTCGGCTCGCGAATCCGCTCCGGTGCGCACGCCGTTGCCCGGCTTGACCGGATCGCTCAAAACCGCAGGACGAGCGGCCGCGCTTGCTCCCACGAGCTTGACATCGTTAACGATGCGTGTGACACGCGCTTCCTGTGCGTTTTCGGCAAAAACCGCGTTGAGCCCGGCGAAGCAGGGAAGAACGATCGCAACCAACAATGGAGTCGCTTTGCGGGAGAAATCGCTGAACAGAGGCTGGACGGAATTCTTCATTCAGCGGAAAAAGGGATTCTTTAAGGTCGGTTTTGTTAGGTCAAGCTTTTTTGACCTGCGACCCTGCTCTCTCGTAATCCTTATTAAAAGGATCAGGCCTTTCGCGACTTAGCGGCCCGCAGGAATCCGGTCTACCGGAGGGGGCGCCAGGTCACGGGATTGAACGGGCGGAGGAGACGCGCCCGAAGGCGATTCGCCGGGGGAAGGACTCTTCGCCGGATCCAGCACCGAGACCGAGGTTCCCCCGCCAAAAATCGCCAGGTTGGTGCTTCGCAAGATACCCCTGGCCTTCTCATGTTCCTGTTTTTCAACCTGTTGCGCGATCCGCTGATCGCTCTCCAGCGGCTGAAAATCCGTGATGAAATGGGATGATTTCATAAAACGTAAAATATCGAAATCGACCGGATCGCTCAGAGCAGTCCCCGGCTGGCCGATAATCATTCGGCCAGCGGGCAACAAAACGGAATCACCGAGATGTCCCGGACGGAAAAAGCGGACTGTTCCCTCGAGAACAAGAAATTTGAAAACGCTCGGATGACACTCAAACAGCGAGGTTGTTCCAGCGACCACGGCGGCGTTTTCGTCCCCTTCAATACGGGCGCCGTGAGCTCCTTTGGGCATCTGTAAGAGGGCCGAGCCTTCCTTTAGGATTATCCTTCGGCTGCCGTTTCGAAATGAGATCAGACTGTTCGGCCCGAGGCGCGCGCACCCAAGATTTTCGAAGCGCACTTCAATCCAGGAATCCGCGCCGGTTTCGATGGTGCTGCCTTCTTCGATTCTTAAACCGGCCGACGCCGGCACCGTTTTGGAATCGGGGCCCGAAATACGTACGTCGCCTTTTACCTGGGAGATTTGAGCCCCTCGTCCGCCGTGGGCGAAAGCCGCTGATGGGAGCAGGGAAAAAATCAACGCCGCCATGAGCAAGTGGCGTTGACCTGAAAAAGCTCGTGGCACGACGGACTATCATTCGCGCCGCGCCCCGGGCTCGGTCAAGTCTGTGATCTTGTCTGAGATCAGTGAGCCTGCGCGAGCTGAGTCGATTTGCCCGAGAGGATAGCGTCGAGATCGGTCAGCACCTTGTCGGGACCGACATATTTTCCGTCGACGACGGCATTGGAAAGAAGACGACCGGTGCGTTCGACCAGAAAAAGCGCTGGGATCGCGCTGCCCGCGGTTTGGGTCAGGTTTTGTTTCTCCTCGCGCTTGTTATAATCGATCGCCAGCCAGGGCATCGCGGTTTCGCGCATGTAGCTCTCCATCTCGGCTTCGGAATGATCGAAGCTGTAAAAGACCAGCTCAACTTCAGGATGAGCCGCCACTACGCGGTTGTAGTATTCGATGAGCTTCGGAGTGAACTGACGGCAGGGTCCGCACCAGTGCGCCGAGAAGTAAAAAAGAATGAGACTCTTCTTCGCGAGCGCATCATCTTCCACCGGAACAAGGCTGCCGTTGCGGCAGCGAACGAGCGAGCCACTCAAGAAATCAACCGTAGCTCTGGCGCCCTCATTTGCTTTCGCAGCCGAGGCTCGCTCCTGTTGCACCTGTTGCTGAAATCTGGCCTCGACCTTTTTGGCAGATTCAGCCGCGGCCGAACGTTTCCGATTCAGATCGGAGAGCTGCTGCTCGGCCTTTGCGCTTTCCTCCGGCGACAAAGAATAAGCGCCGCTGTTAATCGCAGCAATTAATTCATTGGACGCGCCGGACTTGATGAGATCTTCCTCCTGCCTGAGGTCTAACGACCCAACGAAATGCCGCTGTGACAACTCCTGTTCGACCGATTTGTTGGAATATCCGCTGCGGAGCATCAGTCCAACGTCTTTGGCGGTCAGCGGCAGTGCGGCCGCAAAGAGCGAGGCCAGAGGCAAAACGGAGGCAAGAAATATCGCCAAGATGACGCGGCGCATCCCATGGGAATTAGCAGGAAACAAGCCTCCCGGAGGCCGGCTTGAGACGGTTTTCGTTGGCACGAAGACAGCGCTGTGATCCGGGGAGCGCGCGCCTCGCGCGCCGATTCCGGCGCCCTCGCCGGAATCATGATAAAGGGTTTAAAGTTCGCAATCGCGAGGGCGCGATTGCCCGCACGCGGGGCGCGTGCGCTCCCCGGGTTCGCTGCGGCGCGGCCATCAAAATTTAGACAACCCTCCCGGATCGGAGCTATTGCCGACGGAGTTCCCGAATGCGGAGCTTTTATTCCGGGGAGAGCACGCGCCTCGCGTGCGGGTTGCGGCGCCCTCGCCGCAACGAACTTTTCCTATCGTCACCAACAGCTTCGCGAACCAACCCAGAACAATCCTCACTTAATCCGAGAGATCCAACAGCCGTCGCTGCCACGGGACGAGCAGCGTCTCCGCCGCCCCCGGATTGCTGGCCAAGGCTTCCAGCGCGCTGCGCGGAGCCACGAAAGATGGATCGAGCCCGAGTTCAGCCGTGCTCCGATCCCGGCGCTGACGCAACTCTTCAGTGCGGCGAAGCATCTCCGGCGTTGGACGCGAGCCGATCCGGCGTATCAGGACGGGCCATTCACTTTCAGGCATATCCAGCGCCCGATTCGCGGCTTCTCGAAAAGTCTGACGCCGCCGCGCGGAGAAATGTCGAAAATCCGCCAGCTCTCCGGCGTTGAACATCTCGGCCGCCCGGACCAAATCGGAATTTTGCAGAATGTGGAAAGGCGGACGGTCGGCGGCTTCCGCTTCAGTTTCGCGCCACTTCCAAAGCTCCCGCAGGATAGCTGCAGCCCGACCGCGCAGCTTGCCCGAGCCGCTCACTCGCCAGGCCTCTTCAGCGTCTCGCGAACGATCGACTAACGACTGATCGACCGCGCGTTTGCACGATTGCTCGAACCAATCCAATCGACCGGCCACCTTGAGCTCGGCTTCCATCTTTTCCGCCAACCCCAGGAGAAAATGCGTGTCGTTAACGGCATAATCGATCATG
Organism: uncultured Verrucomicrobiae bacterium; assembly: GCA_963754325.1. Taxonomy (GTDB): domain Bacteria; phylum Verrucomicrobiota; class Verrucomicrobiia; order Chthoniobacterales; family UBA10450; genus JBBRDU01. The sequence continues at coordinate 449,207 of CAVWFP010000003.1, forward strand.
CGCGCAGGCAAGGGCCGCTGCGCCCAGTTGGCTTTTTGCGAACCTTTGGCAAGTTCGACGCCGAAATAACGCTGCACCAGCGCGGCCAGACTGAATTCCCGCAGCCCCAGAAGACGGGCCGCAATGACGGTGTCGAACACGCTTTTAGCGGTGAACTGCAGGTTTCGGCGAAGAAGCCTCAAATCAAAGTCAGCGCCTTGAAGCACGATCGTTTTGTCGGCCAGCGCTGCGGCCAGCGGATGGAGATCGAAATTTGCCAGCGGATCAATGACGTAATCGCCCGTGGGCAGGCTCATCTGAAGCAGACACAACTTCTCGCGGTAGCAATGAAGACTGTCCGCTTCCGTGTCGATGGCGACACGGTTGAACCTGGCGATTTCCGGAAGCAGCCCTTCCAGTTGCGAAGCGCTCGCGATCACCGCAGTCCGCTCAAGAGCAACTCGGCGTTGGTTTTCGTCGCCTCGAGGTTCTCGATTAATTTTTCCATGGCTTCGATTGGAGGAAGGGTGGCCATGGTTTTTCGTAAGATTTGGACGCGCTCCCATTCGTCCGGATGATAAAGCAGCTCTTCTCTGCGAGTGGCCGAAAGAAGCGGGTGAATCGCCGGATAAAGCCGCTTCTCCTGCAGCCCGCGGTCGAGATGCAGCTCCATGTTTCCGGTGCCTTTGAATTCCTCAAAAATCACTTCGTCCATTCGGCTGCCGGTTTCCGTCAGGGCCGTCGCCAGAATCGTCAGGCTGCCTCCTTCCTCAGCGTTCCTGGCCGAACCGAAAAACTTCTTCGGCTTGGTCAGCGCCTTGGATTCAACACCGCCGGACATGGTGCGGCCTTTTCCCGGCTGCAAACTGTTATAGCCACGCGAAAGCCGGGTGATGCTATCGAGCAAAATGACCACGTCCCTTTTCATTTCCACCAGGCGCTTGGCGCGCTCGAGAACCAGTTCCGCCACTTGCACGTGACGCTGGACGTTCTCGTCGAAGTTGGAATGAAAAACCTGGCAATCAATTTCGCGCTCCAAATCCGTCACTTCTTCCGGACGCTCATCAACCAGCAGGAGGATCAGAACGATCTCCGGATGATTGACCCTGATGGCCTTGGCAATTTCCTTCAACAGGATTGTCTTGCCCACTCGCGGCGGCGCCACGATCAGGCCGCGCTGGCCCCGGCCTAACGGAGTCAGAAGATCGATCGCCCGGGCGCTGATCGAATTCGTTTTCGGGTTCTCCAGAATAATCCGGCCCTGAGGGAATTGCGGCGTGAGCTTTTCAAAGTCGGTGCATTGTACCCATTGATCGGCCGGTTGACCTTCAATCGAGGTGACCTGGTCGAGCACGAGCATCTTTTCCCGGTCCCGCGGAAGCCGAACGGTACCCGCGAGCTGTTGACCGGGTCGGAGCTGGTGCTTCTGGACGAGGTTCCGCGGAATTGCGACGTCTTCCGGTACCGGCAGGAAATTCACCCCGGGCGAACGCAAGACGGGCCCGGTATCTCCCTGGTCATCGAGGAAACCCTCAGCGGTGACCGTTCCGCCGCGATGCAATGCTGTCCGAACGATGTCCAGAATATGAAAGTGACGGCTGCGTCCCGGATACAAGTGGATGTCAGCCTTGCGCGCGAAGGCCTCCAGTTGGTCCGTGGAAAGTTTCTGCAGGTCCCGAACGTCGAACGGCGCTGGTGGAGGCGGCTGCGGAGCAGATGCAGTCGCCGGCGAAGGCGCCGATGCCGTCTGGTCTCCGGCTGGCGGCGAAACCTCGGGAGATGCTTCTGTTGATGTCTGTTCGTCCATGAAAGCTAGTCAGCGCGACCATCGTGGTCGCACGCGAAAATTGGAGACCTTCTCAGGAAATCGTTCTCTGGCTCTTCCAGAGCGCTACCAGTGTTTCGGCCTGTCGGCGCAGCAAACTCGCCTCGCCATTATTCCAGACGACGTGCCTGGCACATTTCATTTTTTCTTGCAGAGGCATTTGAGAGGCAATCACTTGGTCAACCCGACTCGGTGAGAAGCCGGTCCTGGCCGCGAGCCGTTTGCGCTGGATCTCGTCCGAGCATGCAACCACCACAACCCAATCACACAGGGCTTCGCCTCCGGTTTCATATAAGAGTGGAATGTCAGCAAAGAAAAATTCGGACGACTTCCGGTAACGCTGCGCAAGGTCGCTCCATTGCGAGCGGATGCGCGGGTGAAGTATCCCTTCGAGAAGGCGCCTCTGGCGCGTGTCGGCAAACACAATCGCCCCGAGTTTACTCCGATTCAAGTCCCCATCGGCCGAATAAATTTCGCGGCCGAAGCGGTCCTGGATTTCACGTTTAACCTCCGGATCCTGATCGACCAACTGGCGGGCCGCAATGTCGGCATCGAAAGCCTTTGCGGCCGGCAGAAGCTCCCGTAGATACCCGCTAAAAGTCGTTTTTCCCGTGGAAATGCCGCCGCTGATTCCGATGGCGGGCACGCGCTCTACGGGCTCGTGGCGACGATACGGCTTGCGTTCGTCGGGTCTCGCAAAGTCACACTCACGATTAACCCCGGCTTGAGGTCGGCAATGGTGGCTCTCTGCCCGTTGAGCGTGACCTCCGTTAACGTTGAAATCGAATAGGTCTTCGTCGTCGTCGCCTCTTTGATCGTGACCGAGTTCGGGGTGACGGCATCGATGACGGTTTTGTGAATCGGGGCGGGCGGCTTGGGCTTACCCTTTGCATGGGCAGAGCTCGCGACGAGCGAGAGCATGGCCAGGACTGAAATGGCCAGGCTGATTCCGCGGAAGAATTTTTGGTGTGCTAATCGTGAGACTGTTTTCATGGTTATTTCTTATACATCGGCACCTCAGGAAGCACCGGCGGTTCAATTATTCCTTCCTTCTCTTCTTCCTCGTCAGTGACATTAACCGGCTGGCCCCCGGGATTAATCAGGTGCGCGGTCACAAAAATTATCAGATTCCGCTTAACATGCTGGTCGACGTTTGTCCGGAATAGTCGCCCAACTAGCGGGACATCCCCAATGATAGGGGTTCGGTCTTCGGTCTTCTGGACGTCTTCGCGCATCAACCCTCCGAGAACGACAGTTTGACCATCCCAAACGCTGACACTCGTGGTCACCTTTCGAGCGCTGAAGATTGGCTGATTAATCACGTTTGGCGTAATCACTGAGGCTGGAATTAAGACCACGCCACCCAGCGGGGTTACCGTTATGGACGCAGGAGCAAGGATCGGACTGCCATAATTTACGAAACCTTCGAACTCCACGACCTGTGGAACAAGGTTCAGGTCGATGGTCACCCCGTCAGGGCCGACGACCGGCTCAACCTCAAGTGTGACGCCCGTGTTACGAGTTTCGAAAGCCGTCGGAGTCGTCGGGGTTACCGGAATTGAGGCCGCGCCGCCGGCGCTGCCACTTGTGGAACCAACGGTCTGTGGGATCTGAGGCGGCTGAAATTGCGTTGGATAACGAAACTCACGCACGATCTCGATAACCGCGCGCTGGCCGCTTTTCGTGGTCACGCTTGGCGCGGAAAGGAGGTCGACGCCTTTCTTTTGGTTTAGCCCGCGCAGAACAGCCTGGAAGGTGGCGTTGCCAATAGTTCCGCTAAGGCCAAATATTCCCGGCGCTACGTTCTTGGTCCCGGTTGTCCCCGAGAGCAAAGCGTCAATTGCGTTTTGGCTGATGGCATAATCACCGCTGCGGTTGCCGGCAGTGACTGGATTTTGGCCACGATTGCCTAGTTCAAAAAGGAAAGTTAAACGGATTGACGGGCGTTCCATTGCCAGAGGTGCCGCCGGACGCCATGAGGTGTCCACCCGGGAAGCTGAACGGCGCCAGCAGCCAATCGACTCCCAGCTCCTTCGTATTGGTCTGAGTAATCTCGACAAACTTCGATTCGATCGTGACCTGTTTGGGACCGGAAACATTGGCCTGTTCGACCAAGGCATCGACCAGTTCCAAATTGTCTTCGGTATTACGGACAATCAGCCGGCTGCTTTGCGGCAGAAAATTCGCGCTCGCGCCCTGAGGAAATGGCACGCCCTGGCTCTCGAGAAATTCACGGGCGCCTTCGCGGTTTACGAGTTGGCGTCCACCAGTCGTTTCCTGGGTGTCTTTGCCGGTTCCAGCTCCCCCTGCGCCCCCAGCGGTGCGCGCCGGCGCGTTCAAGGACGACGCTCCGGGATTGACGGTGCTGTTGATAAACCCGGGGGGCACCCGGTACTCCTTCGTCAAAAGATCGGCACTTTGTTCGCTGATCGGAATGATCGAAACCGCATAGGGTTCAACCTTGACCTTCAGTCCCGCCTGGCTGGCGATGTAGCGAAGCGCTTCCCCTAACGGAATCTGGTTCAGCGTGATGGTGATGCGGGCATCGGATGGGGAAATTGCCGGAGCAGCGACAACCGCGGGTGCAATCACAGGTGGAGCGGCGGCGGCAGGTGCACCACCAGGTCCTGCTGCGTCAGGACCACCCGTGCCCGGCGCGCCGGCCGCAGCCGGCGCAGGAGCCAAGGGACCCGCCGCCGGAAGCGACGCGCCCCCGCCCGAAGGAGTCAGGCGTAAAACAATGTCGACGCCTTTGCGACCTTCCGGTGTTGGATCGTTAGCCGCAGCCTGCTGACGTAGAAAATCAATCGCTTCACGAATGCTTGCGTCACGAAACTCGATCCGCGGAATGATGATTGTGCTGAGCTTGCTGTTAATGCGCGCGGTTCCAGTGGAATCCTTTTGAAATGCATCCGCCAGCGGACCAACCGCCTGACCGTATTGCCGGACCGGCTCCTCCCACCCCTTCTCAACCTGCCAAAGCGAGCGGGCACGCGTTTCGTTATACGCCTGATCGGCATACTGCATCTTAATATTGTCGAGGCGCTCCTGGCCGCGGCGCGCGGCCACATTGTACGGATCGAGACCCAAAACCTGGTCGTATTTCTTGTGGGCCAGATCGTAGCGCCCGGACTGGTAATAACCTTCAGCGTCGGTCAGGAGTTGCCGAACATCGTGCACCTTGGCGATAAACTTCGGCCCCATGGTCTTGTTGAAGTAGCCCGGGGTCTGAAGATGCTTCAGCAGGTCAGCCGCTTCGTCACAATTCGGGTTGTACTGATCCGTTAGAATTTCACGGCAAATTGCCTCCGCTTCGCCGTATTTGCCCTCGGCAATCCGCTGTTCCGCCAGAAGCACACCGCTCTCGCAAAATCCCTTGATCGCTTGATCGCGCGCTCCGCCGGCGACAACCGCATCCGGCAGATACGTCACCGCGACGCGAAACTCTTCGTGCGCGAGCGTGAAATTTTTCTCCTTCATGGCCTCCTGCGCGCGGGCGACGGCATCGACACCTTGCGGCATGGCCGATTGGCGACGTGCGACTTCTCGCTGCGAGATGCGCTCCACGTTTTGCGCATAACAAGTCAGGCCGCATATCCCGATGACCGCGCTGGTCAGCGTGGGAATGTAAAAGCTGCGGACGGGGAGGATGTTTCTCATAGGGATTAGGGAGCCAACAGCCCGATCTGGATCGGCTCATTCGGCTTTTGATTGTTAACTATCACGGCCTTCGTCGGCTCGACGTCTATCAGCTTATATTTGATGTCCTCTTGTGGTTTCAATGAAAATTCCTGGTCTTTTCTGACCTTGATCTCCTCGGGAGTTCCGGTGGCCGGCCACGAATAGCTGAAAGTGGCGATGGATTCGGGCGAAGTTGCCACCTGCTGAAGGACAAGGGTGAGTTGCGCGTGGTTTTCCGTATGCTCGATCAGCAACTCCGAGACATCGATGTCGCCACCGGTGGCAGTGTTGGGCACGTGTTTCTCGGTGAACTTCATCAGCTTGAAATGGGTGCCCGCGATCAGGTCGCCGACCTTCAGATACTGGGTCGGTTGCTTGAGGTCGATGGCGTTGATCTCGAAGGTCTCGGCGGACGGATTCCAGGAGGAAAACTTCAGGCGAAAAGGCTCCTGGGTGAAGGCTTTCAGCTTTAATTTGGTGATGTAGGGCGGATGCGACGCTTTGTCGGTCGGGTTTGTGTGTCCCTGCCATTCGTCGAGGTTATTGAAGCCGTCGCCATCAGGGTCCTGAGTCAAAACATCGGCGTCGGCAATGGGCAGATTGAACTGCTCCAGCCATTCGTTAGGGACAGGCGCGTGGACCTGCGTACTCTGCAGCGTGGCCGGCTGACCGTTCGCACCGATAAAATGTTTCTCCGGGACGAACAATCCTGACCGTCCTGAAAACGTCCATTGCGGCGGCTGTTGCAAACGTTGCAGAGCATTGTCCACGTCGGCCGCCTTGCCCGGAGGCGCCGGTTTCTTCGGGGCCGGTGCAGCCTGGGACGCGACAAAATTGTCGCTAAAGGCGTTCGCGCTTCGCCAGATCAAGACCGAACAGAGCAAGAGAATGAGGGCCCCGGCGATCACGGCCACTCGATCGTAATGAGCTTTGACCCAGTCCATATCAGTTCTCGAAATCTTTCGGCGAGGCGCCGAAAGCGGCACGCGAGGCGCGTGCGCTCCCCGGGTTTGATGTTACAATTCCCTCGTAGTCAGGCGTCCATAGCCATTGATACTCCTCGTTCGACCTAACCACTCCCGAAACCCATGGGTTGCGGCAGATGTAGTGGAATTTTTCGTGCAAATCGGATTCTGAACGAATCACGCGATCAAACGACTCTTTGTTCCAGAGCGCGCCGCGAACACCTCGCTTAGTTGCGATGCGATGAGCACTAGCTGATTTGATCCCCTGCAGAATTTTACCCAGCGCCCAAAAAGTCGCAGCGCCAGTCTCCTCACGACCTTTGATCTGGGGCTCAGGAAGCAGATGGACGTGATCGGGCATAACACACGCCGCGTAGAGTTCGTACTGCCCTCTATCGTGACCGTAAACCGCGGATTGCATCACGACATCGCGCTCGCTGGAGCTAAGATTCACCCGACCGAATGTTGAAAACGAGACCGCGTATTTGGCCCAAGGCCGCTCAAAGTGCGGCAGGCGACGCTTGGAATATTGAATCAAATCAGAGCTTAACGGCATGTCGGGGAGCGCGCGCGCCTCGCGTGCCGGCGATGGCGCCCCGCCATCGTCCTCCTTGATCCTCAGTTCGTTGAGCAAGCCAGTCATCATTGAAAGGTGAACCGGATGAGTTCGACTCGAGCGGAAGTCTCGATGTGTTCGTTTCCCACAATAAAGGTCAGCGCTGCGGCCGGCTTTGCCGGAGAAGCCGCTGGAGCGGGGGTCGCGGCTGCCGCGGCGGCAGTGCCCGGTGCCGGAGAGGCTTCACGCACCGGACCCTTTTCCTGCTCACTTCGAACGTGCAGTGTCCGGGTAACGAACATTTGCTGGGTGGCAGTGCCTAACTGATTTAAAACTTTTCGCGCCGCGCTCGGTGAAGAAGCGAAGCTCACATCGACAATTCCGCGCTCCAGCATCTTGGGTCCCGACGGCGTGGCAGCCGCGACCGGTTTGCGCGGGCCGCCCGGCGTGGGACTTGGCGCCGCCTTCTCTTCAGGCAGGGGTGCGCGAACCAGAGCGGTCACGCCGTCAACCCGCGCGTCGATCACCATGTTCACGAGGAGTTCGACCTGGGCGAGTTCCTGTCCAAGCCAGGGCGCTGCCGTTGTGCTCGGCAACGCCGCCGTGTATTCGTCGAAGCCGAGGGCAAAATTATCCGGGAGTTTCACCTTGTTGGTGCGTGCATGCTCGGTCACAGCGACAATGGACTGGCGCAGGTGAGATTGAAATTCGTTAGGGGCGAGAGGCGGCGCGGGCAGCATTTGCGTGCGCAGGTCCTGCTTGAGTTTATCCAGCGAGGTCGCGTAGTTCTTCAGAAAATCACCCATTTTCCGAAAGTTTTCCTGCGTTGGATAAGGGTCGAGGTTCTCCAACCGGCTCCGTTCGGCCGCAGCCTCATTGAACCGCGCCAGCGCGTCCTCCGAGTTTCCCTTGGCGTGAAAGAGGAAAAAAACACTTCCGAGAGTGCAAACAGCAAAGGCAATCAGAAACGTGCCTAACCAGCGATTCTCGCGGAACCAGTTCATGGCAGCTTCAGGGGTTTCTTCAGATCGAGCCGAAGCTCGTATGGGAAGGCCCAGTCGGTGTTGTTAGGCGTGGTCGGCTTGATGTAACGCGCCTGGTTATTCGCATCGATGGAAAAGAATGGTGAAGGCGAAGCCTTGCCGCCATCAGCACTGATGCCGGCCAGGTTCCGGAAGAAATCAAAGACCACTTCCTGCTGGCGAGGGTTAAAAAGGTAAAGGCCGCGAATCAAAATTGCATCGATCACGGGTCCGGAATTTTTCGCGGCCGCTCCGCGCGCCACCGGAGCCGGGGCTGGTGTCGGCGAAATCTCCGCGAGTTGCTTGTCATCCACACCGACGGCTTTGCCTCCCGAGAGCGGGATGAGTTCCGTAACCCAGATATCTTCCTTGGGCAGGCGGGCGTTCAAATCCTCCAGCAGTTCCAGCCAGAAGCTCCGATCGTTCACCGAGTCGACCAGCGGCGCGGCGAAGCTGTCCAGTGCAGCGACCTGTTTCTTGAGCTTGCCGAGCTGGGCTTCGGCCACGTGCATGACGTCTATCTTTTCCTGAAGACGCTGCGTGGCGCGCTCCGTGACCATGGACGCGCGGGTGTAATAGATTCCCCAGCCGAGGAACGCGAGAACCAGGCAGGCGGCCGCGAGAACAAAATAAGGACGCCGCTGCTCCAGCTCCTGCCGACGAACAACCGCCGCCGGACGAAGACTCAACTCCATGGGGCAGGTGGTCGTGGCCCGCAAGGCCAGGCCAACCAGCTCACCTAACAAGTGCGCAGACTGCGAAACTTCCTGAAGACGCGCCGATTCATCGACCGAGACGTTTCGCAACGGATTAAAGAAATCGACCGTCAGCTGAAGCTTCTCCTGGAAAAATTCCCGCATGTAAGGGGTGCTCGAGCTTGCGCCGCAGAGAAAAACCCGTTGCGGAGCGGTCCCCTGCTGCTGCGCGCGATAATGACTGATCGAGCGCATGAGCTCCGCGTGCAGACGTGTCATGGTGCTCCGGACGATTTTTGAGACACGCGCGATTTCAGGATCGGAAGCCTCGGCATATGCGCCGCCGAGGCTCACAAATCCGTCGCGCCGTTTGCGCATTTCGGCCGCGGCTAAGGGCTCGTCGAATTCGCGCGCGATGGCTGCCGTGATTGAACTGCCCCCAATCGGAACGCTTCGCGAGAAAATCTTGCCGGGCTCGATAAAAAGCAGGTTGGTCGTGCGCGCGCCGATATCGACCAGGATGGAACCGTCCTTCAGGTCGCTGTAGTTATAGCGAAAAGCGTTATAAAGGGCCATGGGCGCCACTCCCACAATCTCCGTGCGCAAACCGGACCCCTCGACAGCCGCGTTCATTTCTTCGAGCAGATCCGATTTAATGGCCACGAGGACCACTTGGATTTGCTCATCCGCGCCGGCTCCCACCAATTGATAATCCCAGACAACTTCGTTAATCGGGAAGGGCACGTTTTGCTGCGCTTCAAATTCGATCAGGCGCTCGATCTTTTCTTCTTCAACGGCCGGCAGCTTAACGAATCGCGCGAAAACGGATTGCCCGGGGACGGCATAATTTACGCGCCCGCCGTCGATCTTCAGATCCTGCAGCATTTCGCGCAGAACAATCGCGACCTGGGTATAACGCATTCCCTCAGCCGCGGCGTCGGTCAGCACATCGCGAAGGCGATAATCGTGCAGGACGAGGCCACCGTGCGGCAGGGTCCGGAACTCGCCGACGCCGATTGTCTGCGACCCGAGATTAAGACTGATGATGCGCGTTGGGGCGGCCATTTATCGATCAGTGGCCGGGCGGTTTGATCTGTTCGTAACGGTCCCAATAAAGCGGCGCGAACGGCGTTTCATTCTTGTTGAGCAGCAGCCCAGGAACCTGCGGAAGGGTTGAATACCATTTGGCGGCTGCGCGTGTCAGGCTGGCTTCATCTTTCACCGTCCCCTGCTGAAGAATCTGCACGGCAATGTTTTGAATGGCATTTGAGGTCACCGGCCGATTTCCATTCAGGCGGGCGAGCGCTTTCGGCGGGACATACATGACCGAGCGATTTCCCTTTCCAGCCATCACATTCACGTGAGTCACCTCGCCGGTGAGAATGCTCCCGTTGACCGCGATGAAATACTTAAACGTGAGGTCGTCCGCAAATTCAGCGGTGGAAGTAAACTCGACTTCCACTTCCAGCCACATTTCGCGCTGATTAGCCACATACTGTTCGGCGCCGGTGTAGGAAAATTGCGGCGACGTGATCAGATTCCTGGTGATCTTGGTGATGGTAAAGTTTCCACTCGCAGTCGCCTGCGCGAGAGTCGATGAAGCGAGGCAGAAAATCGCCGCCATCGCCAGCAATGAAATTTGTATCGTTTTCATGGTCTTTGGTGCGTCGGGCGCAATCTTACTCTGGAATGCCAATACTCTTCAACGCTACAGGCAGACCTCAGATTTGATCGAGCTTTTGCCGGAAATAATCGATCGTTTTGACGATCCCTTCTTCGAACTCAACCTTGGGTCCCCAGCCAAGGACTTTTTTGGCACGGGTGATATCCGGCTGCCGCACTTTCGGGTCATCGACCGGCAGAGGCTTGTATTCCATGGTCGATTTTGTCCCCGTGATCCGGATAATCTCCTCGCCGAACTGCTTGATCGTCATCTCCCGCGGGTTGCCGATATTGACCGGCTCGTGAAAATTGCTCAGGGCGAGCTTGAAAATTCCGTCGATCAAATCCGAGACGTAGCAAAACGAGCGCGTCTGCTGACCATCACCAAAAACCGTCAACGGCTGCCCGCTTAAAGCCTGGCCGATAAATGCGGGAACAACGCGCCCATCCCGCAGGCGCATCCGCGGTCCGTAGGTATTAAATATGCGAACGATCTTCGTATCGACACCGTGATAACGGTGATAGGCCATGGTCATGGCTTCGGCGAAACGTTTCGCCTCATCATAAACGCCGCGAGGCCCGATCGGGTTCACGTTGCCCCAGTAATCTTCCTTCTGAGGATGCACCAGAGGATCGCCGTAGCACTCTGAAGTCGATGCCAGAAGAAACGTGGCCTTCTTGTCCTTCGCCAGGCCAAGCGTGTTATGCGTCCCAAGCGCGCCCACTTTCAGCGTCGGAATCGGCAGTTCCAGGTAATCGATCGGGCTGGCCGGCGACGCGAAATGAAAAACGTAATCGAGCTTCGGTTCCGGCAGGAAAATGAAGTTCGAGACGTTATGTTTAATGAATCGGTAATCGTCCCGGCCGATGAGATGCCCGATGTTCTCCACGTTGCCCGTGATCAGGTTGTCGATCGCGATGACCCGGTGCCCTTCGTTGAGCAGACGATCGGTCAAATGCGATCCAAGAAATCCTGCCCCGCCGGTTACGACAGAGATCGGTTTCGCGTCAGCGGCCATGAGCGCGTGTTATCTAGCGTTAGCGTCTGAAATTTGCGAGCATAATCCCCGAAAATATCGGGACGGACCGGCCGGCCGACTCTTTTTGCACCGGGGCTCGCTTTCAGCGGGAAATCTGAAATCTTACCAGCGAAATTTCGATGAGAATCTTATCGGGTATACAATCCAGCGGCCGCCTGCACATCGGCAATTACTTCGGCATGATGCAGCCGGCCATCGCGCTTCAGGCCGAGGGAGAGACATTTTACTTTATCGCCAATTATCATGCGCTGACCACCGTAACCGACCCGGCCGTTCTCCGTGAAAACAGCTGGCGCGTGGCCGTAGACCTCCTCGCCTGCGGATTTGATCCGGAACACGGCGCCCTCTTTCTGCAGACAGATGTCCCGCAGGTGACGGAGCTCGCCTGGATCATCTCTACGGTCGCTCCAAAGAGTCTTCTCGAGAAGGCGCACTCATATAAAGACAAGATCGCGCGTGGCCTCCCTGCGTCGGTCGGGCTCTTCAGTTATCCCGTCCTGATGGCCGCGGATATCCTCATCTACGACAGCGACGTCGTTCCCGTGGGCAAAGATCAAAAGCAGCATATCGAGATTACTCGCGACCTTGCGATGAAGATGAATGAGACTTTCGGAGAAATATTCAAGCTTCCGGAACCCCGGATCAAGGCGACAACCGCGACTGTGCCCGGCGTCGATGGACAGAAAATGAGCAAGAGTTACAGCAACACCATCGACCTGTTTGGGGACGAAAAGGAAACGCGCAAACGAGTCATGAGCATTGTGACCGATTCGACCCCGGTCGAATCCCCGAAAGATCCAGCTGCGTCGGTCATTTTTCAGCTTTACTCGCTCATGGCGAGCGAGACCGAACTGAAGACGATGCGGGACCGCTTTACTGCCGGCGGCGCTGGTTACGGGGAGTTCAAGAAAGAGCTTTTCGAGAAGCTCTGGAGGTATTTCGAACCGATGCGGCAACGGCGCGAGGAGATCATGGCCGACAAGGGTTATGTGGAAGGCATTCTCCAACGCGGAGCCGAAAAAGCCAATGCCGCGGCCGACAAGGTGATGGCAAGGGTGCGCAAGGCAACAGGCTTGGAACGAAGACCGTAGCGTTACTGAAAAGGTTGTAAAGGTGCTCGGGCCAAGCAGCTATTTTTAGTTAGGCCATTGGCGCAGCGGGCTCTACAACGCCCCCCGGCCTGCCACGCCTAACTAAACAAAATCTGGTTCGACCCATTTCGGAACCATCTTCGGATTGACATACAGCCCGTCGCACATGGAGGCCCGGCCGTTGAGGCACAGCGGCTTCGACGCGTTCGCCAGAAAAAACCCATATGTCTGCGTTAGCTCTTCGTGCAGGGGCCCAAACCATGACCCGCCTTCGTACTGAGGCATGTAATTCAGTTCGGCGAGCAGGAACTTCGTCTTCTTCAGCGTCTCAGCGGCACCAGCAAGCACGGCTTCTTCCGCGCCTTGAACATCGATCTTCAAAAGCGACACTTCCGGCAGGCTCGCCAGCAGCAGATCGAGCGTGGTAACCGGCACTTCAACCTCGGAGGTAACAGCCCAGTTTCCGCCGATCAGTTCCCGCATGGTGTCTTTTGGTTGCAACAGCGAGGCCCCAGTCGTGTCGCGAGTCATCTTGAGACGAGCCACCCCTTTTTCAGCCCCGATCGCTGTCTGGTGCAACGAGATGCCGGGTTTACCGCCGAACCGTTTCTGCAAGACGGCGAAGGCCGCCGCGCCCGGCTCTATAATAATGAGCTCCTCGGGAGCCAGACAATCCAGGAGCATGCCCGACCACTGGCCTTCGTTTGCGCCGACATCGACCACTCGGGTGATCTGGGAAGCGAAACCCGGTGGGAATAAGTCGAGGCCAGTCTGTGTCGCCTCGTGAGTCAGCCAGGCGCTGTCCAGCCATTCGGTCCCGCGGAGGCGACGTCCGATATGACCCAGCTTGCGCCGGTTTTTTATCAATTCGACGAGTCCGTAAGGAACGACGAATTTCAACAACTGGCGAAACCGCATCAGTTTTGGCCAGAAGCAACCGGGATGTGACCGTTTGCTTTCAGTTCCGCAAAGATCAGCCGTCCGGCATTGGTCTGGAGCGCGCTGGAAACGACAACCGGCTTGGTCTTGCCCAGATAAGGTCGCGCATGGTTAACGACAATCATGGTTCCATCGGGCAGGAAGCCGACCGCCTGGTGCTGCTCTCTGCCTTCCTTGACCAGGCTCAGCTCAATCTCGTCGCCCACAATGACCGTCGGCCGTAAAGCCCTAACGAGATCATTGAGATTCAGTGTCGCCACCTGCTGCAGCCGGGCAACCTGACAGAGCGCGGTGTCGTTCGTTAGCAAACGCGCCTGCAAAACTTTCGCGGTCCTCACCAGGCGAGAATCGATCGGCCCTTCGCCTTCTTCGGCGGTGCTCTCATGGATGGTCAGTTCGACGTCGTGCGAACGCTGCAACTGGTTCAAAATTTCGAGACCGCGCCGTCCGCGTTCACGCTTAATCGGATCGCGCGAGTCGGCCAGGGTTTGCAATTCTCCCAAGACAAAGCGGGGCACAATCAAGGCGCGACTGAGAAATCCGGTGGCGCACAGATCCGCGATGCGGCCATCGATGATAATGTTGGTATCCACCACGAGCGGTTCGTGTTGAGTGGTTTCGCGAGTGAACCGCACATAAGGGATGATGAGCGAAAATTCATCGCGGTTACTTCGCATCGCCAGCATCATCCCCAGATAGGCGGAAGTTGAATAAACAATCAGCCGCGCGACCCACTGGATGGATTCGGATTGGTAATGCAGAACGTCCGAGGCAATCAGCAGATTGGCGGAAATCATCCCCAGGAGCAGACCGAAGGTGGCCGACGAAAAAGCCCGGAGCGAAAACCCTTTCAGGAGCCGATCGGAAAGAACAACTGCCAGGCCGAGAATCAAGCCGACGACCAGACCGAACCAGGCATTGCCAAGCAATGAGGAGCCGACATTCGCGCCGATAGTGGCGCAGAAGGTGACAAACAGCACCCGCAGGAGATTGACGGTGAAGAGGGGCGTCATCGGTCTCCCTCGCTTGAACGGCGATCGGGTTTTATCTCGCGGGCGGGCTTCATTTTACTGGCGCTGTCCCGGTAGAACAGCACACCGTGTGCTCGGAGGTTGGCCACCAGCGCCCGAAGGTCGTTGGCCAGGTCCTGGTTGGTCAGCAGCGCCGGCAGCAACCCTTTCCCTTCCCGCGCGTCGCGAAACACTTGCGAGGCGGATTGCACCGTCTTACGAGCGTCTGCCAGCAGGAGTTGCAGATCATCAGCGTCTTTGCCGACCGACCCGACGGCGACACCCGCTTTGTCCATCACCGCGTCCAGTTTCTTGGTTGAACCACTGAGCGCGGCCGTGGCCGAGTTAAGATGATCAAAGGTCTGCTTGAGATTTTCCATGTTCGCAGGCGAAAGGGCTTCCTGGTTCAGCCGGCTGACGGTCGTGTCGATATTCTGAACCGCCTTCCGCATGTCGTTAACCAATTCGCCGCCCTCACGGGTCAGATCGTCCATCCCAGTCTCGCGGGTGCCGTCAATGGTTGAATCCTTCGCCACAAAGGAAGTGGGCGCTCCCGCGGGCATGGAGACGTTAACGAAGCGATCGCCTAACAAGCCGGAGCTGCCGACGGTAAACTTGCTCCCGGCAGGAATCTTCACGTAATCGTAAATGCGCAATGGCACTTCCACGCCGTTGCCCGCCTTGACGAGATGAGGACCGTCGGAAACGCGGCCAATCTTCGCCCCGGCCAAGAGCACATCCGATCCTTTCAAAAGTCCGCTGGCATCCGGGAAACGAATGGTCAACGCGTAGTAGGTTTTAAATCCTTCGCCAACCCGGCCGAATTGCACCACCAGAGCGGCCAGCATTGCCAGCCCCACAAAAACAAAGGCTCCGACCTTAAATTCCAATCCGCGATCTTGTGCCGCCATGTTTCGACAATTTCGACTGAGCCTATGCGTTACTCAACATCGGGTTTTAACGCGACCGCTGCCAACGGAAGACTCCCGTATTCAAAATTCCGGCTGGCTTTCCGAACGGCCCAGAAGAAAATCCTGCAGGATCGGGTCGCTGTTTGCCTGCAATTGCTCGGGCGTACCGTGAAAATAGATCTGACCTTCGTGCAGGTAGGCGATGTGATTTGCGACGTGAATGGCGCTTTTCATGTCGTGTGTCACGACCACGCTGGTCATGCCAAAGCGCTTCTGCAGGCGCATAATCAACCGGTTGATACTGTCGGACACCACCGGATCGAGTCCTGAGGTTGGTTCGTCGTAAAGCACACACGACGGCTGCCGAATAATGGAACGCGCCAGCCCGACGCGCTTCTTCATTCCGCCGCTCAGGCTCACAGGCATTTTTTCTTCCTGCCCTTCCAGTTCGACCACATCGAGCATCTCGCGAACACGATCGCGCAGGACGCGCGGATCGCGTTCGCCCGCTTCCCGCAGAGGGAAAGCCACGTTTTCCGCGACCGTCATGGAATCGAAAAGCGCCGCTCCCTGGAAAAGGATTCCGACTTTCTGACGAATGGCAGCAAGCTGCCTCTCCGTTAGGCCGATGATATTTTGTCCATCGACCCAGATTTCCCCCTCGGTCGGATTCATCAGTCCGATAAGATGCTTCAGCAAGACACTCTTGCCGCCGCCGCTGCGCCCGATAATGGCCAAAGTTTCACCGCGAGCGACGTCCAGGGTCACCCCGCGCAGGATTTCCTGCTGACCGATCCGCTTGGCCAGCGCGCGCACCGAAATCATCGGCGTTGTCGCCGCCGACCTCGGATATATTCCCGATGTTGTAGCTCCCGCCGTCTCTGGCGGCAGAAACCCTCCCGCACTCATTGATATCCCGCTGGGAAAATGATGTTGAGGAACATGGTCATGAAAAAATTGAAAATGAGAACGGCGAGCGACGCATTGACAACTGCCTCGGTTGTCGCCTTACCAACGCCGACGGCTCCTTCGCGTGCGGTCAATCCCTTGTGGCAGCTGATGAAAACGATCAGGACCGCGAAACAAATGGCCTTGGTTAGAAACATGACGATGTCCCGCATCTGCGTCCAGCGGACCATGTTTGCGACAAAATATGGGCCGTAGACTCCGAGCAGGTGAACGGCGATGAAATATCCAGCAACGATTCCGAAAGCGATGCACTCCGAGACGAGCAGAGGCATTGAGACAATCATGGCGAGCATTCGCGGCACTACGAGGTAATCCACCGGATAAACCGCCAAAGCGCGCAGCGCATCGATTTGCTCGGTCACCTTCATCGTCCCGATTTCGGCCGACATGGATGCTCCGACACGGCCAGTCACCATCAGAGCGGTCAGGACAGGCCCGAGTTCGCGACAAAGCGAAACCGAAACGACCGCGCCCACGCCCGACCCGATGCCGAGCTTGGCAAATTGAAAATAGGTCTGGGCAGCGAAGACGGCGCCGGTGAATGCGCCCGTGATGACGACCACGAGTTGCGAAAGCAGTCCGATCTCTACGACTTGTCGGAGAAAAAGCGTCCAGCGAAGGCGATGGGTGAAGAGCGAACGAAACGTGTCCGCGGCAAGAAGAACAACTTCCCCAATATAGTTGAAGAAGGAAATAACGGCCCGGCCAACCGCGTTAAATAGCCGGACCATGATGAGGGAAGGATGTCCCGCCGATCAGCGCTGCCTAAATAGACAGCAATTGGGTCTTTGTCCTCGGGCGCAGCTCCGGCGAAACGGCGCCGATGAACCGCGGATCGAGATCGAGCTTGCGAAACATTGCGCGAATTTCGCGGAGCGTGATGACCGGTTCCTCCAGCTCCATGTAGACAAGATCGTGATTGCTATCGACTTTGTAGCGAAGGCCGGGCACCGCTTCGAGCTGATGGTCCAACTCGAGAATCTTGTTCAGATCCCGCAGGCCGGCAGCGTAAACCTCGAGCTCAATCATGAGACGAGAACCTTACAAACCCAGGCGGCATCGTGCAACGTCCATTCGGCCATCCATCCGAAGGATATCCAGCTTCGGTAACACTTCCCATTGCAACCGTTGCCGACATGAGTAGAAAAGGAGGCGTAATCATGAAACGTGTTCGCCTCCTTTTGTTTGCCGCCAGTGGCCTGCTCTCATGTTTGGGGCTGGGCGGCTGCGAAACGGAGCCGCAGGGAATCCAGCAGGCCCGCGCTGCCGCCTTGCAAAGCGTCGCCAATGAGCCGCCGGGCGATTACTTCATCGGGCGTCGCTATTACAAACCGGATTTCAAATTCTGGGGTTACGTGCGCAAGCCCGGTCAGCCATGGACCACGGCGCAACTCGTCATGCTGAATGAGAAGCAGAAACTCGCGCCGGACCGCGCGGCTCTCAGCTTCGGAAGCGACAACAACTACGAATACAAGTTGATCGGCTATTTCAGCGGAGAGAAAGTTTATGAGCCGGCCAGCAACGGTATTTATCCCGAGTTCGTTCTCAAGGATTACAAACTGATTTCGACCACTCCCCCGCCCATCTTTAAGAGTCAGGTGAATGGCGCCGCGCAATCAGCCGTGACACGGCTGACCATTGAAAGACCCGGCTACTAACCCTGAAGTTAAGGGAAAACGCGACGCGCTCGTCCAGGAGTTCGTTCGCTATCTCACGGTCGAGCGAAACGCATCGGCCCAAACTGTTCGAGCCTACTCGCAGGCTCTCGAAGCTTTTCGTTCGAAAAACACGGCTGCCTGGAATCGCTGCACCACTCAGACGTTTCGCGATTATCTCTTCGAGTTGATGAAGTCGAAGCAGGCCCGTTCCTATATCCGCCTGCAATTCTCGGCGTTGCGGACATTCTACCGGTTCCTGGTCGCGCGAAAAAAACTGCGCGTCAATCCATTGCAAGAGCTGCAGCTGCCCAAACTGGAGAAGAAGCTGCCCCTGGTTCTAACGCGACAACAGATTGATGAGCTGCTTTCGGCGCCGCTAAAACAAAAAAAGAGCCGGGCCGCACCCTCATGGATGCCACTCCGCGACGTGGCCATCATGGAGCTTTTTTACAGTAGCGGTTTACGCTTGAGCGAACTGGCCAGCCTCAACGTCGCGGATGCCGACCTCTACACCGAATCGGTGCGCGTGGTCGGCAAAGGCCGAAAAGAACGGGTTTGTCCTGTCGGCCTCCCGGCCTTGGAATGTATCTCCCGATACCGCCAGGCCGCACAGGTCCACAGTGGTCCGCTTTTCATCAACAAATCCCGCAAACGCATGTCCGCGCGATCGATCTGGCTCACTTTGAAGCGCTACCTGGCAGAGACGTCGATCCCGATCTCGATCAGCCCACACAAGTTGCGCCACAGTTTCGCCACGCACCTGCTCGATCGCGGAGCCGATCTCCGGAGCGTGCAAGCGTTGTTAGGTCACGCCAGTTTGTCGACGACTCAGATCTACACGCACGTAACGATCGAGCGATTGAAGAAAGCCTACTCCGAAGCGCATCCTCGCGCCTAACCGACTACCGCGGATCCAGCAACTGCGGGCCTACTCCGAACAACGACCTAGCCGGCGCTGGCCGGCTGATTCCCGTGCGGCTCGGCTGCCTTAAAAACGAGCTTGCCGTTTTCCGCGACAACGTGGACCACATCGCCCGGCTTCACATTCCCGCGAAGCAACTCTTCCGCGAATGGATCTTCCAGATATTTCTCGACCGCGCGCCGCATCGGTCGCGCTCCGTACTGCGGGTCGTAGCCCTTCTCGATAAGAAATTCTTTCGCGCTCACTTCCAAGTCGACATGAACTTCCTTGGCTTTCACCCGGGCCAGAACCTTATCGACCTCGAGCTCGACGATCTGCATCAGGTCAGCCTTGGTCAGCTGATGGAAGACAATGATGTCGTCGAGCCGGTTGATGAACTCCGGCTTAAACGCCTTCTTCGCTTCCTCGAGCAGCTTGTCGCGCATGGTGTCGTACTCATGCTCACCCACGGGCTTGGTCGCGCCAAAGCCCATGGTCGTCTGTCTGCGCAGCGTCTCAGCGCCGACATTGGACGTCATGATAATGATGGTGTTCCGAAAATCGATCTTCCGGCCTAACGAGTCGGTAATCTTTCCATCTTCCAGAATCTGAAGCAGCAAATGCATCACATCAGGATGCGCCTTCTCAATCTCGTCGAACAAAACGACTGAGTAGGGCCGGCGCCGAACGGCTTCCGAAAGCTGCCCGCCCTCCTCGTAACCGACATAGCCCGGAGGCGATCCAATCAGACGCGAGGCGGTGAACTTTTCCATGTACTCCGACATGTCGATCTGCACGAGCGCGTCGCGATCGCCGAACATGAACTCCGCCAATTTCTGCGCCAGAAAAGTTTTGCCGACACCTGTCGGGCCAAGGAAGATAAACGAACCGATCGGTCGCCGTGGATCCTTCAAGTCGGCACGACTGCGGCGCAGCGCCTTCGAGATCGCCGTGACCGCCTCGTCCTGGCCGATGACCTTGCCCTTCAGCTCATCTTCCATCTTGAGCAGCTTCTCGGTCTCAGCCTGCTCCATCCGCTGCAGTGGAACGCCGGTGACCTTCGAGATGATGTGCATCATGTCGTCGCCCGTCACGAGCACTTCTTTCTCTTCGCGTTCTTCACGCCATTTCGCGAGAATGTTTTCCAACTTTTCCTTGGCTTGCTTCTCACTGTCCCGCAATGCGGCGGCCTTCTCGAAATCCTGTGCCTTGATGGCGGCTTCTTTTTCAACCCGGATGTCTTCGATCTCTTTTTCGATCTCTTTGACGTTCGGCGGCCGCGTCATGGCATTGATACGGGCGCGCGCACCGGCCTCGTCCATGACGTCAATTGCCTTGTCCGGCAGGAAGCGGCCTGTGATATAGCGCTCGGAAAATTTCACTGCCGTCTCAAGCGCTTCGTCGGTCAATTTGGCTTTGTGATGAGCCTCGTACTTGGGACGCAGGCCTTTCAGAATCTCAATGGCCTCATCGATTGTCGGCGCATCCACTTTGACGGTTTGGAATCGGCGTTCGAGGGCCGCGTCCTTCTCGATGTACTTGCGGTACTCGTTCATGGTAGTGGCGCCCACACACTGTAATTCGCCGCGGCTCAAAGCCGGTTTGATGATGTTAGACGCATCCATCGCGCCTTCTGCGGAACCGGCGCCGACGATGGTGTGCAACTCATCGATAAAGAGTATGACGTTCTTCGAACGGCGGATCTCATCCATGACCG
Organism: uncultured Verrucomicrobiae bacterium; assembly: GCA_963754325.1. Lineage (GTDB taxonomy): Bacteria > Verrucomicrobiota > Verrucomicrobiia > Chthoniobacterales > UBA10450 > JBBRDU01. The sequence continues at coordinate 469,828 of CAVWFP010000003.1, forward strand.
CCTTGATTCGCTCTTCGAACTGGCCGCGATACTTTGTTCCGGCCACCATCAGCGCCAGATCGAGCGTGATGACCCGCTTGTCGCGCAACAGTTCCGGCACATTGCCGCTGGCAATTTCCTGCGCCAATCCTTCGGCGATCGCAGTTTTGCCGACGCCGGCTTCGCCGATCAACACCGGATTGTTCTTCGTCCGCCGGCAGAGAACCTGAATGACGCGTTCGATTTCGTTGCGACGACCGATCACAGGATCGAGCTCGCCTTTCTTGGCCAATTCAGTGAGGTCGCGGCCAAAGGCCCGAAGAGCCGGTGTCTTCACGTCTTTCTTCGATGTCGGCTCGCCGGGTTCGCCTTCCACTTCCGGAGGCGTGAAATTTGGGTCGAGCTCTTTCAGGATCTCGTTGCGAGTCCGTTCGATATCCACCTCAAGACTCTTGAGGACGCGTGCCGCCACGCCTTCGCCTTCGCGGAGCAGGCCGAGAAGGATGTGTTCGGTGCCGACATAAGAATGATTGAGCGCCTTGGCTTCCTTGCCCGCGAGCGCGAGAACCTTCTTCACCCTCGGCGTATACGGAATATTGCCGACCATCTTCGTTTCGGGTCCGGAGCCGACCTGCTTCTCGACTTCCATGCGGACGGTCTCCAGATCGAGGCCCATTTTCTGAAGGACGTTGACGGCGACGCCCTGGCCGAGCTTGATCAAGCCAAGCAGGAGATGTTCGGTTCCAACGTAATTATGGTTGAACCGGTCGGCCTCTTTTCGGGCAAGCGCCAGGACCTGCTGGGCGCGGGGGGTAAAGTTATTCATCGTTAGATGGAGAGGTAGCGGCACCGTTGCCCGACTCCCTCACCAGTTTACTAATATCAGGTTTAGGGAAGACTTTCAAACGCTCACGGATAATTTGGGCACGCAGATGGTCGCGCTCCTCGGCATTCAGCTTTCTTTGTGAGCTCTTTTGGAGGTGCGCCGGCTGCGTATCAATGAAAAGTTCGTCGATCGGAAGCCGCCGATCTTCCGGGAACGCCCCGAGGTCAACTCCCAGTTTCATAATCGAAAGGAGATTGAGCGCTTCTTTCGAGCTCATGGCATGCGCGTATGTCAAAACCCCGTAAGCGCGGCCAATCTGGTCCCACAAAGTGTTCGATCGCTTCTGGATCAGGACCTGTCGGGCGTCGTGTTCTTTTTCGATGATCGTCTCGATGACCTTGCTCAACCGTGAAATAATTTCTTCTTCCTTCTCGCCTAACGTCGTTTGGTTGGAGATCTGGAAAAGATTTCCCATGGCTTCCGTGCCTTCACCGTAAAGTCCGCGAACAGCCAGACCAATTTTACTGACTGCCTGAATCACCTGGTTGATCAATTCGCTCAAGACCAGGCCCGGCAGATGAAGCATGGCCGATGCGCGCATCCCTGTTCCGACATTTGTTGGGCAGGCGGTCAGGTATCCAAGTTTCTGGTCGTAGGCGAACTCGAGCTTCCCTTCGAGCGCGCTATCGACTTTGTCGACCAGTTTGAAAGCTTGTTTCAATTGCAGGCCTGACCGGATGGATTGCATGCGCAGATGATCCTCCTCATTGATCATGATGCTCAGCGTCTGCCGCCGATTCATCACCACCGCGCTGCCGACACCTTTGGCTGCATGCTCGCGGCTGATTAAATGGCGTTCGACCAGAACCTGCTTTTCCAGCGCCGAAAGATCCTGCAGCACTTCCGAGAAAGAATCCTGCATCTCCGTCAGCTCCTCCACGCGGGGACGGATGAGCTCCAGCACTTCAATGCGCGCCGGCTTTTTGCCCCAGCCGGGAAAGGCGCGGTTTCTCAGATTGCGGGCCAGGCGCACGCGACTGCTGATGACAATCTGATGATGCGGCCCCTCACCCCGCAGCCACTCTCCCGCGGTCGACATGACATTGGCAAATTTCATAAGCCTTGGTTCAGCTGGCCATTTCGTGCTCGAGCTGCTTGATTTGGTCGCGCAGGGTCGCAGCGGTTTCGTAATTTTCCTCAGCCACGGCTTTTTCCAGGTCTGCGGATAACGATTTCATCCGATCGGAAAGTTCCATGTTACGATGCGCGTGCTGCGGCAACTTGCCGACGTGCTCGGTTCCTTTGTGCATCGCCTTCAAAAGCGTGGTCAATCCTTCCAGGAAAGTCTGATAGCATGAGCTGCACCCAAGCCGCCCGGTCTTCTTAAAGTCGGCCTGCGTGTAACCGCAAACCGGGCACTTTTGCGTGCTTGCCCCTTTTTCGATCTCTTCGGCCGCGCCAATGCCGAGCAACAGGTCGGCCAGCGCGAAGCCGGTCGGATCCTGGACCCCTTTCTCTTTCGAGCAGGCGTCGCACAAGTTCACCTTCTGCATCTTCCCTTCGAGAATCTGCGTCAGGAAAACGGTCGCATCATTGCATTTGCAAACGTCGCACAACATCTCTTTGAAAGTTAGACCTTTAATCCTAGCAATAATTCAACCACGGCCACGCGTGAGTGACTCGGCGTTTTTTCAGGGGTAGATCGGCGTTCCACCCTCGCGGGTAATTTCCCGGAATCGCGCAATCATGCGCGTGCTGATCGGCCCAGGCTTCCCGGCGCCGATGCTTCGTCCGTCCGCCCGAATGACGGGAATGACCTCCGCCGCCGTTCCGGTCAGGAAACATTCATCCGCCACAAAGACGTCGTGACGAGTAATGTCGGTTTCTGTGATACGAATGCCAAGCTCAGCGGCAATTTCGAACGCCACCGCTCGCGTAATTCCACGCAGCGCTCCGGCTGAGATCGGTGGCGTAAAGATCTGGCCATTCTTAATCACAAAGACGTTGTCCGCCGTGCACTCGGCGACGTTGCCCTGATCGTTCAACATCAAAGCCTCATCCGCCCCGGCGAGATTCGCCTCGATTCGCGCCATGACGTTATTGAGATAGTTGAGCGATTTAACCGCCGGATTCAGCGAGGCCGGATTGGTCCGGCGAGTCGCGCAAGTCACCACGGTTAACCCCTTCTCGTATGTTTCTTTCGGATACAGCGCGATGGCCGCGGCGATGATAATCACGCTCGGCTTCTTACATTGCGCTGGATTCAGGCCAAGGTTCCCAACACCGCGGGTCAGAAGAAGACGAATATAACCTTCGCGCATGTCGTTCTTGCGGATGGTTTCCAGCAACGCCTCAGTCATCTCCCCGCGAGAGATTGGAACTTCCAGGCAGATCGATCGCGCAGAGTCCCACAACCTCTGCAGATGCTCTTCCAGCCGAAAGACGCGGCCGTTATAAAAACGAATTCCTTCGAAGACACCGTCCCCGTAAAGCAGACCGTGGTCGAAGACCGATATCTTAGCCTCGGACTCGGGATAGAACTTTCCGTCAATATAGATGGTCGATTCTTTGGCAACCGTCGAAGCGGCCGTGCCGACGCGGCTGTCCACCGCCGGCTTAACATTCTTTGATCCCGCAGCTTCTTTCTTTGGTTCGTCCAATACCATGGTGTCAGCGGAGCTTGTTTTCATACGCGCAAATAAAATTTCGGGCCTTTCCCGCGCAATTCAAGAGGCAAGTGCGATTTGCCCTCACCTATCCTCTCCCTTCGACGGAGGGCGAGGAAGGAGAGCTCGCCTGAAGAAATATTTCTTCTTCCTCGCTCCGCATTGCGGAGAGAGGACTGAGGTTAGGGGTAAATTGTTCGCTTCTACTGCAGCGCGCCATCGACCATGTGCAACTGGCGATGACCGCGGCTGGCCAGACGGTTATCATGAGTGACAACCAGAAGAGTCTTTCCCCGGTCTCGCGCCAGCTTCAACAGCAGGTCGATGATGACATCGCCGGTTTTCGAATCCAGGTTGCCGGTCGGTTCGTCGGCAAAGATGATTTGCGGATCGTTCGTTAGGGCGCGCGCAATCGCCACCCGTTGTTGTTCGCCGCCTGAGAGCTCGGCCGGAAGATGGTCCAGCCGGTCTGCCAGTCCCACGGCTTCAAGACACTGCTCCGCCGTTTCACGTTCGACCCGTCCGCCGATCATGGCTGGCAGGGAAACATTTTCCAAGGCCGTCAGTTCCGAAAGCAGAAAGTATCCCTGAAAAACGAAACCCATTTTGCCGTTTCGGAAACGCGCTTGCGATGCGGAGCTGCCGCGATAAAGCGCTGTCCCTTCGAATTCGATTTCGCCCGCATCGGGCCGCTCAAGCCCGGACAGGGTGTACAACAGTGTCGTCTTTCCAGCGCCAGAGGCGCCGCAGAGAAATACCGCCTCACCCTTTCGAATTTCCAAAGAAACACCGCGAAGCACTTCGATCCGCCGCCTTCCCATCATAAACGAACGATGAAGATCGCGCGCAACGAGCTGCGTCTGGCCATTCCCGTTTTCAGGCATGCGGAACGATTACAGGATGGGAGAGGAAATTGCCAATGCCGCCTCTCATGGAGGGTTGAGTGTGCTAGCCGGCCGGCTGCGCACCATCCAGCGGCGGGACGCACCAGGATTTTAAGCGCTTGCTCGTCAATCCCGTACACAAGAAAACCGCCACGCATCGGTCGTGGCGGCTTTCCGTCAAGCTGGGCCCTGTTTAACCCATTCCCAGCGAAGCCAGTGTCGGCTCGTCAATCGCGGCCGTCGTGTAAAGTCCGTGATCCCGTTGATAATCTGCCAGGGCGGCCCGTGTCAGCGGGCCGAGAAGCCCGTCTACCTCACCTTCATAATATCCTTCCTGTTGCAAGGCGGTCTGGACATTGGCGACCACTTGGTCGGGCGGAAGATCGTTGTAGGCGTAGATCGGCCCATCGTACGGATAATAGGAATAGGCATTGTCATATCCCCATGCCGGATACCAAAAGCCGTCATCCCAGAAGTAATAGCCCCCGCCAATCAGGACGATGCGGTTGTGATGCGAGCGCCACCAGTTGCGATCGTGCCATTGGGCATGATAGGAGCGGAACGCGGCGTAGTTGTGGCCCTGCCACCGCTCACTTCCGTTGATGCGCGCGCCAGCATTAAAGCGGGCACTCGTGATTCGCGGATTTGCTGAGTTGCTCAGGTTGAAATGCTGCACCTGGCCGCGTGTGTAGACGCGGTTCTGATTCCTCATGGTTGTTTGATTGTTCAGGCGTGATTGCCACGTTGGGGTCGTTGCCGTGCTCCGGCGGAAGAAAGCCGGATTTTGCGCATGCACTCTTGGGACTACCTGCGCGCGGCCCTGCGTCTGCCCCTGCTGCACCCTGGCTACCTTGTTAGGCACGTTCTGCTGCTGGTCCGCCTGTTCGCCGTGCAATGATGCCGCGGCAAATAGTGAACAAATTAATAGAGCGTTTGTTTTCATAGGCTTTTTTAGTCTCGAATCTTTTGACAGTTGGTTACCCTCATTTATTCAACTCCCTAAATCGCGCGCGGTTGCGCATCCGCGGGGATGAAAATCCCAACCCTCAGGTGGGCAGCGCCTGCTGCCGGATCGCCTCGAAAAGGACGATGGCCACCGACGTCGCAAGGTTCAGACTCCGTGTTCCTTGCATCGGAATGGTCAGACAGGTCCTCGCGTTCTCAGCCAACACCTTTTCTGGCAGGCCCTTGGTTTCGCGGCCGAACACCAGAAAGTCGTCGCGCTGAAATTTGGCTTGGTAATAAGGGCGATCCGTCTTCGTGGTCAGGTAAAAGTAGCGCGCCCCGGACGGTTGCGTTTCCTGAAGAGCCTTCAGAGAATCCCAAAGAGAAACAGAAACGTCCCCCCAATAGTCCAGGCCAGCGCGCTTCAGAGTTTTGTCGTCGAGCGAAAAGCCCAGCGGCTTGATCAGATGCAGCCGCGACCCTGTCCCCAGACACAATCGGCCGATATTACCTGTGTTCGGCGGAATTTCTGGTTCGACCAGGACGACGTTAAACACAAATCTTCAACAACAGATCGTGCACTTCGAGCGCCCTCATCCGTCTGAGAGGTCTACAACTTCCCAGCGATGAATTTCTCCAGCTTCACAATGTCGGCGGCAAACTTTCGAATTCCCTCCGCGATTTTCTCGGTGGCCATGGCGTTGTCGTTCAGGAGATAGCGGAACTTTTTCTCATCGAGCTCCAGCTTCTTTACATCGGACGACTTCGCCTTTTGCGGATCGAGTTTGCGCGGCAGCGGCTCGGTGCTCTCGGACAATTCTTTCATCAATTCAGGGCTGATGGTGAGAGCGTCACAACCGGCAAGCTCCCGAATCTGGCCGATATTTCTGAAGCTGGCACCCATCACTTCGGTCTCGCAACCGAACTTCTTGTAATAAGTATAAATCTCCTGCACCGACTGCACGCCCGGGTCTTCCGGACCGGTGTAGTCGCGTTTGTTTTCCTTCTTGTACCAATCGTAAATCCGTCCGACGAAAGGCGAGATCAGCTGAACCTTCACCTCGGCGGCGCGCACTGCCTGGGGCAGCGAGAACAGAAGCGTCATATTGCACCGGATTCCCTCTTTCTGGAGTTGCTCCGCGGCTTGGAGCCCTTCCCAGGTCGATGCAATTTTGATCAGGACGCGTTCGCGAGAAATTTTACGATCTTCATAGAGCTTAATCAGTCGCCGCGCCTTGTCGATCGAGCCCTGGACATCGAACGATAAACGGGCATCCGTTTCGGTCGAAACGCGACCCGGCACGATGCCAAGGATATCAGTGCCGAACTGGACCAGCAGATGGTCGATGATGTCCTCGATTTGTGCGGCGCCGGTGAGCCCCGACTTCTTTCTGGCCGCCATGACGTCCACGACCAGACTGTTGTATTGCTCCTTCTGAGTTGCAGCATAGACCAGGCTCGGATTGGTGGTCGCGTCCTGCGGCTTGAAATCCTTGATGTTCTCGAAGTCGGCCGTGTCGGCCACGACTTTGGTAAACTTCTTCAGCTGATCGAGCTGCGTGGTCCCTGCTCCGGCCTTCGTCTTTTGTTCAACAACAGCGCTCATAATAAAAAATCCTCCTGAATTAAACGTACCGCGGATCGGGACGGCGACAATGGGAAAGAAACGAGGGGCGCGCAGTCCGTGGGCGGAAATGGAGGTTCTCGCTAGCTCGAGAGGGGTGGCGACTGCTTATCGAGCAATCGCCATTTGCCGCGCGCTCAGCGGCACGGTGCACCTGGTGCGCGCGATTCTCATTTATCTCAAGAGCAAGCCCGGGCCCTCTCGACGTGAATCGGCCTAACTACTGACGATCCGATCGATCTCAGCGAGCTCTGAATCCGAGAAGTTGAGATTTTTCAGCGACTCGGCGTTCTCGCGAATTTGAGAAGGACTAGACGCGCCGATGAGCGCGCTCGTCACTTCGGGCCGGCGCAAGATCCAAGCCAGCGCCATTTGCGGCAGAGTCTGATCGCGCGAACGTGCGAAATCGTTCAATCGCGAAATCTTTCCGCGCATTTGCTCACCAATCGTCGCCCGCTGTTCCGGGGTCCACATTTGAGCGACCCGCGAATCTTCCGGAATGCCGCCGAGATATTTTTCGCTCAACAAGCCCTGGGCCAGCGGCGAAAAGGCGATCAATCCAAGGCCGGCCCGGGCCACAGACGGCAGCAGTTCACCCTCGATTTGACGGTTAAAGATGCTGTAACTCGACTGTTCCACCACGATGGGGCCGTAATTGCGCTGCCGCGCCAATTCGATCGCCTGATTAAATTGGTTCCCGGAATAATTGCTTAGACCCGCGTAGATGGCCTTCCCGCCCCTGACGATGTCGTTAAGCGCACCGAGCGTTTCCTCCATGGGCGTTTCCGCATCGAACCGATGCGCATAAAAGATGTCGACATGATCGAGCCCGAGACGTTGAAGCGATTGATCAAGGCTCGATAATAACGATTTACGCGAACAACCCTGGCCGAAGGGGCCGGGCCACATGAGAAAACCGGCTTTCGTGGAGACGACCAGCTCCTCTCGCGGCAACTGCCGCAGGATTGGTCCGACGACCGATTCCGCCTGGCCCGGAGGTCTCCCATAATTGTTGGCCAGGTCGAAGTGATAAATACCCAGGTCGAAGGCAGCATGAATGCATTCCCTGGCAATATCCTGGGCGCGATAGCCTCCGAAGGTTTCCCAGGCGCCTAACGAAATGGCCGGCAGTTTCAAGCCGAAGGAGCCGCAGCGACGCTGCGGCATTTTCTCGTAGCGTGTGTTATCGATCCTGACCGGCTCCATCACGCAAGTGCCGACTCGAAAATCGGTCGGCGGACCTGTTAGGCCGAAACGACCGGCCGGCTCGCGAGCGATTTTTTCGATCCGAGCGCGTGCCGGACAAAGTTCTGCCCAATTTCCCACATGGGCCCCGGAAACCGCCGGCATTCGGTCAGGACATCGTCGAGCGCTTCAACAAACTTGTTCACCTCAGCTTCCCCGATGATCAGCGGTGGCAGAATCTTCACCACGTCCATGGCGTGCCCGGCGACCTGGGTCAGGATGTGGTGCTTGCTCAGCATCTGGGTCACAACCATCTGCGCAAAGAGGACCTTGTCGACCTTGTGCAGGAGCTTCCAGGCCATCTTCAATTTGAACTCGGTCGGCTCATGAAACTCGATGCCGATCATTAATCCTTTGCCGCGGACTTCCTTGATGAAGCTGTGCTTTGCGCGCAGCGCCTCAATCTTTTCGCGAAGCACTGCCCCCATGCGCTCGGAATTCTCGACCAATTTCTCGGAATCAATCACCTCGAGCGAAGCCAGGCCACACGCCATCGCCAGATTGTTTCGCCCGAAAGTCGTCGAATGCACGACACACCGGTCCATTCGGCTGAAGGTCTTTTGATAAATCTCGCGCCGTGCGACGATGGCGCCGCAGGGCACATATCCGCCGCTGAGAGTTTTTGCGAGGGTGATGATGTCCGGCTCGAGGTTCCAATGTTCAAAGCCAAACATCCGGCCGGTCCGTCCCAGACCGGTTTGCACCTCGTCGGAAATGAGAAGCGTTCCAAACTTTCGGCAGCATTCCTGAGCCCTGGCGAAAAAATCACCGGAAGGCGTCTTGCACCCCTTCCCTTGGACTGGCTCGATCACGAATGCGGCGACATCCCGTTTCGAAAGTTCCCTTTCAAGGGAAGCAATGTCATCGAGCGCAATACGCGTATCCCAATCTTCCATCAGCGGGCCAAAGCCTTCGGTAAAACTCTCGCAACCCATCAGGGAGAGCGATCCCAAACTAAGTCCGTGAAAAGCGCTGGCTAACGACAGCACACGTTTCCGACCGGTGGCGGCGCGCGCGAATTTCAACGCCCCTTCCATGGCCTCGGTGCCGGAGTTACAAAAGAAAACAGCATCCAGATGTCGCGGCGTCCGCTTCGTGATCGCTTCGGCGAGCAACCCGCTGAGCAACGAGCAATCCATCTGCACCATGTTCGGCAGATCGAGGTCGAGGACGTCGCGGATCGCCTGCTTAACGACCGGATGGTTGCGGCCGATATTGAAAACGCTGTAACCGCTTAAGAAATCAAGGTAAGCGGCGTTATCCATGTCATAGAGATACGCCCCTTCGGCACGCGCGTAGACCTTGTCGAAACCGATGACGCGCTGAGCCGCCACCAGCGTCCGATTGATGTGCCGCTCGTGCAGGTCGTAATTTTCGCCCAAGCGGGACGCGATGATCTCTTTCAGGTCAAATGCCACGCGCCAATGGTCATTGATTTAGAGCCAAAAATCAACCGGTGGAAACTTTGGCGCTTGATCAGCGGGCGCCGCCCCAGCTACCGACGTTGTCGTGCCGCCCTCTCAGGCCGCAGAACCCCAAATACCGCCGAAGAAAAAAAAGCCGCAGGGTCGCGAGACCCTGCGGCTTTTGGGTTTAACAGGCAGGGGAATTTTTAGTCTTCCACCTGGACGTGCTCAACTACCCGTTTTTCACCGTTGCCGGTGTAATAAACGCGCACCTTCTGACCAGCACGCAGCGGCGCGGTCACAATCTTGCCCGCACCGTCAACGATGCGTGCCGCTGTGCCCAGGGCAAAACTAACCGGGCCCTCGTTACTTTTCACGACGATGGTCTTGCCAGGCTCGTAGGTGGTCACCTCTCCCGCCGAATAGGTGGTGGTGGTTTCAGTGCTCGTCACCGGAGCGCTGGTTGTTTCAGTTGTCGTTGTGCTGGTTTGCGCGAACGCGATTGGCGCGATCATGGTGCAAGCCAGTGCAATAATCGTTTTGTTCATTTTTTTTCCTCCGTTTGGTTCAACGCCCGGTTGCCCGCGGCGCGATCGCATTGATTGCGATGACAAAGAATTAGACTGGGCCTGGACCGTCGCTATTCGACGCAATCTTTATTTTCAAGAAAAGCACCGTAAACCCCTCGTGTTGTGGAGCCGCCCGAAATCGTCCGACGCCTCGGAGGAAAGCGGGGGAATTGTGCAATCCAAAAGCGTCGTTTAACGTGCCGCCTTCGATGACACTCACCGACCCCGCTGTCACCCCGGAGCTCGTCGCGAAGCATGGTCTGACGCCCGAAGAGTTCGAGCGCATCAGAAAAATTCTCGGCCGCGAACCCAACTTCACCGAGCTCGGCATTTTCTCGGTTATGTGGAGCGAGCATTGTTCCTATAAAAATTCGCGGCTCGAACTGAAAAAATTTCCCACCAGCGGACGCGGCATCCTGGTTAAGGCAGGGGAAGAAAACGCCGGCGTGGTCGACATCGGCGACGGCTGGGCGGTGGCGTTCAAAATGGAAAGCCACAATCATCCGAGCGCCGTCGAACCATTCCAAGGCGCGGCCACCGGCGTCGGCGGCATCATTCGCGATATCTTTACCATGGGCGCGCGCCCTGAGTTTTGTCTCAACTCTTTGCGCTTCGGCCCAATCGCGGCTCCAAATGCGAAATTCGAAATTGGAAATTCGAATCTGGCCGCGAACCGCCGTTTGTTCACCGGCGTCGTCAGTGGCATCGCGCACTACGGAAATTGTATCGGCATCCCCACCATCGGCGGAGAAATTTATTTCGATGAAAGCTTCGAAGGCAATCCACTCGTTAACGTCTTTTGTCTGGGCGTCCTTCGCCACGACCAGGTGGCTCGCGGCGCGGCGCGTGGCGCCGGCAACCCGGTTTTTTATGTGGGCGCCGAAACCGGTCGCGACGGCCTGGCCGGCGCGGCTTTCGCGTCGCGCGAGTTGACCGAAGAATCGAAGGAGGACCGCCCCGCGGTCCAGGTCGGAGATCCCTTCAAAGAAAAACTTCTCCTTGAGGCGTGCCTGGAATTACTCACGACTGACGCCGTCGCCGGAATCCAGGATATGGGCGCGGCCGGTCTCACTTGCTCGACCTGCGAGACGGCCAGCCGCGGCAGCAGCGGCGTAGAAATTGATCTGGCCAAAGTTCCGAAACGCGAATCCGGCATGACGCCTTACGAGATTCTCCTGAGCGAATCACAGGAACGCATGCTCATCATCGCAAAACGCGGACGGGAAGATGTCGTGCGCGAAGTTTTCGCAAGGTGGGAAGTCCCATGCGAGCAAATCGGGGAAGTTACCGACGATGGAATGATGCGTGTCCTCAACAACGGCGAAGTCGTTGCTGAAATTCCTGCAAAACCGCTCGCGGACGAGGCTCCCTTGTATGCACGCGAAGCGCGCCCCCCTTCTTCTGTTGCGGCGGTTTCTGACCGTTACACAAAGGAATCCCCGGCGCTCGATCTCGAAAGGGCTCTCGAGCAACTCCTGGCCGATCCCACGATTGCCTCCAAGAACTGGGTCTATCGCCAGTACCGATCACACCGTCCGGACCGGCACCATGGTCGCGCCGGGTTCCGACGCGGCTGTCTTTTACGTTCGTTATGCCGACAAGATTCTTGCCGCCACGAGCGATTGTAATTCTCTCTTCTGCGCGCTCGATCCGCGGGAAGGCGCGCGACACGCCGTCGCGGAAGCCGCCCGCAATCTCACCTGCTCCGGCGCGCAACCTCTTGCCGTGACAGACAACCTGAACTTCGGCAATCCTTACAAGCCGGAGAACTTCTGGCAGCTCCGCCAATCCGTCGAAGGAATGGCGGAAGCCTGCAGGGCTTTCGACACACCGGTGGTCGGCGGAAATGTCTCTTTATATAATGAGAGCCCGGCTGGCGTGGTTGATCCCACGCCGACTGTTGGCATGGTCGGCTTGATCAAGCAGCAAAGCCATGTGACCACGCAATGGTTCAAGCATTCGGGCGACGCCGTTTTATTGGTGACCGCTCCGGCCGCGCTCGAGCAACCTTCTTTGGGCGCGTCGCGCTTCCTCAAAGTTTGTCACGGACGAAAGGAGGGGCCGGTCCCGCGTCTCGATCTGACTCAGGAAATCGCGGTGCAAGCAGCCGTTCGAAACCTGATTCAGTCCGGCTTGGTCAGGAGCGCGCACGATTGCAGCGAAGGCGGCCTGGCCGTCGCACTGGCCGAGTCCTGTTTCCATCCAAAAGGCCGCCTCGGCGTCGAATGCGATCTTTCTCAGGTCAACGCGGACTCCGACGTTGCCACTCTCCTTTTCAACGAGGCGCCGTCGCGGATTGTGATTTCGGTCGATAGCAGCAAGATCGATCAGGTGCTGACAATGTTACAGACGACTCACGTTACGGCGTTCAGGATCGGGCACGTGATCGAGGAAAACTTCTCCATCAAAACTCGCAACCGAACGCTGCGCTGGAAAACTGCCAGCCTCTACGATCTCTGGTGGAATTCCATTTCGCGCATCGTTGCCGGCGACTCCCAGGGCGACCCGCTTCCGAGTTTGTGACGATCTCTGCACGAGATGAGCGCAGCTGATTGAATGCGGCCGAAACTAGTGAATCATTGAGTGTGACGCCTCCAAAAATTGTCGACCTCACCGACGCGCCCGATGAGCAGGTCTTTCCGCAGCACGAATGCGCCTTGTTCGGCGTATTTGGGCATCCAAACGCGGCCGTCCTGACCTATTACGGGCTTTTCGCGCTCCAGCATCGCGGTCAGGAAAGCGCCGGCATCGTCACGAGCAACGGGCCCGGGACAACCTTCGCCTCACACAAAGACATGGGCCTGGTCTCACAGGTTTTCGGACAGCAGGATTTGGAGAGACTCAAAGGCACACGCGCCATCGGTCACACCCGCTATTCGACCACCGGCACGAGCACGATCAAAAATGCGCAGCCCTTTTCGGTGGATTGCGTTCGCGGACAGATGGCCATCGCGCACAACGGCAACCTAACGAACGCCGACGTCCTGCGCGACGAGCTCGAGCGGCAGGGTTCCATTTTCCAGACGACTGCGGACAGCGAAATTATCCTGCACCTTCTGGCCCATCCCTCCTCAAACGGACACAGCGTGCTCAGCGCGCTTCGCCGGATTCAAGGCGCGTTTTCGCTCCTGATCATGAGCGAACGGGAGTTGATCGCTGTCCGGGATCCTTTCGGATGGCGCCCCCTCGCCCTGGGCAAGCTGGATGGCGCTTATATCCTCGCCTCCGAGACGTGCGCTTTCGATCTCATCCACGCGGAATTCATTCGAGAAATCGAACCGGGCGAAGTGCTGATCATTGATGAAAACGGTCTTCGCTCTGAATTTCCCTTTCCGCCGGAGAACCCGGCTTTTTGCATTTTTGAATACGTCTATTTCGCACGCCCGGACAGCATCATCGGCGGCGTCAACGTCGCCAAAGTCCGGACCGAAATGGGCCGCGAGATTGCGCGCAAGTTTCCGGTCGCAGCCGACATCGTCGTGCCGGTGCCGGACTCTGGAAACTATGCCGCTCTCGGCTTCGCCGAGGAATTGAACATTCCTTACGCCCACGCGTTCGTTAGGAATCACTACATCGGGCGCACGTTCTTGCAGCCGAGTCAGCTCATTCGTGATTTCGATGTCCGCGTGAAACTCAACTTGATCAAGGAAATGGTCGCCGGAAAACGTGTCGTCGTGGTCGACGACTCGATCGTGCGCGGTACGACCGCGCGCGCGCGGGTCGTCAATCTCCGTGAAGCTGGAGCGCGCGAGGTCCACATGCGCGTCAGTTGTCCGCCGCATCGCTTCGCCTGTCACTATGGAATCGATTTCCCAGATCCTGATAAATTGATCGCCAATCAGATGCCCATGGAAGAAATCTGCAAATATCTCGGGGTCGACAGCCTCGGATATCTCGACGTCGAAGGAATGGTGCGCGCGACCGGCCGGAAGATGAATGAATTCTGCCTCGCCTGTTTTACGGGCAACTATCCGCTGCCGGTGGACCCGGCCCTCGACAAGTTCATCATGGAAAGACGCGAACAACGCGCGCACGCCCTCGCAGGCGATGAGACGGAACCGACTCTCTTCAGTGACTTGAAATGATCCGACCCCGAACGTCAGCCACATTGGTAAACTCCGCGGACGAGACAATTTCGTCCCTCCCGATTCACTATTCATGATTCGCTGAACCGGACGGACGAGCTTGTCTCGACCCTCCTCACCAAAGAGCGACTACCGCATCTCTGCGAAAATCTGTGAAATCTGCGGATAAAGGAAAAAAAGCCTACGCATCGGCGGGCGTGGACGTTGATCTCGGCAATCGCCTGAAGGGCGGAATTCAAGCGCTCGTCAGGCAAACCCACGGCCCCGAGGTTCTCGCCAGAATCGGCGGATTCGGTGGGCTTTTTTCGGCGCGTTTCCGCGGACTCACGGATCCGGTCCTTGTTTCCAGCATCGATGGTGTCGGGACGAAATTGAAGGTCGCATTCGCGACGGACCAGCACGACACCGTCGGCATCGACCTGGTGAATCATTGCGTGAACGATATTGCCGTGGTTGGCGCGCGGCCGCTCTTCTTTCTCGATTACATCGGTTGCGGGAAACTTTCACCGCGTGTTTTCGATCAGCTTTTGCGCGGTTTCTCGAAGGCTTGCCGCGCGGCCGGGTGTGCGCTCATCGGCGGCGAAACCGCGCAGATGCCTGGTTTCTATTCCGCCGGCGAATACGACGTCGCAGGATGCATTGTCGGCGTGGTCGATCGGAAAAACATTATCGATGGAAAGAAAATCAAACCTGGCGACGCGATTCTCGGCCTGCCCTCCAACGGGCTGCACACCAACGGCTATTCGCTCGCCCGAAAGATTCTCTTCGAGAAAATGCGGCTGAAACCATCCTCACGCCTGCCGGGCCTGCGCGTGAACGTGGGCCAGGAACTGATGAGAACGCATAAGAATTATCAACCAAACCTCTCTCGAATCGAGCCTCGCAGACTTAAAGGCCTGGCCCACATTACCGGCGGCGGCTTGATCGATAACCTTCCGCGGGTCTTGCCGTCGAAGTGCGATGCAGTCATCGACACCCAAAGCTGGAAGCCTCCTGCCCTTTTCGGCCTGCTTCAAGAGCGCGGCGAGATCGATCGTGAAGAAATGTTCCAGGTTTTCAACATGGGCATCGGCATGGTGGCGATTGTTTCGCCCACAGACGCGCGCGCCATCTCGCGTCGACTTGGGGCCAAAATGATCGGGCGCATTGAGCGGGGAACCGGCCGAACGCGACTGAGATTTTAAAAGAGAAGCGTCCGAATCGAGAATGTTGCAGAGGCGCTTGTAGCGAGCGCCTGTTTTTAGATGGGTCGTTGGCCCAACGACCTCTATAACATCCAGCTTGAATCCAAGTAGAGCGCGGTTGAATTAAGAGCATGGAGAAACGCCGCCTCGGCAAGACCGATATGGACGTCTCGGTGCTCGGGTTCGGGGGAGCGGAAATCGGTTTCGAAAACGTTTCCGCCGACAAGGTAAAAGTCCTTTTGGAAAGCGCGCTCGACGCCGGCTTAAACGTGATCGACACCGCCGAATGCTACCGCGATAGCGAAGAGCTCATCGGGCAAACCGTGTCACATCGACGGCGGGATTTTTATCTCTTCACCAAGTGCGGCCATCCCAAGGGCGTTGAAGGCCGCGCAGACTGGTCCGCCGAATCCATTTTGCAGAGTATCGAGCGGAGTTTGCAGCGCTTGAAAACCGATTATGTCGATCTCGTCCAGCTGCATAGTTGTTCCGAGGCCGAACTGCGCAAAGGCGACGTCATCGCTGCTCTGCAAACCGCTCGAGAAAAGGGCCAGACACGCTACATCGGTTACAGCGGCGACACTCACGCAGCCCACTATGCTGTCACCTGTGGCGCATTCGATACCTTGCAGACATCAATTAACATCGCCGACCAGGAAGCCATCGAGCTCTCCCTTCCGGTTGCGCGTGAAAAGAACATCGGCGTGATCGCCAAACGGCCGATCGCGAATGCCGCATGGCGAAACGGCCACAAACCGATCGATGCATATCACCACGAATACTGGCAGCGTTTGACCGTGTTGAAATATCCGTTCCTGAATCAAATCGATCAGGAAAGCATCGGACGAACGATTTCCACCGCGCTCCGCTTTACCCTGAGTGTACCCGGCGTTCACACCGCCATCGTCGGCACGAGCAAGCCTGAGCGCTGGAGCGAAAATGCCAGCCTCCTCCGGGACGGACCCCTGCCCGCCAATGATTTTCAGGCGATCCGCCATCGCTGGGAAGAAGTGGCACCGCGAACCTGGATCGGACAAACATGATCGAGGCGTTGCCGTCGAAAATCCGAAATCGGAAAATCGATTTCCAAAAAAGGCTCCGAGGATTACCCGATTCTGAGCAGAAGGCTTCGCTCGCTCTGGCATTCGAGCTTCGGATTTGGTAATTCCGAGGCCGCCGATAAGGTGAATTCATGAAGCAAAGAAAACTCGGCCGCGGTGGTCCGCTTGTCTCTGCCATCGGCCTCGGCTGCATGGGGATGTCGGATTTTTACGGCGACCGCAATGAAGAGGAATCAATCGCAACTCTACGACGAGCGCTTGATCTCGGGATCACATTCTTCGATACGGCCGACGTCTACGGCCCGCACACCAACGAGGAACTCGTGGGCCGCGCCCTTCGGGGCCATCGCGAACGCATCGTGATTGCGACAAAGTTTGGAATCCTGCGCGATCCTGCCAAGCCGGAATTCCGCGGCATCAACGGGAAGGCCGATTACGTCCGCAAATCATGCGAAGAAAGCCTGCGCCGTTTACAGGTCGATTGCATCGATCTTTACTATCAGCATCGCGTCGACCCCGATACGCCGATTGAGGAAACCATCGGAGCGATGGCTGGGTTGGTGAAAGATGGCAAGGTCCGCTTCCTCGGCATGTCTGAAGCGGCGCCGGAAACGATTCGACGAGCCCATGCCGTCCATCCGATCACAGCGCTGCAGTCGGAATACTCGCTTTGGACGCGCGGTCCGGAAGAGGAAGTGTTGCCCGTTTGCCGGGAACTCGGCATTGGTTTTGTTCCCTACAGCCCGCTGGGGCGTGGTTTCCTGACCGGAAAAATTAAGAAGCCAGAGGATCTTGAAAGAGACGATTATCGCCTGACCACTCCCCGATTTCAGGGGGAAAATTTTCAGCGCAACCTGCATATCGTCGAACGTTTGCGAGAGATCGCGCAGGAGAAGCAATGCACAGCCGCCCAGCTGGCGCTGGCCTGGGTCCTGGCCAAAGGAGGCGACATTGTGCCGATTCCGGGAACGAAACGGCGGAAGTATTTGCAGGAAAACGTCGGAGCGGTCGATGTGCGCCTGACTGATGATGACCTGCAGCGCATCGAGGAAGCGGCACCGGTCGATTCATTCGCCGGCTCACGTTACCCCGAAGCGATGATGAAGCTGCTTCAGCGGTAACAAAAAGCGGCCGAGCCAGCTACTTCCGCCGCGGAATCAAGGCATGGGCGAACATGCTCTGGACCACCTCTCCGCGCTGATTAGTTGTCACATTTCTCAGGCGAATGACTCCAAACCCGGGCTTCGAATTCGAGGACCGCGTTTCCACGATCTCGATCCTCACCCGCAGAACGTCGTTAGGCCGAACCGCCGCCGGCCAGCGCAATTCGTCCACGCCAAGGCCGATCGCACCCTCGGCGAAATTGAGCGCGCGCACAAAGAGCCGCATGGTGATGGCCGCCGTATGCCAGCCACTCGCGACCAAACCCTTGAAAATGGAACGCTCGGCGGTCTTTGGATGAAGATGGAATTTTTGTGGATCAAACCGCTCGGCAAATTCGATAATCTCCTTGCCCGGAACGTCAAATGTCTCCGATTCAAAGGTGTCGCCAGCTTTGAGGTCTTCAAAATACCGCGCGCTCATACGATTAAGTTTCCTTTTCCGGACGGCGTTTGCCAAACAGAATCGAAAGCCTCGAAGCCCGCATGACGCGCTCTACCATAATCATTCTCGGGGCCATCGGTGCCTTTTTCCTGGGCGTTACCGCGCTCGCCGTGCTGGGTTTGTTCTTTTTCTGGCAACTCGCTGAAGGAACAAGGCTTTCCCGTCTCGGCTATGAGAACATGCTGCCAGAGGGATTACGACGGCGCCATTCAAAATCTGACCGAGGCATCGAACAGGATCGTCATCGGCGATAATCGCTTCTGGCTTTATCTCAACCGAGGGGCCGCCGAATTCCAGAAAAAGCGCTATGACGACGCCATTAAGGATTTCACCGCCGCCATAGAAATCGATCCTTCGCGAACCGATCCCTACGGACGACGCGGGCAAGCCTACGAAGAGAAAAAGGAAATTGACAAAGCTCTGGCCGATTACGATCGCGCGCTGGAACGCGATTCCAACCAGGGGCTGCCGCATCTGCAACGCGGAACCATTCTTTACGACCGCGACGAGTTCGAAAAAGCCCTGACGGACTTCAAAGAGGTCACCCGTATCTGGCCTAACTACGCTCATGGATTTTTGATGCGCGGGCGTTGCCTTGTGAAACAGGACGATCTCGAGCACGCCCTGGCAAACTTCGACGCATGCATCGCGATGCAGCCGTGGAATGTGCAGGCCCACGAGGAGCGGGCCAAGGTCTACCGGCGGCGTGGGGATTCAGAACGCGCTTTTTTTGATACTGCGGAAGCGCAGCATCTCGCCAGCCCACCCCGGAGCTTTGCCCGGCCAAGTCCGTCGCCGTTTCCCAACAGATTCGGGTTGAGTGGCACCCTCGGGTTCGCGCCGTTGCCAAAACTTGTTCCAAAAGATCAGACGTCAGTTTCGCGCGATTACAGCGGACTCACCAGGGAGATGCAAAAACAGAGCGAGATCGGTAATTACGATGAAGCGATCGCGCTGTGCAATAAGGCTCTTGCGCTGGACATCAACAATATCCGTCGATCGAGTGCCACCCTGCTGCGCGGGAGCTTTCAGTCGCAAAAAGGCGAGTACGAGAAGGCGGCGGCAGATTACGACGAGGCCATCAAGATCAATCCGCGCAATGCCCTGGCCTACGTTTACCGAGGCGTCATTCTGGATGACGGCGGTGAGAGCGATGATGCCCTCAAGGATTATGCGGAAGCGATTCGGATCAATCCGCGCGAGTATCTCGCCTACTGCTGCCGCGGCATGGCTTTCTTTCGTCAGGGTGACGCCGGAGACGCGCTAACGGATCTCGCGAGAGCCATCGAAATCAATCCCACCAGAGCCGATGCTTATCTGTGTCGCGCTTACCTCTCGGTAGTCCAAAAGAACTATCCTGGGGCGATAGCGGATTGCGGCACCGGAATCGAATTCCATCCCGATTTGGTCCGCATTTACACGCTGCGATCGATGGCCTATCTCCGCTCGGGAGAATTCGACCAGGCGGAACAGGATTTACGAACTGCTAAAAATCTAGCGAAACGAGACGAGTATAATTGGCACAACGAGCTCGCCTGGTTCCGTTCAACCTGTCCCGATCCCAAACGGCGAAATGCCGCGGAAGCGCTGGCGGAGGCAAAACATTGCTGCGAGATGGTTCACTGGAAACGTTGGGGTCCGCTGGACACGCTTGCAGCAGCCGAAGCGGAAGCGGGAGATTTTCGCAAAGCTGTCGAATACGAGGAGAAGGCCTTGCAAATGCCGGTCCCGCCCATTTTGCGACCGGAAGTGGAAGCGCGTTTAGCCTTGTTCCGGCAACACCGGTCCTTCCGCGAAGGACAGGCAAACTAGCCGTGCAGTTCGTTCGCCAGAGCCCCAAAGCTCTCCAGGTCTAACGACTGCCGTCCGTCGGAGAGCGCCGTTGCCGGATCCGGATGGATCTCGATCATGACGCCATGAGCGCCGACGGCGCGCGCGGCGCGCGCGAGCGGTGCCACCCACTCACTCCGCCCGACTGCGTGGCTGGGATCGACGATTACCGGCAGATGCGTGCGTTCCCTGACTACCGGCACGGCCGACAGATCGAGGGTGTTTCGCGTGGCTGTTTCGAAGGTGCGAATCCCACGTTCGCAGAGGATCACCCGCCGGTTTCCTTCCGCCATGATGTACTCCGCCGCCGCCAGCCATTCATCAATCGAGGCCATCAAACCGCGTTTAAGCAAAACTGGGAGACGCGCTTTGCCGACGGTTTTTAGAAGCGCAAAGTTTTGCATGTTACGCGCCCCGATCTGGAGCACGTCAGCCTCGCGCGCGATGGCGTCGACATCCGCCGGATGCAAGACCTCGGTCACGACAGCGAGACCATAAGTCCGGGCTGCTTCGTGCAGAATCGTTAGGCCATCAAAACCGAGCCCCTGAAAATCGTAAGTCGATGTGCGCGGTTTAAAGCAGCCGCCCCGCAATATTTTGCCGCCGGCTTCGTGGACTGCCTTTGCGCAGGCCATGATCTGCTCGCGCGACTCAACGGAGCACGGGCCGGCGATGACTGCAAAAGGCGCGTCGCCGCCAATCTCGATGCCGTTGATCGCGATGGCCGAGTCCGAAGCTTTTCGCGAACGCGCCGTCAATCGGTAGGGAGAATTTTCCGGGACAGCCGCCGGAGTGGAGGAGCCATTTTTCGAAGGCCGTGACGCCCCCGCGATCGGTCGCGTTTCAGGCTTCAGTTCGGTCGCCAGACCGGCGCCGCTGCGCGCATAGCTTCCTAAGACGCGCACGTCTTCAGCGAATTGTTTCAATTCTTTCAGGGCCGCCTCCACATGCGATTCGTGCAAGCCGCCTTCGTGATCGATGTAGAACAAATACTGCCATGGCTGCTCCGCGCTCGGGCGTGACTCAAGCTTCGTCAGGCTGACATCATGCCGGGCCAGGGCGTCGAGGCATTTTGCCAACGCCCCCTTCTCGTGGCGGGTCGTCAGAAGAAGCGATGTCTTGTGCGGCAAGCGCGCGTCTGCCTGGCGGGGCTCGCGCGCGATCGCGACAAAGCGGGTAAAATTTTCCCGCTTCTGCGCGACATTCCGCTTGATCACCTGAAGTCCGTAGCGCGTGCCTGCTTCTTCACTCGCAATGGCCGCGCGAGACAGGTCTCCCGATTCGGCAACGTCCATTGCCGCCTTGGCCGTATCGTCCGCGATTTCTTTCTGGCATTCCTCGAGGGACTCGATGAACGCAGCACACTGCGCGAGCGCCTGAGGATGTGAACTGATTCGCCGGATCATCCCCAGCGGAACCTGCTCAATGGCCAGAAGGCAGTGTTCGACGCGGAGGACTTCTTCTCCAATAATATAAAGCTTCGCCGAGTTCAGGAGATCGTAGGTTTCGTTGATCGATCCGGTCAGAGAATTTTCGATCGGGAGAAAAGCGATATCAGCGTCGCCCCTAACGAGCGCATCGATGGCCGCTCCGAACGAGCGGTATCCATGCAGACGCACATTCGATCCGGCGGCCGCGAAATAACTTCGCGCCGCAATGTGGCTATAGCACGCTTCCACGCCCTGATAGGAAACGGTCGTGACATCCTTCGGCGCCACTGAGCTCTGGTGTTCCGCCTGGAAACGAACCGAATGACTGAGAATGCGCCGGTAGAGGCTTTCAACAAAGTAGCTGTCGAGCCCGTGTTCCTGGGCCAGTTCACCGACGCGAGCCAACAATTCGCGTTCGCGTTGCTGGTCCTGGAGTGGCAACGCCGGATCGTTCTTAAGAGCGGCGACGTCAGCCACAAGTTGTTGTCTTTCAGCAAGCGCCTGGATGACGCGCGCATCGACGCCGTCGAGTTGGGTGCGCAGGGAATGAAGGGAGTCAGACATAAGAGGCGAGCGAATCGCGGCAGATCAGTCGGCGAAAGCCGCGATCTACCGGTAGTTAAAGTAAAAACGGAACGCGAATGAGATCGTCGACGCAGACGATTGTTCCGTTGATTTCATGACAGCAGGGAGGCTACCAGCCCGGCTTGCCGGGAGTCAAGCCAACAACTGTAAGGCGTAGCCGCACAAGAGAATATTTGTCCGGTGCCGGCGGTTTTCCCCGACAAAGAACAACATTCTAAGCTACAATCGCCGGGTGCGTCTCAAATCCCCTATCCTTCTGGCCGCTCTCGTTCTCGTTACCGCGACCATCCGCCTTCCGGCCGCAGGTATCGATTCCTCCAGTCACGTTTTCATTATTTTGATGGAGAACCACAATTGGTCCAGCATCCTGGGCAGCGCCAACGCTCCCTATATTAATGGAACCATCCTGCCGATGGCGTCCTACACCGACCAATATTATAACCCACCGTCAATTCATCCGAGCGAGCCTAACTATCTCTGGATCGAGGCAGGGACAAGCTTCGGGATCACTAACGACAGCCCCCCATCAACCAACCAGCAAAGCAGCACAGCCCATCTGGTTACCCAACTAAAGGCTGCTGGAATTTCCTGGAAGACGTATCAGGAAAACATCTCGGGAACGACCTGCCCCACGACCGACTCCCCGCCGTATTATGTGAAGCATAACCCTTTTGCCTTTTTCACGGACGTGACCGGCTCTTCCAATCCAACCTGCACTTCTGTCATGCGGCCGTTTACCGAGCTCGCCACCGACTTGGCCAATCAAACGGTCGCGCATTATAACTTCATCACGCCAAACATTTGCGACGACATGCACGACTCGTGTGCCCCGACGAACAATTCGGTCAGGCAGGGCGACAATTGGTTGTCCCAGAATTTGTCGATGATTTTGGCGTCGGCCGCATACCAGAATAATGGACTTGTCATCATCACCTGGGACGAAGCTGCCACCGGAGATGGGCCCATCGGCATGATCGTGCTCTCACCACGGGCCAAAGGCGGCGGATATCACAACGCGCTCCATTACACCCACAGTTCGTTGCTGCGCACTTTTCAAAAAATCTTCGGAGTCGCTCCGCTGCTCGGTGGCGCGGCCACTGCGTTGGATCTGAGCGATTTGTTTGCTCCAAATGCAATTCCGAATGCCGACTCGGGCGTGATCATCAGCAGCATTACCGAAGCTCCCGGCCTCGCGACCGTTGTTTGCACGAGCCAGCCAGGCCTGGCTTATCGGTTGCAATGGAAGAATAATATTTCCGATACTTGGAATTCAGTCACGCCTGATAAAACCGGCACGGGCTCATCGCTCACCTGGACGGACGACGGGACTTCGACCGGGAGTGCACCGTCCGGCCAACGCTTCTATCGGGTCGTTATTCCGTAGATTTGCGCAGCGAGAATCCGAACATCAAATAATGCGACGGTCAGAAGCCGCCGCGGCAAAGAGGCGCCTCCGCAAAGGTGACCGTAGCACTATTGGGTCAGTGCGATCGACCGCGTCCGGCGGTGCGCGGCCCGCTGCTTGCTCATTCCAACCGCTGGAATGAGCCATTCTTTGCGAATCCTGGTGGTGGAAGATGAAAAAGCCCTGGCGCACATGATTGCCATGGTGCTGGGAGGCCCGGCGGCCAAGGTCGTGAGGGCGGTAAACGGTTTTGAAGCGCTGATCAAGGTCGGCGTCGCGACCCGGCCCTTCGATGTTGTCATTACCGATCATCGGATGCCACGGGTCGGAGGTCTTGAATTGGTCCGCCGCCTTCGCGCGCAAAACTTTGGAGGCAAGATCCTTGTTCTCTCAGGCCAACTCCTGGACGAGGACATCGCCGCTTACGAGTCGTTGAACGTGGACATGATGATGTCCAAGCCCTTCGATTTTGATGAATTGCAGCAGGCAATGGCCGTTCTCAACCGGAAGGCCTCCGTCCTCGCGGCCGCCTAAAAGCCGACCGTACGGCCGTTACGGCGCACGATTTCGGGCCCGCTCTTGCACGCCCCGACGAGCGCGATACGCTCTACGCCGTTCCTCAGCGGGCGGTTAGCTCAGTGGTAGAGCGTCTCGTTTACACCGAGAGGGTCGGGGGTTCGAAACCCTCACCGCCCATTTTTTTCCGCCAGTTTTTGACGCGCAAAAGCGAGGTTTCGATGAGCCAGCGGGAAGTCCGGCTTGAGCTCGATCGCTTTCTCGCAAGCCTGCGCGCCCTCGGCGAATCGATAAAGTGCATTGTAAGCCGCACCGAGGTTGTTCCACGCCTCGGCGTAGTCCGGTCTTTTTTGAAGCGCTTTGGCCGCGGCCGCGATCGAGTCATCATAAGAGCCACGGCGATAGAAATCGACACTGAGCGCCAGAAGAGACTCGGGCGTGTCCGTAAAAGATCCCGTCAATCGACCGGCTTCCAGCGCCTCTTTGGCGGTTATTTCGGGCGGAACCGACGGCTTCAGGTCGCTGACGAACGCCTGATCCACCACGCGGACAATCGCGAGGTCGTCGAGTTTTCCGCGAACGACATAACGTTGAAATCGATTGTAGTCCGCGACGCAGACGAGAGCGACCACCGCCATCCCGACAGCCATCCACACGGGCCCCATCCTTTCAAAGGTTCGGCCCCGAAGGCGCCGCAGAAGATAAACCAGAAAAACAGCCGCGAGCACATCCACCGCGGGTTGGAGGACAGAAACGTAACGCAGACATTTATAACCTTCCGGTAATGTGACCGCGACCAGCCCGGCGCCAAGGAAAAGCGACAAGGCAACGGCGACTCCCAGCGCGTCATTGTCAAATTCGAGCGTCAGACCTAACGAGTCCAGGCGTAGAAAAATGAAGGCAATCGCGCATGAGCAAAGCAAGGTGGTCGCAGGACTGAGCACCCACAGCCCCAGGGGAAAAGAATACCAGGGACCAACCTGATAGGAGAAAACGTAGTCATTCCAATGCACAGACTGAGCCATGTGCGGATAAACCTGAAGAAACTGACTCGCTCCGCCCGAGACCCAGGCCAGCGCGACAAAGGCCAGCAGGACAAGCAGGGCCGGCATCGCTGCGGTGGCAATAATACTGGGCCAGCCACGTCTCTTCCTCCACGCATCGACAAAAAGCCAAAGCGTCAGTAAAAAATAAATGATCAGCGCCGATTCTTTGACGAGAAGAAACCAGAATCCGACGACCCAAAACGCGCCTAACCAGAGACGACGATACCTTGCGGTTGTCGCCCCGACGCACATGCAAAGAAGTGCCAGGCCAAGAGCTGCCACGAAGGAATCCTGCCAGGCCCGCCTTGCCAGTGTTAAATCGAGGGGGCTGACGCTGATGAATGCCATCGAGATCAGACCAATCCAACGAGAAAAGACATGCCATCCCAGCAGACCTGTCAGAAAAACCGTGACCAGACTCGAGGCGAACGAAATCCAGACAGCGCAATGTTCGGCCGAGGCTCCGGTCATTTTCATGGCTGCGGCTACGACAAAGGTAAATCCAACCCGCGTGGGCGGCGGGTAAACCCAGAACTGGCGATCCGCATTGTATTTTCTAACCAGGTGCGACACGGCTTTTACGCCCGACGCCGCGATCCGGGTTGCGTCTGCGATGTAGATCTGTTCGTCCGGAGTCCGCGTAGAGACTGTCTGAGTTTGAAGACGGAGGAAGGTCGCAATTGAAAGGATCGCAAAAAAAAGCAGGATCCCCGGCAATGTCGTTAGGCCTCCGCCCCTCTCAACGGCGCCAAGTTCACGAGGCGATGCCATGGTCTAACTACTGTTTCACGGAAAGCGCTTTGAGGCGTTCCTGGGCGAAGGCCAGATTATTTCGCGCGAGGACAAAATCGGGCCGTATTTCCAGCGCCTTCTGACAGGCAGAGACACCCTTTTCGTAGTCGCCAATGGCGTTGTAGGCCGCCCCGAGGTTGTTCCACGCTTCGGCGTAACTCGGGCGCATCTCAAGCGCTTTTCGACTCGCGGCGATCGCTTCCTTGAAGCGGCCTTCCTGATAACGTTGCAAACTCAAGTTCACAAAGGCTTCGGCCGACGGCGTCAACTCCCCCAATAACCCACGCACCGTCTCGTCCGTCGGACTCAGGTCGGCTGCTTTTTGCAGAAGCGACCTGGCTTCGGCTTCGCGATGATGCTCCATCAGAAACCGACCATAAAACGTGTAGGCATCAGGGAGGCCCGGAGCCAGCTGGAGTGCCTGCCGAAAATGTGCTTCCGCCTGGGCCGTCTGCTCAATGGCATTTTCTGCAATGGCAAGATTGATGAAAAGAAACGGGTACTGGGGAGTCAACACGAGGGCGCGATGGAAGTAGTCGAGGGCACCGTTGTAATTGCCCTTGGCCATCAGCGTGAGCCCGAAGTTCATCAAGCCCCGTCCGTTTCGCGGGCTCTTCAGAGTCACGTCACGCCAAAGCGTTTCCTCACTTCGCCAAACCTGGTTGCGCTCATAGGTTGCGTAAGCGCCGCTCGCCAAAACAAGGAAGACGCCAAAAACAATCGCGCGTCTTCGAAAGATGCTCTCGAAAGAGAAATGTTCGCAAACCAGGGCGGCTGCGCCAGCGAAGGCGATGATCAACCCCAAATACGGCAAGAAAGCGCGATGATCGTTCATCACTTCGGCCAGCGGGAAGAGAGAAGTCGGCAAAAGCCCGATGACAAACCAGGAAAGACCGAATCCGATCAGACGGGAGCGCCGTGATGCGCAACAAACGACCGCGCCTGCAATCAGTAGGAAAACAAATCCGAAGCCGATCCAAAACCGTGGATCACTCCAGCCACTGACCGTGGCCAGGTCATAATCAGCCGAGAGGTCTGAAGGCCAAAAGAAGGTCCCGACATACCGCAGCGCAACGTACGGCTGGGTCATGAGATATCCTGACGGGTTCATCGCGCCCGCGATCCAGGTTCGGGGCGTCATTCGTTGGACAAAAACAAGAACGGCCGCGCAAAGGAGCAAGGGTGGAAACGCCAAACGAACCAATGACCGAAGACGATTCCGCGGTCGCGCATCGGACGAGACCGAAAAAGGGAAGATCAGCAAATAAAGCGCGAAAAGAACGGCAAAAACAATCGCCGGCGGCTTGGCCAGAATGCTGACCGCGGCGGGCAAGGCGAAAAGATAGAAGCGCCGCTGAGCCGGGAAGGCGAAATAGATCGCGAACGATGCGACGATTCCCAGGGTTGAAATGACATCGGACGAGGCAATGACGTAGTTAACGGTGTCGGCATTCGCCGGATGGATCCCGTAGAGCCCGGCCGCAAAAACCGCAATCCAACGATTCCAGGGCGACGGTTTCCATTCCTGGAGAAGGCAATAAACCACCAAGGCAAAAAGCAGGACGAGAGCGGCAAAGAGAATGAAAATTGTCAGGTGAAACCAGAACGGCCAAAGGCCATTGCCTAACCAATAATCAATCGCCAGCATCGTCGAAACCAGCGGCCGGTACGATTGGTTGCTCGGCAAGGCGCTGAAGGTTGTCGCGTCGCTAAAAAATTTCGGAATATTCGCCAGCGTTCGAATGGCGCCGTTGGTCTGAATGGTGTGCGCATCGTCGAAGTGAAAGCTGTTATAAAAATGATTCGAATATGGAATCAAAAGGAGAACGACGAGCCCAATGGCAGCGAAGCGACGAAAGTGTTTCGCTCTAAGGACCGCCGGAAAACTGGAAGAGACAGCGACTGTTTCTTCTTCTGCCGAAGGCACCGGGCTGAGCCGCCGAAGGCTGAGCTGAAGCCTCCAGAGGCATCCCGCCAGCAGCAGGACGAGAGTGAGAAACACCTTCCAAAAGGTTGCCGGCCCAAGACCGCGATAAACCGTGACCAGCCACATGGTCACGCGGGAATCCCACGCAAGCATCGCCCGGGAGTGAGCCACCACCTGACAGACGCTGGGAATAAAGAGGAATCCATGCGGCGGCTGGAAATTCAGATAATTCTCGTACTGGGCGACGGTCCAGAAATCCGCCGTAAAATGAATTGCCTGAATCCAGAGTCCGCAGAAAGCCAGAGGAATCGCGATCAGACGCCGTTTCCAATTGACCTCCTGCAACCACAGGGCAAGCGGCAGCAGGAGCAATGGAACTAACGGAACGAGATAGCGCGGGCCGAAACACCAAAGCCCATGCCAATCGTCGAACTTGCTGTAGAAGAACAGGTAGAACCCCGTCTGAAAGAGAATGAACGCAACTTCGACCGGGTAACGGCGATAGAGACGATAGAGCGCCCACGGAGCAAGTAGCAGCAGTGGAGTAAAGAGGAAGATGCTGTCTCCCGGGCTGAACAGAAAAGCGTACAAGCCCACCAGAAGCGGATTGTGATTCCGAAGCGCGGCGTAGTTCCCAACCGATCGAACCGTGCCGAATTTGGCATACTGATCGAGTGCGTGAAGAAGGAAACCGAAGACAAGAGCAACCGCGAACGGTGCCGCCTGTCGTAACGTCCCTGCCATGGCAGAAGTTCCTCTGCTTCTTTGACGAGAGCGGTTCCAAAGGACAATCCCGTGATAGAAAATCAGCGCTGGAAGCGCGACGACGCCAGGAAAGCGAAACTGAATCAGGAGAGCGGCGGAAAGACCCGCGCAGAGGCGCCACCGCCAGTCCGGCGATTGCCGATCGCGAAAGAGAAAATAGAAAGCGGCGAGGAGAAAGAACGCCTCGCTTGAGTGCTGAAAAAAGCCGGTGCTGAAAGGCGCCACATAACTCGTTAGGGCGAGAAGGCCCGAGGCACTGAGAGCCCACCGGGTTGTGGCCCCAAGCTCGAGGGAAAAACAATAGAAGAGCGCCACCAAAGCAGCCGTGGCAAAGCAGTTGAAGAGGTTGACGAAAAATATTCCGGCCTCGCCGCTCCATCGATCGCCCCCGACTCGCTCGACGACCGGACCGGCGAAAACCTTCAACCAATCCTGTTTGCCGCTATTGAGACAGAAGCCCTCGACGAATTTGCCCACTCCGTAAAGCGGCAACGAGGCCACGGAAAGACCGGAGTTCACGACCGCATAACGATGATCGCCGCGACCGCGATAGCCTTCGGGAGACTGGATGACCGTCGTTCCGTGTTCCCACAACGATCGCGTAGCCTGATACACGTGGATCTCGTCGGTCGAAAGGAAGCGGCCTCGTGTCAGGCCGATATAAAAGACGGAAAGGGTCAGGAAAATCCACAGGACGACGCGTAATTGGCCGCGACACAACGGGTGCGTCGTCTGAGCGCAGGTGTTAGCTCCTGTTTCGTCCATCATACTGGGCGCTTTTGCCAGGCGATATTGCTACACCCGCGCGCGAATGAAAAGAAAGCGCGGCTGTTTCTGCAGCCGCGCTCATTCGATCGATCCGGCGGCCGCTCATTTACGGTCGACCGTCATTGTAAAAAATTGAGGACTCTACAGGCCAGTTGACCCCGTCGCACCGGTCGGACCGCCGCCGATACGCTCCATCCTCAGGGAAGCGTTCACCACACCACCGTCGTTAGTCAATTTGACGGTCGTCGGTCCACTTGGTCCCGCGGGCGTCACGTTTTGCAGGGTGATACTATCGCCGGCGTTTAAAGTCGCAGTGACGATACCCGTAACGGCGCGATGCGAACCATTCGGGTTGGAATCTTCACTCGCGTAGGCTCCTCCAGGAATAAGAATCGTGTTGTCGTTGACCTGGAAAACTAACGGAATGGCGTTGGCCGGTACCGTCGTTTCGGTTCCACGAACGTGAAACTCGATCGTATAAACTCCCGCGTCCGCCACCGTCACAGAGCTGGGAGGTCCGGGCACAAAGATCAAGCCGAACGAAGGGCCTGTGTTGTTGAATGAAACGACGTCGCCCTGATTCAGGTTCTGCAAATTCGTGTTGTACGCGTAGACATACTCGAGCTGCGCTCCGCCTGTGGGGCCCGTCGCACCCGTGTCGCCCTGTGCACCCTTCTTGCCGGTTGGGCCAGTATCGCCTGTGACACCAGTCACACCCGTGGCACCTGTCGAGCCTGTTGCACCAATAAATCCTGTAGCACCGGTGGCGCCCGTAACTCCGGTCGCACCAGTTACGCCCGTGCCTCCCGTCGTCCCCGTGGCTCCGGTTGTTCCTGTTGTCCCAGGATTTCCCGTGGCGCCAGTGGCACCAGTTGTTCCGGAAACACCGGTTGCTCCTGTGGCTCCGGTCGTCCCCGTGGCTCCAGTCGTTCCTGTCGTCCCGGGATTTCCTGTGGCACCTGTAGCGCCAGTTGCTCCGGGGGCACCAGTGGCTCCGGTTGCTCCCTTAGCTCCGGGCGCTCCACTCGGTCCGGTAGCACCTGTCGCTCCCTTGGGACCGGTAGGACCCGTCGGTCCAGTCGGCCCGGTTGGAGCCGGGTTTTGGACGTTAGGCCGGGATCCGGCGGCAAAGGCGCTGCCAGCGTTCATCGCGCACACGGCGAGGGTAATGATCAAGACTTGGAATCGTTTCATGGAGAATTTCATTTTGGGGAGACAATTGGGCTGCGGCGCGACTCTATGAAGAAGTCGATTACCGAAACAAGATTTTTATCGAAACAATCGGAGATTTCCTGGCGGCTGGATTTAGCCTGAGCCGTGCTGCGCGCAATCGTCGCTATTTAGAAGTGATAATTGAAACCGGCGCGCACGATGTGCCCCGCCGTATCGCCGTGCCAGTGATAGGGTCCGAAGCCGTTAGCGCTGGTCGCGCTAAAGCTCTGGTTACCAAGGTCGAAGTAAAGATACTCCGCCTTAACCGACCAGCGGTGGCCCCACATATTGAACATGCGTTCCACCCCGCCTCCCGCCGTATAACCGAACTGGAAGTTTTCCCGGTGCGCGTCGATCCGGTCCAACCCGTTTGGCGCCACGGCCTGATCGTCGAAGACGCGCGTCGTGTAATTCACCCCGATCCCACCACCGGTGCCATAGAGCATCCAGCAGCCAAACGCGACCCCCGCTCTGCCGCGGAAGGTTACGAAGAGATCGCTTTTGCTCGACCCTTCCGTGTCCTGGGGAAGTCCCGGCTCAATGCCGCTGCCCTTCAAATTCATGTAGCCGGCTTCAACCTCAGGGCCAAAAACAAAATGACCCAACTGCCAGTTAAAGCCCATCTGCTCGCTCACCGACACGCCATCCTCATGATACCCCCACGGCCGGTCAGGAGCATTGTAAGCCGTTGAGTTGGTCAGCCCGAGGTCGTGGTCCTCGCTGTGGCCAAACTGTCCACCAGCGGTGGCGCCGATGTAGAATCCTCCCCACTCGCAGGCAGGCGGCGCGACGGTCGCGACTTCCTTAGGGGCCTGTTCGCCGGCATGGGAGAGAAGAGGTAGGGAACCCGCGATAGCAAAAGCTAGGGCAGATCGGGTCAAGGCTTGCATGGCAAGAGACTTCCCGGAAAAGCGATTGTTAGTCAAGCCTCACCTTTCGCGGGCCGCAGAAGAACCCTCCCCCAGGCTTACCCAGAGCAAATCTGGCCGAATATCAGGCGAATGCCTACGAAGGATTTTTAGACAGCCTAACGAAGATAAGGATGTGCGAGACCAGGATGAGCGGCACGAAGAAAGTCGGCAGCAACGCGACAGCAACCGAGTTCCGGAAACGCGTCATCTATTCAAGCATCCGACGAACCGTGGCTTCCGCATGCACGCGCATGGTATCAAGGAATGGGATGCCGTTGTGCTCCGGATCCCGCAACAGCAGCGGCAATTCCGTTCCGGCAAGGATAACTGAATCGATTCCACTCGCCTGCCGCATGCGGTCCACGATCTCCAGGAGTCGCGTTCGGATCTCAGGCAGAAAATTTCCGTTCACCAGTTCGTTCATATATTTGTCGTGGATATACGCGGCATCGGCGGGTGCCGGCACGACGAGTTCAATACCTTCCCGCGCGAACACCTTGGGATAAAAATCGCCATTCATGGTGAAGCGCGTTCCAAACAACGCCGGCCGTTTCCATCCCCGGCTTTTCGCAACGGCCACCGCGACTTCGACGATGCTGATCAGCGGAATCGGCGAGCCGGCCGCGACTTCGTCGAACACGATGTGAGGCGTGTTTGAGGCGATGATTCCAAAATCCGCCCCCGCCCGTGCGAGTTTACCGATTTCCTCGAGCAAATAATCCGTCGTCGCCTTTGCATCGCCCGCGGCCACGAGCTCGATCTCCCGTTTCAGATCGATGCTATTAATAATGAACTGCGGGTAACTTCCGTCGCCCGCCTGTTCCCGAAAAAGCGAGATCACAGTCCGGTAATACTCCATCGTACTTTCCGGACCGATGCCCGCGATCATTCCCAGGGTTTTCATGGCTTTCAATCTACTCGACTCCGAGCTTTTGCGCTTCCGCGCGCGCTTGGGACCATTACAATCGCTTCCGTGAAAGCGATCAATACTCTGGTCGGTGTCGCCGTGGTTCTCACCCTAACATTTCGCGAGGTTAACGCGCAAAGGACCGCGAATACTCCCAGGCCCGGAATAACGCCGGACAACTCGCGGTCCAACACCGCTCTGATTAATAATACCGACGGCGACCAGGTCATGAGCGCGGCTGCTCTCGCGACCCTGGCGAAAAATTATTATGATTGGCGAAATCAAAACTCGCCCGTCTCCAGCAGCGACGCCGGTCTGCACACCTGGGACAACAAGCTGACGGATTACTCACCCGCTGCGATGACAGAACGAGCCCGCTACGTCCATGCGTTGCTCGACAAGGTGCGGGCCATGAAGACGGATTCGTGGCCGAAAGATCAGCGGATTGATTGGATGCTGTTTCGCTCGCAACTGGAGGCAGCGGAATTCGGCGATCGCGTCCTAAAATTCGAGAAAACGAACCCAGAGACCTACACGGGCGAATGTGTCAGCGCCATCTTCTCGCTCTTGAAGAAAGAATACGACACTCCGGCAAATCGCGCGCGCTCGGCCACGGCGCGGCTTCAACAAATGCCGGCGATGCTCAAGCAGGGCCTCGCGAACCTGCAAAGCCCCGTAAAACTTTACGCGACGCTCGCAATTCAATCGGCGCGCTCAATCGATTCACTCTTTACCGGAAGCCTGATGACCCTGGACCAGGGCCTTTCCCCTAACGAGCACGAAGCCCTGATCAAGGCGAGAGACGAGGCGCTTAAGGCGATTCACGACTTCGCGGACGATCTCGAGAAGCGATCGAGCAAAATGGTGGAGTTCGCCCCGATGGGCGAGGCTAATTACAACTATTACCTGAAGCATGTTCTCCTTCTCCCGCTCGATGCGAGCGAGGTGGAAATGATCGGGCGTGTGGAAAACGCCCGCTACCGCGCTTTGGAAGCCTTGCTCTCGGACCCCAAGCTGGCTGACCCCGATCCCGCTCGCAGCGCTCACGTTCCGCCGGATCAGGCTTCGTTCCTGAAAGCCTATGAGAGCCGGGAACAAGAGATGATCAACTTCCTGAAGGAACACAACTTGGTCACCTTGCCGGATTACCTGGGGAAATTTGAAATCCGACAGCTGCCTGACGCATTCAAACCAACCAGCCCGGGCGGGTTTATGAATCCTCCGGGTGTCTACGACAAGGATCCGACCGGCTTTTATTTCATCCCGACCTACAATCCGCAGTCGAAGAACTTTTACATTCGCGCGGCCATCGAAGATCCACGGCCGATCCTGGGACACGAAGGGATTCCCGGGCATTTCCTGCAACTTTCGATCGCGAACCATCTGCCTAACGAAATCCGCCGGCAGCACCAGGATGGAGTGTTCGTGGAAGGCTGGGCGCTTTACGGCGAGGAAATGCTCATGCGCACGGGATTGTATCCGGATAATTCCGCGGCCCAGGGACAGATCCTCCGCTTATCGCGTTACCGCGGCGCGCGCATTGGCGTTGACGTGAATCTGCACACCGGACGCTGGACCTTCGAGCAAGCCGTCCGGTATTTCATGGATGCCGGCGGGCTTGATCGCGAGGCGGCCGAAGGCGAAGCCGCCGGGGCGGCTTCCAGTCCGCACCAAAAGATCAGTTACATCATCGGAAAATGGCAGATCATGAACTTGTTAGGCAAATATAAGGACAAGATGGGGGAAAATTTCAGACTCGGCCAGTTTCATGACGACCTGATCAAGAATGGCAGCCTGCCGCTCTCCATCGTTGAATGGATTCTGCTCGATGATCAGACGGCGATTAACAAAGTTCTAAGCGAAAAATGATGCGCCTGGCTGAAGAGCGAAGCGGACGGGGCCAGCTTGCCCCTCCCGTTCAACCATTCACGCTGCGTGGGCCTGGGAGGGACGCGCTTGTCGCGTCCGCATTTAGACTGGGAAAGCTCGGCCGTTGCTTTGCATCGGTGACGGCGCGTTTGGCGTTTGATTCGCGAGTTCGCTCAACACGCTCTCGGCGCCCCGCGTGGCTTGGCGGGCGATCCCTCGCGCTCCCGCT
Organism: uncultured Verrucomicrobiae bacterium; assembly: GCA_963754325.1. Taxonomy (GTDB): domain Bacteria; phylum Verrucomicrobiota; class Verrucomicrobiia; order Chthoniobacterales; family UBA10450; genus JBBRDU01. The sequence continues at coordinate 504,099 of CAVWFP010000003.1, forward strand.
GCTCGGTATTCTGTTTTGCGCATCGTGCACCGGTGGCCGTCACTTCGAAGTGGTAGCTGAAGGCCCGCCGCGCAACGCGCCCCAGTATGTCGTGGTTACGAAGGAACCACAGGTCGCGACGCTGCACTTTCCCACAGGCATCTATCGATTCTACGCCGTCGATGACGGCGGCTTCTATTATCGCGCTCCCGAAACGGTCTCGGAACACACCTCGGGATCGTCGATCCCTCTCAAGGGCGGCGTTTACGTCTCCAAAAGAAAGCCGGGTGTCGTGAGGCCGTTTGTCTATCGCGCCGGCGCGTTGACCCATGTCGGCAAACTGAAGCGCGGGACCTACGAGTTTCAGGACGAGCCGTCGATTCCATAAGGGTCTCTGCCGTCAGTGACGACGGCAGCGACAATGCACGCGATCGATTGCCAATTGGCCTAACGATTATACTTCTTCAAGAGTGCCTTGAGTTTTTCGTGCGGAAGCGCATCAACATGGTGATTGCCAGCACCATTCATATCGTGATTATCGACCAATGCGTTAACGATGGCCTCGTCGGTTGCCTCAACGGTGCCCTCGAAGAGCGGGTCGAGCAGATCGTTGGGAATCGTTTGCACCGAATGTGTGACCTGGCTGGGATCGAAGGCGCCTGGATTGGCCGTCGAAAAGGCGAGAAACAGATCGCCCGAGCCGTTTCCGGAATAACTGCCGGTGCGGGCGAGCCCCAGGGCCGCCCGGCGCGCCAGCCTTTTTAATTGGTTAGGCAAAAGGGGCGCATCGGTGGCCACCACGATAATGATTGAACCGGTGTCCTGACTGTAAACGGCGTTCTCTGGAATCTCCTTTCCGACCGGAACACCCGCAATTGTCAGGTTGGGTCGTCGGCCGCAATTGGCCTGGACGAAAACTCCGACCGTCCACGAAGACGCAGGCTTCGCCTTGTCCGTTTTGATTTCAACTTTGCGCGAAGCGGTCCCATTTCCACCTTTGAATTCGTAACAGATCATTCCGGTGCCGCCGCCCACGCTCCCCTCCTCCACCGGGCCGCCGTGCGCTGAATCGAGCGCATGAAAAACATCGTCCCGGCTCACGTGAAAGCCGTTTACATCGTTCAAATACCCGTCCCAGGTCTCGGCGACCACCGGCAGACTCCACCAATATCCGGAGCTGTCCGGCGTTCCATGGCTGACGCGCCAGGCGATGGCAGCATCGCGCACAACACCGACGCTATGCGTATTCGTGAGCAGAATCGGCCCCTCGAGGAATCCGCTTTCTTCGACCCAGGCTGTGCCGGTCATTTCTCCATTGCCGTTCAGGCTGAAGACACCGGCGTAAACCGGATCGTTGAGTGATGCATGTCCGCGGGGAACGATCGCTGTGACGCCGGTCCTCACTGGCCCCGTCCCCACTTCAAGTTTTCCTTCCCCCCTTATTAAGGTGGTGTAGCCGACTTCGATTCCGGCAATGTCGGTGATGGCATTGAGCGGACCGGGGGTTCCGTCGAAGGGAATACCGAGGTCGCGCGCGCGGATGACCTTGCTTGCGACGGTCGGCAAGGGAATTGGTTCCCGCGCAATTGATGAATCGAGAATGAAAACAAAGAGGAGAAGCAGTCTTTTCATGATTAGACTTCTGGCAGCGTAGGCACGGAGGGAAAGGCAGCGTCGCTCCGCTACGTTAAGTCCTTCGGCCCCGATGAACACAGGTTCCTTGAGAAGGCTTGCGGCACTGCAGGCGGTTGTGCCAACCGCACCATCAAAAAACAGGTCGCTGGCACAACGACCTCTACAACCTTATCCCCGTAAATCCGTGTCAATCTGTGGCTCATCATCATTGGGGAGTCGGGCTGGATGCGCCATACTTTTTGATCAACCGATCGATGTAATCGCTGTAGACCTGAGCAAGCGCAGCGCTCTCAATGAAGAGGATATTTTCGGCGTTGTATTGCGCGCTTCGCGAAAAATTATACGAACCGGTAATGACAGTGTCGTCCACGACCAGGATTTTGTTATGCATGAAATCGTGGCGCCCGGTCGGCGTGTAGGGAGTGGAATCTTTGCCAACGAGGCCAGCCCGGGCGATCACATTTTGTAAGGCCGGAATTTTCCAGTGATTCTGCGGAACCACCTTCCATTGTTCGTAGACCTCACTCATTTGTGTCCGGTCGTAAATGCCGTCGATCTTTACGCGTCCGGTTGTCAGGACCGATTGTAATGCGCCGATTAAGGTTCCTGAGTTTACCAGCAGGCTGCAAATGCGAATGCGCCGACTGGCCGCGCGAACTCGTTTCGCGACTTCTTCGTCGATGGCCAGACCTGTGCCCGGGGAAAACATCACCCGAGCGGTTGCGGGTTGGCCGCTAAAGCTGAGCGGCACAGGGGCCGTTGTGATATCTCCGGTGTTCTCAAAATTCTCCTTCTCCCAGAGCTGCTCAAAGTCCTCAGCATAAGAGCGCGCCAGCTCTTTCGAATCGATTTGAAGAACATTGTTTTCCATCAGGGTGAAGGCGTCATCGGTCAGGTTGAGCGAACCGGTCCAGATGGATTGGCCGTCGCGCACGATGAATTTGTGATGCATCAATTTCATACCGGCGATCCGGCGCCACGGAAAGCCTAACGACTCGACGGCCGCGCTGGTCCCCGGCCCGGCAGGATCCTGTCCGAGGCTGGGGTTTGGGCTGAGCGGTTTATCGCCATCAAAACAGATCCGGATTCGCACACCGCCCCTGGCCCTTTCCTGGAGCGCCCGAAGAAACATCTGCTTGAGTGAATCGCTCAAACGCATGTCGTAGATCGCAAAGTCGAGGCTCTCCTTGGCGCCCCCGATGAAGTCCGTCAGGCGGTTCATGACCGATTCCGCGGTCTGATCCCCCTGTGAAAGGAAGAAGACGCTCAGCTCATCCATGATTTTTTTCTAGCTCCATGCCTGCGTAAAGCATGCTGCTCTCATCTTTCGCCTTTCGCGCCTTTGCGGAAACGCTAAAGTTTTGATTGTGACTTACCAGGTCTTCGCCCGAAAATACCGGCCGCAAACATTCGACGACCTGGTTGGCCAGGCGCACGTTGCGCAAACACTTAAGAACGCCGTCGAGCAAAACCGGTTGGCGCATGCCTATCTTTTCGTCGGACCGCGGGGAGTTGGCAAAACTTCGACCGCCCGAATTTTGGCGAAAGCGCTCAACTGCATTCATGGCCCGACGACTACGCCGTGCGGCGTTTGCGATAATTGCAAGGAAATCGCCGCCGGTAACAGCCTCGACGTCATCGAAATCGATGGCGCCAGCAATAACAGCGTGGAGGACGTGCGGGAGCTGCGGGACAACGTTCGCTACGCGCCGGCGAAGGGAAAATACAAGATCTACCTGATCGACGAAGTTCATATGCTTTCCTCGGCGGCGTTTAACGCGCTCCTCAAGACCCTCGAGGAACCGCCGGCGCACGTGAAGTTCATTTTTGCGACGACGGAACCGCAGAAGGTCCTCCCGACCATCCTGAGCCGCTGCCAGCGTTTCGATCTTCACCGGATCCCGGCGAATCTGATAGCCGATCATCTTCAATTCATCGCCGGCAAAGAGAAAATCAAACTCGAACCGGCAGCGGCCAATTCGATTGCGCGGGGCGCTGAAGGCGGGCTGCGCGATGCCGAATCAATGCTCGACCAATTGGTGGCCTTCTGTGGTGAGACCATTGATGAAAGCAATGTCCTGACGGTCTTCGGGTTCACCAGTCAGCAGACGGTTGCTGGCTTTACAGAGAAAATTCTGCGGAGCGAAACAGCCGATGCGGTGCAACTCCTGCACGACGAATCCGAGTCCGGTAAAGATATGATGCGGCTGATGTCCGATCTAATCACTTATCTGCGCGACCTGCTGATCTACAAGGCGAAACCGGATGCGCTCAGTGGCGATGTCGACGCGGAAGCGCAGCAAACCCTGGCGTCGCAGTCCGAACTGATCGACACCGACAGGCTTCTCGGTTTAATCGATCAATTTGCGGAAGCCGAAGGGCGAATGAAATGGGCCCCTAACAAGAAACTGCATTTCGAGGTGGCGCTGATCAAGGCGATCCAGAGCTTGAACCAGGTCACACTCAACGAGGTCATAGAAAATCTTCGTGACCTGCGCGACGGCAAAGACGGAGGCGCGACGGAGTCTGCAAGTTCCCCACGGAAGATGACCAGGGCGGCGCCGGCACCGCCGCCAAAAAAAATCGCTCCAGCGGAGCCAAAGCCGGCCGCACGCGTGGCCGAGAAGCCGGCGGCGGAAAAGACCCGTCCGGAAGGAAAGATCGACCCGGTGGCCACCTGGGATGCGGTGCGCGCGAAAATTCCGACACGCGGCTTCCTCAAGACGCTGGCGGATTCGCTCACGCCCATTGGCGTCGAAGGGCGTTCGTTCATCCTCGGGTATCCACCGGACCAAAAATCCGCCGTTGAAACCACGGCGACGGCGAACAACCGGCGCCAACTGGAAAGTCTACTGGGCGAAATCAGCGGCCAGGAATTGAAGTTGAAGCTGGAAGCCAAAGAAGGCCTAACGGCTTCGAACGCGGACGTTGCAGTGGGCAAGGAAAAATACAAGGACGATCCACTGATTCAGGAAGCGCTCGAGATGTTCAAAGGCCAGATCAAATCGTAAACCACATTTTTTGATATGAATCTCAACAAGCTCATGAAGCAGGCGCAGAAGATGCAGGAGCAAATGGCCAAGACGCAGGCTGAGCTCGAGGAAAAAACCGTCGAAGTCAGTGTGGGCGGCGGAAAAGTGATTGTCTCGGCCAACGGCGCCGGAGATGTCCTCTCGATCAAGATCGACAAGGAGATCGTCGATCCCAACGACGTTGCCTTTCTCGAGGAATTGCTTCTCAGCGGAGTCCAGGGCGCCATCGAGCAAGGCAAAGCGCTCGCCCAATCTGAAATGGGCAAATTGACCGGCGGCCTCGGCATGCCAGGGCTCGGGATGTAGCGCCGAACCATTCCTCGGTACGAATCGCCAGAACTACCAAGGGCTCTCGGGGATCGTAGGCTGCCAGCCTAGATCTCGCAGCCTGAGATCCCTCGCAATTGTGAAAGCGAAGGGATGGATGTGCGGTCGAGACAAGTGCGCTACCCGGAAAGGGGCACGGCACGTTTGTGGTGCCGTTCGAATATGCTGACCTGCGAAATCCCTGCGGCCGACATCACCTCTGCCAATTGCCCGTAATTCTCCCCTAACTGCACATGGGAATGCGCGTCCGAGGCGGTCGTGAACGAAATCCCCCTCTCCTTCGCCAAACGGATCACCTCTTCCGACGGATATTGTTCTTTGACCGGTTTGCGCCACCCCGCGGTCGATAACTCAATCGGCCAATCCTTTTGTTGCAATCAAGTCGAGCGTCTCACCAAAGATTACACTCAACTCACCGCGCGGTTTATGCCCATGAATCTTGACCAGATCGAGATGAGCCAGGCAATCGACCAAACCGGTTGCAACCATCTCACGCACCCGTCTCAGATAATCGGCGTAGATCTCATCCACATCGCGATTCTCAAACTGTGCTGAACCGTCGGGCACGGTGTCGAACATCGTGTTGTCGTCTTCCAGGAAATGGACCGAGCCGAGAACGAAATCGAGCCGGTCCCAATTCTTTTCAACCCATCGGCGCCCAGCTGCGGAACGTTGCGGATCGTTATCAAGCTCAATGCCGGCACGGATTTTAATGTCCGGGTTCTTTTCCCGTAACCGTTCGATCTCATCGAACAAAACGCCTTCGTGATATCGATCGTGATCCGTGAACGCGATATCGCTCAGCGCTGAAGCCCGCGCGTGATCGACCCACGGTTGTAAGAGGCCCTGAGTGTACGGCTGCACCCGATGCCCCTGGGGATGCGAATGATAATCGGAGAAGAGCAGTAATGGAGTCTTGGAGTAATGGAGTGATGGATCTTTCAAAGCATCACCCAATACTCCACCACTCCATTACTCCAACAGAAACTAGGGCGCGGTCAGGAATTTCTGCCGCGCTCGCAGCTCCGGATATTGCGGAAAGAAAACCTCAGCCACATAAACCTTGTCACGGGCGAGTTCGCGCGTGGAAATCTTTTCATTGTACTCGGCGTGTTCTCCCGGATTAATCAAAACCGTGCCGGGCTGGTTATTGATTGCGTGATTTTCCGACCATTTCGTCAAAACGACATCCGCCGTGTTCATGACATAAATCTCAATCCGCTGATCTGTGCCGAAGTTTAGCTCGACCGCTTTTTTGCCATGATTCGTTAGGGTGGCTCTGATGTCCAGTTGTCGGACTTCGGAGAGTTTCACCGGCTGGGGTGCCACTTCGATCACCAGCGTCAGGCCACGCAGCTTGGGATCTTTAAAACTCACGGGCGCGTCTGGCCTGGCACCCCCACCGAAGGGATGGAGCATCCGGCCAAACAGGCTGCGCCTTGCCGGAGTCGGTTCCGGCAGAATCTGGGGCGGTGGTGCAGGCACCACCGGGCCTGGCGAAGCCGCGGAGTCTGGTGCGGACGTCGCGACAGGAGAAGTCGCCTGATCCTGGCCCCGTGCGGCCCCGATTGATAGCAGTAGCACCGCCGCCACTGTCAGTCCCAGTTTCATGAGCGGGTTAAACAGCAAACGTTGCAAATCCTGTCAAATTCTTTATCAATCGGCCATGAAGTCCGCCTTGATCACGGCTCTCGCAGTATTCTGCATCCTGCCGATGGTCGAAGCGAAGTCTCGTCACTGTATTTTTCGTGTCCATGCCGAGGCGAACCCGCGCGATTCGAGCGCATTCGCCTCTGCCGTCAAAGCTACCATCTCTGGCAAACAAGTCGCCATCCAGAAAGTGGCCAGCCTCTCCGAAAGCGATGTGGTGGCATTTTCGGCCTACACGGCACCAGACGGAACGTTCGCTGCCTTGCTTCGGCTGGACGATCACGGCCGCGTGATGCTCGACACGCTCAGCATGGAACACCGTGGAAGCCTGCTTTACCTTTTTATGAATGGCCGGGCACTAACTGAGCTTCAGGTCGATAAACGCGTTTCTGATGGGCAGATTTACATTCCTTCCGGGCTGACCGCCTTCGATTTAAAGCTCATGCGGAAGGATTGGAAGGTCATCGCACCGAAGAAGTCCAAGGAGCAGCTTTAAAGAATGCTCCGAGGGCTGGCATTTCTCGGCGGCATCGTCCTACTACTCGGTGGCCAGGTGAGCGCTGAACCGTCAAAGGCCGCGGTCGATATCGCATTGCCCACGGCTAACGACGCCATTTACCGCAACGATGGCCCGGCGTTTTATCAGCACATCGACCGCGATTACAAAGGAACGAAGTCAACGCCGTGGGAAGGTGGACAGTACGGCTTCGTCCGCGACCCGATCGAGACGCCGAAAGGCCTGGTTTACACACGCTTTCATGAGGGCATTGATATTCGGCCGCTCAATCGTGACGCCGCCGGCGAGCCGACAGACGAGATTCACGCCATCGGGGCCGGCAAAGTCGTGCACGTCAATCCCGTGCCCGGTTACTCAAACTACGGCCGCTACATTGTCATCGAGCACCAATGGGGCGGCTCGAACTATTACAGCCTCTACGGTCATCTGAGCGCCGCGCGGGTCGCGCCCGGCCAAAGTGTCGCCAAAGGTGATGTCATTGGGGTCATGGGCCATACCGGGGCGGGAATCAATCTCGAACGGTCGCATGTTCATCTGGAGTTCAACCTGATGCTCAGTCACCACTTCGAAGAGTGGTACCAGAAGTATTGCAAGACGGAACCGAATCACCACGGCATCTACAACGGTATCAATCTCACCGGAATCAACATCTCCCGTCTTTACCTTGCCCTGCGGAAAAATCCTGGCCTAACGATTCCGCAATTTCTCGGGGACGAAGAAATTTACTACAAAGTCACCGTGCCGAAATCAAAAAACTTCGAGCTGGCTCGCGCTTATCCCTGGATGATTCGCGGCGAGTTGAACGAGAGCGATCCTTCCTGGGAAGTTTCTTTCGAACGCTCGGGCGTGCCGCTGCAAGTTCGTTCGAGCAACATGGCTGTGTCGGAACCAACGCTCACTTTCATCAAGAAAAGCACGATCGATTATCGCTACCTGACCCGTGGACAGATCACCGGTCGCGACGGGCGCGGGACTTTTACCAAGGCCGGACGCGAAATGATGGAGCTGCTGAGCTTCTCGGAATAATTCGGACACGCGCCCAAATCGGAGTCGTGCTCGTTCTTTCGGTAGCGATTAACCAGATTCGGCCCAGACGCATGCGGTGCTGTAGAGGCCGTGATTCGGCCGCTCACGGGACTGATCCGGGCGCAAGGCGTGCTACTTTTGACTCCGAATGGCCGGCATGACCCGACGTCGCTTCCTTAAGCTAACTACCCTGGCGATCCCAACCGCCTTCGCTGCCGAGACGCACTTCGTCGAAACGACCCGGCTTCGCGTCCGTGCCTTGGATGCCGATCCGAACGGCAAGCTCCGCTTCGTCCATTTCAGCGACTTTCATTACAAGGGCGACCGCCGCTACGCTTCCGAGGTCGTTAGGCAAATCAACTCGGTGTCGCCGGAGTTTGTCTGCTTCACGGGCGATCTGGTGGAGAATCGAAAATATTTCGAAGAAGCCCTCGGCTTTATCGGGCAGATCGAGAAGCCGGTTTACGGAAGCCCGGGCAATCACGATTACTGGTGCGGCGCGCCTTTCGCAGAATTTCAGCGTGTTTTTACCGCCACCGGAGGGCGCTGGCTGGTTGATGAGAATGTTATCCTGGCCGAGCACGATCTCGAACTCGTCGGCCTGGGTCGCGATGGTGGCCCCCCGATGTTAAAGCCGCCGGAAGCGCGAACGCGCTTTTTGCTGACACATTATCCGCTCTCAGTCGAAGGTCTCGGCGAACATTATTTTGACTGGATCATGGCCGGACATTCACATGGCGGGCAGGTGCGTATTCCCGGTTACGGCGCACCCATTCTTCCCTGGGGCGTCGGCCGTTACGATCTCGGCTACTATGAAACGAAGGCCGGGCCGCTCTACGTGAATCCCGGGATCGGCACCTACAAACTTCCGTTCCGCTTCAATTGCCGTCCTGAAATTACAGTCGTTAGGATCTAGAGCTTGGGCCGCACATTCAGCTTCACTAACAACTTGTCGGCACGCGCTGCGCCAGGGCCACGCCGTGAGGAACCGCCCCCTGCACAAAGCCAAGACATTCGACCGCACCGCTCGGTTTTCCGGGAAGAGCAATCACCAGGGCGCGGTCAACCACCGCGGCGAGACTGCGTGAAAGAATCGCATTCGGCGTGAATTTCATCGACTCGGATCGCATGACTTCGCCGAATCCCGGAACTTCCACGCGCATGATTTCCCGAATTGCTTCCGGCGTAACATCACGCTCGGCGATGCCCGTTCCACCGGTCGTCAGGATCAAACCGCAGCCCTGAGCCGCAAACGACCGGATCGTCTCCTGAATGCGACGCGAATCGTCAGGCACTACCGCCTCCGCCAGAACATTCCATCCTGCATCCTGCGCGGCCTTGCGAACCGCCGGCCCGCCGAGATCGGCATAATCACCAGCGCTCGCGCGATCGGACACGGTGATGACACCGACAACAATCGCTTTGTCAGCCATTACGCCGCGACTCCCTTGGTCTTCTTAAGAAGCCGCACATCCGACATGACCATTTCCTTATCCGCCGCCTTGCACATGTCGTAAATGGTCAGCAATGCCACCGAAACCCCCGTTAACGCCTCCATTTCGACGCCCGTCTGCGCGTTCGTTTTCGCGGAACACTCGACTTCGGCGAAGCCGTCAACGAATCGGATCTCAATCTTCACGTCGCTCAGCGGCAATGTGTGACAAAGCGGGATGAGCGTTGCTGTCTGTTTCGCCGCCTGAATCCCGGCGATACGAGCGACAGCAATCACATCGCCCTTTGGATTCTGCTTGCCCGTAATCAGATCGATCGTCGAAGCCTGCAGTTTGATTCTCCCGGATGCGGTCGCGTGTCGCGCGACCAAGGGCTTCGCCGAAACGTCCACCATTTGTGCGCGGCCTTCCGCGTTGACGTGCGAGAGCCCGCTCATTCGTCAGCCGCCGATCGCAATCATCTTGCGGCCCGGTTGGTAATTATCCCGAAAATCGTGCTGCAACGGCTTTCGATCGACCACATCGAGAAACAGTCGCCGCAGTTCTTCGTCGGACGCGCCCGCGCGCAGGGGCGACATCATGTCGAACTCCAGAGCACTGCCGAGACAGGGCCGCAATTTGCCATCGCACGTGAGCCGAAGCTTGTTGCAGCTCTCGCAGAAATGCAGGTTGGTCATGGCGCCAATAAATCCGATGCGCTGGTTTCGGCCCGGCACCTGGTAATACGTCGCCGGGCCGTTGGTCCGAAAGCCAGGTTCCGGAATCAAACTGCCGAACTTCGCCTCGATCTGCTTGCGGGCGGTGGCGACGGGTAAAAAATTTTCTTCCGTCAAAACGTCGTTCGTGCTCACCGGCATGAGTTCGATGAAACGAAGCAGCAGATTTCGCTGGCCGGCGAAATCGATTAGTGGAATCAGCTGGTCCTCGTTGCGCCCGCGCATCAGGACCGAATTCAGTTTGATCGCAGGAAAGCCGGCATCGAGCGCAGCCTCGATCCCTTCCAGGGCTGCCGCATGAAAATCGCGCCCAGTAATTTGCGCGTAGAACTCCGGGTCGAGTGTATCGAGCGAAATGTTGACCGAGTCCACTCCCGCAGCGCGCAAAGCCTTCGCCATCGTCGACCCCCCATCCGTTTTCCGCGCCAGCAAGGTTCCGTTTGTAGAGAGGCCGACCTCGCGGATCCCATCGATTTGTGGGACCTGTCGAACAAGATCAAGGACGCCACGGCGCGTCAGCGGCTCACCCCCCGTGATTCGGATTTTGGTCACGCCAAGCCCTGCAGAAATACGAATCAACCGCAGCGTTTCCTCGTAAGTGAGAACTTCCTCACGAGGGAGCCATTCATGAAGCTCTCCCGGCATGCAATAGGCGCAGCGCTCGTTGCAGCGGTCGGTGATCGAGACTCGCAAATAAGAGATACGATGTCCGTGACGATCTTCCATTTTCGCGCAACGTTAAGGTTGAGGCTGTGTTCAATCAAGGGACGCAGCCACGCGAAGAGAAGCGTATACTAATCAACCTATGAAACCACAAATCCTCTCCAGAGCTTTAATGGCAGGCTTGGGAATTGGCACCATCTTCCTAACCGGTTGCACCACGCCTCAGGATCGCATCTCCGAACATCCTGAAATTTATCAAAGTCTCTCGCCAAAGGACCAGGAGCTTGTCACCCACGGCCAGATCCGCAGCGGCATGTCCGAGTCGGCCGTCTGGCTCGCCTGGGGCAATCCCGACCAGAAAGTCCAGGGGGAAATGCGCGGCCGGGCCACCGAAACCTGGATCTACACTCAAACACAGGAGGTTCCCGGTTACGCCTACGGGCCGGGTTGGGGACCTGGATGGGGATATGGTTACGGCGGCCCCGGATGGGGCTACCCCGGATTCGGCGGCGTAGCCGTGTTCCGAACCCACCACGGGCGCTTCGCGATCTACGGCGATCCTTTCTACGATCCGTTTTATTACAGCTGGTTTCCTCCGACGATTACGTTTCCCTACAAGGTGGCAACCTTTTCCGGCGGCCGCCTCAGGTCTTTCCAGTTCCTGGTTCCGCCCCGGCAATATTAAAAAACGAATCGCGTTTGGACACGTAGCCCTCCACTGTAGCAGTGGAAACTGCTACCCATGGCTTATCGGTCTTTTCGGCAGTTCCTCGACGCACTGGAGGCGGCGGGCGAACTCCAGCGCATCACCGTTCCGGTCGATACCGATCTGCTGATCACAGAATGGGCCGATCGGGAGATGAAATCGCCCGGGGGCGGTAAGGCGCTTCTCTTTGAGAAGCCGATCGTCAACGGCAAGGAATCCCGGTTCCCGGTTGCGATCAATACCATGGGATCGCGCCGGCGCATCGCCTTGGCGTTAGGGCGCGAGAACGTCGATGAAATCGCGGATCAAATTCAGCTGATTCTAAAATCGAAACCGCCAACCAACCTGCGCGAGGGTTGGAATCTCCTAAAGCAGGGAATCGATCTCCTGCACGCCCGCCCAACGAAGGTGAAAGAAGGAGCCTGCCAGGAGGTGGTCCATCGTCTCGACGAACCGATTCACGATTCCCGATTCTCGATCCACGAACTTCCCATCCTCAAGTGCTGGCCGAAAGATGGCGGCCGCTTTGTCACGCTGCCGAATGTGCACACGCGCGATCCTGAAACCGGGGCGCGCAATGTCGGCGTTTACCGGATGCAGGTTTACGACGACCGAACGACCGGCATGCACTGGCAAGTGCACAAGGTGGGCGCGCGCCATGGCAAAACCTATTACGAACGCGGCGAGAAGATGCCGGTGGCGGTGACGATTGGCGGCGATCCGGTTTACACTTTCGCGGCTACCGCTCCCCTCCCCGACGGACTGGATGAAATCCTTTTCGCCGGATTTCTAAGACGCAAGGCTGTCGAGATGGTTCGCTGCAAGACAGTCGATCTCGAAGTGCCGGCTGACGTCGATTTTGTTCTCGAGGGCTTTGTTCAACCCGGAGAGACGCGAGGCGAAGGGCCGTTTGGTGACCACACCGGTTTTTACACTGCCGTGGAAGACTATCCCGTCTTCCACCTGACCGCGATCACGCATCGGAAGGACGCGGTTTATCCGACGACCATCGTAGGCATTCCCCCGATGGAGGATTTCTATCTCGGGGACGCGAGCGTTCGCATTCTGCTGCCGGTTTTCAAAATGAATTTTCCGGAAGTCGTCGATATGACGCTCCCACCCGAGGGCGTCTTTCATAATCTGGTGTTTGTCAGTATCCGGAAACAGTACCCCTACCAGGCCTACAAGATCATGCATGGCCTTTGGGGAATGGGGCAGATGATGTTCAGCAAATACATCGTGGTCGTCGACGAGGACTGCGACGTTCACAACACCAGTGAGGTGCTGTTTCGCTTGTGCGCCAACACCGATCCCGGACGCGACACGACCATCATCAAGAACCCGAGCGATTCGCTCGATCACGCGCCGAGTGAACAGAACATCGGATCACACATGGGATTCGACGCCACCCGGAAATTGCCCGGTGAAAATCATCACCGGCCGTGGCCGGAACTCCTCAAGATGCCCGACGAAATCCGCGCGGCCGTTGACGCTCTGCAACGCAAAAGGTAGCCACCTCTGGTCGCCGACCCAAGAAAACGGCGGCTAAAAGCCGCCATTCCTCGATCTAAAGTCTTTACGGCTTGCGGAAGATCCGGCCACTCGACGGATCTCTCACGAGCGCGCCGTGCGGAATTCCGCGAACATCGACCAAGCGATGCGGAGGATACGGACTGATGACCAGGCCGGGCTGGCCGCTCCACTCAGCGACTGGATAACCGCCTTCAGGCCGGGGGCCATATTTGTCGGCCTGATCTTCTTGAATTGCGTGACCAATCAACGCACCGGCAGCCGCACCCGCGGCGGCGCCAATGAGCGTGCTCCGCGGTCCACCGTGTCCGGCGATGTTGCCAATAATGGCGCCGGCCCCTGCGCCTGCTGCCGCACCCGTTCCGGTAGGCGTGTCACATGATGTCAGGCATAACCCCACCAGAGTGACGCCGCTGAATATTGTCAGAAATTGCTTAATCATAATTATGTTCTCTCCCGCGATTAAACTCAGACGAAAGCGAGTGGTTGCTTATTCAGCAACTTATTTTCTCTGGAACGCCACCCATGACCTGGCAATAACCTCAGGAAATTCTCCGCAACTACTGAGCGCCGACTGGAGGAACGACCTCCGTGTCGTCCCCAATATTAGGGGCTTGTCCCTCCACACCTTCACAGCGCCCGGATGAGCTGCCCGGTGATCCGCCCGGCCTTCTCCAGTTTGTTCAACCGATAATCGCGTTCGAAAACCCTGAACCCGTCCCGCTCGATCTTCCTGAGCAACGCATGGTAGATCGAACGCATGATCTCCGCGGCCACCATCGACTTTCGGTCCTCGCGCGGAAGCAAAGCGGTCGCTTCGACAAAGAACTGATGTGATCGATCCGCCTGGAGCCGCATCAGTTGCACGAATCGGTCGTCGTATTTCCGCGCCTCCAGAGCCGCCTCGCCATAATTGCACTTCGCCATTTCATCCGCCGGGAGATAGATGCGCCCATTCTCCAGGTCCTTGCGCACATCTCGGATAATGTTGGTCGTCTGCAGGGCCAGGCCTAACTGGACGGCATAATCGCGCGTTTGCGGATTCTTATATCCGAAGATCTCAATGCTGACGAGGCCAACCGCGCTCGCGACTCGGTAACAATAAAGTCGCAGCTCATCCCAAGTGGCATAGCGCGACTTTTCCAGATCCATCTCCACCCCGGCGATGATTTCATCGAGCATTTCAGGTTTGATCCGATACTTCCCCATAAGCGAGCGCACTTGTTGCGCCAGCGGGGGTTCCCCTGCAGCAGATGCGCGAATCCATTTTCGCCAGTCCGTTAGGCCGGCGCGCTTCTGATCGGCCGGCTGATTGTTCTCGTCGGCAATGTCATCGATCACCCGGCAGAATGCATAAAAGACGATCATATCCTCGCGCCGTTCGCGGCCGAGCGAGATGAATGCCAGCGCTAGATTCGACTTACTCGCACGCGTGATTTGGGAGGCTTCCGGCTTCATCATCACTAATACTGAATCCAGAGCTGCTCCTCCGTATGTCCGGTTTCACCTCGACGAAAGAGACATACCCATGAGGCCAACAGCCAGCCGGTGATAAATCCCCGGGCGCAGACGAAGATGCATTTCCAGATGACCAAAGCCACCAGGCGATCGGCAATAGCCCCCCGCGCGAGAGCGTCGCAAGACATGAGAAAGAAGAAATGAAACGCCGCGATTAGGAGAAACCAGAGAAAGCTCCGTCGCTCTCGTCGCAAAAAGGCGAAGTGCGCCGAGATGGCTTCGCGCAGATTCTCATTGTGCAGGGAAAGGGACACCTGCACTGAAGCGAAGGAAATGATCACGGCACACATGACCACCCGCTGGATCGGAAGGTAGTCGAGCACATCCGGAATGTTTGTGAAATAAGCCAGGAGCAGCGGCACTCGGAGCATCATGGTACTAAAAAAAACCACCAGTCCGGCCCATTCCAAAACATAGCTGAATCGTCGCACGCCGAACCGGAACAGTTCCCCCTCCTCGAAACTCAAACCGCGAATCCAGAAGAAACAGACCGCGATCAGGTAGACCTGGATGTAAACACCAAAGAGATATTCAAAGATGAAGCCGACGACATCAATCGTCGCCGAAACCTTCAGTCCGGATGCCGGAAGAAACTCAGTCAGCGCCGGCAAACGCCAGAAAACGATCGGCTTCAAAATGGCGGCCACCGCGCTGATCAGCAGGATCGCGTAAAAAAGAAAACCGAGAAACCGATAACGTTTCCGCAGCGACTGAAAAAGCGTCCCGTGCAATCCCCGCCAGTTGATCAGCATCAGGATTGCCGCCGCCGCCGCCAAAGGGGTCGTAGTCGTCGAGCTGTCGAAAACGCCCGCGACATTTTCCAGCGCGGGAAGCGGAGCCTGGTCCCAAACGTCTGCGAAGCGTGGCCAATTCCAACCGGTCACCGCTAATGCCTGCGAGGGATTGAGATCGCCCGCGTCGTGCGGCGGACTGAATGCGAGAAATTGAAAAATAGAATAAGCAAGCCCGAGGACGATGAACGCAACCCAGATCCGTTTGAATCGGGTGCAGCACCGGAGGCCGTCGAGCAACGACTGCCGGATGGGATTGAACAACATCATCAGCAGGTAACCAACGCCGAAGCCAGCCAGCGGAAGCAGCCTCGTCAATGATGACGACATGGACGGTTTGCCCTAACGAATGATGCCGCAGTGAGGGTAGAACGGCCAGTAGACGAACAATCCGCGCCCGACAAGATTTTCATCCGGGACAGGCCCCCAATACCGACTGTCAAAACTATTGTAGCTGTTGTCGCCCAGGGCGAAGAAGGCGTGCGCCGGAACAGTGAAGGTTCGATCCGGTGCGGAAAGATTTTCCCGACCAGAGTAATAGCCTTGATAGGGATATTTCGCGCGAATCACGCGGCCAAACCCATAACGAAATTCTTCCGCGGGCCGGTCATTAATAAAGAGCCGCGGCGGATCGATCCGCAGCGTGTCCCCCGCCAATCCAGCAAGCCGCTTAATGTAAAAAGGCTGCCCCGTTTCCGGATCGCCCTGGATCATCGGAATGTTGTCCGTCCGAAAAACAAAAACATCGCCGCGCTGCGGCCTGATGAAATTGTAGCTGAATTTATCCACAAACACCTGGTCGCCCGTGTCGACGGCTCCACGGGCAATGACCTGATTCCGCCGATAACTCTGGCCAACCGCGACCTTGAAGTAACTCCGCAACGTGTCTGGCGGCGCGTAGATGGTGTACTGCTGGTGTTGCAGCACGACCCGAGAGAACGTGAAAAAGAACAGGTACTTCTTCGGCGTCACCTGGATGACTTCGTCATCCTCCGTTGAAACCACATCGATATAGTTTCTTCCAAGCACGACGAAATCGAACACGCGCCGCAACACATTTGGTGCCGGCGAATCGCTCGGGTAACCGATGATGCCGTTCAAGGTCGGCTGCATCGAGCCGGTGGGGATCTTGAATGGCTGCAAAAAATACGAACGAATGGCCACGGCCACGACGATGGCGACGAGCACGACCTCGCAGTTCTCCCGCCAATGCGATTCCCAAGTGATCGGCTGAACGCGGTGAAGCTGCCCGTCCAATGCCTCCGCCCGGCCCTCAATCTGTTTGCGATCGCGCTGCCGCAAAGCCGCCTGCAGCCTGCGCATGGCCGCCGCGATCTCCTCGTGTGTCGATTCCTCCAACACGTCCGCCTTGTAACGCAGAAACTTCTGCGCATGCCGGAGCAGGAGCTTGCTGTGTTTTACGTAACGTGCGGTAAACATGAAGAGAATGACGAAAACGGATGCCGATCGGGGTGCATCGTAGTCCAAAAAGCGGACGCGACAAGCGCGTCCCTCCCGCTGCCGCCCGGACGACTCTCATGCCAGGAAGGACGAGCTCGTCTCGTCCGCCCTCTCGACGCACTCATTGCGATCTCAGCACTTGAATGAAGGCTTCCTGCGGAATGTTGATCTTGCCGATGCTCTTCATTCGCTTCTTACCTTCCTTCTGTTTCTCGAGGAGCTTCCGTTTTCGGGTGATATCCCCGCCGTAACATTTCGCGGTCACGTTTTTGCGCAGCGCTGAGACACTCTCGCGCGCAATAATCTTTCCCCCGATGGCCGCCTGGATCGCTACCTGGTAAAGCTGGGCCGGGATGACTTCCTTCAATTTCGCCGCCAGCTGACGCCCCCTCGCGTCCGCCCGGTCGCGGTGCACAATCGTGGAAAAGGCGTCAACCGGCTCGCCGTTCACAAGAATGTCGAGCTTCACCAGTTTCGCGGCGCGATAACCGGCGTGCTCATAATCCATCGAGCCATAACCGCGCGTCATCGACTTAATCTTGTCGTGAAAATCCACCAGGATTTCATTTAAGGGCAGCTCGCAATGCAGCATGACACGACGCGTATCGAGTGTCTCAGTATGATCCATGGTGCCGCGTTTATCCATGATCAGCTGGAGCATGTCGCCAATGCTTTCGTTAGGGCAAAGGACGTAGGCCTTCACAATCGGCTCGCGAATCTCCGCGATCACGCTCGGATCGGGCAAATGCGCCGGATTATCGATCAGAAGCGTCTCGCCGCGAGTTGTCAGTACTTCGTAAACCACGCTCGGGCTGGTCGCGATGATATCCATGTTGTACTCGCGCCGGAGACGTTCCTGGATGATTTCCATGTGCAGCAATCCGAGAAAACCGCAGCGGAACCCGAATCCAAGCGCCACTGAGCTTTCGGGCGTGTAAATAAATGCGGCGTCGTTAAGCCGGAGTTTCCCGATAGCAGTCTTGAGATGCTCGAAGTCGGCCGTGTTAATCGGGTAAATGCCGCTGAACACCATCGGATGAATTTCCTGGAAACCGGGAAGCGCTTCCTTCGCCGGATCATGCTGGTCCGTAATGGTATCGCCGATCTTGATGTCAGCCGTTGTCTTGATGTTGGCGATGAAGTAGCCGACGTCACCGGCGTTAAGCCGTTTCTGCGGATACATCTTCGGAGTGAACACGCCGACTTCCTTGATGTCGTAGCGCGCGCCGTTGCTCATCAGCTTGATCGCCTGGCCTTCTTCGATCTTTCCCGAGACGACGCGAACATAACTGATCACGCCGCGGTAAATGTCGAAGACCGAGTCGAAAACAAGGGCGCGGAGACGCTCATCTTTGGGTGGTTCGGGAGGAGGAATTCTCTCCACGATCGCTTCGAGGATATCCTCAATCCCGATGCCCATCTTCGCGCTCGCGTCGATGGCTTCCGCCCCCGGGATGGCCAGGATCTCCTCAAGCTGCCGGTGCACCGAAGGGACATCGGCGTTTGGCAAATCGATCTTATTGATCACCGGCACAAGCACGAGGCCTTGTTTGTGCGCCAGGTGAACGTTGGCCACCGTTTGCGCTTCCACCCCTTGCGCCGCGTCGATGATCAGCAGCGCTCCTTCGCAGGCCGCGAGGCTGCGCGAAACTTCGTAGGCGAAGTCAACATGACCGGGGGTGTCCAAAAGGTTTAACCGATACGTTTGGCCGGATTTCGCGGTGTATTTCATCGCCACCGGATGCGCCTTGATCGTGATTCCCCGCTCGCGCTCGAGATCCATTGAATCGAGCAATTGATCCTGCTTATCGCGCTCGTGAATCGTCCCGGTCGTTTCGAGCAATCGATCCGACAAGGTCGTCTTGCCGTGGTCGATGTGCGCAATGATGCAAAAGTTGCGCGTGTGCTCGATAGCCATGAGAACCGCACTATGGGGGGAGCGTTGCACTGGGTCAATTGACCCACGTGCGGAAGCACCAAATCCCAAACTCCAAATTCCAAAGAATAACCAAGCTCCAATTACCAAATCGCGCTTCGACAAGACGCAAGCTTTTGGAAGTTTGAGAATTGGAGTTTGTTTGGGGTTTGGAGCTTGGGATTTGGTGCTTCGCGACGAAAAGTCGAGGGGATAACCTCCTCGACAGATCGCCGAACTACCGATAACCTGCGCGTTTCATGCCGAAGCTGATCATCACAACCCAATCGCAGGGCAAAATTGGTTACGAATTCACCGAGGACGTCGTCACCATCGGTCGCGCACCCGATAATATGATCATCATCGAAGATGGCTCCGTCTCGAGTCGTCACGCGCAGATGGAACGCGAAGGCGACAAGTATCGGTTGAAAGATTTGGGATCGACCAACGGCACCCGCGTCAACGGCATCCCGGTAAAAGATCAGCTCCTGCGCTTCGATGACAAGGTCCGCTTCGGCGGCGTGGAATCGCGCTTTGAATCCGACACCCAAGGTTCCGAGCCTCTCCCCGAGCCTGAGAAGATCGACATTTCGACCGCCGAGACAAGCACTGCGCCGGTCGATTTCGCCAACGCCTCCCCTTTCCCCAAACGAAGCAAGGAACACGACCCGCTCCGTCTCCCGATCCTGGCCGGCGCCGCCGTCGCCTTTTTAGCTTTCTTCATCAGCATCCTTGCCGTCCTGATGATGCAAGCCCCGGTGCTCTAAATCTCCTCCTCCTGATCATGCTCATGATCAGGATCGATGTGTTTTCGTTAGGCGTGAGATATCACCCGTTAGTCTGTCGCCATAGGACGTCTTTCCGGGTCAGGATTGCCCGATCTAACCCGTAAAGCCGGCTCTCAGTGTCTCCGGAGCGATCCCTGCCTCTCGCAATGCGCGCAAACTGAGCGAAGCATGCCGCTTCGCTAATCGCCTTCCCTCTTCGTCTGCGACGAGGATCGCGTGATAAAACGCCGGCGGTTCCACCTTGAGCGCGCGATAGAGCAGCAAGTGCCGAAACGTTGAAAGCAAAAGATCCTCGCCGCGGACCACCTCCGTGATGCGCATCGCAATATCGTCAGCCACGACTGCGAGATGGTAGGCCGGCACATTGTCGCGACGCCAGACAACGAAGTCGCCAAAGTCCCTGCCGGCCATCGCCCTCTGTTCGCCGGCGCGGCCATCCTGAAAGCAAATGGTTTCACCATCGGGAACGCGAAAACGCACATTCGACTCACCTGAGAGCAGCGATTCAAACGAAGTGGCTTTCCCGAGGTCGCGGCACGTTCCCGGATAAATCGGTTCTTCATTTTCGGCGTGCGGCGCTGTCGCCGATTCCGCGACATCTTTTCGCGAGCAAGTGCAGCCATAGACCGCCCCGGCATCCCACAACTTTCTCAGAAAATCGAGATAATGACTCCGCCTCTGGCTTTGCACGTAGGGCGCAAACGGCCCGCCGACATCGGGTCCCTCATCCCAGCGCAATCCAAACCAACTCAAATCTTCGATGATGGCGTCGCGAAATTCCGGCCGACAACGCGCCTCGTCCAGATCTTCAATCCGCAACAACAACTGACCCTTCGCTTCACGCGCCCGCTGTTGCGCCCGCCAGAAGGTGCCTGCATGACCGATGTGCAGGTGTCCGGTAGGCGATGGCGCCAGTCTTCCACGATAAGGCCATGGCAGATTTCAAATTTCAAATTTCAAATCTAAGATAAGTGGTTAGCGTGTCGGCTCCGCAGAGCCAATCCGCAATTTGAAATTTTCAATTGGCAATGTCCAAACGCCTTCTCCTTTTTGATATCGACGGAACTCTGATCCATTCCGGTCACGCGGGAATCTTCGCGCTCCACCGCGCGCTTAAGGAACGCTTCCAGATCGAAGACGACCTCGCCGATATCGAGATCGCCGGCATGACCGATTCCAGCATCGTCAAAAACATCCTGCAAAAGCATCGCCTCGATTCCTCTCCTGTTCACGTGGCCGCTTTTCTCGACTCTTACGTCCACTTCTTGTCATCGGAACTTCCAAATCGCGCCGGGCGCATTCTTCCAGGTGTGATCGAGCTTCTCGAGAAACTCCGGACCCGCCCCGAGGTCGTTCTCGCCCTGCTTACCGGCAACGTTTCGCGCGGCGCCAAGCTAAAACTGGAACATTACGGCGTTTGGCACTTCTTTGAATTCGGCGCGTTCGCCGATGATCATCACGACCGTAACGAGCTCGGTTCGTTTGCGCGCACGCGCGCTCGTGAAAAGCACGGCCACGAGTTCGACCCCACGCAAATCGATGTCATCGGCGACACCCCGCGCGACATTGCCTGCGGCAAAGCTTTCGGCGCGCGCACAATCGCCATTGCTACCGGTAACTGGGCGCGAGCCGATTTGGCAAAACACGAGCCCGATTTTCTATTTGATGATTTGTCGAACGTGGAGGAAGTGATTCGAACGCTCGGTTGGTAAAAACTGGGTGGCTCTCCTATGCCGAAAGTCTCAAACGTCACCGAAACGCCCGCGAATGGGGCCGTGTTCCCTCTCGAGGGTGAAATCGATCTTCACGTCTCCCCCGCAATCGCCATCTCGCTCCAGGAGATCATCGCCAGGAAACCGGCGCGACTCTTAGTGGATCTCTCACGGGTCAGCTATGTCGATAGCTCGGGACTGGCGGTCCTGATCGACGCCATGCAAAAGGTCCAGAAATACGGCGGGATTCTTCGGTGTCGTCGGGATGCAGGAAGCGGTGCGATCGATCTTCGAAATCGCGCGACTCGATCAGGTGTTTCGCATCTTTCCCACGGTGGAAGCGGCCGACGCGGCTACCTGAGCCACCACCGCCACCGTTTGCTCGACATTTCGGGCGATATCATATTGCCCGGCCCGTTTTTGAATGGAAGGCCTTGCGGCCGAGCGCCAGGTCGGATCGGCCCAAAGATCAATCGCCTTACCTAACGAACCGATATCGCTCGGATTTTCGATGATGGAGCCATGGATCTTGTCCTCCATGATTTCGCTGAATCCATTCGCCCGCGTGGTGATGACCGGCAAACCTGAAGCGAGAGCTTCCAGAGAGGCGTTGGAGAACGGGTCGTAAATCGTCGGGAGAATAAAAATGTCCGCCGCCGCGTAGATTGGCCGAAGATTTTCAACTTCGCCAAGGAATCGAGCCCTGATTCGACGGAAGCGATTGCTCGTTTCCGCGACCAGCAACAAGAAGACGAACTTTCTTCGCCTTGGCTGCAGCGGTGGCGGCGATCGCGAAGCGCAGACCTTTCCGCTCCCAGCCCGTTCCGACAAAGAGCAACCCGATTTCATCTGGTCCGAGATCGAGTTCGGCGCGTCCCTTTTCACGCAATTCCTGGTCGAACCGAAAATCCTCCAGGCGCACTCCATTGCGAATCACGTCGATGCGGTCAGGCCGATAATTATAAAGATCAACGATCTCCTTTTTGACCATCTGCGAATTGGCAATGACTCGCTCGGCACGGCGTTCGTCGAAGAGCAGTTGCTCGAGTCGCAGGATATCGGAATGCTTCGGATTAAACCGGTTCAAAATTTTCTGCCACGGCTTTTGCATTTTTGCGCGCCGCTCCAGCCAGGCCCGATGGACGCCATCGCCTGCGCGATAAATGTCGCAGGAACGAACACGCTCGAGACTGAGCAAAACGTCGACCGGCGTCTTGTCGCGCTCGTTCTCGAGCTCGTCGGCAAAAGGCATCGGCGAACGCGCTTTCAAGCGCACGATCCGGCCGAAGCTCCACTCACTTGCCGGCCAGTCATCCGTCGTAAACAGCACTACTTCATGCCCCAGCCTAACGACGCCGTCGGCCAGCCGCTTCAGATAAGCCTCGGCGCCGCCACTCCCTGAGTAGCCGCGCCGCACAAATCCGATGACATGAGTGTCTGTCGACATGAATCTTTACTTGCCCGAGCAGCTCAGAATAATTCGAACCGATGCCAGGTGACACCGTAAAGGAAGCGGCGCAGCAGCCAAGCAAGATGCGTCAATTGCCTCATCATCTTCTCTTTTCGATCTTTCGCGCGAATCGGCGGGCACGGCCTCGATTGCGACGCATTTGAAGCCCTGAGGGCTTCCTATCGAGGCGGATTCCTCGGCCGCGCCGTGGCTTACGATAACCGGCAACGCGAAATCCCTTCGCGTTACATCCAGTCGTTGCGCTGGCATCCGGTGCGGCTGATCTCGTTTCTCGATCGCCCATTTTATTACGGGGCGAAGAAGAAATACCTCGATTGGATCGCTTCCCGGCAGCTTGAAACCGGCAGATACGATTTCTTTCACAGCTGGTCGGGAGATTGCCTGCAAAGTCTGCGCGTGGCTAAGAAAAGGAAAATCCCCAGCCTGATCGAGATCCCGACCTGGCATCGAGATCGGGCCACCGGGAAAGTTGGCCAGTCAAAAATTAAGGCGACCGGCCCTTTCGCGAACTGGAAATCGGGCCTGCTTCTGCAGCGGGAACGTTTTCTCGAGGAGTATGATCTCGCAGATCTTGTCGTCGTCCTCTCAGAAAAGGCCACCGAAACGTTCCGCGCGAAAAATTTTCCTCAAGAAAAACTTTTCTACCTGCCGCGCGGTGTCGATATCGATCGTTTTAAACCGGGCACGCGACCCGCGAAATTCCGGGCGATTTTTTCCGGCGCGCTCATCGAGCGTAAAGGGATTCATCATCTCCTGGAGGCGTGGCATCGCCTGAACCTTCCCAACGCCGAGCTCTGGCTCGTAGGGTCGGTTCATGAGGAAGCCAGGCCGCACTTGAAAAACTTCTGGCGGGACAACATCCGCACGACTGGGTTCACGCGCGACCCGGAAAACTATCTCAACCAGGGAACGATTTACGTTTTCCCTTCGCAATGGGAAGGCAGTGCCAAGACCGTTTACGAGGCGGCGGCGTGCGGGCTTCCCTGTGTAACCACCAAGGAGGCCGGAGACGTCATCCGCGACGGGATCGAGGGCATTCTCGTTACGCCGGGTGATATCGATGCGATCGCGAACGCCATTCGTTATTTTTACGATCATCCCGAGGCGGTCGAAAAAATGGGCGCGGCCGCGCGACAACGCGTGGTCGAGAATTTCACCTGGGACCATTATCGGAGTCGCCTTCTCCAGGCTTACAGCACGGCAATCGAAAAAATCGCATAAGCGGGGCAAAGAAAACTAGACAGGATTGACGGGATTAACTGGATTAAAAGAGGCCAGCAGGGTGAATTCTGTGAAATCCCGTTAATCCTGTCTAAAATTTCCTAACGAGGCTCAGCCCGCAGTGAATATCCTGCTCATTCAACTGAAGCGCATCGGCGACCTGATCCTGACCGCGCCGGCGATTGCGGCACTCCGCGCGCAAGTCCCGGACGCAAACTGACACTTGTCCTCTCCCGGGAAACAGCGCCGCTTTTACCGGCGCTTCCTCACGTCGATCGCGTGCTGGTGATCCGGCGGTCCATTGGCGATATCCGGACGCTCTGTTCCGTCGCATTCAGCCGCTTCGATTACTCGATCGATTTTACCCGCAACAGTCGCTCGGCGTTTTTGTCGTTTCTTTCACACGCGCAAAAACGGATCGTCTCGTTCCGGGTGAAGAAGCGCGCTCCCCTTCGCGGGCAGGCCTACAACGAATTTGTTCATCATCGAATGCGCGACATGCACACGATCGATTACAACCTTTCTCTGCTCGAACCGATCGGGATCTCGCTGCAGCCCCCTCCCTCGTTGTCGTTGAATGTGCCGGACTCAGCGTCGCGCGAAGCGACCATCGTTCTCGAACATGCGCGATATTCGCGCGCTCTTTCGCACTCGTGCATCCCGGCTCTGCCCGCGTGGAAAAATTCTGGGAACCCAAAACGATGGGCTGAGGTCATCCGAAACCTCGTGAACCAACAGGTCGACGTCGTTATCACCGGCGGAATGTCGCGCATCGAACAAGCGCACCTGGCCGAAATCATGGGCGAACTTCCGCCACCGACGGAGAACTCGCAGACAGGCCGGGTTGTGGACCTCTCGGGCAAAATGGATTTGTTGACGCTTGCCGCCATGATCGCACGCGCGCGAGTTGTCCTGACGGTCGACTCCGCTCCGGTCCACCTGGCCGCGGCCTTGAAGGTTCCGCAGGTCGCGCTTTACGGCCCAACGAATCCATTTCACTGGCGACCTCGCGAGAGCGTCGCCCTGATTCTCCAGGGAGATTCCGGCGTTCCACTTCAGGAATTTGTTCCCAAACAAGCGCGCCTACCGATGAAGCTCATCTCGACGAAAGCGGTGATTGATGCTATGAATTCGCTGCTGTCGGCTCCGGCAGCCTCAGCCTGATGCGCGACAACAAAGGCGAAAAGGTAAAGCTGTCTCTCCGTGAAGCGGTGGTTGCATCCAAAGGGATGTATCCGCGTCTCTTCGCATACGTAAAGCCTTACAAGTGGCGCTTCGTCGTCGGTATTATCTTCGGCCTGCTCTTCGGCGCGTCTGAATGGCCTCGTCGCGCCGGTGATCGCCAAGGTCGCAAGCGTCGTTTTTCACGGCGCCATCCCAAACGCCAAAGACATATTCAAACACTCCGAGGTGTTCTCCGCCGGCCCGACGCTCGGTTCCCTCAAATCGATTATATGGGCCTGCGTCTTGATCCCGATCTTAATGATCGTTCGCAGCCTCCTTTCTTTCGGCAACGCCTATTACATGAATTGGGTGAGCAACCGCGTGGTGATGGATATTCGCAACGAACTGTTCGGGAAGCTGCTTAACCAGTCGATGGATTTCTACAACAAGGCGCGCACCGGATTCCTGATGTCGCGTGTCGCCAACGACACCCGCAGCATGCAAATAGCGCTAAGCACGGTGAGCAGTGACGTCTTCAGCAAGCCAGTTTCAATAGTAGCCGGCATCGCCGGCCTGCTTTGGCTCGATTGGCGGTTCACCCTGGTCACCTTGATCCTCTTCCCGGTTTGCCTGATTCCAATTCGACTCTTCGGACGCCGGGCGCGACGCGCGGTCCAAGACGAGCAAAAAGGCATGGTCAACATGACCGTAACCATGCAGGAGACATTCAGCGGTATTCGCGTCATCAAGTCGTTCACGCGGGAGAATTACCAGGAAAAATCATTCGTCAGGAGCACACGCCAACAATTCAGCAATGCCATGCGCATGGTGCGGGCCGCTGAGGCAGTGGGTCCGATGGTCGAAACAATTGCCTCCCTCGGAATTAGTCTCGCTCTGTTCTACGTCTACTTTGCCCGGCTGCCTGTCGGAATCTTCATCGGGCTGATGTTCGGGATCTTCGTTCTCTATGATCCGTTCAAGACCCTGAGCAAGCTGCACATTGTCATCCAACGTTCGGTGGGGGCGACATCGAAAATTTTTCAATTACTTGATTACGAGCCGACTGTGCAGGATCGAGCCGATGCACTTGACCTAACGGGTCCAAAGGGAGGCATCGAATTCGATCATGTAACCTTCCGCTACACCGGAGGCTTAACGGACGCCGTGCATGATCTTGACCTGAAGATCGAACCCGGAAAGACCTACGCGCTCGTCGGCGCGAGCGGCGCCGGGAAATCGACCATTCTCTCCTTACTGCTGCGCCTTTACGATCCTACCAGCGGTGTCGTTCGGATCGGTGGGCAGGATTTGCGCGAGTTGAAGCAACGTTCACTGCGCCAACAGATCGGCCTCGTGACCCAGGAGACCTTTCTCTTTCACGACACCATTTACAAAAACATCCAGTTCGGCCGGCTCGACGCGAAGCCCGAAGAAATCTATGCAGCCGCCCAGACGGCCTTCGCCCATGATTTCATCATGCATCAGCCCGAGGGCTATGAAACCGTCGTGGGCGACAAAGGGATGATGCTCTCCGGCGGACAGCAACAGCGTTTGGCTATCGCACGCGCCTTACTTAAGAACGCTCCCATTCTGCTGCTCGACGAAGCGACCTCGGCGCTCGACTCGGAATCTGAAAAGCAGATCCAACTCGCGCTCGAGCGTCTTGCCCAGGGGCGCACGGTCATCGCCATCGCCCACCGACTTTCGACGATTCTTTCGGCCGACCAGATCGTGGTCATGGACCAGGGCCAGGTCAAAGAGATCGGGACGCACGCCGAATTGCTCGCAAAGTCAGGGCATTACCGCAGGTTGTACGATCTGCAATTCAATCGCGCCGCCAACGGCGATTCCTCCGAGACAACGCCGCGGCCAGACGTCCTCGAAGAGGAACTGGTTTAATTGCGCGAAAAATGTTGGAGTCAGAACGACCTCGTCCGGTCGAATATTTTCAGTTGGACGGCCCCGGGGTCGGGCCGGCTCCATCTTGCAGGTTCCGAAACCTCTCGCGCTGCTGATCAAATTCCTCGTCGCTTAGAACGCTCTGCAAACGCGGCTCATCACCGCGCTCCGGCAGCTCAATCCAGGAACGGCATCCACCAAACCGTTTTTCGTTAGGAAATGTCCATGGCGGAGAGAGTCGGAAAGCACGGACGAAAGCCACATGAACGCCGGGCGAATCCTGGTACTCGAATCGCTCACGCACAACTTCTTCGCGCAAAATGTGGAACGGCGCGAGCGCCGCAGCGATTGACCAATCCGTTATCGGACCAGACCATTCCACCGTTACGGCACATTTGATCGTTACATCTTCGAAAGAATCGGGCGGCGATGCAAACGGTGGTTCGGTGATCTTCTCGGCTTCTTCGTGGAACCGGGTTGGAAACAAATAAAACTCGCGATGCTTAAAGGAAAAGCCATCACGCCCCTCGGCAATCCCACCTTTGCGGATGATCACCGTCTGCCGGCCGTCGGCGATGGCCTGACAAACCGCGGCCCACTCTTTGAAACCGATCCTTTCCATTTAGATTGTGCCAAACTAACCTCCGCACCATGCCGATCAATATTGACCTGCATACGCACACCTTCTTTTCGGGCGACGGCGTTTCCAGCCCGGAAGAATTGATCGCCGCGGCCAAGGCCAAGGGCCTGCAGGGCATCGCCATTACCGATCACAATACCTGCGACGCCATTTCCTACCTGCTCGATAAGGGCTTGATGCGCATGGACGGCTCGGCGGTCGACAATTTTCTCATCGTTCCAGCGGTCGAGGTCACAACAGCTGAGGGCCATCTCCTCTGCATAGGGGCGACCCTGCCATTTTTAAAAGGCAAACCGGCTCTCGACGTCTGCCACATGATCCACGAACGCGGAGGCCTCGCGATTCCGCCGCATCCCTACGATCTCTTTCGCGCGGGAATTCGGTTCGCCACCCTTGAGACATTGCCGGTCGATGCGCTGGAAGTTTTCAACGCCGCTACCACGCTGCGTCGTTACAATCGCTATGCATTCAAGTACGCGCAGGCGCGCGGTTTGCCGATGACGGCGGCGAGTGATGCGCATCATGCGGCCGCCGTGGGCACGGCTTATACCATCCTGAACACCGAGAACCTAACGGTGAAAGGCGTGCTCGCGCAGATCCTCAAGAGTAACGAGCTCAATCAGCAATATCTCACCCCGCGCGACAGCATGCGCAAAACATGGAATAACTGGCTGCGTCTGCGCAAACGGAAGAAACTGCCCGAAACAAAATCACGACTCAACGGCGAGCCTAACTAGACAGGATGAACAGGATTTTCCAGATTCGAATTCAGGGTCTCGGAAAAATCGGGCTAATCCTGTCTAGGAAACATTCTCCCCAGTTAGGAGCCCTCGAAGAGCTCGTCGATCCGTTACGGGCGCCCTGCAGGCAAAATCTTGGCACACATAAGCCGCAGCTTTGCCATTGACCGGCTTCATTTCACGAACGGCTGAAGATTGCGACACCGCGTCGGCGCCATCGGCCAACAGAACCACCTTGTGCGGCAGGAAATGTCGATGCACCTCCGCAAGCAACGCCCGAGTATCCGCGCCGTCTCTCTCTCCCGCGATAAGGATTTGTTGCTTAGCGCTCATTTGAAAGTCGAGCGCCACCAGCATCTGCGGCATCGCCGTTGGGAAACGAGATAACGCAGCCGCGAATGCGCGGATGGTCCTCTCGCCTTTTGCCCGCAAATCCTGGCGATCCGTCATCTCGCCTAACCGAAGGAGATTCAACGCTGAAATCGAACCGGCCGCCGGCTCGGCTCCGTCATTCTCGTCCTTCATCCGCAGGATGAGGCTCTTGTCATTGGCCGATGCGCTGAAATAGCCGCCGCCGGCCTCATCCCAAAACAAACCATCCTGCGTTTCCTGAAGCTCGATTGCAAAATGAAGCCAATCATGATCCAGCGTGGCTTCATATAAATCGAGCAGCCCTTGGATGAGGAAAGCGTAGTCATCGGCAAATCCGGCGATGGCGCTCCGGCCTTCTCGATAACTGCGATACAGAATCTTTGCCTTCTCATCGAAGAGCGCAGTCCTGACAAAGTTCGCCGCGCTCCGCGCCGCGTCGAGATAAACCCCTTCTCCCAGGGCCGCGCCGGCGCGCGCGTAAGCGGAAATCATCAGGCCGTTCCAAGCCGCAATGATCTTGTCGTCCAAATGCGGCCGCGGCCGCTTCGATCGAATCGATAGCAATGCTTGCCGCGCTCGGCCTAACGATTCTGCGTCCGGTTCCGAGATTCCGGTGCGTTGAATGAGGATGTTTTTTCCTGTGAACTCACCATGCGGGTCGCTGCCGGCTGGCGCGTTGCCATCTTTTTCAACACCATAAATCCCTTTAAAAAGCGCGGCCCCCTCGCCAAGCGCTGAATCGATCTCGCCGTCCGACCAGACGTAGAAGGCTCCTTCCACTTTGTGCCCGGGATCGGTTGGGATCTTCGCTGTCGGCGTCTTCCGCGGAATAAAAACCGCCTTCCCGGGAAGTCATGTCACGCTCGACATAATCGAGAATATCGCGGACGACTCCTTGGTATTGCCTTTCGCCGGTGATTTGAAATGCGTCCAGATACGCCAGCGCCAATTGCGCCTGATCGTAGAGCATCTTTTCGAAATGCGGCACATGCCAGAATCGGTCGACCGAGTAACGATGGAAGCCGCCACCGAGGTGATCGTGCATCCCGCCTGCCGCCATCTTTTGAAGAGTGATCAGAAACATTTCCAGTGCGGCCTTGCCGGTCTCGCTCTTTGGATCGCGCGCGTGGAAGCGGCTCAAGAAGTTCAGAGTAACCGGATGTGGAAACTTAGGAGCTCGTCCAAACCCGCCTTCCTCCGGATCAAAACTGCCGGAGAACTGTTCCGCGGCCAGGTCGAACACTTTCAAATCGACCGCTAACGAATCGTTTTCCGAAAATTTTTGCGTTTCACTGAGCGCATCGACGATTCGCTGGCCCTGGAGCACAAGCTTCTCGCGATTTTCCTGCCAGGCGCTCGCAATCTTTCGCAAAACACCTTTGAACCCGGGATGGCCATATCGATCTTCCGGCGGAAAGTAAGTGCCGCCGATAAAGGGTTGCAGATCGGGCGTCAGCCAGACGCTCATCGGCCAACCGCCGTGCCCGGTGGTGGCCTGGACAAAGGTCATGTAAATCCGATCCACATCAGGACGTTCCTCGCGATCGACCTTGATATTGACGAATTCGCGATTCATTAGCGCGGCCGTCTCGTCGTTTTCAAACGACTCGTGCGCCATCACATGGCACCAGTGACATGTGGAATACCCGATCGAAAGAAAGATCGGTTTGTTCTCGCGCCGCGCCTTTTTAAAAGCCGTTTCGCTCCAGGGATGCCAATCAACCGGATTGTCGGCGTGTTGAAGCAGGTATGGGGACTTTTCGCCGGCGAGATGGTTCATCGTCCTTCCATGATGGCCCGCTTTGCTCGGTCTAGCCAGTTCCAGCAGCTGGGCGTGCGGATTAAAGGCGACCTAATGAAGCCGATTCAAGTTCAGTTTCGGCGCTGTCTCCGGCGACCATGGGTTAATCTGATAATCCGACTCAATGATCCGCGTTCGATTTTCGTGAAGCAGCTTCAAAAGCCGCGCAATGTCCAAGCCGTGCCGCCTTGGTGCGAAAGAGGCTAAATGTTTCTCCGCCAAAGCAAACAGACGCACTGCCGGACGCAAACGCTTACCGTGTTTAGGATGGCTCGGATGCTCGAAATTTTTCTGCAGATGAACAAAAGCACCCGCGGCCTGGATCAGTCCTTTAAAAAAATCATCATCGGCCGTGTCCTGGTTCAGCCAAACCTGCTCGAGGACGTCATGCGCCTCGTAGTAACGCTGCTCGTTCCAGCACCGGAAAAAAGCCCGATAATAAGGGTGGCTTTCCACTGCGTCGCCAGAGGCACCTTCAGCTTTTTCCCCGGCCAGCCCACTGACGAATCGCGAAATCCTCTCGCCTTTGTCCATGAAGAGCCTACTCTTCTCGCGGCTCAGCAGATGAGCAAACTCGCAGTCAGCACCCTTCAGCAAACTCTCCACCCGCATCGCCGAACGAGGCGCCCGCCAAAATGACGGGCCTCGAATTGGCCGGCATTCTGATTTGCATCGGGATCCTCGTCTTCGGGTCGGCTCTTTTTTCCGGATTGGAGACAGCGCTTTTCGCGCTCAAACCGCACCAGTTGCGACGACTCCAGGATAATCATCCCGCGCTAAAACCTTTTATCCAAGTCTTCCGAGAGAATCCGCGGCGAGTTCTCAATGTTCTTCTCCTGGGAGACGGCCTGGTAAAAGTGCCGCTCATCCTGCTCTGCCTGCTGGTCCTTTGGCGAGGACCAGTAACACGTGTGCCTCAATGGATGGTCGCGGTGGGAATTTTCGCAGTCGTCGTTCTTCTCTGCGATTTGATTCCGAAACTGGTGGCGCTCTCGGCGCCCTATCGACTTTCCGCGGTCGGCGCCTTCACGTTGAAAGTCTCGATGCCGGTTCTCGACCGCATCGGTCACGGGCTCGAAACCTTCAGCACCGCGCTGGTCGACCTCTTCACGCCCGGCCAGCATTTCGCAACCGATGCGCTTCAGCGATGAAGAGCTCGAAACCATCGTCGAGATTGGCGAGGAAGAAGGCGCGCTCCACCAAGCTGAGGCCGAGATGATTCAGGAAATCATCAAATTGGGCGACAAGACGGCCAAGGACTGCATGACACCACGAGTGGACGCGTTCATGCTGCCGGACGACCTAACGAACGAGGAAGTGATCACGCGCATGCGTGAAAAGAGGCATCGCCGCGTGCCGGTCTACGTCGATACACCGGACCAAGTGATCGGGATTCTGGACGCAAAAAATTTCCTGGCCGATGAATCGCAGCATTACACGGAAGCGCTGATCGCCCCTTCATTTGTGCCTGAGACGATGCGAGCTCTCGATCTTCTGAAGCTTTTTCTTTCGCATGCTCAGGAACTGGCCGTGGTGGTCGACGAATACGGCGGGACCGAAGGCATCATCACGATCACGGATATCGCCGAGGAAATCTTGAGCGACGCCGTGCCTCTGGGCGAGACGGAGCTTTATATCGAACCACTGGATCGTGGACGATTTCTCGTTAGCGGAAATGCGCGTCTGGACGATCTGAGCGAACATCTTGGCTTCGAGCTTGAAGCCGATGGAATCGACACCATCGGCGGCCTGGTTTTCAACCAGCTGGGCTATCTGCCGCCTTCGGGAACGCGACTGGAAATTCCGCGTCTCGATATCACGGTGCGCCGAACAGGGCGAAAGCGCATCGAGGAAGTTCTCTTGAAAAAAACTAGCGATGGAAGCGAGACGGATGGGCACGAGCCGTCTTCGACGATCAAAGCATGATTCTCCTGATCGTTTGCTGCTGGATCATTTCGTTCTTCTTCAACGGAATCGAAAGCGGCCTGTTGTCGATCAATCAGGTTCGCCTGCGGCAAAACGTAAAGCGGCGAGTCAGGGCGGCGCTGCTCCTCAACAGGCTTTTGCAGCGCCCCGAGCGTCTTCTGGTTACGGTTCTTCTCTTCACGAATGGCGCCGAAATCGTGGGATTGCTTGTGCTGACGCATTTGCTCGTTCGAGCCTACGGCTCAAAGGGATTCTTCATCGCGCTTGTGATTGCCCTTCCGGTTTATCTCTTTCTGCTTGGGGTGCTTCCGAAAGCCATCTTTCGTCGCTTTCCTTTTCGCGCACTGGCGCGCCTCGCCGGCGTCCTCGATCTTCTTTCCAAATTGCTCGCGCCGCTGCTCAACGTGGGCGCAGCACTGGGACGGCTGCTTCTCCCACATGCCGACAAAGGGCGCATTTTCGCCGCTCGCGAAGAACTAAAGCTGATTACCGCCCAGAGCGAACAGGAAGGTTCCCTGACTTCGACCGAGCGCGCCATGATCCATAACGTCTTCGATTTTCGAGGGGTGAAAGTCCGGGACGTCATGGTGCCGAAGGATAAAATCGTTTCTGTGAAACCAACCGACACCCTCGATCACGTCGTCGAGACCAGCGTTAATACCGGTGTCGATCGAATTCCAGTGGTCGAAGAGGGAGAGCCAAAGGGTCTGGTGAACGTGCTCGATCTTTTGCTCGACCGGACGGAAGACTCATCGCTGGGTCGCTACATGCGCCGTATCGTCACCGCCACGGAAAACGAACCGGCCTACCGAATCGTTCAGAGACTTCGAGCGGCACGACTGGGGCTGGCGGCGGTCTTCGATTCGCAAAAGCGTTTTTGCGGCATCGTCACCATTGAAGATCTCATTCGGCGCCTGGTCTCGACGGCCTCGGTAGCCTAACGACTCTCTTTTTCTGCCCAATTTGGTTCGGTCGGCCAGGCGCCGTGCAGCGATGACCAGCGACACGTGGGTGAAGGCCTGTGGAAAATTTCCCAGTTGCCGACGAGCGACGGGATCATATTCCTCCGAGAGCAAGCCAAGATCGTTTCGGAGTTTCATCAGCCGGTCGAACAATCTGCGCGCTCTCTTCTTTTGCCCGAGCATGTCGAGGCAGTTAACCATCCAGAACGAGCACGGCAGAAATACGCCTTCGCTCCCGGGCAAGGCATCAGCACTGCTCGCCTTGGGCCTATAGCGGAGAACAAGGCCACGGTGAGTCAGCTCGCGGTCGATCGCGCGAATGGTGCCGCCAACTCGAGGATCCGTGACCGGGAGAAAGCCAATCATCGGCATGAGCAACAAACTCGCATCAAGCGCCTTCGACCCATACGATTGCGTGAAGGCGCCACGTTTCGCGTTGAAGCCCCGCCGGCACACCTCCTGATGGATCTGATCCCGCACACCGCGCCATCGTTCCACGTGGTCCTTCCCCGGATAACCGTATTCTTCGACGAGCTGCACCCCGCGGTGAAACGCCAGCCAAGCCATCATTTTCGAATGCGTGAAATGACGGCGACCGCCCCGCACTTCCCAGATGCCTTCGTCTGGCTTTTGCCAGTTTAGCTCCAGAAAATTCAAGAGCGCGATCTGCAGTGCCCAGGCGGTCTTGTCCATTGCGATGCCGACTTTGTGCGCGTGATACATTGAACTGACAATCTCGCCATAGACGTCGAGTTGAAATTGCTTCGAAGCCGCATTCCCAATTCGAACTGGCCTGGAGTTTTCGTAGCCTTTGAGCCAGGGGACCTCGTGTTCGTCGAGCCGACGCTCGCCGTTGACTCCGTAAAGGATTTGCATCTGGTCGGGACTTCCGGCAACGGCGCGCAGGAGCCATTTGCTCCATCGACGCGCCTCATCGAGATGGTCCGCTCCCGTGAGGGCGAACAAGGTGAAAGTCGAATCGCGCAGCCAGCAAAACCGATAATCCCAGTTTCGAACGCCGCCGATCTGTTCGGGAAGAGAAGTTGTCGCCGCGGCCACGATGCCCCCACTTGGCGCATAGGTCAGTCCCTTGAGCGTCAACAGGGATCGAATGATGACTTCGCGGTCTTTGCCTTCGTGACGGACCTGGCGAGCCCACTTCGTCCAATACCGCTCCGTATGCGCGAGCGCAGTCATCGGCCTGACTTTTTTCGGGGGCGACTGGTTCGAGGGATACCAGGTCAGCACGAAAGGAATTTTTTGACCCCGGCGAACTTCAAACTCGGCCACGGTGGTCAGGTCGCGCCCCAATGTCGGGACCGGTGTGCGCAAAATCAGCGCATCCGGGCCGGCGACCGCTTCCAGACCATGGTCCCGTTTTCGCACCCAGGGAACGATGGATCCGTAATCAAAACGAATAATCAGTTCCATTTCCATGGCGACAGTTCCGCGGACGCCTTCGACGATTCGGATCAGATCCGGATTCGTTCCGCGAGGCGGCATGAAATCAATCAACCGAACGGCGCCACTTTTCGTTTCAACAGTCGTCTCCAGAATGAGTGTCTCGCCCCGGTATCGGCGAGTCGTCTTTGTGACCTTTTCTTTTGGACAAAACCGCCAACGCCCGTTGTCGCGGGTGCCGAGAAGGGATGCGAAGCAGGCGCCGGAGTCGAATCGCGGAAAACAAAGCCAGTCCACGCAGCCATCTCGACTGACAAGTGCCGCGGTTTGGGTGTCGCTCAGGAAACCATAATCTTCGATTCTCGCTGAGCGTCGTTTCATCTTTCGAGTGACCTGGCTTACGAGCCGGCAAGCTTCTCGAATTCGTCCGGCATCAGCCGAAACACCGTCCATTCGTGCATCGGCTTTGCGCCGAGCTTTCGATAAAATTGAATGGCCGGCTCGTTCCAATCGAGGACGGCCCACTCCATTCGCCCACAGTTCCGGTCACGAGCGATCCGCGCCAGCTCCGTCAAAAGAGCACGTCCATAGCCGTGTCCTCGTTTTTCTGGCCTAACAAATAAGTCTTCCAGATAAAGCCCCGGCTTGCCCAGCCAAGTCGAAAAATTATGAAAGAAAACGGCGAAGCCAACCGCTTCGGTCCTTTCCCTCGCGATCAGAACCTCAGCGGACGGTTTTTCGCCGAAAAGAACCTGGTGCAGCTGGTCTTCCGTGGCCGTGACATCGTTTGGAGCCCGCTCATAAGTCGCCAGGTCCCGGATCAATTCCAGAATCAACGGGATGTCCTTCGGGACCGCGGGACGAATGCTAAAGCCCGATTCACTGTGCATCTTCTACGCTTCGGATTGCTGAAGCCGAAACGCAAGCGAGTTCCGGCAACACTCCTCTTCTGTAGCGGCGGTCTCTGACCGCATTTATTCGCCATCTCAATTTTCGACCGTCAGAGACCGCCACTACAGAAGAGCGCGCCCGATTCGCAAGAGCCCTTCGGCAAACATGACGTTATCGACACCCATTCCGACTCGGAAATGATCGGGCATCTCGAAAAACTCGCCCGGCACAACCGAAGTTTCCCACTCGTTTCGGAGGCGCTCGACGAACTTTTCTACCGATCCCTTGCGCAATCGAGGAAAGACAGTTGTTCCGCTCTGAGTTTCGATGATCGAAATCCGATCCTGCCTTGACATAAAATCCGCCAGGGTTGCGCGATCGCGGTCGACCAGTGCCTTTGCTCTTTGCCGGATGAGCGGCAGTTTCTCGAACGCCGCGACGCTCAATAGTTCGCCCGGATGCACCGGTGTCGCGCCGAAGATGTCATTAAATCTTCGGATTCGCCCGGCGAGCTCAGGCTCCGCCAGAATCCAGCCGCAGCGCAGGCCGCTCAGGCCGTAGGCCTTCGTCAGACTGTTCGTAATGATAAAGCGAGGACCGAGATGGAAGGACGAGCGCGGTTGCCCCGAGTAATCGGTGTCCAGGTAAACTTCGTCGACCAGAACGGACGCGCCCACCTTTTCCCCGATCCGACCGATTTCCGTGAGACTTTCGTCCGGCGTCAGGACGCTCGTCGGATTATGCGGATTCGTTAGGATAATCAGTTTCGTCCGGTTTGAAACCGCGCGCCGGATTTCATCGATATCGATGGCCCATCCATTCTCCTCCCGCCGATGAAATCGCTTCAGGTCGACACGAAAATACTTCGCCAGATCAATCAACGGACCGTAAGCGGGAAATTCGAGCAAGACTTCATCGCCCGGCTCAAGAATCGTTCCCATTGCCAGATGGTTGGCCAGGGAAGTGCCGGCGGCTTCGACGACACAGTCGGAGTCGACATCAGCGTAAGCGGCGATCGCTTCCTGCAGCGGACGATAACCATAACTATTATCGCCGTTGATCTCCAATGCACCAAGATCAGCCTCCAGTTCGCGCAGGGGAAACGGCGCCACACCGCTGCTGGCGAGATTGAACCGGGCCGCACCGTGCGTCTTGGCCCAATGCATATAAGGTGATTCCTTACGATTCATGCCGAAAATCGCCTAACGGATGCCCAGATCATGTAAACCGGAATGCCCGCAAACATGATCATAAAAGCGATGAGACTGATCTTCGGCGTCGATACAACCGCGCTGGCGACAACCGCAAGAGATGCGCCGATGAAAACGATTGTCGAGACCGGGTGACCGAGCGCGGTGGGCACGCCTTCCCCCGATCCGGCTTGTCGCCGGCGAAATATGAAAAGCGACGCCGCGGTCAGGGCGAAGAAAATAAAGTCGATTGTCACCTCGAAGTTCAATATCTCGCCATACTTACCCGAACAGGCAATGACCGACGCCGCCACCCCTTGCAAGGCGATGGCAATGACAGGCGCATTGGTTTTGCCAAAGAGCGCGCCGACACCTCTGAAGAACGTGCCGTCACGCGCCATGGCATAATAAACTCGCGGCGCAGTCAGCATGCTCTGGCTGAGAAAACCAAGCGTGGAAACGGCGACGGCCGCAGCGACCCAGCGAGCGCCGCGCTCCCCGCCGACTCTGCGCATCAGTTCGGACGCAGGCGTAGTTGTCTCGTTCAGCCCTGTCGTCCCTAGCACGTGAAGGCAGGCGACGTTGACGGCCAGGTAGAGAATAACCACACCGAGCACGCCAGCGATCAACCCGCGCGACAAGTCGCGCCGGGGGTTCGCCATTTCACCCGAAACAAACGTGGCCGTCTGCCAGCCGCCATAGGCAAAAGCGACTGGGACAAAGGCTGCCCCGAAATTGCCTAACGAATCCGGACGCGACAACAAACCGGGCGTTACAGCCGCGGCCGAATGAAATGTCATGGCCGCGACGACAATCGCGCAAATAGCCAGGATCTTGAGGATCATGAAGGCACTTTGGAGCGAGCTGCCCGCGCGTGCTCCGAAACAATTGATCGCACTCAGGCCAAGCAAGACCAAACCCGCGAGTAAACTTTGGTTGATCGCGGTTCCCGTGAGCGCCCGGAAATATGCCGCAAACGTAACCGCAACGGCTGCCATCCCGCCGGTTTGCGTGATCAGTAAAAGGACCCAGCCATAGACAAAAGCGACCGGCCGGCCGTAGGCTTCGCGAAGATACAGATATTGTCCGCCGGTGCCCGGAACGCGCGCCGCCAGTTCAGCCCAGATAAAGGCGCCGCACAAAGCAATCACGCCACCCAGGATCCAGACGCTCAAAATCGCCCCCGGCGTATGAACGCGGCGCGCCACCTCAGACGGGTTAACGAAGATTCCCGCGCCGACGATCCCGCCCATCACCAGCATGACGGCGTCGAACACGCCCAGCTGACGGCGAAGGTTCTTTGTCACCGCAGGTTGTTCGGAGGCCATGCCCGTTTCACTCGTCATTGCCCTAACGAATTCGTGAGCCGGTAAATCCGGTAACCCGGCGTGTCGCTTTCGATGGTCGCTGTCCGCGCGAGGTACTGCCCAAATTCCTGGTAATAATCCGGCCACCATGTTGTCCCCGAATAAAACGCGAGATACCCCGCCCCGCGCTTGCGAAGATCGGCGAGATTGGCGATCGCGGCGGCACTATCGGCCGGGTGGCCATTGTAGAGACCGTTCTTCTCGAGGAAATGCCAGCCTTTGCGTTCGCCGTAATAAAACGCCGTCGGATCTCCCAGATCGGCTACGACGACGATCGCTCCCGGTGGTGTCGTCTTTTCAAGAGCCAAACCGAGCGTCCAAAGATCCCGGGCCCGTTCAGCGTAGAGCATTCTTGTTCTAACAAACGAGACGCAGAGAAAGGCGATCGCCATCGCCGCCAGGCCCATTCGCATCAACAGCCGGCTGGATGACATTTTCCACAGTGACGCACAGGCGACACCCGCAAAGGCCGCCGCGATTGGGACGAACGGGAGTTGATACCACGGATGCCGATTGCCGTAGCCAACCACCAAAACAAATAAGATCATGGCCGCGCCCCACCACCAAAAAACGCGCCCGATCTTTCGGCGGATGCTCATCATCCCGCCGACGAGAGCCAGCAGCGTGAACGGGATCGTTAGGCTCGACCCGATGGTCACACGAACCACTCGCCAATACCAGGCGAACGATTCGATGGCGACGCCGCCAGCCCCGAAGAAATGATGAGGATAGAAGGCCTGTGCCACTCGATAGGCGTGCCAGTACCACGCGCACGAAGGAAGCAAAACGATCCCGCCGAAAATCCACAGCGCCAGCTGTGAGAATGTTGAGCGGCCAAATCGTTGAAACGCCATGACCGCAAGCGGGACGCCGATAACAGCGGTCGGAAGTTTAATTAGAATTCCCAGGGCCAGGGCGGCGGCAGATATCCAAAAGAAAAGCGAGCGCCCGGATAGGAGCCAGCGTCTGAACAAATCCAAGCCGACGATCGACAGGGCCATCGACGGCATGTCGGGCATGAAGCAGCGACTGGCCATAATCGAGAGCGGCGCAAACCCGTAGAACAAGAGCGACCAGAGCGCGGCTTCCTCGTCAAAGGCGTCACGGACAAGGTTGAAGAAAAACGGAATCGAAAGTGCAAAAAAGAGAACCGCCTGGACGCGCCCAACCCAGGGTTGAAGACCCGCGAGGCCATACGACAGCGCCGCAATAAAGGGAAGGATGGGGAACTCCGTTCCGACATACCCCGGCTCGTTCCCGGCCCAGTCAATTTGCGGTGTCGGGAAGTGATAACCGTTCGCGGTGTAATTCCTGGCGATGGCGGCGACATCGCTCTGTCGCCAGCTCCATGTATCGACAAATGGCTGGTCGATCAGGATAAATCTCACAGCCAGAGCCAAAAGACCGAGACCAAAGACGATTGCAGCGCTACCTTTACGATTCGTAAACACGAATCGCGTCTTGACAAAGGGCACCCGCAAAGTCAATCGAGTACCGATGAGTTTCTCCGATGAGAACCCTACGCGGAGGCCGAGAGTCGGTACTTTGGGTGGCAGCCTTGCTCTGTTTCTCAGTCGCCTCTTTGACCGGGGATCTGCTCGCGCAAGCGCCGCCGCCGCCGGATGCACCCGACGTGGTCGATTTCACAAAATTACTGCCGCTG
The DNA here is from genome assembly GCA_963754325.1 of uncultured Verrucomicrobiae bacterium. GTDB lineage: Bacteria > Verrucomicrobiota > Verrucomicrobiia > Chthoniobacterales > UBA10450 > JBBRDU01. Next base: position 544,224 of record CAVWFP010000003.1, read on the forward strand.
CTTCCGGAGGCACCCTCCGATTGGACAGCCGACAAGCCGGATGGTTCCACGTCCGATGTGGGCGGCTTCAAACTGACGAATGTTCATCGAGACTACAAAAAGGGCGAAGGCGACAACGCGCCCACAGCGTCGATCAGCATTCTCGATTCGATTTCGAACCCGGATTACGTCATCGCGACAACGGCCGCGTGGAAGATCAATTCGGAGACGAGCGACGGTTACAGCAAGTCGGTCACAATCGACGGCAATCCCGGTTTCGAAGCCTTCGAGGCAGACAGGAAACACTCTACTCTCTGGGTCATGGTTGCGAAACGTTACTTCGTGCAGATCGAACTTCAGAATCGCGATCCGAAAGAATTGCAGGACTGGATCAAGCGGATTGACCTGAAAAAGCTGGACGAGTTGAAGTAAGAGCCCTTTCCCCATCAGGAGAATGGAAGTGATTGCCAAACCGGCGTCACCCTGCACATTCCTGTCATCCGCGGCTTGGACGTCGCGAATCTGATTTGTGAACGACGATAGAAAAACGCTCGACCAGCGCGCGCAGATGACCGACATCGAAAAGTTGCGTCATTCGGCGGCGCATGTTCTCGCGACCGCCATTTTGAAAATCTGGCCGGAAGCGCAATTCGCGGCCGGGCCGCCGGTCGAGAACGGATTCTATTACGACGTCGACCTGCCGCACCGGATCTCTCCTGAGGACTTCGAGAAAATCGAGGCGGAGATGAAGAAGGAGATCAAGGCCAATCATCCCTTCGAAAAAGTCACGCTCTCGAGAGACGAAGCGCTAAAAATGGCGACGAGCGGCGAACTTGGCGCCCTTGGCGCGAGATCTGAGCCATCAAAGTTCAAGCTCGATATCATCCAGGGAATTCCGGAAGGCGAACCGATCTCGATTTACCGCAATGGCGATTTCACCGATCTCTGCGCCGGTCCGCACGTCATGCGCACAGGGAACATCGGCGCATTCAAGCTAACGAATGTCGCCAGCGCCTACTACAAAGGCGACGAGAAGAATCCGCAGCTGCAGCGCATCTACGGCACCGCTTTCAAGAACAAGACACAGCTCGACGAATACTTCGCCATGCTCGAGGAAGCGAAGAAGCGCGATCACCGCAAGCTGGGCAAAGAGCTTGAACTCTTTGTCTTCGACGACGACGTCGGGCCCGGTCTTCCCTTGTGGCTGCCGCGCGGCACGGCCATCATCGAGGAGCTGGAAAAACTCGCCAAGGAAACGGAGTTCGCGGCGGGATATCAGCGCGTGCGCACCGTGAACCTCGCTCGCGAGAGTCTCTACAAAAAGAGCGGCCACCTCCCCTACTACGCGGACTCGATGTTCCCGCCGATGACGCTGCATGAAAGCGGAGACCGGAAACCGGAAACCGGAAAGGAAGAGGAATCATCGGGCACGCGCTATTACCTGAAGTCGATGAACTGTCCGCATCATCACAAGCTTTATGCGGCGCTGCCACGGAGTTATCGAGAACTGCCTCTCCGCCTGGCGGAGTACGGTTATTGCCATCGCTACGAACAGAGCGGCGAGCTCTTCGGCTTGATGCGCGTTCGTTCCCTGCAGATGAACGATGCCCATATCTACTGCACACCCGACCAGTTCGAGAGCGAGTTCAACGCTGTCAACCAGATGTATTTGAAGTATTTTAAACTCTTCGGAATCGACAAATACGTCATGCGCTTCTCGACCCATGATCCGGCGCGGCGCGGCCAGAAGTTTGTCGATGAACCGGAGCTCTGGAGCCAGACGGAGGAAATGGTCCGCGGCGTCATCCAAAGATCCGGAATCAATTACGTGGAGGTGCCTAACGAAGCGGCGTTTTACGGACCGAAGATCGACGTCCAGGTCTGGAGCGCTATTGGACGCGAGTTCACTCTGGCCACGAACCAGGTGGACTTCGCTCAGCCGAAGCGCTTCAACCTGACTTACAAGGACCGCGACAACACCGAAAAGACGCCGCTTTGCATTCACCGCGCGCCGCTGGGAACGCACGAACGTTTTATCGGGTTCCTGATCGAGCATTACGCCGGAAATTTTCCACTTTGGCTGTCGCCGGAGCAGGTTCGGATTCTACCGATCGGCGATGAAGCGCCCCTGCTGGAATACTCCCGAGCAATCTTGAACGAACTTCGCGCAAAAGAAGTACGCGCTGAAATCGATGAATCGACCGACAAGATCAATGGAAAGATCCAGCGTGCCGAACAGATGAAGGTTCACACGATGCTCGTCATCGGAAAGCGCGACATGGAGGCCAATGCCGTAAGTCTACGCGTTCACGGCAAAGGAAACCTGGGCGCCAAGCCGCGCGACGAAGTCGTGGCCGACATTTTCTCGTCGATCAAAGAACGTCGCCCCTAACAAGTTGAATGCTTTCGACATCGGAGACCTGAGGCAGCGAGCGGTCGCCCTGCTCCTTGTCGGTCTGGCGGGCGTCGCCCCGAGGGTGAATGCGACCCAGCTGGTCGGTGACGCGGGGATTTCACGCAACGGAAATGTCGCCACGGTTCATTGGGCCACTGACGTTGCAACCGGAACGCGCTTGAAAATTTCGCCGGACGCGATTGTGCGTTTGCCCGCGGACAGGACGCCAACCACGGATCACGTCGTGGTCATTGAGGGACTGCAACCGGGCAAGGCTTATATGATGCAGTTCGGCACGGCGCGACTCTGGCTCGGAACGCACGATCTCTCCCCAAACGACGGAAAGGCACCGCCGGCTTCGCCAACTTCTGTCGCGTCCCCCAGGGTCGTCCAAGTCGCGACGGCACCACCAACGGAAAAATCATGGGGCAACATCCCGTCGCTGCCTGATCATTTCGCACGTCACGGTTCTGATTTCCACGCTCGGAACCAGGACGATTATGCGCGCATGGCCTGGGAGTTTCTGCAACGCGCAAAGTCGGACAGCTTGCCGGCGAAAGTCGACGAAACGGGAACGTTGCGCGTGTTCGACCCGCGGAGCGGCGCCTTTGCAGCCTACAATCGTAATGGAACAACGAAGACTTTTTTCAAACCGGGCAGTCCCGGATACTTTGATCGCCAGCCGGGCCGGCCGGTCAACCTAAAGACTTGGAGATGAGATGAGATGAACCACAAGTGTCCCGTGTGCGGTTATCCCGGACTTAAGGATGTTCCACGCACCCGCGCGGGCGGCGGATCGTACGAGATCTGCCCGAGCTGCGGGTTTCAATTCGGCGTGAGCGATGATGACCGGGGCTTCACCTACGAACAGTGGCGGGAGAAATGGCGCGCGGCCGGGATGAAATGGTCGAGCAAGCAGAAGGCTCCGGTGGATTGGGATCCGGAGACTCAACTCAAGACAGGCCTTCCTCAGAAAAAGTAGCTTGCCACAAGGCTGAGGTCGCCGCTCTTCAGTCGTTGAATTTGCGTAGCGAATTTCCCGTCAGGCGTGGTGTCGCGAATCTTTTCAAAGCTCGGATCTGCGAAAGCGAGACTCGAGAGAATCGAAAGGCCGCAAACGATTGCAGCTCAGCCCATTTCGCGATGATTTTGGTTCGCCCGTGACACCGTTAATCATGCGCCCACTTCGATCTGGCCGCACCCATCGGGTGCCCTTATTGTCGGATCTCGCCATGTTGAATCCTACTTCTGCGCAGACCTCCGATTTGCATGGCACCCTCAAGAAGCAGTTCGGTTACGATGAATTCCGTCCGCTCCAAGAGTCGATTATTCGCGACTCCCTCCGTGGCCGCGATGTCTTCGTGCTCATGCCCACGGGCGGCGGGAAGTCACTTTGTTTTCAACTCCCTGCGCTTCTGCGCGACGGCCTGACGATCGTTATTTCGCCACTGATCTCCCTGATGAAAGATCAGGTGGACGGGCTTCAGGCAAGCGGAATCCCCGCGACTTTCCTGAATTCGACGCTCAACGGTGATGAAGCCAGAGCGCGACTCCGCGGACTTCATCGCGGCGAGTTCCGGCTCCTCTACATCGCGCCGGAGCGGCTCATGCTGAACGATTTTCTGGAAAAAGCGAAAACGTGGCGGGTGCAGCAGATCGCAATCGACGAGGCGCATTGCATTAGTGAATGGGGCCACGATTTCCGGCCTGAGTATCGACAGCTTTCCGAAGTGCGCGCGCACTTTCCCGGGGCGCCTTTGATTGCGATGACGGCGACGGCGACGGACCGAGTGCGTTCGGACATTCTTAAACAGCTCCAGCTAACAAATCCGAGCTGTTACGTCGCAAGTTTCAATCGGCCAAATCTGACCTACCGCGTGGTTGCGAAAAGCGATCCCCTCGCTCAGATCATCGCGTTCCTGCGGGAACATGCGGACGAGAGCGGAATCGTCTACTGCGCCAGCCGGAAGACAGCGGATTCGCTGGCAAAGAAGCTCACCGCGGCCGGCTTTGAGACCAAGCCGTATCACGCCGGTCTCGAATCAAACGAGCGCTCGGCCACGCAGGAAGCGTTTCGACGAGACGATGTGCGCGTGGTCACGGCCACGATCGCTTTCGGCATGGGAGTCAACAAACCCAACGTCCGTTTTGTCATCCATTACGATCTCCCTAAAAACCTCGAAGGTTATTACCAGGAAACTGGACGCGCTGGTCGAGACGGTCTTCCCGCGGAATGCATTCTTCTCTTCAGCATCGGTGACGTGGTCAAGCAAAAGCATTTCCTCGAAAACAAGAGCGAGGACGAACAGGCCAACGCCCGCGATCAACTCAAGTCGATGATCTCTTACGCCGAGACTAACGGGTGTCGCCGGTCGGCCCTGCTGCATTATTTTGGAGAGTCCTTCCCCAGTTCCGATTGTACCGGTTGCGATAACTGTCTCAATCCGCGCGAGTCGGTTGACGCCACGGTGCTCGCACAAAAATTTCTCTCCTGCGTTCACCGCGTCACTGCCAGCGCTGGATTTGGGTTTGGCATGAATTACATCATCCAGATACTGCTCGGCGAAAAGACCGAGGCGATCGAACGGCGTGGACACGAGCACTTGAGCACCTTTGGCATCGGACGTGAGGAATCGCGCGAAACCTGGCAATGGGTCGGGCGCGAGCTCCAACGGCTCAGTCTGGTGGATGTGGCCCCGGGGAAATTTGCCACCCTGACGGTCACCGAGGCGGGCATGGCAACGCTGCGAGAACGCGCACCGATCACGCTGATCAAACCGTTTGAGCCCGCGCGCGCAAAACCGCGGCGTAGAATCAGGACTCGAACTCAACAGCCATGCGATGAAAAACTTTTTGCGGTACTGAAAGCTGTTCGGCGCCGTCTGGCGGATGAGCGAAATGTTCCGGCATACATTGTCTTTTCGGATGCGACGCTTCGTGAAATGGCAAGTGCGCTTCCGAAGACTCGCCAGGAATTTGAGCAAATCACCGGGGTTGGCGAACGCAAGGCAAACGATTTCGCGGACACGTTTACGAAAGCAATCTCAGGCTACGTTAAGGCTCGCGCGTCTGACTGCGGATAGCGCACGGTGGATGCTCAAGCGCAGAGGCGTTCCACTTTCTCCACATACGCTGCAATATCGCATTTCCGTTCCAATCCGGCGGCATTCATATAGCGCACTTTCCCGAAGATCGGACGCTCCGGCCACGGACGGTCATGTTGTCCAAAAACCCAGGCAACGTTGGCGAAACTGTTCGGGTCCCGCCCATCGACGAAATATTTATTGTTCAAGTACAAGGCGGTTTGAAAGGCCCGTTCCGGACTGCGCGACCATTCGAGAATCTTTTTCCCCCAGTACATCCGCATGTAGTTGTGCATGTAACCGGTCACGACCATTTCCCGCATGGCTGCGTTCCAATAGGGATCGTGCGTCCGGCCCTGTTCGAGATCCGCCCTTGAATAAAGCAGCGGCCGTTCGTCATCGCGATGTTCCCCGAGGGTCTTCCGGGCCCACTCCGGCAGCGAGCCGTAGCGATCGTAGTCGAGTGTGTGTTCAACCCAGTTCATGGCAAGTTCACGCCTAACGAGTAGCTCATCGACAAAACTATAGATATTCTTCCGACCGCCGCGGATGTGCTTCTTTACGTTTAGCATCAACCAAACGGGGGAGATCTGGCCGAAATGGAGATACTTGCTCATGTGCGAGACATCGTCCGTCTGCGGCTGGTTCCGGTGATCCTTGTAATTGGGCAGGCGGCGTTGGAGGAAGGCCTCGAACTGGCGTTGGGCCATGGAGTTTCCTCCGCGAAACAGATGCGAGATCGGCCCGACACTGCGATCCAGTTTCAGGTGACGAAGCAATCCATCGAGATCGGTTAGGCGCGCTCGAAAAATGCGCATTTTGAGAGATGAACGCTTGATTCTTACACGTGGAAGCGGTGAAAGAAACTCTTCCGCTAACCGCAACACTTTCGGACGCAATGTTCGCGCGCCGAATTCCCGCTTGTCCGAGGCGGCGTCCACAGGAACGATTACATCCGATTCCACCTGAATCACCGCGCAGGCGGCCTTGGCCGCGACTGTTCGTCTCCATTCTTTTTGCACTCGGAGATAACCCCGGTCGCACACGATCAGAGAGGCCTGTTTTCCAAGACGAAGTGCGACAGCCACGGGGTCGCCAAGTTGCAGGGCAAAACGAATACGCCGCCGCGAAAGTAGACGCTCGACCTCCTGAAGCCCCTCGAGCATGAAGCGATAGTGCCGCAGATTGGCCTCCGGATAATCGCTCGTTAGACCAAAACCGACCAGCAATGGCAGGTCCAGCTCGTTCGCGCGGCTGGCGGCATATTCGAGCGCGTGATTGAAATGCTCGCGCTGTGACTGCTGCATCCAATAGAGAACATGTCTGCCAGGGCGAATGGGCCGGTCGTTCAGAGGCTGGATTCTTGCAGGGTGGATGGTCTCCTTTTTGGGACGCGGCATGGCCGGTCAATGTGCGATTGCGTTTGCGCATGGCAAGGCTGTCTCTTAATTGCTGGAGTAGAACTTCTTGCGCATGAGAACACTCGCTTTCGGGATCGCACTATTGGCGACCGTAACCCTATCCCGGGCGGGGAATCCATTTCTGAACGCCCGCGACGACAAGCCTGTGACCGCCAAATTTCGCGGCGCCGAGTGGGGTGACGACATTGCTCAGGAGGAGATCGCCCTGAGCGCAAAAGTCGTGACAAAACGTGTGGCCAATCCCAGCTGGGGCCAGATCTTCAAGATTACGTTCACCGAGATCGCGTCCCGCGCGGCGCGACGCCGGCAGATCCTTCCCGAATATTTTATCGCCACTGACGATCATATTTATCTGCTGAACGAAGAGGATAACGACGCCGCGGTGAAAAAGCTCGCTGCGACTGACAAAGCTCCGGAGTTCGAGCAGAACAGCGTTTACGGAATCACCGAGGGAAGATTCGATTTCACCGAAGGCCCATGGGAGACTACGATCCAGCTAAAAGGAGATTTGTGTATCTTTGAGTCGAATCATAACTCGTCCGGCCATTTCAAGAAGGTCGTGTGGAAGAAGGGCGTTGGCCTGGTCGAGTATTCCATGGGCCGCGGAGCCGCCGCCGACGGTTTCCGGCTTAAACGGGTTAAGACTAACTAGCTCAACGCTTGCTTGGAGCGGCGTCGCCACACGAAGTAGGCCGGAATTCCTGTAAGCACGATTGCGATTCCGATTCCTGACGTGGTCGGTGCGAGCCACGCCAAATCTGCCATGAGGGCGAATGCCAGGATCGCAGAAAGCAACGGCACCCAGGGATAACCCAACGTCGCAAACGGCCGGGGCGCCTCCGGCCGCTTAAAACGCAACACGATGACAGCGGCCACGAGCAAGATATAGAAAAGCAGATCGGCCGAGACGATGTACTCGAGCAGCTGCGTATAAACATTGCCGTAGACAACTTTTCCCGGCTCCGATCCCACTGAGATCGTTCGGGGCAACGTCAGCAGCGCCGTCCAAACGCCCTGCGCCACCAAAGCGGCTCCAGGGACTTGAAATCGATTTGTTCCAGCGAGGCGTCGAAAAAAAAGCCCGTCGCGCGCCATGGCAAAATAAACTCGAGCGCCGGCCATGATAAGTCCGTTATTGCATCCGAAGGTCGACACGATGATGGCTCCCGCCATTGCCAGCGCACCCGGGCGCCCGAAAATTTTCTGCATCATCGCCACGGCCACCCGGTTCTGCGGAGCGTGCGCAATCTCTCCGATGGGCAGGACCAGGACATAAGCAAGGTTCGCCAACACATAAAGAATGACCACAATGGCGCAACCGCCGAGCAGGGCGCGGGCAAGATTTCGGCCTGGATCCCGAACCTCGCTTCCAAGAAATGTGACGTTAGTCCATGCGGTTTGCGCAAAAACCGGACCGACCATGGCTTTGCCAAAGATAACGACAAACGCGACCGTCCCTGCCACGCCCAAGCCCGGCTGAATCGCCTCCAGGTTCCAGCCATTCCTCCACGGACTCCACCAACTTGGAGATTCGCCTAACGAATGATGGCCGCCATACCAAAGGCCGATAAGGATCACTCCCGCGAGACCGATGATTTTGACCGACGTAAAGCCGTTCTGCAGAAGCTTTCCGAGCGCCAACCCTCGGCAGTTAACAAACGTAAGCACGACTATTAATCCAATCGCGGTCAGTTGCTCGGTCGAAAGACTCAAAGCGTAGCCCTTTCCTATCGAGAAAGGCCAAATGAGGTAATTCTCGCCGGAAACAGTCGACGAAAAGACGCCGACGAAACGCGCAAAAGCTATGGCTACGGCCGCGATGGTTCCGGTCTGCACGACCAGGAAAAGCGTCCAGCCAAAGAGAAAACCGAATGCGGGGCCGTAGGCCTCGCGGAGAAAGACATAAACGCCACCGGCCCGCGGCATCATCGTTGCCAGCTCGGCGCAGCAAAGCGCCCCTGTCAGTGTCAGGGCGCCTGCGACAACCCAGACCAGTAAAAGCCAGCCGGGAGCGCTCAGGAGACGCATTGATTCCGCCGAGACGATGAAAATGCCGGACCCAATCATCGACCCGGCCACCACGGCAGTGGCGTCGAATCGCCCGAGGCCGCGGACGAGCGAAGTTCCTCCGTTCTGAACAGGGTCAGTCAAGATCGGGACCGGTCTGGCGCCCTAACGTCCACACTGTTTTTTTGCAGGTGCTCACGTAAGGACTGCGCGAAGGCTACCGCGCCCGGGGTGTCACCGTGAATGCAAATCGTTTCGCCTCGCAGCGCGATTTCATTCCCATCGACCGTCCCAATCCTTCCTTGCGAGAGCATTCGCAAAACGCGGTCCGCGGCTGTTTCCGGATTCGTCAAAAGCGCCTCCGGCTGAGTGCGCGGAACAAGCGAACCGTCCGCGAGATAATTTCGATCGGCGAAAAATTCCGGCACAACCCGCAAGCCGTGCCCCTCTCCTGCTCGCATGAGTTCACTTTCCGGAAGCGCGAACAACATGAGCGTCGCATCGACCTGCTTGGTTGCGCGCGCGATCGCGTCTGCCAGATCCGCTTGGCGGGCCGACATATTATACAAGGCGCCGTGCGGCTTCACATGCACCGGCTTGGCTCCGGCGCGTTCCGCGATGGCGTGAAAGACTCCCAATTGATAGACGACGGCGTCAAATACTTCATCGGCAGTCACGGCGATTTCCTTGCGACCGAAGTTATCGCGATCAAAAAAACTCGGATGAGAGCCAATAGCGACACCGTGCGACTTTGCTGCTTCGATCGCGATTCGCATGGAATCGGCGTCGCCGGCATGGAACCCGGTGGCAATGTTGGCGGACGATACCAACCCGAGGAGTTGATCGTCGAATCCCGATCCCTCTCCCAGGTCGGCATTCAAATCGACGGCCAGTTTCATCTCTTTGCGATTTCCAGGCCGATGGCGAACTTCGCCAAATCACACTCGATTTGCCATAGGCGAGCGTACGCATCCGCCAAAGAGACCTCCTGAAACATCACTGCTTCGCCGGGCCGCAGTTGGGCCGCGCGCGGCAGATCGGCCGAAATCACATGAGCGAGTCTTGGATAACCGCCGATTGTTTGGCAATCACCTAACAACAGAATCGGCTCGCCGTCCGGAGGCACCTGAACCGTTCCGGGCGCGACGGCTTCGGACACAAGCTCTCGCTCATCGTCACGCTTAAGTCGCTGGCCGCGCAGGCGAACTCCCATGCGATCCGATTCCGGCGCGACGGAAAATCGGGCGCTCGAAAAGCTGATTCGAGATGGACCGTCGAAGGACTCCCAGTCTTTGCCGCGGACAAAGTGAAGAACCGGCGGCAACGCCGATGGACGCGCCCACTCGATGGATGCGCTCCAATCCGAGACCTTTTGTTTCTCCAATTTTTTCAGCAGCGCGCCAGCCCGGGAGGACTGAGAGCCAAGGGGAATCGAGTCGCCATCCTGCAATGCGCGGCCGTGCCATCCACCAAAGCGACCGCGCAGATCGGTCGATCGATTGCCGAGAATCTCCGGCACCTCGATCCCTCCAGACAGGGCGAGCCACGCTCGAAAACCTTCCTTCGGTCCGGCAAAGGTAAGTTCTTCCCCTTCACCAACGAGAGCAACGCGCGCCGCCGGCAAGAGCGTCTTTCCTAGACGGACCTCATAGTCTCCGCCGCCCCACGCAACCAATCGTGAATCGGCGAATCGTAGCCTAACGACTCCTGAAGTCATCTCGAGCGCGGCAGCATGCGTTTCATTTCCAACCAGAGTGTTCAACACTCTAAGGGCAATCAGATCGAGAGCACCACCGCTCGACACCCCGAACCGTCGTAGGCCAAGGCGTGGACCAGCCTGAATCGATGTGAGACTCCCGCTCCGATCGATATGAAGGCTCATGACGCTTCGTTAGAAGCACTGCAAAGTGCCGTGAACTCCGAACGATTGATTCGCCTAAAGCGAACCCAGGCGCCAGTCGTGAGAAGCGAAGGAGGATTACGTTGCGGATCGAACAATCTCAACGGCGTCCGGCCTATGACATTCCATCCACCGGGCGAGTTCGACGGGTAGATCCCAGCCTGGTTTCCTCCGATGGCGACAGATCCGGCGGGCACGGCCGTGCGTGGCGCCGACCTCCGCGGCACGGTCAATTCCGCGGGTAAGCCGGACAAATACGGAAACCCGGGGGTGAACCCAACGCAGGCCACCTGATAACTCGCGTCACAGAATCGTTGGATCAATTTCTCCGGCGCCAGGCCGCAGTGCACAGAGATTTCCGCCAGATCGAGCGCGAGTTCATCCCAGAAACAGACGGGAACTTCCACCTCAGCGGTGCGCCCTGGCCTGGTGCGTTTCTTTTCAAACGCGGCTGCGACGTGACTGATGCGCGTGTTAAACCATTCGTTTACATCCGCGCTGGGAATCCCTTGCGAAAGCGGAACCGACGGATCCACGAAAACCGTAACGCTGTCGTAACTCGAAACCGTCTCGACAACTCCGGATATCGCCGCTTTATCGATCGCGTCCCGGAGCGCCCAGACCGTGGGCAACAGCCTGGCGGCCGCGGCGGCATCCGGTTCTGAAAATGAGATTGTAACCGCCGAATCGCCAAGCGGCCTAATCTTCATCGTTTCGTCGAATCGCTTTCTGAAACCACAGCGTGGACATCGTCAACACGATCCTTGATGTCAGACACAACTGGATGGACTTGCTTGATCATATCGTGCTCGGCGCGAGAAATTTTTTCAATCCGCTGAGCCATTTCATTCAACTCCTGCAACATCGAATCCTGCCGCGACGAAATCCGATGCATCCACCAAAAACAGACGGCCCAGCAAGCCATGCCGACCCAACTCAAAGCAACGGTGACCATTACGAACCGGTTTTGGTCGCCTCGATCTCCAGTTTTACTCCCACGTCCTGGCCAATGCCGGAGATTGTTTCAGCCGTCTTACTAAACATCAGATTGAAATCGCGCCGTTTCAACGGTTCGGTCGTTATGGCCCAGCGAGTGCGCTCCGGCGCTGCGCCCGGCTGGACTGGTGTCAGCAGGCGAACATGCAGGACGATGCCGCGGGTGATACCGTGCATGGTCAGTTCGCCGTTAACGTCGCCCGCTTGCGGTCCTGTCTGGTTGATCGCGCGGCTCTTGAAAATGATCTCGGGATAACGTTGGGCATCGAAAAATTCGGGGCTGAGCAAATGGTCGTCTCTTTTGCGAATTCTAGTGTCGATGCTTTTGACCTCGATCCTGGCGGAAACAGAAGAACGATCGGGATGCTCTCGATCAACTTCAATGGTGCCGGAACATTTTGTGAAGCGGCCGGTAGTTGTGCCAATAAACTGGTGGGCCGTGAAAGTGAGAGAGGAACGCGCGGGGTCAAAAGCGTAGGTCTCGCGAGCATCGGCCAAGGGCGCCAGAACCAGCGCGCTCAAAGCGATAACAACGCAATATCTCATATCAGGAAGTCTTGACTGACTCTCGCGACTTAAGCTGCTTCAGCAATGGCGCCCGCGAAACCGGAAGTTTGCCAAACAAATTCGCCAGAGCCATCGCAGGCGTTCGTCGCTGATCTTCCGCATGGACGCCGGCGATTTTTGCAAGCTCCTTTTCAAAATGGGTGATGACTTTGAACGAAGGTTGATTCAGGTGCAGAAAAGCCAGCGCGCGTCGCAATAAATCGAACAGCTCCGGTTCATGATGGTCGCGTTCGGTGCAAAGTTCGATGAGTTCGACGAAATAAGCGGCTGCCTGGGTGCGTCCGTAATCCTGGCGGATTCCGGGATAAGTATTTCGGACCGCGACCTCCGTGAGAGTGTGCAGGTTCGAACGGCGCGAAGGGGCTACCTGGATCTCGGCCTCATAAAACAAATCCAAGCGCCCGGCAAACGCATTGCGTGGACGACGGGCTCCTTTTGCCACGGTCTGGATGCAACCTAACGAGTCAGTGCACCAGGTCACAATTAAACTCGTCTCGCTGAACGGCCGTTTCCGCAGAACAATTGCCGTTGCCGATTGCACGAGGGTGAAGGTAACACGCCAGGTTCATTTGTCCCGAATAGGGTACTTCTTCTGTAGCGGTGGTCTATGACCGCCGGAAATCAACGAAACAAACAGTGCGACGGGCGGAGACCGCCTTCACAATGTACTCGAGACCAGCCCCCACTCTTCCCGCGTCTTATCGATTTACGATGTGCAAGGCGCGTTTCTCGACGGCGAGAGCCGCCTCCTTGACCGCCTCGCTCAAGGTCGGATGAGAATGGCATGTCCGACCCAGATCTTCCGAACTGCCACCAAATTCCATCACCGAAGCCGCCTCGGCGATCAGTTCGGATGCCGCATGCTGCAAAATATGAGCCCCGAGGATGCGGTCGGTTTTCGCGTCCGCCACAAACTTGACCATCCCTTCAGCGTCTTCGTTAGCCAAAGCACGTCCGTTAGCGCGAAATGGAAATTTACCGATTCGCACTTCAATCCCTTTTTCTTTCGCCTGATCTTCCGTCAGACCAACACCGGCCAGCTCCGGATTGGTGTAGATGATGCCGGGAATGACATCGTAATTCACGTGGCCGGATTTTCCGGCAATGGTTTCCACGCAGGCAATCCCTTCCTCCTCGGCCTTGTGCGCAAGCATCGGGCCGGCGATGACGTCGCCAATGGCATAAATGCCTTTCACGTTCGTCTGATAATGCTCGTCGACCTTGATTCGCTTCCGGTCGTCGTACTCCACCCCAACTTTGTCGGCACCGACGCCTTCCGAGAATGGACGCCGGCCTACCGATACCAAAATCTTGTCCGCCTCGAAAGTGAGCTCCTCTTCGCCCTTCTTCGCTGTAGCGGTGGCGCGGCCATTTTCGACTTTGACGGCGCTGACTTTGGTTTCGAGATGAAAGGTCATGCCTTGCGCGGTCAGAGAGCGCTGCAGAAGATTCGCCATCTCAAGATCGAATCCGAGGGCAATCCGAGGAAGAAACTCAAGAACGGTCACTTTGGAGCCTAACCGGCTCCAGACTGAACCAAGCTCAAGACCAATGGCGCCGGCGCCGATCACGAGAAGACTGGCCGGCGGCTCTGTGAACGAGAGCGCTTCTGTGCTGCTGACGATTGTTTGTCCGTCAAACTTCGCGAATGGCAACTCCACCGGCACGCTTCCAGTGGCGATGACGATGTGGGTCGCCTCGACTTCCTGCGTTTCGCCTTTCGAGTTCTTGACCGACACCTTTCCCTGCGCGGTGATCGTCCCGATTCCTTCGAGAGTGGTCACCTTGTTTGTCTTCATGAGCGCGCGCACACCGCCGGTGAGGGTTTTGACGACCTTCTCCTTGCGCTGCAGCATCTTGTTGAGGTCGATCGAAACGTTCTCGATCACGATCCCGTGTTTGCCGGCTTCTTTTTTCGCGAAAACGAAATGATCGCTCGAAGCCAGAAGCGCTTTGCTCGGAATGCACCCAATGTTGAGACAGGTGCCGCCGAGTTCCTTGTCTTTTTCAACAATGGCCGTTTTGAGTCCCAGTTGGCCGGCCCGAATGGCCGCGACATACCCGCCGGGACCCGATCCGATGATGATTACGTCAAATTTTTCCATAAATTCTGTTCAGACAGCCCGGCGCGGCTCTAAAAATCCAACGGCAGCTTCTCCGGCTGCTCGATGCCTTCCTTCACTTTGACCAGGAAAGTCACCGCCTCCTTGCCATCGACCGCCCGGTGATCGTAGCTCAGCGCCAAATACATCATGGGACGGGCTTCGATTTTTCCGTCAATCACGACCGCGCGCGGCATAATCTTGTGCATCCCCAGGATGCCGCTTTGTGGTGGGTTCAAAATCGGTGTGCTCAGGAGCGATCCGTAGACGCCTCCGTTTGAAATTGTGAAGGTGCCGCCTTGCAGATCCTCGATCTTCAATTTTCCCTCGCGCGCTTTGACCGCGTACTCACCAATTTCGCGCTCGAGATCCGCGAAACTCTTCTTGTCGGCATCACGCACAATCGGAACGACCAGACCGCGTTCCGTGCCGACGGCCACGCCGATATCGTAGAAATGGTTATCGATAAAATCGTCGTCTTCGATCCGGCCATTGATCGATGGAACAGCTTTCAGCGCCTCGATCGTGGCTTTGATGAAAAAAGACATGAACCCAAGTTTGAAGCCGTTCTTCTTCGTGAATGCGTCCTGTGACTTCGCCCGCAGGTTTTGGACGGCGGTCATGTCACACTCATTAAACGTCGTGAGGATGGCAGCCGTTTGCTGCGCCATCACGAGTTGAGCGGCGATCTTGCGGCGCAAGGGTGACATCTTTCGGCGGGTCGATCGGCCGGATTCAGACGCAACACTTTCCGAAGGTTCCTTCGGAGATGAGGCCTTTGCACCGGCCGGAGGCGCCGAGGAGCGACGTTCCGCCGCCTGCAGAACATCGCCTTTCGTTAGGCGCCCACCTTTCCCGCTTCCCTTTAAGCCGGAAGCATCCACATGATCTTCTTCGACGACTCGTCGCACTGCCGGTGACATCGGAGCGCTGCCGGTCAAACTGGCCTTTTCGGAATGCGACGTCTTTTCCGCGGTCTTCGCCGTGCCGCCTCCGGAAGCCGCCTTTTTCGATTCGTCAATCGTGGCAACGGTCTCGCCGATTTTCACCTCCTGGCCCTCCGATACAAGGGTCTCGAGGGTTCCGGCGGTTTCGGCCGCGATCTCGGTTGAGACCTTGTCGGTCTCGAGAGTAAACAAAGCGTCCCCGGCATTGACGAAGTCGCCTGATTTCTTGTGCCAGACAGACACGACTCCGCTGGAAATTGATTCGCCGACGGCTGGCACCTTGACTTCAACGCTCATGACGTTGCTAACTAATCGCAAAAGGCCGCGCCCGCAATCCTGGCGACTCTTGTCAAAGTGCGAACGCGTCTTTGATCAACTGGGCTTGTTCGCGCTTATGCCGAGCCAGCGAGCCAACCGCCGGGCTGGCGCTGGCATCGCGGCCCGCGTAGGAGACCTCTTTTTTGAATAATTCACGAAGCCGCGGTTCCATAAAAGTCCAGGCGCCCATGTTCTGTGATTCTTCCTGGCACCAGACAAGCGCCGCAGATTTCGGGTAAGGCTTCGTCAGCGCGCGAAGCTTCGATTTATCCAGAGGATAAAGTTGCTCCACGCGAATGATGACTGCGTCTTCGATTTTTTCCGCGGTCCTGTAATTCAACAGGTCGTAGTAAACCTTGCCCGAACAGAAGATGATTCGATTGGTCTTGGTCGCCGGCCCCGTTTTCGGCGCGGGCAGAATTTCTTCGAAGCGGCCGGACGTAAAATCCGTTGCCGGCGATGCGGCCCATTCCGCGCGCAGAAGACTCTTGGGAGTCATGATGATGAGCGGCTTTACGAAGTCGCGCTTCATCTGGCGCCGCAGAACATGGAAATACTGCGCAGCGGTCGTAAGATTGCAGACCTGAATGTTATCTTCCGCGCAGGCCTGCAGGAATCGTTCGAGACGCGCGCTGGAATGCTCCGGGCCCTGGCCTTCATAACCGTGGGGCAGAAGCAGGACGATGCCGCTCGGGCGCTGCCATTTTGATTCTGCCGAGACGATGAATTGATCGATGATGGTCTGCGCGCCGTTGACGAAATCGCCGAACTGCGCCTCCCACAGGCACAACATTTTGGGATAATCGAGCGAGTAACCGTAGTCGAACCCGAGAACGGCCGCTTCGGAGAGCAGGCTATTGTAGACGCAGATGCGTTCCTGTTCTCCGCCGAGATGCATCAGCGGCACGTAAGGCGCGCCCGTTTTCCCGTCGTAAAGAACAGCGTGACGCGTGCTGAACGTTCCCCGCGCGCTGTCCTGACCTGAAAGTCGAATTGGAATCCCTTCGAGCAGAAGAGAGCCGAAGGCGAGCGCCTCGGCATAATGCCATTCATAGGGCCCGCCGTTTTCGAAAACCTTGCGGCGATGCTCGAGAATGATGCGCCGGATTTTCGGCTGAACGTAGAAATCTTCCGGAACCCGCGTGAGTCCATCGACAATTTTTGCGACCATCTCCGGTTTGATCGCCGTCGAAGCTGACGATGAGGTGTATTCAGGTTGAAAAACAGCGGTTGATTCGCGGAAGCGATCCTGGGCTTTGGTTTTCTCTTTCTCGATCGCTTTCACTTCCTGAAGAGCCATTTCGAGACGCAGCTCGAATTCCGTTTCGAGCGAAGCAGCATCGTCCTCGCTCAGGACGCCCGACTCGAGCAGTTCGCTCTTGTAAAGCTGAGCTACCGAAGGCCGTTTATCGATGCGCGCATAAAGGTCCGGTTGCGTGAAAGCCGGCTCGTCCCCCTCATTGTGCCCGTAGCGACGATAGCAATACATGTCGATCACGACGTCGCGTCCGAATTCCTGTCGGAAATCCAGGGCCAGAAGACTAACGAATCGCAAAGCCACCGGGTCGTCGCCATTCACATGGAAGATTGGCACCTCGATCATCTTGGCGATGTCGGTGGCATACATGGAGGAGCGCGCATCTTCCGGCAGCGTGGTGAATCCAATCTGGTTGTTAACCACGGCATGCACGGTTCCGCCGGTCCCGTAACCGTGGAGTTGCGACATGTTGAGCGTCTCAGCCACGATCCCCTGTCCCGCGAAGGCGGCATCACCGTGAATCAGCAAAGGAAGAACTTTGCGCCGATGTTCGATGTCGCCGCGAATGCGCTGGCGTGCGCGGGCCGTTCCTTCGACCACGGGATCTACCGCCTCCAGATGGCTGGGATTGGCCGCCAGGCGAATTTCAACCGCCGCACCATCAGGCAGCTTCCGCACACTTCGATAGCCCAGATGATATTTCACGTCGCCATCGCCGGCCACGAGGTCCTGGATGTAGTTCTCAGTGAACTCGGTGAAAATGACCTTGAGCGACTTGCGCAAAAGATTGGCCAGCACGTTCAGACGTCCGCGATGCGCCATGCCCATGCAGATTTCCTCAACCCCGGCGCTCGGGCACTTCATCAGGATCGTGTCGAGAACGACCATCAAACCTTCCGCGCCTTGCAGCGAAAAGCGTTTCTGTCCGACGTAACGGGTGTGGAGAAATGTCTCGAACGACTCCGCTTCGAGCAGGGCGCGCAAGAGCCCGACTTGGATGGCTGCCGGGGTTTCGCGTTTCGTGGGACGCGCTTCCAGCCGATGACGGACCCAGTTACGGATGCGCGTATTCTGGATGTGCATGAACTCCGCGCCGATCGATCCCGCGTAAATCTCTTCGAGTTGCGCGATCATTTCGCGCAGGGTCATCTGCCGGTTATCGAGGAAGAATTTCGAAGAGACTCGAAGATCGAGATCCTTCTCGCCGAAGCCGAGCTCGCGCAGAGTCAGCAGCGGATTTTCCGGCCGCTTTTCGGCCAGCGGGTTTACTCGCGCGATTGTGTGGCCAAGGGTCCGGTAGGCATAGACGAGCCCGTCGATGCGCGTCTGGAGCGGACTCTCGCGTGGTTCCTGGTGCCTGGCAGCGCCGTTGAGCTGCGGCAGGCTGCCTAATTCGAAGCCCTCAAAGAAAGCGGCCCAGCCTGAATCGACCGATTCAGGATCCTTCTGCCAGCGACGGTAATTCTCCTCGAGCAGATGGAGGTTGGCCCGGGCGGCCATCGAGATGCGCATGAGACATCAAATCTGCAGGCATTACGCGCTGCGGCAAGTTGACACTCCGAAGGGCCCTTCCATACTCTGCCCAGTGAATGGTCGCGCTCTGTTTGGTAGCTTCTGCAAAGCGCTCGGCTGTCTTTGTTTGATTCTGGCGTCAATCGCGCAGGCTCAAACCGATCCGGCATCGGAACCGAGCGTTTTAGCGGTCGCGAAAGCACTCCCCGCGGTGGTGAATGTGAATACCGAGCGCGTGGTTCGCCGGGCTGTCCGCGATCCGGTGGAGGATTTTTACGCCCAATTCTTTGGCAATTATCGGTCGCGCCCCCGCGAGATTCGGCAAACTCTCCAGAGTCTGGGCTCCGGATTTATTGTCGATCCCGCAGGCTACATCGTGACCAATCAGCATGTGGTCGAGCGCGCAGCCGATCTGAAGATCCAGGTGACGACAAATGACGGAAAAACCTACAGCGCCCATTACGTCACCGGCGACGACAAAAAGGACCTGGCCTTCATCAAGATCGATGCGAAAGCGGCGTTTCCCTACATCGATCTGAACAACGTTTCGCCGAATTTGTTAGGCCAGACAGTCATCGTCGTGGGAAACGCCGTCGGCTACGGGAGTTCGATCAGTCGCGGTGTCCTGAGCGCGATCAAGCGGGACATCACAGTCGACAACATCGAATACAAGGGCCTGTTGCAGACCGATGCGGCCATCAATCCGGGAAATAGCGGCGGACCGGTGATCGATCTGTCGGCCCGGCTCGTGGGCGTGAGCTCCGCAAAGATGGCTTTCACACCGCAAGGCGTCCCGACCCAGGGGCTTGGCTTTGCCATACCAGCCGACGTTGTTCACGATACCGTCGAACAGTTTAAAAAAGTCGCGCAGAAAGGTGCTGCGAAAAAGATACCCGACCAGGCCGAAGAGGCCGGCGCCCGCACCGAAAAACTTTTCGGAATCCAGTTGCAGGATTTGACCCAGGAACTAACGAGCGCGCTGGGTTATACGCCCGGTCGCGGGGTCTTGATTAGTGCGGTCGAGCCCGACAGCCCGGCGGACGACGCCGGGATTCAGCGCGGTCTCGTCATTTATCGCATCGGAAAATATGATGTCTCCTCGGTCAAACAGGTGGAAGCTCTGTTGGCGCGAGTGACGAGCGGCACGAGCGTCGACTTTGCTGTCGGGGTTGTTCGCTCGGACGGAAGCGGCCAGCGAGTGGAGGCCGTTACCCTCGCTGCTCGTTAAACTTTCCGCGACTTTTTCGCAACGTTCGCGCATTTTGGTTGTCTGAAAAAAGACCTGCAAATGATCAAGGTTGAAAATCTGACGAAACGTTACGCCGGTCACACGGCTATCAAAGACCTGAGCTTTGAAGTCGAGAAGGGCGAGATCGTCGGGTTTCTTGGTCCCAATGGGGCCGGTAAGACCACCACCATGCGTATCCTGGCGAGCTTTATGCCGCCAACCGCGGGACGAGCCTCGATCGCCGGCTTCGACGTCTTCGAGCAATCGCTCCAGGCTCGAGCGCATCTGGGTTACATGCCCGAAAACGTCCCTCTATATAATGACATGCGCGTGACCGAATACCTCGATTACCGCGCGGCCCTCAAGGGAGTGCCGCACCGGCGGGTCGCGGAACGGGTCGGAGACGTCAAGGAGCTTTGCGGCCTGAAGGACGTGGAGAAGAAGCTCATTGCGACTCTTTCAAAAGGTTACCGGCAAAGAGTCGGGCTGGCCGATGCCTTGTTGCATGAGCCCGACCTTCTCATCCTCGACGAGCCGACCATCGGCCTGGATCCAAATCAAATTCGGCAGGTTCGTGAATTGATTAAGAACCTGGGCAAACAACACACCATTCTCTTGTCGACCCACATTTTGCCGGAGGTCGAGATGACTTGCAGCCGTGTGATCATTGTTCATCGCGGAAGAATCGAAGCGTCAGATACGCCGGAGAACCTCCTCAGACAGATCCGCCAGGCAGGCGGCGTCACGGTGGAAGCGAAAGTCGGCAAGGACGATGGCGCTTCGGAGTTGCGAAAGATTTCCGGAATTCGTGATGTCAGCACCGAAGAGGATGGCGACTGGAAAATTTTCTCTTTGCGCATCGAGTCCGGCGTCGATGTCCGGACGGAGGTCTACCAACTGGCGACGTCCCGACGATGGACGCTTCGCGAGCTTTCACAGCGACGGGCAACGCTCGAGGACGTCTTTGTCGAAATCACTCACCAGGATGAGGTGTAAGCCGAAGCAATGGGATAAATAAGATGCGCAAATTTTTCGTTCTACTGATGCGTGAAATCCGGAGTTACTTCTACTCCCCGATCGCCTACATCGTTCTTGTTTTTTTCCTCCTCGTTAGCGGAGTGGATTTCTATTTTCAGATCTCCTTCATGAACCAGCGCGCGGTTGGCTACTCCGTGCAGGAAGCCTTTTTCAATTCCGTCTTCTTTTGGTTCGCGTTCGTGCTGATTTTTCCGCTGATCACGATGCGATTGTTCGCCGAGGAATTTAAGCTTGGCACGATCGAGCCCCTGATGACGGCGCCGGTTCGGGATTGGCAGGTTGTTCTCGCGAAGTTTTTCGGCGCGCTCGTCTTCTACATGGTTTTGTGGATTCCGACGCTGGCCTATTTCGGCATCTTCACTCTGGTGACACATAAACCGGCGGCGAATTCGCCGGGCGCCTACGCCGGTTCCTACCTGATGCTGCTTCTTCTCGGAATGTTCTATTTATCTGTCGGTTGCTTCGCCTCGGTCCTGACAAAGAACCAAATCATCGCCGCGGTCATTTCCTTCTGCTCAATCACGCTCTTCTTTTTCATGGGCCTGATCCAATATATCCTGCTCGATATCAGTGCCAGCACCCGGGAGTTGTTAGGCTACTTCTCAGCGCTCGAGCAAATGGGAACGCTATCGCGCGGAATTATCGATACGCGCCCGATCGTTCTTTATACAAGCATGACGGCCCTGATGCTGGCGTTTACCTATCAAGCTTTTCAATCGCGAAAGTGGAGGATGTGAACTGTGGCTGAGATCGACACCACCGAACGCACTCCTGCGGCATCACGATCGAAGATTGGCCGGGTCAAGATCGGCCTCAATGTCCTGGCCCAAGTGGCGCTGGTCGCTTTTATCGCACTCATGATCAACGCGCTCGCGATCAAGCATTATCGCCGCTGGGATGTCTCGCGCGATCAGAAATACGCGCTCTCCGATAAGACAAAGCGTTTCCTCGATTCCATCAAAGGCAAGGTCCGCATCACGGTGTTCTTCGCACCGAACACGCTGATCACGCCCGACGTGCAGTCGCTGCTAACGGAGTATCAATACGCGGCCCACGGAAAAATCGACGTCGAGAATATCGATCCGGAGCGGAATCTTTCGCGCGCGAAAGAAATGTTCGAGAAGTATAAAGTCGTTAGCGACGAGAGCCTTCTCGTCATCGACTACGCCGGCCGAAACAAGGCCGTCAAGGCGTCGGAGATGGCGGACATCGACCAGAGCGGAGTGGCCATGGGCGAAGGCCCGCGGATTGAAGCTTTCAAGGGCGAACAGGCTATCACCGCGGCGATGATGGACCTGGTCGAGGGGAAAAAGAACGTGCTCGGTTACCTGACGGGTCATCGTGAACCCCAACTGGAAGAGCCGAGCTCGGTGACTGTTCTCAAAACCTTTATTGAGAACGAGAACGTCAAGTTCCAGGAGCTGAATCTCTTCAATCTGGCCGAAATTCCGACAGACCTGAAAGCGATCATGATCGTCGGGCCGCAGTACGATTTGTCCGACCGGGAAATGAAATTAATTCACGATTTCTGGAATCGCCAGGGACGGATTCTTTTCCTGCGCGACCCTTCGGCCAAGACGCCGAAGCTGGATGCCTTCGTCGCCGAACAAGGTGTTCGGTTGAACGACGATCGCCTGCTGGTTTTTATCAAGACGGGATTGCAGGAGATCGCTCTGACGCGCGATGTGCAGGCGAAATTCCTTCCGCAAAGTCCGATCACGCAAAAGCTGGCTAACGCCCGTGCGCTTTTCTTCGGCGGAACGTCTTCGCTTACGCTCGACATGGAACGCACGCGCGCGAGCAACATTCGGCTGGAACCGTTACTGGAAGCGGAAAAGGGATACTTTGCGGAAACGGATTACAACTCCAGTGACCAGGCCAAGCTCCAGGCCGATGCCGTGAAGCCGAGTTCGACACCGCTGATTCTGGCCGCTTCGATCGAAAAGGGCGGCAGCGCTGACGCACGGGTTCAGGTAAATTCCGCCCGCATGGTGGTGGTCGCCAATTCCAGTTTTGTCGACGACAAGGCGTTGACCCAGGACCAGCAGGCTCTGGATTTCGTGTCGGGATCGTTGGACTGGCTGCTCAGCCGCGAACAACTCATCGGCATTGCGCCGAAGGTTCCGAAAACGCTCACCTTCACTCTCAGCGATCAGGCTTTGGCGAATCTCCGCTGGATCATCCTCGTCTTTCTGCCGTTATTCCCCGCGATCATTGGCACAGGCGTGTGGTGGAAACGTCGGGCCTGAGCATCGTCGCGCGTTATGAAGCCCAGGACAACATTGCTTCTGCTGGTCATCACGGGCCTGCTTTTCGCCTATCTTTACTTCTACGACAAAAACCAGCCAACCACCGCCGAGGCGCAGCGTCAGGCCGGGAATGTCGTTAGTCTTAAGACCGATCAGGTCGACGGCGTCGTCATCCAAAACGGCGATCAAAAGACCGAACTGCGACGTCACGACAAGAAATGGAGACTGGAAAGCCCGGTTAAGGACCAGGCCGATTCCATGGCGGTCGAGAACCTTCTTTCGGATGTGGCCGACTGGCAGAAAGACGCCACCATCACCGCCAAAGAAATCGACGCCGACAAGAACGGGCTGACTGAATACGGCCTGAACAAGCCAAAGCTTCGCCTGAAACTGATCGGGTCGGGGGCGCCCCCTGAATTTCTTTTCGGAAAGGACACCGCCCTCGAGGGCAAGATGTACGTCCGTTTCGATAACTCCAAGGAGACCTATGTCGTCTCGCAGTCCGTCAGGAAGGATATTGAAAAGAAACCGGACGACTTTCGCGATAAGAAGCTCACTGACCTAACGACAAGCCAGGTCTCGCGGGTCGTTGTCAAAACGCGAGCCGGTGAGATGGAGATGGAACGAAAAGGCGATCACTGGGATCTGGTCCGGCCGCTTCGATCCCGTGGGGACGACCAAAAAATCGGCGATTTGATCGCCCAGGTGACAACGGCGCAGATCCAACAATTTGTGGCCGACGATAAGGGCGATTTGAACGCCTATGGGCTGACCGAGCCTCGTGGCTCGATTATTCTTTTTCCGGAAAGCGATAAGACCACCCCCGGTGCGACCCCGCAAGACGCGGCCAGCGGCGACGATCGCGGACAGATGTTGCAGATCGGAGCGGCCTCGGACAAGGCGAAGGACCAGGTTTATGCGCGTTTTGCGCCCCGCGGTTTCGTCTACGCCCTTCCGAAGAAGATCGAAAGCATTCTTGAGGTTAAGCCCGACGATTTGCGCGACCGGCATCTTGCCCGAATCGACCGAAATAATCTTGACCGGTTAACGATTGAACCTGGCGGGAAAAGCAAGATCGTGCTCGCCCGAAAGGATGATGCATGGACGATCGCAACCTCGAAAAATACGCCGGCCAACTCCGATGAAGTGCGGCGTCTTCTTGATACGCTGGCAGACGAACAGGTTTCAAGATTCGTCGAAAACGTGGCGTCAAATCTCCCCAAGTATGGATTGGACAAGCCTTCACTCCAGCTCACCTTCAGCGCCTTTGCCTCCGAGAATACCGCGGAAACGAAGGCTGGCGATCATCCCTTCCTGACGATCGCTTTTGGCAAGACCGAGGGCGACATTGTTTATGCGCGCGTGGGCGACGAGCCATTCGTGCTTGCTGTCCGGCGATCGCTTTTGGACAACATTTACACCGACGCGGTGCAATGGCAGGGACTGGTGATTTATGATTTCAAGCCCGAACAGATCAACCGGCTGACGATCAAGACGGACAAGGAATTGTCCCTCATACACGGGCCTGACAATGCCTGGAAATTGGCCGATGGGACTGGTCAGATCAACCAGACAAATGTTCAATCGTTCCTCAACACGCTGGTCAAGCTTCGCGCAGTCCGTTGGGCCGGAGTGAATATTCCGCAGCCCGGATTCCAGAAGCCGCTTCTCAGCGTAACATTCACTGCCAGCCCCGATGACAAGGTTGTGCAGAAACTGACCGTAGGCGGCTCCGCTGGAAACGGGATGTGGTTTGCCCGCGCGGACGGCCATGACGGCACTTTCGTGATGAATAATCCCGACTTGAACGCTCTGAAGTTGCCTCTCACGCAGGCAATCATCCCCTCGCCGTCCGCGGCCGGATCAGTCACTCCAGCTCCATCCGAGAATCTCGGCGCATCGGTGACGCCTGTGATCGCCCCCACGCCTTGAAGCAGGATATCGTTACTTCCTGGCTGTGTAGATCGTCACAATCCCGCCTGATAGCGGTTCGACGGTCGCGGAATTGAAGCCATTTCGTCCGATCAATTCCGCCATGCCCCTTCCGCGCGGAAAGTTTTCAATCGACTCACCCAGATAGCCGTAAGCCTCCGGGCGGTGAGTCAGGAACCCGCCGATTAAGGGAACGATTCGGTGCAGATAAAATCGATAGAGCGGGCGAACCAAGGATTGTTCCGGAAGCGAGAAATCCAAGACGAGCAAATGACCGGCGGGGCGAAGGATCCGGTGCATTTCCCGCAGCCCTTCGGCCCAATCGGGCAGGTTGCGAAGACCGAAAGCGATCGTGACCACATCAAACGATTCGTCGTCGAACGGCAGCTGACGCGCGTCCGCCAGGACTGTTCGGTTCAGGCCTTTCTGTTGCGCCACCTTGAGCATCTCGGCCGAAAAATCTGCGCCGATAATTTCCGCGCGTGGCAGCCGGTCCTGCAGGAGCAGCGCAAGATCGCCTGTGCCGGTGGCAAGATCGAGCACGCGCTCGGGGGACCAATTTTTAACCATTGTGACCACGCGTCGTCGCCAAAAGAAATCCAGCCCGCAGCTAAGCGCATGGTTGGCCAGATCGTAACGCGTTGCGATGGAGCCGAACATCGCGCGGACCTGTTCGGGCTCGGCGTTGGGAGTGATATTTCTCAACCAGGCATGTTGTGATGGTTTGGCCCGCTTGTCACCGATCTTGAAGTAGAAGGACGTTCGTTTATTCCGGTCAGATCAGGGCCCGGAAGCTTTGTGTCAGTCCTTCTTCTCCGCAATTCGGCGCTGTTTTCCAGAGGCGAAGGAGTCCGGAGATCCTACAGCCGCGGCCTTATATGACTGTAAGATTTTTTCTTGCCCGTCCAATTAAAGAATCATACAAAAGAAGGATGTCTCTCTTCTCCCGCTGCACAATTTCCCTTTGTTCCCTTCTATCCGTTTCGAGTCTCGCCTTTGGCCAAAAAGCCAGCATCGAAGCCAACCTAAAGGGCGCCGACGGGCATCCGCCAAAGAATGCGCAGGTTCAGATCGAATCGCTCGACAAGAAAACGAAGGCGGTCGTCGTGAAATCGGACGCGCGCGGACATGTTACTGTCGGTAAACTCGAAGCCGGATCATATCGCGTCAGCGCAATCGTCGACGGTAAAGTGCAGTCCTCGCAAAAAGTAAAAGCCGGAGCCGATAAGCCAGCGGTCGTCGCCTTTAACCTTCCCAAGGCCTCGAGTCCCGCGAGCGTGAGCGGAGCGAAGACCAAGATCGTTGGCCACAAGCGCTACGTCTGGGTCCCCGGCCAGATCGGATCGCGCTTCGGCGGTTACTGGAGAGAAGAAGGCACCGTTGAAGTGACCCAGGATCCCAATGGAAACGTTGCCACGGGCGACGCCCAGACGATGGAGGACGCGCAGCGGCAGACCCGGTCAATCTCACACGGGACCGGCACTCGCTAAGCGCAGGGTCGGCTTCATCGCCAGGGAGCGGGGTCTGCTCACGAGAGGACTCGAACCTCCACGGGTTGCCCCATACGGTCCTGAGCCGTACGCGTCTGCCAATTCCGCCACGTGAGCGAGGAGCGTTACAGTGCCTCGCCTCGCAAAAGGCGCAACACCAAATCGGATTGCTGGCAAGACTCGACCGCGTTGGAAGGACCGGGTCTGACCGGATGGTGGAACACTGCCCGGTGCAGAGGCGAATGCGGCCTAACTATCTCTTAAACGCGGCGGCGTTTTTTTGCTTTGACCTCAAGCGCGTGCGCCTTGCGGGCTTTGCCTAACGAGCGAAGGAGGTCAGCATAATTGGAGGCGACAATTTCGTAGTCCTCCGGCGGCGTCTCGGTCGATTCCTCCCAGGTCTGCAGCGAGGCGCGGTACAATTCCGCCGCGCGAGCGTAATCGCCCCGCGAATGATAGACGACGGCAAGATTGCATTTTGATTGCGCGATGTCGGGATGCGTCGGTGGGTGCACTTTCTCGCGAATGGCCAGCGCTCGCAGATGTGTTTTCTCCGCTTCGGTGAACCGCCGCTCGTTCGTATAGAACACGCCGAGGTTATTCAGCACGGAGGCAACATCGGCATGTTCCGGACCGAGCTGCTTCTCATAAATCTGCAAGGCATGCAGGTAGTAGGGCTCGGCCGCTTTTTGTCTTCCTGATTTGCGAAAAATCAGGGCGACATTGTTGAGCATGGTGCCCAGCTCCGAGTGAGGAATGTCTTCGAGTTGAGTTCCGGCAGCAATTGCTTTCTCGTAATATCGAATCGCTTCGTCCGATTCCCCGAGATTGTCACAGAGGAACGCCAAGCGGCGCGCCGAGCGATAACGGGCGTGCTGATCGGGCGGTTTCGCTTCGTCCAGAACGCTGTGCGCTTTCAGCAGGTAGGGCTTGGCCGCTAAACGGTCGCCGCTTTGATCGAGAAGTTGCCCCAGCTTTTCATAACTCAGCGCGAGAGACCCGTGGTCATTCTCAAACGCGCGCTTAGCCAAATCGAGGGCGGTTTCGGCGACGCGAATGGCTTCGGGCAAACGATGACTGGCCCGAAGCATATCGAGCTTGTCGTTAAGTATTCCCCAAAGTTGCTCTTCGCCTTTCATGCGACCTTACCATCCTTCGCTCAACTGACTAACAAGTCGAGTAGCCAGTTCCTCGGTCGCCAAGGGCAACGCCTGCCGCTCGTCGGTGACAACGTCCGTTCCCACAAAAAAGCTCGTCGTTCCGATGGCTTCTCCGGGCGGGCCGAGCAAATGACCGTCGCGGCCGACCAGACGATATCGCACATGCATGGAAAGATTGAACTCCGTCGTCGCCAGGACGTTTCCCACCAGCGAGCGCGCGGGGCTCCGGCTAATCCGCGTGATCTCCGCTTTCAGGACCGCGTCTGCGTTGCCCTCGTTAACGATTCGAAAGGTTCCGTCCTGCTGAAATTGCTTAATCACCGTGTTCGTGACCAGCGAATCGATATGCGGAATCAGGGTCTCGTTTTTAAACGTCGGGACGGCAATCGTCTCAACGTTCGTCAGGTAATAAGGTTTTACCCCGCCGATGTGATAGCCAAGGCAGCCGCTCAGACAAAGGCAGAAGACCGCCGTGAAAAACTTTTTCACGGAGCCGGTGACGCGGAAGCATCCGCGGAGGCCGGCGGTTCCGTTGACGAGCCCGAGCTGCTCCCGCTGTCAGACGAACCGGACGATGAGGCGGGCGGCGCGGTGGAGGAATCGGGCATCAAAGAAGCCGGCGGAGGGAGAGAGGCATCGGTGTCGGCCGGAGGCGGAAGCGGTGCCGCATCGTTCGTTGCTCCCTGAGGCGACGGTTGCGTCTTGCCCGGTTCCGCGGGCGCGTCCTTCGTCGGAGCCGGCGCCTTTTTCTTTTCTGCCTCGGCGATTGCGTAAGCCGGTTTCAAAGCCTTTTCGCCCAGCTTCCTCGTCAGTTCGTTGAGGCGCTTGCGCGCCTTTTCGCTCTCGGTTGAACCGGGCTGCTGACGGATTACCTCATTATAATAGATCACCGCCGCTCGATAGTACTTTTGCTTGTCGTAATACTTCGCGATGTCGAGAGAACTGGAAGTTTGTTTGTGCTCGAGTTGGGCCAGGTTGGCACGCGCCTGTGCTGCTTTCTCACTATTTGGGTAGCGAAACAGAAAATCCTGGAATGCCGTCCGGGCGTTGGCAGCAGCGGCAATGTCTTTTGTCCCCTCGCGCGAAGCTGTCAGATAGATATAGCCGACCTGGTACTGCGCATCCGGCGCCACCGGTGAGTTCGGGAATTTCTCCACTACCGCCTGGTAAGCCTGGATGGCCGAAGGATGATTTCCTTCTTTCTCACGCGCTCGCCCGATGTCGAACTGCGCGCGAGCAGTATATTTGCCGTAGGGTGCAGTGCGGACGATGGCTGCAAAAATCTCTACCGAATGATCCAGCGAATTAGCCACAGAGATTCCCATCAGCTTGATTTTGCGTCCGTTCAGATACATCTCGCCGATGCGAAACTGCGCCTCGATCGCATCATTGAAATGCGGACTCGCAGGGTATTTCTCGACGACGCTGCGATAGGCTTCGGCGGCCGAGAGATAGTTGTGCGCCTGTTCCAGAAGTTCGGATGCCCGATAAGCGGCGCCCGGAGCCAGGGCATCTTTTGGATGTCTCCGAACCAGGCTTTTATAGGCATTAATGGCGCGTTTCAGATTCCCGCGCTTTTCAGCCTTCTGGGCGGTTTCGAAAAGTTCCTGTGCATTTCCACTGATTTCTTCCTCGCCCGGAGCGACATACTTGGCTCCTTTGTCGCCTGCCTTGAACACGACCGCAGCCCCCGCCGGTTGCATCAAAATCAGGGCGACAAAACAGGGGCAGAGAAATTTTCCGAATAGGCTTGCCATGGGGTCCGGCAGGGTAGTTGCGTTAAGGGTTCAGTCAAGTTCAGGGACCGGCGCGAAAACAGTTCCGGCGCCAGGAGTTTGGGCTGGCATTTACGAAATTTCCCAACGTTCAGCAAATGTCCCGCTGCGTCTTAAAGCAGCGGGAGGCTGAGTGATGGCGACAGAGTTTAAAAAAGCAATTCATCGCGTTATCCCTTGAACCTTTTAGCTCAGCAGAAGATCAGGATCGGCACCTCCGCGTGGACATTCGACGATTGGCGCGGCGCCTTCTATCCGGAAGATCTGCCACAATCCCGCTGGCTCGAATTCTATTCGCATTACTTTCCGACCGTCGAGATCGACTCAACTTTCTACGCGGCCCCGGCCGAGGATGCGGTGCTTCGCTGGGCCGAGTTGACGCCCGCGGCCTTTCGTTTCACCTGCAAACTTCCGCGGGATATCACCCATGTGTGCAAGCTTCGCGATTGCTCCAAGGAACTCGGTCAATTCCTTCGCGCGATCGAGCCTTTGGCCGCGAAACTGCACGTCATCCTCGTTCAGCTCCCGCCCTCCTTCGCGCCGCGCGACGGCCGGACCGCCCTCCGTAATTTCCTCAAACAACTCCCGCGCGATTTTCGTTTCGCGATCGAGTTTCGCCATGCCGGATGGCACCGGCCGAACATCATCCGGTTACTCGAAACCTACCGCGTAGCCTGGGTCTGGGCGGACACCAGCCCGCTCAACGAACGAAACCTCGCCCCCTTCGAATTCCTTCCGCAGACCGCCGATTTTACTTACGTTCGCCTGTTGGGCGACTATGCGACCAAGTACGACGAACAAGGAAAACATCGGCACCGCTATGATCATCTCCTGTGGAAAAGGGAAGCCGCGCTCGAAAGCTGGGCGCTAAAAATCGAGCGACATCTGTCCGAGGTTAGAAACGCCTGGATTTTTGTCGGCAATCATTACGAAGGCTTCGCGCCTGAAACCGCTCAACGAGTGGCCGGTCGCTTGAACTTCGAGCTGCCATTGCCTTCCGGCGCGGAAGAAGCCGCTTCCGAACAGGAAAAATCGCAGCTGGATCTCTTCAGCGACGCCGGCGAACCTTAATTTCCGGCGGTCTTGCGCGCCCGAGAGGGCCGGCGTGAGGATTGCCGCTCCACCTAACGAATCTCTTTTCCGCCAAAATACGGCTGCAACGGTCCCGGAATTCCTACGGAGCCATCCGGCTGCTGGTAGGATTCGATCAGGGCGGCAAACAGACGCGGCAACGCCAGCCCGGAACCGTTGATCGTATGTGCGAAGCGGTTTTTTCCTTCGGCATCTTTGTAACGGAGGTTCATCCGACGCGCCTGAAAATCCTCAAAGTTCGAGCAACTCGAAACCTCGAGGTAAGCCTGTTGTCCAGGCGACCAGACTTCGAGGTCGAACGTCCGGGCTGATCCAAATCCGAGATCACCGGTGCACAGCTCCAGCACGCGATAGTGCAGATTGAGCTGCTGCAAAACAGCTTCCGCGTCCGAGATCAACCCTTCCCATTCCGAATACGAGTTCTCCACCGTGGTCAGCTTGACCAATTCAACCTTGTCGAACTGGTGCACCCGGATGATGCCTCGCGTCTCGCGGCCGGCTGATCCCGCTTCGCGGCGAAAGCACGGTGTGTAAGCGACAAATTTTTTCGGCAATTCGCCCGCGGCCAGGATTTCTTCGCGGTGAAAATTCGTCACCGGCACTTCAGCCGTCGGTGCGAGGAATATGCTGTTTGCTTCCAGGCCATACATGTCGTCCTCGAATTTTGGCAACTGAGTCGTGCCAATCATGCAATCGCGCCGAACTAGAAAAGGCGGACTCATCTCGAGATAGCCGTGCTTCTGCGTGTGCAGATCGAGCATGAAATTAATCAGGGCACGCTCCAGCTTTGCGCCCGCCCCGGTGAAAACGATGAAACCGCTGCCACTCAAGCGCGCGGCGCGTTCAAGATCGAAAAGGCGGAGGCGCTCCCCGATTGCGACGTGATCCTGTGCTGCGCCGGCCAGCGCGGGCTTCTCGCCCCAACTCCGGACGACGCGATTCCCCGAAGCATCCGCGCCCACCGGAACGGTTTCGTTAGGCAGATTAGGAATTTGCAGGAGAAGACTCCTTTGCTGCTCATCCAATTCCGCCGCCTTCTCATTCAAAACTGTAATGTCATCCCCCATGCGGCGAACCTTGTCCTCAAGCTCCTCGGTTGGCTCTTTCCGCCCGCGCATGGCGCCGATCTGTTTGCTTAGGCTCTTCCTTTCCGCATTGAACTGCTGCAGGGCTGTTTCGGTTTTTCGCCGCTCCACATCGACCGCAAGGACCTGGTCGATCTTCCCGGCGTCGTCTCCACCGCGGCTAGCCACGCGACTCCTAACGGAATCGGGGTTTTCGCGGATCAACCGAATATCAAGCATGGCGCCCATTCTAGAGGGCCCGAACGACCCGGGCAAATTCTCGTCGGTCCGCACGTGACAATGCTGGAAGCGCACTGATACTTCCCCATGGAGCAATTGAAACTCCTCGGCGTGGCTCTTGGCCTGGCCTCCCTCGCTGGGATTAACCTTTATCTGACCGTCTTCGCGACCGGTCTGGCGATTCATTATCATTGGATCGTTCTCGATCCGGCCTATCAATCGCTGGCCATCCTCGGCCATCCAGCCGTCATTATCGTCGCCGGAACGCTCTACTTTCTTGAGTTCTTCGCCGACAAGATCCCCTGGGTCGATACCGCCTGGGACGCTGTGCATACCGTGATTCGTCCAATCGGCGGCGCGTTACTCGCCATTCAGGTCCTCGGCCACCCCAGTCCTCTTTTTTCGGTGCTCATCGCGCTCGTCGCCGGCGGCGCCAGTTTGATGACGCACACGGCCAAAGCGACCACCCGTCTCGTGAGCAACGCATCCCCCGAACCGGTGTCTAACATCGCCCTGAGCCTCGGTGAAGATGTCGCCGTTATTGGCGGCCTTTTCCTGATCCATCACAATCCGCTGATCGCGCTGGCCATCATTTTCGCAGGCATCGTGATATTTTTCTATTTCGCCGCCTCGATCCTGCGAGCCATGAAGGCCAGGATCTGGCTGACTTTGGCGAAATTAAACGGGCCCGCGGACACTGGAAAAACACCCGTTCTCCCGAGTAAAATCTCGTCGCAATACGCGGCCGCTTTCGACAAAGAAAATACGCTCAAGGAAACCGTCGCTTGGGCCGTCCCATGCATTAGCGGGCCCGGCAAAGGAATCCCGAAAAATCTCTTCGGGGCGCTCGTGGCCACGAAAGAGCAACCGCGCAATATCTTCTTCGTCGCGCGAAAGAGCGGGCGGCCGTTTGCGCAGCTCTTGGATATCGATCGCTGCGTCATCGAACGCGATCCGCGATTTCTCGCCGACAACGTCTTGATCACGACAGAAGCCGGGAAACGTCCTCGCTACAGCTTCATCTTTTCTCGGCCAGAAAAATATATCGTCGATCAAGTGGTTGAAGATCTGCGAGTGCGCATCAGCGCTCCGATCTGGCCGATTGGAAAAACGGCCGCCGAACTCGAGCCGGTGAAAGAAGAAACCGCCGAATTAGTCGAAGCGGAAGCGGGTTCAAAAGATTTTGAAGTCAGAGGCGAGTGAACCAGTCGCCCGGGCGGCGTGGTGATCCGCCCTGCCTCGCCGCTATCAGGCTTCCCATCGGAGTTAACATTCCGTTAGGGTGGCTTCGATGCTGATGGCCGATCGCTACGCGGAACTGCAGCGGAAAACGCGAGTCCGCGAGCGCGCGTTGTTTCCGCTGCGACGCTCCCCAACTGAGCTTGAAATTCAGGCGCGATGGTACGCCGGAGAGTTCGGCCGGTTTTTTGTCTCCACCGCCGGCGAGAAAATCGAAATCGCACAGTTTGGAACATGGAATCGCGAAAGCGGGCCCGATTTTCGCGACGCCGCCATTCGGATCAACGGCCAGGAGGCGCAAATTGGCTGCATCGAAATTGACCTGACCGACCGGAGTTGGGAGGCGCATGGGCACGCTGTTAATCCGGCTTTCGAAAATACCGTACTCCACGTTTTTATTGATCAGAGCGACCGCACGTTTTTCAGCCGCACGGCTTCCAATCGTAACGTGCCGCAGATTCGACTCGATCTGTCCGCCTTACCCGACTCGTTTAGTAATAATGTTCCGCTCGCGCGCGCCGGCCGTTGTCATTCCCCGTTGAAGGATCTTCCGACTGAGCGGGTCGAAAGCATTTTGCGGAGCGCCGCGGAATTTCGCCTGCAGAGAAAAGCGCGCCGTCTGCAGACAGCCATTGAGTGTCACGGGCGCGACGAAGCGCTCTTCTACGAGATCGCGGCTGCTCTCGGGTACAAAGAGAACAAGCTCCCATTCAGCGTTCTTGCGCAACGCGTAACCCTAAAACCGCTGCGCGACGATGCGCTCGCAGCCGAAGCGCTCCTTTTCGGCTTCGCCGGTTTTCTCGAAGCCCCCGATCTGGCTGCATTCCCGATTGGGACACGCGAATACGTTCGAGGTTTATGGGATCGCTGGTGGCCCTATCGCGATGAGGTGCAAAGGCTCGTATTCTCGCACGATCTCTGGCGGATTACCGGCACCCGGCCGCTGAATCATCCGCACCGTCGCCTCGCGGCGCTGGCAGTCATCGTCACGCACTGGTCAAAGTTGCGGCGAGCGCTGGAAGTTCCTTCCTGCGATCGGATGCGAAAATTTTTTCGTTCAATCGATCATCCGTTCTGGCGGCAACATTACACCCTGGCGTCAGAACCTGCATCCAAAGCCATGGCTTTGCTCGGCGATTCCAGGATCGACGACATCCTGGCGAACATCTGTTTGCCCTTTTGGTCCCTGAGCAGCGAATCCGTTTGGGCCGAATATTCGAAGGTTCCAGCTCGCCTAACGAATCGTCGAGTCGAGACCGCCGGCACGCGGCTCTTTGGAGCCGACAGCCGCCGCAAAGCCTTCATGAAAACCGCAGCCCACCAACAAGGTTTGCTCCAGATTTACGAAGACTTTTGCCTTCAGGACGACTCCGATTGCGCCGGCTGTCCCTTCCCGGAACAAATGTTGCGCTGGGAATAGCGGGCGGCCGTGCAGGCGATCACGATCGGCATCTGCAATCGGTGGAACCGCTCACGAGCCCCGACCACCGAGTGAGTGGAAAAAATGTCGCCTTATCGGCGGAGAACGAGTCTACTTCTCGTTAGGTTTTTATGCTGGAACGTTTTGGGCGCCTGCTGTTCTCGTTCGCCATCATTGGAATAGGCGTAGAGACATTGCTGGTTGTTTCGAGTCATTCGCCCGACTCGCATAAAATTGTGCCGGTGATTCCATGGTTACCGGCGATTCCGATCTTGGTTTACCCCGTCGGAGCCATTTTCCTCCTCTGTGGATCAAGCCTGCTCCTTCAGCGCCATGTCTTGTTGTCGTCCACCATGCTAGGCGTCGTGATGGTAATCTGCGGGCTGACGTTCGACGGGCCACGACATCTCAACCTCATGAGCGCCGAGTGGCGTACCAATGTCCTCGAGCCGATCGTTATTGGCAGCCTGGCGTGGCTCGCGCCTGTTGGCCTTCCAGAATGGCTCCGTCGCACCAGCCGCTCTCTCATTTCATTTGCGCTCATCGTTTTTGGCATCGCGCATTTTCAGGTGCTGACCTTCATCGCCAGCATGGTGCCCACTTGGATCCCCTGTCACCGGTTCTGGACGATTTTTTCCGGCATCGCCTTTATGGCCGCGGGCCTGAGTTTCGCCACTGGATACCGGCAACGGTGGGCCGCGTTGGGATTGGGACTGATGTTCGGGGTGTGGCTCCTCACAATTCACCTCCCGTTTCTTCTGGACGCGCCCTGCAACCCCGACAAATGGTCGGACGTACTTATTGTCGCCGCGCTTTGGGGAGGGTTTTGGGCGACCGCAGGAAACCTGCGAAAAGTCAGATCGAATGAAACTCGCTCGTTAGGCGCTCAAGCCTAGCGCGGAGCTGCTTTCGACTCATCATCGCCCTGGGCCAGCGCTTTCGCCGGAGCGCCCGTCAGGCGCACATTGCGAAAAGGATCAATCGCCGTCGCACTCTCTTTCTCATGTTTTCTTGTCGTCGCAACGTGCTTTTCCTGCGTGTGCGCGGTGCTCGGTTGTCCGCCTCCGACCGCAAATGGATCGGCTTCGCGATGGCGCTGCCCAACGCCGCCAAGATCAACACTCATTCCCGCGCCCGCGCTACCCGCGTGATCGTGACGGTGCTTGCCTCCTTTTCCGCCGCTCCCTCCACCGCCTCCGCAGTGGCATGTTCCACAAGTGCACGGACTGCAGGGACAACCAGCCGGTTTTGCAAAGACCTGTCCGGAGAATGCGAACACCAAGAGGTAGGCGGCGACGGTCCATATTCCCGCGGAGGGGGCGAGAGGGCGACCTGAGTTTTGCATGGCGACCTTCTAGTTGGCTAACGAAGTTAACGGCAGGGTAAAAGATTGTCCGCCCGGCAATACGATCATCAGCTTCTTATCGGCCGTGAAAACCCTCTTCGGCCAATCCACTTTGGTGTAGGCGTAATCTCCGTGCGGGCCGAAAATCTTGTTCAGGTTCAC
This sequence comes from uncultured Verrucomicrobiae bacterium, assembly GCA_963754325.1. Classification (GTDB taxonomy): domain Bacteria; phylum Verrucomicrobiota; class Verrucomicrobiia; order Chthoniobacterales; family UBA10450; genus JBBRDU01. Next base: position 580,143 of record CAVWFP010000003.1, read on the forward strand.
GCCTACACCCGTGTTGTGCACGCCGGAGCTATCTCCGTATCCACCAACAGCCACCGGCAAGCCGGTGTTTTCCTCGTGTCCGACCTTTCGATCCTCGCGAAAGACCGGCTTAAAGCTGGAGCCACTCTTATCAATCAGCGCAATTTGGCCGGGCTTGATCAATTTCTTGTCCGCGCTCGAGATTCGAACGATCAGGCGCATGTTTTGCGGGGGCGCCTGGTGCAAAGTGTCACCGACAGTTTCGATGGTATAAGCGCCGCGCTGATTCGTTTGATGCGAGGGCGTCAGTGTTGCGCTGCCATGTGATGCGGCCCCAACAGAAAAGGCGAGGATCGTTTCGAGCAACACCATTCCTGCGATGCAGAGGACTGTTTTCATTGATGTTTTATTCGTTAGGCGCCTTCGTTCATCTCACTTCTTTGCTGCAGTCCCTGCCGGGGGCGGCACCTCTTTGGCACCGACTTGATCCAGTGGCTGGTTTTCCCGCTGAATCGGGCCCCAGGCCCAGGTGAAAAGGACCTCGCCGGTCGTGACGCAGACCAACTGGGTTCGGAATTTGATCTGCGAGATTGTCGGCTTGTCGGAAATCCGGGTTTGCGGAGTAGGATGTTCTCCGAAATCCGCTGGCGCCGCTGGATCGGTCGTTCCGCCGTACCACGGATTGCCGACCCCCCAGTCCGATGCCTTCTTCCCCTTGGGCGGCTGGGTCGGCTGCTTCGGCTTATCGGGATCGCTTTTGGCGCCGACTTTCGAGTTTCCATTCCCTTCGGTGGTTCCATTGTCGTAACGCCAGTTCGTGACATCCGCGTTCGAGGTATGCTGAACCCAGCCAAACTCCTTGCAGGGACACTTCCCGTTAGGCTTGAACTCAAAAATGAGATCATCCTTCGTTCCCATGTCGATTGTGATGGTTCCGCAATCGGTTTCCTTGGTGAAGGGATACTTGGGAACCGGATAAACCTCTGGCGGCGGCTCTTCGCCACCTCCTTGCGGTTTCTCTTCAGTCTTACCATCGCCCGAAGGAGCGGGAGTGGGCGTCGGGGTCGGTTTGCTGGTCGTTTTATCTTTTTTTGGAGTCGGGTTCGGCTTCGACCGGGTTTTGGGCGGAGTCGGCGTAGGTGTGTTATTTCCCACTTGGTACGTCCCAGGGAACTTGGGCACATCTTCACCCGTCCCCTCTGCCTGGGGTTCCGGTTCTTCCAGATCTTTTGCCTTCTCGCTCGTTAGCTCGATTTTGTCGAAGATCTTGTCGATACCTTCATCAATCTTCTTCTCCTTATCAGGAGTCATCGGCCCGGCCTGCTTATAAACGACTTTCTTTAGATCATCCTTGGTCGCAGGCGGCGCTCCCGTGATTTCGCATATCTGCGGATCCATCCATGTGCTCCACTGCACGACGATATCTTTTTGCTTCTGCTTATCCTTGTAGGGAAAATCCGTGAACTTGCCGTCTTTCTGCAATTGATCTGCGGCGGCGTACTTGGAGTGGGCGATATCTAGAATGTGGTGCGCCTGATCTCTACTAATGTGCGCATCCGGATCGCACCCATCAATTGCCAGGTCGCCGCCCACGCCTTCGCCGACAGGCGGCCTTGTTCGCACCAGGCAAACGCCCTTCAGCGGAACCGTTTCGGTTCGATGAGGAGGAACTTCAACCGTCTCACCCTCCGGACATGCGTAATCCTGGTTCTTGCCGCTGCGCGATTCCAGAACGAGCGCCGGGATAACAACCGTGAGCGCCGCGTCGGTCAGATTCTCAATCTTCAGCTTAGCGACATGGCCGATCGTCTCTCCGGTTCCGACAGGATTCACCGATATCTTCTTCTCAGTGATCAACGAACAAAAACTGTCTTCAGCCCCTCCGGGTAACGAAACATAATGGCCCGTGGACGTTTTCGGCACCATCCCGTGACCGCACGGCTTCACATCAGCCTCTTTCGCTTTGAGATCGTTCAGCTCCTTAAAAGAATCGTTAATTCTGGGGATCGCTTCTTCGTCGGGCTGACCGCCCCCTTCAGGCATGTTGGCCTTGCGCAGCTTGAGCAGCGCCGCTTCCGCTTCCGACCATTCCGCATCGAACTTCTCCTTCTCACCAGCCTTCCAGCAATCTGGCAGTTTCGGCAGCTTCGGTAGGTCGAGCGGCTTTTTCGCTTTTTTCGGCCCTGTCTCGTCCACCAGCGCAGGCGTGGGAGTAGCGGTTTTCTCTTCGGCCGGCTTGGAACACTTCTTAAGGCATTCCTGCAAGGCCGCTGTCTGCTTCGCGATCTCCTTCTTAAGATCCGCTTTGCTTTTTCCGGCCGGCGGCGCTCGTTCTTTTTGTCCTAATCCGCCAAGAGCGTCATCCTTCTGTGCCCGCGCATCCGCCTGGCTCACGTCGGTCTTGTCGCCAGCGACAGATTTCTTGATCGTGTCGGTGGCGTCGGCCAACTCCATCGCGTAGAAATCGTCGAGCGCGTTCTGCAGCTGGTCGACAACCTTCTGGCAATCGTCGCACGTTGTCGGAGCCAGCCGGTGAATCGGTTTCTGCGGTTTGTTAGGGTTCTTTTTATCCTTGGGCGTGAGATCGTCCTTAAACAGATCCTTCGGCACACCCGGATCCCATGCCGACGTTTGCGCGTTTAAGTTTTGTGCGGATGTGGCCAGAAAGACCCATCCAATCACCACCCATGCAGCCCTGCTAATAGCGGAGAGCTTCACAGCCGCGGGAACCACGGGATTTAATCGAAAACAGCCTGTCTGGTAAAGAACTTTGTCACGAGACGCGACTCTTCCCTTTGACTATTTCCTGTTCACCAGTCACCATTCTCCTTCCAAGATGCGGGTGTAGTTCAATGGTAGAACGCTAGCTTCCCAAGCTGGACACGAGGGTTCGATTCCCTTCACCCGCTCCAGCCTTGTGCGAAGGCAGACATCGAGGGTACGAGGGCTGGCGAGTCGCCCTCATCCAAAAGCGGTTAGCCGACCGTCAAGCGCTGGTCTGTGCGGATGGTTGCACCGCTGCGTTTAACGCTTCGGCGAGAAGGTTAATGCCGATGGGCTTGGACAGAACCGCGACCGCCCCGGATTCGCTCAAGTCGGTCGTGGGCGACCACCCGGAAACGAGAATCACACGCGCCGCCGGATCCTTCGCAAGGATGTTCCGACAAGCAGTCGCTCCATTCAATTTGGACATCCAATAGTCCATCACAACGACGTCCGGATGATGGCGCGTGTATGCCTGGATCGCTTCAAAGCCGGATCCAACCACCTCGACAACCTCATGGTTACAATGCGTAACCAAATCGGCCAGAGTGGTTCCCACACTTTTTTGGTCGTCCGCGATAAGAACCCTCATATCCCTAATACCATTTCGCAGAAGTTTTCATGCCAGCGCGCTGGTTCCTTGTGGTTGTTTCCGGTTTCCTGGCTTCCAAATTCCACGTGGAAAGACGGCGGAGGACAAATGCTGGGCGTTGTTTCATTTTAACTCTGCGCCAGCACTCACCCTCCTCCGCCGCTCAATCGGCGGAGGACAAATGCTGAGCGTTGTTTCATTTAGCTCTGCGCCAGCACTCACCCTCCTCCGCCGCTCAATCGGCGGAGGACAAATGCTGGACGGTGTTTCATTTAAACTCTGCGCCAACACTCACCCTCCTCCGCCGCTCAATCGGCGGAGGACAAATGCTGGGCGTTGTTTCATTTAGCTCTGCGCCAGCACTCACCCTCCTCCGCCACTCAATCGGCGGAGGACAAATGCTGAGCGTTGTTTCATTTTAGCTCTGCGCCAACACTCACCCTCCTCCGCCGCTCAATCGGCGGAGGACAAATGCTGGGCGTTGTTTCATTTAAACTCTGCGCCAACACTCACCCTCCTCCGCCGCTCAATCGGCGGAGGACAAATGCTGGGCGTTGTTTAAGATTCACGCCTATCAAGCCGGATCGCCATCATTCTTCCGCGCTCATTGCCGGGATCGCGGCTTTCGTGACCTGGGGACTGATTCCTGGTTATTGGAAACAGATCCGCGAAGTGCCGGCCTCGGAAATTCTTGCGCACCGCTACGTCTGGACGAGCCTCTTTCTGACGGGTTTGCTGACCTGGCAGGCTCGATGGCCTGAGATCAAAGCCAATGCTCGTTCGCGGCGCGCGCTCTTTTTCTGTCTCGCGAGCGGCGCCACCATTTCGATCAACTGGTTCACCTTTATTTGGGCGGTGAACATCAATCGAGTCATCGAGACGAGCCTTGGCTATTTCATCACGCCGCTGGTGAATGTTTTGCTCGGCGCGATTTTCCTGCGTGAACGCCTGACCCGATGCCAGATCGTCTCGGTCAGCCTGGCCGCGGTCGGCGTACTTTTTCTCACGCTCGGTTACGGACGCTTTCCGTGGGTCGCGCTCATCCTCTGCCTGACCTTTGGTTCCTATGGCTTGTTCCGGAAAAAATCGGGAACAGCGCCGATTCCGGGATTGTTCTTTGAGACGTTGATGCTTTTTCCGGTGGCGCTCGCCTATCTCTTGATGCTCGGCTTTCAGGGTCGCCTGATGTTTGGCCACGGCGGCGTGCGCGAGACGCTTCTGCTCATCAGCACCGGCGTGGTTACGGCGGTCCCACTTGCCTGGTTCGGACACGCCGCGCGGCATCTTCGCCTAACGACCGTCGGATTTCTGCAATATCTTTCCCCAACCGGATCGCTTTTGCTTGGCATCTTCGCGTATCACGAGCCCTTTACCCGCGCGCACTTGATCACTTTTGGATTGATTTGGGCCGGCCTGGCCGTGTTCAGCGCCGAAGCGGTCTTGCGGTGGCACTCGGCGCGCGTTCGGCAAGCCGTGGCCGAATGTGTCACCGAGCCAGTGTGACCGCAGGGCAGCCATCGAGGGCGCCGCTCAAACAAATGGGGCGAAGATCGCTGCGCTACATCTCCGCGGAATATTCCGTCGGATCCTGCTGAAAATAGCGTTGCAGTTCTTCGAACATCCGAGGGTGTCGAAATTTCATCGACTTGGGCCGCTCGAAAAAGGCTTCGACCGCGACGGCAAAAAATTCCGCAGGATTTGTGGCGCCATAATGGTCGAGCAACGTGGGGATCCCGGTGTCGCTGGCCGCTTGCAATGAAGCGAACTCGACCCGCATGACCGAGCTCCACGATTGTTCCTGTTCGCGCGAACGCAGGAGCGGCACTCCGTCGGTGGTGTAATCCTCGTAATCAAGCTGATGGGCGAACTCGTGAAAAACGACGTTGCGCCCATCGGACGCATCGGCCGCGCCCGCCGTGACCGCATCCCACGCGAGCACCATCGAACCCATCTGCCGGCCGGTTTCTCCGAGCCGATGCTGCCGGCCTTCAGAAACGATGTTCGGAGCGACATACCGCTGCTGATCCACAACGAAGGTCGACGGATAAACCAGAATGGTGAGGAGCCGCGGAAAATAATCCGTTTTGCGGCGCAGCAACAAGAGAGAGGCCTGCGCCGCGATGACCACGCGAATTTCGTCAGTCATGACCACACCAGCGCAGCCTTCGAACCGCTTTTCGGCCAGAAAAACCTGCACGTGCCCCAAAAGTTCACTTTGGTCGACAGACGAGAGACGCGAAAAGAAGGCGACCGACTGTTCGATGAGCGAACGCCAGGCGGCTGGGAATGGTTGCGCCCGTAATCGGTCTCGACGCCGCTTTTTAAGAAACCCGGGCAACATCCGGCAATCTAGCGACGAGACTGAACCTTCCCAAGTCGAACCTGGGTACAAAAATCAGAGTGAGGCACGCACCCTTTTTACCGGCTGCGATATGTAGGTAATGGCGCAATCGTCGCATCCGGGCTCCGAAGGTGATCCTCTTGGAGACGCGCTGGATCACATTCTGATTTTTGGCGATCCGGAAACGCGCCGAAAATTCCTCAAAAGGATCGCCGGAACCGGAGCGGCTCTCACAATCGGGCCCGCCATTTTCGGAAGAGCCGTGGCCGCAGAGACGCCGGCCCCGGGTGCGGGAGGAGCCACCCCTTCGGCGGCTGGCACGATCAAGGTCGGTCTCAAAATTAACGGCCAGGAGCATGCGCTCGAGATTGATCCGCGTGTTTCGCTACTCGACGCCCTCCGGGAGCATTTGAACCTGACTGGCTCGAAGAAAGGGTGCGATCACGGGCAGTGCGGTGCGTGCACCGTGCTCGTCAATGGACGGCGAATCAATTCCTGCCTGAGCCTCGCGATCATGCATGAAGGTGACGAGATCACCACCGTCGAAGGCCTGGCTAATGGCGACGAGCTTCACCCAGTTCAGGCCGCTTTCGTCGAGCACGATGGATTCCAATGCGGCTACTGCACGCCCGGTCAAATCTGCTCGGCCGTCGCATTGCTGAAAGAGAATCACGCCAACAGCGACGCCGAAATTCGCGAATGGATGAGCGGCAACCTGTGCCGCTGCGGAGCCTATCCCAACATCGTGGCGGCGATCAAAGACGCCAAAAGCAAGGCCGCCGGATGAATCCCTTTGTTTACACGCGCACGGCCGACGCCAACCAGGCGGTCACCGCCGTTTCCGGCCATCCGGATTCAAAATTTCTCGGTGGTGGGACCAACCTGATCGACCTGATGAAAATGGGCGTCGAGACGCCCGCGCAATTGATTGACATCAATCGACTGCCGCTTGCACAGATCGAACAGATCGCCGACGGCGGACTCAGGCTGGGTAGCCTCGCGCGCAATTCCGACGTAGCGAATCACGAGCTCGTTAGGCAAAAATATCCTGTGCTCACCCAAGCCTTGGAATCCGGCGCTAGCCCGCAATTGCGCAATATGGCCACGATCGGCGGAAACCTGATGCAGCGGACGCGCTGTTATTACTTTTACGATCCTGCCTTTTCGCAGTGCAACAAGCGCAACCCCGGAAGCGGCTGCGGCGCGATCGAAGGATTCAATCGTATCCACGCCATCCTCGGCCAAAGCGATCAATGCATCGCGACGCACCCGAGCGACATGTGCGTCGCTCTTGCGGCTCTTGACGCCATCGTTCGAGTCAGCGGACCGAAAGGCGAACGTCAGATCGCTTTTGGCGATTTTCATCGACTGCCCGGAATGACACCGAACGTCGATACCAACCTCCAGCCGGATGAATTGATCACTGCGGTTGATCTTCCCAATTTACCGTTCTCGAGTCGCTCCTCTTATCTAAAGATTCGCGATCGAGCGAGCTACGCTTTTGCACTCGTTAGTGTGGCCGCGGTCCTCGACATCGACGCCGGCGGCGCGATTAAGGAAGCGCGAATTGCGCTCGGCGGAGTCGCTCACAAGCCGTGGAGGGCGAGCAAAGCGGAGCAGGCGCTCGCAGGAAAGAAGCCGGAAGAAAGCGCGTTTCGCGCCGCCGCCGAAGCCGAGCTCGCGGCGGCCAGGGGATACAGACATAATTCATTCAAGATCGAGCTCGCGAAACGGACGATGACTCGCGCGCTCACGACAACGGCAGCGATTCAGATATGAGCGACGCTGCGACGACGACCTTAATTGGGCCCGCGCGAAGCCGCGTTGACGGACGCCTGAAAGTCACGGGGGCGGCGAAATACTCTGTCGAATTCGAAGTCCCTAACTGCGCCTACGCATGGCCGGTTGAAAGCACCATCGCGCACGGAAAGATCGCCAATATCGACGCGACCGCCGCGGAAAAACTTCCGGGAGTGATTCGTGTCCTCACTCACCTGAATGCTCCCAAGCCAAAGAACTCGCAGGGCGGACAGGAACGAAACATGAGCCACGGGATTCGAAACGAGGAAAGACTCCCGCTGAGCGACGACGGTATTTATTACGCCGGCCAATATATCGGGCTGGTCGTGGCGACGACATTGGAACAGGCGCGCCATGCCGCCCGTCTGGTCAAAGTGACCTACACCCCGGAAGAGCCGCTACTCACGATGGAATCGGCCGAGCACAAAGCGACCAAGCCTTCGAAGAACAATAACGAACACGTGCAGTTGAAGAAGGGGGATGTCGATAAGGCGTTGAACGATTCCAGCCTAGTCAGGATCGAACAGACTTACGAGACGCCCACGGAAACGCACAACCCCATCGAGATGTCCGGCACAATCGCGACTTGGGAAACGCCCGACAAGCTGACGCGTTTTCGACGCCACCCAATTCGTTAAGGGAGTGCAGAGCATTCTCTCGCGAGCCTGGGACATTCCGCTCGAGAACGTCCGAGTGATCAGCCCCTTCGTTGGGGGAGCTTTCGGCTGCAAGGGCGCGGTTTGGCCACACGTTCTGCTTGCTGCGACTGCCGCTAAAGTCGCCGGTGTGCCGGTCAAATTTCATGTCCCGCGCAAGTTCATGTTCACCGGGACCGGGCACCGCACTCCGACGCGGCAGCGCGTTGGCCTGTCGGCGACGAAAGATGGCAAGCTTCAGGCGATCCGGCACGTCACCAATACTGCGACCTCTCCCGTTGGCCAATTCACGGAGTCGTGCGGCGCCCGCTCAACCGGGGTGATGTACGAGAGTCCCGCGATCTGGGTGGAGGAGACAGTCTATCCTATCAACGTTGCGACTCCCACTTTCATGCGCGCGCCCGGCGAATGCCCTGGGACCTACGCCTTGGAGTGCGCCATGGATGAGCTTGCGGTGGCCTTATCAATGGACCCGTTAGCGCTTCGTTTGGCGAATCACGCCGATAAACATCCGATCAAGGACGTGCCGTTCAGCGCAAAGCATCTTAAGGAAGCCTATCAGGTCGGCGCTGAAAACTTTGGTTGGTCGAAACGCAATCCGAAGCCGGGTTCAATGCGTGAGGGCGATTTACTCGTCGGCTGGGGAATGGCAACTGCCACTTACCCGGCGCACAAAATGAATGCTGCGGCCAAAGTTCGACTCAATGCTGACGGCAGCGCCTTGGTGCAGTGTGCCACTCACGATATCGGGACCGGTGCTTACACGGCATTCACACAGATTTCGTCGGAACAACTGGGTGTCCCGTTTGAGAAAGTAAAGTTCGAACTGGGAAAGTCCGATTTTCCATTCGGCCCGGTCGCGGGCGGCTCTAATTCAACCGGCACAGTCGGCACCGCTCTGCATGAGGTCGCGCAGTTGGTGCATAGAAATCTGGCCGATATCGCGGTCAAGGACAGACAATCTCCTCTCTTCGGGGCGAAGCCGGAAGATGTCTCCATGGTTTCGCCCGGCCGTATTGGCTTGAAAGACAACTCCAAATCGGACGGCTTCACGGAAATTCTGCGACGCGCCGGGCGCGACGCGATCGAGGTTCAGAGCGACTTGAAACCGCCCGAAGAAAACAAGAAACTCGCCTTTCAATCGTGGGGGGCGCATTTTTGCGAAGTGAAAATCGACCCCCTGCTCCCGAGAGTTCAGGTAACGCGATTCGTTAGTGCGATGAATTGCGGCCGCGTCGTTACGGCCAAGGCGGCTCGGAGTCAAATTATGGGCGGGATCGTCATGGGTATTGGCATGGCTTTAAGTGAAGAAACTGCCTACGATCCGAAGACGGGGCTGCCGGCGATACGCAACCTGGCTGACTACCACGTCCCGACGAACGCGGACATTCCGGATATCGACGTCCACTTTGTCGGCGAACCGGATTTCGCGTTCAATCCGATCGGGGCGCGCGGAATGGGCGAGATTGGAATTACCGGAACGGCGGCTGCCGTGGCGAATGCGGTTTATCACGCCACTGGAAAACGAATCCGCGCGCTGCCCATTACGCCGGATAAATTGATGGGCTGATTCGTTAGTCGGAATGAAAGATATCTACGACATCCTGAATCACGTCCGCTCGAGCGGGAGCGGGCCATGGGCCCTCGCGACACTCGTAACCGCCGCTGGATCCAGTTATCGCCGGCCCGGTGCCTGCATGCTTGTAAACGTCGATGGGGAATCCATCGGCTCACTCAGCGGAGGCTGCCTCGAGGAAGAAGTGGCAGTCGACGCGCTGGAAACGCTCCGCTCGGGCATGCCAAAATTAATTCGATTCGACACCCGCAGACGTTTCGGGTGCAACGGCGAGATCCAGATCTTCATCGAACGAATCGAGTTGCCGCTTTTTTCAGAGATCTGGGAGAAATTAGATCAGCGGCGCAGCTGTTCGCTTGAGACGGTGTTCGCCACTCTTCCTCGAGAGGAAGCTGGCAGTGTTCCATTACCCAGGCTTGGTACTCGCTTGATTGGGTCCTCCGTGCAAAAACGGGAAGCTAACAGCCTTCCCGCTGAGGTTACTTTGGTGCGGGAGGTCCATCCGCCGATTCGACTTCTCGTCGTTGGGGATGGAACGGACAGCGCGCCAATTCGTGAAATGTCGAAAGCACTTGGCTGGATTCCAATCGAGGTTTCGTCCATGCGCGAAATTGATTTCGAGCCCGATCGATTCACAGCTGCACTGGTCAAAACGCATAATTACGGAAAGGACTTCGCAGCTCTGCAGGAGCTTCTCCCGCTCAATCTTACTTACGTCGGCCTGATTGGCCCACGTCGGAGGCGTGATCAACTTCTGCATGATTTGCTCGACATCGGCATCTCGATGAACGCCGGTCTCTTCGCGCCTGCCGGCCTGGATCTCCATTCAGAAACGCCCGTGGAAATCGCGCTCGCCGTCGTCAGCGAAATTCAGCGCGTCTTCGCAGGCGGCACGGGCGCCTCATTGCGGGAACGCAAAGTTTCGATTCACATGGCGGCGAAAGCCGGTTTACCGAACACGATTGATTCAGCACATTCTGCGGCGATCCTTCCTGATTGAAGGATCAAGTTGGCGCCATCATTCTGGCCGCTGGCGGCTCCGTGCGGCTGGGCTTTCCCAAACAGCTCGTTCGATATCGCGGCAAATCGCTCGTTAGGCACGTCATCGACGCCGCCGAGGACACCCCCTGCCATCCGGTCGTTCTCGTGATTGGAAGCCATGCTGAGGAGGTCTCGAAAGAAGCCCAGGGGACTTCCTGCCTGATTGTTCGAAATGCGGAATGGCCGGCAGGCCTCGGCACTTCCATCCGCGCCGGTCTGCGCGCGGCACTTGACAGTGAACCCGGCCTGGAGGCCGTCTTCCTCCTGGTTTGCGATCAAGTCGCCGTAAACAAGGAACTTCTGCGGACACTCGCAGAAACCCGGGCGGATTCCGCTTTCGCAATCGTCGCTTCAGAGTATTCCGGAACGATCGGGGTCCCGGCGCTTTTCGACCGATCCTGTTTTGAGGAACTCATGGCCCTGCCGGATGATTCGGGTGCGAAATCAGTCATCCTGAAGAATCCCGCACAGGTCCGGACCATTTCGTTTCCGGAGGGAGCGGACGACATCGATTCGCCTGAAGACGTCGACGGTCTTGTTTGAATCGGCACTCGCCCGAAATTTCCATCGATGATAAACAGACAGGCGTGACCACGGAACAAACGAAGATAATCCTCAAGCGGTTCGAAACGCCGGATGAAGTGCGGGTTTTTCAAAAGGGCCGGTTTGAAATTGTGCATCTGGGCCGGATGACGATCGGGCGCGCGACTTATGAGCCCGGCTGGAAATGGAGCGAGCACGTCGGGGCAGAAACGGGCGCTACCCATTGTCTTGTAGAACACGTTGGGCTGGTCGTGTCCGGCACAGCCACCGCCGCCTTCGAAGACGGCACGGTTTTCGAAATGCGCGCCGGCGAACTTTTTCATATTCCACCCATCCCCCATGACAGCTGGGTCGTGGGCAATGAGCCTTACGTGTCACTTCACTTTCTCGGAGCCGATCATTACGCGGCCACTAAGCGATAAGTGGAGCCGGGCCCCGTCGGCTGTGTGGAGGAATTTCCGTCGAGAGTAATTATTTGCCGCCGAAGAATTTTTTAAAGGAATTGAAAACTTTTCCCGGAAAAGAAGCCGCCTTCTGCACGGAGTTCTCGAGCTTTTGCGCGAATTGCATCTGGTCGCCGCCGTGTACTTCGCAGGCCACGGTCGGGACTTTGTCTATCGGCAAATCGATCTCGTAAGCGGTCCCGGCGGCCTGGCAACCGGACGTGGCCAGGTGATTTGAAACGGAGCAGACAGTCGCCTTTTGCAAAGGCATCGTCGGTTGGAGATCCTGCGGCGGGTAACGGGTGGCAGCCTTGTTCATGACCTGCGTCCAAACCGGCAGCGCCAGTGCGGCCCCATAGCCGTGCGGAATAATCGTGGTCGGCTGGTCGAATCCGACCCACACGCCACAGGTCACGGTGCTGGTGTAACCGACAAACCAGGCATCTTTATAATCGTTCGTCGTGCCGGTCTTACCGGCCGCGGGCAATTTAAATCCTAACGAACGCGCACTCGCGGCGGTGCCGCGCGTTAACACTTCCTCCATGAGTTGCGACGTCATCCAGACAGCGCTCGGGTCCAGGGCGGGAACAGAAATGTGGGCCGCGCGATAAATTGGATGATGATCCTGGTCGTCGATTCGCTCGATGATGTAGGATTGCTTTCGGATCCCGGCGTTTGGGAAAATCGTGTAAGCCGCGGTTAACGAGCGAAGATTGGTCTCGAACGATCCAATATAAATGGCCGGGCCGTGCGGCACGTTGTCTGAAAGGTTTAAGGTGGTCGCGACTTTCTGCACGGCATCGAGTCCGGCGAACTGGCCGACACGCACGCTCATGGTGTTGCGGGAATGAATCAGGCCGTAAGACACCGGCTGAATTCCCCCATAGGTGCCGTCTGAATTTCCCGGCGTCCACGTCCCGGCCCCATCAATTTCGCCAGGCTGAATCGGTCCGTCACTGATCCCGGCGCCCGGAAGCATTCCATTCGTAAAAGCCAGCGTGTAAACAAACGGCTTGAAGGCCGAACCGACCTGGCGATTTGCCGGCGCCAGCGCGCGATTGAATTTGCTCTGCGAATAATCGCGACCGCCGACAAGCGCGCGAATTCCTCCACTGGCATTGTCAATCGCGACAAGCGCGCCTTCAAGATACGGCATCGACGAATCCTCGCCGTTATCCGGCGGCTGATAGTTCGCTTTCATCGGATGACGAAAATTCGACTGGTGTTCGATTTTCGTCAGCTGCGACTCAAGCGCATGCTGGGCCGAGTCCTGCACACCCGGATCAAGCGTTGTATAAACAAAGAGGCCCCCGTTATCGATCTGGTCCTGGGTCAGGATATTGTTCAGGTCACGCTGGACCGCGTCCATGGCGTAATTTTCCTGGATTTGCAGCAGCTTTTTCGGATGCGCATTGACCCTGGTCGCCTTCGCCTGCTGCGCTTCGGTGGCAGAAATTTTCTTCAGCTCAACCATCCGATCGAGCACGGCGTTGCGTTGCAAGGCCGCGCCCTCAGGATTCCGCAAGGGCGAGAAACGGTTCGGACTGCGAATCAATCCGGCGAGAAGTGCCGCTTCAGAAAGATTCAACTTTGACGCGTTCTTTCCAAAATAGGCCTGCGACGCCGTCTCGACTCCATAACAACCGGAACCGAAGTAGATTCGGTTCATATAGAGCTCAAGAATCTGCTGTTTGGTAAAGGTGTGTTCGATGCGCAAAGCCACCATGGCTTCCAGAATCTTGCGGTTCAGTGTTCGGCCGCCTAACGGAAGACTGTTGCGCGCCAGCTGCTGGGTCAGGCTACTGGCGCCTTCCTTGGCGGAGCCGCTCAGAATGTCGCGGGCAAGCGCGCGCAGAATTCCGTGCCAATCAATTCCCTTGTGCTGATAAAACCGGGTGTCTTCGCGCGCGAGAAGCGCTTCGACGAAAGCGGGGGCGACATCATCGATCGAAACCCGGAGGCGATTCGCTCCAGCGAGCCGGCTGTAAATCCGCCCATCGACGTCGAAGACGGTGTTTCGTTCCGGCATTTCACCCACCTTCTTCATATCGAAGGTGGCGGCCCAGCCGGCGTAGAAAATGAAAACGCCCAGGATTCCGCCGAGGACAATCAGGAGAAGCGAGATCTTCCAGCCGTAACTAAACAGCTTCTTCGCAAGCGAACCAGGAACACTCATTGGCGGAGCCTGAAGAATCTACCCAGAATCTGACTAAGGGAAACGGACCCGCACAGCCTCCCGGCTCGGAATTTGCCGCTCGGCCCCGCTCACTTCAATCCCCTCCCCGCTCAACGCGGGGCGAAGAAGAAGCTGTGCCTGCACGAGCGTTTTCCCCCGCCCTTCCAGGAAGGAAGAAGATTGGGTGAGCGTGAGAATCTTAAAAAGGCTGAATCCCGACTGAGGGCCCTTAAAGCTTGAGCTTTACTTCGCCGTGCTGTTCGTTGGCGCAGGGCGCATTGAGCGGCACGCCCGCTTCGGCATCGCTCTGCTCGACCAACCTGTTCTCAGTGAGATACTTTTCGAGCTCTTCACCACTAATGTCCGGCAGCATCGTTCCGTTGACTTCCACGCAGGGCGACAACGGTTGACCGCTTTTCGTTTCCATCTCCCAGCGAAAGGCCGGGTTCTGAATAATGTCCTTCTCGCTGTACTTGAGATTGTACTTGCCGAGCACCGCGCGAACTCCGGCGCTCCAGCCGCAATGGGTTTTTAGGTAAGCGGTAATTTCAGGCGTCTGCATTGCCGACCATAAACCCCAAATGCCAAATTCCAAATTCGAAACGATCCGGATCAACGATCAGCGATCCCCAAATCGCCGAACGCATTGGTGGATTTCGACGGGCTCCCTGCCGGGGCTTCGGCTCCCTAACGCCATATACCGAAGCCCCGGCTCCCTTGAGCCCTGAGATCCGCCCTGACGGATCCTCCTAAATCTTGTGGCGTAAGGGCCGCATCGCCTGGGTCAACTTCTGCAATCCCAACTCCAGGCGCGTCTTCACCGTCCCCAACGGCGTATCTGTCGCAGCCGCAATTTCGCGATGACTCAACCCGTTGAAAAACGCGAGCTCGATCGCTTCGCGTTGATGCTCTGGCAAACAGCGCATCCTCTTTTTCAAAAAACGCCGGAGATCATCCATTACGAATGGATCGTCCGAATAACGGCGCGGTCGCTGTTGTGGTTGCTTCTCAAGCTGCTCGCTATAACGATCGCGCGCTCGTGAATAGGCCTGCCGCCGCCGCAGCCGATCGATCGCGCGGCGACGCGCGATCGTGACGACCCAACCCAAAGGCTTGCCTGCCTTGGGCGAATAATTGGTAGCCTCCTTCCAAATCTGCAGAAAGATTTCCTGCAGAACATCGTCGGCTTCCGCCTCCTCATGAACGACGCTATCGATTACGGCTTTCAGTGTTCTTCCATACCGACCGTACAATTCATTCAAGGCGGGCTGCTGCTGCTGTGAGATTTTGAGCAGGAGTGTCTCATCGGGAACTCCCGAGAGGCCTGCTGGATCGATTGTGGGTTTGAACATCGCGCCATCAAGATGACGATCTGAACGGGGGCGACAATCGGGCCAGAGTCCGGTCGCGAGATAGGTAAAACCCTTACTACCAAGGGAATGTCCCTATGGGCGACGATAACTGCCCTCTGCGCGACGGCCACGCTCCGCTCAAAGTCAAAGGGCTGCCCAGTCCAAAGGCACAGCCCTGCAGTTTTCCGTCGGACAGAGCGCACGCAGTTGGCCGGTCTCGGGAGATCCGCCAACCACGCGAATCTCTCTTCCGCTGATAATGCGCCCACAACTCAGGCACCGGCGTTCATCATCCAGCGACTGCCACGCGCGGAAGAGATCAAGGTGACGAAGCGTTTCGAGCTTGTCCTTATCGCTCATCATCGGTTGGGCAACAACGCTCACCGGTTCACTCTGAATAAATGACCGAACCCAGACAATCAGTGCGCCGACAGACCGGAGCGTAGGGAAAATACTGAGCGGACAACGTCAGCAACGCCGGCGGCAACTCAGAAAAGTTTTTGCTTCGGCAGGTTATTCCTTATGATCGCGCGGGATGAAAACCGAGCACAGCTTCAAAGCGGTTATCAATTCCGAGGGCGGAGGCGGCGCGTGGGTCAACGTTCCGTTCGATGTCGAGAAAACCTTCGGAAAAAAGCGCGTCCCGATCCGCGCGACTATCGATGGCGAAGCTTATCGCGGCTCGTTAGTCCGGATGGGGGGCGATTGCCACATGCTTCTGATATTGAAATCAATCCGTGAAAAGATTCGGAAACAAGCGGGAGACAAGGTTTCGGTCACGCTGCAGGAGGATAAAGCGCCGCGAAAGGTGAAGGCTCCGGCGGATCTCCAGAAGGCTCTGCGGCTAAACCCAGGGGCGGCCGGCTTTTTCGCGAAACTCTCCTATTCGCATCAGCGCGAGTCTCTTCAGTGGATTGAGGGAGCGAAACGGGCCGAGACGCGGAAGCGGCGAATCGCAAGCCTGGTGACTTTGCTGGAGCGCGAGCGGAAATGTTAGGAGAGGTGGGCCGGGTGCGCGATTTTCCTAAAATTTCCCTCGACGCCCGGGTTATGACACACGACGTTCCGCCTCGGACTCTTCGGTCCACTTGCACTAATGGCTGGTACTAATGGACATGGGCGTTTGAAGCCCCGTCGGGAGTCGGACGATCGCTTCCAGCTTATGGTCGAGAGCATCAAGGATTACGCCATCTTTATGCTCGACGTCGACGGCATAGTTATTACCTGGAACGCAGGGGCCGAGCGATTGAAACAATACCGGGCCGACGAAATCATCGGTCAGCATTTTTCAAAGTTTTATCCACCCGAAGATATCAGAAACAATAAGCCGGAACGCGCTCTAGAGCGCGCCATTGCCGATGGCCGCGTGGAAGACGAAGGATGGCGCGTCCGTAAGGACGGTAGTCGCTTCTGGGCACTGGTCGTGATTACTGCCATCTACGATAAACAAGGACGCCTAACCGGCTTTGGCAAAGTCACGCGCGACCTGACCGAGCGCCGCGCGGCCGAAATAGAACTTCGCGCAAATGCCGATCAGCTGCGTTTGCTCATCGAACGCGTCGAGGAATATGCCATCTACCTTCTCGATCCCAGCGGACGGGTGATGTCCTGGAACTCTGGCGCCGCAAAAATCAAGCAGTTCTCCGCTTCCGAAATCTTCGGAAAGCATTTCTCGTGTTTCTATACAGCCGACGATGTCGCTGCCGGCCGTCCGCAGCGCAACCTTGAAGACGCGGCGCGGCTGGGCCATTGGCGCGACCAAGGGCTGCGCGTGCGAAAGGATGGGACGACCTTTTATGCCGATGTCGTGATCACGGCGTTGCGGGATGATACGAACACACTTCGCGGATTCTCAAAAGTGACCCGCGACATGACTGATCAACTTCGGATACGCGAAATTGAGGCGGAGAAAATGGCAGCGGAAAGGGCGAATCGCGCTAAAGACGAATTTCTAGCGACGCTGAGCCATGAATTGCGCGCGCCGCTGACGCCGGCGCTGGCCTCGGCAAGTTTCATCGCAGAAAACATCGGCGAAGTGCCGGCGAAATTTACTGACGACATCCATGTCATCCGCCGCAACGTGCAGCTGGAAGCGCGGCTGATTGACGATCTCCTGGACCTGACTCGCATCAGCACGGGGAAAATCGAATTGCATGAGCAACGGGTCGACGCGCATGCGGTCGCACGCGACGCCCTTTTGATCGCGCGCTCGGATATTCACCGGAAGCGATTAAAGGTTTCGACCCAATGGGACGCACAGGAGCATTTCATATGGGCCGATCGGGTCCGGATTGAGCAGGTTTTTTGGAACCTCATTAATAACGCCGTGAAATTTACCGGCGCAGAGGGTGAGATCAGCATCCAGACATGGAATGAGGGCGGGAACTTCCATTTCGCCATTACGGATACGGGAATCGGCATCGAGGCCGGACGGCAGGAGAGCCTTTTCAAGGCGTTCGAGCAGGGCGAACGCGGAGTGTCGCGACAGTTTGGAGGCTTGGGACTAGGCCTCGCGATTTGCAAAAACCTGGTTGAACTCCACGGCGGCACGATCACGGTGAACAGCCGCGGGCGCGGTTTCGGAAGCACAGCCACGGTGATTGTGAAATGCTTTACCGCAAGCGGCACTCCGCCTGACGAGGGTGACCAGATGTCGACCGAACCGCCGTCGCAAATGCGGATCCTTTTGGTCGAAGATCATGATGATACTCGACGCGTCCTGGCGCGTCTGCTGACGCATTTCGGCTACGAGGTCACTCTGTCGGCCTCAGTGGAAGAAGCCATGCAGGCATTTCGTTCGCAAACGTTTGACGCCATTCTCAGCGACATCGGCCTTCCCGATGGGACAGGCTACGACATCGTCTCGGAAGCGAAGCGATCCGGTCATGTGCACGCCGTCGCGTTGACTGGATTTGGCATGTCTGAAGATGTCCGACGCAGTAAAGAAGCCGGGTTTGATTTTCACCTGACGAAGCCGGTGGACGTAGCCGAACTGCGCACCGTCCTGCGCAAGCTTGGGTCCAGGAGCGAGACGACCCAAACGGCTTCCTAAAGCGTCTTTTTCCTTTCGGTACATTCGCCCAAAGGATTTGTAGCCGACCGTGCCGCTGCCGGCGGATCTAGAATACGACATTCGGCATATTGACGGCGATCAGCCCGCATCTCCCAGACTGTGCGCATCTAATCAGAGAAAAAAGAAACGCCACCGCGGCCGTTAGGCTGCAGTGGCGAATCCTGATTCAACTACGCGCGACTAGCGCCGGCCCGCGGCAGCCGCAGATCGTTTGCCGTTTTTCTTTTTCTTGCCGTTGTCCTCCGCTTCGTCGTCCTCGTCTTCAGACAGGGCTTCCGGATTGACAATGTCTTCTGCCAGATCGGTCAGGAGCTTGTCCGTCTCTCCCTCTTCCTCCAGCGTCTGCTGGAGCAGTTCGACCGCATCTTCCTCGCCTAACAGTTCGGCAAACCCTCGAAGTGTGCCGTAAGCAGCGATTTCGTAGTGCTCCACCCGTTGCGCAGCGCCGATCAACCCCGCATCGATGACCGACTCCTCGCCTTCTTCTTGCAGCATCTCGGAGCCCTCTTCGATCAATCCCTGCATGGCTTTGCAGGTTTTGCCGGTGGCCTTCTCACCGAGTGCCTCAAAGATTTCCTCAAGGCGCTCAACGTGCCCCTTGGTCTGCTCAAGATGGGTCTCGAACGCTTCCTTCAACTCTTCAGACGACGCGCCTTTGGCCATCTTCGGAAGTGCCTTCAGCAGTTGATTTTCCGCGTTGTAAACGTCGCGCAATTCTTCGACGTAAAGTTTCTTTAGTGTATCCAATTTCATATTCCCTTTCGTTCATTGTTTCCCTAGTGCGGAAGAATTTCCGCCACGCCCTTTCGATAAAAAGAGCGTGCATCATGAGAAACGAAGCCAGAACGTCCGCTGCGTGTATTTAAGAAGTGATAAAAAAACGCAACCAAGCTAACGGCGCGCACAAAGGACACGCGTCTGACGTTTGACAGAAAAACTCCGATGAGGCTTTCAGAGTCTCTCGTATATCAGGTTCGCATCCATCGATACCGGTGGCTCGCGATTGATAAGAGGAATGAAAGTGAAGCCTCCACTCGGACAAGTTACCGCCGCGTCCTTGGAAAGAATGGAGCTCTACTTTTGCGCCCATCCAGGAACGGCGGCGGCCGTGCGGAAGCCGAAGTTGTTTCTGCGAGGCGAAACTTGGGTCGCGCTCCTCGGCCCGACCCGCGAGACCGGCATCGTCGGCCTTGGGTGGTTCCGTTGAATCCGGCCCTTCGCGCATTCAACGAAGCCTATTAAGGACTTTGCATCCAACTACTTGAAATAACACGCAAGAACGCAGCGTTGGATCTTCCGTTCAATTTACCTTTGTGATACACGAGACGTGTCGATAGGCATGCCTCGCGAATGGAATTCAATCGCAACCCGTTTCCCCTCCTGTTCTTAGCAGCTCTTTGTCTCGGCTCGTGTTCCCGACATCCCGCCGCGAAGCAGCCTGACGCCGTCCGCTTCATCTATCACGGCCCTACTGAAGTTTTTCTCGCCGGCGAATTTAATGGGTGGAGCGCAACGGCAACTCGGATGCAGCGTCAACGCGACGGCTCCTGGATCGCCGATCTCCCGCTTCTCCCAGGAAAGTATCAGTACAAATTCGTCGTGAACGGCGAATGGTTTCAGGATCCGAGCAACCCGGATTCGGTAGCGGACGGCTGGAACGGGAATAATTCCGTCATGACCGTCTCCGCGCCGGGTGTCGCGGTATCGCCCATGCCATCTGTCCGGTCGCGGCCCCAGGAATCCCCCGAGTCTAATTTTTTCCGGCAGGTCCGTTGGAAACGAATCGCCTACCCCGATGTCCCTATTGCGGACGCGCCCGATAAGAAGATGAGTTTTTCGGTCTCCTCCGGCAGGCACGATGGTGCGAACGACGAGCCGGAGCATCTTCGATTCGATCTTATCTGGTACGGAGATATAGACGGGCCGCCGCCACAAATGCTTTCACATCCGGAAGAAATTATCGTCCGCCTTCACCTCGGTGAGGGTTTAATGGCGGCAGAGCCGGCGGCGAAGTCCACCGCATGGGATGCAACGAGCAGAGGCCACGTTGCCACGTTCTCGCGCACTTATTTTCTGCCCTGGAGCCGGAACAGTTTCGATGAAGCCTGGATCGAGTGCCGGCTGCCTTCACAAACCTATTGGATCGAAATTCCCTACGGATTCACCCGCAATCCAAAGGACCCATGGCCCGCGACTGAGGAGCAACGCGGCGATCCCGTATTCCCTGAGAACATGAGAGCCCTGCCAGAGAACGATCGAATTGTGCCTTGGCTGCACGTTGATTATGACCTTGGCGAAATCCAGAACCGATGGCGGCTCAGCGCCAAAGTGGCGAGCTCGTTCGATCCCGCCGTCGAAGTTGTTTTGTATCACGAGCCCGGAGTGGAGCCTCCGTGGAGAAGTGACACGCCTCAGACCTCGGTGGAAATCAAGCGGACGGGCGCTCGTGACTTGAGCGGCCCTCGAGGGGCCTTCTATCTGAACGGCCTTTTGGAAAGGAATGACGTCTTCCGGTTAGGCCACGACGATTCACCGGGGAACAGTCGGGGGATCGGATGGGTCGCGATTCATGTCGACGAAAATTCCTATACGTTTGCCGTCCCGAGCAGTCTCTTCAAACCAGGGCACGGCACCGCCGATCCCACGAACAAACATCGAGTTTCCAGAGGCGAAGATCTTTTCGAAAAGATCTTTCGGTTCGCGGAGTGAACTCTTCCTGGAACATGCCGGGCAAGAGCGGAATCAGTAAATCCAACGGACCTGCTTTCGTTAGGCGCGCTTTCCAATTCTAAAGCCGGAGATAGGAAAACATGCGGGAAGTTTTCGTCAATCAGGACCACGCGCGAGTCGGCTTTTACAAGTCCATTCTTGATCAGGCTGGCATACCCAATTTCGTCCGTAACGACAGCAGCAATAATTCGGTCACGGAGATGCCGTCTGCGCTCTTTTTCCCGGCCCTTTGTGTGGTGCACAACGATGACTACGACAGGGCCATGCAGATTCTCGGCGAGATCTATTACGCACAACCCTCGCAAACACCGGACTGGCGTTGCCCGGCTTGTCACGCGGAAGTTCCGGGGAATTTTGATTCGTGCTGGCAGTGCAGCTCACCTCGCCCAGCCTCTCCAGATCAAGCAAATGAAACCGGCAGCGCCTAACCAGATGCTTTCCAGTGCGATTCAGGGAATTTGGAGGCTAAAATCGCGCATAGACGTGGCCGCGGACGGACGCGTTCACAACGATCCAATTCTCGGCCAAGACCCCATCGCCATTCTTTGCTTCGGCTCGGGCCATTTCTCGGCGCAGTTCATGAAGCGCGATCGGTCCACGCACGAGAAGGTTTCCCAAACGACCCAGGTCAAAAATAATACCGCACCCGTTAACGGATACGATGCCTACTTCGGCACTTATGCCACCGACGAAGTTGCCGGGACCATCACCACACTTATTGAAGGATCGATTTCGGCGGGCAACGTAGGCAAAACATTTGTCAGAGCCGCCCGCGTGGTGGACGACAAACTCATTATTCAGCTCGAGACGACAACCGTCGATGGTATCGCCATCACCCGGACGAATACCTTCTCGCGTGTTGCCTAGATCGGTGCTGCACTGAATTGACCGGGAGATCGGCAGTCTGAGGTCAGGTGGCAGATGGCGATAAAAACGTGAAAAGAATTGTTCTCGTTAGTCTTGGCGCGATGATCCTTTTCGTTGCCGTTGATCGCAATGACTGGGCTTGGGGCCAAAACGTTACACCAGAATGCAGCTTCCCCGATGGACAAGGTCATCAAAAGCTGTCACTCTCCGCTCTCGACGCACATGGCTTCAACGGAGTTCGGGAAATCAGCCGGGCGGAATTGGTAAGACTGATGAGCAACCCTCGACCGCTAACTCCTCCGCCGGTTGCCGCAGTGCCGCAGCGGGACATTTGCTGACCTCGTCAAGCCGTGTTGCGCTGTATCTTCAGCACTGGCGTCCCGATGGTTTAGCCGGCGCGAAATTTTTCTAGGGCTTCGTTAGCCTCTTCGAGCGCGAACTTTTCGATGCGGGTCTTAATCGGAACACGCGGAGCGAGCGCGAGAAACTCTTCACCGTCGCGCCGGGTCAGGTTTGCCACCGACGTGATGGATCCTTCGCCCCAGAGATCGTCATAAGGAAACCCAGGAATGTCGCTCATGTGGATTCCGCCAAAGACGATGATGCCGCCTTTTGCCAAATGGCGCTGCGCTTTCGGCACGAGTGGTCCAACCGACGCGAAAACAATCGCCGCATCGAGTTTCTCCGACGGCGCTTCATCAGATCCGCCGGTCCAAGAAAACGCGCGTCAGCCGCGACATATTCGGCGTAGCCACCGTCTATGGTGTAGCCGGTGAATTTCGCTCGGTCGCAAAGATTCTCGCGGGCTGAACGGCAATAGACGCAATCCCCATCGGACCAGCCTAACCAGGGAATGCCGACGCGATCTCGAACCTTAAATTTCGCGTCTTTCGTTTCCTCGACCCGACCGACAATCTGGTGCCCGGGAACGAGCGGCAATTTCGGAGCCGGTAATTCACCATCGAGAAGGTGCAGGTCAGTCCGGCAAACGGCGCAAGCGGCGACGGGCATCAGCACGTGTCCATCGGTTGGTTCCGGTCTGGTGACGTCACCCAGGAGGAGCGATGACCCCGGCTCCTGCAAAACCATTGCGCGCAGGAAGGAACCCTCAAGTCTCAGAGACCAGATTTCAAATGCCCCTCCCCGCGGGCTTATTGCGCTTTCACTTTTTTGAGAAAGCTGAGATCCCCACTTCGTTCGAGGCGGGCCATCCCGATTTCCTGTATGTCATCGATCTCGGCGCTGAGACGCATGTCCTCAATAATGTCGTGCTCGGACACGCTCTTGCGGCGCATGGTAGCCCGCTGAAACCGGCCGTCCTGGACGAGAACGTAAGGCTCGCCTTTCACCCAAATTCCGAACCGGTGCGAAAGGCAGCACAATTGCGCCAGAAGACGATGCAGCATGACCAGCACAAAACATCCTCCGAGCGTGCTGAAAAAAGGCGCGCTCCCGTTGATACCGCGCGACAGAGCGGAAGCGAGCAGGACAATAAGAACAGTGTCGAAAGCGGTCTTTTGCGCCAGCGCCCGGCGATCGCCCAGCCGCAACATCACAAGTGCCGCTATGAACACGATTCCTCCGCGGAGACAAATTTGAATGAAAGTCAGATTCTTAGGCTCGACGCCAAGGCCGAGCAACGGCGTGATGAAATCTAAAAGCGTTTGCATATTTTCCGTTACACGCTTGTTAGGAGACGTCCAATCGGCGGACCTGAAATCCTTCGGCTAAGGTCGACACACCGCAGCGCGGAGAGAGACGAGGTCGGTTAGGGCGATCCTGACGAAAATTTCCGGGGCATGAAGGATTTGCCTGATAAGCGGGTGAGTCATCTCGCCGAAGACCACTCCGGATGGGCCCTGCGATTCTGTTTGACGCATGCAAACCGTTGCGCCAAAATTTCGAGGCCCACTTGGCAGACAGTCCAGCCTTTTGGTGATGACTGATCTTGCAGGCGGTTCTTACGATCCCCGCCGCGTCATTCGCGAGTTCGGGGAAGGCTCTTCGAAACGGTGGCGAACTTCTGTCCACTAACGAGCAGCGCTTCCGGGGGACCGGGAAATCATTCGGGGACGCCTCAGCCAGAAATTTTCGTGCGAGAATCGTAGCGGGCGATGCCATCAGGCTCATTGCCGTGTTCGACGAAGCGCAAAGCGGCGGAAGAAATCTTCCGCCGCTTTGCTGGTTCTGCGAGCGGACGCTATCTGCCGCCGCCTTGTTGGCCGCCGCCTTGTTGGCCGCCGCCGCCTTGCTGACCGCCGCCGCCTTGCTGACCGCCGCCGCCTTGTTGGCCGCCGCCGCCTTGTTGGCCGCCGCCGCCCTGTTGGCCGCCGCCGCCTTGTTGGCCGCCGCCTTGTTGGCCGCCGCCGCCTTTTTGGCCACCGCCGCCTTGTTGACTAGCACCCTGTTGGTCGCCGGCCTGAGGCTTGATTGGTTCGTTAGGATTATTTGTTCCCATGTTTTCCCTTTCTATTGTTGAATGAGCATCTCTCTTCAGACTGTTCTTGTTTCTTACAATTCGTTCGGAGTCGCAAAAGCGGATCCGGAAAAATTCCACTGCCCCTGCAGTCGTGAAAAATTCTGCGGCGCCGGGGCAAGAGCGCTGGTCCTACTGATTTGGCTACCAATTGATCATCTCAAATCTGATCTTCGCGAAGGAGCCCGATTCTGTGGGCCGAAACGTTCGATCGTAAGTTGATCGATACGTTTGCCGTCGAAAGAAGCGTGCCGTTAAAGATTACCCAGCGCGGCGTCCCGGCGGACTTGTCACTCCTACGACAGCGTAGGAATTCGGACTAACCACATTTCATCCTGCCGACGCATAGCGCGGC
This sequence comes from uncultured Verrucomicrobiae bacterium, assembly GCA_963754325.1. Lineage (GTDB taxonomy): Bacteria > Verrucomicrobiota > Verrucomicrobiia > Chthoniobacterales > UBA10450 > JBBRDU01. The sequence goes on from CAVWFP010000003.1 coordinate 604,906, forward strand.
CGATCTCTTTTCGTTAAATTTCCTGACGAAATGAGGGGCTTGATGTGCTAAAACCATCTCCGAACTTTGCGGCTGCGGCTGAGCGTGCGGAGCTTTATTTCATGAGCCGCCCCGGCAGTCCCAGCGCCGTTCGGCGTCCACGACTTGTGTTTCGCGCGGGCGGCTGGACCGCATTGTTGGGCGACTCTGTTAAAAGCGGGATCGGCGGTTCGGGTAAAACCATTGAAGAAGCATTGAACGCGTTCGATGTGCAGTACCTGGCTGCGTTGCGGCCGCCACAAATCCGTTCGGCAATTCGCCTGGCTCGCAGGGACAGGAGCTAAGAACGTCCATATAGTCGCTGATGAATTGGTTTGTGCTCCTGCTCGGCTCGCTAGCGACATTTCGCTTGAGTCACTTGATGACCAAGGAACAGGGGCCGCTGGCCATGTTCGACTGGCTCCGCAAAGCGGTGCCCGGCGGGCGCGGCTCGGCCCGGGAATGGTTGAGTTGTATCTGGTGTTTCTCCCTGACCGGGAGCGCGTTCGTCTGCCTGATTCTTTGGCTCGGCGGATTTTCCTTAACCTGGGAGTTCTGGATTCTTCACTGGCTGGCTTTCAGCTCCGTCTCACTGCTGGTGAACCGAGCTTGCGGGTAAACGAAAGCTCTCACCGCTACCGCAAAATCTCGTGGGAATCGTTTATCCTAACGGGTCGATTCAAATACCACGGTCACGGAGCCGGCCACTGCGCCAGATAAAATCCGATCCCGCTGGATGCCCCGGTCACGAACGCCAGCGGATGCCGTCCATTATTGCTTCCTTGATTTGGTTCCCACAGTAAAATTCTTTCGCGTCTCACAGTGCGATAGACGTTTCCTTTTTCGCACGTCTGCCGGCCCAGCCAGCCGCGATCAAGTTGAAAACAACACGAAGCGAATTCCATGAGGGCATTGGTTTGGCACGGCAAAGGCGATGTGCGTTGCGACACCGTCCCGGATCCGGCGATCGAGGATCCGCGCGACATCATTGTAAAGATCACCTCCACCGCCATCTGCGGATCGGATCTGCATCTCTACGATCACTACATGCCGGCGATGGAGGAAGGCGATATCCTCGGGCACGAACCGATGGGCGAAGTGGTCGAGGTCGGGAGCGCGATTACGAAATTTAAAAAAGGCGATCGGGTGGTCGTTCCGTTCACTATTTCCTGTGGCGAATGCTTTTTTTGCAAAAAAGAACTTTGGTCATGCTGCGATCGCACCAACCGCGACCAGGAGAAGGCTGCAAAGCTGATGGGGCACGCGCCGGCAGGTCTTTTTGGGTACTCGCACATTACCGGACACTATCCCGGAGGTCAGGCGGAGTATCTGCGCGTGCCTTATGCGGACATCTGCCCGTTCAAAATTGAGAACGACTCGTTAACCGATGAGCAAGTGCTTTTTCTGTCCGACATTTTTCCGACCGGATATATGGCCGCGGAAAATGCCGGGATCGAACCGGGCGACACCGTCGCGGTCTGGGGTTGCGGGCCGGTCGGGCAGTTCTGCATTCAGAGCGCCTGGATGTTTGGGGCCGGACGGGTCATCGCGATTGACCGCGTGCCTGAGCGCCTGGAGATGGCACGGAAACATGGGCGCGCGGAAACGATCAATTTCGAGAAGAGCGAAGGGACGGTTTACGAACTGATTCAGGAAATGACCGATGGACGCGGCGCGGACCGTTGCATCGATGCCGTTGGGGCAGAAGCGCATGGCACCGGATCGTTGGATGCGATGATGGACAAGGCGAAGGCTGCCGTTTTTCTGACGACCGACCGGGTGCACGTTTTTCGCGAAGCCGTCTGGTGCTGCCGAAAGGGCGGAACGATATCGATGCCGGGCGTTTATATCGGCTTCGCGGACAAGATTCCATTAGGCGCATTGATGAATAAGGGGCTGACTCTCAAGGCCGGTCAGACCCATGTGAAGCGTTATAGCCAAAAGCTTCTCGATAAAATCGATTCGGGAGAGATCGATCCTTCCTTCGTGGTAACGCACAAGGGTCCGCTCGAGGAAGGTCCGGAACTTTATAAAACCTTCCGGGACAAGGAAGATGGTTGCATCAAGGTCGTCTTGAAACCGGCGGGTTGAACCGGCCCTTGGAGGGTTGGCGGCGGCTTAACCTTACTACTAATCGCGCGTTCGTACCGGGAACGAACAGAAGCGTTACACGATCACCGTTTCACGTCGCCGCGATCGCCCTGGCCTTTTTGACTGCCATATCTATTTTTCGCACGCCGAAGGCCGGTTTGTTTTTAGAATTCACACCCGCAGTGGCCCCGCATTGATCTCATACAAGTCCACCGGTGACGCGAATTGCGTTGCATTTTATAAGCCGGTGGAGACAAGAGTTCGCCACCGTTTACTTCGAGGCGCATATTGAGTTCTCATGGCTGATTTGTCCAAGAATGCACCAGGATCGGGAGAAGACACTGCCGGTGTTGACCCCCCCTCGACGGACAAAGGGCCGGGCGCCGGGGGCACCTGGCCGGTGCGGCGCGATCCGAGCAATCCGACGGCTGTGATTGGCCTGGGCGCTTCGGCCGGCGGGGTTGCGGCGTTGCAGCAGTTTTTCGGCGACATGGACCCGAGAAGCGGCCTCGCCTTCGTCGTCGTGATGCATCTGTCACCCGACTTCGAGAGCCAGCTGCCCGAGATCCTTCAGCACAAAACGGAGATGCCGGTCACGCAGGTGACGGAACCGGAAAAGCTGCGGCCTAACCACGTCTATGTCATTCCGCCTAACCAGCAGCTGACGTTTGAGGACAGCACGCTCAGCCTGGCGCCGCCGCAGCCGGGAGTCGGCCGGCGGATCACGATTGATCTCTTTTTCCGCACACTGGCGGAGGCCTATGGGCAACGCGCAGTTTGCGTAATTCTTTCGGGGAGCGATTCCGACGGCGTCATCGGCTTAAAGCACATTCGCGCTCAGGGCGGCCTGACCATCGTGCAGGACCCTAACGAAGCGCAATTCGACAGCATGCCGGTGAGCGCGATCAGCACCGGCATGGTCGATTGGGTTCTGCCGGTGGCCGAGATGCCGGGCAAGCTGCTCGAATTCGTGCGCAATGAACAGGCCATGAGGTTGCCGCCGGAGATTGCAGATGCGGAGGATCCGGAAGCTAAGGTGGAGGATGCGCCCGGAGGCACGACGGTTTCTCGAGTCACTCGCTCCACCGAGGATGAGGTCGCCATTGGGAAAGTGCTGGCCGATCTTCGCGCGCAAACCGGCCATGATTTTAGTCACTACAAGCGGGCCACCGTGCTGCGACGTATCGCGCGCCGTCTCCAGGTCAACTCGCTGGAGTCGATCCCGCAATACCTGGAATTCCTTCGCACCCACGCCGCCGAAGGCCGCGCCCTCTTGCAGGATCTGCTCATCGGGGTGACTCACTTCTTTCGCGACCGCGACGCCTTCGCGACCCTCGAGGCGAATATTCCCCAATTATTCGCGGGGAAAAAGCCGGACGATGAGGTCCGGGTCTGGGTGGCGGGCTGCGCCACCGGCGAGGAAGCGTATTCGATTGCGATCCTTCTCTTTGAATACTGCAACCGGCTGGATAACCCGCCGCGCCTGCAGATTTTCGCGACCGATATCGATCAGGAAGCGATCGCGATTGCGCGCAATGGGCTCTATCCCTCGGTGATTGAAGCAGACATTTCGCCGGAAAGGCTGCGTGAATTTTTTTTCAAGGACCACGGCCGTTACCGCGTACGCAAGGAGGTTCGCGATAAGGTGCTTTTCGCTTCGCATAATTTGCTGAAGGAAGCACCTTTCTCGCGCTGCGATCTCGTCTCCTGCCGGAACCTGATGATTTACCTGAATGCGCAGGCGCAGGAGAATGTGTTCGATCTCTTCCATTTCGCGCTCCGTTCCGGCGGCCTGCTTTTCCTTGGCGAGGCGGAGAATCACAGCCAGGCGCACACGCTTTTCTCGCCGGTTGACGCGAAAAATAAACTCTTTGTGCGGCGCTCGATGCCCCGGCCGATTTGGAAAATACCGTCGCTCCCGCTGCGACCACAGGGGCCGATCGCGCGCGTACCTGCGGGCTGGCGGACGCGGTCGTTACCGCCTTTGACCAACGACGCCATTACCGACGCGACCAGCGGTGCGGCGGCCTCAGCTCAGCCTGCGCATTTGCGGCGGGATGCACTTTTTGGCGAGTTACATCTGCGCCTGCTGGAAGAATACGGACCACCCTCGGTGGTAGTGAACGAGGTCCACGAGATCGTTCATTTATCGGCAAGCGCCGGACGTTATCTTCATTTCTCTGCCGGGGAGCCCACGGTGAACCTGGTCAAGGCAGTCCAGCCGGAGCTCGCCCTTGAACTGCGAACAACCTTATTCAGGGCCAAGCAGACAAAAGCGAACGTCAAATCCACCCCCACGCCCATCGAGATCGCAGGAAAAACGGAAATGATCACGATCGAAGTCCGGCCGATGCGGCAAAATGAGAACGTCGACGGCTTCTTCCTGGTGCTGTTCGAAACAGAAGAAGTCGCTAGAGACGACGCGGCACGCGACGCAGCACGCGACGCGGCACGCGACGCGGTTGCGCGGGGCGCTGACGAAGAAATCAAAAATCTGAAGCAGCAACTGGCGACCACGGCCGAGCAGTACGAAGCGGCCAACGAAGAGCTGAAAGCGTCCAACGAAGAGCTGCAGGCGATGAACGAAGAGATGCGTTCCGCGACCGAAGAGCTGGAGACGAGCAAAGAAGAGCTGCAATCGGTCAACGAAGAGATGACCACGGTCAACTACGAGTTGAAGGCAAACGTAGAGGAGCTGGCCCAGGCGAACGCGGATCTCAACAACCTGATGGCCTCGACGGACATCGGAACCATTTTCCTCGACAGGCAATTGCGCATCCACCGTTTCACCCCGAGCGCGCAGAAGATTTTTAACCTTATCCCATCGGACCTGGGACGGGTGATCTCCGATATTACCAGCCGGCTGCATTATGAGGGATTGATGCAGGATCTGGAGCAGGTCCTGCAGGATCTGCACACCATCGAGCGGGAACTCGCTCTCGGCGAAACAGGAGATTGGTACCTGATGCGGATGGCGCCGTATCGCACCACCGAAGATCGAATCGCGGGCGTGGTCGCGACCTTCATCAACATCACGCGACGGAAAGAGGCGGAGGAGGAGTTGCGGGGGATCTCGAGCGAGATGGCGGCGCAGGTCAGGCGGTTTAACACAATCCTGGAGGCTATTCCGGACTTCGTTTACCAGTTCGATCTCGAAGGCCATTTTACCTACGTCAGCAAGTCACTGCTCGATCTCTGGCGCCTAACCAACGACCAGGCGGTCGGGAAGAATTTCCATCAACTGGATTATCCAAGCGACCTGGCAAGCAAACTCCAGCGCCAAATCCAGGAAGTCATTGAAACCCGTCAACCACTCAAGGACGAGACGCCTTACACCAGCGCAATCGGCTCGCGCATGTACGAATATCTGTTTTTCCCGCTTTTCGGCGGTGACGGAAAGGTCAACGGAGTTGGCGGCGTTACCCGGGACATCACGGAGCGCAAACAAGCCGAAGAACTTATCCGCACGAGTGAGGAACGCTTTCGCTCGTTGGCCGATCATGTGCCGCAGCTCGTTTGGACAAACGAAGCCGGGGGCAGAGTCAATTACCGCAACGGCCGCTGGGGCGAGTACAGCGGACTCAATTTTGAACAGTCCGACGACCCGGGCTGGCAAACGATTGTTCATCCAGACGATGCCCCGGCCGCGCGCGAGCGATGGCAGCAGGCGCTGGCCGAAGCGAAAAACTTCGAGTGCGAACTTCGGCTTCGCCGGCACGACGGAGATTATCGCTGGTTCATCGCGCGAAATGTTCCTCTGCGCGATGCACGCGGCCGACTCTCCAGTTGGGTCGGTTCAGCGACGGACATCGACGATTTAAAACGCGCGGAAGCAGCCATGCGCGAGAGCGACGAACGTTTTCAATTGCTCGTCGAAGGGACGCCCGATTACGCCATGTTCCTGCTCACTCCGGATAATGTCATTACGTATTGGAGCGCCGGAGCGGAAAAAGTTTTCGGCTGGAGCGCATCGGAAGCAGTCGGACAAATCGGCGAGCTGATTTTTACGCCGGAAGACCGCGCCAAGGGCCGGGTGGAAAAAGAAATGGCGATTGCGATGAAAGATGGACGCGCGCCTGATCGCCGATGGCATCTGCGCAAGGACGGCTCCCGTCTTTGGGTGGACGGCGTCATGCGCCGGCTTGATCGCAAGGATGGCAGCCTCCGCGGTTTTGCCAAGATCGGGCGTGATGCCACCGACCATCGAACTGCCGAAGACGCTCTGCGACACGCGCGCGACCAATTGGAGCAACGCGTACTCGAACGGACCGCTGAGTTCATGCACGCCAACCGCGAGTTGCAGAACGAGATCAACCGGCGCCAGGAGCTCGAGCGCGACCTTCTTCAAGTCAGCGAACGCGAACGTCGCCGCATCGGCGAGGATTTGCATGACATCGTCTGCCAGGAGCTGACCGCGACGGCCCTCTTTCTTAAATCGAGCAGCAATCAGATCAAGAACGACGTGGCCGCGAGGACGCTCGCGGAAGCGGCTCAAATTGTGAATCGAAATGTCACGTTGGCGCGCGATCTCGCCCGCGGTTTCCAAGCCGCGGTCGTAGGACCAGGGGGTTTGATCGAATCGCTTCGAATCCTATGCCGCCAAGCCAACGAGCGTCCCGATGTTCACTGTCATTTGAAACTTCCGCGCACGATCCGGCTCCGCGATGAAAACATTGCGGTCAACCTTTACCGGATCACGCAGGAATCGCTTCGCAATGCGCTTTCTCATTCCGGGGCAACTGAAATCATGATCTGCATCGAGCGCGAACGCGACCTGGTGAGGCTGGTGGTGGAAGACAACGGCAAAGGTTTTCGGCCGCCAAAACGGACTAAAGGCCTCGGCCTGCATATTATGCGGTACCGGGCCAACGCCCTGGGAGGGAGCCTCGAGATTAAGACCCGCGCCGAAGGCGGCACACGACTGGTCTGCCAGGTCCCGGTAAGAAAGTAACCATCTTTCCAACGTTCAGCACTTGTCCTCCGCGGCTTAGAGCGGAGGCGGGTGAGTGCCGGCGACAGAGTTTGATCCAGAAACTCCAACCATTGGCTTGAGCAGGGGCGATAGATTGGTGGATCATGTCGCCAACTCTTCTTTTCTCTGATTATGCTTCAGCGGCCGATTTTTCCCGGCAGGACAATGCGACTACCCGATTCCGTGAGGTCGTCCCCATGACCAATAAACAGCGAAAGGTTTCGCCCAAAGGCCGCAAATCACCGTCGCTGGCTAACGAAACTCATCGATCGAGATCCGACGACCCGATTCGAATTGTCGTGGTGGACGATCATCCGCTCTTCCGCCACGGCCTGGTTCAGCTTTTGAATTCGGAAAAATCCTTCAACGTTTGCGGAGAAGCCAGCAGCGCCTCCGAAGCCATGACGGTCGTGCGAAGCCAGCGGCCCAGCATGGTCATCGCCGATCTCGGATTGAAAGGGGCCAACGGCCTGGAGCTTACAAAATCGCTTCGGGCCGAATTTCCCAAAATGCCAGTGCTCGTGCTTTCGATGCACGATGAGCCCACTTATGCGGTGCGGTCGTTACGCGCGGGCGCAAACGGGTATGTCACCAAGGAAGAGGCTTTGAGCAGTGTGCTCGTAGCAGTTCGTGAAGTGGTCAATGGTCGCACCTACCTCAGTCCGGGAATGGCCAGCGACGTCATCTCGAACGTGGTCCTGAACAAGACATCCCCCGGTGGAAGTCCGACAGATCAACTGACCGATCGGGAATTGGAAATTCTCGAGCGCATCGGCAAAGGCGAGGAAGTAAAGGCGATCGCCAAAGCCCTTCATCTGAGTCCGAAAACTGTGGAGACGCATCGCGCGCATATTAAAGAGAAGCTCAACCTCTCGAATGCGCGGCAGGTCGCCCGCTTCGCAGTTCAGTGGGCCTCGGCGCGCGAGGGATGACCTAACTGCCGCCCGATTCGAAAAGATTCGGAGATAGGCAAGAGTAAGTGAGTAGGTAGGGCTGAAGCTAGAAGCTCGAACGGCCGTATTTTCTTGCCCCCAAATGGCGGCGCAGAAACGAATATTATTCTGCCCTAGCGTGCATGCCTAAGTCCCGAAAGACGCCGAAAAAGACATCTCCCAAAAGCAAAGCAAAACGCGAAACAACTTTTTCCGGTAAGCGCGTAGTCATTGTCGACGATCATCCGCTCATTCGCCGCGGCCTTGAGCGAATGATTCACACGGCCGACGGCTTCACCGTCTGCGGCGAAGCCGGCTCCGCCGCCGAGGCCCTCACCGTAATCAGGAAGGAGCGGCCCGATCTTGCGATCGTCGACGTCGGATTACCCGACAAGGATGGCATCGAGCTGACGCAAATTCTTGCGAGAGAATTTCCGCGCCTGGCAATCTTGATTCTCTCGATGCACGAAGAGCCTTACTACGCCTTGCGTGCCCTGCGCGCGGGAGCGCGCGGCTACATGGTGAAACACGACGCGGTGGAAAAAATTCATGTGGCCTTGAAGGATGTCCTGGCTGGCCGACGCTATCTCAGCCCGACAATGGCAGCGCAAATAGACAAGCGTTAGGGAAATATTCTGCCCTCCAGCGAAAGGCGAAAGACGGCTGCACGCCCGGCGTCGCTAGCCCTGCTCTCCATGTCACTTGGAATGCCATGACGCCGCGAACCTGTTTTTAGTTAGACTTCGGACGCAGCAGCGGAAAGAGGATCACATCCCGGATCGACTCCGCGCCGGTCAACATCATCGTTAGGCGATCCATTCCCATGCCGAAGCCCCCGGCAGGCGGCATTCCATGTTCCAAAGCGAGGAGGAATTCCTCGTCGATCTTCTGGGTTTCTTCGCCAGCCTGTTCCATCAGGCGCTGCCGCTGAACATCCGGGTCGTTCAATTCCGTGTAACCGGGAGAAATTTCAACACCGTTAATAATCAGTTCGTAAACGTCGACCAGCGATGGATCGGCCACATTCTGTTTCGCCAGCGGAACCAGTTCTTTCGGACAATGGGTCACAAAAAGCGGGTCGAAAGTTTTTTCTTCCACCAATTTCTCGAAGATATGCTGCGTGACTTCGTAGTCGACCAGGTCCGGTCCGATTTCGACCTTCAGTTCTTCCCGCGCGCGCTGCCTCCTTTGCTCGCTCGTTAGGTCAAACCAATCCTTTCCGGCAACTTCTCGAATCAAATCACGATAGGGCGCACGGCGCCAGGGACGTTTGAGGTTGATCGTGCGAACGACATTTCCTTCTGCGTCCTTGTGTTCGATCCGCAATGGCGACGTTGCGCCTGAGGAACTTTCCGATTTTGGATCCGCTATCGCTCCGGCAAGATGACAAACGAGTTCCTCGACCAGGTTGGCGATTTTTTCGAAATTCGCATAGGCCCAGTAGGCTTCCAACATGGTGAACTCGGGATTATGTCTCCGTGAAATTCCTTCGTTGCGGAAGTTTCGATTCAACTCGAACACCTTGTTGAACCCGCCGACCAAAAGGCGTTTCAAGTAAAGCTCGGGCGCGATTCGGAGGTAAAGATCGAGGCTCAGCGCCTTGTGGCGCGTTTTGAAAGGTTCGGCAGCCGCTCCTCCCGGGACCGACTGGAGCATGGGTGTTTCCACTTCGAGAAAGCCACGCTCTTCCAGAAAACGGCGCGTCTCACGCATGATCGTGATTCTTTTCAGAAAAACCTCCCGCGAATCGTCGTTAGTCGCGAGATCAAGGTAGCGCTGACGATAGCGCGCTTCGACGTCCTGAAGTCCATGCCATTTTTCAGGCAACGGGCGAAGGGCCTTCGCGAGAACCTCCAGCTTTGTCACTTTCAAACTCTTTTCGCCCGTTTTGGTAATGAACCCAGCGCCTTCGGCCCCAACAAAATCCCCCAGATCGAGAAGGTTGAAGATTTCCATTGCCTCCGGACCGAGCTCTTTGCTTTGCACGTAAATCTGGATGCGTCCGGTGGCATCGCGCAGGTCGAGGAAATGGCTTTTCCCCATATCACGATGCGCCGTAATCCGGCCGGCAATGCGAAATTCCTTACCGTCTTCAAAAGAATTTCGGGCTTCGCCGATCGAGCCAGTGGTCTCGAAGGCCGCGCCGAAAGGCGCAACGCCCCTGCCGCGGAGGCTCTCCATCTTCGCCCGTCGCTGGGCAATCAGCTCATTCTCCTCGTCCATGCCGTCTAATTAGACAGGATTAGCAGGATTTACAGGATAGAAGATTGAAATTCGAAAGATTGTCTGTCACGACCCGCATGGAAGCGGCCTTGGAAGTAATCCTGTAAATCCTGTTAATCCTGTCCTAGATTTTAGGTTCCAAATGCCTGTCGATCTCCCGGAAACAGCCTCGAAAATTGACGCGCCCTTGGTCAAACAGTTCTCCGTCTTTCTGGCGAACAAGGTTGGCGCCATGCTCGACGTGGTGAAGCTGCTCAACACCCATCACATTCATGTGGTCGCCCTGAGCGTCTCGGAGTCGACCGATTCAGCCATCGCGCGGGTAGTAGTAAGCGATCCGGAAGGAGCCGAACGGCTGTTCCAGGAGAATAATATCGCATACGGAGTGTGCGAGGTGGTCGTGGTCGAAATGCGCGAAGTGGCCACGCAGCTGGTCAAACTCCTGGCCACTCTTTTCATGGCCGAGGTGAATGTCCATTTCACCTATGCCCTTCTAACCCGGCCTCGCGGAATGGCCGCCCTCGCCGTCCACGTCGACGATACGGAGTGCGCTTCAAATGTGCTCCTCGGCGCCGGTTTTAAGATTCTTAGCCAAACCGATATTTCGCGCTAAAATTCGTTTCCCGTAATCCATGGAGAATCGCTTCCTCACTGAAACGTCGGCCATGCGCACGCTGAGCTTTGCTTCACCGCGTGGCGATCATACCTTTACCATCGGTGTCTCCCTGGTCGGCCTTCTGGCTGTGGCCGAATTATTCTTTGGCGTATATTATTATGTAGGGCACCGGCATTCGATCCGAACGGTCGCATCCGCGCCTGCGCCGCAGAGTCTGCCGGAACCCGCGGCGACTGCGCCGCTTTTCGCGCTCGTACCGCAGGCCAGCGTCATGCCGGCTCCGACGGTTGTCCCCGCTCCCGCAACCGCTTCGACTGACCAGCGTCTGGTAAACGATGGAATGGCCTACGCAAGTCGAGGCGATACTGCGACGGCTTTGAACCGGTTTCAGCAAGCGGCTGAGGCAAATCCGAAAAATGCCCAGGCCTATGCAGAGATGGCGAAAATTTATGAATCGACCAACAACCTGGACCGCTCGAATGAAATGTGGCGAAAGGTCCAGGAACTGGGCCCTTCCTCAGGGGCGGTCTACGAATTGGCCGATGCGCGGCTGAAACGTGGCCTGCCGGCGACCCCGGCTCCCACGACCGAAGCGCCTCCGGAACAGGCCGGGACGCCGAGCGTGACCGACGGGATTCCTGAAGGTTCAACCTTCGGGATTAGCGAGATTACCGCAACGGAGACGCCCGACCCGGATGCCGACACCAATCTGCTGTTGAAAATCGGCGTCAAAAAGCGGGCCAACGCGGTCATTGACCACACGCGGGTTAAGATTCAGGTCTTCTTTTACGACACGGTCGACGATCGCGACATCAAGCTCACCGACGCCGAGGTGAATTATGAGTGGCTGACCCCGGACCACGACTGGGCGGGCTCAAAGCCGGAAGTGCTCGCAGTCACTTACGTCCGCCCGAAGAACAAAGCCAAATCTCAGGACGCCGCGCTCACGGAAGCCGCGGCATCGATGAATCCGGGCAAAAAAGGGAAGGCGAAACCGGCAGCGCCCGCGCCTGACGATTCGGCCCGAAGAAAATATCTCGGCTATATCGTGAGGATTTACTACAATGACAAACTCCAAGCCGTGCGAGCCGATCCGAGCAAGCTCCTGAACATCTTTCCCCCTCCCTCCACCACGACGCCGCCGTAATGGACCTGCTCATTGTGCACCGCGAAGCTGAGGTGGGTGAGCAGCTGGTGCAGATGGTGAAAGATTACACCGCGCACGAATGCGACCTCGTCGGAAGCGACGTGGCTGCCTTGGATTGGGGGCGCCGGCACGCGCGTTGCGCGCTTCTACTGACACAACTGGAAGGCGACGGAATCGATGGCCTGGCTCTTGGCGGATCGCTCAGCGAGATCTTTCCCGGTTTGCAGACGCTTTTTCTCCCGCCGTATCAGGCCTCCGAACAACACCTGGTGATTAACCACACGAAAGTTTTCCCAGAGCCGATTGACGGCGAGGGCCTTCTCGAATCGATTGCGCGCGCCGAGACCGCGGCGGAAGGCGCGCCTGACCTCTTCCATGTGGCTGATATTCTGCAGATGTGCTGCCTGAGCCGAAAAAGCGGCGCCATCCAAATGGTAAAGGAAAATAAGAGTGGCATCGCCTTCCTTCGCGGCGGCCAGATCGTTCATGCGGAAACAACCGGCGGACGCGGCCGCGACGCCTTAGCCGAAATCGTCGACTGGCAATATGTTGAATTCGCTTACGACAAAACAGTGCGGCCTCCGGTGGAGACGATCACGCTTGCGTGGGACAAACTTCTGATCGACGCGGTCGAAAACCACAAGAAGCAACATGCTCCAAAAGAGCGCCAAAATGCCTGAGCCACGGGCTCAAACGAGCCCGAGAAACAGGATGCTGGCACGATTCGCTCTTGCCGGCGCCGCCTTGCTCGCGAGCCACGCCGCCTTCGGCCAAATCCAGATGGAGCTGAAATTTCCGCGGCTCCAGTTCATTGCTCACGAGCCAATTTACGCGAGCATCGGCATAACGAATCTGGCCGGACGTGATGTTGAACTACAGGACGCAGATGGTCAAAAGTGGTTTGGCTTCGAAGTGACCGGCGCCGAAGGACAGCTTATCAGCGCCACTGCTCCTTCCTCTCAGCCGCCCCTGCAGATCCCTGCAGGCCAGAAAGTGACCCGGAAAGTCAATATCACGCCGCTGTTCGAGATCAACGACCTCGGTCTTTACCACGTGCGCGCCCACATTTATTTTCGCGATCTCGGAAAGTTCTTTTATTCGCCGGCGCGCGTGATTGAAGTGACGGATGCCCGGCCGATCTGGCAGCAAACCGTGGGGGTGCCCGACGGCGCGGGTCCGGGCAGCGCCCGCACTTATTCGCTCATGACCAACCGTTTTCCGGACCATACTTCCCTCTATGTAAGAGTGGCGGAAAAGGAAAGCGGCATCGTTTACGCTACGTATTCGTTAGGACGGATGATTCTTTACGAAGATCCCAAGGTGCAAATCGATCAGCAAAACAGGCTTCATGTCCTTCATTGCTCGGGGCCAAGGACTTGGTCGTATGCTGTCATCGGACTCAACGGCGAGCTCGTGACTCACTCTTCCTATTCGGAAACAAAATCGCGACCCCACCTGGCCAAGGGGGCCGATGGAATGATAAATGTCCACGGCGGAGTTCTGGATGTCCCCGTCGTGCCGGGTGAAGAGAAGCAGGTTCCGAAACTGTCCGAACGCCCGGAGTAAGATGAGACCTTTGAAATTTTTCCTTTCGACTCTTCTTTTGCTGAGCGCAATCCCGGGCGTGTTGGCTGTGTCTCACACGGCTTCGACGGCACCGCGCGCCACAGCAGTCGCGCCAAAGGCGTCGCAAAGCGCCGCCTCGCGGCCTGTGGGCAGTAACACGGTCGTCGTGATCGACGCCGGTCATGGCGGTTTTGATCGCGGAGGAATTCCCGGTCAGCGCGTCTCGGAAAGCCAAATGACACTCGACGTGGCCCTCCGTCTGCGTTCGGCGCTGCAAGCCAGCGGTTACCGCGTAGTCATGACACGCAGCTCAGATGTTTTTGTTCCGCTTGGCACACGCGTGGCCATCGCGAACCAGTATCGCAACGGCATCTTTGTTTGCATTCACTTCAACTCCGCCACGCGGCGCGGCGCCAATGGAATCGAAACTTATTTTTACAGCAGCCAAAGCCTGCCGCTCGCTTCCGCGATTCATTATTACGTCGCCGGCGGCGCGCCTTCACCGAACCGGGGCGTCCGGCGGCGCGGCTATTTCGTGCTGCGCCGAACCTCCATTCCCGCAATCCTGGTCGAGTGCGGCTTCCTGACTAATCCGTACGAGGCATCGTATGTCTCATCCGCCGCTTATCGCCAGAAACTAGCCGACGAGATCGCCCGTGGCGTACGCAGCCGGGGTTCGGTCGCGAACAGCCGGGTCACGAACGCGCCCGCGTCCGAGAGTCTGGCCACAGCCGCGGAGGCCGTTCCTCTGCAGCCTTTCCTCGACCAAACGCGCGTGCGCGATCCGGATTTATCCCGTTCGAAACGCGGCCACAAGGGCGGAAGCAAATCGAAGAAGTCCGGCAACAGCGCGCACAGTAAGAAAAAGAAAAGCAGCAGCTCCAGCGCAGGCTCCAGCTCAAAAAAGAAAAGCAGTTCGGGCCAGAGCGGCACCTCCAAAAAGAAAAAGAAACCGGCAACTACGGAGGATTAAGTGGATGCTCCCATCCTGAGCTCGGCGCAAATGCGCGAAGCCGAAGAGGCGGCATTCGCGAACGGCGCCACCGCCGAAACGCTGATGGAGCATGCCGGCGCCGGGATTGCCCGGTTTGTCAGGCATCTTTTTTCGGTCCCCGGCCGCTGCATCGCCTTCGCCGGCAAGGGAAATAACGGCGGCGACGCGCTTGTTGCTGCGCGCTACCTCAAGCAGGCCGGCTGGTCGATTGACCTGCGCCTGGCCTATCCGGAGGAAGAGGGTTCCGATCTAAACCGCAAACACGTCGCGACCTTGCGAGAAACATCTGGATCAGAAATCGGAGCGACCACCCCGGATCGCATTGTCATTCTCGACGGGCTTCTCGGGCTTGGTTCGCAGTCAATGCTGCGTGAACCGGTGCGCGCGCAAGCGAAGGAAATCAACCGGCTGCGCAGGAGCCAAAACGCTTTCGTCGTTGCCATCGATCTTCCGACCGGTCTCAACAGCGATACCGGGGAGACTGATCCGGAAGACTGTGTCATCGCGGATTTCACCGCCACGATCGGTTGCGCCAAGCACGGTCTGATCGTCGATAATAGTCTCGATTTCGTCGGACGAATCGAAGTGATTCCACTGGCCGGTCTCGTCGTCCCGGAAAGCGGACCTAACGATACCCTCGCCTGTCCGGCTTCATTGCAATCTCTCCTCCCCCGACGCGCCTTCAGCGCTTACAAAAATCAATTTGGACGAATCGGAATTTTGGCTGGATCGGAAGGAACACTCGGCGCGGCCATCATGACCACCGAAGGCGCGCTCCGAGCCGGTGGCGGTCTGGTAGAATTATTTGTACCCAAGGATCTTTACCCGCTTCTTGCACAGATGGCGCCGGTCGAATCAATGGTTAGGGCGTTTCGCTCGATGAAAGACCTGCTCGAGCAACCAGTCGACCTCTGGGCCATTGGACCGGGGCTCGGCACCGATCGCGCGGCAGACATATTGCGAATGATCGATCAAGTGGCGCGACCGATGGTGCTCGATGCCGATGGCCTCAACGTTCTCAGCGAAAAGCGCGACATTTTACAGCGAGCTCCCGCACCCCGCCTGCTGACGCCGCACCCGGGAGAGATGAAGCGCCTCTTCGATGCCGGAAGGATGTCGCGTGCCGGCACCGCCCGTAATTTTTGCGAGCAGTATCCGGTAACGCTTTTGCTCAAAGGCAGCCGCACGATCGTGGCCGAGCGTGGCAAACCGCTGAGTTACAACTCCACCGGCAACCCTGGAATGGCGACTGGCGGGATGGGCGATGTTTTGACCGGGGTTTGCGCCGGCCTTGCCGGGCGCGGCTTAAATCTCTATGACGCCGGACGAATCGGAGCCTGGGCGTGCGGGCGAGCCGCGGAAATATCGGTCTTCAAAGAAGGCGCCAGCGAAGAGTCACTCTTGCCGCGGGATGTTCTTAATCATCTTGGAGAAGCCTTTAACGAATTGCGCGAGCCCGTTGTCTAATCCGTAAGCAGAACGATATTGCTTTAGATAACCATAGGGCGGCCATCTTGACCGCCGTCTGCAAAGGTGGCGGCGAAGATCAACGCCCTGCATCTTTCGTGGAACGAACTTAAATCATCATGGAATCCTATCCTCAAGGCGGCCAGATCGAAGTCGCACCGCCGCCCCAGCAGCAAGGTTGGGCAAAAGCAAAGAAGACCCTCGGACCAATCGCGGGCGCCGGACTCGTGATTGCGAAGTTCTTCGCCAAACTGAAGTTTTTTATCCTGCCGTTACTCAAGTTCCTGCCGATCATTCTGAAATCCGGCGGGACCATGATCCTTTCCATGGGGGTCTACGCAATGGTTTTTGGATGGCAGTTCGCCGTCGGCTTTGTGCTCCTGATTTTCGTTCACGAATGTGGACACCTGCTGGTCGCGAAAAAATTCGGCCTCAAAGTCAGCGCCCCGGTATTTATCCCGTTCATGGGCGCCTTTATTTTGCTGAAGGATCAGCCGCGTAATGCGTGGATGGAAGCATGCGTCGGCATCGGCGGACCGATGCTCGGAGGACTCGGCGCCCTCGCCTGCAATTACATGGGGCAGGTGTTCGACATGCCTTTGCTGGTCGCTCTCGCGATGTCCGGCTACTTTCTCAATCTGTTCAACTTGCTTCCCGTCGGTTTTCTGGACGGCGGCCGCATCGTCACGGCTCTTTCGCGCTGGCTCTGGCTGCCAGGGATGGTGCTTCTCGTTTGGATAGGCGTGATGCGGCCTAACTTTATTATCTGGCTCTTGATTATTTACTCGGCGCCGCGCGTCTTTTCTCTCTTTCGAAAGCGGACGGCTGACGAGGAGCGTTATTACGAGGTCTCTTCCAGCCAAAGATGGACGATGTCGCTTCTCTACTTCGGCTTGATTGCCGTGCTCGCTATCGGCCAGCACATCGCGCACGAACAACTGCTCGAACGGGGGGTCGGCCACCGCCCAGCTCAGCAGACCCAGCCGGTTTACCAATAGAGTCGGCCATCAGTCTCAAGGCGGCCCCTGCAGAAGTTTTTGGAAGCCGGGATCGTTGCGAATCGGATCCCACTCCCACCGATATTTCAGGTCGGAGACGGTGATGCTGTAGTCCACGCTATCAACCGCGCCGGGAACATCGAGGAGATGTTGCAATAGCGCCACCGCTTCTGCGGTCTTCCCGGTACGCGCGTAGATCATGGCGAGGACGGCGTTGAAGATGGTTCCGTCGAGCGCATCCTGCGATTCCGGACGCAATTCGACTGCCCGTTTGCCTTCGGCGATGGCGCGGTCGTTTTCCCCAAGCAGGCCGCAGACGTAACCCAGGAAGGCGTGACGCTCAGGCGCCTCCGGCGCCTGTTTCAGGGCGGTGTCGAAGAAATCGCGTGTCTTTTCCAGTTCCCGCCGGGCCGCCGTTTCATCACCGCGCATCAAGGCAATCTGACCGGCAAAAAACGACCTCGGCGTGTCGACCCCGGTAAAGTAAGAAAAAATATCGAGAGGCGAACCACGCAGAGCCTCCTCGGCTTCGGGCAGCGCCCGATCGATCAAGGCGCGGTCAATCCGGCAGCTTGTGACCGCGCCGTCCGGATCCTGCCCCGCCGGGATACTCGCCATCTCTGATTTAAGCCGCGCGGTCGTCCCCTTTTGCCAGAATTCCACGAAACCGATCTGCGCCTTGGCATTGATCGAGTCGGGACTAAGGGCGATCAGTCGTTCCGCCGCGGCCTTTGCCTCCGGCCATTTGCGCATTGCGCAATAGAGATACAAAAGGTCGCGGGCGAAATTGGCATTCTGCGGATCGAGCAGAAGAACCTGCCGATAATCGGCCTCGGCCTGATCCCAATGGCCCTGCCGTCTTTTGATGGAAGCGGCATGAAACGGGATCGAACTATCGTTAGGCGAAAGAGTCCGCCCAATGGCGAACTCTTTCAGAGCTTTATCATAATCGTAATCGAACCAGTAATAGCAAAGCCCGAGAGCATGATGCGCTTCGCCCAAGTTTGGCTGCAATTGCAGGGCCGTTTCGGCTTCGCTGCGGGCCTTCTTCCTCCACGTTTCAATCGGCTCGTAAAAATGAAAGATGCGCGCATGTGTTTCCGCCAGACGCACGTAAGCGAGCGCAAACTTCGGATCCAGGGTGATCGCCTGAACATAAAGCTGCTCCGCCGTCCGATAGTCCTGCAGAAAAGTGTCGGGCTTCAGCTCATATTGCCGGCCCTGGAGATAAAGATCGTATGCGCGCGCGTTTTCCGTCGGCTTTCGCTGAATCAACTCTTTCTCCTGCGGCGTGAGGGTGGCCCGCAAAGCCTCGGCGATTTCACCGGCAAGCTCGCCCTCCAAACCTAACGAGTCTTCGAGCGTCCGATCGTAGCGGTTCGCCCAGATGTGCCGGTCCTGGGCGGCATCAATCAACTGCACCGTGACCGCCACGCGATTGCCGACGCGCCTTACGCTCCCTTCAAGAATGTTGGTTACTCCAAGGTCTTTCGCCACCTGGCGAAGATTTGTCGGCGTTTTGTCATTCCGGTATTTCTCCACCGAAGTTCGGCTGATAACGCGAAGATCGCGAATGCGCGCCAGGCTCGTGAGAATGTCGTCCTGAATGCCATCCGCGAAAAATGCGTTCGCCTTGTCTTCGCTGAAATTTTCGAAAGGAAGAACCGCGATGCTCTTGTCCGGGGTCTTTCCTGTTCGCAAATGCAACCACGTGCCGACCGCAGCGGCCGCGATGACAATCGTGGCCGCGAAGACCATGGAAATTGTGCGATAAACCCCGCCCGCGCCTCGCGTCTCACCCCCGGGATGTTGAAATTTAGCAGGCGGCGCCGGATTGCCGACCTCGTCGGTGTAAAGGTTGACCACGAAAATCGGGAGCCCGTGCTTCACCACGCACTCGCCCAGATCGTGAAGATATGGCCGCCACTGTCGTGATTGCGCGAGATCTTCGGCGGCGCGTCTCGAAAGAAGAATGTGGTTGGCATCACCGCAATCCATGACGCGCTGGGCAATGTTGATTCCGGCGCCCGCGATATTGGCGCGATCGTTCACGTCCTTGAGTTCATTAACCGGTCCGCTGTGAATGCCCATGCGCAGCGGGATCTTTGCCTGGCCTTTTAGCGCGCTGCTGATTTCAACGGCGCAACGGATCGGCGCTTCCGGAGTGTTGAAAAAGACGAGCGCCATGCCGTCACCTGTCGGTATGCGAACGAGTTTCCCTTCGGTTTCGGCCGCCTGCACTTGCGCGGCATTTTTGACCACGAAATTAAGCTGCTGCTGAACTTCACGCTGTTCATCGAGCAAAAGCTTGGAATAACCGACCACGTCGATGAAAAGGACGTGCCCGATTTGTAACTGCGATTCCGAATCAGCTCCGGGAGCCATATCGCTCACGCCGATTATCTTGTTGCGATTTGGCGCTTTTTGAAGGCATTTCTCAATCCCCGGCATTTGTGCCGCCGATTTTCCGGCGTTCAGCCAATCCGCTCGCCGTATCTTCCCGGCGGTTAGCAACAGGCCCGCGCCGGCTCAGAGGCCCGGGGGGTGCATGCCGACGCAGAGTGTAACGACTCGCGTCGCTCTGCGAGCCTTTTCGGCAAAACTGTCTCGACAGTGCTATCCTGACCGATGCCGTTTCAGCTCGAGTCAACTTATCAGCCCAAGGGCGACCAAAGCCAGGCGATTGCGAAGCTGGTCAAGTCTGTCGAGGCGGCCAATCGGCACCAGACCCTTCTCGGCGTTACCGGGTCGGGCAAAACTTTCAGCGTGGCCAATGTCGTCCGTGAAGTGGATCGGCCGACCCTGGTCATCTCGCACAATAAGACTCTCGCGGCCCAGCTTTACTCCGAGTTCAAACAGTTTTTCCCTAACAACGCCGTCGAATATTTCGTCAGCTATTTCGACTACTACCAACCCGAAGCCTACATTCCGCGTTCCGACACCTACATCGAAAAAGACTCGTCGATTAACGAGGAGATCGAGCGCCTCCGGCTTTCGACCGCGGGAGCGTTGCTGTCCCGGCGGGACGTGATCGTGGTCGCAAGCGTTTCCTGCATTTACGGTTTTTCGTCGCCGGAAGACTACGGACGGATGTTGCTGACAGTAAAGAAGGGCCAGCAGACGAGTCGCGAAGCCGTTCTCGGACGTTTGATTGAAATGCTTTACGAGCGCAACGACATGAATTTTTCACGCGGAAGATTCAGGGTGCGCGGAGACGTGGTCGAAGTTTATCCCGCCACCGCCGATGAAGAAGCAATCCGCCTGGAGTTCTTCGGCGACGAGATCGACGCCATTACGCGCTTTGATCCTCTCACCGGCAACCCGCGGGATTCGCTCAGTCTTATTACCTTCTATCCCGCGAAACAATTCGTCACTCCGGCGGACAAACTGAATCGCGCGCTCGGCTCAATTCGCAATGAGCTCGAACACCGGATTGTCGAACTGGAGTCGCAGTCAAAACTCCTGGAAGCGCAAAGGCTTCGCATGCGCACGGAGTACGATCTCGAAATGCTGCAGGAAATGGGCTTCTGCAACGGCATCGAAAATTACTCGCGCCATCTCTCCGGCCGGCCCCCTGGATCGAAGCCCTACACGTTGATCGACTTTTTCCCGAAGGATTTCCTGCTTGTGATCGATGAGTCTCACGCCACCATTCCGCAGATCGGCGGAATGTACGAGGGCGATCGCTCCCGCAAGAGCGTGCTGGTCGATTACGGATTTCGTCTTCCGAGCGCGCTCGATAATCGGCCGCTGAATTTCGATGAGTTCATGAAGCTGACGAATCAGATCATTTACGTCAGCGCCACTCCCGCGGAGTTCGAGATCAAAAACAGCATCGTCGGAAACACCGGCTATTTTCGGCATAAACGCCAGCGCATCGGAGAAGAAGAGCTCGTTCCCTACGTTCTCCCTGGAGGAACAAGCGTCTCGGCCCTGACATCCAAGACCGATCAACCGGCTGAGAAATTCGATGTCCACACGCCGGGCGCGCCGTTGGTGGTCGAGCAAATCATACGTCCCACCGGTTTGCTTGATCCTAAAATCACGATCAAAGCGTTGAAGCAACAGATCGACGACACGATCGAGCTTTGCCGGCAGCGCGTGGAAAAGAACGAGCGTGTCCTGGTCACGACCCTCACGAAACGGACGGCTGAGGATCTGGCCGACTATCTTCGCGATGTCGGGTTGAAAGTGCGCTATCTGCACAGCGACATCGACACAATTGAGCGAGTCGAGATTCTGAGAGGTTTGCGCGCGGGCGAATTCGATATTCTCGTCGGCATCAACCTTCTCCGGGAAGGCCTCGATCTTCCCGAGGTTTCGCTTGTTTGTATTCTCGACGCTGACAAGGAAGGCTTTCTCCGCAGCGAAACGTCATTGATCCAGACCGCCGGGCGCGCCGCGCGTCACATCAATGGCGAAGTCGTGCTCTTCGCCGACCAGGTTACGCAAAGCATGCAGGCGCTGATTTCCATCTCGGAATATCGCCGGACCAAGCAAATGGAGTATAACGAAAAACACGGGATCACGCCACAGACAGTGCGCCGTGCGGTGCAGGAGAGTTTGCACACCATTCTGCGCGGACGCGAAATCGCGGCGTCCGTGATTCGCGAAAGTGGCGGCAATTTCGATCTCACCGAGCTTCTCCGTGAGCTCGAAGATGAGATGCAAACCGCCTCGGCCAATCTGGAATTCGAAAAGGCCGCACTCCTAAGGGATCAGATCCTCGAAGTGAAAAGCGGAACGGGGATCTCTAAGATCGAACCGAAGCGACGACCGGTGAAATACACCCGTGGATCCGGGCGACGGCGGTCGCGGGTTTAACGCGTCAGAGACGGCGATCGAGGGAGGACCTCGCTTGTCGTCCCACCATGCGCACGCTTTTAGCTCTGCAGTGGGGGTGCGCTTCTTTCTATTGCTCCTGGCAGCGACACTTCTTGTCCAAAATTCAATGCCGGCCCAGGAGCCGAGCCTGGGCCTCAACTCCCTGACCGAGGAATCGGCCGACCAGGTCAGCCAGCGCGATCCTAATCCTCTCGCCGAAATCGCTCTGGCCATTCATCCGGACCAATGGAAACACGCCGAAACCGAGCATTTCATTTATCATTTCGTTCACAGTTACGTCGCCATGCCGGTCTCGGTTGAAGCGGAGTTTCATTATCGCGTCGTCGTTAAGGAGCTTGCAAAAGAACCGCCGGCGGGCGACGTGAAATCGCACATCTACATCTTTGAAGGCCCGGAACAGTGGCGCGAATTTCAAACCCACGGTCAACTTGAGCCGTGGAGCGGCGGAATCCATTCGGCCGGCAGTCTCTTTATTCAGCGCAATCCATCCCATCGTTTCTCAGGCAACGAACTGGGTCACGAGATCGTTCACTTGATCATGCATCGCTATTACACTGATGGGATTCCGTCCTGGCTCGATGAGGGTTTGGCGCAATATGTCAGCAAGAACGCGCATGCGAGCTACGAAAGAGCGCGCGGCTTCCTCGCAAAACCTCATTCGGAAGCAATCGCTCCTGACGACCTCATCCCCGTCGCAAAACTCACCATAATGACGCGACCTCCCTCAGGGCCGGTCGCTCAGGTTCGCACTTTTTACGATGAATCGGAGAGATTGGTGCGGTTTCTGGCCGCGACCGACAAAGAGAGCTTTCTTCAACTGGTCGATGCTCTCGCGCGACACCAGCCCTTCGAAACGACCTTCTCACGCATCTTTCTCGGCAAGTTCGCAAACACCGCCATTTTCGAAGAGAAATTCAAAGATTACGTCTCGCGTGATTTCGGAAGCACGATTCAGCAGGCAAGCGAAAACTGAACGTGGCGCGCCTCGCCATCTCCTGTTTGGAGATTTCCAAAGATCACGTTTCTCATTTCAAATTTCGATCCCCAGACTGTAGATTCGGCGCACGATGCCGAAAGCAAAAGCCAGGACTACGACCGCGAAAATCTACGGTGTCGTCGGCTCGGACGAGGCTGAGGTCAAGCGAGTCGGGGCAGGCCTTGCAGAAGAATTAGAGCCGCCGGATGCGGGCGACTTCGGTCTTGAAGTCATTGATGGCTGCGTGGACAACGCCGATCAGGGCGCGACTAAAATCCGTTCGACCATCGAGGCACTGCAAACCCTGCCTTTTTTTGGAGGCGGCAAGCTTATCTGGCTGAAGAACGCGAATTTCCTGGCAGACAACATCGTGGGCCGCTCGGCGGCCGTGCAGGAGGCGCTCGAGGAGCTGACGGCTGTGCTCAACCAGGATCTCGGTGACGGAATCACTTTTCTCCTGACCGCCGTGGAGGTCGACAAACGCCGGTCATTCTACAAGTCGTTCGCCAAAAACGCAGAGATCCAGGTTTTCGACGGGATCGATTCGACCCGAAGCGGATGGGAAGAGGAAGCCACCGAAATCGTCCAGAAAAACGCAAAACAGAAAGGCCTTCAATTCGACGATGAAGCGTTGGTGCTCTTTGTTCTCCTGACCGGCGGCGACCGGCGGCAGATCGAAAACGAGCTGGAAAAGGTCGATATTTATCTCGGTAAGAAACGTTCCGTGACGATTGATCAGGTTCGAGATCTCGTTCCGTTGTCGCGTTCGGGTGTTATCTTTGAGCTGGGCAACGCGCTCGCCGAACGGGACCTCGAGCGCGCGCTGCAACTCGTCCGGCGCCTGTTGGATCAGGGCGAAAGCGCCATCGGGATTTTGCTCGTCGCCATTCTGCCGACCATTCGCAATCTCCTCCTGGCGGGCGATCTGATGTCGCGGCATCACATGTCGCGCCCTCATGTGCCCTTCCAGTTTATTTCCGCATTGAACCGGCTACCGGCCGAAGCGATCGCTCATCTGCCGCGAAAGAAAGATGGCGCCATCAGCGGCTACGCTCTCGGGATCGCCGCGCAAAATGCGCATCACTTCGACCGAAACCGTCTGCTCGAAGGAATGGATGCGTGCCTGAATGCCAACGTGCGCCTGGTCAGCAGCCAGCTCGATCACGAACTCGTTCTCACCGAGATCGTCATCAAATTGATCGGGTAACCGATCAAACAGCTATCGTTAGGCCCAAGGGAACTGAAGAGGTATCCCGACCGCCAATCAAAGCACCGGCCTAACACCAAAATTCGTTGTAGCTCTTTCCGGAGAGGAATCTTATGCGCCTGCGCTGGGGAATTGCTTGCGCGCGACCGGTCCAATGTAAGGAATCTCCCAACGCACGTTCGTAAATGCCTTGATCGTCGCGACCAGCCAGACAATCACGAAGGCGAGCTGCACGAGCATCCCGACGATGCTCCAAAGGAGAACCAGAAAAACTCCGATGAACGGGAGGCTTGCGAAAATGAGATGAACAATCCCGTAAACCACGTTGAACAGAAGCCAGATTCCACCGAGCACGATCGATTGCATCGCGTAGTAGCGAACGAAGCCGTCCTGCTTCTCGAGGATGTAGAAAATGATTCCGCCGATGAGAGGAATGCAGGCCAGCGCAGCCGCGATATTTGAGGGTAATCCCGTCGTCGAATGATGCGATTCAGGCGCAGGCGATACGGGAGTGACCGGTGGCGGAGGTGGTGTGGGAGCAGCGGGGTCGGTCATGCCTTAGTACACAGGAGCTTTACGCCCCTTGTCAAGCACACCGCTCAGATGCGGTTTTCGCTTCCGTCGAGTCAGAAGAAACCGTACGTTGTCGGCAGCTCATGCAAAAACCTCGTTTGGAAGCCTTCACCCTGGTGGAGATGCTCGTCGTCATCGCTATCATTGCGACCCTCGCCGCACTCCTCTTTCCCGCCATCGGTGGAATGCAGGAACGCGGCAAGTCGACGCAGGACCTGAACAACCTGCGCCAGATCGGTCTGGCCACGCAAATGTATCTGAATGACAACGACGGGACATTCTTTCCGGCGACGACGATTTGGATGACAGAGCTCGAGCCTAAATATATAGGCGCTTGGAAGGTTTTTCAGTCGCCTTTCGACACACGATCCGCCTCGAACGATTCAACGAAAGCGCCCGTAAGTTATGGTATCAATCAGAATGCTATCGGTCTATTGACCGATAAGATTGTGAACCCATCGGGTTTCATCGCCTACGCACCGGCTCAAACTATCGGCTCGAAGTCCGCCTTTACGGGAACGGCGGTTGCGGCCGCGCCCGGCGTCTTTGTTATAAAGGATATCAGTACGCCAGGCGGAAGTGCCACCGGAGGCACCCATGCGTCCCGCAAAAGGATCAATGCCGTGTTTGCGGACTGGCATATCGAAACACTCGCGTGGACCGCGTTTATCAGCGATTCAGGCGACTTGGGGGCAACCTGCCCAGACGGGACCATGCCGGCGTCTCCTAAATGGCATCCCGATCCGTGTAAGCCGTGAGCTCTGCCGCAGCCGGCCGACCGTTCGCTTACGATGTGGTCGTAGCGGCTGGTGCACTCGGAGACGCCGCTCGAAGAATCGCCGTAATTGCTCCCGGTCCGTATTGCGCAATCATTTCCGACTCGAACGTCTATCCTGGTTTTGGCGAACGCTTAAAAGGAGACCTGTTCCAGCAAGGTCTGAAACCGGTCTCGATCGTTTTTCCCGCAGGGGAAAATTCAAAGACTCTTGAGAGCGTCGCTCGCGTCATTGACGAAATGATCGAGGCTGGACTTGACCGCCATTCATTCGTGATCGGCCTAGGTGGTGGAGTCGTTGGAGACGTCTCCGGTTTTGTGGCAGCGATTTTCCAGCGCGGCATTCCGCATGTCCAGATTCCGACGACCCTGCTGGCAATGGTCGATAGCTCCATCGGTGGCAAGACCGGCGTCAACACAGCTGCCGGAAAAAACCTCGTCGGCGCAATCCATCAGCCGTCCCTCGTGATTGACGACCTTGATGCCCTTAAGACACTGCCGTCTCGTGAATTGAATCAGGGTTTCGCGGAAATCATAAAGCACGCGATCATCGCCGACGCGGAAATGTTTGCCCAACTCCAGGAGAGACAACCAGCAGAAAACCTGGAGGAACTGATCCGCCGAAACATTGAAATCAAAGCGCGCTTCGTCGCGGAAGACGAACGGGATCTCAGCGGTCGGCGGGCCGTCCTGAATTTCGGACACACCATTGGCCATGCGATCGAGCGCGCCGGTGACTACCGAGTTTTCCTTCATGGCGAAGCGATCAGTCTCGGGATGGTCGCGGCCGCAGGGATTTCGGTGAAGCGCGCGGGATTGTCTCAAGCAGACGCGACTTCGATCAGGGGTCTGCTAAGCCGCTATTCATTGCCAACTTCGCTACCGGCCGGTTTCGAACGCGAGAAAATTATGCCCGCCGTGGAAACCGATAAGAAATTCGAGAAGGGCGAGGTGCGGTTTGTCGTTAGCCCTTCGGTCGGATGTGCTCATCTGTCGTCGGAAGTGACGCTTGGCGATATCGAGGAAGCGGTCGCGCAGCTTTAGAGACGAAATCGGATCCGAAGCGACGGCCGGGTGGTCATCCTTCCCGTCAAACTTATCCAAACGGCGGCCAGAATGGCCGCCCTACAGTTGCGCAGCGGAGTTGCCACGCGCCTTTTTATAATAATCCACCAACCCATCCACCACGCTGTCGGCGTATTCGCGAAAGATGTTCTTTTTTTCCACGCCATTGAAGGTGCGCGTGCCGTCATACGGACCGGCTTGGATCCGGTCGAAGACCTCCTGGTTGTTCATGACGTAGGGCTCACAATAAACAACCGGGCACCTATAAAGCCGTGTCGCGAGAAGGTTGCGCGCATACACGTAACCGCTCGCGCCAACATGAGTCGCATAATTATCCGTCGGATACTGATAAGCGGGCAGCCCTGTTTCACGCGCCATGGCGGAGGCAATCGTGTCCGCCAGCGGCAGCTCTTCGTCGCATGCGCGGCTCAACAGCCGTCTGATCATCTCGAAGCGCTCGTCATCAAATTCCAGTTCCTGCGTTAAATAGGAGCCGTTCATGAGCAGGTGCAGGTGGTTGTGATCAATCAGGGTGGGATGTTTCGGATCGCCCCAGCCTTCGGCATTGAAGTGAAGACAGAGCACAAGATCCGGATGCAGCTTCGTGTTTACCAAGACCGCGCGCTTTCTTATTTCGCTGTAGCGATAAAACAAAATTTCGCTCTGCCACTTTATCGTCTGCTCTTTTTCGGGATCGTCCGGATTCAAGACTTCGGCGCGCGGTTGTGGAATGCCGTTCCGCACAAGGATCGTGCGTGCCAGCTCCTTGAAATCATCGGGCCGCAGCGGCGTGACCGGCTCAGTGCTGTTGCGAACGAACGAGACCCTCGCCCCAAGGTCCCGCAAGCGCGCGGCCACAAGCCGCGACACCCGCAGCGTCATGTCTCCTTCGGTGATCGGTGCAGCGTTACCCAGCTGATACCAACGCTCCTCCATCTTTGCCCAATCGCCTCCGAGATGCCCAGGGTCGAGCGCTATCCGAATTCCTGCCAGCGGCGACGCCGGTTGGGCGCTCGGTAACGAAGAAGCCCGGCGCCACAAATGCGGCACGGGACGAGCGTCGTGTTCGTTAGGGGAAAAGCGCAGGGTAAAATACTCATCGGGATTCCGCCTCGTGAGAATTCGCGCACTTTCGTTCCCAACCAAAATCAAATGCTCCGGCCGTCCATGAGTGCAATAGATCCCGTCGAGAAGGCGAAGAAAATCGGCCCGGGTGATCGTTTCCTGGTATTTCTCCAGCACGCTCCAACGGGGACGCGCGCCGAGGATGCCGATATTTGCTCTCCCTTTGGTCTTAGCGGAAGCCGCCAAGGCCAGAGACAGGCACAAAATCGGCAGCAATAATTGTCGCCGCACAAGAGACATCATGTTTGGTTCTCGGCTCCGGCCCACGTTCAGCGAAGGTACCGCCGGATTGGCGAACTATGGGATTTGTCCAGCGCCAGCTGCAAGGCGCAGGAGGGTGAGTGGTGGCGCAGAGTCATTTCCGGCTCTCGCCAACGTTCAGCATTTGTCCCGCGCCGGCTGCGAGGCGCGGGCAGGGTGAGTGGTGGCGCAGAGTCATTTCCTTTAGTAGGATGCTCGCCGCATGCTAACGGTTCTATTTCTCGGAGACATCGTTGGCGAACCGGGCCGGCAGGCAGTTATCGACCGGCTTCCGGAATTGAAGGAGAAGTATACACTCGATTTCGTGGTCGCGAATGGCGAGAACGCCGCCGCCGGGCGCGGCATCACCGGAAAAATCACCATCGACCTTCTCCGTGCCGGTGTCTCAGTTGTCACAACCGGCGACCATATCTGGGACCAGCGCGACATTGGGACTTTCCTCAACCTCGAGCCGCGTCTTCTCCGGCCGATCAACTACCCTGCCGGCGCGCCGGGAGCTGGTACGATCGTCCTCGAAACCCCAAAGGGGAAAATCGGCGTGATCAATGTTCAGGCGCGCACCTTCATGCAACCGATTCTGGAGAATCCTTTCGCAAGCATCGACAAGGCTGTCACACAAATGCGCACAGAAACTTCCTGCATCGTAGTCGATGTGCATGGCGAGACAACCAGTGAAAAAATCGCCATGGGCCGTTTCCTCGACGGACGCGTCTCGGCTGTGCTTGGCACGCACACGCACGTGCAGACAGCGGACGAACGGGTTTTTCCAGGCGGCACCGCCTTTATGTGCGACGCCGGAATGTGCGGGCCATCGGAGTCGATTCTGGGGCGCGCGATCGACCCTATCATGAACAGGTTTGTCTCCAACCTGCCGGCCGCTTTTCCGGTTGCCGACGGCCCGGTGCGACTCTGCGGCGCCCTCGTTGAAATTGACGAAAAATCCGGCCGTGCGATCCGGATTACGAGGGTGAGCGAACCGGGGCCACTCGAAGGAAAATTCGGCGAACCGGCCGAAATGCCCCCGACGGCGGAAGATTCGCAACCATAAGGGGTTGCGCTTTTCTTCCGACCGCGCTTAATCGTGGATTCGAATTCCTAATGGCGAACCAACGTCGAACTCCTTACACACTAATGAAACCACTGACCACACTCTCTCTTGCAGTCGTTCTATCCCTGGCGACTGCGCCGCTGCTACGTGCTCAAGGCAACGACCCAGCAACCAACGCCGCCCGACAAGGCGCAGAAGCCGCCAAGAACGGCAATTGGGACAAAGCGGTCGACTCCTTCCGCAAAGCGGCGGGAATGAATGGAAAATATAATCACGATCTTGGAGCGACCTTGCAGCATCGAGGCTTGGATTACGTAAAAAATAACAAGTTTCCTGAGGCGCTCGCCGACTTCACTGACGCGCTCAAATTGAATCCTCGGGACACCGGCATTCTTGAGCGGCGTGCTTACGTCGAAATGAAGATGAACGATCTCGGAAAGGCGTTGGCCGATTACGATGAAGCGATCAAAATCAATCCACGAGAGAAGCGCTATTACCTGCTGCGCGGGTATATTTACGAAACCAAGAACGATGTGAAGAACTCGATGGCTGATACGGAACAGGTTCTCAAGATTGATCCGAACAACGCCGAAGCGAAGGCGCGCAAGGATCGGCTAAATCGGATTCTGGAAATAAAGGCGAACCAGGAAAAAGGTTTACCGGGCGCCACCCCGATCCCGCCCCCACCCCAGACGCCCAGGCCCTCGGCGACTCCGAAGAAGTAATCTTGTAGGGGCCCACCGCCGTCGTCCGGAGATTGCGTCACGGAAGAGGGCTAGGCCTGCGCTTATCCTTGTGGTGGCGGTCTCTGACCGTCGCGGATTCTGGCTATGAGCAATCCGACGCCCGGAACCCCGGAAGAACTAGTTAGCCGCGCCGTTCGGAGCAGAAGCGTTCTCTTCCGGTTCGGCTTCTTTTTCTACCGAGAAGCGACGTTTGCGCCGATTGGCCGGCAGGGGCGACAAAGTCATGGTGACGTTTCGGCCAGCGACTTTCGGTTCCATTTCGACCTGTGACATGCCCGAAAGGTCATCTTTGACCTTGTGCATGAGCTGCAAGCCAAACTCCTGGTGCGCCATCTCACGGCCGCGAAATTGAAGCTGCACCCGAACCTTGTTTCCCTTATCGAGAAAGTCTTCGCCGTGACGAATTTTCGTCAGGTAATCGTGGTCGTCGATATTTACACGAAATTTGATTTCCTTCAGCTTCGCGCCTGAAGGACGCTTGTCTTTTTCCTGCTTGGAAATGTCGTAACGAAACTTGCCCAGGGCGACGATTTTGCAGACCGGCGGATTCGCCGTCGGCGCGACTTCGACCACATCCAACCCGAGGCTCTGCGCTTTGCGCAAGGCATCGGAGAGTTTCATGATGCCCAGCTGTTCGCCGGAAGATCCCAGAATGACCCGGACTTCGCGGGCGCGAATCCGACCGTTTACACGAAATGTGGGTTGCAGATTAAGTCAAAGCTCCTGTCCGACAACGCGGGAGTGCGCTGCATTGTCGTCGATTGTCTTCTCGCAGAAACGAAAGCAACACATTGCCTTCATTGCACTCAACATATTCGCGGTTGCGATTGCCGCGATTACGGACCCGCGATCTCGCGAGCCGAGGGGAAGTAGTAGGCTAGTTTTCGCCGCTGGCAAGGTCAATGTAAGGTCTACCGCAAAGACATTCTACTTCAAGTTAAGCAGGAGGCGAGCCGAAATGAGCCGCGTAGGAGGCGTATGCGGCTGCATCCGACAGCGCCGATTCAAGCACGCTGACGAGCGGCTCCAGCCGAACGATTCCCGAAAATATCGCGCGATCCCCGATCTCGGTATCGATCACAAACGCGGGCCGCTGTGTCACCTGCAACTTGTGAAACTCTGCTGTGGTTGAACGAATCTGCCTCTCGATCTCGGGAGATTTTGCCTTTTCCACCAGTTTCTCCTGGTCGAGTTGGGACGCGCGCACGGCCACGTCCGTGGCTATTTCCCAATCGTTGGTGTCGCGCCCTTCCAAAAGAGTGGCCTGAGCCAGCGCCAGCCTGACGCGGTCTCCGCCGATCCCCAGTTCGCGTGCGGCTACCGCCAGCAGATTGGGCGGAAGACATTCCTGAAGATTCGGCCGAAACCATCCCGGCTTTAGCATCACCTTGGACTGCATCATTGTGCCGCTCCGCCGGTAGAACCATTCGGCCTGCTGTTTCGTCTTCGGGAACCCGGTCGCGTCCATCAGAGCGATCTTCCACTCAAACTGAACCTGCCCTTCATAGCGCCTTTTCAATTCCGCCCACGCCGGTTCCGACCAGAAACACCACGATGAAATGACGTCCAAATAGGAGGTAATCGAAACTTTCATCGAACCAACATGATTCTGACGCTGCCCCACTTCAAGAGAAACAAGAGTCGCGATCGGTTTGCGCAAGCCGCCTGGAAGAGTCGCGCCGCACAAGGCGCTGCGCGAAGTCTGCGTAATGGGACCGGGACGATTCCGCTTCAAGTTGGCACTTGGACGTTTCCTCGCTATTTGAGGACACGGTTCTCTTCCGTTCGCACCTTGATCGAACTCAATCACATCCTCCTTTTTCTCGCGCTCCTTTCACCGCTGGCCGTTCTCTTCCGGGCCTGGAAGCGCGAAATGGCCAGAGCATGGCGCGTGGCGTCATTCGTTGTTCTGGGGATTACCGGTATCAGCTTCCTTTTCTTTCGAAATGACGCCGGCTACATCGGCGCCGGAGCCTGGTTCGCCCTTCTCTTCCTGCCCGCAACCGGACTCAAGCGAGTCTCGGAATTGTCCGCCTGGCATCGTTATGCCGAGGCCCGCCGCCTAACATCCCTTCTCCGATTCCTCCATCCTGGGCGAGAACTGCGTCAACAAGAGTCTCTCTTTCGAGATCTCGAGACACGCCAGGCCGCCGGACAACTGCCCGGCCCCTTGTCCGAAAGCTATCAATGGCGACGCAATTATCGCCTGGCCGGTTGTTGGGCTGTGATCACTTTGATCGTCGTTAACGCGATCTGCTTTGCCATCGAAGGCCGCTCATCCATGAACCCGGCCGTTCTTTCCCGGCTCGGAGCTCTTGATGCCAGGCTCGTCATTTCCGGTCACCAATACTGGAGGCTCGGCACTTCACTCTTCCTGCACTACGGAATCGCTCATCTCCTCTTCAATCTGTTCGCTCTCTACATTATTGGTCCCGCCCTCGAGCGCGTCATTGGCGGCTTCCGGTTCCTCGTCTGTTACTTGATTTCCGGTCTCGGCTCGAGCGCCGGAGTGGTCATCCTCACCTTGCTTCACGTCGTGCGGCCCTCCCAGTTGGTCGGAGCCTCCGGTTGCGTGATGGGTGTGGTCGGCGCTCTTGCCGGATTCCTCCTCCGTGATCGCCACGTTCCGGAGACTCGCGCACGACTGCAAAACGTCTTCATGATTATCGGCATCCAGGTCATCTTCGACATATTCACCCCACAGGTCAGCATGCCGGCTCACCTTTGCGGCCTCGTCACGGGTTTTGCCCTTGGAATGGTCCTTTAAGGGGCCCTTTGGAGGCGCGGTTTATGCAGCACGAAAACGCCTTGGATACCACGAAACTTGCCGCCATCGCCTTTTCTGATTAAATCCCGCTGGTCGCGTTAGCCCAACCCGTATGCCGACTTTCCAGACCTACAACGTTACCCCTACCCTTCCTACAGCCCTCGAGCCGCTGCGGGAGATGAGTTTCAATCTTTGGTGGACCTGGCAGCCACTGGCGCGCCGGCTTTTTCGTCATCTCGATCCCATCTTGTGGGATCGGACGAATCACAACCCCGTTCGAATGCTTCAGTTATCCCGGCAGGCTCGCCTCGAGGAAGTTGCCCAGGACAAGAGTTTTTTACGCGACGTAAAGGAAGTCCACGATGCCTTTAAAAAATACCTGTCGCGCAAGGACACCTACGGAAAAACCGGCGGCGGCGCGGCCCTGGAAAAACCGGTAGCGTATTTTTCGGCCGAGTTCGGTTTTCACGAAGCCATTCCTAACTATTCAGGCGGCCTTGGAATTCTCGCGGGCGATCACTGCAAATCGGCCAGCGACCTTGATCTAAACTTCGTCGCCGTCGGCCTGCTTTATCGGCACGGCTATTTTCGGCAGGAGATCGACAAGGATGGAGTGCAACATGCCGTCAGCCTCAATCAAAACTTCCATCATCTTCCGATCCGCGAGGTCCGGCAGGGAGATCAGCCGCTGCTGATTTCAGTTCGTGTTTTGGATCACGAAGTGAAGGCCAAGATCTGGCAGCTCCACGTCGGACGCATCAATCTCTACTTGCTCGATACCGACATTTCGGAGAACAGCGCGGAAGATCGCCTGATTACGGCGGAACTGTACGGGGGCGATCTCGAGATGCGGATGCGCCAGGAAATCGTGCTCGGGATCGGCGGGGTTCACGCTCTGAATGCACTCGGACTCGAGCCCGAAGTCTTCCACATGAACGAAGGACACTCGGCCTTTCTGGCCCTTGAACGCGTTCGGCGTATCGTCACTGAAAGAAAGCTCGATTTTTACTCGGCGCTGCAGGTTGTCGCTTCAGCCAACGTTTTCACCACGCACACGCCAGTGCCCGCGGGGAACGATTCGTTTCCGTTGGACATGATGCGGAAATATTTCGGGAGCCTCGCCACCGAACTTGGACTGCCCTTCGATGAATTCGTTTCCTTTGGGCAGACGCGCACCAACACCAAGGAACCCTTCAGCATGACGATTCTCGCTCTTCGGATGAGTCGCCATTCGAACGGGGTCAGCAAGCTTCACGGCGACGTTAGCCGCGGCCTCTGGAAAGACGTCTGGGCGGGCGTGCCGGAACACGAAGTTCCCATCACCAGCATTACCAATGGCATCCACACAAAGACTTGGATGGCGCCGGAATTCTCCGCTCTCTACGACAAATATCTCGGGAACTGGGAGGATAACCTAACGAACGAAGATTTCTGGCGCCGCGTGATCGACATTCCCGACGCGGTTTTGTGGGAGACCCACCAGAAGTTGAAGCTGCGCCTCGTGCAATTTATCCGCGAACGCGTTCGCAAACAGCGTGAACGCCTTGGCGAATCCCCCGAATCGATTCGCGCAGCCAATCGCCTGCTCGATCCGGAAATCCTGACCATCGGTTTTGCCCGGCGATTCGCCACATATAAGCGCGGACTTCTTCTTTTCAGCGACAAAGAGCGCTTAAAGCGCCTCTTGAAAGATACTTCCCGGCCGGTTCAATTTATTTTCGCCGGCAAATCCCATCCACGCGACGAAGGCGGCAAGGCTTTGATTCAGGAGGTTTACAAACTATCGCGTGAAGCCGATTTCCAGGGCCGAATCGTTTTCGTCGAAGATTACGATACCTATATCGCGCGCCGCCTCGTCCAGGGCGTCGATTTGTGGCTGAACAATCCTCTGCGGCCACTGGAAGCAAGTGGCACCAGCGGAATGAAAGCGCCGCCTAACGGAGGCCTCAACCTCAGCGTGCTCGATGGCTGGTGGTGTGAGAGTTACAATGGGAACAACGGTTGGGCCATCGGAAGTGATATCGCGACCGGATCAGTCGAGTTTCAAAGCGAGATCGACGCGGCCAGCCTGTACCAGCTTCTCGAAAATCAGATCATTCCGCTCTACTACGCGAAACCCGATGGCAGGCTCCCCCTCGCCTGGCTTCAACTCATGCGCGAATCGATCCGAAGCGTCACGCCAGTCTTCAACACCCATCGAATGGTCAAGGAATATGCGGAACGGGTTTACGTTCCAGCGGAGCGGGCCTACCAGCGTCTGTCGAACAGTAGTTACGGCGCTGCAGTCGACCTGAGTAAATGGAAGTCGAAGATGCGCAAGGATTGGCCGCAGGTGAAAATTCACCACGTCCATATCGGCAATGAAGATCGGCAAAACATTCCCGTGGGCGAATCACTCAAACTTCAGGCACACGTTCAACTGGGTGCGGTCGATCCCCGGCACGTCCGGGTGGAGGCCTATCACGGCGAAGCTGAAAACGGCGGCGTTAAAAACCCAGGGGTGACCGTTTTGAATGAGGCCGGGCCTAACGGCGACGGCTCCTATATCTATCAGGGAATTGTTCCCGCAGCCGAAAGTGGTTTGTATGGCTTCAGCGTTCGGGTCGTTCCGACGCATCCGAATCTGATGCAGGACCACGAGCTCCGGCTCATCAGTTGGTCCTAGCCCTCGGCCGTTGTAACGGCCGTTATGGCCGTCGCGTTATTCTGTAATTGCAGGGTGGCCATCCTGTCCGCCCACCACTAAAACGGCGGCGAGGATCGCCGCCCTACAATCGCAGGGTCTCGATTCAGCCGGGAGGGACGAGCTAGTCTCGTCCACTTCTATTCCTAACTGTCCGCCCCGGCCCGACGCAGTCGTTGTATGAACTCCGCGAAATCTTTCGAGTCCGCCACGGCCGCATTCATCGCGCGCAATTTCGGATCATCGATCGAAGGCTCCGGCAAATTCACTCGATAACCGCCGGCGCCGTCGTTGAAAGAAATTTCGTCCCACTGAATGGAATCGATCCGGTCATTGAAACGCGCCACGCATCGTCCCCGAAAAAATGCGCGCGTCGTTGTCGGCGGATCGAAAATGGCCTCGCGAATTTCCGCCTCCCCACAATCCGCCTGATCGAACCTTGTCGAACCAGTTCATAATATAAGCCCTTCTCGATATCGATATTGTGATACTCGAGATCGATAGCCTGCAGCCACGGATCGCTCCAGGAAAGCTTTTCCCCCGCTTGCATCTCATCGAGCAGCATCTTCTTCGCCGCCCAGTCGACTCGATCGCGCGTCAGGGTGACGTCACGCTCGAGGTCATTCAAAACCGATTCCCATTCCCTCAGAATCCACTGATCGTCAGCATCGAGATCGTCCAGTGAAGCGGCGGCCTGCAGGAAAATTCGTTGAGCGTCCACAGCCGAGATTTTGCGCCCATCACGGAGTTCCATGGTCCACGCATGAGTCGGATCACGGCTGATCGCCTTATGCGTTTCGATCGGCTGAGCGATGTCGACCTGCGGGACCATTCCTCGTTCGATCAATGTGAGAACGAGCGCGGTGGTTCCAATCTTCATGGCGGTGGCCCACTCACTCATGTTGGCGTCACCAATGATGACGTGAAATCGGCGATAACGCTCGATCGACGCATGAGGTTCGTCGCGCGTGTTCACCAGGGGCCGCCGATTCATCGTGTCGATGCTCGCGAGCACACTGAAAAAATCTGCCCGCTGCGAGATCTGGAAAATTCCCGGCTGCCCGGCTGAGCCTTCCCCCTCAATCCCAAGCTTGCCTGCGCCGGCGAAGATCTGCCGCGTGATCAGAAAGGGAATGACGCCGGCGACAATCTTTTCCCAGGGGACCGATCGCGCCAACAGATAGTTGTCGTGGCACCCATAACTGTGCCCCACGAAATCGGTGTTGTTTTTGTAAAGGCGAAGTTCCTGACCCTCTCCCAAATCCTGATTCCGCCGGCGGGCACATTGATCGACGATTCGCTCGCCCGCTTTGTCGTGTGCCACGATCTGATGAAGCGTCGTGCATTCGGCCGTGGAATATTCCGGATGCGCGTGATCGTTGTAAAAGCGGGCACCGTTGCTCAAAACCAAATCGGTTTTGATCTCCTCAAAGGTGAGCGGCCGGCTCTTGTCGATCTCGTAATAGGACGATTCATCGGTGTCCTGCAGCAACTCCTTCGCGCGAAAACCCCGGGCATCACGATGCGGATCCTCCAGGTCGTAGTCCCACTTCATGTGGGCGCCGCTTTGGGTGTAACTCCGTACCAGCTCGATCGACTCGGCCACGACATCGAAGCCGTCGCTTCCCGCGACGGTGATCCCGTATTCCGTCTCCAACCCAAAGACGCGTTTCATTTCTCTCCGCCTGTAGGGGAAGCTGTTAGCGTCCCATCTCGAGTTAAATGACCCCCGAAAAATGCGATTTCCCGCCCGATAGCGGCCGGACCGGCGCAACTTTGACGACGTTTTCCGGATCGTAATCAATCAGCTTCAGCCAGTCTTCCGTGATGTCGGTCGTCGGGAAGATGTCGTTCTCGACGTACTCCTCAGTGAAAGCCGTCTTCAAATCGGACTCGCTGATCCCTTCGTCACGGCCGGCCGCGATGGATCGTTTGATTGCCGCCGCCTTGGCCCGCTCGACGATCGAAGCAATGATGGCCCCACTGATCAGGTCGCTGCGATAGAGCGTTTCTTTCCGTCCCGAGCGCAGAGTGACTTCGAGGAATTTGTTTTCGTCGCGACGCGCGAACTGCCATTCAACGAACCGTTCGACTAACTGATCGATGGCCGGGCCAATGTTAGCCACTTCTTTCGAAAGGGCTCCATCAAACGGCAAATCGTTCGTTAGATAGATCCGGTAAATATCCCGTGCACCGACGCGGTCGGGACGGTTCACTTTGATTTTGCGATCGATTCTGCCCGGCCGAAGAATCGCCGGATCAATCAGGTCCGCCCGATTCGAAGCCAGGATGATAACCACATCGTTGAGCGAATCGATCCCATCCATCTCCGAACAGAACATCGGCACCAGGGTCGAAAGAATATTCGAGTAACGCGATGCCCGCCGCGTGCCCAGAACCGATTCCGCTTCATCGATAAACAGGAAAGGCATGTAGCCTTCGCGCTTTTTCTCGCGCGCGGTCGCGAAAATTTCGCGTACGATCCGCTCCGATTCGCCGACCCACATATTGAGGATCTCCGGTCCTTTGATGTGCATGAAATACTCGCGCATCTCCGTGCCGGTCTTCTGCCGAAGCTGTTTCGTCAGGTTATAGGCCGTCGCTTTTCCAATCAGCGTCTTTCCGCAGCCAGGAGGACCGAAAAGCAGAAATCCTTTGGGCGCGGCATGCTGGAAACGGTGAAAGAGCTCGGCGTGCAGCAACGGAAGTTCGATCGCATCCTTGATCGCGTTGAGGGCTTTTTCCTGTCCGCCAACTTTTTCCCACGGCAGTTCAGGCACTTCATCGAGATAATGTTCATCTCGCTTCGTGCTCGTAAGCCTCTCCAGCGCCATGCGGATAATTCGGATCCACCCGAACCTCATCGCCCGATTTCAAAACGGTCTTGGTCAATTCCGAAGACCGCTCCAACACCATGGATTGAAGGCCGTGCTCAGATCCGACCCGCAACCGATCTTTGCCGATAACTTCGGTCACTTTCGTGACCGGACCGGCCGTTTCAAAACCGAGGTCGCCCACGATGACGTAGGCCTCGTTCACAAGGACGCGCGTCCCCTTCTTCATTTTCGCAAGCTGAATGCGCGGATCGACATTGCAGAAATAATCGGCCCCGCCCACGACGATGTGCGCCGTGTCGCGGGACGTGGCTTCCAGAAATGTTCCGATCCGATTCGCCGGCGAGGTTACCTTTTTAACCACTTCCTCCAGCTTCTCGATCATCCGTGTCGCCTCGACGATCGTGTCTTCCTGATCGCTGATATCGGGCCGCAAGATTCAAAAGCCGGGCCTTGATCGGATCGCCCGTCGGAAACGATGCGATTAGCTCGTCGAATGCCTCCAGTAAAGTCAGTGGTCGCCTGCTTTGCTCGGAACCTTCATTGCCCTCGTCGCTCATGTGACAAGATTATACTAGGTTGGGACCAAATCCGCAATTTGGGGCGCCCTTCCGTCGGCCCCATCCTGGGCGCGGGGTCAATTCTGCAGGAGCGGCCATCCCTTTGCCCACTCCGAGTTGCACCCTTCCGTCCGACCCGCTAAAGTGCGCTTCTTCTTTCAGGAGTCTTAGCTCAATTGGTTAGAGCGCCGCCCTGTCACGGCGGAGGTTGCGGGTTCGAGCCCCGTAGACTCCGGTCCCTTTTTGACATGTCTTTAGAAGAGGGAAGGTAGCAGAGGTCGATTTCCACTTCCTTCTTGGAGATCACTATCTTGTTGGTGATGCAGTCAACAATCTTGCGTTTCTCTACCTGATCCAGACTAGGCCAAGCTTCTTGGAGATAAGTGGCATCATTCATCACTTGATCACGTGAAAATGAGTCGATTTTCAGTAGATCGACATCGGCTTGCAGTTTGACGATCTCCTCTTCGATCTGTTTTTGACGTTCCTCCACAGGTCTAAAGAAACGTCCGAAAGCATCGCTGCTGATCTCCTTATCAAGATATAAGCGGTAAGTGCGGTCGACCTCCAGTCGAACTCGGTCCGCTTCCTTTTTGCGGGTTGCGAGCAGAACTTCTTTCTCGGCTAAACCGTCCCGGGCGCGGTCGAGAAAAGCGTCGACCTGGTCGTTCGAGATCAGAAAATTTTTGAGCTGTTCGAAGAAGATTCCCTCCAGGTCTTCGGCTGGAATTTTCGTCCGACAGTTGCGGCAGGTATATTTTGGGCTGTTACGCGGCACATACATTTTCTCTCCGCATGTGCAGAATGCCAACCCTGCGAACAAATGAACGGTGCGCTTCGTCGGTCGGGCAATGTGATTGACGGAATTAACGAGCAGTTTATTGCATCTCTCCCAGAGCTCTTCAGAAACCAGGGGCTCAATTTCAAAATATATCCATTCGCTTTCCGGCTTTAATACCCAGGAGCCCTCGTCGGTTCGCTTCATGTAGTTCGTGCGATGCAATCCCTTCGCCGCCGGGTCTTGAAGCAGTCGTCCGACAGTTGAGGGTGAAAATTTGCCGCCGTTACGAGTGCGATAGCCGGCTTTATTCAGCTCGTTTGCGACTGTCTTCTTGCGACCAATCTCAGCAAATCGTTCAAACATTAGTCGCCGGACTGGTCCTTCTTCTGGATGGACGATGAGGTGCAGGTGGACGCCATGACGGGTGCGGTCGCATCGATTAAGGTTGAGACGCCGAAAGATCAAGCGACGGAGAGCGCCGCGGATCGCGCTGCCAGGAAATAAGCGACTCTCCCTGGGCGATATTGCGGTCAATTAAATCCGTGACGGGCACAGAAGTGAACTTGCTGCGGCCAGCAACCCTCGGGCAGGCGATTAAAGTGTGATGCTGTCGCCGCTCGCTCTGTTGAATAGATGGCCGCTCATCCGGCAGCTTCGCGAACGGACGGACGGCACCGGCCTGGAATCGATGTCGGATAAGACGCGGGCGATGCATGCGCGGATCGACGACGCGAAAGTGGCGCGGTCGATTTGTCCCTACTGCGGCGGTCGGTTGCGGGCAGCTCATTTATCACAAGGACGGAAAGTTGATCTCGATCGAGGGCGATCCCGAGTCAGCCCGATCAGCCAGGGGAATCTTTGCCCGAAAGGCGCGGCCTCGTACCAACTGCTGACCCAGTCGCGCCGCGTGACGAAGATGAAATATCGCGCACCCTTCGCCAAGGCGTGGACGGAAATGTCGACTCGAGCGCGCGATGGACATGGTGGCGGACCGCGTCTGGGATTCGCGGCAGCGGACCTTCGTGCGCGAGAAGAAAGGATCGGTCGTCAATCACACCACGGCGATCGCGTCACCTCGGCGGCGCGACGCTGGACAACGAAGAGAATTACCTCATCAAGAAGCTGTTCACCGGCGGCCTGGGCATGGTGTGCGTGTCCAACCAGGCCCGGATATGACATACCAGCACGGTGCCCGGTCTGGGCACCTCCTTCGGCCGGGGCGGGGCGACGACGGCGCAACAGGATCTGCGCGACGCTGACTGCATCCTGATCGAGGGTTCGTCGATGGCCGAGGCGCATCCGGTGGGGTTCCGCTGGGTGATGAAGGCCAAGGAAAACGGCGCGACCATCATCCACGTCGATCCGCGTTTCTCGCGCACCAGCGCCATGGCCGACATCTGGGTGCCGATCCGCGCCGGCAGCGACATCGCGTTCCTCGGCGGGATGATCCATCACGTGCTGAAACGAGGTTCTTTCGCGAATACGTCGTCCACTACACGAATGCCTCGTGCCTCTTGCGCGAGGAATTCCGGACACGGATGAAGGAGCCGGATATTTCTCCGGCTGGGACGAGGAGAAGCGTGCTTACGACACGGAATCGTGGCTTTATGAAGGAAAAGGGCTCGAGCGACCCGAAACGCGATCTGACTCTGGAGCATCCGCGCTGCGTTTTCCAAACGTTGAAGCGGCATTTCGCGCGCTACACACCGGAAATGGTGGAGCGCACCTGCGGGATTTCGCCAGAGCTCTTTTACCAAGTAGCGGACGCATTTTGCAGCGCGTCGGGCCCCGATAAAACCGCGGCGATCTGTTACGCGGTCGGCTGGACGCATCACTCGAAAGGCGTGCAGATCATCCGCACCGCGGCCATTTTGCAGCTTTTGTTAGGCAACATCGGGCGGCCGGGCGGCGGGATTCTTGCCTTGCGTGGTCATGCTTCCATCCAGGGCTCGACCGACATCCCGACGCTCTACGACATCCTGCCCGGTTATCTCGTCGATGCCGCGCGGTGGGAAGGGCGAAGACACGCTCGCCGATTATTTTAAGACGCACACGAACCCGACCGGGCTGTGGGCGAATTTCCCCAAGTACTTCGTCAGTCTGCTGAAGGCGTATTACGGCAAAAGCGCGACGAAGGAAAACGATTTCGGCTACGAATGGATCCCGAAGCTCACCGAGGATCATTCGTATTTCGAGTTCCTCTACGCAGATGGCGAAAGGCGAGATGGAAGGGATATTTCGTCATGGGGCAAAACCCGGCGGTCGGGGCGCAGAACGCGCGGCTCGAGCGCAAGGCGCTCGCGAAATTGAAATGGCTCGTCGTGCGCGACATGGTCGAGATCGAGTCGGCCTCGTTCTGGTATGACTCGCCCGAAATCGAGCGCGGCGAGCTGAGCACCGAGGAAATCGGCACGGAAGTCTTCTTCTTTCCCGCCGCCGGCCACGCCGAAAAGGAAGGCGCGTTCACGAACACTCAGCGCCTGCTGCAATGGCGCGAGAAAGCGGTGAAGCCGCCGGGCGATTGCCGGAGCGAAGGCGTGGTTCATCCATCAGCTCGCCTTGCGTCTGATCGCAAAGGCGCACGCAGTCCGACGACTCGAAATGGACGAGCCGTTGCGCGCGCTCGATTGGTGGTATCCGAGCGAAGAAAACGGCGACCCGAAAATGGAAGCCGTGCTCGCGGAGATCAACGGTTGGAAAACGGACGATCGCGCGCGATGACAGCGGTGTGGTCCACGGTTGCGATGCGAACGGCCATCCGCACCACGGCCCGCAGGTCGACACCTACGAAGAACTGAAAGCCGACGGCTCGACGGCGAGCGGCTGCTGGATTTACACGCGGCTGCTATCCGAGCGACGGCGTGAACAAGGCGAAGGCCGCCAGTCGCACGATTATCTTGGACACGGCTGGGGCTTCGCCTGGCCCTGCGACCGGCGAATCATTTACAATCGCGCCAGCGCTGGGCCGGACG
Source organism: uncultured Verrucomicrobiae bacterium (assembly GCA_963754325.1). GTDB lineage: Bacteria > Verrucomicrobiota > Verrucomicrobiia > Chthoniobacterales > UBA10450 > JBBRDU01. Next base: position 647,148 of record CAVWFP010000003.1, read on the forward strand.
GGGAACCGTGGAGCGAAACGAAGAAGCTCGTTTGGTGGGACGAAAACAAAGGCGAGTGGACTGGCCAGGACGTGCCGGATTTCGTAAAGGACAAGAGCCCGGATTATCGGCCTGGCTACTTCGCGAAAGGGATGGATGCGTTGCCTGGCGACGCGCCCTTCATCCTGCACGAAGACGGCCTCGGCTGGATGTATGTGCCGAAAGGTTTGCAGGACGGGCCGATGCCGACGCACTACGAACCGCTCGAGTCCCCGATGTCGAATCCCCTCTATCCGCGCGACACGAATCCAGTGGTGAATTGGTTCACGCGCCAGGACAATCGTTTCGCGCCGCCGGGCGATCCGCGCTTCCCGTTTGTGCTCACAACCTATCGCCTGACCGAGCACCATACCGCCGGCGGCATGTCGCGTTTCCTGCCGCACCTCGCGGAGTTACAGCCGGAGATGTTTGCCGAACTTTCACCGGAACTGGCCGATCAGCTCGGAGTGAAAAACGGCGATCACATTTGCATCGTTTCGCTGCGCGGCGCGATCGAAGCGCGCGCGCTGGTGAGCCGCCGCATCCGGCCATTGCAGCTCGACGGCCGCACGGTGCATCAGGTCGCGATTCCGTTTCATTTCGGCTACGGCCGGGCCGGTCCGCGGCGATGTCGCGAACGACCTGATGGCGATCTCCGGCGAGCCGAACGTGACCATCATGGAAACCAAAGCGCTTGCCTGCAATATTATGCCGGGACGCTTGCCGCGCGGTCGCGATTACCTGCCGTGGCTCAATAAATATGCGCCGCAAGACGGCCCCGAAGTCCTGCATCCCGAGCAGCCGCCGGCCGGCGCACCGGGCGGGGGCAAGCTCACCGCCGGCCACGGCCAACACGGGAAATCCGGATAAGATTTATGAATCCGGAAAGCAGGAAAAGGAATGATGAGGCCGCCGCCATCGTCCCAATTCCGCAGTCTTTTTTCCTGGTTTCCTCCTTTCCTGATTCACTCTCTCCCATGATCGGCGAAGGCATCCACAGCACGAACCAGCGCAAGCACACCTACGTGCAGGACCGCGTCGAGGTCGGCTTCTTCACCGACCCGAGCGTGTGCATCGGCTGCAAGGCGTGCGAGGTCGCGTGCAAGGAATGGAACGAGGTGCCCGGACGACGGCTACACCTGGACGGGCAATTCCTACGACAACACCGGCCATCTCGGCGCCTCGACCTGGCGACACGTCCTGTTCGTCGAACAGGACACCGCGAAGGGAAATCAGATCGCCGGCCCGATGTCGGTCTTTCCAGATCAGCAATCGCGCACGAGGACCCGTTCCGCTGGCTTTTTCTCTCCGACGTTTGCAAGCATTGCGAAGAAGCCGGCTGCCTCGAAGCGTGCCCGACTGGTTCGATCGTGCGCACGGAGGTCGGCTCCGTGCTGGTGCAGAACGATGTCTGCAACGGCTGTGGCTACTGCGTCGTCTCGTGCCCGTTCGGCGTGATCGACCACCGCCCGGAGCCGCTGCCCGACGCGGGCGGCGCCTTCAAGTGCACCTTCTGTTACGACCGGCAGAAGAGCGGCCTCGTGCCCGCCTGCGCCAAGGTTTGCCCGACGGAATCGATCGTTTTCGGCCGCGCTCGACGATCTCCGCGCGCGCGGGGCCAAGCGCGTCGCACAATCTGCAGGCGCAAGGTTACACCGACGCGCAAATTTACGATCCGCAGGAGACATCAGTGCGCGGCATTCACGCGTTCTTCCTGATCCTCGGCGAACCGGAAGCTTACGGCCTGCCGCCGAAACCGCAGGTTCCGACGATCTATCTGAAGTCGAGTTGGACGGCCGCGATGATCACCGCCATCAGCGCGCTCGCGGCGTCGCTTCTCGCCTTCGCGCTCGCATGAAACCGGCGTCCGCATCCGAGCAACGTCTCGACGAAGTGCGCGCAGAAGCGCTCCGCAACGGCGTGGTCGCCGGACGCGGCGTCGATATCGCGGGTGGTCCGATCCCAGTGAAGCCGGGTTACTACGGCGAAGCCGTCGTTAGGCCTCCGGTTTGGACGTGGGAGATCGAAAGCTATTTCTTTATCGGTGGCTGCGGCGGAATGGCGGGCGTGATCGGAACCGCCGCGCTGGCTTTCGGTCACGCCGACGTGACCCGCGCGGCGATGTGGATCGCCTTCGTTTCCGCGATTCTCTCGCCCGTTCTGCTGATCATGGATCTCGGCCGGCCGATGCTCTTCCTCAACATGCTGCGCGTCTTCAAACCGCAATCGCCAATGTCGGTTGGCTCGTGGATCGTTTCACTTTACGGCGCGTGCGCCGTGCCCGGCGCCATCGCGGTCGAGCTTTGGCAGCGCCACGTATTTTCCGGCGGACTCGGCACATTTGTCCACGTGCTCGCGCTCCTCCTCGTTGTCGGCTGCGGATTTTGGGGGATGTTCCTTGCCACTTATACCGGTGTGCTCATCAGCGTGACCACTATCCCCGCGTGGTTTTTGCACCGCGTGATGTTGCCCATCCATTTCGGCATCGCCGGTCTGGGCTCGGCTGCCGGATTGCTGGAATTGCTCGGCTACCGAATGAAACCGCTCTTCGCGCTGAGCGTCGCCGCAGCCGTCGTGGAGACCATTCTCTGGATCGCCCTCGAGATGAACAAACACGGCGTGGCTGATCGCGCCGTGCACGAGGGAAAATCCGGTTGGGGAATACGCATCGCTGAGATTCTTAGCGGCCCGCTGGCGCTCATTCTGCGCTTCGTTGGTTTCGTTCCCGCTTCGGCGATATCCTTTTTACTCGGCGCTTTGGTGAGCCGCTTTGCCTGGATGGAAGCGGGCCGCGTTAGTGGACGCGACCCCGAGGCTGTCTTCGCTTCGCAGCGGTAGCCTAACGAAGACTACGTCCGTCGCCGCGCCGAACCGTAACGCCATCGCGATCGAGTCTCTCGAGCAACGGCACCAGAATCCGCCGCGTGCTCCCGACCGCCTGGCGCAGCTCGCTCAGCGTCGCGCTCGGTTGCGCGCCGAGAACCTTCGCGATCACCGCCCGCATTTGCGCGAACGCGCTCGATGAGACGGCGACTTCTTCATTAAGCAAGATCACTTCGCCCATCTCGCAAAGAAAAAGCCGCCTGTTGCGCACTCGCATCGGGCGCGACGTCCTTCCGCGACGGCGGATCGAACGGGCGCGCCGACAGTTGCGCGCGGATGCGATCGCCCGCCGCGCGCAATGGCGCGGTTTCGAGCTTGGAGCTGACGTCAGAATCGAATACTGCACGGTCTGAAATTACGAACCGGGCGCTGCCTGTTTGGCAGCCACGATCGAAAAAAGTCAAGAATGCGGCGGCTCCATCCCGCAGCGCAGCGGGAAACGCGCTCACGGTGAAGGGACCGGCAGGGGCGTTTTGAATTCGAGCGGCGGCATCCCGACGACATCGTAGGTGGCGGAGGCAATGCCGATCTGGGCGGCGTCGAAGGCCTCGATGATTTCACGGCTGATCGCATCTTTCACCACTCGAATGCCGTAGGACTCGACCACAAAACGCACGGCGAGTTCGAGCCAGTTATCCGTCAGGCGGTAGTAGACTTGCGGATCCAGATCGAGCGGGCCGACGTTATAGAGCGCAGTGAGTCGGCGCATCGTTTCTGCTCCCACCTTTTCGGCCGAGAGAGCATGGCGTTTTGTGGCTTCGAGGATGATCTCTTCCGCGCGCTTTCGATCGGCTTGATAGGTGATCGGAATGTGAATTTCGTCCCAGAGATAAGGGAAATCACGGGTGTAATTATAAACCGGCTCCTCGAAGATCTGGCTGTTGCTGACCGTAACGATGCGGCCGGTGAATTGCCGGCTATGCACCCACATCGCCGGCTCGGCCGATTGCACCGTCGGCGGCTGCCCCATTTCCATGATCGTGGTCTGAATGAAGCCGAGCGCGATGACATCGCCACGCACGCCGCCCATCGTGATGCGATCTCCGACGGTGAAGGTTTTCCCGCGCAGGATGACGAAGTAACCAGCAAAGCGGTAATGACTTTTTGCAACGCAAAGGCGAGTCCGGCGGTGACCAGCCCGAGCGCTGTGGTGAGTCGCTTCGGATCGTCGAACCAGATCGAGACCACTCCGAGCAACATCAGGACTGCGCTCAGCAGACTGATCGCCTGGTGGGTCCAGAAGCGTCCGCGCCGCGCTTCGACAGAGCCCCGCACAAACAAACGTGCGAATGCCCGGAGCACCCAGCGCAGGAGAACCACCGCTGCGAGAAATGCGAAGGTGAGGAGAAGCTTGCGGCCGTTCTCCGCATTCAAGCCGACGAATTTAATCCCGAAGATCTCCATACATACAAAACGCACGCGGGGTGGTGAGCGGTTGGTCGGCGCATCAGGTGCAAACGGGCACAACCGAGACGGGGTTGCCCGCGCGATAATGTAGTGATGTGGATGCGTGTCCGGGCGTTTGCCATCTCATGGATTTTATTGCTCGCGCTCTATCTATTTCTGGTCGGGAAATTCGGACCTTCTGAGATTTTTGCGGGGATGCTCGCCGCCGCCGTCGCCGCGATCGCTGCGACGGCGGTGCGGCAACAATGCGGGATCCGTTACGCTGTGAAGCCGCGGTGGCTCGCCCATTTTCTGACGCTGCCGTGGAAGGTTCTCAGCGATTGCTTCGTTGTTTTGGCGGCGATCTGCTGGCGTCCATTTTTCGCGCGCGGAAGCGGTCGTTCGAGCGAGTGGGAGTTCAATCCCGGGAACGATCAAGCGGAATCGAAAGCGCGGCGTGCGCTCGTCACCGCGGCCGTTTCCCTCGCGCCCAACACCTTTGTCGTTGGGATCGATCGTGAGAATCATCGGCTGCTCGTGCACGAATTGGTTCCGGCAAAAGGCGAGCCGCAGGACAAGGATTGGCCGCTATGAACGTCTGGTCGATCGCGGCGCTTGCCCTTCTCCTCGCGATTGTGCCGTGCGGGTTCGCGCTTCTGCGCGCGCCGTTAATGGACGCGCTGGTGGCGCTGCAATTCGGCACCGGCTTGGGCGTGCTCGCGCTCGTCCTGATCGCGGTGGGTCTGGGTCGGCCTTCGTTTCTTGATATCGCGCTGACGCTGGCGCTCCTCGCCTATCCGGCGACGCTGCTTTTCGCGCACTTTTTGGAGCGCTGGCTATGAATCGGCCGGAGATGGTGGTCATCTTTCTTCTCGGCGCGGCGGTCGGCGTGGCATGGCTCTGCTGCTTCGGTTTGCTGGCGATGCGCAACCCATACGATCGGCTGCACGCGATCGGCCCGGCGAGCATTCTGCCGCCGCTTTTGGTGACCGCCGCCGTCTTTGTACAGAGCGGAATTTCGCAGGCTGGTTTTAAGACGCTGGCGATCGCATTCGTTTTGATTGCCGTGAATCCGATCGTGACTCACGCCATCGCGCGGGCAGTGCGTCTGCGTGAAAGCGGGAAGCTGAGAAGCGAAAAATGAGCGCGCTCCAACTTGCCCTCTTCTTGCTCGTAGCGGCCGGCGGCACGGCGACCGTGCTCACGCGTGATCCTCTCCGCCAGGCCTTCGTGTTCAGCGTCTACGGAGTAGTGATGACGATCCTCTTCGTCGTCGTGGAAGCGAGTGATGTCGCGCTTTCGGAACTGGCGGTGGGAACGGCGGCGACTCCTCTGATGTTGCTGGCGGCGCTGGCCAGCGTGCGCGCAACCGACCGGAAAAAATGAACGCGCGGGCACGGCTCTTCATGGTGGCGATCGGTGCGGCTGGCCTCGCGCTTCTCCTCCTGACCGCAATCTTTAAGCTTCCAGGTTTTGGCAACTATCCCGGGCCGTACGGCGACATGATCAACGCGCTCGCGCCCTACGAGCGCCAGGTCACCAACGTCGTGACCGCGATCAACTTCGACTACCGGGCACTCGACACGCTGGGCGAAGAATTCATGCTCTTCGCTGCCGTCTCGGGTCTCGTTTTGTTGTTGCGCGGAAAAAAAGGCGAGTCGCCTAACGACTTGCCGGCACCGCCTCTCGATCGCCAGATCGCGCCAATCAGCGACGGCATCCGCTGGTTCAGCTTCGGCCTGGTTGCGATGATCAATCTCTTCGGCATCTATATCGTGCTGCACGGGCACCTCACACCCGGCGGTGGCTTCCAGGGCGGCGCGATTCTCGGCACCGCGTCGATGCTGGTCTATGTCGCGAACGGCTACCGCGTTTACCGGCGGGTCACGCCGAAAAGATCGATCGAGCTGGTCGAAGCGATTGCGGCTGGCAGCTACGCCCTCATCGGCATCGGCGCGATGCTGCTGGGCGGCGCGTTTTTGCAAAATATGCTCCCGCTCGGCCAGCGCGGGCAGCTTTTTTCCGGCGGCACGATCACCCTGATCAACTTCGTCGTCGGTCTCGAAGTCGCCGCCGGCTTCGCCATTTTGTTCGCCGAATTCCTGGAAGAAACCCGCGCCGGTGAACCGGAGGACCAGGAATGAAGTTCGTGCCCTTCGCTGTCGCTGCGTGGCTCTTCGTCATCGGGCTTTACGCCATCGTCACTAGCCGCAATCTCATCCAAATGATCGTCTGCCTCGCGGTCATGCAATCTTCCACCTACCTGCTGATTCTTTCGGTCGGCTACCGCACGGGCGGCGTCGCGCCGGTTTTCATCCAGAGCGAAGCGCCGCCCGGCACGCCCGCGGTTGATCCCATCGGGCACGCGCTCGTGCTCACCGACATCGTGGTCGGCGCGACGGTGATGGCTTTGCTCCTCGCGCTCGCGCTGCAAGTGCACAAACGCCGCGGCACCCTCGATCCACATGCGTTGCGGCCGCTGAAAGATTAGCGATGCAAAATCTCATCCCGCTGACCGTGGCAATCCCATTGCTGATGGCTGCGCTGCTCGCAGCGGGCACGAAGGTTCTTTCGCGACGCGCGGCGGATATTCTCGGCATCGGCACCGCGCTGGCCGCGACCGTGATCAACTGCCTTCTCCTGCGCGCGTCGGCGGCGCACACGCTAGTCTATTGGTTCGGCGGTTGGCAGCCGCGCGAGGGAATCGCCCTCGGCATCGCCTTCACCGTCGATCCGTTGAGCGCAGGTCTCGCCGCGCTGGTGGCGTTCCTCGTCACCACCTCGCTCATCTTCGCCTGGCACCATTTCGATTCCGTCGGCACGCTTTTCCACACGCTCATGCTGGTCTTCCTCGCCGCCATGATCGGCTTCTGTTTCAGCGGCGACATCTTCACGCTTTTCGTTTTCTTTGAACTGATGAGCGTGGTCGCCTTCGCGCTCACTGGCTACAAAATCGAGGCCTCGTCGATCGAAGGCGCCCTCAATTTCGCCATCACCAATTCCATCGGCGCATTCATGGTGCTCTGGGGAATCGCGCTGGTTTACGGCCGCACCGGGGCGCTGAATCTCGCGCAGCTCGGACGCGCGCTCGGGGCCGCTCCGGCCGACCCGCTCGTCGTGATCGCGTTCGTCCTCATCGCCTGCGGGTTTTTCGTCAAAGCGGCGGTAGTGCCCTTCCATTTCTGGCTCGCGGATGCGCACGCCGTCGCGCCTACGCCGGTCTGCGTTTTGTTTTCCGGAGTGATGGTCGAACTCGGAATCTTCGGTGTCTTCCGCGTTTATTGGACCGCGTTCGAGCCGGCCCTCCGCGGGCACGAGCAAAACATCCGCGCGATCTTTCTCTTGCTCGGGGCGGCGACGGCGATTGTCGGAGCGGTCATGTGTTTCTGGCAACGTCACCTCAAACGGCTGCTCGCCTTTTCCACCATCAGCCACATCGGCATGATCCTGGCCGGCTGCGGCACTCTGACCGCGCACGGACTCGCGGGCGCCAGTCTTTACACGCTCGGCCACGGCATGGTGAAAGGCTCGCTCTTCATGGCCGCCGGAATGTTTTTGCACCGCTTCGGCACGATGGATGAACTCGAGCTCACCGGTCGTGGACGAGATGTGAAATGGTTCGGCGTGATTGTATCGATCGCGGGGCTCGGGCTCGCGGGCTTTCCGCCGTTCGGAACTTATCTGGGTAAGGCATTGATGGAAGAATCGGCTGAGCGTTTTGGGCAACACTGGATCGTCTGGATCTTCACCTTTGCCTCCGCGCTGACGGGGGCAGCGGTCCTGCGCGGAGCAGGACGCATCTTTCTTGGCTGGGGTGAAACCGCTTCTAGTCAAGGCGCGTCACCGACCGAGCGCGAAAAAAAAGAAACGAAAAGCGGCGGCGACAAGCTCCCGATTGTGATGGTGACAATGACCGCGCTGCTGGCGCTGGTGCCCGCCGTTTCCGGCGTGATTCCAACGATCGCCTCAGGCTGCCAGGCGAGCGCGGAACGTTTCATCGCCACCGCAATCTACGCGCGCGCGATTCTCGATGCGCAGCCGCCCGGAATGATCAGCGCCACCGAATCCGCTGCGCCCACAATTAAAGGCGTCGCTTTCGGCGCGGGGGCCGCCGTCGCTGCGATCGCGCTTGCCGCGCTCAGCTTATTCGGCGGCCGCCTCCCGGCAGGAATCCGGCGCGGTCCGTCCCGGACGATCGACCTGTTCGGGCCGCTCCGCGCGATTCACAGCGGAGACGTGCGCGATTACGTCGCCTGGTTGGCGTTGGGGGTCGCGCTCATCGGCGGGACCTTTCTCGTCCTGGTGCGCTAGCTCTTTCGCTTCTCACGTTAGTGAGAAGGATTTTTCGTGTGCGCCTTTTTCCCGAGCTCGCGCCAGCTTTTCTCCTCGATTTCCACATTGTAGTGCTTCGCCGCTTTCTGGATGTTCGCCCAGGCGTCGTCGCGATCGTCCTCCGACACACCCGTCACCTGATCGAACCGAGCGAGCGCGTTGCGGACATGCGAAGCATCAGTCATCGGCTCCTTCCGCTGCTTCGGAAACGCGTAGGCGCTTTCCGGTAATTCCTTTCGATCTTCCGTGTCCAGTTTCCCGTGCTCGGTATGAGCTTCCCATGTTGTCTTAGCCATTTCTTCTACCTCCGTTTTTTGCTTTTGTTTTTTGCTGCTGTGAAAAGAAGAGTGCCGACTACCGCCGCCGCTCCGATGACCGCGAGGCTGGCGAGCAGCGAAGGACGCGCGGGACTTCGCGTCACATAAGTTTTTTCGGGATAAACGCCGGGGACGCCGCGTTCGCCTTCGCGCAAGGCCATCTGCAGGACCTCGGATAAATGCAGGGGCACGCGGTCGGTCGTTTGCCGGACCTGTTCGCGACAACTGAATCCGTCGGCGATCAGGAGCGTATCTTTGCTCGCTTCGCGCGCGGCGGGTAGCAGCACGCGTTCGCCGCAGGCGATCGAGATATAGTAGTGCTCCTTCTCGAACCCGAACGCGCCGGCCATGCCGCAACAACCGGTATCGGGCATTTCCCAATCCATCCCCATTTTGTCGAGGAGTGCCGTTTCATCGCGCATTTTCATGAGCGATTTATGATGGCAATGGCCGTGCATCAACGCTTTCCGATGCAGCTTTGGCACTTTGAAATCCGGGGCGCGCTTTTCCAAAAATTCGCTGAGGAGAAAAGAATTCTTCGCGAGCCGCTGCGCGTCCTGGTCGTTCGGGAACAGGTTCAAAAGCTCGTCGCGGAAGACAGCAATACAGCTCGGCTCCAGGCCGACCACCGGAATATCGGCACGAATTTCTTTGCGCATCATCGGATAAGTGACGACGTAGCTGACGAGCTTTAGCTGCCCCGTCGCGGGATCGACGTAGCCGACGTAGAAATCATCGGACGTGTCGCCTGTCCCTTTCTTGAAAGTGACTTTCGTCGCGTCGTACGTGATCTTGAAAAGTCTTTTTCCCGAGCGGTTGCTGGATCGCGCCGGGATCGGCGAAGGCGAAGGGCATCCCGAAGAAATAAAACGGCGTCCACATATAGAGCGCGGCGGAGTTCGACCGAGCGCCTTCGCATTCGGCTTGATCCAGACTTCGCCTTTACTCGCGCCTAACGAGTAATTCGCGCCCCGTGATCAACCCCCTCCCGACTGCGCAGATCGAAGAGCTGATGATCCTGCTTCACCCTCTTGGCCGAAGACCACTTCAGGTCGAACTCGACGGCGCCATAGCTTTGCCATTCGCGAGGCCGCCCTCCGCTTCGATGGCAGGGTCAAGCTGGGCGTGCGCGCGCAGACTGAGCGCGAGGAGAACAACTAAGATGAGGCAGGGCGCGCGATCGAATCTTGGAGTCGTCATCTCGCACCTTCGTTCAGGTCAGCCTGTCTGTCGCGCTTATCCGCGCGATCGAATGCTCGTGCAAGCAGCCGCGGCATCGTTAGCCCTTGAACCAAGATCGAGAAGACGACAACTGCGTAAGTCATGGTCAGAAACAAATCGCGGTGCGCCTGCTCCGGGACGGAGAGGGCGAGCGCAACCGAGATGCCGCCTCGTAAACCTCCCCAGGTAAGAATGAGCACGCGTTGCGGGCCGAGCATTCGTCCTAGCCGCAACGCTCCGACCGTCGCCCCCAGACTAACGAATCGCGCTAGAAGGACCACCGGAATCGCGACGAGCGCGGCGACGAGACGAACACTTGGAAACGGCAGGACGAGAACCTGCAGGCCGATCAACACGAACAGCACGGCGTTTAACACCTCATCGATCAGCTCCCAAAAGGTGTCGACGTTCTCACGCGTCTCGTCACTCATCGCGTAAGCTCGGCCGTGATTTCCAACCAGGAGTCCGGCCGCGACGATGGCGAGCGGGCCGCTGGTGTGCAGATGATTGGCGAGCGCTTAGCCACCCATGGCGAGCGCGAGAGTGATGAGGACTTCCACGCGGTAATTGTCGACGCTCTTGAGCAAACGATAGGCGATGTATCCGAGAATGAGGCCGAGCGCAATGCCGCCGACAGCCTCCTGGAGAAGCAGGCGCGCCACATGCCAGGCGTTCGCCGCCGTCCCCGGATCGCCGACAAACATTTCGTAGAGGACAACGAAAATGACCACGCCGACGCCGTCGTTAAAGAGCGACTCGCCGGCGATGCGGGTTTCGAGTTCTACCGGCGCATGCGCTTGTTTGAGCAAGGCGAGCACGGCAATCGGATCGGTGGGTGAGATCAACGCACCGAAAATCAGGCAGGGCAGAAACGGCACCGCCAGGCCCAACGCGCCGAGCGCCAGGAAGACCATCCCGGCCACCAGGAAAGTCGAAATGACGACGGCAAATGTGGCGAGGGCCGCGACCGACCAGCCCTCTTTCCGCAGGACTCCCAGATCGATGTGCAGCGCGCCGGCGAAGAGAAGGAAGCCGAGCATGCCGTTGAATAGCACTTCGTTAAAGTCGATCTTCGCGAGCACCGGCAGCACGTAACCGTCGACCGGCAGGCCCATCTTGCTGACTACGATGAGGAGAAGCGAAACCAGCAACGGAATGAGCATCAAGCCAATCGTGGAAGGCAGACGCAGGAAGCGGTAATTGAGGTAACTGGCGAACGCAGCCAGCGTCAGAATGATGGCGGATACATCGAAAAGGCTCATCCGGTATGAATCCACACTAATCAGGGTGTCAAAAGGGTATCAAACGACGGTCCGTAATCCCTCAAAACCGGCAGTTTTTCCGCTTGCCGAACAGCGAATGTCAAAAGGCTCCAAATGGTCGAGTTCAAGGGTCCGTCCCAGGACAAATCGATTTCCGAGGTTTTCCGTTTCGGCTATGGAAAAGCTGCAAATGGCAAAAAGGTACCGGACCCCGTAGACTCCGGATAATCTTCCGCTACCGCTTCCTCTTAATCTTCTACAGAAGGGGCTCGGCTCGCTAATTCGTTAGGCATCACATTGCCATCCCGCTGCCATCTCTCGACAATCGCCGCAGAATGAAATCTCAAATGTTTAGATTTGACCCGTCCCCTAGCTTTCCTGGGAACTCGTTCGATTTTGAGTCGACGGGAGATTTTCTGCTCCTCGATTTCGCAATCCTAAGTTTGGCGCGTCTGCCAATTTCGCCACCCTGATTGATGGAGAGAATGTATTGCGAAGGGCTGCTGTGCTAGCTCTTGTGCTCGAGCCTTGCTGGAGCGGGTGGGCAGATACTGACCGCCGGCAGCAGCGGCCTCGCTTTCTCGCTGTGGCGCGTAAAAAAGCTTGTAGTTTTGGCCAAAATGGGTTCACCTTTGGCGCGATCGGCTCGTCGGGCGCCTCTAGCAAAGCACCTAACGCTCTTCCGCGGAGCATGGTTGCTTATGTTTAAAAAATCCTGGCTGAGTCGACGCCGAATCGTCGCGCGCGAGCTTACGGAAAGGGCCCGCAGGCGTTCGTCTACTACCCACTGCGAGTCTGTTCATTATTTGTGCAAGCAAGGTAGCTTGCTTTGGGATAGCGGCTTCCGTTCACGGGTCGCAAGGTGGCCGCTCCTTTTCATCTGCCTCGGCGTGCTAGCCGCGCAACCTGCTTTCGCCACTGCTCTTACATTTGCCAGCACCGGCAACCTCGGCGCTGCGCGGTATGATCACACGACAACGTTGTTGCAAAATGGGAAGGTCCTGGTCGCCGGTGGACACAACAGCGCCGGCGCGCTCGCGAGCGCGGAACTTTACGATCCCGCGACGGGCGTTTGGACCGCGACGGGCAATCTCGCGACCGCGCGATATCAGCACACCGCGACGTTGCTGCCGAACGGGAAGGTGCTGGTGGTCGGCGGGTGGAGCGGCAGCAGCGCGCTCGCAAGCGCGGAACTGTTCGACCCTCAGAGCGGAATCTGGACAGCGACCGGCAGTCTTAATGCCGGCCGCTATTCCCATACGGCGACATTGATGCGTAACGGCACTGTCCTTGCGGCTGGGGGCGCCAACGGTGGCGGCTATTTGGCGAGCATGGAGGTGTTTAATCCGGCGAGCGGAATGTGGTCGGGGACGCTCAGTCTCGCGACGGGCCGTTCTAATCACACAGCCACATTGCTGGCGAACGGCAGCGTCCTGATTGCGGGCGGCTTTAACGTTCTGAGCAATCCCATTTATGTAGGTACCGCGGAGGTGTCCTCGACCGGCGGCCCTTCACTGACGACCACGGGCAGCCTCAGCACGCCGCGCTATAACCACACGGCGACACTCCTAACGAACGGAAACATTCTTGTGGCCGGAGGCTACGGCGGCGGCCACGACCTTGCCGGCGCAGAAGTCTATAGCCCGACAAGCGGCACCTGGTCGACAACCGGCGCCATGTCGCCGGCACGCGAATCGCATGGCGCAACCTTGTTGCCTAACGGCAAGGTCCTGGTCGAGGGCGGGATTAACAACACCGTCGCCCAGCCCAGCGCGCAGATATACGACCCAGCGGGTGGCACCTGGACGACGGTAGGCAGTCTTGCCGCACGATCGAATCACACCGCGACGTTGCTCCCGAGCGGCAACGTGCTGGTGAGCGGTGGAATGAACAATAACGTTCCTCTTGCCACGACCCAACTGTTCGATCCGGCGAACGGTAATTGGACTGCCACAGGCGGCACGGGAGCTTCTTTCCACCAACACACGGCAACGCTGCTGGCCGATGGCAGGGTCTTGACCGCTGGCGGCAGTAACAGCATTCCCAGCTATCTTGCGACGGCCAGATTGTACCGATCCGACAATCGACGCGTGGAGTTCCACCGGCAGTCTCGTGACCGGACGTTACGGCCATACGATGACTTTGCTGCCAAGCGGCAAGGTGTTGGTCGCCGGAGGCGTTAATAATGGAAATGTGATTGGCACTGCGGAACTTTATGATCCGGCCACCGGAACGTGGACCCCTACGGGCAGTCTCTCGTCGCCACGTGGCGAGCATAGCGCAACCCTACTACCGAACGGAAAAGTGCTGGTCGCATCGGGATATGGCACGGTCTCGGCGCTCACGGAGAGTGCGGAAATTTACGACCCGATGAGCGGTATTTGGACGCCCACCGGGAGCCTGATCACCGCACGCGCCTATCCAAGCGCGACGTTGCTTGCTGGGGGCAAAGTCCTGGTTGCCGGAGGATCCGATGCGGCGGGCACCGCTCTGCCGCAGGCGGAGCTGTACGATCCGTCGATTGGAACATGGGGAGTCACGGGCAACCTCAATGTTCCACGCGACACTTTTCCGGCGACGTTACTGCCGAACGGGAAGGTGCTGGCGACCGGCGGCTACAACACGAGTGCTCTTGCGAGCACTGAATTATACGATCCGACTAGCGGCACCTGGACGCTCGCGGGTAACCTGACTACTGCACGTTCTGGTCCAAGTGCGACGTTGCTTACTAACGGAAAGGTGCTGGCGGCCGGCGGTGGCCAAATGCAAGCCGGCGACGTCGGTACCGCAGAATTATACGATCCGGCGGTCGGTAGCTGGAGCGCGACCGCCAATTTGCTCAGTGCGCGCGAATATCACACCGCAACGTTACTGCTGAACGGCAGAGTGCTTCTCGCCGGCGGAATCATTACGTCCGGCACCGTGAGCGCGGAAGTGTATGATGTCGGACTTGGATTTCTTCGGCCGACTTGGCAGCCGGCGATCACCAGCGTCACCTCACCGTTAGCCAATCGTGGCAGGCTGATTCTCACCGGCTCGCGCTTTCAGGGAATCTCGCAAGCCTCGAGCGGCGACGCCCAGGACTCGTCGGCCAACTATCCGCTCGTGCAGTTGCGCACCGTCGACAGCGGTCAAAGCGTGTTCGTCCCGGTTGACGAAAGCACAGCTTGGTCCGACACCGCGTTCAGTTCCGCTGCACTCGCCGGATTCCCCGCCGGCCCCGCCGTCGTGACTGTGATCACGAACGGAATTCCAAGCGACGCCAAATACATAATAGTCGCTCCTGCCCCAGGGTTGAAGATCGTCGCCATTACCCGCCTGGTCGATGGCCATGTGATGCTGCAGTGCCTCGGCGTGCCCAATCAGGTGAACAATTTGCAGGTGTCTCCCGATTTGAGCCCGGGCAGTTTCATGAGCGTCGTCCCACCGCCGCCGGCGGCGGACGGGACGGGCAACTTCTCCTACGACGATGCCGGCGCCGTCGGCCTAACGAAGCGTTTTTACCGGCTCAGCTCTCCGTAGCGACGCCGAGATGGCGATTCCCAGGGACATCTTGTTATGACCTTCGTTAGGCGGAAGGCTGCCACGAACTGGCATCGCCTACGCCATCGAGATCGGCAGCGCCCTCAACAACCTGCAGCCACTAAATCTCGCGGGCGCATCGGTTGTTTCCATCGACTCAACCTGGGAACGCGTCACTGTCATCGACCCTGCCCCGACTTCGTCCCGCTTCGGTCACGTCCGGGTGACGGTGACGCCCTGATGCCAACTGGGGTTTGCTGGGCGTCGCTTCGGCTTGGCGGACACGAGCTGCGCGGCGGCCGGCGCTGCGAGTGAGCAGGGCTCGAGCGTTCGGAATCGCAAAGCGCGCTTTAATTTCGTAGGTTCGAATGGTGTCATAAGGGCAAGCGCGCAAGTCAGTGATTCGCGAAATCCGGCAGAGCGACAGTTCGCAATTGACCGCTAACAAACCGCAAGCGAACAGCAGCAATCAATCGCTAAAAGAACGCAAGCGATCGGGAGCGAGGTGCGCGCCAATTCGCTAACATCCGTTTGTGTTATCGATATGTTCTCGAAGATCTCTCGCTCGCCTCACCGCGTCTTTCGGAATTTTGTCAGGCATTTTTCTAGTAACCTCCTCATTCGCGGGTGATCGCCATTTCACCTATTTATATGAGGCTCCAACTTCACCGCCCGGCAGCGTTGATCTGGAAAGCACGATTACCTGGGCACGAACGACTGGCGCCGCGCCTTTGGATGAAGTTGATTTCCGCGAGGAAGTGGAAATCGGAATAACCGATCGGTTCCAGATCGGTCTTTATCCACTCGACTGGAACTATCGCCATGTCGACAATGCCAACGGCGGATTCAATTACGACGGCGGAGCGGTCGAACTGATTTATAATCTGACGAATCCGGTGGTGGATCCCGTCGGCATTTCTCTTTACGAAGAGATTAAAGGCGGGGATCGGCTTTTTGAGCTGGAATCGAAACTGATTGCGCAGAAGAATTTTGGCCCACTCATTGTCGATTACAACGCGACCCTGGAAGCCTACTGGATCGGAAATGATCTTCGAGAACGCCAGGGCGAATTACAGCAGGCTTTCGGTGCAAGTTACGAGATTTCGCCACGGGTTTCAGTGGGCCTGGAAATGCTGCACGAGTTTCGTTTCCCGCAATGGCGCGATCAGGAGAAAATCCGGAATTTCTTCATTGGCCCAAACGTCGCCGTTCGCCATGGGCGGTGGTTCGTAACGGTCACTGCGCTCGCGCAAGCCACGAACACCGCCGATGAACCGGATGTGCAACTACGGACAATCTTCGGTTTTGGTTTCTAATGAAGCGATTCTCCATTCTTCTCGGCGCGCTTTCAGGCGTCTTGGTGGCGGTTACGGCCTGTACGGATCTCGACTTCGCTCCACCGGCGGTGACACAGGAACTGGCGCGAACGAGCGGTAACAAGGGAGTCACGGTCGGACAGCTTGAGGCCGGTCGGCGCTTTTTCGTTTCGCGGTGCATCGAATGCCACACGCTTCCGGTCGCGTCGCGTTTTACGGAATCCGAGTGGCCCTGCATCGTTTACGAAATGGGAAACCGTGCGGCCCTCAAGCCGACCGAGCGCGAAGCGGTGCTCGCCTACATTCTGGCAATTCGGGGGCAGCAAGCGAGGCGGTAACGCCCGATGTCTTGAGAATGCGCTGGCGCCGGGTCGCAATATGAACGTTGCGACCAGTAACGAAGACCGATTACCGCTTCAACTTCTTGTCTGCCGCAGCTTCATTTGCCTGGTCCTGCGGCGTTTCGGTCTGCTGTGAAATGATTTTACCGCTCTTAGCATCTACCAGAATCTCAGTGATATCTTGGGTGGCATGGGTTGAAATATCGAACGACCAAACGAGGTGGCCTTTTTCGTTTTCAATTTCAGCGCTCTTGATCGAGCCGTGGGGAACTCGCGCGAGCGCGATGTGCTCCGCCTCGGTCTTGGTGATCTTAGCCTGCTTGGTTAGTTCAGCCTGGCTCGGCTCGCCGAAGACAAGAGCGGTAAATGCGAACATTAATGACGACGACAGAACGAAGGCACTGAATACTTTCATGATAAAGGTGTGACTAGCTTCTTCGCGGGTTTGTTCAATATAGGGCCAGCGCCATCGGTTAGCTGCGCAGCGGTCGGATGCGCCGCCCTTCAGTGCGCTTTGGCTGCCGGCTTTTGCGGGAAGATGAGAATCAAGGCGATGATGGCGATGAGCAGTCCCGCGGAGGCAGTGTAACGGCTGAGATGCAGTCCGCCTTTCGAGATCGGCTTGTCGAGAAAATCGCCGACAGTGGCGCCAAGCGGGCGCGTCAGGATGAACGCTGTCCAAAACAGAATGGCGTGTGAGATGCTCGTGAAGTAGTAGAGAAGCGCAGTGAAGACGAGTAGGCCACCGAAGACGCCGGCCGCCCCGACATAACCCATTCCGTTTGTATCGGCGACCCAGTCGCCAAGGGCGGTCCCGAGCGTTTGCGAGAACATGATTGTGACCCAGTAGAAGATTTCCACTTTCGGTGTATTCACCGTTTCAATCGAGATGCTCCCGGTCGACCAGTGCCAGATCAGCAGCGATGAGATTACGCAAACCAGCAGGATGGTCGAACCGCCGGTGTAGCCGATGCCGAGCGCTCTGTCGCAATAATCGGCCAGCGTGGTCCCGACCGTGGTCGTTGCGACAATCGTCAGCCAGTAAAGGAACGGATGAAATTTTTTCGCTTTGATCTGGACGACGACGGCAGCAACGAAAATGACGCCGAAGATGGCGGTCCCAATCAGATAACCGCCGGCTGTGGCGTTGGCCGTGGTCTCTCCAAGCCAGGACATGGTGACAGCGTCACCGCCGGTTTCCCCAAGCGTGGTCGCGAGGATTTTGATTATCCAGAAGAGCAGCGCGACCTGCGGTACCTTCGCCACCAGTTCGCGCTCTCGTTCATCCATTTGTTCTGATCATTTTTCGGTGCTGACGGACTCTACGGGCGTTTATTCGTTAGGGCTTTTGGCCCACCACCAAACCAAAACGCCAATGGTTAACCCGCGAAGAGTATCAGCCTCTTCCCGGTCCGAGGCGCCTCTCAGGCTTTGGGCAGAGTCACAACAACGGAGCTGGCCTGGCGGCTGACTTTCATCTGATCCTCTTTGACCGGACCTGGGAGTGCGATCATTTCCTCGAAACGGTCGCGCTCGACAGTTTGTCCGGTTCCGGAAGCGCCGTTGTTGGATGTATTTTTCTGCTCCTGAGCGCTCAAGTGCAGCTCGCCGTTTTCCAGGTTTACCTTTACGTTCGCGATGTCCTGCTGCGGAAGCGCAAAGTGGACGACGTATTTATCCTTTTCATTATCAATGTTCACTGAGGAACCGACGCGCAGCGCGTTGGAACCGCCGAACATGTCATTCGGAAATGCGTTGTGAACCAGTTGATCCATTCGTGTTTCCATCTGGCGCATGTCCTCTATCAGCCGCTGATCCCACTCCGCTACGGCGCTTGCCGGGGAGGCTGAGGCCATGGCATTCGGACTCGCGCTTTCGGTTGGCGAATTCTGCGCGACCGCGTTCCCATTGGATTTTGGAATGGTGATCACAACCATGTTCGGTTTGCGCTGGATCTGCATTTGATCCCCTTTAACCGGCTGCGGCAGGGTAATGATTTGCTCGTAATTCTCAGTCTGTGAAGTGCGGTTTTTCACCTGGGTGCCATTCATGGTGATGTCGAGGTTCCCGTTCTCAATTTTCGCATTCACTTTCGAAGTATCGCCGCTGGGCAAATAAATTCGGGCGACATACCCGTCTTTCTGCTCCCGCAAATCCACTGAGGAGGCGAACCCGGTCTGGCCAAAAGACGTGCCGAAGTCGCGAAACGTTTGCGCGAACATGTTATCCAACTGCGATTGAAGATTGCGCATTTTTAATTGGACGTCAGCGAAAGGCGAAGCGGTTGCCAGCGGGGAAACTGCCGGAACCGGACTGGTCGCAGCGGAAGTCGCGAGCGACGGAGCGGGAGTAGCCGTGGGCGTCGTCACTGCGGTGGATTTTTCGGTTTTCGAGCAGGCGGGCGAAACCGCCAGCAGTGACCCCAATGAAATCAGTGTTAAGAAATGCGGACATTGTCGAGTTTTCATAATTTTAGTGCTGAATTGCACCCAATCGTCGCGCCATTGCAGGTTACACCGAAGCAATGGGTTTCTTAAGAAATCCCTGAACAGCGCCCGACCGGTGCATTGATTTTACTGCTCCGGTGTCTTTCGTTAGACCGGAAAATCCTGCAATGCGTTCAAAAATTCCCGGATATCCTTCTCCAGGAACATTACTCAGAACTGATTTTAAAATCTTTGCCTTCGCACTCGCCAGACGCGGTCCAAGTAAATGCGAACATGACCTCAGTGGCCCCACGGAGATCCGTTGACGGCAGGTCGAGATGGTGAACTCCGAGCCCGGAGTCGATCGTCCAGCGGACCATTGCCGAATCGTGCAGTTCGAGGCGGAGATTTTTCGCGCGAGGCAGCACTTGAATTTTGTCGCTGAAACGCCAGGTGGCGAAAGCGGATTGTCGTTTTCTTCGAGGTCCCGCTGGACGGCTATGTCCGAGGTGACGTAAGCCTTTCCGTCCCGCAACGACCGGCAGAGTTTGATATATTCGGCGTGCGCCCAGAGCAGCGGCATGGCCGAACCGAGGGGCGTCCAAAGAAAAGGCGCCGCTTCGGAATGTCCCGCCTCGACACCGCACTTTGCGCTTGAAGTCCAGTGCGATTCCATCCCGGGCCAGTCCAGCGCGTGATTTTCTACCTTCTTGTCGGAGGGCATCCTAGGGGATTACGCAGGTATTCCGTGCCAATCATTCCCTGACATCTTTTAGGCGGCCCGGCTGCGATCAGTCATGGGAGCCATGCACACGATCATTCCGCAGGAAGATGGCCTCGTGCGCGTAAATGTTAGCGGAAAACTGACGCAAGCCGATTACGATCAACTGGTTCCAAGCTGGAAGGCGGTCATCGCAAAGAACGGGAAAATGCGATTGCTTTTCGTTATGCACGATTTTCACGGATGGGAACCGGGCGCAGCCTGGGACGATTTTCGGTTCGACCGCGAACACGGTTCCCAGGTCTCGCGCGTGGCCATGGTGGGCGAAAAACAATGGCAGAAGTGGATCAGCCAGCTCGGCGCGCTCTTTGCCGCAACCACGGTCCGCTACTTTGATATTTCCGATCTCGACAAGGCCGAGCGTTGGGTAGGCGAAGATTAGCGGTTAGGGAAAAAACAAAACTTTGAACATAGTTCTGATTCACCCTGTCGATTCTTAATAAGCGTTCTTCACGCAGATTAAATTCCAATCTGTTCCGGCCCGTCGGGCCGATTTTTAAGTGGGAGGTGCTGAAGGGGATGAAGGGAATCGGAAAAAAGATTTGGGCAATTCCGGAAGGTTACATTCCGGGTCACAGTCACGGGCCTGCCCCGGAAATGACGAGTCATGAAGCGTGCTGCATTCTCAATGCGTCAGATAACACCGCACATGTGGCGATCACCATTTTCTTCGAAGACGAAGATCCGGTCGGGCCCTACCGGTTTGAGGTCGGCGCCCGACGCACCCGGCATCTACGTTTCAATAATTTTGACGATCCAAAAGAAATCCCCCGCGACACTGCCTACTCCAGCGTCATCGAATCCGATGTGCCGATCGTCGTCCAGCATACGCGCCTCGACTCGCGTCAGGCTGACAACGCTTTGCTGAGCACAATGGCTTTTGCCGGCGACTGAAATCAACGCATGAGAGCGCGATAACGAATATGAGTGAAAACGCGAGCGACTTCTTAATCAAGCGAATCACCGAATGGGGAATTCGACGGATCTACGGTTTTCCCGGCGACGGAATTAACGGAATCATCGGGGCGATCGACCGCGCCGGTGACGCGATTGATTACGTGCAGGTGCGTCACGAGGAGATGGCGGCGTTCATGGCTTGCGCGCACTACAAATTCACCGGGGAAGTTGGAGTCTGCCTGGCCACTTCCGGCCCGGGCGCGATTCATCTCTTGAACGGGCTTTATGACGCGAAGATGGATCACGCCAGCGTCGTCGCCATCGTGGGACAACAAGCGCGCGCGGCGCTCGGTGGCGATTATCAACAGGAAGTGGACCTGATCAGTTTGTTTAAGGACGTCGCCCACGAATACGTGCACATGGCGTCGACGGCGGTGCAAATTCGGCACTTGATCGATCGCGCCATTCGCATCGCCAAAGCCGAACGTACCGTCACGTGTGTCATCGTTCCGAACGATGTGCAGGAAATGCCGGCCGTGCCCGTGCCACCGCGCAAACATGGAACGGTCCACTCCGGACTTGGCTATAACCCACCGCGCGTGGTCCCGAAGGACCAGGATCTTCGAAAAGCGGCCGACATCCTCAACGAGGGAGAAAAGGTCGCCATGCTCGTGGGCGCGGGCGCGCTCCAGGCCACGGACGAGGTCATCCAAGTGGCCGACATCCTCGGCGCCGGTGTGGCCAAAGCCTTGTTAGGCAAAGCCGTCATCCCCGACGCGCTGCCGTTCTGCACCGGCCCAATCGGTTTGTTAGGGAGCAAGCCAAGCTGGGATATGATGACGGAATGCGACACGCTGCTCATGGTCGGGTCGAGCTTTCCCTATTCGGAATTTCTCCCGGAAGAAGGACAGGCGCGCGGAATTCAGATCGACATCGACGGTCGCATGCTTGGGATTCGTTATCCGATGGAACTGAACCTCGTCGGCGACAGCACGGAAACGTTGCGCGCATTGCTTCCCTTGCTGAAGCGGAAAGAAGATCGGGCCTGGCGGAAAAAGATTGAAGAGAACATCGAGGAGTGGTGGAAGGTGCTCGAAGCGCGCGCCATGAACAGCGCGAACCCGATTAATCCCGAATACGTGTTTTGGGAATTGTCGCCGCGCCTGCCGGACAATTGCATTCTCTCGAGCGACTCCGGCTCCTCCGCGAATTGGTTCGCGCGCGATCTCAAGGTTCGTCGCGGCATGATGGCGTCGCTTTCCGGAAACCTGGCCACGATGGGCCCGGGCGTGCCCTACTCGCTGGCCGCGAAGTTCGCCTGGCCCGATCGCCCCGTCATCGCGCTGGTCGGCGACGGCGCCATGCTCATGAACGGGATCAACTGCCTCGTGACCATCGCAAATTATTGGAAGGAGTGGACTGATCCGCGGCTGATCGTGATGGTGCTCGCGAATCGCGATCTCAACCAGGTGACATGGGAGCAGCGAATCATGGCCGGCGATCCGAGATACGAAGTGTCGCAAACCGTGCCCGATTTCGCTTTCGCGAGTTATGCCGAGCTGCTTGGCCTCCGCGGGATTCGGGTCGAGCAACCGGAGGATGTCGGTCCGGCCTGGGACCGCGCACTGTCTTCGGATCGTCCGGTTGTCTACGAAGTCTTGACTGATCCGGAAGTTCCAACGCTCCCGCCGCATATCACGTTCAAGGAGGCGAAGAATTTTATGGAGTCGATGGTCAAGGGCGATCCGGCCTGGTCGAGCATGATTCGCGGCGCGATGAAGGATGCGGTCGAGAGTTTCATCCCCCATAAAGCCTAAGGAATGCACGCGCGCGGCATTCACCACGATCAACGGCGCAGGAGAAATGGCAGGTCGCGAATGCGGATCGCGCGGCCGCGTCGTCCCTCCGCAAAGAGCCAATGGTCGGACGAGCCGTCCGGCCCAACGGTCGAGAAGCTGCACGTTTCCGTTTACAAAATTCCAACCGATGCGCCGGAGTCCGACGGCACTTATGAGTGGGACGGCACGACAATCGTGATCGTAGAGGCATGCGCGGGCGGGAAGCAGTCGTTAGGCTATAGCTACGCCGCTTCCGCAGCGGCGACGTTGATCCGTGACGAACTGAAGGATGTCGTCTGTGGTCGGAACGCGATGTCGGTGAGCGGGGCGTGGGAAGCGATGGTGCATCACGTGCGCAACATCGGCCGGCCTGGTATTGCTTCGATGGCAATTTCGGCCGTCGACACCGCGCTATGGGATTTGAAAGCGCGACTGCTGGATCAACCACTCGTCAAAATATTTGGTCAGGTGCGGAACGCGATGCCGATCTACGGCAGCGGCGGATTCACTTCGTATGCAAACGATCGCCTGCAGGACCAACTTGGCGCCTGGGTGAAGCGGGGAATTCCGCGCGTGAAGATGAAGATCGGACGCGACCCGGATCGCGATCCGCGCCGGGTCGCGGCGGCGAGGGAAGCGATTGGCGACCAGGCTGAGCTTTTCGTCGATGCCAACGGCGCCTACTCGCGCAAGCAGGCGCTCGAGCTGGCCTACGTGTTTTCGGAAATGAACGTGAGCTGGTTTGAGGAACCGGTCTCGTCCGACGATCTGGAGGGGCTGCATCTGCTGCGCGACAACGGCCCGCCCGGAATGGACATCGCCGCTGGTGAATATGGATTCGACCTGAACGACTTCGAACGCATGCTCAATGCTGGAGCGGTCGATGTGCTGCAAGCCGACGCCACGCGTTGCGGGGGCTTCACCGGATTTCTGGAAGCATCGGTGGCGTGCCAGGCACATCATATTCCGCTCTCCGCGCATTGCGCGCCGACGCTGCACCTGCATGTCGGCTGCGCCGCGCGCCCGCTGCGACACGCCGAATACTTCCACGATCACGTCCGCATCGAAAACATGCTCTTCGACGGCGTGCCGCAGCCGGAGGACGGCGCCTTGAAGCCGAGTCTGTCGCGCCCCGGAATGGGTCTCGAACTCAAACACGCCGACGCGGAGAAATTCAGGATCTGCTGACACATGACACCCGCGGCGCCATCTCGCATCAAATCGCAACCTGACCAGCACTACACGCCGCAAAAATTTCACGGCAGCGTCGCGGGATTGGTGGATGAGCTGGAGGAAAACATCCGCGGCGAGGTTCGCTTCGATGATGGCTCGCGTGCGCTCTATGCGACCGATGGTTCAAACTACCGCGAGGTGCCGATCGGTGTCGTCGTTCCCCGCAGCATTGAAGACATCACGAACACCATCGCGACGGCGCGGAAGTTTGGCGCGCCCATCTTGTCGCGCGGCTGTGGGACCAGTCTGGCAGGTCAGTGCTGCAATGTCGCCGTCGTCATGGACATGTCGAAGTATCTGCGCCAGGTGCTCGAGATCGATGTCAGCAATCATCTCGGGCGGGTTCGGCCTGGTTGCGTGCTGGACGATCTGCGGCATGCCGCGAACAAGCACGGACTGACTTTCGGGCCTGACCCGGCGACGCATAACCACTGCACGCTCGGCGGCATGATCGGGAACAACTCGTGCGGCGTGCATTCGGTGATGGCGCAGTTTGCCGGCACTGGCGCGCGCACCTCCGACAACTTGCACGAACTCGAGATTTTCACCTATCGCGGGCTGCGAATGCGGGTCGGGGCGACGACCGAAGACGAGCTCGAATCGATTATCCGTAATGGGGGTCCGCGGGCGGAAATTTACCGCAAGCTGAAAGAGCTGCGCGACAAATACGCGTCGCTGATTCGCCAGCGTTACCCGAAAATCCCGCGGCGTGTTTCCGGTTACAACCTCGACGATCTGCTGCCGGAAAAGGGCTTTCACGTCGCGCGCGCGCTCGCTGGCAGCGAAGGCACATGCGTGACCATTCTCGAGGCGACGATGCAGCTGATCCACAATCCGCCCGTCCGTTCGCTGCTGGTGCTCGGCTACCCGGATGTTTTTCACGCGGCCGACCACTGCCCGGAAATCATGAAACACAAGCCCACCGGTCTCGAAGGCATGGACCACGAGCTGGTCAGTTTCATGACCAAACACCATCTGCATACGCAGGATTTGAAACTGCTGCCGGAGGGACGCGGTTGGTTGCTGGTCGAGTTCGGCGGCGCGACCAAAGAGGAATCGGACAGCAAGGCGCGTGAGCTGATGGCGGCGCTGAAGAAGGACAAGCAGACGCCGTCGATGCATCTTTACGACAATCCCGAAGAGGAACACAAACTCTGGCTCGTCCGTGAAAGCGGTTTGGGTGCGACGGCCTTTGTGCCGGGCTCGCGCGACACCTGGCCGGGTTGGGAAGACTCGGCCGTGTCGCCGGACCGGATCGGGCCTTATCTGCGCGATCTGAAGAAACTGTTTCAGGATTACGACTATGATGCTTCGGTTTATGGCCACTTCGGTCAGGGGTTGGTGCACTGCCGATTGCCTTTCGATCTGGTCACGCACGACGGCGTCGAGAAGTTTCGCCGCTTTTTGAATGACGCGGCCGATCTCGTCGTGAGTTACGGCGGCACGTTGAGCGGCGAACATGGCGACGGGCAGGCGCGCGCCGCGATGTTGACGAAAATGTACGGCGACGAGCTGGTGCAGGCGTTCCGCGAATTCAAAGCCATCTGGGACCCGGATTGGAAAATGAATCCGGGCAAGGTGGTCGATCCGAATCCGCCCGACGGCGAACTACGGCTCGGACAAAATTATAATCCGCGCGAACCGTCGACCTATTTCAAATACCCGAAGGACCACGGCAGCTTCGCGCGCGCGGCGCTGCGTTGCGTAGGCGTGGGAAAATGCCGGCGCGAAAGCGGCGGGACGATGTGCCCGAGCTACATGGTGACGCACGAGGAAAAGGACGCCACGCGCGGCCGAGCCCATCTGCTTTTCGAGATGTTGCGCGGCGAAGTGATCGGCAAAAACGGCTGGCGCGACGAGGCCGTGAAAGATGCGCTCGACCTCTGTCTCGCCTGCAAAGGTTGCAAAGGCGATTGCCCGGTGAACGTGGACATGGCGACATACAAAGCCGAATTCCTGGCGCATTATTGGAAGGGTCGATTGCGGCCGATTCACGCCTACGCGTTCGGCTTGATCCACATCGGAGCGCGGATCGCGTCATTGATGCCGCGGTTGGCGAATTTTTTCACGCAGGCGCCGCTCTTCCGCGACGTCATCAAGCTCGTCATCGGCATCGCGCCCAAGCGCCAGCTGCCGCCGTTCGCTGATTACACTTTTAAGGACTGGTTCCGGAGACGCAGCGTGCGCAACGCCGGCAAACCACCGGTTGTACTCTGGCCGGACACATTCAATAACTACTGGCATCCGCGGACCGCCCAAGCTGCCGTGGAAGTGCTCGAAGCCGCCGGGTTCCGCGTCATCGTGCCGATGAAAGACCTTTGCTGCGGCCGGCCGCTTTACGATTATGGGATGCTCGACACGGCCCAGCGTTGGTTGAAACAAATTCTACACAGCCTACGCCACGAAATCCGAAGTGACATTCCGTTCGTCGCGCTCGAGCCGAGCTGCTTCGCGACCTTTCGGGACGAGTTGATCAATCTGTTTCCGCACGATCTGGACGCGCAACGGCTCTCGCAAAACGCATACCTGCTGAGCGAATTCCTCGAGAAATTCGCGCCAGACTTCAAATATCCGAAGCTCTCGGGCAAGGCCATCGTGCACGGACATTGCCATCACAAGTCACTGGTCAAAATGAAGGCCGAGAGTGCCATCCTGGACAAGATGTCTCTCGATTACGAATTACCAGAGACGGGCTGCTGCGGGATGGCCGGCGCGTTCGGTTTTGAGAAAGAGCACTACGACATTTCGATCGCGTGCGGCGAACGCGTTCTCCTTCCGGCGGTTCGCAGCGCAGCCAAAGACACGCTGCTCATCGCCGATGGCTTCAGTTGCCGCGAACAGATTCGGCAAACGACGGATCGTGGGGCGCTGCATTTCGCTCAGGTCGTCAAGATGGCGATCGATGACTCACCCCATGGTCCGCCGGGCAGTTACCCGGAGAGACACTATCTGACGCCCGAACCGGCGACTACGTCGACCGCTAAAGTAATAACCATTGTGGGATTTGCCATTCTCGGAATTCTTTGTGCCGGACTGGTCCGCGTTGGGAAGTCATCAAGAAAAAGATAACCGTGAACGAAAACAAAAAGAGAGTGATCGTTGTGACCGGAGCTTCCGCCGGCGTGGGACGGGCAACGGTTCAGGCGTTTGCGCGCGAAGGCGCGCGGATCGGACTCATCGCGCGTGGCAAAGCCGGATTGGAAGGCGCGCGCCGGGACGTAGAAGAGCGCGGCGGCCAGGCAATCGTATTACCTTTGGATGTTGCGGACGCATCTGCGGTCGAGCATGCCGCGGCTCAAGTCGAAGAAAAATTCGGGCCAATCGATGTCTGGGTAAACGACGCCATGGCGTCGGTTTTTTCGCCTATAAAAGAGATGACGGCTGAAGAATTCAAACGCGTCACTGAAGTAACGTATCTCGGTTATGTTTACGGAACGCTCGCCGCGTTGAAACGAATGCTACCGCGCGATCGGGGGGTAATTATTCAGGTCGGCTCAGCGCTGGCTTATCGCGGGATCCCGTTGCAGGCGGCCTACTGCGCGGCAAAACATGCGATCCAGGGCTTTTGCGATTCGCTTCGATGCGAACTGATCCATGACCACAGCCGGGTCCGCGTGACAATGATCGAAATGCCCGCCTTAAACACACCGCAGTTTGGTTGGGTCAAAAGTCGATTGCCGCGAAAAGCGCAACCGGTTCCACCGATTTTTCAACCGGAGGTCGCTGCCGAAGCGATCGTTTACGCGTCGCTTCACGCACGTCGCGAAATTTATGTCGGCATGCCCACCGTCGAAGCCATCATCGGAAACAAGATCGCGCCTGGACTGCTCGATCATTATCTCGCCCGCAACGGTTACGATTCTCAACAACACGGCGGTCCAGAAGACCGGCATCGCCCCGATAACCTATGGGAACCGGTCGACGCCGACAAAGATCACGGCGCGCACGGCGCGTTTGATTCGCGCGCAACGCCGCACAGCCCACAGCTTTGGACGACTATGCACCGAGCCTGGGTCGCGACAGGAGTTTGCTGCGTTATGGCTGCAATATTGAGCGGAATCTTCGCATCCCGATCGCGTGAAAGCCGCTCAGGTTAAGCGACCTTCTTCCATCAAAGCAGGCCCTCGAAGAGCTGTCAAAAAGGGATCAAATGAGGCGTCCGTAACCCGCTCAAACAGAGATCGGAGGTCAGATTGACTCAGTGTCGAAAAGTTTCGGATCCCTTGCCTCAGGGGCTCGACGCAGGAGAAACGGGCTTTGGAGATCTTCCGCTTCGGCTACAGAAAAGCCTTGAATGAAAAAATGGTACCGGACCGTGTAGACTCCGGGGTGTCGCGGGAATCCTACTCGGGCTCATGGTCGTGATCGACTCTTCCCGATTCCTGCAGACTCGCCGGATCCCGAGTAGTTAGGCGATGCGCACACCCAAGATCGTCGCGGCGACACCAGGCTCGTTCGGATCGCGCGTCAGCCGTTATCTCGCCAGATTCGTTAGGTAATTAGGGAAAGGAAATTTGGATGCGGTAGAACTCCGGCGGACTCGCACCCAAATCAGTAACCGTGCGCGTGGATCCATTATCGCTTTGCGTGAAACTGGCTACGGTTTGCCAGGTAGGATTGTTTGGCAGGCCATTGACGAATTGCGGCCTGTAAGTG
Organism: uncultured Verrucomicrobiae bacterium; assembly: GCA_963754325.1. Classification (GTDB taxonomy): domain Bacteria; phylum Verrucomicrobiota; class Verrucomicrobiia; order Chthoniobacterales; family UBA10450; genus JBBRDU01. The sequence continues at coordinate 675,577 of CAVWFP010000003.1, forward strand.
CGCCCGCTCACGATGGGCTGAAACATTAATTGCTTCCGCGAGGGCTGGCCGGTCACATTCTGGATGGCGAGGGTGAAGCGCGATCCATCGAGCGGATTCAAGCCGGCGATGTATTTAAATAGATTCGTCTGGCCTGTGTGATCGGCATCGGCTGATGGGTCCGCATTCGGATTCGGAGCCGGTCCAAAATATTGCACGAACCATGAATCGGGAATGACAGAGCTGGCATAAGGTCCGGTGACGGTGATGCTGGCAAAGCTAGTCGCGCCGAGATAGGTGCCCCCGACAGTCCCGGCCGGATTTGAGTAAACGCTAGTTACCGCAGTCAGCAAGCCACTGTTGCTAATAGAGGTGAAGGGGTAACTGACGGAGCTCCAGCTAATGTCGCTCCCGCTGAGCGCCTCGGTAGTTCCATCGTCGAGAATCGCGGTGCCACTAATCTGGCTGCTGGTGCCCTGGTTGATGCTCGAGGGCGCGGCGTTCAGAGCCAGGCTAACGAGTTCGGTTAGCTGCCCGATGTAGCCGTCCTTCACCGTCTCGGCCGGCGAAGCGACGCTCGAGATACCTACCACCGAGCCGGCGCTGCCATCGTTCATGTAGAGAGAGCTAGAACTAGTAGCGCGCTGGCCGCCGACATCGACCGTGTCGGTCGTGATGGAGTAGCTATTACTCGTGCGCGGACCAGCGTGCGCGCCCGGTGGAAACAACGCAACGAGAACAGATGCGAGCGTCAGGTAGATGGCCACGGCAGGCGCCGGCAGGATGGGAACTCGATTTCCTATTTTCATGATCAGAGGACCAACGCAATTACCTCGTGTTCGCCACCACATTTGAGTTCAGTCTCTCTTCGATCGCCGTGAGCCTGGCATCCCGCTCCTGGTTCTTCGATTCGAGATCGGCAAGCTGCTCTTTCTGCGCTGCGAGCTGCTTCTTCATGGCGACGTTCTCGGATTGCAAGCTCTCGACGCGCTGATGTTCCTTGAGGAATTCATTAAGCAGCATGGCGTTGATTTGTTCGTAGCGGACGCCTTGAACCTCGCCTTGGGCGTCGCGGACGACCAGGTCTGGATTCACCTGGTTTACTTCTTCGGCGATGAGTCCCCATTGCGGGATGCCCTTAGGATCGAGACCCGGTTTGTATTGGAAAGTCACCGGACGCAAAGCGAGAAGGGAGTCACTGGAGTCTTCCATCGGCTGAATGTTTTGTTTGAAACGGCGGGAAGAAGGGGCGACGCCGAGCTGGCCGCTGGAACTGACGACCACAGCGGAACCACCGCTAACGATAACTCCACTGATCCCGGCGATGAATGCGCTGGTTTGGCCGGCACCGATGCGAATCGTATTGCTCTCCCCCGCAACTCCGCTGTTTCCAAGGTCAATGTTGTTGTTGCCGGTGGTGAGATTGATTCCAGCGGACGAGCCGATGGCGATGTTGTTGGTGCCGGTGGTGCCGTTCTTGAGCGCCAGCCCGCCGACGGCAGTGTTGTCGTGGCCGGTCGTGTTGCCATTGAGCGCCTGCATGCCCAAGGCGGTGTTGACGCCGCCGGAGGTGTTATTATAGAGCGTCTCGGAACCAAGAGCGACATTGTAAATTCCCGTTACGCCTGATGGATCAGGTTGGGTTTTGTAAAGGGCCTGATAACCCACCGCCACGTTCTTGGTGGGGCCCGCCCCGCTGCCAAGCGATTGCGTAAACAGAGCCCCGGAGCCGATCGCCACGTTTTGAGCTGCGGTGGTATTGCCGGCCAGCGCCTCGAATCCTAACGATGTGTTGTCGGCTCCGGTGGTATTGAAGCCGAGCGCCAGGAATCCACCGGCGGTATTATTTCCGCCGGTGGTGGTCGTGCCTAACGAACCTGAGCCAACGGCGGTGTTACCCTTGGCCGTGGTATTATTTCCCAGCGCGTTGGCGCCGAGGGCAGTGTTGCCTGCTCCCGTGGAATTGGCGGAGAGCGCCTCCCAGCCCACGGCGGTGTTGGAGATTCCCGTGGTGGTCGTGTCGGCGGGCTGGTTGCTGAAAAGCGCATGATAGCCCACGGCCACGTTGTCACTGCTCCAAGCCGTGCCGCCATTGTTGAAGGACTGGGTCGCGAGCGCCCCGGATCCGAGCGCCACGTTCTGCCCCGCTGTCGTGTTGTTACTGAGCGATTGGAAACCGCTCGCCGCGTTATCTGCCCCGACGGTATTTGCCGCCATGGCCTGGTAGCCCTCGGCCGTATCATTGCTGCCCGTGGTGTTTTGAAGCATGGCCAAGGCTCCGGTTGCGGTATTGAAGTTGGCCGTCGTGTTGGACCCCAACGCGGCGTAACCGCTGGCAGAGTTGCCGCCGCCCGTGGTATTGGCGTGGAGCGCGTTGCCGCCGACGGCCGTGTTTTGAATGCCGTTACTATTAGAACTGGGTTGGTTGCTATAAAGCGCCTGGTAACCCACGGCGACATTCAAGCTGTCCCAGGGTGTGTTGCTGTTGAAGAAGCTTTGGGTGTACAAAGCGCCTGAGCCAATCGCTACGTTTTTGTTCGCGGAGGTGTTGTTGTACAACGCCTCGTAGCCGGTCGCCACGTTATCGCTGCCACTCACATTGGTGAAGAGGGTGGCGAAGCCGTCGGCGGTGTTGTTGCCCCCGGTGGTGTTGCCAAAAAGTGCCAGGCTGCCACTAGCCGTGTTGCCGCCGCCAGTGGTGTTGGCAGTGAGCGCGCGATACCCCACGCCGGTGTCGCCGTTGCCCGTGGTGTTGTGATTGAGCGCCTGACCACCCAGACCGGTGTTTTGCACGCCGGTGGTGCCGAAATTCCCAGCGTTCGCGCCGACAAAAATGTTGCCGGCGCTAAGGCCGCCCGGTCCGTAGGCTTGGAGGATCGAAGTCCCGCCGATTTCAAGAACGCCGACGCTCGAGGAAGTGGTGGCAGGAAGATTGATGTCCCCGGAAAAGGTCGTGGCATTTGCGATGGTTAAGCCCGAGCCGTCGCCATGAACGACGCCGGTCAGATACGTGTCGGTCTGAGTCGCGCCGTCCCCGATCCGGATGGTGTTCGACTCGCCGGCAACGCCAGGGCTGCCGATGTCAATATTGGCGCTGCCGGTAGTTAGGTTGCGTCCGGCTCCGCCGCCAATGGCGATGTTGGCGACGCCCGTGGTGTTGGAAAAGAGAGCCTGCCAGCCAATGGCCGTGTTGAAAAATGCATTGGTGTTGTCGTAGAGTGCCTGGGTGCCAAGAGCCGTATTCCCGAGGCCGTTGTTCGCCGCCGTCGGCTGATGGCTGAAAAGCGCCTGATAACCCACCGCGACGTTATCGCTGTTCCAAGGCGTGCCGCTGTTATCGAAAGACTGTGTTTGGAGTGCACCGGACCCGAGCGCCACATTTCGACTCGCGGTGGTGTTGTGCAGAAGCGCCTGGAAGCCGCTCGCGATATTGTCCGTGCCCGTGCTGTTGACGCCGAGAGCCTGATAACCGCTTGCGGTGTTGTTGGTGCCAGTGGTGTTGCCGGCAAGGGATTGATAGCCGTCGGCGGTGTTATTGTTACCCGCGGTGTTGGATCCGAGCGACGCGTAACCGTTGCCGGTGTTTGCGCTGCCGGTGGTGTTGTGGAACATCGCTGAAAAGCCATTGGCCGTGTTGTTGCTCCCAATGGTGTTGGTAAAGAGCGTTTGCAAACCGGTGGCGGTGTTGTTGCCTCCCGTGGTGTTAGAGAAGAGCGCCTGGCGGCCGACGGCGGTGTTGTTGATGCCCGTGGTTGCGCTAGACAGCGTTTGGGAACCGAGACCGGTGTTACTCGTTCCCGTCAGGGTGAAGTTTCCAGCGCCGCTGCCCACAAAGGTGTTGGCACTAGATTGTCCGCTCGTGCCGTAGTCGTGGAGAAACGGCGTGCCGCCGAGTTCCAGCACGCCAGTCGTGGCAGAGGTGGTGTCGGGAAGGAGCAGGTCGCCGGAAAAATTAGTCGCACCGGCAAGCGTAAGGCCGGGGGCCAGCTGCGTGCTGGTCACACTCCCCGCGACCAGACTCGTGGAAGTGATGCCCGTTAGGCCGGAGCCGTTTCCGTGGATGATGCCGGTCAGGAACGTGTCCGTTTGCGTGCTGCCGTCGCCAATCCGGATGATGTTGGCTTCGCCGGCGTTACCGACATGGCCGATGTCGATGTTGTTACTGCCGGTCGTTAGGTTGCGGCCGGCGTTTTTGCCCAGTGCGGTGTTGTTGACCCCCGTGGTATTGAACGACAGTGCATTGGCGCCAACGGCGGTGTTGTTGCCCGCGGTGGTGTTGGACGAAAGAGCGGAGTCGCCGATGGCGATGTTTTGGCTACCTGAGGTGTTTGCCGTGAGCGCCACGCCGCCGATGGCGGTGTTGAATATGCCGCCTTGATTCGCAGCCAGCGCGGCGAGTCCGAGCGCGTTGTTCCTGGTACCGGTGGTGTTGGCCGCCAGCGCCTGCGAGCCAACGCCAACATTGGAGGCGCCCGTGGTGTTCAGCGCCAAGACCCCGGCGCCGATGCCGACGTTGCTCGCGCCCGTCAGGCTGAAGTCTCCCGCGCCTTTGCCCAGGAAGATATTGCCGTCGTTGATCCCACCTGCGCCATACACATGCAGAAAGGGATTTCCTCCGATATCGAGCGGGCCATTGCTGGCCGAAGTGGTGACGGGAAGATTCACGCCGCCGGCCACCATGGCATAGCCAACGGCGGCGAGACGCTGATCGGGCGCGAGCAACTGAAAGCCGTGCGTGCCATCGTTAAACCAAACGCGCAATCGCACGTCGGAATTGGTGAAGGCTGAAGTGGGAATGGCCGACGTCATGTTGGTAATGGTCGTGTCCCCTAACAAGACCGAGTAAAGGCCGTTGGTCACGGTGAGCGAGACCGCATTGGTGGGCTGCGACCCGCCCGAGCTGGTACCGTCGTTGCTCCAGTAGGTGGTGCTCCCATTGGTGTTCACCAATGCGAACTCAAAACCGCCCGTGCCGTTAAAATTGGTCGCGCCAACGACGACGCGACCCTGGTAGTTGATGACCTGCGGCACCTGCGCCTCAACGCCGATGGCAAAAACCAGGACGAACCAAGTGACAAGCAGTGCTTTCTTCATAGTGGACTCCGATCTCTTTGAATGACCCGGCTCAGCAACGAAATGCTGCGAGCGAGAAACAGCGCTGCAATCTCACTTGCAGGAGTTGACGATGGAACGAGTTCCTCACAATTGCGCTCGTTAAGCAAGGCAATAGCACCGTGCAGCAAAACTGTCAGGCCATACCCTACAACCTAACAAGCCACGGTCGCTCTTCCATTTCTCTGAAACCCAATGTCAAAGGGGGTTCGGACCCCCCGCTTTCAAGAGCTCGACCCAGGAGAAATCGTCTTATGAGATTTTCCGCTTGCGGCTATGGAAAAGCTGCAAATGACAAGAAGGAACAGGACCCCGTAGACTCCGAAGTTTTTGCAACACAAAAAGAGTTTCGTTAGGCACCTACTAGTACTTGCGCGTCAAAATTCGACGGCAACCGAGCCGTAAAACCCTCGTCGCTGCCCAAACTGCGGGGCGCCGACACCAATTCCGCTGCCATCGCGCAATTGGTAGATCTTGTCGAAGACGTTCACGACATCGAACCGGAGGGTTAGCGCCGTTTTCTCGCTTAACTTGATTCGCCGCTGCAGGCTCAGGTTGAAAGTTTCGTAAGGATGCAGCTTCATCGTATTGGCGAACCCGCTGCGCAGTCCGTTCCCATAAAGCGCATCGATGGCCGCCTTCCAATCCTGCCATTGATAAGAGACGCCGGCGGAGCCGGTGAAACGCTGATCGTGATCGAGGAAGACCCAGTGATTGCGGATGTATGCGTATTCGGCCGGGTCGAACAGGAACTGCGCTGAGGTGATGTCGGTTCCGCGGGCCCACTCGTAAGCCGCGTTCAGATAAGCCGAAAGGCCGCCCTTATCGTAACTGGAGGTAAACTCCGTCCCATAGATCTCGCCCCGTTTATAGTTGAAGGATGACAGGATCAGCGCCTCGCCGAACTGGCCTTCATCCAAAACCGAGTGCGCACTCTTGTAGTAGCCGTCGAGCCCGACCTGGAACCCGTCCGCGATCTTTTGGGTGGCTCCGACATCGAAGTAATGCGCTCGCTCAGCCGAGACAGGCGAGTCCTTTGTAATCGCGGATTCGTTAGTCGTGCCAGTGAACTTCGCGATTGTGCTCTGCTCCACGTTCTCCAACGGCGGAGGAGTGAAATACCTCGCGTATCCGGCGTGGAAGGTTGTTCCTTTCCACGGCTCATAGACAAGGTTTAACCGCGGGCTGAGCTGGTTCTCATCCTTGAACGCGCTCACGAAGTCGAGCCGGCCGCCGAAGTTAATCGTCAGCTGGTCAAACGGCTTCCATTCATCCTGGAGATAAACGCCGTAGAAATAGCCATACGCGTCATGGCTATCGCCGATTCGCTGCGGGACATCGCTCTTCTGGTTGCCGTTCGCATCCACCGGAAAGACGAGGGTTAGCGTGTCGTTGGTCGCGTGCTGTTCCGTGAACAGAAAGCCACCGCGGAGGGTATGCTGATCGGTAAGCTTATAGCTCGCGTCGAATTCAAACCCATTTGAAAGGATGTCGCGATCGACGCGCGACGCCACGCCGTTGAAGATCAGGTCGCCCACGTCATCCGGTCGGAACAGGATGGAGCTGTAGCGGGTAAAAGCCGACGCCTGGAAGTTGAAGTCGTCGATCTTCTTTTGAAACGTCGCGATCAAGTAGGCATTTTGTTCAACCTGCGTTTCATCGAGCTTGGCGGAATCAAAGTTCGATCGACCCAGAACCGTGTAGACCGGCTTCAATCCCGGAGTATTCGGAATCTCGAACTCGTTGTGGTTTCCGCCCAGAAGCAGAACGAGCCGCGTATTGTCGTCGAAAATGTAAGAGACATAACTAAAGAGCCGGTATTGATCCGTGTCATCATGGATGGGATCGCTACTACGGGTCGGATTTTCGATTCCAATGCCGTTGTGCAGATAATTCACCGACGCGTAGACATTCGCTTTCCCCATGACGGCGCCGTATTCAACACTCGGTTGAATGGTGTCGAAGCTTCCAACCTGGAGGGATGCTTCGCCCTGCTCGAAGCCGGCCCCCGTTTTGGAGTGGATATCAATCACCCCGGTTGTGCGAAAGCCAAACTGCGCCGGTAACGCGCCCGTGATCAGGGAAATATTATCCGCGAACCGGGTCTCCAGTTCCTGGCCGAAGCCGGGAATACTTTCCGGCAAGAGCACGTCATCGATTCGATACTGCAGGTTGGCGTGCTCGCCACGCACGTGGACCTGGCCGAACGAATCCTGGGCTACGCCAGGCAAACGCAGGAGTGTCTGGCTAAAAGGCGCGTCTTCGCCTTGGGCCTGTGAATCGAGCCGGTCCGGACCGATCGTGTAACGAGTCGCGCCGAGGCTCGGCACGATTGATTCGCGCGAAACATCAAGCGCTTCACTTTGGACGACAACCGGAGCCGCCTCAGCTGTCTGGGATGATGGACTGATGGAGGGGCTCGGTGATGGACTAGTGGCGGGATTTTGCGCGAATAATGATGTCGCGCAGATCGGCAACAAAGCTGTTGCCAGGAAAGATTTGTTCATTGGAAATGTGTAGAATTCTTGTGTTCATAACTTTTGATTGGTTAGGCTGCAGTCGCGGCTTAAGGGCGCAATCGGAGCCCGGGCATCTGCACACGTGGCGCGCCGGCACTTCCTGAGGAAGCGTTCCTCCGCAAGAGCTGCGGCTCGTCTATGTGCTTAGGCCGTCGCGGGAGGCGCGTGCTCGAAGACGCAGGATGCGGAGAAGAGAGACGAAATCCAGACCGGACTCAGCCTCGCGAGTGCAAAAGCGATCCCACGCGGAAGCGCGACAATGACCACTGGCGGTGGGGCAGAGGAAACATAACCGCCTGACGCGATCAATGTGACGGCGCACTCGTGCCCCGGCAGTCGTGCGTCCGGGTGGAAGCGCTCGTGGAGCGCCGGCGACGACGACAGCGTCAGAGCAAAAAAGATGCTGCCAAGTAAAGCGAGATGGATTGCCGCCCGTCTCATCGAACGCCAGCTTCTGCCAGTCACATATTTTTACAAGACCTATTTGATTGGGCCGCGAACCCTTCAAATGGAATGCCAGACAGAGATTGACGACGGACTCCTAGAGAGGCTATCCTTCGGCGTGGTCCTTCGCCTCCAACGTGCGGCGATCATCTGCGCGCTCTGCCTTTGCATAGGAATGCCATGGGCTACTCTTCAATCAGTCGCCTGGGCCACGATGCTGCTGAAGAACTCGCAGCAATTCTCGCTAACTGAAGCGGTCTCTCGAACTTTCGATGGCGATCATCCATGCGAATTGTGCAAACACATTGCGAAGGCGCAGCATAAACCGGGGAAGAAAGCGGCTCCGGCTTCCGTGATGAGAGCCGATCTTTTTCTGCCAGCACGAGCTGCGTCGCTCGCTCGGGACTTCACTCCGTTCCAATATCGTAACCTGAATCCGATCGCGGTTAAACGGGCCGAAGAACCTCCATCGCCGCCTCCTCGGGCGTCCTAAGGGAATAGCCTAACCAATGGGCGCACACTGCGTCCACATAGTCGTTTAAACCCGAATCGCTGCGCTTCCGTGGCGCGCGCGTCCCATCAAATTTTTACGGAGGATTTATGTCGAAACTAATTTTATGTATCGTGGCCACCATTTTCGCCGGTATTCAAGCGCAAGAGGCGTGCGATCTTTGCGGCTGCTACACGCCTACTCTCGACGCCACCATTCCGGAGGGAAGCTCCGGAATTTATGCCGGCGTCGCCCAGCAATTCACGCACTTCGGGACCGATCGTTTCGACGGTAACAAGGTCCCGAATCCCACCGGCGAATATCTTGACAGTTCCATCACTCAAATCGTGGTGGGTTCGTCTTTACCGTTTCTCGAACAGCGATTCGGTCTGCAATTGAGTCTTCCGATCATCGATCGGGAATTCAGACGTCCCAAGGGGTTCACCCTCGATGAGGGAAACGTTTTTGGAATCGGCGATATCGCACTGACGGCTAACTTTATTGCCTATCGAAAGAACTCAGACTTCTTCGATATCGATCATGGTAAGCAATCCGACGGGAAGAACCCGATTCCGATTTTTCATGAACCGAATTTCAGCGCGATCATTAACCTGACCGCTGGACTAAAAATGCCGACAGGCGACACCAGCCGGTTGAAAGAAAACTTTCACGGGATCGATATTCCGGGAGCTCCTGAAAGTGGAATCGGAGGACACGATCTGACTCTCGGCACGGGTTCGTTCGATGGGGTTTTTGGAGCGCAAGGCGTGGTGCGTTACAAGCGGGTCTTCATGCAGGCGGACGTCCAATACACGCTGCGAAGTGAAGGCGATTATCAATACCAGTTCGCAAACGATCTGTCGTGGAGCGGTGGTCCTGGCGTTTACTTGATGCGCGGAAGGGATCGTTCCCTTGGCATCCAATTCATTACGTCCGGAGAGACCAAGGGTTATGACAAGTTCCAAGGCGAACCCGATAAAGACACGGGCATGACCGCAGTTTATTTCGGTCCACGCATATTGGGAACATTCGGCCGACTCGTCGGAGAAGTGGGTGCGGATCTGCCTGTGCTCATGAACACGACCCAGTTCCAGACGACGCCTACATGGCGGATACGCGGCGGTCTCTCATGGCGCTTCTAGCAGTGTCAAAATGGGGTCAAACGACGCTCCGTAACCCCGATTTCTCCATCCGGGGATAAAGATCCACGGCCAGATTGGCTCGGTGTCAAAACGGCTCGGGACCCCAGTAGACTCCGGGGGTTTTGTATTACATTCAGCCCTAACGAGTTTGCAATGCGAAAACGACCCACAGATCGCCCGATCATGCCTTGATTCCTCGTTCTCTTGTTGCGCATCGCTTAGATGCAAACTCTGGCAAATGGTCGATCTTTCTGCTGGCTCGATGAACGTTCTCAAACATTTTCCTGGTCCGCCTCTCAGTGAGGTCGTCGAGCTGTTCTGGTGCAGCTCGCGAGGGCCCGAATCCCTCGGGACCGCGTCCCGGGAAGCTATTCTACCGGACGGATGCGCCCACCTCGTAATCAATTTATCGGAAAATCGAATGAGTCTTTATGAGCGAATTGAGACTAACCGGCTATCAATATTAGGCGGCAGCATCTTCAGCGGCCCGCGATCTTTTCCCTACGCGATTTTGCCTGCGGCGGCGTCGGTCATCGGGGTGGCCTTCAAAGCTGGCGAAGTCGCTAGATTACTGAATATTCCTACCGAAGAATTCCGCGATACTCAGGTGCCTTTGGAATTTATGAACGGCGGCGATGAGTTGCGCGATCGACTGATTGCGGCGCCGACAGTGGCATCCAGGTTTCTCCTAATGGAGAAATTTCTTCTGCGTCAGTTAGAACAATCGCGCGCGCTGCATCGTGTAGTCCGATATGCCGTGCACGCATTCGAGCAAACCCCATGTCTATCCGTAGCCGCAGTGTTGAAAGAGATAGGTTTAAGTGAGCGCCGATTCAGCCGGATTTTCAGCGAGCAGGTTGGCTTGACGCCCAAACTTTTCCAACGAGTCCGCCGTTTTCAAAACAGCCTGAACTCGCTGCCTTCCCATGGAGATATCGACTGGGCGGCAACGGCTTTCACCAACGGCTATTACGACCAGGCGCATTTCATTAATGATTTTCGCGCTTTCACCTCCGTCACTCCTTCCGATTTTTTGGCCCAGCGCATCGCGCAGCGCAATCATCTGCCGCTCCCGAACTGAGTTCACATTTTTCCAATACGGCTGCCGCGGCCCGAGGCAGATTTCGAGTAGACATGGATAAGAACCAAGGCGGCGGCAAACCGGTTCCCGAGGGTTATCATACGGCTTCGCCTTACTTGATCGTCGCGAACGCCTCCGCGGCGCTCGAATTTTATTGCGTTGCTTTCGATGCAACCATGAAACGGCGTCTGGCCATGCCAGACGGAAAAATCATGCACGCAGAGATATTGATCGGCGATTCTATCCTGATGTTGGCGGATGAGTTCCCTTCACACGAGGCTTTCTGTCCCGAACATTTCGGTGGCTCGCCCGTCTCTATTGTCCTTTACGTGGAGAACGCCGACGCCGTTTATACTCAGGCGATCAGGGCTGGTGCAACCGCCCTGCGGCCGATGGCGAATCAGCCCTTCGGCGATCGCTCCGGAACGATACGCGATCCCTTCGGCCACCGCTGGACGCTGACGACCCATTCCGAAGACATTTCCGGTGAAGAAATCGAGCGGCGTTTCGCAGAGATGATGGACGGCGGTAACGAGCAAGCTGCTGCGGAGATTAAGAAATGACGGCTGAACGCAAGAGCGGGATCATCCTAGCATTCTTCACCGCGATCGAAGGCGGCTGGGTTCTGATGAACCTGCAGCTCAGCGGCTGGCGTTTCGTTCGCTATCTCGGCTTCGCCCCAGGCCTAACCGGCGGGCCTCTCGGCTGGATTGGCGCCGCCCTGGCCACCTTGATTTTTGTCGCCCTTTCGCTTCGCCTGCCATCCGTGCGCGAGAATTTGTTTCGCCCGACGTGGCTCAAGTTACTCGCCATCGGTCTGGCCATTTCGGCGGGCGTTCTGGAAGAGGTTATGTTTCGGCGCTGGACGATGAACTGGCTATTGGCGCATGGTCAGGGAGCGTTTGTTCAGGTGCTTGGCGCGGGGGTCCTCTTCGGGGCCATTCACGGGATTTGGGGCCTGATGGGTAAGAGCTTCCGAGCCGCCCTCGGTGCCACTATCGCTACCGGCTTCCTCGGGCTAATGCTTGGGATCGTCTTTCTTTTAGCGGGACGTAGTCTGGCACCCTGCATCGCTGCGCACTTCGCTATTAATCTTTTGATCGAACCCGGCCTTGTCCTGTCCGCAACGCGCGGTGAAATGGGCTCGCGGAACGAGAATTCTGGCAACCCTACCGGTCTGGCTCCTGTGTAATGGTTAAGCTCCTTTCGTTAGGCCCCTTAATATTGATTTGCCTGTTGTAACTGGATGCGCTCGAAACTCTCTCCGTTAACAGTCCTCGGGTTATTTATATCCCTCTTCGGATTTGTGGCGCTGCGCTTACTCTTTCGCGCTCTTAGTCCATCTCCATCAGTTACGGCCTCGGTGTGGAAGGAAGTGGCGATCTGGTTTCTGGCAGCCGTTCTTCTTCTGCTCGTTCGGTTCGGTGAACGGCTCCCGCTAAGTTCGATCGGCCTTGGCGTTTCGCCTTGGCGTCAATCGATTCGATATGGATGTATTCTAACCGGCCTTTGCGGAGTTACTGCATGGATTGTTCTCTCCGTCACCGGCTACGGACACGGTCCCGGATCGGCGGAATTTAACAAGATCCCGATATGGTTCGAAACGCTCGTCGTCATCCGGTCAGGCGTTATCGAGGAATTATTTTTCCGCGGGTATGCTATTGAGCGCTTGGAGGCAATCGGTTGTGGCCGCGTTCTGTCCGCCGCAATTCCGCTCTTCATGTTTGCCGCTACGCACTGGACGGGCGGCATTGAAAACGTGATTCTTGCGTTCGTCGTCGGCACGATCCTAACAATATTCTACCTTTGGCGACGCGATCTCGCAGCAAACATGATCGGGCACGGACTAAGTGACTTCGTTGGATTAGTCGTGCCGCGTTTAGTGAATTAGTTGGAGGCTATGCAGTTACTTAAGCATATGACTTTCGCACTATTAAACATCTAGCGCGTTTGCGGACGAAGGAGAGAACCGTCCACGCAGGCCTTTTCTCTTTCGGCTTAGACAAATCTTCACCGCAGCGGCGTTCACATGGTATGCCGCACTCTGTCTACACGAGACTCACACTTTTGATTTCTGTCGCGGTCGTCTGGAGCGGGACCGATGTTCGCGCGCAAGAGCCGCCGACGCAGGGGAAAACAACTCCCGCTCCGTCCAGCGCGAGCCGTCCGCAAGAATCCGGGCCGGTGCTCCTTCAGCCGGGAGCGGACGGTAAGCCCGCGCCAGGTACTGGCCAGCCAGGCCTACTTCTCCGAGGTCCGGGCGGCGGCCCTCCTCCGCTGCCACCGGAGGCTAAGGTTATTCCGCAACCGAAGGACGATAAGGAGTTGGCTGCCGCTATAAAAAAGTTGGCGGACACACTCGCAGCCTCGGGGCGATTTTCCGGCAGCATCCTTGTGGCCGCCGACGGTAAACCGCTGGTGGACGCCGCGTGGGGCGAGGCGAATCGCGAGCAGCGAATCGCAAATACGCCAGAAACTGCTTTCGACGTCGGGTCGATCGGAAAGCTTTTCACTCAGATCGCGATTCTCCAGCTCCTCGAGAAGGGCAAGTTTTCTCTCGATGACACTTTTGGAAAATACCTAACGGATTATCCGGACCCTGACATCGCGAACAAGGTCACCATTCGCCAACTCCTACTCCACTCCAGTGGAATGGGCGACATCTTCGACCAGAGCGGTTCAGAAAACCTAGGGAGCATAACGGAATTAAAGGGCTTCCTACCGCTCTTCACGCATAAACCGCTCGCGTTTGAACCCGGTTCGAAAAATCTCTACTCGAACGCGGGCTACGTAGTGCTTGGGATGGTCATCGAAGCAGTTAGCGGTGAGAACTACTTCTCTTATGTTAAGGCGCACATCCTGGAGCCGCCGGGAATGTCACGGTCAGGATTTTTCGACCGGAAACAATTACCCGCTTCGGTAGCGCATAGTTACGATGGTGATAAGGATGTGACGGGTGCACAGCCAGAGCGCGGATGTCCCGCCGGCGGCCTGCAGGCGCCTGCCGGTGACCTGCTTCGTCTTGTTCAGGCGATTAACGGCGGCAAGCTCATCAGTAAAGAGTCGGTTAAACTGCTGCGCGACATGATTCCGCATCCGCCAAATGCGCCAGCGCCACCGGACGATACAAAGCTCGCTCCCTACGGAATTGGCGGCGGCGCGCCGGGAGTGAACACGGGACTCTCCATAGACCCCAGCGGTCGCTATACCCGAGTGGTGCTCTGTAACATGAGCCCGCCGACGGCGATGTCGATGGGCGCGGCGATCTCCGAGTGGATCAAGCAAATGCCTAAGTAACACTTCTTCGAAAAAGCTGTAGGCCTTCCACCTGGATCCTAACTAGCGCGTCACTGCTGTTGCTTCCGACGTGCGGCAAGTGAGCGAAGCAGGGTGCCGCGTTTGATCAGTTTTTCGCCGCTTCGGATACGCACGATCATCAAGGTCGCGATGGCGCCGAAGAAAAGCAGCCCGATGAAGCCACTCAGAGACCAGAAAAGACAGCCAATCCCGAGGACAAAGATGTAGCCACTCATTAAGCCCATGCGCTGTGCCTGACGACGTGCCTCCCGGGCACGATGGCCGCTGGAGCGAAGGGCGAAAGCTGCCGAGGCAAAGATGGGAAGCACCACGGCAAAGAGTGCGACGCTAATGTATTGGGCAATGTTTAAGTGCTCACGCGTGGCTAATTGCGTGACGGCAACAAACGACCCGCCGGCTCCGGCGGTGAAGAGCCAGCTGAGGTTGGATGATCGGCGAGGCGACATTTACTTCGACTGGAGGAATGCCAAGACCATGCGCGTCGCCTCGCCTTTAAGCCGCTCATCGGAGAGAGGGAGGGCGACGTTCCAAAGCGAGTAATCCTTCTGCGCCTGGATTTCCATTATGGTGACCGCGCTGAGCAGCGCGAAGTTAATGGCGAGGCGTGGATCAGGGTGCTTGATTCGTGAGCGATAATGCAGCAAGACTTCAGCGATATTGGTGAAATTGATGTGAACGAGTTTTAAAACGCGGCGGGCAAAAGTTTTCTCAGCCGGCCTTTCGCCGAACCTGGTAAGAGCTCGCAGGACCCCCGGATGCTTGCGATATTGCCGAATGAGCGCGGCGACGACCTGCTCGACAGCTTTCTCGAAGGAAAGCCGCGCGAAGAGTTCTGGCCGCAGGTTGTGCCGACTGGCCTCGAGGCTGGGCTCCAGCAGTTTCAGGAAGGCGGCGCGATAAAGCGCATCCTTGTCCTTAAAGCGCCGATAAATACTCGCCGGCACAACGCCGGCTTTTGCGGCAATTCGTGGGATGGTAGCGCCTTCGAGTCCGTGGCTTTCTAGGGTGTCGATGGTGGCACGAAGAAGCCGCCGAAGCGTTTCGCGGCTGCGTTCTTGTTGCGGGGCCGGAGGCTGACTATTAGACATAAACACAACAACGGTTGACTAAACAGTAATGTGAATTCACATTCACTTTATGTCAAGCATTCTCACAACGGAACAATGGAGGTCGGCGTGACCAAGGCTGACTTCCTCTACGTCGCCGGCACGGCCGCCGCCTTTCTTTTCGATCATTTCCTTCTCTGGCCATGCTTTCTTCGCCTGGCAGCAGTTCGACCGGGCCGCGCCCGACTGATCTATTGGTCCATCTGGATGATGCTGATGTGGACCTTGACGATCGGCGGGATGAATCTCTGGCACGCAAAAAAACGACCCTGGACCGACGTTGGTTTTGTGGCACCTCACGGATGGCGACTGTGGTTTGCTGCCGTCATCGTCTTTGCTCTGGTGCTGCTCTATTGCCGCGACGGATTAAAAGTCGCGCGGAGTGCTTCGGCGAGGAAGAAGCTGCGAGCCACCTACCAGAAACTGCTCGTCATCCTTCCTCACACCCATCTTGAGCTCGGGGCTTTTGTCGCCCTGTCTTTAACCGCGGGCTTTTGCGAAGAATTTATTTTTCGCGGTTACCTGATCTGGTTTTTTCAGCCGTGGCTCTCCTGGTGGGGGTCGGCCGCGCTGTGCGCCATCTTTTTTGCGCTTGGACACTCTTACCAGGGGATCGCGGGGATCCTGCGCACTGGAATCTTGGGACTGGTTTTCATTTTTGTGTATGCGATTTCCGGATCGCTCTGGCCGGCAATCATTCTGCATGCTTTGATCGACATCGGCTCCGGCCTGTTGGGCTGGCTAGTCGTGCGCGAGCGATTCGAAAGTTAAATCCATATCGCGACGGGGTCCGTGCAGGCGGTGTCAAAAAGGCTCGGACCCGGTCGCTTTCAAAGGCTAGACCCAGGAGAAACGCGCTTCAGAGATTTCCCATTTCGGCTGAAAAACATTCGTAAGTGACAAAAGGTTAGCCGACCCCGTAGACTCCGGGCCGATTTCAGCCGGCTAGCTCACTGAAAGTGCGCCGCTTTTTCTCTGAACTCTCTTTCGATTTTAGAGCACATCACGTCGCAGAGTTTGAAGATTTGCGGATCGGAAATCAGATAAAAGGTTTTAAGGCCTTCCTTGCGGCGGCTGACCATACCGGCATCCGACAAAATCCCGAGGTGTTTGGACACGTTCGCTTGGGTCGACTCAGTGAGCTGCACGAGCCGGGTTACATTTTTTTCACCGGTTTCAAGCGCAATCAGCAGTTTGAGTCGCATGGGCTCGCCCAGGACGCGGAAACGATCGGCCACGAACTGGAGGGCCTTTGGAGTGAAAAGGCGGGACTTCTTTGACTTAAGGGAAGATGGAGGCATGTTGCTATATCGTTATATAGTTGTTTAGTTCAATAGACGCACAAAGCAATCCATTCGCGATTAAAAGTATGAAGCATTTGAATATCCCTGTCATTTATCCCTACCTCCCGATTCTAATCGGAGCGCTGCTCGGCGCGACACTCGGCTATTTCGGCCAGTGCTCGTCCGGCACTTGTCCCCTGACTTCTACCTGGTGGCGCGGGGCGCTTTACGGCGGCGTTATCGGCACCCTGTTTTTCTTCACCTCCAGCAAACGAGCCGACAAAAGTGCTCCCGAGGCCAAGCACCCGGACAGCAACTCCGCAATCCGTTAACTATGGCACTCATTTTTCAACGCCTTGAAACCGAGGGAATCGCTGAACTCTCTTATTTGCTCGGTGACGATGCCGCGGGTGTAGCCGCCGTTTTCGACCCGACGCCCGACGTCGACAAATACGTCGAACTGGCGCGTGAAAAGAAGGTCTCTATCACGCACATTTTCGAAACGCACATCCATGCCGATTTGATGAGCGGTTCTCGAGAACTTTGCGCCCGGTTGGATTCGGCAGAAATCTACGGTAGTGGCGAAGAGGGCGCGAAATACGGATTTGCAATCAATAAGATCAAGGACGGCGACACCTTCGATTTCGGCAAGACGCGAATCACCGTTCGTCACACCCCTGGCCACACGCCGGAGCACGTCAGCTACGAAATAGCGGAGAAAGAGAATGCCGGGAAACCGTGGGGTGTTCTCACCGGCGATTCGCTTTTCGTGAGCTCCGCCGGTCGGCCGGATCTACTCGGGAGTGCGCAATCAAAGAAGCTCGCGGCGCAGCAATTTCACACGCTGCAGGATTATTTTCTCAAATTGCCTGACAGCGTCATTATTCACCCGGCGCACGGCGCCGGCTCGCCCTGCGGAGCGGACATCGGCGACCGACTGGAAAGTACGATTGGATACGAGCGGGATTCCAATCCGTTCCTTCAATTTACCGACATGAAAAAGTTCACCGATTACGCACTCGGAACGGCGCCGCCGGTGCCGACTTATTACCCGCGGATGAAAAAGGTGAATGCAAAAGGGCCGGAGATTCTGGGCAACCTTCCGCGTGTCGCTGCTTTGTCCGCGAAAGCATTCAAGGCAGCCGTCGACAAGAAGGTGGGTGTTCTCATCGACACCCGCGACATGCTGGCCTTCGGCGGAGGGCACATACCGGGCGCATTCAATATTGGCGGGTCGCCCATGCTGTCGATCTGGGCAGGGTGGTTGCTTGATCCGGCGAAGAGGGTGCTACTCGTGCTCGACGCAGATGACGACATCGATCAGGTGGTGAAGCTGTTTATCCGCACCGGTTACACAAAATTTGCAGGTTACCTCGCCGGTGGCATGAAGGCTTGGAACAGCGAAGGTTTCCCGATCGAGGAATTGCCGCAGATGAGCGTGCGCGAATTAAAAGACGCGGGCAAAAGTCTGCAGATTTTCGATGTTCGCTCACCCGATGAATGGAGCGGCGGGCATATTCCCAATGCGCATCATTTATTTCTGCCGGAAATCCGAAAGAGGGCTTCGGAATTCGACAAGACGAAACCGACGGCGGTTTACTGCGCGAGCGGTTATCGCGCCAGTCTCGGCGCGAGCATGTTAAAGCAGGAGGGTTTTACAAAAGTTCATAACGTCCCGGGAAGCTGGGGCGCGTGGAAGGCCGCGAAATTTCCCGTTGAGCGAACGGAAAAAGCATCATGATCGCGTTACTCGCACTAACAACGGGCACAGATCCTCTAAGTTATGCAGGACCGGCGTGGTCGCCTTACGTCGTCGGGGCGGGCATTGGAGTTCTCTCCTGGCTGACTTTCTACTTTTCCGACAAGGCCATCGGCGCGTCGAGCGCCTACGCGAACGTCGCCGGTGCGATCGGCCGACTGTTTGCACGTCGCCACACCGATTCGCTGGAATATTATAAGAGCAATCCGCCCAAGCTGAACTGGGAACTGACACTAGTCTTCGGCATCCTGATCGGTTCTTTTATCGCAGCATGGACAGGCCACGAGATGACGGGTGAATGGCTGCCGCCAATGTGGCAGGCACGCTTTGGGGCTCATTCATACATGCTCCGCATGCTGGCAGCATTTGCCGGAGGATTGCTGATGGCCTTCGGAGCGCGGCTCGGCGGCGGTTGCACGAGCGGACATGGTATCAGCGGCACTCTGCAACTTTCGGTCGGTTCGTGGATTGCCGTGATCTGCTTTTTCCTTGGTGGAATTCCCATCGCCATGCTGCTCTTTGGAATCTGAGAGACTTTTATGACTTCAACACCTGGCGGAAAAGTTAACGGAGCAGGAAAACAACTGCTGCTCGGGCTAGTCTTTGGAGGCATCTTCGGATTTCTCCTGCAGAAGGGAGGAGTGGGAAAATATCACATCCTGATCGGCCAGCTTCTCTTGCGCGATTTCACCGTCGCGAAGGTGATGGGCACCGCCATCTTCGTCGGGATGCTTGGAATTTTCCTCATGCACTGGATGGGCCTGGTCAAACTGCACATCAAGGCGACACGCATCGGGGCAAACGTGATCGGCGGATTAATCTTCGGGAGCGGGTTCGCCCTCAGCGCTTATTGCCCGGGCACGAATTTGACCGCGCTGGGCCAGGGCAACTTCGATGCGCTCCTTGTCATCGTTGGGATGCTGGTCGGTTCCTATCTCTACGCGGAGGTTTCCGGCTTGACGAAAAACACGGTTGAGAAATGGGGCGACCGCGGGGAACTGACGTTACCGGGTCTGTTTCATATCCCGGGCAAACCATTTGTGGCAGTGTTTGCGGTCGCGATTGTCGCCGGTCTGATCGCGTTGGCCAAGCTGACCATTCGTTAGTCCATAATGCTACCAATCTTCTGGCGCGTTGAGCATTCTGCCGGAGGTGCGCGATGATTCTGGCCACCCTTCTGTCGGTTGGCATCGGATTGTCACTGAGCCTTCTAGGCGGTGGTGGCTCAATCATTACCGTACCTGTTCTGGTTTATGCGGCCGGCCAATCGCCGCAGCAGGCAGTGCCGATGTCTCTCGCGATCGTCGGGGCGGTCAGCGCGGTCGGCGCGGTTATTCAAGCCCGCCGCGGACTCGTGCATTGGAAGGCGATGTTTGTTTTTGGTGCCGCTGGGATCCCGGGAGCGTGGGTCGGCGCCCAAGTTACTCATCTCGTGGCCCCGTCGACACTACTGCTTTTGTTCGCAGCTCTTATGCTGCTCGTTGCCGCCAGGATGTGGTTTACCGGAATGCCAGTCGCCGAATCGGACGAAGCTTGCCGAACTTTCCGATGCGCGGCAGCCGGTGTGGTGGTGGGGTTCGTTACCGGCTTTCTCGGGGTAGGAGGCGGATTCCTGCTCGTGCCGGCGCTGGCCCTGGCGGCGCATCTCCCGATCAAGACTTGCGTCGGCACATCGCTTGCCATCATCGCCTTCAATTCGTTAGGCGGGCTCATTGGTCATGCCCGGCATGAGGAATTGAACTGGCTTCTGACCGGACTTTTTCTGGCCGCAGCGCTCGCCGGGATGCTCGCCGGGATTCCCTTGGCGCGGCGTGTTTCCGCCGATTCGCTCACGCGCGCCTTCGCTGTCTTCGTGACCGCGGTGGCGGTCTTTGTCATTGCCGAAAACTGGAAGGCCATGGCGCAGCCCGCCTTCAGCTCAACAGTGGAACAGTCGAACTTATGAACAAACTGATGCAGTTCATCCTCCTTACGGCACTTGCCGTGGTGCCGCTTTCGCTCCTGAATGCGCAAGCAGGCAAATCGTCCACCGGTAAAACGCACAAGGTTGTCTTCGAAGTCACGCAGGAAGGTCCGGAGCAATGGACCGCCCTGCTGAATAATGTGGAGAACCTCCGCGTCGCGCTGGGCGCAGAGACCGAGATCGAAGTCGTGGCTCATAGCAAGGGTCTCAACCTGATGATCGCCCAAGACAACGCTCTCGCGGAGCGCATGAAAAAGCTGGTGGACGGCGGCGTGGTCTTTGCCGCCTGTAAGAACACGATGAAAAAGAAGAACGTGACAAGGGAGCAACTTCTTCCGTTTGTGAAGACGACGGACTCGGGTGTCGCCGAAGTGGTCCGCAAACAGGAAGCCGGCTGGAGCTATCTGAAAAGCGGCGTATGACAGCGAGAGTCTTGACCGGACGGTTTGCGCTTTGCATTTCAGCGGCGTTATCGCTGGGCGCCCTCAACCCGCTTCGCGCGGAATTTCCGGGCGCTCGCCATGTCACCCTGCTGCACATCGCAGACACGCATGCGCAGTTGGAAACCCACCCGGAATACATGCCCGGGGAAAAGCCCGAGCTCCAACAAATGGGCGGCTACGCCCGGCTGAAAACCGCAATCGATCGTGAGCGAGCCAGCGCTCAGGGCGCGGTATTTCTTGCTGACGGTGGCGACACCTTCCAAGGCTCGGGCCCGGCGGCATGGTCAAAGGGCGAGGTCGTTTTAGGCCCGCTCAATGCACTTGGCCTGGACATGTTTGTGCCCGGCAATTGGGAAGTCGTCTACGGCCCGGAACGCTTTCGCGAGTTGATGGCCAAGATCAAGGCACCGGTCATCTGCTACAACTTCCACGACACGAGGACCAACCAGCGGCTCTTCGCCCCTTCCCTGACGCTCAATCGAGATGGCGTCCGCATCACCTTCGTCGGCATTACCGACGTGACGGCCTCAAAACGTCAGCCGCCTGATGAAGTCCGCGGCTTGGACACGACACGGATGGATGGACTGCGCGACTTCGTAAAGCACATCCGCGAAAGCGAACATCCCGATCTCGTTGTTGCCGTCGATCACACGGGTCTCTCCATCTCCCGAGCCATCGCCCGGGAGATTCCGGAGTTCGATGTCATACTTTCCGGACATACGCACGAGCGCACGGAGCAACCGATCCTCGAAGGAAAAGTCATTGTCGTTGAACCCGGCTCGATGGGCTCCTTCCTGGGCCGGCTCGATCTTACGCTCGGACCGAACGGCGGCGTCTCGGCGCACTCCTTCAAACTGATTCCCATTCGCGCGAGCGAGTTCATTGAGGACGCAGGCGAGAAGAAAACCATTGATGATGCGCTCGGGCCGTATCGCGCCAGGGCAAGCGAGGTGGTCGGGAGAACGGATGTGGCGCTGCTGCGTTACGACGTCCTGGAAACTAACGCGGACAATCTCATCAGCGACGTGGTGCGTGAAGGCACGGGAGCTGACGTCGGATTCACCAACGGCTTTCGGTTTGCGCCACCCATCGCCGCTGGCCCTCTCACCGTCGGCGATTTGTGGCAACTCCTCCCGCTCGACTCCAGGATCAAAGTGGGCTGGATCACTGGCAAACAGTTGCGCGATTACCTGGAGCAGGAGCTCGAACTGGTCTTCGCAAAAAATCCGTGGAAACTCTCGGGCGGCTGGGGCCCTCGCGCTTCCGGCATGAGCGTGGTCTTCGCGGCCAGGAATGCGTTCGGGAAGCGCGTGCAATCGCTGAAGGTTGACGGCCGTGAGATCAAAGACGGGGATCGCATTACCGTCGCCGGCTGCGAACGCGATGGGGAGCCGCTCGATCTGGTCTGCCGGATTCGCGGCGTCAAGGACGTGAAAGTTGTCTCGCCGAGCATTCACCAAACGCTGCTGGCTTATTTCAAGAAACATCCCGTTATCTCGCCGGAACGCGACTCGCGCGCGGTCGCGCCTGATCTGCCGCGAACGGTGTTCAGCCAGGATCACGTGGTGTCCGCGACGGCGTCCCCTGCAGCGAAACCGCAATAATAAATTATGAAAAAAGACAACATCACACTCGGGATAGTTGCTGGAGGACTCGCTTTAGCCACTTACCTATCCTCAAACGCGCACGCTGGCAGCGGCGGCGGCTGCGCCCCTTGGGCTCTGTTTGCGGCCGCGCCCCTCTCTCATACGGCGGCGGGCAAGCCCGGCGGACATGACGCCGCACCCGATTGGCACCTCACGAACGTTGATGGCAAGCCTGTCAAACTCAGCGATTTCAAAGGCAAGGTCGTGATTCTAAACTTCTGGGCAACCTGGTGTCCTCCGTGCCGAAAGGAAATCCCCACGTTCATTTCACTGCAAAAGCAGTATGGCGACAAAGGACTTGTCATCGTGGGAATATCGCTTGATGAAGGCGGGCCCGGAGTGGTGAAACCTTTTGTCTCCAGGGCGGGTATTAATTACCCGGTGATGATGGGTGATCAGAAGACGGCCGCAGACTACGGGGGCATCGAGGTCGTTCCGACGACATTTATCATCGATCGAAATGGCCGGATCGCGGCCGAGCATCAGGGCGAGGCGGAGCGCGCCGCATTCGAAGCCGAAATCAAGCCTCTGCTTTAATGCATGTGAGTTCAAAAGCCGGAAGAAGCGCCATCCCGTCCCCGGCCTCATCGGGGGCGAGCCCATGAGTCCTTCGAGGTCGGTTACGCTGCTGCAGATCAACGACACGCACGGTTATCTCGAGCCGCACCCCGAACTGTTTTGGGAAGGCGGGAAGGCAGTATATCGGACAGCCGGCGGCTACGCGCGGCTGCTCACGATCTTCAAGCGGGTGCGTCAGGAGCGAAGCGGCGCAGTCATCGCATTGGATAATGGCGATACTCTGCACGGGACCTTTCACGCCGTTCATTCGCAGGGCGAAGCGTTCATTGAACCGGTGAACCTTCTCGGGCTTGACGCCTGGACGGTGCATTGGGATTTCGCCTACGGCCCCGATCGCCTGCGTGATTTGGCGGCGCGTCTTCATCATCCGCTTCTGGCCAGCAACTGCTATGACAAGGTGAGCGGTCAGCTTGTGTATCCGCCATTTGCTGTCATCGAGCGCGGCGGACTGCGTGTGGGTGTTATCGGAATCGCGGCCTCCATTCTCGACAAGACGATGCCTTCCAGTTTCAGCGCCGGGTTACGCTTTACGCTCGGAAACGAGGAATTACCCGGTCATATCTGGACTCTGCGTGATCGCGAGAGAGTGGATCTGGTGGTCGTGCTCTCGCATCTTGGTTTTCCACAGGACGTGAAGCTTGCTTCGGAAGTTGCCGGGATTGACGTTCTGCTTAGCGGCCACACGCACAACCGCATGTATCGCCCGCTGAAGGTAAATGGAGCCACCATTATTCAGTCCGGGTGTCACGGGTCGTTTATTGGCCGGCTGGATATTGAGGTGGCCGGCGGTCGAGTCGCAGTGCTTGGCCACCAATTGATCGAGGTCGATGAGTCGATCCCTTTCGACGGCGAGATGCAGGAAGCCGTGGAGAGGATTGTTGCGCCCCATCGTTCAATGCTAACGGAGGTCGTGGGAGAGACGAGCACGGCGCTCAGTCGCAACCGGCTCCTGGAGACAACCATGGATAACCTGCTCCTCCAGGCAGTCGCGGAAGCCGCCGGCACACAGATCGCGTTTTCTAATGGTTGGCGCTACGGAGCGCCCATAGCAGCGGGTAAGATCTCGGTGAATGATCTCTGGAACATCGTGCCCCCAAATCCACCGGTATGTGTGGTCGAACTAGAGGGCCGGGAAATGTGGGAAATGATGGAGGAAAACCTGGAACGCACGCTCGCAGCCGATCCCTACAAGCAAATGGGCGGCTACGTGAAGCGCTTCCTCGGGCTTCAACTTTATGTGAAGATCGAGAACCCACCCGGAGCGCGCATCCAGCAGTTTTTCGTCGGAGACCAGGAGCTGGTCCGCAATCGCTTTTACACCGCGGCTTTCGTCACGGCCCAAGGCGTTCCCAAAAAGTACGGACGTAACCGCCGCGAGCTGAATCACGACACCGTCGATGCCCTGCGAAAATATCTCCACACGCACCACCCGGCGAAGGCCGATCTCCGTGAGTGCATGGTGTCTGTTTGAGTAGGCCGTCTTTATGAAAAATCTGCCTGCTCATCATCAGAAGGAATCGGAGCCTCTCGCGGCGAGGCGGATTTTATCGGCGTGGATTCGGACGACCATGGCCATGCTCAGTCTTGAATTCGTCGTCTCGAAGTTTGGTCTCTGGTTAGGCGAACTTGACGCCGACATGGATCCACAAAGGCCAATGCATGACGGAGGGACCACGCCCGATCGTCGCGGCGATGATGGCGTTTGCCGGGTTGATTTCCATTCTGACCGCGTTGCATCTCCCCTGCGCTGGCCAGGCAGTCGAAGGAGGCGAGGTCGAGCTCGGTGGAATCCTTGTGCGGACGACCTGCTTTACAAAACCTTATGAATACAGGGGCGCTGCCATCACCGACTCACGAGGCTCATGTACCATGAGGATCCACATCATCTCGGATGGTGGCGGACTTATGTTTTCTCGACTGATCACAAGGTTATCGGGATTCAGTATGCCATCTCCGGCTTCTTGTTCCTGCTTTTTGGCTTTTGTCTGATGATGATGATGCGCTGGCAGCTGGCCTATCCCGGCAAACCGCTGCCGTTCATCGGTGGATTGTTTGGCAATTCCATATCCGGCGTCATGACGCCCGAGTTTTACAATTCGCTCGGAGCGATGCACGGAACGATCATGGTGTTTCTCGGAATTATTCCGATCGGTTTCGCCGGGTTCGGGAATTACATCGTACCTCTCCAGATCGGGGCGCCCGACATGGCATTCCCAAAGGTTAATATGCTCAGCTATCAAGCGTTCGTTGTCGGCGCGCTGATGCTTCTGGGCAGTTTCTTTCTGCCGATGGGCGCAGCCGCGAGCGGCTGGACCTCTTATGCGCCTTTAGCCGATATCGAGCAGCAAGGTCGCCATATGCTTTTAACCGGACAAAGCTTTTGGCTTCTGGGAATGATATTTCTGGCGACGTCATCCGTGCTTGGATCGATCAACTTCATCAGCACGATTGTGCAACTTCGTGCCCACGGAATGACCTGGATGCGTCTGCCCTTCTTCGTTTGGACTCAGTTTGTCGCTGCATTCCTGTTGCTGTTGGCGTTCCCTCCGATGGAAGCCGGGACCTTCATGCAACTCATGGATCGAGTGGCTGGGACAAGCTTTTACCTGCCTCAGAAGCTTGTCGTGAATGGAGCCCCAATGCTCGTTTCGGGCGGAGGCAGTCCAATGCTCTGGCAGCATCTCTTCTGGTTCCTCGTTCATCCCGAGGTCTATGTGCTGATCTTGCCCGCTTTTGGAATTGTCGCGGAGATTGTCGCCAATAATACCCGCAAGCCGCTTTGGGGATACAAATCACTGGTTTTCGGCGTTCTCATTCTCGGATTTATGTCCTTCATCGTTTGGGCGCATCACATGTATCTGACCGGAATGGGCCGGGCCGTCAGCTCGTTCTTTCAGATAACGACAACGCTCATCTCAATCCCCTCAGTAATCATTTTGACTGCTCTGCTTTTATCCCTCTGGAAGGGATCTATCCGATTTACCGTCCCGATGCTGTTCGCGTGTGCCTTTATGCCGATGTTTGGATTGGGCGGTCTAACGGGTATTCCCCTGGCTTTTGCACCGGCGGATTTATACCTTCACGACACTTACTATATCATCGCGCATTTCCATTACATCGTCGCACCGGGAACAATCTTCGCGCTCTTTGCGGGAATTTATTACTGGTTCCCGAAAGCGACCGGGCGAATGATGAGTCAGTTCTGGGGCAAGATGCATTTCTGGCCCACGCTGGTCCTGATGAACGTGATCTTCCTGCCAATGTTCCTGCAAGGAATGTCCGGCATGCACCGCCGATGGTACGATGGCGGCCAAGGTTGGGACCTTGGGAGCAAGATGGTCTGGGGCTTATCCGCGTTCGGTTGGAACGTTCCTATCTCAATGGCTGCATGGCTAATGGGACTAGCGCAGATTCCTTTCATTGTGAATTTCTTTTGGAGTCTGGGGCACGGTCGCAAAGTCACCTCCGACAATCCGTGGGACGCTACCACATTGGAATGGGCCACGCCCACGCCCCCACCCCATGGGAACTTCACCGGGCCTGTTCATGTCTACCGCGGCCCTTATGATTACGGCGTTGGCGGAACTGGATCGGACTTTTGCGCCCAGAACGTTCCCATGGTAACCCGCGGCAGCGAGATCATCGGCGTAGCCGAGCTGCCTATCGCACGATCATGACGCGCCTTGCCTATCTTCTCTCAATTGTGCTCTGGACCGTTACTGGCCGCAGCGTGTCAGCAGGTTGCGGGACATTTGGCGGCGTCGGACCCGCGCCCGCGAGCCCGGCTCTGGAAGGCGCGGTCTTAGCGACGTTTGGATTTATCGCCGTCACACTCGGCGGATGCTTCCTGATGGGCGTTATTCTTTATCGTAGATCCAAAGCGCCTCGATTGCCGCACCTCGATCTTATCGAGGAGCTGGAAACGTATAGACCGGACGCCCCATCCTACTAAACGAAAAGCGAATCTGTCAGTCACAATTCCATTGAAAGGAGCACGAAAAATAAACTCGATCGAGAAAATTCAGGAAATATTCCCCGCCACGAACAAACGTGTCGAGCAGAACACCCCGCAGCGCGTGAACGATGAGATTCGCGAGCAAAGCCATCGTTCGGTCGCCCGTTATGCTGGCGCCAGCAAACAGGAGTTAACAAGGCGGATCGAAGAACTCGATCGCGAATGGGACATCGAACGGACCTTGGAAGCGAACGCCGCGGCACTCGCATGCACGGGTGCTGTGCTGGCACTGACGGTGAACCGGAGATTCGCGTGGATTAGCGCCGTGGTCACCGGATTTCTGCTGCAACACGCGTTGCAAGGCTGGTGCCCTCCACTGCCGATCTTTCGAAAACGCAGGGTGCGAACCACGCGCGAAATCAATCAGGAAAAAACCGCGCTTCGCATCTTGCGCGGTGATTTCACCGCAACTTCAGACGTGCACGCTGCCTTTAAACAAGCGCGAGACCATTGACGTTGCCTTATATCGATTAGATCGCTCTCTTCAGAGTTCCCGGCGTTTTAAAATTCCCCGCCAAAAGGTAACCGTCTAGTTCGAGGCTGCATCCGTTAAGAGGCATAGCGACGGTCCCTTTCCGGCTGAACAGCCGGCGCAGAATCGGCCTGCCGCCCTCAATTATGTGAAAGGATATTGCCGCGCCTTTTGCAACTCCGGTTCAGTTTCTTCTCCGCCGATTCAAACCCGAAGATCTTGTTGATTCTCTTGATATGATGTCAAAAGGGGATCAAACGGAGGGTCCGTAACGTGCAGAACTAGAGTCACAGGTCAGCGGTCGGATACCGGGCAGTGCCAAAAAGGTTCGAACCCCTCGCCTTCAAGGGCTCGACCCAGGAGAAATCGCCTTCCGAGGTGTGCCGTTCGGCTATGAAAAAGCCGTAAATGACAAAAAGGTACCGGACCCCGTAGACTCCGGGAGTTGCGGGAATTCTGCGCTTGATTGTCATCGATCGGGTTCGTTCCCTCTCTGCAGACTACCGGTTTTTGCGTGATCAGACGGTTCGTTAGGCCAGAATCTTGGGCTTGAACCGGTGTCGGAATTTCCTTAATAGAAAAGTAGGCCACAGCCTGACCCTGTTGACCTGAAATTGTTTGCCTGCCGAAGGCTCAGTAGCCACAGTAAGTTGGAGGTCGTGGCGGTCGGCAGGGATTTGATCGCGGTCATTGCCTGCCCGGCTAACGATATGGCGCTTCGGCCGGCCAAGAAGGAGGGCCCGATGAAATTCACCGGAATTGCAGTGGTGTTGTTAATCGTAAATGCGAGCCCATTGACTCTGCCGAAGGCTGCAGCCGAGCTGATACCAAGCGCTGACGGCAATACGGTTTACGACACGATTTTGAAAGTGAACTGGCTGGTAAACGCCAATCTGCCAGGCAGCGCAGCCGGACAGTTCGGTGTAAGCAACATAAATCCGAGCGGATCGATGAGTTATAACACCGCGGTAAAATGGGTCGCCGCCTTGAACGCGTTCAACAGCGGTGCTGGCTACCTCGGGCAGAACACCTGGACGCTTCCGACCTCGCCGACCTACCCGGCGCTCGATACAACTTGTTCCTCCTTTAATAAGTCAGGCGGCGGCTCATTCGGTTCCGGCTGCGAGCACAGCGCCATGGGCTCGCTGTTTTATCATTCGTTAGGTCTTAATTACCCGAACACGGCGGTTCCGATCCCAAACAACACGGTTGGACCATTCAGCAATTTTCAGCCTTACCTCTATTGGTCCGCGACGCCCGTCCCAAATATCACCAATGGATATGACAGCTTTTCATTCAATACCGGATGGCAGGGCAGCAATGTCGATAGTCATTACATGTATGTCCTGCCCATGATCCCAGGCAAAATGGCAGGCACCTATGTCCCCGCCGGTTACGGGACCCTGCAAGTCAGCGCCGATGGGCAGACGGTCTATGATCCGGGCGCAGATGTGACCTGGCTGGCAAATGCCAATCTTGCCGCGACCCAGACATTCGGCTCTCAGTGCGTCAATCCTGACGGGACTCAATGTATCAATCCGGATGGCTCGATGACGCATACCGTCGCACTCAACTGGATAACCGGGATGAACGCCTATAACGCCGGCGCCGGCTGGCTCGGCCAAACAAATTGGCAAATGCCTCCAACCATCGCCTCCGATCAAACGTGCAGTAACAAAGTAAACTTCTTCGGTTTTGGCTGCACCGGCAGTCCGCTGGGCGAATTATTTTATAACCAGCTCGGCTTGAGCGCGGGAACTCCGGTAGTCGCGGTGGCGAAGACGAACGTCGGCCCTTTCCAAAACCCCCAACCCTATCTTTATTGGTCTTGCGGAGTGCCCAGTAATCAAACGCCCTGCGAACCCAATGGCGAGCCACCGGCCGCAGGCTTCGGGTGGAGTTTTTCCTTTGGTAACGGCTTTCAAGGAACGGATGTCGTGGACAACGAACTTTACGCGACGGCCTATTACCCGGAAACGCCGACACAGGCCGCTTTTGGAATTACGGCGATTCAACGGCTCTCAAACGGACACATTGTCCTGAGTGGCGTTGGCGCGCCCAACTATACCTACAGCGTTCAGAAATCCCCCGACCTGGCCACAGCTTTCACCGCGGTTCCCGGTGCCACTCCCCTGGCCGATCCGCTGGGGAATTTGCAGTACCGAGGATGTTAATGCCCCAAATTTTTCGAAGCGCTTCTATCGATTTTCCTATCCTTGACGAATTTTATCTTTGCGATTCGAAGCGCCGCTTCTCCTCAGCTCCGCTTCGGCTGCGGCCGCAGCCTATCGACCAGCCCCCTACTGAATAATGATTACACGATAAACCGCAGACGCACCGGCAGTATCCGGCGATGGATCGTACAACCAATTCGTGGTCGCGAATCCGACTTGAACGGCGGTTCCGGCATTCGCCCATGCCGGATCGGTTAGGGAGCTCGTCTTCTGTAACTGGTAAGTCTTATTTGCCGCCATGGGAATCAGAACGCCGTAACCGTTGGCATTCTTTTGCACGGCTAAAATGCGAAACACGGAATTTGGGTCGGTTGGATCGAGTCCCGCGAGATATTTCTGGTAATTGGTCATGCCAGTTCCGTCGGAATCGTCCTGGGCGCGCGATTGATCAGCAGCCAAACCGGTCGCGTGCTGAAAATAGATCAAGCGCCACCAATCAGGGATACCGTCCGTGTCGCTGTAGATATCGGCGATCTTCTTGACGTGAATGGCAGACGCGCGCGGGCTGTCGTAGACCGGCTTGAAATCGACTTCGAGGAGGGCGTTCGAGACGGGCGTAGTGAAGGTTTGTGTCAGCGGGAGATTGGCGCCGCCGGCAGCGAGGAAGATATCGAGATTCTGCACGACTTTCTGGCCCTGCGCGTATATATCGAAGCGCCGCTGGTTAGGGCCGTTGTGAAACGTCTCCGCTTCATTCACATCCACTTGGTAAATTCCCGGCGGGCATTTGAACTGGTAAGTAAAGCCGGAACTCGGCGATCCATATCGTTCATTTTGGTAAAGAAATTCGCTCTGCTGGCAGACGCCGATGATTGTGTTCTGGCTGTTGTAGACGCTCCCGCCGATGTAGCCGTAGTCGAAGTATTGCAGTGTGTCCGCGTAGGGCTTGTCCCCTTCCCAGACGTGCTGGTTATTACAGTCCCACTCGCCGCGTCCAGCACTGCCGAACGGGAAGATAAATTCTTCGTAGCTGATGGGAACCGTCGCGAAGGTTACGTTGACCGACGCGATCGCTGAAATGTTACCGGCCGTATCTGTGGCCCGGGCATAGAAGGTGTGAGGACCATTGACGTAGAACTGAGGATATAACGGATGCGTCCATTGGATCGGCATCGGGCCGTTATACGAAGCACCCGGCTCAGCGACGGTCACCCAATCTTCTCCGTCCAACCTCACTTCTACTTTCGCAAGCGCGATGTTGTCCCAAGCGGTCCCTTGGATTGTGCTCGTCCCAATTGCGCCGCCGACTTTGGATCCGTCGGCAGGAGTGGTGATGGCAACTGTGGGCAGCGTTACGTCCGTAACGGATTGCTGCGCAGTTGTGAACCGGGAGTCGAATGAGGAATAAAGATGTGTTCCATCTGCGGCCGCGGCCGAACTGTCGATATCGACGTCGATGGTAGAAAGTGCAGGCAACCCACCGGTGGGTTGATAGGTCAGCTGATCGTTTTGAGCCGACCAGCTAAAAGTTCCACTCGTTGCCGGGGAAGTAGTAAACGCAGCCTGCACCGAATGTTGGTCCATTGGTTTGCTGAACCGGATAACAACCTGGGATGAAGTGGGAACGCTTTTCGCATCGTGCGTTGGCGAAATACTTGTGATGACCGGATCAAGCGGAAGCAGCTGTGACTGCGCGATGTAGAGTTTCGCGGTTGAACCTGGAACAGATATCGCAGGAAGCTGTCCATCCGAGCCGACAGTGATACCATCCGTGGGGTTGAAAAGATTCACCAAGACAGTGCCGGGCTGATAGGCCGTGGGACGTTCAGGTAAACTTTGGGCCACTGTCGCGGTGTTGAAGACGACGAAGATTTCCTGCGACCCGGCGATTCGTGAATATGCGAACAAGCCGGGCCCGGTGGGATTGTTCCAAAGGTTGATGTGCGATCCGAAACGCAGCGCCGGATACAGTCGACGGAAGTTGTTCAGCTTTGCCGTGAGCTGAAAGATGGGATGCGTCTCGTTGAAATTATCGCCGATCGACGGCCCCTGCTCGAATTGTCCGGCAAACATATCCTCTCGGTTGTTGGGATCGGCGCCCCCATTAAATCCCTGCTCGGTCCCATAGTAGAGGCAGGGAATACCACGACTCGTATAGAGGAATGCGAGAGCAATGCTCAGACGCTGAAGGTTGTTATTTGCGTTCGCGGAGTTCAGGAAGCGGGGCTGGTCATGATTATCAAGGAAAGTGACCAAGCGCATTTGCGCAGACGGATCGTAGTTTGCGTCGATCGCATGATAATGATCTTCGATCTGTTTCGTGTTTCCGCTGGCCAGCGCGAAAACCGAGTTTACTGAAAAATAGAGCGGGTAGTCCAAAACCGAATCGAGTTCAAAGTGCGGACCTGTAACGGTACCCGTGTAGGAAGCGTTCTTGGTTTCCGACGAATCGTAGACTTCTCCGAACATAAAGAAGTTCGGGGCAGCATGATTTGCGGCATCAGAATGAATCTGCGGGCACCAGGTTTGCCAGAAGCCGTGGTCGACGTGCTTCACGGTATCGACGCGGAACCCATCGAACCCTTTCTCCAGCCAGAATTCGTAAATTTTGGCCATATTCGTCTGGACGTAGCTGCTCTCGGTTCGGAAGTCGTCCAAGCCTTCCAGAAAGCCAGTCGTTAGCTGATTGGTATTCGTGAAGTCCTGAATGAAACCGTTGTTATGGAACAACTGCGTCAATGACTGACCGGAACTCGAATCAAAAGGCGGCGCGTACTGCTGCGAACTGCTCCGGTAAGAGAGGCTGTAGCCGCCGGGCGCAGCGAGGAAGTTTGGATATCCGCTGTCTCCACTGTTCAGCAATTGCGAACCGTGGTTCACAACCACATCGTCGATAACGAGCAGGCCTTTGGCGTGGGCTGCTTGAATCAAATTCTGTAAATCCGTCAATGATCCCCAATGCGGGTCGACGTTGTAAAAGTCGCTCCCGGCGTAGCCGTGATAATCCCCATTGGCGTTTTTGACCACTGGCGAAATCCATATCGCCGTCGCGCCTAAAGCTTTGATGTAATCGAGCTTCTGTTGGATGCCCTTGAAGTCCCCGCCATGAACCGAGCCGCCGGCCGAAGCATTGTAATTTCCGTCGGCATTATCGTTCGAAACATCACCGTTAAAGAAGCGGTCGGTAATGATTTGATAGATGCTCTGGCCCTGCCAGAGGTCTTGGGCGCTGTTCGCCGTCGGCGCAATGGCGGCGAGGGCGATGGCAATAAGATAGACCCTGAGTGGGCCGACGAGATAGAAATGCACGGATCCGGGGAGAGGACCGCGGAGGTTATCGCGCATTTGCTTACAGTCAACACGCGCGAAATGTGATTTTCGTAAATCCCGAGGCTGTCGAACCCAGCTATCTAAAGCGGGAGAAAGAAATCCTGCATGCCGGTCTTGATTGACCCCAGAAAGGGAAGTTCAGCAAATTCGCGGAAGCTGTTCGCCGGACAGCATATCGACAACCCTCGTACCTCCGACGCGTGTTTTCATCAGGACAAATCCGGAATGATCCGGAGTAACTTCTCCGATGATGGCCGCTTCCCGGCCCAGCGGATGTGATCGCATGGCCGCCAGGATTTCATCGGCGTCCGGCGCGCTGACCAGAGCAAGCAGTTTACCTTCATTGGCTACGTAGAGCGGATCGAGTCCTAAAATCTCGCACGCGCCTTTAACTTCCTCGCTGATGGGAATGGCGCCTTCGTTCAACAACATGCCAACTCCAGCGGCCTGGGCGATCTCGGTCAGCGCGCTCGTAATCCCACCCCGGGTCGGGTCGCGCAAAACGTGAACATCTTTTCCAGTAGCGAAGATTCTCTCGACCAGGCCATTGAGCGGCGCCGTGTCGCTTTCAATTCGGCTCTCGAATTCAAGTCCTTCGCGAACGGACATAATGGCAATGCCATGCGCGGCCATGGTGCCGCTCATAATAATGCGGTCGCCCTGTTTGGCCCGGCGGGGATCGACCCTGATGCCTTCCGGAATCAGACCGATCCCGGAAGTATTGATGAAAATCTTGTCGGCTTTCCCGCGGTCCACCACTTTCGTGTCGCCAGTCACCAGCATGACGTTGGCCGCGGCGGCCGCCTCGCGCATCGATTGGACGACACGCCAAAAGTCATCCATGGGCGTGCCTTCCTCGAGAATAAATCCAACTGAGAGATAAAGAGGACGCGCCCCGCACATGGCCAGGTCGTTGACCGTCCCATGAACGGCCAGCTTCCCGATGTCGCCACCCGGAAAGAAGATCGGGCTAACGACATAGGAATCGGTGCTAAAGGCGAGACGATGATGGCCGACGGTCAGGATGGCCCCATCATGCAGGGGTTCGAGCAATTCGTTGCGGAACTGCGGCAGGATCATCTTTTCGATGAGTTGCTGACTCAGCTTTCCGCCACTGCCGTGGGCGAGTACCATTTCCCTATAATTAGTTATCGGAAGGGGACAAGCAGCCGCCGTGAGCAGAGAAGGAGCGTCCATTCAAATCACATCCTCTGCGCCCAAGGCGACATGGATCAAATCCCAGAGCACATGGACAAGGGTAGCGTGCACTTCCTGAATGCGATGAATGCTGAAAGAAGGAACGATAAAGGAGTAGTCGGCCACTTCCGGGAAGCGGCCGCCGTCTTTTCCGGACCAGGCTACCGTGAGCATTTCCCTTTTGCGCGCCTCCTCGAGCGCATAAATAAGATTGGGCGATTTGCCGCTCGTACTGACAGCGAGCGCCATGTCTCCCGGTTGGCCTAACAACCGCAACTGATCGACAAAGACGCGAGCGTAATCGGTGTCGTTACTAACCGCGGTCATGGTCGCAACATCGGTCATTAATGGAATGGCGGAAAAGGCTGGCCGTTTCTCGATAATGGGATGAGTGAACTCGACCGCGAAATGTAAGGCGTCGCACAAGCTGCCGCCATTTCCCATGGTCAAAAGCTTCTTCCCGTTAGCGAAGCGTTTGGCCATGTCGCGGCTCAGCGATTCGATGCTTT
The DNA here is from genome assembly GCA_963754325.1 of uncultured Verrucomicrobiae bacterium. Taxonomy (GTDB): domain Bacteria; phylum Verrucomicrobiota; class Verrucomicrobiia; order Chthoniobacterales; family UBA10450; genus JBBRDU01. The sequence goes on from CAVWFP010000003.1 coordinate 710,138, forward strand.
CGGCATATCTGTCGAAAAATTTTTCCTTCATCTCCACGCTCTCGCCGCATTTGCGCAAGATCTTGTCGCGGAAACTCTCGGCTGACCTATCGACAGCTGTCTCTGCGGGCCGGGCGCTCACACTTAGGCGACCTTGGCGGATTTTCCAGCGTGATCCGCCAGTTCCAAATGGCGACCGTAGGCATAATAGGCGGCACAGGCGCCCTCGGCCGAAACCATGGTCGCTCCGAGCGGCGTTTCAGGAGTGCACTGCTTGCCGAAAGCGGGGCAATCATGCGGTTTCTTAACGCCTCTTAAAACCAGGCCGCTAATGCAGATGTCTGGTTCGTGAGTGTCAATTTCCTTGATATCGAAGATGCGCTCGGCGTCGTGATCGTGAAACTCGTAGCGCAGTTTGTAGCCGCTCTTCGGAATCGAACCCACCCCGCGCCACTTTCGGTCGCAAACCTCGAACACCTTATTCACCAGGTCCTGCGCGACGCGATTACCCTCGCGCTGCACGACACGCGGGTATTGATTCTGCACTTCGTGCGTCCCGGCTTCGAGTTGCCGCACAGTCATGAGAACGCCTTCCAGGATGTCAATCGGCTCGAAGCCGGTAATAACGATCGGAACCTTGAACCGCTCCGCCAGCGGTTCGTATTCGTGATAACCCATCACGGTGCAAACGTGACCTGGCCCGAGAAAGCCCTGCACCCGGTTGAGCGGCGATTGCAGGATGGAGGCAATCGACGGCGGGACGAGAACGTGAGATACCAGGATGGAAAAGTTCTTAATGCCTTGTTTGCTCGCTTGCCAAACTGACATGGCGTTGGCCGGAGCGGTCGTCTCGAAACCGATGGCGAAGAAAACCACTTTTTTGTCGGGATTGGCGCGCGCGATCTTCAGGCAATCAATCGGAGAATAGACGATCCGTATATCGGCTCCGCGGGATTTCAAGATGAGCAGGTCATCCTGCGAACCCGGAACACGAAGCATGTCGCCGAACGAGCAAAAGATTACATCGGAACGGACGGCAATCGCATGCGCTTTGTCGATCATCTCGAGGGAGGTGACGCACACCGGGCACCCCGGGCCGTGGACCAGCTCAATCTGGCCCGGCAACAAACGGTCGATTCCGTATTTGACGATCGAATGTGTCTGGCCGCCGCAAACCTCCATCAGAACCCACGGTTTCGTCGTGAGGCGGCGAATTTCGTCGACAATTTTTGTCGCCAGAGCTTCGTCGCGATATTCGTCGAGATATTTCATGATGGCGCCGCTGGTTCCAAAAATGGATTGTCGTCAAGGTCAGGCGTGTCCAGTTCGCCTAACTGCTTCATCTCCTCAAGAAGCTGGTAAGTCCGGGCTGCCTCCTCTTGGTCTACTTTACTCAAGGCGAAACCGACATGGACCAGAACGTAGTCCCCGACGTCAGCGTCCGGCGTGTATTCGAGACATACCTGCTTCACGATTCCGCCGAAGTTGGCCTTGCCCATGCGGACACCGTTGGCGTCCGCCGCGATCTCGATCAGTTTACCTGGAATCGCCAGACACATGGCTTAGATGCGAAGTGCGAATGACGCTGTAACGCGGGGGAAGAAGGGTCCGAGCTTTCCGGACCGAAATAAAACGGCCCCCGCCCCGGAGCGAAATTGATCATGACCCTTTGAGACGTCCTTCTTCATTGGTCCTGTCCTCCACTCTGCTGATCGCGACACCATCGCAGACCAGTACTTTATCACCACATTGGACTCCCGTCAGTAATTCCAAAGGAATTTTCTGAAGCGCCCCAGAGACGCGGATCCGGCCCATCTGCAGCCCATTTTCGCTGAACAATTCCACAACCTCGGCATAAACCAGGTTCATCAGCTTCTCCCCGTTTGCTTTTCCGCCTCGAAAAACTCGGCGTGCGCGCCCACTGCAACGAGGGCAACGCCGCCGACCACATTTCCGATCAACGTCGGGATCAAGTAGGAACCGACGCAGGTCCAAAAGGAACGCGCGCCAGTCGCAACCAGATAGAACGTTTCAACGTTGCCGGCGATGACGTGCGGCAATTGTGCCAGGCCAACCAGATACGCCAGGATAATAATCACCCAAACCCGGGCCGATTCGGCAAACGGCAAAAGCCAGACCATGAGAGCGATCAGCCACCCGGCGATAGTGCCGCGGAGAACCAGCGTCCAGAAGTCTGGCGCGAGCGCACGCTCGCCAATGGCGGCAAAGGCCTGTCGCACCTCTACGGAAAAAACAGCGGTGTGGCCCGCCATCCAGGCGAAGGCGAAAGCGCCGATGAGATTCGTGAAAAGGACGATTGCCCAAAGCCGGGCGACGTCCCCCAACAGACTGATCTTCTTTTCTCGCAGCAACGGAAGAATGATCGTGAGCGTGTTCTTGGTAAATAATTGCTGGCGCCCGAGGATAACGATCAGGAACCCGATGCTATAACCGAAATTGGTCAGCAACGGGGTCCACTTTGCGTCCGGAAGGTGAACCTGGAGGAGAGCCTCGCCCACCATGGAAAACCCCATGGAGAGGCCGGCGGCCAATCCGGATAAAGCCAACTCGGCGCTCTTACGGTGAAGCTCATGTTCGCCTTCTGCATAAATCGCCTCATAGACGACTTCGCCCGAAGGCGCAGTCCGGTCGATGATCTCTTCCTCTTTTTTGTCCCGACGAATTTTCTCGTGCGACATGTCTTTATTGTATCCAGCTCGCGGCGACGGCCTGACCGAGGGCGATTCCACCGTCGTTAGGGGGAACATGCTGGTGCCAGATGGGGTGGAAATTCATCGCCCGAAGCTGTTGGACAACGCGCTCGATCAGGAAACAGTTCTGGAAGCAGCCACCAGTGAGGATGACATTCCGTTCCCCGATCTTTTGAGCTACGGCGACAATCGATTGAACCAGCATGTTGTGGAACCTGGCGGAGATCGCACCACGCGGTTCTCCACTCTTAATATCGCGCAATATGGCGTGAATAGCCGGCTCCCAGTCAATCACCATCGGGGTCTTGTCGGTCAAAACGAGCGGATATGCGTCGTTAACCTGGGCATCGGCGACAAATTCAAGCTCCATGGCCGCCTGGCCTTCGAATGACACGGGTTGGGTCCGTCCAAGCAACCCTGACACAGCGTCAAATAGTCGACCCACACTCGAGGTGAGAGGCGCGTTGACATTCCTGGCCAGTATCGTCCGCAGAATCGACAGTTCCTGAACCGTAAACGCAGCGGGGAGTCCCGTTTCATCCCAACACTTCTCGCCAAACAGTTCATGCAGCACTCCAAGAGCGCAACGCCGGGGCTCTTTCACCGCCTGATCTCCGCCCGGCAAACGGAAAGGCCGCAGGTGTGCGACTCGCTCGAACGAACTGTCATCGCGGGCAAGAAGAAATTCTCCACCCCAAACGGTGCCATCGAGCCCGTAGCCGCTGCCGTCCCAGGCAACGCCAAGCGCCGGCGCGTCGATTTCGTTTTCCGCCATGCACGCCACAACGTGGGCCCAATGATGCTGCACCGAGACCTTTTTGGCAGGGAATTCAGTAGCGCATTTTGTGGAAAGATATTCCGGATGCATGTCGCAGGCGACGATGTCGACGGTGACATCGTAGAGACGCGGCAGATCAGCCGCGGCACGACGAAAGGCCGCAAATGCCTGCTCGGTTTCCAAATCGCCGAGATGCTGGCTGAGGAACACATTGTCTCCGATTTTGAGACCAACCGTGTTTTTCAAATGCGCGCCAAGCGAAAGGATGGCGGGCTGAGGGTCGTGCCTTGATGACCGAATGGTGATTGGCAACGGCGCATAACCCCGCGCGCGGCGCAGAACAAGTTCGCGCCCGCACATGATTCGCGCGATCGAGTCGTCTACGTGACGAACGATTGGCCGATCGTGCACAAGAAAGATGTCAGCAATATCACGAAGACGCGCAAGAGCTTCGTACTCATCGATGCAAATCGGTTCGTCACTCAAGTTGCCACTGGTCGCCACCACCGGCTGAGCCAATTCGCGCATTAACAGATGGTGCAACGGCGTATAAGGAAGCATGACGCCAAGATTCGGATTGTGTGGAGCCACTGATGTGGCCAGTTCGACCGCGCCGCCGTCCGTTTTTTTCGAGAGCAAAACGATGGGAGACTCAGGCGAAAGGAGCAGTCGTTCTTCTAATTCAGACACCTGACAAGCTTCCCGCACGGCCTTGAGCGAAGGGAACAGGAGCGCCAGGGGCTTCTCCTCGCGATGTTTGCGCTCGCGCAAACGACGCACGCTGGCATCCGAAGACGCCGCCACGATTAACTGAAAGCCGCCGAGTCCTTTGAGCGCGAGAATTCTCCCATCGCAGACAGCCCGCGCCGCTGTCGCCAAAGCGTCATCTCCTGTGGCCAATTCGTCGCCCGAGACATTCAAAAGCTGCAGATGCGGGCCACAAAGTGGACAGGCGTTAGGCTGCGCCTGGAATCGCCGATCGAGCGGATCGTGATATTCGCGGTCGCATTCAGGGCACATGGTGAATCTCTTCATGGCCGTGTTTGCGCGGTCGTAAGGCACCGTCTCGATGATGGAAAAGCGCGGGCCACAGTTGGTGCAGTTTGTGAACGGATAGCGAAAACGCCGGTTGCCGGGACTGAAGACATCGCGCAGGCAATCGGCGCATGTCGCGATGTCTGGCAAAACAAGCGCCGTTTTTTTTCCGCTCGCATCGCTCTCACGAATCTCGAAGCCCCGGTGCTGGGTGGGATCGAGAAAAGATGTTTCCAGGCTCTGCAGCACCGCGCGCGGCGGTTTTTCTTTTTCCAGGCGCAGCAGAAATTGATTGAGGAAGTCGGGGACGCCTTCCACTTCGATGAAAACACCTTCAGCCGAATTCGAAACCCAGCCATCGAGTTGGAGTTCCTTCGCCAAGCGGTAAACGAACGGCCGGAAGCCAACGCCCTGCACGGCACCGTGAACGACGATTCTGGCCCGCTCGCGATTCATGGCCAGCCGCCCGGACTCAGCGGAACAGGCCGTCGACGAAGCCGATTTGGTAAACAAGAAATAATCCGAATATCAAACTGAGCGCGCCCGCCGCGGCGCCCACGTAGCGATTGAAAAGACTAAAGCGATTGGCCGAATAAGTGATGGGCGCAGCAATGGCTGCGGTGATCAACATCATGCCCGCGATAGTGCCAACGCCAAAAATGAACAAATACATCATGGCCCAGAGCGGATCACGGATGATGGGAAGGACAAGAAGCGCCACCGCAGCCGACCCGGCGAGGCCGTGCACGACACCAATGAACAGCGGCCGCAGCGATCGATATAAAGGCGAACGGCCAAAGTGACGATCCAGCCGGGCGGTAGGGACGTCATTTTCGGAATGTCCATGGCTCTCGGGATCGTGCCGGTGTGGATGGCTATGAACGAAATCGCCATGCTGGTGGGTGTGTTGATGGAGGGAATTCACCTCACGTTTGAAAGCGCGGAGATTCAACGCGCCGAGCAGGATCAGCATCAACGCCACGCAGAACTCCAGGCCCATGCCGAGCCGCTCGGGAATAACGACCCCAAACAGAATGATCAAGCCGCCGACGATCAAAAGGGTAAGGCTATGACCGATGCCCCAAAACACTCCGGTCAGGGCTGCGCCTCCGATTTTTCGCTGACGACTAACAATCGTAGTAACGGCGACGACGTGATCCGAATCGGTGGCGTGGCGCATTCCGAGGAAGAAACCCAGCAGAATAATGGAAAGGAACGTCATAACGTGACAGCGGCCTGTTCGGTAAAGCGGAGCGAACGGATGGCGCATTCCCGCCCATCGACGGCTTGGGTGGTCTTTCCGCAAGTGGGGCACTCCAGGGTCGCTATGGGGTTTCCCGAGAGGGCGCCGTCCCAGTATTTTGGACGCCCGCGATAGGAGCAATTCGGGCAGCGAACGATCGCGTCCACGGCTTCAATCGTGAGAGTCGAGCCTTCCAGCGGCGTTTCGGGGATAATCGACTCATAGCAAAAGGTCAGCTGGTCGCTTTCGATGTTACTGAGTTCGCCGACGGCCAGTCGCACTTCGACAATCTTCTTTTCCGGATTCTTCGCCGAAAATTCGAGGAGCTTTTCGACCAGGCCGGAAGCGATCGAAAACTCGTGCATAAGGCACTAAATCGCGAGCAGGGTCTCCGCGACCTCATCCAAGCCGATGGCCTTCTTGCAGCTTGTGCGAATGACTTTGATGTCGGGCTTGAGCTTGTGCACGTCCTCCACCAGCTGCTCGACGCTTACGTCCATGGCTTCCGCCAGATCGACCTTATTAATGACGACGACCTGAGCGCCGAGAAACATATGCGGATGCTTGCGCACCATCCAGGGACCTTCGGTCACGCTAACGACCACCACGCGCGCTTTGGAACCGAGAGGAAACTCCGCCGGGCAAATCAGATTTCCGATGTTCTCGACAAAGATCATTCTTAATTTCCCGAGGTCGATTTCCTTCAGGCCTTTGCCGACGAGGTTTGCGTCGAGGTGACATCCGTTGATCGTGGCGATTTGCACGACCGGCACATTCTGTTTGGCAATGGCATCGGCGTCGTTGCTGATGGTGGCGTCACCATTAAAGACAGCCACCCCGATTTTGTCCTTCAGCTGCTCAACCAGTTTGGTGATAAGGGTGGTTTTCCCCGACCCGATTGCGCCCATGAAATCAATTGCGGTGACTCCATGCCGATCGAGGAGAGCGCGATTTTCTTTCGCCAGCTTGGCGTTGGCTTCGAGCAGGCTGTGTTCCAGCTCGATATCGTAGATTTCATCGGGTTGTGCTTCGAGTGTGATCATAAAAACAATGACGAATGACTGATTTCGAAACCCGAATCAATCACCAATGCTTGAATGACGAAGCACCTTTATCGATTCCTCATTGGTCGTTCGAAGTTTGTCATTCGGCGCCTGCAGCAAAAGATCGGAGCAATTCAATGCGCCAGGCCGGCAAAGGCCGTGGGCGTGTGCATTTGCTTCAGGACTTTTCCTTTTCCGAGATACATGTGGACTCCGCACGGCAGACAAGGATCGAAGCTGCGCACCGCGCGCATAATATCGATTCCCTTGAATTTGTCCGGGCCGTTCTCCTCGAATATCGGCGTGTTTTGCACGGCGTCCTCGTAGGGCCCCGGCGTTCCGTAGATATCGCGCGGGTTGGCATTCCACGGCGTCGGCGGATAAGGATGGTAATTCGCGATCTTGCCTTTCCGGATGACCATGTGATGTGAGAGCACTCCGCGCACAGCTTCATGGAAACCGCACCCGATGGCTTCGTCCGGCACCTTGAAGGGCGTGAACGTGGCTGTGCGACCGGCATGAACCTCTTTCATGGCCTTATCAAGGAAGTGCAATGCGCATGCGGCCGCGTAGGCCTGGAAGTAAGTCCGGGCGCGATCGCGTTCAATCGCGTTGCTCCATTTTGGTATCTTCCACTCAAATTCGACTTCGCCTTTGAGCGCCGTCTTGGGCAACCGGATCTTGACGCTTTGACCGGTGGATTCGACGTAACCGATGTTGACCAGCTTCGCCAGCGCTGTCGCCCAGAGACGCGCAATCGGGCCGCCGCCGGTGTCCATGGCCAGATGATCGCCGGTCCGCTTGTCGAGCCAGCGCGGCGACATGACCCAGGTGTATTTGTCGGCAAAGTTTCGCTTTTGCGGCTTTGGAATGGTCGTTTGATTCCATGGATGCCTGCGATCCACCGGGTTGCCTAACGGATCGTTCTTGACGAAGACCTCTCCGTTGTCGCCCCAGTCATCGTAATACGAAGACCCGAGCAGGATGCGGATCCCGAGGTTGATGTCGACCAGGTTGGTTGTGACCAGTTGTCCGTCAACGACGATGCCGGGGGTAACGAACATGGCGTTGCCCCATTTTTCCATCGTCCGATAATCGTAATCGCACACGTCCGGATCCTGGAACGATCCCCAGCAGGCGAGGAGAATCCGGCGGCGGCCGACTTCTTCGTATCCCGGAAGCGCTTCGTAGAAGAAATCGAAGAGATCATCATGAAGCGGCAGGCAGCGCTTCATGAACTCGATGTAACGCATCAGGCGGACGGTATAATCGGTGAAAATCTGAATCGACGGAACGGTGCCGACTCCCCCGGGATAAAGGGTCGACGGATGGACGTGACGTCCCTCCATCAGACAGAACATTTCGCGGGTGTAACGGCTGACGTGCAGGGTTTCCCGATAAAACTCGCCCTCGAACGGATTCAGCGCCTTCATGATGTCGCCGATTGTCCGGTAGCCATGATCCGCGGCATGCGGTGCCGGTGTGCGCTGGGCCTTTTCCCACACGCTCGGATTCGTTTCCTTGACCATCATTTCGCAGAAGTCGACCCCGACGAGATTGTCCTGAAAAATATTATGATCGAACATGTATTCGGCCGCTTCGCCGAGATTTACGATCCACTCGGCCAGCGCCGGAGGCTTGACTCCGTAGGCCATGTTCTGCGCATAGATTGAACAGGTGGCGTGATTGTCCCCGCAAATGCCGCAAATTCGGCTGGTGATGAAGTGTGAATCACGCGGATCCTTGTTCTGCATGAAGATTGAGTAGCCTCGGAAAATGGAAGACGTGCTGTAGCATTCGACGACCTTCTTCGAGTCGAAGTCGATCTTGGTGTAAATGCCGAGGCTGCCGACAATGCGTGTGATCGGGTCCCACGACATTTCGACAATATTGCCGGTGGGCGCGGAGGATTTGGTGGCGGGGGCGGTGAGGATATCGGGCATATTATTTCTCCGTTTGAGCAATCAAGTTCATTAAAGGCATTCAGCGGGGACCGTAGTTTACGGGCTCATAACCGGTCGTTAGCTCGGCGCGCGGATGACGCCATTTCGGTTCTTTGTTGACCGTTGTATTCGTAATCGAGCGGAGTTTACGAAGCACTCCGCCCCAAAGGCCCACGACGGTGGTGGAGAGCGCGGAGCCCGGAGGAGCATCCATGAAAGGCATGAACTTGTCGGGGAATCCCGGCATGGTGCACCCGATGCAGATTCCGCCGACGTTCGGGCACCCGCCAATGCCGGCCATCCAGCCGCGTTTGGTGACGTTGCAGTTTACGACCGGTCCCCAGCAGCCGATTTTGACGAGACATTTGGGCGAACCGTATTCGCGCGCGAAATCACCCTGTTCGTAATAGCCGGCGCGATCACAGCCTTCGTGAACGGTCTTGCCGAAGAGCCACGTCGGACGCAGTTGCTCGTCCAGCGGAATGAGCGGCGCCAGGCCAGCGACCTGATAAAGCAAATAGAGCAGCGTCTCCATCATGTTATCTGGTTGAACCGGACAACCTGGGACGTTGACAATCGGAAGACCGGCCTTTGATCTCCAGCCCCAGCCAAGGTAATCAGCCAAACCCATGGCGCCGGTTGGATTTCCTTCCATGGCGTGAATGCCGCCGTAGGTGGCACAGGTTCCGCAAGCGACAATCCCGAGCGCCTTCGGAGCGAGACGATCGATCCACTCGTTGGTGGTAATCGGCTGGCCGGTATCGGGATCGGTCCCGAGCGCCGCCCAGTAACCTTCCTTCTTGATCTTCTCGTTAGGAATGGACCCTTCCATGACGAGCACAAAGGGATCAAGTTTGCCGGCCGCAGCGTCAAACCAGTATTTCATGAAGTCATCCCCTACTTCGTAAGCGATGACCGGGTTATGCACGTGCACCTTGGGCAGGCCGGGAATGTTGCCCATGACCAGGTCTTCCAGGCTCGGCTGGGTGGCGGCCGTAATTGAAACCGAGTCTCCATCACAACCCAGGCCAGTCGTCATCCAAACGACGTGAATCTCTTTCACGGGCGACTCGCGGTGCGCGAACTTCTCGTTTACTGCAACCATAGATCTCCTCCTGGGTCGTAGCGATCCAGATGATTTTTTCTTCGGGATCGCGATTTTATTTTCGTTAACTTACATATCTAAAAATGGGCAAAAGTTTTGAGCCAGGCGGCAATTACATCTCCCGGATGCGCATATAGCGCCGCAGTTCCGGAATCATGGAAATAATCGAGATCACGGCGACGAGCACGATCACGCCCAGGACAATCAACCAACAAAGTTCTGCTGTATTCATAATACTCCCTTATCTAGTTCGCAGTTGGAGAGAGATTTGGTTTCAAGTTCAACGACCGCTCACGACGGGCTGAGGGGTTTCCTGTAAAATTTCACGGATGAGCGCTTCGATCATCTCGATGGCGGGCGCGACGGCAGCCTGCACTTTTTCGCTTAATCCCATGGCGCCGTCCTCGACTTCAAGAACCGCCGGTTCACAGCCGACGATACGCAACCAACCGGGCTGACCGCCCAGCGAACGGACCATTTGCAGAACACTTACCGGGTTCATGCTATGAGCATTAACCGCCTCTTCGGGCACCTCGTCCAGCTTTTTTAGGTCAGGCTCGATAAGATAAACCGTTCCCGGGTCGCTGCCCTGCGGTGTGGCATCCACCAGGATGGTCGCGTCGTAGCCGTCCATCATAGCGTAGGCGAGATCGTAACTTCGAATCCCAAAGTCGGTCACTCGCACCCCTTCGGGTATCGGCCGAAGTGCTAATTGGCGAGCCACTTCGCAACCAAAGGCGTCGTCCCCAAAAAAAATGTTTCCGATTCCGGCGACGAGAATGCGTTTCATTCGCCCGGCTTGATCAATTCGACTTCATCAGTGCCATAAAAAAAACGATGACCGGGCTGGCGCATCATGCCGAGGTCCTGGCCGGGGTCGTCTTCAACAACGAGGGCGAGCTGCACGCCGCCTTCCACATCCTGCTCGACCGCTTCGATGACCGCGATTTTTCCGTCGAGCGCCATATCCATCACATCCGCACGTTTGCGCGGGCGAATGCGCACGCGGTCGCCGGCCCTGACCTGCGCGCCACCGACGGTGGCGGTTTCGAGACGCTTGCTCGGATTGAAGAAATCTTCATTGGATGACCGGACACTTCTCATAACTCCATGCATTTTCAGCAAATGATCAGATGGCATGCTCTCGGTCCGTTCGAGGATTCGCCGGGCCTGCTCGTCCACCTGCCTCATCTCGATTTTCTCCTCATCGCTCATGGCCATGACGCGCAAGGTCAGGATCTCGTCGATTTCCAGCCCGTCAAAAAGATCACCCGGGCTCTCGGGCGCAATCTGCGGGTAATCATATAATATGATGGGGGATGAAAGCATGGCATCGCGGTCACCCTGCGATTCTTCGCCTACCAGCACCGGCCAGGTACCGATGTTTTTGCAGGCGGCGGTCGCTTCCGCGTGAGCGGGCGGCGGATCGGTGAGGGATAACCATTGCCCGCCTATCGCCTGCAAAATCGTATGCGTGGAGGTGAAGGTGCGCATGATGATGGCGGCCTGGTTCTCCATCTGGTCTCTCGGCACGGGCGTCCGGTTGAGAATGCGCACGCTCACTTTAAAAACAACATCATCGACTGGAGCAGTCTCGATTTCGACCACGCCCTGAACGGCGTCCTGCCGGCGTATGAGCACGGCCGATATTTTTTCGTGGTCCTTTCGAAGCGGCTCGAGCGTCCGCGAAGCGGGAAAGGAAAATTCATGCGCGCACCGTATGGAGCCGCGCAGTGAAATGGACGGCGCTTCCACTCTTCGCTCAACCACTTCCTGCCAGGTCTGGTAAAGCTGCTCACCCAACTGAAAGGTCGGCACGACATCGCATTCAACCGATTCCCCTGCTGGCAAGGCGTCGACCGGCGTCTTCAAGACTCCCACTTCCCGCAACATCGGATGAAGGAAACGGACACTGACGTTGAGAACGGCGTCCTTCGATTCGTTGCGCACAAGACATTCGCTCTGCATGATGAACGGCTCTGCACCTTCCTGCGCGATGCTGTAATCCTCCGGATAAACGCGACCAAAGGTAAACCTTTCGCGATTCTTCTTCGAAGAAGCCCGGTAGGGATAGAGAATATAACCCTCGTAGAGAACGGCATTGACCACCTTCTCGACGAGTTCGCGATTCATGGGATTAGTTCGTCATTCGACGGGCGTCGTTTGCTGCGCATCCGCCTGCTGAAGTAATTGCCCAAGCGCCTCTTCCCAAGTCGAGACCCGGGCGCGCCTCCGATACTGGTAGAGACGGTCAAAGACATCGCGCTCCAATGTGATGAAGGCCCTGTTCGGATAATGCTGATCCATCATCGCTTGCCAGGTCGCAATCGGCATTCGGTAGGCACATTCCTTGTTCCAGGAGACTTGCTGAATTTGCAATCGGCCCTCAGCGTTCTCGTAAAAGATAGTTCCACTAAACAGGAACAGCAGCGGCACCTCTCCTTCCTCAAGGGCGTAGAAATATTTCGTCGCCGCCACGTTGAGATCGTAGGTGCATGGAACCGGCAGGATCGTCTCGGTGCGGTGGCTAAATCCGCGCACGGTCGTGTTGGCGTGGGCCCACAGTCGCGCCCTCAACGTTTGGCCCCATTGGTCCGGCGGACCGAAAAGCTCGATGAGTTTTTCTTTTTCCGCAGGGGTGTAAGCGCGCTGGGTCGGATGAATTTGAATCTGCGTTTGCAGCAATACGCTCTGGACCGGGTCCGTCTCTGGAGTGTTCGTCACCTCAAGTTTGAAATGAATCAGCGGTACCGCGCCGTTGACCGCGGCCTCCACGCCCGTGACCTTGAAATCGAGGTCGGGCATTAGGATCCGCGCAAGCGCGCGAAAAAGCTGTCGATTTCACGCCAAACCGCGTCCCCTCCGGAGAGCCCACGCCAATGCACCCGGATCAGACCCACAAGTTCAAAACAGACATCGATCGGCGCGATGAAATATTCACGCGCCTCGTTTACGCGATTGATCAGAAGCGTTTCCACATCGGCCTGCATATTCGCCAGGACAGGGTTCGCCGCCACCAGCCCTTCCCAGGCGGTCAGAGGCAGCAGCGACTCGGTCGCACCGGCGGGGCTCGGATAATAGCCAGCCATCTTTTTGTTAGGCGTATCGTAGAAGAAGAACGCCAGGCTGATCGGCAAGGCGAAGCCCTCCCATTCTGCATCGGTCATTTTGAAGTCGGGCAGCGGGCGGGTGTCGCGCGGGATGAGCTTGAATTTTCCGTCGATGACGTCCTGGAAACGGAGCGCGCAGGGATCGCACGCGCAGACGATTCGGCGCGTGCCCGTTTCAAACAAATGACGATGTTGCGAGCCCAATCCGATACTGCACAGTTCGCAACGCTCGAGTTCCGGTTTTTGGGGAATACCGGGAGCCGCTGTGCCCGCAAGCCGGCGCAGCGTGGCAAAGGACGTTGACCCCACAGCTTAGGCGGGCGGCAAACTTGGCATGTCCGGATGAATGGGTGCGCGCGCCTTCGGATTGATGCCGGTTGCATCCCGCGAAGTGGCATAATCTCTTCCGCCCGCGCCGCGTCCGGCTTCCTTGGTATCCAAGGCTTGCTCCTCGCCTTTTTTCGTCCCGGCTATGTGCACTGGTTGTGGTGGTTTGCTCATCGGATTCCTCCTGTTTGTGTTGGCTGCTCTGTCCCGTCTGGAAGCGGGCAACTCGTGTACTTCGAAATCGGATCGGCGCCGTTTGTCGCGCTGGTTGCATGTTCATCCGGGAGGCCTTCAACATCGAGGCCGGTCAGGTCCGGAGCGGCGGCGTTAAGTGCCTCCTCAATAGAAAAGCGAAGCGTGAGACGCGACGATGGACATTCATGGCAATTTCCCTGCAGCTTCAGGCGCACGCGCCCTTCGGTTGTCACGCCGAGAAGTTCGACACTTCCGCCATGCAGGCCGAGACGCGGTTTCACTTCCTCAAGCGCACGCCGCACTCGAGTCTCGAGGTCGAGCGGATGCAGTCCATGTAAGAGGAGAAGGTTCGAAACGAGCCCATCTTCGGCAAGTTTGTCAATCAATGGCGCACCCGCATTTTCGTAGGTAATTTCGAGCGCGCGGTTCAAGCCCTGGCCATGCAATTCGAGAAGAAGTTGCACAAGCTCATGCGCGCGAGCCTTACTTTCGGCATCACCCGTTTCGTCAATCGCGCCGATCAGCTCTTCCATGCGGGAGAGACGCTTATCGAAATCGCGCGTATTCGTCGGCTTCACCGGTTCTACAATACTGGCACCTCCGGGCAGAATATGCCAACTCGCTTTCGCGATCGAAGGCTACGCCCATGGTTACGCCGCCTCTGCCAGAGTTGGAAAGCAGTGGAGGGAAGGTCCCGCGGCCCGGCCATCAGTATTTTGCGTGCTTGGGTTCACATTCTGGAATCGCCGCCAGCAAACAGGCAAAGGTCAGATCTTGCAGCCTGACAAAACTCTTCGTTAGGCCGGATCAAAATATCTGCGACTCGGCCGATGATAGAAGAGCATCCAGGCGGAGAGCGCTCCCACCAGCGTGATTAGTCGGTCAGCCTTTTTTCGAACCGAGTGGATTCCGTGGCCCGCGTTAGCGGTGCATCCGGATGCCATTTCCATGCTCCCAGCATGACAAAAAATCCAACGACATAAGCGACTGGAATCGGCCACCCTTGCCGTAACCATTGTTTAACAGATTTCGATTCCGGATACATATTCGAGATGGCCACGCCGGAGGACGAGCCAAACCAAACGATAGATCCACCGAAACCGACTGCGTAAGCGAGGAAGCCCCAGTCATATCCACCTTGCTTTAGGGCCACGGCGGTCAGTGGAATATTGTCGAACACTGCCGAAAGAAATCCCAGGCCCAACGCGCTGTGCCAGGACGCACCCGGCAGATGCTCCACCGGCATCATCGAAGCGCAGAGGACAAGCGCGACCAGAAAAACCGAACCGCCGAATGTTTTCGGCAACACTTCCCAATCCGGGCGGCGGATCAAGATAGTTAACAAAATCGCCACCCAAACGGCCGCGCCAAGAAAAGGAAATCCATCGGCATACTCGGCAAACTTCATGTTGACGATCACATTCGTCGCGACGGCAAAAACCAGGATGAGAGCGACGATCCCGACCCGACCCCAATCAACGCGCGTGCGCGCGTGCGCATGCGCGAGGATGGGAGAGTATTTATGCTGTTGAATAGCTGCTGGAATTCCAAAAATAAACAAGGCAACGCCTGAGCCGATAATTGCTTCAAAGACACGCGTGGGAGACACCCCAGCGATCCACATCATCGTGGTCGTCGTATCACCGACCACACTCCAGGCACCGCCGGCGTTCGATGCTGCAACAATCGCGGCCAAAAAACCGACATGCACCCTGGCCCGAAAAAGTTGATGGGCCATGGCGCCGCCAATCAAGGCTCCCGCGATGTTATCCAGAACACTGGAAAGGATCCAGACAATGACCAGCAGAAGGAACCCGCCCTTCCAGTCATGCGGCAGGCACTGCGGCAGGACCACTGGGATATGACTTTTCTCAAAATGGCGGGACAACAAGGCGAAACCCATCAGCAGACCCAGGAGATTGACGAGCACGACCCACTCGTGGCCGAGATGAAACATGAATCCAGACAGGCCCGGGCCGGCCTTGAATCCGGTGAAAACAATCTTGTAAACAGAAATCACCGCCAGTCCGGTCAGCGCAACACCCAGTGTGTGCCGGTGAAACAATGCGATTCCAAGCAGGGTCAAACCGAAAAGAATGAAATCGACCGGGATGCCGAACATGGCGACACGCTAACGGATAGAGATCCGATTAAAATGTGCAAATTGCAGGTATCCCGCCCCGAGAACAATCATCAAAGCGCCGAAATAAAGATAAGCGCCGGCATCCTGCGCGCGAAGCGTTTCGGAGTGCTTCGACCGAAAACAGTCAGTTCGTTAGACCTTCGGTAAAAATTACGATGAAAAAACGGCCCTTCCATTTCAGCGTTCTTCGCGATCGCCCAGGGCAAGTTGCGCACGTAACAAATCGTGCAGCGTGACAACGGCCAGGACTTTGCCTTCGGCGTGATCGGTTAGGGCAATTGTGCCACTGGGCGACTCAATCAAACGGCTCTGGGATTGCCGAATGGTTTCGCCAGGACGGCAGGTGAACGCAGCCTCGAGTTTAAGCGGACGATGTTGCTCGACCGCCGAAAGGATTTCTTCGCGTCCGGCGACGCCTTCCAGCCTGCCGTTTTGGATCACCGGGAAATACCTGTAGGGATACCGATCGAGCAGCTCATGAAGCGCCTCCTCGGAATCATCTTCGATCGTGACTGGTTGAAAATTGGCGATCGCCGAGATCGGCAGATTTTGCCACGAGCGCAAATCCCTCGGGGGAACAACGTGCTCAATATCGTGTCCATCCTGATGAAGAATCTCGTCGTAGAAATTGAGATGGTTAAACGAACGCGCGATTGCCTGACTGACCAACCCGGCCAGCATCAAGCCGGGGACAAGAGCAAATTGGTGCGTCATCTCGAAAATAATAAGAATCGCCGTAACCGGCGCCTGCACAACCGCACCGAGACAAGCGCTCATCCCGCCGACGATTAGAAGCACCGAATCCGCCTCTGTCAGAAAAAGAAAATGCCGGCCGAGGCCGGCCACGACTGCGCCGCACATGGCGCCACAGAAAAGATTTGGCGAGAAAATCCCGCCACAACCACCGAGTCCGTAACCGGCGATTGTGGCGATTAACTTTCCAGCCAGCAACACAGCGGCGAGTTTCCAAGCCAGCCCGTGCAGCAAGGCGTCCGAGAGATCATCGTAGCCAAGGGCGAAGACGCCCAGGCGCCCACTCCACACGAAAAGAAACATGCCGACAATCCAGGTAACGAGTCCAGCAATGAGTGGATGCAGCCACCGGGGAACCGCTCGCATCCGTTTTGCCAAGCCACGCAGTCCCATCGTCAAACGCTGAAAAAGAACGCCGATCAACGCGGCCATCGCCGCCGAGAAGGGCATCAGCGAATACGCGCGCCAGGTCGGTTCGTCGATTTTTGGAAGAGCGAACGCCGGCTGGGGGCCGATGAACGCATGCACCACAAAAGCGCCCACCACAGCTGCCAGCAGCACCGGCCCTAACGATCGACTGTTCAAATCTCCGATGATTTCCTCAAGAACAAAGGCGACCGAGGCCAGCGGAGCATTAAAGGCCGCGGCTAATCCCGCGGCCGCGCCGGCGGCGCTCGCGGCGCGCTTGTTTTGTTTGGAGACGCCAAGCAAGCCTGCCAGACTCGATGCCAGATTACTCCCGATCTGAACGGTCGGACCTTCGCGCCCGAGACTCTGGCCGCCCCCGATGCTAATAATTCCGGCGAAGAATTTGATCGCCGCAATCCGGCGGGGCGAATGCCCAAAGTCCTTCCAAAAAGCGAGTTTGACCTGCGGAATGCCGCTGCCCGCCGCAGCCGGCGCAATGTGCATCAAAGCGCCGACAATTAACGAAGATACGACGACGGCACCAAGGCTGATCCAGAAAAAATGCGCGCCGCCGAAGCTCGCCGGCTTTTTGAAACAAAGAAGGTAAAGCCAGCTGATTGCCCATTGAAACGCCACCGCCGCCAGGCTGGCCACCAATCCGTAAAGAAATGTTCCGAGCAACGGTCGGGCCTTGCCGTGCACGCGGTGAAAAATACCGGCCACCGATTGCATCTGCATACCATAGGCGAGTGCTCCGCCATCTCCAGTCAGCAACGTGACAAATTCAATTCGGCGGCGGACGGGAGCTTGATGGTCACCCCGCTTGGAGCCCGGTTAAGACAAGGAGCGGGCCAATTCGAGAAAGCTATTCTTCCCAAATAAGTCCGCGCTCAGAAAGTCTTTGGCGAAGAACTGTCATATCTAGTCGCCAATTACACGCAGGACAGCGGCAGTTCTTCGCCACGAAAAAGTCTAAAGACTTTTTGAATGCGTGATTGCATTTGGGACACAACCAGTCAATCGACTCTCTATCGAAAAGCTCGTCTAGCAAGAGAGACTATCGACGACTTAAACAATAAAGCGATCAATCATCTGGCGGGTCGTTTGCTTGCGAGTGGGACACCGAGCTTCTCGCCGTCCCAAACTCCGCCCGCTTCGCACGTCATCGCGACCAGAGCAGAGCCGTCAGTAAAATCAGGCCTCTAAGAGCCGCTGCGATCGCGCCCGAGACTCGGCGCCAGTCGCGTGATAATCAGACCGTATCGACTCTTTCATGATGTGATTGCGCCGAAAGAGTTTGGCTCGCACAGTGCCTGCGATGAGAAAAGGTCGGCCGCGAACAAACCTCTCTGGTTTCCTTCCCCTCTTGGTCGCGGGTCTCATGATCGCGTCCTGTTCTGAGAAGCCTGCGCCAGATCGGGAAAAGGATTCGAACAAGTCTGAAACATCACGCGAGAAAGCGCGTCAGGCGGGATCTGAGAAGGCGGAATTTGAGAGCGAAGTCCGTCCCGACGAAGATCAGGTCGCAGAGGATTGCGCCGCGTTCGTGCGCTCCACCAAAGTTGTTCCTGCTCGCGCGGCGAGTACCGATTGCCCGGGATGTCCTGCCGAAGGAACCGATGTGTTCAATTTTCGCGGCATGAAAATCCATGCGTTTTCTTGTTCTGGCGATACATGCACCGTGATGGTGACGATTGGCGCGGTATTCAATCCCGGTTCGGGTCAAGCAGTCACCGGAGGCCTAACGGGCTGGATCCCGTCAGAACAGCGAGACGCATATTTGAGGGGACAAACGCCATCGGGCGAACAGACCTATCGAGTCCAAGTGACCTATAAGCGTCGCGAAGCCGCATGGCGGGCAATCGAATTCGATCGCGCTCCCGCGGAGTGAATTCGATCTCACTCGGAGCGAATCCATCCGCTTTCAGATAGCAAAGGCGACGTTCTCGCGTTTATCCGCTGGCAGGCGATACTATGCGAGATGACTCACACCCGGCTTGCCATGATCGCAACGACGCTTATTGCATTCGCATGCGTCAGAGCAGTGGCCAACACACCATCTCCAGACGCGAGCGGGGTTGAAGGCACGATTCTCGTTTCGCCCAGCCGCCCCGGTCCGGTCCGGAAAGATGCAGAGCAGAGCGCCGCGCCCGTAGGAAATACACGTTTCGTCGTCAAAACGGGCGATGCAACAGTCAAGATATTCACGACCGACGCCGCCGGCCACTTTCATGTCGCATTACCACCCGGTCACTATTTTATCATGAGAGAAGGCGCACCTTCGCGAATTGGCCGGTGGCGCTTCGAAGCCGATGTGGTTGATGGCCAGGTGACCAAGGTGACTTGGACGGCCGACAGCGGCATGCGTTGAGCCTTGAGTGATTTCCCTCCCCAGGCGCAATCCGCTTTCCGTCAGCTAGTTAGGCGGACGGACCCATTAACACGACCGCATTTCGGCAATCCGGCGGAAATCTTTAGACGCGGGATACGCAAGAAAGGTATAATCCAGACCGCATAAAACCGAGCTCCTATTTCGTCTGCGGCACGGCCACCAGGCAGCCCGCTTCCGACTCAATCTAAAGGCCCAATAATGAAACGAAAAAACGCCCTGCCCTCAGCGCTCCTCATCCTCCGCGTGCTCATCGCCGCCTTCCTTTGCCTCACCGGTGGGATACTGGCGTTTAACTCCCTCGCGCAAACGCAGACGACCGGATCGCTATCGTGGCTAACGGAGCTCGCAGCACGCGTCACGGCGCATCCGCCTGGAGCGCACTCGTCCAGCGCGACGGCGGCGATCAAGATCGATAAGAATCCGGCCGAGCCGCCGGCCGGAAAGTTGCAATCCTCCACGATGGTGACTTACAGCGGCGCGCCCCAACTTTTGACTCCGGTCACGCCGGTTCGCACACAGAGATTGCGAGACATGAAGCCCATCGATCCGGAGAAGGTCGTTAAGCATTATCATCCGGAACCGATGCCTCCGAAACTCTCAAAGAAGAGCGGCGGATCCGCAAAAGCGAAAACAGCCACAACCGCCCAGATCGTAGCCGGGCCGCAAGCGTCGGCCCCGAATTCAACCGGTGTGAGCTTTGATGGTGTCGGCGTTGGGCTCGCTGGATTTAGCCCGTCGAGTAATCCGCCAGACGTAAACGGCCGGGTTGGCCCCACGCAATTCGTGCAATGGAACAACACCAGCTTCGCCGTCTTTGATAAGACGACAGGTGCACTGGAGTATGGGCCGACTGCCGGTAACACGCTCTTTCAGTCGCTCGGCGGCGTTTGCGCGTCACACAACGACGGCGACCCGGTGGTTTCTTACGACATCCTCGCGGGGCGCTGGGTGATTTCACAGTTTGCCGTCGCCGGGGGAACGGGCACCTATTCACACCAGTGTATCGCTGTTTCTACGACCGAAGACGCAACGGGAGAGTATTACGTTTACGATTTCGAGACGGACAAGACGAACTTCATCGATTATCCGCACACGGGAGTATGGCCCGACGGCTATTACATGAGCGCGCATGTGTACACTGCAGCGCCGACGGATCTGAGCCCGGTCGGATTGCCAGTCGCGCCGCCGAACGCATTCTTCCAAGGCCGCATTTATGTCTTTGAACGACAGCAGATGATCAATGGCCTTCCCGCTCGCATGCAAAGCAGGGATCTCGGAACGGAATTTGGATTCCTTCCGGCCGATCTCGATAGTTTGACCCCGCCGCCCGCGGGCGAGGCGGAGTTTGTCCTGGGCCCTAACTTTGGACTGACAAACCTAACGGATTCCTTTCGAGTGGTCGTAACTTGGAGCCCAGCTGCAACGATCAATGCCATTCCAGGCAGCATCCAGGCAGGCATCGGGAGCGCGCCGTGCGTCGGCGATGCGAACACCCAGCGCGCCTGCGTGCCGGAGCCCGCACCCGCCGCGACGACCGATTATCTGGATAACCTTGCCGGGCACTATATGTACCGCCTGGCCTACCGAAACCAAGGTACCCCATTGGCAGCGGACGAGTCCCTCGTTGTCAGTGGCCCGGATGCGGGCAGCGATGCCAACCACGGAGCTGTGTCATGGTTCGAGTTTCGAAACGCGGGAAGCTCGACGGCAACGCCGACGCTTTTCCAGTCTGGCACCTACGATCCAGATACGGCGTATCGGTGGATGCCCTCGATCGCAATGGACAGAGCCCGGAACATTGCGCTCGGCTACAGCAAGTCGAGCACAACGGTTAATCCCGGCATTTACCTCACGGGCCGTCTCGCGAGTGATCCTGTTGGCCTGATGGGCGCCGAAACGGAAATGCAGGCCGGCCTCGGTGTGCAGGTAGCCCCGGCAGGGAATCGTTGGGGTGACTACAGCGCCATGACTCTCGACCCAATCGACCAGTGCACCTTTTACTACACCAACGAATACTTGAAGACGAACGGAGCCTTCAACTGGTCTACCCGAATCGCGAGCTACAAGTTTCCCACCTGCCAGTCGGCGGCAAATCTTTACGGCACACTCACCGGCACCATCACTTCGGCTGAGACAGGCGCTCCGATTTCGGGCGTGCGAGTGGCGTTGAGCAACGGCTACGCCGCCGCCAGTAATCAAAACGGAACCTATACAATCATCGTTCCCGCCGGCAGCAACATCGCCGTCGCGGCCGACCCAAATCGCAACTGCACCTCGGCATCGCCGGCTTCGGCGAACGTCACCGTGCCCGGCGGCGGCGTGGCCACGCAAAATTTCATCATGACCGGGACGTCGAAGCTGGAGGCGAACGGCTTCACCATTAACGACGATCTCGGCAATAACGACGGCATTGTTAACCGAGGCGAATGCGTGAAACTGAACCTGGGCATCAAGAATAACGGATGCGCCAGAGCAACGGCAATCTCTTCCACCCTAACGACAACCACTCCCGGCGTCACGATTTCGCAAGGCAGCTCCAGCTATCCGGACAAGGCCATCGACGAGAGCGGCATGAACTTAACGCCATTCCGGATCTCCGTCGCGAGTTCATTTGTCTGCGGCACGCAGGTCGCACTTACACTCAATCTGAATTACGCGGGTGGAAGCAAGTCGATCTCATTCACGATACCGACTTGCGCCGGCGGGCCCGACCAGACAATTCCCACGAGCCAGCTTACGACGAGCGATTCGACGCAGACCGATCGGATTGGCCGCGACGGACGTCCCAGCACCTGCTCCGGGAAGACAAGTCCGGGCGGTGGTTTTACCGGAACGCACTACTACAAGACCTACACCTTCGCCAATACGGCCGGCGCCGCTCGTTGCTACACCGTCACCATCAATGCGGGGCTCAACGGCCCGGGCGACATCGAAAGCGTTGCCTACGATACGACCTATGATCCGACGAGCATCTCCACGAACTACCTGGGCGACAGCGGTATCAGCGGCTTGGGGACGACCGTCAGCCAGGCGACTTACTCGTTCACCGTTCCCGCGGGGCACAACTTTGTCGTGGTGGTAAATACCACCGGCTCGGCCACCTCCGGGACGACAGCCTCCTCGCAATTCAGTGGCACGGTCTCCGGCTTCATCAATAACACCCCCGGCCCTGGTGACTGCTCGATGGTACCACTGGTGCCGTTAAACATCACCGCGATTTCTCGCCTAACGAATGGCCATGTGCTCGTGCAGGGAACCGGAGCGCCCAATACCGCTTATCACATCCAAGCCTCGCCGGATTTGAGTCCGAATAGCTTCCAGGCACTCAGTCCGGTCAACAGCGATGCCACCGGAGCTTTACAATACGAAGACGTGAATGCCGGGACTTTCTCGCGGCGCTTCTATCGTTTCACTTATCCGTAAGCCGAAAGATTCTGGGCATTCATGAGCCGGCTTGTTAGAAGATAACTCAGTTCCAAGTCACAACACTCTGGACACGAATAACGCGGTTCACCCCATTCTCTATTAAACGCCGCGCCACCAAGCTGGCCGGTGGGGACCGACTTGGTCAACTCCCATACTGCTCGTCGGTCACCTTCTCCATCCAGTCGACCACTTTGCCGTCGAGCGCCTCCTGAACCGCAATGTGGGTCAGGGCGGTGGTCGGCGCCGCGCCATGCCAGTGCTTCTCGTTAGGGGCAAACCGCACGACGTCACCCGGACGGATCTCCTCAACCGGGCCGTCCTGACACTGCGCCCGGCCGCAACCCGAGGTCACGATCAGGATCTGGCCCAACGGATGCGTGTGCCACACCGTGCGGGCGCCGGGTTCGAAAGTAACACTCGCGCTCGAGGTGCGTGCAGGAGCTTTGGCTTCGAAAAGATGATCAATCCGCACCGCACCGGTGAACCAATCTGCCGGCCCCTTGTTGGAGGATTGCGAACCGTTTCTTTTTATTTCCATATGATTAAACTCCGTTCGGGCATTTTCCTTTCCTGGCGCAGCCGATCACTGACCTTAGGGCGACGTTAGCTCGGAATAACGGAGTGGTCTCCACGAATTCATAGCGACGCGACGCGGTTGCGCCACTCCTGATAGCAGCAGAGAATGGCCGCGCCCCATGCGTCTCACTCGAAGTCCTTTCGCAATATTTTTCATCGCCACCCTCGTAGTCGCTCATTCACACGCCGGGGACTTCGATTCCGTCTTGCGATGGCGCAATGTCGGGCCTTTTCGCGGCGGACGAACCCGCGCCGTCGCCGGCGTCCCTTCGCAGCCGAATCTCTATTATATGGCGCCGGTCAACGGCGGCGTGTTTAAAACGACCGATTACGGACGAACGTGGCAACCGATTTTCGACAATCAACCAACCGCGTCGATCGGCGCCATCGCCGTCTCGGCCTCAGATCCAAATATCATTTACGCCGGCAGTGGAGAAGGTCTCCACCGACCAGATCTCTCTATCGGTGACGGGATTTACAAATCGACCGATGCGGGAAAAACATGGACACATCTTGGTTTACGCGACGGCCAGCAAATCGCGCAGATGGCGGTCGATCCGAAAAACGCCGATCGATTATTCGTGGCTGTGGCCGGCCATCCGTATGGACCTAACGAAGAGCGCGGCCTGTTTCGTTCGCTCGATGGCGGCAAAACCTTCCAGAAGGTTCTCTATCGAGACGAAAACACCGGCGCGGGCGACGTTCAAATCGATCCGTCCAACCCCGAAATCGTTTACGCAACGCTCTGGGAATCGCGCGAAGGCCCGTGGGAAAACGGAGTCTTCAACGGCGACAAGGGCGGGGTTTTCAAGTCGCTCGACGGCGGCAAGACCTGGAAACAACTGACAAAAGGCCTGCCCGATCACATCGTCCAGGCAAACATCGCGGTCGCGCCGAGTTCGCCGAAGACACTCTTCGCAGCCGTTCGAACAAAAACCGTTTCAAAACTTTATCGATCCGACGACGGTGGCGAGAACTGGACCGGGACAACGGACGATCCTCGACCAGGCCTCGGGATTGGAGGCGGCGATCTTCCGGTCGTTCGATTCGATCCAAAAAATCCGAAGATCGTTTATTCCGCCAGCGTCGTTTGCTGGAAATCAACTGACGGTGGTAAAACCTGGGACGGCTGGCGCGGCGCGCCCGGCGGGGATGATTACCAGAACGTTTGGATCAATCCAAACAATCCCGACGTTATTCTTCTTGGCTCGGACCAGGGAGCCATCGTTACGGTCAACGGCGGAGAAACATGGAGTTCGTGGTACAACCAGCCCACAGCGCAACTGTATCATGTGAGCGCGGATCACGCGTTCCCCTATCGCCTTTACAGCGGACAGCAGGAAAGTGGTTCGGTCGGAATCGCGAGCCGCGGAAACGACGGCGCCATTACCTTTCGGGATTGGCAACCGGTGGCAGCGGAGGAATACGGTTACGTGGTAGCTGATCCACTCGATCCCGACATTATCTACGGAGGCAAACTCACAAGGTTCGATCGGAGAACGGGACAGGCGCAGAACATTTTGCCTGTGCCGTTACAGGCGGCAGACTTTCGAACCATACGCACCGAGCCGGTCGTCTTTTCGCCGATTGATCCGCACTTGCTCTTCTTCGCCGGAAACACCCTCTGGCAAACGCGCGACCGCGGAGATCACTGGGAAAAGATCAGCCCGGATTTATCGCGTCCGACGTTTGAACTGCCCGCCAGCATCGGAAAATACAGGACCGATCCGGCGGCTCAGCCAAAACAGCGTGGTGTGATCTATGCCGTCGCTCCATCGCCACTCGATGCGAATCGGATCTGGTGCGGCACCGACGATGGATTGATCCATCTGACCGTTGATGGAGGTAAGACATGGAATAGCGTCACGCCGCCGGGGATTTCAGCGTGGCAAAAAATCTCCCTCATCGAAGCAGGCCACTTTGATCCCAAGACCGCTTATGCGGCCGTGAACACGCTCCGGCTCGACGACTTGCGACCGCACATTTTCCGCACGCACGACGACGGAAAAACCTGGAATGAAATCGTTAGGGGAATTGCGCCGGGGCAAACGGTCAATGCCATCCGGGAAGATCCGCAGTGCAAAGGCCTCCTTTTCGCCGGAACAGAGAAAGGCGTCTATGTCTCGTTCGACGACGGCGAGAATTGGGAATCCTTGCGGCTCAACCTGCCGGCAACATCTGTTCGCGATATTATTATCAAGGATGACGACCTCGTCGCGGCCACGCACGGCCGCGGCTTTTGGATCCTCGATAATATCACCCCGCTCCGCCAGCGCCTCGGGAAGCAAACGGAGAACATGCTTTTCAAGCCACAAATCGCCCTGCGCGTTCGCTGGAGCATGAACACCGACACGCCGTTGCCGCCGGACGAACCAGCCGGACAAAATCCACCGGATGGAGCGATGATTGATTACTACCTCCCAGCCGAGGCTTCCGGGCCGGTAACGCTCGAGATCAAAAACTCTAAAAATGAATTAGTTAGGCACTACTCGAGTGACGACCAGCCCCGGCAAATCGATCAAACGAAGCTCAAGATCCCGAGCTATTGGATTCGTTCTTCGCAGCCCCTTTCCGCAAAGCCCGGAATTCATCGCTTTCTCTGGGACATGCATTCCATGCCGTTGCCCAATATCGATCCGGAATTTCCCATGGCGGCGGAGTTTCGCGACACGCCACCAACGCCTACTTCCCCATGGGTCATGCCTGGCGAATACACCGTTGTCCTCACGGCCGACGGTAAGAGCCTCGTTCAACCGCTGACGGTAAGGATGGATCCCCGCGTGAAAACGTCCCTGCCGGACCTGCAGGAACAATTCGATCTCTCTCAACAGTTGTATCAACTGCGCCTGGCGCTTGCTCCGGTCGCGAAAAGCTTTGGCGAAGTAAATGAACAACTCCTAAAACTGAAAGCGCAGGCGGCCGAACGGCCGGAGGTTGCCGAAAAACTCGAGGCTTTCGTTCAAAAATTAAAAGACTTCGGCCCGCCCCATGCCCGTCCTGCCGCTCCGCCGTCTTTGTTTGTTTTGGATTCAGCCGAGACGCTGTTCAATGACATCCAGACGGCAGACGCCGCTCCGACCGAGGCGGTCAAGACCGCGATCGACGATCTTCAAAGCAAAGCCAAACCGACGACGAAATTGTGGAAAACAGTCATCGAGCGTGATCTTCCGGCACTGAATCGACAGCTGAAAGAAGCTGGGTTTCCCGAGATTACCCGTTAACGACGTTCAGCACTTGTCCTCCCTGACTTAAAGCAGAGGCGAAAGAGTTTACCGTGGGGTAAAACCCTGGCTGGCCTTACCATCTCTCTCCTACAAGACGCCGACGGCGCGTGAGATGAGAAGGATGACGATGTTGAGCGAGATGGCGATTTGGATCATGGACAGGATCTTCGCCCAACGCGCCAGCAGCGGCGCGTCCGTTGGACCGAAGGTCGAGCTCTGAGTGAAAGCGACGAACAGATAATCGATAAAACGCGGCCGCCAAGGCAAGCAGTCGAATCGTGTCCGCTCATCCTTTTCGATCTGCATCTGCGGAAAGAGAAAACTTCGGCTCCCGAACTCGTTTCGTTCCTGGCGTTGAGTCGGTCCGCCCCCATCCAGTCGCCAGTACCAAAGAGCGAAAACCAGGACATTCGTTAGCCAGAGTTCGCCGCCCGACAAGAGGAGTGACAGCGGCTCTTCCTTGTGCGAGGGAAGTGCGCGCACCAGAAGAATCACCGAGCCGATTAAGGCAACTGTGATGACCGAATTGATCGTGAGACCGAGAACGCGATTCAGCGACTGGCGCTTGGTTCGATGACTCACGACGGTCGGGACGAGGAGGACCAGAATGAGCGTCGGCAGAAGCCAGAACGGACCAACCACGAGGGACTTCGGCAAAGCGACATAAATTCCACCGACCGCGAGCAGCGCGAGCACGACCTGCCAGCGGGGCTCGGGTTTATCGATTCGGCCAGGCTGATTTGTCATACGGAGGGTATATCCAAAACCTGCCGGCGAACGATAGCTAAGTTGAGAAAAAAACGCGGATGGCTGACCAATGTCACAATTTCCTGTCTCTTGCCTATATTCCTTTATAGGTATATAGATTGAGACATGAATCTCTCCGATTTACTTCAGGTGGCTGAAGCGCATCCAAAAACCTTTGCTCGTTTCCGCCTTCCAGGAGGAGACTTTGTTCCCGGCCATGCGCACCTGACTGAAGTCGGTCACGTCATCCGGAATTTCATAGATTGCGGCGGTCAGATCGGGCGGGAAGAGAAGATTGTGCTGCAAACGCATGTCGGTAACGACACCGATCACAGGCTTCAGTCGGACCGTTTCGCCCGCATCCTGAAACTCGGAGGCGCCGTCGTCCCGAATTCTGCTCTCGAAGTCGAGGTGGAATACGATTGTTGCGTGGTCTCGCACTACCCGCTGGCCGAAGCCAGGGCAAACGGTGAATATCTTGACTTGATTTTACAACGCGGCCGAACGCACTGTCGCGCGCGCCAGCGCCGTCTGGCGAACGAAGATGCTCCCTGCTGCTAAAGATGGAGCTGATTCAAATCTACCAATGTCTCTGCGACCGCACGCGAGCGCGGATTTTGCATTTGCTCGCCCAGACCCCACTCTGTGTCTGTCATTTCCAAGAGATCCTTCAGGAGCCTCAGGTAAAAATCTCCAAGCACCTGGCCTACTTGCGCGACCGCAAAATGGTCACGACTGAGCGCGACCAAAACTGGATTATCTATTCGCTGCCTGCGAAACGGCCGGCGGCGTTGCGGAAGAATCTGAACTGCCTGCAGGATTGCGTCCGCTCAGATAAGGTTTTCGCGCAGGACTTGAGAAGACTCCAAGAATTGCAACAAACCTGCTGCGAGCCGAGACGGTTTTTCCAAACGCCCGACCGAATAATAACGCGCAATGCCAAGGCAAAAGGTTCTCTTCATCTGCGTTCATAATAGCGCTCGCAGCCAAATGGCGGCGGCCTTGATGAATCGCATTGGCGGTCAAGCTTTTGAGGCCGAGAGTGCGGGTCTCCAGCCCGGAACGCTCAACCCACTGGCAGTAGAAGCGCTGAAGGAAATCGAGATCGACATATCCAACAACCGACCCCAAAGCGTGGACGAGGTCCTGAAAGCAGGAAAGACCTTCGACCTTGTGGTGACGGTTTGCAGCGAAGCCGAGGCGGAAGGGTGCCCGGTTTTTCCGGGCCCGACTCGTCGACTCCATTGGCCCTTTGACGATCCCTCGAAATTTACCGGGACAAACGAGCAACGACGCGAGAAGACGCGTCGTGTTCGCGAGCAAATCCGCGAGAAGCTAGAGTCCTTCTGCGGGGAGCGCTCCGCAGGAAGCTGCTGACAACCGGCAGACTTTGTAGGGGCGCTAATGCAAGCGCCTGCCTATTGGTTAGGTCGTTAACAACGACCTCTATAACATCCAGTTCGCGTGAAACACGCGGGCTCCTACTTCCGTGAGGGTTCGGCGAGAGCCGCCGGAGGCTTTGGACGGCCGAGGATGACATCCTTCTTCGTCCAATCATGCATGGCGCCGCAATGAGAGCACTTGAACTGCGTGTTCTTGACCTTGGCCTTCTCCCAGAGCTTTTCGTCAATCTGCTGACCGGTGTCGCTGAGCATGGCGGTCGCGGGACAACGCACCAACAGGCTTTTCATATTTGGCCCGCGTTTGGTTTTCGGACGGCGAGGTGGTTCGAAGAAAAATTCAGTCATATTAATTAGAGGCGATAAACGATGCGCGCTTTGGCAGTATCGTAGGGAGACATTTCAAGTTTCACCCGGTCGCCAATTGTTAGCCGGATAAATCGTTTCCGCATCTTCCCGGAAATATGCGCCAGCACCATGTGCTGATTGGCCAGCATGACCCGGAACATTGTCCCAGGGAGAACATCCCTGATGGTTCCTTCGAGTTCGATGGCCTTCTCTGAATTCACGATGCTTAATTTAAAATTCTGCGAACAGCGCGGCCCCGAATACTTTCGGGGCCGGCTGCGCAATCATTCCGGATCTACCGGCGATTGCCCGCAAAGGAACGGTTTCCGCCGCCGCCACCGCCACCACCGGGCCGGGGGCGTTCTTCGCGCGGACGCGCTTCGTTTACCGTCAGGGTGCGCCCATTGAGGTCGCGCCCATTAAGCGCGCTCATGGCGGCATTGGCCTGAGTGTCGTCGCTCATGGTGACGAACGCGAAGCCGCGGGATTTGCCTGTCATCCGATCCATCATCAGATGGACTTCGTTAACAGTGCCGTGTTGTTCGAAAAGATCCTGAAGATCGTTCTCGGTGCTCTCAAAGGAGAGATTACCTACGTACAGTTTCATTGTGTTTGAATATGGAAAAAACTACGAGCTACAGAGCCGTTCCCGTGTATCGGGTTTCAAACCACCAATGAGCGTATGCTCACCTGACGATCTACCGTGCAGTGAATCTAAGCAGAATATCCAGTAAGCCGGAACAATCGCCCAAAACGGCCCGATTACAACCGGTTGTTTAGGTTGAGCGCCGCGGTGGATCCCAGTCCTTTACCCGGGACCTGCGCCCAAATAGTTCACCTGGATGCACACCTAAATCACTGCGGTCGATCCGGTTATTAACGTGGTGGGACCGCGGAAACGCAAGGCGGGAGCGACGCCCGCCACACCTGGCAAGCCTCGTCCGTTACCGCGCGCGCCGGCGGCGCCGCTTCAACGGCCGCGTTGGAGTGCGCTTGAGCTTAGTCCGCCGCCGGCAAAAATTCTTCCCGGACGATCTTTCCATTCTTCACGGTATAAACGCCGACCTCCGACATCTGGAATCGGTTCTTGGATTTCTTGTCGGTGACATCGACATCGTACTGCACAACGAAACGATCGTGCGCCACGAACGGTCCGCTGACCTTGAAGTTATGGACCTCCATTTCGTTGACCCACCAATCGATCTTGCCGCGGACGGCCTGCCTACCGCGAATCTCCGGTGAACTGCCGTCTCTTGTCTGTGCTTCCACACTGACGATGTCTTTGTCGTAAAGCGTATCGAGCGCTTCGTACCAGGCCTGCTTGCGAACGAATTCCACCACCTTTTTTGCCACTTCTTCAGTTGTCATGTTTTCCTCCGTAATCTCCTATCCGTTAATGAATTTCTCCAGCCCGTCGAGCACACTCGTCCAACCCCCGTTGTGACGATCGCGCGATGCTTCACTCGGCAACTGCACATGGGTCAACCGCAGCTCCGTGCCGCCGTCGCGATCGGAAAATTCCACCGACACCACGCTGGAGCAATTTTCCCATGCTTCGTCATCGTCCCATTTCCAGGTGAAGACGACCCTTTTCCCGGGCGTGAGTTCTCGGTATTCGCCGAAAACGCTCATTTCCTCGCCATCCTGGTTAACCAGGTCCCAGCGATATTTTCCGCCGACGCGGGTGTCGGCGACAATTTTGAGCGTGCGAACCTCCTTTGGCCCCCACCATTCCTTCAACTGCACGGGGTCGGTCCAGGCCGCGTAAACACGATCGCGTGGCGCGTTAATGAAGCGTTTGATTTCGAGTGAAGTATTCTCGGCTGTTTTCGTAGTCATGATTTTGATTTCTGTTTGTTGTTAGTCTTTTCGAGATATTCGGCCAGGCGATCGAGTGAGCCTTCCCAGAATTTGCGATACTCCTCGACCCAGGCGGAGGCTTGTTTCAGCGGTTTTGCTTGAAGTTGGATTTCATGGACCCGGCCACGGCGGCGACGTCGCAGGAGGCCGGCCTTCTCGAGCACGCGCAGATGTTTTGAGATGGCGGGAAGGGACATTTTATAGGGCCGGGCCAGGTCGGTCACCCGGTGTTGGCCGCGGGCCAGATGCGCCAGGATGCGCCGACGGGTCGGGTCAGAGAGCGCGGCGAAAGTGCGATCGAGCGCGGGAGAATATTTAACCATCTGGTTAAGTATTAAACGAGAAAGGAATGCGGTCAAATAAAAACTTCGAACCCGGCCACGCCTTGTAGCAGCAGTCTGCGAGCGTCGCACTCCCCGCTTCGAAATTTGCGACCGTCAGAGACCGCCGCTACAGAAGAGTGCACCCGTCCCAGGGCAAAATTCTGTCATGTCCTCCCCGCGTCTCCGCCTGGCCCATCTCCCTACACCGATCGAAGAACTGCCAAGACTTCGCGAAGCGCTCGGCCGCGGCCCGCGCCTCCTGGTTAAGCGCGACGATCAAACCGGGCTCGCTTTCGGCGGCAATAAAACGCGCAAACTCGAATTCCTAATCGCCGAAGCTCAGGCCCAGGGCGCCCGGACGATCATTTCCGCGGGCGCGGCCCAGTCGAACCATTGTCGCCAGACCGCCGCCGCCGCCGCTAGATTTGGCTTCGACTGCATCCTCGTCTTGAACGGCCAGCCGACGGGGCAGCCATCTGGCAACCTGCTGCTCGATGAGTTGTTAGGTGCGGAAATCAGAATGATTCCCGATCGCAACCTGCGCGATCACGCCTTGAGCCAAACATTCGACGAATGTGCCGCGAAAGAAAAAAAACCTTATCTGGTTCCTTACGGAGGATCGAGCGCAACCGGGGCGCTGGCTTATGCCTTTGCCGTTGAAGAAATCCTCGCCCAGAACGTTCAGCCGGACTGGATCGTCTTCGCCACATCTTCCGGCGGGACACAAGCAGGGCTGGTCCTCGGCCAGCGCGTGTTTAAATATTCCGGAAACATTCTCGGGATCAGCGTCGATGAGTCCGAAGAATGGCTAACGAATCGCGTGTCGGAACTGGCCTCTGAAGCCAGCGGAAAACTTGGCCCACCGATCACGTTCACACCGGGGGACATCCATGTCGACGCGAGCTATTGCGACGCCGGATATGGTGTCCTGACTGAACATGAACGCCACGCCATCCAACTGTTCGCCCGGCATGAGGGATTGTTACTCGATCCAGTTTATACCGGACGGGCCGCTGCTGGATTGATCGACCTGATCCGCAAAGGCTTCTTCAAAGACTCCGACACCGTGCTTTTCCTGCACACCGGTGGGCAACCCGCGCTCTTCGCCGAAAAATACGCAGGCAAGCTGTGAGTCTGCGGATGCGTCCCGAGCGGACGAGACAAATTCGTCCCTCCAGGATGATCTCAGCGCGAGTTGGTAGGCCAGGAGGGACGAGCTTGCTCGTCCGCGGTGTTTCATCAATTCGCCAATGCAGCCTGTCGGTCTCTTAAGATTGCAATTCCTTCGGCACAACCATGAGAAACACTTTCTCTGTTCCGCGAAGAATCATGATCGGCGATGGGACACCAATCTCCGAGGCCACCAGCCGCTTGTGCAAGTCGTCGATCGTGGCGATGGCCTGGCCTTTGAACCCAACGATGATGTCGCCCGGCATTAGGCCCCCAACGGCCGCGGGGCTTCCGGGGGCAATCTCGGTCACCTGCACTCCCGCGTGATCCGAGAGTTTATGAAACCGAACCACCCGCGGATGAAGCGGAACATTTTGCGCCGCCACGCCAATTGAACTGCGCCGGATACGTCCGTCGCGGATCAGCCAGCCCGCGACGAAATGCGCGGTGTTACTGGCGATGGCAAAGCAGATTCCCTGTGCCGGCAGGATGACCGCCGTGTTCACGCCGATGACTTCGCCGGCGCTGTTCAAAAGCGGTCCGCCGGAATTTCCAGGATTGAGCGCCGCGTCCGTCTGAATGATATCATCCATTAAACGACCCGACTCCGCTCGCATGCTGCGGCCGAGAGCGCTGATGATTCCAGCGGTCACGGTTTGCTGAAAACCGTAAGGCGATCCGACAGCGACGGCGATTTGCCCGACGCGAATGGTAGCGGAGTTGGCCAGGCGCGCGTGGTGCAAGTCAGGCGCGTCGATGCGAACAATCGCAAGGTCCGTCTCCGGATCCGTCCCGACCATGCGAGCCGGGTAAATCCGCCCATCGTGCAGGGTCACGTCCAACTCACGAGAGTTTTGCACCACGTGGTTATTCGTCATGACGAAACCATCGGGGGCGATGATGAACCCGGAGCCGCCGCCCGACCGTCCGTCTTTGTTGGTTACGCGAATGTTAACCACACTGGACGCGACTCGATTCGCCACTGCGCTGATCGTCTTTGAATAGGAATCAAGCAGCGCGTCGTCGCCATGGGCTGTTGCGGGACCGGAATTCTCGTCATCGTGGAGTGTTGGACGGATGGAGTTTTGGAGTGATGAGCCGGGAAGGGACGAGCTAGTCTCGTCCGCCTCTACAGTTGCAAACTCGCCAATCCGTTCGGTTTCGTCTGAGACACGCATCATATATAGAAAGCCTCACCAAATCGAGGGCGAGTCAACCTAGCACCATCGTCAAGGAACACCGCCTAAGCTACTCATTGGCAGCAATTTCTGGCTTCTCAAGCAGATCAGTCTAGTCTTTTAGGTCTGCCAACGTCCTGATAACCTGCATCCAGTGCAAACCGCTTGGGCTGCAGAGCGCCGTGATCAAGTAGACAACTTTCGACGCAGACACCGCATTGGGCTCGTCACACTGCTCTTCACCGACATCGTAGGTTCGACATCGCTGAAGCAGGTCATGGGAGATGCTCGGGCGGTACCCGTAATTGACGGGCATCACTCGCGGTTGCGAACGTTGCTTAAGCGCTTTCCGGAAGCCGAGGAGATCGGTACCGCAGGGGATTCGTTTTTTATCGTCTTCGCTAAACCCTCGGACGCGGTGAGGTTCTCGCTGTTGGCGCAACATGAAAGCCGCGACTCAGGAAGAGAAATGACAGCGATTCGCGACCGCATCGGCATTCACGTCGGCGAGGTCTTTATCGACGACGAACCTGAAGGGCAGCGCTCGCGCGATTTGTACGGCCTGCAGGTTGATACCTGCGCCCGTATAATGTCGTTAGGCGATGCCGACCAAATTTTACTGTCTCGCTTCGCCTTCGACAGCGCCAGACAGGTCTTAAAAGGAGACGATATCGTCGGCCTGGAAAGCCTTTCGTGGATTAATCACGGGGTTTATCTTCTGAAGGGCGTAGACGAACCGGTCGAGGTCTGCGAGGTCGGCGAGGAGAGCAAAGCGGCACTGCAGCGCCCGGCCGATTCTTCGAAAGCCCATCGCGAAGTGAGAGCCGGCGACGAGCCCGTGCTTGGTTGGCGTCCGGCGGCAAATCAGATCATTCCAAATACCGAATGGATTCTCGAGAAAAGCCTCGGCGAAGGCGGCTTTGGCGAGGTCTGGTTAGGCCGGCACAAAACTCTTAAACAAAAAAGAGTGTTCAAATTTTGTTTTAACGCCGAGCGCGTGCGCTCATTGAAACGCGAAGTCACCATCTTCCGCATTCTCACAGAAAACATCGGCGGCCACCCGAACATCGTGGCCATTGAAGATGTTTATTTCGAAGAACCTCCCTTCTACATCGTCATGGAGTACGTCGATGGACCTAATCTCGATGAATGGTGGGGAGCCCAAACAACACCCCGTAAAGACGACATTGGGAAACGACTCGAAATTGTTGCCCAGGTTGCCGATGCGCTCCAGGCAGCGCACGTGGCGGGAGTAATTCATCGTGATGTGAAACCCAAGAACATCCTCATTTGCGAGGGGAAAAGTCCGGTACAGGCAAAGCTGACTGATTTCGGTATTGGCAAAGTCGTCTCGGAAGAAGCGCTGCTGGGTATTACCCGTCTTGGGTTCACTCAGACGATGGGTTCATCGGAATCGCACACGGGCACACAGATGTACATGGCGCCCGAGATCATTGCCGGCCAGCCGGCAACGACTCGCTCAGACATTTATTCGTTAGGGGTGGTACTTTACCAATTATTATTGGGCAACCTTTCACAACCGCTCACCACGGAATGGACCGAGGAACTTACCGACCCACTGTTGCGTGAAGACCTGAAGCACTGTTTCGCGCGCGATCCGGAAAAGCGTTTCTCAGCTGCAAAGCAGCTGGCGGACAACCTGCGCTCGCTCGGGCAGCGCCGCGAAGCGCTCGCGGCTCATGAGGCAGCACTAGCCGAGCGGGAACGGCGCGCCTATCGACGCGGGATGCTTCGCACAATGGCCGGAGCGGCACTGATTATCGCCGTGGTCAGCGCCTTGGCATATCTCGCATTCACGCAAGCGAAGCGAGCTGTGCGCGCTCGTGATGACCTTCGAAGGACGCTTAGTGACTCGGACTTTCTAGAGGCCACCCATTCGCTCATGTATAACGACGACAACACGGCCTTGGCGCAGCTCGCGCGAAGTTTGTCCGTCAATCCTTCGAACAGCGCCGCGGCGACTCGCCTAATGACGCTACTCCTCTACCACAACTTTCCGCTGCCGATCCTGAATGTTAAGCATCAGGAAGAGGTTCAGCTGGCAGATTACAGTTCCGACGGCAAACGCATCGTCACGGTTGCCGGACGTAACGCAAATATCTGGGACGCCGAGACTGGGCAGCATCTGATCGGACCGCTGAACTATAACGGAGAGATTCTGTCTACACGGCTTGGGCCGGAAGGCGCGTGGGTCGTGACAGCGTCGGAAGATAAAACCGCCAGAGTATGGGAGGCCACGACCGGAAAGCTCTTACTGCCAGCACTCAAACACGACGATATCGTGCACTCCGCGCAGTTCAGCCCTGACGGGAAGAAACTCCTGACAATATGCGAAAACCAGACTGTCCGGATCTGGGATGCGCAAACCGGCAGGGAACTAACGACGCATCTCATCCATCGTAGTTATGTCCGTTCGGCCGAGTTCAGCCCGGACGGACTGAGTGTCTTGACTGCATGCCAGGATGGCATAGCCCGGACTTGGGACTCCGCGACTGGGCAACCAGCGGGACCGGACCTAAAGGGCGACGGGGCGATGGTCGTTGCGCGGTTCAGTCCAAATGGTGCGTCGATCGTGACGGCGTCCAACCCCCAGGGAGGCACCGCTCTCCGGATCTGGGACTGGCGAACGGGCAAGGCGTTGGCAGAACCAACCATCGTCAGTGGCTCGATAGCGTCGGCAGCCTTTAGCCGAGATGGAACCCGAATCGTGACCGCGTCGTATGAAGGCTCGCTCGCAGTGTTTGATGTGAGAACGGGACACGCTATAGCGCAGTGGAACACCAAAGGAATGCTCGCTTCGGTCGAATTCAGCCCGGACGGGAAATCTGTTTTAACTGCCTCCGGATGCATTCGGTTCGGATCGAATGAAACCACCATTTGGGATGCAGAATCAGGAAGCGCGACGAGCGAACCGTTGAAACACGGCGGGCAGGTCACTACCGCCCATTTCAGCCCCGACGGAAAGCGGATTCTGACGGCGTCATACGATCGGATGGTGAGAGTGTGGGATGCACAGCCGCGCGAAGCCGCTTCACAACCACTGTTTCACCAAGGCGAGGTCACATCAGCCCAGATCAGCCGTGACGGCCAACGAATAGTTACCGCTGCATCTGAAAAAATCGCCCGAATATGGGACGCGCACACAGGGGAGTTGGTCGTTAGTCTATCGAACGAGAAGACTGTTATAACGCTCGCCAATTTTAGCCCTGACGGGAGACGAGTGGTAACCGCTTGCCCTGATGGAACCGCACAAATATGGGATTCACAAACAGGGCAACCGCTAAGCCAACCGATACCCGGTGGCGGAGAGATTAAGTCGATTGAGTTTAACCCGGATGCGACATCGATTCTCGCCGCCTACGGCGATGGGACGGCGCGAATTTGGGATTCCAAAACTGGTAGAATGCTCACTAACCCATTAACCCATCAGGCCGCGGTTAATTCGGCACACTTTAGTCACGCCGGGAATCTCATCGTTACTGCCTCTGGAGATCAGACCGTGAGAGTCTGGGATTCCCACACCGGATTACCTCTAACTCCGCCGCTAAAGCATGAGAGCGATGTCTATTCCGCAAACTTCAGTCCTGACGGTTCAAAAATAGTCAGCGCGTCAACCGACCATACAGCTCGGGTGTGGGACGCCAGAACCGGCCAACAGTTACTGCGTCCGTTACAACATGATGCACAAGTCTGGTCGGCACAGTTCAGTCCGGATGGAAAAAGGATCGTAACGGCATGCAAGAACAACAATGTGCGAATCTGGGATGCCCTGACGGGCCAGACCTTAACCGACTTGGGTGAGGCAGGGCAATTCGCCCAGTTCAGCTCCAACGAACGAATTCTAACCGCATCAGAATCATTGACCACGCGGCCTCTTTGGGATGCGCGGACGGGTAAAGACTTAATCAATAACGTTGGACGTAATGCGGAGGTTAAATGCGTCGCTTCGTCCACCGACGAATCCCGGATCGTCACGGGTAGAGCCGATGGGATCACCTACATAACCGACATCTCTCCCCAAGGCACGCCACCACCATGGCTGGCCGACCTGGCGGAAGCCGTCGCCGGAGAAAAGCTAAACCGACGCGGTGTCTTCGAGTCGCTCACTGAGCAGCAACTGGATTTGCTGAATGACCTTAGACGGAGGCTTGAGATAGCGCCCTCGAGTAATGATTGGACCGTTTGGGGCCGTTGGCTGCTCGCGGATGCCTCCAACCGCACAATCTCGCCCGCCTCCAAAATGACCTATCGCCAATATCGCGAGCGTCATCTACCGGAACAGGTTGCCGCGAAAGAGAAAGAGTCCAACGCAAAAATACCTCGCCGAGGCCCAGCTGAGGCCTTCTTAGATGACGTGGGAGAGCAGGATGCCGAACTTCTGCCACGGCAGGCGGCAGGCGGGGTATTGTTCCGATGTTCCGCACCGCATGCGAAGGTGATTTATTTGGCTGGCGACTTCAATGCCTGGGCAAACAATCACGGTGGCGTAATTGACGATAAGCAATTCGCTATGGAAGGGCCCGACGAAAAAGGAGTTTGGCAAAAACTCGTGAAGCTCGCGCCCGGCACTTATCACTTTCGGTTTAACTTCGACGGGAAAGTCACGCAATGGTTCACGCCCGACAGTATCCAGACACGCGATAAGGATGACAACGCCGTCATTACCGTCGGGTCTGATGGCAACGTGCACGCCGATGTAAATAATTAGCGGCTGCGCTCAGAGAAAAAGGAGGCCGTTAGTTGGCTCGAGCGAACAACGTCATTTGTTCATCGTAATTTCCTGCGGTCGGAAATCGACGTGCTTAAACTTGCCGCTATCGAGATTCCAGACGCCGTGCAGTTCGGCGGTCCAGTTTGGGCCGGGTGCAACATTCGGTTTGTTGGCCGCGTAAATATTGACGATTACATCGCGGCCTTTGAACCAGAAGTCGCGCTCGTCGGAGCCTTCTTCCGACGCGGAGACGAACTTATACTGATCTATTTCTTCCGGATACTTCTTCAGAAATCGCGCATGAAAATCGCGATCAAAATACTTTTTTGCTTCCTGAAGAACGGGATGCACCCGTTTCAGCCTGTCATTCTCGATCTCGTAAATCGAAAGAGCAGAGATACCCCATTTGCATCTCTCCGAAATGGCAACCACGGTGTTGCCACACCATTCCGTGCGAAGCTGGCATGAGAACCATGGCCGATGCTGTCGTGATCCGATCGGCATGCCTTTTTCAGTCACTGTGGCAACGACCCGATAAGGCTTCAAACATACGAGAAGATTCGGCGGATATTCAGCCGTGTTTTTCCAGTCGTTGAGGTTGCCCGTATCATCCGGCAACGGGAATAGAACTGCGAAGCGCCCATTTGGCGAAATCGACTTGTTCTCCTGAGTCTCGCTTATTTCATAGCCCTTGGGAATTCCTGCCAGTCCCCAAATCGTCCCTTCGTTGGGGAGTTCCTTCCCTGCCACCAAAAACGCACCGGACGCAAAGAGCACAGGCACGGCCCATCTCATTGCTCTATAAGGGCGGATCGACGTCATTTTACCAGGCAAACCGACGTCGAAAAGATCGAGCGCACATCGCCGCTCACCCGCGTCGGCTTTCCAGTTACTGTGTCGATCGGCACCCACAGCGTCCGAGCGGTTGCCAGAAGACGCTGGTCTGAGCGTCGCAGAATCTCGGTCATGCGTTCAAAACGAAGTCGCGTCGCTTGGCCGACCCAGGTACGGAGGATCAGTTCGTCCCCGAGAGAGCCGGGCGCCTTGTAATCAATTTCGTGGCGCACCACAACCCAGCGGATTTCGCGCTGGGCTTCTTCCGAGGCGAGCGCGCGCCAGTGAGCCACCGCCACGTCCTGAATCCAGCGAAGGTAAACCGTGTTGTTGACGTGGTTCTGTTCGTCGATGTCCTCCGCCGCCACACGGAGTTTCATTTCGAATGCTTTCATCTCGAACCGACCAGACTGAATTGATAAGGCATGACGGGAATGATGCCAAGGACGCCGCAACCGTAGGGCGGCGATCTTCGCCGCCGTTTTGTTTGGATGGCAGTCAGAATGGCCGCCCTACAGTCGTCCGGGGCTCGCTCATGCTAGGAATCAAACGGCCTTGGCCTCTTGGTTTTGTTCTTCCTGATACAGCGAAAACCCGGCAGATTTTCCAGGCGCCGAATTTCCCGCAATGAAACCGCTCCATCTCAGCCTGATCGACGGCCTGATTCTGGGGATCTATTTCGTTTTCGTTCTCGGGATTGGCTTTGTCCTGAAGCGGTATATGCGGACGAGCTCAGACTTTTTCCTTTCGGGGCGCCTGATTCCGACATGGGTCGCCGGCCTTGCCTTTCTCTCGGCCAATCTCGGCGCGCAAGAAGTCATCGGCATGGCCGCTTCCGGCGCGAAGTACGGAATCATGACCAGCCATTTTTATTGGGTTGGGGCGATCCCGGCGATGGTCTTCGTGGCCGTGTTCATGATGCCGTTCTACTACGGATCGAAAGCGCGCTCGGTCCCGGAATATTTGAAACTGCGCTTTGACGAAAAGACGCGTGCGCTCAACGCCATCTCCTTCGCGGTCATGACGATTTTTTCGTCTGGCATCTCGATGTATGCCATGGCGCTGCTGCTCAACCTGATCCTCGGCTGGGATTTCAGCGTGAGCATCTGGCTC
Organism: uncultured Verrucomicrobiae bacterium; assembly: GCA_963754325.1. Taxonomy (GTDB): domain Bacteria; phylum Verrucomicrobiota; class Verrucomicrobiia; order Chthoniobacterales; family UBA10450; genus JBBRDU01. Next base: position 750,234 of record CAVWFP010000003.1, read on the forward strand.
TCGGCCGCCGTCGTTCTGGTTTACATTTCGTTAGGCGGACTGACCTCTGCCATTTACAACGAAGTCATGCAGTTCTTTCTCATCGTCGCCGGATTCGCTCCCCTGGCCTACCTGGGACTGCGCGATGTCGGCGGCTGGAGCGGACTTCAGTCGCGTCTCAGCGAGCTTGCGGTTTCGCAAGGCTTCGGCGCCGGCGCCTACACCCACTCCTGGCAATACATGGGAAGCGCCTCGGCCAATCCAATGGGCGTGGAATGGCTGGCCATGCTCATGGGGCTCGGCTTCGTTCTCTCGTTCGGTTACTGGTGCACCGACTTTCTGGTCATGCAGCGCGCCATGGCTGCCGAATCGATGGTGGCGGCGCGTCGCACTCCGCTGGTCGCGGCTGTTCCGAAGATGTTGTTCCCATTTCTCGTCATCCTGCCGGGAATGATTGCCATCGCACTGACGCAGCATCATGGCGCGAGCGGGTTCTCTTTGCCAATAAAGCCGGATGGATCGCCTAACTATGACCTGGTGATACCGCTCATGCTGCGGCATTACTTTCCAACGGGCATGCTCGGCCTTGGCCTAACCGCCTTGATGGCGTCGTTCATGTCCGGCATGGCCGGCAATGTAACCGCGTTCAACACCGTCTGGACGTACGACATTTACCAGGCGCATATCCGGCCGAAGGCGAGCGACTCGGCCCTCCTTTGGATGGGGCGCGTCGCCACCGTCGTGGGAATCGCGATCAGCGTGGCCGCCGCTTATTTCGCGGCCCATTTCAATAACATCATGGATCTGCTCCAGTTGGTCTTCGCGTTCGTGAACGCGCCCCTCTTCGCGACTTTCCTGCTCGGAATGTTCTGGAAACGAACCACCGGCCACGCCGCTTTCACCGGCTTGCTCAGCGGCATCACCGCGGCCGCGGTTCATCATGGCCTGACACAGCCGCAAGGCGCTGCGTCGCTCGTGAAAGGCGGCTGGCTTGGAAGCGTCGTGCATGTTTACCCGAGCGAGATGGCCCAGAATTTTTTGACGGCCATTTTTGCGTGGACCGTCTGTTTCGGAATCACCATTCTGGTCTCGTTGGTTACCAGGCGGAAGAAATCCGACGAAGAATTGCGCGGCCTCGTCTCCTCGCTTACCCCACGGCTCGACGATGGCGCCCACGCCTGGTATCAGCGCCCGGCTGTTCTTGGTGCGATCGTCCTGGCGTTGGTGGCAGTGTTAAATGTCATTTTCTGGTGATCGTTATGCACTTCTTTGATTTACGTGTTCCGTTGGGATGGCTTTTTTTGATTCTCGGCGGCCTCCTGATTGTGAGCGGACTCACGGCACCGGTTACGAGCGAAGGCATTTCGTTAGGCATCAATATTGACCTGATCTGGGGCGTGGTTCTGCTGGTTTTCGCGATCGCGTGCCTTTGGTTCGCCCGGAGACATGCGCGCAAGCGCGCACTCGGAGACGCTTCGGCCGACCCATCGCGGCACTGAGTTCCCTCCCACATTCGCTATCTAAAGGCGCCGCCGCACAAGGTCGGCTACAGTGCGACTGCTGAAATCCTGGGATCCGTCCGTGTAGGTCGTGGCCCTATGTGCTCATCGATCCCGTCCTTGACACTCCGAAGGTAATTAAAGTCTCATGCGAACAGGGCGGAGGCCGGAGCGGAAATTCTTGAAGGGATACCGCCCGCCGCCGTTCCGTCGAGGGAATAAAGGGCTGTGAAAAAAGTGTTAACCTGGTGAGCCACTGATCATGAGCACACTTACTCGCCGTCATTTCATCGGAAAGACCGGCATTGCGATAGGCAAATCATTCAGCGTGGCCACATTGCAAAAAGCGGTCAGGCCGCTGGCCTAACGGATATGGCGTGACGCAGTCTCTGGAGTTGTAATAAGACAGTCATATGAAAACACCAAATCGCTGGACGGTTGCAATCGCGGGCGTCTTTCTGCAAATCGCGCTCGGTGCTGTTTACGCCTGGAGCGTTTTCCGCGATCCGCTCATAAATCAATTCGGCTGGAGTATTTCAGAAGTCACTCGGACGTTTACCATCAGCATCTTTGTCCTCGGGTTCGCAGCGTTTTTCGGCGGCCTTTGGATGAATCGTAAGGGACCGCGGATCGTCGCCGTCACCGGCGCAATTCTCTACGGCCTCGGGGTTTTTCTGGCGAGTTTTTCCGCGAATAAACTCTGGTGGCTGTATTTGAGTTACGGCTTCATTGGAGGACTCGGGCTCGGCCTTGGTTACATCGTGCCGGTGGCAACGCTGGTGAAATGGTTTCCCGATCGACGGGGCCTTATCACTGGAATTGCCGTTGGCGGTTTCGGTGCGGGCGCGCTTATCACGGCCCCGGTCGCAACCCGTTTGATTCAGACGGTCGGAGTCCTGTCGACATTTGCCTATCTCGGCATCGCTTATTTCATCGTCGCAATGATTGCCGCATCATTCATGCAAAATCCTCCTGATGCCTGGCAACCCCCGGGATGGACGCCGACGGCCAAAGAAACTTCGCAGCGCGCAACGCACGATTACACTTTGGCGGAGGCGCTTAAAACATGGCAATGGTGGACGCTCTGGTTCATTTTGTTTTTGAACACTTGCGCTGGAATCTCGCTGATTTCACAGGAACAACCGATTTTCAAACAAATCACCGGGGCGACGGTGGCGGTGGCCAGCGGCATGGTCGGTATTGTGAGTCTGGGAAACGGCGTTGGCCGCGTCTTTTGGGCATGGGTCTCCGATCTGATTACGCGGCGCGTGACTTTCGGAATCATGTTTCTGATCCAGGTTCTCCTCTTCTGGTTACTGCCCACATTGACTGCAACTTCGATCATGACCGCGGTCTCGTTCGTCATTCTAATGTGCTACGGCGGCGGCTTCGGAACGATGCCGGCATTCACCGCGGATTATTTTGGCTCGAAGAATGTCGGGCCGATTTACGGCCTCATGCTGACGGCGTGGAGTTTTGCCAGTGTTTTCGGTCCGCTTTACATCGCGCACATGCGCGAGATATCGGGGAATTATTCTCAGGCGCTCCACGTTATTGCCATCGTCATGGCCGTATCGATTCTGTTGCCAGTTATTGTTCGACCACCGCAACGCTCAGCTTCATGATTTTTTAGCGACTGGTAAACAATCAGAATACGAAGAGACTAAGACGGGCTTTATGTTTGGTTTGCTTTCGAAATGGCCGCTGGTTCGCCAAATCCGCGAACGTAAAGACGGCACCGGACTCGAATCGATGTCCGATAAGACGCGGGCGATGCATGCGCGGATCGACAATGCGGAAGTCGCCCGTTCGGTCTGCCCCTACTGCGGCGTGGGCTGCGGGCAGCTGATTTATCACAAGAACGGCAAGCTGATTTCCATCGAAGGCGATCCGGAATCCCCCATCAGCCAGGGAAATCTCTGCCCGAAAGGTGCGGCTTCGTATCAACTGCTGACGCACGATCGGCGCGAGACAAAAATGAAATATCGCGCGCCACGGGCAAAGGAATGGACTGAAATTTCGCTCGAACGCGCAATGGATATGGTGGCCGATCGCGTCTGGGAATCGCGCAAACGCACCTTTATTCATAAAGACGAAAAGGGAGCGACTATCAATCACACCACCGCGATCTGTCATCTCGGGGGTGCGACGCTCGATAACGAAGAGAATTATCTCATTCGAAAACTGTTCACGCTTGGTCTCGGGATGGTCTGCATCTCGAACCAGGCAAGGATATGACATAGCAGCACGGTGCCCGGTCTGGGCACCTCCTTCGGCCGGGGCGGAGCTACGACTGCGCAACAAGATCTCGCCAACGCCGATTGCATATTAATTGAAGGTTCGTCCATGGCCGAAGCGCACCCGGTGGGTTTTCGCTGGGTCATGAAGGCGAAAGAGCGGGGCGCGACCATCATTCATGTCGATCCGCGGTTTTCACGGACGAGCGCGCTGGCCGATATCTGGGTACCGATCCGCGCCGGCGGCGACATTGCCTTTCTCGGCGGGCTTGTCCGGCACATTCTCGAGAACAATCTGTTCTTTCGCGATTACGTGGTTCACTTCACGAACGCGTCCTGCATTTTGCGGGAAGATTTTCGCGACACTGAAGAAGGAGCCGCCGGCTTTTTCTCCGGCTGGGATGAACAGAAGCGAGCCTACGACAAAAAGACCTGGGGTTACGAAGGCCATCCCGATCTCAGCTTCCCCGAGCGCGACCTGACGCTGCAAAATCCGCGCTGCGTCTTTCAGACATTGCGCCGGCACTTTGCTCGTTACACGCCCGAGATGGTGGAAAAGATTTGCGGGATTTCGCCCGCGCTATTTCACAAGGTTGCGAGCGCGCTGACGGCCGCATCGGGTCCGGAAAAGACCGCCGCAATCTGTTACGCCCTCGGCTGGACGCAACATTCCAAGGGCGTTCAGATAATTCGCACCGCCGCGATTCTTCAATTGTTGTTAGGCAACATTGGCCGCCCTGGCGGAGGAATTCTCGCCCTGCGCGGTCACGCTTCCATTCAGGGGTCGACTGATATCCCGACGCTCTACGATGTTCTGCCCGGCTACTTGTCGATGCCGAAAGGCGACGGCACTGAAGAAACGCTCCGCGATTACCTCGCTCATCAGACAAAGCCGACTGGTCTCTGGAATAATTATCCCTCCTACTTCATCAGTCTGATGAAGGCTTACTACGGGAAAAACGCGACCACCGATAACGATTTTGGCTACAGCTGGGTTCCGAAGCTAACGGGAAATCATTCGTTCTTCGAATATCTCTACGACATGGCCGACGGAAAAATGGAGGGCATGTTCATGATGGGCCAGAATCCGGCGGTTGCAGCTGCGAACTCACGCTTCCAGCGAACCTCCCTCTCGAAATTGAAGTGGCTGGTCGTGCGCGACATGGTTGAGATCGAGGCCGCGACCTTCTGGTGTAATTCGCCCGAAATCGAGCGCGGCGAAATGAAAGCGGAAGAAATCGATACGGAAGTTTTCTTTTTTCCGGCCGCTGGGCATGCGGAAAAGGAAGGCGCCTTCACACAAACGCAGCGCATGCTGCAGTGGCGTCAGAAAGCGGTCAATCCCCCGGGTGACGCCCGCTCCGAAGGCTGGTTCATGCATCAACTCGCTTTGCGTCTGATTGCGAAAGCCAAACAGTCGAACGATCCGCTCGACGAACCTCTGCGCGCGCTCGATTGGTGGTATCCGCAAGATGAGCACGGCGAGCCGCACATGGAATCTGTTCTCGCGGAAATCAACGGCTGGCTGACGACTCCGCAGCCCGGAGCTAGCGGAGTTGTGTTCGGCGGCGTCGATGCGGAAGGCAATCCGCATCACGGTTCTCAGATCGAAGGTTTCGCGAAACTGAAGGCCGATGGCTCCACAGCCAGTGGCTGCTGGATTTATTCGGGCGTCCTCGGTCCGGACAAAATCAACAAGGCGAACTCGCGCAATTCTCACGATTACCTCGGTCACGGCTGGGGCTTCGTCTGGCCGAGCGACCGACGCATCATCTATAATAGAGCGAGCGCCAAACCGACCGGAGAACCATGGAGCGAGCGGAAGAAACTGGTCTGGTGGGACCAGAGCCAGCGTAAATGGACTGGGATCGACGTCCCCGATTTCGTGCCGGATAAGCCGCCCGATTTTCGGCCGACCGGAAAAGAAAGCGGACTCGACGCAATTCCGGGCGACGCGCCGTTCATCCTGCACGAAGACGGCCTTGGATGGTTGCACGTGGCCAAGGGTCTGCAGGACGGACCAATGCCGGCACATTACGAGCCGCTCGAGTCGCCGGTGCGCAATGCGCTTTACTCGCGCGACACCAACCCGGTGGTTAATTGGTTTACCCGCCAGGATAACCGTTTCGCGCCACCGGGCGATCCGCGGTTTCCTTTTGTCCTGACGACCTATCGCCTGACCGAGCACCACACCGCCGGAGGGATGTCGCGTTTCCTGAGCCATCTCGCCGAATTGCAGCCGGAATTGTTTGCCGAGATGTCGCCCGAACTCGCGGCCGAGCTAAAGGTCAATAATGGCGATTACATTTCGATTGTCAGTTTGCGTGGAGCGATCGAGTCGCGAGCACTCGTTAGCCGACGGATACGGCCGATTCAGCTGAACGGAAAAACGGTGCATCAAATCGCGATGCCATTTCATTTCGGATCCGCCGGCCCGGTGGAAGGGAGTGCGACGAACGACCTCATTCCCATTTCTGGCGAACCGAACGTCACTATCATGGAAGCGAAGGCTTGCGGCGTAAACATTGTCCCTGGACGACTGCCACGCGGCCACGCCTTCGAAGAGTGGATTAGCAAGTACGTGCCTGCGGGTGGGCCACCAAACCTGCATCCAGAACAGCCGCCACCCGGGGCCCCTGAAGGCGGCGCTGCCGGCGGCCATGGCCAACATGGAAAGACCGACAAGCGATGAGCGCAGCCCAGTCTCAACCCATCATTCCATGACTCCAACACTCCAGCACTCCATCAATCCAACGCGAGCATGATCGGCGAAGGCGTCCAAAGCACTAATCAGAAGAAGCATTCCTACGTGCAGGATCACGTCGAGGTTGGGTTTTTCACCGATCCGACTGTTTGCATCGGCTGCAAAGCCTGCGAAGTCGCATGCAAGGAATGGAACCAGGTCCCGGATGACGGCTTTACCTGGAGCGGAAATTCTTACGACAACACCGGCCATCTTGGGGCGTCGACCTGGCGACACGTCATGTTCCTCGAACAAGACATCCGCAAAGGGCATCAAGTTACGGGCGCGATGGGCCTGGGGAATCAAACAAACATCGAAGATCAAACATCCGAAGACCCATTTCGCTGGGTCTTTCTCTCCGATGTTTGCAAGCACTGTGAGGAAGCCGGCTGCTTGGAAGCGTGTCCCACTGGATCGATCGTGCGTACGGAAGTTGGCTCGGTTCTTGTGCAGAATGATGTCTGCAACGGGTGTGGCTATTGCGTTGTCTCATGTCCCTTTGGCGTGATCGATCGACGGCCCTCGCCGCTGCCGGATGCGGGCGGCGCGTTTAAATGCACCTTTTGCTACGACCGACAAAAAAGCGGACTCGTCCCGGCATGCGCCAAGGTTTGCCCTACGGAATCGATTCTTTTCGGTCGCCTGGACGATCTCCGGGCACGCGCAGACGAACGTGTGAAGCAACTTCGCGAAGGCGGCTACGAAGACGCGCGTTTATACGATCCCACGGAAACATCGGTAGGAGGATTGCATGCCTTCTTTCTATTGTTAGGCGAACCGGAAGCGTATGGGCTTCCTCCAAAACCGCAGGTGCCCACGATTTATCTCAGGTCGGCCTGGACATCGGCTTTCCTCGCCGCGATCGCGGCCCTGCTTTTGGTCTTCGGCGCATTTGTCATCTGCAAATGAATCATGAGCAAAGCTGACGAACAACGGCTCGACAAACTGCGCGAAGAAGCCTGGAACAAGGGCATTGTCTCCGGTCGCGGCGTCGACACAGCCGGAGGACCGATCCCTCGTCTGCCCGGTTATTATGGGGAGCCGGTTGTTAGGCCGCCGGTTTGGACCTGGGAAATTCCCGTTTATTTCTTTGTTGGAGGCCTTTCGGGAATGTCGGCCGCGATCGCAGTTGCAGCCCTCTTTCTTCGTCATGCTGATATCGCCCGGTCCGCCATGTATCTGTGCGCGATCGGAGCGGTCATCTCGCCAATTCTGCTCATCCTGGACCTTGGCCGTCCCCGTCTCTTCATAAACATGTTGCGGGTCTTTAAACCGCAATCGGCCATGTCCATGGGAGCGTGGATTTTGGTTCTCTTCTCGATGTGTGTCTTCCCAGGGTTGATTTGCCTCGAGGCGCATCACTTCCATTTCTTTGACGGGATCCTGGATGGGATTTTGCGGGCGCTGGCCGCGTTCTTCATTTGCGGCTCGGCATTATTCGGTGTCTTGCTCGCGACCTACACGGGCGTGCTCATCGGAGCGACTGTCATTCCGGCGTGGTTTCTGCACCGCACCTTGCTGCCAATCCATTTCGGAATCGCGGGGCTCGGATCAGCCGCGGGATTATTGGAGCTGCTCGGTCACCGGATCGCTCCGCTTCATTTCATCGGGTTCGCGGCGTCCGGGATTGAAACAGGGCTCGCGATCTGGCTTTTGTGCAATCGCCACGGCGCTGCGGACAGGGCGGTGCATCATGGAACGGCCGGTTGGTTGATCCGTATTGCCGAACTATTCTCTGGACCGTTCGCTTTCATACTTCGGTTGGCCGGTTTGATTCCTTTGGCGGCCGTTTCTTTCATGCTCGGGGCATTGCTGAGTCGTTTCGGTTGGATCAGCGCCGGTAAAGTTTCCGGCGCTGATCCCGAAGCAGTTTTCGCTTCGCAAATGAGCAACCATAAGGCGACTCGTTAGTCGATTTAGGGAAGATCGTAGCGAATATCGACGTAACCCATGTGCATGTGAGCGTCTCTTTCGCCGCCGGCCGGGATAAACCATGGATCACGCTCGAGATAGGAGTACTGGAGCAGCAGTTTAACATCGCCATAGCGATCGCTTTTCCACAGAACTCGCGACAAGCCAACGCTGTACTCTTGAATGCGTTTGTTATTTGTGTTCGACGATCCGGGAAAGCCGTACCCAACGAAACTGCCATTGGCGAGCTGATCGTATTCGCGCCCGATATGAGTCTGTCCGTAGTAACCGAATAGCTTGGTGGTGGGCAAAACATCCCACTCAGCTCCAATGATCCCCGCATAGGAAGTGACGGTTTTGATGTGATCGACGCCGTTTGCATCCGGACCGGTTACGATAAAGTCGGGCGCAACGCCGGTTGAAATTTCTCGACCAACCCCATCGCCGGCAAAGAAATTCTCGATCAACTGGACGTGCGGCAGGATGCCGATGTTCAGGTTAATCGAGCCGCCGTATCCCTGATCCCAGGCGTCCGTGCTCGTGCCCTTACCGGCCTGAAAAGTATTGATTTTGTATTCCCGGAAAATTCCGGCAGCATCCGCGTGAAAGGGCAGACCGGCGATTTTTGTATCGTAGGCGACCTTGCCGACCAGATCGGGCATGAAATTGGGAGTGGCCGTTCCGTTAGTTCCATTATCCACCTGAGTGGAAGTGAAGTTGGCCGGAAGCGTTACGGCCGGTCCCGACATACTGATCCGGATTTTCCGCCGAGAAACCGAGCGTCCAATGTTCGTCAGGATGATAGAGCAGGCGCACCTGAGGCGGTGCGCTCCCAGACGAGGCCGACCTGGTAATTCACGTCCACGTTTTGGGTAAAGAAAATATCGTTAGGCAACGGCGAAATTCCCTTACGATTAGGCGTGAGCATGCTCCAATCCTGGCCGGCGAGAAATTCCCACGGCCCATGCTGGACGTCGACAAAATAGACCCGCATTCTCAGCGTGTCGGAATTGCTGGCGACGTTCAGGTTTGTCGGGGCGTTGCCAAGGAAATCGGTTTCGACATACCCGAGGACTTTCGTGTCCTCGATATCCGTATCCATCCGCAGGCCGAGGCGCGAGTTCTTCGCGCTATAACGTGTCTCGGAGAGCTGGCCTGCCGCGGTGTTACTATAGGGAAAACTCGCGAAGCTTGTTCCAATATCGCCGCCATTAAGAGTCCCTCGAGTCACGGAAGTAAAATCCATGAAACCAAGAGGGGTTAAGGTGAGGCTCCCAATTTGGATTGCGAGTGGAGATTTTGTCGGATCCGAGGTGACAAAACCATTATTCGTTAGCTCAACCGGGCCGCCTTTGAAATCGGGACTCGGTGCGATGCCCCCGGGCGCGCTTGCTGTGCCTGCGGCATGAGACGGAGCCACCACGTGCGGCGTGAGATGTCTGAGAAGCAGTCGCGGGGATGACTCAACGCGCTTACTTGTTTCTTCAGGGCCTTGTTTTCCGCCTGAAGGTTGGCTACGGCGCGCTCCAACTTCTCCAACCGGGTTGCCTGATCTCCGTCGGAGTCAGTAGCCGCTTTGCTGATTTGCGCCGCTCCGAAAAAGAACGAAGACCGCGAGGGCGATTAGAAGTTGAAGAACAGAATTTAGGTTAGGCGAGATTTTTGAGGTCACGCCGTTGGAGCTTAGACCACCATATGACAATCAAAAGACGATTTTGTGACAATTAGGTAAACATCATTCCGTTGTCAGGCCGACGCCTTATCTTTCGCCGCGGCTCTATCGACGTGGGCGACGGAAGGTTTCACGAATTGCAGCGAACCGGTATCAAACTGCAGGACAGCTTTACTGATCTCGTACTCATAGCGAGCGGTCGCTTCGTCGGATGGAGGCCTGCGTTTTGGCAAGCTCGGCCTGGCTGAGTTCGACGAAAGATGCAGCGACTCGTCGTAGCTGATCTCGCGAGCTCAAAAGCCTGCGACGCGGCATTCAAGAGCGACTCGGTCGCCGGGACTTTCTCCAGGCTTGCGTCGCAAGGACCAACCGACATTCACTTCCCGAGTCACCTGATCCTCAAGATCCTGCAATGACTTTCGCGCCACTTCAGCTCGCAATTCCATTCTCCCGGGCTCGCGACGACAAGCGTCCACCAGTCCAGAGTGGAAGTTCAACGTCGAACCCGGCACCCGCGTAGGTTTCGCGGACAGCAGCATCCCCCGTCGGCGTTCGGCCAAAGCTGCCGAGTAGATTTACTTTGGGGAGACGGGCGCGTTGCTCAGCAGTCGCTGTTTTGGAAGCGGCCGAGATATCTTCGCGCAGGGCGAGCACGTCCGGTCGCGTTTTCAGCGCCTGACTGAGCAATCCACTCAAAGTTTGGTCGCGCGACTCCGGCACAGTCGCGTCTTCCAGGACAAACTTATGTGGCTCTTGATATCCAAGCGCAGCCGATAGGTCAGCGAAGGCGACTCGCTCGCGCGTTTGTGCATCGAGCAGAAGAAGGTTGGCCTGCTGCAGATTCACTTCGGCGAAGCTGGCATCGAGATCTGAACGCAGCTGGGCCTGAGCCAAAGCCGTGATTTGATCGACGATGACCTGACGAGTTGAGACGGTCTCGCGAGCGACACGCGCGGAGAGCTTCCGCCTCGAGCGCTCGAAAATAGGCTTGATCCACCAGCAACAAAACCTAGTTGCGCGCGACCTCAACCTGCTGCTGCTGCGACATCGCCGAGAAACGCGAGGCCGCAATCAAACTGGCCGTCCGACCAAAATCCGTCACGAGTTGCGTGAGGTTGAGGCCGTTCGACTCGCGACTCAGAACGGTCGGATCATTTAATCCGCCGGTCGCACCCAACCGGGTTGAAACGGGACGACTCTCCGGATTGGTGTTCGTAATGGGAGAACCCCCAAAAACACCGCTGATATCATCGCCTGTGCCAACCGCAGCAACGCTGCCGGTCAATTGCGGAAACAAGCCGGAACGGACTTGTTTAACAACTTCGTTAGACGCGAGCGCCCTGAAATATTCCCGTGCGATCGAGGGCGCGTGCCGGAGGGCCAGTGACTCGGCCTTTTCCAGGCTGAGGTGATCGACCGGCAAACGCTGACATTGAGCGTCGTCGCTCAATAAAAAGAATGCGATAAGGAAGACAGCCATGCCTGTGGAAAAAGCCTGCAACCGGCCCGAGCTCGAAGGATGCGGGGCACTTTCTCCCGCTCGTTTCGTCCGGCGGCGATAGACGAGATAGAAGGCGGCCGGAACAATGAACATCGTCAGGACAAGCGAGCTGAGAAGTCCGCCGATGATGGCCCGGGCCAGGGGAGCGTAGGCTTCGGAGCCTGTGCCGAGCTTCAGCGCCATCGGAACCAGACCGAAGATCGTCGCCAGCGAAGTCATCAGGATCGGGCCGCAGACGGACGCGACTGGCGTGCTGAACGCGCTTCCCGCAGCGCCATGCCGTCCTCGATGAGCCGATGGGTAAACTCGACGATGAGAATGCTGTTGGAGACGACGATGCCGACCATCATCACGATGCCCATGAGCGACATGATGTTGAGCGTGGTGCCGCTGACAGACGAGGATCAGCAGCACGCCGATCATGCCCGGCGGCACGGCGAGCAGGATCAGGAACGGATCGATGAACGAGCGGAACTGCGCCACCAGGATCAGGTAGACCAGCAGAACGGCCAGGATCAGACCCAGGCCGAAGGACTGGAACGACGCGTACATCGCCTGCACCGTGCCGCGCATCGTCACGCGCACGCCTTCCGGCTTGCGTTGTCTGATCGATGATCGTTCGACTCCGGCAGGCGACCCGTCCGATGTTCTTCGGTCCTTGGGCGCGACGAAAACGTCGATGACCCGGCGCAATTGGTAATGATCCACCTCCGTGGGCGCCGGACTGGGACCAGTTGCGCCACCGCGTCGAGCGCGTCGGTTATTCTCGCCGTTCCGCGCAGCGGGATGCTCGCAGATCGCTGAAGCTCTTCACCGTGCTTTCCGGATACTGCACGGTCAGCAGGTAATCGTTGCCGGTCTTCGGGTCGACCCAGTAGCTCGGCGCGATCATCGCGTTGGAGGTCAGCGCGGTGATGACGTTACTGACCACTTCCTTTTCGGTCAGGCCAAGCTCGCTCGCCCGCACGCGGTCGATATCGAGCTGAGCGAGGCGCATCGATATCCTGCGGAATGAGCACGTCGCTACGCCAGGAAGCGCGCGCACCTTGCTCGGCAATCTTCGCCGCCGTCGCGTAGGCGTCTCCAGGTTCGAGCCGCTGACCTGAACGTCGATGGCGCGGGCAGGCCGAGATTGAGCACGGCATCGACCAGGCCGCCGGATTGGAAATAAGTGGTGAATTCCGGCATCTCGCGTACGGACGCCGCGCGCACGCGGTCCATGTATTCGTAGCTGCCGATCTTGTGGTCTTCGGTCAGGCTGACCTGCACGAACGCGGTGTGCGTCGCGGAGTTGCTGGTATAGATCGAGGAGAAACCGGGCGTCGAGCCGATGTTGGAAACGATGAGCCGCAAGTCATGCGGATCGACAGTTCGCCGGACGAGGTCCTCCACCTTTTTGATCTCGGCTCCGTCACCTCCAGCCGCGTGCCGGTGGCCGCTTTGACGTTGATCACGAACTGGCCCGGATCGGTGCGCGGGAAATAGGCCAGCCCGAGCAGGGGATAGAGCGCAAAGCTGAGCGCAAAAATCCCGAGGATCACAGAACGGTTGCGCAAGGGCCGGGCCAAGTGCGGTCCTGAATGCGCATCGAAGCCGTCGAGAAAGGGTGAAAGCGCGCATTGAACCAGCGTTGAAGCGCGCTCCATGTACGTAAGGGCCAGCGAGAGTGCACAGTGATCGGCCAGATCTTCCCTCGTCGTTGCATGCACGCCATGGCCCCGGATGAACTTCGCGCAAAAGAGCGGCACGACCGTCATGGCCACGACGTAGGAGGCGAAGAGCGAAAGAACGACCGAGAGCGCCAGCGCGGTGAAAAGGAAACTGGCTGACGCCGTAGAGAAACGTCACCGGGAAGAAGACGATCGCGGTGGTGAACGTCGCCGCCAAGCACCGGCAGCGCGACTTCCTTCCGCCCTTCTCGGCCGCGACTTCCGGGTCTCGCCCAGTTCCAGGTGGCGGAAGATGTTTTCCAGCACGACGACGGAATTATCGATCAGGCGCGAAAAGGCCAGCGCGAGGCCGCCGAGGATCATCGAGTTGATCGAGTTATCCCCGAAGGAGAGCACAATGAAGGTCGCCAGCGCGGAAAGCGGGATCGAGAGGAACACCGCGACCGTGGCGCGGAAGTTGCCGAGGAAGACGATGATCATCAGCCCGGTGAGAACCAGACCGATGGCGCCTTCGTGCAGCAGGTTCTCGATGGCCGTTTTGACGAAGACCGACTGGTCGAAGACCACATTGGTGACGAGCGATTTCGGCACATCGACCAGGTCGCCCACGGCCTTCTTGATTCCGTTGACGATGGCGATGGTATTGGCGTCGCCGCCCTGCTTCAGCACCGGCAGATAGACGGAACTGGCCGTCGACGCGCACGATGTTGGTCTGGATCTGCGCAGCCGTCCTTCGCCTGGCCGACGTCGCCCACCAAGAACGAGCGATCCGCCGACCGTCTTCAGCGGCAGTGTTGATCTGCTCGATGGTGTTCAGCTGGCTGTTGGTGTAAATATTGTAGTCGAAGGGCCCGATCTTCACATCGCCCGCCGGCAGGATCAGGTTCGATTCGTTGACCGTCCGCACGACGTCCATGACGCTGAGTTGGTGGGCTTCCAGCTTGAGCGGATCGACGTAGACCATGATCTGCCGGTAGCGTCCGCCGAAGGGCTGCGGCACGGACGCGCCGGGGACACTGGCCATCTGGTTGCGCACGGCGAACTGGCCGAGGTCGCGCAGTTGCGTTTCGTTCAGCCCCTCGCCTTTCAAGGTGACGAGGCAGACCGGCAGACTGGAGGCGTCGAACTTCAGCACCACCGGCGGCAGCGTGCCGGGCGGCAGCCGGCGCAGGTTGGCCATGGCGAGATTGGAGATCGTCGTCACGGCCGAGTCCGCATTGGTGCCCGGCTGAAAGTAAACTTTGATCAGGCTAACGCCGGGCAGCGACCGCGATTCCATGTGGTCGATGCCGCTGCCGAGAGTGAAGAATCGCTCGAAGCGGCCGGTGATGTCGTTCTCGATCTGCTCCGGCGGCATGCCGGAGAAGAACGTCGCCACGACCACGACCGGAATTTTGATCGCCGGAAAAAGATCGACCGGCATCCGGACCAGCGTGGTCACGCCGACGACGCAGACCATCAGGCAAGCAACGATGATGAAATACGGAAACCGCAGGGAGAAGCGCGACATGGGAATCTCAATCTGCCTCCAGCAAAAGCTCGCGAAGTCGGGCACGGAGAATTCGGGCGACTGGCAAAAATGTAAGATCTTTTTCTCGCGCCCGCGCAGAAGGCTTGCGATCTGAACAACTGACTCGGCGAGATCGCCGGGAATTTTCACAATCCCGTGTTGATCTCCATGCAAAAGATCGCCTGGCATAATTTCAAGGCCGCCGAGATGAACCGGCGAATCCACTGTCGCGACATGAGCGTAGGCGTGCGACACCGAGACAGTGCTCGAGAAAAGCTGAAATCCTAGTCGTTCGACGGGATCCAGATCGCGAACGGCGCCGTTGGTGACAACGCCGACGCAGCCCATCGCCTGAAGGATGGTCAGCGTGGGTTTCACCAATGAAAGCTGCGACCCCGGGGATGATGGTCGGCGTCCTCAATCACGACAATGCGCGGCGCCGAGATCGCCTTGCAGATCATCCCACCAGTCAGTCCGCTCAACATAAATGCCACCTTCCATCGGCGGATTAGAGCCGTGCAACCGCAAGGTCACAGCGAAGCCGACGATTGGTTTCAAACGGGTGAACCGGCAATGAATCGATCGAATTACTGAAGCCGACATTTCGAAGCTGGAGGCCGAGGCCTTCGATCGCATTGGCAACAGCGCACGAACTGAAGGCGGTGAGTTGTTCGAGGATTTCGATGGGCAGACGGAACTTTCATGTCCTTTGATTAACGGATGTCGTCACCATCTTGGGCGCGACTTTATCGCCATCGCGCACTCCAGCGCGGCTGCCGACGACGACGAGGTCCCCGGGGAGCAGCCCATGCAGAATCTCGACTTTCGAAGGAGTCGTTAGGCCGAGGCTGATCGGACAGGTTCGAACCACACCGGCGTGATTTACTGTCAGAACGCTCGGCTTTTCTCCCGCGGAGACCGCTTCTACCGGCACGGTGACGACGCCCTTTCGCTCTTCCACCGCGATGGTGGCTTCGGCATACATGCCGGGCTTGAGCGCCCATCGGGATTCTCGACGTCAACTTCGGTTCGCATGGTCCGCGTTTCCCGATCCACCTTGTCCGAAAAGCGGGAGACTTTTGCATCGAACTCCTGGTGAACAGCACTAATGGAAACGTGGACGATTTGTCCGAGGCGGATTCGGGCGACAGCGGATTCCGGCACGGGAAAAACGAGCCGCAGGCGGGATTCTTCCTCGATGTCGACGATTGGGGTCGTTTGCGAATTTGAAGTGCCCGCCTGGATGAGAGCACCGGTATCGACATAACGATGGGTAACGACGGCATCAAAAGGCGCGGTAATGTCCGCGTAATTGAGAAGAGCCTCGGTCTTGTGGAGCTGCGCCATTGCTTCGTCCACGTGCTGCTTCGCCGCCGCCAGTTGCCCGGCCGACGTTCTGGTCTTTCGCCTTCGCGTCGTCAACCTCCTGTTCCGCGACGAGCTTGGGATGCTGCTGTGCGACGGCTTCAAGACGGGCGGAGGCAATGTGCGTTTGATCATAGCTGGCCTGGGCCCGATTCACTTCCTGCCGAGCCGCCTCAAGAGCGGCCTGGTCCTTCTCAAGATCATTTTTTATTTCCGGGACATCCAGGCGCGCGAGCACCTGGCCTTCTTTCACACGATCGCCGACGTCCACGGAGATCGATTGGACGTAACCTGACACTTTTGCGTGCAATGAGACTTCCTGATAAGGCCGGAACTCGGCCGCGAGCGTCAAAGTTTCATTCAGATTTTCGCGATCGACTTTGGCGACGGCTACAGGTCGCAGAGTGGCCTCCCTACGTGAATGCGGCGTGCCAGCAAAACTCCAGGCAACCGCGAGCAAGATGAGGACGATACCGTCACCGCAGTTTACAATGGGACGGGATGAAACGTAGAAGAGCGCCGGAACGCGGTGGGTTCTTTTGCGAAAAATGATCTTCCATTTGTTAGACAACGTTGACGATCAGGTTGCTCGCGGCAGGCTGACCGTGACCTGGCATCCATGATCGGGAGCACTATTAACCGAAACAGATCCTCCATGGGCGAAAGCGATCGATTGGACAATGGCCAGTCCAAGGCCCGCACCTTCGACATCGCGAGAATGCACTTCGTCAGCGCGATAGAATCGCTCCAAAACATGCGGCAACGCAGCCTCCGGAATCCCCGGCCCGGTATCTTTTATTTCGATGAAAGCAGTTCCGTTAGCCGCCCAGACTGCCAGCTCGATCTCGCCGCCGTTGGGCGTGTATTTGATCGCGTTATCGAGCAGATTTACGATCACTTGTTTCAACCGCGTTGGATCTCCTTCGACCTCAACGATTTCGTTCGTTAGGCATCGAAAGGAGATTCCTTTCTCCTCCGTGAGCAAAGACATTTGATCCACCGTGGTCTCCGCAAGCTCCGCGAGGTTAAGCTTGAGCCGCTCCGACTGCGCTTCTCCGGCATCCAATCGCGACAACGCGAAGAGTCGCTGGACGATTGTGACCAGTCGCTCGACTTCCTCGAGCAAACTTCCGAGCGCGCTCCGAACGTCATCATTCACTCGTGCTCGGCTGATGATCCCTTCAAGCTCGCCGCGAATGATCGTTAGCGGGGTGCGCAATTCATGCGAAGCGTCAGCCGTAAAGCGGCTGACGTTTTCGAATGATTCCTGCAGGCGCGCGATCATCCGGTTGAGCACGACGGAGAGATCGGCGATTTCGTCCCGGGTATCTGGAACCGGAAGCCTGCGGCGCAAGTCACGCAAAGTGATCTCCTGCGCAGCGACCGCGATGTTACCGACAGGCGAAAGAGCGCGGCGCATCAAGCTCCAGCCACCAAGAATTGTCAGGGTCACGATAACGAGAAGACCGGCAGCGAGCGTCCACAGAAGCACCGACATGACACGATCTGCGCCGGCGAGCGAAGTCCCGGCTTCAACGAGATAATCTCCTTGCCCCGCAGAATGCGGAACGGCTGGCAATCAACATCTTGGCTTCACCTCGCAGACGGCTCCTCGCGCAACGCCGGCATGCGCCGTTCGGGCTAGAGGATGTGGAACATTGGATGGAGTGAAACTGCGGTCCGCCGGAGTTCGCGAACAGTAAAGAACAGTGCCGTCAGCCCGGGTGATCCGTATGAACCGGTCATTCGATTCCGGCGCGTAACGGGTCTCAATCTCATTGGCTACGTAGCTCTCATCGATTTGTCCCGAAGCAAGAAGCGTTTGTGCGATTTGCCGGGCACGATGAGTCATCGACGCACCAATGACATCGACAACGTAACCTCGGACGCTCCAGTAGGTAAAGATTCCAAAGGCCAGCATCACAAGAAGAAGCAACGCTGCAAAGCGACTGATCAGCCGGAAGCGAATAGAGCGAGTGTTCATTCTCGTGCTCGAATCGCTGATCTTGTAACCCACCGACCGCACGGTATGAATCAGCTTACTGCCGAAAGGCTCATCGATCTTTGCTCCGTAACTGGCGAACGTAAACATCCACGATGTTTGTTAGGCCTTCGAAACTCTGATCCCAGACATGCTCGATAATCATGGTCCGCGAAAGAACCCGGCCGGCGTTCACCGTCAGATATTCAAGAAGGGCATACTCCTTCGAGGTTAATTTGATCGAAATTTCCCGCCGCCGGACCTGGTGTGAGATCCGATCAATCTCAAGATCGTCGATTCGGAGCACATTCGAGCGATTCACCATCCCCCGCCGCAGAAGCGCTTTGATTCGGACCAGTAATTCCGCAAAGGCGAACGGCTTCGTTAGGTAGTCATCGGCGCCGCATTCGAAATTTGCCACCTTGTCGGCCACGGCGTCGCGGGCTGTGAGAACGACAATCGGCACCGCGCTGTTTTTCTGGCGTACCTGTCGAATCACCTCAGTCCCACTGAGCTCCGGAAGCATCAGATCGACGATCAAAAGGTCGTAAGGATTGATGAGTGCCAACTGCAAACCGGTTCGTCCGTCCCGGGCTGAATCGATGGCAAAGTGTTCCGCCTTAAGGCCAAGCCGAATAAACCTGGCCACCTTCTCCTCATCCTCTACGAGTAAAATCCGCATTGATTCCTTATCTTGAGCTCTTCCTGAACAACTCACCGCCGTCATCGAGAAGCATCCCGTTTCCTTCCTCGCCGGTCGCCCTCGAGGTTAACAACCGTCTTGCGCCCATCTGCGATCATCACGGGGACTGCCACATACCCTTCCGTTTCGGATTGTGCATGGATCACATAATTGCCCGGGCGCAAGCCTGACCGTTTCAGGAACTTCGTCTCCCTTAACAATACTGTTTCTGATGGTTTTCAAGAAAACACCGCTGCCGCTGTAGAGGCGGTAGTCGGTGTGCGTGTAGTACATGACATCCCCCTGGTTGACCGGCTCGGTTGCGGTATAGACAACCAGATAGCCTGCGTGTTCAGGCTTGGCGCGTCCCACCGGCGGCCGTGCGCCGATGACGCCTGCATCGGCCACGGGTGCCACTGCGATCAAGCCGAACGCGATTACCAGCAGAGCCAGCCGGCTTCCTCTTGATTGTAGGGCGTCGAACGCAAGTTGGTTACCCTTGGCAAACCGAATGAGACTTCGCATCCATTGATTCGACAACAGGAACATTCAGGCTTCGTGAAGCGAACATTAAAAATCCTTCAGAATTGCTCGGAAACTCAGATATGCAGCGGTTCCGACTCTCCAATGAAATTAAAAGGAACCTCTCAATTGGGATTTAGCCGGCGCGGAATCGGGCTCGCGTGCGTTCTGATAATGTCGGTTTCCGCTCTCGATGCGGAAAGCGCCAGCGATTCGGATCGCCTTGAGAAACTCGAGGAAGCGGTCCAGCTCCTGCAGAAAAGCAATGCTGACTTACAGCACAGCAATGCCGAGTTGAAGGCGGAAGTGAGCCGCCTGAAAAAGCACGAGAGCTCGAGTGAGTCGAAAGCGAAAGCAACCAAAGCTGACGTCGCCGCCACCAAGAAGCCCTCATCTGGGCAAGCACCGCCCATCGAGGCTGGATCGAGTGACAGATTGAAACTCTCCACGCCAATCACCGAGCTTGAAATTTTCGGCGATATCCGCCTGCGCTACGAATATCGCGCGGCTCAGACCGATGAAACCTCTGACACCTCCGGCGCAGACCGACTGCGGGAACCGCCGGACGTGACGATTGGATCGAGCGCGAAAGAGAACGCTATCGCATTCGATTCGGATTGCGAGGCACGTTGCTGGACGATTGGTTCTTTGGAATCCGGGTGGAGACCAGCCAGAATCCACGGTCGACAAACGTGACCTTCGGTGACGACACTACTGGCAGCAGCTCGGCGACGAACAACGGCCCCATTCTCGAAGGTCAGCGACGGGATCAACGTGGGCCAAGCCTACATTGGCTACAGAGGATTCACCAGACACCATCCTGATGGCTGGCAGAATGCCCTCAGTGCGGTGCTCGTCACGACCCGAATGGTTTGGGATGACGACATCAACCCGAAGGGGTCTGTCGGAGCAGTGGAAGCATTCCTTCTCGTTTGGCATCCCGAGAGGAAACGTCGGTCGTGACAGCAAGGACAGCAAAAGTGTGGCGGCCGCACCAAGGGCTCGCCCAACCCTTGAAACTGGATCTCTTCGCCAATTTCGGTCAGTTCGAGTACGACGACACCTCGATCGAAAATCCGCTGGGGCCGAGGACGCGACGACGGTCAATCAACGGCGTCACCAGAAAATGCCTAACACCGACGCCTTCCTGCTCGCGTGGCAGGTCGGTGCGCGATTGAACTTTCCTAACAACGATTTACTTTCAGATCGCGCCGACGCTCTATAACTACACTGGGAACGGCGATTCATTTAACGCCCATTTCCAGGGCGGCAATCCATTCATCACCAATGCATTGTCGTTAGCGCAAAACCAGACCGGGATTAACAGCCTCCTCATCTACGACATGCCGTGGGAGATCGGCTGGAAAATTCAGAAGCTGCCCATGCGCGTCTTCGGGGATTTTGCGGTGAATTTCGAGGCGGACGACCGCGCGCTCGCCGCGGGTCATCCGGGACATGGCGATCAGCGTTACGCCTATCAGGCCGGTGTTGGGGTGGGTCAGTTGAAGAAGAAACACGACTGGCAGATCGAAGCCTACTATCAGCACACGGAGCAATACGCGCTCGATCCTAACCTGGTCGATTCGGACCTTTTCAACCAGACACTGAACGTTGAAGGGCCGGTAGTGCGCCTTGGTTACATGCTCAGCGACGCCGTTTGGGTTAATGCCACCTGGGGTTATGCCTGGCGCGTGGACAACGCACTCGGCACCGGCGGCGTGACCGACATCGCGATTAATCCGATCGACCAATATCAGATCTTCCAGCTCGATTTGAACTTGAAGTTCTAATTGGCGTAGAGAATCAGCGAAATAACTCTGTCGCCGTCACTTACCTCCCCCTGCTCTAAGGCGCAGGGGGACAAGTGCTGAACGTATTCCCAGAGGAGCATCGGTCCCAAGCCGATGCTCCTTTTCGTTGTGCGCGCGCAGTCGAAAAAGCCGAACTTGAAGAGCGGATCATGATTGAATAGGAAAATGCACCTGAACCTGACGCTTCTCTGCTTCGCAATCTTTGCGGTGGCTTTTCTTTATTCGACCGTCGGTCACGCGGGCGCCTCCGGTTACATCGCGGTCATGACCTTGTTCGGTCTTGGCCCATCAGTCATCAAACCAACTGCTCTCGTTCTTAACATCCTGGTTGCGAGCATCGCGGCCTGGCAATTCTGGAGAGCCGGTCATTTCTCGTGGCGTCTATTCTGGCCGTTCGCCGTCCTCGCGATTCCGATGGCTTACGTTGGCGGGTATATCAACCTGCCGGCACACGCTTTTAAAATGCTCGTGGGTATCGTTCTCCTTTGCTCGGCTTTTTTCTTCATCTTCCAGGCAAAGAACGACTCGGAACGCGGCCAGCCGGGCCGCCTGGTATGCATGTTCGTCGGCGGCGCGCTCGGATTACTCGCCGGACTCACCGGCACTGGTGGTGGCATTTTTCTAACTCCACTTGTGCTTACGCTCCGATGGGCCAGGACGAAACCAACAGCAGCTGTGTCGGCCCTTTTTATTCTGGTAAACTCGATTGCCGGACTTCTGGGCAATTTCAGGGCGACTAACAATTTCCCATCTTTCGGCCTGATTCTCGCCGCGGTTGCGCTCGTCGGCGGCACGCTCGGCTCCTACTTTGGAAGCAAAAAATTCAATCACGTGATTATCAGGCGCGCGCTCGCGGTCGTCCTGCTCATCGCGGGAACGAAACTCATCTTCGCCTAAATCGCCGGGGCCATTACGGCCAACGTTCCTCTCAAAATCGGAAAGCGACGCCCGCGCGCAATCGATAGTCCGGTACCGCCTGCAAAGCGGTGTTATCGATCACCACTGGAATTTCCACGGCGAACTCACCGCTCCACCGGCCGCAGGACGCCACGATGCGAGGACCCAAATATTCTTCGGTCATGCCGGTGTCGTCTGCCGGCGCGCCGCGGAAACGGTCGACATCCTTGGTTTCGCCATTTGTTCTAAGCTCGAGACCGAGCGCGCAATCTGGCCGTCGCATGAAATAATATCCTGGTCCCGCATCCCATGAAAGATCGTTAGCGAAATCGTATTGGTGAGCGCCGCTCCCGCGGAGGGTAAACTGCATGCTGCTTTCGAAGAAAAAATTCTTCCACCTGACCGAGCCCTGCGCCCCAAAGATTCCGTCGTACGAACCTGTCCCAAGCGCCAGATCGTGGCCATGAATTCCGCTTTCAGGCGCCCCCGGGACAACGATTTCGTGAAACTCTTCCGTCAGGCGACTGGTGCCCCCGGTGGGGAATTTGATTCCAGTCAGAAGCACGGCAGAAAACGTAAGATCGGGATCGTGCTCCATCGCGACCGGTTCCTTACCGGAGACGTTGAACTCACGCCGCCCGGCCGACGAATACTTGTACGCGACCGTGCGCAAAAGAAGCGAAACATCGCCCAGACCACTCTCCGTTCCACGATCGATGGCAAAACCTTCCGGCCGTTTGAACTCGCGATAAATAAACGGGACGTTCAACTGCAAACCGAAGCGACTCGTTAGGTCATACCCCGCAACCAGCTGGGTGATGAAACTGTTTTCGTATTGACCGGTCGGGTTGGCCACTTCGTACCCCTCAAATTGCAGCGTCCCGAAGTGGGTGAATTGTTCGGCCACGGCCGCATACACTCCTTTCGAACCGGGAAACAAGGCTTCCTGCGGTCCGTTGGTGATCGTCTCGAGTTGCGGAGTAAAACAACCACACAAATCGCAGGCCCGCGACAGAAGCGGAACCGCCGTCAGAAAGACAAGTAACGCGCGACCGATCTTCATCTTCGTCCCATATTCCTCATCCCACAGTTCGCCAATCCGGCGGCTCAGAGTTCGCACTTAAGAGTGCACGAACAGAATTGGTAAAAGCGGTGGCCGAGGCTAGCGAGGCCTCGTCAAAGTGTCAACCGACGGCGGCCTGCAAAGCAAAACGCCGCCGCGCTCTAAGAGCGCAACGGCGTTGCTGAAAATTCTCCCGGTGGAGGCGTTCGGTTACTTCGAGAAATTCGCCACCAGATTTCGATTCGCGCTCAGGGTGAAGGTGTAACTGGAGGACGAACTGACAGATGCACCGCCTTCGGTCCAGTTCACAAAATGGAATCTCCCTGTCGGCGTGGCCGTAACCGTATGCGAAGTGCCGCCCGTAAAGGTGCCCCCGCCACTGACCGAGCCACCGCGCGCGGGTAATGCCGATACTGTGATCGTATAGCTGCCGGATGTCTGAGCAAAGTTAGCCACCAAAATTCTATTGGCTGTCAAAGTAAACGAGTAGGAGGCCGACGTGCTGACAGGGACGCCGCCCTCGGTCCAGTTCACGAAAGTGTAGCCGCTATTGGGCGACGCGTTCACCGTAACGGAACTGCCTGACGAGTAGCTGCCCCCTCCGGAAACCGTGCCGGTTCCCTTCGGGCTCGCCTTTACGGTCACTGAATAGGTCTGCACACTTTGGGTGAAGTTCGCGACTAACGAACGGTTAGCGCTGGCGGTAAAGGTGTAGGAAGCGGACGAGCTAACCGGCGAACCGCCTTCTGTCCAGTTGACGAAAGAGTATCCGCTATTCGCCGAAGCAGTCACCGTCACAGGGCTGCCCGATGAATAGGTGCCGCCGCCGGAAACGTTGCCGCCGTTGGAAGGACTCGCGCTGACTGTGATGGTGTAATTAGTTCCGCCACCGCCGGAAGCGGTCAGCGTATTAATCAAGGTGCCGCCGTTAGGCGATCCCAGGCCGGTACACAGATCGTAACCGGCCACAGCCGACCATTTGCCGCCGCTCTGGGTTGTGATGTTATTGCCGGTGGTAATGTCGTGAAAATTGGAACTGTAGGTTCCTCCCTGCGCAATCGCGTAGAGCGCCGGGTTGATGAATCCGACCGGGCTTTGGGCAAGGCTTGCCGCCTTTTGATTCACCAAGGCCGTGTAAGCTGCCCAAAGCGGAGCCGCGCAGCTGGTTCCGCCAAACGCGCCCGAGCGCCCACTTTTATAGACGACGTAAACGTTGTCTGCCGTGAGCGCGACGTCGGGAAGATTCCTCTTCGTCGTAGAACCCTGGTTCGTCGCCATGCTGATCGGCGACTGCCACGACGGGATTGAGTAAACCGTGCTGATGCCGCCGCTCGAACCCGTGCCGCCGCCCCAGTTCCAGGTCGTTTCCGACGACCACGCTCCGCCGGCGCTGATGGTGCTCAAGGTTGTGCCGCCAACTTGAACGATATTCGGACTGTCGGACGGGAATGGAATCGAACCCGTATAGGCATCGCTGTCGCCGGTCGCGTTGAAAAAGGTCTGACCTTGCGAAGCCATTTGCTGGAAGATTTGCTCCGCCGTCGAATCGGGACCGCCACCGCCCCATGAGCAGCTGAGGTTCTTGGCGGCGTTGTCGTTAGCCATCCGATTGAGAATGTCTTCCCACGGGCTCGGATTAGGCGCTTCGTAAACGATTACCTTCGTTAAACCGGGCGCGAGAGAGACAGCCACCTCGATGTCGAGGCAGACTTCACTCTGACCGGATCCAGCAGCGCCGCTGTAGCCGTCGATCAGAACATTTTGCAAAGAAACGGGGCTGATTCCGGCCTGGCTCTCGTAGGTTGAAATGTCGCTCTGGTTGTAGCCGTCATATTCAAGAAGGCCGACCACCTGACCGGCTCCCGTTTGCGAAACACCCGGGACGTAGGCGGCGCGGAAATCATTTCCGCGATACGAGCCGGAAGGGCCGGACCCGGTGCGCGGAGAAACATTGGTCACCATATCGAGCGGCCGGATGGTGTGACGCGGTTTGCGCGTGTAATAGTTGTCCAGACCACCGATGTGGAGAATTGGAACAGCCTGGTCAACGACAGGCTCGGTGTCGGGAGCATAAAAATCACGGTCTTCCGTCGGATGCTTGAACAGGCGCAACGTGACGTGAAAAGCGCGCTCGATCGCTGCGGCCGGGGCTTCGACATCAACAATCATCCGGTTCGGATGAGTCGCCGAAACGGTCAAACCGTTAGACTGTGCGAAATCGATCACAGACTGGTAATCGTGCTCCGTCGGACCGAACCGCTCGGTGAATTGCTCAGGCGTGAGGTACTGCCGGTAACTGCTGCTGCTCGGATCCGAAACTGAACGAACGAATGCGTCCAGTGCGGTGGCGTCGCGTACGGGAAGTCCGATGGCGAGGTGAAGTTGCGTTTCCGAGGGCAAATTGCCCTTGGCCGCGAGCGTCTCGACGGCTTTCGGCACGTGGCCTTCAATGCGACGCTGCGCGTGAGCCTGGGGAAGTGTCAATGCCAGGCCGAGAACGACCGGAAGCAATCGCAAGGAACGAATGACAGAGGGGAACATCATAGTTTGGTGGGTATTTTTACTTAGGAAACGTATGCAGCAGGAAGCCAGCCAGCTTCCGCATCCACTTGGGTCAATTCCGAACAAAAAACCGACGGAGTTTTGCTTTTATTTTGGATAACGGGGGAGCCGGGCGCCTTTCGGCTGAACGGCCCGGAGAATGACGCAAACCGCTTCTCTCCGCAAATGAATTTGTGACGAATTCGCCTCCCCGAAAAGAAGAAGACTATTGGGTCCCACCAGTGAAGGCGCCGTTGCCTTCATCAAGGTAAATGGTGTCCCCCACCCGCGATCGACGTAACCACTGCGCCCATTTGCCCTTCGCCATTTCTTGAGAGGCTTGCAGCGTCTCCGACGCGGCTTTGGGCGCTTCACCTCCGATCAAGGCCTCTTCAAGTACTCTTCCGTCCATTGGTTGAGCCGGTTTGATTTTCAAAAGGCGCAATACCGTCGGCGCGATGTCGACGTTGCCGGTCGGCAGGTCGTCTATCTCACCGCGACGAAAATCGGGTCCAGCGGCCACGAGCGTATTATGAACGTCGGACGGACTGAGCGACGCGTGCGTCCCCTTTCGCGCTTTTCGATTCCAATCGCTGTTGATCAAACCGGTCGCGCCGAATTCGTTTTTCTCCTGGGTCCAGCGGAAGGCCATCACGACATCTGGACCCTTCGATGAGTCAATCAACGCCTGCGAAAATGCGAAGGTACCGCTGCCGCCATCCTTCGAAAAAATCACGCCAGCGAAATCGGATTGCTGAAGCGCTTCGATGAGTTTGCGGGTGATCGCGTGATCGTGGCCGATAACGTAGAAGAGGACGGAACCACCGTTGCCGACGAGCAGGATCTCCCCGGGCTGAACACTTTGGCCAATTTCAAGATCGAGGTCAGCGACGGCTTTCAGGCCGGTCGCCTTGAGATATTTCTGAACATCATTCGCGCGCGCGATGGTCGAAAACCCATGATCGGAAACGACCAGGACATCCGTGCTGGAGCGCGCACCTTTCGCGTCGAGTGCAGCCAGGACCCGCCCGAGATTTGCGTCGGACGATTTTACGGCAGCGACCGCCGCGGGCGACCCGGGAGCGGTTTCGTGTTGAGTTAAGTCGGGCTCGCCAAGCCAAAGGATGGAAAATGCCGGCAGCTCACCGGACCACAGATCATTCGTTAGGGCAGACGTCGTCCAACGGTCGCGTTGCGCACTGCTGTAAATCGGGAATCCCGGGAAATCACCTTCGTCCCGAGTGATCGCCGAAAGAAAGTCGGGCGGACGCGCCTCGCCCGCCCAGATGGTTTCGCCAAGCTTTCCGGCATCGCGATCGGGTTGACGATCAAGCAAAAGACCAACGGTCTTGGCCGCGACCACGGCCGTATGTCCGCCGGCTGCCCGGACCATCTCGGCCAGCGTCGGCACATTGAGATAATGCCCGGATGAAATGGCATCTCCCTTATTGATCACACGGGTTTGCTCCGTCGAAATAAATTTCGTCGTCTCGATGTCGGGGCGATAATCGTAGTTCGCGATCAGTCCGCTGTGCCCCGGATACATTCCGGTCTCAATGGCCGTTCCGTTCACATGCGTCGCGGTCAGATAAACCGCGTGATGGTTCCGAAACGTCACGCCGCCCTCACCAAGTTTCCACAAAATCGGGGTCGTTTCGGCGCTTACGAAGTCCGGCCGCATCCCATCCCAGACCACTATGACCACATGCCGATCTTGGGCGATCTCCGCGCCCGTAGCATTCCGGGACACCAGAGAGGCCAAGCCGATCGCGATCGATAGGAAAAACTTCAAGATCACGGCAAATAATAAACGCGGCCGCGTTCTCCGCGAGTTGAACAAAACGGAAAGCTCCCTGTCGAACTGCCCATGGGCCGGATTTCTTTCATGATCGCCGCAGGATTCATCGTCGGGACCGTTCTCGCCCCGGCGGACGCACGGGCGGCGTCGCTCATTCCAACCCAGGAAGGAACCAATTGGACCTACCAGATGACACAGGAACTCGGCGCCGGCATCTCCCTGCCCGGCAGCACGCTTGATAAGGAAGGAAAAATCAAGTCGTCGGTGGTCTATCGCCTCGACGGTTCGGAAACTGTCGGCAAACAACGCTTCCTGAAATTCGAGATGCATCGCGACAACCAGGTCACGAACACGGAATTGATCACGGTAGACGATAAGGGAATTCATTGTGCCTATAGAATTCTTCCTGACGGTGAACGGATTCGCCTGGATCCGCCGCAGACGATGATGGCTTTCCCGCTTCATCAGGATGATTCATGGGATTTCGACGGCAAGGCGGGCAGCGCCAAGGTCCACCAGCATTACATCGTCATGGGCCGACAGGATGTGGTCGTGCCCGCGGGCCCGTTCAACGCCTTCCGCATTCTCGGCGAACAGACAGAGCCTGATTCGATGACGATCGAACGATGGTTCGTGCCGGGTGTTGGCATCGTGAAGGACGTGACAACGATGCGAAACGCAGACGGTGAGCGGTTGCAACGGATCGAGCTGGTTCTAAAAGAGATGCCCAAAGTGGGCGATCGGCCGCAGGTGAAATCCGGTCAGAAGCTTGTCGGCGGCCTCTCGTCGGAACTTGGCGGCGGATTTTCCACGGAATTCAACACGGACACGCCAAACATCTACGCTCGTTGGAAGGGCCATGGTCTTCGCAAAGACGCGACCATCCGGGCGACCTGGATCGCGGAAGACATTGGCCCGGTGGCCCCGGCGGACTACACTATCGACGAGGCCTCTGCGGTGGCAGAAACGCCAGAGGCCCACGGGAGCTTTACCCTGTCCAGGCCCGATGAGGGCTGGGCGCCGGGGACATACCGGGTGGAATTCTATGTCGACGACGAGCTGGCTGACACGATTAAGGCGAGCATCAAGCCGGTACCCGCACCGAAACAAATCCCGTGAGAAGCTCGGTCCCCTCCTCCACCCGCCTTCCCGGGCTGAAGGTTCCGTGATTAAACTTGAATCCAAGGAGCCTTGCCGGCGCGTCCAATCATCAGAAGGTTCCTATATTTATGAAGAGATTGGTCTTCCTCGCTTGCGGTCTTCTCCTGCTTAATCTGGCGGCCTGCCGTTGGTTGGGCATTAAGGGGAATGGAGAAATCAAAACTGAACAGCGGCAGATTTCCGACTTTTCGGAGCTGCATGGCGAAGGTTCTTTCGAAATCGAATGGCGTACGGGCGCCCCGTCTCTGACCATCACGACGGACGAGAATCTATTGCCGTATGTCGAGGTGGATGTGCACGACCAGTATTTGCGTCTCCATATGCGTGAGCGGGTGCTTCCAACTCATGGAGTGAAGGTGATCGTGAGCAGTGCACAGAGGACGGGATGCAAATTGACGGGAGCGTCCGAGCTGGTCGCTCACGATCTGACCGGCGACAGTTTCGCGGTCAAAACAACCGGCGCGGCCGAGGTCAAACTGGACGGAACCGTCAGCCATCTTTTGGCCGACATGACGGGCGCGAGCGAAATAGCAGCGCGCAAACTCCAGACAAAGACGGCCGAAGTTTCCACCACTGGCGCAGCCAGTGCCGAAATCAGTGTCAGCGACGCCCTCAGGGTCACCATCACCGGCGCCGGGGAAGTGACCTACCATGGAAATCCGACCGTGCAGAAACGCGTCGTCGGCGCCGGCGAAATCAGGCGCAAAGATTAATCTGAGGGTTCTTCGTTGCGCCTCGGCAAAGAGGCCCGGCGACAGAGCCATACCCCACTGGCCGGATCAGTATTGCCTTTTCGGCAGGGATTGGTCTTAATTCCCGCGCACTTTCTTGCGGCAATGCATCCAATATCTCGTCGTCTCTCCCTCATCGCTCTGTTCGTTTCCCTGATCACACCCGCCTTCGCGCAGCAAACCGAGCAGACGCTTCCAGATTATCTGGGGCCACGCTTCACACCGGCGAATGCGGCACCCACGGTCACAGCTCCGCCTCCAATACCATCGGTCAACCAGCCGGCAGAACTGATCCGCCACTGGAATTCGATGGCCATGGACGCCACCGGGCTCGATCACACGCCCCTCTCGCCGGGAGAGACACGCACCTTCGGCGAACAACTCGGTCCGACACGGGCGAGCCGAGCCATGGCGATTATCCACATCGCCATGTTCGACGCGGTTAACTCATTCGCCGGCGGCTACGAAAGCTACACTCACATCCCTTCGGCCAGGCGGGGCGCTTCCATGAGCGCAGCCATCATGCAGGCGGCTCACGACACCCTGGCGGCGATGTATCCTTCGCAAACACCGACCTTCGATAACGAGTTGACTAACGAGTTGAGCCAGATTCCAGCAGGACGCGCAAAAACGGACGGCGTAAATTCGGGCGCGCGAGCTGCCGCAGCCATTCTTGAGAAGAGACTGAAGGACGGCTCACAGACTCCGGAGCCGCACCTGGGCGTAGACTTTTTCACGAGCAACGATCCCGGCAAATGGCGACAGGACCCGATCGGCATGAGTCCGATCGCGCTAGGTGCCTACTGGGGAACGGTGCGCCCGTTTGTCATGAAATCCGGCAAACAATTCCGAATCCCGCCGCCGCCTGACCTAACGAGTCCGGAGTATGCCGATGCTTACAATGAGGTGAAACTCGTTGGAGGCGACGGCAGTGTAACACCCACCATTCGAACTCTCGATCAAACCGACATTGGTACCTACTGGGCTTACGACGGCACACCGACGCTCTGCGCTCCTCCCCGGCTTTATAACCAAATCACCATGCATATCGCCGATCAGGAGCGCACGAGTTCCAACCCGGTGGCACTCGCACGCTTGCTCGCACTGGTGAACGTTTCCATGGCCGACGCTGCCATCGCTGTCTGGGAATCGAAGTTCCACTATCAATTCTGGCGTCCGGTGACGGGCATCCGCGAATCGGATGCGGGAACCGGCCCGAGCGGGCTGGGTGACGGAAATCCAACAACGATCGGCGACACGACGTTCACGCCGCTCGGTGCGCCGGCGAGCAATCTGATGGGCCCGAACTTCACCCCTCCCTTCCCTTCGTATCCATCCGGTCACGCCGGGTTTGGCGGCGCCTTGTTTCAAACATTGCGCAATTTTTATGGAACGGATGCGATTCCATTCACGTTCACTTCCGACGAGTTCAACGGTGTCACGCGAGATCACAGCGGAAATATCAGGCCACTGATGCCGCGCAGCTTCAGCTCGCTCTCGCAGGCGGAAGAGGAAAACGGTCAAAGCCGGATTTATCTCGGGATCCATTGGTCCTTCGATAAGACCCAGGCCATCGCGCAAGGCGAGAACGTCGCTAATTATGTCTTCGCGCACGCCTTCACCCCTCGACGGTGAGGCCGGTTGCCTAACGGATTAATGTCTCCCTAATAGCGGCTGTTAGGCAGCGGCGATCTTTGCTTCTGGTTCCGGCGGTGGCGGCCAGGATGGCCGCCCTACAATTTGCGCTGAGTGCCTTTTCGTTTTCTGCTCCTGCAACGGCAAACTTCAATCCCAGCCAATTTGCCGGCCCTTGTTTTGTTCTTCCAGCCACGACTGCAACGGCTTGAAATATTCCGCCATCGCGCGCGTCGAGATATCTTCGCCGGTCGCGTCTTTCAGCACTTTCCGCCAATCTTCTGTGCTTCCCTTCTGCAGAATCTTGTTCAAAAACGCCCCGACTTCCTTGTTATCCGCGTAATTACAGGACTGCGGCGGTTGATGAAGAATCTTGCGCGCGATGTAATCGTGCAGCTGAAACTTAAACACCGTCGCGAACGCGTAATTGTAATAGTAGGCCGGGTTATCGTTAATGTGCGTCTTGGTCGCGGCATCGCACCATTCTTCACCCCGTGGTGACGGCGGTTCCACGCCTTGCATCTCTCCGACATACTTCCACCAGCGCGCGTTCCACTGGTCGGACGGCAGGTTGTGCGCGTAAATGTCCGCCTCCCAGTGTGGCATCACGCCGGCCGAGAAATAGATAAACGGAATCGAGCGGGCCAGCGCGTCTTCGAGCAGAAAAGCCGTTTTATCGGCTTTGAAATCGGCCGGCAAAATACCGCGCGATTGCAGATACGGCACCTGACTTGAAGCCAAAGAAATCAGCTCGCCAACGCCTTCATGAAACCCCGGCGCGGCACCGGTGCGAAGAAGATACGGAACCTCCGGGCGCGAGTAGGCCTTGAAATAATATCCGTGGCCGAGCTCGTGATGGGCCGTAAAAAACCAGGTCGGATTAGGCTCGATGCTCTGCAACGATCGAATGTCGTTCTCAAGATCGATGTGCCAGCAGGAAGCGTGTGTGTTTTTCTTTCGCTTGGAATCAGCCGGAACCGGATACAGATCCGACTTTGCCCAGAAGCTCGGCGGCAACGGAGAGAAGCCCAGACCTGTATAAAATTGTTCGGCGCTTTTGATGACCCACTCTGCCGTGCGCCCTTTGAAATATGGATCGATATCGGCCGCCTCCACCAGTCCGGGCCATTCCTGGCTCCAGCGATTGCTCAACCAATGCGCCGGAATTTTTTTCGGAACCGGCTGATGATATTTTTCGGCGAGCTTGTACTTCGCCCAGGTGTGCAGCTGAAGATACAGAGGACGCAACGTGGTCATCCATTCGTCGAGCATCTTGATCATCTCGTCGGTGGTCATCCCGTAATTCGCCACCTCGAGGGCAAAATAGTCGGGATACTGCATCTCCTTCGCGACGCCGTTCCGGAGCTCGCGCAGCTTGACCAGGTTTTCCTTGAGGGCTTTGCCAGATTCCTTGGAGGCTTCCCAGAGGTCCTTGCGCTCGGCGAGATCCGAGCTGTGTTGCAGCTTGTCATCGATCTGGTTGGCCGTAATCGGCTGGCCGTGCAGTTTGAATTCGAAGCTATTAAGAATGGACGACTGCTTCGTTTCCGCTTCGACTCGCCTAACGACCAAATCCGGATTGGTCATCGGACCTTCGGCCGCGTTGAGCAGCAGCTGTTTCAACTCGCGGACGGAGATCTCCGTGAGCTCGTTCTGGTGCGCCAGCAGCTCGCGCGCTTCCGTAATGAGTGCCGGATTGCCGTTGAAAGCAGCGTAGGCCTTGCCAGCGGCTTCGGCAGCGGCGTCGTGCGCCGGAGTGACGTCAGTGACCGCCTGCCACTGGGCCTCCTGGTTGACCGTAGTCAGAGCCTTGTAACCGGCGTTGGCCAATTTCAAAAACCGATCTGCTCTTTCTTGGATCGGCGACACCGCAAACGCATTAAATGATGCGAGCGCGGCCACCAAAATCATGCTCGTGCGCATGACCCGAATCGAGAATTGTCTGGAGCGGCGGGAATGATGCATGGCGGGCAGCTTACCGAAGAAATGCATCCCGCGACAAGTCGCTCTGGTCTTCGGTGTCATTTTCGCCACCTGTTTCCGGCACAGTATCTCCTTCGGCCAATTTTGCAAACCCTATAGTTTCCTTATACTCCCGAATGAAGCCCTTTGCTGTGTCTTCGGGAAAATGCTTATCGAACACCAAAAAGCTCTGAATCGTTTGATCGGACGGAAGCTCCGTTCCGTACTTCGTCCACATCTCACGGTGGAATTTTGGGTGGAGGGCTGCCGTTTTCAGAAGCCTAAGGTATTCGGCGGCATCCGTGGTCTCGTTCTTTAAAAGGTCGAGCGCGAGAGCCGACAACTTCAAAGTGCGTTGCTGACCGCTGCCTTGTTCGTCCAAAAGGCCGAAACGCTTTAGGGAGGCAATAGCGAGAAAGCCCCCGCTGCTTTTCGCTTTGTAGCCCCAGTGGGTCACAATGGAGTTCACGGGCGCGGGATTGCGCTTCTCCTTTTCCCAAACCGTCCGCATAAGCCCAAGGGATTTTTCTAGGTTGATTGCGGGAACGGCTGGGCCTCGCGTCCTCCGAGAGGAAGCGAGGGTTTCAGGTGGGGTCGTTGCTGCCTTCTCTGTGGTCATGGCGCTCAACCTAGCGGGAGAAAGACATGGCGTCAACCCCAAAAAGAAACATTATGTCTAATTTCATGTCTTTTTTTCAGAATTGGCTATTGACACAGCCTACCGTTCCTCTATGGTTCCCCTTGTGAACGTTCTCAATAAAGACAAGCGGGCCTCGGTGATTGCGGCCTTGGTAGAGGGGAACAGCATTAGGGCCACGGTCCGCATGACAGGGGCTTCCAAGAACACCGTTGTAAAGCTCCTCTGTGACCTTGGCCGGGCCTGCTCCGACTATCAGGACAAGGCGTTCCGCAATCTCAAATGCAGGCGCGTCCAGTGCGATGAAATTTGGAGCTTCGTTTACGCGAAGGATAAAAACTGTCCGAGCGAAAAGAAGAAAGACGGAGCTGGTAGCGTCTGGACTTGGACGGCCATTTGCGCGGATAGCAAACTGATTCCTTGCTGGTTCGTCGGACAGCGTGACGCGGGCTGTGCCTACCACTTCATGCACGATCTGAAAGACCGCTTGGCTAATCGCGTGCAACTGACTACTGACGGGCATCGCGCCTACTTGAGCGCCGTAGAAGATGCTTTCGGCTCTGAGATTGATTACGCGATGCTGGAAAAGATTTATGGCAGCGTGAACGAAGCGCCCGACACTCGCTACAGCCCCGCAATTTGCATGGGCGCTCGCAAGGCGGTTATCACCGGCAAGCCTGACGTGAACCACGTTTCGACCAGCTACGCGGAACGCCAAAACCTCACCATGCGTATGTCTATGCGCCGTTTCACTCGCCTAACAAACGGATTCAGCAAAAAGCTGGAAAATCACGAGCACGCGCTGGCACTCTATTTCATGCACTACAACTTCTGCCGGATTCACCAGACCTTGCGGGTTACCCCCGCGATGGAGGCCGGTGTTTCGGACCATGTATGGAGCCTGGACGAGCTACTCGCCTCCTTGTCCAACCCCCGGCGATGAGACTAGCTTCTGATGATGCGAAAAGTTGTAAAATCAGACAAACAGCCGCTCGAGATTAAGCCGCAGGAAAAATCGGTCTTCATTTGCATGTGCGGACTTTCGAAAAATCAGCCCTTCTGTGACGGCTCGCACAAGAAAGTGACCGACGAAGAAGACGGCAAAACCTACGAGTACGACAGCGAAGGTCACAGACGCGAGCTCTGATCCCAGCCCGTTCCTGAATCGGGAGAGAACCGGACAGTGTTATCGAACCGTCCCGGGCGGCAATTCAGATTATTGACTCACCTAACGAATTGAATCAACAATCCGGCCAACCCGCTGCCGATAATCACCGCAATGATGCCGGCGTTGAATCGCAGCATCGCGAGTAACGCGCCAAAGCAGAGCCCGATCGCGATCCAGTCGGCTTTGCCCGCAGCCGGCAGGAAAACGTGCGCCGCGAACCAGACCGCGAGATTCAGAATCACGCCGACGATCGCCGCGGTGACGGCTGAGAGTGCGGCCGTCAGTCGGGAATTGTCGCGCAATCGCTCGATGTAAGGCGCGCCCGCGAGAACCCAGAGAAAACAGGGCGTAAATGTCACCCAGGTAGTAAGCAGCGCGCCAATCGTCGCTGCCACCAACGGCGGCAAACCCTCCGGGTGCTGCCACGCGCCGACGAATCCGACGAACTGCAGCACCATGATCAGGGGACCGGGCGTCGTTTCCGCGAGTCCAAGGCCGTCCACCATCTGGCCGGGCTGTAACCATCCGTAATGATAGAGAGCCTGCTGGGCGACGTAGGGAAGAACCGCGTAGGCACCTCCAAAAGTCACCACGGCAGCTTTGCTGAAAAAAATTCCCTCCTGAAAGAGCGTGCTGTTCCAGCCGCGAAAGGCTCCTACTAAAAAGACTGGAGCGAACCACAACACCAGGCACACAGCCGCAATTCTAAAAGTTCGCCCTAACGAGGCCCTCTCAGAAACCGACGAACTCGACACGTCCTGAAGCCGGCCCGGCCCCGGGCCGGTCTTTTTCCAACTCAGAGTGAGTCCAGCCACCCCCGCGCTCAAAACAATCAGGGGAAAAGGCACATGAAGAAAATAAATGGCCATAAAGGCCGCCGCCGCGAGGGCCCACATGGCCAGAGTCCGAAGAGCTTTTCGCCCGATGCGAATCACTGCGACGATGACAATCGCCGTCACCGCCGGTTTCAGCCCATAAAAGATCGCCGCGACCCACGGGACGGCGCCATAGGCGACGTAGATGAAACTCAGCAGCCAAAGAACGAAGATTGATGGGATGACGAACAACGCGCCAGCGGCAATACCGCCGCGCGCCTTGTGCAGCAGCCATCCAATATAGATCGCCAGCTGCGTCGCTTCCGGCCCCGGGAGCAGCATGCAAAAATTCAAGGCATGCAGAAAACGCGACTGACTGATCCACCGTTTCCGCTCAACCAATTCCGCCTGCATGATCGCAATCTGCCCGGTCGGCCCCCCAAATGAGATAAACCCGAGTTTCAGCCAGAATCGAAGCGCTTCCCGGAATGTTGGGCGTTCCGTGGCGGCATTCATTTCGTTTTTCCGGCTTAGCGCATTGCTCCCGACACCGTCAAGCTTACCGGGCGGGCCGAGCCTGTCTCGTCCGCATCTGCATCAGGATTTGGAGGGCGGAGCTTCTGCAACGCCTTATCTAAGTCTCGCAGGAGCCCGACGAGGCCGGGCCCGGTATGACGCCATGCTTGCTCTGAGGAGAAGATTGAGATGAGCAACTAACAATAATACATTCACGCGAAGTCATGAGCGATCATTCGCACTCACATTCGCACGCCCCGGCAGATTTTAGCCGAATCTTCGCCATCGGCATCGTCCTGAACCTGGCCTACGTAGTCGCGCAGGTCGCGTTCGGTCTTCGTGCGCATTCACTTGCCTTGGTCGCCGATGCTGGCCACAACCTCGGCGACGTTCTCGGTCTCGTCCTCGCATGGGGAGCGAGCGTCCTGGCAAAGCGCCCCGCGACCGAACACCGAACCTACGGATGGCGGCGCACTTCCATCATGGCCGCTTTGTTCAATGCGGTTTTCCTTCTCGTCGCCGTCGGCGGCATTACCTGGGAAGCCGTCCGCCGATTAAAGCACGGCGACGTGGTCGATTCCAATGTGGTTATCTGGGTTGCCGCTATCGGAGTGGTCATCAACGGAATCACCGCCTGGCTTTTCATGGCCGGACAAAAATCCGATCTTAATATCCGAGGCGCGTTCCTCCACATGTCGGCCGATGCAGCCATCTCAGTTGGAGTCGTCTTCGCCGGCTTTGCGATTCGTTGGACTGGAGTGGCTTGGATCGATCCTGTGACCAGCATTGTCATTAACGCCATCATCGTTGCCGGCACCTGGAGCCTGCTTCGCGAATCGTTCGATCTCATGACAGATGCCGTCCCAAAGAGCGTCAATCTCGAAGGGGTCAAAGTCTACCTTTCAGGACTGCCAACCGTTTCCGCCGTGCACGACCTTCACATCTGGGCCATGAGTACGACGGAATTTGCCCTGACGGCTCATCTCGTCATGCCCGACGGTGCCGCCGGCGATCATTTCCTGCACGAGATTTGCGATCACTTGCATCACGACTTCGGGATCGGCCACTCCACAATTCAAATCGAACAAGACGCAGCCATCTGCGAGCTCGCTTAGTCACGCAAGACGGCACCAATGTTCGGTTTCGTTCGCGCGCCGGCTGCCGATCCTTAATAGTTTTATCGCGAAGTTGTTTGCGATTCTCGCGAAACGGTATGCCGGCTGCTTGGAAAATGTAGCCTGTGAAAAGACCCCTCCGCATTCTGGCCGTCGATGATGAACCTTCGGTCATGCACGCAATTGCCTTCGCTCTCAGCGATTCCTCCCGAAAACTCAGCACAGCCTGCGACGCGGAACGCGCTTTGCACTGCGTTGAGAACGATGTCCCTCCGCCTTTCGATCTGATTATCACCGACAACAACATGCCGCGCATGTCCGGGCTGGATTTGGTTCGGCGACTTCGTCAGGAAAACTTCAGCGGAAAGATCATTGTTCTCTCGGCGCATCTGACGGAAGAAAATTGCCGGGCCTACACGGAATTGGGAGTCGACGGCATGCTGCCGAAACCATTCGATATCCACCAGCTTCGCGCCGAGGTCGATCGCCTCGCAAGCGCAGCCTGATTGAGCGGTCGGCAGCGAAGCGGGCGCTGAGCCTGGCGCAGGATTTTCCACGTCGCGAACGTTCAGTCGATTCGGGAGCCCTCCCAGGCGAAGGGCAATCCCGCTGGATCTCAATTCTCCTCTTTCCGCGGCGGGACGTTTAGTCTGATCATTGCCGCAATGGACCAGCCACCGCCCGTTCCACCTCCCGGAGGGAAGTCCGCAAACAGGCTGGTGGAGTTTTTCGGACTGCGCCGCAACCTGGTGATTTTGCTGGTCGCGATTCTCTGCATCGGCGCCGGCGAGGAACTTTGGATGCGGTTCCTGCCAAAATATCTCCAGGCACTGGGCGCGAGTTTTTTCGTCATTGGTCTCTTCGACGGCTTGCGCACTTTGCTGGGCGCGATTTACGCCTATCCGGGGGGGTTAGTGGCAGATCGATGGGGGCATCGCCGCGCCTTTCTCCTCTTTAATATAGTGTCCATCGTCGGATACGCCGTCGTGCTCCTCATTCCAAAGTGGAGTGCGGTTCTCTGCGGAATGTTTTTGTTTCTTTCCTGGACCTGCTTTTCTCTGCCGGCCAGTTTCTCGCTCGTTGCCGAATCTCTCGCGGCCAATCGCCACGCCATGGGAATTGGCGTGCAGTCGGTCGTCAAACGCCTCCCGATCATGTTCGCGCCTATCTTGGGCGGAATCATGGTGGACCACTTCGGAGTGGTCGCCGGTGTTCGAATCGGCCTCATCGTTTCGATCCTTCTCTCCGGCGCAACCATTCTGGTGCAGAGAAATTTACAGAACGATGCGGCCCAGCCTGAGACGCCGCCGGATCGATGGAACTTCTGGCGGAGCTACAAGGAATTCAGCGCGCCCATGCGACGGTTGCTGCTCAGCGACATCCTCATCCGTTTCTGCGAACGCATCCCTTACGCCTGGGTCGTGATTTTCGCGATGGACTTCGTCGGCATGACCGGCCGACAGGTGGGTATTCTCACGTCAATCGAAGTGATCACCGCCAGTCTTTGCATTATTCCGGCGTCACATTTCGCGGATCGATTCGGACGCGAGCGTTTCGTCATCGTGACGTTCCTTATGTTCACGCTGTTTCCGATCAGTTTGCTGGTCTCAAAATCTTTCGCCGCGCTCGCTGTGGCCTTCATCATTCGGGGGCTGAAAGAATTTGGCGACACCGCGCGCAAGGCTCTCATCATTGAATACGCTGATCCGCACCGGCGCGGCCAGCAGGTGGGCGCTTACTATCTGGCGCGCGATCTCATCGTCAGCGTGGGCGCAATCATTGGCGCTTATCTG
Source organism: uncultured Verrucomicrobiae bacterium (assembly GCA_963754325.1). Lineage (GTDB taxonomy): Bacteria > Verrucomicrobiota > Verrucomicrobiia > Chthoniobacterales > UBA10450 > JBBRDU01. Next base: position 789,149 of record CAVWFP010000003.1, read on the forward strand.
TGGCGGGCCAATCCGGCGTTGAATTTCCTCGGCGCGGCCGCCTTCGGCATTGGCGGCAGCATCTTTTACTACCGCAGCATGCGCGCGTGGAAGCGAAGCTCGACTCCACTCATGCTCTTCGCCGGCCGAAAGCGTTAATGAAAAGCGCGCGCGACCTAACGCCAAGGAGCAACTGGAGACGTGCGACCGGGAATTCGGCTAAAACTTCGGCCCTATCTCCGTCGGGTCCCCGGTTCGATGTTCCGCGATTTGGAAGCGCAGAAACGAATGCACAGCTTTTAGGGCTTCCGGGTTAGTGGTGTTGATACGCACGGACCCCCCGCTCTGGGTCTCTTCAAAGGTGTAACGAATCGCCGCCTTGTCTTTCTTCATGAGCGCGGCGCCGTCCGGCAATTTACCGTGGACGAACATTGGAATCTCAAAGTTACCCTGCTCGAACATCTTCGCGATGTGTCCAAGGTGCATCCGAATTTGATCGCGGCTCGCCGTGTCGCGCGGATCGTTAGCCGATACTTCGATCGCCCCGCCATCGGCCGACAGCCGGAAATGGTGAGTCGTCTTCTCGTGCGAGAATCCCATGCCCTGGTCGCCGCGATGATTCATCGCCGCGTGCTCGTTCATCATCGGGCAATCCGCCATCGATGAATCCTTCTCCGCTTCGTGTGCCTGAAGGGAATTTATCCCAATGGAGACTAAGACGCTTATGACTATTGCTTTCATGGCTTTTTATTCTTTGGTTTCTTTTTGCGAGCTGCAGTGGTCGTGAAATTTCCCTTCCGCTTCGGTTGAAGCCGGGCGGTAACAGTCAGGCTTTCGAGCAAACGCGAACGCCGGTTCTTTGGAGTCCTGGCCAGCTTGCAATCCCACTGCTTCAGGGTGGCTCGCAATTCGTCGCGCAAGGCGGCCAATTCCTTCAGACGCTCCTCGACTTCCCCCAGTTTCGTCGCGGCCAGTTGACGCACCTTTCGACAGGGCGCGCCGTCCTGGTCGCGGACACGCAGAACTTCCGCTAATTCATCAAGAGTAAAACCGATCGCGAGCGAGCGCCGCACTAATTCTACCCGGCGAAACGTCTCTGGCGGGTAAGAGCGATAACCGTTCGCCTGACGCGGCGGACGCCGAATGACTCCCTTCCGCTCGTAATGCCGAAGAGTGTCCGGGCTCACGCCCGTCCTCCGCGCCAATTCGCCTGCGGCAAGCGAACTCTTTGGTGTCCCATGAGTCACGCACCGACTCTACGCCTTGGAACCCATTCCAGGGTCAAGAGATTTTTAGCGTGCCATGATCAGAGGTCGCCTCGGGCCTAACCAAGAAGCGACTGCAGGCGGGCGAGCCCGGCGCCGACCAAACAAAGGCGGCCAAAAAGGGTTTGTCCGCCAGTTTCCGCGGCTTGTTTCATGTGATTGTTCGGTCTCTAATCAATTCATGTGGGTCTCACTCGTGCGCATCGCTGCCCTGCTCTGTTTTCTCGCAGTCGCTTTCGGCGCCTTCGGTGCGCACGCTTTAAAACCCACCTTGGAAGCCAACGGGCTGGCCGACGCATGGAAGACTGCCGTTCTCTATCAATTTCTCCATGCCATCGCACTGCTGGTTTTGGCCCTCCTCGGGGCGGGACCGCGGGCGACCTGGTGGCTGCTCTTTTCGGGCATCGTCATTTTCAGCGGCAGCCTTTACCTGCTCTGCCTAACGAATGTCCGATGGCTTGGCGCCGTCACGCCCCTCGGCGGCCTGCTTTTCCTTGCCGGTTGGCTTTGGCTGGCCATAGCGCCCCGGCGATGAGGAACTGAGTCACCCTCACCTCAGTCCTCTCCCGAACAAGGGAGAGGAAGGAAACCGTGATTAGACTCCCTGCCCTATAGACTCCTTGCCGCCCGGCGGAGTCCGTTGCTACTCTGGCCGTAGCGATGTTTAAGGCTTTTCTCGAGACACAGAACGCGGCCTTAATCGTTCTGATATTCGTCGGCACCTTCCTGCTCTCACTCTGGATCGGCCGATTCCTGAAACGCCGCTCCGGCGTGCGACTCGGTCCGCCCTTTCAGCTCTTCTGTCTGGCCCTTGCCTTTTATGCAGCGCTCGCCGTCGCCGGGATGCACCCGGCGTGGCGCGATCACGTGGGAGCAGCCACGTTTTTGCTCAGCACCGTACTGATTATCGCGCTGATCAACCGTTACATCTGGGATTTTTATTTCGAACAGCGCCGGCAGATCCCGATTCCGCATTTCGTGCGCGAAGTCGTGGCGCTGATTGTTTTCATGATCGCGCTCCTGATCGTCTTGAGCGTCGGCTATCACGCGCAACGCGAGCTGAAAACTCTCCTCTTCGGCTCAGGAGTGATCGCGATCATCCTCGGTTTCGCGGGCCAGAATCTTTTCGGCGGCATCATTGCCGGAACATCCCTGCAGATCAACCGGCCGTTCAAGGTCGGCGACTGGCTCAAAGTGGGCGACCAGTATGCCGAAGTCATGGAGATCAACTGGCGCTCCATCCGGTTGCGCACGAACGACAACATTTACCTCGACATTCCGAACTACGAGATCGTTCGCCAGACGATCACCAACCTTCATTACCCGACAGAAGTCCACGCCATGCGAATCCGGGTGGGCGCGGAATACGGAGCGCCCCCGAACAAGGTGAAGGACGCGCTCAAGCGAGCGGCGCACAACGCTAAAGGCGTGCTGGCCGAGCCACCGGTAAAAGTATTCCTGGTCGACTTCGCGGACCACGCCGTCCTTTACGAGATCAAATTCTACATGGGCAACCATGCCGCCATTAACGAGATTGATGACGCCGTCCGGACCAACATCTGGTATGAATTCCGGCGCCAGCGGATCACCATTCCATTCCCAATTCGCACGCTTCACCTCGAGCGAAAGACTGGCAGGCTGCCCACTGAGGACCACGAACGAGCCATCACGATCCTGAGAGGTGAACCTCTTTTCCACTGTCTTTCGGACGAGCAGGTCGCAAACCTTGTCAGCCAATCGCACCTCGACCAATTCGGCCGCGGCGAGCGCATCATTGAGGAAGGGGCGGCCGGAACGTCCATGTTTATCATGCTTCAGGGAACGGCCCAGGTTTCGGTGACAAAAAGCGGCAGCAGCATTCCGGTAGCGACGTTGAAATCAGGGGACTGCTTTGGAGAGATGTCGCTCCTGACCGGCGAGCGCCGCAGCGCCACCATTCACGCGCAGGGCGACTGCTTTGTCATGGAAATCGGCCAGGAAACGATGGGCGCTGTCATTCGAGACACGCCCGAATGCCTGCGGCAGTTGAGCGAGATTTTGGCGACAAGGCGCCTGGAGACCGAAGGGATCGTGCGCGAGGCTGCCGTTCCCTCGCAGCGCGAAGCCAAGGAGCAGGAATATCGCGCCAGTTTTCTTGCGGGATTGAAGAAGATTTTCAGTATTTAAGCGGCGTTTTCGCACATCCCGAGGCGATTTCGCAGAACTCGCCCTCCGCTCCCTCGGTCAATTTTGACCTGCTTCCTCCAAATAGCCGGTTGCCAGTTAGGCATTTCTCCCTAAAGTCGTGCGCTTTATCGCGCCACCATGACGATCCTTGCCTTCGACCTCCTCCAAAACGGTGTTCCCTTAGCCATGGTCTGCGCGGTTATCGGCCTCATATTCGCCGTCCTCTTGATTGGCAAAATCCTCCGGAGTTCACCGGGGAACGATCGGATGCGGCAGATTGCCGGAGCGATCGAAGAAGGCGCCAAGGCCTATCTCAACCGACAGGTGGTTTCGATCAGCCGAATCGCGATCGTGCTGTTCGTATTGCTGTTTTTCTTTAAGGACCACCCGACGGCCATTGGCTTCTTGATCGGCGCGGTCTGCTCGCTTGCTGCGGGATTCATCGGGATGCGTATCGCGGTCCTGGCAAACACCCGCACAACTCAAGCGGCCAGCCATTCAAAAAGCGCCGCCCTGCGCGTGGCATTCAATGGCGGCGCCGTCACCGGCCTGCTGGTCGTCGGCCTGGCTCTGCTGGCCGTCGGAATTTTCTATTATACGGGCGTCAAAATGATTGGTGCGGACAAGGCCGTTAAGAGTCTTGTCGGATTGGCTTTGGGCGCAAGCTTGATCAGTGTTTTTGCCCGTTTGGGTGGCGGAATTTACACCAAGGCGGCCGACGTTGGAGCGGACCTCGTCGGAAAAATTGAGAAGAATCTCGAAGAAGACGATCCGCGAAACCCGGCCACCATCGCGGACAACGTGGGTGACAATGTGGGCGACTGCGCCGGCATGGCGGCGGACGTTTTCGAAACCTATGCGGTCAGCCTGATTGGAGCGATTCTCGTCGGCGCATTGACGATTGCCTCGTCGCCTGCCGCCGTCATTTATCCTTTTGTCCTCGGCGGCATTTCCGTGCTCGGGGCAATCTGCGGAGTCCTGTTTGTCAGTGTGGCGCCAGGCAAACCAGCCGGCGTGCTCATGGGCGCGGTCGGGACGAGCGCGCTTATTTCGGCGATTCTTTTCTGGCCGGCAACGCACATGTTGTTTCCCGTCGGCGTGACCATCGCGGGCAAACTGCGTTCGCCTAACGATCTTTATTTCGCGTCGCTCATCGGTCTCCTCATGACCGGCATCGTTGTTCTGATCACGAATTATTACACCTCGATGAGTTATCGGCCGGTCCAAAAGATCGCGCGCGCGTCCGAAACCGGACACGCGACCAACATCATCGCCGGTCTCGCCGTCGGCCAGCACGCGACCGCTTTGCCGGTCGGCTTTATCGGCATCGCCATTTTGCTGAGCTTCCACTTCGCCGGCCTCTACGGCATCGCTATCGCGGTCATGGCCATGCTTTCGATGGCGGGAATCATCATTTCGCTCGACGCCTTTGGCCCGATCACTGACAACGCCGGCGGAATCGCGGTCATGAGCAGTTTGCCGAAGGAAGTCCGCAATGTGACCGACGAGCTCGATGCCGTCGGCAACACCATGAAGGCCGTCACCAAAGGTTACGCCATCGCTTCAGCAGGATTGGCTGCGCTGGTTCTGTTCGGATCCTATGTCGAGGAGTTGAAGGCGCATATCGGCAGCGGTTATTCCTTCCAGTTCTCGTTGACCGAGCCGAAGGTCATCATCGGTTTGTTCATCGGCGGGCTGCTGCCATTCATTTTCACAGCGTTCAGTATGGATGCGGTCGGCAAGGCTGCCGGCGCCGTCGTGCGGGAAGTGCGCCGCCAAATTCAAGCCAAGCCGGGAATTCTTACAGGCGCTGATACCCCCGATTACGGCACCTGCGTCGATATCGTGACCAAGGCCGCTCTCCGCGAAATGATTGTGCCTGCGCTTCTGCCAGTCGCGTTTGTGGTTCTTGTCGCGGTCATCAAGCCGCTCGGGCCGGTTGTGCTCGGCGGTGTTCTCGTTGGCACGATCGTAACCGGATTGTTCGTCGCCATTGCCATGACTTCCAGCGGCGGCGCCTGGGACAACGCCAAGAAATATATCGAGGAAGGCAATTTCGGCGGCAAAGGATCCTTTGCCCACGCTGCGGCGGTGACAGGCGACACGGTGGGCGATCCCTACAAGGACACTGCGGGCCCGGCGATCAATCCCATGATCAAAGTGGTCAACATTGTGGCCATCCTGATCATCCCGATTTTCTTTTAAGCGGCGCCCGGCTTCTTTTACATCGACAGCGTGGCGAGAGGAGGCGCATTCTGGCGCCACGCCATGCACGAGAAACGCGACTTTCAGATCGTCGCTCCTGGGAGCGCGTCAGGCCGCGATCAGTTGGCCAAACCGAATGCTGGTTCGAGCCCGTTTAAGGTCATGCTCGATCCAAAATTACGCCTCGATCTGCGCCGCGCCCTGATCGATTTGATCGATTACCACGACGAAGCGCTCGCGGAAAATTTCGCCGACGGGAAGCTCGCCCTCGAATCCTACAAGGAATACATCGAACTCTTCGCGCGCAGCTTGAAGGAGACGATGGAGAGCCGCGAGGGCGTCGCGTACCTCCTGCGTGCCGTTGGCTTCGAGGTCCGGCCGGACGAAATCAATCTCAATCCCGAGCTACGATGGAAGAAGGGCCCGGGAGCCTTCGGCTCGACGCTCTTATGAGCCAGGATCCTTCCTAGCCTCGATCAATTGCCTTTCCTCGGACCCAAGACGGTCCCGTGGGATGTTCTTCAGAATTTCGTCGGCTTCCTGCATCTTCTCGTTGGCCATCAGGACTGCCGCATAGACTGCGCGCCAACCGGCCGGCGTATTTTCCCAGTCAATCGCCGGCCCACCCGGTGGGGGCTGGAATTCCGCCAGCGCAGGCCCCGGGTCCTTCATGCGCAGATAGCCAAGCGCCGCAGTCACCCGATAGGAAAGGCGAGACGGATTTTTTTGCGCGAGCTCTTTTGCTTTTTGGGCATTGCCTTTGACATCTCGATTGAGCAGCAAATTCAGATAGGCAAGCTGGTCTGCCGCATTCGGGTCGTTAGGGGATAGTCCAGCAACCTTTTCGGCCGCGTCGCGCTGGACCGCCGTATCGACATTCATGGCACTCAGCTTTTCAGTCGCCAAATACGCGCTGACGGCGTACTGCGGAATTTTAGCCAGCTGATCCAGCGCTTTCAGTGCCACCGCGCCGGCATGGCTTTGCTCCGCAAAATTGGCCACAAAACGAAGCTTCCCGGGATCCTTTGAAGCGAGAGCCAGGGCGTGATTCCAATGAATCTCGGCGTCCATGCTGTTGTTCCTCTCCTGCGAGGCACGCGCGCGGAAGCATTCCAAAACGGTCGAATCCAAAGTCAGGTCGCCCCGATGCAACGTTTCGTCGATATCGTTCCATCGTTGCTGGGATGCCAAAGCGTCCAGTCGGCAGAGGAGCAAATCGCGATTGGTTAGGGCAGACTCCAGCGAACAAAGGGATAGAACGCGTTCGGCCTCACCATGGAGGTTTAACCAGCGAGCAAGCGCCACAAGATTGTCCGTGCCGCTTCCGTTCCAGCGCGCGACCGCCTCATCCAGAATTTTCTTTTGATCCTCCGGATGAAGCTGCAGGCGCAGATCGAAGGCCAATAGAGATGACACGACATCTGGGGCCGGGTTCGCTTCGAGAACGGCAAGCACCCGGACGCGCTCTTCCGGATTCAACTCCTGCGCAGCCGCCAGCGCTCGTACGGCCTGGGCTTGATAGGGATTTTTTGTCTCCGTCAAATGCCACAAAAGTCTGCGCGCCTCCGCGTGATCTTCGACTCTGCCTGAGGCCGCCAGTAACTGCGCCAGTTCAAATTCCGCCGAAGCCTCGCCGGGCGCTTTTTGCGTAGCCACGCGGGCGAATTCCGTCGCCTTTTTCGAGTCCCCGCGAATATGCGCTGAACGGGCCGCGAGCTTAAAGGTTTCCGCGTCCGGCCGATCTTTCAGGAGCGCGCGCAGGACTGGATCGGCCGCAGTCACATCTCCCGCATTCAGAAGAGACCGGACGCAGGCCTGCCGATCCTCATCGGAAGCTCCGGGCAGTTTGATCACGGCCTGCCACAAGGCCACTGATTCCCGGGGACGATTCAGCAGATCAGCCAACCGCGCTGCTCCCTGCAGTTCTCGATAGCCCGTTGGAGCCAGCTGCAAGGCGACCTGATACCGTTTAATGGCCTCCTCCATCTTCCCTTCCGCCGCCAGGTGATCGCCCTGCATCGCGAACTGGGCTGCCCGGGCGGAGTTTATCCAGCGGTGCATTCGCCGGCCGCCCCCGATGAGGACGACGATGCCTAGAGCGATGATAGCGAGCAACCAAGCTCTGCGACGCCGGATTGCGGCTTCGGCCTCCTGCCCGGCTAAAACCGTGTTGGAAAGTCCCTTAGGCATTTTCCGGCGTCAATTGGGCCTGGTTTGGGACACTACCTCTAGAGCGCCTCGGATCCATGATTTCGGATCATAGACCCGATCGCCCGGCAGACCAAGAAGAGGTCCCGTATCGCGGTCATTTTTTGATTGACGGCGGCCCTCCTTTTCTGACAGGATCGCACGCGTCACACGGAATTTATGAAGAAATCTTTATTTCTAGGGCTTTGCGCATTAGGGGCTAGTGCCTTGATCGCACGGGGTAACATTAATCTGGCCGATCCGACGATCACTGCCACTGCCGGTGGTTTCACTTGGGACTACGCAGCCAATGTGACCGCGACGGAAACCGTTGTCACTGGATCGACTTTCACGATCTATGACTTCGGGAGTTTCACTTCAGCGACGACCCCCGCTGGCTGGACCTTCAGCTCCTCGCTGACCACGACTCCGCCTGCCGGCCTAACGGTGACCGACAATCCGACATTGGCAAACTTAACCTGGACCTATACGGGCGCGACTCCGATTACCGGAGCACAAGCGCTCGGCGACTTCAGCGTCATTGCCGCGACTAACTTGGCACACGATGGGGAATATGCTGCGCTGGCCACCAGCACCAGCCAGGGCAGTCCCGATGTGAACAAGAACAATATCCCGGTTCCCGTACCGGAAGCGTCCACGCTTCTCCCGATTCTCAGCGTGTGCGGTGCCAGCATCGCGGCGGGCATTCCTACTTTCCTGCGTCGCCGGAAAAAGAGCTAACAAGAATTTCCCTCTCAAGAGGCCACCGTGGAAACGCGGTGGCCTTTTTGTTATAAAACAACGTTCAGCATTTGTCCCGCTGCGGCTCAGAGCAGCGGGCGGGTGAGTCTTGGCGCAGAGCCGCTCATCACCGTTCAGCGATCATCGCGCTGCGGCTTCAGAGCAGCGAGAGGGTGAGTGCTGGCGCCAGAGCCGCTCACCAAACGTTCAGCATTTGTCCCAGTGCGGCTCAGGCAGCGGGAGGTGAGTGATGGCAACAGAGCTAAATCAACCGGATCGCGCCCAAAACTTCTTGGTTTAACAAGAGGCGCATGAGAGACTCGCCACCTTCTCGCCGATGGCCAGGGCTTCTCAATCCCCCGCACACGTTAGACTTTGGGGTGTCCGCGGATCGATTCCGACTCCGGGGCCTTCAACTCTCCGCTACGGTGGCAACACGACGTGCGTCGAACTTCGCGTCGACGGCGAGATCATCATTCTCGATGCTGGAACGGGAATCCGCGCGCTCGGCGCTTCTCTTGAAGAAGAATTCGGCGACCAACCTATCAACGTGACTCTGCTCATCAGTCACATGCATTGGGATCATATCCAAGGTTTCCCTTTCTTCCTGCCCTCCTACCGGGCAAGGAATCGGGTTCGCGTTATCGGTTACGACGGAACGGGTGCGAATTTGCAGGAGACTCTGACCGGTCAAATGTCGGCGCCGTTTTTTCCGGTCCAGCTCGAAGCACTTCCGGGTCGAGTTGAGATCGAAACTCTTCATAAAAGCGACTTTCAGATTGGCAGCGTCAGAGTTCGTTCACAGCGGATGAATCATCCAGGCATGTGCGTCGGTTATCGGATCGACTCATCCAGCGGATCGATCGCGTTCCTGCCCGACACCGAGCCTTACGAAGGCCGAAAGATTCACGCGTTCAACGATGCGAATCCCAGCGCCGAAAAATTAGAGAAAGAGAGCAAGGCGAAACGCGCCGAGCTAATCGATTTTTTGCGCGGTGCCGACCTTCTCATCGTAGACACGCAATACACCGACGAAGAATACGAGAATCACGTCGGCTGGGGGCACAGCTCTCTGAGTGCGACGGTTCGCCTCGCCCTCGACGCTAAGGTAAGGAAACTGATCCTTTTCCACCACGATCCGACACATGATGACGTCGAGATGGATGAGATGGCGAAGAAAGCTCAGGAATTAGCCGCTAAAAGCGGAACCAGTCTGCAAGTTCAGGCGGCCCGCGAAGGCTCCGAATTTGACCTCTAAAATGCCGGACCGGGTGCAGGCTGGGGCTTGCACCGGCGGTCATTAGCTTTAGGTTCGCCGTTCCCTGATTTGCCTCGTAGTGTAACGGTAGCACCAGAGATTCTGGATCTCTTTGTCAAGGTTCGAATCCTTGCGAGGCAGCCAACCGCGGCGTCGCTAAGGAATGACGAAGCTCGAATCAGCAATGACGAAGAGCATCCGTGTCCCGTCATTCGTCATTCGTCATTTTGCCCCCGCGTTTTCTGCGAAAGAAATCCTGCAGGATCGCTCCGCATTCATCCCCCAGCACCCCGGGCGTGATTTCACATTGATGGTTTAGGGACGTGTTCTGCAGCACATTGAGCAGGCCGCCGGCGCCACCGCTTTTCGGATCGGCGCAGCCAAAAATGACTCGTTTCAGCCGCGCGTGAACGAGCGCCCCAGCGCACATGATGCAGGGCTCTTTCGTTACGTAAAGTTCGCAGTCGTTAAGGCGCCAATCGCCGACGGCGGCTTCCGCCTGAGTGATGGCAAGCATCTCGGCATGTGCCGTCGCATCCTTGAGCATCTCCACCTGGTTGTAGGCGCGCGCCACCACTCTTCCCTCACGCACAACGACCGCGCCAACCGGGACCTCCTCCGCCTTGTAGGCTTTGGCCGCGAACCGGAGAGCTTCGCGCATGAAATTTTCATCGGACGATGGATGAGCAGGCTGATTCATCGTTTTGCAATCGCGATAAACCTAGGCCGGGCAGGCATTCGAAGGAAGAAGAAGTATGCTCTTAGCGAATGTCGAGAGGCGTCTCCTATTGTAAAAACCCCGATGTGGGTTAGGCGTTAATGATGAACAGAATGATCGCACTTCTTTTGGCCGGCTTTGTTTTCCTACCGGTTTTCGCCGCTCGCGCGTCGGAACAGGACACCGTTGCGCACTGCGCGAAAATCGTTCGCGATTTTCGGCAAATGCCAGAGTCGAGTATTCCTCGCAACGTTCTGCGGCATTCAAAAGGTCTGGCGATTATTACTGTGATTAAGGCAGGGTTTGTTTTTAGCGGCAAAGCCGGCCATGGCGTGGTGGTGGCAAAAACGGGTCATGGCTGGTCAGGACCATCTTTTATCACCCAAGGTGGCGCCGGCTGGGGACTTCAAGCGGGAGCGGAAGCGACAGATTTTATTTTTGTTCTGAACACAGATGCCGCGGTGAGGGCCTTTTCCAAGCGCGGCAACGTAACCCTGGGCGCCGATGCGAGCGTAGCCGCAGGACCGGTGGGCCGTGACGCCCACGTGGCCGTAGCGCCGACCGCGGCGATTTACACCTATAGCCGCACCAAGGGCCTCTTTGCTGGTGCCGCTGTCGAAGGAGCCATCATCGCGACGGACCGAAGTGACAACGAGCGTTACTATGGCCGCCAGGTGTACGCCCGGGAAATTCTGCACGGAGAAGTCCGGCCGCCGCAAGGGGCCCGCGTTCTGCAGGCCGCTCTCGGCGACTAGGCGCTCGCCGGGACTATTTCCTTTACTTCCGGGGCAGGCTTTGGGCAGCCTAACCCCGTGAAGTCTTTGGCGATCGCCTTGTTATTCTTCTCTGTCTGCGGGCTGTCCGCCCAGGAACAGGAAGGCAAGCTCATGGACCGGTTACTGCGACCGAACATGGCGCTGGGCAATGAGAGCCAGAACAAAAGATTTGCCGCCGACAAAGCGTCAATCGACCGGCATGCCCGTGTCAGCACCTTTTACCTGCAGAAAAGGCACGAAGCGAACGCCTATTCGAACACGCGCGAATTCAACACGGGTAAGTTTTCGGGACGCAGCTACGACGTTGCCGCGGCCAACTCGCTTCTCGCTGCGCGATCGACCTCGCCGATGAGATCCTACGACGCGCCCTCTGCACGCGCTTCGGTTGAGCTCCGCGATGGCCATCGCGCCGTCTCCGGCTCGAATTTTGGGGGGAATCGGCCTTTCCTGGATGAGGGCAAGAGCCAGAAGTCGCTCAACAGTAAAAAGAAACCGATGACCATCGACGATATCCGCGAGCTACTTAACAAGAGCAAGTAAATCGCGGATCGCTTCGTTCTTCTGCCCGCGGCCATGCAACCAGACGAAGCTTTGGCGTTCCTCCGCAGAGGCGCCGCGCAGATCATCAGCGAGCATGAGCTGCGTGAAAAGCTGGCTCTTGGACGACCGCTGCGCGTAAAGCTAGGCGTCGATCCGACAAGCTCGGACATTCATCTCGGCCACACAATTGTCCTTCGCAAACTGCGCGACTTCCAGGACCTCGGTCACCAGGCTGTTCTGATCATTGGGGATTTTACCGGCATGATAGGCGATCCCACCGGCCGCTCGGCTGTCCGACCCCATCTGGGACGAGAGGAAGTTCTGGCGAATGCCGCCACTTATCGCGAACAAGCCTTCAAGGTTCTGGATGAATCGCGTACCGAAATTGTTTTTAACGGCGACTGGCTTCGCGAAATGCGCTACGAAGACGTCATCAAGCTCAATAGCCGCGTCACTCTCCAACAGATGTTGCAGCGGGAGGATTTCAGCGAGCGCCTCGAAAAACAGCAGCCGATTCACGCGCATGAGATTCAATATCCCATCATGCAGGGCTGGGATTCTGTCATGGTCAAAGCCGATGTGGAACTCGGCGGAACTGATCAGCTTTTCAATATTCTCGTCGGACGGGATTTTCAACGAGAAGAAAAGATGCCGCAGCAGGTCGTCTTCCTCCTGCCGATTCTCGAAGGACTCGATGGCGCGAAGAAGATGAGCAAGAGTCTCGGTAACTTTATCGGAGTAACGGAGGTAGCCGACCAAATGTTCGGAAAAGTCATGAGCATTTCTGATGAGCTCATGAAGAAGTATTACAATGTGCTCTTGCGCCGGGACCTTCCGGCCGGCGTTCATCCGCTCCAGGCCAAGAAAGATCTAGCTGCGGAAATCGTCCAGACCTATCACAGCGCCGAGATCGCAAAAAAAACGCTCGATGACTGGAACAAGAGATTCAGTGAAAAGCGGCTGAGCGAAACCGGGCTCCCTTCGTTTAAGACTGCAGGCGGCGATATTGTTACGATCGCCCAGAATGCCTATCGAGATGTCTTTCACTTGGAGAAGTCGCGCGGTGAAATCAGCCGTTTGATCAAGCAAGGCAGCGTCCAGATTGACGGAACGAAGCAGGTAGATCCCAAACAAACCTTCGACTTACAGTCCGGACAGGTTCTTCGCCTGGACAAAACGCACGCCGTTCGCGTGGCCTAGAAAAAAACGCACACCGCGCTGGCAGTGTGCGTTTTTGCGATCCTTTTAGGATCCCTAGGCGACAGCCGTTGAGAACACTGGCAGCAGCGCCGCGGGCTCAACATACGGCGCTGCGATTCCTTCAAAGTGTGCGCGGATACTGCGCAGTTCAGAGGTGACGAAGGCGTCAACAAAGTGCAGGCGCCGGTCCAGCCAGGCGAAGAAGCGGTTCTTGATTTCGTAATGCACCGCCAGAGTTATCTCGGTGCAATGGGGACGGATTTCGGTGAAATCGACCAGGCCCATGACGTCCATGTTTCCGCCGCCCGATTCAAACGCGAACTCGTTAGGCGACTCGCTGTCCAACGCCAGCAGCACAGTTCGGCCTTGAAAGCCAAAAGGTCCCCGGAACGAAAAATCGACCGTTTTTGAGGAAGTCACGGTCGCCTTTGTCACCATCAGGAATCGGCGGCGGTAAGACTGGATGCTGGCCAGCCGAGCTTTTGATTCTGCTAGCGACTGACTCATGTGAAGCGTTTTTTGTAGGAGCATATTTAGTAGGGCTGTTTTGTGAGTCCTGTTTAGCAACGCAGGTGCCAGTGCGATTCTCCTAGGGAGTGACCTTTAGCCCACAGAAAAAGTGTTCAAAAAGTGAACACTACTGTTCAATCAGCGATCAAAACCGTGACACAATTTAAGAATTCAAAAGTGCTTCCAAACGGTCGGGCAAAGCCTCCTGAACATCCCCCGATTCACCGAGCACCGGCACCCCGCAAAGCTCTTCCAGGATCTCACGATTGGTGGCCGTCGCAATGTCACGGCCCCCTCCAAAATCGTTAAATATAACCGCGGCACAGCGCAATCCGGCGGCCCTGATTCCATCGAGCGTCAGGAGAGTATGGTTCAGACAGCCGAGCCGATTTTGGACAACAAGGAGAACTGGCAGCCCAAGCCCACGCGCCAGGTCGGAGACTTTATAATCGGCCGTAATGGGAACGAGCCAACCGCCTACGCCTTCCACAAAAACGGTCGGAATACGTTTCTGTAAGAGCCGGAATGCCTCCAGCATCACGTCCGGCCTGAGATCGTAACCCTCCGCGCGAGAAGCAACCAGTGGCGCGGCGGCGGTCCGAAGCCAGACGGGATTGATTTCCTCAAGGCGTAACCCGTCGCACCCCGCCGCCAACAGGCGAGTGGCATCATCCCGGTCTCCGCAACAAATTGGTTTCATTCCCGCGGCCCGCCGACCGGCCGCCTGATAGCGTTGCAGGATCCGGACAACCATGTGCGTCTTGCCAACGCCGGTGTCGGTGCCGGTAACAAAATAGCTCACCGTTAGCCCGGTTAGGCCGCCCGCGCGCTTCTCGCGCGAACGGTTTGGATCATCGACTGGAAAATTTTCAAGCCGTCAATGCTTCCCAATCGCGCGTCGGCCGCACGGTCCGGGTGCGGCATCAGGCCGAAAACGTTTCGTTCGCGATTACAGATACCGGCGATGTTTTCGATCGATCCATTCGGATTCGACTCCGCGGTCGTTTGCCCGGTCGCGTCGGCATATCGCAGCACCACCTGGCGATTCCGCTTCAATTCGGCCAGTGTTTCTTCATCGGTGAAGAAACAACCTTCGCCGTGAGCGATTGGCAGCCGCAGTAATTCCCCCTCGCGGCAACAGTTTGTGAAAGGCGTTTCGACGGTCTCAACGCGCGTGGTTACGAAATCGCAGACAAAACGCAACGAACGATTCCGGACCAAAGCCCCGGGAAGCAGACCGGCCTCGCAAAGGACTTGGAACCCATTGCAAGTTCCGAGGACAAGTTTCCCGTTTTGCGCTTCTTCGACGACCGCTTTCATGATGGGGGAAAATCGCGCGATCGCACCGCAGCGAAGATAATCGCCGTAGGCGAAACCTCCGGGAAGGATGACGGCATCAAACTCGCGCAGGGTATTGTGCTGATGCCAGACATACTCCACGCTGCAGCCTTCAATACTCTTGACTGCTTCGTAGCAATCCTGATCGCAATTTGATCCCGGGAATCGAATAACGGCGACTTTCATTGCACCTAACGAGCACGAGCAAGACGAGCAGTCCTTTGTTCTTCGTGATAATCGATCACGACCAGGCAGGCGTGAATCACGCCCGGAATCCACAACAGCAAGGTCAGGATGAGGCTGAGCAAAAAGCTCCCGATCCGGCCAGTCAGCAGCACCGCGACCGGTGGGCAAACAACACAAAAAAAGAAACGCAACGCCTTCATTTCGTCTTTCCAACTTCTGCCATCCGATCGCTGACCCCTGCTTTCCGCAGGGCGTAGTCTTCGATCACGGGATTAGAGAGCAGATCGCGACAAAGTCCGTGAAGCTTTTCCTCCAATTCGGGTGTATCGCCATCGACTTCGATCTCCATGAATTTCCCGATGCGAACGTTACGAACCTCGGGCATGCCCAGATGCCGCATGGCATCGCGCACAGCAGCTCCCTGAGGATCAAGAATAGCCTCCTTCGGCTTGACCACGACGTTGACCTTCATGGGCTTAATATTGTCGCGAGCGGACAGGCAACAAGTAATATCGACTGCACGGCATTTCAGGGCGACGAAGTTCAACTCGACAGAAGCGGATCCCACCGCGACCATCCCGCGACGTGAATTCGACAGAGACCTCGCTGCGGGATCGTTGGCGCCCGCCGGGCGGCTGGCGAGTCGCTCTCGCTTGGATCACTCTCTGCGTTGTTTGGAGTTCCACCTGGCTGGCGATCAAGTTTGGCCTGCGCGACCTTCCGCCCGTCTCCTACGCGGCCATTCGCTTCGTCATCGCGACAATTGCTTTGGTTGTGGTTTCCATCGGGAGAGTCTCGCTGCTTCCGGAGCGAGCGGCCGACTATGCAGTCCTCGCGTTCACCGGGGTGCTCATGTTTACCATCAATTACGGCCTCCTTTTCTGGGGCGAACTTTATGTTTCATCCGGTCTGGCCGCTGTTTTGCAAGCCACCATTCCAATCTCCGGGATGATTTTTGCACATTGGCTTCTGCCTAACGAACCGTTGCAGACACGAAAGCTGCTTGGTGCCATTCTCGCTCTCGCGGGAGTGGCTGTCATCTGTGCCCGCCTTCTCGATTTCAATGGGATCATGGCCTTCGCCAGCGGACTCGGAATTGTCCTCGGAGCGGCCGGCGCCGCCTTCTCAAATGTCCTCTTGAAAAAGCGCGCCATTCGGCTCGCCCCAGCCATGCTAGCCGCCTGGCAAATGTTTTTCGGGGTCATCCCGATGCTCCTGATCGGGCTAAAATTCGAAGGCAATCCCCTCCACTTCCACTGGACGACTCAATCCGTCCTGTGTCTCCTCTACCTGGCGATCATCGGCTCTTCGCTCACATTTCTCCTCCTCTACTGGCTGATGCCACGAATGAGCGTGACAAATCTGCAAACCATCTCGCTGGTCACGCCGCCGGGTGCTGTTTTTCTTGGATGGCTGTTCGGAGGCGAGACGCTTTCGCTTTGGGCCCTCTTAGGCGCCGCATTTGTGCTCGTCGGCGTCTGGATGATCTTTTTCGGGAAACGAGCAGCCCGGCCAGATGGCGCGGTGACTTCATCCGTCGGGGAAGCGGCCAGTTTCCCAATCCCAAAGGGAAGCTGACCGCTTCCCCGTCCTGCTCAAACCTGGACTACGCCGCGACGCGGCGCTTCTGCTTAACGAGCGTCGAGCCTCTGCCCTTGCTCCCGTTAGACGAACGTTTCACCTTCACCGATTGGCTGCGGTTGAGGCTTTCCTGCAGGACCTTCACAAGGTCGACCACGTTGGTCGCAGGCCGAGGCGCCGCCGGCTTGACATCGATCTTCTTGTTCTTGGCCTTTTGCTCAATCAAATCCATCACGGCGGTGCGATATTCATCGCGATATTTGTCGGGCTTCCATTCAACCGTCATGCTGTCGACCAGGGCCTGTGCCATTTTGAGTTCCTTATCGTTCAGCTCCGTCTTCGGACGATTCAATTCGGCCGGCGTAAGAACTTCGCTGGCGAAATGCATCAGCTCGAGAATGAGAAAGAAGCCGTCGGATTTCACGGCCGCCAGATATTCGCGATTGCTGATCACCACCTTGGCAATGCCAATCTTGTCCGTTCCGCTCAGGGCCTTGTGCAGAAGCGCGTAGGCTTTCTCACCGCCTTTCTGAGGCTCAAGGAAATAGGGTTTGTAGAAAAATTTAGGATCGACCTGCTCCAGTTCGACGAAGTCAGTGATGTCGATTGAGTGGGTCGACTCAATTTTCACTTTTTCAAAATCGTCGTCATCCATGATGACATAACGACCGCGCTCGTATTCAAATCCTTTGACGATCTGATCGGCGCTGACCTCTTTCATGTCGGCTTCAGCGACCTTTTTGTATTTTATCGGGCTCAGGTCAGTCTTGCGCAGTTGGCGGAAACTGATTTTCTCCTCGCGAGTCGCCGGATAAACCGCAATGGGAATATAGACGAGCCCGAAGCTGATACTGCCTTTCCAGATGGGACGCATGATTTAAGGGCGGGTTTCGATTTCTCCTAACTGTGAACAGTTGTCAATAACCTTCTCCCACGTGGCGTAGCAGACTTTGAGCCGGGTCTTCACCCTTCTCGAACAACATCTTGTGCTTTCTTGTCATCCCGCAGCCCGAGATACACCGGCTGTCGCAGTTTCCCTTCCCGCGTCCATTCTGAAAATTTCACCTGTGCGACCAACACAGGATTAATCCAGACGCACTTTTTCATCTCACCTGGGCTTAGCCCTTGAACCCGGGCGCCACCCTGTCTGGAAGCAAGATCGACGAACGGACACTTCTGGCGCTTTTGGTTTTGGAACTGCCGGTACAACGACAATAAAGTTTTGCTGTCGAATCCGGTGCCAACCTTGCCGGCGAATTGCAATCCGCCACGGTCTCCTTTTTCGTGATAGCCGACGAGGATGGCTCCGAAATATTTGCGAGAACCGGCCGGCGGAGTGTATCCTCCGATGACAAACTCTTGCTCGTTAAGGCATTTTATTTTGATCCAGGCGCCGCTTCGCCGTCCGGGTTCGTAAAGAGACTGAGGTTGTTTGCCGATAATACCCTCGAGTCCAATGCGCTTCACTTGGTCGAGTAGCCGATGAGCATCTCCACCGATGTCGGCCGACAATCGGATTGGATCTTTTGAGCTGCCGAGGAAGTGCGCGAGCCATTCCTTCCGTTTGTCCAACGGAACATTCAAAAAGCTTTTCCCTTCCGCCTGAAGCAGGTCGAAGACGTAATAGAGCAGCGGCGCTTTTCGTCCTCCCAGCTCGAGTCCCTGGAGCAATTGAAAAGATGATCTTCCCTTTTCGTCGAGTGCTACGACTTCACCGTCGAGAACGCATTCATCCATCTTCAGCTTGAGCATTGCCTGGACGATATCGGGGAACCGTCTCGCCAATTCATTTCGGTTACGCGACAGCAGCGAAATCTTGCGCCCCTTCTTCACCGCGAGCGCGCGAATACCATCAAACTTGATCTCGTAGGCCCAATCTCCTGCCTTAGGCGGCTCGTCCACCAGACGCGGTTTCATCGGCTCGATGAAACGCGGCTTCGCCTTGGGAAAATTGGCAAGGTCAGCTGAGAAAGAATGACTCTTTTTGACCGCCATTCGGGCGTTACCTTTCGCTCTGTTCAACTCTTTATCGGCTTTTTTGGCGTCGCTTCTTGAGCGCTTTCTTATCTTTCGAACGTTGAGCAAATGTCCCGCTCCGTCTTAGGCTAGCAGGAGCGCGAGCGACGGCGGCAGAGCCCTTACGAACTTTCACGCGCGACGACGCGCTCGGTTGACCATCTTCCACCTCTTTGGACTGCCATTCCGCGTCCCGCTGCGCCGCAATTTGCTTCATGGTGCGCCCGGTCTTGGCGGATTGGTCGTCGCGCTTCTTCGAGATCGGCTTAATCGATTCGCCGGTTTTCAGCAGCAACCATTGCGACTTGCCTTTATTGCTCCTGATTCGGATGAGCGTCCATTCCCCTCGAGCCTTTGCACCGTCCATGTGCAAGGTCAGACGGCCGGAGCGCAGGGCCTTCGTCGGTCCTTCACCCTCCACCTCGTATGTCCCGCGGTCCCAAACCATCACGGTGCCGCCGCCATACTGCCCCTTCGGAATAATTCCTTCAAAGCCTGCGTAATCGACCGGGTGATCTTCGACTTCCACGGCCAGATGTTTCTCGCCTCTGGCCCATGGCAACCCTTTGGGAACCGCCCACGACTTCAGCACTCCTTCCATCTCCAGGCGAAAGTCGTAGTGCAAACGACTCGCATCATGCTTCTGGATAACAAATCGCGCCCCGCGTTTGCGAGGTTTCGTGGTCTTCTTCCCGCCCTTCGGCTCGGAGGACGCGCGGAAATCGCGCTTTTGCTGATATTCACTCAGTCCCACGGCGGTTGAATTTAGCGACGGTCGGAGACCGCCGCTACTAAGAATCGCCGGGGCGCGGACGTTAGACGTCGCCAGGGCGCACGACTGAGACCACTCGGTGTTTACGATGCGGCTTCGGTTTTCACCGGAGCGTCCGCGATGGCTTCACCGACCTGATAGCGGGTGAAGCGGCGAATCACGATATTTTCGCCAAGTTCGGCGATCTTCGATTTAACGAGATCACTGATCGTCTGGTCGGGATTCTTGACGAAACCCTGTTCGAGGAGACAAACCGAGCTGTAAAACTTGTCGAGTTTACCGTCGACAATCTTACCGACGACATTGGCTGGCTTTCCAGTGACTTGGGCTTCGTAAATGGCGCGCTCTTTTTGGACCAGGTCGGCCGGAACTTCTTCGCGGCTGACATACTGTGGCTGAGCGGCCGCAATGTGCAGAGTAATGTCCTTGACGAATTGCCGAAAATTCTCGTTCTTGGCCACGAAATCGGTTTCGCAATTCACTTCGGCGAGAACGCCGACCTTGCCCTGCAAATGTATGTAGGACGCGACAATCCCTTCTTTGGCTGTGCGCGAGGCCTTTTTGCCCGCGCTGGCGATTCCCTTCTGCCGTAAGACTGTCTCGGCTTTGTCCAAATCGCCGCTCGCTTCTTCCAGCGCGCGTTTGCAATCCATCATGCCCGCGTTGGTTTTTTCGCGGAGCTGTTTGACCAGTTTGGGATCAATTTCCATTGTCGTACTCATGTTGTTTCAAAATTGTTGGTTTATCCGTTATCGGCTAATTGTAAGAGATCAGGTCGAAGGGAGCATTCTCCCGATAACCCACCACAAGTAACTGATGACCCGCTTCGGCTACGCCGAAACGCCAGCCATCTCGATCTGCTCGCGGATGCGAGCTTCGCCGCTTGATGAGACAATCGCGTCAACCAGTTTCTGGAGGACGATTCGAATCGCGCGAATAGCATCATCGTTACCGGCGATGGGATAATCAATCAGGTCCGGATCAGCGTTGGTATCGACAATCGCGACCACCGGGATCCCGAGCCGACGGGCCTCGAGGACGGCGTTTTGCTCCCGCTGCGTATCAATAATCACGAGCGCGTCCGGCAATTTCTCCATCTGCAGAATGCCATCCAAATTCCGCCGAAGCTTGGCCGCTTCACGATTCAAGGCCGCGAGCTCCTGTTTCCCCATCTTCTTGTATTCAGGAGACTGCTCGATTCCTTCGATATATTTGAGGCGACCGATGCTCTTACGGATGGTAGCGAGGTTGGTCAAAGTTCCGCCAAGCCACCGCTGATTCACGTAGAACTGACCGCAGGCAATCGCAGCTTCCTTGATTGCTTCCTGCGCCTGCTTCTTACAACCAACGAAAAGAATCTTACCGCCCCGACGTGTGACTTCCTGGAGAAATTCAGTCGCACGATGCAATTGCTGAACCGTTTCATCGAGATTGATGATGTAGATCTGGTTCCGCTGCTCGAAAATATAGGGCTTCATCTTCGGATTCCAGCGCTTGGTCTGGTGCCCAAAATGCACGCCGGCTTCAAGAAGCTCAGGCACTAGTTCTGTGGTATTCGACATAAGGAAAACAGCCGTCCGGGACCCCGAACGGCGCGGACGTGGAAGATGCTACAAAACCCCGGAAGCCGCAACTGCAAATTGAGGGGAAAGCGGGCCATTCGTCTACCCAACATTAACGGCCCAGGAGGCCGTTAAGAAGAAAGTTTACCCGCAGCGTTACCTGGTTGTCGGAAGTGGCTACGCTAGTCGATTGAGTCGCGAGGATCAGGCGCAATCGAGCTCAGGCCATAAGTGTCCCGACCAAATCCGCAGTGTCGGTATTCCAAACCGACACTGACCCCTTTTCGCACGGCCCATTCGGCACCCAATGCCCGCCGTCCAGCCCGTAAGGGTTCTCCGGGCGCTTGACGAAACGAAGACGGTCCGTGGGCGGGTAAGAGTCGGTGGCACGAACGTTCACGTCAGTGAAGGCGCCGCCTCCAGTTGCGTAAAAAAGAAAGCGCTCATAGGCAAATCCGGCGCGAACTCCCACAGATGCTACCCAGTTGCTTTCAAATTTTCTCTCCGCCGAAAAGCCAGAATCCCCATTGCGGCGAGGGAACAAAAAGAGATTTTGTGGTGCTTGAGGGAGTCCCGTCGAAATCACCTTCGACACCGAGAACGAACCGGCCGAACTGCTGATTATACCCCGCTTGCCCACCTCCTAAAAAGGCGGCGCGCGTGTTGTCGAACCCCGACGTCGAGGCGACAAGGATGGTATCCGGACCAGGGAGGGGTTGGGTGGTGAGCGTATCGGAAAAGCCGTGACTATTGTAATCGACCCAGTTACCCCCAACATTTCCACCGATGTAAAATCCAGACCAGTCGAAGGAATTCTGCGCCCATGCGAAGCCACTCAAAAGGAGGCAAAACATCCCGAGAGTAAGTATGATGCGGAAAGAAAAGGGATAAGGCATAAAATCGGGCGGATGCCCAAACGACAGGTATTAGGGAAAGGCTGAAGGAGGCAATCCTAATCTGCGCAAAATGCGTGGCTTCATTTCCCCTTTTCCGCCCAGCGGGCCAGTATCCAGCACCAGTCCGATAAACGATTGAGGTAACGCACAATCTCAGGACCCACGCTTTCATCCGCCGCCCGACAACGAACGGCCGCGCGCTCCGCTTTCCTGGCCGCGGTACGAGCGAGGTCGAGAGTTGCGGAGGTTTTTGTCGTTCCGGGAATGACCCAGTCTTTCGGATGAACGGAGTCATCGTTTTCCAACTTAGTGATTTCAGTCGTCAGGCGATCGACCATGTCCGACGTAGTCGCCTTAAACCCCGAGGCAAAGTATCGTTCCATGTCCTCGGTAGCCGTGGCTAGTTCTCCCATAACGGTGATCAGATCCTTTTGGACGCAGAGAATCTGGTCACGAAGGCGCGGATTATCGGACAAAGCCCGGGCGAGCCCAAGTGCCGCCGTTAGTTCATCCACCGAACCGTAGGCTTCAACGCGAACGTCCGACTTTGAAACACGCCTCCCGTACATGAGCGATGTCTCGCCGCTATCGCCCGTTTTAGTGACGATCGACACAATTCAATCGGAGTAATGGAGTACGGGAGTAGCGGACTGATGGGTCATCAGAACGGAACCCATCTCTCCACCACTCCTTTTCTCCATTACTCCACGGGTTAGCCGATCGCTGGCTGTGGTTCTGGCTCGTCGGCGAGTGAGGCGCCAATAGGCTCGCCCTTCTCGACCAAACGGATCTCGCGATGCGCCGGGAACCCTGTTCCTGCTGGAATCAGGTGACCCATGATCACGTTTTCCTTGAACCCGCGCAAACGGTCCACCTTGCCGAGCGTGGCCGCTTCGGTCAGAACGCGCGTCGTGTCCTGGAACGAAGCCGCCGAAATGAAGCTGTCGGTTTCGAGCGAAGCCTTGGTGATGCCGAGCAGAACGGGTGTCGCCTCAGCGGGCTTGCCACCTTGATCGACGACAGCCGCGTTTTCCTTCTCGAAGTCGAGCTTATCAACCTGGTCGCCCCAGAGCAGCGAGGTATCACCCGGATCGGTGATCTTCACCTTGCGCAGCATCTGGCGGACAATGATCTCGATGTGCTTATCGTTAATTTCGACGCCCTGGAGTCGATAGACTTCCTGGACTTCGTTAACGAGATGCTCCTGCAAGATCCTGCGGTCCGCAAACCTCGAGAATTTCATGCGGGCACAACCGGACCTTCGGTGAGTTGCGAGCCCTTCTTCACAAAGTCGCCCTTGAAGACGATGATGTGCTTGGTCAGCGAGATGAGATGCTCTTCTTCGGCATTCGTCTCCGGATCCTTCAGGATAAGCTTCCGCTTGCCGCGAACCGTGCCGCCCATCTCGACGATACCGTCGATCTTGGCGATCTCGGCTGCGTCTTTCGGACGACGCGCTTCAAAGAGCTCGGCCACACGCGGCAGACCACCGGTGATGTCCTTTGTCTTGGCGATTTTCCGCGGCGTCTTCGCCAGCAACGCGCCGGCGCGGACCTTCTGGTCTTCTTCCACGATGACGTGCGCGCCAGCCGGGAATCGAGTAACTCGCGACGACTTCTTTTTTGTCGCCGACGATGACGATTTGCGGATGCAGATCTTCCTTGTGCTCGATGATGACCGTGCCCATGAGACCGGTCGCTTCGTCGACGTCCCGCTTGATGGTGACGCCCGCGATCATGTCGCGGAATTCCACCTTGCCGGTCTTGTCGGTGAGAATCGGGACGTTATACGGATCCCATTGGACGAAGGTTTCAGCCCTTCTTCACCGTCGAGCCGTCGGGCTTCGAAATAACCGAGCCGATAACAACGTTGTAGCGTTCGAGCTCGCGGCCGTCGGCATTGATGAACGCCGATGGAACCGTTCTTATTAAGAACGATCCAGCTGCCGTCGAGCGCCTGCACCGTGCGCAGATCGTTGAACTGGAGGGTGCCATCGTTCTTCGCCTTGATGATCGGCTGCTTGAATGTCTGGCTGGCCGTTCCACCGATGTGGAAGGTTCGCATGGTCAGCTGGGTGCCAGGTTCACCGATCGACTGCGCGGCAATGATGCCGACTGCTTCGCCGAGCTTAACGAACTGACCCGTCGCCAGGTTGCGTCCATAACAAAGGGCGCAAACGCCGCGACCGCATTCGCAGGTGAGAACCGAGCGGATTTTCAACTGCTCGACGCCAATCTTTTGCAAATTCGCCGCGATCGTTTCGTCGATGAGCTGGTTGGCTTTCACAACCTTCTTTTTCTTGTCGACCGGATCGGCAATCGTTTCGCAGCTGACTCGACCGATGATGCGCGTCGCGAGATCGACCACTTCTTCGTCGCCTTCGTAAATGGATTGAACGGTGATGCCGTTGACCGTGCCGCAATCCATCTCGTTGATGATCACGTCCTGCGACGCATCCACGAGCTTGCGGGTCAGGTAACCGGAATCCGCCGTCTTCAACGCGGTATCGGCAAGACCCTTGCGGGCGCCGTGCGTGGAGATGAAGTATTCGAGCACGCTCAAGACCTTCGCGGAAGTTCGAGGTGATCGGGCGCTCGATAATTTCGCCTGAAGGTTTGGCCATCAGACCGCGCATGCCGGCGAGCTGATGAACCTGCTGACGATTGCCTCGCGCACCGGAGTCCACCATGAGGTAGACCGGATTCAGTTCCTTGCGACCTTCGTTATGCTCAAGGGTGCGGAACATGACGTTGGAAATCTCGTCGCCCGCGTGTGTCCAGATGTCGATGATCTTGTTGTAGCGCTCGCCATCCGTGATGATGCCTTTGCGATACTGCTGCTCGACCTGTTTGATCTGCCTGTAGGCGTTCTCCAGCTCGGTCGCTTTTTCTTTCGGAATAATCATGTCCGAAATTCCGATGGAGATACCGGCCTTGGTCGCGTGGGTGAATCCGAGTTCCTTCAGCAGATCGAGTGTCTCGACCGTTTTCTGAGGACCAGCCACCTGGTAGCAACGCCAGATGATGTCGCTGAGCTGTTTCTTGCCCGCGGCTTTGTTGAAGAAGCCGAGACCCTTGGGCCAGATCTGGTTGAAGATGACGCGCCCCGCGGTCGTCTCGATGACCTTCGCCTCGGCGTTGCCGTAAATGGTCTGGCTGCCGAAGTCCGGATTACGCAGCCGAATCCGGTCGTGCGTTTTAACCGCGCCGTCGTTGATGGCGAACTCCACTTCAATGGCGTCGCCGAAAAGCGGAAGATCCTGTGATTCCTTTTTCACACCCGCGCGGATTCTGGGTGAGGTAGTAACAGCCGAGAGTGATGTCCTGCGAAGGCGTCGTGATCGGCTTGCCGCTTGAAGGCGAGAAGATGTTGTTAGGCGCGAGCATGAGCATGCGCGCTTCCATCTGCGCCTCGACTGACAGCGGCACGTGCACCGCCATCTGGTCACCGTCGAAGTCGGCGTTATAAGCCGTACAAACGAGCGGATGAATACGAATGGCTTCTCCTTCGATCAGCAGCGGCTCGAAAGCCTGGATGGAAAGTCGGTGCAGAGTCGGGGCGCGGTTCAGCAGGACCGGGTGACCCTTGGTCACTTCTTCAAGAATGTCCCAGACCTCAGGCGTCTGACGCTCGATCATTTTCTTCGCGCTGCGAACCGTGTGGACGTAGCCAAGGTCTTTCAGGCGTCGAATGATGAACGGCTCGAACAAAACGAGCGCCATCTTTTTCGGGAGACCGCACTGATGAAGCTTAAGCTCCGGCCCGATGACGATGACCGAACGACCGGAATAATCGACACGCTTGCCGAGCAGGTTCTGACGGAAACGTCCGCCCTTGCCTTTGAGCATGTCGCTCAACGACTTCAGCGGACGATTGCCCGCGCCAGTAACGGCGCGACCGTGACGACCGTTATCGAACAAGGCGTCGACCGCTTCCTGAAGCATGCGCTTTTCGTTGCGAATAATGACGTCGGGAGTCTTGAGTTGGAGCAGATTTTTCAACCGGTTGTTCCGGTTGATCACGCGACGATAAAGGTCGTTGAGATCTGAGGTGGCGAACCGTCCGCCTTCGAGCGGAACGAGCGGACGCAAATCCGGCGGGATCACCGGCAGAACATCGAGCACCATCCAATCGGGACGGGCATGCGAGGAACTGAATCCCTGCACGAGCTTGAGCCGTTTGGCCAGCTTCTTACGGATCTGTTTGCTCTTGGTGTTGCCCATCGCCACTTCGAGCTCCTTGTTGAGCTTGTTCAGGTCGATTTCGGCCAGGAGTTTTTTGACCGCTTCCGCGCCCATGCCGGCGACAAAATCTTCGCCGTACTGTTCCTGCGCTTCGCGATACTCGACTTCGTTAAGCAGCTGACACTTTTGCAGCGGAGTCTTGCCTGGATCGATGACGATGTAGTCCTCGTAATAAATTACGCGCTCGAGCTGGCGGGCGCTCATGTCGAGCATCAAGCCGAGACGTGACGGCATGCATTTGTAGAACCAGATGTGCGAAACCGGCACGGCCAACTCGATGTGGCCCATGCGTTCGCGACGCACGCGCGCCAGCGTCACTTCGACGCCGCAACGATCGCAAATCACACCCTTGTGCTTGATGCGTTTGTATTTGCCGCAGGAGCATTCCCAATCACGCGTCGGACCGAAAATCCGCTCGCAGAAAAGGCCGCCCTTCTCCGGCTTAAACGTCCGATAATTGATCGTTTCCGGGTTTTTGACTTCGCCTTTGCTCCACGAGCGCATGGTGTCGCTGGAAGCAACGCCGATCGCCACTTGATCAAAACCCACGGGGCGTTCTTCGCCCACTAACTCACGCCAGGAATGTTCGTTCATGATTTATTTCCGACTGCCGATTGCCAAAAATTAGGATGCTGCTGCTGTATCAAAGACACTCTGCGGGGCCTGGCCGCCGACTTTTACGTCGAGTCCGAGGCTCTGCATTTCCTTGATCAAAACGTTGAATGATTCAGGGGTACCCGCCTCGAGCGAGTTATCGCCCTTGACGATGGACTCATAGATCCGGGTGCGTCCCTGCACGTCGTCCGACTTCACGGTCAGGAGTTCCTGCAAGGTGTAGGCGGCGCCGTAAGCTTCGAGTGCCCAGACCTCCATCTCACCGAAACGCTGGCCGCCGTATTGCGCCTTACCGCCTAACGGCTGCTGCGTGACGAGGGAGTACGGGCCGACCGCACGCGCGTGGATCTTATCCGCCACAAGGTGGCCCAGCTTCATCATGTAGATGTAGCCAACCACGACTTCCTGGTCGAAAGGATCGCCCGTCCGCCCATCGAACAGATGCGCCTTGCCGGTTTCCTGCACCCAGGAGAAGCCTTCCTTCTTTTGAGCATCGACGAGATACTCGCGGATTTTCTTTTCCGAAATTCCGTCGAACACCGGGGTGGCGACTTTGAAACCAAGCGCTTTGGCTGCGACGCCCAGGTGCGTTTCCAGCACCTGGCCGACGTTCATACGGCTCGGCACGCCTAACGGATTCAAACAAATTTCAACGGGAGTACCATCAGCCAGGTAGGGCATGTCTTCTTCCGGAACGATCCGCGCGACAACACCCTTGTTCCCGTGGCGTCCCGCCATCTTGTCGCCCACGGAAAGCTTTCGCTTGCTGGCGATGTAAACTTTGACCTGCTTGATGATGCCGGGGTCGATATCGTCCCCGCTCTCAACGCGGTCCATCGCGCGCTCACGCTCGAGTTCGAGCTCGGCGAACTTGTGTTCGTACGAGCTGATGATCTCCCGGATCTTGTTACGAATCGGGCTCGGATCGATTTCGATGTGGTCGTGCACCACCGCGAGCTTGCGCAGCAGCGTCTTGGTGATCTTGCGATTGGCCGGGATGATAATTTCACCGGTCTCCGCGTTGACCACGTCGAGCGGAATCTTTTCGCCCAGAAGGATGTTGGAGAGCGAATCGGTCAATTGCTCGGTCAATTCATCCCTCTTCTTGCGATGATCTTCCGTGATGGTCTTGAGCTGGCGTTTCGTTTCCGTCGGCGTCAGCTTTTCGCGCGACACTTCGCGGCGTGAAGAAACCTTCACGTCCATGACGATGCCGTAAGTGCCAGACGGAACCGTCAGCGATGTGTCCTTAACGTCGGCCGCTTTTTCGCCGAAAATTGCGCGGAGCAATCGTTCTTCCGGCGCGAGTTCGGTTTCGCTTTTCGGAGTAATTTTGCCGACGAGAATGTCGCCCGGCTTCACTTCCGCGCCTACGCGGACCACACCGTCGGATCCAAGATTGCGCAGCGCTTCCTCGCTGACATTCGGAATATCACGCGTGATTTCTTCCGGGCCGAGCTTGGTATCGCGGGCGCCGATCTCGAATTCGTCGATATGAATGGAGGTATAGATGTCCTCCTTCACGACCTTCTCCGAGATCATGATGGCGTCTTCGAAGTTGTAACCGTTCCACGGCATGAACGCGACGAGCACGTTGCGTCCAAGTGCAAGTTCGCCGAAATCGGTGTTCGGACCGTCGGCGATGACCTGGCCGCGCTTCACATGCTGGCCCTTCTTTACGATCGGCTTTTGGTTCACGCAGGTGCCTGCGTTGGAGCGCATGAACTTGCGCAATTCATAAACGTGAATGCCAGCCTCAGCGTCGGTCTTCAATTTCTTCCGGCCTTCAGGCATGTGGCCATCCTTGGTCACCACGATCTGGTCGGCCGTGA
Source organism: uncultured Verrucomicrobiae bacterium (assembly GCA_963754325.1). Lineage (GTDB taxonomy): Bacteria > Verrucomicrobiota > Verrucomicrobiia > Chthoniobacterales > UBA10450 > JBBRDU01. Next base: position 817,736 of record CAVWFP010000003.1, read on the forward strand.
CCGAAGCCACTTTGCCCGCTTCGGTCGAAATCAAAACCGCATGCGAATCACGCGCCACTTTGCCTTCGAGACCGGTGCCGACGAGCGGCGACTCCGAAACAATCAGCGGAACACCCTGGCGTTGCATGTTCGAACCCATGAGCGCGCGGTTGGCGTCGTCATGTTCCAGGAACGGAATCAAACCGGCAGCAACGGAAACAAGCTGCTTGGGAGAGACATCCATGTAGTGAACCTTGCCCGGCTCCACTTCCAGAAAGTCGCCACGATAACGCACCGAAACCTTCTCCTGCGTAAAATGACCCTTGGCGTCAGTGGTGGCATTCGCCTGAGCCACCAGATAGTTCTCTTCGCGATCGCCCGTGAGATAATCGATCTCCTCGGTAACGCGTCCGTTGTGAACTTTACGGTAAGGCGTTTCGATGAAACCAAACTCGTTGATGCGAGCAAAGGTCGACATCGAGCTGATGAGACCAATGTTAGGACCTTCAGGCGTCTCGATCGGACAAATACGGCCGTAATGCGACGGATGAACGTCCCGCACTTCAAAACCGGCTCGGTCGCGGCTGAGGCCTCCCGGCCCGAGAGCGGAGAGACGACGCTTGTGCGTCAGCTCGGCCAGCGGGTTGGTCTGGTCCATGAACTGCGAGAGCTGAGAGCGACCGAAGAAATCGCGGATGACCGCGCTGAGCGCCTTTGGATTGATCAACTTCTGCGGCGTCATGCCGTCGACGTTGATGTCGAACAAAGTCATGCGCTCTTTTACGAGACGCTCTGTGCGCGCGAGACCGACGCGGCACTGATTGGCGAGCAATTCGCCAACCGTACGAACGCGGCGGCTGCCCAGATGATCGATGTCATCCAGTGTGCCTTCGCCACGGCGCAGATTGATCAGATACTTGATCGCCGCGATGAAATCTTTGTCGGTCAAAATGCGTTCGGCCAAATCGACTTCGATGCCCAATTTTTGATTGAGCTTGTAACGGCCGACGCGACCCAGGTCGTACTTCTTCGGGTCGAAGAACAACCGCTTCAGCAGAGCGCGCGCGTTCGCCACTGTTGGCGGATCGCCAGGGCGCAGCTTGCGGTAAATGTCCTTGAGAGCTTCTTCCTGGTCGTGCGCAGGATCTTTGCGCAGCGCCTTAACGACGGTATCGTCATTCGAAATGTCGATGACTTTGACTTCCTTGATACCGAGCGCCATGACCTGGCGAATCGTGGCCAGCGTCAAAGGCTCGAACGCGCGCGCGACTGTGATTTCACCGTCACGCACTTCGGCCGTCAGGACTTTGGTGGCGAGCTTCTCTTCGTCGAGCTTCTCGCTCAGCTTCAGGGTCTCGATGCCGTAGAAAAGCTTGATCACTTCCTCATCCGAGCCATAGCCCAAAGCGCGGAGGAATGTTGTGGCGAGGAATTTCCGGCGGCGTTTGCGGCGATCGAGATAAATGTAAAGGAGATCGGCCGTATCGAATTGCACTTCGATCCACGAACCGCGATCCGGAATGATCCGGAAGCTGTAGAGCACCTTGCCGTTGAGGTGAATGCTCGATTCAAAGGCGATGCCGGGGGAACGGTGGAGCTGAGAAACAACCACGCGCTCCGCGCCGTTGATCACGAACGTGCCTTGCGGGGTCATGAGCGGGATTTCGCCCATGTAAACTTTCTCTTCCTTGGTACCCTTCTCTTCGCGGAGTTGGAAGGTCACGTGAAGCGGCGCGCTGAAAGTCTGTCCCTCTCGCTGCGCTTCCAAAGCGCTCAGCTTGGGCTCGCCGATTTCGTAATGGCTGAAATCGAGAACGGCCTTTTCGTCATAGCTCTCGATTGGGAAAACTTCCTTGAAAACGGCCTGCAACCCGGAGGCCTTGCGTTTGGCAAAAGGAACGTCCTTTTGCAGGAAATCGACGTACGAGTTGAGTTGAACCTCAATGAGGTTCGGGGGCTCGATTCCCTCTTTAATTGAACCGAAATGAATGCGCTCTGGCCGATGATCTGCTGCTGACGACATATGATGATTGCTCTCCAACGCTAAGAACTACCTTCCGGTGCCGATGGACCACACGACACCGCCTCTGCAACTCTGGGGTTTACCTTTTCCGCCGCGTGCGAAGACGACAAAAATAGCAGCGAATCGGTAGCCCGTCAAATTGACGTCCGCCGTTCCGTTGCCTGCCTAAAATTTACCGTCAGCGCTTGTTAAAAATACTCCAGCCTTATCTTTAACGGAGGAGATTATTGCCACGGCGGGCCAGGCGAAGCAAGAAGAAAGTGAAGGCTGGCGACTCCGGAGAGCCTCCCTGCGCTCACCGAAAGCCGATTTCAGGTAGCGCACTCGCCTCGAGCGCTGGCGAAGACGTCTCGTCTTCGAGAGCTTGGTCCAATCTTTTCGCATACGTCTCCGTAGTGGGCTCTTTCCTACGAAATCCTCCAAAAGTTCGTTTCCGCGAGACGCCGAAACCAGCACTCGAGACGAGCGCGCTACCCTGAAGGTGCCAGCGCCCCGCGCAGTGTCGCAAAACAAAAAGGCGCGGCCGTAGCCGCGCCTTTCGTAAAACTCTGTCTGTGCCGAGTTACTTGATCTCAACCTTGGCGCCAGCCGCTTCGATCTTTTTCTTGATCTCTTCGGCCTCTGCCTTGGTGACACCTTCCTTGATGGTCTTCGGAGCGCCTTCGACAAGCGCCTTGGCTTCGGCCAGGCCGAGCCCAGGAACTGCGCCGCGCACTTCCTTGATGACTCCGATTTTATTGCCACCCATTTCCTTCAGGATGACCTCGAAAGTGGTCTTCTCTTCAGCCGCTGGAGCCGCTGCTCCGCCGCCTGCCGCCGGCGCTGCCGCCATGGCCACAGGAGCCGCCGCACTGACGCCCCACTTTTCTTCGAGCTCTTTCACCAACCCGGCAATCTCTAGAACGGTTAACCCGCTGAGTTGCTCTACGATCTTTGCTGTATCTGCCATTTTATTTTCCTCCAATTGCCGCCTTCGAAAGCTTTCGAAGATTTACGCCCGATAGCCACCGGGCCGGACATGTTGTTTTTGTTTGTTTGCTGCAGAGCAACTCGCTCCGCAAATCTGTTTGTTAGGCCGCTCCGCCCTCCGGCTTGGCTTCCTCTGCTGCCGCCTCAGGCGCAGGAGCCGTCTCACTCGCGGGCACTTCTGCTTTCGGCGCTTCCTCGACGGGCGCTTCCGGTGCAGCCGGCGCTGCGCCTTCAGGGGCCTTTGCTTCCGGCGCAGGTGCCGGAGCTGCCGGCATCTTGTCTCCACGCGCCTTGATGACACGAGCAAGCGAAGCCGCCGGCTCATTCAACAACCGAACCAGTTTGGTCGGCGCAGACATGAGCAAGCCAAGCAGCTGCGACAATAAAACTTCACGCGACGGGAGTTCAGCCAGCGCCTCAACTTCGGACGTCGACAGGATCGCCTTGTCGATCACCCCAATCTTGAGCGCGGCGATTTTGAACTCGGCCGCAAATGTCTTTAAAATTTTTGCAATCGGCGCCGCATCTTTTTCCCCGGTTACCACCGCGGTCTGGCCGGTCAGCTTGTCGGCCACATCAGGCAGACCCGAATCGGTCATGGCGCGTTTTAGGAAACTGTTTTTGACCACGTGCATCTCGGCGCCGCTCGCGGCCAATCGAGTCCGCAGATCGGCGAAATGATTCACGTTCATCTTCTGGTAATCCGTCACCAGGACGAAGGGTGATCCTTTAAGTTTTTGGGAAAGGTCGGAGACGACGCTGGCTTTTTCGGGTCTCATAAAGTTAGACAGTTAAATACGGAGACGGATCCAGGCGAATACCGGGCGACATCGTGGCGCTCAGAGTCATGCCTTCCAAAAAGCGGCCCTTGGCTGTCGCGGGACGCGCCCGCACCACCGCTTCAATGACGGCGTGCCCATTTTCGACCAGCGCTTTTTCTTCAAAGGAAAATTTTCCAACCGGCACGGCGACGTTGCCGTTCTTATCGAGTTTGAATTCGACACGGCCGGCCTTCACTTCCTGCACCGCTTTTGCCGTATCGTCGGTCACGGTTCCGGTTTTCGGATTCGGCATTAATCCACGAGGACCGAGAACCTTGCCGAGCTTTCGAACCTCGGCCATTGCCGCCGGTGTCGAAACCGCGACATCGAAATCCTGAAAACCTTCCTGGACCTTTTGAATCAGATCCTTGAAGCCAACGAACTCCGCGCCGGCCCCCTTGGCGGCTTTGGCGGCTTCGCCTTCGGCGAAAACGAGAACACGCACCTGCTTGCCGCTCCCGTGAGGGAGAGGACAGGTCCCGCGAACCATTTGATCGGATTGTTTAGGATCCACGCCAAGGCGAATCGAGACTGTGACGGTCTGATCGAACTTGGTCGCGGGAAATTTCTTCAGCGTCGCGACAGCGTCCGGAAGATTGTAGGACTTGGAACGGTCCAGCTGCTCGGCAGCCGCGCGATAACGTTTGCTACGGTTTATGGACATAAATAAAGCAGTTCAAACGAGCGGATGCTCTCCTGCGGTTGCTTAAGGGACCCGGACAATAATCAGGACGAGCACCTTGTCAAAGGGCGAAAAGGGACGAAAACGAGCTCGCCCCGCCGATGGACGCCATGGCGGATGGTTACCTTGGAAGGACTCCGTATCGCTCCATTTGTTAATGGGGCAAATAATTTAACAGCTTCAGAATGTCCGAAAACACACCCATTGCCGTGACGTCAGCGCCGGCTCCGGGCCCTTGGATCACCAACGGTGTTCGCGAATAGCGTTTGGTCGTGAACGCAATCACGTTGTCGCTCCCTTTCGTGCCCGCGAGAGGATGACCTTTTGGGACTTCCTTCAGGCCGGCACGGGCTCTGTTTTTCTCCAGCACACCGACATACCGCAGAACGGCGCCGCGCGAGTGAGCACGCCTAAATCGTTGCGCCATCACTTCGTCGTGCTTCGCAAACGCGCCAAAGAACCGCGAAGAAAACTTTCCACGGGCTAGCTTTGCTGAAACCAGGCTCTCGACCCGCACGTCCGCGATCTCCATTTGAGAACCCGATTGCCGCGCAAGAATGAGAAGCTTTCTGGCCACGTCCTGCCCGGAGAGATCGTCACGAGGATCGGGCTCGGTGAGCCCGCCTTCCAAGGCGCTCTTGACCAGCGAACTGAATGGCACGCTACCGTCGAAATGATTAAACAGGAAGCTGAGTGTGCCGGAGAAAACGCCTTCGATTTTTTGAATCGTATCGCCACTGGCGATCAGATCGCGAATGGTTGACATGATCGGTAATCCCGCGCCCACGTTGGCTTCGTCGAAGAAATATTTCTGACGGTTGCGCATCAGCTCCATCAACGCGGCGTAACGGTTCCAGGGAAGGACGTTGGCCCTCTTATTGGGGGTGATGATGTGCAGATTCGCCTCTACGAAATCTCCATAGGCATGAACAATCGAATCCGATGCCGTGCAATCGATCAGGGCCGCATCGGTCAGATCCAGTTTGGCGATTTCTTTCGCCAGAATTTCCGGACCCATCTTTCGCCGCGACGCGGAAAGCCGCTCACGCCATCGCCCCAGATTAATCCCGGCAGGATCGAGCACGAAGCGTTTGCTGTTCGTTAGGCCGACGACTTTGACGTCGAATCCTCGTTCGAGCAGGTAGGCTCGTTGCTGGTGAAGCTGACGTAGCAAAGTCTCGCCGATGTTCCCCACCCCGATGATCACCAGTGCCAGCCGTTTCCGTCGTTCGAAGAATGTTTGGTGAATGACATTCAGGGCGCGGCTTTGCTGAGAAGCTGCGATGACACACGAAATATTCCGCTCCGAGGCCCCCTGGGCGATGGCCGTGATATTGATGTTATGACGGCCGAGCGCGCCGAAAACCCGGCCGGATACGCCCGGGTGCCCCTTCATCTCGTCACCGACCACGGCAACGACCGCTTGATCCCCCTTTTCATCGAGAGAAGTCAGGTCGTGCTGAAGTTCAAAGCGAAATTCACGGCGCATGGCCGATCGCGCTTTGGCGGCGTCGGTTTCCCGGATTGCGAAACAGATCGTGTGCTCCGACGACGCTTGGGAAATCAGAATGACGTTCACGCCATTCGATGCCAGCGCCCGAAACAGCCGCTCGGCAACTCCCGGCACTCCCACCATGCTCAGTCCGCGCAGGGTCAGGAGCGCGATTCCACCGATGGAAGTGATGCCCTTGGCGAGATGTTCGCCATCGCTGCCTTCCCCCGATATCCGCGTCCCCGGCTCCTTCGGACGAAAGGTGTTCTTGATGACCAGCGGGATGCGCGCAGCAACCGCCGGAGCGATCGCGGCAGAATGCAAAACCTTTGCCCCAAAATAGGATAGCTCCATCGCTTCCTCGTAAGAAATTCGAGGCAGGACAAAGGCGGGCGCGACGGATCTCGGGTCCGCGCTCAGGACACCGTCGACGTCGGTCCAGATTTCAATGGCCGAGGCGCGCAGGGCCGCGCCCAAAATGGCGGCAGTGTAATCGGACCCGTCGCGACCGATGGTGGTCGTTCGATGATCGACCGTCGAGCCGATGAAACCTGTGACCACCGGAATTGAGCCTCGCGACCGGCCACTAAAAAACTTTCGAATCAGGCGATTGGTTTTGCTGAAGATGACGTTCGCACTCGTGAATTGGTCGTCCGTAATCACAAATTGGCGCGAATCGACAAATTGACTCGAACGCAGGGTCGACAGGTAAGCCGCGACAACTGTCGCCGAAAGGCGCTCGCCGAAACTTGCGATAAGGTCGAGCGCTCGCGGCGAGCAATGGCGCAGCAGTTGCACACCATGCAGAGCGTTCTTGAGATCTTCCAACAACGCGTCCACCTCAGCGCGCACCTTTCGGGCTTCGCGTTTGCCTAACAAGTGATCAATCGCGGAGTGGTGGCGCTTCCTGAGTTCGCTCAATTCCATGCCTTGCCGGCCATCTCCGCGCTCCGCGCTTTTCCCCACCTGCAGAAGTTGATTCGTCACCCCGGCGAAGGCGGAAACAACAACGACCACAGGCTCGCGGCGAGCCTCCCGAACAATGATTCGGCCGACCTCACGGATGCGTGAAGGCGTTCCGAGGGAAGTGCCGCCGAATTTGAGGATGCGCATAAAAGGGTGGGGACTTTATCGGACCTTTCTCCCGGATGCGACCGTTCTTCCATCTTTGGGAAGATCCGTCCTTGCCCTAAGGCGCGCAGGGAGGGACGAGCTTGTCTCGTCCGCAGAGAAAGATGCGAACATCGAGGAAGCCGCGTCCCTCCGGACAAACCGGGGCCGTCGTCAAGGAAACGACGGTCCCGTGGAGGGATGGGCTCCGTTCCGTTCAATTTCCAGGCAAACGAGACCCGGAACCCGGTGGGCGAAGCCGCCGGAGCTTTCCGGCTGACCTCCAGGATCCCGCTCCACCAGCCTTTTAAGATTGCAATTTTTTGAAGATTCTTGGTAAAAATGGCGATTATGAATCGCCCCGCCTTCTATAGAACGTTCGCTCCGCTCGTTCTGCTTCTTGCCGCCGCCACACAGCTCTTTGCGCGGCCTATTGCCTTCAACGAAATCTCACTCCTGGTTCGTTGCCGAGAAAGTGAAAGCTCGATTCGCCAGGAAGTGGCGCAGAGAAGACTTCAGCGTCCCCTGAGTGCGCAACAGGAATCGACCCTCAAGTCCCAGGGCGCGAGCGATTCTCTTGTCCAATCACTGCGCAACGCCAACCTCCTCGCCTCCAAGGAGGAACTTGAAGAACTGGACGCCCGCGACCGTCGCCTCACGGCTGCTCGCCAAGAAGTCCCCCAGGCTCCGCAGCCCTCCGTTCACGTCTTCAACATCGCCTACGGCCACCCTATCAACTTGAGCGAGTACGGCGGAGCCGATTATGAAATCGCGATTTACTCCTACCGCGTGGCCGGCGAGGACCACATTCAGGCGGCCATGATCGATAATGTCCGCACGGGCACAGACGTTGCGCGAAACATTCCGCTGGATGGCATCAGCGAGGGGGAGGCTTTTTCGAGTGGCTTTTTCCCGACCAATGGGGTGCGCAATTGGCGATACACTCCCTACGACGCGCAGGGCGATCTGCGGGACAATCGCTTCAATTTCAGCGACACCGTCGCGGTTAGCTCGCATATCTTTACGCGGCCACTGCATATCGACTGGGACAGCCCGGTCTTCATCGACGGACAGCCTTACACATTTTACCGGGTCTACGGAGCGGGCGGCGTCTCGCTGTACTACATCGGCAAAGCCACCGGGCAGGCGGCCATGGTAGCTGTTGTCTCCAGGAACGGATCGTAGGAAGGATCCTTGGGTAAATCCGCGTGCGGGCGGTCGATCGTTAGGTCGCCGCCCGCCACGGACGAAGTAGCGAGACCGTCTTATGGTCTCAATTCGAGACTCATGGTACCATTTCTAGACTGCACCTTCTGGAAAAACTTTGAACAAGTTTCCAATAAACACTTATCACTGAGCATTTTAGATCAAATCGAAGCGACGGATTGAAATGTGGCGCGAATACTGATAATAAGACCACCGAAAACTAACCAGGACACCATATGTATCTCCTCTTCTTTTGGATCTATCTCCGGCTCGCGGACCTGCGGAATCAGGTCATCGGCGTCCAAGAGTGAGTATCTGCCTAGAGGAAGCGACCAGTCGCTCTTCGAACTCGTTAGGCTTCCGACCCGAGCCTTTTTGAGCGTGCCATCCTGATCCGCTCAGTCCGCTGGCAATTCGAACTCCAAAGCGGTCCTGGCAGTTGTCGGCGCCGGAGTGGCCGGCCCGTTCCGGATAATCTTCCCTTCCTTCATCACAAACGAGACCCGCTCGGTCGCAGTGATATCGGCCGTTGGGTCACCCGGCATGGCAATGATGTCGGCAAGTTTGCCCTTTTCGAGCGTTCCCGTTTTCTGCGCGATATTCAGAAGATCCGCGTCGTTGCTCGTAGCGGTTTTCAGCGCGTCGATCGGTGCCATTCCTAAATCGACCATCAGCTTGAATTCCTTCGCATTCAGCCCATGCGGAAAAACCGCTGCGTCAGTGCCAAACGAGATCTTCACTCCCATTTTCACGGCATTGCGAAACATCTCCGAGCGCGCGTCGTAGGCCGCCTTCGCTTTCGCTTGCAGAGCCGGCGGATAATTTTTCATGTTCTGTATGATCCACTCGGCCGCCATCAAAGTCGGCGTCAGATAAGTTCCCTTCTGTTTCATCAAGGTCAGGGTTTCTGGTTTTATGAACGAACCGTGCTCGATCGAGTCCACTCCGGCCTGAATCGCGTCCCGGGCGGCCTGATCGCCGTGACAATGGACCGCCACTTTTTTGCGCAGCCGGTGCGATTCATCCACTAATGCGACCACTTCCGCGGCTGTCAGTTGCGGGGTATCCACTTCGTCTGCCAGCGAAAGGACACCGCCCGACACTGCGGCCTTGATCACGTTGGCGCCGTTTTTCACTTCGAAGCGGACCGCCTTACGGGCCTCGTCCGGGCTATCAACGATGCCATCCGTGTAATCGGGTTCGTGTCCGAAAATGTTGTCGCGAAAGCCAGCTGTGGGATCGAAGTGGCCGCCGGTCGCGCCGATTCCCTTGGTCGCCACGAGCATTCGCGGTCCGATGACCACGCCTTTATCGATGGAATTTCGCAGGGCCACGTCGACAAACTCGGGACTAGCTTCGAAGCGGCTTCCCAAATCGCGCACGGTTGTAAACCCCGCTTCGAGTGTCACTCGCGCGTTGACGGTCGATTTGATCGCCTGCTCCGAGACATTCAGATCGAGGTTTTTCAGGCGGCGCTCATTGTAGTTTCCCGAAAAATCCGACGTCAGATGCGTATGTGCATCGATAAAACCGGGCGAGAGCGTGACGTCTCCGAGATCGATCACCTTGGCATCGGGCGGCGCGGTAACGTTAGCACCGGCATCGACAATCTTTCCGTCCTGGACGACCACGACGGCATTCTTTACGAGCACATTCGATTTCCCATCGAACATTCGTGCCGCCTTCAGGACGACGGTTTGTTCGGCCGCATTCGCCGGGTTCACGGCAAGCACCAGGAAAATCGCCGACATTGTCGAAGGAAAGCCTCGAAAAACGGATGTGAGGATTTGGCTCATTTTGTGGGTATAAAAAGTTCGAACCCACAAAGCAAGGTGATACACGATTTTACTTCCGAGCTTCAAAGGCCTTCCGCAGACTGCACAGGTGAGACGTCACCTGACCTCCGCGTTAGCGCTCCTTCTGATTGTAGCTACGGCAGCGCGCGCGCAGACGGAGTCTCTCCAGAAGCTCGGAGATGATTTCTGGAAATGGCGGGCGCGCTATTCGCCTTTTACAGGTGACGATGTCAACCGGCTGGAACGCCCCGGTGGAACTCGCGATTGGTCACGCGTGACCATCGAGAAAATCAGCACGGACCTAACCGGGTTCGAAAAGCGCTGGAAAAATATCGACGGAAAATCGGGACCGATTTCGCAACAGGTCGATTACCGGCTGATCGGCGCAGCTATCGCGCGTGTCCATTGGGAGCTCGAGCGCAATCCCCGTTGGCAACGTGACCCGAATTTTTATCTCGATCAGACGGTGACGGCGGTGGCCGAAGCGCTCACCATTCCCGCGCCTTACAGCGAACCTCAGAGCCGCGAGATCCTGGCGCGGATTGAAAATATTCCATCGATCCTCCGGGCCGGCGAGGCCAACCTCGACAAAATGCCGGCGCCTTTTGCGACCGTAGCGATTCAGGCACTCGACGGAATCCGCGAGCATTTCGGCAAAATGACAAAGGCATTGCAGCCTCGGACGACCCTCAAGGCGCAAGAGATTCAAACCGCTGCCGACCACGCTGCCGATGCCCTGGAACATTTTCGCGCGTTTCTTCAGCAGCTTTTGCCGTCCCTTCCGCAGCAAACCGCATTAGGCCGCGACGCCTATCTGTTCTTTCTCAAAAATGTCGGACTCTATCCTTACTCACCCGAGGAAATGCTGGCCATGGGGCGGCAGGAGTGGAACCGAGCCGTCGCCTTTGAGGCCTACGAAAAGAATCGGAACAGAGATGTTCCGCCGCTGAAAATGGCGGCCACGATCGCCGACGAGATCAAAAACGCGACCGCGCAGGAATCGGCTGTGCGGAAGTATTTGAGTGAACATCGGATCCTGACCGTTCCGGACTGGGTCCAGCACTGGACCTTGTGCGCGACACCAGATTACTTGCGCGAGTTTGGCTTTACCGAAACGGACGATTTTACCTCTCCTTCCCGGCTAACGGAGAACTGCATACGATATATTCCTGAGCCGTCGGATAAACTCGGATATTTCCTGCTCGCGACCGCCTACGACACCCGGCCGCTCTGTGTTCATGAGGGTATTCCCGGCCACTACTTCCAGCTCTGTCTTTCATGGAAACACGAAGACCCGCTTCGGCGATATTATTATGACTCTGGCGCCAACGAAGGGATCGGATTCTACGCCGAGGAGATGATGTTACAGGCCGGGCTGTTCGACGACAGTCCTCACACACGCGAAATCATCTACAATTTCATGCGTTTGCGCGCCCTGCGCGTCGAGGTGGATGTGAAGCTCGCTCTCGGCCAGTTCACGCTCGAGCAGGCCGCAAAATATTTGCAGGAAAAAGTGCCGATGGATGAAACGACCGCGCGCGGTGAAGCCATCGCCTTTGCCACGGGCCCGGGACAGGCACTGACATATCAAATCGGAAAACTTCAGATCACCCGGATGCTCGCTGAAGCACGAATCAAACAAGGCGAGAAATTCGACCTGCGCGCTTTTCACGATTTCGTCTGGAAGAACGGCAACGTCCCGATTTCGTTGCAGCGTTGGGAGTTGTTAGGGGATTCGAGCGACGTGCCGTCGTCGGAAAAAACAAAGTAGCCGTCTTGGAACCGGGGATTACGCGAAAGGTCGCGGAAGTCTGCAGTGCCGGTCTCAGGCCATCGCACTCCTCACGATTCGTTCACCGCCTGCGAATCGAGAATACTTCGGGCCTCTTCGACTCGATCCTCCGCGACCATGAGACGAACCGGGATCGCGAACTGGGCTCCGGTATTCGAATTGGTGTTCTCATCCGCGAGATCACAATTGATTCCAGCAGCGTCAAGGTGCGCCTTGGCCAGACCCGCTTCCACGGAACCAGAGTAGGTCCGGAGCGTGATCATTTCGGACGCGGCCTGCGCGGTAATACCAGCGGAATCCGGTCGACCGATCCACCGCGTCGGCAACGCACCCTGCGGATTAGGCCGCCAACGAACTTACCGGCAAGCGCGCCGACTAAAGCCGGAATGATCGAGACCAAAAAGAGACCGAGCACGACCAGGAAAACGATCGAGGCGATGGCATCAAGAGTTCCGCGAAAGACGAATGCGGTCAGGGCGACCGCGCCGATGATAACCCAGACACGCGGGGCCGCCTGCCACCAGAGCCGGAATTCTTCTCGAAGGCTCGGTCTCGTTGTCATGTTACACCCGCTCCAGAATCTGCTTCTTCTTCGTCACGTATTCGTCTTCGGATATAATTTGCTCGTCGCGGAGCTGACGCAGGCGGCGAAGCTCTTCGTCGAACGACATCAGCTCAGCGGACTTCTGGTCTGCCAACTTGATATCAGCTGCGTCGAGAGCGTCTTTGATGACGCCACCGGCCATCCGCGACCAGGGCTCAACATCTCCGCGCGCCTTTTCCGGGTCGAGCACAATACCCGAGCCGGCCAGGCCGACCTGGCCCGTCTTCATCAAGAATCCGCCCATCCCAATCAGGAGCACGCCAATGACGGCGCGGAACATCACTGAACTGCCAAAGTGTTCAAAGTTCCTGCCAGGGTGTTCAAACTGCGACGCAAAAGAAAAAAAAGTCGAGAGAAAGGAGATAAATCCGATGACGATCAAGGCCATCCCGAAATAGTAAACGCCTTTGCGCTCCGGAGAGATTTGGCGCGTCACGCCTTTTTTTAACCAGCTGCCGCTGTCAGAAGCGAGCAGAAAAGGGAGGCGCCCGCCATCGCCTCAGCAGCGCTCCGTGATCAATTATTTCGCTGCCCTGGCTCCACTGAAATTAAAGAAAAGATTTACCCCGTCCCTTCTCTTCCATTGAAGACGCCCGGTCATTTTTTCGCCGCGAACTTCCCCAATCCAGATAACGATGCCTTCGTCGTCGCTTTCCTGTTCGAGATCGAATTCGGCTTCCCGCTCTTCAAAGTCGCCGCGATATTTCGCCGGCCTGAAGCCCTTTGCAGCCATGGTGGCGGATTTGAATTTTCCGTTAGCGAACGAGATGGTGTCGTCGAATTGTTTTGCGCCACTTTTCGACGACGCTTCGTCCGGGGCCGCCGTGATTTTCCAAGAGCATCCCTCTAACGTGACCGTTTCAGTGGGATTCGGTTTTTCGCCAGCCAACGAGTGGCAAACGCAAAAAAGGATGGTGCCGATTATGAGCGCGAGAATTTTCAAAGTCGAACGTCGGCAGGAACGGCGGGAGCAGTCGAAGGCTGAGCGTCTTCCGCGAATCTGACAAGGGCAATTGCGTTTCGATACAGCCGGGAAGCTTTTGCTCCCAATTCTCCACGGCAAAAAAAAACGGCGGTCATAGACCGCCGCTCAATCGACCTGCGAAATCCGCGTAATCCGCGGTGAAGAATTTTAGCCTTCGATTTCGAGACCCATCTGGCGAGCCGTGCCGGCGATGATCCGAAAAGCCGCTTCGTCGGTGCGAGCGTTCAGGTCTTTCTGTTTCGTTTTCACGATTTCCATGACCTGCTTGCGCGTCACTTTGCCAACCTTTGTTTTGTTAGGCTCTTTGGAACCGGCGGCGATGTTGGCTGCTTTTTTGAGCAGAATGGCCGCGGGCGGGCTCTTGGTGATGAAAGTGAACGACTTGTCTTTGAACACCGTGATCACGACCGGAAGAATATCGCCGGCCTGCTTCTGGGTGGCGGCATTAAACTCCTTGCAGAAAGCCATGATGTTGACGCCGCGCGGACCCAGGGCCGTGCCAACAGGAGGTGCCGGGTTCGCCTGTCCGGCCGGGATCTGCAACTTGATGTGAGCGACAATTTCTTTCGCCATAAAATCTTTTCCGTTTTCTAGACGGGATTCACAGGATTTACCGGATTATTTCAGAACCTCGCGGACCCATCTTCTCTTCTTCAATCCTGTTAATTCTGTAAATCCTGTCTAGTTCTTTTCCTCTTAGCCGCGTTCGACCTGCCAGTATTCGAGCTCCACTGGAGTTGCCCGCCCGAAAATTGTGACGGAGACACGCAGCTTGCCGCGTTCCGGATCGATTTCTTCAACGATACCGTTCTGGTTCTGGAACGGTCCGTCGGCCACCTTGACCGTCTCGCCCACTTCGAAGCTGACTTTCGGCTTCACCTTCTCTTCGCGCTCTTTCATCTGCGCGAGCATGTTGTCGACCTCGGACTGTCGCATGGGGATGGGCTTGTCTTTGGTGCCGGCAAATCCTATCACGCCGGGAGTATCGCGGATGAAATACCAGGTACGCCCAACGAGTTGGTTGTTCTCGTCGAGCAGATGCATGTTCGCGATCAGGTACCCCGGAAAAAATTTTCGCGTCGTCTCGCTCTTCTTGCCCTTTTTGATCTCAGAGACGCGCTCGGTCGGAACGAGGACTTCGTAAACGAAGTCGCCCATTTCCTCGGTCTTCACCCGCTTCATGATGTTATCGCGCACCTTGTTCTCCTGTCCGGAGAGCACGTGCACCACAAACCATTGATCTTTGCCTGCGAGCGCCTGAGCCATGTTAGTGAAGCTTGGTGAAATGATGAACGACGTTCATGAGAATGAAGTCGAAAAGCGAAACGTAACCGCCAAGCAGGAGCATGGCGATGATGACGACGAGCGTGGAATCAGTCAGCTCCTTGTAGCGGCGAAATCCTTTTTCCTTCGGATCCCACGGCCAGGAAGCCTTCTGAAGCTCCACTTTCACTTCGCTGAAGAAGTTTTTCGTTTTGCCAAGCATTTCGCTTCGTTTTTAAAGATTCAACGGTCAACCAATCACGCCAGGAGGGACTCGAACCCCCAACCGACGGTTTTGGAGACCGCTACTCTACCAATTGAGCTACTGGCGTATATTTCTTCCTACTCGTACTCGTAATCCTAATCGTAATCGACCCCTGCCCGATTACGAGCAGGAGCACGAGCACGATTACGAGAGTTTAGTCCAGAATATCAGCCACGCGACCCGCGCCGACGGTTTTGCCGCCTTCGCGAATAGCAAAGCGAATCGTCTTTTCCATCGCGATCGGTGTGATCAATTCCACTTCGACCGAAACGTTATCGCCAGGCATGACCATTTCCACGCCATCGGGGAGTTTAACCTGCCCGGTCACGTCGGTCGTCCGGAAATAGAACTGCGGCCGGTAGTTGGTGAAGAACGGCGTATGACGGCCGCCTTCCTCCTTACTGAGCACGTAGACTTCCGCCTTAAATTTCTTGTGCGGCTTGATCGAGCCGGGCTTGGCAATCACCTGCCCGCGCTCGACGTCTTCCTTCTTCGTCCCGCGCAAGAGCACACCCACGTTGTCGCCGGCACGCGCTTCGTCCAGAAGCTTGCGGAACATCTCGATGTCGGTCGCGGTTGTCTTGGCGGTATCGGCGAATACCGACGATTTCCACTTCCTCCATCTTCTTAAGGATACCGCGCTCGACACGACCGGTCGCGACGGTGCCACGACCTTCAATGTTAAACACGTCTTCCACTGGCATGAGGAACGGCAGATCAATCGGACGCTCCGGCACGGGGATGTAATCGTCGACCGCGGAGACGAGCGCGAGAATTTGCTTCTCCTGCTCGGCGTCGCCGTTAAGCGCCTTCAGGGCGCTGCCTTTGACGATCGGGATTTTGTCACCCGGAAATTCATATTGCGTGAGCAGATCGCGAACTTCCATCTCCACGAGATCGAGAAGCTCAGGATCATCCACCATGTCGACCTTGTTCAGGAAGACCACGATGGCCGGCACGCCGACCTGGCGGGCCAGAAGAATGTGCTCGCGCGTCTGCGGCATGGGGCCGTCAGCTGCGCTCACGACGAGGATGGCGCCGTCCATCTGCGCCGCGCCCGTGATCATGTTCTTCACATAATCGGCGTGGCCGGGGCAGTCGACGTGCGCGTAGTGGCGCTTGTCGCTCTGATATTCAACGTGGGCGGTGTTGATCGTAATGCCGCGCTCTTTTTCTTCGGGCGCATTATCGATCGAATCGTAGGCACGCGCTTCCGCGAAACCTTTCTTGGCCAGCACGCTGGTGATAGCGGCGGTCAAAGTGGTTTTACCATGGTCGACGTGACCGATTGTGCCGACGTTCAAGTGCGGCTTATCGCGTTTGAATGCTTCCTTAGCCATTGGGTTCTCCTGTCGTTTTTAAATAAACTGCGTCTTGGTAAACTCTCGTCCTGTCCACGGGCTCAAACTGGAGCCCACGACCGGGATTGAACCGGTGACCTCGTCCTTACCAAGGACGTGCTCTACCAACTGAGCTACATGGGCCGGTCTGCCCCCCGCGCGTCAGAATTAAAAGTCCCAAAGCCGCATCAATTTGAACGACCATGGGACCAACCTCTTTCCGCGCAAAAAGCGAGCGAAAAACTAGCAAGCGCCAGGGGGGTGTCAAGCCCAGGCTCACCAACCCGGGGAAACTCCCTGCGACGCCGAACCTCAGCCTATGCGCCTTCGGTTTACCGAATGCGCGTCGAACTGCTCGGCGTCTCCGATTTGCCGCGCGTGACCATCTTGATCACCACCGCCAGAATCAAAATGACCGCCAGGAATATTCCGATATTGAGAGGGGTAACCAAACCAGCCGGGGCTGGGGTCGGCTCCGGGGTGGCCGTCGGTGGAGGGGCATTCTTGTTCGCCAGCATGTTGCGAGCGTACTGCAGACGCGAAACCGTGGGATCGTCGTTGGGATTGATTTTCAGCGCGGCTTCGTAATCGGCGATGGCCTTCTCGTAATCCTCCTTCGACGCGTAGGTGTATCCGCGTTTGACGAGCACGTCCGTGTTATTCGGATCTTTCGCCAGGATCGTCGTGAAGTCGGCCACGGCCTGGTCGTACTGTTTCAATTTGTTATAGCATTCCCCCCGCCTGGCGTAGCTCTGGATATCGTCCGGTTTCTTCTCAATAGCGATCGTCAGGTCCGCGATCGCCTTGTCCCATTGGTTCAGGCCGGCGTAGGCAAAGGCGCGGAATTTGTATCCGTTAGGCTCGTCCGGCTTGAGCTCGACTACCTTGTTCGCGTCGGCCAGGGCAGCATCCCATTGCAGCATCGCCATCTCCGTCTGGCTGCGTTCCATGTAGCCAAAATAATTTTTCGGATCCAATTCGATGGCCTTTGAACAATCGGCCAGCGCATCCGGCAATTTTCCCTGGATGGCCCGAAGCGCGACCGCGCGATTCGCATACATGCGCGCGTCCTTGGGATCAGCCTGGATGGCCGCGGTGAACTCCTGAACGGCCACGTCGAACTGCTTTTGTTGCAGCGCTTGGACCGCCTTGTTCGCATGCTCGGCGGCAGCGGCCGCGCCACCCCCACCCTTTTTGGCAAACGCGGGTGCGGCCACCAGGCTCGAAAGCAGCATGGCCAGGAAAAGTTTTCTCAATAGTTTCGTCATCGTCGTCATGGTCATCCTCCTGCGCTCTCTATTTGCGCGATTGTTAACTGTCCGGCCAGCAAATTAAAGTGTCTTCCTCAAGAACTCCTCCATGCGGCCCGCCTCTCAACCTCAATTCTCAAAGGGTTACGCAGCCGTTTTTGCGACCATCGCCATCTGGTCGCTCCCATCTTTATTCCAGTTTTACCTCAACCGATTTTACGATCCGTGGGCCCAGAATTTCTACCGTTACTTTGTGGCTTTGCTGGCGATTCTGCCCTTCCTCCTCCTGCCGGGTCTCCGGAAAAACAAGCATGCGCTTGATCGCGCCTCAATCATCGCCTGTCTCTGGCCCTGCCTGCCTAACGTGATCCATCAGGTCACGCAGGTGATGGCTCTCTATTATATCGGCCCGGGCGTCTACGCAGTTTTTACCCGCTCCTCTGTCATTTGGACGGCTGTTCTTGCGCTCATGCTCTTCCCGGAGGAGCGGCGTGTGATCCGGCAATGGCGTTTCATAGCCGGAACGCTCCTGGGCCTGCTCGGCGCCTTCGGAGTCATTTGGTTTCAAGCCGGGATGAAGGCAGAACATATTCCACTCCGTGGGTTCGTGATTTCGTTCGTAGCCACGTTTTGCTGGGCCTTGTATGGAATCCTGATCAAGCGCCCGTCGGCCAAGCTCGGACCGATCCGAAGCTTCGCCGTCGTGAGCTTCATCACTTCAGCACTGCTGCTCCCTCTGACATTTCTCTTCGGTAAAATGGCGACACCGTTTCACGTCGGCTCAGAGGTCAATGGCACCCTGATTCTTTCTGCTGTGACCTGCATAACCCTGGCGCACGTCCTTTATTATATTGCCATCCGCGAGATCGGCGTCGCCCTCGCCCAAACCTTGCAACTTCTCTGTCCCATCGGCGCGCTGCTGCTCTCTGCCTGGTACTTTCATGAACACCTGACCCACGCCCAACTCTGGAGCGCCGCGATCCTCCTCGCGGGAGCGTTCCTGGCCATGCGGGTCAAGCCTCGAGAGACGGCCGAGGCTGCGGAAGCGCTGTAACCGCTGCGCACGACTGTCCGAAAGAGTGAGCCTCTCAGCCCTCGGAAGGTTTTGCGCTTTGCGCCCCAGATCGATAAATCCCTGCCGATAACCATTCGCGTCGGCGCCCTTGCCTTCCCGGGCCGATTCCAGCACTTCACCTAACGAGCCATGGCTCGTTATTTTGAAATTCACGAATGTTCCTGCACGACGTCACGGGCCCGACCCGGATCGCCCATGATTCGGCTGGCAAACTGGAGCAGCGGCTTCTCGAACCGACGCGTCACCGACTGGATTCGTTCCGCATCCGCGATCGTTCCGGCGTCTGCCATATCAGGTCACAGAGGATAACCCCGGAGCCCGGGAAACCTTAGGAGATTTGTTAGCGGCGGCTTCGACCAAGCTTTTCGCTTTTCAGCGCCTGAGGCCGCCTTCACCTTCTCCTGATGAGACAACTCGTTCGTGGCCTCGGAACGTTGTCACTCGTCTTTATCCTCTTCTTCTGCACCTCGGGCGGTCCCTACACGACTGAGACGCTGATTCGTTCCGTTGGACCTGGCCTCGGCTTGCTCATCCTGCTGCTTGTTCCGCTCATCTGGTCGATCCCGGAAGTTCTGATCGTAGGTGAACTCGCCAGCATGCTGCCCGAAGAAGGGGGATACTACCGGTGGGTTGATCGCGCGTTCGGCCGTTTCTGGGCGTTTCAAAACGGCTGGCTCACCTGGATGTATTCGCTGGTGGACATGGCGATCTACCCCGTCCTTTTCAACCAATATCTGCGCTACTTTTTCCCCGGCCTTGACGCCCGATTCGAGTGGGCGATTTCGTTAGCCGTCATCTGGGGAGCCACCTGGATCAATCTGCGGGGCTCCGCGCGGGTCGGTCGGGTTTCCATATTCGCAGGCTTATTCGTGATGCTCGGTTTCTTCGCCTTATCGCTGGCCTGCATTCCGCACATCACGCACGCACCGTGGCAACCCTTCGCAGCCGAAAAGGGCGGAGGCATCGGCGGTCTGGCCGTGGGAGTCTCGATCGCGCTTTGGAATTATATCGGCTGGGATAATGCCTCCACCGTGCAAGGCGAAGTGACAGATGCTTCGCGCAGTTATCCCCGCGCCCTGGCCTTTGCGCTGCCCTTGGTGACTCTCGGCTATTTTGTTCCCCTGCTCGCCGCCCTCGGTGCAACGGACTGGCAGAGCTGGACCGATGGCGGCTGGCCCCAGATCGCCGCCGCCGGAAGTGGCACCCTCGGATGGTGGATCGCCGGATGGATATCGCTCGGGGGCATGGTCAGCGCTCTCGCTCTTTTCAACGCTCTTCTGCTCGCTTACTCACGCATTCCCTTTGTCCTGGCAACAGACCGGCTCCTCCCGAAGTCGTTAGGCCAGCTCGATTCCCGTGGCACACCGCGAAACGCCGTCATCGTTTCGGCGCTCTTTTATTCAATCTTCGTGCTCGTGCCTTTCGGCAAACTGGTTGTGGCTGATGTGCTCCTTTACTCTCTAGCGCTGTTTCTGGAATTTGGCGCGCTCGTCAGGCTTCGAAAATCGGAGCCGACACTGCGCGGCGCCTTTCGCATCCCGACCGGGCGCGCCGGTGTCATCTTTCTTTCGGCGCTTCCCATGGCCGTTCTCGTCGGCGTCGTCGCGATCTCGTTTCGCGATCATGAATACGGCGTGCCAGCGGTGATTGGCGCGACAGTCGCGATCGCGCTTGGCCCGATCATGTATGCCTTGGCAAAACGACGGGTTCCCGAAATCCCAACACCCTCCATCTAGTAAGACACCCCGGCAGGGTGAAGGTGATTGGTATCAACGGAATGTGCTGTCCTCAACAGAAGAACACCTCGCAGCCCGGAATCTTAGGAGGGGCCGGGCGCGGCCCGTCCATTCCAAGAAAAAAGAAATGCGAGCTTCGGCTCTCCTCGTTACAATCGCCGCATGGCTTCAGGCGCAAAAAATCTCAAATCGTACCTGGCCGACCGTCAGAAACGAATCGACCGCGCGCTGGACCGATTTCTCCCGAAGGAATCCACCCGGCCTTCGACCATTCACAAGGCGATGCGCTACAGTCTTTTCGCCGGCGGGAAACGTCTTCGCCCGGTGCTGACCCTGGCGGCAGCGGAAGCCTGCGGCGGCACAATCGACCGCGCCATGCCTCTGGCCTGCGCCGTTGAGTGCATCCATACCTACTCGTTAGTCCATGATGATCTTCCGAGCATGGATAACGACGATTTCCGCCGCGGCCGCCCGACGTGTCACAAGGTTTTCGGCAACGGGATCGCCGTCCTCGCGGGAGATGCGCTTCTGACGGTGGCTTTCGAAATGGTTTCGCACGCCAAGCCGGGCCGGCGTTATGACATGTCAACGCTCCTGCGGGAAGTCGCCGTGGCCGCCGGCAGTCGCAAACTGATCGCCGGACAGGTTGCCGATCTTGAGGCCGAAGGAAAAGCAACCACTCGGGAAGATCTTCGTTTCATTCACGAAAATAAAACGGCCGCGATTTTGACCGCCTCCGTTTGTCTCGGCGCGATGAGCGCAAATGCGGCGACTCGCGAGCTCAGCGCGATGACCAAGTTCGGACGCGCCCTCGGTCTCGCATTTCAGGTCATCGACGACATTCTTGACGTCACCCAGACGAGCGAGAAACTCGGCAAGAGCGCCGGGAAAGATATCGCCGCCAAGAAGGCGACTTATCCTTCGATCATCGGATTGAAAGATTCCCGGATGGAAGCTCGCCGGTTAACGCGTCGCGCACATCAGGCGCTGGATGTCTTTGGAGCCCGCTCAATGAGATTGCGCGAACTGGCGGACTATCTTCTCGAGCGAGAGTATTAGACTCCGGCCGGACCCGCCGTGACCGGGATGACTTCACTGTCGTCGAACTTTACGTGGGTCGACGAAGTAAACTGATAAAGGACGCGTCCGCCGCCGGGTCCGCCCCTCAACTGTTTGATCGAGAAATGCACGGTGCGGTCGTGAACTTTGCAGATCAACGTCAGGCCCACTTTCCGAAAACTGGTATCCAAAGACTTGGTCCACTCTTTAAAGCGTTCCGGATTGAATGAGGCCATATCGCGAACCAGCACGGAATGAACCAGCTGGCGAATGACGTCGCGTTCGCCCTTGGTGATGGAATGTAACCCACGCATGCCGACGGATAAGAGCACTTTTCGTGCGGCAGGCCCCTCCAATCAGGTCACTTCTTCGACCACCCGATCCGCTCGCGAATTTTCGAGCCGAACACTAAGCCAGCACCAAATTCGGATCGATTTCGTCAGCCACATTCGAGACAAGGCCGCGATCGAAGTGAAGCGCGGCCACAAAGGCGATCATGGCGGCATTGTCCGTAGACAGATCGCGCGCGGCGCTCTTGAAGCTGAGCCCTTGCTCGGCGCAAGCGGAACGCAATGATTCCCGAAGAACGCGGTTACAGGAAACACCGCCGCTCAGCGTGATCACCTTCGCTTTTTTCTTCAGCGCGGCCGCGATCGTCTTTTCGACAAGAACCTCCACCACGGCTTGCTGAAAGGACGCGCAAAGATCTGCACCATAATCTCCCTCAAGAGTTGGAAGGAGATAACGTACCGACGTCTTCAGCCCGCTGAAGCTAAAATTCGCCGAGTCCCGCATGCTGCGCGGCAAATCGAATCGTGCCGGGTTGCCGCCGGCGGCCGCCTTTTCAATCTCGGGTCCGCCCGGATAAGGGAAGCCCAGCATTTTCGCCACCTTATCGAAAGCTTCACCCGCGGCATCGTCGACCGTGCGACCGATGATTTCGTAGTCCATCACATCGCGAACGAAGACGGTCATGGTGTGACCGCCGCTCACAATCAAGGCCACGTTGGGCTCGACGCGAGCTTCGCCAAAGAAAGGCGAGAGCAGATGCCCTTCGAGATGATTCGCTCCGAGATAAGGTTTGTTTAAAGCGATGGCCAACCCTTTCGCCAGTGAGGTACCGACCATGAGGGAAGTGGCCAGGCCGGGACCGCTGGTCGCCGCGAAGGCGTCGACTTCATCCAAAGCGACACCGGCTGTCGTTAACGCGCGATCCAGCAAGCGCTGCGCATGCAGCAAATGATTGCGCGCCGCAACCTCTGGCACGACCCCGCCAAATTTTTCATGCTCTGCTATTTGAGAAGCCACCTCGCTGGCCAGGAGTTCACGATCGCGCAGGATCGCGACGGCGGTTTCGTCGCACGAAGTCTCAAGGGCAAGAATGGTCATGAATCAAAGGACCAACCTCCAGAGAAGCTCCAAGCCTGAAAGTTCAAAAAACTTCCCGCGAGATTGGAGATTGATGATTAAAGTTTCTTTGGAGCTTGGATATTGGAACAGGGTACCTTCGGCCGTGCAACCGTTAGCCCGACGACTGACACCCTTTATTTCTTGATCGGCTCGACCTTCGACGTATTCAGCTGCGCATAAATCATGAGCCCCCTGAGGGCGTCGATCGCGCGGACCATTTGCGGGTCGTTTTTCCGAATGAGATTTTTGTCTTCCGCGGCGGAAGGTGCGGCGTTGTTGCGGCTGATGAAAAGCTGCCGCTCCTGCTCGGTCGTCATGGTGACGCGGATGTTTGGCGCGACGCCGTTTCCATTAATCACCTTCTTGCTTGGAGTGTAATATTTTGCCGTGGTAAAGCGGAGGGCCGACCCATCGGG
The DNA here is from genome assembly GCA_963754325.1 of uncultured Verrucomicrobiae bacterium. Lineage (GTDB taxonomy): Bacteria > Verrucomicrobiota > Verrucomicrobiia > Chthoniobacterales > UBA10450 > JBBRDU01. The sequence continues at coordinate 841,009 of CAVWFP010000003.1, forward strand.
CAGTTGCAGGACATTTTGAACCGAGCCTTTGCCGAATGTTGTCTCCCCAATAATAATCGCGCGGTGAAGGTCTTTTAGAGCGCCGCAAACAATCTCGGCCCCGCTGGCACTGTTTTCGTTAACCAGCACAGCCAATGGAAATGAGGGTCTCTCCTTCGCCACCGCAGAGGTCGCGTAGTCCCGTTGCTGCGACGCCGTGCGCCCCTGCGTCGAAACGACCTTCGTGTTCGGGGGCAAAAACTGCGAGCACACATCCACCGCGCTATTCAGAAGACCGCCGGGATTATTGCGCAGATCCAGCACCAGCGCCTGCATACCTTGTTTCTGGAGCTCGTCGAGCGCCTTGGAAAGTTCATCGGCCGTTGGTTCGTTGAACTGAACCAGCCGCACGTAACCGACCTTGAACGGAGCGGCGAGTTCAGGGTCGAGCAGACGCACGCCTTTGACGCTTTGCACTTTTATCTCGGCCCGCTCGAGCGTGTAGTCTTTCACTTCTTTTGTCGAAGGACGCAGCAAGGTCAGGGTGATTTTCTGGCCGGGCGTGCCGCGTAACAGGTTGATGGTATCCTGCAGCTCCATTCGATCTGTAGCGGTACCGTTGATTTTTAAGATCTGGTCGCCCGAAAGAATTCCTGCCTTCCCTGCCGGGGTGTCTTCCATCGGGGTGATCACCGTGGGCAAACCATTCTTCATCGCGACTTCGATCCCGAGGCCATTGAAGCGGCTGCGAGTATCATCCTGCATGTCCCGGAAGTCGTTCTGATCCATGAACTGGCTGTGCGGATCGAGGGACGACAACATTCCTCTCATCGCCGCCGTAATCAGCTTCTGATAACTCGTTTTGCCTTCATCGACGTAATCCTGTCGCAAAAGCTCCACCGCCTTCGCAAAGATGGCGATTTCCGAGTAGCCATCCTCGTCCGCCTTCTCGCTTTCAGCAGCGCGCAGACGCTTCGCCGGCGCAAGGAATAGACATGCCAGCAACAGGCTCGTCCCAACAAGTTTCCTAACGACTACACATTGCATATGCGAAGGCGCGCAAATCAGAGCCCTTAACATCGCGCATCCGGAAAATTTTGGCAACGAGCAAAGGCTCAGCTACCTTGCGCCCGATTTCGAGAACACGGCCGAATGAACGTTCAATGCCTTTTTGCTCTTCTAGCCCTCTTTCTGGCGGTGGTGCCCTGCCAGGGCCTGCAGACGCCCGACTCCGAGTATGAAGCCGTTGCCGAAGAGTATATAAAGGGATTTTTTGCCGCGCGCCCGATGCAGGCGGTCGCTCTCGGGTTTCATGAATTCGATGGCAAGACCGCCGATTTCAGCCGCCTTGCCCTCGACGCCGAACTCACCCGCCTCCGCCGATTCGACGATCGCCTGAAAATTTTCGACCTCGACAAGCTCGGCGCGCGGCAGTCGATCGACCTGCGCATTCTGCAATCATCGATCAGGCGTGAAATTTTCGAGCGTCAGGACATGGGAATGTACGAGCGCAATCCGATGGTCTACGCGCGGGCGGCTGACGTGAGCGTTTACCTGAACCGGAGCTTCGCCGCGATCGAGGATCGCCTTCACAGCATCGTCATGATCGAGGCGCAGATTCCCAATGTTCTCATTGCGGCGAAGACCAATCTCGATCCGGTCCTTCCCAAGCCATACGTCGAGCTCGCTGTTCAGGCTGCCCGCAGCTCGGCGGATTTCCTTCGCACAAATCTCGTGGAAGCCGTCAAGGAGGTAAAGGACGAGCGGATCAAGGCGGAATTTCTCGAGATCAACCGAAAGGCGGTCGCCTCGCTTTCCGAATACGCCGGGTGGCTCGAACGCGAGAAATTGCCCAAGGCCTCACCGGATTTCGCTTTAGGAGAGGAAAAATATCATCGCATGCTCGTGGAGACGGAATTGGTCGATCTCGCTCCTGCGGCTCTTCTCGATATCGGGATGGCGAAGTTAAAAGAGGAGCAGGACGCCTTCGCCAAGGCGGCCCAGGTCATCGATCCCGACAAAGCGCCTATCGATGTTTTCAAGGCGATTCAAAAGGAGCATCCCACGGCTGAAAATCTGGTCCCGGAAGTCAGCAAGAATCTCGACCAGATCCGGAAATACGTTGTCACGCGCAAGATTGTCACCATTCCGTCCGATGCCCGGCTGCAAGTGAAGGAGACACCACATTACCGCCGGGTGACTTCCTTCGCCTCCATGGACACGCCTGGCGCCTTCGAGAAGCGCGCCACCGAGGCATTCTTTTACATCACTCCAGTGGAGTCAGACTGGTCGGACAGGCAGAAAGAGGAATGGCTCGCCTCTTACAATTACTATTCTTCCGATCTTGTCTCGATCCACGAAGTCTACCCGGGTCACTACGCGCAGTTCCTTCGCTTGAATGCCTCGCCCGCGAACAAGGTGGAGAAAGTTTTCCGAAATTATTCGTTCGTCGAAGGCTGGGCGCATTACTGCGAGAAGATGATGATCGACCAAGGCTACGGCGCCCCGACTTCGAAAAATCCGTCACCGGAAGAACAGAAACGCGCCGCTAAATACCGCATGGCTGAGGCCGACCTGGCCATGCTCCGTCTGTGCCGGCTCTGTTCTTCCATCAAAATGCATACCCAGAACATGACGGTGGATGAGGCCACGAAGTTTTTTCAGGACAATTGTTATTACGAGCAAAAGCCGGCGCGGAACGAGGCCATGCGCGGAACGTTCGACCCCGGGTATCTCAGTTATACTCTGGGCAAACTGCAGATTCTGAAGCTTCGGAGCGATTACGAGGTCCAGCAGGGCAAGGATTTTTCCCTGCTAAAATTCCACAACGAACTCTTGAACCACGGCACGCCACCGGTTCGTCTCCTGCGTGAGATCATGCTCAAGGACAAGGCGAAGTGGAACGACGTGCTTTAGGAATTTCGCCGCGCGCAATGTCGCCCGCAATGTTGTCGAGGGGGCTGTGCCGGTCCCCTCTCGCCTCTACAACTCGCTGTCCTCGTTTTCACCCAGGAGATCCTTCAGCATCGGCTGTGGATTTGACGGCAGCTCCTCCACATCGCGCAATTTTTTCGTGATCGCGCGCGAACGCACAGCCACGTTGTCCACGTGACGCGCTGCCTGATCCAGTTTGTCTTTCACTGAACTGAGCGCTTCACCAAATTTGCCGAATTCTGTCTTCACAGCGGCGAGTAGATTCCAGACTTCACTCGACCGCTTCTGAATCGCGAGTGTGCGGAAACCCATTTGCAGACTATTCAGCAGCGCCGCCAGGGTCGTCGGGCCAGCAAAAATGACGCGGCAATCCCGCTGCACCTGCTCCGCCAAGCCCACGCGGCGAATGGCCTCGGCGTAAAGTCCTTCGGTCGGAAGGAACATGAGCGCGAAATCCGTTGTCCTCGGCGGATTGATGTATTTTTGACAAATATCCTTCGCGCTCTTTTTCAGCTGAGTTTCCAGTCCTTTCATCGCTTCTTCGATCGCCGGTAGATTCCCCTGGTCGTGCGCTGCCAATAGGCGCTGATAATCTTCCGTAGGAAACTTCGCGTCGATGGGCAACCAGACGGGCGCGCCGTTTTCGTCGCCCGGCAGCCGGACCGCGAAATCAACCATCTCGCCGGTGTCTTCACGCGTCTTCACGTTGCGAGCGAATTGATCGCTCGTTAGGACCTGTTCGAGAAGAGCGCCGAGCTGAACTTCTCCCCAGCCGCCCCGCGTTTTCACGTTCGCGAGCACTTTCTGCAGGCCGCCAACATCGCTGGCGAGTTGACGCATCGCGCCGAGACCCTGGTGGACCTGCTCCAGCCGGTCGCTCACCAGTTTGAAAGATTCACCGAGTCGTTTCTCCAGCGTGCCCTGCAATTTCTCGTCGACCGTCGCACGCATCTTGTCGATCTGTTTGGAATTGTCTTCCTGGATCTGCTTCAGGCGCAGATCGACAATCCCGCGAACGCTTTCGAGAGACGCGCTCAGCTCTTCCCGCTGCGTCTTCGCTGCCTTGGCGCTTTCATCGCGTCCAAGCGACATTTCTTCACGCAGCATCCGCTCCGCCCGCTCTTGTGCGCGATCGAGCAATTCGAGTTTTTTGACCAACTCGGATTCAACGCCACTCCGGTCGCGGCGAGAAAGCAGCAGCATGATCACGCCGATGAGTCCGCCGGCAGCGACGCCGAGGAGCAAATAAACCAGCGGACTCATTCATGGTGAGTAACAGAATCGGGAGGCCCATTCAAGCGAGGGTCCCATCGCGCTCGCCCGGCGGGTTGTAGCTGCCGGCGTCACTGCCGGCAGATTTCAAAGAGTCTGCCGCCGAGACGGCGGCAGCTACAACGCCCGGTGCAATCTCGATGTCGTTCGGCCCTACAATTGTCCGGGAACATAGAATACAGTCCGCATCGATGATTGCGCTGGTCGTAAAACACTCACTGCCACTCAAGGGCTTTTTCAGTGTCGCGTTTCTCCTTCTCGTTTCCGCGGCGATTTACCTCACGCGAAACCGGAAGAAATTTTTCGGTTATAAAGGCGATCCGGGCGACACCTACGCTTCCGCCAATCTCCGCATGTGGATGGTGATCCTGATTTTGATTCACGCAATTGTGATCACCGGGATCATGATCTTTGAGGTTTGAATGAAGTTCAGAATCGGACCTTCACCCCGGCGTATAATGCCCTTCCCAACTCCGGAAATCCTGAATCCACCGTTCTCGACGGAAAAGATACAAGCTGATGCACGTCCGAGTAATGCTCGTTTGTCAGATTGTCGATCCGGCCAAAGATCGAAAAGTGCGAATTGATTTCATATTCGGCGGCGAAATTGACGAAGTTATAATCCTCGATGTCATAGTTAGGCGCGCCGAAATTGATTTCTTCGCGTGCGTTGACCCATTTTGCCGAAAGCGTGGTCCGCAACTTTTCGAACCAAAGATAAGACGCAGAGAGGTAAACCTCATTGCGCGGGCGCCTCGGCAGCCGGGAGCCTTGCAGCGCTGAAATGTCAGCCTTCGAAGTCTTTTCCGCGTCGAGATAAGTGTAGGTCGCAGTCAGAAGAAGGTTCTTGATCGGCGAGGCGTGCGCCTCAATTTCCACGCCCTGAGTTCTGGCTGCGCCGAGATTGAGCGTTTCAAAGAGGCCATTGAATCCAATCAGGTTGGATAGGTCGTTATGAAAATAGGTGACGCCCAGGGTGATTCGCTTCTCCCATAACCGCTGTTCAATTCCGATATCCCATCCAAAATCTCTCTCCGGCTGCAGCGGTTCCAAAGGCATCCCGGGATTTGGATTAAATCGGAAGAGCTTGTCCTGGCTGCTCGGCGGCGTAAATCCGGTCGCCACGCTGGAATGCAGCGTCGTGTCCGTCCGATCGATCTTGTAACTTCCGGCGACGCGGTAAGTCCAGACGCCGCCAAACTGATCAAACCAATCGTACCTTCCGCCCGCGACCAGAACCAGATTCTTGAAATCGATCGTCCCTTGGAGAAAACCGGCATCGTTCTCCGTGTGATCGCTGATGAACTTTGGCTGGGGACCGAACGCTTGCGAGACGAACGGCCTTTCCTGGCCGGCATTCACCTTTTGATAAAAAAGACCGGTCGTAATGGTAAACCAGGACGATACCTGGAGATCGTTTTGATAATCGACCTGCGTTCGCTCGAAAAGCGCCCGGGTTGCAAAGAGGAAACCGTCGTCGTTAGGATCGTTCACCTGACGCTCGTGATCGTAGCTGAGGATAAATCGTTGCTTCCACCAGTCGGTCACCTGCAAGGTCACCTTCGGCGCCAGCAGCCACCGCTCGGTTAAAAAATTGTCATACGGGCGCGGCTGCAGCAGAACGTTTGGATTGCCCGTATCGCTCAGCGAATAGGTTGTTAACAGTTCGAAGCGGATTTTTGCGTCCGGCGTGTAGCCGAAATGGGCAATGACTGCACTGTTGCGGTACTGATTGTTCGGACGCGCATTGTCCGTGTCGAGCCGGCTCGCACCTAACGAGTAGTCGAATTGTCCGATCTGCCCATCGCTTGCGATCGACTCACGAAAGGTGTCGTAGGAGCCGCCTTCGCTCGTGACGGTCACACCTGGTGTCCCCTGACCTTCTTTCGTAAAAATCTGGATCACGCCGGCCATTGCGCTCGGCCCGTAAATCGTGCTCTGCGGGCCGCGCGCGACTTCGATTCGTCCAACGTTATCAGTCGTCAGGTCGGCAAAATTGAATGCCCCGGACAAGCCCTGGTTAATAGGAATGCCATCGAGCATGATCTGCGTCTGGTTGCTGTTCAGGCCGCGGGTGAAGACGGAAGTGAGTTGGCCGGGAGTACCGGTTTGGACGACGGACAAACCCGGGACCTCACGGAGAGCATCACTAACACGCTCAATCTGCTTGGTTTCGATTTCCGCCGAATCGATCACGCTGACGGTGGCGGGAGATTGATCGAGCGGAATCTCGAAGCGCGTCGCCGAGACGACGACGGCTTCAGCTTCACTGACGGCGTCCTGCGCGAACGCAAAATCAGCCCACAGAAGCGCGAGCAGCAATCCGAGGCAGTGAGAAACAGCGAAAAGGCGATACGACATGAATTTTTCCTCCAACTCTCGAGAGTTGGAGAAGCGCACGAGCCCTGTCGGCTCGACGCATCGCCCAGCTCTCATTCTTCTTTTGGCGAAGAAGTTTTTTCGCGCCATCCGCCTGCAGAAATTCGCCGATCAAAAAATCGGCGCTGCCGCGCCGGCACGAATGAGTGGGATCGGGCAAATATTCTGGCTCCTGGCGTCTCGAAGGAGTTGAGAATCCTCAACCCGCTTCACCCTTCTTCCCGCCTTCACCCCCGCCCTTGGCAGAGATTGGCATTGGGAAGTCGTATCCAGTTACAGCAGCGCAACTGCTCCCGATTTCCACGGGATTTCTTGCGCCGATCCGACTAATCAAGCTTACAAAGAACTGCCAGCAGCCTAGCGGAACAGGAAAAGACTCAACAAGACTAAAAGTCTTATGCACGGACGACACGACGGGTCTCGCCCACTGCAGCCACTCGACAGAGGTTATAAGGCCGCTTTAGTATCGCTCGCTCATGGACAGCCCGAAAAATGTCATTGTCACCGGCGGCGCCGGATTTATTGGGTCCAACCTCACCCTTGGGCTGCAGGAGAAGTTTCCGTCCGCGCGCTTGACCGTAATCGACGATTTCCGATCGGGCGATTTCAAAAATCTTGCCGGCTACAAAGGCGATTTCGTGGCGCAAAATCTGGCCACTCTGGATTGGGAGAAGCAATTTGGTGAGGAGCGCTTCGACGCCATTTTTCACCTCGCCTCAATCACCGACACGACAAACCACAATCAGTTCGAACAGGTGCACGACAACGTTGAGAGTTTCCGGCGAATCCTGCGTTTCGCACAGCCGCACAAGACGCGCGTGATTTATGCCTCCTCCGCTTCGACCTATGGCGCAACAGCCTCCGCCAGCGTGGAATCGAGCGGCGCCGCTCCGGCCAACGTTTACGCTTTCTCCAAAGCCATCATGGATAACCTCGCCGCCCGCGCAGCCACCGAGTCGAGAGACTGGATCGTCATTGGGCTTCGCTACTTCAACGTTTACGGCCCCCGCGAAGCGCACAAAGGCGTGCCCGCGAGCATGATTTATCATCTATCGCGGCAGATGAAAGCCGGACAACGCCCGCGCATCTTCAAGCACGGCGAGCAAAAGCGCGATTTTGTTTACGTGAAAGACATCGTCGCCGGAACGATGCGGGGATTGCAGGCCTCCGCGAGCGGGATTTATAATCTCGGTTGCGGCAAGGCGCGCACTTTCAACGAGCTGGTCGCCATACTCAACCACTCGTTAGGCACAAGTTTCGAAGCCGATTACATTGAAAACCCGCACGCGCACTATCAAAACTTCACCGAGGCCGACCTTGGCAAAGCGCGAAGCGGACTTGGATACGACCCGGAGTATCCCCTTGAGAAAGGGGTGCGCGATTACATGGACTGGCTCTATTCCGCCTAACCAATTCGCTCTTAATCGATGAAAGCAAAACGGCCAACCAAAAGTCCGGAACAGATCAACCGCGCGCTTGCCGCAAAAAAGGGTCCGGTCTCGAAATTCATCGCCAGAAATTATCGTCACTTTAACGCGGCCGCACTGCTGGACGCGGCGAAGGGATATGAGACGCACCTGGCCGCCGGCGGGAAAATGCTGCTGACACTTGCGGGCGCGATGTCGACCGCGGAGCTCGGCATTTCTCTGGCGGAGATGATTCGCCGCGACAAGGTGCATTTGATCGTCTGCACCGGCGCGAACCTTGAAGAGGATATTTTCAACCTCGTTGCGCACGATCATTACGAGCGCGTGCCGCATTACCGCCAGCTCACACCGGGCGACGAACACAAACTGCTCACCCGACATATGAATCGCGTGACCGATACGTGCATCCCGGAGATGGAGGCGATGCGGCGGATCGAGAAGGCCGTGCTCGAAGAGTGGATCGCAGCCGACCGCGCGGGAGAACGACATTTCCCACACGAGTTCATGTATAAAATACTTCGCAGCGGGAAGCTGAAGAGGAGCTACCAGATCGACCCGAAGAACTCCTGGATGATGGCGGCGTGCGAAAAGAATCTGCCCATCGTTGTACCCGGCTGGGAGGACGCGACGCTCGGTAACATGTACGCAGCCGCGGTCATCCGCGGCGACGTCGGGAAAGTTCACACCGTCCGCACCGGCATCGAATACATGACGTGGCTGGCGAACTACTACACCAAGAATGCCAAGCGGCTGCGCAACCGGGAGGGCTCAATCGGATTTTTCCAGATCGGCGGCGGCATTGCCGGCGATTTTCCCATTTGCGTCGTTCCCATGTTGCACCAGGACCTGGAACGAACGGGCGTGCCGCTCTGGGGCTATTTCTGCCAGATCAGCGATTCAACGACCAGCTACGGGAGCTACTCCGGCGCAGTGCCTAACGAGAAAATTACCTGGGGCAAGCTCGCCGCTTCGACGCCGAAGTTCATCATCGAAAGCGACGCGACGATTTGCGCGCCCCTGGTCTTTGCCTGGGTGCTCGGGCAGTAAGCCGGGGAAGACCGTGCGTGTAGTCGCCGGCGACACTGCCGACCGATCCATAAAGTTCTGCCGGCGACAACGTCAGAGTCCCAGTCTCAGGACTTGACCGTAAACGCCGCCGAGAACTCCGTTTTTTCCCACCGGAGATGAATTACTCCGCCGCCGTCCGGATTTTTCTCAACGACAATGGTGAACTGATCCACCGGCGACGACAAATCCTTCTTCGTTAGGTCAGCGCGACCGAGGTCCTTTGAGGCGTCGTATTTCGTTCCCCATTGGCCGGTCTGCTTGTTGATGATCAGTTTTCCGCCAGATTCTTCCGGTTGGGTGAACACCGTATAAGTCCCGGCAGGAACGTTAAGACCTCCAAACTGGAGAGCCTTGGACGTCGTCAGGGTCGTCGCTTCGTTTGCGCCCGTCCTCCACACCTGTCCGTAGGGAACCAGCCCACCCCAGATTTTGCGTGGCTGGCCGCTCTTCGGATCCTTGGTGTAAGGCGCCCCGTAAGTGATTGAGACATCAGCGCCGTCGATTTGCGCTTTGACGGTTTGGGTTGGGCTGACGCGTGGTTTGTCCTGCGCATTGGCGGCGAACGCGGTTAGGGCAAGAACAGAGACGAGTGCGAGCGAGCGTTTCATTTTCATAATTCGTTAGGCTAGGTTAACCCTTCCCAGAAAAACCGGGTTGGGCGTTCGATTTCAGATGGAAGGCTTTTGTGAACCGGGCAGTTGAGCGCGGTTTGTTCGAGCACCTGGCGATGCGGCGAATCTGGTGGCAGAGGAATATGCACCTCGGAGGGCAGGCGCACGATGCGACGCGGGGTGTCTTTCGACATTTCCTTCTGCACGGTCACTTTCATACCCCGGAGGTCGACGCCTAACTCTTCGGCTTTGATCCCCAGGGTCGTGCTGATGCAGGTGCCAAGAGCCGTCGCGACCAGATCGGTGGGAGAAAAAGCCGCTCCCTTTCCCTTGTTGTCCGCCGGCGCATCGGTAGAAAGGGTCGATTTCGACGGGACATGTGTCGCGTCGCAGTGCAAATCACCGGTATACTCGACTTCTATTTCCACCATAAGAGCAGCCACAGATTAACACAGATTTCACAGATTCAGAAAAATCCGTGTTTCATCGGCGTTCGTCCGTGGCCGACAAAATCACTTTCTGCTGAAGTTTGTCGCGGTGTTCGGCCAAACTTTGGCGAAAGACGTTCGTCAGTTTTGGATCGTGCAGAATGATCAGATCGGAGTCGTGTTTCTTGTGATCGTCATTTTGCCAGCCTTCGTTCCACCAGCAGAACCCCGCCAGTTCCGGCCATTTGCCTGAAAAAATCTCTGTTAAGGCAGCGCTTGCCCATCCGGATGCATTCGCTTCCCGGTTGTGCAGATCGCAACCGAACTCGGCCAGAATGATTGGCTTATCGGGCGCCAGTTTTCGCAATCTCGGCATCACTTGATCGAGTTTGTAGGCGAGACTCTCGCCGCCATCGCCCGTTGTCGGAGTCGTGGGTCCGTAGGCGCTCACCGCCAGCCAGTCACAGTATACGCCACCCGGATAATAATTTTCTAACCGATTCCATTTGGTTTCCGGCTGATCGTCCCAATTCACGTGCCACACCCAGGTGAGATTCGCCCCGCCGGCAGAACGCATGACATCGACAATGTGTCGATAGGCCGTCACAAAAAGAGCCGGTCCGCCTGCGCCGCGCCCGTGCCATTTCCCGTTCCAGGCAAACCAATCGCCGTTCGGCTCCGTCCCCCATTCGATCAAAAGTGGAGATCCAAACTCCTTGGCGCCTAAGGCCCAATTTCGGAGATCACCGTCAAAGTCACCTCTAACGATCCGATCAAGCGTAAAAGTTTTCTCCGCATGTTTCTGGTCGACGTCCGAGCGAAGCATCAACCGGATGTAGGGAATTTTGCCTAACCGATGAATCCAGTCGCAAGTCCCTCGCGGAAACTCCCGCGATTCGAACCAGTTATTTGAGAAAAAAACCCACGAGATCTTTGCGCCGACAGCTTGTTCATACCGGACGACGTCGGCCTCGGTCACATCATGCTCCGTCGGATCGTGCGTGTCGGTGCCGACACCGCCCCAGTAAAATCCCTGGTAGAGCTTTCCGGATGGAGGCGCCAAAACCGAAGCGGCGAAACTGCTAACTCCGAAGGAAAGACCGAGGATTAGACAAAAAACCTTCAAGGTGCGTCAACATAGGTCCTGCGGCGGTGCGGCACCACGGAGATTCCGGAAAACGCAAGCGGCCAGCAAGACGTGATGCGAGAGGCGATCACCAGCAGGGTGAGCGGGCGCTACCCCGAAAGAAAAAAGCGCCGCACGAGGCGGCGCTTTTTCCAAAAACTGTCGCGATCCACTAGCTCGCTTTGGCGGCGTCACGCAACTGTTTGATCCGATCGTGCGCGCTCTTCACCTCGCTGTATTGCCGTGAAACAATTGCGCGCACCGGCGCGGAAAGGTCATCACCTTCCATCGCTTCCTTGTACTCCTTGATGGCGGAGTCTTCGCCTCGTTCGCATTCGGCCAGAATGGTGTGATCGTCGCCGCTGGTGACAGCCGATTTGATATCGATCCACGCGCGGTGCATCGCGCCGCTGACGCTGCTGCTGTCCTCCGGCTTGGATTCTCCAAGTTGAATCGCCTGAGCCTGCAGTTCACCGGCAAACCGGGACCGTTGCAGAGAGTATTCACTGAAGAGCGACTTGAGATCGGAGTCCTTGACCGCCTCGGCAGCTTGTTTAAATCCTTCCTGTCCGTCTTTAAGTGTTTCAATGAGACCGTTAATCGTCGAAATAATTTCCTTTTGTTGTGCCATACTCAAGTGATTCGTGGCTCGACCTCGATTCGCGTCCCTTCTTTTCGCAGGACGGCAGGTTGCTACCCGTTCCTTTGAGCGTACCTTTCAGTGATGAACAAGAACGTGACTGGGAAAGATTTGAAGAAAGAAGCGCCGCGCAGCCCGCGCATTAGAATCGGCGGCTACGTTATTTTGGGTCGTACGATCGACAAGTGCCGCGCTCTCGTCGCTGGTGACATCGGCGAATACCACTTTGATTGTCCGTTGGACAACATGCTTTTCGGTTTCAAAGGCGTAAACGGTCCCGATTTCAAGGCGCAGATCGAAAGCGGCGCGAGCGACCAGCAAATGGCGGAATGGCTCGACCGAAATGGAACTGAGAAGACGACGGACGAAATCAAGCGATGGAGCGACGAGAGGGAAGCGGGAAGTCCCTACAACGATCCGGAACGCCGCGATTGGTTTGTCGAGCAGACCAAACCGTTAGGCCTGGATCCGGCAAAGACAACTCTGTTCGACTGGCTGGAAGCCGACGACAAGGCGAGCCACTCAGCGGGTTCCTAGGCGTCAAACGCGAGCGGGCTGAGGTTCCGCGGGACGAAACGCCTAACGCCGCTCTTTTGACAACGGGAGGGAACCGCTCGCGGGGCGAATTGCGTTTAGGAAGTTGATGTGCTGACGCTTCGAAGGCGTCGCATCAACCATGGGTATCTCGCTTAAGCCGCAACATCTAAACCGCTACCGACAAATCGCGTGGCTCCTGGCCAAATACGGACGCTCCGATCTGGTCAAAACCAGCGGCTTGGAAGAAACCCTTCAGGCCGAGGAGCGTGTCACACCGAAAGAGGCCGCAAAGGCTGACGAACTGGCGGCCGACCTCGAGAAGCTCGGACCGACCTTCGTCAAGCTGGGGCAGCTCCTTTCCACACGAGTGGAGCTGATGCCTCAAGCCTATCTCGAGGCACTTGCGCGGCTCCAGGATAAGGTCGCGCCCTTTGGCTCCGATGAAGTCGAGAAAATCGTCTCGACCGACCTGGGCGTACGAATGTCGAAAGCCTTCTCCGATTTTGAAATCGTTCCCATCGCCTCCGCTTCGTTAGGCCAAGTCCACCTCGCTCACCTCCGGGACGGCCGCGCCGTGGCCGTGAAAGTGCAAAGGCCCGGCATTCGTGAAGCCATGGTCGAAGACCTCGAAGCGCTCGAGGACATCGCTCAGTTTCTCGATGAACACACGGACATGGGAAAGCGTTATGAGTTCGTCAATCTACTTGAGCAATTTCGGAAAAGCCTTCTTCGCGAACTCGACTATCGCCAGGAAGCTCACAACCTGACGGCCTTTCACGAACAGCTGCGGAAATTCCAGCGACTGATCGTGCCTTTGCCGATCGCCGACTATTGCACCGCCCGGGTCCTGACGATGGAGTACGTCCCCGGGATCAAGATCACTGAAGTGAGCCCGCTCGCGCGGATGGATTTCGACGGAAGCGGCCTCGCCGAGGAACTTTTTCGCGCTTACCTCGAACAGATTTTGGTTCATGGATTTTTTCATGCCGACCCGCATCCAGGTAACGTTTTCCTGACCGACGATCACAGGATCGCGCTCCTGGATCTCGGCATGGTGGGCCGTCTGATGCCGCGGCTGCAGGAAGATCTCATGCAACTCCTGCTCGCCATATCGGAAGGGCACGGCGACGAAGCGGCGCAAGTTGCCATAAAGATCGGCGAGAAGAAGGACGACTTTAAGGAGCAGCCGTTTGTCCGGCGCATCTCTGAGATCGTCGCTCTCCAAAAAAATGCCACAGTCGCGGAAATGCAGGTCGGGCGGACGGTTCTCGAAGTCACACAAGCCGCGGCCGAGAACGGCGTTCGTGTTCCTCCTGAGCTGACCATGCTCGGCAAGACGCTCCTGAATTTGGATCAGGTGGGAAGGGCGCTGGATCCCGAGTTTGATCCGAACGCCTCCATCCAGCGCAATGCGGCAGAAATCATGCGGAGCAGATTAGTCAAAAGCCTGTCGCCCGGAAATCTCTTCAGCGGAATGCTGGAAATCAAAGATTTGCTGCAGCGCCTGCCTGCGCGGGTGAACAAGTTTCTCGACGCGCTTTCGAATAATGAATTCAAGGTCACAGTGGACGCGATCGACGAGAAAAAGCTCATGATCGGTTTTCAAAAGGTGGCTAACCGAATCACCGTTGGATTGATTGTCGCCTCGCTCATCATCGGTGCCGCCCTGCTCATGCGTGTCGACACCACTTTCCGCATCTGGGGCTATCCGGGTCTGGCAATTATCTTTTTCCTGGCCGCAGCCGCAGCCGGCGTGGTTCTGCTGATCAACATCCTCTTCTACGACAAATCCAGCGGCGACTGAAGAGACTCGCCTGGAGATACCCGTTAGGTCTTGATGAACGGCGGCCGATCGTCTTCGGTCTCGCCGGAGTCGATGCCACGCCCCAACTTGCTGTGGCTGGAACTGTAAAAGAAATAAATCAGCAATCCGAGCGCGAGCCAGACGAAGAAACGAATCCACGTAATGACAGGCAGGCACAACATCAGGATCAGGCACAGGAGCACACCAGTAAGCGGAAAGACGGGTGAGAATATGACTCGGAAAGGCCTCGGTTTCTCAGGAGCCGCTCTTCGAAGTGCTATGACGCCGAGGCAAACGAGCACGAATGCGAATAAGGTCCCGATGTTAGTGAGATCGGCGAGTTCGCCTATATCCTTGAACATGGCGACACCCCCGACGGCAATTCCGGTCAGGATGGTCGTGACGTGGGGCGTACGGAACCGAGGATGTAATCGACCGAAAAACGGGGGCAGCAATCCGTCGCGCGACATCGCCATCAGGATGCGCGGCTGACCGAGCTGAAAAACCAAAAGCACGGACGTCATGCCCGCCAGCGCTCCTGCGCTGATCAGCGCGGACGCCCAATGGTAGCCCGTCGCCTTTATCGCGGTCGCAATCGGCGCAGGATCGCCCAGAAAATCGGTGTAATGCTTGATCCCGGTAGCAACGCCGGAAACAAGCACGTAAAGAATTGTGCAAATGACAAGGCTGGCGATGATTCCAATGGGCATGTCGCGCTGGGGATTGTGCGTTTCCTCGGCGCAGGTCGAGACCGCATCGAAGCCAATGAAAGCGAAGAAAACGATAGCGGCTCCTCCGATGACGCCGCTGAAACCAGTGGGCATAAAGGGGTGCCAATTGGCCGGATGCAGATAAAAGGACCCGAAAGCGATAAAGAAGACGACCACGGTCGTCTTCACAATGACCATGGTCGTGTTGGTCGTGGCGCTTTCACGGATTCCGTAAACGAGTAGGATCGTGACGAGAACGACGATCAACAGTGCCGGAAGATTGAAGGCAATTGTGTGTCCAAAAAGAATCGGCAACTGACTGGAAGAATATTCCGCAGCCTCGGATGGAGTGATGACGGCGTGCGCTGCCGTTGAAGGATCCGCGCTCAGCCAGAGGGGCAATTTCCAACCGAAGAGATCATTGATCAAACTTCGGAAGTAGCTCGACCAGCCGACAGCAACAGCCATGTTGCCGACAGCATATTCGAGAATCAAATCCCAGCCGATGATCCAGGCCACGAATTCTCCAAGAGTGGCGTAAGAGTAGGTATACGCGGAGCCCGACACGGGAATCATCGAAGCGAGCTCGGCATAACAGAAGGCCGCAAATGCACAGGCGACAGCCGCCAAAACAAAGGAGATCGTGACGGCCGGGCCCGCGCCGGGCCGACCGAAAACAATCGGAGTGTGGGAGGCCCACGCGATCGCAAGATTGACGATCGGCGTCTTGTAGATGCTACCTTCCGCGACCTGTTCGCCGGCTGCCGCGGTTCCAGTCAGCACAAATATGCCTGAACCGATAATGGCACCGATTCCGAGACAGGTCAGATCAAAGGCCGAGAGCGAACGCTTCATCTGCCGTTCGGGCGCGTCCGCTTCTCGTACGAGGAGCTCCGGACTTTTCGTTCGGAAGAGTTGCGAAGCCACGGCCGGGGATGGTGTCACCCTCCCCTTCCAGCGGTCAATCTGTTTTTAGCGCAACGGCTCTGGCTCGCATCTAGCTCCGTTTTGATTCATGCCGGACCTCGGCCAGATCGGTGTTGCCAACCTTATCGGGAATCTTCTTTTCAGCTCGATCGGTTTCGTGGCCTTTATCTACGGAAAAAAACAAAGTCTCTGGAAGATCATGTTCGCCGGCCTCGCTCTGATGATCTTCCCCTACTTCATCGGCGGAACGATGGCGCTTTACGCCATTGGCGCTGCCGGAACGGCGCTCCTTTTTTTTCTGCGCGACTGAAATATCCCGCGGAGGTGGACGCGGAGTTTCGCCTCCGCGTCCTCATCGCCAAGCAGCCTAGCGGCCGTTCGCCATCCCGCGTTCAACCGAGTGAATCGCGCGATTGATGTGCTCGATGGCTTCGACGCGCTCACCACCCTTATTATGAAGAGCGTGCTCGAGGTGGTTCTTCGCGCTGCGAAGATCAGCCAGCGCGGCTCGCATTTCGGGTTGATCCGCCCGCACAGGCATGACGCCCGCCACTGCCGTCATCACTAAGAGGAGAAGACCGAATCGTAGTGTTTTCATGGCACCTTTGTAGTGCCGCCAAATCGGGCGTCAAGAATACCTCCTGTCGGATGAATTCCTACAAACCTGCACTCCTCAATGGACGGCGTTTCGGCGTTTCCTTAAGCTCCGGGTCCCATGGCGGATGAACCGACTAAAATTCTGCTGGGAGACACGGTTATCTCCTCAATGGAGAGCCGCGGACTTCTGCGCCGATTTTTCGGACGGCGAAAGAATCCGCCGCCGCCATTAACTCACTGCGAAAATTGCGGCACCCAGCTGCCAGGGCGCTACTGCCCTCACTGCGGGCAGCCGGCAATCGATTATCGCCGATCGTTTCGGCACGTCATTGCCGATATCCTGGATTCTTTCCTCAACTGGGATTCGAAATTTTTCGCGACCTTCGCCTTCCTGCTCACGCGTCCCTGGCGATTGACTAACGAATTCCTGGCCGGGCACCGCGTCCGCTATCTCAACCCGTTGCGCCTTTATTTATTGGTCAGTGTGCTCTTCTTTTTTGCAGTAAACTACGTCGAGCGACGTGCCGAAAAGAACCATTTCCAACCGATCGTTTTGGACGACGACGAGAAGGCTGGATTAGTACCAGCCCGGGAACCCAAGCCGGAAGCGACCCCGCCTATCGACCGTCCCGGGGACGATCTCTTCGACGGCAAACCGCACGTGTCCATCTTTGACGACAACCCCGATCGTCCAAAGTCGGCTCTCGAGCTTTTCTTCCAACAAAAAATTGAAGAGAAAATCGGCCGCAACGCCGACAAGGGTAAATTTTTCCTGCACTCGATCATGGAAAATCTTCCTTACATGATGCTGACGTGCATACCAATCTTCGCGTTCCTGCTGAAGATCCTCTACTTTTTTCGCCGCATCTTTTACATCGATCACCTGATCTACGCGCTGCACATCCACAGCTTCGCTTACAGCGCAACCCTGGCCATCGGAGCGATTGGGTATGCGCTCAAACGCTGGCTTCCGGCGATTGAACCGTTGATGATTTTCATGCTCGTGGCCGCGGGCGTGATTCAGATCCTTTTTTCCATCCGACGCGTCTATCGGCAGGGATGGTTCATGACCATCTTCAAGTTCTTCTTCGGTGGCTTCGTCTATCTCCTCGTGCTTCTGATCGGACTCGGAGCAACCATCGTCGTAACCCTCGTACAATAAACAAACGCGAATGGGCCACGCATTTGCCAGCCCCTCTGACAGGGATCGCTGTTGAATGGCCTAACCGATCGACCGCACCACGCCGCCGTCCGCGCGCACGGCGGCGCCATTGATCGCCGCCGCCAATGGACTGCAAACGAACGTCACCACGGTCGCAATCTCATCAGGTTCGATAAATCTTTGCAGGATTGACGTCGGACGCGTCGTCCTGAAAAACTCTTTCGCAAAATCGGCCGGACTTATTTTCTGCTGCCCGGCAAGGTCGGCCACAAAGTCGGTTACGCCTTCCGAAGCCGTCGGTCCGGGCAAAACTGAATTTACGGTGACCGCCGTCCCCCTGCACGTTTCGGCAAGACCACGCGCGATTGCGATCTGTGCTGTTTTGGTCGTGCCGTAGTGGATCATTTCCGCCGGGATTTGCAGGCCGGACTCGCTGGAGACGAATACGATCCGACCCCAATTGCGCTCTCGCATCGCAGGCAAATACGCCCGGCTCAGGCGGACTCCGGACATCACATTGATGGCGAAGAATCTTTCCCAGTCAGCGTCAGTGATGTTTTCGAATGGTTTCGGCTCGAAGATTCCAAGGTTGTTGACCAGAATGTCCACCGACGGGTGTTCGCGTTCGACCAAGGCGCAACCTTCGCTCGTTCCAAGGTCGGCAGTGATTCCGCTCACATTGGCGCCGGTAAACTCCTTCAGGATCTTCTCTACCGCCTGGTCAACGCGATTGCGCGTGCGACCATTGAGTATGACCGACGCGCCCTCGGCGGCCAAACGCCGGGCGATGGCAAAGCCAATTCCCGCAGTCGATCCAGTGATAAGGGCTCGCTTCCGTCGAAGATCAAGATCCATTGTCGGCAAATATTCTTCTCACTTGATCGAGCGCTTGATCGATCTTGGTTGGATCTTTTCCCGCGCCGCGCGCATTCTCCGGCCGGCCTCCACCCTTTCCGGCGACCGTCGGCGCGACTTGCTGGATAATTTTTCCCGCCTGCACTTTGGAAGTGAGTGCCTTCGGCACCGAAGCAACCAGCGACACCGAGTCATCGTGCGCGCCTGCGAGAAAGATCGGTCCCTGAAATCTGGACTTCAGTGAATCGACGATCGCCTGGAGGAGGTCCCCGGTGGCATCATCCACGCGTGCAACTAACGAACTCGCGCTCCCGTGTTCTTCGAAAAGGGCGCCGGCAACGGAGGCCGCGCGACTTCGCAACTGCGCTTCACCGGCTCTGGCCTGTTGCTTCTCCCATTCGTGGACGTCGGCCGAGGCTTTCTCTAATTGAGCAGCGCGCTCATCAATAACCTTCAACAATTTTGAGATGTCGCCCGACTGCGGAAGCGGCGGCAACGGCGCGAGGTCGGCCTTCTTGCGCTTCAGTCCTTCGAACTTTTCGTCCTGGCGCGACGCTTCCGAAACGGCCCATTCTCGCGCAGCCTCGCCAGCAACCGCTTCGATTCGCCGCGTGCCTGCGGCAATGGCTTCCTCTTTGACAATGCGAAAGGCTCCGATCTCGCCGGTCGCGTGGACATGCGTTCCGCCGCAAAGTTCCATAGAGTAGCCGTTCAATTCGTTAGGGCTCCCTCCAATTTGTACAACCCGCACCTGGTCGCCGTATTTGTCGCCGAAAAACTGCTGAATATCTGAGCGTCCTTTCGCCTCTGCATACGGGATCTCTTTCCACGAAACGGGCGCGTCTTCCGCGACCCTTTCATTGACCAGGTTTTCGACCGCGTGCTTCTGTTCCGGAGTCAGCGCGGCGCTCGAAAAGTCGAAGGTCAATTTCTCTGGCCCGACATAACTCCCCTTTTGGGTGGCATCCGGGCTGACGATCTGGTGCAGCGCCCAATGCAGCAAATGTGTCACCGAATGATGCCGCTCGATCGCGCGCCGGCGCGGCGCATCAATCGTTACCCTGACATGTTCGCCGATTGCAGGCGCCTCGCGCTCTGCAAGCAGATGCACCCAACTTGGGCCGGCCTTTTGCGTGTTAACGATCGTCCAGCTGGCCTTCTCGGTTTCCAATCGGCCAGTGTCGCCAACCTGTCCGCCCATTTCGGCGTAACAGACAGAGTTGTTCATAATCACACCGGTGCGGTCCTTCACCGAGACGACTGCCTGGACATTGGCGGCGGTATGGTCGTGATCATACCCGATAAAGTTTGTCGGCTGGCCATGACTATCAGACGAGAGTTCGATGGCTGATTTTTTCTGCGCAGCGCGGGCGCGAGTCCGTTGCTCATTCATGAGAACGTCGAACCGCTCCACGTCGATCCCCAGACCTCTCTCGCGGGCCATTAATTGCGTCAGGTCCAGCGGAAATCCCTGCTCGTCGTAAAGTCGAAAAGCGAAGTCCCCGGAAATCGTTTCCCTGGCACGAGCGATTTCCTTCTCGAAAAGCTCGATCCCTCGATCAAGCGTGCGATTAAATGACTCTTCTTCGCGACGAATCGTATCCTCAATCGTTTGCGTCTTTGCAACCAGCTCCGGGAAAACGGAGCCCATCGTTCTCGACAGAACCCCCACCAAGCCGAAGAAAAACGGCTCGTGGAAGCCCAGGTTCCGACCATAACGGACAGCGCGCCGCAGAATTCGTCGCAAAACGTAACCGCGCCCTTCGTTACTCGGCACAATTCCGTCGGCGATCGCGAAACTGAGCGTGCGAATGTGGTCGGCAATGACGCGGAAGGCGACGTCGATTTTTTCCTGCTCGGTTTCGCCCGTGCTACCGGGTTTGGGGAGGGTGCTCGAATACTTCCTGCCGCTCAGTGTCTCGATCTCGTCGAAGATGGGCCGGAAAATATCGGTCTCGTAATTGGAGATCAGGCCGGAGAAATCGGTCAGGTTCTTCGTTCCTTGAATGATGGCTGTGACCCGCTCGAATCCCATGCCGGTGTCGACGTGACGCTGCGGAAGCGGCACAAAACTCCCATCCGGATTGGCGTTGAATTGGATGAAAACCAGATTCCAAATCTCAATACAACGCGCGTCACCTTTATTGACTAACGAACCACGGGTATCGCCGTCGGGTGTGAGATCCACGTGCAATTCCGAACACGGACCGCACGGACCGGTGTCGCCCATCATCCAGAAATTATCTTTCTTATTCCCGTCGACGATATGGATTGCGGGATCGAGATCGGCGTCGCGAAAAAGCTGCGCCCAATGATCGTAGGCTTCCTGGTCGAACTCGCTCGGATCGCCCGGTCCGGGCCGGTAAACCGTCGCGTAAAGACGTTGCGGCGGAAATTTCCACCGTTCGATCACGAGTTCCCAAGCCCAGGCAATCGCTTCCTTCTTGAAATAATCGCCGAAGCTCCAGTTCCCGAGCATTTCGAAGAAGGTGTGATGATAGGTATCGAGCCCGACGTCATCGAGATCGTTATGTTTTCCACCGGCTCGAATGCACTTTTGGGTATCGGCCGTGCGCGGCGGATTCCACTTGGGCTTTTGCTGCCCCAGAAAAATAGGCACGAACTGGTTCATGCCTGCATTGGTAAACAGAAGATTCGGCGAATCGGGCATGAGCGACGAAGAGGGCACGATCGTGTGCTGCTTCTCGCGGAAAAAATCGAGAAACGATTTTCGTACGTCTGTCCCGGTCATCATCGTATCCCACGGTAGCGCATGGGAACGTAGCCCGCTGCTACCATTTGAGTGACCTCTCGCTCGGTCGCGACTGTCTTGCTGAATGGCGCCGCCTCGTAAAATAAGGCGCGCCTCTTTCCGCCGTCGAGGAACTTCACAAAGAGTAACACATGCCCCTTTGATTCATTCATGATATCGGCCGGCTGCAAATCGCTCGCCGATGGCAAGCGACGACAAATCAAACCTAACGAATAGGTCGAGTAATGCCTCCTTAATTTCCAACAGCGACAAACGAACCCGGAGCAGTCGATCCCGACGGCGGCGCTGCTGATGGCCCTGTCGTCCAGGCGCCGTTTTTCCGGGGTGTAAATATCGCCGGCGGCCTTTCCGCTACGAATGCCGGCGTCAAAGGTTTCCAAGGTATCGAATCCGCCCCACTTATAGGCCACACCGGTACTTTCGGCGTCGACCCGCCAGCAGGCGTCCAAGGGAAAGCCGTGTCGAGGATCACGATCAGATGTGTGCACTTCCACGCCGGCGCGATCACGTCCGTGCAGAAGATTCCTAGGCGACGCGTACCAGCGATGCTGCACGTACGATTCAGCGATCTTCAAGGCATCAGTCCGGCGGATTTCGTCGGCGAATAACCCCGCCGTTGCCGCCAGCAACGCGAAGGCGACGAGAACAACTTTTGACGACAGCCGATTCGAGAGCATAAAAAGAGGGAAGGTGCTAAGGACGGCGACGATTTCCAGGGAGAAATCTGTCGCCGTCGATAGCGCGATCTCTGGCCGCCGCTAGGAAAGGTCCGCGCGTTACAACACTAACTCAACGCTTGCTGGGCTTCTTCTCCGTCGTTGCCACCGTCCAGACGGCACGGTATTGCTCGTCGATCTGCTCCGCTTCATAGACGCGATTCTGCGCTTTAAGACATTCCCGTAAGACCAGCAGAGAACGCGCGTTGCGCGGATTCCGGCGCAGATCTTCGCGCACGACCTTCTCGGCTTCGGCGAATTGCTTCCCGTCCATCAACTCCCGTCCAAGCATTGATCGCAGCGGAGGATACCAGGAAGGTGGTTCGCTATAGGCAAGCGCATCCTCGGACGCGACGGCCCGCCGTAAATTATCAAGGGTGTCGTTCGGATCGTGTCGACTGTGCGCCAGAGCAGCCAGCAAAACGTCATGATGGACTTTGAAGACGTCAGCCACCTTGTTGAGCGGATCGTACATGGCGTCTTTCGGTACCTGCGCCGCCGCCGTTTGCCAGGCCAATTGCTCTTCTGCCGCTTCGGCAGTCTTGCCTTGGTTAGCAAAAGCCAATCCGCGCGCGAAGTGCCATATGGCGGTCGACATCGGCAGGCTCGCATCA
Source organism: uncultured Verrucomicrobiae bacterium (assembly GCA_963754325.1). Taxonomy (GTDB): domain Bacteria; phylum Verrucomicrobiota; class Verrucomicrobiia; order Chthoniobacterales; family UBA10450; genus JBBRDU01. The sequence goes on from CAVWFP010000003.1 coordinate 863,568, forward strand.
GGTGCGGGCAATTTAAGAATGTCATCCCACCTCTCGAACGCGATCAGAACCAGCGTTGGTGTCGGCAAAAATCCTTCGAGGTCAGGCATCATCTTCACGCCGGGTGCCACATGAGACACGAGTTTACCTGCGGCATCGCTGGCTTGCTTAAAGTTTCCATTCATGCAGCCGTCAAAGGCAAGGAAGTGCAGGTTATGGCTGTAATACATCATCGGATAAACGCCCGGCTGATGCGTCTCGCCCAAGAATTTCTGGTCGGCCGCCGCGGCCGCGGCGTTGGCTTTTGCAGCTGCAAAGTGATCACCGGTCCGACCGTAAATATGCGCCGGCATGTGAACGAGATGCCCAGCCGCGGGAGCCAGCCCAGCCAAGCGGTCCGCGCTGGCCATGGCGTGCTCCGGATTCGGAGAGGCTTCCATGGCGTGGATATAATAATGATTGGCTCCGAGGTGGTTCGGGTCCCGTTTCAGGACTGACTCGAGCACGGCGACGATCTCGTCCGTAGCGGGAGCCGCTTTACCCTCAGGAGTCCAAAGCTTCCATGGGTTTAGGTTCATCATGCTCTCGGCGTAGAGCGTGGCCGCGTCGAGGTCATCCGGGTATTGCGCCGATAATTTGTGCATCGCGTCCGCGAAATTGCGATCGAGCTGATGCAGGTCGGCCTTTGGATCATTGGTATAACGAGTAACCAGCGCATTAATATAAGCCCGCTCCGGCTCAGAGGCATTGCCTGCCAGGGAAACGGCTTTGTGCACAGCCTCAAAGCCGGCTTTCTCGCCTTCCTGGTCGACCGGCAGATTGTAGTTAGGGCCCCAAGTCAGTGCGGCGCCCCACCAGGCCATGGCCAGTTTAGGATCCAGCCGCGCCGCTTCCAGAAAGGAACGCCGGGCTTCGTCGTGGTTAAAGCCAAAGACGAAGTTCAATCCCTGATCGAAGAAGTCCTGGGCCTTCTTGTTCTTGGTCGAGACCGGGTGATGCACATTGCCCAGACCGGGCATCAACCGTGGGGGCGGTTCGGCTTCCTTGCGCGCTTGTGCTCCATTTGCCCCGCCGTGCAGCGCAATCAGCACGACCACTATACCCATGATCAAAACCGGTGTTTTCATCAGCTTTAATAGCTCTGTCGCCATCACTCACCCTCCTCCGCCTCTAAGACGGCGGAGGACAAGTGCTGAACGTTTTTAATCCCCCCCCGCCTCTAAGACGGCGGAGGACTAGTGCTGAACGTTTTTAAATAGCTCTGTCGCCATCACTCACCCTCCTCCGCCTCTAAGACGGCGGAGGACAAGTGCTGAACGTTTTTTAAATAGCTCTGTCGCCATCACTCACCCTCCTCCGCCTCTAAGACGGCGGAGGACAAGTGCTGACGTTGGAAAGCGATTTGTTAGGGGTTTCTGTTATTCTTTTTCTTCGTCGAGCTTGGCTTTCACCGCCGTTTCGATTTCTTCGTAAAGTTTCGGGTCGTTTTTCAAAGCGTCCTTGGCCGCGTCTCTCCCCTGAGCCAGCTGAGTTCCCTTGTAGTTGAGCCACGAACCACGTTTCTCGATGATCTGCTTCTCAAGCGCCAAATCGAGCAAAGCACCGGTCGAAGAAATGCCCTCGTTATACATGATGTCGAACTCGGCTTCGGTGAATGGAGGCGCCACCTTGTTCTTCACCACTTTGACGCGTGTCCGATTTCCCGTAACGACGCCATCGGTTTGCTTGATGGCGCCGATTCGGCGGATATCGACGCGCACACTGGCGTAGAACTTCAAAGCTTTGCCGCCGGGTGTGGTTTCGGGGTTGCCGAACATGACCCCGATTTTCTCGCGGATCTGGTTTGTAAAAATGCAACAGGTGCGCGCTTTCGAGATCAGGGATGTCAACTTGCGCAACGCGGCGCTCATTAACCGCGCCTGGGTTCCCACGGTCGAATCTCCAATTTCGCCTTCGAGTTCCTGCTTCGTCACCAGAGCCGCAACGGAATCAAGCACGATGACGTCCAGCGCATTGGAGCGCACCAGCGTCTCGACGATGCGCAACGCTTCTTCCCCGGAACTGGGTTGGGAGACGAGCAGATCGTCGAGGTTCACCCCGAGCCGCTTGGCGTACTGGGGATCGAGCGCATGCTCAACGTCAATGAAAGCGGCCAGGCCACCGCGTTTCTGCGCCTGGGCGATCACGGTTAACGTCAAAGTCGTCTTGCCGGAAGATTCCGGTCCGTAAATTTCCACGACCCGCCCGCGGGGAAACCCGCCGACTCCCAAGGCGCGATCGATCAGGATATTGCCGGTCGGAATGACATCGATATCGACAATTTTATCGTCGCCCAGCCGCATGATCGCGCCGTCGCCGTAATCTTTGGCGATCTGCTGGATAGCGAGATCGAGATTCTTATTTCGGGCCGCGATGACTTTGCTCTCGGTGGAGGAGTTCTTTTCTTCAGGATGGGCAGTTTTTGTCGCCATAATGCGGTTATCTAGGTTGGTCGGCGAATCACTTCCCGCCAAGGGAAAAACATTCTTTCGTTTCTTGGCGGCGCCGTTGCGATCTGCTTCCGGAGACTTCGCGGAAGGGCGAACTTCGCCATTGAGTGGGGCTGGGGCAGCAAGCGTGGATTGCGTCATTTTCTGGGTTCCTCTCGGTTTGGGTGTGGAGTTGTAACCCGCATGTTCACACGAACATATTGGCGCAGCAAGGCTATTTTTTCCGATTTCTCGCGCGCTCAGCCATTTTCCGAATGCGTGGATGGCGCCGACTCACGCGGAGAGCGCGTGAGGGCGAAAGCAAAAGGCCGCAAACCTCGCGGTCTGCGGCCTTTTCAAACAAGGTCGATATTGCTGCTAGGAAACGGTGATCTTACGGGGCTTCACGTGCTCCGCCTTGGGCAGCGTCAGCGTGACCACGCCCTGCTCGATCTTCGCGGAGATTCGATTGCTGTCGATCGACGGGTCGAGTTCGAAAGTCCGACGGAAATTTTCCCGTCGCGATTCCCGGTGCAGAAGAGTCCCGTCAACTGCAGGCAAAGAACGCCGGCCGGTGATGGTCAGCTCATTGTCCACCACCGAGATCTCGAGGCCCTCCTTGTTTACCCCCGGCATCTCGACATGAAGAAGGTATCCTTCGCCTGTTTCAAAAACGCTGGATGAAGGAGCAAGAAATTGCTCTCCGTTGTGGGTCCCGGCATGGCCGTTTCTGTTTTCACGAACTGCAGTGTTCATGCGTATGTCCTTTCTTTTGGAGAAACTGAATTAGTTAGGGTTAATCTGAATCTGTCGCGGTTTTGCTTCCTCCGCTTTCGGCAGAGTGATAGTCAGAATGCCATCGCGATAAGAGGCGCTCACTTTATTGGCGTCGACTCGCGCCGGCAGCGTGAGGCTGCGGCGAAACTTGCCGACGTGACGCTCGCTCCGTTCCGTGGAACTGCCCTCGGGCGACTCAAGCTTGCGTTCGCCCGCGACGGTCAATGTTCCATCGTGAAGCGAGATCTCGATGTCCTCCTTGCGCATTCCGGGTAACTCCACCTGCGCAACGATGTTGTCGGTGTTCTGGTAGAGATCCACCGCGGGAGCCCAGCCATTAAGAAGATGGTCCTGGCGATCGGAAGCGGACCAGAATGGCAGCTCGAAGAGGGAATTAAGATCGTCCCGAAGGGAGCTCCATCGATCCAGGGTGGGAAGCGAAACTAACTGTGGTTGATATCGAATAATACTCATATTGAAATTCCTTTCTTTTGGTTTCAACCGTTCCAACCAGCTACCCGAATGCCACCAGCATTCGATGCGCTTTCCCGTAAATAAATGCATATGGCCAAGCATTTTAAGTTAAATTCGATGAGCAACGTGCTGGGTAATTATGTCACATATCGCATGGGTCCGACTAAGAAGGAAGTGAGACAAACTTGCACGTTTGGCTGAACGCAGATTTCATAGCTGCCACCCTCTCGGCGGCAGAAAGCCAGTATACCTGCCGGCAGTGACGCCGGCAGCTACAACGCAATCGTTTTGGTTGCCGATCTATTTGCTCGCCCGCCCCTCCCCGTTTAACGCTTCTTCATGGCGGCACCCCCTAAACACGAACGCTTCATGCGGGCCGCTTTAGTCGAAGCACAAAAGGGCGTCGGTCAGACAAGTCCCAATCCCGCGGTTGGAGCGGTCCTGGTCCGTGGCGGCCGCGTCATCTCGCGCGGTCATCACAAGGGAGCGGGCAAGCCGCACGCTGAAATCGAGTGCATCAATCGGCTGAAGAAATCCGTTCCACGGGATGCTGTCCTCTACGTGACCCTGGAGCCCTGTTCGACCAGCGGCCGGACAGGCGCCTGTACTGACGCGATTGTTCGTGCCGGCATTCGCCGGGTTGTCATCGGCGCGATCGATCCCAATCCTCACCACAACGGAAAGGGGATTCGTCAACTGCGCGCGGAAGGTGTGGACGTCGTTTCCGGAGTTCTGGCGGAAGAATGCGCGCGGCTCAACGAAGGTTTCAACAAATGGATCACAACCGGGTTCCCTTTTGTGATCGCAAAGTGCGGCATGACGCTCGATGGCAGACTCAGCCTTCCACGCCGGAGCGAACGTTGGATAACGAGTGCAGCGGCCCGACGCGACGCGCAGCAGGCCCGGCGCACGGTCGATGCGATTGTCATCGGCGCCGAAACGGCACGTCAAGACAATCCACGCCTAACGATTCGTCCCGCCGGACAACAAAATCAACCCTGGCGAGTTGTCCTGACCAAATCAGGAAAAATTCCCCGCCGAAGCCACCTTTTCCAGGACCACTTCAAAGACCGGACACTGGTCTACAAAAACAAATCGCTCGAATCCGTCCTGCGCGATCTTGGCCGGAAAGGCGTGCTTTCCGTTCTGGTGGAAGGCGGCGGCGAAATCCTCGGACAAATTCTCGACAAGCGCCTGATCGACAAAGTGCAGCTGTATGTCGCCCCCGTTTTCGCAGGCGGACCTGTAGTCGCCTTCGCCGGAGCAGGCGCGAGTTCCACGCAACGGGCGCTGAAACTGGAAAGAATTTCTTACGCGAAGGTCGGCCGGGACGTCCGGGTAACCGGGTACGCTTGTTCGAAGAAGACCGAATAAACTGAGAAACTTTTCCGTCTTACCTACTGTTGAATAGTAAATGGAGGGAACATCATGAAAAAGCTTCTGATAATTGCATTAGCCGTTAGCGGCCTGATCTTTGCATCCGCTTCGGATTCGAAGGCTGGCGTCCGGGTAGGAATCGGCATCGGTGTGCCTGTCGCTTACGGTTATCCATATGGATACCCATACGGATATCCTTACGGCTACGGACCTTACTACGGCCCCAGCGTTTACGTTGGCCCAGGTTGGTACTGGAACCATGGCCATCGCGTCTGGTACGGCCACCGGTTTCATCGCCGTTGGCGTTAAGCCGCGAGGTAACGATTTGAGAGCTGGCGGGAAATCCCCGCCGGCTCTTTTTTGTTTAAAAGCTCTATCGCCATCACTCACCTCCTCCGCCTCTAAGTCGGCGGAGGACTAGTTCCTTAAACGTCGCAGAGTGGCTTTGTGGCGAGCCTGCTCAGGCGTTCAATCAGGGCTTGGCTGAACCGGTCGGAGATGCAATTGGCGAACCGGCGTCGCCCGCGGCATTTCCCTGCCGAGCTTGGAATTCACTCTTGAGCCGCTCATTCAACTGCGGCAATTCCTGCTGGCGCCTGGCCTCCGCTTCCTGTCGAAGCTGCCGTTCCATTCGCCGGCGCTCCTGCATGTAACGCGCCTCAAACTGGCCCTGCGCATTTGTGTCCAGTCGTAGGTTCATTTGTCGCATGGCGGCTTCGGCTTCGGCCTTTAACTGCGCCCGTCTGACCTGTTCGCGTTCACGCAGCATTTTCTGCTGTTCGGGATTCATCTTCAGCCAGCGCTCGGCATTGCGCCGAAAGGCCTGGCGTTCCTCCGGCGACAGCTGATTAAAGCGCTGGCGGTTAGGGTTCATCATTGGGCCCCGAGAAAATGTTCGGGAGCGGAACCGGGGTATGGCCTGGCCCTGTGCCAGGGCGTCACTGGCCGCCGTTAGGCTGCAACAGGCAAGCGCGATTACAATGAAGGATTGTCGTCCCACAGATTATTATCTTCAGAGGCTAACAAGTTGTCCAAATCGGCGACGACTTCGTAATCTTGGGCGTCAATTTTTGCGACGACATCGTTCTCACCGGCGGATGGATGATGGAAAGTCACCGTGTAGGCCACGAAAATCGCAGCGGTGGCCGCGACCAGTCCCGAAACCGGAAGAAGACGGCGCCAGCTCAGCCAGCCAGCGAAGCCATGACGGGAAGAAGATTCCTCCCGTAACCGCCGAAGAACGTCGCGCGAAAAGTACGGCGACTGTTCCGGGGCGCGCGAGGATCCCAGCAAGTCCCAAAGCTGTTGATCATCGTTTCTGTCCATATCGGTGCATTGATTTTAACTCTGCGCCAACACTCACCCTCCTCCGCCTCTAAAGCGGCGGAGGACAAATGCTGAACGTTTGTCTCATTTTAACTCTGCGCCAACACTCACCCTCCTCCGCCTCTCAGCCGGCGGAGGACAAATGCTGAACGTTGTTTTATTCTAACTCTGCGCCAACACTCACCCTCCTCCGCCTCTCAGCCGGCGGAGGACAAATGCTGAACGTTGTTTTATTCTAACTCTGCGCCAGCACTCACCCTCCTCCGCCTCTCAGCCGGCGGAGGACAAATGCTGAACGTTTGTCTCATCTAACTCTGCGCCAACACTCGCCCTCTTCAGCCTCGCGGCCAGCGGAGAACAAATGCTGAACGTAACATCTATTAAACTCGCGACGGCTGGCAAAGTTGCGCAAAGCCCCGCAACCAAAAAGTTTAAGCCTCGGCCGCTTCGAGGAAGCCTTCTAACTGGCGAATCCGGGTCGGGTGGCGCATTTTTCTCAGGGCTTTGGCCTCGATTTGTCGGATTCGCTCTCGCGTGACGCGGAACTGTCGCCCTACTTCTTCAAGGGTGCGGCTGTAACCGTCGACCAGTCCAAAACGTTGTTCCAAGACCTGCCGCTCACGGTCGGTCAGGGTTTCGAGCACGTCCTTGATCTTTTCCTTGAGGAGGACAATGGCGGTCATGTCGCTCGGATTCTCTGCGCCCTTGTCTTCAATGAAGTCGCCGAAGTTGGTCTCCTCGCTTTCGCCTACGGGCGATTGCAAGGAGATCGGCTGCTGCGCCATCTTCAGAACCGCGCGAACCCGATCGACTGGCAACAGGATTTCCTCCGCGACCTCTTCCGGAGTTGGTTCTCGCCCATACTCCTGGACGAGCTGCTTTTGCACGCGCATCAGCTTGTTGATCGTCTCGATCATATGGACCGGGATCCGGATCGTGCGGGCCTGGTCGGCAATTGACCGGGTGATCGCCTGCCGGATCCACCAGGTCGCATAAGTGGAAAACTTGTAGCCGCGGCGATATTCGAATTTCTCGACCGCCTTCATCAGGCCCATGTTTCCCTCCTGGATCAGGTCGAGGAACGAGAGGCCGCGGTTGGTGTATTTTTTCGCGATCGAGATCACGAGACGCAGGTTGGCCTCGACCATTTCAGTCTTCGCGCGCAAAGCTTTTCGCAGCCAGTTTTTCAGATCCTGATACTGCTCACTGTATTCTTCGGCCGACAGCCAGAGAGCCCGCTCAAGCTCGGCCATTTTGGCAAGGATGGGCGCGAGCAGAGCCTTGGCTTTTCCTTTTTTGACGGCCTCCGCCTTAAGCTCCAGGAGAACCTTGTATTGCTCGTCAGCCAGGTGAACGAATTCTTCCGTGACTTTCTGTTTGAAATAAAATTTGGGATAGAAGCGCTGGAGCGAGGCGATCGATTTTTGAAAGGCCTTTGAGCCTTTCGACTCCCGTTTGTGCGATGCCTTGGCGACCTGCCCATACTGATGCGAAATCGACCCGCTGAGTTTCTCGACCTGCTTGCACAAGCGGGGCAACATTTTCATGTAGCGCTCGCGGCTCTCGATTTTCTTGTCGAGAATGACGCGGTCGAAACGTTCGCGGCCTTCAGTGAGTTTCGCCGCCAGATCGAGATGGGCTTGGGCGATAAATCCGAAACGATTGATACACTTCTGCACCATGGCTTCGGCTTCTTCGATGCGTTTGGAAATTTCCACCTCCTGTTCGCGCGTCAGCAGAGGCACCTGCCCCATCTGTTTGAGGTACATGCGCACCGGGTCGTCGAGAATATCGAGCTTGGTTTCCGGCTTTTCCTCTTCCTCTTCCTCGGCATCCTTTTTGCCGTCCTTAAAACGATCGACCTCCGACGCTTCGATGATGTCGATCTCCATCTTGCGCAGGCGGATGAGAATGGCGTCGAGGTCATCCGCGTCCGTTAGGCCTTCGGGCAAGGCCTCGTTAAGATCGTCAAAGGTGAGATAACCCTGTTCTTTCGCGAGCTTGATCAGCTCACGAATACGCGCTTGAAGATCGACTTCACTGCTTATCACAGGTCCGGTGGCGGACTTATCGACTGAAGCAGCGGCCGCGCCACGCTGTTTGCGCGAAGCCGATGGCGCATGCGCTTTCGCGTGCGTAGTGGATTTCTTAGCCGCGGGCTTCTGGGCCCGCTTCGGTTTTGCCCGCGCCTTGGCCTTTTGCGGCGCGCGTGTCTTCTTTTTCAGATGCCTGGCCAAGGTTGCGCGGTTGAGAGTGACTGAAAGTCGTCGGGGCCAGGGAATCAACTTCCCAGGGAAGGACCCGGCGAAAACTGCGAAAGCTCGTGGAGTTGATCCGTAAGGTCAAGAATTTGTTTCTGCAAATTGACCACCTCCCCTGCGCTCATTTGGGAGGCTTTCATCCTTGCCTGCGCCACGGCCAGTTGCTTCCGGACGATCCCTTGCCGGATCCCGCGCCACCATTCTTCCGCGAGTAAGGCGGGCTGATCCGGGAGCTTTTGCATGAGCCATCCTGAGACCAAGGATTCCTCCGTCGGAGGCAGACTCGACATAAATGCATTGAGGGGCGCGGGTTCCGAAAGCTTGAGGTCGCTTTCGAGGATTCGAGCAAGCAGGTCGGCATCGGGCAGGTCGGCCAGGGTCTCTTTCCAATTCTGGGCGCGCAGGAAAGCAGCCGCCTCTTCATCCCGCAGCGCCAGCAGACAGAGCATGGCGAGATCGTGACCCGGAACAGCGCCGGGCTGCGGCTTTGGCGGCCCGGTTGGCCGCCAGGATGGCCGTTCGCGCGTCAAAAGATTCTCGAAATCGTTCGTGGCTACGCCCAGCCGGGAGGTCACTTTCCGGACGACCTCCCCTTTCAAAAGAGGATCGTGGATATGAGAAACCGTCTCGGCCAGGCCGCGAGCCAGCTCCATTTTCTTACCTAACGAATTCAAATCCGTTGCGGTAGCTCCCACGTCTATCCAATAATCAAAGAAATCACGCGCCGAAGCGAGGCGCTGCTCGAAGGCTTCCCGTCCTTTCTTTCGGATGAGAGAATCGGGATCTTCGCCCGCAGGCATCTCCAGCACGCGCACGATCAAATCATTTTGAAGAAGCGCCTCCATCGATCGCTCCGCCGCTTTCAGGCCGGCGGCATCGGCGTCAAAACAGAGGACAACTTCATTAACAAAGCGTTTCAGGATCCGCGCCTGATCGTAGGTAAAGGCCGTTCCCTGCGGCGCGACGACATTGGTGATGCCAGCCTCGAAGAGCGCGATCAGATCGATCTGGCCTTCGCAAACAATCGCGCTATTCGCTTCGATCAGGCTGCGCTTGGTACGATGCAGGCCGAAGAGGATTTTGCTCTTCCGAAAGAGAGGTGTTTCGGGGGAGTTGAGGTATTTGGCCGCGTCCGGCTCGTTTTCGAGCAACCTTCCACTGAAGGCCACGACCTCGCCGACGTCGTTGCAAATCGGGAACATAATCCGGTCGCGAAAACGATCGTAGACTTCGCCTAACGGATTGTTTTCGTCACGCGGCTTTACCAGGCCGCTAAGCACAAGGTGACGCCGCCCGTAACCTCGCCCCTCGGCCCATTTCAGAAACGTATCCCAGCCGGCGGGCGCGTAGCCGATCTGCCAGCGCGCCGCGATCTCGCGCTGAATGCCCCTCTTTTTAAGATAAGTGCGAGCGGAAGCGGCCATCTCCTTCTTCAACAAATTGTTGTGAAACCATTCGGCGGCTTCCGCATGCAATTGCAGGAGAGTCCGCCGGGTTTCATGCTGCCGGTTTTCTTCGGCGCTGTGAGTGCGCTCCTCGACCACGTTTATCCCGACACGCGATGCCAGTTTGCGGACGGCCGACGGAAAATCGACGTGCTCATAATCCATGACGAAGCGAAAAACGCTTCCTCCCACCCCGCAGCCGAAACAGTGGAATGTCTGCCGTTGCGGGTTCACGTGGAACGACGGGGTCTTCTCCTGGTGAAAGGGGCAGAGAGCCTTAAAGTTCGATCCTGCCCGGCGGAGCGGGAAATACCCGCCGATCACGTCGACAATGTCGTTGGCCGACGCGACCTGCTCTATGGTTTCGGTGGGGATAGATGCCACAGGGTAATTTTTCGCTCGTTCCGAATACTTAGCGATGCCAAATTTAGAAAGAGAAAGAACATAAGCATGAGTCGAATATTTCTCGTTGCTGGTTGCCTCGCTGTCCTATTGGCCACGCCCGCCGGGGCGCGCGAAGTCCTGACGAAGGGCGAGGTCGCCCTCGTTCCGATGAAGGGAGAAATATCCTCATCACTGGCCGCATTTGTTCGCCGGACCGAGAAGGAAGCCGAGCTTGCCGGGGCATCGGCGATTATTTTCGAAATGGACACTTACGGCGGGCGGCTGGATGCGGCCGAGGAAATCACTGACGTCCTGAATCACGCGACCATCCCAACCTACACCTACATTAACAATAACGCCGGGTCGGCCGGCGCTCTCATCGCTCTGGCCACGCGCAACATTTACATGGCCCCGGTGAGCGCGATCGGCGCGGCGGCGCCGGTGTTGGCGACCGGACAGGATTTGCCGGAGACTGAGCGCGAAAAAACCATCTCCTACTGGTCGGCTTTGATCCGCAGCACCGCTGTTCGTAACGGTCACAACCCGGACATCGGCGAAGCCTTCATGAACAAGGAGAAAGAGGTCAAGCTGGGGGACCGGGTGATACATGCAAAGGGGTCACTCCTGACCCTGAGCGCGCAGGAGGCCATCGAACCGATAAACGGGAAACCGCTTTTAGCGGCGGGGGTGGCCGATTCGGTCGCAGACCTGATGCGCAAGGCGGGTCTCAAGGGCACGTCCGTAGAGCTCGCTCCGACCGGCTTTGAACGCCTGGCAATCCTCGTCACCCTGCTCGCGCCCCTGCTCTTGTTAGGCGGAATCGTCGGAGCGTATCTCGAATTCAAGATCCCCGGCGCGAGCATTCCCGGAATCATCTCGGCGATCTGCTTCACGCTCTTTTTCCTGGGTCATCACCTCGCCGGTCTCGCGGGCTGGGAGACGGTGGCGTTGTTTGTCATTGGCTTTGTTCTCGTCCTGGTTGAGATCCTGTTCTTCGCTCACTCCACCATTGTCGTCGGCGTGGTTGGCGTTTTCTTAATGTTGGCTTCCGTTCTTTGGGCGATGATCGATCGTTATCCGGGCGAAAAGTTTTTCCCGACGGCGCCGATGTTGGCGCTTCCTCTGACGAACCTTCTCATCGCACTCGTTGCGTCTGGCGTCGTTATCTGGGTCCTGGCCCGCTACCTTCCTCGAACCAGCATCTACCGGCGGTTCGCTCTCATGACCTCCAACCCGCCGGGCGCATCGATGCCCGGTGTAACAACAACTCTGATGCCGCCCATGCCTCTGGCACCGGGGATGAAGGGAACAGCTTTATCGGTACTGCGACCAAGCGGGAAGGCAAAATTCGCCGACCACATCGTTGACGTTGTCACACAGGGCGAATTCATCTCTTCCGGAACCCCGGTTGCGATCGTCGAAGCCGATCCCCTCCGGGTGGTGGTCCGCAGCGCCTAACGACTTGGCGCATCTTTCGATTCATTAACCGCCGGCGACGATCTTTATCAGCTCGATCTGATCGCCTTCCGCAAGGACGCGACCGGCCCATTCGCGCTTATGCAAAGCCACACCGTTGTGCTCGATCAGAAGGGTCGGGGCGGGAAGGTTCAAAACATCCACTAGCTCGGCAACCGTGCTGGCACCGATCAAGTCGTGTCTTTTCGCCGTTGAGCGAGATGGTCATTCCGAAATCAGCGCCTGATCCCAGTCCTTCCAAACCGGATCGAAACCGCTGGTTCGAAGAGACGACGCGACTTCCTGCGGCGTGCGCGCGTCGCTGATTTCAAATTGCTCAGAAGCGAGGGCCGATTGGTCCGTCGTGGCATCACACGGCATTTGGCGTCCTCGAACTGTCTGATGAAGATTGTCGCGCCCCTGGCCGGTGTAGCCTCCCGGTTCGGTATGGCTTCCCGCGCTCATCGTGGTGACGCCAAGCGGGACAAGTGCATCGCGCAGTGGCGCCGGCTCGCGCGTGCTCAGGACAAGATTAATCTCCGGAAACGTTACGCGAAACGCGCAGATGACCTGCGCAAGGTCGCGATCAGTCATGGTGAAGGATGGCGCAAACTCACCAGCCGCCGGGCGGAGACGGGGAAAGCTGACGCTGATTTGAGCCTGCCAGCAATGCTTCAAAAGATATTCTACGTGCGCCGCCAGAGCGATCGCGTCCTGCTGCCACGGCGCCAACCCAAACAACACTCCGATACCGAGGCGCCGGAATCCGGCGGCGTATCCCCGCTCCGCGCAGTCGAGCCTCCAGTCGAAATCGCGCTTCGGTCCCGCTGTATGCAACTCGCCGTAGATGCGGCGGTCATAGGTTTCCTGGTAAACAACCAGCGCTTCTGCGCCGGCATTAACAATCGGCTCATACTCAGCCGTCTCCATCGGCGCGACCTCGATTGCGATGGAGGAAAAGAAGGGTCGAAGTTGCTTCACGCACTCGACGAGGTAATCGCGCCCGACAAATTTAGGATGTTCGCCGGCGACGAGGAGGATGTGCCGAAATCCTTCGGTGGACAGGTGACGGGCTTCGGCAACCACCTGCTCGACATCGAGGGTCACACGCAGGATTGGATTATCCCTCGAAAAACCGCAATAACGGCAGCTGTTGATGCATTCGTTGGACAGGTAAAGCGGCGCGAAAAGGTGCATCGTTCGCCCAAAATTGCGCAGCGTGGTCGCGCGCGCGCGCTGGGCAAGGTTTTCGAACTCCGAGGCCGACTTTAGCGCAAGCAGTTCCCGGAACCGCTCAAGAGTGCGTGAGCTGGTCAGCGGCAGCGCGTCGAGCACATGGCGAAACGACATCGGGCAATCTCTCCGGCGAGCCGGCCGAGCGCAACGGTTAAACTTTGCGCCAGCACTCAACCTCCCGCGATGTGCTCCTGTGGCCGGCCGCGTTACGGATTGAACGTTGAAAAATGCGCGGCGAAAAAAAGAAAAGCCGGAGATGCCAACGGCATCTCCGGCTCTCAAATTAAACGGGCGTTTGTCTTAGAACGCGACGGTCAAACCGCTGCGAACCATGCCGAAGTTGTTCCTCGGGCCATCGATCACGTTCCAGCTGAAATCGTTCATCCAGCCGATGTGCCGGGTGATACGAACTTCAAAGCCGCCACCAAACTGTCCCATTCCTTTGCCGTCGCTATCGGAATGGCGAGTCGTGAAGCTGACGCCATTGTTGGTCGAAGGAATACGAGTGTCTTTCTCGCCGCCACCAAAGATTGCACCGCCGCCAGCCCAGGCATAGGGGGCAACGCGGGAGCAACCGATTGGAACACGAATGGTGAAGGTCCCAAGGACCGCACCAATCAGGCGATTATCATCCTCTTTGGTAAAGGTGAATCCGTTACGAGGACCGCCCTCGATATCGAATTTCGTGCGACCAGCATCAAGGGCCATACCTTCGATACCGAAACCAAAATACTTATGCCAAAAGTATTTCGCATCGATACCACCACCCCATGCGTGATCGTCTTTCAAATAACGATCGCCTTTATTGTCGCCAAAGAAGAACTGCGGCGCACCGACACTGTTCGAGTCAGTTCCGGTGAACGCATAGGTTCCCCACAAATTGACATTCCACTCAGTATCGCCATACCAACATTCCTGCGGCGCAGTTGCGACCGACGTTCCCTTGAAATCCTTCGCGGACGTCTCGGTCCCGGCCATGGCCACTGACGCGAGTGCCGTGAAGGCAAATATGCTAACGCTAACTTTCATAACTGTTTCTCCCTCTGCTTTTGGTTAATGCGCCCGAATGACACGGGCGCTCTCTGTACGAAACGAATTTGGAGGCCGTTCCGGATGTCCGCAAAGGAGCACGCATCGTGCCTTTTTGCAACCCGACCCTACTCGGCTTTAAGGCTTAAGTTCCTCTCCGGTAGTGGCATTCGTCACGACAAATTTTTCATGATGGTAGCCCGGATCCCCTCGGAAGAGGAGTCTTCCGGCATAACGCCGCTCCAGTTCGACCAGCAATTCTTCATCCTCTTCCTTCAGCCGTTTCAGCACATCGGGGTTGAGAATGACGCGAATTTCATGCACCGAATCCTGATATTTGCGCATGACGGTGTTGAGTGTGCGATGCAACTCAACGCTGGTCGTCATTGAGGTTTTGACCACGCCGCGGCCACTGCAGTAGGGGCAGTTTTCGTAAATGGTGTCGCTGAGACTTTCCTGCGCCCGCTGGCGCGTCATCTCCATCAGGCCTAACGGCGAGATGGGAAGGACATGTGTCTTGGCCTTGTCGCGTCTCAACCGGTCCTTCATCAGCGCATAGACCATTTGCTGGTCCTTGCGACTCTTCATATCGATAAAGTCACCGATGATGAGACCGCCGACGTTGCGCAATCGCAATTGCCTGGCAATCTCGTCAGCCGCTTCCAGGTTGGTCTGCAGGATTGTTTTCTCGACGTCGCGCCCGCCTTTGTTTCTTCCGGTGTTCACGTCGATGGCCACGAGCGCCTCAGTTTCGTCGATCACGATGTAACCGCCGCAACGCAGCCAAACCTGCCGATGGAAGGCGTCATCGATTTGTTTTTGCACGCCGAAGGCTTCGAAAACCGGCGTGGCACCGTCATACATGCGGATCCGGTTGCGGCCGCGCGGCGAAACTTTGCCCACGAGCTCGATCATCCGCTGGGTGGCTTCCTGGTTATCGCAAACGACTTCGTCGATTTCTTCGGTCAGAAAATCTCGAACGGTTCGCTCAACCAGGTCGGGCTCTTCAAAAACACGCGAGGGAGCTTTATCATTTTTGATGTGCTCTTCGACCTTGGTCCATTGATCGAGCAGAAAGTGAAGGTCGCGCACGAAGTAGCGCGCCCGCTGTCCTTCTCCAACAGTCCGGATAATCACGCCAATGCCATCGGGAATCTCCAAGCTCTGCAAAATTTTGCGAAGGCGAGCGCGTTCCTTTGGATCCTCGATCTTGCGGGAGATACCGCTTCGATCGCTAAACGGCATCAGCACGAGATATCGCCCGGCGAAACTCAGATTGGTCGTCACCCGGGGACCTTTGGTTCCGATAGGTCCTTTCGTTACCTGAACGATGACCTCCGATCCTACGGGATAAATACTTGGAATATCGCGCGCAGTGATTTTTTTCTTCTGTTTGCGCCCTGGGCGATCGATTTCTTCAATTCCGCTATCCAAGGCCGCCGGAATGGCGTCCCAAAAATGGAGGAAGGCGTTCTTCTCGAAACCGATGTCGACAAACATCGCCTTCAAACCCATCTCGATATTCTTAACGCGCCCTTTGTAGACGCTGCCAACAATGTTGCGCGAGGTGTTACGCTCGACGCTGTATTCTTCGAGGCGGCCATTCTCGAGCAAGGCCACGCGTCGCTCGAGTTTTTCCACGCTGATAACGATCTTGTTCCCCGTCTTGCGCGACGAGAGACCTAAAATTTTCCGAACTTTCTCTAGCATAAAACTGATTTGATTGGTTGATCTCCATTGCCTGGAAGAGTGCGAAGCAGTTCATCCGTTGGAGATTAAATTTAGTTGAATCGACGCCGCGCCGGCGGGGGCGGTGTCGGGGTTGGTTTTGGGTGTGAACCAAAAAGTCGCTCAAAGAATCCGGGCTTCTTTTGCGGAGGCGGTGTCGCCACCACGGTTGGTCGGGGAGCTTTGCGTTGTTTTACGACATGGGTATCCGCTTCGGGTTCGACGTCAGGCGCGGCTCCGCCAGATGCCATCTGGGCGGTGCCACTCTGGCTTTCATCGGCGCCTTCTTCGTCGTCTGCGCCTCCGACGTTGCTTCCAGTGTAGCTGACGGATTTAAAGAGTTGCAGCGGATTCGGATGATGCGCCGGTTCGAGCCAGGCGACCTGCATGTCGAATTTCCCTTCGTCCTGCGCGATGATGCGTTCGAGAATACGCACCGCGATTGGTCCCGCGACCTCACCGCCATGCCCGGAGGCGCCCTGCACCATCACGGCGACGACATACTTCGGATGGTCGAACGGCGCAAAACAGGTAAACCAGGCCACATTCTCCTCGTGGCCGCGGTCAGTCGCCTGGGCAGTGCCGGTTTTCCCGGCCACGACCACATCCTTCAACCGCGCCCGGCCCCCGGTGCCGCCCTCTTCGTTAACAACCTTCCAGAGACCACGCCTAACGAGTTCGATGTCTCTCTGCGAAATTTCGCGGCGTAAATCGGCACGGACGCGCGGGTTGAAATTCATCGGCTTCCCCTGTTCGTCGACCACGGGCGTTCCGTCCTGATTCAGAACCTTCTCGACTAACCGCGGGTAATAACAGGTCCCGCCATTTGCCGCGGCTCCGTAGGCGAGGGCCAGCTGCAAAGGCGAAACCAACGTGTAGCCCTGCCCGATGGAAACGTTCGCCGTTTGGGCCTGCGACCAACGCTCCTGCGGATGGTGAATCTGCATCCACTCGGGACCGGGCATGTTGCCGGTCTGTTCACCCGATAGTTGCAGGCCCGATCCCTCGCCCATCCCCAGCATTTTCCCGACCGCATCAATCGACTGAATGCCGGCGGCGTTTCCGTATTGATAGAAGTAGGAATCGCACGAAACCTTCAGCGCGTCGGCCAGACCAAGGGTACCGTGTCCGCCGCCCTTGGCCGAGATCCAGCACTTGAAATAGTGATCGCCATAAGAGACGCCGCCGCTGCAATTGTATTTGGCGCTGGCGAGGTTTTTCGAGCCGCGTAGACCCGCGAGCGCGGTGATCAGCTTGAAAGTCGAGCCCGGCGGCAATGCGCTCAGAGCGCGGTTGACCAGTGGATCGCCCTCGTCTTTTTGAAGGGCTGACCAATCTTTCGCCTTAATGCTGGGTATGAATGTATTCGGGTCGAACGACGGTACCGACGCCATCGCCAGGACGTCGCCATTGTTGGGATCGATCACGACGGCACCGGCGCGGCTGACCGCGCGCAAGGCTTCGTCCGTGATTGCCTGGATCTTCGCATCGATCGTGAGAAAGACGTTGGCGCCTTGCTTCGGCGGATCTTCCCGCAGCACCCCATCGATTACCCCCTTGGCGTTTCGGCGCAGATAACGAACACCGGGTTTTCCGCGGAGATATTCATCCATCGACTTTTCGATGTTTGATTTCCCGTCCACATCTTCCTGGTAAAAGGTGAACCGCTTGGCGTCTTCCTTGTTGGTATCGTCCGGCGCGCCTACGTAGCCCAGAATGTGCGCTGCCAACGCCCCGTAGACATACGAGCGCACCGGTTTGATCGCGATATCGACTCCCGGCAGTCCCACATCGTGCTCGGAGAACTTCGCCATCGTGCTGAAGTCGATATCCTTGATGTATGAGAACGGTACCTCAGTGTCGTTTCGAAAATGGCGCTGCAGTTGCGCGGCGTTGTAATCCGCCGCCAGGTCGAGATCGTCGAGACGCGGCACGATCCCATCATTCACAATCTTGATGATGTCCGGCTCTTTCTGATCCTTGGGCATCCCTTGGATGGTGGCCCGATAGGTCGCCATCGGCGGTGTGCCGAAGCGTTCCTTATAGCCCTTCACCATTTCGGGCAGATAAAAATCGACCTCATAACTGGCCCGATTGCCTACAAGCGTGAGCCCATTGCGATCTTTGATCTCACCACGAACAGAAGGCAGGCGCACCGTCGCCTCTGAACTTCCGCGAATGCGCGCAGTCCATTCCGCTCCACGAGCAACCTGAACCCACCAGAGACGAAGCCCGAGCGCTCCGCAGCCCAGAAGCATGCACAGTCCCAGAAACTGGATTCGCAAACGGGGATTAAGGCGACGCCGGTTCATTCGTAATCACCGCGGCGGCTGCTCGGCAGGTAAGGGTAACCGGTCACTTGCGCGACCCAGTGAAGAATCCAGAAAACGACTGGTGAGATGAGCACGGCCATGATCCCTGGCCCTCCGATCTGCCACCAGATTTCCGGTGAAAAGAAAACGTAACCGCGCCGAAATGTAATCATGAGATATTGCGCAAGGACGATTGCGGAAGTGCAGATCCCGCACACGATGCAATGAATTTCCCAGCGTCCTCGTATGAACAGTGGTCTCAGGCCGTGCATGATGCCTGCCAGGGCCGCATAGATCACTATGGAGGAGCCTACCGAAATTTCAACTCGTGAGCCGATGACCTGCGCGGTCAGGGCATCGAGAAGAAATCCGGCCACAAAGGAAAGCGCCAGCATGAGTGGAAATGGAAGAACAGTCGCGCCGAAAAAAACGAACACCGGAACGATGTAAACGTGCGCGTTATACATCCACGGAATTGTCGGAATGAAAAATTCGGCGACCTGGCCGAAAAAAACGAGCACGAGCAGAATAATGAAGAGGATCATCTTCGGCCCGTGACCACGAACACGTCCTCCAATTGGGAGAGGTCAACCGCCGGCGCGAGCTGCGCCTGGCCATCCAACTCCCTGGCTTTGAAAGTTTTCACGCTCCCGATCAGCAGTCCGCGAGGAAACACACCGCCGACGCCTGACGTGACCGCTTTTTGGCCCGGCTGAAGATTGGCCTGTTTGGTCAGGAAATTCAGCGTGAGCAAGGGCGTCAAACCGCCGACGACGCGCTCCCCTGAAACGATCCCCTGCTCGCGGCTCCCCTCAACCGACGCGGCCACCTTGCAGGTCTCATCGGAAACCAACAGAACGACGGAAATGTTTTTGCTGACGGTCGTCGTCTTGCCAACCAAGCCTTCGTCAGTGACGACGGGCATATCGCCCTCGACCCCGTCATCCTTGCCGCGATTGATCGTCACCGTGCGCCACCAGGTGGACGAATCGCGCGCCAGGATCTCCGCGGGCACAAGCTTGAACTCGGAGCGTTCCCGGTAATTCAAGGCGTGCCGAAGCCGGTTGACCTCATGCTCGACGTCGGTCAGTGCTTTGTTCGTGGCCTTCAACTCTCTATTCTCTACGCGTAGAGTCGCGTTATCTTTCTCGAGTTCTTCGAGGGACTTAAGTTTACCCTGAACGCCCTGAATCTGTTTTTGCAGCCCTGAGCCGGTGGTCAGGAAGGGAGAGAAAATGTGATAGACCGCGCCTTGGACCTTTTTCGTGGTGTCAGGGCCAAAGCTGAGGAAGTAGCCAAGGAGGGCACCGAAAACGAGCAACGCGATGATGCTGCCGCGGCTCATTGAATTGCAAATTTCAGATGGAAAATCGCAAATTGAAAACCACCCACAGCCGGTGGCGGCGGGCGATTTGCAATTGGAAATCTACAATTTGAAATCTTCTTAGCGCCACTGGCGATCGGCCGAAGCGACCTGGCGCAGGAATTTAAGTTCATTGAGGCATTTACCTGTTCCCTCGGCCACGGCGCTCAAAGGATCTTCTGCCACATGGACAGGCAATCCCGTCTCTTCGCTCAAAAGTTTATCAAAGCCGCGCAGAAGCGCGCCCCCACCCGCCAGCACCAGACCGCGATCCACCAGGTCCGCTGAAAGTTCGGGAGGACAACGCTCTAACGTGATCCGAACAGAATCGACGATCGTCGAAATGGGCTCGAGGAGCGCTTCGCGCACCTCCTGTGAAGTGATCATGAGCGTCTTGGGAAGACCGGCCACGAGGTCGCGCCCCTTCACTTCCACGCTTGTTTCCTTCTCGCTCGGATAAGCCGAGCCGATCTTGATTTTAATTTCTTCGGCCGTGCGCTCGCCCACCATCAAATTGTAGGCGCGTTTCATGTACTGCACGATGGCTTCATCGAGCTCATCGCCCGCCACTCTCACGCTGCGGCTGAAAACGATTCCGGATAACGAGATCAGCGCGACTTCGGTGGTGCCGCCGCCGATATCGATGATCATGTTGCCCGCGGGATCCTGAACCGGCAAACCGACGCCGATAGCCGCCGCCATTGGTTCTTCAATGAGATAAACCTCGCGAGCACCTGCATGCGTGGCCGATTCACGAACCGCTCTCTTCTCCACTTCGGTGATGCCGGAGGGAACGGCGATGACAACCCGCGGTCGCGCCTTCACGCGCCGATTGTGCACCTTGGAAATAAAATGGCGCAACATCGCTTCGGTCACTTCGAAGTCGGCGATGACGCCGTCCTTCAACGGCCTAACGGCCACGATGTTCGAAGGCGTGCGGCCAAGCATTCGCTTGGCTTCATCACCTACCGCCAAAACCTTGTTCGTTCCCGCCTGAACCGCGACCACTGAAGGTTCGCGCAGGACGATGCCCTGGTCCTTGACGTAGACCAGAGTATTCGCCGTTCCGAGATCGATGCCGATGTCGCTTGAAAGCCAGCCGAAGAGTCCGTTGAACATGAATCAGTTATAAAGTTGCCGCGTTTGCCTTCCAGTCTGTCGGAAACGCATCCCCGTGTCGATCTTTCGCAGTTCACGTGCCCTGCAATCGCGGTTCGACCCCTGAAAACGCGGTAACATGAAACGTCGGCTCGCCGCGTCAAGCTCATTATTATAGGAAGCGCCAGATCGAGGGGAGCTTTGACTAAGCGATTGCCAAGACTCCATTACTCCTCTACTCCATCAATTCATGCCCAAGGTGCTGGTGGCTCCGTCAATCCTGGCCGCCGATTTTTCCCGGCTCGAGGAGGAGCTGCGCCGGGTCGAGGAGGCCGGGGCCGACTGGATCCACTGCGACATCATGGATGGCCATTTCGTAGATAACATCTCTTTCGGACCGGAGATGGTGGCGACCGTTCGCGGTCACACTCGGCTCCCGTTGGACGTGCACCTGATGATTGAGAAAGCAGACCACTACGTGCCGCGGTTTGTGAAGGCAGGGGCCAACTCTATTACCGTCCACGTGGAATCGGAGTCGCGACACGATGTTCCAGGAACGTTGAAACAGATCCGCGAGGCGGGCTGCGGAGTTGGTCTGACTTTGAACCCAGCGACTCCTTTTGACGAAGTTGAGCCGTTTCTCGTGATGATTGATCTGCTTCTGGTCATGACGGTTCATCCCGGTTTCGGCGGACAGGCTTTCAGGCCGGAGATGATGAGCAAAGTGAAACGCGCACGCGCCTGGAAGGAATCGCATAATCCGAAACTGCGCATCGAGGTCGATGGCGGAATCAATCCGGAGACCGCTGCCGTCTCAATTCAAAGCGGCGCCGACGTGCTCGTTGCCGGAACGTCGATCTTTCACGCGAAGGATTACGCGAAAGCGATTCGGGAACTGCGCGGGGTGTGAGCGGCCAAAATGCTCTGCATTCGCGGGACGGCGAACAGAACCTGAACGATCCTCTGCCGGCTCTCCGACCCGCGGAGCTTATGGAATCCCACCGTCGCCTGCGACGGCGGGCGCGGCTTCGACCGTTGTCTCAGCCATGACTTCGTCGCTCTGGGTAACGCGAACGACTTCCTCGATGGTGGTTTTTCCCTGCGAAACGCGACGCCAGCCGTCCTGTCGCAAGGTCTCCATGCCTTCGGCGATGGCGCACTGTTTCAATTCACCGCCGTCGCGCTTCTGCATGATCATTTTGCGAAGCGGTTCGGTGATCACACAGACTTCGTAGATCGCAGCGCGCCCCTGATAACCTGTCTGGCGGCAGTGGTCGCAACCGGCTCCTCGCTTGTGTCGAGTGCCGAGCTCCCGAACGGGAAACGCGATCTCAGCCAGGTATTCAGCCGGATACTCGACCTCCTTGGCACATTCCGGGCAGATTGTGCGGACCAATCGCTGAGCCAAAAACGCCTTAACGACGGAAGCCAGGAGGAACGGCTCCACATCCATGTCCAGCAGACGCGTGATACCACCAACGGCGTCGTTTGTATGCAGAGTCGAGAACACCAAGTGTCCGGTCATGGCCGCGCGAATCGAGATATCAGCGGTCTCGACGTCGCGAATTTCACCGACCATGACAACGTTCGGATCCTGTCGAAGGATATGGCGCAAACCCTTGGCAAAGGTCAGGTCGATCTCGGGTTTCACGTCGATCTGCGAAACGCCTGCCAGACGATACTCCACCGGCTCCTCGATCGTGATGATGCGGCGCTGGACCGAGTTGATGGCGGTCAGAAAACAATAGAGCGAGGTTGATTTTCCCGAACCGGTGGGCCCGGTCACGAGGACAATCCCGTTAGGCTGAGCGAGCAACCACCGAATGGTCTGCTGCTGTTTCTCGCTCATATCGAGCCGCTCAAATCCGAATCCGCTTTCCTGGTCGCGGCTGAGCAAACGCAAACTGATGGATTCTCCGTTAACCGTCGGAATGGTCGATACGCGGACATCGATGTCGTGGTTGGCCGCGCGCAGCTGGATACGGCCATCCTGGGGGAGGCGGCGTTCCGCAATATCCATGTGCGCCATGACTTTCAGGCGCGAAATGATGGCTGATTGCAGCACGCGCAATTGCGGCGGAACCGCGACTTCGTGAAGAATGCCGTCGATTCGGTAACGAATACGCAGATCGTTCTCCAGCGGTTCAACGTGGATATCGGTCGCACGTTCGGCGATGGCTTCGCGAATAATTTGGTTAACGAACTTGACCACCGAAGCCTCGGGATCGTCGGCGTTCAGATCCATGCTCGCTTCGCCGTCGTGCAGCGTCTCGAACCCGCGGTTCGTTTTTAGAATCTCGTCAAAGGTCTCTGCACCCACGCCATAGACCGATTTCATCGCGCGAAGGACTTGCGCGCGCGGCACCAGGACCCATTCGGCCGGCTTCTTCAAAAGTTGCGCCGCCAGCTGGCGGCCGACGGAATTGAAAAGATCGTAAGTCGCCAGGACAACGCTCTTCTCTTTCTCCTCCAGCGGCAGGATGTGATGTTGAAAAACAAAACGGCTCGGCAGGATGGAAAGAGTTTGGCGATCGATCGTCTTTGAATCGATCGTCGTGACCGGCACACGGAAGAACTTTCCGAGCGCAGTCAGGAAACGCGTCTCATCAACTTTGCCGGAGTCGAGAACCTGATCCGTCCAGGAACCGCCGTTGAGATTTTGCGCGAGTGCGGCGGCTTCTTCGCGCGAAGAGACTCCGCCTTCCAGCAGCAGATTAATCAGTGATTGGGTCGCAGCAGATGCCATTGCGTCGCTACGGGAGATGTAGCGCGCGACGGACTGGAATGGTCAATGTACCCGTGACGCGCATGGAATAATTCTTTTGAAGGCGAGCAATCGCATCAGATACTTCAGCGGAATAGATGCCATCGATCTCTCCACAGTAATACCCGCCACGATGCAACTCGCGTTGCAACGCGCCGACATACGCAGGCTGTCTCACGAGATCCTTCCCGCCCTCAAGATAATAAAGCGGCCGCCAGTGAAACCGCGCCGCCGTGTCCGTCGGGTTAACCACTCCAGACTGATGAACCAGGCCGTATTCATCTCTTGAAGCCAGAGAATCCGTCGAATGGAAAAGTAAGCCATCGCCAACCTGGGCCCGGGCGGTCGATGCGGCCGCGCACGCCAGAAACAGCCAGAGGAGGAGTTTCATGCGGCAATATATCATATTTCCAAAAGGGCGAGATTTCTAATTCGCCGGCAGATCGGGCTCGGCCATCTGTTTGGCGTCTCCCGAGACCTGCTTATCCTCACCGGACTGGGTCGGGCAATCGGGGCAATCTGTCTGGTCGATTTCGGGACCGAAATGAGTGTGCTCTTCGTGCTTCTGCCGCAGACGGAACATGTCCAACTTGGTCAGGGTGACTTCCGGACGCATCAGGATGATGAGTTCCGTTCTCATCTTGCTGCCGATGGTGCTGCGGAACAGGCTGCCGATCAAAGGAAGCCGGGCCATGATCGGGATACCGGTTGTGTTCTTGCTCTTGTTATCTTGGATCAGGCCGCCGAGGACAATGGTGCACCCGTTAGGCGCAGCCACGTTCGTGCGGATATAACGCGTATTGATCGTGGGAATGGAGTTGCCATCCAGCACCGTCGGCGTACCAAGACTGTCGATCTTTTGCAGAATATCGAGAGAGACTTCTTTCTCGGAGTTAATCAGCGGAACGACTTCCAGCTGCAGGGCGACCTTCTTAAATTCGATGTTCGACGCCACTGACGCGACTCCGGTCGTGTTGATCGTGTTGGTCGCGTTCGTCAGGCTGCTCACCGGCACCGGAATTTCCTGGCCGGAAGCAATGATGGCTTTCTTGTTGTTGCTCGTAAAAACGGTCGGCCGGGAAACGGTTTTGAAACGGCCAGTTGACTCGAGGAGGTGCACGATGGTCGACAGATAATTGCCCGCGGCGATGTAGACGTTGGTGCCGCCGGCCACCTGTTGCAGGGCGTTGCCGAAATTAATCAAACCCGCCGGATCCAGCACACCGGCGGTGACAACGGGAGACGCTGAGGGAGCAGCCGACGCGATGGGATTTGGAATCGGCGCGTTGACCCCGTTATTCCGCGAGATGCCGACGACTTTGTTCTTATACTTGGCAAAATAATCGACACCGAACTCTTCGTTGTCGTTGAGTGAGAGCTCCCCGATCACAGTGCTCAGCGCGACTTGCGGCGCTTTCACATCCATCTCGTCGAGAATCTTCTGGACCTTGACCACGACTTCGCGATTCCCGAGCACGATGATGGTGTTGGCCCGCTGGTCGGCGATGATCTTGGCGTTGCCGACGGTGACCGCCTTCGGCGTCGTGTCGACCGGCGTCGTGGAAAGCTCTTCCGAAACATTCAGGGTGCTATCCGAGCCCGTGGAGCTCGTCGTGCCGTTGGTCGTGTTGCTGCCTGTTCGCGGATTCTGCTGGTTCCTTTGATTGGGCCCCGGTGTGTTTAACCCGGTTTGGTCGGCTCCGCCTTGTTGCTGGGTTCCCGGCTCGGTTAACGACTGCACCAGGACCGGCAAAACGTCGCCCGCGGAAATGTAGCGAAGCGCGCGCGTGACCGGTTTGGCGAATTCGACGTTGGCATCAAACTCGGCAATTAACTTGCGCACAAAAGGCATATTGATCGGCCGAGTGATCACATGGATTCGATTGGTCCGGACATCGGCGGAGAGCTTGATCTTCCCAACGACAATCGAATCTTCACTCAATGCCGTCAGTGAGCCGACGTCGTTATCCGCATTTATCTGCTGCGGAACGACCGGTTGACGGACCGGCCGCACTCCTCCAGGCAAGGTCGGCTGCCCCGGAGCCGATTGGCCCTTTTCAAAAATATCCTTCAACATGTCGACCACCTTGCTCGCGTCAGCGCGCTGCAGAGGAACGAACTCACTCACCACTTCGGCAGGAGGGATATCCACCTGGTCGATAATCTTCGAAATCGTCCGAATGACGCTCGAGTTTTCTGTGATCAACAGGCTGGACGACTTGGGCAGAGCCAGGAACGAGGTGTAGATCTGTGGCGGCGAAAGGTATTGCCCGAGGACTTGTTGCAGCTCGGTCGGGTCGGCGTAACGCAACTTGAAAAGAAAGCTGATGACGTGGTCGCCTTCCGGGATTTGTGACGGGTCGGAGATAATCGGGACACCGGTCGTGCGCGGGTTCTTTCCGGTGCCGATCACTTTGACGATGTCGTCGTCTGACGGCACCAATGAAAAGCCGTTCATCAGGAGATTCATCTCGATGATCTTAACGGCCTCGTCGCGCGGAACATCTTTACTGATGAAGATGTTCACCTTTCCCTGAACAAAATTATCCCTAACGAGCTTCTTTCCGGTCAGCTGCTCGTAGAGGCGCAGGACATCGTCAACGTCGCTGTTCGGAAACTGCAGCTTGACCATATCGGTGCTGGGAACTGACGGCGTCACCGCCGGGTTCGGGCGAGGTGGTCCTCCCATCGGGCGCGTTTGCGCGATCGTGGGAACTGGAGTGGCTACCGCGAGTGGCGGCCGGCTGGGCGCAGGACGCGCCTCATCCTGTTGATCGGCGCCCTGCTGAGCTTGCTGGGGAACCGGCGCGATTTGCGCGACCGCCAGAGATTGCAGGAGAAGGAGGAGAAAGCCTACGCGGAGAGATCTGGGCACAAGCGTTTTTACTGTCGAACAGTAGCACGATCAATCCACTTCGCCTATGGAAATGAGGAGGTTGCCAAGCTTAAATGTCTCCATGAAAGCTCATCTCGTCACAGGATTCGCCCTCGCCATCGGCCTGGCCGCTCTCTTTTTGCCCGGTAAAACCTTCGCCCGCGTGGCAGATAGCGGCAACGCTGAGCACGCCATCCGCGATCTCCTCCGGCAACAAGTCGAGGCTTGGAACCACGGCGACATCGATGCCTTCATGAATGGCTACGCCCATTCGGAGAAGACGGCATTCGTTTCGGGCGACGACATTCACCATGGATGGAACGTTGTCCTGCAACGCTACAAGGCCCGTTACCCGGACAGAGCCCACATGGGGAAACTCACCTTCCGGGAACTCGAAATTCAAATACTGTCGCCGGACGCCGCCCTGGCCACGGGTCGCTGGTACCTGCAGCGCGCGAAAGACACACCGCACGGACGTTTCACCCTCATCTTTCGCCATTTACCGGAAGGCTGGCGCATTGTGCACGATCACACCTCGAGCGTAGCGAATTGATTCGGCGGTCATAGACCGCCGCTACAGGCCCCGCAAAGCCCCTAACAACTTCTCGTGAATCCCATCGAAACCGCCGTTACTGAATACCACCACGACGTCGTTAGGCTTCAGCATTGGCACAATCCGTTTCACAATGGCATCAGCGTTCTTTTCGTAAAATGCCGGAGGACCGTCCTTTGATATGGCACCGACCAGCGCTTCCGGATTGAGCCGTTCCTTTTCGGGAATCTGGTCGAGCCGCGCCACCTCCGATATGAAAACCCCGTCAGCGTGACGCAACGCTTCCGGGAGCTGCTGTTGGAAAACCGCGCGGCGGGTGGTGTTGGAACGTGGCTCAAAGATCGCCCACAAACGCTGGCCCCCGTAACGATGGCGCAAGCCCTGCAAAGTTTGCCCAATGGCCGTGGGATGATGCCCGAAATCGTCGATGACCTTGACGCCGCCCGCTTCGCCGCGCTCCTGCTGACGGCGTGCGATTCCTTCGAACTTTGAAAGGGCCGTTCGAATCTTGTCCACCGCTACCCCATAAAAAAGCGCCGCCGAAACTGCCATGGCCGCATTGCGTACATTGAATTCCCCGATCAGCGGCACCTCGTAAACCTGATCGCGCAAAGTGAATCGCGACGCCTCAGGAGAATAGGAAATGTCACGAATCCGCTGGCCGCAGTTTTCTGAAAGCCCCACCTCGAGCAACGGCGCGATGCAATCTTTGGCGACCTCGACACAATTAGGATCGTCACCGTTTAATAAAATCATTCCGTTTTGCGGGACAATGTTGAGCAACCGCCGAAAGCTCAGCTTGATTTCATCGAGCGAATTAAAAATATCGGCGTGATCAAACTCGATGTTGTTCATGATCACGAGCTCGGGCAGGTAGTGCACAAATTTCGAGCGCTTGTCGAAGAAGGCGGTGTCGTATTCATCGCCTTCGATCACAAAATACCTGGAATCGTTTAGCCGCGCGCCTTGTCCGAAGTTTTGTGGCAACCCTCCGATCAGGAAACCCGGTTTGTGCCCGGCCTTCTCCAAAATCCATGCGAGCAAGGCGGTGGTAGTCGTCTTCCCGTGAGTTCCGGTGACGACCAGGTTGTGCCGGCCGCGCAGGAAATAATTTTTCAGCACTTCCGGCAGTGAGAGATAAAATAATTTCCGATTGAGAATGGCCTCAACCTCGGGATTCCCCCGCTTCATGGCGTTCCCGATCACGACCACGTCGGCGTCGTCCGGAATGTTTTCCGGTTTGTAACCGCTCTTTAATTGGATGCCGCGTTCCTCGAGAAAGGTAGACATCGGCGGATAAATATTTTCATCCGAGCCGGTGACACGAAATCCGCGCTCGCTCAAAGCCGCTGCGATCGAGCCCATGGCCGTTCCGCAAATGCCAAGGAAATGAAAACTTTTAGGTTCGCCGGTCACGACCGTTCCTTAAACTGAGAAGAAGAGACGCGCTACTCGAATGCGATTACCCGGAGGACCGAGCTCCGTCTTTTCCCACTCAAGGATCCGGACGAGACCAGCTCGCGTTTCCCGTCCGTGTTATTTCTTCTTGAACACTTCGACAGCGTTCCAATCCGCCGGGGGAGGGTCCTTTTGGTAGGCGATGGCCTGTTCGAGATACATCTTTGCCAGAAAATCATTTGGGACCTCGCCCAAAAAACGATCAAAGCAGGCTTTTGCTTCCGAGAATTTGCGATCGCGGAAATGCGCGATTCCCTCCTCGTACCATTTCAACTGTTCGATCAGCGGGAGACTCGCCCCATTGCCGCGCGGACCGACGAGCGTGAAAATATCCACCGGCAGGGTTTTTCCTTTCACCTGAACCCGCGCGACGGAGCGAAGATGAAATTCATCCGAGACGAGGTCGGCCACGCTTGCGCCTAACAAGACATCGACCCCATAGGTCCTGGTTAGCCCTTCGAGTCGCGAAGCCAGGTTGACCGAATCGCCGATGACCGTCGGATCGAGTCGCTCGTGCGGTTCGTAAGAGCCGATATTGCCGATGACAGCGTCTCCGTGATTAATGCCGACACCGAATCCAAGGGACATTCGTCCTTCGCTTTTCCATCGTTCGTTGAGCTTGCCGAGCGCGTCGCGCATTCCCAGAGCTGTGCGGACGGCCGCCCGCGCATCCTTCTCGACGCCCTGGCTTTTCACGTTTCCCCAGACAGCCATGATGGCGTCGCCGATGAATTTATCGAGTGTCCCGCCGTTTTCGAAGACGTGCCCGACCATTCCGCTGAGGTATTCGTTCAACTGCTTGACCAGCTCGACCGGGTCGGCTTTTTCAGACAGGCTGGTAAATCCGACGAGATCCGAAAAGAGAACCGTGACCGGCTTTCGCGAGCCGAGCATGGAGTGGTAGTAGCTGTCGGGATTATCGAGGATTTCTTTAACGAGATTCTTCGAAACGTAACGCTCGAGCGTGCGACGGGTGCGCATCCGTTCGAGAACTTCCAGCGCGTAACCGAAGGTCAGGCCGCAGCCTCCGCTCAAAAGGAAGGCCGTTAACGTCGGGATCACGAGGATAAAGAGCCCCGCGCGGTCGTAGAGCATTCGCGCCGCGACCAGGTGGATGACACTGACGACAATGAGCGCTCCAAGGGCAACGACAGGGCGTTTGAGCACGGCGACCAAAATGAATGCCGCCAGTCCCGCAACGAGGATGCAAACGTAATCAATTCGCAACGACGTGTCAGACAGGAACTCGTGCGCCATGGCCGCAGCCATGGCATTCAGATGAACTTTCGGTCCGGGCGCCTCCGGCGTCAGCGGAGTGGCGACAAAGTCATGCTGAATCTGCGCCGATGCGCCGACGAGAAGGATCTTGCCCCTAAGGTCAGCGCCGTCGTGATAGACCAGGTTCCAGGTCTTATCGTCAAAAAATTCATAAAGTGCCTGCGGTTCATAGGCGTTTTCCGGACTGAAACGAATCAGGTGTGGCCGCAAATCGCGGGGCACATCGTGACCGCGCCCAAGCTTTTCCAGCGCGCGTGCCGCCATCGATTCCATCGGAACCTCATCAGTCGCCACACCCAAACCGGCCAACTGCGTAGTCGTTAGGGTGAAAAGCGCACTGCGGATGACATTATCGAGCGGGTCGGGAAAGAAATTCACGTAACCCACGCGGTCATCCTGAACCTGAGGAGCCGGTATGAGCCCGGTATTGGGGACAATCTCAGTGGCAAGCCCGTTCTCACGAACGGAGGCCATATCGATGTTGGCCCCCAGGATGACCTTGTCGCGATAACGATCGAGCGCCTCGCGAAAAGCCGGATCGCCGTCGTTAGGATTGTTGAAAATGAGATCGAAAATCACCAGGCGAGCTCCCGCCTTAAAAACACGATCCATGAAAATCGCCCACACTTCGCGCGACCACGGCCACGGCCGTTCCGTCATCAACTGGAACGCGCGGTTGCTTTTCGTCTCGCCCTTGTAAACCGTCTCAGCCATCTGCAAGGAAGTCTGGTCGATCCCCACAAAAATCAGATCCGGATTGATCCCGGTTTTCCGACCCTCTCGACGCAGGACATCCTGCAAACCTCTTTCGCTGCGCCAGATGTTGGAAAGGAACGGCACGCGCGGAAAGAATCGCGCTGAGATCGCCAGACCCGTCCAAAACACGCAGATACCTGCGAGGATCAACAGGCGGCGCCGATGCATCCAATGCATCCCGTCACTATATATAGGCGCGAAGCGGATTTGAATATGCGATTCAAATCCGCCAGACTCTTTTGCATCGAATGGACGACGAGCCGCCGAGTTATCAATGCCCCAGATGCAACCTGCCACTGACCCGGGTCGGCACCTCCAAGGGAGTCTTTTGGACTTGCACCGGATGTGGTGGACGCGCCGTTACAGTCGAGCTGCTGCGACGAATGTTCGCGCCAGATTCGATTAACACCCTTTGGCGTCACGCGATCAGCGGCCAGGAACCCCCGGCAGCTCGTGCCTGCCCCTCCTGCGGACGGGCCATGCTCGAAGTCCCACTCTCAGATACAGACACCGTCAGGGTCGATGTCTGCCGCCTCTGCCATTTCGTCTGGTTCGATGCTCATGAAACCGAAACCTTGGTGCCACGGCCCTTGCTGACGAAAACGAAACCGCGCATTCCGGCCAAGGCCATCGAATCTTCCGCCTTAAGCGATACCTGGCTTCCAGGCGTCTTCTGGCCTGATATTTTGGAAGCGCTCAGCAGGTTTTAGTCGTGGAATGCCCGCCTCAATCAAAAGGGGTTGTTTTCCGGCCGCTTTTGCCTACTTTTCCGGCCCACTGACGCGGACGCGTCATGGAGCTCCGCGCATCTGGTCCGAATTTCGGGCCGACTCAATCGGTGAGGTCGCGCGGATCTTTAAACAAATAACAGCCGATTGAAAGAGGAGTCCGGACCCGCCATGGCGGGACGGAATAACACAAATGCCAAGAGCCACTAACGCCCCGGCCAGCCGGGAGCGCCGCAAACGAGTTCTCGATAAAGCCAAGGGCTATCGCGGACGTCGATCCAAACTTTTCCGTTACGCCAAGGACGCGACCATGAAAGGTCAGTACTGGTCTTATCGGGATCGCAAGACCCGCAAGCGCACTTTCCGATATCTTTGGATTCAACGACTCAACGCCGCCGCGCGCGCCAATGGCCTGACCTACAGCCGATTTGCCGAAGGCCTGAAAGCCGCCGGCATCGGGCTGGATCGCAAGGTTCTCGCCGATATCGCGGTGAACGACGATGTCGCCTTTAAATCCATCGTCGAACAGGTCAAAAGCGCGCTCGACGACAAGGCCAAAGCCAAAGCCAAAAAAGCAGCGTAGCCGCTTTCGGTTGAACGGTTAAAGAGTTGAACGGTTGAAGTGAATAACCGCGTGCGGTTATGCTGCACGCGCCCTGTTTTAACTTTTTTAACTCTTCAACCCTTCAACGAACCTATGGCTCACCCGTTGGAAGAGCTGCGCGCTGAGGCTTTGCGCGAAATCGAGGCGGCAAGCGACGAAAGATCGCTTGAGGCCGCGCGTGTCCGTTTTCTGGGCAAGAGCGGAACCATCTCTGCGTGGGGCGAGCAGATGAAGACGCTTGGCAAAGAAGAAAAGCCAATCGTCGGCAAACTGCTCAACGAAGTTCGCACGGCCGTCACGACTTCGCTCGATGCCGCAGCCAGGAAACTGCAGCAGGCCAAGGAAGCGGCCGCCCTGGCGACAATCGATGTTTCTCTTCCGGGAGAAACGATCCCGCGGGGCGCCGTGCATCCGCTCCACCAGATGCTCGAGCGCGGGATTCAGATTTTTCGGCGAATGGGGTTCGCCCTCGCCGACGGGCCTGACGTGGAGGATGAATGGCATTGCTTCGACGCCCTGAACACGCCCGCGGATCATCCGGCCCGCAACGAACAGGACACTTTTTATTTGCCCGACGGGCGATTGCTTCGAACCCACACTTCGACCGTGCAGATCCGCGCCATGGAGAAAGCGGCGCCGCCGATTCGCGTAATCGCGCCGGGGGCAGCCTATCGGCGTGACGAAGTTGACGCGACGCACGCGGCTCAATTTCATCAGATCGAAGGACTCTACGTTGATCGAAATGTCAGCGTGGCCGACCTGAAAGGGACGCTGGAATTTTTTCTGCGAGAATTGTTTGGCGCGGACACGCAGGTGCGTTTTCGTCCTCATTATTTTCCGTTTACTGAACCCAGCTTTGAGATCGACGTAAAATCCAAAGCTCTCAAAGGCGGCGAGCGATGGATCGAAGTCTGCGGCTGCGGCATGGTCCACCCCGCTGTGTTCGAACAGGTCAATGGGAAACGAAATGACAGCGCCTACAATCCCGAGGAATGGACCGGGTTCGCCTTCGGTTTGGGCATGGATCGGCTGGCTATGATTCTCTTCGAGATTCCCGACATCCGGCTCTTTGCGCAGAATGACCTGCGCTTCCTCAGGCAGTTCGCATGAAATTTTCCGTAAACTGGTTAGGCGAATTCGTTGCCCTCCCGACGAAGGTCGAGGATTTGGCCGAGCTTCTCACCATGGCTGGAGTAGAGATCGAAGGCATCGAGCAGCGCGGCGCCGATTTCGACAAAGTGGTTATCGCGCAGATCAAAGCTTCCGCGCAACATCCCAACGCCGACCGTTTGAGTGTTTGCCAGGTTGACGACGGCAGTGGCACCCAGCGCCAGATCGTCTGCGGCGCAAAAAATTATCAAGTAGGAGACAAGGTGCCGCTCGCCTTGCCGGGTGCGGCGTTGCCTAACGGGACAAAAATCAGGGAGAGCAAACTGCGCGGCGTCGAATCGCAGGGAATGCTTTGCAGCGCCATCGAACTGGGCCTCGGGGATGAGGCTTCCGGGCTTCTGATTCTTTCGCCGGATGCGCGCGTTGGAGCGCCTTTCTCGGAGCTTGTTCCACCTGACACCGTGCTCGACGTCGAGATCACGCCGAACCGCGGCGATCTGTTGAGCCATTACGGTCTCGCGCGAGAAATCGCCGCGCTCACGAAATCGACACTTCGCACCGGTCCTCCGGGAGCGACCGCTCCGGCGGCCAAACAGCCTCACGTCGCGCTTTCTAATCCTGAGACGTGCCCCTTCTTTTCCGCGCGTCGCATCGAGAACGTCAAGGTCGGGCCAAGCCCGAACTGGCTGCGGATGAAGCTGGAGACAGCCGGCATCCGTTCGATCAACAACATTGTCGATATTTCGAATTTCGTGATGCTCGAGTTCGGGCAACCAACGCACGCTTTCGATGCCGACAAGTTGAACGGCGACATCAACGTGCGTGGCGCCCATTCCGGCGAAGAATTTTTGGCCCTGGATGGTCGCACCTACCGGCTATCGCCTAACGATCTCGTGATCGCCGATCAAAAACGCGCCGTGGGTATCGGTGGCGTCATGGGAGGCGAAGAAACGGGGGTTTCCGATTCGACGCGCAACATTCTGTTGGAAGCGGCGTATTTCATTCCGTCGGCAATCCGGCGAACCGCCCGCACACTCGGTCTGCCAAGCGACGCCAGTTATCGCTTCGAAAGAGGAGTCGATCCGGAAATGATTCTGAAGGCGTCGGAACGCGCCACCCAGTTGATCGCCGAGATTGCCGGCGGCAAACCTTCTCCAGAGATTTCGGTTGCAGGATCGCTGCCAAAACCGCCGGGCGACGTCAGCCTTCGCTTCGAAAAATGCGATCGACTTCTTGGCCTGCATCTCGATCCGGATGAGATCAAGGCCATCCTCGAGCGCTTCGGACTGCAGAAAGGCAAAGCCTCAAAAACGGAGTCCACCTGGACGATCCCGGGTTACCGGAGGGATTTGCAGCGCGAGGTCGACCTGATCGAGGAGGTCGTACGCGCGCACGGTGTCCAGAAAATTATCGGAAGCAATCGCAGTCGGTTTAGCCTAACGAGTGACGCCGATCGTTCGCATGATTTTGAATCGGAGCTTCGCGAGCGGCTTGTCGGGCGCGGCCTAAGCGAAGCGCGCACTTCAAAACTTATTCCGCGGCACAAGACTGCTTTTTGCGAGAATGCGGTCGACCTAAAAAATCCGCTCAGCGAAGACCACGTGGCACTGCGCCCTAGCCTGCTGCCCGGATTATTGAAGGTTCTGGAGCACAATATTCGCGCCGGGCAGCATCGGCTGAGCATGTTTGAAGTCGGCCGCGTTTTTCTGGCGCCTGACGCGCGGGAAGTGCGGCGCCTTGGCCTTCTCTTCTCAGGGTCCGTCGAAAGCGGCATTCACTGGCGTGCCGCGGCCAGACGCCCACTCGATTTTCTCGACCTGAAAGGCGCGCTCGAAGCGGTCACCTCGAAATCGCTTTCGTTCCGGCGCATGGAGAAAAAGGATCTCGCGCTGGCGGCCGAGATTGTTCTCGACGACAAAGCCATCGGATTTGCCGGCCAGCTTTCAGCCGATCGGGCCGGCGAACTGGACGCGACAAAAAGCGTCCTGGTTGCCGAACTCGATCTCGATCCCCTTCAGCATTCTGAGGCTGCCACCGTCCGATTTTCCGAGCTGGAACGATTCCCGGCGGTCGAGCGCGATATTGCCATGATTGTTCCGGAATCGCTTACCCATCAGGAAGTTGTTCGCGCGATTGAGACTCCGAGCGAACCCTTGCTCGCGAAAGTGGAACTGTTCGATCTCTTCAGCGGGAGCGACGCAGCGAACGTCGGTGCGGCACGAAAGTCACTGGCTTATCGATTGACATATCGAGCGCCGAATCGGACACTGACAAGTGATGAAGTGACGGTGGCTCACGCGAAAATTCGCGAGCGATTGCGGGAGCAGTTGCAAGCGGAGTTGCGGGAGTAGTTCTTTGAAATAGGCCGATGATCAGCTCACTCCAAGCCGGTGTGTGCTGGTGAAGAAGCCACACGAGAGTCGTTCATTGAGGGTTCGAAGGGAAACCAGTGCTTTCTCTCGGACTCTCGCTAAACGGCTCTCAAAAATTTGCCCTGCGATGTTCGAGATACAAGGTGAGATTCCCGAACCGATATTTCATTAACCAGGAGGCTTGGCTGCCGGAGAAGATGACATGCCTTAATTGGAAGTCAGAAGCTGCGGTGGCGGTCGTCCGCCCGTTACCGAAAGGGAACGGGATATCCACCTAAACGGCACCTGCGGGGCGATACTTTTCGAAAGCCCGGGACGATTCCTCGTCCCGGGCTTTTTCTTTGCGCGCGTTAACGTCGCCCCCCGAGGCAGCGGCGCAGCGACATCAACGGCAAAGGCGTAGCACGTTTCGAGACTTGACTGCTTAAAGCAGTCAAGTCCGTCGCGCCTAAAAACTCGGGCAGACATTGATTACTTCTTGCCCTCCTGAACCGCCGACAACCCGGGAGATTTTCTGGCTCCTGGATAATCGCGTAGTTGAAAATTCACGGCGAACCGCGAAACTCCCCGCCGGTGCGCGCAATTCTGGCTCTCGAAGACGATCGCTGGTTCGAGGGACGCTCCTTTGGCGCGAGCGGCACTCGCGTCGGCGAGATTTGTTTTAACACCTCCATGACAGGGTATCAGGAGGTACTGACCGATCCCTCCTACCGCGGCCAGATCGTCGCCATGACCTATCCCCTGATCGGCAATTACGGGGTCAATGCGGCCGACGCCGAAAGCGATTCTCCGCATGTCAGCGGATTCGTGGTCGAAGAACTCACCGAAATCCCGAGCAACTGGCGCTCGGAGATGTCGCTCGACGATTATCTCAAGCAATGGAAAATCCCCGGCCTCCAGGGAATCGATACCCGCGCGCTGACCCGGCACCTGCGCGAACGCGGCGCCATGAAGGCCTGCCTAACGACCGATGACATCTCACCCGCGGAAGCGGCTAAGCTCGCGCGCGAGGGCGAGGGCGTTATCGGAATGGATTACGTGCGCGAGGTCACGACTCCAAAAAAATACGAGTGGGATCCAAAGGACGAACTCAGCCGGCCGTGGACGATTGCGGCCGGCAAAGATCAGGAAGGTCCGGGCTTGCCCCCTATTCGCTTTCACATCGCTGCGCTTGATTACGGAATCAAGCGCAACATCCTTCGCTGTCTTCGTCAGCGTGGTTTCGGTGTCACGGTCATGCCTGCGACCGCGACGGCCAAAGAGATTTTGGACGTGAACCCGGACGGTATTTTCCTGTCCAATGGTCCGGGGGATCCCTCAGCGCTGGACTACGCCCACGAAAGCATTCGGGAGCTCCTGGGGAAAAAGCCGATCTTCGGAATCTGTCTCGGGCACCAAGTGCTCGGCTGTGCCTTCGGCGGTTCGACTTTCAAACTCAAATTCGGCCACCGCGGCGGCAATCAGCCGGTGAAAGATTTGCGCAGCGGGAAGGTGGCGATCACTTCGCAGAACCATGGCTTTGCGGTCGATGCAAAATCTCTGCCGAAAGAAGTGGAGGTGACGCACATTAATTTGAACGACGGCACGGTTGAAGGCATGAGACATCGCGAGCTCCCGGTGTTCAGCGTGCAATACCATCCGGAAGCCGCGCCCGGTCCGCATGACGCTTCCTATTTCTTTTCGCAATTCGCCGAACTGATCGAGCCGAACGAGAAACGTTGACCATCGCAATTTGAGGATCGAAGTTCCCGGACCATGAAAATTTCCCGGCTCGCAGCCATCCTCGTCGCCATGATCACCACTTGCGCGCTCGTAAACGCGCACGAACACGAAAAAGATCAACTCTCTTCAGGATCGGAGAAAACCGTCACCGGCGAAGTTGTCGATTTGATGTGCTATCTCGACCACGCAGCCATGGGCGATCAGCACGCCACTTGCGCCGGCAAATGCATCAAAGGCGGCGGCCCGGCGGGCATCGTCAGCGACGGTAAAGCTTACCTCGTCGTCGGCGAACATAAGTCGATGAATGACGAACTCGCGCCCTTTGCCGGCAAGACGATCACGGTCAAGGGCAAGCTGGCCGAACGCGCCGGCATGGCCATGATCGAAAACGCGCAGATCGTTAAAAAGTAGCGTTACGTCGCCGGACCCGGGGCGAGGCCCGTTCGCTTGTTCTTGTCATACAAGAGCCGGCCGAAGCGCGGCGAGGCCTCTCATTCACAGTCTTCGTTGCACAACGTATTGAAGCGCACGTCAGGATGTGCGGCTGGGTTCCCGAGACCGCACCTGATTATTCGCGTCATCAGCGCACTTGGCGCGCTTCAGCCTGATCGGAGACAAGAGGCGCATCGCGCCGCAGCCGCAAGGCCGCGACTTCACGCAGCATCCGCACGCTGTCTTCCACGAAGCGGACTTTGCTTCCTTCATTGTGATTCCATCGGACCGGGACTTCTCGCAAACGAAGACCGGCTTGCTGCGCGAGATAAAGCAATTCCACATCGAAAGCGAAGCCATCGAGTTGCGCCTTTTCCAGAATCGGGCGGCAGACTTCCAAACGAAACGCCTTGAAGCCGCACTGAGTGTCCCAAAAAGGGAGGCCAGTCGCCATACGCACCAGGAGATTAAAGACGCGCCCGGCCTGTTCTCTTCGCCACGGCTGCCGATTTCCAATGAGTCGCCGGTCGAGCGCACGCGAACCGAAGGCGATATCAACCTGGCCCATCGCAATCGGTTGAATCAACTTCGGCGTTTCCCCGAGAGGCGTGGAAAGGTCGGCATCGAAAAACAAACCGATCGGTAACCGCGCCGCGAGCAAGCCACGCTTTACGGCTGCACCTTTGCCGCGATTCGGTTGGTTCTCGAGCAGTTCGGTTGCTACCGGGGATTGCGCTAAAGCCTGACGCGCGATTTCGGCCGTTTCATCCTGCGAGCCATCGTTCACCACGATCAACTCACTCTGCGGACTCTCAGCGGCGAGATACTGAATGGTCTGTTGCAAGGTCTCACCGATTCGCTGCGCTTCGTTAAACGCAGGAATGACAACGGAGAATGCCGGCAACATGCGCGGGATATTATGCGGAGCCGGCCCCGCTCGCCCAGTGCATAGTGCGGCAGCCTGCTACTTGTAGATGTCGATCTGGAACGTCCCGTCGCGGTTCACCATGCCGCGATACATTCCGCTGGTATTGAAAGGCATTGCCACGTTGCCGCTCCCGTCCATGGCGATCATGCCCCCGGTCCCGCCCAGCTGAGCGACCTTGGCCAGGGCCGCTTCAGCGGCGTCGCGCACAGACATTCCCTTATTCTCGATCAATGCCGACACCTGGTGAGCCACCGTAGCGCGGATAAAATATTCGCCGTCGCCCGTGGCGGAGACAGCGCAGGTGGCGTTGTTCGCGTAAGTGCCCGCGCCGATAATGGGCGAATCGCCGACGCGTCCCGGAAGTTTATTGGTCGTACCGCCGGTCGAGGTGGCGGCGGCCAAATTCCCATGGCGATCCAGAGCGATAGCGCCAACCGTCCCGTGATGATCCTGGTCCGAAACTGCCGGTTTCCCGTCCTTTGTTGACGAACCCTTTCTCACACGTTGCAAGGCATCCCAGCGTTCCTGCGTGAAAAAATACTTCGGATCGACCAATTGCATCCTGTTTTCTCTGGCAAACGCTTCCGCTCCCTCGCCGCTCAACATGACATGCGGAGATTTTTCCATGACCAGGCGCGCGAGGTTGATCGGGTTCTTGATGTGTTTCAGACTAACGACCGAACCTGCGTTAAGGGTTTTTCCGTCCATGATGGCGGCGTCCATCTCGTTCGTGCCCGCGGATGTGAAAACCGCACCGCGGCCGGCATTGAAGAGCGGATTGTCCTCGAGCATGCGCACACAGGCTTCGACAGCATCGAGACTCGAGCCACCCTCTTTCAGAACGGCTGCCCCAACCTTCAGGGATTGCTCCAGCCCGCGACGATATTCCTTTTCCTTCTCCGGGGTCATCGAGCCCCGGTCAATGGTGCCCGCCCCGCCGTGGATGGCGAGCGCGAATGGCGGCGGCGTATTCACTGTTCCAGATTCAACTCCTTCAGCTGACCCAAAGAGTGCGCAAATCAGGGAACAGGTCAGCAAATATTTCTTCACCTGGCGATCATACCATCAACCGCTCGATCCGCTTTTCTTGGAGCGGCGGTCCTATGACCTTCGCAAAAATTGAACTGCGAAAATCCTCTCCCCGCACTCCGGGCCGAGGACGAGAGATGCAACGGGAAGGCACCTCTTGCCCTTCGCCTCTCCGACTTTCGCCTGCTTCGATTCCAGTTTCCGGGGGTCAGCGACGGGCGCTGCACATGAGGCCGGGCTCACTTTCCGCTTTCCCGTCCTCCGAACTGAGGCACCTTGCCCGTCGAGATGGCAAATCAGCACACTTCCGAGGGGGACGAAGACCTCGTTATCCCGGCCAACCCGGTGGTTGTGGTCCAGGGGATTGGGCACGCCGGCAGGCACTTCTTTGGAGAAGTCGGCGGCGTGTTCTGGTTTGTCGCGCAGACGCTCGACGAGACCATCGATCGCATTCGCCAAGGGCGAACGCCGTTTCGGGCCAAGAGCTTCTTTCGCCACACTGAGAAAGCCGGTGTCGATTCGGTTCCGCTCGTCGGCTTGGTCTCATTTTTCCTCGGCCTAACGATGGCGCTTCTTACCGGCTATCAATTGCAACGTTTCGGAACCGAGCGGCTCGTGCCCGGGCTGGTCTCAATCGGCTTCACCCGGGAGCTTGGACCCTTACTGACCGGGATCATGCTGGCTGCGCGAGTCGGCGCCGCCTTCACGGCGGAATTGGGCACGATGAAGGTGTCCGAAGAAGTGGAGGCGATTGAAGCGATGGGCATCGGCCCGCTGCGTTTCCTGGTCGCGCCGCGCGCGATAGCGCTTGCGTTATTGATGCCATGTCTTTCGACCATCTCCAATATCGCCGCTATTTTTGCGTGCGGACTGATTTGTAAGGCCTATTTCAGCATCGCTTTCCCGTACTATATTGAACTGGTTCGCGACGCTCTGCTCATCCGAGATATCGTGACCGGCATTCTCAAGAGCCTCATGTTTGGCCTGCTCATCGCCGCGATCGCCTGCTACCGAGGACTCAATGTTCGGGGCGGGGCGGCCGGTGTCGGCAGTGCCACCACATCAAGTGTCGTCACCGCGATCACAACCGTGATCGGAGTGGATACCCTCTACAACGTCGTTTACGTGGTCTTTTTCCCATGACGACCGATCACCTCTCTTACGTCGCCGAGTTGCGCGACATCCAAATGCAGTTCGAAGACAAGGTTGTCCTCGATGGCGTATCGCTGACGGTCAATCCTCTCGAGCGCCTGGTTATCATGGGCCAGAGTGGCGTCGGCAAGAGCACCATTCTGCGGTTGATTCTTGGAATCCTCGAGCCCAACGCCGGAGAGGTCTTTTTCAAGCAGTTCGAGATCACCCGGCTGCGACGCCGAAAACTTCAACAGGTGCGGCGGCACATCGGGATGGTCTACCAATACTCTGCGCTGCTCAGTTCGCGGAATGTGCGCGATAACGTTGCCCTCCCTCTCGAGGAATTGACCGAAAAAAGCGAGAAGGAGATCGACGAGATCGTCGACGAAAAGCTTCACCTTGTCGGCATGATCGATTCCAAATATCTCATGCCATCGGAGCTGAGCGGCGGCATGCGCAAACGGGTCAGCCTGGCGCGTGCCCTGGTCATGGAACCGGAGCTGATTCTTTTCGACGAACCCACCGCCGGACTTGATCCTGTCATAAGCTCGGTTATTGACGAGCTCATCATCGGCCTGACCGAGAAGCATAAAGTGACCTCAATCATCGTGACCCACGAAATGGATAGCGCCTTTCGCATAGGCACGCGGATGGCTATGCTGTATCACGGCAAGATTATTGAAGATGCTGACGCCAGCCGATTCCGACAATCGAACAATCCGGTGGTCCGCCAGTTCTTGAGCGGCAGCACGGAAGGTCCCATTCTGGAAGGAAGCCAAGATGCAATTACGACGTAACGAATTTCTCACCGGCCTTTTTGTCATGGGCACGGTCGCCGTGGTCGTGGTCGTCCTGATATTGTTAGGCGCGCCGGGATTGTTCCGGCCCCTTGTGACCTACAAGGTTTACTTCGACAACGCAGCCGGCATCAAGCTGGGTGCGCCGGTTTTGCTGGCCGGGCGCAAGATCGGCCAGGTGCAAAGATTGTATTCGCCGGTCTCCCGGGAAGAGGACCGCCGGGCGCAGGAAGCGGCCGCGCAGATTCGCCCGCCGGAGCCGGGCTCAACTCCGAGCCCGGAATCCCGCCCCAAGTTTGAAGTGCGCATTGATGTCCAGGTGGACAAAAGCGCGCTGGTCTATCGAGATGCCCACGCACGGCTCATTTCGCTCGGGCTCCTCGGCGAAATGGCGATCGACATTACCCAGGGGACGGAAACTTCCGGACGCGCGCGCGATGGAGAGATGTTCGCCGGCGAACGCAACGCGGACTTCACCGAAGCGGCCGCAAAACTTGTCGAGGTCATCCAGCCGGTCGCGAAGGAAGCAACCAGCGCCATGAAAGAGCTCGAAGCGACGGCCAACAATCTCAATCACATCACGGACAAGGATTCATCGCTCAACCAGGCGCTCGATCAGTTCAAGGTGTTTGGTCAACATCTTGTCGAACTAACGGCCCCGGACGGGTCGCTCAATACCTCTTTGGCAAACATCCAGAAAATCAGCGATCAACTTGCAGCGAATGACAACATCAAAGTCACGCTGACCAATTTTCGCGAATCGTCCGAGAAACTAAAATCGCTCATGGGCCAGCTCGGCCCGCAGTTCAACGAGAGCGGCAAGAACCTCGCCGAGTTTACCAATACAATTAAGACGCAGCCATGGCGTCTGCTTTACCCAACGACAAAGAAATACCCATCGCCCTCACCCTCGCCCGCCGGCGAGACGATTACCGTCCGAAAGAGCGGACGCTCCAAGTCTCAGCCGCGCGACCAGGATCGCTAATCCCTTCATCGCGGCGGTTTCGTCAGTAGGAAAAATCAACCTTTACCCCTCCGCGAAGGGCGGGGGAAAGGCCTGATTACAGAGCTTCTTCTTCCACGTGGTGGCCGTGCAAACTCAACCCCGGCACGCCCTAGGCCGCTTTCGCCGTCAGCCGATTTTGCAGGAATTTAAGGATGGCCCTTTCGCCGGATTCTAGGTCGATCTTTTCACTCTCGAGCGCTTCGACCGTCTTTTGCTTTAAGCCCTCGATGGAATCGCCGCTGAGATAGGATTCGAAAATAGCCGGATGCACGTAGCACTTTCGGCAAATCGCAGGCGTATTGCCCAACAGCTTGCTGACCGCCGTAACGGCATTCTTGATGTTGGACTTGGCCTCTTTCTTCGTCTCCGAAGGTCCGAGATGGCTCAACGCTATCGCGGCCAGGACGGTTCCGGCCCAGGTGCGAAAATCTTTTGCGGTAAAGTCTTCGCCAGTGATTTCGCGCAGGTAGTCATTCACGTCCTGCGAAGTGATGTCGTACCGTTTTTCGTCTTCGCCGACATACTGAAACAGGTCCTGGCCGGGAAGATCCTGCAGCTTGGAGATGATGCGGGCGATTCGCCGATCTTTCACTGGCACTTCATGCATGACTCCGCTCTTTCCGCGGAAGGTGAAGGTCATTTGCGAGCCTTTCACATCCACATGACGATCGCGCATTGTTGTCAGGCCAAAAGATTTGTTATCCCGCGCGTATTCTTCATTCCCGACGCGAATGAAAGTTCGCTCCAAAAGTTGCACGACGGTGGCCAGAACCTTGTTTCGCGGCAGACCAGGGAGGCTCAGGTCCTGATCGACCCGCTTTCGGATTTTCGGCAGGGTTTCGCCGAACAAGGCCATTTTCTCGTACTTATTCTCGTCACGAATTTCCCGCCACCGTTCATGATAGCGATACTGTTTGCGGCCGCGAGCGTCCCGACCGGTCGCCTGCAAATGACCATTGGCTAGCGGACAGATCCAAACATCTTTGTAGGCCGGCGGAATCGCCAACCGCCTGATTCGCAGCAGACGCTGGTCGTCTTTGATCTGTTTGCCTTCGAGATCGAAATACTCGAAGTCATCTCCGGCCGCTTTTCTGGTGTAACCCGGGCGATCGTCGCTGACGTAACGCAGGCCGGCATCTTCCGCGGCCTCGACCGCGTCGGTTACAACCTCGGATCGTTTCCGTTCCTTGCCCGCCGATTTCTTTACGACCGAAGGCACGCGCGCAAAAAGCTGACGATTTTCAAGAACCGTAGCTCTTGCTGAACTTCTTCTTCGATTCCGCTTCTTCGGGCGTGGCCTTGGCCGCGGGTTCGCCGGTACCCGGCGGATTCACAGTCGGCGGTTCTTCGGGAGCGGCTACTTCCGGGACCTTCGCGCCGGACACAACGTTCCCGGGGTTTTGCGACACCTCCACGAAAGCCATCTGCAGGTTGGAAATGGCGTTACGCAGAACGGTCGCTTCTTCTCCGGACAGGTTTCCACGAGTCTTCTCCTGGATCATGGCCAGTTGATCGATGAACATCCGCGCGAGCTCGAGGTTCACCTCGCCTTTGCCTGTTTGCGGGTTCGGGATCTGCCCGAGAAAAAGAGCCGCGTTCTGTGCGTGCATCATGACAAACTCGATGAATCGCTGCGATAGCTCGCCTGATTGGGTATTCGTTTGAACCTCAGCCATATCTACTTTCCTTTCGCAGCAGCGTCCTTGTCCGGTGGTCTGACAGTGGCCAAAACATACGGTTGATCGCGAAAATATTTTGCCGCCACGCGTTTGATATCTTCGAGCGTCACCTTTTCGATTTCTGGTTCCAGCGTTTTGTAGTGATCGAAACCGAGACCGTAAAGTTCGTCCAGAGCGCACTGGAATCCAAAGGCGTCATTGCTTTGATTCGAAATCTGCTGCTGCCCGATCAGTTTCTTCTTCGCCCGGGTCAATTCTTCGTTCGTTAGTCCGTCGCTCGCCAATTTTCCAATTTCGTCCAGCAAAGCGGTTTTGACAGGCTCGACCTTGGCCGGGTCGGTCCCGAGATAAAAGGCGAACAGCCCGGGAACCAATCCCTGAAGTTGCGTCGCACCGACGTAATAGGCCAGGCCCATCTGCTCGCGAATTCGAATAAAGAAGCGCGACCCAAGGTCACTGCTGGCTTCGTCAATCAGCTCGAGCGCGTGCCGGTCCGGACTGAAGACATCGGCCCCTCGGTATCCCACCATCAGAACCGCCTGCGCCTTGTCGCGGCGAGCGTCGACCGGCTTGGTTTGCGGCAGCGACGGCGTTTGCGGAGCGTCGCTCAGAGCCAGGACTCCCGGTTTCATATTGCCGAGCATGCTCTCGAAAAGCTGTTTCACTTCCGCGGCGCTGACATTCCCAAAAACGGAAATGACGCCATTCTTCGCCACCAGATAACGGTCGCGAAATTCGATCAGCTCTTTGGGTGTAAGATTCTCAACCGACTCAACAACCCCGTTAGCCGGGAGCGCATAAGGATGATCCTGGAAAAGCGCCTGCCGCATGATATTACGCGCCACCGTGGTCAGGCTTTCGTTCTCCTGCTTGATACCTGCGATTTGCACCTGCTTCTCACGGGCGACGGCCTTTTCCGGCATGGTCGCGTTCAATAAAACGTCCGCAA
This sequence comes from uncultured Verrucomicrobiae bacterium, assembly GCA_963754325.1. Classification (GTDB taxonomy): domain Bacteria; phylum Verrucomicrobiota; class Verrucomicrobiia; order Chthoniobacterales; family UBA10450; genus JBBRDU01. The sequence goes on from CAVWFP010000003.1 coordinate 908,454, forward strand.
GAATCGTGACCCCAAGCTTCAGGTCGGGCTTGGTCACGTCGAGGGCGACACTGAAACTATTGTTGCCCGCGTCGGTGGAAATCACGCCGCCCACGGCCTCGATCTCACCGGCAATCTGTTCGGCGGTTCTCGTCTTTGTTCCCTTCAACAGAGATTTCGCCATCAACTTCGTGATCCCATTGGTTCGCGGCGTCTCGGCCAGGAGGCCGCCGCGGAAGACAGCCGTCATGGCCACAAGCGGCAGACGCGCATCCTCACGTACGAGAACCCGCAGACCATTCGACAATTCAAATTTTTGAACGGCGGCGGTTGAAGCGGTCGTCGTCGCGGTCGTCTTGGCCGCCAGCGTACCTTTCGGATTGAGCGAAACGACGGTCAGGTTGTCGTTCACCAGATATTTTGCGGCCACCCGTTTGATGTCGTCGAGCGTCACTCGCTGGACGGCGCTGAGATAATCGCGGCTGAAATTCAGGTTCCGCGTCAGCAGCCAGTTCGAGCCGATATCGGAAGCCTGGCCGCGCATGGTCGTAAGCGAACCGAGATGATGACTGAGCGACATTTTTTTCGCCTTCGTCAGTTCATCCGCTGTCGCCCCGGTTTGCTTCAAGCCGTCAACAATCTGCAGGAACCGGGTTTGGACCTCTTCCCGATTCTTCGGATCAACCGTGGCGTCGATGCCAAGAATTCCCGGATCGCCAGGCGTGTAGGAAAATGCGGCCACCGAATAGGCCAATCCGGCCTTATCCCGAATCTCGCGATACAAGCGCGAGCTTTTGCCTTCGCCGAGAATCGAGGAAAGCAAATCGAGCGCGGGCACATCTGGATGGGTCACCTCGGGCACGTGCCAGGCGAGCGAAAGGCGGGTCAGCTCCGTTGGAAATTCCTGGTGCGCGTCACGCCGGCCTAACTGGGGCGGCTCCGACGGAATATAAATCGGCTTGAGCGACCGCTCCGGATAAGTCTTGAAAAAATCGGCAAGCTGTTGCCGGATTTTCTCCGCATCCACGTCGCCCACCACGACAAACGTGAGATTGTTAGGCACATAACGCGACTTGTAGTACTGCATCACCTGCTCCTGCGTGAGCTGGTTATAAACCTCCATCTGGCCGATGACCGGAAGGCGATACGGATGCTTCTGATAGGCCGTCGCGAAAAGAAGCTGGCCAATCATGCGATCGGGATCATCGAAGCCCATGGCAAACTCGCGCCGGATGACTTCCTGTTCCTTCAGATATTCATCCGGCGGAAGCGTGGAATTCATCATCGCATCGGCCAGAACATCGAGTGCGGTCACCACGCCGGCCTTCGGGACATCAATCCAGAAAACCGTTCGGTCGAACGAAGTGTAGGCGTTGATGTAGCCCCCAACGTCCTGGATCTTTTGCGCGATGGCGCTGTTAGACTGTGTCTTCGTTCCCTTGAAGAGCATGTGCTCCAGAATGTGCGACAGACCGGCGCCGAGTCGCTCGTCTTCATCGATACTGCCGGTGGCGCACCAGGCCTGCACGCTGGCCACGGGTGCGCTGTGATCTTCCTTGACGATGATCGTTAGGCCATCGGGCAAAACCCATTTCTGAGCGTCCTGCGGCGGAAGCTGAATGGCAGGCGAACCAGCGGGAGCGGATTTCAAAGAGGGAATGTTAAGCATCAGGACACCGAGAAGAACGAAGCGCCGCCAGCGGCCAATCATATCGATTTTGGCGCTGGCAAGCCCGGGGCCGGTTGCGGCGCGCTGCCCTTTGCCGGTTCAAAAGGCCTGGCGAAAGCCTCCTGAAAATCGTAAACGCTTTTGAAATCCTCCATCGAATCCTCGTCGGTCTTTCCGAAAATTCCGGCGCCGATCAAATTGAAGACCATGTGGCCGATATCCTCGCACCGGTTAATTCCCCAGGCGGAGAAGACGGTAATCACCATCGGCCCGAACTCCTTCAGGGCATACTGGCGAACACCTTCAAGAAGTTCAGGGCCGGCAACGTGCCGCACGTTCGTCCCTTTGATCTTCTTCTGCTGTTTGGTGGTGAAATCGAGCGCATCGCGCAGAAATACGTAAGCCTCCCGTGAATAACGAGGGTCTGCCGCGACGATTGAGTCGAGGGCTTCAGCGAATCCAATTTTTTGCATGTGTCAGAGCCAGCGCAGATTTTCCGCGGGAGCGCCTACGATACCCAGCATGAGCCCGTTCAGCAACTCCCCTGCCCCATTGGAGGCCTTATCTCAAAACTGCGTTTCGATTGTGTCGAGATAGATCGACAGAGGATCGCGCCGTCGTCTTGGTTCGTCGCCCAATTTTCCGGCGGTCCTGAGATAACCATCAAATACGCCGCTTTCTCCGGACAACTGCGTGGCTTCGAACCAATTGATATAATCGCCTACATCCGACATTCGCCGGTCCAGAAGGGCGCGGGTTTCCTTGACCGCCGCCAGCCGCTGCCACGCATGCCCGCTCTTTCGATTAGCCAGCCGTTGCGTGATCTGCTGATACTCCGCCACTACCGGCTGCAGAAGCGGGTGCGCCGTCGCACTAAGCAGGCGTAGGTTGCTCGCGATTAATCGCAACGCTGGGACCTGCTTCGAACCCGGCTTCGTCCGGCCGAGATGCTCCAGGTCCGTCGGCCTTCCATTGACCGCGTTCGGGATGGGAAAGCGCAACAATTCATCGAGCGCGTATTCAGTCTCCTGGTAACTCAACAGAAATCCCTGTGCGGTGGTGGACGCAACCCGGGCGATCGCGGCCTTCCAAAAAGACATCAGGCGGGAATCGTCACCAAGCTCGGGAAATCGCGCCTTCAAGTCGGCCAGAGGATCGCTGGCCGCTTCTGGCAGGTGATCCATGAAAGCGGCAAGGCTTGCGGGGCCACCCGGCTGATCGAGCAGGAGCTGAAGAAGCGCCGCGGCGTAAGCGCGGTAGAGCTGACGCATCGGTGGATCCAATCGTTCTGGCCGTTGACGAACAAACTCCGGTAACGAAACCAGCTTGTCAGACTCAAGAGCGCTTTTCAGCAAGTCGATGACGGTTCGTTCTCGCGCGGGCGAGATTCTGGCCAGCACTCCCTCGATCAGCCAGGGCGGAACCTGCACATATTCGCTGCCTGCCTGTACCTGCGGACGATTGCGGTAAATCATCTCCACAAAAAGCGCGCGAAGAATGTCGCCTTGGACACGTTGCGGATCGATTTTTTTTTCGACGATGATATCCAGTTGAATCTTTAGACCGAATCCAGTCTGGCTGATGTAAAGATGGGAGAGGGGCACTTCGGGGACGTTGGCCTGAGGCGACTGGAGATTCAGAACGATCGGGATTTTCCATTCATCTTTTCGTTGGAGAATTCGAAGGAGGTGTTCCTTGGTATCTTCAACCAAATCGCTCATGGCGCCGCGAAGCGGAAGCGTCCCGCCATAAATGATAAACTGCCGCGATGGCGTCACGCTTCGCGGTAAAGGCGCCGAATACGCCGGCAGAACGCCCGAAGTTACCAGGAAGAATACAGCGAAATACTGCCTAACGAACATCATCCGCACGAACGCGAGGATAACGTTCAGCTACGCGCCAACGCGAGCCGAAAGGTGCTGGGGACGGAGTTTCCTGGCCCGATCAGGGAATCGAAATCAGGAGCACACTCTTATCGTGAAATTCCACCGAAGTCAGACGCGAGGCGAGTTTCCGTTCCCGCTCGAGCGCACCCCACAAATCGAGGAAGAGAGAATTCATGTACTTGGCGATCTCCGGATGGATTGGCATGCGTCCGATGTAGCCCCCAGTCGGCTTCACATCCGCCTTTCCTCCTTTGGATTGAGGAGCGAAATCGATCGTCGTAAAAACAGAATACCCGAAAATGGCGCGCTCCATCGTGACCGAAGCGGTGCCTTCGTGAAAAGCAGCCACGGCGCGTTTGAACTCCAAAAGAGGTTTATCGAGCGTCTTCTTTTTTGACTTCAAATTGTAAGCCAGGAATAAGTTCGTCTGTTCGTCAGTGTATTTGACCTGCGTCGGTTCATGACGGGCGAGCACGCGCTCGAGGTCGAATCCAACGGTCGGAGTCTGGACGAGAGGATCCTTCGACACAGATGGCATTTCAGGCGGCAAAGCCATCACCACGAGAGCGGCTGATCCGCAGGCGGCAAGCACGACCTTGCTGATCTTGAAAAATACCGAACGAATTTTGGCGCGCCTGGCGTCGAAAAGCTTCTTTACCCGGTTGTGGGTATCTTCCTTGGGAGAGACGATTTTCTGAATCGCCTTCCGCTCAAGGCGGGCGCCACAGTCGTGGCAATAAATTCGCTCGATCTCGTTCTCACGGCGGCATTCCGAGCACGCCACCGTCGGCATTGTGCTGATCATTAAGACGACTCTTTAGTGGGTTTCTTTTCGGCCTTTTTGGCCGGCGAACCTCCACTAGAAGCGTCTTTTGTGCCGCCCGCTTTACTCGAGCCTGAGTCGGGCGCCGCAGGCGCGTCTTTCTTGGCTCCCTCCTTATAAGATGAACTGCGGTAATCGGTAATGTAGAACCCGGATCCTTTGAAAATGAGACCCGCTCCCGTCCCCAACAACCGCTTTACTTTACCGTGTCCCCATTTCTTCTGGCGGCACTGCTCTTTCGGGCACTCCTTGAGCGCGGCATCTTTCATGGATTGAAAGAGCTCGAAATTCTTCCCGCACTTTTCGCAGTGATACTCGTAGGTCGGCATATTTAGCTCTGCGCCAGCACAGGCGCGGAACTCTGCATGCGACCACGGATAATTCAAGGCCGCCCATCCCCCGCCCGCCTTGACTTTACCGGGCGCAACGCGGAGAGGTTTGTCCGAAAATATGTTGCGATCCCCTCTCCGCGTTCCCCTGCTTCTCACCTTCGCCCTTGCCGGTCTTTTCCTCGGTGCCTGCGAGGAAACAGACCCGCGCTATTCCGGCCAGACGCAGTATCTCGGCGGCGTCTACGGCAACCAGCCCACAAACGGCGCGCCGCCCGACACCGTCTCCTATTGGGACGGCGATAACATTGGCGGCAAGCCATCGGTCAAGATCAGCCTCGGGGAGCAGCGGGCCTACTTTTACAAGAACGGCATGCTTGTCGGAATTTCTCAGCTCTCCACCGGCCGCGAAGGCCTCGTTACGCCAGCCGGACATTTCAGCATCATCCAAAAGGATGTGAATCACGTCTCGAGCAAGTATGGCGATTACGTGGATGACGCCGGCAATGTGGTCATGCCGAATGTTGATGTCGAAAAGGATAAGAAGCCGCCGGGATCGCATTTCAAAGGCGCACCGATGCCTTATTTCATGCGCATCGTCGGAGGCGTCGGAATGCACGCGGGTTATCTGCCCGGTTACCCGGCAAGCCACGGCTGCATCCGCATGCCGGAGTTCATGGCGGAAAATTTCTTTAAGTCGGTCAATACCGGTACGCCGGTGACTATTACGAACTGACGGCCGGTTTTGTCTCTCATCCCGAGCTGCGGAGACGGAGGGGATCCCACCTCCGACGCGGCTGCCGTACGATACCGTCGATGGTTATTTGTTTTCCGGCCATCGCGGTTCACAATTCGACCGGTCCGGAGAAGTTTCACCGCCTCGGGATGAAAGAGTGCGAGTGCATCGGCCAAACGGCGCCTCTTTGAACTCAGCGCGATTTCATCGGACTCTCTGCGGTGCATAACGAAGGCGCCGACATCGTTGATCTTGCGGGGGCCGCGCCTTCTCTGGCCGACAAGCTGCAAGCAATCGACAAAAAGACGCGGCCGGTGGCGTTTTCACACGTCATCGAATCGGCCCAGCCGTTTCTTCTCGCGATCATTGGACGCGCCACAAAACGGCGCCTCTGGATCCTTTGCCCGACCATCCGGACCCAGGAATCGTTTCACGACGCGTTGACGAACTGGCTGCCCGGGGCCGATTTCCTGCCCGAAGCGGAATTCGCCGCGGTCGAGAATGTTCTCCCCGATCCGGAGATCAACGCCGAACGTCTTGCGCTACTGGCAAAACTCGACGGAAAACCAACGTCCGGAGTTGTCGTAACCACCGCCGCAAGCCTGGAGCAATCCGCGCCGAAAAAAGGGGCCTTACATGCCCAGACACTCTCCCTTCATCGTGGCGCAGCCACGACCATGGAAGCTCTGCTCGAAAAACTTGTCCGAGCAGGCTATCAGCGTATTCCGCAGGTCAACACGCGCGGTCAATTCGCCGTTCGCGGCGGCATTGTCGATCTCTTTTCATGGCAGGATCAGCTGCCCGTTCGAGTCGAGTTTTTCGGTGATGACATTGAGTCGCTGCGCGAGTTCGACATCGATACGCAGACGTCGGTCCGGGATCTGCAGCGCGTCGCCATCCTGCTTGGGGCGCCTGACGGACAGGCCGGAAAAGTCCGCGATTTCATTTCCCCTAACGACTTGGTCGTCAGGATCGCGCCCGAACTGGAACCATCCGGGGGCTGGGACATCGGCATCAGCGAAGGCTGGATCGAAGAAGGCCCGGAAGATTTCGCCGGCGCCTTCGAGGGAAGCGATATCGGCGAATTCACCGCTCGGCGATTTCATGCTCGCGGAAGCCAAGCGGGCACAGTTTCTCGAGCGAGTTCAGGAATGGCGCGAACAAAAGGCGCGAATCGTTATCTACTTTCAAACGGAAGGCGAAATCGAACGCTTCCGGGACATCTTTGGTAAGGCCCGGGAACTTGATGGCGTTCCGCTGATCGAAGGCACGCTCTCGCGCGGATTTTCTTTTCCTGATGCCAACCTGGTCGTTCTCGCCGCGGCCGAGCTCTTTGGGCGGTTTGCCACCCACGCCGCGCGACGCCTCCAACGCCGGGACCGGTTCTCGCGCAACCGCGTGCAAATCGATTTCAGCGAGCTTAACGAGGGCGATTTCATCGTACACGTGGAGCATGGCGTCGGCCGCTTCATCGGTTTGATCAATATTCCGACGACGGAAAAGGCGGCCGCGGATGACGTCAGTATTTCGCCGACGGGCGACAAAGGGCTAGAGACAAAGCCGACCCAACCAAGCGAGAAAGAAGTCCTGGCGCTGGAATTTGCCGAAGGTGCGAAGCTTTACGTGCCCGTTGAGCAGGCCTACCTGGTTTCGCGTTACGTCGGCGTTGGAAAGAAGAATCCGCCCCTCAGTTCGCTGGCCGACGCGCGCTGGGCACGCGCCAAGCGGACCGCGGCCGCATCAATATTCGACTATGCCGGCCGCATGCTTGCACTTCAGGCGGAGCGGGAAACGCAGGTCGGCTACACCTTCGCTCCCGACACGAAGTGGCAGGTGGAATTTGAACATTCATTTCCGTTTCGAGAAACGCCGGACCAGCTGAAAGCGATTCGCGACACTAAAGCGGACATGGAGCAGGCCCGTTCGATGGACCGCCTGATCTGTGGCGATGTGGGCTTCGGAAAAACGGAAGTGGCCATCCGCGCGGCTTTCAAAGCAGTCATGGAAGGCAAACAGGTCGCCGTGCTCACGCCGACAACTGTTCTCGCGCAACAGCATTACGACACCTTCTGCCAGCGCATGCGGGAATATCCCGTGCGCCTGGAGATGCTCAGCCGTTTCCGTTCGCAAAGTGAGCAGCGAAAAGTGCTCGAGGCACTCCGGCAGGGCGGTCTCGACATCGTCATTGGAACGCATCGCCTGATCTCGGGAGACGTTGTCTTTAAGGACCTCGGCCTTGTCGTTATCGACGAGGAACAACGCTTCGGCGTGGTTCACAAAGAGAAGTTCAAGGAATTATTCAAGCTGGTAGACGTTCTGACGCTCTCAGCCACGCCGATTCCGCGAACCCTTTATCTTTCACTCGTGGGCGTGAAAGACATGTCCACCATCGAGACCCCTCCACTGAATCGGCTGCCGGTGGAAACGGTGATTTGCGGCTATGACGAGCGAATCATCCGCGATGCGATCAATCGGGAACTGGAGCGCCAGGGCCAGGTTTTCTTTCTGCACAATCGAGTTCAAAGCATCCAGCGCGTGCGCGACAAGATCGCGGAGCTTTGCCCGAGCGCGCGCGTGGACATTGGCCACGGCCAGATGGACTCCGATGAACTCGAGGAAGTCATGCAGCGGTTCGTTAGCGGAAAAATCGATGTCCTTGTTTGCACGACAATCATCGAGAGCGGGCTCGATATTCCCAATGCCAATACCATCATTATCGACCGGGCCGACCGATTCGGGCTGGCTGACCTCTATCAGCTGCGAGGACGAGTCGGACGCGCCGAACACAAGGCTTATGCCTACCTGCTGTTGCCGCGGGAAATGATGACCGTCGGCGCGGCGCGCAAGCGCATTAACGCGATCCAGCAATACAGCTCGCTCGGTGCGGGATTTCGCATCGCCATGCGCGACCTCGAGATCAGAGGAGCCGGCAGCATTCTCGGCACTGCCCAGAGTGGCCACATCGCCGCAGTCGGATTCGATCTTTACTGTCAGCTTCTCCGGCAGGCGGTGGCACAGTTGAAGGGGGAAAAGACGCGCCTTCGGCTGGAGGTGGATACCCGCCTCGATTTTGTGGCCACGAACGAGGCCGAATTCATTCAACGGCCCGACGCAGACGAGCTGGTGCCGGCATTTATCCCAGCCGTTTTCATCAATGACACGCTCCTGCGCATTCAGGCGTACCGGCATTTGGCAGAAGTCACGACCCAGGAACAGCTTCACCGCCGGAAACGGGAATGGCGGGATCGGTTTGGGGCATTGCCACCGGCGGTTGACAACGTCCTCATGCTGACCGAAATCAAGCTCGCCGCAGCCAAGGCAAACGTTTCTCGGGTCGAGGTGCGCGACGGTAAACTAATGCTGACCCGTCGCGGGGATTTTATACTTGTGGGTGGCAAATTCCCTCGTTTAGTTGCCAAAAGAATCGAACAGCTTGCCGAGGTTCTGCGTCTGATAAGGACATTGTAACCATGATCGTTCGCCGAGTTTTCCCCATATTCATAGCATGCGCGGTGACCCTTCCGTTGCCGCCGCTTTGCCATGCGGCTTACGCTGAAAGCGCGCAGGTCATTGACGGCGTGGCTGCCGTCGTGAACAGCGAGATCATTACCTACTCGCAGGTCCGCGCGCTGGTTTTACCGCGCGAGAAAGTTCTGCATACGCAATTCTCCGGTGATGAACTGGTCAAGAAGGTAAAGGAAGCGCGCGAGTCAGCTCTGAAGGATTTGATCGACCGGCAATTGATCATTCAATCGTTCAAAAAGGAAAATTTTCAGATTCCGGATTATTACGTAAACCGCCGGGTTCAAGAGATCATTCGGGATAATTTCGGCAACGACCGGAACACATTCATCAAAACGCTCGAAGCGCAGAATTACACGCTTGAAGAATTCAAGAAGAACGAACTCGAACGCATCATCGTGCAGGCCATGCGGAGCAAGAATGTGAAGAAGCAGGACGTGGCTTCGCCGTCCAAAATTGAGCAGTATTACCGGGATCACCGCGACGAATTCACCGCCAAACAAGAGGTGAAGCTTCGCATGATCATGATCCCGGCGAAGGCAAGCGACGGGAACGCCAGCAGTCAGAAGGCGATGGCGGAGGAAATTCTGGGGAAACTTGCCGGTGGCGCCGAATTCGACCGGATGGCCCAGATTTATTCCGAAGACAGTTCGCGCGACCTGGGAGGAGATTGGGGCTGGATCGAGCGCAAGACGCTCGCACCGCAGCTGGAAAAAATCGCTTTCAATCTTCCGGTCGGAAAGGTCAGCAGCATCGTTGAGTTCAACAACAACTATTACATTCTCAAGGTCGAGGAAAAGCGCGGCGGAAGCACGCGGTCGCTGGCGGAAGTTCGCGACGAGATCGAGAAGAAACTTTTGCAGACGGAAGCGCAGAGCCTTCAGGAAAAATGGATCGCGAGCCTGCGCTCGAAGGCTTACATCCGCACCTTTTAATTTAGCGGCGGCAGGCTGATCGCCGGCTGGATGGAGGCACGAGCTTGTCTCGTCCGCATGCATTAGATTCAATGTCGGATCATGAGCACTGCAAACAGCTTGCGCGTTGGGATCACCCTCGGTGATCCTGCCGGCATCGGGCCGGAAGTTGTTCGCGCAGCTTTGTCCTCGGGAACTCTCCCCACGATCGCGGATTATCGCGTTATCGGAAGCGCGGCCGCCGAGGTCGCCGGACACCCGTCCCCGGAAACAGCCCGTGCTGCCGCCGCTGCCTTGGAAGAGGCGGCCACACTGGCACGGCGGGGTGAAATTGACGCCATCGTCACGGGCCCGGTCAACAAAGCCGCCCTCGCCCAAGTCGGCTGGAAGTTCCCCGGACAAACGGAATTCTTCGCCGATCGCTGCAGCGTAACGAATTTCGGAATGCTTCTCACCGGAGGAACGCTGACGGTTGCACTGGTGACAATGCACATTCCATTGCGTGACGTCGCTGCGTCCCTGCGAAGAGATGAGATCGTTCGAGTCGGCCGGCTTCTTCTCGATTTCTTGAAATTGCGCGGCTTGGATGACGACGACTGCATCGCAGTCGCCGGTCTGAATCCTCATGCCGGCGAGGATGGGAGGATCGGCAGGGAAGAAATCGAGATCATCGAGCCCGCGGTGAAGGAATTGAACGAAACAACTGGCAACCGGTTTCGTGGGCCAATTTCCCCGGATACCGTGTTTCTTCGCGCCAGCAGAGGCGAATTTGCGGCCGTGCTCTGCATGTATCACGACCAGGGTCTGATTCCCTTGAAGCTGCTAGGTTTTCACGATGGCGTGAATGTGACGCTCGGCCTGCCCTTCCCTCGCACCAGTCCTGATCACGGCACCGCCTTCGATATCGCCGGCAAAGGCGAAGCGCGGCCGGACAGCATGATCGCAGCCATTCGCCTCGCGGTTGACTTGATCAAAGCGCGCGCACGCAAAGAAGGAAGAAAGACGTGAGCATCGCAAAATATCTCAGCGTCTTTAACATCGGCCTGCAGAATACATTCGTTTACCGGTGGAATTATTTCCTACGGGCCGTCTTCGGCCTCATTCCGCTGGCTGGAACTGTTTTTCTTTGGCGAGCAGTCTTTCACGAGCGGGGCGCCGGGCTTCATGGGTACGACTACGGCTCCATGGTCTACTATTATCTTCTCGTCCTCCTGGTGAGTAACCTTGTCACCCCGACGGAAGACGAATGGCAGATCGCGGCCGACATCCGTGAAGGCCAGATCAATTCTTTCCTAACGAAACCGCTGAGCTATCTCGGCTACCGTTTCAGCATCTTCCTGAGCGGTCGCCTGGTTTACACCGTCGTGACGCTTCCACCGATCGCGCTGATCTTTTTGTATTTTCGAAGTTACATCGTGCTGCCGCACAACCCGGAGACCTACCTCTACGCGACGCTCTCGATGCTGATGGCTTCCTTCATGCAGTTTTTCATCACCTACAGCCTCGCCATGATGGCATTCTGGATTTTGGAAATCTCGACCATCGTTTTCATCGTTTACTCGTTCGAGTATTTTCTTGGCGGCCAGATGTTCCCGATCGACATCATGCCGGCCGGCGTGCAGGAGGTCATGAAATGGCTGCCGTTCTACTACGAACTCTTTTGCCCGGTCGCGATTTTCCTCGAACGGCTTCAGGGCGCGGCCATGTTCCAGGGCCTGGCGATTCAAGCCGGCTGGCTGCTCCTGACCTGGGCCGCGGCCCACCTGATGTGGCGGCGCGGTTTGGGGCATTACCAGGCGGTCGGCGGATGATGCCGCAAATTTCGGATCTCAATTCCGAAACTCTACTTCGTCGTCGGCAAACCCAATGTCTTCCAGGCTTTAAATCCGCCGGCCATCGAGCGGACATTTTTGTAGCCCATTTTCTGCAAACTCTCCGCTGCCAGGGCGGAACGCCCACCGCCGCCGCAATGCAGGATGACGGTTCTGTTCGGATCGGGAATCTTTTCCTCGAGTTTCCACTCAAGAACGCCGCGACTCAGATGAATCGCATCCGGGATATGTTCTTCATCCCATTCTTCCTGCTCACGCACGTCCACGACAATGCCCTTGCCGCTCTTCATCGAGCTGGCCGCGTCTGTCGGCGAAATCTCGGTGATGTTCTTCTTGGCGTTCTCGACCAGCTTTTCGTAGAGAGTCTCTCCGGGCATGCCGCCGAATCTATCCGCAGATTCAGCAAATTTCCGCAGCTTTTTACGAGCGAGTTTTAGGTAGCGCGGGATGCGCGACATCCACGTGATCCCCGGCTAAGATTCTTCCGTGCGCCGCTATTTCGAGATCTACTCCATCATTCTGCGGAACTCGCTCATTCGCGAGTTGAGCTTCAAAGCCAACTTCCTTCTCTGGATGGTGGTTGAGATTCTCTGGTTCTGCGGCCAGATCGTCTTTTTCAGCATCATCTTCGGCAACGTCAATCACATCGGCGACTGGTCGAAATGGGAAGTGGTGCTGCTCGTGGGCACGCACCAAATTATCGCCCAGCTTTTCCAGGCGTTCTTTTTCGTGAACGTCGCCAACATTCCGGAGCTCGTCCGGACTGGTAAACTCGACTCGTTGCTGGTCCTGCCCATAGACAGTCAGTTTGCCGTCTCGACCAAACAGTTCGGCCTCGACAGCATTATCAATGCGATCGTCGGCGCAGTGGTCGTCTGTGTCTCCCTGTCGAAGCTTGGCGTCGTCCCGTCGATCCCGGCCATTCTTCTTTATCTTATCGCTCTTGGCTTCGGAATCGCCGTGCATTACTCAATCATGCTCAGCCTTGCGGCTGTGAGCTTTTGGATCGTTCGCGCCCAGGGACTGGTTTACGGCTATTTCAATTTTCTCAATATCGCCCGGTATCCGGATGTGATTTTTCCGTCGCTCTTTCGATTCGTTTTCGGCTGGATCATTCCCGTTGTAATTGTGGCCAATATTCCCGCGCGCCTTCTCATCAAATCGCTCGGACAACCGGGCTGGCTGATGTTTCAATTGGTCGTAGCGTCGACCGTGATTTCGGTACTTTCGCGCTTTTTTTGGCGCTTCGCCCTGCGCCATTATTCCAGCGCCAGTTCCTGAAAATTGAGCCCAAAACCGGGCTTATTTCTCCCTGCAAACGGGGGGAAATCTCCGCTTGCGACTTTGGGGAAATATCCTTAATTATGCCTCCGCTTGGCGCCGGGAACTGCCGGCGCCCTTTCACTTATGGCGAAATCAATAAAAAAGAAGGCTGCTCCTGCCAAGAAACCTGCCGCGAAAGCGAAGGCGCGAGGCTCGACCGCGCCCCGTACGGCAACGGCGAAGCCAGCCGCTGCCAAGCGCCCGCAGGCGGCCACAGCCAAAAAGGGTGTCAACAGCAACGAAAACACTTTGAAGATACTGGCTCCGAATCATCATACACGGCGGCTGGATCCTTTCACCAAGCAGCAACGAGATAAGCTTCTGCAGTTGCGCGATGCCATGGTCGATTCCATGGCGGGCGTGGCTCAGGACACGTTGCGTTCCCGAGCGGAAGGCAGTGAGGCGTCGGCTTTCGGCATGCACCAGGCTGATGCTGGTTCCGATGCATACGATCGCGACTTTGCTCTCAGTCTTCTTTCACAGGAACAGGATGCCTTGTACGAAATTGATCAGGCGCTCAAGCGCATCGAACTCGGCACATACGGCGTCTGCGAAATGTCCGGGAAAAGCATCCCAAAAGCACGGCTGGAAGCGATTCCGTTCGCCCGTTTCACGGTTGAATGCCAGTCGCAGCTCGAGAAGCAAAACAAGGCTTCACGTGTTCGCCAATCTGTCACTTCACTCTTCGGCCTGACCGAAGATGAAGGCGGCGAAGGCGAAGAGGAAGAGGCGCCCGCCCAAAAATCCGAGGATTAATTCATGGCCCAGGAAATTATTACTTTAGAATGCACCGAGGCGAAAGCGCTCGGAAAACCGGTGTCGCGTTACATGAGCTCGCGCAATAAGAAGAGCCCCAGGACGCCTAACCGCTTGGAAAAGAAAAAATACAATCCGTTTCTGCGAAAGCACACGCTCCATCGCGAAACCAAGTAACCGTCATGCAACCGAAAACCGCCAAACGTCGCTCAGCCTTCCGTCGTGCCAACCGCACCATGCCGCGGCGGCGCATCGATATCTCGCTCGAAGCGATCGATTACAAGAACCCCGATCTTTTGAAGAAGTTCGTTACCGAAAGCGGCAAGATCCTGCCGCGCCGCGTCACGGGAATGCCGGCGCACTTGCATCGCAAAATCACGCGCGAGATCAAGCGCAGCCGTTCCGTGCTCTTGATGAAGTAACCCGCAAGGGAGACAAGAAAATTTAAAGGGCGGCCGATGGCCGCCCTTTCTCTTGTACTGTAACGACAGTCTCCGACCGCCCGCATTTGCTACGCCTTGCCGGTCTTTTCCCCTTGCTCGATCAATTTCCAGAATTCGCGTGTCTGGCCAAGTTGTGCGTCTTCGCCCATGGAGAGTTTACTGCGAAAAAGAAAGTCCTTAAGCGTGTTCTTGTGCAGCACACGATGAATCGTGATCCCTTCGGGCCGCTTATCGAAATAAATTCGGTAATCCTTTGCGCGGTATCGATAGAGTTTTTTTCCTTCGCGCTCGATGACCCCAAATCTTTTTGGATCCAATCGATCGAGATCTTCCGGGATGACCTGAAACTCGTAAAGCAATTCGAGCTGAAGCGACTTCGGCAGTGCCGAAATCTCTGCCGCGCTCAGTTCGTTGAAGATGATTTGAAACATATTCCCACTAGTCGACAAGCAGGCGTGGAACACGCTGCCCAACCCGCGCCGTGATTTCCCAGGGGATCGTTTCGGCGTTGTGCGCCAACTCGGCGCAAGGGATCTCCTCCCCGCCTTGCGAACCCATCAAGACCACTTCATCGCCTGCCTTCGCCTCCGGCAAGCCGGAAACGTCCACCACCATTAAATCCATTGTAATTCGGCCAAGCAGCGCACACCTGCGACCATCAATGAGCACATTTGTTCCACGATTCGAAAGGTGCCGCGGATATCCGTCCGCGTATCCCGCCGTCAGGGTCGCCACCTTGATTGAACGAGGTGCGATAAAAGTTCTTCCGTAACTGATCGAGCTTCCTTTCGGTAAGTCCCTAACGACACCAATGCGTGTCTTCCAGGTCATGACCGGACGCAGGAGGGATTGCATTTCGGGCAGCGGCGAAATCCCGTAAAGCATCAGTCCAGCGCGGACCAGCTCAAAGCTTTTTTCCGGATAAGCCATGATGCCGGCGCTCAACAGGATGTGAGCCTTCCAGTCACCGGGAATTGTCTTCCGCAGGTTCGTTATGATTTCAGAAAACAATGACAACTCTTCGCGTGTGAACTGTTTGTCCTCATCAGAAACGGGGAGATGACTGGCGATGCTTTGAATAACCAGGTTTGGCAAGGCGGCGATTTTCTCGGCGACATCGATGACCTCCGCGGCTGGTGTTCCCATCCGGCCCATCCCGGTATCGACGACAAAACAGATCGGCGCTCGGCGGCCTTTCGCGAGCCGGTCGAACTCGGCCGCTTCCTCAAAGGTGGATATGGAAGGGATAAAGCCGCGTTCGATGATCAATCTCCGCTCATCGGGCAGCGCCGGCCCAAGGATCATCAACGGGTGATCAAACTTTTCGCGGAGTGCGACGGCTTCCTCAAGATTAGCCACGCCAAAAAATTTCGCTTCATCGCGCAGTGTCTCTGCGACGCCCAGCATTCCGTGGCCGTAAGCATTCGCCTTGACCACGGCGAGCAGTTCCGCGGAGCCAATGCGATCGAGCGCGACCCGAGCATTATGAACCAGGGCCGCTCGACTGATCTCAGCCCAGCATCTTGAAGTTTGCATCCTCATTTGCGTCCAACTGGAGCGCTCTTCGGGAAAGTAACCGAGGGTTCCCTTAAATAAAGCGGCTGCAATGGAGCGGACGTCACGCTGAGGTTGTCTGTGGCCACGAGTTTCGCTAATTCGCCGGCCGATGGAAACCGCTGCTCCACGCCTTTGAATTGAGGAAGGATCTCGGCGGAGAAAACCGGTAGCCCCCGGTTCGTTGCGATCCGTGCGCCCAACGCCTCCCCGGGCAGGAGCTGCGGCTCGCTCACGAGGCTCCTGCCATTCACCTCCGCGATGAAAAAGCTGTTCCGTCGAGCGTCGCCGATCGCGAGAAAATCCGCGCAATCTCCCTCGATCGCGCAAATCGAAGGCGCACCCAACAAACGCGCACCCCATGCCGCCGCCAGTCCGATCGCCGTAGCCACGGCGATCCGGATCCCGGCATAGGAGCCCGGGCCGAGGCCAACTATGACCACGTCCGCTGACCCGTGGGCTTTGCGCATCAACGAAAGCTTCTCGAAAAACATTCCGGAGTTTCGGCGATCGTTAGGCCAATTTTCCTCGACGTATTGGCCCGCGCCCATGGCAATGCTCCCGCGAGTACTGGAAAGTTCGAGAGCCAGGATCTTCATGGCAGCTGAATCGACCTCGTATTCGCGTCCACGTTTTTGATTCTCACCCATTTCGCCGTCTGCGGAATCAGTCCCGGAAACCGATTCGGCCATTCGACAATGCAGACGCCGCCCGAAAAGAAATAATCATCCAGCGCAAGCCCTGCCGCCTCTGATTCGGTCGCCAGACGAAAAAAATCGAAATGATAAACAGGCAGGCGACCGCCGGGATACTCGTGCAGGAGAGTAAATGTCGGGCTCGTCGCCGCCGCGGGGCTGCCCAGACCGGCCACCAATCCACGAGTGAAACAGGTTTTACCCGCGCCTAGTTCGCCCTCGAGCGCCACGACGTCTTCACTCGTGAGACGCGCCGCAAACTCACGCGCGATCGCTTCCGTCTCTTCGGGACTATTTGAAGTGAATGTAGCCACCCTGAAATTGCGGATTGCGGACTGCGGATTGCGAAATCAGCCGGCCGATGTGAGTTAGCAATATCTTTGGAAATCTCTTCTTCCAGGCTCGCTCCAGCCGGACACTGTCGCGCGGAGAGACGGCGAAAAAAAGCTCGTAATCTTCGCCGTCAGAAATGGCGTTCTGCACGCTGCATCCAGAACCCAAAGGCAAACTGGCCTCATCAATTTGGAATCCCAAACGGCTGGCTCTGGCGAGTCGAGGCAGGTCGGCACCAAGACCGTCGCTCAGGTCCATCATGGCGTGAATCCGGAAATTCTGAGTTAACCATCGGGACTCCTCAATGCGTGGAACAAATGTGAGATGCCGGCCGCTGAACGATCCGCCGAGACGTCCGGTGACAAAGAGATCGTCGCCTGCTTTTCCGCCGCCGCGTGAGACCCATCGGCCTGGTTCCACATGCCCAAAGACCGAAACAGAAAGCGATAGCGGTCCCGGTGTTCTGCTCGTTTCTCCTCCAACGATCTCCACGTTGAAACGGGTCGCCGCATCCGTCAGGCCTGCGTAGGCTTTTCGAACCCAACTCCGATCGGTCGATGTTCGCGCCATTAATGTCACGAGTGCGAATCGCGGTAAGGCCGAGACGGCTGCAAAATCGCTCAAAGGACGCATCATTGCCTTCCATCCAACGGAACGGGGGTTGGCGCCCTTGTGAAAATGCACCGTTTCGACGACGCAATCACATTTCAGGACAAGCAGCTTGCCGCGCGGCGCGCGAACAATCGCACAATCATCTCCGGCCGGCAGGAGAACGTCCTTCGCGTGACCGAGCGTCGACAAGAGCTCGGCCAGAAGCCGGTCCTCGCCCAGTCCGGAAAGTTTCATCGGTCGGAGAGCTGTGGAAAGGCGAGAAAGATCAGGCTCAGCGAGTTGAAGAGCGAGTGCATCGTCATCGATACCAGAATCGATCCACTCCACTCATAGGCAATGGTGAAGCAGGCCGCTAAAACGAAAAGAGGAACGAACGACGGTAAATGCGCGTGCACGGCCGCAAACAGCAGAGAGGTGAAGACCAATCCGCCAAAGCGGCCGATGTAACGTCGCATGACGCCATAGAGGAAAAAACGAAAGACGAATTCTTCTGCAATCGGAGCGATCGCGACCGCGAGCACAATGATCATGGCGCGCTGGGTCATGGTGCGGGAGCCGTTGAAAAGCTCGACGATGTTCTGTTTGCTCGAGCCTTCATCCGAGAAAAGGCGCATGGCCGCGTCAGCCGCCGAAATCAGCGGGTAAGCCGCCAGCAGCAGAAGGGCACCGGTGAATACGCTCCGGACAATTCCATGCCGGGAAAAACCGGCCAGTTTCTCCACATTGATTCGGCGAAACTCCAAAAATCCCGCCAGAAGAACCAGGGCAACGACGGTTACGATAATATTGGCCGCAACATCGGTGGAGTTGAGCGTGTTTGACTGGGCCGAGAAGGAATTGACGGCATTCCAGAGCAGGAAGGTAATCAGAAAAAGCGCGATCAAGGCTTCCGGGAGCCCGAACGTGCGCGTTTCTCCCGCATCCCCTTCCACCGGGAGGCGGCTGCTCAATTGCCTAACGAGCGCGACGTAGACGTAGAAACCGACAAGGAAGAAAACCCAGAAAAGGAGATTAAAGAAGATGTTCACTGACGTCGGGGGCAGGACACCCACCCGTCAGGGAGCATAAAAGCTCGGGAGGAAATAGGCGTGCCCTCCCTCCAACTGCGGGATCAGTTGCTTCGGCAGTTCCAATTGAATCTTACCATCGTTCGCCTTGCCGAAAGCGCGGAAGAAGCGACCCAGGCTGAAAGGCGGTCCGTATCGGACAATGGCGCCACCCGGGACCTTGCCGAGCTCGCGCGCCTTGCTGTAGGCATCCTCAATCTGGCCTGTGGCGTCGATGAGCTTGTTATCGACCGCGTCCTTCCCCGACATGATGCGCCCGTCAGCGATCCCGTTGCGCAACGTTTCCGCGGGAATGCTCCGCTCCTTCGCCACAACGCCGAGGAACTTGTCATACGTTTTCATGACAAAATTTTGAATGTAATCCTTCTCCTCCGGGGTCATGGGACGCGCGCCGTTCAGGATGTCCTTGAATTTGCCGCTCTTAAAAACAACTGAAGCGAGCCCGATCTTATCAAAGAGCTTCTCGTAATTCAGTGTCTGGATGATCACGCCAATGCTTCCGGTGATAGTGGTTTCGTTAGCCATGAGGTAACGGCCACCGCATGAAACGTAGTAACCGCCGGACGCCGCCAGCGTGTCCATGTAAATTACGACCGGCTTGCGCGCCCGCGTTTTGACGACCGCATTATAAATCTCATCCGAAGCAGTGACTTCTCCACCAGGCGAATCGATTTCCAAAATCACTGCTTTGACCCGGTCATCCTCACGGGCCTGCTGCAGGGCCGCGCGCATGTCGTCAACCATAGTCTCGCCGACGTTCCCGGGAAGACTCGAGCTGATCAGGCCGCGCATTACGATCAAAGCGACTTTCCCGCTGCCGTGACCGCGCTCCACCGTGACCTCACGGAATCTGGGCAATTGCTCGCGATCGGCGAACCCATCGCCGCCGGCCGCACGGCGGAAAACCGCAATCATGAGAACGAAGTTGAAAAAGAGACTGGCGCAAAGCGCGAGAAACAAAAAGATGCTGAGACAGCCCAGTTTCCGGTCGGCCATATGGTTGGGAAGCTGGCGGAGAACGCGAAGCGGCACAAGTAGCTTTTCAAGGTTCAGCATTTGTCCGGCGCCTGGCTTCTAAAGGCCAGCGCGAGCCGGGGGAAGATGGGGCGGATTGAACGTGAGACAACGGGGAGATGAGTGGCGGGACGGTTTGCGCTCGGTCTCCGCATTCGCCGTAAAAATAGGTGAAGAAACCGGGACGGTGCGGCGTCCAATGTAGGCAAAGTTGTTCGTGGCAAGAACTATGCTAATTATGGGAAGTATGAATAGTAGTGGAACCCTCCCAGTGAGCGAGTCGGCCGCACGACGCAAGTCCAAGTCGCGCCGCCCCCGCGCTCGCGCCAAAACCGCTGCCAACGGCGCAAACGATGTCCCCCACCTCGCCGCCGCCGGTAGCCTAACAAGAACCAAAGCCCTTCTCCTCGCCGCTCTCCGCGTCTGGGAGTTGAAACACCGGGTCGAATAGTCCCATGCCCGCGCCTCGAGCCGGCACAATTGCCGAACGTTGAAAAGGAAAGTATGCCTCGCCGTCCCCTGACCCTCCGAAAACTCGAACGCGCCCCCGCGGGCCAACTCCACTGGTGGCCCTCGTTAGTCCTGCGCCGCTCCGCTTCCGCGCGTTCGCAGCCCGAACCAAAGCCCTTAACGCTGGCTTTCTTTCGCGCCGAAACACGCTAATAGTCACGGGCATCTGCGCCCGTAGCTCAGCCGGATAGAGCAACGGATTTCTAATCCGTCGGTCGGGTGTTCGAGTCACCCCGGGCGCGCTTGGCGCCGCAATTCATGAAGCGAGAATCCTAACTCGAAAGCCGCAGGCCTCGCCTCTCCACCGATTCCAGAATTAAGTTTCACGATTTTCGTTTTCCATTGGCCTTCGAAAAGCGCCGCTCGTGATCGAGCAGCCATTTTTTCCTCCACAGGCCACCCCCGTAACCACACAAGGTTCCGTCGGCACGGATCACGCGGTGACAGGGAATGATAATGGAAAGCATGTTGTCGCCGTTCGCCCGTCCGACGGCGCGCCGCATTTCCTTGTCACCCAACTGTTCCGCCATCCAGGAATAGGAACGGGTTTCCCCCGCCGGGATCGAACAGAGCACTTGCCAGTCGCGCAGTTGAAATGGGGAACCGACCGGCGCGAGAGGTAGGTCGAATGTCATTCGCTTTCCCGAGAAATATTCTGCCAATTGAGCGCGGATCGAATCTAAATGACGGTTCTCACCCGGAACGACATTCGTCTTCAGGCGCGATCTCAGGATCGACAACTCGCGTTCAAGCGCGCGGCGATCGACAAATTCAAGAAGGCGCAGCCCTTCGTCATCGGCAATCGCGAGCATGGCACCAAGCGGAGTCTCGATTCGCTGCGCCATCAGCGCCCCCTGCGCTTTTGCCGCCGTCGGGGTCTGTCCAAAAATGCGCTCGAAAGCATCGCGGAAACCACTTTCAGAGCCGAAGCCGCTTCCGTTGCGCACTTCCGCGACCCGATTCCCTCGCTGCACACCGCGCAAGGCTAATCCCATTCTTCGCGCGCGATGATACGCCTGAAAAGTCATCCCGTAGTGGCGCTTGAACTGGCGGCGCGCCGTGGATGGATCAATCGACATGGCTTCGAGTTCCTTGTCCGTGATTTTTCCATCCGGCGCGCGTTCCACTTCGGCGCGAAGCCGCTCGATCAATTTTGGCACCGGTTGCTCAGGATCCATCGGGTTGCACCGCAAACAGGGCCGATAACCGCCATGGAGAGCTTCACTTGGTGTAGCGAAGAAATCGACATTTTCGCGTGCCGGTTTTTTTGCCGGACAGGTCGGCCGGCAGAAAATGCCAGTGGTGCGGACAGCGGCGACAAAAATTCCTTCAAAGCTTGAGTCGCGATCGACCAATGCGCGATACATCTTGTCCGCCGGCGGCAGCAGTTCCATCAGTTTCATATTGCAACCTAGCGGCATCATTGGCCAGACCGCATCCGCGAAATTCGGGCACCGAATTCTTGCAATTAAGCGGACGAGACGCGCTCGTCCCTCCAGTTCCCACCGTCGCCAGGAATCACGCTTGGAGGGACGAGCTTGTCTCGTTCGTCTTCTTTCCTACCAGCGGTGAAATGCCGGATGGCCTTCTTTCACGGCGACGAAAACTCCGCGGCACGTTGCGCAAACTTTCCCGCCGCCGCTGAGCGTTCCTTCGACGGTCGCACGATCGCCGCTCGACTCGACCACGCGCGCGGAAAGATGAACGTCGCCAGTCGTTGGTGTCGGTCGCAGAAGCTTTATCTGATATTCCGCCGTCACCGTGCACGGAACGGCATCCGTCTTCATCCGTTGCATCAAATGATGGGCGGCCGTCCAATTACAGTGACAATCGAGCAGAGCGCCGATGATGCCGCCATTCAAGACGCCCGGGAAGGCTTCGTATTTTTTCTGGGGCGTCCAGTCGGCCACGACTTCATCGCCCTGCGCCATGCTCCTGATATGGAGCCCCTCGGGATTCGCCGGCCCGCACCCGAAACAGGCGTTGTTAGGCGCGTACGTTTCCTGCAATGACTTCTCAGCCATTCGACAAAGCGGCGCTATCCAACGTTCAGCATTTGTCCCGCCGATCCTTAGAGTGGCGGAAGGGTGAGTGCTGGCACAGAGCCATGTTATTGATGGTTTGTCGGAGTGCCCGGATATTTCCGCAACTCCGGCCCCGTATAAAGCGAGCGTGGCCGGATCAAGCGGTTGTTATCGTGCTGCTCGATCACGTGGGCGCACCAACCGGCGATTCGTGAAGCCGCGAAGATGGGCGTATTGAGCGCGGGATCGAAGCCGAACATGGTGAAAACAGGCGCAGCATAGAGATCAACATTGGCGCAGAGTTGCTTCTCACGCTCCATCGTCTTCTCCAGGTTCTCGCAAATCGGAATCCACTGCTCTTTGCCGACGCGTTTGCCGAGGTCGCGCCCGATTTCTCGCATGATCGGGACGCGTGAATCGCCGCTTTTATAAACGCGATGACCAAAGCCCATGATCTTCTTTTTCTGCGCGAGCGCGTCCATCATCCATTTTTCAGCGCGATCCGCCGTCCTGATGTCGTCAAGCATCCGCATCGACTCTTCATTCGCACCGCCGTGCAAGGGCCCCTTCAATGTCGCGCACGCGCTCGTGACCGCGGCATACATGTCGGCAAGGGTCGAAGCCGTGACCCGCGCGGCAAAAGTGGACGCGTTGTATTCGTGATCCGCGTAAAGGATGAAAATCGTGTCCATCATCCGGATCTGCCAGTTCTGCGGCACTTCGCCGTTGAGTTTGTAAAAGAAATTACCGGCCAGAGTGAGATCGCGATTCTCCGGCACCAGCTCTTCACCCTGTTGAATGCGAAAACCATCCGTGATCAGCGTCGAAACCTTGGCAATCAGCCGAATCGCCTTCCGCACATTGGCGTCGTGCGAGTGATCGTTCAGTTCGGCATCGAATGGCGCCAGCATGGAGACACCCGTGCGGAGCATGTCCATCGGATGCGTATTTTTTGGCATCAGCCGGAGAGCCTCCAGCACCTGCTTGGGCAAGGCCCGCTCGGCCGCGATGGCCCGGGTGAACTCTCCAAGCTGCCTCATATTCGGCAATTCCCCGTTCAACAACAGGTAGGCCACTTCCTCGAAGCTCGCCTTTTCCGCCATCTCGTGAATGTCGTAGCCGCGATACATCAAACCCGCGTTCGGATCGACCCAGCAAATCTTCGTCTCGCCAGCGATCACCCCCGCCAGGCCCGGGCTGTAAGCTGGTTTTGTTTCGGTGCTCATCGGTTTATTTCTATTAAGGCAGATTGAGAAACCTTCAACCGCGCAATCCCGGCCAGGTGTCGGCCGCGGGATCGTAATCGAGCAGTTCATACAGCTCTTTGCGTGTCTGCATTCGGTCGAGCCATTCGCTTTGGCCACCGCGTGTCTCGAGGTCGCGGAAAAATTCCTGGCTGGCCTTCATGGCAACGCGAAACGCGCTCATCGGAAAAATAACCATTCGATACCCGAGATCGGATAATTCTCGGACCGAGAGCAGAGGGCTTTTGCCGAATTCCGTCATATTCGCGAGCAACGGCACCTTCACTTCCCTGGCGAAATCGCGGAACTCATCCGCGCCCTGAAGCGCTTCAGGAAAAATCGCGTCAGCGCCGGCCTGCAGGTAGGCGTGTGCGCGTTTGACCGCTCCTCCAAAGTCTTCGATGGCGCGCGCATCGGTTCGCGCGATCAGGAGAAAATCCTTGTCGCGTCGCGCCGCGACGGCCGTTTGAATCTTTGTCACCATCTCTTCAAGCGGCACAATCGACTTGCCGGCGAGATGACCGCAGCGCTTCGGAAATTCCTGGTCCTCGATATGACACCCCGCGAGCCCGGCAGCTTCGAACTCTCGAATGGTACGTCCGACATTTTCGCCTCCCCCAAATCCAGTGTCAGCGTCGACGATTGCCGGAATCTTGACCGCGTTTGCGACATAACCGGCAAGACGAGCGACTTCGACCAGGGTCAGCAGACCAATATCGGGAACGCCGGCGGTGGCGTTTGCCATGCCCGCGCCACTGACATAAACGGCGTCGAATCCGGCGCGCTCAACTTGCCGCGCCATGCCTGCATTCGGGACGCCCGGCATGGCGACGCAGCCCTTCGCGATCAGTTGCCGTAGCTGCGCGCCTTTGCTCATGTGATGATTTACCAGATTTTCACCGCGGAGCACACAGAGATCGGGGAAAGTCGTTTTCGAAGCAAGCGAACTGCGATCATTTGGACATCACCGCGGCGGCCATCAGCTCGTCGACATTCTTCGCCTGATCCAGTTTCCAACCAAGATCGACGATCTTCTTCGCGCCTGCTTCGCCCAGGGCCGGAACCACGAGGGCGTTAAATTTTCCTTCGAGCTGCGCGTCCGAAACCGGATTCTTTGCATTGCCCAGCGGATAATCGACTCGCTTGGATAAGGTGCGTCCGTCCTTGAGTTTCACGTGCACGATGTTAGCCACCGCTTCCGCGTAAATCGCGCTCAACTCAGCGTTGCGTTCGACCTTCACGTTCTCGAGGAATTTCCAGATCTTCGGATCCATGAACCGTCCTGGCTGAAATTGGCGCTCGGTCACTTCGCCGTCGATCAAAGCAATCGCCGTGATATATGGCAGACTGTGATCAGCCGTTTCGCGCGTCTCCGGCTTCCATTTTTCCGGCTCGCTCCCGATGATGTCCACGGAAGCGTCGTGCGATTCGATCCGGACCGATTCAATCTGTGAGATGTCGCCAATTTCCCTGCGCAAAAAGAGCGCGGCTTCAATGGCGCTTTGGCTGTGATATTCCGCCGGCCAGTATTTGATGCTCGTCTTGAGAATCATCGACGCGGGACCTTTCCCGGCCATGGCTTCCCTTTTCTTATCGAACACTTCGGCCACATTCCCTAACGAAACGCCGAGTTCCTTTTCGAAACCCATGGCTCCTTCAAAGATGGGGGCGGGCCCGGTCATTCCAGCGCGCGCGAGCAGGGCGGCGTAGACGCCAAGCCGTGCTGCATTTGCGAAAGCCACGCCTTTCCAGTGCGACAGTTCGCCGACGCGCGCCTGGCGAAAGGCCGCGCAATGAACACCGGCAATATTGACCGCATGTCGCGTGTGCTCGGAATCGAGCTTCATCAGCTTTGCCGCCGCCAACGCGGTGGAAAAGGCGCCGTAAGTCGGGTGATCCCAGCCGCGCGCACGAATACTGGCGGCGTCGCAAAGGCGGCATTGCACTTCGTAGGCAATGGCAGCCGCGGTAATCGCTTCACGCCCGGTTGCGCCCACACTCTCCGCGACAGCGAAGACCGCGGCCAGGTTATCGCTCGGGTGCGCCGGTTCCTTCGACAAATAGGTATCGTTGTAATCGAAATAACGAATGCAACAACCAGTGGCGAATGCGCCCCAGTCTGGAGGGGCCTTGTGATTGGTTCCTATAATCGTAGCGCCGTTTTTGGCGGAGAATTCCGAGGCGACCTTCCGCGCGATTACGCATGGTTCCTCGTTCCAGGCGCCAAGGGCACAGCCAAACGAATCGATCACCCGCCGTTTCACCTCGTGGACCGTGTCCTTGGAGAGGTCTTCGAAATTCAGGCTACAGGCGTAGTCGGCGAGTTGATGAGCGAGCGATTTAATCATTGGAAAAATTTGGAGCCTCCAATCTGCCGATGAATGGCAGACGAGCAAGGACGCCTCTCGTTTAGGTAGCTGCCCTCCCCACAGTTGGCGGGCGGAGCTTCTGCGAAGCTGCTCGTTCGACATCGCAGGCGCTCGACCTTTACTCACGCACTTTCGTTCGCCGCTTCACTGGGTAAACTCCCCCTTGCATGAGCAAAGTGTATCCCGACGCCCGAGCCGCGCTCGACGGCCTGCTTCACGATAATATGACCATCGCCGCAGGAGGCTTCGGCCTGTGCGGCATTCCGGAGAACCTGATCGCGGCGTTGCACGACAGCGGTGTCAAAGGACTCACGATCGTCGGTAACAACGCCGGCGTGGACGGGTTCGGCATGGGCGTGCTGCTGACGACGCGGCAGGTCAAAAAAGTGATGGCCTCCTACGTAGGCGAGAACAAGGAGTTCGAGCGGCAGGTGCTCGCCGGCGAGCTCGAACTCGAGTTGATTCCCCAGGGGACGCTGGCAGAAAGATTACGCGCCGGTGGCGCCGGCATTCCAGGCTTTTACACGCGCACCGGTTTCGGAACAAAGCTGGCTGAAGGGAAAGAGACGAAGAAATTCGGCGACACCGAATATGTGCTCGAGCCCGGAATCAAAGCGGAAGTGTCGCTCGTTAAAGCATGGAAGGGCGACAAGTCGGGCAACCTGGTTTACCGCAAAACGTCGCGAAATTTTAATCCGATGATCGCGACCTGCGGCAAGGTTTGCGTGGCCGAAGTCGAACATCTTGTCGAGGTCGGAGACCTCGATCCCGATCAGATTCACACCCCGGGAATTTTCGTCGATCGCATCATCCAGGGCGCAAAATACGAGAAGCGCATCGAGTTCCGCACCGTCCAAGGCAGCGGGAGCGAGCAGAAGGCTAACCCAACGCGCGATCTGCTGGCGAAACGCGCGGCCAAGGAATTGCGCGACGGCTTTTACGTCAATCTCGGCATCGGCATTCCCACGTTGGTGGCCAATTACATCCCCGAAGGGATGAAGGTCACGCTGCAATCTGAGAATGGCTTGTTAGGAATCGGCCCGTTTCCAAAGCCGGGCGAGGAAGACCCCGATCTCATTAACGCCGGCAAACAAACCATCACCACGATGCCGGGCTCGGCGTTTTTCTCGAGCGCCGATTCGTTCGGGCAAATTCGCGGCGGTCACATCGATCTCGCCATCCTTGGCGCATTCGAAGTGACAGATAGCGGCGACATCGCGAATTGGATGATCCCCGGAAAAATGATCAAGGGACCAGGCGGCGCGATGGACCTTGTGGCGGGAGTGAAGCGGGTCGTGGCCGTGATGGAGCACACTTCGAAGGACGGCACCCCGAAGATCATCAAAAAATGCACACTGCCGATCACCGGTCTTGGGGTGGTTAATCTGATCATTACCGACCTCGCAGTCTTTCAAGTAAAACCGGGCGGAGGCTTGGTCTTGATTGAGCTGCAGCCTGGCGCCGAACTTGAGGACGTGCGCGCCAAAACCGGCGTGCCGTTCGAAGTCGCCCTCAAAAGCTGACTCACCAGTGGAAAATCGGCTGGCGGGTCGCTAGTAGCACCGCACCAGGCAGCGCCCGGGAAAAGATTGTAAGGCGAATCCCCGCCGCAGATACTCGGCGCGCTTGAGATGAGCGAGCGCAATTTCTTCGCCGAGTTGAAACGGCGCAACGTTTACAAGGTGGCGGTCGCTTACGCGGTCGTCGGCTGGCTGGTTGTCCAGGTGAGTTCAACCGTGTTGCCGACATTTCATGCGCCGGAATGGGTCGTGCAAACGCTCATCGTTCTGGTCGCGATTGGATTTCCGATCGCGCTTGTTATCGCGTGGGCCTTTGAAGTGACGCCCGAAGGAATCAAGCGAACCGACGTGGCCGATGCCATGCCGGGAACGGCGAGTCCAAAGAAACACGCCTGGATTTATGTCGTCCTGGTCGCCGCCACCATTTCGGCGGCGGTATTTTTTGCCGGCCGCTATACCGCGCATACCGAATCCGGCGCTGCCGCGAAAAAAGAGCGAGCGCCACAGCAACGTTCCGGACATGTCCACGAAGTCGATCGCCGTCCTGCCTTTCGTGAACATGAGCGCAGAGAAGGAAAACGAATTCTTTGCCGACGGACTCTCCGAAGAAATTCTCAATTCGCTGGCGCGCGTGGATGGCATGCTCGTGGTCGGCCGCACCTCCTCCTTCCAGTTCAAGGGCAAGGAGGTGGACCTGCGCACCATCGGAGAACGACTCGGCGTGGCCAACGTGCTCGAAGGCAGTGTGCGCCGCGAAGGCCAAAGAGCCCGAATCACGGCGCAGTTGATTCGTGCGTCCGACGGCATTCACCTTTGGTCGGAAACTTACGATCGCACCCTGACCGACACGCTGGCCGTTCAACTTGATATCGCCGAGCACGTGGCCGTCGTGCTCGATGTCGTGCTCGACGATAAGCAGCGCGCAAGCATGCGAGCGGCCGGGGTCAAGAACGTCGAGGCTTTCATCGCCTATCAGAAAGGTTTAAAACTCTACGCCGATGCGCACAATACCGCGATCAGCCATGGCACCATTGAAGGGCTGCGCCTTGCGAACAAGGAGTTCGACAAAGCGATCGCTTTAGAGCCCGGTTTTTCGCAGGCCTATTTTCAGGCGGCTGATCTCTACGATCACATCCTGTTGGCCTACCATCGATCCGAGGCCGAACGTCTCGACGCCCAAGCTCAAGTCTTGCACTATTACGAGTTGGCGGCCGCAAATAGTCATGACGAACAGCAGCGGCTGCTCACGCTGGCCGATCGACAACTCGTTAGTGACGATTGGCGGGGGCTGTCGGCCCAGATCGAGGCGGCCCTGCGCGCACCGGGCTGTAGTGCGCCGGATTGGTTGCCTGTTTTCGCGAGCGTTTTTGGTTATTCCGATCTCATCGAAGACCTCGGTGCACGTGTGAGTGTTTGCGACCCGTTAAATTCGCTCAACTACAACAGCCGGGTGCGAGCCGCCCTCATGGCCGGAAAGCCGCAGCGAGCGCTGGACATCCTGGCCGCCAGTCAGAAGGCAGCCGGTGGAACCCCTACTCCGAGTAGTTATCGAGTCCAGGCCCTGGTCATGGCCGGACGAGTCGATGACGCGAAAACGGAACTGGCGAAACTACCCCCTAACAACGAAAATTATTACAAGGCCGCGCTCTTTCTTGGCCTGGCCACGGGTGAGAGTCCGGCGAGTATCCGCGAGCGCCTTCGGTCGGTCGATCGCTCCAAATCGATCTACGATTTTTGGGACATGGCGGACGTGGTGGCGGCCGCGGCCTGCGGTGATCGTGCCGAAGCCAACCGACTCGCGGCGGCGATCGATGCGCGTCCCGGCGGAGGTTTAATCCTCGCTGTTATCACCTGCGATTGCCTGTGCGGCGCGCCATTCGATCTCGACGCGACACCTCACTTCAAAGCAAAACTCGCCGAGTCCGGACTGCCCTGGCCTCCGGCTCCCGCAATGAAGTTCCCGTCACGAGTGAGCTCAGCCAAGCTATGAGCGCCAAGCCGTCTTTCTTGGCTGAACTGAAGCGACCGTAAGACCTCCGCCCCTAATGTTCCAGCACGTCACCGTTCTTGTTTCCTTCATTTTCGCCATCGCGCTGACCCATGTCTTCTCAAGCGCGTCGCAATTGCTGCTGGCACGCGATCGCGTGCGCTTCTCCTGGCTGCTGTCGGTGTCGATGCTTAATGCTGCTCTCGGTGTGATCATCAACTGGCTAGGTCTTTGGGAACTCCAGAACATCAAGCATTGGTCGCTCGGGGAGGTGCTGCTGCAACTCGGCTGGGTGGTTCCAAACTATTTTAGCTGCTCACTCGTTGCCATGCCTGTCAGCGAAACAAACGGACCTCTCGACATGCCGGCTTTCTTTGAGCGACAGCGTCGCATCATTTTCTCGGCCACCATTGCACTTTCGTTCATGGGAGGACTGGCGATCTACTTCGATCGCGACGCTATTGGATGGCAAAGGCCTAACGACTGGATAGGAGCTGAGGTGGTCGGACTTTTACTGGCCGTGTTTGCGGTGCTGGCTGGATGGGGAAAGACACCCTGGCTGCAATGGATCGGCGTCGGTGGCATGTTTCTTCAGAACATCTGGTTTTTTCTTTTCTACACTCTCGGTTCCTAACCGCGTCTCATGAGCAATCGAAACTTCTTCGCCGAGCTAAAGCGGCGTAATGTTTTCAAGGTGGCGGTGGCTTATGTCATTGCCGGCTGGGCGCTGGCTCAGGGCATCGCCCAAGTCTTCCCCGTCTTCGACGTTCCCAACTGGATCATTCGCCTGCTCGTTCTGCTCATCATGATCGGATTTCCGATCGCGCTCGTGATGGCGTGGGCCTTCGAGCTCACGCCGGAAGGAGTGAAACGGACCGCCGTGGCCGACGCCATGCCGCTTACCGATTCGCACATTAAATACACATGGATCTACGTCGCCGTGATCGGCGCCCTTTTGTCGATTGGGTTGTTTTGTCTTGGGCGCTACACCGCGACCCCCACGCAAAACGCGCTAACCGAGAGCACAGCCAAATCGATCGCTGTCTTGCCGTTCGAGAACCGAGGTGACGACAAAGAAAATAGTTATTTCGCCGAAGGCGTGCAGGACCAGATCCTGACCAACCTCGCGAAAGTGTCGGAGTTAAGGGTGATCAGCAACACCAGCGCCCGTCAGTATAAGAGCGGCGCTCCACGCAATCTGCGCGAGATCGGCAAGCAGCTCGGCGTGGCATATATTCTCGAGGGGTCAGTGCAACGTGCGCACGACAAGCTGCAAATCAGCGCGCAGTTGATCGACGCTCGCACCGATACCCATATTTGGGCGGAGACTTACGATCGCCCGGCGAAGGATTTGTTCGCCATTCAAAGTGAGCTCGCGCAATCGATAGTCGCGACGCTGAACGCCAAGCTTTCACCCGAACAACAGGCCGAGATTGGCCAATCGGAGACGCAGAATTTTCTGGCGCTCGAACCCTATCTTCAGGCAAAGGCGATCGTGGACAGCTACCTCATCGCGGAGGACGTGCGAGCGGCCCTCTTAAAAGCTTTGGGCTTGCTGGACCAGGCAATCAAACGTGACGAAAAATTCGTATCCGCCTATTGTTACGCGGCCCGCGCGAACGATCTTCTCTACTTTTTCGATCTCGATCCCACGCCAGATCGCGTTCTCCTTTCGGAGACCGCAGTGAACACTGCCCTCCGGCTTCGCCCCAAATCGGCCGAGGCTCATTTCACGAAGGCCGATTTTCTATTCCGCTGCCGTCGCGATTACGATGGCGCGCTCGCCGAACTCGCAGTCGCGCGACCGGGCCAGTCCAACAATACAGCGTTTTTTATTCTGTCGGGCTATGTTAACCGCCGTCGCAATCATTGGCCGGAAGCGCAGCGCGATTTTTCGATGGCGGTGGCGCACGATCCACGAAATGCCAATGCCTACAATCTGCTGGCTGATACCTATGTCCTGCAAAGACAGTTTTCGGGCGCCATCCAGACCTACGATCAAGTCATGGCCGCGGGCGAGAACACGCCTCTTGTCCAATTCCGACGGGCCGGCAATTTTTTCAACGCCTCAGGCGATTCCAAGCCGTTGAGAGATGTGGTCGCAAAATGGCCTGACCTTGATGTCGCGGGTGGACAAACTCCGGTCCGAGTCATGTTCGCCCTGATGGACGGCGATCACGCAAAAGCGGAACAGTTTCTGACGGCGTCGCCTCGCGCGGATTTTCAGGAGATTGATTTCAGCTTCTACTACCCGAAAGCGTGGTTTGAGGGCGTGATCGCCAGAGACAAAGGCGATTCGACTAAGGCGCTGGCGTGGTTTCAGTCGGCGCGCGCGATTCTGGCGCAGAGGTTGGTCGTTAAACCGGAACACGCGCGGACACTTGCCGTACTCGCTCAAGTCGATGCTGCACTGGGCGATACCGAACGGGCTTTGCAGGAGGCAAACCACGCCATCGAGCTGATGCCGACCTCAAAGGATATTTACGACGGCGCACTCGTGCTGGAAGGCATTGCACAGGTGTATACGTGGAGCAATCGACCCGCTCAGGCGATCGAAGTTCTGCGCAAGCTCGTATCCATGCCCGGCTACATCAACTACGGCCGGCTAAAGTTTCATGCGCTCTGGAAACCACTGCGCGGCAATCCGGATTTCGAAAAAATCGTCGCCGGCCTCGGACCTCATCCTGTCTCATCGAGCCTAACAAACGGCCCAGAATGAATTTGCACGATTTCTCGAATCCACTGGAGCGGCGACCGGCCACATAAATGAGCAATTCAGCAGACGTGAAATTCGAGATCGGTCACGTCCTCTTTTTCGACATCGTCGGCTACTCGAAATTATTAATTAACGAGCAGAGCGAGCAACTCGAAACATTGAAATCGATCGTGCATGGAACCCGTCAGGTACAGCTCGCAGAGGCGGAAAAGAAATTACTTCGCCTGCCAACGGGCGACGGTGCCGCGCTTGTCTTTCGCAACAATTCGGAGGCGCCGGTTTTGTGCGCGCTGGAAATTGGCCGGGAACTGAAAAATCATCCCGAACTCCTAGTGCGGATGGGCGTTCATAGTGGTCCGGTTAATGAAGTCACCGATCTGAACGGGCAATCCAATGTCGCTGGCGCCGGCATCAATATTGCCCAACGGGTGATGGATTGCGGCGATGGGGGGCACATCCTTCTTTCGCAACGGGTAGCAGACGATCTGGTGCACTATCGGCAATGGCAACCTCAGCTGCACGATCTCGGGGAGGTGGAAGTGAAACACGGAGTCCGTCTTCACATTTTCAGTCTATATAATAACGAGCTGGGCAATCCGGAGAGGCCGGAGAAGCTGCGACAGACCAAGCCGCAAACGGCGTCGGCAACTGCCGGGCGCGGCCAGGTGGAACGAGATGGACCCGGCGAGGGTTTCTGGGTGGCGGTGCTGCCATTTAAATATAGCGGGAGCAACTCCGATCTCACGGCCCTGGCCGAGGGACTAACGGAGGAGATTGTGACTGGCCTGTCGCGATTCTCTTATCTCAAGGTGATCGCGCGCAGCTCGACTTCACGTTCTACCAATGAGTCGGTTGACGTTCGTTCCGCGGGCAAAGAACTGGGCGCGCGCTATATCACGGAGGGAAGTCTCCGCCAGGCTGGGAACAAACTGCGGCTCGCCGTCCACCTCGTTGACGCCGTTTCGGGCGCTCATCTTTGGGCTGAGAACTATGAACGCAGCCTGAGTCCGGAAACTATTTTCGAATTACAGGACGATCTGGTTCCGCGGATTGTTTCAACGGTGGCAGATCAATACGGCGCGCTCGTCCATAGCATGAGCGAATCCCTGCGCGGTCGAAAGGTTGGTCAATACTCCGCACATGAGGCCATGCTGCGCGCGTTCGGCTACTGGGAGCGCATGACCCCGGAAGAGCACGCGGAAGTCCGTGACATTCTCGAGGCGGCGGTGGCCGCCGCCCCCAACCACAGTGACTGCCTCGCCGAACTGGCGATGATTTACTGGCATGAATACGCGTTCGGTTACAACATCAGACCCGATCCGTTAGGCCGCGCTCGTGCTGCCGCGCAACGAGCCGTTGCATCTGCGCCGACCAGCCACTTCGCCCACTGCGCACTGGCTACGACCTTGTTCTTCCAGAAAGATCTCCCGGCTTTCCGCACCGCCGCGGAGCGCGCCCTCGCCCTTAATCGCATGGATTCCTCCACGGCGGCAATACTCGGGAACATGATCGCTTACACCGGTGACTGGGAAGAAGGCTTGGGCATCCTGGAACGAGCCATGCAGCTCAACCCACATCATGCGGGTTGGTATCACTACGTCGCCTTTTGCGATGCCTACCGTAAACGTGACTATCACGGCGCGCTGGCCATCGCCCTGAAGGTCAACATGCCGGCCTACCATTGGCCGCACGTCTACCTGGCTGCTGCCTATGGGCAACTCGGCGAAGAGCAGCGCGCCAGGGCCGTCTTGCGGGAACTGGACGCGCTGATGCCGAACTTCGGCGCGATTGCGCGAGAGGAATTTGGCAAGTGGCTTGACCCGGAACTCACGGAGCATCTGCTTGAGGGACTGCGCAAGGCGGGCCTGGAGATTACCAACGGAGACAACAGTAAAGGTTAGGTCACTTCACAGGCCCTGCTCCGCCAGCTTCACCAAAGTATAGAGCGCATGGTTGACCGGAGCATTTACCCCCAGCTCCTTCCCGCGGCGAGAGACATAGCCATTCAACGAATCGATCTCGGTAGGCCGGCCGCGATTGAGGTCCTGCGCAGTGGACGACAGTGCTCCAGCCATTTGCGTGGCGATCTCCATGGCCGCGGCCATTCCTGCTTTCGTGTCGGCGATGCCAGGCAATATGATTTTCGCGGCCCGCGCGACCGCCAGGACTTCTTCCACCACAGCCTGCATCACCTGCCGCGCGTCCGCACTTTCGGCGATCTGTCCGTAGCGAGCCCGGCCCAATGCCGAGATGGCATTCAAAGCGCAGTTACACAGAAGTTTGATCCACAATTCCCCTTCGATGTTGCTCGACATCTCACAGCCCATGCCGGCGCGGCCAAAGATCTCGGCCAGATAGTTTGTTTCGTCATTCGGCGGCCCAACGATGACATCACCGCGCGCCAAATGTTTCACGTGCCCGGGTTCGGACACCGACACGGCCACGTAAACCGCTGCCGCAACCGCCGAAATGTGGGCCGCCTCGCGCATCCGATGAACGTTATCGACTCCGTTTTGCAGACTCACGACGATGGCGTCATCCGCGAGGAACGGGGCCATTTGTGCTGCCACCGCCGAGGTATCGGTTGACTTCAGACAAAAAAGAATCAGACCGGCGTCTCGCACCGCACTGATGTCGGCGGTCGCTTCGACATCCACCCGCTCGCACGCCTGAAGCCGATCGAGCACGAAACCCTTTTCCCTGACCGCGTCGACAAATCGTTGCCGACCGATCATCACTACCGGGGCGCCGGCGCGCGCAAACATGGCCCCGAAATAACCGCCCACGGCGCCAGCGCCGACCACCGCTATCCGCGGCCATTCATCGCCCTGAGTCATACGTCCGGCTGCATTTGCAATGACGTGCGCAGCGTAACGTCATTATCGAACGCTATCCACTCTCGGCGGACGTCCGCGCAAAGGCAGGCGCCCCCGGGATGAACACGCGAGAACGCCTACGCTCCCCGAAATCGAGGCCGAGCGAACTTAACTTATCGATCTTCTATGCGCTGGCCTGGCCTTATGCCTTGTCGTAAACGCTCTTGGCTTTGAATTTCTTCCCGTCCGAGCCGGTGCCGCTCATGTTCAAAGTGCGCATTTTGCCGTCTTTCGAGACCGTGCTGCGGCCACTCCAGACCATCTTCCCGTCTTTCATCGCGGTGATGTCGTAGGTGTGGTCATTCACCATTTTGTAAGCCATCGCGTCCCAGCCCAAATTCCCCTTTACCTTATAACTCTTGCCGTCGGTTGGGCCTGTCCAGACTCCGTGAGTCGGTTTTCCATCCTTGTCGGTCCCATCGACCGTTACCGAAATCTTATCTTTCTTCTCGGCATACGTGACGGTAACGGTTTTACCCATTCCCGGCGCCCTTTTCGTTTTTGCTTCATTGGTCTTCCACGTTCCAATGTGCGCGTTAGCCGCAAAACAACCTGCGGTTCCTAAAAGCGAGAGAGCCAAAGCCACTGCTGTAATTCGGGTTTTCATCATGCGGGCGATTCCGGCAGAAATGCTGTTAGGCGTCAATGAGAATCCGGGCGTTGCCCCAGAACGTAAGCCAAGCGGGCGTCAGGCTTGAAAAAAATCAACGGATCGACGCCCACTTCAGCCCTCGGTCAACGACCCACCAGAACCGTCAGTTATTACCAAGCCTGTCGCTTCGGCAAATCCTGCTTAAATTCCTCCTTATGATGACGCTTGAGCACCCTTTGGACGACACCTCCCGAGCTTTTCTTTCAGCCGTGGACGAATTCAACCGCACGGAAGTAGCGCCCTTTGCCGATCAATGGGATCACGACGAACAGTTGCCGCGCGAAATATTCACCAAGGCAGGCAGGCTTGGAATCATGGGCATGGTCGCCCCGAAGGAATTTGGCGGACGCGGCTTGAGCTACGTGACCGCGGCGCTGGCTGTAAAAGAACTCGGCAAAGTTTGCGCGTCACTCGCGATGGATATCGCGGCGCACAATGCGCTCTCTGTCGGGCAGATCAACCTCTTTGGGACCGAGGAACAGAAAAAGAAGTATCTTCCTCGCCTAACGAGCGGAGAATGGATCGGCGGCTGGGGCTTGACAGAGCCGAACGCAGGCAGCGACACCGGCGGAATCGAAACCCGGGCGGAGCAGAAGGGCGATCAATGGGAGATCAATGGCATGAAACATTTCATCACCAGCGGGCGCGTGGCCGACCTGCTCATTGTCATCGCCACCACCGGTCGCACCGAGGCCGGCAAAAACGAGATCAGCGCTTTCATCATGATGAAGGACCAGGTCACGCCCGTACGGAAAATCCATACCTATGGCATGCGCGCCAGCGAGACTTCCGAGCTGCGTTTCACAAACGCCGGAGCTGAAATCCTGGGCGAACGGGGGCGCGGCCGCGAGCAGGCCCTGACCGTTCTCGATCGCGGCCGTATCAGCATCGCCGCGCTGGCTGTCGGAATCGCGGAAGCGGCTTTCGACCGCGCCAATTCCTATGCAAACGCGCGCAAACAATTCGGTCACCCGATCGGAAATTTCCAGGCAATCCAATGGATGCTGGTCGACTCGGCCATGGAATTGGAGGCGTCCGAAGTCATGACCATGCACGCGGCGCATCTTCAGGATCAGGGCGAGAACACCACCAAGGAATCAGCCATGGCCAAGCTTTTCGCGTCCGAATCAGCCGTCAAAATCTGCGATCGCTCAATGCAAATCCACGGTGGCTACGGCTACAGCCGCGATTTACCGATCGAGCGCTACTTGCGTGACGCCAAGCTTTGCACGATCGGCGAAGGCACCAGCGAAGTGCAGCGCCTTGTCATCGCGAGACATGTGCTGAAAGAAGCCAAGCCGTTGAAACTGGCTCATCGCGAACCACGCAATCCGAATACCTAGCCGGATTCGCACGATTCATTCAACGCGGGATGTCCGACTTTGTTCGCGCGGGCAGAGCAGAACGAGAATTGATGCCATAACCCAGCACCCGATCATGTAAAGAAAGCCGGCATCGAACGAACCGGTCCGTTGGCTCAATTCGCCGATGATTTTCGGGCCGAACAATCCGCCAATACTGCCGACACAATTAATAAAACCAACAGCGGCGGCCGCCCCTGAACGGGAAAGAAATGCGGAGGGGAGCGCCCAGAATGAGGGAAAATGAGCATTTACCGCAAAACCGACGAGCGCGAAGACAAATAAAAGCAACCCCGTTGAATGTGGGAGGAGAAGCCAAATGCCTAACGCCAATACGCCGACAAGCTGCGGCAAAACAAAATGCCACCGGCGTTCGCGCATCCGATCGGAATTCCAACCCAGGACGAGAATACCAACCAGACCGGCCACGAAAGGAATCGTCCCGATCCATCCCAGCTGGCGAACATCTGTCCAGCCGCCGAGCCGTTGCAGCATTGTCGGCATCCAGAAAAAGAAGGCGTACATGCTATTGTAGCAAAAGAAGAGACCGGCGGTCAGGAGCAGCACCGGCGGATGTCGCAGCGCCTGCCAGACTGTCATCTCTTCAACCTGTGCCTTGGACCGCCGTTCTTCCTCCAGCCGGGAGGCAATCCAGTCGCGCTCATTTTGGGGCAGCCAGTTTACTTCGTTAGGCCGATCGGGCAGAACAAAAAGTGTAGCGAAGCCAAGCACGATTGCCGGCACGCCTTCTAACAGGAAGAGCCAGCGCCACCCCGGAATATCAAACCAATGAAGACCGAGGATCACTCCCGCAAGCGGTCCACCAAGAATGTAAGCGATCGGAATGGCCGCCATGAATCGCGCGACGGCCCGGGCGCGATCCTGGTAGATGAACCAATGCGACAAATAAACGATGACACCGGGGAAAAATCCCGCCTCGGCCGCGCCGAGGAGAAAGCGCGCCCCATAAAGTTGAAAGGGCGTTCGGACAAAACCGGTCAGCGCTGTTAAAACGCCCCATGTCACCAGCGTTAACGCCAGCAAACGCCGGGCGCTCCAACGCTCCACCAAAAGGGCTCCTGGAATCTGGAGACCAAGGTAACCGATAAAGAAAATTCCGTAGGCAGTGCCGAACACCGAATCCGTTAGGCCAAGGCGACCTTTCATCCCCAGGGTCGCATAGGCAATATTGGTTCGGTCGAGATAGTTCGCGACGTAAAGCAGAAAGAGAAATGGCAACAGCCGCCAGGCGATCCGGCTGCGCGCGGTTGCGCCCGGATCTCCTGAAGCGTGAGAAATCACGCGCGCGATCTTAACTTCCTCCGCCCAGATCACTCAACCAATATAAGACGGCTCGACGGAGTCTCGCCCCACCGACTACAAGGTCTTCATGAGACCTTTCTCGTCAGTTCGTATCCGTGCTTTCTGTTTTTTGATTTTCGCCTCGAACGCCTCTCTCGCTGCTGGCCCGGAAAGTTTCTCAGGTGAATGGGCCGACAAGAATTATCACGGAAATAGCGTCTTCCAACTGAGCGTCGAGCAGAGCGGAAATCGTGTCTCGATCTCGTTCAATGCGAACCGCACCGATGGAAATGGCGCCGATCCCGAAGGAAGTGGCCAAGGCAAAGTTTCCGGCGGAAGCGTGCGCTTCACCTGGACCGACAGTTTTGAGAACGCCGGCACCGGCACCATCAAGAAGGCCGGCGCAGATATTATTGTATCAATCAAAGCTAACAAAGTCGGCGATTCGCGCTGCCTGATGTTTTACGGGGATCACATCCGACTGAAAGCGGCGAGGTGAAAGCCGAGACTCAAGGAAAACTGGACGACTTGATGTGGCACTGATCCAGGAAGCAGGCTCGACGGACTCTCGCCCCACCGGCGTGTGCGCGTCAGGCCACTGAGGCTCTTCACAGTTTAAGGGGGGGCGGGGCGAGACTTCGTCGAGCCTTTCCTCCGCGCCTCACACCATCGGCCGGAAGTGCCCGACAACCTCCTGGAGCCGTTCGGTGATCTGGCCTAACGAGCAAACTTCCACCGCTTCCATGAGCGTCGGGAAAGTGTTTTCGCCGCTCTCAACGACCGCCTCGAGCTTATCGAGGGCTTTGTCCGCTTTGCCGGCGTGCTTTTTCTTGAATTGCTTCAGCCGGTTGATTTGCAGCTGCTGCTTGGAACGGGGCGTCCGAGCAAGCTCGATCGTTGGCGGTTCCTCATTGGGATCGCGATAACGCGTCAGGCCAACGATCGGGCGCGTCCCGTTATAGATCTGTTGTTCGTAACGATGGGCCGCATTCTGGATCTGGCTGCGCTGATAGCGGTTTTCGACCGCGCCCATGACACCGCCTAACGATTCGATCTCACGAAATTCATCCAGGATCGCCTTTTCCACGGCGCGCTCGACTGCCTTCATGCCCGGCGAACCGCTGAGCATGTTCATGGTGTGCTTAAAGATACCCGATTCCTCGAGCAAAATGGCCTGACCGTGCGCTGCCAGCCGGATCCATTCCTCACTCGGCGTGGTGAACGGCTCGTCCGCGCTGTTCGAGTGGCACGAATTGGTTCCGTTCATGTAGGCCAGCATCAGCTCCGCGGCTGTGCGCGTGAGATTATTTTTGAACTCCGCCGCGATGAGCGATCGGCCGCTCGTCTGCGTGTGCAGCTTGAACATTTGCCCGCGCGGACTCGCCCCGAAAACGTCGCGCATCCCAATAGCCCAGATTTTTCGCGAGACCCGCGAGAGGGCGATGTATTCCACATCAAGTCCGCAATCGAGGAAAAAGGAAAGGCGCGACGCAAATTGATCCACCGGGACACCACGCGCGGCCAGCATCTCCGCGTAGGCAAATCCGTTTGAGAGCGTGTAAGCCGCCTGCTGCACCGGCGTCGAGCCGGCTTCGCCAATGTGATAGCCGCTGATCGATACCGGATACCACCGCGGCATGTTCTGGGTGGTCCATTCGATCATATCGAGGAGGAAACGGAGCGAAGCTTCGATCGGGAAAATGGTTTCGTTCTGCGCCTGGACCTCTTTGAAAATGTCGGCCTGAATCGTCCCGCGGAGATTCGGGACCACTTTCGAACCGAAGCGACGTTTGGCCGCCGCGATATACATCGCCATGATGATTGGCGCCGGGCCGCTGATGGTCATCGAGGCCGAAAAGTTCGGCGCGCCAACTTCGAATCCGTCGTAGAGGCGGACCATGTCTTCGACGGTGTCGACCGCGACACCGCCTTCGCCGATTTTTCCAAAGACACCATCCGCATCGGAGTCGATGCCGTAAAGTGTCGGACCATCGAAAGCGGTGCTCAGTCGTTTTGAACGCTGATGGGCGCTCAGAAAATGAAAACGCTTGTTTGTATCCTCCGCGAGCATTAACCCGGAGAAAAGCCGCGTCGGCTCCTCTTGCGGCTGCACTTTCGGCTTTGCGCCCTTCGCTTTGGCGCCGTTCTTGGCCGCGTGTCCGTTGGCGCCGTTCGACGATTTGGAATTGCCGAAACTGCCGGTCTCGATCTCCGGCATCGGCTCGAGATACATTTCGCGATAGGCGCCGTTCAGATAGGGAAATTCGCCCGGCAATCCGTCGCCAAAAAGATAACGCGCAATCTCCCCGGCCTCATCGATCTCGGGCAAGGCCAGCCGCGGCAAAGGAAGACCCGTGGGCGCGCGCGAAGTCGGAATTTCCGCTTTGATCCTGTTCCAACGCTCCGTCATTTCGCGCCCAAAATCTTTATCCGAACGCGCGCGTTGCACCTGATCCAGCACGAACCGCTCGTGCTTCTCGACTGATTCAACAATTGCCCCAAGTTTGCTCATATAAATAGTTCGTTATCCGCAGATTTCGCCGATCCGGACCTCGTTTGTTTTCTTAGAATCTGTGAAATCTGCGGACGATTATTCTCTCCTGATTAAGTCATAAAGTTCATCCACGCCCGGATCGCGATGCCGCTTCGCAACCGTGGCCACGATCTTTTGGTCCCGGCTGTTCTGCGTAAGACGATGCTCGATTTCCGAGAGAGCCGCTTTGGCCCGATCAAGGTCGGTTTTATTGACCACTACGATGTCGGCCACATCGAGCATGACAATCTTCTGCAACTGGAGACGCGCGCCGTAATCCGGATTCATCACCAGGACCGTTTGATCGATCATTTCGTTTTGGAACGGCAGAGCCTCCTGGCCCGTGCCGACAGTTTCAATGATGACGTAATCAAAATCGCTTTTCGTTAGGCGAGCAAGACAACTCTCGGTCGCTGGCGAAAGTCCCCCGGCCTGCCCGCGTGTCGCCATGCTGCGCATAAAGACGCGGTCATTCTGCGAATTGATCATGGTGGCGCGATCGCCCAGCAGAGCACCTTCGCCGACCACGCTCGGGTCGTGCGATAAAATGGCGATCCGTGCTTTCGGTTCGTTCCGCAGAAAGCGCAGCACGAGTTCGTCGATCAATGTCGTTTTTCCAGCACCGCCCGGGCCGGTGAAGCCAATGACCCGCGCGCGCGATGCGCGCCGCGAATTTCGAATCTCGGACTTCGAGATTCGAATTTTTCCTTTTTTATCTTCGATGGCGGTTAGTTCCCTCGCCAGAGCCAGGTCTGGCTTTCCATTTTTTCCAACGGCCTTCTTCTTGCGCGACGATCCGTAATGCTTCCGCACATAATCAGCCATCTCGACCAGGGATGTTCCCGCGAAGAATATTTCATCGACCCCTTTGCGTTTCATCAGCCGGGCGTCGTCGTAGGTGATGGTGCCGCCACCGCCGCCAAAAACGGCGATGTCTGCCGCGCCGTGGACCTTGAGTTGCCTAACCACGTCGGCAAAAAAATCGATGTGCCCGCCGTTGTAACTCGAGATGCCAATGGCGGCCACGTCTTCCTGGATGGCGGCGCGCACGATATCGCCGACATATCGGTGAAAGCCGAGATAAACCACTTCTATTCCGTGCCGGATAAACTCAAGATTGATCGTATTGATCGCGCTGTCGTGACCGTCACAGATGGGGACAGCGGTAAGGACGCGGACGGGAGAAGACATAGGAAACTAGACAGGATTAACGGGATTTGACGGATTTCAAATCAACCTTCACCACTCCACCCATTGTGTCCTTTCCAACGTTCAGCAAATCTGCTCGCTGACTGAGAAGCGAGCCGGGGGAAGATGGAGCAGAATTATTTTGAAACTAGACAGGATTAACGGGATTTGACGGATTTCAAATCAACCTTCACCACTCCACCCATTGTGTCCTTTCCAACGTTCAGCAAATCTGCTCGCTGACTGAGAAGCGAGCCGGGGGAAGATGGGGCAGAATTATTTTGGAACTAGACAGGATTAGCGGGATTCGACGGATTTCAAACCGGACATCCAAGATTCCGTCGATTGCCTTGAAATTCACCCCGTCAATCCGCTAAACCCTACCCCATGCCTGGTTCTTCAAAATGCGCCCTTCGAGCGATTTTTTGGGCCTGGCTGTTCGCGGGTTGCCTCGATATTTCGTCAGCTTTTGCCATTTATCTTTCCAAAGGAATTCCTCTCATACGCGGCCTGCAGGGAATCGCCATCGGCCTGGTCGGGCGGGAAGCGGCCCTCAACGGCGGGACGGCTACCGCAGTTCTGGGTCTGGGGCTGCACTTCTTTATTATGCTCGGAGTCGTCCTCGTGTTCTTCCTCGCCAGCCGCTACCTGCCGTTCCTGACGCGTCTTCCTGCTATCGGCGGGATCATTTATGGGTCGATGGTCTATCTTATAATGTACTGGGTGGTCGTTCCGTTGTCGCGCATCGGCCCGCGGCCGCACAGCTTGTCGAACGATGCCTTGGCAATTGCGATCCATATCTGCCTCATCGGTTTGCCGATCGCGCTGATTATCGGCCGGATCGCACCGACCGTTGGAGACGGGACGACCTCGTCCCGGTTTTAATCGGCCCGAGGTCGGGCCGACTCCATTCCGCCGGTTGCCTTTCCTCAAATTCCGTTAATCCTGTTAATCCTGTCTATGCCCGACCCTCTCGATTTCACCGGAAAAGTTGTTCTTGTCACCGGAAGCTCGCGCGGCATTGGCGCGGAAATGATCAAGGCTTTCGGGGCTCGCGGCGGGCAATGCGTGGTTAACTACATTTCCGATTCGTCCTCACACAACAAAACTGACGCCGAAACCGTCGCGCGCGAGCTGAAGAACCCGCTTGTGATCGATTGCGACATCACCAGCCCGGTGCAGGTCGAGGCAATGATGAAACAAATCCAGGAAGAACGCGGCGGGCTCGACATCCTGGTGAACAACTCCGGGATCATCCGCGACCGCACGATCAAGAAGATGACGCTGGAAGAATTCGAAAGCATCATTCGCGTTAATCTCACCGGCACCTTCAACGTCACCCAGAAAGCGGCCACCGTTCTGCACGCAGGCGGCCGCATTATTAATATGTCGTCCGTTAGCGGCCAGATGGGCCTGTTCGGCCAGGCCAATTACTCCTCGAGTAAGGCTGCCATCATTGCCCTGACGAAAGTCACCGCCCGCGAGCTGGCGCGCCAGAACATCACCGTCAACGCCATCGCACCCGGGTTCATCGATGTCGGGATGAGCAAAGGCATGCCCGATGAGGTCACGGAAAATTTCAAGAAACAGATTCCGTTAGGCCGGCTGGGTGACGTTAGCGAAATCGTCAATGCGGCCCTCTTCCTGGCCTCGTCCATGGCTTCCTACGTCACCGGTCACGTACTCAACGTGAACGGCGGCTATTACATGGGCTAACTGTCGAAAAATTGATCCCCCGATGGACGCCAAGTCCTTGGACCGGAACGAATAACTAATCGCCCGGCAGCTTAAAAAAGGGACTCGACATCAGCTTCAAAATTCCGAAGATCGAGGTTTCCAAGGAGAATCCTATGAAGTGTCTAACCACAGGCGTACTTTGTCTCGCCGCCTTTCTTACCAGTGTCTCGTCATCCAAGGCCCAACTCGAACAATGGACCGGTGCGGCGAACGCGAACTGGTTCAACGCGAGTAACTGGAACCCGGCGAGCGTGCCCACATCCGCAAATAACGTCCAGATCGACACCAACGCGGTCAACTTCGCCCGAATCGGAGCTGCCGGCGCGCAGGCGCGATCACTCAGCGTGGGAACAAACTCCGTCGATACCGGCGAGCTTCGCGTGCAAAATGTTGGAACACTGACCGTCAGCACGGCCGCCTTCACGGTTGGGAATAGCGGCACCGGCACGGTGATTCTCCGCGATACCTCTCAAACATACGCGCAGCAGAACATGATCATTGGCGCCCAAACCGGGTCTGTCGGCAGCGTGACACAGCGCGATGATGCGGGTCTGACTGTGACCGGCCAGCTGCGCGTGGGCGATTTGGGAATGGGAACGTTTACTTCCCTCGGAACCATCACTGGAGCCGGTGGCACCCTGGCCGCTCACATGGACGTAGGCACATTCTCCGGCGGAGTGGGCGTGGTTGATCTCAGCAACCCCGGCGCCGTGGCCAACCTGACAATTACCGGCGTGACCAACGTTGGCACGTCTGGGACCGGAACCATCACGTTGCATGACGGCGGTACCATGTATAGCGGTGGCTTAAGCATCGGAACAAATTTCGACGGCAACGGCACCGTGATCGTCAAAGGGGAAATCGCCAGCGGCGCCTTCGTCTCTGGCCTCACCATCACTGGCGGCAACAACCTTGACGTCGGCCAGGGCGGCACGGGCGACCTCCAGCTCCGCCAGGGCGGATCCGTCGGGGCGGAAAATATTCATGTCGGCCGCGACGCCGATTCCGTCGGAACGGTC
Organism: uncultured Verrucomicrobiae bacterium; assembly: GCA_963754325.1. Classification (GTDB taxonomy): domain Bacteria; phylum Verrucomicrobiota; class Verrucomicrobiia; order Chthoniobacterales; family UBA10450; genus JBBRDU01. The sequence goes on from CAVWFP010000003.1 coordinate 952,979, forward strand.
CTGGTGCAGGGATTGAGTCCCGTGACAAATACAGCCTCATTGCTGACCGCGAACAACGACCTTTCAATCGGTGGAACACAGGCCGGCCCAGGCGGACAGGGCACGGTCACGATCAAGAGCAACGGCGCCGTTAACGTAATCAATAACATGTGGGTCTGGGGTGGCGGCACCGGCACCGGCGGCACTTTGGCGGTCGACTCGACTTATGCCCTGACGGTCGGCGCGACGCTGACCTTTGACGGAGGCCGTCTGCATTTCCTGGACGACGGCACAAATTTCACCAACAACGCCGTGTTCGGCAATAGCCAGGATCCGAGCGGCATGATCGCCGATGTCGACACTGGAAATACCGGAACATTAAGCGGCACTTTGATCGGCGACGGCGCTCTTACCAAGGTGAGCCAGGGCGAGTTGGACGTGACCAACAACAGCAACGCCTACGCGGGCGGAACATTTCTTAAAAAAGGCAGCCTGTTTGCCGACGCCAACAACGCGCTGGGGACGGGAACTTTGACTATCAGCGACGCGACCACTTTTGGAAGCCATGTCGACGGCACAACTTTGACTAACAATATCAGTGTCAAAGGCGATTTCTTCGTCACCCCCGCAACCACTGGAATCAGGAGCCTGTTTCTAAACGGCGATGTCGATCTGAATGGCGCTGTGCGCACCATCACGAACACGGTAAATTTTGGCCGAACAGCGTTATCCGGCGTGATTAAGAACGGTGGGGTCACTTTGAGCTCCACCATGCCGTTCGGCCTTTTTGAGTACCGATGGCGCCGTTGCAAACACCTACACAGGCTTGACAACGGTGAACGACATGGCTGCTCTTGCCTTGAATAAAGCGGTCACCAACGGGGCGGTTGCCGGCGATCTTCTGATCAACCAAGGCGGCGTCGTTTTTCTCACGCAGGCGGAGCAGATCGCTGATGACTCGGTCGTGACCGACAATAGTTCTGGCCAGGCCATTCCCGGTTTTACCCTGCAAGGGTTTAACGAAAAAATCGGCGCGCTCTTTGGCGACGCCGCTGGCAGGGTCGGGCTGAACGATAACGGCGTTACCGTGGGCGGAACGCTGAGTGTCGGGGCGGGGGATTTTGCCGGCGTGATCAGCGATGCGGGCGTCGGCGGGCAGTTGATTAAGTATGGCCCGGGCACCCTGATTCTTTCCGGGGATAACACCTATGTTGGCGAGACGACGGTTAACGGGGGCATTCTGCAGGTGGACGGCTCGATCGCTAGCGCTCTGACGACTGTGAACGTCGGCGGAACGCTCTCTGGTATCGGGACCATCGGCGGGAACCTTATGAATAAAGGCGCGGTCAGCCCCGGCGATTCACCGGGCACACTGACGGTTAACGGCAATTATACCCAGAACGCGAGCGGCAATCTGATCATTGAGATTGCCAGCCTGGCTACACATGATCTGCTTCAAATGGGCGGTAGTGCCAATCTCGATGGCACTCTCACAATCGTGAAGTTGGCCAACTTTTCCGTAGTCGCGGGTGACAAAGTTGTTTTCCTTACCGCCGCCGGCGGAGTGAATAACGAGTTCGCCACCGTCGTGAGCGACTTCGGGCCCACCGGCACCCTGATCACGCCGGAAGTGATTTATGAGCCTAACGACGTCGCGCTTCTCTTTGCGCAGGGTTCGTTCGTCATCGGCGGCCTGACGCCCAACCAGACCTCTGTGGCGGTTAACCTGAACAACTCGGTGGGCGACGCGCGCGCCGCCGCCTTGATCAATTTCCTCGACACCGAGCCGCTGGCCAATCTCCCTCACGACTACGATTTGATCGCGCCGGAAGAACTGACCGCGCTTTACGAGATCAGTTTCGCCAAGGCAGTCGTGCAGAACATGAACCTGCAACATCGCACAGACGATATCCGGGCCGGATCGAGCGGCTTCTCAGCGAACGGCTACAATACGACCACTTCGGGAAATATTGCCCAGGACCCGGGACTGACGTTCGCCTACAGCGATGGCAAGGTTGTGTTGCCGGTCGACAGCAAAGACAAAAATATCATGACCGCGACGCCGGAAAACCGCTGGGGCGTGTTCGTGACCGGTTCGGGTGATTTCGTGAATGTCGGCAGCACCGACAATGCGCACGGTTACGACATCACCACCGGCACCGTTCTGGTGGGCCTTGATTACAAGGTTTGCGATCACTTCGCGATCGGTCTCGATGGAAGTTATTCCGGTGGCCGCGCCAACCTGGTGGATGACGGCCGAATCGATTACGACGGCGGCCAGGCAGGCGCTTACGCCACGGTTTATGGCTTCAAGATTCTTGGCAGCACGATCCACTTCGACGCCGGAGTGAGTGGCGGCTGGAACGACTACGATACCTCGCGCACTGGTCTGCAAAACATGCGCGTTCGCGGCAGTACCGACGGAAGTGAGTTCAACGCCTTCGCCGCTTACGGCGGAGACTGGCACTTTGGGCGGTTCCTCGTCGGGACATGGTCGAGTTTGCAATACACCAACGTGGACGTGAATGGCTTTACCGAGACGGGATCGCTCGCGCCTTTGACTTTCCCCGATCAAAACGAGGATTCACTCCGGGGCAGCACGGGCTTGCGCCTGGCTTACGACGCTTCGTTTGGCCGGACGATCTTTCGTCCGGAAATTCGCGCCGCCTGGGAACATGAATACGGCGATCGCGCCTATCCAATCGATGCACGCTTTGCTTCCGGTGCTGGCGGCATCTTCACCGTGCACGGGCCTGACATCGGACGCGACAGCGCGCTGGTGGATGCAGGTTTCTCGGTCCTTTGGAACAATCGCGTCTCTACTTACCTCTTCTACGACGGCAACCTTGGCCGGTCTAACTATGACAACAACGCGGTCAGCGGCGGTTTCCGCGTAACGTTTTAAGTAGCGGGCGGGGCCATATGCCAAGGGGGGTTCGTTTGGCTTGATTAATCCTGGACGACGCATTCCGCGGAGCCTTTGGTGGGTGACGTGCCTGCTCCTGGCGGTGCCGGTTTCAATCCACGCGCAAAAGAGAGAGCTCTCGCAAGATCGGGACCTCAAAGAACTCAACCTGAAACAGTGGGATTGCCTTAACAGACTCGAAGGCACCGCCAAGACTCCCGATGGCGCCGAACGTAACCGCTTAAAAAACAGGTCTGCGCCCGCGGAAATTCCGGCAAAAATTCCAAAACTCGATTTCATCGGGTTCCAAAAATTTGTCGGAGACTGGGACAGCCAGACAAAAAACAAACGCCGCAAGGACGTTGCTCCCGCGCAAAAAAAGCCACTGCCGGACCTGGAGAATCAGCTGGTCGAACTCACAGGTTACTTAGGTGTCGCCTACGCCGGTCCCCCGGAAAGTACGAACTGTGGCAGCACGGATTTTCATGACTGGCATCTGGAAATTTTTGAAAAGCCCCCCACCCGTCCGCCACAAGCTGGCGATCCCACGGCGATCGTTTGCGAAATCACCCCTCGAACGCAGAACGCCATTTTTCACGATAATATCAAAATCCAGGAACTGGCCGGTTTCTTCCGCGCTTCCGACATGGCCTACGAGCCAACGGGACATCCAGCCCGAAAGATTCGTCTCACCGGATACCTGCTTTGGGACGACGAGCACAACGGTTACGCCGACGTCGGCGAATCGGTGCGCACGGCCGGCGAAAGAAAATTCCATAATCCCTGGCGCAAAACGGCATGGGAAATTCATCCGGTCATCAAAATCGAGCCCGCAGAAGGCGGAGTCGTGGAGAAAACAAAGCCCGATACCGCCGCGCTTCCATCGCCGGCGACTGCAAACGAAGCCACGCCTACGATTGCTCCGAGCATCACTCCAGAGCCGATGGCGAAGCCGCCTGGAACGCTCGTGACAATCGTTCAGCCGATTCAATTGCAGCTCCCAACCGGCAACGTCCTGATTCCCGCAGGTACAAAGTTTCGCGTCCGCTCAAGCAACGCTCAATACGTAAACGTGGAGTATCTCGGTGTCGTTTACCCTGTGCCGATTGACTACACCGACTGGAAGTAACCCTTTGTATTCCGCGGATTGAAAATCCCGCCGTCTTGTAGCTGCCGACGTCTCGGCGGCAGAATCCACCGAGCTCCGCCGGTAGATACAGACAGAATGCCTAATCGCTCGCCTTTTCTGCTTCGTCCCCTTTCTCCGTGATATCCCCCTCGGTAAAGAGGACGCCTTTCGCGATCTTGCGCCATGCATCCTTCGTGCGAAGTAGCCATTCCAAGTCCATGCAGAAATGTTTGAACTCCTCCTTCTGCGCATCCTGCATGATCGAGCGGGCGCTTTTGTCTTTCTCCAGCGCAATGCGCTGTTCGTACCAATTGATCGCCTCCGCCTCCTCGCTTAACGAAACGATCATTCGGGCAAAGGTTCGTGTGGCCGCAGGAAGTTCGTCCGCTGGCTCGTGATATTGTTCAAATCCCATGACCCAACATCCGCCACGCCTTGGATCATTCAAATCATACCACGCTGCCTTGGACCTTAAGCATTGTCGCTGCTCCGTCTCTGGCGCTGAAATCCGAAGAGAAGCCGGTAGTGACAACCTCTGTGCAAAAAAGAGCCGCACGATCGTGAGATCGTGCGGCTCATGCCCTTTTTGATAAGCCGCGCGCTAGTCGCGGCGGCTTATCCCCAAAACCTTAGGAGATTCCAAGCGTCGCCAGGGTGGGCTCATCCACTGCCGAGGTCACAGCCAGGCCGTGATCGGCCTGAAATGCGGCCAGCGCATAACGAGTTTGCGACCCGAGCACACCGTCGATCGGCCCGTTGTAGTAACCGTCATTCCGCAGCTGTTGCTGCGCGTTCATGACAATCTGGTCCGGCGTCAAACTGGCAGCGCCATAGATCGGTCCGTCATAAGGATAATAATATCCGGGATCATAACCCCAGGCCGGATACCAGTAGCCGGAGTTCCAAAAATACCAGCCGCCGCTGACAAAGATGACGTTGTTGTAGTGATTTCTCCACCAACCGCGGTCGTGCCATGCACGATGATAATTCCGGAAGGCTGCATAGTTCCGACCAGCGAAGCGATTGCCCCTCCAATGATTCACTACCGTAACGTTGCGGTTCACGTGATTAGTCCGATTAACGGTGAGGTTCCGATTCTGGATACGGCTCCCTCGCTCCCGGGCGGCGATAGTCCTGGTCGCTGCGTTATTCCTTGCCGTTATCTGATTTCGACGAAAGCCGTTCTCACGCGACGTGACTCGACTGGTTTTCACGTTCGATTCAGCTCTCATGTTCGATCGCTTGATGGCTGTGCTGGCCTTGGATCGATTGTAAACCGTCGCGTGGTTACTAAATGTACGCGTTGAAGAACCGTGGTTGATTCCAACCTGGCGAGACCGTTGCATGTTGGTCCCGCTGCGGGTGTGCGCCGAGGTGGTCACTGCGGATTTGGCCCGGCCTCCCCCGTTTGACGCTCGCTTCTGATCCTGCTCCGCCGCAGACGCTCCAACAGCCAGCGTTACGGTGGCGATTAACATTGTAAATAGAGTTCGTTTCATAAGTTTTACCCAATTTTCCTTCTCCTACTTTGGACACGGTTACCCGTGCGATTATTCAACATCATTAAGGATTTCTTAAGTTGCCGATTGAAAGCGCTTTAGGAATGAAGATGCCGCGCCTATCACAGCAACTCAGCGCAGAATGCTATGATCCGATCGTGGATCTGATGGATCACAACTGGTCCTATCGCCGCGCACCAGCGGCCCATGGTCTTCGCGTCGGGCATCTTGGCAGCACGGACACGGGTGAATTCGCGATACACCAAATTGTCGCGGACCTCGCGCTCCAATACCGCATAGCTCCAGTTGCGGATGTGCTTCAGGATCAGCAATCGAAGCACCACCTCAGCAGGAAAACCCGGTCTGCCGCGTCGGCGGCTCTGAGGATGACGCCGCGCCAATGCCTGGTGGACCGCCGAGACCATCGCTTCATCGGCGAGCATTGCATCGACATGGGTCATCCACGGCTCCTGCAGATCTTTGATCTCAGCTGTGATGAACCTATCACCGAAGCTACGCTGCGCGTGTCGCGCTTCAATCAAGTGGTATCCTGTAAGTGATATGTAATATCACTGTTGTAGCTAGGATAGATTGCTTCTGGTATTAGCGTTGCAATAAGGAGAATTTGCAATTTATTGTGCTCGTCTCTTAAACTACGAACTCAGGGTTTCGAGAGGATTTCGCGCGCGGCTGTTTCCTGGGCTGCAGAGCATTGCCCGGAAAGCTTCATCACTTTTTCGCCAGCGCGGTGTAACCAAAGTCGAAAATTTTCCCGGCTTAACCCCGGCGGCCTTTTCGGGAGCGAGCGGCAGCGCGATGGGAGCACGCCCGAAGGAATCGCTTGTCCAGACGAGGACGAATAGACCTGTCAGCAGCGATCGCGATTTCGAAAACTTCGAGCGTAAATTCTTCATGACGCGCATTGTCGTGGGAGTGTTCGGATGCGAATTTGAATTCTTGACTGACGAATCTTACGCGGTCGATTTTAAAAGATCGCTCGAACAAGGCGTTCGCGTGGTTTCCTGACTTCATGCGATTTTCCCTGCTCGATTTGGCTCCGGTGCGCGAAGGCGGCGACGCCGCGGAGTCGTTTCGTCACACGCTTGATCTTGCGCAGCATGCGGAGAGATGGGGATACCACCGCTACTGGCTGGCGGAGCATCACAACATGCCGGGAATCGCCAGCGCCGCGACTTCCGTCGCCATCGGTTTCGTCGCCGGTGGAACAAAAACCATTCGCGTCGGCGCCGGAGGAATCATGCTGCCTAACCACGCGCCTCTCGTGATCGCTGAGCAGTTTGGCACTCTCGAATCGCTTTATCCGGGACGGATCGATCTTGCGCTTGGTCGTGCGCCCGGCAGCGACCAGGCGACTGCGCGCGCTTTGCGCCGATACCTTGGGAGCAGCGGGGACACCTTCCCTGATGATCTTCTGGAGTTGATCTCCTATTTTCAGCCGGCGGAACCAGGACAAAGAATTCAGGCGGTTCCAGGCGCCGGTCTATCCGTTCCGCTCTTCCTGCTGGGATCGAGCGATTTTAGCGCGCGACTTGCAGCCGAGTTGGGACTGCCTTTCGGATTCGCTTCGCATTTCGCACCGGAATACTTGCGCGTTGCTCTCGAATTGTACCGGAGAAATTTCAAGCCATCGCATCAGCTTCAGCGACCCTATGCCATTGTTGGAATCGGCGCCTACTGCGCCGCCACCGATAGCGAAGCTCGCCACCTCTTCACCTCCGCGCAGCAGCAAATTCTCACACTCATTCGAGGACGGCCGGGGAGACTTCCACCGCCGGTCGAGAGCATGGAAGGACTTTGGAACGAAGCCGAGCAGGCAGCTCTTGCTCAGCGAGCCCGTTACACCGCCGTTGGCTCTCCCGATTCCGTCAGGAAGAGGCTGAAAGAGATCGTCGCCGAGACAGACTGCGACGAGCTCATCGTGGTGAGCCAGATCTACGAGCATTCCGCCCGTCTACGCTCTTACGAACTCGTTAGCCAAATCTTCAACGATCTGGAACATACGTAGTCGGGGCGAAGACGAGCCTGTCTCGTCCATCTTGCGATGTGTTCGGCTCAACTTATTCCGCGCGTAAGGCCACAATCGGATTAACCCGAGTGGCGCGACGAGCCGGAACGAAACAGGAAATGGCCGCCACCGAAGTCAGGAGTGCCGCAACCACGGTATAAATGAACGGATCCAGAGCATTCACCTTGAAGAGAATATTCTGAAGGGCGGCCGCCGCGAGCACACCAAGCAGCAGAGCCGCCCCGCCGGCTCCCAAAGTAAGCCCGATGATGAGCTGCCACGCTCCCTGAGTCATCACCAGGCGAAAAATGCGAGCGGTGTCAGCCCCAAGCGCCATGCGGATACCAAACTCCTGCGTCCGTTGACTGACGGAGAAGCTCATCACGCCATATAATCCGACCGCCGAAAGGACGAACGCAACCGCGCCGAAGATCATGAAGAGGGTGGCGATGACACGATTCACGCCAAGAATTTCGCTGTGCAACCGCTCGGGGGTGCCCGCAAAATAGGTCGGAAGGTTGGAGTCAAGTTTCGCAACCGCCCGGCCCAGTGCCGGCCCGAGGGTGTCGGCCCGCTGACCTGCATGCGGCCGCACGATGATGGTGCAAAACTGCGGCGTCGGCGGCACACCGAGAAGCGGCACATAAAATCCGGATTGATCTGTCTGGGTGTTGAAGGGCCCCTGCATCAGCGTGTCCGGGACAACTCCCACAATCGTGCGCCACGGTTGCGGCGTCGCCGGATTGAAAAGCCTGACCCGTCGGCCAAGCGCACTTTCGTGGCCAAAGTATTTGTGCACAAAAGAACTGTTCACAATCGCGACCGGCTGTTTGGCATCGGCGTCCTCGATGGTGAAATCCCGTCCTTCAAGAACTTTGAGACCAAGGGTGGCAAAATAATTATCTGACACCGCCTCCGAGTTGCCCTGCGGACGGTCGCGATCGGTGACATAGTTCTGGCCGTCGACTTCATACTGCCCGAAGTTCCCAAAGGTCATTCGAAACCGGCTGGTCATGGCGGCGCCTTCAAAGGCCGGGTCAGAACGAAGAGCGCGCAGAGTTTTGGCAAAAAACTGCGCTCGCGCTTCCGATGTCGGATAGTCGCCCTCGAACAGCCCCATGCGCGCGGTGTAAATCGAGGCCTCATTGTAGCCGTAATCCAAGGTCGTCTGATTCCGAATCGATTTGACCTGCAGGGTTGCCGCGATCAGCAAAGCGGCCGTCAGAGCGATCTGGCCAACGACAAGAACACGGGTGATTATATTAGTTAGGCGATTACTGTTGCCGCGGCCGCCTTCTTTCATCATGGCGGCGGCATTCCCCTGCGCGCTCAGCCATGCCGGAATCAGTCCGGAACAGAGTGTCGCGAGCAAAGTGAATCCAACCGTGACCAGCAAAACTTTTCCGTCGATGGTAAACGAAACCCAATAAGGCAACGGAAACGGCAACGAATTTAGCGCGCTACCAAGAGATTCAACCGCCCAATAGGCCAGAATCACGCCGGCAAGCGTTCCAAGAGCAGCCACCAGGAAACTCTCCGTCAGCATTTGCCTAACGAGACGCCAGCGAGTGGCCCCCAGGGCGCCGCGGATGGCCAGCTCTTTCGCGCGTAGCGCGGCCCGGCCAAACTGCATGTTCATGACGTTCACGCAGGCAATCAGTAAAACGACAATGACCGCCCCGAGCATGGCGTAAACCGTCTGGCGAAGCTGCGGTCCGGTAAAAGTATTGAGCAACGGCTGAACCGCCGCCGAAACAAGCTGCTTGTTCGTTTTGGGATTATCCGTCGCAAGGCGCCTGGCCAATCCAACGAACTCGGCGTTCACCTGGTCGAACGAAACGCCCGGCTTCAATCGGCCAAGGATGGCCGGACCAACCTGGCCACCTTCGAGATCACCGCGAGGCTTCAGCGGAAATTCATTGTAATACGGAACCCACAATTCCTCCGATATCGGAAACTTGAAGTTGGGCGGCATTACCCCAATTACTGTGGCCGCCTTGCCGTTAATCCGGACGGATTGCCCGACAATGTTCGGGTCGGAATTGAAATCGCGCTGCCAGATTTCATGGCCCAGGATGGTCACCTTCTCAGCGCCGGGCCGGTTATCCTCGGCCGTGAAATCGCGGCCCATGATCGGTGACACCCCGACGATGCGGAAGAAATCTTCCGTGACATAACCACCGGTGTAGCGCTGCGGATTGTTTCGATAGGTCACGTTGACCGTCGAGCCGTTAAGGTAGGCGGCCATCATCGCGAAAGATTTCTGCGCCGCCTTCAGATCCTCGTAATCCTGCGCTGATGGAATGTTGCCGTTGCCGAAATTATTGTTCTGCGCCGATGCCTGCGGATCGATCAATCCAACGCTGGCGAGTTGCTCCGGGTGCGGGAAGGAGAAGCCGCGCAGGAGAAAGGCATTCACGATCGTAAATTGAGTGGTGACTCCGCAAATCCCCAGGGCGAGCACGAGAACGGCGAGAAAGCAGAAGGTCTTTTCCTTGAACAGAACTCGCAGGCCGATTCGAAGGTCTTGTCGGAAGTTATCGAGGATCATGAGATTAAGCGGTTAGAAATGGTGGTGGTTGGCAGGCGGCTGCGCGCGCTCGCAACTATATGATGCGCAGGAAGTTTCATTCGGATTCAACGAGCGTTTGCATGGGCTGTGCCAGGCATCAACCGCACTTATAAGATACTGATCTCCAACGGCTTGGGTTTAACCGACCGTAAAAAGACAGCCGAATCCCGCTCGCTCGCGGGATTATCTCGTCCCGGATTCGGGACCCTGGATTGGATTCAATTCTTCGCCGACCGCTGCCTGGTCACCGCTCGAACCTGACGGCTTCACTTCCTCGCTGAGGACGGAATCGCCACCCTTCACGGGAGACCGCGAAAGATCAACAAGCTCTCGAAGGATAGAGGCCAACTCCTCGGGCTGTGAAGGCATGGCGCTCATTCATCAGGAAGACGCCGCCCGCGAAAAGATTTGTCTAAACGAATCTATTTTCTTTCGGGCACGTAAGTGACCTGGACCACCCGGGTGAGCGCGCCGCCCTTTTTCAGCAGGATTTCATTCGTCCAGCTCCCGTCAGACTGCGGGGTTAGGCGCGCGACATAGGACTCGCTCTTTCCATCCGGGCGCGTGATTTGGAAGTCGTGAACCAGTTTGCCATCGCTCTGTGTCACGTTGCCGCGGGAAAGATTTCCTTCCGCGTCCGACCAAACAAATTCGATTGTCTGCCTTTGCGGATTCCAAAGATAAATCCCGTCAATGTAAGGCGCGGCTTTGCCATCAGTAACGAATTGGTTACTGACACGGATCGCGCGGCCGTTCTCGGCCCAGGCGAAATGCGCGTGAATGGCAACGGCTTTGCCATCCGGAGTGTTTGGCAGCTTGGCCAGCCAATCGGTCGCAGTCAGAAAAGCGATTGGCGTCAGCTTGGGATCCTTGTCGGTGGAAAGCGTCGGCTCGGCAAACGCGGCGGCGGCACGCAAAAACAAGGAGACCAGAACGAATGCGAAAGAGTTCTTTTTCATGCGCCGAAACGTAAATGAAAGCGTCGCGCCTGAATTGTAGAAATTTGACAAAAGTTATCCAAAAACGCGACGTTAACTCATCGTCAAATAGTTCAGGAACGGGCCACGCATCCGCAAATACTCAGAAGGAGTAAGGCCAGTGAAGTCCTGAAACTCATGAATGAAATGCGCCTGGTCGTGATAACCACACGTGACTGCGGCATCGACCCAGACAGGATCGCGCTCGTGCCCGACGAAGTTAATGACCTGCTGAAAGGCGCGGAGTCGGGCAAAGGCTTTTGGCTTTAGGCCGACACATTTCTCAAACTCGCGCAGGAATTGTTTGTGACTGATTCCAATCTCAGCGACCAAGTGGCCGATTTTTGCCAAGCCGGTCCGACTCATTTTCTTGAGCGCATAACGGACCGCCGGCGTAGCCGATGTGCCCCGGAGAAAGCGTGACATGAGCCAGCTTTGCATCCGGAGAACACGCGCATCGTCGCTTCCGGCTTCGGCCAATTGCTGCCGTAACGGTTCCATTTCCAGATTCGGCAGCGAATCGAGTTCGACAACGTGCCCGGTGAATTCACTGACGGGCACGTGCAGGATGGACCACGCGCCACCAGGCCGAAACCGAACTCCAAGTAAATCAACCCATCCTCGTTCCTCGATCACAATGGGTTTCATCCGCTCGCCCGACAGCCAGCTATGACTAAAGGGAGCCAGCCGATCATGGTCCGTCCCGAGACAGAGATACTGCGGGTCGCCAAGATTAACCATGAGATCGACAGCTCCATCCGGAAGGATGGCGTTTCGCCATGGCTTGCCGAGACGGCCACGCGCGATCCAGATCTGCTCAACAAATACACCTAACGGCGCGGGTAAATCCCAGGTGCGGTGAAAAAGCACAGGGCAGGGTGAGCAACCGCGCGCACACGGTCAAGCCCGCTCGTTTAACGAATGGCTACTCCTCGCCGTCCAGATAATCCAGGTTCTCGGATCGAATCAGCGTCCGTTGCGGATAGCGAACAATCCATTTCTTACTGTCGGGATAATATCCAAATTCGCCTAACGGATTGTCGGCTACCACCAGGAGAACGAGATCCTCTGCGGTATCGTTCCGGATTTGGTGCGGTTCGGTTGGTCCAAAAATGAAGGCGTCACCGGCGACGACCCGCATTTCACCGTCCTGATGCCGAACAATCCCGCTGCCTGAGATGACCTGATAAAACTCCCACTGCGCGCTGTGCGCGTGGTAGGGATAATTTGATTTCCCGGGGGGAACGCGCGAGATCTCGACGTCGAACGGGTGTCGCTCGTCCAGAACGGTCGAGTCAGGCTTTCGACCGAGCGCTTCTGAAACCGCTTTGTAACCGCCGGCAAACCGCCCTTTCGGTGAGGCCCACAGGTCTTCCGTGATTTCCCTGAGGTTAACCTTCTTCATTCTCGCCTTGTAACGGATGGAATCTGTTCGTCGCTAAAAAAAGCAGGGCGCAGCCACTTGTCGCAGCCGCGCCCTGAAATTGGATTCGACTCCGACGGCAGTTTTAACCCCGCCGTCCGAATTATCCTGCAGTCTTCCTATTCCGAGGGCGAAGGAGACGGCGAAGATTCACTTTCCGATGAAGATGCTGAGGGCGAGGCGCTCGGCGACGGCGATGCTTCCGTGCTGGCTTTCTTCTTCGTAGCGGATGACGACGAAGAGGAACTTCCAGCCTCTTTCTTCTTGGCGGTCGTCGAAGAAGCGGAGCTGGCCGACGTGCCCGTCTTCTTTGCCGTTGTCGCGGTGGTCGATTTCTTGGCGGTCGTCGAAGCCTTGGTCGTGCTGTGTGTGGTCGCGGCTGATGTCTCTTTCTTGTGCGCGCAGGACGCCAGGAGACCAACTGCAGCGGAGACGGCGATTAAAGGAAATACGAATTTTTTCATAGGGATGTTGTGGTAGCCCGAGAGTGTTCAGCCAGGGCGCAAATCGCAAGCCTTTTCCTAAAGATGAGACCTATTTCTGATCGGTTTTGTTTCCCGACAGAACAGGAGGCGGCTCCGCACGGCATCCCGGAGGCAGATTATTCTGAGACCCGCGCGGAAACCGTGGCAACTTCGAACCTGATAACTCGGATGAGCAGAATATGAAAAACGGCAAACACCAAAACGATTCAAAGAGCGGGCGTCAAACGAAGACCCAGGCTCTCCTGGAAGTCCGGAAGTCGGCCGTTCACGGGACGGGGGTTTACGCGAAACAGGCGATCCGGAAAGGCCGGCGGATCATCGAATATACCGGGCGGATTGTTCCGTGGGCCAAAGCCTCAGAACAGGCCGATGGCCCTCACACCTTTCTCTTCGGCTTAACGAATGGGAGGGACGTGATCGATCCTGACGTTGGCGGGAACGAAGCGCGCTGGATCAATCATTCATGCGAGCCAAACTGCGAAGCGATCGAGGAAGGGAACCGGGTCTTCATCTACGCCTTGAAGCCGGTGCGGCGCGGCGATGAATTGTTTTACGATTACGGCCTGGAAGTCGATCAGCCGCGCACAGCCAAGCTCGAGAGGGACTACGAATGTTTTTGCGGTGCTCCTCACTGTCGCGGAACGCTCCTCGGAAAGAAAAAAACTAATCGAGCTTCTGCACCAGCAGCCAAACGAAAGCCGAAAGGGCGCCGGCAAAAGCGGAAAGTACAATCGTAGCCCGGCGAGATCGCCGTTCCTTAAAAGCCGGACGCGGCACATCGTCGTGGATGTTGGTGCCCTCGTAAATTTTCATGAGGAAGAAGGCCACCACAAAACCGACCAGGCCCCACTTGGCTCCGCCCAGAATCAACAGCCACATGCGTTTTACACTATAGAACTATCCAACGCCGCCGTCATGGCGGGATGCAAAATTCCTCAGGCTTAGAAAAGGTCGTCTGTCTGGCTTAATGAAAGGACGACGCCAAGCGCCACTTCAGCCAGGTAAACCGCGCGTGCCACTTTCGGATTCGCCGCCAGTTCTTCGGAGACGGCGCGCCCGAGTTCCGGACCAAAATGCCAGAGCATGGAATGCCGCCGCGGCCTTAAAATTCCCATCAACCCATCCCCAATCAAAAAAAGACCTGCCGTCTCGAGCAGTCGGCGCCCCATCAGTTTACTTGTCATCGAATGAATTTCGCGCTGCTGATGGCCTTAATCAAATCGGCGCCCCTGAATTTCATAAAGCCCTCTCGGTTATGTCTGGCGTGGCAACGGTGAGGGTCCTACCCATCGTTCCCTGTAAAGTTTGCCACGTCGTAGACCGGTTAAAGACTACCCCGGGGTCGTTAGGCATCAAGCACTGATTCGCACCGCGCCAAATTCATCCTAAATTTCGCAATGCAGACTTCCGTCGAGGCTCCTGCCGCCGGGCCATGTCAGCCTTCGGTCGCCGACGAAGCGCCGTCATCGTCCGCGCCGGTCATGGGCGTCCTCGTGGCGCTAAGTTTTTCACACCTGGTGAACGACACCCTTCAGTCCCTGGTTCCCGCGATTTACCCGCTGCTGAAAGAAGCTCTCTCGCTCGATTTCCGGCACATCGGTCTTATCACTCTCACCAATCAGCTGGTCGCATCCATCCTGCAGCCTTTCGTGGGTTTCTTCACCGACCGGCATCCTCAGCCGTTTTCGCTCGCCGCCGGGATGACCTCGACACTGTGCGGTCTTCTTTTGCTCGCGGTCGCGCCCTCATTCGGCCTGGTACTCGTGGCCGTCGCGCTCGTTGGTTTGGGCTCCTCCATTTTTCATCCGGAAGCCTCGCGCGTGGCCCATTTAAGCTCGGGGGGCCGGCATGGATTTGCCCAATCCCTCTTCCAGGTCGGAGGGAACCTCGGGAGTTCTCTCGGTCCGCTCCTGGCCGCGGCGATTATTGTTAGCCGGGGACAACGCTCGATCAGCTGGTTCTCAGTCCTGGCGATACTGGGAATCGGGACGCTCATCGGTGTCGGGCGTTGGTATCGTCAAGGCCTTGTCTCAGGGCGATTCCATCCCCGCGGGATGGCGGCCGCATCGGGCCGGACTCATGCGTCGCTTCCGCGTCAGCGGGTGCTCTTTTCGTTAGGCATTCTCATGATCCTGATTTTCTCGAAGTATTTTTACCTCGCGAGCATGGTCAGTTATTACATTTTTTTCGTCATCGGAAAATTCGGCGTCTCCGTCCAAAGCGCACAGTTGCATCTTTTCCTTTTTCTCTTCGCCATTGCCGCCGGAACTTTTCTTGGCGGCCCTATCGGTGATCGCATCGGCCGCAAGGCGGTGATCTGGGTTTCGATCCTGGGAACTGCTCCGTTTGCCCTGGCCCTTCCTTACGCCAACCTTTTCTGGACCGCGGTCCTGGCTGCGATCATTGGCCTGATTCTCTCGTCCGCCTTTTCGGCAATCCTGGTTTACGCGCAGGAACTTGTCCCCGGCCGCGTCGGTCTGATGGCGGGACTTTTTTTCGGACTGGCTTTTGGAATGGGCGGCATCGGGTCGGCCATCCTCGGCGTGCTCGCCGACCATCACGGAATCCCGTTTGTCTTCCGGATTTGTTCGTATTTGCCGCTCATCGGCTGCCTGACAGCCTTCCTGCCGGATTTGTCGCGGCCCAGGAAGCCAGCGAAATCCTGATCGGTAAAAGGACGTCTCGAGACGACGTTTTTTGTTCCTTTCCTAACGGCGATGGAACATTCTCTCCCCGCTATGAAAACAGTCATTCTCGGTGGCATCCTCGGCGGAGTCGCAATGTTTATCTGGACCTCGCTCGCTCACATGGTTCTGCCGCTTGGAGAAGCAGGCATTAAACAAATGCCTAACGAATCCGCAATCACCGCGGCCCTGCAGGCGAACCTTGGCGAAAATCGCGGCCTTTACCTTTTCCCAGGTTACGGGGCCGGACCGAATCCTACACGAGAAGAGAAAAACGAAGCCATGAAGCACATGGACGAAAAGCTGGCGCAAAATCCTTCCGGCTTGCTGATGTATTTCCCTCCCGGGAGAAAAATGAGCATGCCCCGATTACTGGGAGTGGAATTCGCCAACGAGTGCCTCGAGGTTTTGTTGACGGCATTTTTATTATCCCAAACGCTCCTGGCTGGCTTTGGGAAGAAATGGGGCTTCTTCCTTATCGCAGGATTTCTTGCCGCCATCTCAACCAACGTCTCCTACTGGAACTGGTATGGATTTCCCAAGCATTACACCGGATCCTATATGCTGATCGAGATCGTGGGATTTGCGGTCGCCGGCCTGGTGGCGGCTCCGCTGGTGAAAACCCGCTCTTCCTGAATTCGCTTCAAGAAATTCGACGCCCTTTTCGGCTTTTCTCTTTTCTGTCTGCCGGGAGGTCGTTAACCTCGCGGGATGAACAAGAAAACATTTGCCCTAACCCTGTCGCTGGCCTTTGCGGTCGCTCTGGTGACGAACGCCCAGTCGCCCGCTGAGTCACCGGCTGCTTCTCCGGCTGCATCGCCGGCGAAACATAAATCTCACAAGAAAAAAGATGCGGAGGCCTCTCCGGCCGCAAGTACGGCTGCTTCGCCCGCGGATGCCACAGCATCGCCATCGCCCGCAGCCAAGCATCATAAAAAGAAGGCTGCCGAAACCGCCGCGTCACCGGCAGCTTCTCCGGAAGCCTCCGCCGCCGCATCGCCAGCTGCGAAGTCTCATAAAAAGAAGAAGGAATCTGCCGCAGCTGCCACAGCATCGCCTGCCGCGTCAGCCTCCGCTTCTCCCGCGAAGAAGCATTTCGGAGATTATTTCAAATCGAAGAGCTCACCCTCGCCGGCTGCCGGAACTACCGGTCCTGAGGCTACTCCCGCCGCAGGCGGAGGCCACGGTCTCGTATGGGTCAATACGGAGTCGCATATCTATCACAAAGAGGGATCACGCTTCTACGGCAAGACCAAGAAGGGCAAATACGTCAGCGAAACTGACGCCCTGAAAGAAGGCGATAAACCTTCCAAGTTCGGCGAATAAGTATTTCCGACGAAATCAACCGGACTTCCCGCGTCAAGGCGGGAAGTCCGGCATTTCGTTTCCGCTGAGCTCGCCGCCCGCCCATGCGCAAATCCCGTGGGAGCTTTCTGCGCCGGCATTCGCTCAGCATTGTTTCGATCCTGCTGTTGGCGACCTGGATCTGCGGCTATTACTTCCTCGATCCCAAGACGCACCTGGGATCGTTTTTCGGGAACGCCATCGCCGATTGGAGCGGTTCCGTAGTAATTATTTTGGGCACGAAGTTCCTCTACGAAGTGGGCTCGGCCGAAAGCCGACAAACCTCAAAGCATGTGCCGACGCCGTTCCTGGACCGTCTCTATCAGCACTCCCTTCTGATCTTTCTCGTCGTGACCGGCGTCGGTTGGGCAATTCTGTTCGCGAAAATGGACAGCGAAAGCAAATGGGGACAGGTCGTGGGAAACATCGTCTCCGAGTGGGTCCAGATGGCGGGCCTTGTCTTTCTGACTAAACGCCTGATCGAAATCGGCTCCAAAGAGAGTCGTTAGGCATTTTCTTCTCCGAGGTTCGTCTGGCGCCGCCCTGCAACTGAAAGTTGCGCCTGAGCCCGCCAGCGGCAGTTTGTAGGCTTATGATGCGCTCCTTTTCTTTTTTGAAACCGGCCTGCTTCGCCGCGCTGTCCTTTCCGCTGCTCTGCGGGGCCATTTCCGCCCAGTCGCTTCCTCAAACAACCAGGCTGCTTCGTTTTCCAACAATCAACGGTCAGGGCACCATCGTTTTCTGTTACGCTGGCGAACTTTACTCAATCGGCCAGGACGGCGGCGTTGCCCGTCGCCTCACCAGCGGGCCGGGGTATAGCTCGTTTCCCCGGTTCTCGCCTGACGGCAAGCAGATTGCCTTCACTTCACAGTACGACGGCAACACCGAAGTCTATGTCATGCCGGCGGAAGGTGGGCCGCCCAAGCGCCTGACGACCACGGCCACACTCGGCCGTGACGATATTTCAGATCGCATGGGGCCTAACAACCTCGTGATGGCATGGCAAAACACCAAGCCAGTGATTGCTTTTCGTTCGCGCATGAAGTCGTTCAACGATTTCATCGGCCAACTTTTCACGGTCGGCCTCGACGCCGACCTGCCACAACAGGTGCCCCTGCCCCGGGGCGGCTTTCTTTCCTATTCCCCGGATGATTCCAAAATCGCCTACAACCGCGTCTTCCGCGAATTCCGCACCTGGAAGCATTATCGCGGCGGCATGGCGGACGATGTTTGGATCCACGATTTCAAGACCGGGACCACGGAAAACCTGACGAACAATCCCGCACAGGACATCTGCCCGATGTGGGGCCCGGACAATCACATCTACTTCGCATCCGATCGCGATGGACGGATGAATCTTTTTTCGATTGACCTAACGAACAAGGAAACGAAGCAGCTTACTTCCTTCAAGGACTACGACATCAAATTTCCTTCGCTCGGAGCGAAGGCCATTGTCTTTGAACAGGCCGGCTACATCTGGCGATACGACCTCCAGACCGGCCAGGCCAAAGCCGTCCCGATCGACATTAAAGAAGACTTCGCTTCCGGGCGGGCTGCCCTGGTCGACGCTTCCAAACACCTCGAGTCGGTCAATCTTGCGCCCGACGGGGAACGCGTCGTGGCGGTCGCGCGCGGCGATGTTTTTTCCATTCCGGCAAAGAACGGCACGCCGCGAAATTTGACGGAAACGTCAAACGCCCATGAACGCGATGCCGTCTGGTCGCCCGACGGTCGATGGATCGCCTATAATTCCGATGAAACCGGAGAGAACGAGCTCTATGTTCGGTCGCAAGACGGCAAAGGCGCTGCCGTTCAGATCACGAGCGGCGCGGACACGTATTACTATCAACCGATCTGGTCGCCCGACAGCAAGAAGCTCCTCTGGGCCGATCGTCTGCAACGACTGCGTTACGTCGATGTGGGCACGAAAACGGTCACTCAGGTCGACCAGGACAAGATCGGCGAGATCGAGTCCTACGACTGGTCGCCCGACAGCCAATGGATCGCGTGGGCCCGCCCGGAGGAAAACGACATCCTGAAGGTTTATCTTTTTTCGCTGGCCGATCATAAGCAGAGCGCGGTGACGGACGATTGGTACAGCTCGGGCGGCGTCCGGTTCAGCGACGATGGAAAGTATTTGCTCTTCAGTTCGGCGCGCGATTTCAAACCAACCTTTGGCGAACAGGAATTCGAGACTGTCTACCGCGATATGGATCGGGTCTATCTGGTCACCCTGTCGAAGGAAACGCCATCGCCGCTGGCGCCGAAGAGCGACGAAGTCGGCAACGCCGAAAAGAAGAAGCCGAAAGAAAAAGACAAGGCGACAGCCGGCGATACCAAGCCCGACGCGAAGAAATCGCCTAACGAAGAGAAGAACGACGATAAAAAGCCGGCGCCGAAGAAACCCGTGATCGTGAAAGTGGATCGGGACAATCTTCAGGACCGTATCGTTGGCCTACCGGTCATGCCGGGCACCTACAGTAACATTCGCGCGATTGACGACCGGGTTTTTTATATTCGACGCACGACCGCAGATGATACCGATGACGATGATGGCACCCAGACTGACGGCAAAGGCCATCTCTGCTCATTCAGCCTGGAGGATCGCAAGGAAACGGTTATCGGCGAATTGAACGATTTCCAGATCACGCAAGACGGCAAAAAAATGCTCGTCAAAATCAAGAAAGATTACGCCATCATCGATCTGCCGAAAGACAAGATCGAAACCAAGGATCACGAACTAAAAGTGGCCGACCTGGACATGAAGCTCGACCGGCATGTCGAGTGGAACCAGATCTACCTCGAAGCCTGGCGACAAATGCGCGATTTTTTCTATGCGCCCAACATGAACGGCGTCGATTGGAAAGCCATGCGGGACAAGTATGCCGTGCTTGTGCCATTCGTTAACCATCGAAACGACCTGACCTATCTTCTGGGCGAATTGATTGCCGAGTTAAACAACGGCCATACCTACGTGGGCGGCGGCGAGCGGCCGCCGTTTGAAAAGATTAAACTGGGACTTCTGGGAGCTGAATTTTCGCGCGACCCAGCGAGCCGAGCCTATCGAATCGATCGCATCCTTCCCGGAGAAAATTGGGATAAACACACCCGGTCGCCGCTGACCGAAATTGGTCTCAATATCAAAGTGGGCGACTACCTGCTGGCGATCAACGGCACCCCGGTCGCGAAATTGCCCAACCTCTACGACGCCCTCGTGGGCACAGCGGAAAAGCAGGTCATCCTGCGAGTGAATTCCAAACCGTCGGACGACGGCGCGCGCGACGTCACAGTTGTGCCGATCGCCGATGAGTCGCCGCTTTATTATCACGCCTGGGTCCAGAAAAACATCGATGAGGTTTCAAAGAAAACGAACGGGGAAGTCGGCTACGTGCATATCCCTGATATGGGGCGGCCGGGTTTGAACCAATTCACCAAACTTTATTTCCCGCAAATTCGCAAGAAAGCGCTCATCGTCGATGTGCGCGGCAATGGCGGCGGCTTCGTCTCTCCGCTTGTCATCGAGCGCCTCCGGCGGGCCCTGGTCATGATTGAGATCGCGCGCAATGGCACCCCACAGACCAATCCCCCGCAGACCTTCGTTGGGCCAATGGTCGCTTTGTGCGATGAATTCTCCGCTTCCGACGGCGATATTTTTCCCTATCGATTCAAGTCGTTAGGGCTCGGTAAGCTTATTGGCAAACGAACCTGGGGCGGCGTGATCGGCATTCGCAATTCGTTGCCCCTGGCGGATGGAGGAAACTTTTTCAAACCGGAATTCGCCCCCTACTCCAGGGAAGGCAAAGGCTGGGTCATCGAAGGTCATGGCGTCGACCCGGACATCGTGGTCGATAACGATCCGACCAAGGAATTCAACGGCGAAGATCAGCAGCTCGACCGGGCTATCCAGGAAGTGCAGACGGATCTCAAGTCGAAGCGTTACGATCTGCCACCTGTTCCGCCGTATCCAAATCGCAATCCGCAGCCGGGAAGCTGACCGGCGCTCGAGCGCCTAACGATACAAATAGAGGATCGCACAGGGGATAATAACTCCCGCGGACAGGCAGAGCACCGGCGTGAGCGCGCTCCGCGAAAAACGGAAAGCCATGATCACGCCGAGAAGCGTCGATACCACCAGTCCCACGGCCGTCGCGACAAGGAATATCCGCAAGGGTGTGTACTCCGAGACCCGCTTGCCCGGCAAATGCGCGTTCATATGCACCGCCGAAAGCGTTCGTAGAACCGGCGGAGCGGCGTAGGAATGATCCTTCGTGCTCTCGTGCGCGCGATAAAGCTGCCATGTGCCCGTCACCGCGAAGAAGATCAGAGCAGGCGCAAATAAACAGCCCAGGTAAAGATGAAGGCGTCGTAAAAGTTGCATCAGTGGGATCTTATCGGCGCTTAAGTCGGGCCGTTCTCCTCAATCTGTAACAGACGAGGCAGCAGCTTGTCATTCGCGTGGCCCAGCGACTTGAAAAGCAAAAAGTAAAAGGCTGCCGTGGCAACCAGGACAAAACCGCCAACCAAATAGTGACGACGACCGACGCGTTGCCAGCGCGGCAGGAAGGCCAGCAGGCCCAAAAACGTGAGCACGACAACGACAGCATCAAAGCTCGCGCGCTGCCAATAACTGCCGCCCAAATGCAGCCACATTCCGAATTCGTCAAACGTTAAGGCCATGGCAATCCCATAAATGGCGGCGCACCATCCACGCTGCTTTGGATTGATCTCAGCAAATAAAAGAACCCCGGACACACCTGAGAGGAGAAAGATCCCGTAGTTCAGATGATGCACATGCGTACCGCCCATGTGCAGGAATAGGTCCGGGACATGGCGCGTCATGATCAGAATGACGAGGGTCCTCGACGCGATGAACGTCAGAAGAAAGAAGACGAACGCCAGCCGCGCCAGGTGCCGCATGGGCCGCGGCGCGGAAACGGTTGCAGTAGACATTCTAGAAACGCGCGATCAACCGAAGGATTTACCCGACAGTCGCGTCATCGGCCATTTGATTCGCCGGACTGGCGCCAGACACGCCCACAGAATTCTGGGACGTGCGAGGCGTCACGCGATGGAGCCGAGTAACCGGTCAGTGACCTACGTCCGGATCAACTCTCCTGAGCGCCGAACCCGTCTGGGCCTGGCCGGTATTCTCGAGCTGTTGTCCCGTATAAGTCCGGGTGCCGGGATCAGAGTTGGATGCTGTTCGCGAGTTGCTGGCGTCGTTTGCGCATCCGAAAAACATAAGCGACCCCATCCCGATTACCCCTAAGCAGAGCCATGTTTTCATCAATCAAGCTAAGCCTCGGTCGGAGACGTTGGCAAATGCCGGGAGCGCGAGCGGGATGCGGCCCGTGAGGATCTTCCGGATGTCCGGTAAAAATATTTCCGACTGCGAGAGTAAGAGAATACGGATTCGTCGGAAATTCTGCTCGACAACCCTGGCTGAATTCCGAAAATCGCACCACTCAAGGAGACAACAGATGAATTATTTCAAACGCACGATTGCCGCCCCAATTTTAACGATCGGCCTTGCGCTCTGCACTTCGCGGGCCCTGGCCGTGAACTATCAGTGGACGGACACAACCAGTAACAATTGGTTTACCCCAACCAACTGGACCCCGAACACGCCCCCCGGCGGTCCCACCGCGACAGACAACGCTCACATCGGAAATGCTCTTTTGACTAACGGCCTGGCGCGCATCGCGACCGGCGGCGCCACGGCAAACAATGTCTTCCTGGGCGACTCACTGGGTCAATCCGGCGAACTGCGCATCGTTAACGCCGGCAGCCTTGTAACGACGAAAGATTTCAACGTCGGCGAAGGTGGCAGCGGCACGGCTCTCCTGGCCGACAACTCAAGCACAACCGTCGGCATCAACGTGAACATCGGTGATCTGGCTGGTTCCACCGGCGACATGACCGTTCGCGATAACGCCATCCTGGCGGTCACGAATAATTTGCGCATCGCTACTGCTGGCGCCGGCACCCTGACGATCAGAAACTTTGGTTCTGTTTCGGCTACGAATATCGACGCCGGCGTTTTCGCCGGATCAAACGGCATGGTCGACGTCAGCGGCGACCCGGGTGTTTTCACCTTCAACCTCGCTTCCACAGCGAATACGACGATCGGCAATGCTGGCACTGGTAGTCTGACCATTCACGATGGCGGCATTGTGATTACCTCCGGCAACGCCATCCTCGGCAACATGGTTAGCGGCATCGGAAATGCCATTGTTCGCGGCGAAAACAGCGGCCAGCAATCAACCTGGCAGATCGGTGGAAATGCCACTGTCGGTGACCTTGGGCTCGGCGACCTCGAAGTTCATAATGGCGGCGACGTCGCGATCGGGAACAATTTGCGCATCGGACGCCAGGGCGGATCGATCGGCACGGTTTTGGTTGAGGGCGCTGGCGCTACCTCAGCGACGCCTTCGGTTCTCAGCATTGGCAACAATGCGTTTGTCGGCGGGGATGTTGCCGGTCCCGGCGGCCAGGGGGAATTAATCATCAAGAAGGGCGGCGTGGTCAACGTAACCAACAACATGACCGTTTGGGGCCTCGGCACTGGCGCTCGCGGCACCCTGTCGGTTGATTCGACTTACATTCTCAATGTCGGGGGCACACTTTCCTTTGTTGGCGGGCGCTTGAACTTCATCGGCGACGGGGTTGATTTCATCAACGACGCCACCCTAACGAACGCTCCCGGTCCCGATCAGAATGGAATGTTCGCCAATGTCAGTGACGGCAACACGGCCACGATTGATGGTGCGCTGACCGGCAATGGACAGCTCGTCAAAACCGGCACCGGCACACTGGTTCTAAACAATCTCGGCAACACCTTCAGTGGCGGATTGAATATCAATAACGGCACGGTCGTGGTCGGTGCGGGACTTTTTGCCAACATCGCGAGCGTCCTCGGCTCCGACAGCGTCAACCTGAATGGCGACATTAACACCGTTCTGCGCACGCCCGAGGGCACGCCCATGCAGTACAGCGTTGAAGGAAACTTCAACGACAACTCGGGTAAGCTTTTTGTCCAGGTCGGCGGGACCGCTTTCACGCAGCACGACGATATGGCCGTCTTGCTCAACACCAACCTCGACCCGGCCAACAGCCATCTGTTTGTGCACCGCGTTAATGGCTACAACCCGAACAACGGCGACGTGGTGAACATTATCCAAAGTTTCTTTGGCACACTGAACGGACAGTTCTCTGATGCGCCGCAATTTGGAACTGGCGGTCCGGCACCTAACGACTTCCTTGGTTTAATTCAGCCCTTCGCCGATTACGGCAACATCGATCCGGGCGGCGTTGATCTGGTCTTCGCTTTCGCGGCCACCTTCCAGTCAGTGGCCAAGACGCCTAACCAGATTGCCACTGCCGAGGCTCTGGACGACGCGGTGGCGGCAGGCTGCATCGTTCCGGCGACCAACCTGCTGGGTAACCTGCCCATCAATTCGCTGCGCCACGTTTACGATCTGATTGCTCCCGAAGAGTTGGCTTCCATGTATGAAGCCAGCTTTGCCCAGAGCATGGTCAACTCGCTTAACCTGCAGCATCGCATGGACGATATCCGCTGGGGCTCAACCGGCTTCTGCGCCGATGGCTTCGTCATCCAGGACAACCACGGTTACACCAAGAACGACGGCAAGAGTGTGAGCGACAAGAACATGGTCGAGCAGACCGCTCCGCCCAACTATCGCTGGGGCGGCTTTATCACCGGCACCGGTGAGCTCACCAAAACGGGCGAAGAGAGCCTCAACGACCCCGGCGCCGCTGGCTATCAACTCAATGAGGCTGGCTTCACCATGGGTGTGGATTACCGGGTGACAGATCACTGGGCCATTGGCTTGAGTGGCGCTTACTCTCACACCACCGGGCAACTGGTCGACAACGGCCGCTTGAACACCGACGGAGGCAAGATGGGCCTCTACACCACCTGGGGCAACAACGGCTTCTACGTCGACGCCGCTGCCAGTGGCGGTTGGAACCAGTATGACACTCGGCGCTCGGCTTATCTGGGCCAGGAGACGGGCTCCACTGATGGAGCGGAGTTTAACGGCATGGTCGCCGCCGGTTACGATTGGAAGAAGGGTTGCTGGAGCTTTGGGCCGACCGCTTCCTTTGAATACACCTATGTCGAGTTTAACTCCTTTACCGAGAGTGACACTTCGCTCATCCCGCTGCACTTCCCTGATCAGAACCAGGAAGCTTACCGCACCAACCTGGGCTTCCGCGTAGCGCACGAGCAGGTGATGAAGCCCGGTGAAGGTCTCACCGTGGTGCCCGAATTGCGCGCCGCCTGGAGACACGACTTTGGTCCAAGCGCTTACGCGATTGATTCCAACTTCGTGGGCTGCAACGACATCTTCACGGTGCACGGCCCCTGGATCGGACGTGACAGCGCGGTGGTCGATCTCGGTCTGACCGCTTACTGCACCCCGGGTCTCTCGGCCTACGTCTTCTATGATGGCCAGTTCGGTCGCGACAACTACAACAACAACGCCATCAGTGGCGGCTTCAGAGTCGCGTTCTAAGAACGGACAGCTTTCCTAGTTAGTCTCCCTTGAGAAAGGGCCGCGGGTTAAATCCCGCGGCCCTTTTTATTTCCTGCTTAAGTTGTAGGGCGGCCAATCCATTCCTGGCCGCCACAGATCGAAAGAAAGCGGACGAGACAAGCTCGTCCCTCCCGATGTAAGCGCGGAAAACGACGTGCCTGAGAGGGACGAGCTCGTCTCGTCCGCATCTGTTTTAATAAGTACGACGATCTTGGAACGTCGCTACAGAAGAGCGCCAGCTGCATCTGTTTCCAAAATCCGCTCCGCGAATTCAGTCACATCCTGAATCGCTCGCCCAGGTACAACTGGCGACTGATCGGATCGTTGATCAGAAAATCTTTACTGCCTTCGCTTTCGACCCGGCCTTCAAAGATCAGATAGGCCCGATCGACGATCGACAAGGTCTCTCGCACATTGTGGTCCGTGATCATGATTGCCAGTCCAGATTTTCGCAGATTAACAATGATCTGTTGAACGTCATAGACGGCAATGGGATCGACACCACTGAACGGCTCATCCAGCATCAGCAGCTTCGGCTTGGTTACGAGCGACCTTGCAATCGTCAGCCTCCTCTTCTCACCACCGCTTAAGGTTAAAGCCTGGTTCTTTGCGATTCGTTCGATACCGAATTGATGAAGCAACTGTTCGCAGCGTGTCCGACGCTCGGCTTTGCTTATGGGAAGCGTCTCGAGGATGGCGAGGATGTTTTGTTCCACGGTCATCTTGCGAAAGATCGATTCCTCTTGCGGGAGGTAACCCATTCCCAGCCGAGCTCGCCGGTACATCGGAAAATCTGTCACATCTGTCCCCGAAAACATGACCCGCCCGCTGTTCGGCCTAACGAGTCCAACGATCATGTAAAAACTCGTCGTCTTTCCGGCGCCGTTAGGCCCGAGCAATCCAACGATCTCGCCTTGACGAACGTTCAGGTCGACCCCGTTCACCACCGAACGTCCGCCATAAATCTTCACCAGCTGCTGGGTCGCCAGGACTTCGGCTGACTGCTCAGTCGCGGCCGACCCTGCGTTCGTTTGTGCGCTCTCCCCAATCATGGCTTTTGCGCCGGCTTGGCCTTGTCGGCCGATTCCTTTCGCGGCGCTTTCGATTCGCCTTTCGCCGGCGTGTCGCCCGGCTTGCCCTTGTCATTCTCATCCTTGGGCTGCTGGCGAATCTCAGTTCGGCTGGCACCATGTGTTGTTAGCTGACCCTTTTGATTGAGGACCATGACCGTATCGGGGCTGGTGGCGATGTGGGTGTTCTCTCCCTGCTGCACTCGCGGATTTCCCCTGAGTTCCACGTCGCCCGTGGTGGCGATGTAGGTCGCGGTGTCGGAGCGACCGACCGCGTGAGTAGGAGGTCCGCCATTTGGGTCCGGTCGGTCGCGCACCACCCCGACATTTCCTTCTGCGATCGCTTTCTCGAGCCCCTGGTTTTCTCCTTTGGAAATATAAACCGTCAGTTTGTCGGACTGCAGATTGAAACGCGGATCGGTCACCTTCACATGACCGGTAAAAATCCCGATGTTCTTGTTTGAGTCGAAGAACGCTTCATCAGCATAAATCTCTGTGGTTGTGGGCACGTTCGAGCCAGGCGTGTTGGCGCCACCCATCAACTTGCTCACGGCGGAAGGAGATTCCGCGGGCTTCTTCGAGCCTTCGGCCGGTGAAGATTCGCCGCGAGCCGGCGTGGCGACTGGCAGACAGGCAAGCAGAATGATAATTGCCAGGGTCCGCCTCATTCGTTTCCCTTCTCGATCAACTTCGAGTTGCTCTTAATGACCATCTGAACGTGGCCGACCATATGACCGGTGCGCTTGTCGGTATCAAAGTCTAACGAGTCTCCTACAATATTAAAATCAGCACGCTCGACTGTGCCTCTTTCCTTGGAACTCAGGAGCTTCGTCTTGAGATTAAAGATGGCGGTGGACAAATTTACCTGCAGGTCGTTTTGGTTGTCATCCGTAAAGGTCGTGATCTTCAGGTCGGCAAACGAAACCTGCTCCTCATCAATGCGCCGTGCGCTGCCCGCGACGAATCTTCCGCGCAGATGACCCTCCGAATCAAAATCCGGGAGCACAAGACCGCGAGCATCGTGTCCTACGGGCAACGGAATATTGGTCAGGTTGCCTTCCCCGGGAGATCCCGAGCCGGTCGGGGAAACGCTCCCCGGTTTGCGCAGTCCTTTCGCGCGATTCTTCTGCGCCCAGGCGGAGTCGATCTGGCTGCAAAGGAGAATTACGAAACTGAGACTGGCGACGGCTCTGTAACCGCCCGCACGCCAGCTACGAGACGGCAGCATGAATTGCTTTTAACATGCGCAGATGCTTCGGCAAATCCTTTAGCGGAATCTGATTCGGCCCGTCAGAAAGAGCGCGCGCCGGTTTCTCGTGTACTTCCATGAAGATGCCATCACAGCCCGCTGCCATGGCCGCCCGGGCGAGAATCGGCGCCAGTTCGCCGTCTCCCGAGGTTTTGTCCCCGCCCCCGCCCGGTCGCTGCACGGAATGAGTGGCATCAAACACCACGCGATACCCTGCTTGACGCATCCAATAAAGCGACCGCATGTCGGCCACAAGATTGTTGTAGCCGAAAGTCGTGCCTCGCTCAGTAAAACAGAACCGCCGATTCCCGAACGCAATCAGTTTACCGGCGATGTTTTTAACATCCCATGGAGCAAGGAACTGACCCTTCTTAACATTGATCGCCCTGCCGGTTTCCGCCGCGGCTTTCAAAAGATCGGTTTGCCGGCAAAGAAAAGCCGGGATTTGAAGAAGGTCGATTCCCTCACCGGCAATTTCAGCGTCTCGTATTGAATGGACGTCGGTCGTGACCGGGATTCCCAAGTCCTGCCCGATTGCCTCCAGGATCTCGCATCCGGCCTTTGCATCGATTCCGCGAAAGGAGCGAATCGACGTGCGATTGGCCTTGTCGTATGACGCCTTGAAAATGAAGTCGGCCTTTTCCGCGCGACAAATGGCCTCAATCTGTTTCGCCATCCGCCAAACGAATCTTTCCGATTCGATGACGCATGGGCCAAGAATGAAAACGGGGCGCGGGCCGCCAATGGTGACTTTGCCGATTCTGATGGGCTGCGCTTTCACTTCCGGCTCACTGTAGCGGCGGTCTCTTACGCTCGCACTATTATAGCGCCCCCACAGACGATTTCTTGCCCCTGGCAAGATCGACGATGGCGAAAGGCAGATAGAGCGCGGTGAACAAAACCACCGCTAACAGGTGAAACTCAATCAGGTAAATCGCACGCAAATCGGAAAGATAACTGAGCAGGGAAAAGCGACCCGGCTTGTGCAGCAAAAAGCCATAATTCTCGCCCGTAAAATAGTCGAAGGTGAAGGCGACGACAAAGTAGAACTCGGTCCAGGCAAAGGTCCGAAGGATGCCCATGCTCGTCGGACGGAATCCGTAAATCAGCATGAGAAAGACGATGCCGATGATGATTCCTGAGTGAGCGACGAAGAAGCTGATGAAACGCAGGTCGGGAAATCCGGCGTCCAGGTTGGGTGTCAGGATCGCCTGAAGCGTTCCGCCGATCCCCCAGAAGTAGGCCACCTCAAGCCAGCGACGGTTACCGGTCCAAAGCGCCACGACGATGACGAACGTCACCCAATCGCACAGCTGCAGAGGAACAACCTTCTCCCAGCTAACGACACCAAGGCGGCGGCTGACAATCAGATAAGCCGCATAATTCATCACGAGTATGGCAGAGATGGCCCACCGGATGGAACGCTCAAGGAATTGTGATTTCGCGCGGCGAACCGTGAACGCCAGAACAAACGGCAAGACCAACGTCAGGCCGATAATCGTCAGGTGCTCGGCATCATACGCGCGAAAAGGATGTTCCGGACCCATGGCGAGTCACTACGGGCGACGATTAACGAATGACCCAAAGATTGCAGGGAATCACGTCCCTGAGCCATGCAATATTGGCCGGCAACTCGGCCTGACCGCTTTCCGGAAGAGGTGCCGAAACCGCGAGCAAATGTGCTTCGACCGATTGTACGAAGTCAGCGGCCGCGAATCCGGTATTGCCGCGGATGTACCTGATCTCCACAGGAACGTCCGTCTGACCAGCCGAGAGGACGAATCGCTCGAGCGACGCTTCTTCCTCACTCTGTCTGTCTCCGGTTTTGGCACCACGCGCTTCGTTTTCCCGGTTCGCCCTGGCCTCGTCGAAGGCCGTCACCACGCGCACCACGAAAAGCTTTTCGACAGATTCGCCCGCGGCCAGGTGAAAGACTTTCTGCAGAGCTTCGCGCGCCTTGTCTGAATAGCAGTCGTCCACCACAAAAACGATCCGGTGCAGTGGCTTCGGCTCCGTTTCCGGATGGGTGAATAACAGGACCGAGCAGGGCGCTTCGCGAACAAGGCGACGCGCGACGTTTCCAAGAAAAGGATGAAAGACGACTTCTTTTTCCAACGCTCCTGCCACGATCAGGTTGATATCGTGTTTTCGGATCGCAGCCAGGATACTGTCTGCCGGATCACCCGGTTCATAATAGATCCTCGAATCGCGGGGAAGTTTCAGCTGCTCCAAAACATCTCCAAAACGCGAGACTGTTTCATCGGTTGGTTCTCCGGCATAGATCAGATCCAGGTCTGCGCCGAACCGGTCGCGAATGCGTTTCGCCTCCGCCAAAACGTGAACGAACCTCGGTGAAAAGGTACTGGCCACCCCGACAATCTGATAAAGCGGCGAATCCGGCATAGAGGCGCCATACCTTGCCGCATCGGCACCACCGGGCAACCCGGATGCGTCAAAATCTCCGCCTTGATGTTCGCAAAACCGCGTCGAGGTTCCGCCTCGGAAATACCTATGAGACGCGCCATCTATCCTGGCAGCTTCGATCCGATAACCAATGGTCACCTCGACGTTATCGAACGTGCGGTGAAGCTTTTTGACGAAGTGGTTGTCGCCGTAGCGCATAACGTGGAAAAATCTCCGCTCTTTTCCTTGCAGGAACGCCTGGGCCTGTTGCGCTCAACATTGTCGAATTTTCCGACCGTTCGCATCGGACAATTCGAAGGGCTCCTGGTGGACTACGCCCAGGCCGAAGGCGCCACCGCCGTCATTCGGGGCTTGCGCGCCATTTCCGATTTTGAATTCGAATTCCAGCTGGCTTTGATGAATCGAAAACTGAGAGGGACGGTGGAAACCATCTTCCTGATGCCGAAGGAAGATTATACATACCTGAGCTCGCGACTGGTCAAAGAGATCGCGCGACTGGGCGGAGATGTGTCGAAATTCGTTCCGGCAGATGTCGCCCGAGCCCTGAAGCAAAAATTTTCAGAATGAATCCCGAAAGGTCTCGCGCGTGAAAATTCATGTTCGACAAATCCCTCATGACGGAACGCGTCTCGAAGGGGAAGAAGACTGCCCGATTCAGGAATTGGAGAAGGAAGAAGTTCGCTGCGCGGGTCCCCTGAAGTACAACCTCGAGGTTGGTATTTCCGAAGAAGCGCTCTGGGCAAACGGAACCCTTCGCCAACCGGTCGAGCTGCGCTGTGTGAACTGCCTGGAGACGTTCGTCTACGAAATCAGTGTCCCTAATTTCGCGCTGCATCTCGAATTGACCGGTCCGGAGGTCGTCGACCTTACACCCATGATTCGGGAGGACATCTTGCTGAACCTGCCCGCTCATCCTCACTGCGATCGGGACGGAGGGAAGCTGTGCAAGGGACCGCGCGAAAGCGCGCCGCTCAAACTGGAGACCGAGGCCAAGCGGGAACACGATTGGGAGGCGCTGGACAAGCTGAAGTTAAAGCGCTGAAGCCGAGCCTATTTTAACTCTTCCTTGCCCTGCGTTTGCCTTCTAATCGAACCGTGCTTAAATAGCGCCTCTCCATGGGAGTTCCAAAACGAAAGACATCAAAAATGCGCCTCCGGACGCGCAAGGGGGCAAACCGCTGGCGTCCAGGCCAGTTGGCCAAGTGCTCGCAATGCGGCAGCACAGTTCCCGGTCACACTGCCTGTCCTTCGTGCGGTTACTATAAGGGCCGGCAGGTCCTGACCATCAGCGGGAAGTAAACCGCCCCGTTGGGCGGCATGAAATCGTTGACCCAGGAATGATGATTCGGGTCCGATTTGCCGGTAACGGTACCTCCCAGCCTCATTTCCGATTTGCATTCGGGGGATTAAGTTCGCAAAATTCTCCTCTGTGAAGATCGCCTTGGACGCGATGGGCGGCGATTTCGGACCGCCCAACATTGTTGCTGGCGCTGTGATGGCTTTAAGAGCCTATCCGCGCATCAGCAAGCTCTTCCTTGTCGGCGACTCAGAGAAGATCCAGACCGAACTGAACAAGCATCAGTGCAACGACAAACGGATCGAGATTTTTCACGCTTCGCAAGTTGTCGATATGAAGGACGGCGCCATGGATGCCGTCCGGCGGAAAAAGGATTCGTCCATCAGTCGCGCCGTCGATCTGGTAAAAAAAGGCGAGGCTGACGCCGTCGTTAGTGCCGGTCATACGGGCGCAGCGGTCGCAGCCACGGTTATCAAATTGCGCATGCTGCCGGGTGTCGAGCGTCCCGGGATCGCTTCGCTTGTGCCTACCGAGAGCAACGTTTTTGTCCTGATCGACGCCGGCGCCAACATCGACGCCAAACCGATTCACCTCGTCCAATATGGAATCATGGGGACAGTTTATTCGCGCCACGTGCTCGGCTATTCCAATCCGACCGTGGGGCTGATGTCGATCGGCGGTGAAGACGCCAAGGGCACCGGCCTAACGAAAGAAGTTTTCAAGATGTTGAAGGAAAGTTCGCTGAATTTCCGCGGCAACATCGAAGGCCGCGATCTCTTCGAAAAACCTTGTGAAGTCGTGCTCTGCGAAGGGTTCGTCGGCAATGTGGTCCTCAAGACCTGCGAATCGATCGCGCACGCCATCTTTACCTGGCTGAAACACGAGATCACCAAGACGCCCCTGCGAAAAATCGGTGCCGCCATGGTAAAGCCGGCCTTTAAGGCCATTCACAAAAAGACAAACTGGGAGGATTACGGCGGCAGTCCCCTCCTCGGAGTCAACGGGATCTGCATCATCGCCCACGGCGCGAGCACTCCCCTGGCCATCCAAAACGCACTTCGCGTGGCCGCTGAATCCATCGAAGAACAGGTGAACCCACACATCATCGAAGAAGTTCGCCGTTACAATGAAACGACAGCCCCGCTCGAGCCCGCGCTCCGCTAGAACACAGCGGACGGTCTCGATTATCGGCACGGGCAGTTACGTGCCGGAACGAATCCTGACCAACGACGATCTCGCGAAGATGGTCGATACCTCGGATGAGTGGATCACCACCCGGACCGGGATCAAGGAGCGTCGCGTCGCCGCCAAGGACGAACAAACCAGCGATATGGGCATGAAGGCCTCCCTCAAGGCAATCGAACAGGCCGGCATCGCTCCGACAGATATCGACCTGATTCTTGTGGCCACGGCCACGCCCGACATGCTCTTTCCGGCCACTGCCTGTTTTGTGCAGAAAAAGATCGGAGCGACCAATGCCGCCTGCCTCGATATCTCGGCGGCTTGTGCCGGGTTCCTCTTCGGAGTCGAGATCGCCCAGCAATTTATCACCTCGCACACGCACGACATCGTGCTCGTCATCGGCGCGGAAAAACTGACCTCAATTACAAATTGGACCGACCGAAATACCTGCGTGCTCTTCGGTGACGGCGCCGGCGCCGCCATTCTCGCGCATCGAGGGAGCGCTCACGGTGTCATCAGCACTCACATCGGAAGCGACGGCCAATACACCGACATTCTCTTCATGCCCGGGGGCGGTTCGCGCTGTCCGATCACCAAAGAAAACGCCGACAAGAATCTCGCCACCATCCACATGTCGGGAAAGGAAGTTTATAAGCAGGCGGTGACGGCGATGCTGAGCGCCGCGCAAAAAGCGCTCGAGCAAGCGGGCCTGAGCATTGAAGATATTTCCTGCGTCATTCCGCATCAGGCGAACCTCCGTATCATTGAAGGGATCGCCGACCGGTTGAAAATTCCGCTCGAGAAATTCTATGTGAACCTCGACAAATACGGAAACACCTCGGCCGCCGCGGTCGCCATCGCGCTCGATGAAGCCAACCGAAGCGGACGCATCAAATCAGGCGATTACATTCTGATGGTGGTCTTCGGCGGTGGCCTAACCTGGGCCAGCACTGTGATTGAATGGTGAGCCAGGCGCGGCCATTCGAGATTCGGGAATCGAGAATCGAGAATCGAAGCCGGTGTCACGATCCAACGATGTAACCTCTCAATATGCTCATAGAAACCCACGCTCATCTCGACTACCCGGATTTCGCGCAGGACTTTGACGACGTGCTGCGGCGCGCGAACGAAGCCGGCGTCACCCGCATCATCACCATCGGGACGTCGCTCGAAAGCAGCCGGCGCGCGATCGAATTGGCCGAGAAACATGCCAACATCTTTGCCGTCATTGGGGTGCATCCAACGACAGTTTTGGAAGCCGCCAGCGATGTTATCGATCCATTGCGTGAACTGGCGCGCAGCCCGCGCGTAGTCGCCATCGGCGAGACCGGCCTCGATTATCATCGGCTGCCGAGCAATGAGCCGGAGAATGAAAAAAGCACGCGGGTTTTGCGGGCTTTGCAAAGCGAGACGGATGAAGAGATCGAGACCGGAATCGAAGACGGCGCTTACAAGGAAAAACAGGCGGCCCTCTTCGAACAGCAGCTGGACCTGGCGGCTGAACTTGGCCTTAATGTTGTCGTTCATCAGCGAGATGCCTGGGATGACACTCTTGAATTGATGAAGCCTTACACGGGTAAGTTGCGTGGCGTCTTCCACTGTTTCGGCGGCAGTTTCGAGCAGGCCCAGGAGGTTCTCGAGAAAGGCCACCTCGTTTCCTTCACGGGAGTTGTGACGTTTAAGAATGGAAGAGATGTTCGCGAAGTCGCCGCACGGATGCCATCAGACAAGTTCATGGTCGAAACCGATTGCCCGTATCTTGCGCCCGTACCGTTTCGAGGAAAGCGTTGCGAACCGGCCCATACCAGGCTGGTTGCAGAAGAAATCGCGCGCGCGCGCAACGTGAACATCGAAGAGATTGCTGGCGCAACGACGGCAACTGCGGAAGGATTCTTCCGGTTCAATCGATGATCCTGAATTTCTTCAAAGCGCAACTAGGCGGGCGCTACTTCTGGCTGTTTGCCGGCGTTCTTTTTCTTTCTTCCTGCGCCACCAAAGACACCGCCCATCACGTTGTCGTTAGCGCGCGCGACCAGAAACTTGCCGTGCTCGAAAACGGTAGGCTTATCGCGACTTATCCTGTCTCAACATCGAAGTACGGGCTCGGGGATGGTCGCGGCAGTTATCGAACGCCGCTCGGCGAAATGGAAGTCGCGACAAAGATTGGCGACGGCGCAGCGCTGGGCGCTGTTTTCAAGGATCGCCGGCGGACCGGTGAAATCGTGCGCCCAAACTCGCCGGGCCGCGATCCCATCGTCACGCGGATCATCTGGCTGCGAGGCCGCGAGCGACAGAACGCCAATGCTTTTGCTCGTGACATCTACATCCACGGCACACCGGAAGAGCGGAACATCGGCAGACCGGCGAGTTACGGGTGCGTGCGCATGCGTTCAGCCGACGTTATCCAGCTTTACAGTCTTGTCGGAAACGGAGCGCAGGTCACCATCGCCGATCGGCCTCTGGCTGACCTCGTGCCTGCGCAGACGCAAACCAGTTCCGCGCTCGTGCAACTCAACCGCGGCAGCCAGAATCTTCGTTAGGCCTTTGCAACGCTCAGCGGATTTCGGCCCCCACTGAGCGGAGCCGCGGGATGGGCGGATCTTGCGAGGTCAGCCTTCACCGACCATCAGCCGGGCGAGCACGGCGCGCTGCGCCGCGATCAAATCTGAGATCGCCTTGCGCGAAAGCACCAGCATCTGGTCCATCTCGGCTTGCGCAAAGGTGGCTTCTTCGCCCGCTCCCTGCACCTCGACAAACTCGCCGTCTTCGGTGGCGACAAGATTGAAGTCGACCGTGACGGCCTTGTCTTCTTCGTAATTGAGATCCACCACCGCCTGGCCATTGAGCACGCCGGCACTGACCGCCGCGACAAGCTTCTTCAACGGTGGTTCGGCAATCTTTTTGTCGGTTGCCAGTTTGCGACAGGCAAGCGCAACCGCCAAACTCGCGCCCGTGATCGCGGCGGTGCGCGTCCCGCCATCAGCCTGGAGGACATCGCAGTCGACCCACATCGTGCGCGGTCCAAGCTTTTCCAGATCGACGACCGCGCGAAGAGATCGGCCAATCAGACGTTGGATCTCACTACTGCGGCCATCGAGACGGCCTTTGGCAATGTCGCGCGGCTTTCTGCTCAGCGTTGAGTAAGGCAGCATGGAATACTCCGCCGTGAGCCATCCGCCGGTCACGCCTTGTTCTTTCATCCACCGCGGTACGCCTTCATCGATCATGACGCCGCAGATGACGCGGGTGTTGCCCATTCCGACGAGGACGCTGCCGTTCGCGTGCGGTGCGATGTTCAGTTCGAAGCTGATCGGGCGCACCTGATCCACCGCGCGGCCATCTGAACGTTGCTGCATCGCAGCAACGTAATCACCAAATCCCAAGCTCCAAGCACCAAAGAATCCTCGATCGGCAAAACTTGGAGAATCAAGTTAACGCCTCATCAACTGCCTCAGGAAAGATCTCGTTTACTTCGCCTTCCAAACGCAGTGTGACACCAGGTTCACGGTCGTGATCGGTCGCACCTCTGTTAATAATGATATAGGGCACTCCACGCTGCGCGGCGACGAGCGGAAGTGACGCCGCCGGCTGAACCGATAACGTCGAGCCCAGCGCGACAACCAGATCGGCCTCGCCGATGGCAGCGCTGGCGCGTTCGAGTTCTCGCGAATTCAGATTTTGACCAAAGCTGATCGTGGCCGGC
Organism: uncultured Verrucomicrobiae bacterium; assembly: GCA_963754325.1. Classification (GTDB taxonomy): domain Bacteria; phylum Verrucomicrobiota; class Verrucomicrobiia; order Chthoniobacterales; family UBA10450; genus JBBRDU01. The sequence continues at coordinate 989,485 of CAVWFP010000003.1, forward strand.
TTCAGAAATCCCCCGCACTCACAAAGCGGCGGACGATGTGTTTCCTGAAAATATTTGAAATGCGGTTCCGGATCGCCGCGCCAGTGACAGGTTTGGCATTCGACCTCCGCATTGGTGCCGTGAAGCTCGACCAGGCGTTCGGCGCTGGTGCCGGCATGGGTGTGCAATCCATCGATGTTCTGCGTGATGACGCAGCGAAGTTTGCCTGCACTTTCCAAACGGACAACGGCGCGATGGACCGCATTTGGGCGCGCCCGAAGAAAGCCGTCACGTCCCTCGAGCTTATAGTCCCAGTGCTCGATCCGGGCGGCTTCCGAAGCCATGAAATCCTGGAAGTAGACTGGTTGCCGTCGTGTCCAGACGCCGTGTGGTCCGCGAAAATCGGGGATGCCGCTGCCGGTGGAAATGCCGGCGCCGGTGAAAATGACCGCTCGCTTTGAGGCGCGCAGGTAATCCGCCAGAGTCACGTGATCAATATGAGCCGGTCCAAGATCTGCCGAACTGCAAAAAAGTGAAAAAAAATGCGAAATCGACGTTGACCGAAGGTTGGACCTGAATAATCTAATCATCCCGCTAGTCGCGGGCCCTGACGTAGTCGGGTGTGTTCTTGTACATTTGGGACTGCAAATTGACTCAATTTTGTCCCGCTTGCCCGTCGGCGCTTAGGCGAAGGGGGGCTTTAATAAGCGGGGGGCGAGGTTGAGCTTTTTTATGCCCCGAATGTGCGGAGCGGTGGTTCTTTGACATCTACATACAGGGTAGTAAGAAAATACAACTTTTTAGAGCTGAGTCTGAAATCAAATGGATCATCGCAAGATGGTCAGAGAGTTTCAGTTATCAAAAGAATCTCTGGTCTGGCCGCAAGGTCAGATCGGAACAGATTGATCAAGCTACAAAGAGCGCATCATGGATGCCTTGGTGCCAATAGGCGATGAAGGACGTGGTAAGCTGCGATAAGCTTCGGAGAGCGGCAAACACGCTTTGACCCGGAGATTTCCGAATGGGATAACCTGAGTGGGATAATACCTGCTCGAGTTCGTGTGAATCTATAGCACGAACATCGCTACACCCGGTGAAGTGAAACATCTCAGTAACCGGAGGAAAAGAAATCGAAAGAGATTCCGTCAGTAGTGGCGAGCGAAAGCGGAAGAGACTAAACCGTTCAATTTATTGAGCGGGGTTGTAGGAGCCCGACGTGGTAGTGCAAAGGTTAGGTGAAGCGAATGGAAAATCGCCTCATAGAGGGTGACAAGCCCGTAACCGAAAACTGGAGCACGCCTAGGGAATTCCTGAGTAATACGATGCACGTGAAACTTCGTATGAATCTGTGCGGACCACCGCATAAGTCTAAATACTAATTGGCGACCGATAGTGAACAAGTACCGCGAGGGAAAGGTGAAAAGAACCGCTGTGAGCGGAGTGAAATAGTACCTGAAATGATGTGCTTACAAGGTGTGGAAGCCGGCTTGTCCGGTGACCGCGTGCCTTTTGCTTAATGAGTCTGCGAGTTACTGTCAGTGGCGAGCCTAAGTCGTTCTGCGATGGAGGCGAAGCGAAAGCGAGTCCGAAATGGGCGTCTTAGTCGCTGGTAGTAGACCCGAAGCCGAGGTGATCTACCCATGAGCAGGTTGAAGGTTGCTTAACCGCAACTGAAGGACCGAACCCGTGAAGGTTGAAAACTTCTGGGATGACTTGTGGGTAGGAGCGAAAGACTAATCAAACCCGGTGATAGCTGGTTCTCCCCGAAATAGCTTGAGGGCTAGCCTCGTGTGCTGACCTGCGGAGGTAGAGCACTGGATGAACTAGGGCCCATACCAGGGTACCGAACTCAATCAAACTCCGAATGCCGCAGGGTGTAACACGGGAGTCAGTGCGTGAGGGATAAGCTTCACGCGCGAGAGGCAAACATGCCAGACCAGCAGCTAAGGTGCCCAAATACCGTTTAGTGGAAAGGATGTGAGGTTGCTTAGACAGTGAGGATGTTGGCTTAGAGGCAGCCATCATTTAAACAGTGCGTAATAGCTGACTCATCGAGCGATCTCGCGCCGATAATGATTGGCGATAAGCGGTATACCGAAGCTCTGGAAGACGATTAGTTTCGACTAGTCGGATTGGTAGGGGAGCGTTGTAGCGACATCGAAGCGGGAGCGGAAGCAACCGTGGAGTTTCTACAAGTGAGAATGCAGACATGAGTAGCGATAAGACAGGTTAAATTCCTGTCCGCCGTAAACCCAAGGTTTCCTGGGGAAGGTTCGTCCTCCCAGGGTTAGTCGGGACCTAAGTCGAGGCCGAAGGGCGTAGACGATGGACAGCTGGTTTAATATTCCAGCACCGGCTGTGGTTAAGTTTAGTTGTGACGCATGCGTGGAGACAGTTCGCCGATTGAAAGTGGCGGTCTGCCCGCAAGGGCAAGGACGTGGAGGCTTCGGCTGAAGCGGATCTGTTAAAACATGTGCCAAGAAAAGCGACTAAATGTTCCCACGGTTGCCCGTACCGTAAACCGACACAGGTGGGTGGGTAGAGTATACCCAGGCGCGTGAGTGAAACCTCGTTAAGGAACTCGGCAATCTAGCCCCGTAACTTCGGAAGAAGGGGTACCCGTCGCAAGACGGGTCGCAGTGAAATGGGTCAACCGACTGTTTAACAAAAACACAGCACTCTGCCAAGTCGTTAAGACGACGTATAGGGTGTGACACGTGACCAATGCGGAAAGATTACGGTAAGTGGTTAGTCGCAAGACGAAGCTACGAGCCCAAGTCCCCGTGAATGTCGGCCGTAACTATAACGGTCCTAAGGTAGCGAAATTCCTTGTCGGGTAAGTTCCGACCTGCACGAATCGTGTAACGAGTTGACCGCTGTCTCAACGAGGAGCTCAGCGAAGTTGTAGTGGCGGTGAAGATGCCGCCTACCCGCAGTAGGACGGAAAGACCCTATGCACCTTTACTACACGCTGTTACTGTTGTTTCGGTTTCATTGCTTAGCGTAAGTGGGAGGCTTCGATTCACATCTTTTGGGGTGTGATGAGCCGCCAATGAAACACCACCCTATGGTACTGGAATAACTAACCCTGACCATTATCTGGTTAGGGGACACTGGCAGCCGGCTAGTTTTACTGGGGCGGTATCCTCCCAAAGAGTAACGGAGGAGTACGAAGGTTGGCTCAACCTGGTTGGCAATCAGGTGACGAGTATATGGATATAAGCCAGCTTAACTGTGAGACACACATGTCGAGCAGATACGAAAGTAGGTCCAAGTGATCCGGTGGTTGAATGTGGAATTGCCATCGCTCAACGGACAAAAGGTACGCTAGGGATAACAGGCTGATCCTGCCCAAGAGCTCATATCGACGGCAGGGTTTGGCACCTCGATGTCGGCTCATCACATCCTGGGGCTGGAGAAGGTCCCAAGGGTTCGGCTGTTCGCCGATTAAAGTGGTACGCGAGCTGGGTTCAGAACGTCGCGAGACAGTTCGGTCCTTATCCACTGTGGGCGCAGGAGATTTGAGGGGTTCATTCCTTAGTACGAGAGGACCGGGAATGACGAACCGCTGGTGTTCCAGTTGTCGTGTCAACGGCAGTGCTGGGTAGCTATGTTCGGAAAAGATAAGCGCTGAAAGCATCTAAGCGCCAAGCTTATCCCAAGATGAGATCTCCCTGAAGGGTCGTGGTAGACCACCACGTTGATAGGTCACTGGTGTAAGTGCAGTAATGTATTCAGCTAAGTGATACTAATAACCCGTTCGGCTTGATCTTTTTCTTTTCTGTTAACCCGTCGTTGGCTTCGGCCGACGACGGCATACAGAGGAGGCGAAAGATCTCAAAAACAAAACGAAGCCCTGATTAGTGCGTGTTTATTCGATACGCTCTGTATGTAGATTTCAGAGAACCACCAAAGATTGCAGATTCCAATTTCAGATTGAGAATTTGCACTCTCGGTTCTTTGAAAGTTCGATCGTGAATCGTCAGTCGTGAATCGTGCATCGGAAGAAAACAATCCGGGTAGTGATTCTACGAATTTCGAGTCACGCGCCAGAAATGTGCGCCGCTAACTCCGGCTTACATTTCTGGTGATCATAGCGCGGTGGCCCCACCCGTTCCCATTCCGAACACGGAAGTGAAACGCTGCAGCCCCGATGGTAGTGCGACGAAAGGTCGTGCGAGAGTAGGACGTCGCCAGAACAAAACGCCCGGTGAGTTTATCTCACCGGGCGTTTTGCTTTCGGTCGTCGCCTACTCGAGCACGACCGCGACAAAACCGCGAAGTCGTAAGAGAATGAAGTGCGCCGGGGAGCACACTTCATAGACGGCAAGCCCGAGGGGCGAGCGAGCCGGAGCGAACGAGTCAATAGGGCGTCGGGACGTCGGCTCGAACGAGTCTCGCCCCATCGGTTCGGTCCAGTGGCAACGAATCTACCCCGGTGAAGAATGAATCCGGAAGGATCACGGCTCCCGCCTGCGCCATGCGCCCAGGACCACGCCGCTAATCGCAAAAGCCACCAGGGGCCGACCCATATTGATCAGAACCAGGGGCCATGGATTCGTTTCGAACGCCGAAAATGCCGCAATCGTGGCATACTGCGCGAAGAGAAAACCGAACCAGCACACCAGGGCAATCCCTAGCCCGGTCAAGGCGTGCGCCACGTGGAGCTTATCGAAGAGCCACGCGAGTGTGTAATTGACCACGATTGCCGACACGATCGCGATCAGATACGGCACGAACGTATGCGGCGGCTCGATGTCCGTCATCGTGCGCGCGTTATAATTCAGCCAGGCGTCTCCCAGAAGCGCATACCAGCCAAGCCCAATGAAGAAGTGAATCAATACCAGGATCCACACAGCCAGATGATGAATGCGTCGGTTCATGTAACGAGGGGATTATCCGGCTTAAGCCTCCTGTAAGGCAAGCTGCGTTTGGACTTCCTCTTCTCGTTTGACAAGGCAGGCCTGAATACCCGACCATCCCGGCCCCGATGCGCGAGGTCCTCATGAGGTTTTTGAAGCGCCTGCTCTGGCAGCTCGAAAAGCTGCTGACCAGTTCCTCGCTTGTCCCTAACCAGGCCTTCCTCGAGCCCGGTGACTTTCCCTGGACGCGCGTTTTGGAAGACAATTGGCGTTCAATTCGCGCTGAACTCGATCAGGTCATGGTTCACCGGAAGGATCTGCCAAACTTTCAGGACATCTCCCCCGATCAGAAAAGACTCTCGTCTGACGACGGTTGGAAGACCTTCTTCTTTTATGCCTACGGTTTCAGCGCGAAGGGCAACTGTGAGCGTTGTCCGGAGACATCGCGACTGCTCCAACAGGTCCCGGGAATGAAGACGGCGTTCTTCTCCATTCTCGCGCCGGGGAAGCACCTCCCCTCGCATCGCGGACCCTATAAAGGGGTTCTGCGTTATCACCTCGGCCTTATGATTCCCGAGCCGACCTCGGATTGCGGGATCATGGTGGACGGTCAGACGCGGCATTGGAGCGACGGTAAAAGTCTCGTCTTCGACGACACCTTCCAACATGAAGCGTGGAACAAGACTCAGAATGACCGCGTCGTCCTTTTCATGGATTTCGTTAAGCCGATGCGCTTCCCGGGCTCCGTCCTGAATTGGATTCTGCTGAATGCGATCGCGCTTTCGCCTCTTGTTTTGGGCGCGAAAGGAAACTATCTCGCGTGGGAGAAGCGTTTCGAAAAAGTGGTCAATACGCCTAACCAGAGAGCGCCGACGTAAAGCGAAACGAAATCGAAACAAGTCTATTCGCAGGATGTCGCCCATCCAAAAGTTGATCAATCAGGTCATCGTCGCTGGCCTTTCGGTCGTTAGCGGCGCGACTGCGCTTGGTTCGGGGCCGCAGATTTCGGATCGTTCACCCGACAAAAAATACGCCCTCTGGCAGAACTACGCTGACAAACAGCCCTATCACGGTGACGTGAAAATGGTCGACACCAAGTCGGGACAACCGCTCGCCGTGCTCGACACTCAGGTCGAGCCGTTTTCGAAGAAACTTCTCTGGGCCAGAGATTCGCAGAGTGTTGCCTATTTCGATGATGCCGCAAAGAATGGCATCACCAGGGTCTTTTTTCGCAAAGGCGCTTCGTTCGAAGAATCGAGACTGCCCGATCTTCCGCTACCGGCTCTGCCGGCAATGGCCGCAGCGAAGACCGACGCGTCGGAAACAAGGACCAGAGTGGCACCTCTTCGCTGGACCGATTCAGGCGAACTCGTCCTCGAGAAAGAACTGCAGACCGACGACTGGGGAAGAACTGCGCTCGAGATCATCCTGGCGTTCGATCATGACCGCCACGCGACCATCGCCAGATCGGAGCCGGAGAAGCAATCGATCGTCGATTACTTCCTGCTATTGCCGAAGGAATATTTCGAGGGGCCGCCGTCGATCTGGTTACGTTCTATGCGGGAATCTGGCGGAACAATCGATAAGAAAAGCGGCTTCATGTATTGCCCGGGCGATGGCGCGCAGCCGGAGTTCGAAGTCGCCTTGTTCAAATATCCGGATGGCCGGCCTCTCCTCGCGATGTCGGGAGGCGAACTGGAAGGAGCGGACAATCTCTACCTTCATTTCTTCGAGCCCGGTCCGGACGGGAAAATGAAAGTCATTAGCCGCTGGCTCTTTCCAACCCCTGATGGCGGTTACGATCCCATTAGCGGTGCGCCGAAGGCGCGGTGGGAATTTATTCTACCGCGAACGGGCAAAACGATCCTTATCCGCACGGAAAAAGGGCACAAAGTTCTGCATAAACTTACGTGGAATGGAGACCACTTTGAGAAGGAAAAGTGACCGGGCGTTAGGGGCCGGGGACAGCAAACGCCACGATTCTAATTAATTGTCACAGGCGCCCTCCTACCGGCGCTAGGAAATCCGGCTCCAGGCTCCTGCAAAATGCTTGAATAGAACTGCTTGAGGGCGGTCTAATCGGACATGATGAACACCAAAACACTTAGTTTACTCGCCGCAGCAAGCATGGCGCTGAGCAGTGCCGTCTTTGCCGCGGATGCCAAGAGCGATTACCAAGTCACCGGACCTGTCCTGGACGTGACCGATTCAGTGATCACCGTCCAGAAAGGGAAAGAGAAATGGGAGATTACGCGCAACTCCAGCACTAAAACCACCGGCGAAGTCAAAAAGGGAGACAAAGTGACGGTTCAATACGGGATGACCGCCACCAGCATCGAGGTGAAGGCCGACAAGAGCACGAAGAAGGAAGAGAAGAAGAAGTAATCGAGCGATCACACGAATCTGCCAGATCGCCGGGAGCGCCGAAAAAGCTCCCGGCGATTTTTTTGCGGGACGATCCGATTCCCGGGCAATAAAAACGGGTCGATAATCCTGACAGATATGAGCGCCTGCGATCAGAGCCGAGAAACTTCTGCGCGCTCCCTGGCTCATCCGTGCCGAGTTCTGACCTCTCAAAGCCGGGTGATATTTCAGTAAGATCCTCAGGAACAGGCGCTTTCCGATTTGCTCGTTTGCACGGCATTCAGGGCTCCGATAGCATCGGGGAATGTCGTCACTTCGTTTTTTCGCGCTATTAGCGGTGGTTCTTCTGGGCAGCGGCCTCCCAGCTTTTTCTTTTGAGACGAACGGAGATCTTGATCCGGGTTTCAATCCCCCTCATTTCACCAATGGCCAGGTGCAGGCCTCGGTGGTGCAACCGGATGGAAAGCTCGTCATCGCCGGCGGATTTGCCAAGGTCAATGGCGTGGCGCGGCGCAACATCGCGCGCTTGAACGGAGACGGCACACTCGATAACAGCTTTGACCCTCTCAGCAGCACCGACGGCACGATTGCGCAGCTCTTTCTTCAAGCAGACGGCAAGTTCATCATCGTCGGCGGCGCAACGGATGCGGGCGGCGGCGGACAATTCTTCACCGTCAATGGGACAGCGCGTAATAACATTGCGCGACTGAACGCGGATGGATCACTCGACACGTCGTTCGATCCGGGCGCTTTGCTGACCGCAGATGGCGATGTCAGCGGCGGACTTCCCAACAACCCCGGCTACGCCAATGCCGTCGCCATTCAAAGTAATGGCAAGATCGTCATCCTCGGCCCTTTCATCGGCGTCGCCAATGGCGCGACTACTTTTGCAACGCGATCCGGGATCGCCCGGTTCAACGTGGACGGCAGCTTCGACTCCACTTTCGACCCCGGCACGGCTTTTAGCGACCCTGTCAATACACTTGGCGCGTCCTCCTCGCCATTCCCAATCGGCCGGCAAAGCTCGGATAAAATCATCATCGCGGGTTCCTTTACCATATATAATGGCAGCGCCGTGCCGGGCTTCGTGCGCCTGAACGCCGACGGATCGTACGACGGCACGTTCAGCGTCGGCACGGGTCCCGATAGCGTCGATAATCTGGACGGAATCTATGTGCAAAGCGATGACCAGATCATCACTTTCGGTTCCATGGCGTCGTTCAACGGTGCCGCCTGCAGCGGGGTCGTGCGCCTTGGAATCGACGGCCCGCGCGACGGCACCTTCAACACCGGCGCTTTTCAGAATTACCGGTCACATCCAACGATCGAAGCATGCACCCAACAGCCGGACGGAAAATATCTGCTGGGCGGCATTTTTTATTCGGTCGACAGCGTCGCTGCCGGTTCCGTCATTCGCCTCAATAACAATGGCACGCGCGACGCGACCTTTGACGCCACCGGCACGAAAACCGCCGGACAGGTCTTCTGCTTCGCCAAGCGCCTGCTCGACAATGAGTATTTCGTCGGCGGCTACTTTTCCTCCTATGGACCGGAAACGCGCAATAACATCGCGCTGGTTAAAACCGACGGCACCAATGACACGGCCTTTCTGCTCACGACCGGGGTGAGCGATTTTTCTCCGCAGGTCTTCGCCCTTTCGGTGCAAGCCGACGGGAAGATTCTCGTCGGCGGACTGTTTAGTTCGGTGGATGGCCAGTCCCGCTACAATCTCGCGCGGCTCAACGCCGATGGCTCCCTTGATTCCACCTTCGCGAACAGCGCCGGCGTTTCGCGCTCGATCCGCGCCTTCGGCCTGCAGGCGAGCGGCAAGGTTTTGATCGCGGGCAGCTTTTACGCGGTCGACGGTGCCGCGCGCCCAAGCGTGGCCCGCCTCAACCCCGACGGTTCGCTCGACACGAGCTTCGATGCCGGGACCGGCGCGGATATCAACTCGGTAAACGCGATCGCAGTAGATTCCTCCGACAACTGTTACATTGGGGGTGGAGGCCTGATCACCTTCAACGGTGTCCCGCGCAATAACCTGGTGAAGCTTGGACCGAACGGCGCTCTTGACCTTTCGTTTAATACCGGCGCCGGGCCGAATAGCACCGTCAACGCCATTGCGCCGCCGACAGGCTCCGCCGGACTCGTCATCGGGGGAGCCTTCAGTACCTACAACGGGACCTCGGTCGGCCGCATCGCCCGCCTCGATCTGGCCACAGGCGCACTCGACACGGCCTTCAACACCGCCGCCGGCACCGGCTTCAATTCCACCGTGCGCGGACTCTATCTGCGGGCGGATGGCAAATACGACGCCACTGGAGGTTTCATCCGCTTCAACAGCACGAGTTCTAACCGCTCAAGACTCGCGCGCTTGAATGCCGATGGCAGCCTCGATACCACGTTTATACCGAGCCCCGGCATCATCGGCACGCCGCGCACGCTCCTTGAGCAAAACAGCAAAATCATCACCGGTGGCGCCTACACGAATCCCGTGCCACAGCTGGCTCGCTATGGTACGACCGGGACGCGCGATACTAGCCTCAACGTCGGCTCTGGCCTCTCAACCTCGAACCTTGAGGCGCTCGCGCCCGAAATTGACGGGATCGCCCTGCAGACCGATGGAAAGCTCTTGATTGGCGGAATTTTTTCCTCGTATCAAGGCACGCCTCGTTTCTCGCTCGCGCGGCTGGGCAACACACATCTGACCATCACCTCCATTGTTCCATATCTCGGCCATCTCAAAATCAGCGGCTTGGGCGATCCCTCGACGACCTACAGCTTTCAAGCGTCACCGGACCTGAGTCCCGGCAGCTTCAGCGAGATCGGGATGGTCACGACGGACGGAACCGGCAACTGGTTCTACGAAGATTTCGCTGCGCCCGCGATGTTTGTGAAGCGCTTCTACCGGGCGGCATTTTATTAACGGGGAAAGCGCTCCACCCACATACGCTTGGGGGCGAGCCACGGTGGCTCGAAAATTTCGTTAAGGGCAATGCGCGCCTAACCGGAGAGCTCCCACCGCCGTCCTGATCAAACGGGCCTCCGAGGTATACACTTGCTGTTCCGGCAGGATAAAATCAGAATCCTGACGTGTTGCTTCCGATATTTCTTCTCTTTCTCGCCGGACTAACCGCCCTGGGTTTTCTCAAAGTCGTATGGCGCAGACGCGAGATGCCGGTTTTGCTGCGATTGATTCTGGTGATCGTCGCCGCGGCCGTGGTCGTGTTTGTCGCCTGGACCCTTCTCGCGCCTTTCTTTCGCTAGCACATCGCAAGGTCATGAATCTCGGAACCGTTTATCTTGCAGCCGCCGCCGCGCTGCTTTTCGGGGCCGGATTTTTTGCTGCCCGGCGAGCCTTTCCGCAACTCCAGTCGAAACAAGTCGGCGTGATCGCGCTCATCGCCCTCGTCACCGTTGGGCTGATCTGGGCCGTGCTCGATTTCGCGGGCCGAAAGCAGGAGGCGACGCCGTCGCCTATTCAGCCGTCGCCGCTTCAACCAGATCAGAGTCCGCCGTAGGCACGTCGACCGGCGCTGGCTCGATCGCAACAATGGCGAACTTCTCGCCTCCGGCGTCGGCCCCAATCGAAACTGTTTCGCCAACCTTGTGACCTAACAAGGCCTGCGCAATCGCCGCCTGATAGGAGATAATATTCCGTTCGGGATCTCCATCCCACGCACCCAGGATTGTATAGGTTTCTTCGCTGGATGACGATTCCTGCCGAAGTCTGACAGTGGTTCCAATTGAGACTCGAGAAGTGTCCGGATTTTCGAAGGACGTACCGCGGGCGCGATGCAACATCGATTCCAGTTCGGACTTTTGGCGCATCAAGACGGCCTGCATTTGTTTAGCCGCCTTGAATTCGAAATTTTCCCGCAGATCGCCGTAGGATCGTGCGACGCTGATCTCCTTGGTGTTCTCTGGAATTTTCTTCGAAACTAATTCTTCATACTCCGCCCGGCGCTTCTCCAGGCTGCTCCAAGAGACCACGAGCGACGCTTCCGCCGCGTCTGTCTGTCCGCCGCTGATCATGCTCTCAAGATCCGGGTAAACCTTGACCAGACGAGCGAGCAGCGACCGTTTGGTGAGTTCATCCAGCACCGGACTGAGCATCAACCGACGCATGGCGTCGCGGGCCGACCCAATGTCGCTTTTTGAAAAAATGTCCGCGAGAAGTTCCCTGTCCTCGACAAGCACTTCACGCAACCGGCTTCCCCGCGTCGTTTCTCGATGTTGATCTCGCTCGATTGCCGATAAGATGGCGGCCAGCAGCTCGGGGCCGATCAAATGATCTGCCTGCGTTCCGCGTCCTTTGATCAGCCAAATGAGCATCTCGCTAGTAGCTGAATGTTCGCGAATGCTGCGGTCGATCGCTTCATCCAGCGCGGCAGACTGTCCGGACTCGGAAAAGACTTTCGCCATCTGGCCAATTAAGCGGCTGTGATTGCTGTGCATTAACCTCAAGGCCACCTGGCTCCATCGATCTCCCAGGGCCGACGGGAAAGCCTGCAAGACTCGCTTTTCTTTCGCCGATGGCAGCTTCGGCAGAATCGTGGCTAAACGCGGCTCTTCCTCGGTGAGAAGTTTGCTGATGGTCAGCCCCACGATCGTGGTGTGGAGCGCGGGAATCCGCTCAAGCAAATCATCCCGGCCGAGAATCAATTCGAACGAAAGAGCCGGGTGCAGCTTCTGATTGCGCATCGCCGTTTGCTCGATCGCGATGATCACGGGTTGGAGCTGCTTGGCCGGTTCCGGAAATTGGTCGTAAAACTTGATGATCTGATCAAGCGTGGCCGCCTGATCCTTTGGTTGCCGCGCCTGATGAAAAGCGCTCAGCAATTCGTCCGCCTGCGAGACAGGAGACTCGCGCAGCTGAACCGGATCAGTCTTCTTGGTTGGAATCGAAAAGTGTCCGTCTTTTTTTAGAGCTTTCTTGGTCGACTCCCACCAGCGTTTCCAAGCGGCTTCGTCGAAGATATCGCCGATGAGCCATTCGCTAATCTGCTGCACCGTTCCCTGCCCGCCGAGGCTTTGCAGAATCTGGCGCATCACGCCGGCCGGATCTTCTTTAACGGATTTCTTGACCGCGTCGAGGTCGGCTGCCTTGCGAGCCAGAAAATGTTCCGGCGGAATGGCCGTCAGGTTATCAGCCGCATACTGCAATTGCATCGGGTGACCCTTCTTTCCCCGAAAATCGATGACAATCTGGTTGAGCAGGAAATTCCAGCTTGCGACCCGGCCAAATCCCCAGCTTTTATGCAGGCAATAAGTGCCGGGCTTAAGGGAATCCAACCTGGCGGCGGATTGCGAGGTGAGTTTTCCTGACTCGACGAGCTTTTCCAGTTCCGCGTCCATGCGAGCGGACAAGTTACGTCGAAGAGGCGATGGCGCGAGGGAAAAGTCTGTTGGACGGGCGTTTGCGATTGCCCTGAACGCCGCTCCATGAAACGGTAGCGACCCGTGCGAACAAGCCTCTGGTTTTGGGTCCTTTTTCACGTCGGCGTTTTTGCCGCGCTGATCGTGGATCTTGCCCAATTTAAGATCCGCGACCGGGAGCTCAGCATGCGGGCGGCAGCGCTGCGGAGCGCGATCTGGATCGTGCTCTCGCTGGCATTTAACGGCCTCGTCTGGAAGCTGCGCGGGCCTGAGAAGGGCCTGGAGTTTCTGACCGGCTACCTGATCGAGTACTCGCTGAGCGTGGACAATATTTTCGTGTTCGTCCTGATCTTTTCCTACTTTCAGGTCCCGCCCCGGGCGCAGCATCGGGTCCTGGTCTGGGGAATTCTGGGCGCACTCATTATGAGAGGCGTCATGATTTTTTTGGGGGTCGCGCTGGTGGAACGCTTTGATTGGATCCTCTATTTCTTCGGCGCCTTTTTGCTTGTCAGCGCCTGGCGGATGTTCTTCGGCAAGCAGGATACGAATGAATTCGGCAACACGCTTGTCATGCGCCTGTGCCGCAAAAGTGTCCGCGTGACGAACGACTTTCATGGCGAAGATTTCACCGCCAAAGTCGATGGACGCTGGCTCCTGACGCCGCTTGCTCTCGTCCTCATCGTGATCGATGTCATGGACCTGGTCTTTGCGGTCGACTCCATCCCGGCCGTCTTTGCCATTACGCGCGATAACTTCATCATCTATACCTCCAATATCTGCGCCATCCTCGGCTTGCGGTCTCTTTACTTTCTTCTGGCGAAGTTGATCGACCGCTTTGTTTATCTCCGGACTGGGCTCGCGCTCATCCTCGCCTTCGTCGGAGTGAAGATGATCATCGGCGATCGTTTCCCCATACCCAATTGGCTTTCGCTGGCCATTATCGTCGTCGTTTTGGCTCTGACCATCGCGGCTTCGCTTCTGGCCACACACAACAGGGCTGGTAAAGCCCGCGGTGTCGCCTGATTGCGGAAAAACCTGCGTTTCCTTGCTTCGCGGTCGAAATTACGTGATTGCCTCTGGAACACATTTTGCGTATTCCATAATGCGGCCATGAAAAAGCTCCTCGTTCTCGCGCTCGCCTTCGGTGTCGCCCACTCGGCTCTCTGTGATATCCAGGATCCGCCGTCGAACGATTACGGTCCCACGCGTAAGCTCGGACGTGGCATCGCCAATTTGTTCATTTCGCCGACTGAGGCCGTTGTCACCGTCGCGACAGTCAACACCTATGAGGGTAATAGTGCCGCCGCCACCTATGGTGTCGTGCGTGGCGTTGGCCGCGGCATCGAACGCAGCGCCGTGGGTTTCTTCGAAATCTTGACCTTCCCTTTCCCGAACCGCTACGACAGCTATAGGCCCATCCTGCCTCTCGACATCCCTTGGATTCACGCGGGCTATTCCGAATTTCCGCCCGAGCTCGGCAACGAGTCGAAATATAATTACGTTCGGGATTACTGAGCTTGTCGCTGAGGGCTTAAAATCCTGCAGTCCGGCCACGGGGAACCGGATTTGCTTCTCGGATTGACCCGCCGCGGCGCTGAAGTAGAAGTAGGGCGACGCGCACGTGCGGTCGGTTAATGAATTTCCGACGTCTCTCTACGCTGCCAGTAATCGCGGGTCTGACGATCATCTACATCGTCGTCGCCAAGCTAAGCCTCAAACTCGCTTTCGTTCACGCGAGCGCCTCGTCAATCTGGCCGGTTACCGGCATTGCCCTCGCGGCAGTTCTGCTGGCTGGTTACCGAGTCTGGCCTGCCATCTTTATTGGTGCCTTCCTGGTTAACGATTTCACCGCCGGAAATCTCATCACTTCTTTTGCAATCGCGTCTGGGAACACATTGGAGGCCGTCTGCGGCGCCTGGTTAATTAACCGGTGGGTTGGCGGAACGCGCGCTTTCGATACCGCGCCTGGCGTCTTCAAATTCTCTGTCAGCGTGCTTTTTTGCACACTGATCAGTTCCAGTATCGGTGTCACCAGCCTGACCGCCGGGGGCTACGCTCACTGGCAAAACGACTCGGCCATCTGGCTGACCTGGTGGCTCGCCAACGCCCTTGGAGCTCTCGTGATCACGCCGCTTATCGTCCTTTGGACTGACCAGCCGCGATGGCGCTTCAGTCTCCCGCGCGATTATGAAGTCGCTCTGATTTTCCTCGCGATTCTTTTGGTCGGCGAATTGGTATTCGGCGGCTGGTTGCCGATTAACGCGGCCAATTATCCGATCTCGTTTTTGTGTGGGCCGATTGTCATCTGGAGCGCCTTTCGCTTTTCGCAGCGTGAGACAGTTACCGGCGTCTTTATGCTTTCAGCGATTGCCGCGTGGGGAACGCTCCACAACAGAGGCCCGTTCATGATGGAATCCGAGGATCAATCCCTTCTGATCATGAACACTTCGACGGCCGTTCTCGCCATCACCGCCCTCGCGCTTGCGGCCGCCATGTCGGAGCGGCGCCGCGCCGAAATCGCCATCGAACAACAAAAAGCCGCGGTCGAAGCCGCTAATAAAACCAAGGACAATTTCCTCGCGATGTTATCTCACGAACTGCGGACGCCGCTCACGCCGGTGCTGGCCGCCCTGGACGTCCTTGAAGGCGAGAAACCGCCGGAGGCGGATTGCAAAGCTGCCATCGAGATGATCCGGCGCAACGTCGAGCTGGAAAGCCAGTTGATCGACGACCTTCTCGATCTGACCCGCATCGCGCGCGATAAACTCCAGCTTCACTTTGTAGAAATGGACGCGCACGAAGCCGTGCGGAACGTCTCCGAGATATGCAAAACCGAAGCCCGAGCCCGCGGCATCAAGGTTCATCTTGCGCTTCGCGCGGGCGCGCACTTCATCACCGGCGATAACGCGAAGTTCCAACAGATCATCTGGAACCTGCTGAAGAACGCCATCAAGTTCACCCACGACAGCGGCGAGATCACGGTCGCCTCAAGCAATCCTCTGCCGGCGACGCTCCGAATCATTGTCAGCGACAATGGAATCGGAATGGAACAGGACATTATCGAGCGCATCTTCGATCCATTCGAGCAGGGCGAGCAATCGCTGCAACGCCGCTTCGGTGGACTGGGCTTGGGTCTGGCTATTTCGAAGTCGTTAGCGCTGGCGCATGGCGCGACCCTCGTCGCCGAAAGCCAGGGGCGCGGCTATGGTTCCACCTTTACCCTGACGCTCAACACGATCTCCCCGTCTTCCATCGCCGCCAAAGCTCCCATACCGCCCGCTGCCAACACTCGAACCCTGCGAATTCTCCTGGTGGACGATCACCAGGACACATGCAAAGCGCTCGAACGCCTGCTCGTTTGGCGCGGACATCTCGTGGCCGCAACTCACAACATGCGTTCAGCCATGGAAGCCGCCGGTAGAAACCAGTTCGATCTGCTCATCAGCGATATCGCTCTCCCCGATGGTTCCGGTATGGAATTGATGAGCTGTCTGCGCGCCATTTCCGGGTTGCGCGGCATCGCCATCAGCGGATTTGGAATGAACGGTGACATCGAAAAAAGCCTGCAGGCCGGTTTCTCCGAGCATCTGATCAAGCCGGTGAAATTGGAGAAGCTGGAAGCCGCCATTGACCGAGTCATGACGGACTGACGGCCTGGCCGTCAAAGCGCCGAGAACCGAGCTCAACCACCCAAAGTCGTTTTGAGCTTTGGTGTTTGGGATTTCTCTGGATGTTGGAGCCTGGAATTTGGAGCTTCCTTCGCCGTGCCTATTGCCGAACTGAAAATTATCGATGTCGCCTTTGGCGGCAAAGGCGTCGCGCGCGACAACGGCAAGGCCATCTTTGTTCCCTACACCATCGACGGCGAGACCGTTCAGGCTGACATCGTCCGTGAGAAAAAGAAATTTGGTGAGGCCGAGCTGGTCGAGGTCGTCATCCGATCACCCGAACGTGTTGGTCCCGAATGTCCGTATTTCGAAAAGTGCGGCGGCTGCGCTTACCAACACATTTCCTACGGGCACCAGCTCGCTCTCAAATTTCGCCAGGTGCGTGACGCAATCGAGCGCATCGGCAAGTTCAACGATATCCCAATGCGACCCATTATCCCCTCGCCTGCACCCTACGGGTATCGCAATCGCGTCACCGTGCATGTCCAGGACGGCGATATTGGTTTCTTCCGGCGCGATTCTCATCGTTTGATCGACGTCGAGCGATGCCCCATTTCCACCGAAGCGGTTAACGCCGCCCTGCAGCAGTTACGAACCAGCTCGCCACGCGAAGGCCATTACACTTTGCGCGAACACCCAGGCGCCCGCATTTTTTCCCAGACTAACGACCTTGTCGCCGCCGCCTTGCAAAAATTCGTGCAGACACTCATTCCCGAGGGTCAGGCACTGCTGATTGACGCCTACTGCGGGGGAGGTTTTTTTGCCAAGGCGTTGATGGACAACTTTGAGGAGGTCATCGGCATCGATTGGGACCGCTTTGCCATTGAAGAGGCCAACAGGACGGCCACGACAAAAGAAACCTACATCGCCGGCGACGTCGCCATCGAACTGACAAATCTGGCCGCAGACGGCGGCACCCCAGCCTCGGGATCGTTGGGCTCAATCCGCCCTACCTTGATCGTCGATCCTCCGGCGATCGGGCTCCCGGAATCCGTTCGGGATGCGATCATTCGGCTCGCACCCCACACTTTTATCTACATTTCCTGCAACCCTGCGACTCTCGCGCGAGATCTGGCCGCTTTTCGGGCGGCTTTCGAGATTCAATCCGTCACTCCCCTTGACATGTTTCCGCAGACGGCAGAGATCGAGGTGGTGGTGCATTTGCAAGCACGATTTGGTACCGTGCATCAGATATAGGACTTGCCAGCCGCTGCCAGCGGAACGAAAAATCGCGGGACAACAATGGCCGATATTCTCACGGGCGGGACCGCCGCAGTTCATCGGCCGCGCAACGTTGACTGGAAACGGGCCGCCGCATTGCTCTATGGCGACTGGGGCACGAGCAAGGCGTATGTCATCGGTCTCGCTTTCGTAGCGGCCGGCTTTTCTTCGCTGCCGATTATTCTGGCCGTTTGCGTCCTGACCGGCTTGGTCGCGGTTAACTACGCCGAGATCTGTAAATATTTCCCGGACGGCGGCGGCGTCTATTCGGCCGCGCGATCGCAGAGCCGGCTGCTCGCGGTCGTTGGCGCGCTTCTTCTGGTGGCCGATCTGACTGTGACCGCCGCACTCAGTGGATGGTCGGCTTTGAGTTATTTCAACATTCCGTTGTTTAAGGAATACATCGTCGTCGCGACGGTTGGAATTCTGCTGATTATCGGTTGGGTCAATTACTTCGGACCCAGGCATAGTGGAAGTCTTGCAGTGCTTCTCTCCGTTCCCACGGTCATCGTCGTCGTGGTGCTCATTGTCGTCAGTGCGCCTCATCTGACGACGCGATTTCTCGAACGGCCGCACGAAAAATTTTCTCATCTGTGGGTTCAGTTTGTCGGAGTCATCCTGGCGCTCAGCGGGGTCGAAGCGATCGCCAACCTTACCGGCGTCATGAAGCTCGATGCCGGTTCGACTCTCGATCACCCGCAAGTTGGGCGGGAAGCTTCGAAAGCGATCTGGCCGGTCGCGGTGGAAGTCGTCATCGGAACAGCGCTCCTGGGCTGGGCCATGCTCTCGATGAACCCCAACGCCATGGTTAACACCAACGGCGGCATGCACACGGTTCGCGAAGCCATGAGCCTTCGAAGCGAAGATATGCTCAGGTTCGTGGCCGAATTTTTTGGGACCGCGAGTTTTGGTTCGGTCGTTGGCCTGGCCCTTGGCTGGGTTGTTGGAATTGTCTTCTTTCTCCTGCTCTTGAGCGCGGCCAATACCGCCATCGTCGCGATGATCGGCCTTCTCTACATGGTCGCGCGCGATCGCGAGATGCCGGCTCAGTTCACCATCCTCAATCGTCACGGTGTTCCCATTATTCCGCTGCTGATTGCGGTTGGATTACCCATCCTTGTTCTTGTGGCCGCGGCCGACTTCACCGCCCTGGCCGGTTTGTATGCCATCGGCGTCGTCGGCGCCATCGCGGTGAATATCGGCTCGTGCTGTTTCAATCGCGCGCTTCCGGTGCGCCTGCACGATCGTGTTCTTTTCGGGATCACTTTCGGCATCCTTTGCCTCGTGGAAATCACGCTGGCCAAGACGAAATCCGACGCTTTGTTCTTCGTCGTTTGCGTCGTTGGAGGCGGGCTCATCGTTCGCGCTTACGCCCAAAAACGTTCCGGCCTAACGACTGTCACGGTTCACCGCCAGGTGGCCGCCATGGTCAGTCCGGAATTGCCCGCCACCATGCAAGCCCGCCTGGCCGAGGGCCAAAAAATCATGGTGGCCGCGCGCGGCATTACCAAAGTGCTCGCGTTCGCCCTCGACGAAGCCAAGCTGCGCAACGCGACCTTGTGCGTGCTCTACGTCAAGGAAGTCTCCGTTTACTACACCGGCGGCCCAACCGTGCGCGGCCGTCCGAAATGGCAGGACGATCCCGAAGCCAATGCCATCATGTCGCTGATGATAAAACTCGGAAACGAGAGGGATATTTGTGTTCAACCGGTCTACGCAGTGAGCGAAGACACCGCCAGCACCATTCTCGACCTTTCGGCAACCTTGGGAGTCGATTTCCTGGTCATCGGCGCCTCACAGCGTCCGGCGATGGCAAAACTCCTGCGCGGCAGCGTCGCAACAAGCGTGGCTTCGCAGCTTCCGGAGTCGATCCAATTGCTCATCTTCGGCTAAGGCCTCCTTTTTTCACAACTTCCTCTTAACGCTTAAAACTTTGTGACTACTCCGAAAGTCCTGATCGCCGATTCAATTTCGCCACGCGGCGTGGAAGAACTTTCACGCGGCCAGGCTCTCGAGGTCGTCGTCAAAACCGGCCTGAGTGAAAGCGATCTGATCGATCTCATCCCCGATTTCAGCGCTATCATCGTTCGCAGCGAGACCCGGATAACAAAAGCCATTCTCGAAGCTGGAAAAATCCTGCGCGCTGTCGGTCGCGCCGGTGTGGGCGTTGATAATGTCGATATCGACACGGCCACGAAACGCGGCGTCGTCGTTTTGAACGCGCCCGGTGGAAACACTGTTTCCACGGCCGAACACGCCTGCTCGCTTTTGCTTTCCGTGGCCCGAAAGATTCCGCAGGCCGACGCCAGCGTTCGCAGTGGATCGTGGCAGCGAAAAAACTTTCAGGGAGTCGAACTCTACGGAAAGGCGCTCGGCATTATCGGCATGGGCCGGATCGGAAGCGAATTGTCGAAGCGCGCGATTGCCTTCGGAATGCGCATCCTGGCGTTCGATCCTTATCTCTCCGCGACACGCGCGCGCAGTCTTCAGGTCGAGTTGGTTGACGACCTGGACGATCTTTTAGCCGGAGCGGATTTTATTTCGCTGCACACGCCTTTGACCCCTGAGACGCATCATCTCCTCAACGCCACGCGCTTGAACAAAACCCGCGCCGGGGTTCGCATTATCAACTGTGCTCGCGGCGGATTGGTTGACGAATCAGCCTTGATCGATGCCCTAACGAGCCGGCATGTGGCGGCCGCTGCGCTCGATGTTTTCGAAGAAGAGCCTCTGCCGGCGGATTCGCCTCTGCGGCAGGCTCCTAATCTTGTCCTTACCCCTCACCTCGGCGCCTCCACCGCGGAAGCTCAGGAAAGCGTAGGCATCGAAATCGCGCAGTCGATTCGCGCCCTTCTTCTCGAAGGAACGATTCGTAACGCCATTAACATGCCCAATCTCGACGCCAAAACACTCGCGATCATCGGACCGCACCTGCTCTTCGGAGAGAAGCTTGGGCGCTTCCTGTCGCAGGTTGCACCGCGCCGGGTCGAAACCTTGAACATCAATTACAGCGGGAAAGTCAACGAAGTCGATACCACTGCGATTACCCGCGCGGTCTTAAAGGGATTTCTTCGAACTGCCGGTGGTAAAGAGATCAATGAGGTCAACGCGCCCGCCTTCGCCGAAAGCCTTGGCCTTACAGTCACCGAAAGCCGCCTGAGCGCAGCGGGCGATTATACCGATATGCTGGAACTTTCCGCCGTGGCTGAAGGGAAAAACATTTCCGTGGGAGGCGCCTTTTTCGGCGCAACACCGCGCATCGTTAGTGTAAACAGCCGGCCGGTTGAAGCTCGGCCACACGGCGTTCTGCTTGTCCTGGAAAATAGCGACCGCCCGGGCATGGTTGGAAGGATCGGTACTTTGTTAGGCGAACATGGCGTCAACATTGCCACCATGTCGCTGAGCCGGAATCAGGAAGGCGGCACGGCCCTGACCGTTCTCAATCTCGATAGCGCACCGAGCGAAGACATCCTCAACGCCATTCGAGCGAGCGGCGACATTCATTCGGCGCAGGTGATCGAGCTCTGATCCCGCCGCGTATCACTCAATCCCATGAAGATTGAGCCCGCCAAAGAGAGAAAGCGCATCGGTTCGCGGCTAACGGAATTTTTCGCGAGCGAACGAGAAGTCCTTCTGGCTTTTTTCGGCAGCCGACTGCTGCTTTGGATCGTCGCATGGTTCGGGTTCTACTGGCTGAAGCATGGCGACTATCAAATCTTTCCCGGAACGCAGCTCTGGAATCTGCTCTTTCATTGGGACGCTTTGTGGTACGCGCGGATCGTTGCGCACGGATATGACTTCACGCCCGGCGCGCAATCGAGCGTCGCCTTCTTTCCGCTCCTGCCAGCGGCGATTTACGCGTTGCGCGCGATCACGGGTTTAGGGACGGCACTGGCAGGATTCCTGATCGCGAACACGTGTCTTCTCGTTTCCGCAATCTTGCTCCGACGGATTGCGCTCCTCGACTTCCCGGCTCCGTCCCGCGTTTGCCAGCGCGCCGTCTGGTTCCTGCTGCTCGGCCCGATGACCTTCTTTCACTCCGCGATCTATACGGAGTCGCCTTTTCTAATGTTCTCACTCGGAGCGATTCTTTTCGCGAGAAAACGGCAATGGCTTGCGTCCGGAATCTGCGGCGCCTTGCTGACCGCCACGCGCGCCAATGCCCTTCTCATTCTGCTTCCTCTCTTGTGGGAAGCCTTCGCGCCCGCAAGTAAGATGGAAGCGTCATCCGTTAACCGGGGGAGCATTTCTTCCTCACGCTGGTGGCTTCTCCTCGTTCCGTTAGGCTTATTCTCGTATTCAGCTTATCTCTACTCGCGTTTCGGCGACCCCTTGGCGTTCCTTCATGCCCAGGCGGCGTTTCATCGCGGAGGTTCAAATATTTTTGAAGCCTTCAGCACGGCGGCGCGTTATCCGACTCCTTACGGCGCGTTCTTTATTGCCTCGGCCGTCACGGGCCTGGGCGTTTGCCTTCTGGGATTTATCCAGCGCATTCGCGTGAGCTATCAGCTCTATGCCGTCGCCATGCTCGCAGTTTGCTTGAGCACATCGATCTGGGAATCCCTGCCGCGTTACCTCAGCGTGGTTTTTCCCTTCTACATCACGCTGAGCTCGATTCGTTCGGAGGGCGCCCGTTCCCTGCTCCTGTCCGCTGGCACGGCAATTATGGTCCTATGTTCGATTCTCTTCGTTTGCGGCTACTTTATGACCTGAAATGAGCCCGCCCCCTTCGATCTCCGTGGTTCTGCCGGCCTTTAACGAGGAGGAGAATCTTCGTTCAACCGTGACCGATGCCGTCGCGTGTTTGAACCAGCTAACGGCGATCTACGAGGTCATCATGGTCAACGACGGAAGCACCGATGGCACCGATGCCCTCGCGCAATCGCTTGGCGCTGGGAATCCCCGGGTGCGCCTAATATCGCATGCCGTCAATCGCGGCTACGGCGCAGCGGTTCGCAGCGGATTCTCCGCGGCGCGCTGCGATCTGATTTTGCTTACGGACGCGGACGGCCAATTCTCTTTCGACGATCTGCCCAATTTCGTTTCCCAGATTGATCTCTTCGACGCCGTTATCGGATACCGTCTTCGGCGTGCTGACCCCTGGCATCGTTTGCTGATCTCCGGCGTCGGGAACTGGATTGCGCGCAAAATCTTCCATC
This sequence comes from uncultured Verrucomicrobiae bacterium, assembly GCA_963754325.1. Taxonomy (GTDB): domain Bacteria; phylum Verrucomicrobiota; class Verrucomicrobiia; order Chthoniobacterales; family UBA10450; genus JBBRDU01. Next base: position 1,012,117 of record CAVWFP010000003.1, read on the forward strand.
TGCAGGCGCGCGATATCAATTGCGCATTCAAACTGATTCGCCGGGACGCGCTCCGCGGTATTTCGTTGAGTTCTGAGGGCGCGATGATCAGCACGGAATTGCTCGCCCATGCCTCACACGCGGGCTGGCGGATAAAAGAGTTGCCGGTGGTTCATCGGTCGCGTGCACGCGGCGCAGCTACCGGTGCGCAACCGGCAGTTATTGGGCGAACCTTGATAGAATTCTTCACGCTCTGGCAAGACCGGAAACGGCAAACACGGGCGCAATCGAGCGCGTGCGCCGGCCAATGCTGAAAACTATTCGGTGCGCAGCGCGGTGACGGGATTCAACAGACTTGCGCGTCTCGCCGGGAACAGACAGGCCAAGAGCGCGGCAACCGCAAGGATAACCGTCGTGCCTAACAAAAGCGCGGGATTGTGCGGGGAGACCTGGTAGAGCTGCGTCGAGATCAATCTTCCCAAGGCAATCGCCGCGGCCAGGCCAACCGCCAGACCGATGAACACCGGCTTCATCCCCTGAGTGACGATGAGCCTGAGCACGTCGGCCGTCTGCGCGCCCAGGGCCATGCGCACGCCAATCTCGCCGGTGCGTTGTTCAACCGTATAAGCGACCGCTCCGTAAATCCCGACTGTCGCCAGCAAGAGGGCCACGGCCGCGAAAACTCCCAGCAACATCGTCATCAACCGCGCCTGACCCAGAGCTTGCGCGACCACCGTGTCCATCATCTGCGGAAAAGCGATGGCGAGACCCGGGTCCACCTGATTCACGCAGCCCTGGGCAAGTTTCGTGATCGTCTCGAGAGGCAATCTGCTTCTGACCGTCAGCGTCAGGAAGGGGAAGTTTTCCTGCGCCCATGGCCGATAAAATTCCATGTCGTTCGCCTTGTTCAGTTGATTGCTGCGAACATCGCCAACGATGCCGATAATTTCGCACGGCACACTCAAACTGGTGACCAGAAGTGTCTTTCCGATTGGATTCTCGCCAGAAAAAACCTTGTTCGCGCCCGCCTGGCTGATCAGGACGACCGGTTGCCCTCCCTCCACATCGTGTTCGCCGAAGGAGCGCCCGGCCAGGAGTGGAATTTCCCAGGTCTTTAAATAGTTAGGCCCAATGTCGTGTGAGGGCCCGCTGTTACGTTTTGGAATCGGCGGCACTTCACGGTCTCCGCGCGCGTAGAGGGTTGCGTTCCCGCCGAGGAGCGGAACATCACCGCTCGTGGTCACGCTTTCGAATCCGGGCACGGCCTGCAAGGGAGCCAGGACGCGATCAGCAAAGCGCGCGCGCGAGCCCGTATCGGGATAGGTCGCCGCCGGAAAAGTTACAAAACCAACCCAGAGACTCTCGGAACGGAAGCCCGTTTTTTGCTGGCTCAATTTCAGAAAACTGGTGATGAGCAGAGCCGCCCCCGTCAGGAGCGTGATCGAAAGCGCAACCTGCGCGCCAACGAGGATCTTGCGGAACCGATGTTGCCGAACACTGCCGCTCGCTCCCCGGCCGCCTTCCTTCAACCCATCCACAAGGTCAGCATGCGAACTTTGCAATGCGGGATAGATGCCCATGAGCAGCCCAGTGAACAACGACAGTCCAATGGTAAACAGGAGCACTGGAACGGAGAGGCCGCTGACCTGATTGTTTTCGAACGGCAGAATATTCGAGGCGACTTTCGGAACGATCGGAACCAGTTGCCAGGCCAGTGTCGCGCCAATCAATCCCGCGATGACACTGACCAGAAGACTCTCGAAAACAAAAAGCCGCAGGACACTCCCGCGCGAAGCGCCCAATGCCATGCGCAGCGCGATCTCGCGTTTGCGGCCGCTGAATCGAACCATAAGCAGATTCGCCACATTGCTGCAGGCGATTAACAGTACGAATGCGACCGCACCCAGCAGAGTCAGGAAGGCCGACCGAAAATTGTCTGTCACGTCCTCGGGCAGGGTTCGCAAGGCCGTGATAAATTGCGCGTCAACCTTATCCGGATACTGCGTGCGATAACTTTGCTCGAGCGAAGGCAAGGTCGCGCGGGCCTGTTCCACACTGACCCCGGGCTTGAGACGTCCGACAACCCGCAGGAATCCCGTGCCACGCATCATTCGCTCGTGCGAGAAACCCGGGATGATAAACGGTTTCGTCGTCCAGATTTCGTTCCCGTTAGGCCCGACCCATGATGCGGGCATATTCGGCAACACCCCTACAATCGTGTGCGCGACTCCATCGAGAGTAATGCTCCGACCGACCACGTTCGGATCGGCCCCAAGGCGCTTTCGCCAAAAATTCTCCGACACCAATGCAACATCGGCGCCCTCTTCTTCCTCCGAACGAAAAAGTCGACCCATGATCGGCCTGACCCCAAGAACATCGAAGTAGTTAGCCGTGGTTTTGAAACCAGGAAGCTGTATCGCGTCCCCGACGCCCGTCATGGTAAAGGCGGTTCCATTTTCGGCTCCGAGCGCGGAGAACGTCGTCTGGCCATCGCGCAAGTGCAGGAAACGCGGAGCACCGAGCGCCAAATTGATGTCCGCGCCGATGCGCGCTTTGTCGCCGGCCATGATATGGACCAGCTTCGCGGGTTCCCGGAAGGGAAGGCCGCGCAGGAACAGGTCGTTGATCAGGCTAAAGATGGCCGTGTTCAAGCCAATGCCTGAAGCGAGCGTTAATACTGCGAGCAATGTAAACCCGGGCGATTTCAGAAGCTGACGCCATGCAAAACGTAGATCGGCCATTCGCAAAACCTCCTCGATGCTGTTTGGATGCCGCTCAAGCGGCAACTGGATTCAATCAAAGACGCCGCCACCACGCAATTTTGTTCAGCAGGCGATTTCATTTTCATTTCGACATCGCGATTCACGTGACAGGGGCATTGACGCTGATACCGTGCGCCTGATGGAGCCTTCCGATTGGGCGTCACTGAGTGACGAGCAACTCCTCGAGCTTCGCCTTTCGAAACTGGGCCTCCGCCTTGAAGGGACGCCCCTCGAACCGCTGATCAAACAGGTCTACGACGAACTTTCCGCCAAGGACCTGCTCTTCCATCCCCCTTGTCATGTGGGGGATGAGTGGTTCGTGCCCATTGGAATCCCGGCGATTTTTATCCCCTTCTATCTGGTGCACGACCGCCTGCGCGCGCTCGAGCGCACCATGATGCTCGAGGTCGAGGGCGGGACAAAGGAGTGGTTCATGAAGCTCATGCGCCACGAGGCCGCGCATGCCTATAGCTACGCTTACGAAATGCAAAAGAAGCGACGCTGGCAGCAGTGCTTCGGACAAACGACCGACGAAGAAACGCCCAGCTTTTATCGCCCACGCCCGTTCTCCCGCAGTTTCGTGGTCCACCTCGACGACTGGTATGCGCAGAGCCATCCGGACGAGGATTTCGCCGAGACTTTTGCCATCTGGCTCGATCCGCAAATGGACTGGCGAAGTCGTTATGCCGGTTGGAAAGCACTTAACAAGCTCGAGTACGTTGACGAGCTGATGAAATCCCTCGCGGGCAAGGCGCCGACGCACATGCCGAAATATCGCGCCGCCGAATACAATTGCCTTAATGTCAAACTGAAGACTTACTACGCGCGGAAACGCAAACTTTACGCAGACACCTACCCTGATTTCTACGATGCCGATCTGCGCCAGCTCTTCAACGCCACCAGCGGTATCAATGCCAGCTCATATCTCCGGCAACGAAAACGGCGCCTGATGAATTCCGTCTGTCAGTGGACTAACGAAAATAAATTTCGCGTAAGCAAACTTCTCACACGCCTGATCGAACGGTGCGACCAGCTTGATCTCAAAGTCTTGAACGACGATCCGCAACTCAGCTTCCGCGTGACCGCCTACATCACGACCCTGGTGATGAATTACCTTTTCACAGGCAAATTCAAGCGCACGAAATAATCACGGTGAAAAAGAAACTCAAAGTCCTCGTTCTCTTCGACGGCGCCAGTCCCACGAAGATTGACCAGGATTTCAGCGAGGAGATGAAAACCGAGGATTGGAAGACGGAAGCGAATGTGATGAACGCTCTCGGAAAGCTGGGATACGTCGCCGAACACCTGGCGATTTATGACGACCTCGACCTGCTCCGACAAAAGCTCGAGAGCTTTGCGCCGGACGTTCTTTTTAACCTGGTCGAGCAATTTAAGAATATCTCCGGCTTCGACCAAAACATTGTTTCTCTCCTGGAAATGCTAGGCATTCCTTTCACCGGCTGTTGCGCGACCGGTCTCCAGCTTTCAAAGCACAAGGGAATCTCCAAGAATATCGTGGGCTATCACCACATTCATGTCCCGAATTTTGTCGTCATTCCGCGGGGACAGCGGATCGCCAAACCCAAGCGCCCCAAGTTTCCCATGGTCATTAAACCGGTGAAAGACGAAGCCTCCTACGGAATCTCGCGGGCATCATTTGTGGAAACGGACGACCAGTTTCGCGACCGGGTGACTTTCATTCACGAAAAACACAGCTCCGACGCCATTGCCGAGGAATACATTCCGGGGCGCGAACTTTACGGCAGCGTCATCGGCAATAACCGGCTGAATGTTTTTCCCATCCGCGAATTGGTTTTCCGCGAAGTCCCACCTAACGAGCCAAAGATCGCCACATTCAAAGCGAAGTGGGACGAGGAATATCGCAAACGCTGGGGCCTCGAGAACCAGTTTGCTCCAGATCTCACGCCCGAGTTGGTGGCGCATATCGAAGATGCCTGTAAACGCATCTATCGCATGCTCACGATCGATGGCTACGCCCGCATCGATCTACGCCTCGCCCCGGATAACACCCTCTATTTCATCGAGGCCAACCCGAACCCGATCCTGGCCGAAGACGAAGACTTTGCGCAGTCTGCGACCAAGGCCGATCTTTCCTACCCCGAGCTGATCGACCGCATCATTCGCCTCGCCTTGAACCGCCAGCGAGCCTGTTAGCAAAGTGGATCCGGCCCGCCACCAGGCCGGTCTTGATGTAAACCCAACCGGAGCAGGGGCCATTACGTTCCGGTAGCGAAACGGCTCCATTAGTTCATCTTCGAGCGTGTCCGCGCCAAGCCGAAGCCGCATCATTCTCGCGTTCGCGGCGGTCTACATCATTTGGGGTTCAACTTATCTCACGATTCTTTTAGCCATTCGATCCATTCCGCCATTCCTCATGGCTGGAACTCGTTTCATCATTTCCGGAATCATCATGTACGGCCTCGCGCGCTGGTTCGGCGCTCCGAAACCGTCAATGAGGACATGGAAAAGCGCGATCGTCATAGGCGGATGCCTGCTCCTGGGCGGGAACGGCGGCGTCACGCTCTCCGAGAAGTGGGTGCCCACCGGCCTGGCGGCGCTATTGGTCGCAACCGTTCCGATCTACATCGCGCTGCTCGGCTGGCTCACGGGCAAATCGCCACGGCCCACTCTCATCGTCTGGCTCGGATTAATCGGCGGTTTTATCGGGGTTGGTATTCTTGCCGCGCCCGCTTTCAACGCACCGGCCGAAGCAGGCCACAACTATTTCGGACTCGGAGTCACGGTTCTTCTTGTCGGGTCCCTGTCGTGGTCGGTCGGATCGCTCTATTCGCGGCATGCAAAGAGTGCGCCTTCACTTTTCGTCGCTTCAGGCCAGCAAATGATTTCAGGCGGCGCCCTCCTCTTCCTGACCGGCTCATTGTTAGGCGAAACGAAGAGCTTTTCGGTCTCGCATCTCACACCCTCATCAATCGGCGCCTTCGCTTACCTCGTTTTCATCGGCGCGCTCATCGGTTACACCGCCTATTTCTTTCTGTTGCGCCACTGTGACCCGGCAAAAGTCGCGACCTATGCCTATGTCAATCCTATCGTGGCTATCATTCTCGGACGCGTCTTTCTTCACGAACCCTTGACCGTGCGAACGATGCTTGGCGCCGGATTGATCATCGGCTCGGTCGCAGTCGTCATTACAGCCCAGCAATTTCGCGCCGGGCAGCGTTCTCGTTTGACCGCCGAGTTTGCGGAAACTGGGGAATTGCGTTAGCCAAACCCGTGACAATGCCTCCGGATAAAGAAACGCTCGAAGTCGTTCAAAAGAACTGGCGCGCTGAAGTGGAAACCGCGCAGGTCTATCGCGATCTGGCTGAGCGCGAAAAGGATGAGAAACGCAAAGGCATTCTTATTCGCATGGCGGAAGCGGAAGAGCGCCACGCCGCCCGCTGGGAACAAAAACTGCGCGACATGGGCCAGCCCACCCCGCGCCTGCCGGACAATTTTTGGACACGGTTCAAGAGGAAATTCAACCGCTCCCTCGGAACGGACATCGCCATCCGACGAATGGAGGCGGCGGAGGAAAAGCACGAACGCGAGTTCAGCGCCCAACGCGACAAGGCATTGGCTAACGAGCAGGATGTCCGGGAATTTCTTCGCACCAGCGCGCTCGAAGAGAAGGCGCACGCACGTGCCCTCAACGTCATGGCGACACCGACCAATCCGCAGAGCGCGCTCGACACCATTCTCAAGCGCGAGCGGTGGCACGGCCGCGGCGGGAGTTGGGTGGCCGACGCCATCTATGGCGTGAACGACGGTTTGGGGGCCGTCTTCGGAATCGTCTCTGGTGTCGCAGGTGCGACTAACAACCAGCAACACGTGGTTCTCATTTCGGGATTGGCCGGCATGCTCGCTTCTTCTTTATCCATGGGAGCTGGCGCATACCTCGCGGTCAAGAGTGAGCGCGAAGTCTATGAGGCCGAGCTTGCGCGGGAAAAGGCGGAAGTCGACGAGAACCCCGAGGAAGAAATCGAGGAGATGGCGCTCTTCTATCAATTGCAGGGGTTCGGTGTTGAAGAATCGCAAAAAATGGCGGAGCGACTCGCCCAGGATCCTGAACAGTTTGTCCACGCCATGGCGCAAAGTGAGCTCGGCCTTTCCGCGAGGCATTTCGGAAGCCCTTGGACATCTTCGTTCTCGGCGGCGCTTTCCACCGCCATTGGAGCGTTCATCCCGATCATCCCTTTTTTCTTCATGACCGGCCTGTCTGCTGTCATTGCCGCCTTTGCCGTCAGCATTGTGGCCCATTTCATTGTCGGCGCGGTTAAGTCGATCATCACCATCCGTTCATGGTGGGCCTCGGGACTCGAAATGACTGTCGTCGGCGTGATTGAAGCGGCTGTGACTTATAGTCTGGGTCTCGCCTTCGGCGCGATTAGTTAGAGAAGCTTCACCGAAGACTTCCAAGTAACGCCGCGCCGGAAATCCTGTCGCCGACGTCGCGTGACTACTCCGTGCGCAACGCGGACATCGGCGTAATCCGTGTCGCGCGGCGCGCGGGCAGCCAGGTTGCAATCAAAGTGGCCGCGGCGATGAACAGCGGTGCGGTCGTGAAGGCGACCACATCAAGCGATCCCACATGATAGAGCATGCCGCTGAGAGCTTTCCCGGTTCCAAAAGCCAGCAGGAGACCAATCACCAGTCCGGCGGCGAGCATGACCGCGCCTTCGCGCAAGATCATCCACTGAACGGTGCCCGGCCGCGCGCCTAACGCCATGCGAATGCCAATCTCGCGGGTTCTGCGCGCTACGGAATAAGCCTTCACTCCGTAAATTCCAACGACAGCGAGCCCAAGCGCCACGCCGCCGAAAATGGAAAACATGGTTGCCGCGGCGCGCACAATCCAAAGCTGCATGTTCGTATCGAGATGTTGAGGGAAGGTCTTCAGAGTCAGCACCGGGACAGTGGAATCGACTTCCCGGATGGTGCGCCGCAACAAATCAGCTGTAGCCGCTTCCGATCCACGCGGGATGGATGACATCTTCACGTAGAAGAAAACGTTGCTCTGAAAACCGCGCGCGAACGGCAGGTAAACCGCTCCGGGTTGTTCCTTGTCAAAGAGCGCGCTCGCGGTCGCCGGCACGATACCGACGACTTCAATCGGTTGCTCCGGTTGAATGTCGCCGCCGCCGATTTCCTGCATCCCGACTCCGCCGCCCTCTCCGCCCTTCGCTTTTGGCGACCCTGAACTTGCGTATTGAATGCGTTGACCGAGCGCATCTCCTTCGGGCCAGAGTTTCTTCGCCAAAACAGAGTCAATAATTGCAACAGCCGGCCCTCCGGGCTGGGTTGTTTCTGCCGCGGTAAAAGCGCGGCCGTGCACCACCGGCAGACCGACAGTCGAAAAGTAATCGGAGCCGACGCTGTTCCAGGCTGCGCTGAAAGCCAGGCCTTCAGCGGCGTTGGCCGGTGTCGCATCGGCGGCCACATGTAATCCAGCGCGTTGCATGGCACGGCTCAGCGAGATCATGCCGAAAGGAATCGTGGAGGAAATCGAAGCGCTCTCGACTCCGGGAAGCGCAGCCAGGCGCGTTCCGATGCGGTTGTAAATATCCCGCGCCTGGTTTGCATTGCGACCACCAAGCGTAGCGTCAACTTCGACAAGGTAATCACGCTCGGCTTTCAAACCGGTGTCAACCGAGGCCGCTTCTCGCGCGGCGCGAAGGAACAAAGCCGCCGCTGTCAGTAGAGCGAGCGAAAGCGCAATTTGGATCACCACCAGCGGATGCCGCGGCAGAAAACGCCAGCGGCGCCTGGCCGAATCCTCGGCGGCATTCTCTTTCAAGTCGCCGATAACAGATGCCTTGGAAACTTTGATGGCCGGCCCGAGCGCGAAACAAAGCGTGGCAAACAGGCAGAACCCAAAGGTGGCGGCCAGAACCGTGGTGTCCAGTCCGGTCGACCAGACGATTTCGAGCGGTAGGAGGCGTGAAATGGAAGACATTAGAATCGAAGACGACCAGTTAGCCAAAAGCAAACCGGCTCCGCCGCCCAGCATCGCGAGCACCAGGCCTTCTGTAAGAAGTTGGCGGACGATTCGGCCACGTGTCCCGCCGAGCGCCAAACGAATTGCGATCTCTTTCCTGCGCGCGGTTCCGCGGGCCAGCAGCATGTTCGCCAGATTGAGCGATGCCACCAGCAATACGATCAGGGCTGTGCATACGAGGAGCGGGCCAATGGCCTTGACGCTGCTGTCATCCGATGGCGATGTGCTCGTAGAAAATCGGGACAGCGATGTTGCCATGAGCGTCTGATCCTTTTGCTCGACCGGAAAAGCCGCTTCGAGATTGGAGGCGAGTGTTTTCAGTCCCGGATCGGCTGATTTTAGCGCCATCCCTTCTTTCAGCCGGCCGATCAGCATGAGCTGACGACCCGTTCGACTGCCTAACGACTCCTTTGCTTCCCCGGCAAAATTGTTCGCCACCTGATCGTAAACGCTCAGTGGCAGCCAGACTTCAGGCGCAAAGAGGGTCATGGTGCCACTGAAGTTCGCCGGCATGACGCCGACGATGGTGAACGGCCGTCCATTGATCGTCATCGACGAGCCCAGGATGGGACCGTCGCCCTGGTGCTTGAGCGCATAATTGTGGCTCACGATAGCGACCTCCGCGGCCCGCCCGGGTGTTTCCTCTTCCGGCAGAAATGCGCGCCCCTGAGCGGGCATAACGCCGAGCACCGAAAAATAGTTCGAGCTCACCATGGCGGCGAACGCGCGACGGGCGTCACTTTTCTCGCCAATACCGACCATGGCCAGGTTGTGCGCGAGGACATCGCGGAAGACCGTGTTCCGGTCGCGGATATCACGGTAGGTCGGATAGGAAAACGCGCGAAAAGTCTTCGGGTTTCTCCTATCCTGCTGAAAAATCTGCGCAATCTCTCCTGGTCGCGCATAGGAAGGAGGCGCGAAAAGCATCGCGTTCAGGAGACTGAAAACGCTGGTGTTTACGCCGATCCCGAGAGCCAAAACCAGCACAGCCGCGAGCGTGAAGCCGGGAGTCTTCCAGAGTTGTCGAAAAGCGAATCGCCAATCAGCTATCATGATCGTGGGATGCGCCTCGCAGACCGTTCGGATTCAGAAACCTGGATACACGTGACCTTCTTCGCGCCGGCACTTGCATCCGCTGGAGGCACGGTCACACTAATCCGGTGACTTCTTCCACCAGCCGCCGATCCTTTGTGCGCACGGCCGCATTGGGTTCCGCTGCGCTGGTCACCGCGCCCCGCCTCTTCTCGCAATCAACCACTCCGACAAAAAAACCGAACCTGCTCGTGTTTCTGCCCGACCAGTTTCGCGCCGACGCGCTCACCGGCCCGGCCGCCGCGCAAGTGCACGCCCCGAATCTGCACAAGCTCGCATCCGAATCGGTCGTGATGGAGCGCGCTTACGTCACCCAGCCGGTTTGCGTGCCGTCGCGATCTTCTTTGTTCACCGGCACGTGGCCACACGCCAACGGAGCAACTGACAACAAATCGGTCCTTCCGCCTCGATATCAGTGTCTTCCCGAGATGTTGGGCGACTCCGATTATCGCACGGGTTTTTTCGGTAAGTGGCACCTTGGCGATGAGTATTCCGCGCAACACGGTTTCCAGGAGTGGATTTCAACCGAGGAATATCCGAAATCGGCCAAGGGCACCGAGAAAATCAGAGGCCAGTCAGACTACACGAAGTTTCTTATTTCAAAGGGCTACAAGCCGAAACCAAAGAAGGGGCAAACCTTCGACCGAAACATGGTCACGAAACTGCCTTTCGAACTGTCGAAGCCGAAATTTCTCGAGACGCACGCATGCGATTTCCTCGAGAAACACAAGAACGACCCCTTCGTCATCTTTGTCGCGTTTTACGAGCCGCACCCGCCGTATAGCGGGCCCTTCAATAAGGAGCATCCGTTGGACTCGTTCTCTCTCGATCCAAGCTCAACGGATGTTTTGGGCGATGATGAGCCATTGCGTTATCGCCTGCTGCAGGAGCGTTTCCGGAAACAAACCTCCGATCAGGGAAAACTGAAGGAGATCAAGCAACGATACCTTGGGCTGATCCACGAGATCGATCGCTCGATTGGCGCGATCCTGGCAAAACTCGAGAGTCTCGGACTGGCCGACAGGACTAACGTCGTCATGACCAGCGACCATGGCGACATGATGGGAGCCCACGGTTTGTTAGGCAAGACGGTAATGTTCGAGCAATCGTCGCGCGTTCCCTACATGCTTCGCATTCCGGGACAGCGCTCCTTCCAATATCCCCATCCGATCAGCCACATCGATTTCGCACCGACGATACTTGAGCTCATGGGCAAGACCGTCCCCGCCCAGTGCACCGGTCGCAGCCGGTTGTCACTCGTTCGCGGTGAGAGCGCGAACCCGGAGCCGATTTTTGCGGAATGGTGCGGTTACACCTCCGGAATGACGGCCAAGAGCAGCCTGGCAACGGAAGCGCAGACGAAGGAAGCGTTCGCCGAATCAACCCGTACAGTCATAACGCCGGACGGATGGAAACTTTCGCTGCGCGACAAGGACAAGAACGAGTTGTTCAACCTGAAAGACGATCCGGACGAGCGGCACAATCTCTTTGCCAGCGCAGACAAGGAAAAACTTTCCGGCCTGACTGGCGCGATTCATCAATGGCAGGAGAAGACGGCCGACACGTTGAAGATTTGATCTTCAAAGCTTCAAAAACATCTAATCCCAAGCACCAACCTCCAAACGGCGGCCTCCAAGATCCAAATTATCTTGGGAGGCGGTCCTTCCGCAGCCAAGCTGCGGCGTCATGAAATCGGGACGCGTCCTTTTTCTAACGATCGTTAGCCTGCTCGCCTTTGCCGGCAATTCCGTCCTTTGCCGGCTCGCCTTGAAAGAGACCGCGATCGATCCGGCGACTTTTACGTTCGTTCGCATCGCTTCCGGCGCGGCTCTTCTCTGGATTGTCGCAACCACACGCAAAACCAGCGGAGCCAGCCAGGGCGGATGGTTTTCCGCGATGGCGCTCTTTTTGTATGCGGCCGGTTTTTCATTTGCCTACACGCAGCTCCCTGCGGGAAGCGGCGCGCTCCTGTTATTTGGAGCGGTCCAAGCGACAATGATGATCTGGGGACTTCTTCGTGGAGAGAAACTGCAGGCACGCGCCGCGATTGGCTTCGCGCTCGCCCTGTGCGGGTTGGTCGCCCTGTCCTGGCCGGGCGTTTCGACGCCTCCTTTGTTTGCGTCCTTTTCGATGCTGATAGCCGGAATTGCCTGGGGCGCTTATTCGCTTCGGGGCCGATCCATATCGAATCCTCTTCAGGCAACGGCAGGAAACTTTCTCCGTGCCGTGCCGCTCGCCATCCTGCTCACCGCTCTTCTCTGGTCCCGACTGAATTTCGATCGGACCGGCATTCTCCTCGCGATTGCTTCCGGCGCGGTCACCTCGGGTCTCGGCTACGTGATCTGGTATGCGGTCGTTCCCGAATTAGGTGCAATTCGCGCATCAATCGTTCAACTGAACGTTCCCGTCATCGCAGCGGTGGCCGGCATTGCTTTTCTAAAAGAAATGCTGAGCATGCGTGTGAGTCTGGCGGCCGCGGCCATCCTCGGCGGCGTAGCGTTGGCGCTAGTGAGAACATCCACCAGAAAGCCGGCGTGAAAGGCCCGCTTAAATCGCATCTTCGTTAGGCCAATCGACTGCGTGCACGTGCACTGGTTCCTCGAAACCCTTCAGCGCCACATGTCCCAGAGGGCGAAAGGCAAGTTGTTTCCCAATGCAAAGCTCGGCCACCACATTGGACACCAGAATCTGTTCGGGCTCTGCATGAGCGCAAAGGCGCGCAGCCAGCTGGACCGTCGTGCCAAAGATATCGTTGTTCCGCTCAACCGGTTCGCCGGCGGCGGCGCCGATGCGCGCCTGAAGACGATGATCCTTCCGGGGCGACTCGCCTTTCGCGAGCTCGCGCTGGATCTGAGCTGCGCAACGAACGGCTGAGGCGGCCGAAACGAACGAAGCCATGATGCCATCTCCGGTGTGCTTCACTTCACGCCCATGACAGGCCGACAAGGCCTCGCGCACCGTATGGTCATGATAATGCAGAAACTCCATCGCGACGTCGTCACCAAAGCGTTGCGTCAAACTGGTCGAGCCGACGATGTCGGTAAAAATGATCGTGCGGATCCCTGGGTCGCGCGCATCCGGTCCTGCACCGGGAAAAACGACCGCGCCGGCCGCATTCACTTCGCCGCCCCCCAGAAATCCCTCGGCCAGATCGGGATCGACCTCGATCACTTTATCGGCCACGTGACCGTGAGCTTCCCGATGCACGCAGCACGCCGCTTCGGCGTTAGGCGCGTGCACCAGGCAGAAGACCTTGCCGCGATCCTCATTCAACCAATACTTGCGATACTCGACCTTATGTTTTCCCTGCTTCCCCACGTCCGCCAGATGAATCTTGGCGATCTCTTCCGGAGTCATCTCTCCGACCTCGTGAATATCGAGATATAGCGGCATGCTGAAAGTTAGTTAGTCAGGTCTCGTCGGCAACAACTCGGGCAGAGATTTTCATCAAGGGAGATCGCACCAGCGTCTGGTAAACTACACAATAGCGCTCCGTTAGTTTTAACAGAGTCGCGCGCTGCTCTTCAGTTGCATCGGTGTCGAGTTCGCAGACCATTCGGATTTCCTTGAAGCCAACTGGAGCGTCCTTTGCCACCCCAAGCGTCCCTCGAAAATCCAAGTCGCCTTCCGCGCGAATGATTCCGCCGCGCACAGGAATATCCACTGCGGTGGCGACTGCCCGAAGAGTCACGCCCGCGCAGGCAACCAAGGCCTGCAACAACATGTCGCCGGAACAGGCACTGAGACCGTCCCCTCCGGTGGCCGGATGAAGCCCGGCTTCGACCAAAGCCTTTCCCGTTTCGACCCGGCACGACACCCCCTCGCCGATCCTGCCTTCCGCATGAAGAGTCATCTGCGCGCTCCCAGGCTCCTCGCGGTATTTCTCTTTTAACGGCGCTTGCAGCGCCTTGATTTCGCTCGAGGTCATCTAAATCGCCGCACTTAACGTGCGTCGTTAACCCCACTTGGGCAAGGCGTCATCTGCAGACGAAGATCTTGAGAAAACCTTGCCCCAGCAACGTCTTAGAAGCGTTCGGGCGCCATCCACGGCCGCAGTCTGGAGCGACCGTTAGCTGAGAAACTCTGCCACCGGTTGAAGCGGATCGACATGAGCGCAGAAAATTTTGAAGGCCGCCAGAATTGGTACTGCCAGAATGATTCCGACCACTCCCCACATCCATCCCCAAAACGTGAGCGAAAGGAGGATGATCACAGGATTCAAGCTGAGCGAGCGTCCCATGATCCATGGAGTCACGAAGTTCCCTTCAAGGGATGCGAGCAACAAGTAAACGCCGGGGAACAACAGCGCGTAACTGAAGCTATCGAAGCTAAGGATTGCGCCAAGACTGATGAAGACGATGCCAGTGAGGGCCCCAAGGTAGGGGACAAAATTGAGCACCGCGACCATCGCGCCCCACATCACTGGGTTGCGAAGACCAAGCATCCCGGCCGCGAGACCAACCGCGGCGCCAAGCCCGAGATTGATCAGCGTGACCGTGAAAAGGTAACGCGAGATTTGGGTTTCGATGTCATTGGCGATGGCAACAGCGCGCTTCTTATCGGACAAATGCGGCAGCAGCTTGATCAGCTTCGCCAGGAACACGCCATCATAGGCGAGGAGAAAGAAGAGCAGGATCAGGACGAGAACTGCGGCGGTGACAAACTCGGGCGTTCGCACAATCAGCAGATCTGTCAGGGGATGGCGTTTTACCTCGACGGTTTGTTTGGCAGTTCCCTGGTCTGGAGCGGCCAGTTTTTCGATTTCGCCGCTTGCCTGGGCCACCTTTTCCATGGGCTGTTTGAGCGGAGACAATTTTCGCTGAACCTCGCTCAGACTGTAGGGCGCCTTTTGCAGCCACTCGGCCGCCGGCGCACCCAAATAAGAGATGGCATACCCGAGAGCGGCCAGCAGCGTGAGCAGGAGAACACCCGAGGCGATTGGAGCCGGCACTCGAAACCTAACAAACGCGCGCAGGACAGGTCTGAGCAGGTAGCTCAGCATCAGCGCCAGCACCAGCGGCAGCAGAATCGAACGCATGAAATAAATGGTATAAAAGACCGCCAGGACAAACATCCCCGTGAGAGCGATCGAACGGATGTCGTATTTCTTCGTGAGCAGATCGTTCAGCCGGAACCGCAGCGTTGCCCTTCCCTCCGCTTTCGAATCGGGTCTTGCGGAGGTGTGCGAGTCAGGAGCCGTCATAAGCTAAGATCGACGAGGGAATGCGGCTTTTTATTCCCACCAAATTTCATGAAGACGGAACCGTTGCCCTTCGGTAAACCCAAATGTGGTTATCTGGAAAAGAGAGGACCAGTTCGATTCCTGCGATAACCGATTGCCCGAGAGGCTGATTGAAGACGAAGTATCGCACATGACGCGCCTCCAGAGCTTCGTTTAACGGATGGATGCTGACCAAATGGCTCGGGAATAGATAAGAATGGAACCCGGCCGTGGCGCGGTCCCTTCGAAAAACGAAAAATCCAAAAGAATATCGATTATAAATCGAGCTCGATTCGCCTGCAGGATCGATACCTCTATAGAAATCGAGATCAGGAACAATTTTAAGTCCGCTGGCCACGTTGGCGCCTAAGGCCATCAAAAATTCGGAGATCTGATTGCTTTCATAAGCAATCCAGACGTCGTTAGGATGTTCCCGGATGATTTTCTGAATGGCAGGAGCCGGCGCCGCTCGCAGGATCGCACCCAACCCGCTCATGAGCGGATTGACTCGCATGTTGGTGACCACCAGAAGAACGATAAAACTCAGGGCAAATATTCGCGCGCGAGCTTTCAACAGCAACGTCAACACGCTCAGATCGACAAGAAAGAAGATCCAAAGTCGCCAAGGGGTCAAAAAGATCGGATAGGCTGCCTGCGCGCTTTGCAGGTAGAGCTTTGTAGCTAATCCGAGGACCACGATTATCCCAACGATCGACTTCGGATTCCATCTCGTGAGACAACGCCGGAACAAAGGAAAGCTCAGAATGACGAAGAAAATATTTGCCAACCCTATGGTGAGCAACGCGCGCACCTCGGTGCAAAAACTGAGAAACGTCGCGTTGCTAATCCAGGACGGCAGAGGACAAAGCGCGTAGGCGCTCAGGAAAATCACCACGCCTAACGAGACAATCTGCACGGCGTACTTCCGGGGTTCGGCGAACAGCGCTCTTCCAGTCACGAGAGTGACCGGTATCCAAAGAGGAAAGAAATTGGCGGTCTCGTTGATCTGGGAAAAATTCTTCGGAAGCGCCAGAGAAGAATCGAGCAGGTTCATCAGGCCCGAGAAATATTGGATGATGCCTAGACCTCCTCCGCCGGATCGTCTGTGTCCGGGATAGCTGGTGGATGAGAGGAGCTCCAACGTGGGCTTCAATTCGAAGAAAAATGGAACGAGCAAGAGAACGGTGGCGACGCACGCCGAAGCGAGAATTACCACGCCAGACCACCTCGATCCTTCACTCGCCTCTCGCGGTCGCGACCAGATGTAAGCCGCGAAGATAGCCACACCGAAGTAGAGCAAGGGAATTTGGAATGGAGGATAGAGACAGAGGAGAAAGTTGAGGGAACAAAGAATAAAGATTCCGCCGAGGAGAAGGCGCGCCCGCCAGCTTCTCTTGTCCAAGAGAGTGATCGCACAAACCAACGCGCCCGCCCATGAGCTGAGCATCTCGGGCAGCATCGGCGGACACGAAAACCACCATTGGATGTAATTAGAGAAGAAAACGAAGAGGGTCCCGAAAATCGAGAGCTTGCTGTCCTGCGTTAATGTCCAGAACAGCAGATACATGGTCGTCAGAAGGCCGAAGACCTTTAGGTTCCAGTACCAGGCATATCCCCATTCCGCGCCAAACAAGAAGAAGCCGTAGAGTTGGGGCCGCGCCCACATGGTGTAATGCCTAACGGGCAGACTGTAGAGAAACGGCGCCTTGCCCGCGCCGAGCGAAGGATTTTCCGAAGGGAAACCGTGTTCGCACTGCCAAAGAAGCGCCGGAGTCCATGCGAGCCACTCGTCCGATCTGGAGAAGCGTGGCTGGCCGATGATCAAACCGCCACCGTCCGCCTTGTCGTTCAGCAACTCTCGCCAGACAAAACTGGAGGAGCCATTGAGTTTGAACGCGAATGCGACAAGAAATAATCCCAAACAGGCCAGGTAAAAATGCCTCCCGAGCGGGTCAAGGCGTTTCACGTTCGGGGACACAAAACTAACTGATCCATCCTCGTGCTGGTGGTTTCCGCAGTGCTCTCCAGTCCCAGCTCAAACCGCATCATGAACGTAACCCAGTCCTTCGGACGCTTGCGTAATGATTCCACGACGGTGGCGCATTCATCGGGGGCGAGACCATAACTCTGAAAAATTTCGCGCACCTCTTGCGGCTCTGTGTCTGGTAAAGTCACAATCTCTTGCTCCTCGCGAACCTGTTCGTGACTGTAATGCTCAGCATCGCCACGAGCAGCGAGGTAGCACCAAGACCCATCGCGATGGAGCCTGCGGCGATTTGGGCGAAACCCGCGGTAACGATGAGATGGGATTGGGAGATCGCCCCTGTAAGCCCAGCAGCCAGGGCGAACGAAACGGTGAGGCCATCGGATACGCCGATAACGATGTCGCGGACGGTGTCGCCGCCCGTAAAATGCTTTTCAATGTGTCTTGGCATAACTGGGTCAGGTTCCGCTAATCGACACTGATCGGCGATAGACAGAACACATGTGCCTCCGTCCGGGTGGCGAAAATCGATTAGGGGTTATGAAATCATCGCCTGCAAGTCTCTTATTTTTTCTCGCCGGTTGGCTTTCGATCGCGCTATCGCTTGGTCTCTGGTTCCTCGGTCCGAAAGGCGACCCCGCAGCCGGCCAGCGGTTTGCCATATTTGTAGGACTTTGGGCACCCACTCTCTTCATTCTTTCCGAGAGATTTGCCGGGCAGAAGCAGCTCTGACGTCTCTCACCGAGACGCCCCGTCGGTCATAGGACGACTGGTTTTTTGCCGTCCCATCAAACGCCTGCTCGCGCGAATAGGCCGTCCAGGATCGTTCGACGACGTCGCGACCGGAATGGTTCGGCTGGCCAATTTCACTTGATGAATCCTTGTCTGCCCCGATAGTTTTCGTCTCGAAAATTGGGGGTATAGCTCAGTTGGTAGAGCGTCTCGTTCGCAATGAGAAGGTCAGGGGTTCGAATCCCCTTACCTCCAGTCTACACTGTCAAAAGGCGAGCGTAGATTGTTGTGCCGCTGCCTTGGCGACAAGTTGAGATTTTGAAAAGCCGCAATGCCTTCCGATCCTGCCATCAGCGTTCGAAGCCTTCGTAAATCCTACGGGCCCCTTGAGGCGGTCAGGGGAATCGATTTTGAAGTTCAAACGGGCGAGGTCTTCGGCCTGCTCGGGCCTAACGGCGCCGGCAAGACGACGACCGTGGAAATTCTTGAAGGCTTGCGCCCGCGAACCGGAGGCGAGGTCACCGTGCTTGGCTTTGATCCGGGACGCCAGACGAAGGCGTTGAAAGATCGGATCGGCGTCTGTTTGCAGGCCACCAATTTGCCGGACAAGATTCGCGTCTCCGAGACGCTTCATTTTTTTTCTGCGTTTTATAGTCGAACGGTCGACAGCGAGGGTATTCTCAAGAGGCTGCAACTGTGGGATAAGCGGGATGCCGGATACGCCACTCTTTCTGGCGGCCAAAAGCAGCGCCTCGCTCTGGCACTCGCGCTGATCAACGATCCGCAGATGCTCTTCCTGGACGAGCCGACGACCGGTCTTGATCCGCAGGTTCGCCTTGAGATGCGCGACTTGATTGAGCAACTGCGCAGCGAGAAGCGCACAATTCTACTAACGACTCATTATATCGAAGAGGCAGAACGGTTATGCGACCGCGTCGCCATCATCGATGCCGGCCAGATCATCGCCATCGGCACGCCGCGCGAGCTGCAGGCGAAAAGCGCAACCCAGTCGAGCATTGAAATCAAGTTGACCAGGACTCTCCCGGACTCGCCTTTGCCAGCCTGGACTGATTCCGTGCGGAGTCTTCTCAGCGAAGATCGACGAAGCCTTACGGTTTATTCCACCCGTCCGGCCCGCACCCTCGTGGAAATGGTCAAGTGGAGCGAGCAACACGGATACGAGCTTGAGGATGTGCGGCTGTCGCGCCCGACACTCGAAGACGTCTTCATCGAACTGACGGGCAAGAAACTGCGCGACTGATGAAATCGTTTCTCGCCTTCCTCAAGATCGATTTGAAACTGGCGATGCGGAATCGCGCCGTTCTTTTCTTCAATTATCTCTTTCCGCTGCTTTTCTTTTTCATGTTCTCCTTCTTCTTCGCGAGACGAGGCGGGAGTGAAATCGTCATCGTGGTGACGATGGTAACGGTCATCGGAATCCTCGGAACGGGATTCTTTGGCGCGGGCATGCGCGCAGTGCAGGAGCGTGAAGAGAATATTCTCCGGCGTTACAAGGTCACGCCGATCACTCCCGTTCCGCTTCTGATGGCTTCTGTCGTGATGGGCATCATTTTGTACCTGCCAACGGTTACTCATGATGTTGTTTTTGGCGAACCGGATTTACGGGATGCCTGTCCCTTCGAATCTCTTTTCGCTTTTTGTCTTCGTCTGTCTGGGCGTGGCCGCTTTTCGATCGCTCGGCCTCATTATCGCAGCGGTCGTTAACTCGTCGCAGGAAGGAAACGTCCTTATCCAGATCGTCTACATGCCGATGCTGTTCCTGAGCGGCGCGACATTTCCTCTTTCAATCATGCCAGCCTGGCTCGCGATCGTCACGCAGTTCATCCCGGCAGCCTACCTTGTCAGCGGCATCTCCGGAATTCTCCAACGCGGGGAGACCGTCGGGCAAAACGCCAAGTCCGCCCTCGCTCTGATCGTAACGATGGCTGTGGCGCTTTTTATTGCCACGCGGCTTTTTCGCTGGGAGAAGGAAGAAAAACTCAAAGGCTCGGCAAAGCTTTGGGTCCTGGTGGTTCTGTTGCCATTCCTGCTCCTCGGCGGTTACCAGGCCTGGAGTCACCAGGAGCTAACGAAAACAAGAATCCTCGAGCGCGATCGCGCCCGCAATCACCCTTGGCTGATACAGAACGCGCGCATTTTCGTCGGGAACGGCAAAGTGATTGAGAGCGGAGCGATCCTCGTGCGGCACGGGAAAATCGAAAAGGTTTACGAGACGAACGCGCCCGAGGCTAAGTCCCTGGACGCGGAAGCCATCGATGCCGCCGGCAAAACCGTTCTGCCGGGCTTGATCGACATGCATGTGCATCTGGGGGCGACCGGCGGATTCGTTACCGATTGGACGAAGTCGGATCCGGACGCGAGCGCGGCCCGCGCGCTGGAATCGTACTTGTATTGCGGCGTCACCGCCGTTCGGAGCGTTGGCGACCGACTCGATTCAATGCTGAAACTGCGCGAGAAGTTCGGCACCGGTGAAAAATTAGGCTGCGACCTTTTCTTCAGCGGCCCGCTCTTTACAACCGAAGGCGGCCACGGGACCGAATACGCAAAATATATTCCCGCGCCGATGCAGGCATCGTTCCAGGCGCAATTTGTTCGAACGCCGAAAACGCCCGAGGAAGCGCGAACACAGGTCGACCAACTAGCAGCTCAACATGTCGATGTCATAAAAGGCGTCCTCGAATCAGGCGTCCCCTCATATCCATTCAAACGCATGGAGACGGCGATTCTGCGCGCCGTCGTGGAAGAAGCGCATCGCGATAAGATTCCGGTGGCCATTCATTGCGGAAATGCGGCCGATGTCGCCGACGCCGTAGCTCTTGGAGCCGATTCAATCGAGCACGGCTCTTTTCTCGATGAGATTCCGGATACGACGATCAAGGAGATGAAAGCAAAAGGGATTTCCTACGATCCCACGCTGAGCGTTGCCGAAGGGTTTACCGATTTCAGCAAAGGCGACATTCATCTGCTCGAACGATCGCTCGTTCGACAGGTCGCCCCGAAGGAGCTCATCACCAGCACTGAGAAAGCCGCCGCCTCCGATGAATACAAGGGCGTGCGGGAAGGCATCGGCCACTACGGGATGTCAGAGCAGACTGGCGCGAACAATTTACTGAAGGCGTGGCGGGCGGGCGTCACGTTGGTGACCGGCTCGGATGCGGGCAACTTTTTCGTAATGCACGGCCCCACAGGTACAGCACGAAGTCGAACTTTGGGTGGCCGCGGGAATTCCGATCGATGTCGCTTTAACAGCCGCAACGCGGAATGCCGCCAATCTTCTCGGCGCCGGCAATCGCTTTGGGACAATCGAAGCCGGCAAAGAGGCGTCGATGCTCATCGTGGACGGAAATCCGCTTCAGGATGTGCACGCCCTTTCCTCCGTGTCGGTCGTTATGATGAAAGGTGAATACGTTTCGCGCCGGCAGATTTTCGAGCAGAAGTAGCTCAAAAGATCAGGCGTAAACGCGTGGGGTCGAAAGACGGTCATTGCGCAGGGGCGATTCAGGTAGTTAGATCCTCGAAAACAGCGGACGCGCGAAGCCGTCACGATCGACCACAACGCAGTTGAAATCATTATGAATAAGATCCTCTCAGCCTGCATCATCATCTCAGCTCTGACACTTTTCACAGACACGCCGGCATTTGGCAAAAAGGAGGCCGCCTCACCAGCTCCCAGCGCCTCTACATCCCCGGCCCCGACTGAATCCTCTCCGGCAAAGCCGCATCCATTCCATGGAATGGTCGCTTCGGTGGACGCGAAGGCGATGACGTTCACAATTAGCAGCAAGAAGGACAACAGCCGCGTCTTCAAGATTTCCGATCAAACGATCATCACAAAAACAGGCGCTCCTGCGACCATGAAGGACATCGCTGAGAACCAGGAGGTCCGCGGATCCTGCTGGAAACAAGCGGACGGAACTTTGCTGGTTCGCTCGATCAAGCTCGCCCCGTTTACCGCTCAGGAGAGAGCCGCCGAAGAAACGCACAAGGCACGCCGCGCGGAACGCAAAGCGGCCAAGGCCGCGGCTGCCTCGTCTGCCAGCCCGGCAGCGTCAGTCACGCCAAAGCCCTAACGGGGTTGAATCCTGGGCACATGGGGGTTCGGCTGTCCGGAGTTGATACTCGAGTGCTAAAGATTAGTTAGGTCGTTCGTAGAACAGCCTCTCCGATGTTCTACTTATCAAAAAGCGCGTATCCGTCGCCAATCGAAATTGCTTCTAGAATGCAGCGGTCGAAGACCGACGCTACAAAGCGTTCATGGACGCGAGGGTCTCGAGACTGAGCCGCCCGGTATAAATCGCCATCCCGAGGGCGCAATTGATATTCAGCGCCTGAAGAGCGCGAATTTCCTCGTACGTGGTGATTCCGCCGGCCGCTGTGATTTCGAGGTCCGTGATCGAACGCAATTTCCTGAACCACTGGAGATCGGTGCCTTCGAGCATTCCCTCCTTGTCCACATAAGTGCAAAGAAAACCGCCGCAGAACGGCTCCATTTTTCGAACGGCGTCTTCTGCCGTGATCTGAAGTGATTCCTGCCAGGCTTTGATCACGATAAACCCGTCTTTCGAATCGAGTGCGATCAAGATTTTTTCCTTCGGGACCTCGAGACACATCTGAGCGAGAAACGTCTCGTTCACCTCATTCATGGCAAACGCCGCCGTGCCGATGATGACCTTGTCGACGCCGAGATCCATAAGGTCCCGCGCCCGGCGAATGGTTCGGACGCCACCTCCGGCTCTGATTGGTTTCCGTCGCGCGATTTCCTCGACAAGATTGTCATTCGAGCCCTTCCCCATGGCCGCGTCCAGATCGATGACTTGAAGGCAGGGGAAGGAATTGAATTTCTTAAGCACGGCCAGCGGATCACCCGCGTCGATTGCCTTCGTTTTTCCCTGCACCAACTGCACGGCGCTCCCTCCCATGAGATCGATGCAAGGAAGGATCATGATTGAGGAAAGCGCACGGGAATTCCGCGGTCGCGCAAGGTGCGCTTCACTTCACTGATACTGCAGGTGCCGTAGTGGAAAATGGATGCGGCCAAAGCGGCGTCCGCGCTGCCGTCGGCAAAAACATCGACAAAATCCTGTGGCTGCCCCGCACCGCCGGAAGCAATTACCGGGACGGTGACTGCCGCCGCCATCGCCCTAACCATCCGGCAATCGAATCCTTGTTTCACGCCGTCGGTATCCATCGAAGTTAAAAGGATCTCGCCGCACCCCAAACCAACACTTTGTCGCGCCCATTCGATCGCGTCGATACCTTCGTCAGTTCGGCCGCCGCGGGTAAAAACCTTCCATCGGTCGCCCTGACGTTTGGCGTCAATTGCCACGACCACGGCCTGTGAGCCAAGTTCATCGCTAAGTTCGCGGATGAGTGCCGGGCGACGCACGGCCGCTGTATTAACGCTTACCTTATCTGCGCCCGCTCGAAGAAGTGCGAGCGCATCGGCCGTGGAGCGAATGCCGCCCCCGACAGTCAGGGGAATGAAAACTTCGCGCGCCGTCCGCCTAACAACATCGAGCAGGATAGCGCGATCGTCACTCGAGGCCGTGATGTCGAGAAAGACGAGCTCATCGACGCCTTCCCGGTTGTAGCGAGCCGCCAATTCGACCGGATCACCGGCATCAGTTATCCCCTTAAAATTGACACCCTTCACGACGCGACCCGCGTCGACATCGAGACAGGCGATGATCCGTTTGGCCAGCATTAGAATCAGGCGCTTGTCGTCAGATCCACAAAACGCTGTAGGAGTCTGAGTCCCCGGTCCCCGGATTTTTCGGGATGAAACTGCACACCGAAAAGATTGCCATGTTCGATTACGGCCGCGAACGGACGGTCGTAATCGCAAACGGCGACACTTTCAGCCGAGACCGGGGCAAAATAGCTGTGAGCAAAATAAAAATAATCGCCGGCGTCGGGTGACGGCAACAAACGCGACGAGCGTAGCAGACTGACGTTATTCCAACCCATGTGCGGCACTCGCGCACTTTCCGGGAATCGCTTCACCTCCCCGGAAATCATTCCCAGCCCGGGACAATTCGAAGCTTCCTCGCTGGCATCGAAAAGCGCCTGCAGCCCGAGACAAATACCAAGGAAGGGAACTCCCGAGGCAAGGCGCTCTTTCAAAGCGCTGCGCACCGAAAGCCGGTCGAGCGCATTCATCATTTGTCCAAAATTGCCGACACCCGGAAGAATGATTTTCTCGCTCTCACGGATTTCCGCGGCGCTATTGATGACGCGAAAGCGCGCGCCGATGTGCGTCAGAGCATTCTGCACCGATTGAAGATTTCCAGCGCCGTAATCGAAGATCGACGTCATCATTCTTTTAACTCTGTTGCCATCACTCACCCTCCCGCCGCTCTTAGCCGCGGCGGGACATTTGCTGAACGTTGGACCAACTTAACTCTGTTGCCATCACTCACCCTCCCGCCCCTCTTAGCCGCGGCGGGACATTTGCTGAACGTTGGACCAACTTAACTCTGTTGCCATCACTCACCCTCCCGCCGCTCTCAGCCGCGGCGGGACATTTGCTGAACGTTGGACCAACTTAACTCTGTTGCCATCACTCACCCTCCCGCCCCTCTCAGCCGCGGCGGGACATTTGCTGAACGTTGGACCAACTTAACTCTGTTGCCATCACTCACTCTCCCGCCGCTCTCAGCCGCGGCGGGACATTTGCTGAACGTTGGACCAACTTAACTCTGTTGCCATCACTCACCCTCCCGCCCCTCTCAGCCGCGGCGGGACATTTGCTGAACGTTGGACCAACTTAACTCTGTTGCCATCACTCACCCTCCCACCCCTCTCAGCCGCCGCGAAACATTTGCTGAACCCACCTGTCCAGAACTCACAGCAGCCCCTTGGTCGACGGAAGTTGATCCTTGAGTCGCTTGTCGGTCGAACAGGCATAGCGCATTGAGCGCGCAAAACATTTGAAAATCGCTTCAACCTTATGATGGCTTGATCGACCCGTTAGGACTTTCAGATGCAGATTTGCTCGCGCGTGCTGGGCAAAGCCCAGAAAAAAATCGGGAAGCAGTTCGACGGTGAGATCACCGATTCGGCGCGCACGCACCTTGTCTTCGTAAATTGCGATCGCCCGACCTCCGAGATCCACCGCGCCCACGGCCAGGGTTTCGTCCATCGGCATCACGAAATAGCCGGCCCGATTAATTCCGACTCTTTTGCCCAGCGCCCGGTCGAATAATTGTCCCAAAACAATGCCCACATCTTCGACGGTGTGGTGCTGATCGACATCGAGGTCGCCCTTCGCGGCCAGGTCGAGATCAAACCCGCCGTGTCGCGCAAAGAGTTCGAGCATGTGATCGAGAAAGCGGATGCCGCTGGAGACACGGGCGCGCCCCTGACCGTCAATCACCAGTTTCCCGGAGATCTGCGTTTCGCGAGTGGAACGTTTAATTTTAGCGCTGCGCATACAGGACCTCCTCCAGTTCGTTCACATTCTCGATCACGGCTGTCGCACCTTCCGCAACCAACGCCTGCGCGAGCGAAGCCTGATTGCCTTCAGCCACTCCGATGAACAGAACATTTGCAGCGCGAGCGCTTCGCGCGTCATCGACGCTGTCGCCTACGTAGGCCAGATTTTTCGACTTCGTTTGTTCAGCCACGATTCGTAGTCCGTCCGGGGCCGGTTTAGGACGAAAGACGTCCTCGTCTCCCACGACGCAAGTCCATCTGATACGCAGGCGCAAACCGCTTAACGGTAAAATCAATTTCGGCGCGTGGCCTGCCGCTGAAGATCGCCAGTTGATTGGTCCGGCTCAAGCGATCGAGACAATCATCCCGAGGAATCCAGTTCTCCTGCAGGATCAGCCCGTCAAAATTGTTACCGATAAATATCTTCTGAAAAACGGAGACGACTTGTTCGTAAGGAATTTCAAGGCCGGCCTTTCGAATGAGCTCTTGAGCGAGCTGCCAGTCGTTATTCCAGCCGCCGGCCCGTTTGTATTCATCGATCGTCGTCATCGGCGCCGGCGCTCCGGTAAAATGCCCGACTGTCAAGGAAATGGCCGACAGATACGACTCACGCACATCGGCAAGAACGCCATCCATATCGAAAACAAGCACTGGCGACGCATTCATATTCATTTTGGCGCGGGATGCCAGATTTCCGACAGGACCGTCAACAGTTGCTTCATCTGTTGATTGGTTCCGACCGTCACGCGCACACAGCCCTCGAGTTCATAACTTCGATCGCGGACCAATATCCCGCGGGTCCTAAGCGCTTCCTGAATGCTCGATGCGCGCTCGCCCAGCCGTAGAAGGACAAAGTTCCCCGCACTGGCAAACGCCGGAATGTTAAGTTGGGTCAGGCCTTCGCAAAAAAGGTCACGCGCGGACAAAATCTCCGCGACATATCGTTCGACGTAGTCCTGATCGCGAATCGCCGCTTCGGCTGCCAAAACAGCCATGGAATTAACACTGTAGGGAGACTGAACCTTTCGAATCAGTTTTATGTTTTCAGTCTGAGAGAAAAGGCATCCCAAACGAAGGCCGGCCATTCCATAAGCCTTGGAAAATGTCCGGCAGACGAAAAGATTCCGAAATCGAGGCAACAGCGGGAGCGCAGTCGCGCGGTTGAATTCGAAATAGGCCTCGTCGATCAGCAGGGCCGCCTGCGGCGCCTGACGGGCAATGGTCTCGATGGAGTCGATCGACAACGACGAGCCGGTCGGATTATTCGGATTCGCCAGAAAGATTGCCTTCGTTCGCTCGGTGACGGATGCCAGGATTTCTTCCACAGGAAACTCGAGCGTTTCCTTGCGGAATGGAACCAGTCGCAGACTGGCACCGGCTAACTCGGCGTAGAACCGATACATGGCGTAGGAAGGTTCTGGAATAACGATCTCGTCCTCTGGATTGATGTAAGTATTAACAATCAATTGAATCGCCTCATCCGTACCGTTCGTTAGGTTAAATTCGGCGTCGTTAACCCCAAAATGTTTAGCCAGGCTTGCGCGTGCCGCGCTGTACTCCGGATAAGTGGCCAGTTTTTCGTCGGTCAAACGTTCCCGGAGAAAAGCTGAAACAGCCGGCGAACACCCAACGGTGTTCTCGTTGAAATCGAGACGCACTTTCCCTTCGCGGCCGCCGGTCGGCGGCTTGTAGGGCGCCATCTGCTCAACAGCCTGACGTGGTGCCAGTCCTGAACTCATTGGAATCTCGCCTCCACCGAACGCGCGTGGGCTTCCAACCCTTCCAGCCGCGCAAGCCGGCTGATGCTCGCCGAAAGTTTGCCAAGAGCATCACAGGAAAGTTCCTGGACGGAGATGCTCTTGACGAAGTCTGCCGCGGACAACCCGCCGCGCACCCGGCCAAGGCCTGAAGTGGGCAAAACGTGATTCGGCCCACTGGCATAATCGCCCGCCGCCTCCGGACTACACGGACCGATGAAAATGCTTCCGGCATTGTCGATCTGCTTGAGCAGATTCGAATGATCAATGCTCAAGTGTTCCGGAGCGTACTCGTTAGCCAGAGAAACTGCGTGATCGATGGAATCGACAATACAGATGACTCCGTTTCGACGAAGCGACTCCCGCGCGACTTCTGCCGTCGGCAGGGTCGTCAGCTGGCGTTCGATCTCAAGGGCAACGCGCTCCGCCAGGGAAGATGAAGGTGTCAGCAGAATGGCCACGGCTTCAACATCGTGTTCCGCCTGGGCGAGCATGTCGGCTGCGATCCATGCCGGATTACCTTCGCGCGCGATGATCATGATTTCGGTCGGTCCGGCGACGAAATCGATCGAGACTTCGCCGGCAAGCAACCGTTTTGCGGCGGAGACATAAGCATTCCCCGGCCCTACGATACGATCAACACGGGGAATTGATTCGGTCCCGAAGGCGAAGGCGGCGATGGCCTGGGCTCCGCCAAGCCGATAGACTTTTTCCAAGCCGAGCAACGACGCCGCCCCCAGAATTTCCCGGGAAGGGCGAGCCGAAGTGATCGCGATGCTGGGGACACGAGCGACCTGCGCCGGAATGACAGTCATCATCACCGTCGAGACCAACGGATAACGCCCGGACGGAATATAGCTGCAGACGCTGGGCAACGGCCTAACGATTTGTCCGACGCGAAGGCCGGGACTCAGATTACTTTCCCACGGCTTTGGGAGCTGCATTTCTGCAACTGCTCGAATGTTGTCCGCGCTTTCCGTAATGGCGTCAACCACGGTCGCTTCGAGTGTTTTGCGGCTCTCGAGTAATTCCTCGTTCGAAATCAGGAATGAATCGCTCTCAAAGCCATCCAGTTCACGCGCGTAACGTTGCAAGCGCCACATCCCCTTCCCGGCGGACATCACCGATGATGCGGGCAACTGTTTTGTCGACCTCGGCATCGCTCGAGCGTTTCCGATCGAGAAATCCCGCAATCTGGTCGTCTTGAAGAATTCGAATCATCTCAGGCAATGATCTTGTTGAGCGGATATTCCACGATCCCCTGGGCGCCCGCTTCCTTCAGGCGCGGAATGATGTGACGCACCGTCGCCTCATCGAGGACCGTGTTGATCGCGACCCAATCCTGGTCGCTCAATTGCGAAATCGTCGGCTTCTTCAACGCTGGAAGAATTCCCAGGACACGGTCGAGCTCGGAGCGATGGACGTTGAGCATGAGACCCACTTTGCCAAATGCATTGATCGCGCCCTCGAGCAGAGTTTGAACATCACTCAGTTTTCGTTTTTTCCATTCGTCACCCAGCGACTCCTTGTTCGCAATCAACTGCGTATTCGATTCAAGAATCGTGTCGATAATGCGCAAATTAGCCGCGCGGAGCGATGAGCCAGTCTCTGTGATCTCCACAATGGCGTCGGCGAGAACGGGCGGTTTTACTTCGGTAGCGCCCCAGCTGAACTCGACTTTGGCCGTGACGCCGTGATCGGCCAGATATCGCTTTGTCGTCTGGACAAGTTCCGTGGCAATGGTCTTGCCTTTCAGATCGGCTACGGAATTGAAAGGCGAACCTTCCGGGACGGCAAGCACCCAACGGACCCGGCTGAAGCTTTGCTTGGCATAGACTAAGTCACAGAGAGTCTCAACGCTGGCCCCGCTTTCTCCGATCCAATCGCGTCCCGTCAGGCCGGCATCAAGCACTCCATCTTCCACATATCTGGGCATCTCCTGGGCGCGGATCAGCATGCACTCTAGTTCCGGATCGTCGATCGTCGGAAAATAGGAACGGCTGCTGGTGCGAATATTGAAACCGGCTTTGCGGAAGAGTTCGATTGTAGCTGACTCGAGACTTCCCTTTGGGATTCCAAGTTTCAGTTTCATTTCACGCCCCGGTAAACAGATTTCGGATCGAAGGTGGACTTCTCGCCTTCAATCCAGTCCGCTCCATTCAATCGCCAGTGGAAACAGCTCTCGTATCCCTGGTGACATACTCCCGGACCGACCGGATCGACTTTAATCAAAAGGCTGTCCTCGTCGCAGTCAGTCGAGATCTCTCGAACTATTAAAAAATGACCGGAAGTTTCACCCTTGGTCCAAAGACGCTGACGTGTTCGGCTATAAAAGGCCACGCGGCCGGACTCGACAGTCTGCCGGAAAGCCTCGTCATTCATAAATCCGACCATGAGGACGCGGCCGGTGGCGGCGTTTTGAATCACCGCCGGGAGAATTCCATCCAACTTTTCGTAATCGAGTTTCATTTATTAAAAATAAAAAACCCGCGAACCAAACTGGCGCGCGGGCGATCCTTTGTCTCGTTAGTCTAAGACACTAGTCGAGCGCTCGCGCATTCGCTTTATGCGCATGGTGATGGTGGTGAGCCTGCTTCGACATCCACCTCACCGTAGCACCGGGCGCGGGGGTTCAAAGCGAATTCTTACGAGGCCGCTTTCAGCGCCAGTCGCAGGTCCTCGACAAAATGGCCGTACTCGCGCTCGCGCGACTCCTCGTCCGGCTGGCGCAACAGGGATGAAGGATGGACCGTTGCGACCACTTTGCCGGCCAATGGAGACGAAAGAACTTTGCCGCGCTCACGCGTCACTCGAAATGAGGGACCAAAAATAGCCTGGGCAGCAGTTGCACCGAGACAAACGAGGACTTTCGGTTTGACCAGCCGAAGTTCCGTTTCCATCCACGGCCGGCAGGCAGCGATGTCGCGCGAGTTGGGCTTCTGGTGAATGCGTCGTTTCCCGCGCGGCTCCCATTTAAAATGCTTAACCGTGTTCGTGACGTAAACTTTTTTCCGATTGATCCCGGCTTCTTCGAGCGCGCGATCCATGATTTTGCCAGCCGGCCCGACAAACGGTTTTCCGCTGAGGTCTTCAGAATCTCCCGGCTGCTCGCCCAAAAGCATAAGTGCCGGGTTGCGAGGACCCTCGCCGAACACGGTCTGAGTGGCGTTTTTATACAGAGGGCATGCAGTACAGGCGCTCGCGGCCTCGCGCACCGCTTCCAGGCTATTCGTGTCCGGAACCGGCGCTGGCCGCCATTCGTCCCCGGAAGATGGCGTTTTTTTTGCAGCGCTGCGTTTCATCATCGAGTCGACCCGGCCGGGCGCTTCCCGGACCAGTGCCGGGATCACTTCCGCTTCAGGCAAATTCTTCCAATACTTCTTCGGCATTTCGGCCTGCATTGCGTGCACTTTTACGCGACCCGGGTTGAAAATATTTTTATAATACGTCAGCCAGAGATCTTCGATCGCATCCTCATCGGGCGCGCTCGATCGATCAGATCCGTCGGTAAAACTAAGAGTCTTCCCATCCCAGTGCGCACAACGATCCGGGGTCAGGATCGACCAGCTCATCGACGAAAACCGGTCGACGAAGAATGCGGAATTGTGCTCCACGATGTGATGCTGCGGCTCAAACCACGCGACATACCAGGCCGGCTCGCTTCCGGTGATTTTTCGGAAACGAACAAAGGCCCGCATTTTGTGAATGTCGTGCCGGACCGACTTCTGCATTTCCCGCACGAGCGCGACATCGGGATCGACGAAAATCTCCAACAACTTCGGCTCGCCGTGCGTGATTCGCCAAAGAAGCCGATACAATAAGGCCCACCGCATCGAGTCGGAGTGAAGCGAGACCAGCCGCGCGACTTCGAGAAACTCACGGGGAACGAAAAACCGCGACGAAGTGTCGTCGTTGCCAGCTTCCTGCTCACCGAAAAGTGCCAGCGGGGGTTGATCTGCGAGAGCCTCTTCCCAAATGACATCCTGGAAATGAATGTTCTTTTGCAAGGAGGCCCGCGCGATTTTTTGCCAGGCGCCAAAGGTGGGAACGAAGGTAACCTGTTCCACCCTCAAAGCTGACCGGTAACGACCGAAGCGTCGTCTGGAAACAAATCAAGCTGTGAACTCGGGACGCCTCCCGGGATAATTTTCCCGATATCGCCGGAATTCCGGCAGGGCGCGCCATCGACAACGATAAAGGGCAGGATTTTTCGAATCGAAAGACGAAGCCGCGACAAATCTTCGAACCGCAGCCGATGCCACCGACGCAGACGAACGATGCGTTCCACTGTTTTCGTACCCATTCCCGGAACCCGCCATAAAACCTCACGCGGCGCCTTGTTTAGATCGACGGGAAATATTTCCGGATTCCGAAAGGCCCAGGCCAGCTTGGGATCGACATCCAGATCGAGATCCGGATTGGCCGAGGTGGTTAACTCGTTAACCGAAAATCCATAAAAGCGAAGCAACCAGTCCGCCTGATAAAGCCGATGCTCGCGAACCAGCGGCGGCGCGATCAAAGGCAATTTGCTGGACGCGTCCGGAATTGGGCTGAAGGCCGAGTAATAAACTCTTCGCAGCCGATGCTTCTGGTACAAAGTCGCAGCCTGCGCGAGAATTTCCGAATCACTGGTCGCGGTCGCTCCCACAATCATCTGCGTGCTCTGCCCGGCGGGCGCAAACGCGGGAGCCTTGCGATTTTCTTTTCGTTCTGCTTTCGCCTGGTCGATACGACGCCGAATTCCCGCCATGGCCGCGTGCGTGTCGTTGAATTTTTTTTCGGGAGCGAGTTGCTCGAGCGCAATCTCGGTCGGCAACTCAATATTAATGCTGATCCGGTCCGCCCAACGACCCGCTTCTTCAATCAGTGCCGGGGACGCCTGTGGAATGGTTTTCAAATGGATGTAACCACGGAACTGATGTTCCTCACGGAGAGAGCGCGCGACCGCGACCACTTGTTCCATCGTAAAATCGGGATTCCGAATAATGCCCGAGCTGAGAAAAAGGCCTTCGATGTAATTTCGGCGGTAAAAATCGAGAGTAAGTTGAACAACTTCGGCAACGCTAAATCGAGCGCGCGGGACGTTGCTCGAAGAACGGTTGATGCAGTAGAGGCAATCGAAAACGCAATAGTTGGTCAGGAGAATCTTTAGAAGGGACACGCAGCGACCGTCGGGCGTGTAGCTGTGGCAAATTCCCGAACCGGTCGTCGAGCCGATGGCGGACGATCCGCGCGAAACGCGTTTGGAAGTTCCGCTACTGGCACACGAGGCATCGTACTTCGCGGCGTCAGCCAGGATGGCCAGTTTCTCTTGCAGATCCATAAAAGCCCTGAATCGACAATGGATCAACGCGATTCAATGTTCAAGTGAACATTCTTTGGCTGAGGGACTCTTTGCGGCCTTTGCCGGCTAGACTTGGCCTATCGGTGCCGTTCCAAAAATTCCTTGGCCATCTGGCGGTAAGCGCGCGCTCCACCACCGGATGAATCGTATTCGAGAATGGTTTTGCCGAAGCTTGGAGCTTCGCTGAGACGAACCGTGCGCGGGATGACGGTTTCGTAAACGCGCTCGGCGAAATGTTTGCGAACTTCGTTTACCACCTGCGAGCTCAGGTTGGTGCGGCCATCGAACATTGTCATGACGATTCCGGCGATCTCCAGGTTTGGATTCGCCCCGGAGTCGCGCACCTGCTCAACCACCCGGACAATTTTCACCAAACCTTCGAGCGCAAAATATTCGCATTGAATCGGCGTGAGGATCTCGTCGGCGGCCGCGAGCGCGTTGGTCATGAGGATGCCAAGCGACGGCGGGCAATCGAGCAGGATCCAATCGAACGTCTGATCATCCCGGAAAACCTGGAGCGCGCGCGAGAGCCGGGTCAAATGATCGTTCATGCGCGCGACTTCAACCTCCGCGCCGGCCAGATCGAGATCAGCAGGAATGACAAACAGGTTTTCCAAACGCGTTGGCAGGACACGGAGCGCGGGAGATTCTTCTCCCACTAACGAATCGTAAAGACCTTCGCCTTCCAACTCCTGCATTCCAAAAGCGCTGGTGGCATTGCCTTGCGGATCGAGATCGATCAAGAGAACGCGCTCGCCTTCGGCCGCGAGAGCGGCGCCGAGATTGACCGAGGTCGTCGTCTTACCGACCCCGCCTTTCTGGTTTGCCACAGCGACAATTTTCATCACGCCGGAACGATCAGGGTTCTGAGTTCGAACGTGCGCCGTCCATCGGGTTCGCGCCAAAAGAGCTGATCAGGCGAGGGCAACATTTCCGTGACCTCCAGTTCACCCGCTTTTGTGAGCCAGCGATAGAAGATTTCGAGAGAGAGATAGCTTTCGAGATCGATAAAGACAGGTTTGGTATCTTTGTCCCTTCCTTCAGCCCCGCTCCGCCGCAGGCCCTGTTCGGTAGGACGAATGAACACGTGCCGTGGCAAACCCCGCTTCGCCCGCAACTGTTCCACGGCCAGCACGAGCCCTCGGGAGATACCGCTATAATCGCCCCGCGGAAGTTCGTTTTCCGAAATCGTCCAGGTGCCTCGCTGCACAACGACGCGACCACAGCGAAGCCGGGGCAAATGTCCGGCGCGGCCAAATTGAAAGGGATGAAATCCAAGCGGGATAATCCAATTGCGGGCGAAAGAGCCGAGGTGCTCTCCCGACTTCGCCACGCGCAAACAAACATCGCCCGTCTCCGGCTCCAGATAAACTTCGGCCTCGGCGGGTTTCACGATGCGCCAACCCGGCTGACCGCGCTGAGGGGCAACGAAACTCGTTAGGCCGGGGATGGAATCAAGCTGGCGAACGGTCGTGGGAGAAGTAAAATCGGCGGCGAAAATGCCAAAATGAAAACCGGGGCGCCCGCCGGCGGCCTTCTCGAGTGAGCGACTGAGCGTCTCCTTGTCCGGGCAACTCCAATAGAAGCCATGCTGCAGCAGGGCAAGCGGTGGATGCAATTCTGCAACGACCCATTGGTAGTCGCCTCGAGCGATCGCTTCGATCGACTGGCCCGAGAGCTGGAGGTCAGCTGAAGGATAGGTGTACTCATCAAAGTTCGGGTACTGAAAGTTGCGCCGCACAAAATGACAGTCCTCTGCGCTCAACTCCCATTCGGGCGCGTCGGCTCGATCCTGAAAATGCTCGCGAAAAGCGGCTTTCACTTCCTGAAACGCCAGATGCGCGAAAGCGACCAGTCCGGGTCCAGTGAGGGGCATTTTCAAAGATTCACAATGACGGAGGAACGCGGGCAACGGAATGCGTTCACTGGGTGGATTCGCTTTCTCGAAAAGTCCGCGCAAACCGGCCGCAACCCGGCTGGCGATAAAGGCATAGGAATCGCGCCAGAGATCGAACCAGGGGGCGGCATCCCGGGCAACTTCATCGACGATCTGTTCGTTCAGAATGAATCCGCAATCGCGAAAGCATTCCTCGCCAATGGGATTGATGGCGGCATAGAGCGCGCGATTGGTCGAGGTGCGCGCCGAGCCCAAATCTCCGAGCCGGCGTCGAGCCTCATCCATCACTTGGGCCCGCAAATCCGTACCCTTCGCCCCGGCAAACGTTTGCGGCAGTCCGGCAATCGGTTCCAGTCTCTCCAGCCATCTTGTTCGCGCGGACCCTTCGCGCCAGCCGCGCACATCCGAAACGAGGACATCAAATGCGTGCGCATCCAAAGCGGGGACTTCGACTTGCCAAAGTAAAATGCCGCGCTGCACGAGGCTTGCGAGAATTTTGGAGTCGGCTTGAAGCGCGTAAGCCGGGGTGAGGCCGTCGCATTTCAAAAGCAACTCATGCTCGGCCGCGGTAATCGGAACACTCTCGTTGCTGTCGAGTCGGAGGAACGATGCTTCCTCGAGACGACCGGCCGGATTAAGACGCGGCGAAAGTTCGGGGCGAATTTCCGGATCGGCATTAAGCGCGGCCGCCAAACCGTGGGCCGTCCAGCGTTCGAGGAATGTTTCCCGCGCGGCTATCCCTGGGAGCGGACTGAGCTGCAGGCGAGGTGCTGCGGCCTCACTCGCAATGGTTCCCCAGCCTTGAGGTCCGAACTCACTCAAAGAATCGTTCTTCGCGCAGACGCGCTGGAGGTAGAGGGCCAGGTGTCTTTCGTGCGCGCGCGCCTTCTTGTTTCGTGGTGGCAAAGGACCCGGCCGCAACTGTTCCTCCAAACGAGTTCGCAGCGCCGGATCGAGGAAGACGAGGTAACGCGGCAGAACGGTCCGAGCCGCATCGAACAAGGCTACTCGGCTTGCATCGAGCTCGATTGGAAGGTTGGCCTCAAGCTCGGCCGTGGCCGCCGCGCACTTCTTTAAGGCAGCGCGATAAACTGCGAAAACAGGTGCTTCGTGATTGCTGCCTGGTGGCAGGGTGCCGGATCGCGCAGCTTTTCGCCACGCATCCACAACTTTGCGCGGTAACTCCAGACGATGAAGGCGCAGAAAATCACGCAGTTCCGCGGTAGCCTTTGAAAGTTCGTCCTGGCTTGCGTTGACCTTGCGCGCGGCGGCCGAAGTCCTGGGCGTTGCGAGCCTTTCGATAACCTCGAAAGGCGGCCCCGCCATTCGGATCAGGAAAATTGGAGCGAACTTGTAGGCAGACGCCACGCATCCACCAAACCAAACTGCTGAGAACTGACAAGATAATCCCCGAACTAAATTCGGAGGCTAAACGCTGAGCAGCGGAAGACGAATCGTGAAAGTCGTTCCAACTCCTGGAGTGCTATCCACCTTGATCGAGCCGTTGTGATCTTCGACAACTTTCTTGGTGATGTAGAGCCCGAGACCAGTGCCGCTCTTGCCCTGTTTGGTGGTGAAGTAGGGGTCAAAAATTTTGCTCATCTGGTCTTCGGATATTCCCGGTCCAGTGTCTTCCACCCGGATATCGACATAGAAATCCCTCGGTGTGCAGTCGATCGTGACCACTCCCTGGGTTTCGCTGGCAGCCTGGAGCGCATTGATGAGGACGTTCTGAATTGCGCGATTAATCTGGAGGCTGTCGCCCACGAGGGTGCAGGCATCCTCGCAAATGTTCGACTTGAGTTCTGTCCCGTTTTGCGCCGCCATCGAACCGACGCCCTTGATTACTTCGCGCACAATCGAGGAAACGGAAATCGGTTTTCTGGGCGAGGCTTCGACGCTGCCGTAGCTCTGCCACATGGTGAGGAGATCGCGGCAGACACGGACGTTTTGCTCGATGATATTGAGTTCTTTAATGGAGGCGGAATTTTCAGCCACGGCGCCCCCGTTTTCGGCCTTCTCGAGTTTGCGCGCCAGCAGCTGGACGTAGCCCCAGACAATCGTAAGCGGGTTTCCGAGATCATGAACGAATTCAGCCGAAGCCTGGCCTAACGAAGCAAGCCGCTCTTTTTGGGCCAGCTCTTTTAAAAGCCGGTTGTTCAGCTCCTTGATTTCGGCGGCCGCACCTTCGCTTGCTCGCTGCACACGGGTCCGCTCAACGTTCCGGCCAATGACGTCGCACATTTCCGCGGCATCAAAAGGCTTGCTGATATAATCGTTCGCACCAAGCCGAAGAGCCTCCTTCGCCGTCTCGAGGGCGCCGAAACCGGTCAGCATGATTACGGAAAGGTGAGGATCGATCTCTCGGATCTTTCGCAAGCCTTCGATGCCGGTCATTCCCGGCATTCGAATATCCATTACAATAGTGTCAGGTTGCTTTTCCTTGAGGAGTTTGATCCCGGCCTCGACGCAATCGGCGGTCGAGACGTTGTATTGCGGCTTCAAAAGCATGCGCAAGCTCTCACGCGGTCCCATCTCGTCGTCGATCACGAGAATTTGGGGTAGGTCGGTAGTGGTGGTCATGCGGGATCCGGGGCGTTAACAGCTAACTGCGTGCCGCGACGGTCTAACGCGATAAAAAGCGTTACGGACGGGAACATGCCGGTGAAAGGTGAGACCAGAAAAATTTGGCGCGCAAGCTGCAACTTGTGAATAAGCTGGCTCTTTAGTGAATAAGTCGGCAAAAAGCGAACGAAAAATATAATGACTGAATTTAATGTAGTGCTTAGAATGCGCCCGGATCGATTAGTGGCGCTGACTTTTCACTATCTCAGATTGCTCCCCCGGCATTTCGCAGGCTTGTTCTCGGCAAAAATGTTCAGGGCGGGCATATGAGCGAGACCAACGATGTCGTCATTACCGGGATAGGAATCCTGGCACCTAACGGAATTGGGCTCGATGCCTTTTGGAGTTCCATCCTGGCCTGTCGATCCGGCATCGGGCCGATCACACTTTTCGACGCGACCGATTTGAAAAGCCGCATCGCCGGCGAGGTTAAGAATTTCGAGCCGGAAGATTTCATTGAGCCCGAACTGAAGGCCAGGAGAATGGCGCGGCACACCCAGTTTGCCTACGCAACGGCCATGATGGCCCTGCGCGACGCCGGAATCGACTTGAACAACCGCGACCTCCCCAGCCCTACTCCAGTGGTGGTGGGCGTGAGCACCAGCGCGATGGACATCATTGAAAATTCGATCAGTAAATTCGAGCAGCGCGGAATGAACGGGATGTCGCCCGCAGCGGTTGGGGCGCTGACTCCACAGGCCGTCGCGAATGTCATCGCCGACCGGTTAGGCGCGCGCGCCCATGCGGCGACCGTTTCTTCGGCCTGCGCGTCCGGACTCGACGCGGTTGCCCTGGCGGCCTCGATGGTCCGGAGTGGTGAGGCTGAAGTTGCCATTGCCGGCGGCACGGACGCTCCGCTCACCCGGCATACTTTCGCCGCGTTTATCGCCACCGGATTGAGCTCGTGCCGGAACGAAGACCCGGAAAATGCCAGCCGTCCTTTTGATGCCATGCGCGATTCGGGCGTGATTTCGGAAGGCGCGGGAATGTTTGTCCTGGAAAACCGTGAGCGCGCGGAAGCTCGCGGTGTTCGACCATACCTTTCCATTTCGGGTTATTCGCGGCAACGCGATCGGGCCGCGGGCGAACATGGCTCCGGATTCATCGATTCGATGCGTCTGGCAATGGCGAACGCCTCGCGCACGACACATGATATTGATTGCATATCGGCCTACGGACCCGGGCATCCGATTCTCGACGCTGCCGAGGTCCACTTTATCAAGGAAGTCTTCGGGGAACGCGCCTACGACGTTCCGGTCACCTCCATCAAAGGAGTCACGGGCAATCCACTGGCGGCCGCCGGACCGATGCAAATTGCCTCGTGCGCCTTGAGTTTTCGCGACCAGCTCATTCCGCCGACGGCGAATCTTGAAAACCCGGATCCCCAATGCGACCTCAATTTCGTGACCGGACGTCCGCGGCAGGCGCAGCTTGATTGTATTCTGCTGAACGTTCGCGGTCTGGGTGGCAGCGCCAGTTCCCTCGTCGTGGAAAACTGCAGGTCGTGAATGCTGCAAACATACCTGTCCTGATCGCGGTCGGGCTCCAGATGAGCCTGGGACTGGCCGTTTTTTACGCCAACCGCAAGCGCCGTTCGAACCAGTGCTTTCTCATTTTGTCACTCGCGGCCACGGCGTGGCTCATGAGTCTCTTCTTCGCCTTCACTGCCGTCACCGAAAACCAGGCGACGTGGGCGATTCGTGAGGCTTTTGCCGCCGGCATGCTCATCGTAGCGTCGCTCAATCTTCTCCGTCTTGCCCTCACTCGGCCTAACGATAGCTGGCGAGCACTCCTGAAGGCATCGCACTACTGGATTTTCTGGAGTTTAGTCGTCGTCGCCGTCAGCCAGACACCCTGGTTTGTTTCCGGGACCCATCTGGGCGACCCGCTTCCGACCAGCCCCCCCAAGGAGTCCTACGATTTGCCGGGGTTAATCATTTACGTGACCATTGCGCTCTCGGCTGCGATCGCCCTGGTCGTTGGCGCGGTTCGCGATCTCTACAAGGCGCGTGGCCAACAACACGCCGAACTGGCCTTTGTCATGATCGGCGGGCTTTTCGTGCTCATTGTCCCAGTGCTCGTCTCCCTGGCCTTGCAGGTCATCATCGATCCCCGACTGCTCCTCCCGTTCGCGCCGTTTCGGGTGGTTCTTTTTACCGGTGTGGTGGCCTACGGAGTGGCGACGCGAAAACTCATGGACGTGGGACTCCTCTTCCGACGCATCATCTCGTATTCCCTCCTAACGATTTACCTGCTCGCGCTTTACGCCGTCGTTTGGTGGCTGGTCTCAACCGTCCTGCACTATGTGGAATACGCGCACACCGTCGCGCACGTAGCTGCCGGAATTGTGATCGCCTTTGCCATGGCTCCCGCCCGCGGAGTCTCACGGCGACTGGCCGAGCGCCTCTTTATCAGCTCTCATCATCTCGACTTTCGCGCGACCGTCAGCAAGGCCACCGAAATTCTCTCTTCCATCACCACGCTGCACGATCTGCTGCAGCAATTCGGTGGAACCATCGCGGAAGCGGTCGGCGCCGAGCGCGTCCTGATTCTCCTGGAAGGCCGCGACGCCTTTACAACCAGATTCAGCTTCGTTCAAAAAACGGACCACCATCCGATAACGTGCGATCTCGAACCCGACGGAGTCATTGTGACCTGGCTGAAGGCCCATCACGAACCGATCGTGGCCGATGAACTACACCGGATGCGACGCACGGAGGAGGTTGGTCTTCTGTTGAACCGGATGGAGGAGCTCAACATCGCGCTGGCCATGGGCATCTCTTCGCGGGAACACCTTGCTGGGGTGATGCTGCTGGGGCCCAGAGCTTCCGGCCGGATTTACGGGAGCGCCGAGCAGAACGCTCTTTCGGTATTGTGCGGACAGCTGGCCGTCGCAGTCGACAATGCCCAGCTTTTCACCGAGGTCCAAAATGCCCGTATCTATAATGAGACCCTGCTGCAAAACCTGACCACCGGCGTCATCGCGGTAGGCATCGACGAGCGGATCACTGTTTTCAACAATGAAGCGGGAGAAATTCTGCAGGTCCAGCCGTCTGACGTGCTCGACCACGAACTTTCAGTCCTGCCCGGGCCGCTCCGGACGGTTTTGCGGAATACTCTCGGCTCGGGAGAGGGCCAGAACGCTGAAATCACCCTTCAAACGAAAGGGGAAGGTTTTACCGTCCGGATCAGCACCTCAATTTTCAAGGGCCAGGACAACCGCGTTCTCGGCGCGCTCATGGTCTTAACCGATGTGACGGCTTTGAAGCGTCTCGAATTGCAGATCCGGCGCAGCGACCGGCTCGCCAGTCTTGGAACCCTCTCAGCCGGGATGGCGCACGAGATCAAGAATCCGCTCGTTTCCATCAAGACCTTTGCTCAACTCTTGCCCGAGCGTTACAACGATTCCGATTTTCGGGACACTTTTTCGAACCTCATCGGCCACGAGATCGACCGGATCGATTCCCTGGTTAACCAGCTTCTTCGCTTCGCCCGTCCCGCCAAACCCCATCTTCAGCCGTCGCATGTCCATGCCATCCTGGAGAAGTCACTCCTGCTCGTGGGGCACCGTCTTTACCAAAAAGACATCAAATTAACTCGTTCTTGGGAGGCAAATGTTGATACAATCCGGGCCGATGCCGACCAATTGGAGCAAGTCTTCCTGAACTTCTTTCTCAATGCCATGGATGCAATGAAAAATGGCGGAGAGCTAAACGTCTCCACCGAGGTCCTGACCGACGAGGAATGGCTGTCTCATTTGGCTGGCGGCCATAACGGGGACATCCACGAGGTTTTGCGTGTCACCATTAAAGATAACGGCGAAGGCATTCGCAGCGAAGACCTGGCGCATGTTTTCGATCCCTTTTTTACGACCAAAGATTATGGCACGGGCCTTGGACTTTCGGTGGTCCACGGCATCATTCAGGAACATGGCGGACAAATTGAGGTCGAAAGCGAACTGAACAAGGGGACCTCGTTCCATATCCTGCTTCCTCTGGTTCGCTTCGACAGCGAGGTCGTCGCGGCATGATCCTACCGGCGATCTGTATCGTTCACAGCAAGGATCCGGAGCTCGTTAGGCGCATAAAAGCCTATCTCCGGACGATGGCGGAAGTGCGCCCGGTCCACGATACCGCCCGGATCGACATCATCCTGCAACAATCAAGCCCGGCCGTGCTCGTGCTTGATCTTAGAACCCGCGAGTCGCGCGACTTGATTGGCGAACTCTCTAAATCGTGGCCCGAAGTCCTGATTGTCGCGCTCGGAACACCGCGCTCGGAACCGTTTCGCGAAGCCGAGCAAGCGAGCGTCTATGCGGTGGAAGATGTCGAATTGGAAAGGCGCCCCTTCCAAGCGCTCTTCGGTCGCGCCCTGGACCACCTTCGTGTCAGCCAGGAGGTTCGCGATCTTCGCGATGAAGCCATGGCTGCGGCGTCACCTCCCTCGGCTTTTGGCCGGCCGGAGGCAACGATGCCGATGCTTGGGCCGACTCCTCCA
This sequence comes from uncultured Verrucomicrobiae bacterium, assembly GCA_963754325.1. GTDB lineage: Bacteria > Verrucomicrobiota > Verrucomicrobiia > Chthoniobacterales > UBA10450 > JBBRDU01. The sequence continues at coordinate 1,053,478 of CAVWFP010000003.1, forward strand.
CTGTTGCGATTTCCGCGAGTCTTTCGCCAGGGGCAGAATATTGAGGCACTTCTCGAGAACATCGTTCAAGGCCTGGCCGACGCCACCGGGGTCGCGCGGGTCGGTTTATTCTCCCGGGGCCACGACGGCGGCCCCTACCGCCTTCGCGCCGGCCTGCGTTGCCTGCCGGAGACGAACGAAGTGGAATTCTCAGGGCGCGATCCGCTGGCTCGCTGGTTCGAATTGCACGCGCGCCTGGTTAATCGTCAGCAGCTTCCACTGTTCGAGGACCGTGGGGAGCGCGCGATTCTCCGACGGGCGCTCGACAGTTTCGGCGCCGAGGTCATCGTGCCGCTTTACAACTCCGGGCGTGTATTTGGATGGCTCTTTTTTGGGCATCGACAGACGGGATCCCTTTTCGATCAGGCACAGCTCGAAGGATTGATGGCGTTAGGAGAGCATGTCTCGACCGTTCTTGAAAACGCTTTCCTGAGCGAACAGGTTCTTCGGCAAAAAACTCTCGCCGAAACGCTGCTGCAAACGATTCCGCCAGGTGTTGTCGCGACCGACGAAAAAGGAATCGTGCGTTCGTTGAATCCCTCCGCCGAAGCGATGCTCGCTGTCCGCGCAGATCACGTGGTCGGAAAAGCGATCGAAACCGCCGGAAGCAAGCTGGCCGCCCTTTTTCGGGATGCCTTGGAAACTCACGAGGCGCTTGAGCGCCGCCGATATCTTGATGAAAGAAGCCACCGGTCGGTCTCCGTCGAAATCCGGCGTCTCGGTCCCGAGCAAAACCCGGTAGGCGCGGTTGCGTTGATTCAGGACCTGACCGCCGAGGAAGCTTTGCAGGAAAAGCGCGATCTGTCAGACCACGCAGCATTCTGGAGCGACCTGGCCGCGAGCATGTCGCACGAAATCAGAAATCCCCTGGTGGCGATTAAAACATTCGCGCAGTTGCTCCCTGAACGCTTCGACGATCCCGATTTTCGCAAGGAGTTCAGCGAAATCGTCGTGCGGGAGATCGATCGTCTCGATGGCATCGTCTCGCAGATTAACAGTTTCGCGCACCCGCCGGAAATGGCCTTCAGGTCGATCGACGTGCGCGACCCGGTTCGCAAAGCGCTCGAAATGGCGCGGCCCAGCTTTCAAAGGAATGGTGAGATCAACGTCGAGACAGTTCTTGAAACGGACTTGCCGCCCGTGATCGGCGACGAAAACGCCCTCGCGGAGGCGTTCGCGCATCTTGTGGCCAATGCGGCCGAGGCTGCATCGGGCCAGGATAAGCCGCGTATTGTCCTGTCAGCCAAGCCCATTCATGACGGAAAACACGAGACAGGTGTTCTCGTAACCGTGTCAGACAACGGCGCCGGGATTGATCCTGAGATGAAGGACAAGGTTTTTTCGCCTTTCTGCACGACAAAACCGCGAGGCATTGGACTGGGCCTGTCGATCGTGAAGAGAACGGTTTTTGATCATCACGGACGGGTAAAGATCGACTCCAACCCGCACGGAACACTTGTTAGTGTGACTCTTCCGGCGAGCGCCAACGGCCATTGAGAAATTTCGAATTTCGGATTTCGAATTTCGGATTTAAGCTTCCGGTCTTCCGCCGGAACCAAGCCTGTATCTTATGATTGTTACCACCGCTCAACTCTACAAGGTCGCCTACAAAAAATTCGCCGTCGGCGCCTACAACATCAACAACCTGGAACAAACCATGGGCCTCTTTCTTGGGAATATGCAGAGCAAGGCCCCCTTCATTATCCAGCTTTCCAAGGGCGCGCGAAATTACACCGACAAACGAATGCTCGAAGCCATCATCCGCACGGCCGAGCAAATTTTTCCGGAAGCCATTTTTGCGGTGCATCTCGATCACGGCGACGAACAAACCTGCTACGACTGCATCGACTCAGGCTTCTACAGCTCGGTCATGATCGACGCCAGCCACGAGCCGTTTGACCAAAATGTTGCGATCACAAAACGAGTCACGGAACGGGCGCACGCAAAGGGAATCAGCGTCGAGGCTGAACTTGGCATGCTCGGAGGGGTCGAAGAGGACATCAAGGTCGATGAGGGGCACGCTTGCCTAACAAATCCGGACGAAGCCGTGGAATTCGTCAAGCAGACCGGTTGCGACGCGCTCGCGGCTGCCATCGGCACGAGCCATGGGGCTTACAAGTTCCAGGGCAAACAAGGGCTTCATTTCGACGTGATCAAGGACATCAGCGACAAGATTCCGGGCCTGCCAATTGTCATGCACGGCAGCTCGAGTGTGCCCAAAGAGGAAGTCGAACGGATCAACGCCGCCGGCGGCAAGCTCAACCCGAGCGCTCGGGGCGTCGACGAAAACGAATATCTTCCGGCTGCCAAACTGGGTGTTACCAAAGTGAATATCGACACCGATGGGCGTCTCGTCTGGACCAGGGTTCATCGCGAATTCTTCCGCGATCATCCCGAGCAATTCGATTTCCGGCCGCCAGGCAAAATTTTCATGCAAGCCTACGCGGATTTTATCGCGCACAAAAACGAGAGGCTCGGCTCGGCCGGCAAGCTCGATGAAGTTCGCGCCAGCGTGAAAGGCTAGGCGAACCGCTGTGTCTGTCAGTTTCACCCTCGGCGAACTCGCCCAAATGAGTGGGGGCGAGCTCATCGGCGATTCCAAACAGGTCATCAAGAGGGCCGCTTCATTAATCGAGGCGGACGAAGGGGATATCACTTTCTTTGGCGACCCGCGTTACCTGACGCTCCTCCGCAAAACGCGCGCATCGGCCGTTTTTCTCCCGCTGGATTTTTCGGAATCGATCCCTCAGGCACAAATCCGAGTGTCTCACCCGGCAAAAGCCTTCGAGAAGTTGGTCCTGCAACTCGCCCCGGAACCGATTCAAATGACGCCTGGCATTCACCCGACGGCGGTGGTCGATCCCTCGGCAAAGCTGGCCGACGGAGTTTCAATCCAGCCGCACGCTGTCATCGAGGCGAACGTGTCCATCGGACCAAATACCGTCATCGGTGCCGGCGCATACATCGGCCATGAGTCTATCATTGGCGCCGACTCGTTAATCTATCCGAACGTCACGATCCGCGAGCGTACCATCATCGGCGCGCGCGTTATCATTCATGGCGGCGCGGTCATCGGCGCGGACGGCTTCGGCTTCGAGATGGTCGAAGGTCGCTACGTTAAGATTCCACAACGCGGCTTTGTGCAAATCGATGACGACGTTGATATCGGTGCCAACAGCACCATCGATCGGGCCCGTTTCGGGCGGACATGGATTCAACGCGGTGTGAAAATCGATAATCTTGTTCAGATCGCCCACAACGTGGTCGTCGGCGAAGACACCGCCATTGCCGCGCATGTTGGCATTGCCGGCAGCACGAGAATTGGACGGAACGTCCTGATCGCCGGACAAGCCGGGTTGGTCGGACATTTGGAGGTCGCTGATCGCGCGATGATTGGCGCGCAGGCTGGGGTCACTAAAAGCATTGGCAGCGGCGCGTGGCTGCTATCGCCGGCGGTGCCGTTGGGCAAAGCGAAAGAGCACATTGGCTGGGTGCATCGGCTGGGCAAGCTGTATGCGCGGGTGAAGGCTTTGGAAGACGAGAGGGAGCGTGGGCGGGAAAACGGGTGAATAGGTCGGTGGCAAGGGAGATGCTATGGTTAATATGAAAATTATAAAGTGCTATGACCTCCTTGAGTCGCGCCTCTTCTCACTTTCTTATCATCGACGACGATCCCGGCATTAGCCGATTTCTCGTCACCTATCTCCGCCAAAAAGGACACACCTGCGAGAGCCTGACGGAAGGATTTCAAACCGCCACCTGGCTGGCGCATAACGACTGCGATGTCATCGTCGTCGACCTCAAGATGCCGAAAATCGACGGCATGTCTCTGATCTCTTTCATTCGCGAGATTAACCCGACGCTCCCGATCATTGTTTTCACCGGCATGGGCTACGATGAAGAGCACATGCACGCCGCGCTGCGCGCAGGCGCGAATGGTTACGTCAGCAAGAATTTGCCGATCGAACAGCTTTACTCCGTTCTCGCCCGCGTTCTGGCGACCTGCCAGCAGCACGCCCGTAAGCGAAAATTTTATCGCCCGGAACCAGCCACCGCTTTGTTAGGCGCGGCCTGAAACGCCAATTCGCTAGGCCGAGCGGGCATCGCTCAAAAGCAGTCTCAGCATCTCGGGAGAGATGCACTCCGCGCCGAAAGCCGCGGCGGTTTCGCGCTCGAGATTATCCGATGTAGCGATCGTAAGATGAAAGCGCTCGGCATATTTGCCCGCCAGCCTCTCCACAATCGAGTCGGCTGTCTGGCCCGCGCGTGAATAGAAAATTTGAATGTCGTGCGGCTCAGCCTGGTTCGTGATGTCGGCGCCTTTTCCGTCAAAGACCAAGACCACATGGATTCCGGTCCAGTCCTGGTAATGGCGCAGACGCTTGATCAGTTCCTCACGCGCGAGTGAAGTGCGCCGCTCATGCAGACTGCGAAGATCGGGCCATGCGAAGATTACGCTGTGACCGTCGACGATGAGATAACGGTCTAACGCGGCGTTCATTCCGCCAGGACAGAAGCTGTCTACGCTTCAGCCGGGGCGGCGGCCGCTTTCTTTGCAGCCTTCGGCTTGGATGATCCGCGGCGCTTCGCATTCTGCGAAACCTTTTTCCTATCCAAGTAAGCGAGGCGGCGTTTGCGTTTCGCTCTGACGCGGTGTTGCTGACCCATGGCGGGCTTTCTATATGTCGGAACACCGGCAGGCGCAACGGCAATCGGCGATTTCCGACACTAAAATCGCCCTCGGGCGCAAATCAGATTGCAATCTTAAGGTGGTCCTGTGTACAACCTCACCCGCATGGAGCTGCCCAATTCAGCCTCGGGGATCGCTACGCCGAAGAACCTTATCGGCCTGTCGGTAATTTTTCTTCTGGCGGCGGCGGTTTTTGGGGTCATGAACGGCCAGAAGGCGCACAGCCTGCGGACGGCCAAACTGGAGGCCGAAGCGGCTCGGGACGCGGTTGAGAAGAAGCGTCTCGACGAGCAGAAAGATATCAAGGCACGCGAAGCGGCTGCCACCCAGGCTGCTACCAAGGCTGCCGAAGCCGAAACAGTCGCAAATAAGATTCAGTCCGACCTTGCGCAATTGCAGGCGGAAAAGGCCGACTTGCAGACCAAACTCCAGGCCGCGCAAGCGGAGGTGGCCTCAGTTCAACATCAGATCGATCCGACAGTAGGAGCGAAGGCGCCCGATGGCGCCAATCCTGGCGCAGCATCGCCAACCGAATTGCAGGCCCAGCTGGATGAAGCCCGGAAGCAATTGGAGAATGCGGAGCGCGAGAACACTTTCCTCTCGGAAAAGATCAGGGGAACACAGGAAAAGGCCGATCAGATCAACCAGGAACGGAAACGCCGCCAGACTGCGGTCGGCCGAGCCGGTATTCGCGGCACAATTCTGGCCGTAAACCAGGCCTACAATTTTGTCGTTTTGAACCTCGGCGGCCGTCAGGGTGTCGAACCCAATGCAGAAATGCTCGTCATGCGCGAAGGCACCCTCATTGGAAAGATTCGGATTTCTTCGGTTGAACCTTCAACTGCCATCGGGGATGTTGTCACAAGCAGTCTCGAGCGAGGAGTTCAGGTGCAACCGGGAGACATCGTGGTATATGCGGGATCAAATTCGTAGAAGCGTCAGCATCATTCTGATTTGCGCGGGAACATTTTGCGCGGCCTGCGCGCACGAAAAACCAGCGTTGGTGGATGACCCGGATTCGAAGAAAGAGGGCGCCCTTCCCTGGAATAAGCAGGAAACCTGGGAAACCCAGGGTTCGCTTCAGGCCGGAGCCACCGACCATCGTTAGGCCAGCGGCCTGATTAAAAGCCCGGTCGCCGTCACTCGCCCCCGCTGCTCCAAGACGCAGCGGGACAAATGCTAAACGTTTTTTAAATGTTGGCTCTGTCGCCGTCACTCACCCGCCCGCTGCTCCAAGACGCAGCGGGACAAATGCTAAACGTTTTTTAAATCCAGAAACCCGATGGGATGACGCTGTCCTTCGGGACGACGACGATGCCGTCGCGGATGAAATAATTCTCGCCGTCGAAGTCCTGCGGTTTTCCTTCCGGCGTGATCACGACTCCATCGGCGATACGTGCATTCTTGTCGATGATCGCCCGGTCGATCACGCAATTGCGCCCGATGCCCAACCCTGGACGAGCGGGATCCGCCGGGCGATCGGATTCAAAATAATCAGCCCCCATGACGATGCTATTACGAATGGTCGCGCCGCTGCGAATGATGCTGCGGATGCCAACGACACTTCGCTCCAGATGCGCATCGGAGATAATGCAACCGTCGGAGATGATGGCCTGCCGCAGGGTGGCGCCATTCACCTTGCTCCCAGGAAGAAAACGCGGGTGTGTATAGATCGGACTCTGCGCGTCGAAGAAGCTATAGTCCGGCAGGATATCCGTTAGGCCAAGATTGGCTTCGTAAAAGGCGCGGATGGTGCCGATATCCTCCCAATATCCCTGGAAGATATGGGCGCTGACGTGCCGCTCTTTGATGGCATGCGGAATAATGTGCTTCCCAAAATCGACCATGTCGTTCGCCAGGCATTGCACGAGCACGTCGCGATTGAAGAGATAGATACCCATCGACGCCTGGTAAAGCTCTTCGCCGGCCGACGCGCCAACCGAACCCAGCAGCTCGCTGCTCATCTGCATCTCGTTAAGTAAACTTTCTTCCTTCGGCTTTTCGACGAAACGCGTCACCCGCCGGTCGACCCCTGTCCGCATGATTCCGAACTCCGAGACCTGGCCGCGTCCCACCGGTTTTGTCGCCAGCGTGATGTCGGCACCGGACCGGATGTGCTGATGCAACAGCGTCCGGAGATCCATCCGGTAAAGCTGATCGCCGCTCAGGATCAGGTAATAATCGTACGGTCTTTCCAGGAAGTAGCGCATGTTCTGCCGCACCGCGTCCGCCGTTCCCTGATACCACCCGGAATTTTCCAGCGTTTGTTGGGCCGCGAGAATATCGACAAAACTGCGCGAAAAATTATCGAACTTGTAGCTCGCCTGAATGTGGCGATGAAGCGACATGCTGTTGAACTGCGTCAGAATGTAGATAGAGCGCAGTCCCGAGTTCAGGCAGTTGCTGATCGGGATATCGACCAGTCGGTATTTTCCCCCTAACGGAACAGCCGGTTTGGCGCGATCTTTCGTTAGCGGAAACAAACGCGTGCCGGCGCCGCCTCCCATGATGATGGCGAGCGTCCGCTGGGTTGTGCCGGGCGGTAATGCAGGATCACTCATATTTTCAGGGCTTTTCAAAGCAGACGATGCTGGAGCGACAAAGCGCCGCCAGTTCGCATGTTCAAACTATCCGTATCAAGCCGTCGGGCAAAGAAATGTCAGCGGCACAACATTTGCCGGGGAACCGGGCAGGGATTAAGCTCACCGCTCCTTAAATATGTGCGGAATTGTCGGTTACGTTGGCCGTTCTGAAGCGGCCCCCATTCTCCTCGACGGTCTGCGTCGCCTCGAATATCGCGGCTACGATTCCGCGGGAGTCGCCATCGTTAACGGCGATCAAATGGAAACCCGCAAATGTGCCGGCCGAATCGGCGATCTCGCGCGGCTCATGTCCGAGAGTCCTCCGGCCGGCAATTTCGGGATCAGTCACACCCGCTGGGCCACTCACGGGAAGGTGAATGATGAGAACGCCCACCCGCATTTCGATGCCTCTGGCAAAATCGCGTTGGTCCACAACGGCGTCATCGAAAACTATCAGGTCGTTGAAAGACCAATTGATCCAGGATGGCGACAGTAATTTCCAAACGGAAACCGATACGGAAGTGCTCGCGCATCTGATCGGCTACATTTACAACCGGCTCAACGGCACCGATTCCAAGGCGCGCCTTGTCCAGGCGACAAGAGAAGCACTCAAGCAGGTCATCGGAACTTACGGCGTGGCCGTGGTTCACGCCGACATCCCGCAATTCATCGTCGGCGCGCGGCGCGGGAGTCCGCTCGTTCTCGGCGTCGGCAAAGACGAAAACTTTCTCGCCAGCGACGTCAGCGCCATCGTCGCCCACACTCGCGACGCCGTTTACCTGAACGACTTCGATATTGTCTCGCTCGAGCCCGACAAATTCGAGATCAGCTCGCTCGCCGGCGCGGGCGTAAATCATGAAGTCAGCAAGGTTGAATTCAGCGCCGAGGACATCAAGAAGGGCGATTATCCGCACTACATGCTCAAAGAAATCTTTGAGCAGGCCGATTCCGTTCGCGACGCCATGCGCGGTCGCTTGAGCGCTGAAGAATGCACCGCCAAGCTCGGCGGACTGAACATGACACCGGCGGAATTGCGTGCCGTGGGCCGCATTGTTCTCACGGGATGCGGCACGGCGTTGCACGCCGCCATGGTCGGCGAATACCTGATCGAATATCTCGCCAGCATTCCGACGGAAGTGGAATTCGCCAGCGAATTTCGCCACCGCAACACGCCCATGACCCTGGACACGCTCGTCTTTGCCATCAGCCAGAGCGGCGAAACGGCCGACACGCTCGGCGCCTTACGAGAGAGCCGGCGCAAGGGGTTTCGCACACTCGGCATCTGCAACAACGTCGCCAGCACGATCGCACGCGAGAGCGATGGCGGCGTCTACATGCATGCGGGACCTGAGATCGGAGTCGCAGCGACGAAATCCTTCACCTCGCAACTGGTCATCCTTTCTCTGATCGGTTTGCTCCTTGGACGGATGCGGCACCTTTCAACGGCCGAGGGAAGCCGGATGATCGAGGCGCTCGAGGCACTTCCCGGCCACATCGAGGATGTCCTCAGGCTGAGCGATCACATCAAAACCATCGCGAAGAAATACGCCGAGGTGAACGGAATGCTCTTTTTCGGGCGCCAGTTCAATTTCCCGATTGCGCTCGAGGGTGCGCTCAAGCTCAAGGAGATCACCTACCTTTTTGCGGAAGGTCATCCGAGCGCGGAGCTGAAACACGGAATCATCGCACTCGTTCGGCCCGATCTTCCCTCCGTCTTTATTGCTCCTGACGACGCGGTTTTTTCGAAGAACGTCAATAACATGGAACAGGTGAAGGCGCGGAAAGGGCCCATCATCGCCGTCACCAGTGGCAAGGGCGCAAAGGCTTTGAAAGGCGTGGCCACCGACATCATTGAGCTTCCGGCCCTGCACGATTGTGTCATGCCGATCCTGACGGCTATTCCTCTCCAACTCCTGGCCTATCACCTCGCAGTGGAACTTGGACGGGACGTCGATAAACCTCGGAATCTGGCGAAGAGCGTCACCGTCGAGTAGGACACGGACGAGCCTTCCGATTCCGTCGGCTCTCAGATCTGACTCCGGGGCGAGCTTGTCTCGCCCGTTTTTGCCTGGACTATCCGGCAGCAGCCCTTTCGATGTCGGATTCGTTGACACTTTCGAGCGGGATTCGTACTTTAAATACCCCGCGGGTTGAGCCTTCGGGGACTTCATCCGTGCAACACAACGAAGATTACGTGCTCCGCGTCCTACAGGATGTCGGACTGGTCACACGTCCTCAAATCGATGATGCGCGGAGTCGTCTGAATGGGCAGAACAGCGTCGTCGATGTTCTCATCAAAGACGCCGTCATTTCCGAATCAGACATTTCCAAGACGCTGGCTGCTCAAGCGCACATGGATTGGATCGACCTGACGTCAGTCGTTATTCCACCTGAGGTCATCAGCCAGATCCGGGCAGAAGACGCGCGACGGTTTAGAGTCATTCCGGTCGGATACGGCGAGACCGGATTGATCGTGGCCGTGAGCGACCCGTTAGACATCGACACCATCGATAGCCTGAGTTTTCTGCTGCAACGCGAGATTGAGCTCGTCTGCTCGAGCCCGCAGAAGATTCGCGAAGCGCTCATTAAATATTACGGCACCGCTGACGAAGCCGCCGACATCATCCAGGAAAAGATCGGCGAAGATGTGGATCTCGGTTTCGAGCTGGCCGAAAATATCGACGCCGAAGGCGACGAGGCCGACGCTCCCATCATCCGCATGGTTTCGATGCTTCTGGTCGAGGCCCATCGATCCGGCGCGAGTGACATTCACCTGGAGCCTCTCGACAAAAAGTTCCGCGTCCGATTCCGGATCGACGGCGTCCTGCAGGAAATGCAGGCCCCTCCGAAACGGCTGCAGTCCGCCATTATCAGTCGAATCAAAATCATGACCGGCTCGATGAGCATTGCGGAGAAACGGCTTCCGCAGGACGGCCGCATTCAGGTGAAGATCAAAAAAAAGCCGGTCGATCTTCGCGTCTCGACGATTCCGACAAACCACGGCGAAAGCGTCGTCATGCGTGTGCTCGATAAATCCAGTCTTATGCTTGGCCTTCCGGAGCTGGGCTTCCTGAGCGACGACCAGGAAACATTCGAGCGCCTGATCAAGTTACCTGACGGAATTCTGCTCGTAACCGGTCCGACCGGCTCGGGCAAGACGAGCACGCTCTACGCCTGCCTGAATTACATCAACAAACCGGACCGCAAGATCATTACGGTAGAAGAGCCGGTGGAATATCAGATGAATGGCATCAACCAGGTGCAGGTTAATGCCGACATTGGCATGACTTTTCCGGCAGCGTTGCGCTCCATTCTCCGGCAGGCGCCGAACATCATCATGATTGGTGAAATTCGCGATCTCGAGACCGCCAGCATTGCGACCAACGCCAGTCTCACGGGTCACCTTGTCTTCAGCACTCTGCACACAAACGACGCGCCTTCGGCAGTCGCGCGTCTGGTTGATATCGGCGTTCAACCATTCCTGGTTGCATCTTCCGTTCGCGCAATCATGGCCCAACGACTCGTTAGGAAACTTTGCAACAAATGCAAGGAACCAAGCGAACTGAGCGAAACCGAAATGCGGGCGCTCAGGATGGATGCCGGCCAGATGAGCGAAGCGCAAATCATGAAACCAGTCGGTTGCGATGCCTGCCGGGGAACCGGTTACAAGGGCCGGATGGGCATCTTCGAAATTTTCATCATCGACGACGAGGTCCGTCACATGATCAACAAGCGCAGCTCGACCCTGTTGCTGCGGCAACGCGCGCGCGAACTTGGAATGCGCACCTTGCGCGAAGACGGCGTGAGGAAGGTGCTCGCCGGATTAACTTCCGCCGAAGAAGTCATCTCCATAACCCTGAGCGACGCGAGCTAACTTCTAAAACTCATGAACGACAAACAGGTCGCCGAACTCTTCATCGAGCAGCATGTGCTTCAGCCGTCGCAGGCCGACGATGTTCTTAACGAGGCCAGCTTGAATGGAAAAACAATCGCCCAGGCGATGGTCGACAGCGGTTTTGTTGACGAACACAGCTTCTATCAAACCATCGCCGACGCGCTTGGAACCGATTACATCGACCTGAGTCAGCTCGAGATTCCACCGGCCATCCTGAAACTTGTCCCCAGCGGACTGGCCCGTCTTCATCGCGCTCTTCCGGTGGCTCTCTCTGGTAACACCATTCGTCTCGCCCTGGTTGATCCGCTCGATCCCAGCGCCGCGGAGGATTTGCGCTTCGCCCTTGGGAAAGATGTCGAGGTTGTCGTCGCCCCAACCGAGCAGATCGAAGAAAAGATCAAGCAGCACTACGGCAGCGATACCGCCAGCATGGAGGAGGTCCTCAAGCAACTCGGCGAAGCCGGCGAAATGCTGCAATTGCGCGGTGACGAAAGCGCGGCCGCGGTTGAAGCCGAGGCCAACGCCACTCCCATCATTCGCTTTGTCGACCTGATCGTCTATCAAGCGATTCAAGATCGCGCGAGCGACATTCACTTCGAGCCGTTCGAAAATGAGTTCAAGATTCGTTACCGCGTAGATGGCGCGCTTTACGAAATGGCGCCACCGCCGCGGCACCTGGCCCTGCCAGTCATCTCGCGCGTGAAGGTCATGGCCAACATGAATATCGCCGAGCGGCGTCTTCCGCAGGACGGCCGGATCCAAAAAAACATCGCCGGCCGGAGCGTCGACCTGCGTGTTTCGACTTTGCCAACTCAGTACGGCGAGAGTGTTGTTTTGCGGGTGCTCGATCGCAGCACAGTCAATCTCGATCTCGAGATGCTCGGAATGCCGGATTACATCCATTCCTACATTCTGGACGTGATCCAGCGGCCTAACGGAATTTTTATCGTTACCGGCCCAACCGGATCGGGCAAGACGACCACGCTCTACTCCTGCCTCCGCAAGATCAATACGATCGATTCAAAACTGCTGACTGCGGAAGAACCGGTTGAGTACGACCTCGAAGGCGTCGTTCAAGTTCCGGTGAACGAAAACATTGGCCTGACCTTCGCCCGTGTCCTGAGAGCCTTTCTCCGCCAGGACCCGGATCGTATCATGGTCGGTGAAACGCGCGATTTGGAAACGGCACAGATCGCCATCCAGGCGTCGCTCACGGGCCACCTGGTTTTTACCACCTTGCACACGAACGACGCGCCCGGCGCGGTCACGCGTTTGATCGACATGGGCGTCGAACCGTTTTTGATCTCCTCAACACTGGAAGCCGGTACTCGGGCAGCGTCTCTTGCGCAGCATCTGCTCCCATTGCCGGACGACCTATAAACCGAGCGACTCGCTTCTCGCGCAGCTCGAAATTGCTAAGCGCGATATCGGCGACAAAAAATTTTACTACGGCAAAGGTTGCGAGAAGTGCAACCAGACCGGCTACAAGGGCCGGAAGGGGATTTACGAGCTGATGCAGATCAGCGATCCCGTCCGCGAGCTCATCAACGAACGCGCGCCAACCGTGGTTCTCAAACAGAAAGCCATCGAGCTGGGAATGGTCACTCTGCGACAGGACGGAATTCGCAGCATCTTCGCCGGCGACACAACCATCGAAGAGGTTCTCAAGTACACTTAGCCGCGCCCCGGGTGGTTTTCTTTTTCCAGCGGTGACGGAGAGGGACGAGCTCGTCCCTCCCGATGTGAGCACAGAACTGAAGGTCTCATGGAGAGACGAGCTTCTCTCGCCCGCTTATTAAACAAGCCCCGCGCTGCGAAACGCTCGACATCGGCTGCGGACATAATTATTGTAAAAAAGTAGGACTTTCGCCGCCATGCCTCGCTTTAACTACATCGCTCTCGACGCTCGCGGACAGGAGTCGACCGGTTTGATGGAAGCAGCGTCGCCGAATGAAGTGATCGGCCAGCTGCGGCAGGCGGGATATTTTCCCACGAGCGTCTTCGAGGAAGGCAAAGGGGCGGCTGGCCGTGACGGGAAAACGCAAAAGGCTTCCGGAAAAAAAGCTGCGCGCGCGCCCAAGGTTCGCGGCGCCAAAAAGGAATTCACTCTTTTCCAGCGCAAGAAGATCAAGCCGAAGCTATTGATGATTTTCACGCGGCAACTCGCCACCCTGATCGATTCGGGACTTCCGCTGCTCCGCAGCCTGACAGTTCTCGGCAAACAGGAGCGGGACAAAGTCCTGAAAGCGACCGTCACCAAACTTTCCGATGGCGTGCAAAGCGGCGGCACCTTTTCAGAATCGCTCGCGCAGCATCCGGCCATTTTCAACGACCTTTACGTCAACATGGTCAAGGCCGGCGAGCTCGGCGGCGTGCTTGAGGTCGTCCTGTCGCGCCTTGCGGAGTTCCAGGAAAAAGCGGCCAAGATCAGAAACAAGGTCAAAGCCGCGATGGTCTACCCGATCATCGTCATGTTTATGGCCCTCGCCATCATGGTTTTCCTGCTCGTGTTCATCGTCCCGAAGTTCGAAGCGATTTTCCACGACATGCTGGGCGACAAGCCGCTTCCAACCGTGACCCTCTTTGTCATTGGGGTCAGTCGTTTTGTGCAAACGCACTACCTGATCCTTCTCGGCGTCGCCTTCGCCGCAATCTTTGGTTACAAGTTCGCCAATGGCACCAGGGGTGGACGAGCGGCCCTTGATCGCTTCAAACTTCATGTTCCGCTCTTCGGCGATCTACTTCGCAAGACGGCCATCTCAAGATTTTCACGCACTCTGGGCACTCTGGTCACCAGCGGCGTTCCCATTTTGCAGGCGTTGAACATTACTCGCGAAACCGCGGGCAACATGGTTATCGCAAATGCCATCTCGCTCGTTCACGACAGTGTGAAAGAGGGTGAATCGATCGTGCAACCGCTGGAATCGAGTGCTGCCTTCCCCCCGATGGTCATCAGCATGATCGACGTCGGTGAAGAAACCGGTCAGCTGCCCGAAATGCTTTTGAAGGTCGCTGACGTCTATGACGACGAAGTCGACAACTCAGTCGCGGCGCTCACCTCAATGCTCGAGCCGATTATGATTGTTTTTCTCGCGCTCGTTGTCGGCACGATCGTCATCGCCCTGTTCATGCCGCTGATCAGCATCATCAGCGGACTGCAACAGCAAACGTGAGTAGAATCGCGAAATTCGAAGCGCGAAATTCAAAATTTCGGCAAATCAGCGGCTTCACCATCATGGAGCTGTTGATCGTCATCACGATCATCGTCATCCTGGCCGCGCTGATTATTAGCACAGTCGGTTACGTGCAGAAGAAAGCCGCGCGATCGCGCGCAGAAGCCGAAATCGCGGCCATGGCGGCTGCGTGTGAAAGTTACAAGGCGGACAACGGGACTTATCCGACCAGCGCCGACACTTATGGTTTGGATGCCCGGACGGCATACGATCCTTCGACCTACCAGCAAGCTAGTCTCTATCTTTACGAGAGTCTCGCCGGCGTAACGACGGCAACGCGTGGCGCGACACCCACCTTGAAAAGTTATTTTTCCTTCAAGCCCAATATGCTTCTTCCGGGACCGCCTTCTACCGCAGACATAACAGGAATCCGCGATCCGTTTGGGAATAACTACGGTTATTCAACCGCTGCTAACCCTGATGCATTACCCTCAGGAGGCGCCGCAAATTCCGGCAAGGGCTTCAACCCGACATTCGACATATGGAGTACGGGCGGTGGAAAGTCACAGGCAGACGCTGCCCAGTGGATTAAAAACTGGTAGGCGACCACCCTAATCGCCCGGGCGGTTCGGTGAACCGCCCTTAGCTTTCGGCGCCGACGCTGGCAGGGCGCTTTCGCTGGTGTGCACGACAATGACTACGCGGCGGTTCGGCTGTTGCCGGGCGATCTCCGCGTCGATCTCGACCTGACTGGCGTCCGGCGGAACCAAATGCGGGGGCACGATAAATTTCGCCTGGCCGTAACCATGAGTCTCGATCTGATCGGGATTGATTCCCATGACTTCGACCAGATATCGCTTCACACTCGCGGCCCGCTGCTCGCTCAGCTCCCGGTTGTAATCGGGCGGGCCAAACGAGTCGGTGTAACCCTCCACGGTGAAGGTTGATTTCGGATTGCGCTTGATGAGCACCCCGAGCTTCTGCAGTTGGTTGATCGCGCTCGGCTGCAATTCCGCCATGTTATAGGCGAAGAGCTGGTCGTCGGGCATTCGCAGTTTCGTTCCCGAACCGAGCGGTCCCTGCTGTTTTAAGAGTTGGTCGAGATCGCTAAAGCCAGGATTCCGGTTTTTGTTAGGCCCGCTGCTGTCTCCCGGCATTTTCGTAAACGTATTCGGCCGCTTGATTGTTGTGCTCGTGGCCAGCTCAGTCCCGCTGAGCGCCGGCTGCGGCCGGCCGGAAACAGCGCTGTTATTCAAGAGACTCTGTTCGCGCGCCGCATTGGGACTGTTTGTCAGTGTTTGCGCGGTCGTGCGCTCGATCTCCGACATGATCGAACTCGCATTAGGATCGACTTTCGGACGGTCCGGCAAAACATCGCGAACATCATCGGGCATGGCCGCGCTCGCGTGCACATCCTGCAGAAGCTGGTCGAAAGACTTCTTCTCATCCGGCAGTTGTTCGTCGGTCTTGTCCGCCTCAGGCTTCGCCGCCGGGTTCGTCTGATCGAGACTGTTGCGGTCGAGTTGGGGAGCCAGGTCAACGTTCCGAACCTTAAAGGTTGGTTGCTCCGGAGCCGCCACCACTGCCGTATTAACCGATTGGAACCGGGTGCGATAAAAATAGGCGCAAAGCGCCAGGTGCAACAGGAGCGAGACGATCAAGCCGAACCAAAGCCAGTTCCGTTGCTTGCTCGCCATGAGCAAACCGTCTGTATCGAATTCGTTGAACTCAGAAACTCTCATCGCGCCATGATTGTCAGCGGTTAGACAATCGTCTGCCCGTCCGCGTTCGTTCAATAAAGGCCGTCGCGGCCTGCCGGATTTCAGCGGCCACACTGGCCTCGGGTGAAACGAACTTCGGCGTGAACCAGGGAAAGAGGCCGATGAGATCGTGGGTCACGAGGATTTGGCCGTCACAATGGTCTCCGGAACCGATCCCGATGGTAGGAATTCCGATCGCCTCAGTCAGCTGGCGCGCGGCGTCAGGCGCGACAATTTCGAGGACAACAGCAAACGCGCCCGCCTTCTCGACGGCGTGCGCATCCTGGATCAATTGCTCCAATTCCGATTGCGACCGTCCCTTGACCCGATAGCCACCTTCCTCGCGCACACTTTGGGGCAGCATGCCGATGTGAGCCATGACCGGAATTCCGGCCTGCACGACAGCTTCGATGCGTTTTGCATGACTGGCGCCGCCTTCCAGTTTTACGGAAGGCGCTCCTGCGGCCACGAGTTCTCGCGCGCTCGCGACGGCCTGCTCGGCATTGTCGTAAGTCTTGATCGGCAAATCCGCCACCAGCGTCGCGCGTTTCACTCCCCTGGCGGCCGCGCGCGTGTGATGCACCATTTCCGCGAGAGTCACCTGCGTCGTATCTGGGTAGCCAAGCACAACCATCCCGACAGAATCGCCGACGAGGATGATGTCGATGCCACTTTCATCAAGCAGGCGGGCTGTTGGATAGTCGTAGGCCGTCAAGGCCGTGATCTTCTCACCGCGCGCCTTCATCGCTCGAAAATCGATCATCGGTTTACCATTCATTCGTTAGGGGCCGTATCGTATCTGATTTCTGCAGGGCCGCCACTATTTCGGCAGCCGACTTTTCTTGACCGGGCAAGATCAACTCGGGCCGGATTTCGGCAAGTGGCTGCATGACAAAAAGGCGATTAGTCATGCGCGGATGCGGAATTTCCAGGTGCTTTTCCGAAACCTGCATCCTGCCGGCATAAAGCAGGTCAAGATCGAGGGTCCGGCTTTGATTGCGCGCATGGTGGGCCGGCCGCCCAAGGCTGGCTTCGATATGGCGAAACTCCTTCATCAGGTGCAGCAAATTGCCATGGTAATCGAACTCGATGACGGCGTTTAGAAATTCGCCTGCATCCTCCTCACAATCGACCGGCGCCGTGACGAAGACGCTCGAAGCGAGGAACCGCGGAGCAACGTCCGGCAAGGCGTGAATGGCTGCGCGCGCTTTTTTCAGGTTGCCGAGGCGATCTCCCAAGTTCGACCCGAGTGCCACGCCAACTCTCATTTTGTGCCCGAGAGCTCGAGCACATCTTCCATAGAGTAAAGCCCGGCCGGCCGGCCTTTGGCGACCCAGTGGGCCGCGCGCAACGCGCCTTTGGCAAAGGTGGCGCGGCTGGCCGCGCGATGGCTCAATTCCAATCGCTCGCCGTCGCCGGCAAAAATAACCGTGTGATCGCCGACAACATCGCCGCCGCGAATCGAATGAATTCCCAACTCCGCCTTCTTACGCTCCCCAACCATTCCTTCGCGACCGTGCCGCGTTTCGGCGAGGTCTCGTTCGCTTCTTAAAATTTCTGCGAGCGTCTTGGCGGTTCCACTCGGCGCATCCTTCTTCATGCGATGATGCATTTCGATGATCTCCAGATCGAAATCCGGCCCTAACAACCTGGCCGCCTTTCGCGTTAACCAGAACAAAGCATTTACGCCAACGCTGTAGTTCGACGAGAGCACCACCGGCACACTCTTGGCGCAGCGCTCGATCTCGGCCCGTTGCTCGTCGGAGTGGCCCGTGGTGCCGATGACGAGAGATATTTTTCGTGACGAAACAATCCGGCAAATGTCCGTGATTGTGCTGGCGTGACTGAAATCAATCACCACATCGGCATGTGAGACAGCTGGCTCGATCGGGTCGCCCTGGTCGCACATTCCGATAATGTCGGTTTGGGAATCGAGCTTGGCAGCTTCCAAAATGGCCTGGCCCATGCGGCCGGCCGATCCAACAAGCAAAACCCGCAGCGGTTTCATTTCGACGCTTCGAACTCGGCCAGGGTCTTGCGCAGCCGATCCTGGTTAGCCGGCGTCATCTCGCAAAGTGGCAGACGGCAATCGGCCGACATCATCCCCCGCCAGGCCAGCGCTGTTTTGACCGGGACCGGATTCGGTTCGATGAACATATCTTTCAATACCGGCAGAAGCTTGCGATGACGTTTCTCCGCGGCCGCGCCTTCTCCTTTTTCCGCCGTTTGAACCAAAGCGACGATCTCCGCAGGCAGAAGATTCGAGGCCACGCTCACGACGCCAACCGCGCCCACGGCCATAAACGGAACCGTTAACGAGTCGTCGCCGCTCAGGATGGTGAATTTTTCCGGCAGGCGCGCGCGCAGTTCGCTGACGCGCTCGACGCTGCCGCTTGCCTCTTTAATGGAAACGATATTCGCACAGGCCTCCGCCAGCCGGAGGACGGTGTCCGGCAAAATGTCGACCGCGCAACGCCCGGGAATGTTATAGAGCATGATCGGAATCGAGCAGGCTTCCGCGATGGCTCTGAAGTGGCGAAAAAGGCCTTCCTGGCTTGGCTTATTGTAATAAGGAGCCACCACGAGCGCGCCGTCCACACCCAGTTTCTCAGCCTCCTGAGTATATCGAATCGCGTCGCGGGTCGAGTTCGAACCGGTCCCGGCCAGGACGGTGCATCTCGCGCCGACTGACTTCACCGATGTGCCGATGACGATTTCCCGTTCCTCGTGACTCAGCGTCGGCGATTCGCCCGTGGTCCCGACCGGAACCACACCGGTGACGCCCCCTGCAATCTGCGCTTCGAGCAACTTTTCCAGTGCAGCGATGTCGATTCCGCCGTTGCGGAACGGTGTCACCAGCGCCGTGAATGTGCCGCGAAACATTGGTCGCTGCGCTCAGGGCTCGATCGAGCCTTCAAACACGAACTCGGCCGGGCCGGTCAGGGTTACCTTGCGAAAATCGGATCCGTCCCGCTCAAACCCCACCTGGAGAGAGCTGCCGCCGCGAACAGAAACAGTCACCGGACTCGTGGCTTCTTCAGTCAGACCAAAAATGAGCGCCGAAGCGGTCACGCCGGTGCCACAGGCGAGCGTTTCATTCTCTACGCCACGCTCATAGGTCCGTATGGCGACTTCGTTAGGCCCACGCTTTTCCATGAAATTTACATTGGTCCCCTGCGGCGCAAACATGCGGTGGCGGCGAATCAGAGCGCCGAGTTTCAAAACATCGACGTCTTCGACATTCTCCACCGGCACAACCACATGAGGCACACCGCTGTTGATAAAATACAGATCGGGTAAATCGGGTGCTTCCGGGATCGAAACGCCGCATTCGCAGATCCCGCGGATCGCTCATGCTTAAGGTGACCAATTCGCCGTGCAGTTCCGCACCAATGACGCCAGCGGGCGTTTCGAAGGAAACCTGCTCCCTCGGGCCAACCACCTTCTCGACAAAGCGGGCGAAACAACGGGCCCCGTTCCCGCACATCTCCGCCTCGCCCCCATCAGCATTGTAGTAACGCATCCTGAAGTCGGCGCCGTTCTTCGCCGCCTCGAGCAAAAGAATTCCATCAGCGCCCACGCCACGATGGCGATCGCAAATCCGGGCGATCTGCTCCCGCTCCAGGCGAATCTGGCCGCGCAGGTTATCCAGCATGACGAAGTCGTTGCCGGCTCCATTCATTTTGATGAATCGCAGCATCACTCTTCGTCTAACATATTCTGCGGCGGATTCCAGTGGCGCGGAGTTACCCTCTCCCGATCGCCTCTATGAAAGGCTTTACGAAGGCGGCAATTTTATCAGGAAGATCGGGTGCGCTCCCGTTCTCGTCGATCTGCTCAACGATGGCGCTTCCGACAACGACCGCATCGGCCACCCGGGCGATTTTTGCGGCCTGCTCGGCGTTTGAAATCCCAAAGCCGACCGCCACCGGAAGATTGCTGTGGGCACGGATCGCGCCGATCTCCTCCTCTAGGGAATCAGCCACGCGTGCCCGTTGACCCGTCACACCCGTTTGGGACACATAATAGATAAAGCCGCGCGCCGATTTCGCGATCGAGGCCTTCCTCTCCGGCGACGTCGTTGGCGCGATGAGCCGGATATGCGCAATACCGGTTCCGGTCTTCGCGATATCTTCCTCTGGCGGCAGGTCCAATATAAGAACTCCATCCACGCCGGCGGACTCGGCTGCGCGATGGAATTCCGTCCAGCCGAACTGAAGGATCGGGTTCATATAGGTATAAAGAACAATCGGGATCTGCGACTTTGCGCGGATCCTGCGAACGGCCTCGAGGACTCCGGGAACAGTCGCGCCGGCCATGAGCGCGCGTTGAGCGGCAAGCTGATTGACGATTCCGTCCGCCAGCGGGTCCGAGAACGGCAGTCCGAGTTCCAGGATATCCGCGCCAATGGCGTCCAACGCGATACTGATATCAACGGTTCGCTCCAGGGTCGGATCGCCCGCGCAAATGTAGGGAATGAAGGCCTTCCGCTTGGCAGCGCGAAGTTGCTCGAAACAAAGGTCGATCCGATTTGTCATCTCGCTTCCGGACTGGTTACTTCCTTACCTCTGTTTCGCGAAAGAGCGATCTATCACGGCACTTTTCTCCAAATTTTGAGCTCGATCCTTTTGAACGGACTGCTTCTAGGTTGGTCGGTGGCGTGGCCGCCGGGACCGATTAATGCCGAAATGATCCGCCGGATGTTGCTGCCAGCCCGTGAAGGCGGAGGTTTTTGGTCGGCTTGGAGCGTCGGGCTCGGCGCGTGCACTGGCGATTTTAGCTGGGCTCTCGCGGTAACTGCCGGCGCGGGCGCCTTTTTGAATCAGTCGAGCGTGCGCCTGGCGCTCGGAATCGTCAGCTTTTTTCTGCTCCTTATATTAGCGGCCATCTTCGCCCGCTCGGCATGGAAAGAGGCCCGCCGTTCTAAAACATCGGAACCTCAAACCGGACCGGGCGCGGAAGAGCTTCCAGCACACCGCCGCAACCGGAGTTACTTGCTTGGACTAACATTCGCGTTGACCAGCCCATGGAACATTGGTTTTTGGCTCGCGGTCATCGGCGGTCAGCGAACGCTTGTTCAAAACCCGTCACTGGCGAACTCCCTGATGCTGGCAAGTTCGGTCGTTCTCGGCGCGATTGCGTGGGGGATGGTTCTCTGCACCTGCCTTCGACTCGGCGCCCGTTTCTTCGCCCGCCCGGGATGGCAGATCGGGACCCAGATCCTATCTGCCCTGGTCATGATTTGGTTCGCCACCCGGCTGGCTTTGCAACTTTATCATGCCGATTGAAGCGCGCCGATCGTCCGCTTATGGCTCCGTCGCCTTTATTCACCCGCCTCTGCCCTACGCGGGGGAAATATGCTGAACGTTGTAAATTAGCATAAGGTTATCCCGGAAACGCACGCCATGGCCGAAGCGAAGGACAAGACAATCGTCGTCAACGAGATCTATCACTCGATCCAGGGTGAAAGCACCTGGGCCGGTCTGCCGTGCGTCTTCGTGCGCCTGACCTTTTGCGATCTTCGCTGCAACTACTGCGACACCGAGTACGCTTTTTACGAAGGCAAAAAGGAATCGTTAGGCAACGTCTTTGCGGCGGTCATGAAATTCCCCTGCCCTTTGGTCGAACTGACCGGCGGCGAACCATTGCTTCAAAAAAATGTCCTCCCGCTCATGACCATGCTGGCCGATGCCGGCCGGACCATTCTTTTGGAAACCAGCGGCGCGCATGATATCTCGGCAGTCGACCCGCGCGTGCACCGCATCGTCGACCTGAAGACGCCGGGCAGCGGCGAATTCGAACGTAATCTCTGGTCCAACATGGAGCATCTGACGAAGCTCGATGAAGTGAAATGCGTCATGGGTTCGCGCGAAGATTATGAGTGGTCGCGCGAGAAGATTCAAAAATTCGACCTAACGAATCGCTGCCGTGCCGTGCTCTTCTCTCCGATTTTCGGCCGGATTGATCCCCGTGAGATCGTCGAATGGATCCTGGCGGATAATCTGGATGTGCGTTTCCAGCTTCAGATGCACAAGTTTATCTGGACGCCGACGCAACGCGGAGTCTGACCATGCGCGCACGCCTTACGAAAGATTTTACCTTCGAAGCCGCCCAAACTCTGCCCAGCGCGCCCGAGGGTCACAAATGCCGCGGGATGCACGGACACAGTTTCAAAGTTGAGATCTCAATCGAAGGCGAGGTCGATCCCGAAGTGGGCTGGGTTTATGATCACGCGCGCATCAGCGCGGCCATGAAACCGCTCCTGCAGAAATTGGATCATTCCTACCTGAACGACATCGCTGGCCTAACAAATCCAACGATCGAGAACATGGCTGCGTGGTTTTGGGAAAACCTGGCCCCGCAATGTCCCGGCCTCTGCGAAATCGTGATTCACGAAACGCCCACCGCCCGGTGCAGCTACCGAGGGGCGGCCTGACGGTTCCCCGGCAAAACCCAGTCCCGCAAGGATCGATTCGTGCTTGACCCCGGAGCCGTTGGTCCTTACTTGTCCGAAACTGCCGCAATTGCCGTCACCCAAGCCTTATGAAACACACCCTTAATCTATTCGTCGCTCTTTTCGCTCTTGGAATCTTAAACCAGCCGGCCCAGGCAACAGATGTCTGGAGCGGTAACAGTGGCACTTCCAGCAACTGGTCCGACGGCACCAACTGGGTCGGTGGCGTTGCCCCCGCCAATGGCGAGGACATTGTCTTCATGGGGAGTAACCGAACCACCAACAATAACGACCTCGTTCAAAACCAGAATTCCCTGACTTTCAACGCCAACTCGGCCGCATTCACCATGCAGGGAAATACGCTCTTTCTGCTCGGCGGCGGTATGACGAACAATTCGTCGAAACTTCAGACGCTCGACTTTACCATTAACGTTGGCGGCTGGACAGGCATCGCCCTCGACGCAAGCCAGACATGGAACGCCGCGTCGGGCAGTTTCAATGTTCTCTCAAATGTCCAGTCAGCCGCCTTCGGCAACCTGGGTACGTTTACCCTTACGATCGACGGGCCGAAAGACACCACCATCAGCGGCGTCGTCTCGGACGATCCCACTGGCAGTGGCACCTTGCTGGCCATCGACAAGACGGGGACCGGGACGCTGACCCTGAATAACAACAACACTTACTCCGGGGGCACGACAGTAGACAACGGCACGCTCGTCGTCGGATCAAACCTCGCACTCGGCGCCGGCGACGTGAATGTGAACGGCGGAACTTTGCGCACCGCCGAAGGCATGCCGCTCAGTTATACGGTCGGCAATGATCTCAATGTGAATAGCGGCACCCTCTTCGTGCAGGTGGGCAGCAATACCACCGGGGTCAATAATGACCATGTCGATGCGGGCAACAACATCAACCTCGACTCCGTGAACAGCCACCTGTTCGTTCACCGCATCAACAATTACGACCCCAGCAACGGCGATCGCATTGAAATCGCTCATGCAGTCGGTGGTTTCGTTTTTGGTCAGTTCGGAGACGCCCCCGAAGGCTCAGTGGCCCCGAACGACTTCCCCGGGCTGATTCAACCCTTCGCGCTCTACAATTTCGGCATTGGCGACAGGATCGACCTGCAGTTCGGCTTCGCAGCCACCTTTGCTTCCGTCGCAAAAACTCCTAACCAGCTTGCCGTCGGCACGGCCCTGGATAACGCGGTCGCGGCCGGTTGCGTGGTCAGTGCCACCAATCTGATCGGCAATCTTCCCATCAACGCGCTGCGTCACACTTACGATCTGATTGCCCCTGAAGAACTCGCCTCCATGTATGAAGCCAGTTTCGCCCAGGGCATGGTTCAATCGACCAATCTGCAGCGGCGCATGGATGATATTCGCGCAGGAGCGACCGGCTTCTGCAACGAGGGCTTCGCCATTCAGGACAACCACGGTTACACCAAGAACGACGGCAAAAGTGTTGCGTCCAAAGATGTTGTCCAGCAACAGCAGGCGCCGGCCGACACACGCTGGGGTTCATTTATCACCGGCAGTGGCGAGCTCACCAAAACCGGTGAAGAAGGCGACAACGCCGCCGGTTATCAACTCAACCAGGCTGGTTTCACCATGGGCGTGGATTACCGGGCCACCGATCACTTCGCCATTGGCTTGAGTGGCGGATATACTCACACCACCGGGCAACTGGTCGACAACGGCCGTTTAAATACTGACGGAGGCCGCATGGGTCTCTACTCCACTTACTACACCAACGGCTTCTACGTAGACGCTGCTGCCAGTGGCGGTTGGAACCAGTACGACACCCGCCGCAGTGCTTTCCTCGGCCAGGAAACAGGTTCCACAGATGGAGCGGAGTTTAATGGCATGGTCGCAGCCGGTTACGATTGGAAGAAAGATTGCTGGCTCATTGGCCCAGTCGCCTCCTTTGAATACGATTACGTCCAGTTCAACTCATTCACTGAGAGCAATACTTCACTGTTACCGCTGCATTATTCGGATCAGGATGAGAACGCGTATCGCAGCAACCTCGGATTCCGTATCGCTCACCAGCAAAACATGAAGGCCGGTGAAGGCTTGACCGTTGTGCCCGAGTTGCGGGCGGCCTGGAGACACGACTTCGGGCCAAGCGCTTACGCGATTGATTCCAACTTCGTGGGTTGCAACGACACCTTCACGGTTCATGGGCCATGGATTGGTCGCGACAGCGCAGTGGTCAACGTCGGCCTAACGGCTTACTGCACCGAGCGCCTGTCGGCTTACGTTTTTTATGATGGCCAGTTCGGTCGCGACAACTACAACAACAACGGGATCAGTGGTGGATTCCGAGTCGCGTTCTAACGCACACCGAATTTCCTAACAAGTTAAGACTCCCTTGAGAAAGGGCTGCGGGACATATACCGCAGCCCTTTTTGCTTTCTTGATTTGGTTGGAGCGGTGATCTCCCGTTCGTTTTGATCTTTCTCTCTTTGTTCCCTTCATCACTTACAAGATCCCTGCCGCCCCAATGTAAAGCGCGGGCCCAACGCTCTTAGGGACGACCTTCGTCTCGTCCATTTTCGTTAACCCTTAGAAATATCGCGGGGCGGTTCCGGGACAAACCCCGATCGCAGGCGGTCCGACCGCCGACGCGGTTACCGGGGTGATTTTGACGGCCTAAAGTTTCTCAAATCGGGGTTTGACGACGGGCAGGGATTTTTTTACAACTACGGACATTGTCGGGTTTTCCGACTGCCCAACCTATATACCCAATCATGAGAAGATATTCACGGTCCCTTATAAATCTTTGTGTTGTCGTGCTCTGCTTGACGGCGCTCTCCTCCATTCGCGCTCAAGCGATTTATTGGACCGGTCAGGGGGGAACAAGCAACTGGTCTGACCCTGGCAACTGGGACCCCTCGATTACCCCGTTGGGGAATCAAGACCTAAAGTTTGCCGAAACCAATGCGCGCACCACCAACGTCAATGACATAGGCGGTGCCGTAGTCGGTTATTCCGCTGCCTCCGTTGAATTCACCGCCGCCGGCCCAGCGGCAAATACCTCTGGAGCCACAGTGAATGCCGCCGCGTATACCATAACGGGTAACCCTCTTGCCTTCTTCAATGCGGGAAGCGCGAACACCATAACAAACAACTCGACCCATCTTCAGACGCTTAGCTTCTCCGATGGCGGGTTTGGCGGAATCGACGTGTTTGTTCCGAACGTCACGGTCATTGCTAACAACGGGAATTTCCATATTACCAGCAGTATCGCCCTGAATGCGGGCACCATGACGTTCGACGGTCCGGCAAACACCACCGTGGATGGTCGGATATACAGCCAGTTCACTCCCGAAGGCATCATCAAGAACGGCACGGGCACCCTCTTCTTGAACAATAACTCCGACACCTACACCGGCGGCACAGCGGTGAATGCTGGCACGCTCGTCATAGGAGGCGGTGGCGTCCTCGGCAGTTTTGGACCGAACAATGATTTGAATCTCAACGGAGGCCAGGTCATGACCCCACTCGGTACGCCGCTGACCTATCAAGTCTATAATAACTTCAACGCCAACGGCGGCACTCTTTTTGTCCAGACCGGCAGCTCCACCACCGGAGTCAATAATGATCTCATGAACGTGGCCAACGTTGCCAACCTGAGCACGAACAGCGACCTGTTTGCACATCAGCTGACCGGCTTTATGCCTAACAACGGCGATCGTATCACCGTCGATAAACACGACCAATGGTGTTTTCGGCACCTTTGCCCAGGGCGAGGGTGCGCTGGTTCCTAACGATTTCATCGGCCTGATCCAGCCTTTTGCCGAATACAACGATCCGTTCACGGTCGATTTCGTCTTTGGTTTTGCTAACACCTTCCAGTCAGTGGCCAAGACGCCTAACCAGATTGCCACTGCGGGCGCTCTGGACGCGGCCGTGGCGGCAGGCTGCATCGTTCCGGCGACCAACCTGCTGGGTAACCTGCCCATCAATTCGCTGCGCCACGTTTACGATCTGATTGCTCCCGAAGAGTTGGCTTCCATGTATGAAGCCAGCTTTGCCCAGAGCATGGTCAACTCGCTTAACCTGCAGCATCGCATGGACGATATCCGCTGGGGCTCAACCGGCTTCTGCGCCGATGGCTTCGTCATCCAGGACAACCACGGTTACACCAAGAACGACGGCAAGAGTGTGAGCGACAAGAACATGGTCGAGCAGACCGCTCCGCCCAACTATCGCTGGGGCGGCTTTATCACCGGCACCGGTGAGCTCACCAAAACGGGCGAAGAGAGCCTCAACGACCCCGGCGCCGCTGGCTATCAACTCAATGAGGCTGGCTTCACCATGGGTGTGGATTACCGGGTGACAGATCACTGGGCCATTGGCTTGAGTGGCGCTTACTCTCACACCACCGGGCAACTGGTCGACAACGGCCGCTTGAACACCGACGGGGGCAAGATGGGCCTCTACACCACCTGGGGCAACAACGGCTTCTACGTCGACGCCGCTGCCAGTGGCGGTTGGAACCAGTATGACACTCGGCGCTCGGCTTACCTGGGCCAGGAGACGGGCTCCACTGATGGAGCGGAGTTTAACGGCATGGTCGCCGCCGGTTACGATTGGAAGAAGGGTTGCTGGAGCTTTGGGCCGACCGCTTCCTTTGAATACACCTATGTCGAGTTTAACTCCTTTACCGAGAGTGACACTTCGCTCATCCCGCTGCACTTCCCTGATCAGAACCAGGAAGCTTACCGCACCAACCTGGGCTTCCGCGTAGCGCACGAGCAGGTGATGAAGCCCGGTGAAGGTCTCACCGTGGTGCCCGAACTGCGCGCCGCCTGGAGACACGACTTTGGTCCAAGCGCTTACGCGATTGATTCCAACTTCGTGGGCTGCAACGACATCTTCACGGTGCACGGCCCCTGGATCGGACGTGACAGCGCGGTGGTCGACCTCGGTCTGACCGCTTACTGCACCCCGGGTCTCTCGGCCTACGTCTTCTATGACGGCCAGTTCGGTCGCGACAACTACAACAACAACGCCATCAGTGGCGGCTTCAGAGTCGCGTTCTAAGAACGGACAGCTTTCCTAGTTAGTCTCCCTTGAGAAAGGGCCGCGGGTTAAATCCCGCGGCCCTTTTTATTTTCATTTCTTAAACTGCAGGGCGGCCATTCCTGGCCGCCACAGATCGAAAGAAAACGGACGAGACAAGCTCGTCCCTCCCGATGTAAGCGCGGAAAACGACGTGCCCGGGAGGGACGAGCTCGTCTCGTCCGCATCTGTTTCCCTTCCTGCACCGGCGGTCATAGACCGCCGCTACACAACTACCAAGTCACACGCACTTGGGCCCCATTGACCTTCCCGAAAATCGTTTCCAGGCAGATATCCCCATAACGAGGATCGAGGCGCACAATGGGTTTCCCAGTGAGGATCCCGTAATTCCGATTGCCAGAATCAACCGTCACCTCCGACGCAGCCGACGTTGAAACTTCGCCGGCTGAGTTTCCAGCTTCTCTATTCTCAACAAAAAAATCAGATCCAGCGGCTTGGGCCGACGGCAAGGCACCACAAAAACCCAAGCACGCTGCCAAGATTAACCATTTCATTTCCCTACGTGAAAGGATTCGTATCGTCCTACGGATTCGCGCGTATCCGGGCCGGCCTCGTCCGGCTTGCCCTCCATGCGGTGCCGGTTAACATGAACGCTCACATGAGCGCTTCTTTTCAGGCTATGTCCAACATGTCGGGACGCCGTCTGTTTCTAGCCATCCTCTTCGTTTGCGCCGTGGGTTGCCTGAAAGCGGAGGGCACCTACCAAACCACCAAAGATAAAAAAACGATGGTCTGGAATAGCGCTCCCAAACCCGGGGATACGGCTACCTGGGTTGGCGACCGAAATCGCCAACGTTACGCCAGCGGCTTCGGAACGCTCACTTGGTACACCGCTAACGGAAAGATTTTCGCACGATACTACGGGAACATGGTCGACGGAAAATTCGATGGGCCGGTTAACGCGCACTCAAACGGCCGGGTGGCACACGCAACCTTCGCCGAAGGAAAACGTATCTCGCCTTGGACCGGTGGCGCCGCCACTTTGCGCGGCGGCTTTGCTGAGCGCAAAAACAACCCTGCTCCTCAGCCAGCAGTTGAGAAGCCGGAAAAACGCCAGACGGTCCCCGACGCGAAAAAGGAGAGTCGAGAAACCGCCGCCGAAGCTCCAAAGAAGGAAGCGCCGTCAGCCCCTCCGACAGGCACTGAGCCTAAGCCCAGTGCGACTCCGGAAGTCAAACGTGCCCTAGCCAAACCCTCTACGCCTTCACCGGCACCAAGCGAACGGCCATCGCCCGAACTTTTCCCAACGCCCGCTGCTGCTCCCACAGCCACACGCGGCGTTGACGAGTCGCTGCAATCGCTGGTCGGTCCGCCTTCCTCTCTGCACGCCACTCATCCGACCGAAAAAAATCCAAATGGTCCGTTAACTCGAGGCGAGGCTCTCGATCTCGCAAATACGGTCGCGCGCACTCACGGTTATGATCCCGCCAATTATGCGGCCCCAAAGGTCGAACACAATGAATCGGATGAGACCTGGCAATTGTCCTACGACAAAACGGAAAACGACGGCGGTACGGGAGGAAAGCATCTCTCGATAACAGTCGACGGAAAGACGAAGCGGGCGTCGATCGCACCGCCGGAAGAACCAAAAGATTCCCCCTAGATTCTTGCATTAGTCCGCCAGAAGACCTGAAACCTGTTGCGCGGCATTTCTCAATTGCAGTAGGATTTTACTCTGAAGATTCTCGCTTTCCGTCTGCTCGTTCAGGCGATCGCTCTTGCTCTCCTCGCTGGCACCGTCTGTGGCGAACCGGGGTATCGTTTCACCACCGGGCATAAAACGCTCGTCTGGAGCGATCTTCCGGGACAAGACAACACCATGACCTGGTCTGGATCCCGGGATGAAGAAGGCTACGCGACTGGCCGTGGCACCCTCACTTTTTATCGGGTGAACTGGAAACGTGTTACCGGATCTAATATCCCCGCGGGCAAGCCAATCATGGCTCGCCGCCTAACGGGTAAAATGGCGCGGGGAAAATTCCAGGGATTGGTCGAGTCGGACACGCCGGAGGGAATCACCACGCATGCGAAGTTTGCCGACGGAGTTCCCTCTGGAAAATGGCGGGACGGCGCTGCTCCCGAACCGGCGAAAACGAAAACCATCGCGCAACAGCAAACGACGACGAAAGAGGAGGCCAGTTCAACATCTTCCATTCCTGCTCCAGCGGAGGGACCTTCTGCAACAATCGAAGTTAATCGTTCGGAAACTTCGGTGACTACTGAGGAACCGCGGACGCCCCCGCAGCCTCGCGCGGAAAGCGACTTGCTCCGTTCCCTGACCGCTCCGCCATCGTCGCTACCGAAAACAGATGCCCGCCTCTCACGGGCCGAAGTCATCAGAGCGGCCGATGAAGAGGCTATTCGACGGGGCCGCAATGTCGGTGATTATCACAACCGAAAAGTGAATTACGATGCTGGGTCGGCAACGTGGACGATATCGTACGATCAATCTGCCAGCGCGAGCGACTCCGGTGGGCCCAAGCATTTTGTAGTTTTGGTGGAAGACAAAACGAGCAGGGCGTCTATCCGCGCGGGAGAATAGTTTTGGCAAGCCCGATAGAGCGTCGGACCCGATTCCTTCCAAAAATGACGCTGCCGATTCCTACTTGCCCCTCGCGGGGTGTGCGCTAGCATTTTTCGTCCTGAAAGCGTCACCAAAAATGCTCAAAACCGTCCTTGTCTACGGGACGCTCCTTGTCTGCGCGGCATCAGCCTTTGCCGGAAAATATCAAAGGACGCTCGACAAGAAGTCACACATTTGGAATGACGACCCGAAGCCTGGGGAGGAGTGCAATTGGTCCGGGAAACGCGACCGGCTGGATCTTGCCGACGGTCCCGGAACATTGACTTGGTACAACGACGAAAAGGGCCCCCGAACAAGAACAAACTTCTCCACCGAGAGACTTCATTTCGCGAGCAAGCTCACCGGCACCATGCTCCGTGGTCGATGGGAAGGAATAGTCGAAGCCATGGATGCTAACGGCCACGTTTCGCACGCGCTCTTCGATAACGGCAAGCTAATGACGGCCTGGTCTGAAGGCGCCGCACCGGCCCAGGCCAAGCTGGCGGCGGCCGCAGTCACTGAGCGGAAAGAGGAGTCAAAGCCGGCCGCCGCCGCGTTGCCCGCCTCATCGGCAATTTCTCGAACGACGCCTGAACCTGTCGCCAAACTCCCGTCGCAACCCACGCCGCCGATTTCAAAAGCGCCCGCCGATTTTTCGATCGAACCGAAGCCGCTCGTTCAAAATTCCTCACCGGCCGCCATTCGATCGACCCCTGTGCCGACGAAGGCAATGCTCAATACGCCGCAATCTCCTGTGCGCAGCGGCGGTAGTTTACTCAGCGATCCGGTGGTTGCTTCTTCTGCGTCTGGCGGCGATGCGGGAGATTTATTTCACTCGTTATCCGCACCACCAACGTTGCTGCAACACCGCGCGACTCTTACGCCGCGTGAAGCAAGCAAGATCGCTGAGGCCGAACTTGCGCGAGAGGGTCTAAAGCTCGCCGATTACCCGCGCAGACAGCTGACCTACGATCCCGACGCCGACAGATGGATCGTTTCCTACGAGCATGGCGCAGGGAACGAATCCGCTTCCGGCCCGGCAAAATTGGGAGTCAGCGTGGACGACAAGAGTGGCAATGCCACTCTGTTGCACTGATCGAGCCTACGGGTGGACCGTCGGACTGGGAGATGTCGTCGCAACCGGCGTCACACTCGCGTTCGCACCGGGCGGGACATAATTCGGACCAAGCGGGTCGTTGCCCGGCATTGGAGAAACCGTTGCACTGGCTCCAGGCAACGGTGTCATGTTGGCACCGACACCTGTTCGAACGCCGGCACTGGGATTCGTGTTCGTGATCGGGTTGGTTGCCTGCCCCGATGTCCCGGTGGTGTTCGTGTTTCCCGACGTGCCTGTATTCCCTCCGGTGGTGCTGGTTTGCGCGCACACACTGGAAAGCGCCGCTGCCGAAGCGACTGCGATAACTTTGAGCAATGTTGAATTCATCTCTGTTCCCTCTTTTGATTTCTGTTTGTTCCCGGGTGAGATCGTCCTGCGAAACGATTCTTCCCACCCATTATTCGACCGATGACGCAAAATTGCGTGTGAAGAATTTCTCAGCGCGCGTCATTTCCGTTTCGCCTGGACGCTGAGTTCCCATCGATAACCATCGACGTCGGAGAACCACAGTCCCATGTTGCGCGAACCAGGCGCTTCCGGGCCAATTTCGCTGCCGGGATCCTCAACTTTCACCCGGCAACGTTTCAGATGTGCCAGGGCCGCTTTCAAAGCCTTCATGTTCGGCAAGTGAAACGACATGTGATCGAGCGCCCGCGGCAAAGGTTTTCCCCGAAAAAGCGCGATGGTGACATTCTTGTTGCCGATGGCGATGCCCCCATCAAATTCGAATACCGTTTTCAGCCCGAGCACGCGTTCAAACCATTTCGCGCTTCGCTGCGGACTCTTCACGGCAAGGCCAAAGTGACCCACGACTCCAAGTGTGAACGGAACCTTCATAATTTACATTCGCAGTTGCTCACCACGGGTCGCTCATTTTTTGAAGTGCGGAAATGATTAAGACAAAGTCAGTCCTGACAAAGATCGATCGCCGAATCGACGGCCTCCGAATTCTCGTGACCAGAGGGCGCGGCCGCGGGCTGCCAGCCAGCCGGTATGACGTCTGGATGGCAAACCTCGGACCAAGTGAAGAATTGCTCGGTTCTTATCTGGCCGGAAAGATCGCTTGGAATCAATATGCCAAGCGCTATCTGCATGAACTTCGCGGCGGTGGCTCGTCAGATTCTGGAAACAAGAATATCAAAAATCACGGGCAGAAATTTACCCTGCGACTTTTGAAATACCTGGGAGAGCATCAGAACGTGACCCTGCTGTGCCATTGCGCCGAGGACGAGCAACACTGCCATCGCCATCTGCTGCAGGCGCTCCTTAATCAGCCAATCAAATAAGCACTTCGCCCCGACCGCCACAGGTCGATGTCAGGACTCTAAGAAACTCATTCCGGCTTACGTTGAGCGCGAAACTTTGCCGCCTGCTCGTCCAGGCGATGTTCCAAATCCGCAATTTCGGCGGCTGTTTGGAATTGCAGCGAAACAGGCGTTTTTCCACCGCGCTCCGAAGAGAACGAAAGTGTGAGCATCTCCTTGCCCGGATTTCGAAAGATCATTGTCGGGCGCTCGCCGATGTCGACCAGCCCCTCCAAAGTCGACGACCAATGCGAAGAAGCCAGTTCCTTCTTGTAGAACGCGGTGATCTGCTTTTTGTCGGCTGGACTATCAAAGGTCAGCTCCTTCGTCGCATCAGAATAACGCAGGTCATCCGCCTCGGGCGGTGCTGGCAAATCGGCCGACATGAGCTCGCTGCTCAGTGAAATCATTGTCTTTCCGCCTTGCGCGGGTGCCGATGAAACAGTTGCGCTTAAGCGAACAGCGTTCTGCTTGAACCAGGATGTGTCAGCCGCGCTTCCATAGGGCTTCCAACCGTGATCCAGCAGGAGCTTCCGGAGGTTTGCCGATGTCTCGGCTACCGGCCCGTCCGTAACATACATAGCGCTAAGGTCGCCCACGTAAACCGGCCTGGTCCCCGGCGGCCGTGGCAATGCGTCGAGCTTCACGTTCCCGTGATCTATCAGCGACACGTTCAGTTTCGGCGGCGTTGCCGAAAAAACTGATAGCGAGAGCACGAAACCCTTCTTTCGAAGACTGGTGGTTGCCGACTGAGGGGTCATCGAGGTGTCGCGCGACGATTCTTTCCAACCCTGTTTCGTAAGCTCTTTCCGGTATGACTCGAAAACCGATCCGACGTCTCCTTTACGGAGCAGGTAAGTCAGGCTGGCGACGGTGCGGGTGGGGTTCTCCTCTGCTCCGTCAAGGATGGGCAGCTGGCTGAGGTCCAGAACACCAGCGGCTTGATCGACCGTCGCCGGATCCTTCAAGAACGTATTATCATCTCCGCTGCGACTGCAGCTTCCAAAGACGAAAAGAAGAAGGCAAAGGTTGAGGGCGCCGCCGCAGATTTTCCACCGACTATCCATATCGGCGAGGCTATGCAAAGCACGAGGACTTGCCTAGCAACGTCTTACCGTAGATGAGTTTGATGAGCTCGTGAGACGCAGAAAACGAAAGGAGAAACTAAAAGAAGCCCCGGCGTTTCACCACAGTGTCTATGTGATCCTCTTGAGCGCAGACGCTCTTAAGGATCGCGGCTTGTTGCGTCGCAACCCTCACCGCGATCCGTCAAAGCCACCCGTCTATGTCGGCATGACCGGACTTCCGATTGATCATCGCTTCGAGAATCATCGCAACGGCTACCAATCGGCCCGGATCGTGAAGCGACATGGCTTGAGGCTGCTGCCTGAACTCTACCAGCATCTTAATCCGATGCCGTTTGAGGGGGCGGCGCAGATGGAAAAAGATTTGGCTGAAGACTTGCGCGCCGAAGGCTATACCGTGGCCGGAGGCACATGAGCATAGAAATCCGCTGTCTAGTCGGCTTCATCGTGGCAGCCGTGCTGCCCACTCAAGCGGCGACGATGAAAGCGGTGGTCGCACATGAATACGGCCCTCCGGAAGTTCTAAAACTGGAAAATGTTCCTGTGCCTGAGCCGAAGGAAAACGAGGTCCTCGTAAGAGTTATCGCCAGCGGTGTGAATCCGGCGGACCCTTTGATTATTTCCGGAAAGTATGCGCTGGAGTTCGGGTACTCACCTCCCATTGATTCCGGGCTACGACGCTGCCGGAATCGTTCAGGAGGTCGGCTCGAAAGTGCGGCGATTGAAAAAAGGCGACTTCATTTATGCCTATCTTTTATGGGGTGGCGGCTGGGCGGAATATTGCCTAACGAATGAAGGCGAGGCCGCTCTCAAACCGGCGTCGCTCAGCGGAGTCGAAGCGGCGGCGGTTCCGCTGGCCGCACTGACTGCCTGGCAGGCTCTCGTCGATACAGCCAAAATCACCAAAGGCCAGACCGTCCTGATACAAGGCGGAGCCGGCGGCGTAGGAAGTTTCGCGATCCAAATAGCCAAGGCGCGCGGGGCGCGCGTGATTGCGACCGCATCGACCGCCAATCAAGACATCTTGCGCCAGCTCGGCGCCGACGAATGCATCGACTACACCCAAACGCGTTTCGAGGACAAGGCGCACGACGTCGATATCGTTCTCGACACAGTCGGCGGCGAAACGCTCGATCGATCTTACAAGGTTGTGAAGAAAGGCGGCAGCGTTGTCACGATTCGAGGACCTCTCGATCGCGCCGCCGCCCAACAATACGGCATTCGAGTATCCGGACTCTCGTCCCATCCAAATTCAGAGGAGCTCTCGGAAATCACAAAATTGATTGAAGCGAAAAAGATTCGTCCGCTCGTTTCGCAGGTTCGTCCGCTGAGTGACGCCGTCGAGGCGGCGGAGCGGGCCGAAACGCACCACACTCGCGGGAAAGTCGTGCTAAAGATCAGCGACGACTAGTTGACCTCTTGCGCCAAGGGACGGTCGCAATTGCGCCTTCGGCTTCAACCCGACATAATTGCCCACCATGACCACGGTGGCGTGCGATCCAAACCTTCCATTGATCGACCTGCACCGTCACCTCGACGGCGCGGTTCGTCTTTCCACAATTCTGGACCTGGCGCGGAAGCATGGGATTCGCCTGCCGGGAAATACGCTCGACGAATTGCGTCCGCACGTTCAGGTGACAGAACGACAACCCGGCGTCATGGCTTTCATCGCGAAAATGCTTTGGATGACATCGGTGCTCGCGGATGAAGATGCCTGTGCGCGGGTTGCTCGTGAGAATGTCGAAGACGCCAGGAAGGAAGGCATCGCTTACATCGAGCTTCGTTTTAGTCCCTCGTTCATGGCCGAGCCCCATGGGCTCGATCCCGCCGCCGTGACCGGTGCCGTCGTTCGCGGAATTCAGGAAGGGCAGGAAGCCACTGGTGTGAAAGTGAACATCATCGGAATCCTCAGCCGAACCTATGGGCCGGACATCGCGGACAAAGAACTCCAGGCGTTACTCACACACCGCGACGAAATCACAGCGCTTGACCTCGCCGGCGACGAAGCGCAGTTCCCTCCACGTCTTTTTCAGCGCCACTTCCGACGGGGCCGGGACGCCGGCTGGCACATCACCGTTCACGCAGGTGAAAGCGCGGGACCGGAAAGCGTGCGGGACGCCGTCAGCCTACTCGGCGCCGAGCGCATTGGACATGGGGTCCGGGCCATGGAAGATGAAGCTCTGGTCGAACTTTTGGCGGAGAAGCAGATCGGAATCGAAGCAAATCTGACCAGCAACGTGCAAACAAGCACGGTCGCCGACCTCGCGCATCACCCTCTGAAAACAATGCTCAAGCGCGGTTTGCTGGCTTCAATCAATACGGACGATCCAGGCGTGAGTGCGATCGATCTTCCGTACGAACTGAATGTCGCTGCGCCGGCCGCCGGTTTATCCCGCGATCAGATCAGGACCGCACAACTGAACGCGGTTCGGACATCGTTCATCTCGGACGAGGAAAAATCGGCTTTGCTAATTTCCGCGCAACCGGCAGCAAATCGATGACTAAATCTCGAGCGTAGCTTCCTTATGCGAAGCCCGCATGCTTCATTCTCGAGATCAAGTCTCGGCTGGAGCCGTGGAAATGCGGTCGCATATCCGGCGCCGGGTGCGATCGGGTCATCCTGAAAGATGCGTCTCGCATAGCGGCCAAATCCGTCGCCCAATATCTCGAGGCGATCTTGGATGATTGAAGCTCTCGATCTCCTCCAAGGAACAAAATTTTCGACAGGCGCCAGCATACAACGTGCTCCTCTTCAGGACATGCACGTCGCAATCCCCGAAGCCGAACGCAGCGCTCGCCAAATCTCCAGAAATACGCCGGTCCAACCCGAACGGGACTGCGCGGCTGAAGAGATCCATGCTTACGTGGCTGCGCGAGACAGTCTCCTTGTGGAAGCGGAAGAAAAACCGACGGCTGCCGCGGTAAAACGCGCGCGGCTTGCGAACGAATTTGTAGTCAACTGTCTTCGACCGGCCGGCGTCCCTTACGGCAGCCAGTTCCTTTCGGAACAGGACTCGATTCTTGAGCTCCAACGCTGCCAGGACGCCTCAGCGCGGATCGCTGCGCTAACCAAACGCTGAGATGTTTTTCGCCGTTCAGCATTTGTCCCATGCCGACTGATCGGCGTGGGCAGGTGAGCGGTGGCGCCGAGCTGTATTAAACTTCGGTCCTAGCTTCTGCCCCAAATCATCGCAACGGAGGTCGTAAGACTTCCGCCCATGTTAAAGGTCAGGAAGTTTTTGGCGCCGGCAATTTGCCTTCCGTCCGACTGTTCGGTGAGTTGTTGATAAGCATCGACCACCTGTCGCACGCCCGTGGCGCCGACCGGATGTCCATCGCCGATCAAACCGCCGCCGGTGTTTACCGGAATCTCGAATGCGAATTTCCCTTTCATCTTTTCATTTCGTACCTGCGGCAACGCGGTCGCACCACTGCGAGCCAGCTCGGCGCCCTTCCCGTGTTCTGCCAGTCCGAGGATTTCGTAAACGAGAATCTCGGTGATCGAAAAACAATCGTGAACCTCGGCTCCGTGGATATCCCGCGGAGTCAGTTTCGCCATCTTGAAAGCCTGTGAGGCGGCTTTGCGCGCGGTTGAGAACATCGGTGCGTCCTTCTTCGCCAGGGCAAGGTAATCCGTGGTGTGACCAAACCCAAGGAGGCGCGGCGTAGCTGTCTTGTCCCGGCCGAGTCGCTCAAGGTATTTACCAGAGACAAGCACGAGACCGGCGCTGCCATCCGTAATCTGAGAGCAATCAGAGACTTTAAGCGGCGGTGCGACGCTTGGATTTGTGTCCGACACTTGTGAAGCGCAATCCAGGGTCAGATCGGCCTGGCGCATCTGCGCCAGCGGATTCAAGCGCGCGTGCGCGTAATTCTTCCATGCCACCGTGGCCAGATCACTTTCCTTGGCGCCGTATTTATCGATATAAATCTGCGCGATTTTTCCGAACAACTTCGGAAACATAAAATCGCCGTACTCCGGCTTTTCCACGTGGTAATCCGCGGCCGCGCCGAGGACATCCGAACCATCCAACGAAGACATGGTCTTTTGCTGCTCAGCCCCGACCACCAGGACGGCATCATAAAATCCCCCCATGATCCATTGCGCGCCTAACAACACCGAGAGCGAACCCGAGGCGCAGGCAGCTTCCGTGTGCATCGTGGGAATTCCGTGCAGCTTGGGATCGATTTCCGGAATGAATGCGCCCAGGTGGAGTTGCTTGGTAAATTGACCGGCATTGAAGTTGCCAACGGCAGCCGCCTGGATCTCGCCCGCGTCGATCTTTGCGTCCGCCAGCGCAGTGCGACCGGATTCGGTGATCAGATCGCGGATGGTTTTTCCTTCTTTCTTGAGATTGCGCTTAAAATCGGTGCGCCCTGCGCCAATGATGTAGACGTCGTTCATAGATGGTAACGAGGGCCGGAAAAGGCCGCTCTATTTAAGTTACAGGCGAACCGACGACAGGCAATCGGGGACTAATTCGACCGCGAGCGGAGCGACGGATCCAGGCCTATTCGGGCAAGCAAAGGCGAAAACCGTGGATCACCCCACAACTCCTTGAAGTCGGGATCGAAAGCAATCCTGTGAATAGGAGCTGAATGCTCGTCGATCGCTCGATTCAACCATCGAAAGGCAGCATCCTTGTCACCAAGGGCGACGTAAACCGCGGCGATCTGATCACCCGCATAATATCTCTCCTTCGCGAGCAAAAGAAGCTCTTCGAGAACGCGACGCGCGTCGTCCTTCTTACCCATGCGGGCGTAGGTGATCGCAAGACCAGCCGAAGGCTGACCGCTGGTTTGCGCCACGCGAAGATAAATGTCGCGCGCCTCCTGCAGCTTTCCCTGCTCCCGATAAACCAACGCGAGGGCCGGTTCGAAGTAGGCGTAATTCGGATCAATTTCCATTGTACGCTTCGCCGCAGCCAAAGCCTCATCGAGACGATTGCGAGTGACGAAGTTGCTGACCTGCCAGCTGCCGATGATCGGCGAAAGCGGATCAAGCATGGCGGCCAGTTCAATTTGGTGGGTTCCCTCATTGGGATTGCCCAAACAGGTCTGCAAGAGCCCCATGAAAAGGTGGGCTTCCGGAGAATTGGGATCGATATGCAGAGCACGATCAAGTTCGACCTGCGCCCCCTTTAAATCCCACATCAGAATGCGCGTGACTTCGCCAAGGTAGACGTGCGCTTCCGCATCGGAATCATCGAAGGAGATAGCCTTTCGAGCGGCTTTCTCGACCTGGGGGTAGGCCTCGCGCGGGGCCACGTAGGCATCCGCCAGCCAAACCCAATCCTTGGCGATGCCAGTCCAGGCGCGCGCCATTTGAGGATCCTTTTCGAGCGCCTTCTCAAAAAAACTCAGGCTCTTCCTCATTTCTGCCTCGCTGCTCTTGTTCGAGAAGAACTGACCCTGCATATAGAGCTCGTAGGCGCCGGCGTCCTGAGTGGGTCGAGTCGGCGGAAGAGACATCTTCACCTTCAGGGCGTCGACAATTTTGCGAGTGATCTCATCCTGTAATGCGAAGACCCCGTTCATTTGCCGGTCGTAACGATCGCTCCAGAGCTCGTATCCATCGCGCGCGTTGACCAGTTGTGCCGAAATACGAATCATGTCGCCTTCGCGACGCAACGTTCCTTCCAGAATCGTCGCAACATTCAAGGCCCGGCCGATCTCGGCCGTATCGACATTCTTGCCCTTGAAGGAAAATGCAGATGTTCGCGCGACGACGCGAAGCCCTTCAGTCTTGGCGAGTGAATTGAGGATCTCCTCGCTCATGCCGTCACAGAAATATTCCTGATCCTTTGCCTGACTCAGATCGACGAACGGCAGCACAGCGATGCTTTTTTCCGGCGGCGGGACCGGGGAAGTTGGTGGACCGATTTTATTAAATCGGCGGTGGATGCCGAAGAAGACAGCACTGCTCAGCACCAGCAAGGCGAGAGCAACTGAGCCAAGACGGATTCGCTGTTTACGGGCGGCACGTCGTTGCTGGGCCTGCGCTTCTTCAAGTGCACGCTGAACTCTGGCCGGCATGTCCGGATTTCCTGCCTGCTCATTGTGGAAGTTGACCAGGGAAATCTTCTGACCGTGTTTGACCTCGCAGTCTGCCAGTTCGTAAAGGTGTTCGCTCCAGCGCGGCAACGGCGCGAGATCATAGGCAACGCGCCGAGACAGAAGAATGTGCCCCTCGTCGCCGCAATCCATTACGCGTTGTGCCAGGTCGATCCCGGCGCCAGCAGCGTTTTGCGCCTCGTTAATGTCAGCCACTCGGTTGACCGGTCCGCTGTGAATTCCCATGCGGGCGCGAATCTTCGGGTATTTCTTCAAAGCTGAGCTGATCTCTAAAGCGCATTCCATGGCAGCCTCCGGATCACCAAAAAAAACGAGAATCATTCCGTCGCCTGTTGGAAGGGAGATGAGCTTGCCCGCGGCCTGCGCGACGCGGAATCGCGTGCTCGCTTGAACAACGCCAGTCAATTCCGTCATCACCCGCGTCTGATCGTGGATCAGCAGCTTCGAGTAGCCGACCACATCGATCGCGAGCACGTGGCCGATTTCGACCTTCTCATCAGTTTTTCCGCCAGCATCGGCTCTCATCGGTCATCCCAATCTTGCATATATCGGCCGCGATCGGCCCGAAGAACGAAATCAATCCTTCGGCGTAATCTGAATCTCCACAATGTCGGCCGAGTCGGCATTCACAACGCTCGAATCAGGAATTTCCAATCCCATGGCCTCGAATCCTTTTCGCAAGGTGGCAAAATGCGCCGGCGGATGGGCCATGTCTTCGCACCCAATCCGAATCCCACTCGATGGTCTGCTGGTGGTGAAGAAATTGACCGGCGCTTGCTCGACCGCGGTGAACCCGGCATCTCGAAGAAGCTTCAGGATGCTCTGACCGAAGTCGTGCGTTTCCTTGTTCTCAAAAAAGGCCGAGATAATCACCTTCCCGGTGGGCAGACCCTGGATGGCGCGCGCAAAGGCGGTCCTTTGAGTTTCAGAAATCAGACGACCAGCTTCCGGCGCCGGTGTTGACCGCGCGGCCAAAGCTTGCCTCTCGGAGGTTATCTTAGCCGCTTCAAGATCCTTTTGGACTTGGGAAAGGCGCGTCTCTTTTTCACCGTCCGCACGGCGCAACTCGGATAACTGCCCTTCAAGCTGCATGACCCGGGACGATTTCTCCTCTTCCGAGCGCCGGATAGTGGCGACATCGTTTTCAAGTTTCGCAACCCGCTCGGCCTTGGCTTTTTCAGATTTTTGAATTCGATCGAGTTCTGTCGCTGCCTTTGCCAGGTCGGTCTTCTTCGCCTCCGTAGCCGAACGCGCCGCCGCCAGTTCTTTCGTTAGGCGCGCGACCTGACGCCGCTCGGCCCGGGATTCTCCGCTGGAACTGCCATTGGATTGATCGACCGGCAAAGCCGAAGCCTGGACGGCGGGCCCGGGCGAACCGATCCCGGCGCGCGGGATCCGCCCATTCATTTCGTGACCGCTAAAATAAAGAATGGCCAGCGATGCCAGGAGAATAATGGCGGCGACGAGGCCAACAACTGCGGCCACCGAATTGACCGTCATGAGCAGGTGATCGGGCCAGGTGTGGAAGCTGAGGATTGATATGGCGTTCACAGCTGCATGGGTGCCGGAAGCGTCGGCCGGCAGCGCTCCATCTCCATTCTCCGCCGTAGGTCCAGCCGGCTCCATTGCAAGCTGTATTACTCACTCTAAAGGCTATTGAAAAGCAGAACTGACCTAGCGAATCGGGCCGTCGGCGAGTCGAGTGGCCTCAAAACTCCGCGCTTCCCGGCGTTCGCGCGAACGGAATGACGTCGCGAATGTTTGCTACGCCGGTGACAAACATGAGCATGCGCTCGAACCCGAGGCCAAAACCGGCGTGCGGAACCGTGCCGTAACGCCGCAAATCGAGATACCATTTGTAGTCCGCCAGGTTCATGGAATGCCTGCGCATGTTCTCTTCGAGCACGTTAAGACGCTCTTCACGCTGACTTCCTCCGACGATCTCACCGATTCCGGGCACAAGCAGATCCATCGCCGTGACGGTTTTTTCGTCGTCGTTCAGACGCATGTAGAACGGTTTAATTTCCTTTGGATAATCAAAGACGGTCACCGGGCACTTGAAATACTTCTCGGTCAACCAGCGTTCGTGTTCCGATTGCAGATTCAACCCGTAGCTCACGGGAAACTCGAAGCTCTCCTTGCTTCGTTTTAACAGCTCGACTGCCTGGGTATAGGGAACCCGCTGGAAAGGACGCTCGACGACGAAATCAAGCCGCTCGAGCAATTCCTTATCGACAAACTTTGAGAACAGTCCGAGCTCGTCCTCGCAGGTCGAGCGAATGTCGTAGATGAGATACTTAATCATCTGCTCGGCCAAATCCATGTCACCCTGCAGATCGCAAAAAGCCATCTCGGGTTCGACCATCCAAAATTCGTTAGCGTGACGCGACGTGTTTGAGTTCTCCGCCCGAAATGTCGGGCCAAAAGTATAGACCTTTGACAAGGCGGAAGCGAAAGCTTCAGCCTCGAGCTGGCCGCTGACGGTCAGGTAAGTGGAACGGCCGAAAAAATCCTTCGAATAATCGATTTCTCCCTCCTTGGTTCGCGGCGGGTTTTTGAAATCGATTCCAGAAACCCGAAACAGTTCGCCCGCTCCCTCACAATCGCTTCCGGTAATGATTGGCGTGTTCAGATAGAAGAATCCGCGCTCCTGAAAGAAAGTGTGGATGGCATAGGCCAGACGGCTGCGGACGCGGAAAACCGAACCGAAAAGATTTGAGCGCGGCCGCAAGTGAGCGATCTCGCGAAGAAATTCAGGTGTGTGACCCTTCTTCTGGAGGGGATAACTGTCGTCCGAGGCCCCGACGATTTCGACGTCATCAGCCACCACCTCCCAGGCCTGACCTTTTCCCTGAGAAGCCACGAGCGCGCCTTTGACCCTGATCGACGCGCCCGTCATGAGCCGCTGAACTTCAGCGTAGTTGGGCAGTGAGTCTTTCGCGATGACCTGCAGGCTGCGCAGCGAAGAGCCGTCATTCAATTCGACGAAAGAGAAATCTTTGGAATCGCGCCGCGTCCGCACCCAGCCTTGAACGGTAATTTTTTCCAGCGGCTCGGAGCGGGCCAAAGCGGCTTTGACAGAAGTCGCGGCGGTCGGTGCAGAAGGAGTAGTCACAGTCAGT
The DNA here is from genome assembly GCA_963754325.1 of uncultured Verrucomicrobiae bacterium. Lineage (GTDB taxonomy): Bacteria > Verrucomicrobiota > Verrucomicrobiia > Chthoniobacterales > UBA10450 > JBBRDU01. Next base: position 1,096,427 of record CAVWFP010000003.1, read on the forward strand.
TAAAACGAATGTGCCACCCGCCTACGCTGAAAGTTTCGGCCTGGCAAGAGCACAATCGTCGCGATTGATACGACGAGGAGATGAAAACTTCGCGAGTTATTGGCGGCGCCGTAATCTCCAAACGCCTGCCGCGCCCGCAGCCAACATAATCAGAAGCGGCGACGCCGGTTCCGGAACGGCGGACTGGCCTGCCAAATCGAGCGATCCGTCGGCCAGAAAAGGAGCCAGATTACCCGAAACAAGACCAAATCCGCTTCCTCCGTTGACATTCGTTAGACTGATGGAGAGTGAAAGACTTCCCGGCTGAATCAAAGGAGCCAGGGTGCCCCCGGTGATCGTTCCAAAAGTTGTCGTGAAAATCGACCCCGTTCCCGGAGGCCCGACAGTGCCCGTTAATGAGCTGGCGTTGATCAACCCCTGCACGAGCAACACGTTCGCGGAATCAAACAGGCTGAATTGTCCGCCGAAGAAATTCTGGACCACGACATTCCCAAACGTGAGCGCCGGGCCGATGACAACAAGGCCGTTCAAGGTCACCGAGGCGGAATCGGTATTGATATCAGGCAACGGGTCCAGAAAATCGGAAAACTGCACGGAGGTGTTCTGGTCGCCCATGGTGCTCGCGTTTCCATCGTCCACGGTGGAGAACAGGCCCGCGGAGTTCATTTGCAGATCGGGACCGGAACCGCCGAGATCCAGCTTGATGAATGTGCCTGCCCGGGTCGAAGTCGCATTCAGGCACACGGCTGTAAGGATTCCCAATAGGATCGTCCAGGCCCGGCTCATGTGAGCACCGATTTTAAGGCAGTGGCAGAATTCTGTCTTTAATAATCGCCAGAAATCGGGCCAGGGGCCTGCGGAAGTTGAAGAATTTGAGATAGTTAACCAATCGCGCGGCCTTGGACATCCTTCGCGTTAACGGCCTCGCTTCTCGTTAGAATCCTGCGCCTGCAGAGCCCTGGAATATTTCGTGGGTCTCATTAGGGCGCGGCTTACTAAAGTTGTTCGGCAAGGAGCGCCATCGCACGAGCCTTTCGCGAAAACCAACCGCTTCAAGGTTCGCCAGGCCCGAGTCCGGAAGTGGATCAGGTGCCGGCTGCGAAAAATCGGCGCGCTCATCTGCCGCCGAACCTCAATCCGCGCGGCCGATTGGGTCTCGACGAAATCAGCTCATCAACGGCAGCCAGTTGCCCGTCTGCACGGGCGCCCGTTTTCCGTTCAAACTGAGATAGGTATACTCCTGGAGCAGGCGCTCGTAATCCATCAGAAGTTTCATCGCTTCGTTAGGCTTCAGGAAGTCGGTCTTGATTGCGGTATCGACCTGGCCTTTCAGCAGTCGCATGAGTTCGACCTTGTCCCATTGGGTCATGCTCAGGACCTCACCAATGGTGCTTCCTTCGATCACTTCCTCGATGTACCAGCCGGAATCTTCGTCCGGATCGAGAAACACGTGCACTTCGGTGACGCGCCCAAAGAGATTGTGCAGGTCACCCATGATGTCCTGGTAGGCCCCGACCATGAACACCCCGAGATAATAAATTTCTCCCGGCGTGATCCGATGCAGCGGCAGCGTCTCCTTCACATCCTGGAGGTCGATGAACTTCGAAACCTTGCCGTCGGAGTCGCAGGTGATATCGACGATCACGCCGTTACGGTCCGGCGGCGACGTCAGCCGATGGATCGGCATGATCGGGAAAAGCTGCCCGAGCGCCCAGTGATCGAGCAAGGACTGGAAGACAGAAAAATTGCAGATGTATTGATCGGCCAGGGATACTTCGAGCTGTTTCACTTCCTCCTGAACGAAACGCAGGCCGCGGTGCATGTTGACGATCTGCTGCGCCAACTGCCAGTAAACCGTGTCGATCTTCGCCTTTGATTCGAGATCGAGCAGGCCGAGATCGAAAGCCTGCTGTGAATCTTCCTTGATCTCCTGGATGTCGTGCAGGCTCTCGATCCGGTTGCCCCGTTTCAAGCGCTGCTTTACCTCGACAATTTGACGGACCAGCTTGTGATCTTTCTCGGCTTCTTCGACGCGGATCTTGGGCGCGGTTTTTTCGATGGCGCTGAACGCTTCCATCACCAGCACGGAATGATGAGCCACAATCGCGCGGCCGCCCTCGTTAACGATCGCCGGATGTGGAACGCTCTCGGAATCGCAAACGTCGGCGATGTTCCAGACGACGTCGTTGGCGTATTCCTGCAGGGAATAATTCGTCGAGCTGTCGAAGTCGCTGTTCGACCCGTCGTAATCCACCCCCAGGCCGCCGCCGACGTCGAGGTAACCAAGATCGTGCCCGAGCTTGGCCAGTTTAGAGTAATAGCGAGCCGCCTCGCGGACCGCCTTCTTGATCGTGGCGATATCCGGAACCTGCGAGCCCACGTGGAAATGCACCAGCTTGAGGCAATGCGCCAGGCCGGCCTTCTTTAACATCTCACTCGCGGTCACCAAACCCGTCGTGTCCAAACCAAACTTGGCGTTTTCACCGCCACTGGGAGCCCATTTCCCGGCACCCTTGTTGTACAGGCGCACCCGAATGCCGATGTACGGTTCCACGCCGACTTCCTTGGCTGCGCGAATCGTCTGGTCGAGCTCTTCGATTTTCTCGACCACGATAACGACCTTCTTCCCAAGCTTCCGGCCCATGAGCGCGATTCGGATGTAAGCCTGATCCTTGTAGCCGTTACAAATGATCAGGCTTTCCGAATCCTTGTGCATGGCCAGCGCGGCGACCAATTCCGGTTTGCTGCCGGCCTCGAGACCGAAGTGAAATTGCTGCCCGGCGTCGACGATCTCTTCGATGACCTCGCGCAGCTGATTGACCTTGATCGGAAACACGCCGCGATACTCACCGCGATATTGAAACTCTGCGATGGCCGCTTGAAAGGCGCGGTTGACCGACTCAACCCGATGGCGCAGCAGATCCTGAAAACGAATGACCAGAGGAAAACCGAGACCGCGATTTCGCGCTTCCTCGACCACGGCCAGGATGTCGATCGATCCTCCGTTTTCCTGCAACGGACGCGCGGCCACATTGCCTTTCTCGTTGACCGTAAAATAGCCCCCACCCCATCCCTCCACGTTGTAAGTGGAGATGGCGGACTCAACGTCCCAATCGTTTTTCATTTCAACAGTCGGCGCCGTCCTTGGTGGCAGAGCGCATAATCAATCACCGCGCACAACATGCAAGCAAGGCTTCGTAAAATTTAGACTTTCCGACGTTCAGCGTTTGTCCCGCCGCGGCTCAGAGCGGCGGGAGGGTGAGTGTGGCGCACAGATAATCAGGCATGGGAACATCGGATTGGTGAACCGCGCCAAGGCGGTCAGCTTGTTTTTCCATGGCGCGCGCGTAGCATTTTGGAGATGAACAAGACGGTGATTGAAGTGCAGGTCCGCGCTGTCCTGCCCACGAGCGGAGGGTGCGCCGTGTTTTTGGGAAACAACGACAAGGTTTTCATAATTTATGTCGATCAAACCGTCGGCAGTGCCATCACCATGTTCATGCGCGATGTGAGTAAAGAGCGCCCGCTCACGCACGATCTGATCGCACATCTCCTGACCGCGGTCGGCGCAAAAGTGGAGCGGGTCATTATCAACGATCTCAAGAACGCAACCTATTACGCGCGCATGATCATCCGCGCAGAGAACGAGTTGCAGCAGAAAAAGATCATCGAACTCGACGGCCGCCCAAGTGATTGCATCGCCATGGCCACGCAACAGAAGGCGCCGATTTATGTCAGCCAGGAAGTTTGGGATGAAGTCGACGACATGAGCGATGTCCTCCGCAAGATGGAGGAAGAAGGGCTCAAGCCCGATCCGGAAGCCGAGTCTACCGAAGACTGATTCTGTTCCCTTTCGAGAAGTCCCTCGCTATCTGCGCATCTCGGGATGCCAGCGCGGTTGTAGCTCTAGCCCAACAGATCGGCGTAACGCTGGCCGGCGAGCTCCAGGCAGAGATCCAGGATCTCCGAGGAAGAATCCAACCGCACGGCTTTCTCAACCAGTTCCCGGCATTCGGAAATTTCGAGACTCTGCACAGCTCGCTTCACCCTGGGCACAAGCGACGCACTCACGCTGAGTTCGTCCATTTGCAGCCCGAGCAGAAGCGGAAGAAGCGCGATATCCGAGGCCATCTCGCCGCACACTCCCACCCATATATTATGGGCATGCGCCGCGTCGGCTACGAGCTTGAGAAGGTGCAAAACCGCCGGGTGGGCCGGCTCGTAGAGATGCGCGATCTTCTCATTCACCCGGTCAACCGCGAGCGTGTATTGAATCAAGTCGTTAGTCCCAATGCTGAAAAAATCGACCTCCCGCGCGAGCGCATGCGCAGAAATGGCCGCGCTCGGGATTTCGATCATCGCACCCACTTCAGTTTCCTGATTGATGCGCTCGCCCTTTTTTGAAAGTTCGGCCGCGCACTCTCGAACCAGCGCAACCGACCTCTTGAGCTCGTCCAGTCCAGAGATCATCGGGAACATCACTTTGATATTCCCGTGCGCGCTCGCCCGCAAGAATCGCACGAAGCTGAGTTTTAAAGATTTCGATGTTATCGAGGCAAAACCGGATGGCGCGATAGCCAAGAAACGGGTTGAGTTCGTCGCTCACATCCACCGTACCGGGCGCGACCTTGTCTCCGCCTAGATCAAAAGTTCTGATGATCAGGGGTTCGGGGCGACGCGCTCCGCGACCTTCTTGTAAGTCTCGTACTGTTCTTCCTCATCCGGAAGGGTGTCGCGATTCAGATAGAGGAACTCAGTTCGATAGAGGCCGATTCCTTCGGCGCCGTTCGCTTTCACCGCTTCGACGTCGTCCGGCAGTTCGATGTTGGCCGAAAGGACAATGTGCCGTCCGTCGCGCGTCTGCGATTTGGTCTCACGCAGCTCTTTCAGCTGTGTCGCGACCTTGATGCGGCGCGACTCAATCTCGCCGTAAGTCGCCAGAGTTTCCGGAGTAGGCCTGACAATCAGAAGGCCATTCGTGCCGTCGAGGAGCGCGGTCTGGCCGGTTACCAGCCGAAGCGTGACATCATGCAAGCCGACAATCGAAGGAATGCCTAACGAACGCGCCATGATGGCGGTGTGCGATGTTCGGCTCCCGAGATCGGTCGCGATCCCCAGCACCTTCATCTTGTCCATCATGGCCGTGTCCGACGGCGTCAGATTGTGCGCCACCAGAATGTGCGGCTCGGCAATGGCGAGCAGCGGTTTGGGCGCCTTACCCTGGAGATTGTGAACCACGCGCTTGGTCACGTCGTCGATATCAACCGCGCGCTCACGCAGGTAGGGATCGTCAATCTTGCTGAGGGTTTCAGAGTACCCGAAGCCACTTCCTGGAAGATCCATTCCACGTTGTGCAGATCGGTCTCGAGCTTGCGCAGGACTTCGTCGATCAGGGTGCGATCCTCGACCACCAGAAGGTGCGCATCGAAAATGGCGGCATCTTTTGCCCCGATGGATTCGGCGATGCGTTGCTGCATCTCCAGAATTTGCATCCGCGTCTGAATGAGAGCGGCTTCAAAACGCCCAATCTCACCCGCTACATCCCCCTTCTTGATGGAATAACGCGGGACGTCATCGAAATCATCGCGCACGACATGGACAAGGCCGCGCGCGATGCCAGGCGAAACCCCGGCACCGTGAAAGCGAACTTCGCCATGCCCCGGTTCACCGCTCATGGAGGGCGACAGTAGCGGCAGCTTACTCTTCGTTAAAGCGCGATTTGATCAGCTCTTCAATCTCGCTCATGGCCTGGTCGGCATCCGGTCCCTCGCAGCGGATCATTAATTTGGAGCCCTGACCCGCTGCCAGCATCATCAGACCCATGATGCTCTTGCCGTTGACTTCCTCCCCTTCTTTCGCAACCCAGATCTCACAGCGAAACTTACTCGCCACGCGCACAAAGATCGCCGCCGGACGAGCGTGCAGTCCCAGCCGATTCACGATCGGAATTTCCCGGACAATCTTGGCCGACGCCGCGTCGGACGCTTTCTTTTTCAACAATCCCATTACTCTCCCTTCGGCTCCATCATCTGCAACAATTTGGTGTTGAATTCCATGGCGCCGTTCCGCCCGAGGCCCTTCAGCTTCTGATCCATGGCCGCCACTTCGATCAATCGCGCAATATCCCGGCCCGGCCGAACCGGGATGGTCACATGCGGAACTTGGATTCCCATGACTTCGTAGAATTCCTGGTCGAGCCCGATCCGATCCACCTCTTCCAGTTCCTGCCAATCCTTCAGTGTCACGACAAGATCAAGCCGCTTCTCAATGCGGATACTGCCGATCCCGAAAATGTTAGCCACGTTAATGATGCCGATGCCGCGCACTTCCATGTGATTCCGAGTCAGTTCCGGCGCCGTCGCCATGAGTTCCCGGCCTTCGAACGAAGTCATCCGCGTAACGTCGTCGGCCACAAGACTGTAACCGCGCTCAATCAGGCCGAGCACGCACTCGCTCTTACCAATCCCACTGGCGCCACGGATCAGGACGCCGACTCCGAGAATATCGACCATGCTGCCGAACTCAGTCACCGTCGGAGAAAAATCGACCTCCAGCGCAATCGTCGCCGAGTTGATAAATTTCATCGTGATCATGGGAGTACGAAACACGGCGATATCCTCTTCGGTCGCCACCGCCAGGAGGTCCGCCTCGAGATGCGCCCCGCGCGAAACGACCACGCAGGGGATTTTTTGCCCGCACAATTCGCGGAATCGCTCCACCCGCACCTTCGGAGGAAGGCTTTTTAAGTATGTGTTTTCGGCCGCGCCCAGCACTTGAACACGTTTCTCGGCGAAATAACTAAAGAAACCCGCCAGGGCCAGGCCGGGACGATTGATCGTCGGCTCGCGAATCTTACGATGAAAGCCGACTCGCGGTCCTTCCAGTTTCATGTGCAGCTTTTGACCGTGCGACCGATAGAAGCTCTCCACCGTCACGACCGGGACAACCTTCTTCTGTCCGCTCGCAGAAGAGATTGTCTGTTTGGCGGTTCGAGCTGCCATGAACTTTATCCTTAAGCGAGAACGGGCGTCTTTTCCAATACGCTCACAAACAGCTCTCGCCTAACGATACACCCGTTTGGTCGCATGGCGGGACGGCCTCCGTGCCCATCCCTGATATTCGCGACAAGCCGGAGCCTGTCCCTCCGCTACCATTAGGCCTAACCGCGACGGCGCAACCGCTGCGCGCCCAACAGCAGCCCGCTGCCGGCCAGAATCAGCCCGTAGACCGAGGGCTCCGGCACAACCGTGATAATTCCGTTACCGGAAAAATACTCATCCATAATGTTGGCCGCGCCGCTTCCGGTCGCGCCGTAGGTTCCGGGAGCTTCGTTCATTCCCCCTAGAATCAAGGCGGCCACGACTTCATCCACGCCGTTGCCAAGCTTGGCAAAACCGGCGTCGGCGACTCCAGCGACGCCACCGCCGGCAAGACTGAGGGTGGCCGTGTCGCTAATCGCGTTCAAGACCCCAGAAGTAATGTTCAAATTGCCGGCCGTGCTGAGAACAAATACGTTACCCAGACCAAGCGTCGCGTTGGCCCCTGAAAGCCGCAGGGTTCCGTTGGTCACTGTGGTCCCACCACTATAGGTATTCGCGCCAGCCAGGTTCCATGTGCCCGAACCGGTCTTGTTCAGCGAGGTCAGGTTGGTCAGCGAGTTATCCACAATCGCTCCTTGGATAATGTCGCCGTTACCGCCCTTGAGAGTGAGCGTTTTGCTGCCAGCTCCCGTGGCCGTGAAGTTTGAAGTGAAAATAAGCGGACCGGTGCCACTGGTCGTATCGATCGTTGCCCCGCCGGTCGCGCCGTTCAGGTTAACCACTCGGTCGGTCGTTTCACCCGCGCCCGTATAGGCCAAAGTTCCGCTTTGGCCGACATTGCCGATATTAATTGTCCCGGCCGTGCCCAGATTTCCCGGATTGCCTGTCGTGCCTAACGAGGAAACTGAAAGTGTGCCGTTTCGAATCGTCGTTCCACCGCTGTAGGTATTCGCTCCCGAGAGGATCCACGTCCCGCCGCCCGTTTTCACGAGCGCAGTCGTGTTCGCAACCGAGTTGTCCGAAATGATGCCCTGGATGTTGTCGCTATTTCCACCGGTCAAAGTCAGCGTTTTGCTTCCCGCTCCACTGGCCGTGACATTTCCCGTGATCACCAGCGGCCCGGTCCCACTCGCCGTGTCGATGGTCACCGACCCGGTCGTTCCCTGAAGATCGAAACCATGGTTGGTCGTCTCGCCAGCACCTGTGTACGTAAGCGTGACCGCGTTGTTGCCGGACCCCAGACCGATAACGGATGCCTCACCCAGATTGCCTGGGTTGCCCGTCGTGCCGAGCACGCCCACAGACAAGGTCCCATTCTTGAGGGTCGTTATGCCCGTATAAGTGTTCAAGCCGCCCATCGCCCAGGTGCCACCGCCGGTCTTAATCAAAGAAGTCGATCCGCCGGAGCTGTCGATGACCACCCCGTTGATCGCATTGTTAACGGTATTTCCCTGTAAGGTGAGCGTCTTCGCGCCCACGCCGCTCACGGTGAAATTGCTCGAGAAAACAAGGCCACCGGTCGCTCCAGTGGTATCGATTGTCGCGCCACCGGTCGTCCCGCCCAAATCCACCGTCCGGTCGGTCGTTTCGCCGCTTCCCGTATACGTCAGGCTGCCTGCGCTCGTGCCGGAGCCAAGACGAATCGTGGAGTTCGTGCCAAGGTTGCCGGGGTTGCCGCTTAAGCCGATCGAAGACACGCTCACGCCACCCGTTCCGGCAATGGTCGTGATACCGGAATAAGTGTTCGCGCCCTTAAGTGTAACAAGACTTCCGCTAGCGGTCGCAATCGTTAGGCCACCGCCGGCATCGTTGGAGATGACGTTGTCGAAAGTCACTCCCGCGCTGGTCGAACTGTTGATCGTTCGGGCTGCGCCTCCCAAATCCTGGGTGCCGGAAAATTCAAAGCCATTCGCACCTGAATTTCCCAGAGTGGCGTTCGCATTCCAAACAACGGCGTTGCCAATGGCATTGGCGCCCACCAGGTTGATCCCGGCGGTCAGCTTCCCGCTGTTGGAGTTCAGCATCAGCGTACTCGTCCCGAAGGCCGCGCTGTTACCAATGATGAGGTTGCTGCCAGCCGTCTGGACGCTCGACCCGGTGTTGCTGTTGGTTCCATTGATAACAATGGTGCCGCCACCCGCATAATTCAGCGTGATGCTGTTAGTGCTGGAGATGGCGCCATTCAACGTCAAGGTTCCGCCGCTCACCTGCGAGATTTGCTGAGTGGCCGCCGCGGCCGCGCCAAAAATGAGAGGCGCGTCGATTTGCGCTGTGCCCCCACTGGCTACCTGCGAAGCCACAGCGCTAGTTCCAGCGCCCGTTTGCGTCGAGGAAAGCGTCAGCGTCGTGCCTGCGCTGGCGCTCGAGAGAACATAACCCGTGGCCGTGAAGTTGATCGTCTTCAGACTCGAGCTGGACATGACGTCTGGCTGGTTTGGAGGCGCCGCCGTGCTGAAGACGACAGTATCGCCGGCAACCGGCGGACCTCCTGCGGGGCTCCAGTTGTTGGCGTCGTTGTAATTATTACTGACGCTCCCAGTCCAAGTATAGGTAACGGCGGCTTGGGCGACCGATCCAGCCACGAGAACCACCACCGGGAAGAACGTTCTAAATATTATCTTAATTATGGAATTTTTCATCGGTTACTGACACTCTACACTGCAATTCGGCTCAACAAAGGAATTCGGACGTAAAGCCGATTTTCGCGCTTTTTTGTCTTGCCTAACAATCCAGAGTTCCCTATTTCCTTGCCCGATGTCAATGCATCAATGCATTAAGACTTAACCCTTATTGCGCACAAAAGTGCTCGACATCGACAGCCCAATTCCTAAAAATCCAATCGATATCACTCAAGGAGACAACACACATGAAACTAACTAACAAAATTGGAGCCCTGTTCATCGCAGTCGTTCTGGTCCTCAGCGCGTCGCCTTCACAGGCGGTTCTGCATACCTGGGCCGACGGCGACTCCAGCTGGTTCACCCCTGGCAACTGGAGCCCGGCTACGGTTCCTACAGCGGGCGATAATACCCAAATCAACAACGGCGGCACTGCCCGGGTCAATGGCACCGGTAACGCTGCCTCTACGGCCAATCTTACTCTCGGCAATCTTGCTGGCGATGACGGCACCGTCCGGGTTAACAACAACAATACCCTGACCGTTAACGGCGTTCTGCGCGTCGGCGATGCCGGCACTGGCCTGCTCGTGATTAACGATACCTCGATCGTCTTTGCCCAAACCCTGCGCGTTGGCGATTCCGTCGGTGGTTCAGGCACGATCAATATCGGTTCTCCCGGCTCCGGTGGTAACTTCGGGCTTCAGCTCACCGTCAATAACGGGATCATCGGCAATTTCGGCACCGGCACCGTGAACATTCACGACGGCGGCCGGTTTGGCAGCGGCTTTGGCAACATCGTTATCGGCAACAACGCTGGCAGCGTCGGTTCGATCATTGTGCGTGGTGAAAACGCCGCCGGCACGACTCCTTCAACTTTGGGCGTCTCTGGCAATACCACGGTGGGCGATGCGGGCGACGGCACACTTGAACTTCATGATGGCGCGCGCTTCCAATTCAGTAGCGGGAATGTGCGTATCGCGCGTCAGGCCGGCTCAACCGGCACGGTGGTGGTGGAAGGTGTGGGCGCCACCTCGGGCAACTCCTCAACCATTCAGGACAATGGCGGCGGGACGATCTTTGTCGGTGGTGACAACGCAGGCCCCGGTGGGCAGGGCTCACTGACGATCAAGAATCACGGTGTCGTTAACGCCAATAACATGACTGTCTGGGGAATTAACAGCAGCGGCGACCGCTCTGAACTGGCCATTGATTCGACCTACACCTTGAACACGGCTGGCACGCTCACCTTCAATGGCGGCCGGCTGAGAATCATCGGCGACGGGGTTGATTTCATCAATGACGTCAATCTGAACAACGCGCCCGGCCCTGACCAGAACGGCATGCACGTCACTGTCGGTGCGGGCAATACCGTGACTGTCGACGGCGTGCTTTCTGGCAACGGCGAGTTGGTCAAAAATGGAGCCGGCACGCTCATTTTGACTAACAACGCCAACCTCTACACTGGTGGCACGATTGTTAACAACGGCACCTTCGTCCTTGCCGGCAGCGCCGCGCTTGGCGTGGCCAACAGCGGTGACCTGACCCTCAACGGGGGCACCTTCGAGACCGTGACCGGGATGCCGCTGGTTTATAACGAAATCCGCGACTTCTTCGCCAACGGTGGCACCCTCCGGGTGCAGACCGGCAGTTCCACTACCGGGGTCAATAACGACGAGATGCTGGTTGCGGGCTTTGCCGGCTTGAGCACCAACAGCAACCTGTTTGCGCATCAGTTGGCCGGGTTCATGCCTAACAACGGCGATCGTATCACCGTGATCAACACCAACGGCGGGGTTTTCGGCACCTTTGCCCAGGGCGAGGGTGCGCTGGTTCCTAACGATTTCATCGGCCTGATCCAGCCTTTTGCTGAATACAACGATCCGTTCACGGTCGATTTCGTCTTTGGTTTTGCTAACACCTTCCAGTCAGTGGCCAAGACGCCTAACCAGATTGCCACTGCGGGCGCTCTGGACGCGGCCGTGGCGGCAGGCTGCATCGTTCCGGCGACCAACCTGCTGGGTAACCTGCCCATCAATTCGCTGCGCCACGTTTACGATCTGATTGCTCCCGAAGAGTTGGCTTCCATGTATGAAGCCAGCTTTGCCCAGAGCATGGTCAACTCGCTCAACCTGCAGCATCGCATGGACGATATCCGCTGGGGCTCAACCGGCTTCTGCGCCGATGGCTTCGTCATCCAGGACAACCACGGTTACACCAAGAACGACGGCAAGAGTGTGAGCGACAAGAACATGGTCGAGCAGACCGCTCCGCCCAACTATCGCTGGGGCGGCTTTATCACCGGCACCGGTGAGCTCACCAAAACGGGCGAAGAGAGCCTCAACGACCCCGGCGCCGCTGGCTATCAACTCAATGAGGCTGGCTTCACCATGGGTGTGGATTACCGGGTGACAGATCACTGGGCCATTGGCTTGAGTGGCGCTTACTCTCACACCACCGGGCAACTGGTCGACAACGGCCGCTTGAACACCGACGGGGGCAAGATGGGCCTCTACACCACCTGGGGCAACAACGGCTTCTACGTCGACGCCGCTGCCAGTGGCGGTTGGAACCAGTATGACACTCGGCGCTCGGCTTACCTGGGCCAGGAGACGGGCTCCACTGATGGAGCGGAGTTTAACGGCATGGTCGCCGCCGGTTACGATTGGAAGAAGGGTTGCTGGAGCTTTGGGCCGACCGCTTCCTTTGAATACACCTATGTCGAGTTTAACTCCTTTACCGAGAGTGACACTTCGCTCATCCCGCTGCACTTCCCTGATCAGAACCAGGAAGCTTACCGCACCAACCTGGGCTTCCGCGTAGCGCACGAGCAGGTGATGAAGCCCGGTGAAGGTCTCACCGTGGTGCCCGAACTGCGCGCCGCCTGGAGACACGACTTTGGTCCAAGCGCTTACGCGATTGATTCCAACTTCGTGGGCTGCAACGACATCTTCACGGTGCACGGCCCCTGGATCGGACGTGACAGCGCGGTGGTCGACCTCGGTCTGACCGCTTACTGCACCCCGGGTCTCTCGGCCTACGTCTTCTATGACGGCCAGTTCGGTCGCGACAACTACAACAACAACGCCATCAGTGGCGGCTTCAGAGTCGCGTTCTAAGAACGGACAGCTTTCCTAGTTAGTCTCCCTTGAGAAAGGGCCGCGGGTTAAATCCCGCGGCCCTTTTTATTTTCATTTCTTATAACTGCAGGGCGGCCATTCCAATCCGGGCCGCCACAGATCGAAAGAAAGCGGACGAGACAAGCTCGTCCCTCCCGATGTAAGCGCGGAAAACGACGTGCCCGAGAGGGACGAGCTCGTCTCGTCCGCTTCTGTTTTAATCAGTACCGACGGTCTATGACCGCCGCCAACTTCACTCCGCTAAAACAATGAGTGCGGGCCCGTCTTGGACCGCTCCTACAGAAAAAAGCCCTAACCAGGCCCGGGACCGATCGCCTTCTAGTGTTTAGGCGCTCGCACCGTTCCGGTCTCGATAGCCGTCCGCCGCTGTTCCACAATCCGATTGGCCGTTTCTTCGACCATCTGCTCCAATAACAACCGCAGATGCGTGTTCGGCCTGTAATCCGCCGGGGCGATGTGTTTCACGCGATCGGCGTGCGCCGATAATTGATAACATTTCTTGAACCCGGCTCGCTGCGGATCGTCCGGATTGTAAACCGCAATGGCCTGTCCCCCGTTCTTCTTCATGACCGTGAAGCAGGGAACGTCCGTCGGGCCATCCCCGATATAAATCATGTTCGAAAACGGGATCGGCCGAATCTCCGCATCCATGTGGTCATTGACGTCCTGTGACATGTCGAGCAGCCCCTTATTGATCCGGAAAAGAAACTGCGTCTTCTGCGTATGACTGATCACTCGCTTTGGGAATGTAATCCGGCCCTGCTCATCTTCATCAAACTCGCAGCCGAAAACAGCCCGGACATAGGGACGCAACCGGCTTCCATCGATCAGGGCCTTCATTCCGGAGGAAATGATGTAATGCTCGACCGTGATGCCGCTGGCCTGTTGCTCGGCCGTCAGAAGCCCGTTGGCAAATTCGTCGAACATCTCCGGTAAGCCCTTGTAAAAATTGAGCTTCCGCCCCATCTCTTTTAACTCTTCATTCGTGGGACGATCCATCCCGAGCTGGTCGAGCAACACCTTCATGTAGGCGAGCTCGTTGTCGTAACCCTTCTCCCGCACGAGCTCGGTACAGCGCCGCCAGAATTTGGCCCCATCAATCCCAAAGGCCGGGAAAACAACTTCGTCCTGCATATAGCTCGGACTGAGCGTTTGATCGTAGTCGTATACGATCGCGATGGTGTTCTGCGGTGTGGACATGAGAGCCCTTCGATTAAACGATTTAAGGTTTTACCGATTCAACGTTTTTCTCACCTGTCCGAAAAAGTCATCGAACAGCGCATCATAAATTTGTCCCCGCTCCGGGTGATACTGCACACATAAGCCGAAGGGATAATCACGCATCCGCATTTGCTCGATGATTCCGTCAGAAGCGCACCACCCTTCGACCTCACAGGCCTCGGCCACGCGGTCGACCGCTTGATGGTGCGAGCTGTTAACCCGGGCAAACCGGTGCGACGCGGACCCGTCCATCCGAAGGGGCTGGATGTCATGGTCTTTCTGCTCGGGCAGATTATGTCCCGGCAAATCCAGAATCAGACTTCCGCCGAGGGCAACATTAACGGTTTGCATGCCTTTGCAGATACCGAACAACGGTATCCCCCGATCGACTGCGGATCTGATGGCATCAAATTCCCACGCATCACGAAGCGGGTTTGGGTCCTTTTCCAGAACAGCCGGATCAGGAATCTCCTGTTGCAGGAATTCCGGTGCGATGTCGGGACCGCCGGTCAGCAAGAGGCCGTTCATTTCCGCCAGCGGCACTTCTTCTGTCATCCCGTTCCAGACTCGAACGTCGGGATAACGATGGAAGATCGGCTGGAACCACTTCTCATCCTTCGGCCGCAGCCAAGTCGCCACATTCGGCATGGCACACTGTGCGTTGTCCAGGTGCCTGTGCCAAGCACCTGTCTAATGACAGGGGTTTGGCAAAAACGCCTCTGCAACCTCTTCCTACAATCCCATCAGTTCCCGCACGTACTTCACCGGCGGACTGCCATACGACAGGACCTGGTCGTTATACTTCTTCAGGTCAAATGCGTCACCGGCCTTCGCCTTGGCCCGGTCCCGCAATTCCAGGTGCTCGGTCACACCAATGAAATACGTTGAAAGCTGCGACGACGTTAGCCGAGCACGTTTCCATTTTGCGACGGCCTCACCCTCCTGTTGGAATCCCTCTTTCGTCATTAGATCCATCGCTTCCTTCTCGCTCATCTTTCCGGCGTGGATGCTCTGGTCGAGAATCGCATTGCAGATGACGCGTAACCGCATTTTCAGCTGCTCCATTTTCACTTCCGGTCCCCCGTAGCCCGCTTCCGCCATCATTTGCTCGGTATAAACCGCCCAGCCTTCGATGAAAGGTCCGCTCTGGAAAATTGCTCGCACCATTGTGGGCGCCTTGAATTGGTTTGAGTGCGCCAACTGCAGATAGTGTCCCGGCATGGCTTCATGCACCGTCAGGTCCCGGATCATGAAATTGTTGTATTCGCGAAAAAACGAGGCCTTCCGCTCCTTCGACCAATCTTTTGGTGTCGGTTCGACTGCGAAAAACGTCTTTCCGTTCTGTTCCAGCGGCCCGGGTGAATCGCAGTAGGCAATACCGGTTCCCCGCTTGAATTCCGGCATGACGATAACGTCGAGCGGCTTCTCCGGGACGGTGACAAGATCCTTCGACTTCACGAAATCTGTCGCCTCCTTAACAACCGTCTGGCAGTAACCAACGATCGAATTGTCGTCCGGATGCTTCTCAGCCAGCTTATCCAGCACCGCCGTTATGACCGCCTTGTGGTCGTTCAGCTTCTTCTCGTCGGCTTTCGGGAAGTACTCCTTATATAAAGGAAGCGCCGTTTCGTAGATGGCTGACTGCGTTCGCTGCAGATCCGCCTTGGCCCGCGTCATGATTTCTTCCATCGGCATGTCGGAAGAGAGGGCGAAGTGGAGTTTCTTTCGGAATTTGTCAGCTCCCAGTCGAAAATCACCATCCGACCGCGGCAGCAGATCTTTCTGGAGCCAGTTTTTGTAATCTTCCAGCGCCTTGGCCGCCGTCTCCTGAGCCGGCGCCACGTTCTTTTTCATTTCCGGCGCGGCATCAAGGAGAGGACTCAAACCGTGGCGGACAAGGTCAATGGCTCCGCCGATCTGCTCAATCGCGGTCTCCGTGTAGACACGCGGCGGATGCTGTAAATTGTCTTTCGCCTGGCGAATGACGAACGGAATCCCTTCCAGGCGTTTTTGCAGGTTCGGGATCCGTTTCTGGGGAGTGTCAAAGTCCCGCGCAAGAATCAGGTAAAGGCTATTCGCCAGACTCTCGTTATAAACCAAAGGGTTCCATTGCGGTTCCTTAAGCTCCTCCAGCTCAAAGATTCGGCCTTCGACATTCTCGCGCAGAATTCGGACATCGACTTGATTGGCGCCTAAAAGCTTCGTCGGATCTTCAAACGCCTTAAGCGCCTGCAGCATCTGCTTTTCGCGAGTTAGCTGGCGGAACTGACTCGAAGCGGCGTAATCCGTCAGCTGGTCGTCGAAGCGATGATCGCCCAACTGGGTTGCTGTTTCCGGATGCGAAGAGAGATATCCCTCGATGTAATCTTTCGCCAGTTTTTCGAAGTCTTCGTCCGCCGGATTCGCCATCGCCATTACCGGGAAGGCGAGAGAGACCGCCGCAGCCAGCCATTTTGTCCTCATAAATATATTCAGGTAGGCGTTCCCGCCGCCAGCATCGGCTCGGTCCCGCGTTCGTCCGGCGTTACTTCCTGAGATTGCAGGTAGGTCCGCCCCTTGTAGAAGCAGGCGAAAATCACGAAAAGAACCGACGCCGCCAGCATCAGGAATGTGAAGAAGGTGTAGAACTGGAATTCAGTGAGCTTGGTCGTGCCGTCCGGGTTCGCGTCCCAGGCATTGAATTTCGCGTCAAAGATGTTGCCCGAGGCGATGGCGAACAGCCAAAGGGCCATGATCGAGCTCTTCATCGAGTTCGGCGCCTGCGTGTAGGAAAACTCCAGGCCCGTGATTGAAACCATTGCTTCGCCTAACGTGAGAATGGCGTAGGCAAGCATCTGCCACCAAACTGTCGGCTTCAGCCCGAGGTCGATCTGGTGCTGGACCAGCATGATGACTGCGAACGAACCCGCCGTCAGGAAAAGCCCAATGCCAATCTTGCGAAGAGGCGTCAGGGTAAAGAAACGGTCGATGATCGGATAGATGACGTAATTAACCAGCGGGATGAAGAGCAGGATCAGAATGGGATTCGCCGTTTGCACCTGGGCCGCCTGCAATTCCATGCCCATGAAATGCAGATCCATCTTGCGCGCCTGCAGAGTCCATTCGACGCCATTACTCATGTCCCAAAGGGCCCAGAAGAATAGAATGAAGACATAGACCATCGCGATCCGGGCGAGCGTCCCCAGGCCTTGTTTGCTAAACGTCTCTCGCAAATAGCCCAGTCCGGCGGGAGGGACATGCACCATCTTCCTGCGGCCGGCCCAGAAGAAGATCGTCGCGATCAACATCGCCACGCCAGGAATGCCGAAGGCCCATCTCGGTCCATACCCCTGCGCGGACAGAAGCCATGGGCACAGGATGGTCGATATGAACGAGCCGGCGTTGATTGAGAAATAGAACCAGCCAAACATCTTTGAGAGCAGATGCTTGTTCGACTCCCCAAACTGGTCGCCCACGTTCGCCGACACACAGGGCTTAATGCCCCCCGCGCCGAGGCAAATCAGTCCCAAGCCGATCGCCAGCATCGTCCTCTCGCCGACCGCAATGCCCCAGGCCGAATCCATGAATGCAAGCGTCAGGTGGCCAAGGCAGTAAACGATCGATAGCGAAAAGATCGTGAAATACTTCCCCAGCCAGCCGTCCGCCAGGATCGCCCCCAGCACCGGCAAATAGTAAACCCCGGCAACAAAGTAATGGGTGTAACTGTCGGCCTCATGCTCGTGCATCGGGTCGATGATGCCGGCCTTGTTCAGGATGTAGGTCGTCATGAAGACGGCCAGGATGGATTTCATCCCGTAATAGCTGAATCGTTCAGCGGCTTCGTTCCCTATGATATAGGGAACGCCCGGGGGCATGGTGCTTACGTTCGGCGGCGACGTCAGATAAACATGTTTCGCCATACCCTGTTTTTCTTCCCTGGCCTAACGACCGCTGTCGGGAAAGAAATCCGCCGGCGTCGGCTTCGCGGACGGAGTCTGGCCAGGAGAGGCCACCGGCTCCCGTTCGTTCGCGACTACCGGGTAAATGTGTTCTTTCTGAACCTCCGGCAATTCGCTCGTGGTGTGCTTTTCACACGACGTGAAAGCCGCCAGGCCTGTCGTGGCTGCGATTAAAAACCATCGCCGAACGCGCGATCCCATAAGCGCAGGCAGAGTAATGTTCCTTTCCCACCCTCTGCAAGGGCAAAAGGGCCTCTTTTGCCGTGACGGTCCATAACCCTCGGGCTTTTCAATCATCTCCTCTTCTCCATTGAAACGCCCCACGGCAAGATTACTATTCGTCAACGGTGGCTCGATCCGTAAAAAACAACGCCTGGAATGAAGTCTTCGCCCTTATCCTTCTTGGTGTTGGGACGCTGCTGTTTCTCGCCCTGATTTCCTACGCTCCCAAGGACCTTCCTTCCTGGATTCCATGGAGCTATCTCTCCCCGCCTAACCGGCCGGCGCAAAATTTCATCGGCCCGTTCGGGGCCATCCTCGCCAGTCTTTGTTACTTCCTCGTCGGCGCGGCTTCTTACCTTCTTGCGGTCATTCTTCTCGGGTTCGGCGGAGCCAAACTTTTTCATCCCTCCCTCCGGGTCGGCCGCAAGCTGCTCTGGATTATTCTCTTCATCGTTTCGGGTGCCTGCCTCCTGCAGTTACAGACCAGCCATCTTCAGGGTTGGAAAAGACACTTCAATATTCCCGGCGCCGGCGGCTGGCTCGGCTTCTATCTCGGCGCCCGTTTCTTTCTTACCGCCATGGGCAAAGTCGGTTCGATCGTCCTGCTCATCGGCGTTTACCTCTCAAGCCTGATCCTGATGACCGGCCTCCGGCCGATCCATGTCGTTCGAGAAAGTGTCGCGGCCATTCGCCGCGCTCTTGCCAATTTTTACGAATGGCGACTGCATCGGCAGCTCCGGCGTTCGGATTTGAAAGGCCAACTGGAAATCAGCCAGAAGGAGCTAACCAAGCAGCGGCGCGTCATTGAGAAGCAGTTGAAGAAAAAAGGCGCTCCCGTTCCCGAGCCCGCGGTCGCTCTGATTTCTCCCGAAGAACTGGCAGGACGTCCCAAGCCCAAGGTCGTCGATACGACCGCCCTTCCGGCGGAATCGGTCCGGGCGCGCCGCAAACCATCGCTTGCCGAGCTTCGCGGGAAAGAAGAAAAACCGAAGTCAGCTCCAACGACTGCGCCAAAGTCGTGGAGCGTAGAAAACTACGTGCTGCCAGGTCTGGATCTCCTCGACGCGCACGATCCGGAAGGCCGCACCGCCGCCGATCCGGCAGAATTGGAGCGGGTGCAGCAAACCTTGATCGATACGCTCGGCCAATTCGGAATCGCTGTCGCTCCCGGCGACATCACCAAGGGACCGACGATCACGCGTTACGAAGTCTATCCAGCAAAAGGAGTGCGGGTGGACAAGATCGTTAGCCTCGAGAGAGATCTCGCCCGGGCGACACGCGCCGAGCGCATCAACATCCTCGCGCCGATCCCTGGCAAGGACACCGTCGGCATCGAGTTGGCTAACAGCCGCAAGGTCACCGTAACTCTGCGTGAGCTCCTGCAATCGACCGATTGGGAGGAAGGCAAAACCAAAAGCCGATTGCCCCTTGCCCTCGGCAAGGACGTTTACGGCAAATCGATCATCGCAGACCTCGCGCAAATGCCGCATCTGCTCGTGGCCGGAACAACTGGAAGCGGAAAAAGCGTCTGCATCAACGCGCTCATCGCGAGCATGCTCTTCCGGTTTCGACCGGACGAGCTCAAGTTTGTCATGATCGACCCCAAGGTTGTCGAAATGCAGGTCTACGCAAAACTGCCTCACCTCTACTCCCCTCTTGTCACGGATTCGAAAAAGGTTCTCCAGGCGTTGCAGCGAATTATTCGCGAGATGGAGAATCGTTATAAAATTTTCGCGAAAACCGGGGTGCGAAATATTGTCAGTTTCAACGCGCGTCCGCCAAAGAAAACACAGAAAGAACTCGACGAAGAAGCAGGCAATGGAGGGCGGAACTCCCGCGACGCCGCTTTGGCCGACACGACTGCTTCTCCAGAAGCCATTAAAGTCCCGCGCGAAGATGAACTCGTTATACCGGACAGGATGCCTTATATCGTCGTCATCATCGACGAGCTGGCGGACCTGATGCAGACCGCTCCGGCTGATGTCGAGAGCGCGATTGCACGGATCACGCAAATGGCGCGCGCGGCCGGGATCCATATCATCGTCGCAACCCAAACCCCCCGCGCCGATGTCATCACTGGAGTGATCAAGGCAAACATTCCAAGCCGCATCGCTTTTCAAGTCGCCTCGAAAATCGACAGCCGCGTCATCCTCGATGAGAACGGCGCTGACCGTCTTCTCGGCCAGGGAGATATGCTTTATCTTCCACCCAGCACCTCCCGCTTGATTCGGGCGCAAGGAGTGCTCGTAACCGATAAGGAAATTCATGAAGTTGTGAAGTTCATCAGCGACCAGGCCGACCCGGACTTCGACGAGGAGTTGGTCGCGAAATTGGATGAAACCCCGTCCGATGACTCTGTCACCGAGGAAGACGAGGAGTTGGTCGAGAAATGTCTGGAGATCATTCGCCAGGAGAAGAGAGCCTCAACCTCGCTGCTCCAGCGCCGCCTCCGGCTCGGTTATACTCGCGCTGCGAGGATCGTTGATATTCTCGAGCAACGCGGTATTCTGGGTCCCGGCGAAGGCGCGAAGCCGCGCGAGATTCTGGTCGATCTTGATGCCGCCGTCTAACCGGGTTCCCCCATGACGATCGAAGGTCTCGGTAAAAAATTTCAGGAAGCGCGAATCGCGCGAAAGCTGACGCTCGATGAAGCGGCTCGCATGACGAAAATTCGTCCGTCGCGCCTTGCCGAAATCGAGGCGGATGATTTCTCGCAATTTCCCAGCCTGACTTACGCGAAGGGCTTTCTCCAGATCTACGGAAAATTCCTCGATGTCGATGTCAGCCCTTACATGGAAGCGTTCGAAGGCTCAGACGCCGTCACGGTGGATGGTTATTCCTATCTGCAGGATAATCCGGCGCCGAAACCCGCGCGCACACCGGTTGTTCCGCGACGGCCGCCGCCAAGCATGCGATCGGGCAAGCCAACTTCGATCATGCCGCTCTTCATCGGCATCGCCATCATCGTTGTCGGCGTGATGGGAATGAAATTGCTGCTGACCTTGCGACGAATCGCTCCCTCTCGCACTGAAGCCGCCTCCACTGTTTCGCCCTCGCCGACTTTTACCATCGCCCCGCCTCCATCTCCTTCGATTCAACCGACGGCAGTCACGCGCGCCGTTGCCTCGGCCACTGTCGCACCAGTGGCCGCAACCGCGACGCCTCCTCTAACAACCCCAACAGCGACAGCGGTTGCTCTCGCCTCGCCGTCACCAGTCGCATCAGCTCCGCAACCAGAGGTTCGCCGGGCCGAGCCGGTCGCTCCGGAGGATTTGGCCAAGGCGACGAAGACAACCGCGGAAGGCAGCGGGCCTAACAAGATCGCCATCCGTCCTCTCAAGAAAACCTACGTCAAAGTCGTCGTGGATAACGACACCTCCAAAGCTCCCTACGAACGCTGGATTTCTCCCAGCGACGGCCCGATCGAATTTCATGGCCAGCATTTCGCTATCCGCGTCCTCGATCGCGACGCCGTCCAAATCAAGAAAAACGGCAAGTCCGTAGCTGACGACGATTCCGACGTTACCATCGAGTAGTTAGGTTATGAATTCTCCACGTCCCGCCGGGAGGGACGAGCTTGTCTCGTCAGCGTCTTCTTTTAAAGCCAGCCAACCTGTCAAGGTCGGCATGATCAGCCTGGGTTGCGCAAAGAATCTCGTCGATGCCGAGATCATGCTCGGGAGCATCCTTCAAAAAGGAATGCAGGTGACCTCGGACGCGCGCGACGCAGACGTGCTCGTGGTTAATACCTGCGCCTTCATCGACACGGCTAAAGAGGAATCGATTGAGGCGATTCTCGAAGCACATCAACAACGCGCTTCCGCCAGAAATCCGGACCAGAAACTAATCGTCAGCGGTTGCATGTCGCAACGTTTCGCCGGCGAATTGCAGGAGTCGTTACCCGAAGTGGACCTTTTCATCGGACTGGATCAGGTAAAGCAGCTCGGTGGCATCGTCGAAGACCTTCTTGCTCGGGCGCCGGCGGAGACTTCTCAGTCACTGCCCCTTCCGCAATTCTTCAAGACCCGGCCAACTTACATCCCGGACTACGACACCCCGCGCTTTCGCCTGACTCCGGCGCACTCGGCTTTTCTAAAAATCGCCGAAGGCTGCAATCATCCGTGTACGTTCTGCGTCATACCGCAGATGCGCGGCAAACACCGGAGCCGTTCGCCGGGCTCGATCGTTTCGGAAATTCGCGGACTGGTTGCGGAAGGCGTGCGGGAAATCAATTTGATCAGCCAGGACACAACCTATTACGGAATGGATTTGTGGGCCGAAAAAGCCGGTCCGCGCCAGCCAGTGGATTCATCGCGCGGTCCGACCTTGTCCGCTTTGCTGCAGGAGATCGAAAAAATTGAGGGCGATTTCTGGATCCGCCTTCTCTATACCCACCCCGCTCACTGGAGTGACGAATTGATCGAGACGATCGCGCAATGCCGCAAAGTGGCGCGCTACATCGACATGCCTCTTCAGCATATCGATCAGGCGATGCTGCAGAGGATGCGCCGCGAAACTTCGCGGGCGCATATCGAAGACTTAATCGGTCGTTTGCGCGACGGCATCCCAGGCGTCGCCCTCCGGACCACTTTCATCGTCGGTTTTCCGGGCGAAACCGAGGCTGAGTTCGGAGAGCTTCTTTCGTTTATTGAAGACGACGCGCTTCGAACGGCTCGGGATCTTTAAGTATTCACAGGAAGAAGGATCGCGCGCGGCCAAGATGGAGGATCAGATTTCGAGCAAGATCAAAAACGCCCGCTACAAGGCTGCCATGCAATTGCAGCAGCGAATCGCGCGCGAGCAAGCCGAAGCCAAGGTGGGGGAAACACTCAAACTCTTGGTCGACCAGCCTTTGATCGCCAGAACGGAAGCCGACGCCCCTGATGTCGACGCACGAGTCGTCCTCGAGAACCCGGCTCCCGTTGGAGAGTTCGTCCTCCGAAAGATTACCGACGCCCGCGGATACGATCTCGTCGCTCAATAATCGCGACGAGGAAAATTCGGAACCCCGACATCCAAGGCGGTGCATGGAGGGGTGAACTCGCCTGCCGCGCCAGCCTTCCGCGAAGGCGAATCTCGTCCGTCTTCGTGATTGATGATTGGTGATCAAAGCTTCTTTGGGATTCGGTAATTCCCCACGCCAATGGCGAGGGAATTTGGAACTTCCCGAAGGCCAGTCGGCCATGGTATTTTCACTGACTCTTCAATCGCACCCAATGGCCGACCAAAAAGAACCAAAAAAGGAAACCGTCCGCATCGCTCTCCCGCCGCGCCCGCCCGGCGCGCCCGCCGCACCCCGTCCGCCGGGATCAGAAACGGTACGGATCAACATGCCGGCTCGGCCACCGGCTGGCCCGGTAGCGCGTCCGCCAACGGCCCATGCGCCCGTGCCACCTGCGCCTTCGAAAGCCGTTGCACCGCCGCCAACTTTCCGCCCGCCCCCTGCGCCTTCGGGATCAGGCACCTCCGTACCCACGCGTGCAACCCCGCCTCCTCCCCCTGCGCCCGTTTCCTCATCCGGGGTCGCCTCGGCAGCCGGCCCGAGAAAGGAGACCGCGCGCATCAGCCTGGCTCCTGAACCCCCTGCACGTCCCGCGGCGGTTCAGATGAAAAAGACCCAACCCCTGGTCACCATGCCGGAACCATCAAGGCAGACCGCCCCCATCGCGGTCAACCTGGCGCCGCAGGAATTCGAAGAACAAGCCACCTTCATCGACGGCTTACCGATGTCTTTTTGTTGGGCCGTGCTGGCCGCATCCATCGTGATTTTGACAATTCAAATTTGGAATTACGTTAGCTGATGGAGAACTCTGCCACCATCGAACTAAACGAATCGAATTTCGAAAAAGAAGTCACCCACAGCGACAAACCCGTCATCGTTGATTTCTGGGCTGAGTGGTGCGGCCCTTGCAAAATGATCGCGCCGCTCCTCGATGAAATTGCCAAGGAAAAAGCGGACGCGGTAAAAGTGGCCAAGGTGAACGTCGACCAAAACCAGAGTCTTTCCTTCAAATACAACATTCGCGCGATCCCATCCCTGCTCTTCTTCAAGAACGGCCAACTCCGCGACCAGGTCACTGGCATGACGAGCAAGAAGGATTTGTTAGGCCGTCTCGAAGCCCTCGCTTAAGAGAGCCTTAAGTTTTAAGCTTAAGCTTTAAGGGGCGCGCGTCGTCCTGGACTCAGGCCACCTTTGAGCGGGGAAGACGGAGCTCCCGCGACGCCTAGTCTTTTGGACGGGTTCCCGCGTGGTAGACCCACCAGATCAGCGCGCCTTGTAACGGCAGGCGCAGCCACAGCGCTAATTGCCACGTTTCGGAGGCCCTGACTGACTGCGCCTGACGAAGCATCTCGATATTCGCTGGAAACACAGCGACCAACAGGACGATCAGGCACCACGCTGCCACTGTCCGCGTTAACGGAAAGAGCAATCCGACTCCGCCCAGAATCTCCGCGATTCCGCTGAGTTCTACGATGACTGGATGATCCGGAATCCAGAGAGGGATCATGCCCTCGTATCTCCCCGGCATAACGAAATGCAAAACGCCGCCGGCAATAAACAGCGCGGCTAACAGAAGAATTGACCACGAGGGCCGCCACGCGGCCGGATTAGATCGCACCGCTCCCCATTTCAGCTTTTCAGTTTTCAGCCTTTCAGCTTTTCAAAAAAATTGCGCCCGGCGGGGGTCGAACCCACAACCTTCGGCTTCGGAGGCCGACACTCTATCCAGTTGAGCTACGAGCGCGGAACAGGGCATGAAATTAGCCACAGATTGCCAGGATTTCACTTCTTTAACCGCGGATTACGCCGATTTCCGCGGACTTCCGGGGAGCGCACGCGCCTCGCGTGCTGGCGACGGCGCCCTCGCCGTCGCGGACTTGCCGTTTTCTCCCCAAAAATCCGTCCAAATCCGCCCAATCCGCGGTTCTATCCTTCCCCTTGATTTTCCGCCTTCCCTGACGGAAAATACCGGCCCTTCGAGCCCCGCCATTTCGGCGCAGAGGACTAGAGGAAAGGAAGCCATGAACCGCATTATTGATTTGATCGAGAAAGAGCAGCACAAAACCGAAAAAGGTAACTTTTCGGTCGGAGACAGCGTCCGCGTCCATACCCGCGTCGTCGAAGGCGACAAGGAACGCGTCCAAATTTTCCAAGGCATTGTTATTGGCCGGAAAGGCCGCGGCTTGAACGAAACTTTCACCGTCCGGCGCATTTCCTACGGCGAAGGCGTCGAACGTGTGTTCCCGATTCATTCCCCGCGCATCGCCAAAGTGGAAGTCGAGAAGGCTGGCACCGCCCGCCGAGCCAAGCTGAATTACCTTCGCAATCGCAAGGGTAAGGAAGCGACAGCCGTTCGCGAATAGCGCACGCGCGAGAAGCTGAAAATCTGAAAAGCTGACAAGCTGAAATTGGGTGGCTTTCGCCGTCCTTCCGGGGAGCGCACGCGCCTCGCGTGCGGGCGGAGGTGCCCTCGCCTCCGCGAACTTTCTTTCCCCTTCTTTTAATTTTCCTCGCCGACTGATTTTCGTATCATCCGCCATGCGCTGCGGTTTTCGTTACGAAAAAAAACTGCGCGCCATCGGAATCGTCCGAATTGCTGGAATCGATGAAGCCGGGCGCGGCGCACTCGCCGGACCGGTTGTCGCGGCGGCCGTCGTGCTTCCGGAAAAATTTCGGCACCGAAAATTAAAAGACTCCAAACAGCTCGCGCCTGAATTACGCGAAGGTATTTACGACGAACTCGTGGCGAACGGAGATGTCGCCTGGGCTATCGGGGTGGTCGACCACGCTGAGATCGACCAGATCAATATCTTGCGCGCAACGCACAAGGCCATGCGGGCGGCGGTCGAAGCGCTCATGGCTTCGCCCGATCATGTCTTGATCGATGGTTTGCCGGTATCGCCGTTCCCCTTCCCGCAAACGGCAATTGTCGATGGCGACTGCATTAGTAAAAGCATCGCCGCCGCCAGCGTGATCGCAAAAGTGAGCCGGGACCGGATGATGCGTAACTTCTGCGCCGTCTTTCCGGAATATTGCTTCAGCCAGCACAAGGGCTACAGCACCGAACTGCATTTGACGAAGCTTCATGAATTCGGGCCGTGTCCAATCCATCGCCGATCTTTCGAACCGGTGGCGCAACCGCTTCTCGCCTTGGAAGGGATCATCGAATTAGGAAAACAGGAACGCAGGAAACGGATCCAGAACGACCTTGGTCCTCATTCAGGAAAAACCGTTCCGGTAAATCACGTTAATCCTGTCTAGAATTTCCTGAGTTCCTGCTTTCCTGATTTAAATAAAGTCTTCCTGGTCTCCGGGCTTCCAAATTAAGATTCCGTGGATGTCGATCGCGGGTTTATTTCAAAGGAAAACATTTACCGACCCGCGTCATGCCGCCGGCGCCCATGCCGAGAAACAGGCCGCGAAATTTCTCCGTAAAAAGCGGCTACAAGATTCTCTACCGAAATTTTATTCCGAAGAAGTACGGCCGCGGCGGCCAGATCGATCTTGTCTGTCGCGATGGCGAAACCCTCGTCTTCGTAGAAGTCAAAAGCCTGCAAAGCGAAGACCGGATACGTCCGTTAGACCATCTCGACGCCAATCAACAGCGCCGAATCTCCCAAGGCGCGCTCACCTGGCTCCGCCTCCTGGACAACCCCGACATCTCCTTCCGCTTCGACGTCGTCGAAGTTATCTTCAGCGAGGAGGACGAACCGAGGTTCGAGCTGATCCAGGATGCCTTCCAGCTCTCGAAGCCTTATATGTATTAGTTTCGTCGAAATGGACAACGGGACAGAAGAGTGAAAATCACTACCGCTTACCCCGCGCCCGTCACGTTCGCGGGAGCGAAACAGCACTAAAGACTCGAAACCTCTTTTGTTCTAGGCTGGACAAGAAGTGTCGGATAAACATCAGCGATCGCGCGAAGCGAAGCAGAATACAGCAGCTATTCCCAACTGGGTTGTCTGGGTGACGCTTTTGATCGTCATCAGTTTCGTCGCGTTCGTTAGAATCAGGCTCATTAACGCAGCCTTGGAGCGCGATGAGGGCGAGTATGCGTATGCCGGCCAGTTGATGCTTCAAGGCATACCTCCCTACAAACTGGCCTACAACATGAAACTGCCGGGCACCTATGCCGCCTACGCTGTCATCATGGCGTTTTTCGGACAAACAATCGCAGGCATTCACCTTGGATTGCTTCTCGTTAACGCCACCACGATTGCGCTCGTTTACCTTTTAGGACGTCGCCTTTTTGGTACCATTGCTGGCTTGGTAGCAGCCGCAACGTTTGCGCTGCTTTCCCTGAGCCCTTCGGTTCTCGGCTTAGCTGCTCACGCAACTCATTTTGTTACACTGTTTGGTGTATTAGGAACGTTGCTCCTCCTTTGCGCTTTGGAAATGGAGAGCAAGAAACTCCTGTTTTGGAGCGGACTTTGTTTCGGCTTGGCGTTTGTAATGAAGCAACAGGCGATTTTCCTAGATATCTTCGGAATAGCAGCGGTCGCCTGGCGGGAATTAAAGCGACGCCCCGTCGTCGTGTCAAAGTTGTCCGTTAGTCTCGTTCTGTTCTCAAGCGGAGCGTTTCTACCTTTCGCAAGTATTTGCCTCGCTCTTTTTGCAGCGGGTGTGTTTCCGAAATTTTGGTTCTGGACGTTTTCGTATGCCCGCCAGTACGTCGGAATCGTTTCGGTCGAAACCGGCTTGGGAAACTTATGGCGTACGGCGCTGCCCATTTTTGTTTTCGCGCCTGGGCTTTGGATCCTCGCCGCCGTTGGCGCTGTGTTCCTTGTGCGCGGTGGTCTAACTCGACAGCAACGATTACTGCCGATCGGATTTTTGCTCGCAACGATAGCAGTGACATTTCCGGGACTATATTTCAGGCCGCACTATTTCATTCCTGCGTTGGCGGCCGCCGCCATTCTAACTGGTTTAGCCGCCAAGCTTCTAGTTGACCAACTAGATCGATTTGATCTCAACTTTTCTTTACGGGCTGGTCTCCTAGCACTTTTCGCATGTGCCTTTGTGCAGCCAGTCGTAAGTAATTGGCGCCTTTTCTTTCGGCTTAGCCCCGAACAAGCCATAATCAAGATATATAATGAGGAGCCGTTCCCCGAATCCCTGAAAATTGCGCGCTACATTCGGGAAAACTCGTCGCCGTCGAGTCGAGTAGCCGTTCTGGGATCCGAACCACAAGTTTATTTTTACAGCAGGCGGCACTCAGCAACGGGATACATTTACGTTTACGGCCTGACGGAGCAGCACCCTTATGCTTTAGCAATGCAAAACGAAATGATCTCCGAGATTGAAGCCAATAATCCCGAGTTTATTGTGATGTGGAACACAGTGGGGTCATGGATGGCCCCGCCGGATTCGAACCACTTGATATTCGATTGGTTCGAACACTACGGGCCACAGCACTACCGTCCCGTGGGACTGGTAGACGTTCAATCAGAACGGACAATTTATAAATGGGATAAAGAATCGATTGGGGCGGTGCCACGCTCGAAGTCGTACATTTGGCTTTTTAAACGTATCGACCTCCCTTAGTTGTCGGCACCCGTTCTTCACTTGCCCTAAACCGCGCAATGCTAATCTGCTACGATTAGGACGCCTTGACCACGTTTTTAGTCAATTCTTCAAAGTGGCGCTTTTCGTTCCGCTGGCGAATTTCGTTGGCCAGAGGTGTCTTTTACTCAGTCTTAGCGTTCGGAACTTTGGCGGTCTACAGCCCAGTCCGGCATTACAACTTTCTCAATTATGATGACGACGATTACGTCTCCGATAATCCCCATGTCATGGGCGGATTCAACCGGGAGAATATCGTTTATTCCATAGCTCACTTTCACTCCAATAACTGGCATCCGGTCACTTGGTTTTCGCACATGGCTGACGCTCAATTTTGGGGGGAGCGAGCCGGTGGGCACCACTTCACCAGCGCCGTGCTCCATTCGCTCAACGCCGTCCTTCTCTTGCTTGTTCTCGCCGAGATGACGGGTGGGTTCTGGCGGAGCGCCTTCGTGGCAGCGATCTTCGCCTGGCATCCATTACACGTGGAATCCGTGGCGTGGATATCCGAAAGAAAAGACATACTTTGCGCGCTCTTCTGGATTCTAACAATGGGCGCCTATGCGAACTATGTGCGCAAACCGGCGGCGCTAAAATATCTCCTTCTCTTCCTGCTTTTTCTGCTCGGACTAATGTCGAAGGCGATGATAATCACGCTGCCTTTCGTATTGCTGCTGCTCGATTACTGGCCGCTGAAACGGGCAACCTTGGAAAGAACTGACGGGCGCAAATGGTTAGGCCTTTTGTTCGAGAAGGTACCGTTGTTCTTCCTGGCTGCTTTGGTCGCCGCTGTGACCGTTTCAACACAGGCACGGGCCGGTGCATTGAAATCGTCTCTGGAATTCCCCTGGCAACTCCGATTCGCGAATATTCCCGTCAGTTATCTCAAGTACGTCTTCGCGGCGCTCTGGCCCGTAAAACTTGCGGTCCTTTACCCGCTTCCTTCCTCCATTCCGATGTGGCACGCCCTGGCGAGCGCCGCCTTGCTGATTTTAATGACTGTAGTTGCCATTCGGGAACGCTCCCGGTGGCCTTACTTGTTGGTCGGCTGGCTCTGGTTCCTTGGGAGTCTCCTACCTGTTATCGGACTGCTCCAAGTGGGCTCTCAAGCGATGGCAGACCGATATATGTACATTCCGTTGATCGGACTATCGGTCGCCTTTGTGTGGATGGGATGGCAGCTCATCGAAACCTCGTCGAGGCCAGTGCTGCTCGGCGCTACGATTTTCGTCATCAGCGGTGTGTTGATGGTTCAAGCGACTGCGCGACAGCTTAGATACTGGCAGAATAGCGTAACGCTTTTTCAGCGCGCAATTTCAGTCACTTCAGACAACGGCATTGCCTATGGCAACCTGAGCAGCGCACTACTGGGCGAATCCAAACCGGACGCCGCGATCGCCAGCGCGTTGGAGGCTATCCGGATTTTACCAAACCACCCTGTGGGCTACATGGACGTCGGCATGGCTATGCTTATGAAGAGGAGACCGAATGACGCAATTGTTAGTCTGCAGCGCGCTGTCGACCTGGAACCGCATTGGCCAGACACACAGCAGAACCTGGGGGGAGCCTTCGTCCTGATTGGAAGACCGGCGGACGCCATCCCCCACTTCTACGAAGTTTTGCAGGCCAGTCCCGATCACGTCCCGGCGCTAAAGGCGTTGGCATGGATTAGAGCCACACAGCCTAGCGATGGCTTGCGCAACAATGAAGAGGCGCTGCGGCTGGCCAGGCGGGCCGTCATCCTGACCGACCGTAAGGACCCTCAGGCTCTTGACGTCTTGTCCGCCGCCTTCGCATCCGAGGGGCGCTTTGAAGAAGCAATCAAAACGAGCGAAGAAGCCTTGGCCAAGTCACGGCGTTTGAACAAAGGCGAACTTGCAAACGAGATCAATGAGCGTCTGGACCTTTACCGGCTGAGACTGCCCTACCGAACTCGACGCTGAAGATCGTTCCGCGTGCTATTTCGCAATTCGGTAGATGCGCCAGCGGTCTTCGAAACGCATTCCGCCGTATGTGTAGAGCTGCATTCCGATTTGCTGCAGTTTCGGCGTGGTTACTGAGCCAATTGGGAAGTTCGAACTCGTTACCCACGAGCTGGGCGGCGAAAATTTTTCCCGCCGCGAGCTGGTCGATCTTTCCTGTGGAGAGATAATAAAAGTAGGTCTGAAGACGATTGCCCTCCTGTACGACGACATGAGTGAGACCTCGTTCGTTAGCCACCTCTCTCGCCGGCTCCCCGTCCTTACCACCGAAAAATTTTGTGGCGGCGTGAAGACCATCCATATCCTCCCAATAGAAAGCCACAACCCCTTCACCTTGTGCGAAATACTCTAGCGCCGGGACGAAGTCCGGGTCGGCCATCACGCGAAGACCTGCTCCTTCCTGATTTCGCAAGGCGAGGGCAAGCCATTTATTGAGAACCGGATTGGCCACTTCTTTGGGAATGGTTCGACGCGCAATAATATCGTCAACCTGTCCGTCGCTGCGCACCGCGAAGCGAATGGGCTGTACGAGCAGCATTGCCATCAACAGACATCCAAGAGGCCATCGCAATCTAGCCGGGAACCGCTCACTTAAGATGCGCCAAGCGCAGACCCCGGTTACTAAGGCCATCCACGCAGTCATCGCGACGGCCAGGCCGAGCCATCTCACCTGAAGATAACCGAGTCCCAGCATCCCTATCGCGACCGCGAATGACAGCCATACGACAGCCCATTCCAGCAACCGCAGGTTCGTAAACGCAGCGATGCCAACCGCCAGCAGAAGAAACAAAGGCAGAATGCCAAAGTTCTCTACGATCATTGCGTTAAAATTCGGGCCAGCGAACCTGGGGAACGAATAGAACTCCTGAATAAAATCATGGAGGCGCCGCATCTCGGGATCCTTCAGAGCGTGCCACCCTGCCGGACCAAAAAGAATGGCCGTCGGGACCAACGCGACAAGAAATACGCAAACAAGACCCTTAACGAAGGGTCCTCGCGCGTGACCTGGCTTAGCATAACGTGCGCGCATGAATTGACATAATCCTTCACCCATTGCCATAGCTGCGATGCTGTAGAGTGGCCCATTGATTTCCAGACGGAATTCAAGGTGATTGGGAAAGTATTCGAGCAGGTAAAACAGGAGCGACCCGACGCCGGCAATCATTCCCCACCGACGCCAGAGTTCGGGCTGAACCTCAATCTCGCTGTCTTCGGCCAGAAGCGGCGCACAGTAGGCCAGCAGCAGCCCAGCACCGAATAACATCATTAGAAGCATGATGGCGACGACAGCGCTGATCCAAAGGCTCAGCGCCGCGCAGACACCCGAGACGGCAAACCACCATTTTGCATGCGCCGCGTCCGGGATTTCGAGTGGACGCGTCGACCACGATTTTTCGCGTGGTGCCTCGGATTGGGGGCGAACCCAGCCGGCGCCGCCGACAACCAGTCCTGCAAGTAGCAACACACCAAAAAGCGCCTGCAAACTTTGGTGGTCGGGGCGAAGAGCCTGGAACTCCCACTCGACATCACCAAGGGTCACGAGATATATGCAAAACAGCCCGCAGGCGGCAGGTCCGATGCGTCGCCAAAGTGTCCAAGCTAAAACACCGACGAGTGAGATTAGCAGAGCCGGGTTTATCCAAATGGACGCCCGCTCCAGGGCGGTTGTCCAGGTTTCATCCGTGAACCACTGGCGTGTCTTTCCGAATAGCACGAGCAACCAGGTAATGCTTTGACTCCAATGAACCGGACGACCGTACGGGGCGTTGTCATTGTGAGTGTAACGAACTCGCCACGTTTCTCCGTTGCCAACTCTATTGGCGTAGCTCAGCCAATAATAACTGTCGCTTTCGAGAAATATTGCTCCCGGCCGCCCGCTGGATCCAGTCGTGGCCAGCTTTCGAAAGCCTGTGTCAACCACATCGACCGCGTGTTGCCATACCCAAGCGTCGCGAAGGACGAAGGCGACTGCGAGCAATACCAGCAATACACCGACGACGTGACTGAGGATACGCTGCATGCTCCCTTTAATAAAAACAAAAAGCCCGTTTGGCGAACCAAACGGGCTTCTAAAGTTACGAGATCTCGAATTAGCCCTTACGTGACCGGCGGGCGAACGCGATCACACCAGCCAATCCCACGCCAAGAAGACCGAGCGTTGCGGGCTCAGGAACCGCCGCCGTGGCGAATCCGTTCAAGACCAAATCATTTCCGGCAATGTTTGCGATACGTGTACTTCCAGCACTCGCCGAGGCTCCTGTGCCGATACCTTGAGTTCCAAAGGCCCAGAAACGGAACTCAACCGTGCTGCCTGAAGCCACGTTGAAATCTGTAAAATCCCAGTCCGCTAGCGACCCCGTAATTGCAAAAGGAGTTTGTGGGTTACCACCCGTGCCGGCACCGGGATTCCCAGTTCCGTCGCCGAGAGTAAAAGTCGCGCCACCATCGGTGCTGTAACCCCAGACGCCATTACGCGGGCCGGTGTTGCTGCCGTTCATTGAGAACTGCAGATCGGTCAGTGTAATATTCTGCGCAGCTGTAATGTCGAATTCAAAGTAATTAGAGCTCTGATTAAACGTGGCGGTCGTGTTCCAGTTATTGCTGTTAAACGAATTTGCTGCGGTCGCACCCAAAATGGTCGTCCGCGCCAGCGACGGAGTATTACTAATCAGTGATGCGTTCACGGTAGAAGCGGAGAGAGTCGCGTCCGCAGGGCTTCCGTGGCCGGCGACGTCCCATGCTGTGACGACGTCGGCGCGAGCGCCGATGGCCGAAACCGTAACGAGTGCGAGTGTTGCTAGTGCCTTTTTCATATCAGTGTATTTCCCTGTGGGTTGATCTCCTGTTTTTAGGTCCGGACAGACTGCCAGACGAGGCCGTACGCAGGCAAGCCTTTTTTTCAGTTTTTTTGAAAATTTTCATAAACACCTGAATTCTCCTCGGAAAATGCGGTTTTTAGGCCGTCACAGGGTTGTCACATAGAGGGAAAACTCGGCAAAAGGCTGAGATTCTGAAAGGCTGAAAAGCGGAAACTTAACAATACCCCGCGCTGGGCGCACAAGATACGACTTACATAGGGGAAAAGGGTGAAATAGAAGTTCGAGGCGAGGCGCCTCGAACGGCGCGCGGGGCGCGCGCCCTCCCCGGCAGGGGGAAAAGGCGGTTTGAAGGGGGATTTTTACGGCGCAAAAGACCGGGCCGAGGGCGGGGCCGGCTCCACTTCCCCGAGCGGCAAAAAGAATGGCGGTTGAGGTCAACCGCCCCTACCTGCAGGTTCCCTGCGTGGCGATACCACGCTTTTATATTGAGCCCTCCGATTGGAATTCCGGATCCCCCGTCCTCACGGGGCGCGGAGGCGCATCACGCGCGGGATGTCCTGAGACTTCGCGTAGGAGATCAGGCAGTCCTTTTTGACGGGCGGGGTCACGAGTTAACGACCGAGATCAGCGAAATCGGACGCCGGGAAATGCGCCTCCATGTGCTTGAAGAACGCGAAGCGCCGCCGCAGCCCTGCCGGATCACGCTGGCCCAGGCGATTCCAAAAGGGAAAAACATGGATCTGATCGTCCAGAAAGCAGTCGAGCTCGGCGCGGCGGAGATTGTTCCGATTATTTCGGAGCGCACGGTCGTTAGTCTCGACAAAAAAGAAGCCGGTTCGAAGCAGATGAAATGGCAGCAGGTCGTCATCGAAGCATGCAAGCAGTGCGGACAGAGTTGGATGCCGCACGTGGCGGAGCCACGGGGCTTGAAGGAATTCCTTCAAGCTCAGAGTTCAGAGGTCAGAGGTCAGAGGTCAGAGATTGGAAGTCGGCGGTCGAAGGACGGCGGTCGGGTGGGATCGGGGAAACGAACTTCCCCGCGCGCATCTTCCTCTTCGTCTGACATCGGACCTCTGACATCTGACCTCTGTTTGGTTGGCTCTTTGCGACCAGAAGCGCTTCATCTCAAGGAGATTCTCCGGAGATACAAGGCCGAGCACGAAGCCAGACCGGCCGAAGTGACGATCCTAATCGGCCCGGAGGGAGATTTAACACCGGCGGAATATGGAAGCGCATCGGAGGCTGGATTTCAGCCGATTACGTTGGGATCGATTATCCTGCGAGTGGAGACGGCGGCGATTTATTGCTTGAGCGTTTTGTCCTATGAGTTGTTAGGGGAAGAAGATCGTTAGGCAAAAAAGCATCACCCTTACCTCAATCCTCTCCCGGGCAAGGGAGAGGAAGAAGAACTGGTTAGACGAATTAATGGAGTTAAAAAGCCAACCGCTTGTTTCACGGTCTAGGCGATTACCGTTCCTGGATTCATGGTTTCCAAACTCATCGTTCGCTTCTTTGGGGGATTATAAATGGGACGACACGGAGGTCATCCCTCCATGAACCGGCGGCGAGGATCGCCGCCCTACAGCTTTCCTGCTCTCCTGCTTTCCTGATTCATCTTCCTCCTGGATTCTTGGTTTCCAGATTCGCCTCTCAGCCGACGGAGAATTAACGAAAGAAATCTTTGGCGCGATCGAAGAAGGATTTTCGCAAGGGCGTGTTTTCTTCGCCCATGAGATCGGCGAATTCTTTGAGCTTCTGCTTTTGTTCGGTGTTCAGGCGGGTCGGCACCTCAACGATCATGCGGGCGAGCAAATCCCCGCGGTCGCGGCCGTTAATATTCACGATGCCTTTGCCGCGGAGCTTGAACATCTGGCCGCCCTGCGTGCCGGCAGGAATCTTTACGTGCGCCTTCCCGTCGAGCGTCGGCACAGGCACTTCGCCACCGAGCGCGGCTAACGAGAACGGAATCGGTACCTCGCAGTAAAGGTTGTCCTCGTCCCTTTGAAAAATCGAGTGCTCCTGAACGTGGATGACGACATAGAGATCGCCCGGTGTGCCACCACGAATGCCGGCTTCCCCATTACCCGACGACCGAAGACGCGAGCCTTCGGCGATCCCGGGCGGGATCTTCAGTTTGATGCGACTCGGCTTTTCCAGGCGGCCTTCGCCCGCGCAATCGCGGCAAGGTTTCTCGATGATCTGCCCGACGCCGCGACATCTTGGGCACGTTTGCGAGACTTGGAAAAAGCCGCGGGACGTCACCACCTGTCCGCGTCCACCGCACGTCGGGCAGTTGATGGTGCGAGAGCCGCCTTCCGCGCCGGTCCCTTTGCAACGGTCGCAGCTACCGAGCTTGTGAACCTCAATCTCTTTTTCCACGCCAAAGGCCGCTTCCTCGAGCGTGATCTGCATGTCGTAGCGAAGATCGGAGCCGCGCTGGCGATCTTCAGGGCTACCGCCGCCGCCGCCGAAAAAGGTTTCGAATATTCCGCCACCACCGCCGCCGCCGAAGACTTCCCGGAAGATATCGAAGGGATCATGAAATCCGCGGCCCGCCGCGGTGCCCTGGGCAAAGGCCGCGTGACCAAAACGGTCGTAAGCGGCGCGCCTGTCGGCATCCATGAGGACATCGTAGGCTTCGCCGAGTTCCTTAAACTTCTCCTCGGCGTGCGGGTCGTCCGGGTTTTTGTCCGGATGAAATTTAACCGCGAGCTTCCGATAGGAGCGTTTGATCTCCTCCTCGGTGGCCGTTCGCTCAACGGTCAGGATTTCGTAGTAATCGCGCTTGGTCGTAGGCATCTCAAAAAAATCTCTCAGGAACTCAGGAAGGCAGGAACGGGGCAGACACCGGACTGCTCCTGGGAAAATAGAAAGGCGAGGACGACTGTTTCACAATCTTGGTGAAAGAAATCCTGAAAGAATTCCTGCGTTCCCGCTTTCCTCAGATGTCTTATTTGGGGCCGCTGGAGACGACCACGCTTGATGGACGCAGGAGGCGGTCCTTGAATTTGTAACCGCGTCTGGTCTGGCGAATGACGGTTTCTTCGGGAACGGAATTGCTCGGTTCATGCGCGATGGCTTCGTGCAAATTCGGATCGAACTTTTTCCCGACGGCATCGATGGGGAGAAGGCCGTTATCGCTTAGAAAATCGCTCAGCTGTTTGGAAACGAGGCTCATGCCGGAATAGATGGCAGAATTTTCTCCTTCGGCCTTCGCGGCGGCCAATCCGAGCTCAAAATTATCGACGATCGGCAGCAGGCGCTCGAGCAGAGACGAGTTTGCGTACTTAATGGCGTCATCTTTGTCGCGCGCGGTGCGCTTCCGGTAATTTTCAAAATCGGCCTGACTGCGAAGGGCGAGGTCGCGGAATCGATCGAGATCGGCCTGCAAACCCGCGAGGGCATCCTCGTTTTCAAGCCCTTCGGGAGACTGCGATTGTCCGGCAGCGGCGTTCGCATTGCCGGCTTCCACGTTTTCGTCTTCGGGTGAACTCACGGAAATCTTTTTCATGCCTTTTATTTAAGCCTCTGCGCCAGCACTCACCCCCTCCGCCTCTGGGCCGGCGGAGGACATTTGCTGAACGTTGGAAATTTTAGCCTCTGCGCCAGCACTCACCCCCTCCGCCTCTGGGCCGGCGGAGGACATTTGCTGAACGTTGGAAATTTTAGCCTCTGCGCCAGCACTCACCCCCTCCGCCTCTGGGCCGGCGGAGGACATTTGCTGAACGTTGGAAATTTTAGCCTCTGCGCCAGCACTCACCCCCTCCGCCTCTGGGCCGGCGGAGGACATTTGCTGAACGTTGGAAATTTTAGCCTCTGCGCCAGCACTCACCCCCTCCGCCTCTGGGCCGGCGGAGGACATTTGCTGAACGTTGGAAATTTTAGCCTCTGCGCCAGCACTCACCCCCTCCGCCTCTGGGCCGGCGGAGGACATTTGCTGAACGTTGGAAATTTTAGCCTCTGCGCCAGCACTCACCCCCTCCGCCTCTGGGCCGGCGGAGGACATTTGCTGAACGTTGGAAATTTTAGCCTCTGCGCCAGCACTCACCCCCTCCGCCTCTGGGCCGGCGGAGGACATTTGCTGAACGTTGGAAATTTTTCGGATGGCAATCATGGTGATGTCGTCATGTTGCGGCTGCGCTCCAGCGAAGTTTCGCACATCTTCGATGACTCGCGTGACGATGGCTGAAGCTCCCTGCATGGCGCTGGCGCGGACGGATTGGATCATTCGATCCATACCGAATTCGAGACCCTCGCTATCCAGAGCCTCGGTGACTCCGTCAGTGTAGAGAACCAGGCAATCGTCGCGTTCGAGCGGAACGTCGAAGTCGCTCATTAACCTATCGAACACACTGCCGGAGTCAATTCCGAGGACCATCCCGGGGGGCTTCAGAGCGGTCACTTTTTGCGTGGAGCGCTGATAGAAAAGCGGGGCATCGTGGCCGGCGCGCGCGAGAGTTAATACCCCCCGCTGATGATCGAGAACCAGATAAGCCATGCTGATAAACATGTCTTCCTTGATGTCGGGATAGAGCTGACGATTCACCTCGCGCAGGACCGCTGAAGGCGACGGATTCTGCGCAGCCTGACTGCGCAAGACGCTCCGACAAATGGCCATGATCAACGACGCCGGCACGCCCTTGCCGGAGACGTCGGCAATGGCGATGCCGAGCCGATGTTCGTCGAGGCGAATGTAATCGTAATAATCGCCGCTGACCTGACGCGCGGGCACGTTTGTTCCGTTGATTTCGAAACCGGGCATCACAGGAGCCTGTTCCGGAAGGAGAATACGCTGGATGTCCCGGGCGATTTCGAGGTCGTGATCGAGTCGTTTCTTCTCGTTGGCCTCGGAATAAATAATCGCGTTGTAGAGCGCGAAAGCCGACTGTTCGGAAATCGATTTGAAGACAACAAAATCGCTTTGGGAAAATGGCGCGCCCATGGGGCCGTTCCCGAGCGCAAGCAAACCAAGGTTTTGTTTGCCATAGAGCAAAGGCGCAATCATGACCGAAACGGTGGAAAGCGCGCTGTCACGCAAGCGCGCCAGTTCGGGTGCTTCAGAAAAGTCGTTCAGGTAAACCGGTTGCCCGGCCTGCCACGACCGGCCCAGCAGGCCCTCACCCGCTGCGACGGTGTGAAGCCGGAGATAGCTTTCGAGGGCCACCGGCGTCATCGTGGTTTGCTGGAGAATATGCGCCGGGATGTCGATCAACGGCGGACAGCCTTTGGAGAGGAATGCCGGAACGAGTTTGGTCCCGCTCCGATCGGAGAGGTAGAGCGCGCCGCCGTGAGCATCAAGAATCCGCGTGGCGCCTTCGACGATCAGGCGGTGCAGATCGTGGGGCCGAATGGTTTCGCGGAAAGCTTCGCCGAGGCCGTGAAGAAAATCGAAGACCAGCGTCTCCTCGACCTGGATCTCCTCCTTGGAGCGCTCAAGCGCGCGGACACGGCGGCCTTGCAGTCGCGCAGTGATGATCCAGCCGGCGAGACAGGCCAGCAACAAAACGAAAAGAAGCATTGGCCACATGAGAGACTGGCCAGTCTACTTTACAGTTGTCTCGTGATGCAGGTCCTGTTTCAGGTAATCGAGAACGTCCTTGAACCGGGTTAAATTTTCCGGCGCCGCCTCGCAAAGAGCTTCGTGCGCATCCAGCATGGTTTGGGCCTGTTCTTTCTTGGTCGCGGCCGCACCCTCGCCTGCGTCCTTGCCTAACGACTCGCATTCCGGGGCAGAGGATCCATTGGACTGGATACTGAGAATCTGGTCGAGCCCGAGCCCGGACAGAAGGTCCCGGCTCCGGTTGCCGCAATGAACGACGCGAAGATGCCCGTGTCCCAACTCACGGAGCCGCAGGGCAACGCCGGCCATGGTACCCATAAAGGTGGAATCCATCATGGCGCAGTTCTGTAAATCGATCACGAACTCGCGGTATCCACGGTTGACCATTTCCTGGGCGAACTCTTTAAGATTACCGCTATTCAGGAAGCTACCCCGTCCTTCCACTCTTACCCAAACAGCAGGTCCGTTCACCCCTACTAGAATCGACGACTGCACGGTTTCGTTAGTAAGAATACAGGACTCAGAGGGGCAATGTCAAACCACCCCGAAAGGATGGGCTTTCAAGCAGGGCACAATATGACCTCCAAAGTCCTAAATGGGGACCGCGGAACGCATCCAACCCCCTGCCGCCAGTGACGGCGGCAGCTACAATTCGGTGGCGACCAACGGCTTTTAGCTTCAGGCGAATCATCGCCCTCAATTCCTCGGAGCAGGCTTTGTAGAGGTCGTTGTGCCAACGACCTGTTTGATGAGAAAGGCGCTTGGCACAAGCGCCTCTACAACACCGCGCGCAGGACGGACGCTTTGGTGGCGTGGGTGAGGTGGCAGGACGCGATCATCGCCACAAATAGGAGCGGTTTTCCGCGACGATGACACCGTTCTCGATCAGGAGGCAGCGCCACGCGACGACGCGGCCGTTATCGAAATAATCGTCTCCCACAACCTTGAATGACGTCTTCCGGCTCCCGTGGACCGTGCCCAAAAAAATTTCCTGCGCCTGCACGTGGGCGTGCAATTTCTCCTGGCGATATTCGAGGCGGACCGTGATGGGGGCGGATTTTTTTGCGCGCCAGAAGAAATCGAAGTAATCCCCGAAGCGCTGACGTTGATCGAGCCGCGTGACAGCGCCGAAGAGCCGGGTACTGGCGCTCGAAAGTGATCGAGGCATCCTGCACGGCGCCGGTTGATTTCTGTTTGGTCTTTCCGGTGGCCTGCGATGTCGGGTCGTTAGTCGCGTTGCTGTCGCGCGCGAGCGTGGGATCCTGCTCCGTCATGTGAAACAACTTCGTTTTGCGGAACTGAAAGGCAGGATCGGGCGCCATCGGCAAAGGCCGCACGGTTGTGAGAAGGCGCGGCTCGGGCTGCGCG
The DNA here is from genome assembly GCA_963754325.1 of uncultured Verrucomicrobiae bacterium. Classification (GTDB taxonomy): domain Bacteria; phylum Verrucomicrobiota; class Verrucomicrobiia; order Chthoniobacterales; family UBA10450; genus JBBRDU01. The sequence continues at coordinate 1,136,896 of CAVWFP010000003.1, forward strand.
GCAAAGGCGCCGCTCACTGCCAGCAGAGCCAATGCCGTCATCAGGGAGGTTCTCACGAGAATATCTTAAGCCATAGATTTACCCAGATTCCCACAGATTTCGATCACCGGTGACTGGTCACCCGCCGTTGGCCACTTATTCTAATGAGTGCTCGAAGTGCGTTATCATCGCGGCGTTCATCTGCCGCAGCTCGATCTTTGGCTGGATCCGTGGGACGCGAAGCGGTTTGCCTTCGTATCGCACGCACACAGCGATCACATCGCCCCGCACAAAGAGATCATTCTTTCCGAGCGAACCGCCCGCCTGATGCAGGCCCGGATGCCGGGAGAGCGAAAAGAGCATGTCATTCCCTTCGCGCAGAAGACGTCCGTTCACGGGATCGACCTCACGCTCCTGCCTGCCGGGCACATCTTCGGTTCGGCCCAGATCCTGGTGGAAGCCGATTCCGACAGCCTCCTTTACACGGGCGATTTCAAACTCAGGCGCGGCAAGTCGGCTGAGCCGGCCGAATGGCAACACGCGAACACGCTCATCATGGAGACCACCTACGGGCTTCCGCGTTACCAGCTGCCGCCGACGGAGCAGGTGATCGAACAAATCACTTCATTTTGCACCGAGGCTTTGGCGAACGGCGAAGTGCCGGTGTTGCTGGGTTATTCGTTAGGCAAAGCGCAGGAAATCCTCTGCGCCCTCGACGGGGCCGGACTAACCCCGATGCTGCACGGCTCAGTCTTCGCCATGACGCGAATTTACGAGCAATTCGGACAGGTATTCTGCAGTTACGTTCGCTACGATCCAAACGACGTCGCCGGAAAAGTCCTCATTTGTCCTCCGAGCGCGAATCGCTCTCGCATGCTGGAAAAACTTCCGCGCAAACGCGTGGCCATGATCACCGGATGGGCGCTCGATCCCGGGGCCATCTATCGTTACCAGGTAGACGCAGCTTTTCCTCTCTCCGACCACGCGGATTACACGGATCTCATCCGCTACGTCGAATTGGTGAAGCCGAAACTGGTGCTGACGCTTCACGGGTTCGCCGAAGAATTCGCGCGCGATTTGCGAAGACGCGGAGTGGAAGCGTGGGCGCTGACGGCCGCCAATCAGCTTGAGCTCCAGATTTAAGGCGGCGTGACGCCAAAGCACGTCTGGGTAGCGCACTCGTCCCGAGTGCTGGCGATCACGTCTCGTGATCGCGAACTTGAAAGATTGTTTCGGCGAGACGCCGAAACCAGCACTCGAGACGAGCGCGCTACCCAGAGCCGCCACGCGGCGCTAATCATCATCGTCCGCGGTGTGCTTCGGCAGTTTCGAACCCTTATCGGCCGCCGTTTGCGGTCCTTTGAACGGATCGACATAGCCCGGGCTCTCGTCGTGTGGGGTAGCCGTGCGCACGATGTCGGGCTGGGACCACCACTTTTCGTAGAGCGCTTTCAGTTCTTCGAGTTTCTTCGGCTCTTTCCCGGCGAGATCGTGAAGCTCAGTGCGGTCCTGGTCGAGGCGGTAAAGTTCCCACGCCTTGCCTTCGTGTGAATCGAGTTTCCAATTACCCGCGCGGACCGCGCGATGATCGCGAAACTGGAAGAAGAGGGCGTCGTGGCCCGCCCATGTCTCGCCCTGAAAAATGGGCAGCAAACTTGTGCCGGCCAAGGGAGGAACCGGCGCGGGAGCTCCGTTAGGCTTGGACGTTCCGGGCTCGCCGGCAACGACGGGCGACGGTTTGCCCTCAAAGGCCGCGGTGTAATCGCATCCGGCCAGTTTCACACAGGTCGCCATGATATCGACAATGTGAGCCGGTTGATCGGTGATCACTCCTCCCTTTTTTATGATCTCGGGCCAGCGCGCGATGAAAGGAGTGGCGATGCCGCCTTCGTGCTGATTGCGTTTATAGAAACGAAACGGCGTGTTGCTCAGGTTGGCCCAGCCGATTCCATATTCCCAATTTGAGTCCGCCGTGCCCGGGGCTTTCTTGCGCGTGTTACTGCGATCGTAGGGATCCGCGCCGTTATCGCTCAGAAAAATGACGAGCGTGTTTTCTTCAACCTGCCACTCATGCAGCTTGACCAGCAGACGCCCGATGTTCTGATCCATTCGATCGACCATCGCAGCGTAAACAGCCATTCGCTGGTCCTCGAGTTCGCGGTGGGCGGAATCCAGACTGGACCAGGCTGGAATATTTTCGGGGCGCGGCGAAAGGGCCCACTCCTTTTTGATTACTCCGAGCTGAATCTGTTTTTCGTAACGCTCCTCGCCGAAGTTCGTCCCATCCTTTGGCGTATTTCCCGCGATAGCGCGCGATCTCTTCCGGCGGCGCCTGTAAAGGCGCGTGCGGCGCGTTGTAGGCCAGGTAGAGGAAAAAGGGCTTTTCCGGCGTCGTTTTGCGCGCCGTTTCTACGAAACGAATCGCGTAATCGGTAAATGCATCGGTCGTATAAAAACCTTTTGCCGGCACTTGGAAAGTTTCGTGATCGAGCCGGAAAAATTTATTGCCCAGAAAATAGTTCGACGCGCCGTTCAGGAATCCGAACCAATGGTCGAAGCCGCGATCGACCGGATTTCCATCGAGATGCCATTTGCCGGTAGCCAAGGTTGAGTAACCGACCGAATGAAGAGCCTCGGCGATGGTGATGCCGCGCCGGATGCCGCGTTGCGCCTCTTCCCAGTAAAGTCCCGAGAGCAAGGATGCGCGGGTCGGCTCGCACTTGGATGCATTATAGAATTGAGTGAAACGCATTCCTTCGCTCGCAAGTCGATCGAGGTTTGGCGTGCGGATCTCTGAGCCATAGCAGCCGATGTCGCTGAATCCCATATCGTCAGCCAGGATGACGATGATATTCGGACGGACGGACTGTTCGGCCGCGGAAAGACTCGTCCCTACGATCAGGAAAACGCCGACACAAAGGCTAACGACCCTTTTCGTTCCGTTCTGCAACATGAGACTCAATTTCAATGGAAACAGGCTCGGCTCAATACCTAACTGGCCGCAAAGAAGTGTCGGGAGAAAGCGCAAAGGCGAAGGGCGACAGGAGACCGCGCGAAAAACGCCGCCAGACCGCGAGAACAGCCCCGGACATCAGAAACCAAAGCGAAGCCTTTGAAACTTGACTGCTTTAAGCAGTCAAGTTTCAAATCTCCTGCGTCTCTTTCGATCGACCGCCGCTACAGTGCGAATCCCCGACGGACGACTGACTGGCTGCTTTTCTGATTTTGCGGACATTAGAGGAATGGAATCTGAGTTCGCCCAATTCGCCGAAACCGGGGAAGCGATCGGGCAAACATCGGCGAAACTGGAAAAGGTGCGGATCCTTTCGGAATATCTGCGGTCGCTCACGACCGACCAACTCCCGATCGCGACCACCTACCTGACGGGGCGCGCTTTTCCCCAGAACGACCTTCGCACTTTGCAGGTTGGCTGGGCCGTGATCGTGCGAGCGCTCCAGGCCGCAAGCAAGCTCAGCGATTCCGAACTCCACCGGATCACAGGTGCGCATGGCGATGCCGGCAAATCGGCGCGTGAAATCCTGGAAGGGAGAACGAAGCCGGAACCTTTTGGGTTGCTGGCGTCGCGCGACTTCTTCGATCTCCTGCAACGCGCGCGCGGCCCGATCGCCAAAGCGGAGATTTTGCAAAAGCATTTGCAGCGTCTGTCAGCGCTCGAGGGCCAGTATGTGGTCAAAATCCTAACAAGCGATCTGCGAATCGGGCTCAAGGAGGGGTTGGTCGAAGAAGCCATCGCGCGCGCGTTTGAGGCGCCTCTGGATGAGGTCAAGGAGGCAAACATGCTGCTGGGCGACATCGGGGCGACGGCCACGCGTGCCGCCAGCGGAACGCTAGCCGGCGCTGAGCTGTCGGTTTTTCGGCCGATAAAATCGATGCTGGCGAGCCCGGAACCGACCGCCGAAGCCATCTGGGAGCGCTTTCTGGAAATGCACGAAGCAGGTTCGCCAGAGCACTCTGTCCCTGGGGAAACGGTGCTTTACGTGGAGGACAAATTTGATGGCATTCGCGCGCAACTCCATCGGACGCGCGATCGCGTGGAGATTTTTTCGCGCGACCTCCGGAAAATCACCGATCAATTCGGAGACATTGTCGATCGAGCCCGCGGGTTGTCTGACGAAGTGATCCTGGACGGCGAGATCATTGCCTACGAAGAGGGTCGAAGACTGACGTTTTTCGATCTCCAAAAACGGTTAGGCCGAAAAAACGAAGGACCGGATCTTTTTGCTTCGACTTCATCGGATGTTCCGGTTGTTTTCGTCGCTTTCGATATTCTCTGGCTGAACGGCCAGTCGCTTTTGCGAACGCCTTTGCGAAAACGGCGGGCGCGGATGCGGGAGGTCAGTTTGCCCGCGCAATTTCAGAATGCGGAAATATTTCCGGCCAAATCAGCCGCTGAGATCGACCAGATTTTCGAGCAGGCGCGGGCGCGATCAAACGAAGGCCTGATGGTGAAAGATCCCGAGAGCCTCTATTCGCCCGGTCGGCGCGGACTCTACTGGTTCAAATTGAAGAAGGAGCTCGCCACGCTCGACGTGGTGGTGGTCGCGGCGGAGCTGGGTCACGGGAAACGAAACCACGTGTTAAGCGATTACACCTTTGCCGTACATGATGAGGACTCGGGAGAACTGCTTCCGATCGGCAAAGCTTACAGTGGCCTCACGGACGTGGAGATCTCTGAATTGACCGAGCATTTCAAGGCCAACACGGTCGTGGAGCGCGGGCGGTATCGGGAGGTAAAGCCGGACATTGTACTCGAAATCGCCTTCGATTCGATTCAGCCATCAGGCAGGCATGCCAGTGGACTGGCGCTGCGATTTCCGCGAATCAAAGCGATCCGGAAGGACAAGACGGTGGACGGAATCGATACGCTGGCATATGCCCGCGAGCTCGCGGCCAACGGCGGGTTTAAGGTTTAGATGCGCCGTATCCCTATTATGGAGTAGCCGAAGGTGAAGGACTCGGGCTATGACGGTCTTTCTGCTGGCGCGCGCGGAGATTCTGACGCTCGGTTCGTTCCTGTTCGGACTCCTGAACTTTCGACGAACCGCCTGATTCTGGCGGCGTCGCACGATCGCGACTCGAAACGGGAGCATCCTGTCTGGCGGGTGATCCGCCCGCGGCCGTCGGAGTGACGGCGGCATCCGTCGGGGAGGGTCGCTGAAGTTGACGCTGGGCATTTAGCTCCCGTCTGCGTTGGCCGGGACGGTTCGCATCGCCTGTTGTCGGCGGCGTAGTGGCGGTCTCAGGCGAAGTTGGTGAATTTGCTGGGGTCGCCGTGGGCGACATGACAGAGCGAGGAGCTGAGCCGAGTGGCGCAACTCGCCGGACACCTGGCGCGAGCGAGGGCAACGGCCTTGGCGCGTTCCCTGGACTCATCATCCGATTCGGGCGGCGCAACGGTGAAGGCGTCGTCTCCGGCGAAGGTCGGGAAACCGGCGTCGCAGAAACCGACGGGCTCGATTCGGGAGTTGGAGTGGAATGTGGAGTCATCATTGGGGTTGGGGTGATGGCGGGCGAAGTGGGACGAACTCGCGCGACCGAGGGCTGCGGTGACGCTACAGCGCCAGGCGTGGGGATAGGAGTGCCAGCGGCGGAAGCCGAGGGCGAAGCCGCCGGCGCAGCCAGACGCCCGGAGCCAGCCGCATTGTTTGGCCTAACGAACGTGCGCGATGGCCCATTTGCCGGAGGAGTGGCTTCGCTGCGAATCTTCTCCCTGGCTTTTTCGGCGGCCTGATGATCGGCAATTCCGTCCCAGCCATGTTCGGTGACTGCCTGAGAAATATTTTCCCTGACCGTGCGCGGCCGCTCAACAGATTGCGCCCGAGCAAATACCGGCGCCGCCATCTGCACAACCTCGCCCCTAACAACGGGATGGAGATCGCCATTTACGTTCACTGAAACCTGACGTTCCAGCCGGAGCCGCTCGATGGGCCGTTGCGAACGCGTCCGGACTTCGTCGTAGTTAGGCCCATTATTGACAATGGAGGTGTTCGTATATGTGATGTTGGTCACGTTGACTGTTTGGTTAACGATGGTGACGTTGCGCTCGGTCGGAACAATGGCGCGCTCAAGTCGTTCGTCTCCGAGATTGGAGGTCTGGACGAAGGAATATTGGTCAGGCCCGATATCGTAGTAACTGTCAGCCCAGTTATGAATCCCGCTGCCGCGCTCGAAACGCGCTTCGGGAGGAAGAGGCGCCCAGCCTACGTAATCGTTACTCGTGCGCCAGGAAACCCACGCCGGGGCCCATTCGCTCCCGGGCACCCAGATCCAGCCGACATTGCGCAAACGGGTCCAGCGCCCGTAATGATAGGTCGCCCAACCAAAAGGCTCTTCAGAGATCCAGGTCCACCCGGCATCGGTGTAAACCCAACGCCCATTCGTGTAAGGCCTCCACCCGCGAGATTGTTGGGCGACGCGAGGCTGCCAGACGTACCCATAGTTGGATGTTTCAATCCAATCGCCGTCTGATTCGAGCCGGGTGTAAAATGTGGAGTAGCTTGATCCGGAACGGCCGTTCGGTTCATCGCGCATGCGGTCTTCATCGAAGTTAGCTGAATTGCGTTCCGGGCGTTCGCGTTCGGTCACTCTTTCAGCTGGCGTCGCGGCTGGAGCCTGCGCGGTTTCCACATCCACCTGGCCCTGACTCAGCGGCTGCTGAGGTTGAGCCTGGGTCTGACGCTCAGCCGCAAGCCGCTCCTGAACTTGACGTTCGATTTCGGCTTTTCGTTCGGCTTCGGAATCCTGCTTTTGACAGCCAAAAGCGAAAAGCGCGGCGGCCAGGGTAACGATAAGGATGGGCTTCATAGGGTGTTTAGACAGAGCTGACCGAGGGTTATTCGAACAAATTGTCATCCGTGGCCTTACGAAATGTCATGGACCAGGCGCCGGCGTTGCAATCGGCGTCACGATAACCTGTTCGATCTTGTCGCGCCGCCAGTGGATCCAATTCAGATGAAGCGCCACAAGTGACATGACTGCCAGGACGACGATGATCATCATCAGTGCGGCTTTGGAGGCTTTGTCCGACGCGGGGTTGTCGGTTGCGTTCGGGTCAGGCATGTCTCTTTCAGCTTACGGACGAAGAGACACCCTGGCTAACACTAGCTATCAGTTTCGCAACTCCCTCACCTCTGCCCTACGCCGGGCGCCAAGGGAGGTTCGATTTCTGTCGATGACTCGCCTTGGAGAGACAAACCCGAGCCGGCCTGGCCAACAGCCGACATCGTTAGGGCGGTCCTCGCCCGCTAGCTACTCGAGTTGGATGGCTGCGATCGCATCCATCACGCGCTGACTCAACCGCCCGTAGGATTCCTTGCCGCCGCCCTCAAAATCCGCATCCGTAAAAAAAATCGGATGACCGACGACAACGGTCACGCGCGTGAAGCGAATCTTTCCCCCAGCGCGGGGCAAGGCTTCGAACGCTCCAAAGATCCGCAACGGGACAACTGGCGCGCGCGTTTTCGCGATAATCAAACCGATGCCGGGTTGTCCCGCCTGCAAGTTTCCATCCAGGGTGCGCGATCCTTCGGGAAAAACGAGCGCGCCGTTGCCGGCCCTGACGACCTCGATCAGTTTTTTTAATGCCCGGCGATCGATGCCCTCCTGATCGACCGGGATGACATTGAGCTTCGGAAGAATCGGTCCGAGAAGCGGCACATTGAGGAGGGTGCGGCGCGCCAAAAAATAGATCGGCCGGTCGCAGGCATTTCCGGCCAGCGGAGGATCCAGGTAGCTCTGGTGATTCATCGCCAACAAGAGCGGGCCGGATTGGATCATCCTCTCACGGTGAAGGATGCGGAACCGGAAAAAAATCTGCGCCAGCAGACGAGACGCGTGATAGCCGAACCAGTACCAGGGATTCAAGTGAGCAGGGAGTCGTTAGGCCAGGCCGTCGAGCCCGCCCATCTTGAGCCGGCCGATGATCTCGCCCACGACACCGTCAATTGTCAGGTTCGAGCTGTCGATCACGAGGGCATCTTCGGCGATGATCAAAGGGGATGAGCGCCTCGCAGAATCCGCGCGGTCGCGCGCCGCGATTTCGTCGCGCTGCCCTTCAGCGGCGCGCCGCCGGGAACGGACTTCCGGTGAGGCATCGATGTAAAACTTGTAAGGCGAATCCGGAAAAACGACCGAGCCGATGTCGCGCCCTTCGACAACGAGATCATGATCACGCGCGTAGTTTCTCAACTTTTCCACCAGAATGACGCGAACCTGTGGAACCGTGCTTACCTGGGAAACGTTCTGGTTCACGCGGTCGTCGCGCAGATGTGGCCCGGGATCGACGTCGCCGATGAATACGCGCGATCGATTATTGATTAATTCGCATCGAATCGGGGCCGACTGCACAAGGCGAATGATCGCTTCGCTATCGTTAGGATCGAGCCCGTGCTCGAGAACATCCCATGTCACCGCGCGATACATGGCGCCGGAATTGACATAAACGTAGCCCAGCCGTCGGGCGAGCTCGCGCGCCACACTGCTTTTCCCAGAGGCCGCGGGACCATCGATTGCGATAACGCGATGAAACGCGGAGGTCATCCAAGCCCTGGGTTCGTTAGCCGCGACATGACCTGCAGTTCGCCGATCGGCCGTCCTTGTCCATTATTCTTCGTCCAGCCGAACCGCGGAAAAGGAACCGATCACCGGCGTGGTCGAGCGGCCCCGCTTCGGGCTCACGAATTCCTCGAGAGCCGACTCGAAACTCGGATAGGACTCGCGGATACAGTCGGCATCCTGAACGATGGTTTCGCCTTCCGCGAACAAACCCGCGACCGCAAAAGCCATGGCGATCCGATGGTCGCCGAAACTGGCCACGCGGGCGCCCCGAAGCGGTGCCGGCCCATGAATTTCAAGGCCATCGTTCATCTCCACGACTTGCGCGCCCATGATTCGCAGATTGTGCGCGATCGCGGCGATACGATCAGTTTCCTTCACTCGCAATTCGGCGGCGTGCCGAATGATGGTTGTGCCGCTGGCGAGCGCCCCGGCGACGGCCAGAATGGGAAGTTCGTCGATCAACTGCGGAATCTCTTTTCCCTGGATGACCGTTCCCTTCAAAGGCGCGCCGGTCACTTCAACAATTCCGCGCGGTTCGACCTGGTCCACATCTTCAATCGCTTCCCGCACCTGTGCGCCCATTCGCACAAGGACGCCAAGAATAGCCGTGCGCGTGTCGTTCAAACCAATGTTTCGAACCAGAAGGTGCCCGCCGGGCTGTGCCGCGGCCGCCGTTAGCCAAAACGCGGCTGACGAAAGATCGCCCGGGATGGTGAAATCGCGCGATTCCGGCATTTGATCGCCAAAAACGCTGATGGCTCCGTTTTTCCCGCGAGCGGTGCGGAGAAGAAAATAGTTAAAGATCAGCTCGGTGTGATTGCGGCTGGTGGAGGGCTCATCCACGGTTGTTTTGCCTTTTGCGAAAAGACCGGCGAGCAGGAGCGAGCCCTTTACCTGGGCGCTGGCAATGGGCGAGCTGTAATGGATTCCCTTGAGCGAACCGCCCTGAATCCGAAGCGGCGGAGTGTGCTCCGGTCCTTCGGCAACAATGTTCGCGCCCATCTTACGAAGCGGCGTGATGATTCGATCCATCGGACGCCGCGAGAGTGACGCGTCCCCCACGAGCCTGCTTTCGAAGGTTTGCCCGGCGAGCAGACCGGCGAGAAGACGCATGGCAGTGCCGGAGTTTCCGCAGTCGATCTCGCTCGAAGGGGGAGAGAGCACGCGCTTTTTGCCGTGAACAATCAGTTCGGTGGGTTCGGGTTGTTCAATCTCGATTCCGAGCGCGCGTAGCGCGTTGACTGTGTGCATACAGTCGTCGCTCGGAAGAAAACCGTGGAGATGACAAACTCCGTTCGATAACGCCGCGATGATGGCTGCGCGATGTGAAATGCTTTTATCACCCGGAACGGTGATTTCCGCGTCGATGCGTGGTGCTCGCTTGATGCGCAATTCCATACGTAACATGCCGGATTGAATACGCTCAGGCGGGCGCGGCAGCCGTCTTAAGGCATGCGCCAATCAGCATCCAATATCGCGTGCGCTTGTCCAGCTTTCGTCGATCCGGGAGGCAAAATTGGACTCCATGGGCCCGTGGGCGGCCAGGAATGGCCGCAACCGATGCGCGGAACGAAATGTGAACGGCGGTGAGTGGGAATGATGCTGCGCGATCAGGATGGTTGCGTCACGGGTACCAACATTGGACTCGACGTTCGCGTGATTTTATTGGCGCTCAGACGTCGTCTTCGCGGGCTCGGGATGACAAGGCAGGCGGTGGCTCCCGATTACCTTTTCAATTGAGCGACAGTCGTAGGCCGCCGCGAAAAGATCGGCCGACCGAGAAAATTCCGTTACGGAACCAGAAAGATTTTCTGGGTGTAGGGATCTTTTACTTCCGTGCCGGGAGCAAAACCTTCTACATCGACATACTTGCCGGGCGAGTATGGACTCTCGACAAGATGCGGCTTATTTGGCACCGGAATGCCGTAAGGGTAATCACCTTTGGCAACCTTGGTGGGAGCAGCCGGTTGTGAAGGAGCAGCATTGTCGGGCGCGCTGGCCGTGTCCGGTTGTGCGGGCCCGTTCGGATTAAACGGCTGTTGCTGAGGGGGATATTGTCCCTGAGGCGGCTGGCCTGTTGTTGCCGCAGTCCGGCGCGTGTGCGACGGAGGTGGTTCATCCACGTCGCACGAGGCGAGGATCCACGCGCAAACCATCAAAGCAGACAGCGAGAATTTCATAAGGCCAGTAGGACGAGATTACCGATGTTCTCATTCATTGCCAAGGCGAAAGCGCCAAACAGGGGCAGAGGGACCGTTTTCGCAGCAAACGTCTCTCACACCGGCCGTTCCCTCGAAGGAGGGAGCTTGTCAGATTCATACGGTGAATTATCAATCGGCGTTCGAATTTGAGGTTAAGAATGGCGCAATCTACGGGTGACACGGTCCTGGTGGTCGATGACGATGCGCTCAGCCGGCGAATGCTGGTGCGTTCGTTATCGGAACTCGGCTACCTTTGCAAAGAATCCGAGAGCGGAGAGGACGCGTGGTCGCAGTTGCAGACGGATCAACCGACGTTGCTGTTGCTTGATTTCGAACTTCCCGGATTGAATGGCGCCGAACTTTTAAGGCGCCTGCGCGCCGACACAAATCCGGAGATTGCGCAGATCCCGACCATCATGCTCACGGGCCACGGCGGGGAAGAAAGCGAGGTTGGCTGCCTCGAAGCCGGGGCCGACGATTTCGTTATTAAGCCGATCAATCTTGCGGTTCTGCGCGCGCGCATAGAGACCCAGCTGCGGCTGCGTTCGCTCAGACGACAGCTACAGGACCAGAACGAGAAACTGGAAGAATGGCGCAAGAATCTTGAGCAGGACCTGGCGGCGGCGCGCCTTACGCAGCAGTCTCTGATTCCACAAAAACCGCCGAATATTCCGGGATGGGATATCGCGGCCTGTTTCCGGCCGGTCATCGAGGTCGGGGGCGATATCTATGGCTGGCTGCGCCCGCGATCTGATCAGATGTTTTTCTGGATCGCCGATGCCACCGGCCATGGGGCGTCCGCGGCTCTTTTGACGACTTTGACCAAGCTGCTCTTCCATCACGGCATAACCGAAAACGATTCGCCAGGCGCGATCATGGCTGCGGTGAATAACGAGTTTCAGGCCATCTTCGGCGCACGATCCTTCATGACGGCCATGTGCGTCATGCTCGAGTTGGAAACTGGTCGTGCCACTGTAACTGGTGCCGGGCATCCGCCGTTGCTCATCGCCCGGCACGGCGGAACGACCGAACTGATCGCGTCGAGCGCGCCGCCGTTAGGCCTGGTCGATCAGCCACAGTTCGATGAGACGACCATTCAGCTTCAGGAGGGCGACTCCTTCGTTCTTTACACAGACGGGCTGTTCGGCGGCGCCGACGATACCCGACATCGGCTGACTCCGGAGTTACTCGCGGAGATCGTTGATGGGTCGGCATCAATGGCCGAAGGGGTGCTCGGCAGCATTCTTCGCCGAATCCTTCCGGCGGACGCCCGGACCCGCCTGCCGGACGATCTGGCCGCCGTGGCTGTCCAAAAAAGGAGTTAAAAAAGTTTTTCCTAGGTGAAATTTAGTATTGCCCTGCCCCGAGGGAAGCATTAATCAGCGTCTATGCCGAAAACCACCAAGACCCCTTCCAAACGCAAACCTAACGCCGCCTTCATGAGACCGGTGCAGCCCGATGACAAACTTTCCGCCGTCGTAGGTTCAAAGCCACTTCCTCGCTCTGAGCTGACCAAGAAACTTTGGGACTACATCAAAAAGAACGGATTACAGGATAAGAAAAAACGCACGCAAATTAATGCGGACGACGCTCTCAAGCCTGTCTTCAATGGCAAGAGCCAGGTGAGCATGTTCGAGATGACGAAGCTCGTCTCGGGTCACATTAAGTAACGGGTTTTCAGCACTGAATTTGGAAAAGCCCGGCGCGGGAAAGCGCCGGGCTTTTTCTTTTGGAAGGGGTCGATGGCGATGGGTGGTTTGTAGTCGCGAGAAGATGAGGCGCCAGGCAGCGGCTGTCTCCGGGGGAGCGCGGGCTGCCAGCCCGCAGTTGTCGGCAGCCTGCCGACAACATCTTTGCCTACGCATTCCGGGATCGCGTGTTCTCAGCAAGCTGCTGAGACCTGCGGGCTGGCAGCCCGCGCTCCCCAATCCACCAGAAACCCAAGTGCGTGATCGCGAGACGCGACCACCAGCACTCGAGACGAGTGCGCTACCCGGAATTCGTGGCCAGCAGAGCGGGAAGCTAACAGCTTCCCCTACAGAAGATCGAAGAACTGCGGTCTATTTCACGCGCACGTTCTTGCGCAGAAATGTGGGCACATCCAGGTCCTGACCTTCCACAATTGTCGGCTCGCTCTTTTCAAAGCGCCCGCGCGTGACCGGCTCGAACTGCATGACCTCTTGCTTCGCGTGAACGAATTTCTCGGGCTTCACCGGATTCACCGGCTCCTTGATGAGCATCGGTTTCTTCTTCGGCATCATGACTCGCGGACCGGGCGCCGTCTTCTTGGGTTCCGGGGTTGCCTTGATCGGGGCTTCGATCGAAACAGGGGCCTGCAGCGGAATTAATTCTTCGGGCGCGGGCGGAGCCTCAGCTTCAAGGGACTCAATGACATTTTCCGTTTCCAAGGACGCAGCTGGCTCGACCGCTTCTACCGGCTCTGGCTGCTGTTCCCAAATCGGCGGGCTCGACGGCATGAAAGGCGCCGGTGCGGGAACCGGAGCCGCGTAGGTTTCGTCGGACACCTGTTCCACCGCGCTTTCACCCGCGATCGAGCTAAGAATCGTGACGCTGAGCCGGTTACCCATACGACCATCGACCGCCGTTCCGAAAAGGATCTGGGTATTGTCGCGTACGTGACGTCCAAGTTCCTTCATCAGGATTTCGACTTCTGACAAAGTCATTCCCGGTCCACCCGCAACCTGCACAAGGACATTGGCCGCATCGGCCAACATCCGCCCTTTATCCATCAACGGATTCTTCAATGCCTGCGTCAGGGCGTCGTGCGCACGGTTGTCGGAGTCGCTTTCACCAAACCCGAAAAGACAGCGGCCGTTCTGGCTTCGAAGGGCGGAAAGCAGATCGTCAAAACCGATTCGGATCAGGCCGGGCCGCTGAATCAGGTTCACAATCGAGCGCACGCTCTGGCTGATCATGACATCAGCAAAAGCGAAAGCCTGATGAATGCCTGCTTTCGGCGCAACCATGTCGCCCATGCGATCGTTCTCGAAACAAATGACGGCGTTCGCAACTTCCCCCAGGCGGGCAAGAGCTTCCTGTGCCTGCTCGGCACGGCGTTTTCCTTCAAACGAAAAAGGTAATGTCGCAAAAACGATGACTAACGACCCGGTTTCGCGCGCCAATTGCGCGACCACCGGGGCAGCTCCCGAACCAGTGCCGCCGCCGAGACCGGCACAAATGAAAATCATGCGCGCATCCACCAGGGCCCGGCGGATTTCATCGGCCGATTCCATCGCGGCCTGATAACCCAGGTCCGGATCGCCGCCCGTCCCCAGACCGCGTGTGCTCGTTCTTCCGAGCTGGACCTTATGCGCAGCCACCGACGCGGCCAGCGATTGCACATCGGTATTGATCGCGATCATGTCGGCCTTCTCCATCCCATCAAGCACGATGCGATCGAGCGCGTTCGAGCCGGCGCCTCCCACACCGACAACTTTAATCGGGATACTTTCCTGCTCGCGTTCGGGCAAACTGTAATTGTGACTGAGTTGAATCATAATGTTGAGTTTGGGATTACCGCATTCCGCTGAAGAACTTTCCAAAAATTCCAAACCGGCGGCGGGGCCGGTCCGCTTGCACAGCTTGCGCATATTTGATCAGGCCAATCGCAGTGCTGAACTGCGGATTTTCAAAAGCTGAGGTCAGGCCGGACATGGTCTGGGCGTGCGCCACGTGCGCCGGCATCTCGAAGATTTCCTCAGCCAGATGGTCGATCCCGCTCAGTTGGCTGCATCCGCCAGTGATAAACATTCCGGCACCGGTGAAATCGAGAAACGATTCTTCGCGCAGTTGTTTCTTCAGGAGCTCGAAGCTTTCGCGCAATCGCAAATGAATGATTGTATTCAGCGTTTCGCGCTCGACTTCTTTCCCGGCAAACCCCGAATCATCCTTTAGCAGGATCGTTTCGCCTGGGAGCGAATTGCCGAGCGTCACGCTCCCCTCCTCGACCTTGAGTTTCTCGGCGCGCATCATCGGAATGCGCAGCCCCATCGAGATATCGTTGGTGATGTGATCGCCGCCGACCGCCAGAACGCCGCTCTGTTTCACCGCTCCATCGACATAGAGAATGTAATCGGTCGTTCCTCCGCCGATATCGACCACCAGGGCCCCAAGGTTTTTCTGATGCTGCGTCAAAACAACCTGAGCCGAAGCGAGCGCGCCGAAGACCACGTCTTCAACATCGAGGGGCAGTTCCTTCACGCATCGGATCGTGTTTTGAATCCTGGTGCGGACGCCGTGGATAATGTGAAAATCAGCCTCCAGTTTTTCGCCGAGCATTCCAACCGGATTGAGGACGCCGTCCTGTCCATCCACGTGGTAATGCTGAATGATCGAATGCAGGAAGGCGTTCTGGGCCGGAATGCTGACCTCCCGGGCGTTGATTTTCACATCTTCGATGTCCTGCTCGTCGATTTCGTCCTTGTCCTCCGGAAGAATGACGCACCCGCGGTTGTTGAAGCTTTGAATGTGGGCGCCGGCCACCGCCACATAGACGCTCCGAATCATGACATCGCTCTTTTGTTCGGCGTCCACCACGGCTTCATGAACGCATTTCATGGCCGTCTCGAAATCCACGATCTCGCCTTTGCGCACGCCGCGTGAAGGCGCCTGACCGACGCCCAGGATCTTTATCGTGCCGTCGGGCCGGCTCTCGCCGACAACCACGCAAATTTTCGATGTCCCTATTTCGAGACCGACCATTAAATCGTTGCTAGCCATTTCTAATTCTTCTTTGGTTGATTGACTGGAACCGCCCGCCGGATTTCGGCGGAAGGAGAAGTCGCTTTAGGATGAGGTTTGGTGACCGGAAGAGCCTTCTTCGGTTTCGGAGAAATTGATGTTAACGGCGAGGGCGCGGAAAAGGTTCCGAACTTCGGTTGCTCGTTAGGCCTGATGGTGTCGTTAATGACGTCTGCGGGAGTCTTGCCGAACGTCACCGGGATATTCCGCTGGACCAGCAGATTGACCGTAGCCAGCTCCTGCCTGGAATCCTCCGCGTAAGCCACCAGTTGTTCGAGCCGCTGAACCTGTTGCTCGAGGTTTTCGAAATCGAAGGCCACCCGGATGTGATTCTTGTCCGTTACCGAAAGACAGTAGCCTTTCGACAAATCGATTTCGCGAATCTGGAAGCGCGTTTGCATGAAGCTCCTTGTGCTCATGCGCAAAAGCTCAAGAGCCGCGCGCGCCTCGTAGGAGCTGACGATTTTCCCGGCTTCGAGCGACTCGACCGTGCACCCGGAGATCAGCGGCAGGCCCAGATGTTCGGGCAACAATTTCTTTTCCTTCATCAAAACGCCGCGTGCATCCACCAGGAATGCGCCGTCAGCCGAAAACGGATCGGCCATCTCTTTCTCGCTCGTGATCCAAGCGATCGGCTTGCGCTCGACCAGTTTGATATCGATTTCTGCCGGCAATCGCCGCACCAGTTGAACTTCGTCGACCTGCGGTAACTGCTGGAGCCGGTCGTGCACATCCGACAAATTGATCCGGAAAATATTCTCCCCTTCGTGGATGCCTGCGCTGCGCAGCACCTGATCGCGCGACAGCGTGCCGTCCGTCTGGATATCGATCATGCTCACCCGGTAATCGGGATTCTCGAAAAAGAAGCGATCGGCCAGGCGCCGGCCGCCGAAGTAGAGGCCGATCAGGATGGCGATGACGAGGCTCAGTTTCGACAACACCACAATGATTTTGCGATTGCGGTATTGGGAGGCGCTTCGTGAGCGCACTTTCACATCCAGCAGATGCTGCTGGCGACGTTGGCGGACATTTGATGCCCGCTGGTTTCGCGGACGCGAGGCGCTTCGTTTCGTTCTCATGCTGCCGTCCGCCCTTTCCGCGCGGCCGATAATTCGATGATGCGGCGGCACAACTCCACGTAGGAAATACCGGCGGCGGCGGCCGCCTCGGGCAGCAAACTCGCCTCGGTCATGCCGGGAATGGTGTTGATCTCCAAAACCGTTGGCTTGTTATCTGCCGGCAAAAGAACATCCACGCGGGAGTAGACCTGCAACCCAAGGGACCGCGTCGCGGCCAGCGCGATTTCCTGAATTTCCCTGGTGATGCTTTGGTTGAGCTTCGCCGGGCAAATGTGTTCGGCGCTTCCGCCGGCCTGAGGATTCAGGAACGGATATTTGTTCGTGAAATCGTAGAAACCCCCTTTTGGGATGATTTCGATAATCGGCAGGGCCTGCGTGCCGAGCACGCCGACGGTCAGTTCACGGCCCGGGACAAATTTTTCCACCAAAAACTCGCGGTCGTATGAAGCCGCATCCTTCAATGCCGAATCGACCTTGTCCGCACTCTTTATTATATAGACACCCACGGTCGAACCCTGCCGAGGGGCTTTTACGACAAAAGGCAGGCTCATCGTGGGACGCGCGCCTTGCCCAATCACTTCCCACTCCGGTGTTGGAACCTTGTGCTGCTGGAAACGCTCTTTCGTGGAGATCTTGTTGAAGGCCATCTCACTCTCGGCAGCGCCCTCGCCGGTGTAAGGAACACCGCGCTTCTCAAGGATCCGCTGCACCTGGCCGTCCTCGCCGAAAGTTCCGTGAATGGCGATAAAGGCGAGGTCGGTGCCCTCGGGTAATTCGAAGTTTTCGTTTCGCACGTCAACGTCACTCACTTCGAGTCCGAGCGACCGAAGCGCCTTCGAAACGCCTTTGCCGGTGGCGAGCGAAACTTCACGTTCCGAGCCGGGCCCTCCCATCAGAACGGCAACTCTCTTCGGTAACCCCATTACGCGTTCTCCCCCACGATTTGAACTTCTGTTTCCAGCTCGATGCCGCGCTCCGTTCGCGCTGCCGCCTTTACCTTGTCGATTAATTCCAGCATCTCAGACGCGCTCGCGCCCCCGTCGTTCACGAAAAAATTACCGTGCACTTCCGACACGCGCGCATTTCCCACACGCGTGTTCTTCAATCCGAGTTCTTCGACCAGCTTTCCAGCGGGAATACTGCGCGGATTTTTGAAAATGCAGCCCGCGCTTCTGGCTGCGGGTTGTGACGAGCGCCGTTTCTCCTGCGACTCCTCGAGCTTCTTCTCAATTGTCTCAAGCGCCGCGGGAGCTCCCGAAAACACCGCCGAAACCACGTAGTTCGTTTCGAACAACGGAACGTGCCTGTAAAAAGCTTCGACCTCCGAACGCGTCTTGGTGTGCGCATTCCCCTGGCCGTCCAAAAACCGGACGCTGACAACATGATCAAACGTCTGCCCGCCCATGGCGCCGGCATTCATGCGAAGACTTCCGCCGACCGCGCCCGGGATTCCTTCCATCCATTCGAAACCACCGAGCCCGGCTGCTTTGCCGGCGTAGGCGACTTCCTTTAACTTCGCACCTGCTCCGGCCGTGATTTCGTTCCCGTTCACTTCGATCCGGTCGAATTCTCCGCCGCTCGGGTGAACAACCACACCGCGGATTCCGCCATCACGCACAAGAAGGTTCGAGCCGCGACCCATGACGAAGAGCGACAAATTCTCGCGACGGCAGAGCCGAATCACCTCGGCAAACGCGCGTTCGGTATTTGGTTCCACCCAAAATCTCGCCGGACCACCAACGCGCAAGGTCGTATGCCGCGCCAGCGGTTCGTACAATCGAGCCTTCCCATCGGTTCCGACCGCTGCCTGCAGCTTTTCAAAGATCACCAGGTCGGCCGCTAGAATTGCCAGTTCCTCGTGGATATTGCCGGCCCCCAGACTAACGACCAAGTCGCCTTCATCGATAATGTTGCCGACATCGCAGTGAAGCATCTGACGTCGCGGCTGATAGGAAACGCCGCCATGTCCGTGCGCGACGATCTCGTCCACAATCGTCTGGCCGCTCACGCCCGGTATTGGTTTTTCGCTGGCAGGATAAACATCGGTGATGACAACACGGTCGGCGTCGTCGAAAGCGGCGCCGAACTCGCGCCGCAGAGCCTGGGTGCGCGAATATCGATGCGGTTGAAACATGGTCAGGACTCGCTTGCGTCCCGCCGATCGAGCCGTCTTCAGGGTGGCGCGGATCTCTGTCGGATGATGCGCGTAGTCATCTACCAACAAATATCTCTCGCTGGCATATTTGATTTCGAATCGTCGTCGGGCGTGTTCAAATTTACGGAGCGAAGCGGAAATTCTTTCAAAAGGAACGCCGAGCTCCGAGGCAATGGCGATCACACCGAGCGCATTGTGGACGTTGTGGCGGCCGGGAACATTGAGCACCGCCTCGCCGAGTTGCTTCCCTCTCCGATGCACGCAAAAGACCGAGGCGAAATTTCGGAGTTCGACGGCGCTGCCGCGGTAATCGGCCTTGTCGGAGAAGCCGTAGGAGACGGCTCGGGCGCACGAGGCGCAGGAGTGCGTCGCATTAACATCGTCGGCGCTGTAAAAAACCGTGCCCGATGTTTGCGAGATAAGCTTGGCGAAGGTTCGCTCGATCGCTGCGAGATCCTTGTAAAAGTCGAGGTGCTCCTCTTCGATATTGAGAATGAGCGAGTGCTCAGGATGGAAAAATTCGAGCGTCCCGTCACTCTCATCGCCTTCGGCGACGAAGTATTCGCCGCGAGGATCCCAATGGGCATTCGTTCCAAGAATAGGGATTTCCGCGCCGACGTAATGTGAGGGGTGCAATCCGCTCTCGCGCAAGACATGGGCCGTCATGGCAGAGGTCGTAGTCTTGCCATGCATTCCCGCAATCACGATTCCGCGCTTCCCACGCATAATCGCGGCCAGCGCCTCCGCGCGACGCGCGCAAGGTTTGTTGAGTTTTCGCGCAGTTGCGAGCACGGGATTCTCCTCTTTGATGGCTGAGGAATAAACAATCAGCTCGGCGTTCTCGGCTTCTTCAGCGTGATGTCCGGGATGAAATTCGAGGCCGAGCCGTTGAAGCCGGCCGGTCTCCTGCGTGGTCGCCTTGTCGGAACCGGAGACCTGATGTCCGAGCTCAAGAAGAAGGGCCGCGATGCCACTCATCCCACTGCCGGCAACGCCGATGAGATGAACCCGGTGACGTTCCCGGGTCAGAAAAGTAGCGAGATCCAATTCAGGCGACATTGGTGTACTTCTCCATGGTTGTAGCCACAAGAGCGGCGGCATCCCGGGGCGCAAGCGCAGCGCATTTTTCCGACATCGCCGCCAGAGCTTCGCGATTACTGCCGAGGTCGTAAATTGCGCGCGTCAGCCGATCACCGGCCAGTTCGCTCTCCTTCATCAAAATTGCGGCACCCGCCCGGGCGAATATTTCGGCGTTACGAGTCTGGTGATCGTCGGCCGCGTAGGGGAAAGGAATCAGGATCGATGGCAAGCCGTAGAAAGAGAGTTCCGCGAGACTGGCCGCGCCGGATCGCGCCACTGCAAAATCAGCTGCGCTGTAAGCCTCTTCCATTCGATGATGGAAAGGTGCGACAAAGGCGCGGATCTTATCACGCTGATAGTTGTCC
Organism: uncultured Verrucomicrobiae bacterium; assembly: GCA_963754325.1. Taxonomy (GTDB): domain Bacteria; phylum Verrucomicrobiota; class Verrucomicrobiia; order Chthoniobacterales; family UBA10450; genus JBBRDU01. Next base: position 1,157,093 of record CAVWFP010000003.1, read on the forward strand.
GCCACCACCCGCTCATCACGAGTCCCGGAGAGGTGAATGACCTGCAGTTCGAGGCCTTGCAGGGCGGACAACGCCCGCATGACGGCTTGATTGATGCCGCTCGCGCCCTGGCTCCCGCCCATCACCAAAAGCGTCAGCGTATTCGGAGCGAGACCGAGCTTGGCGCGCGCTTCTGCGCGATCGAGACGACGCAGCTCGGTTCGTATGGGAGTGCCGGTCACCTCCGTGCGCGAACGCGGAAAGAAAGGCGCGCATTCCTTGAAGCCTAACAAAACCGCGCGCACCATTCGCGCCGTCAGACGGTTGGCCTTCCCCGGAATAGCGTTCGATTCATGGATGAACGTCGAAATTCCGCGCATCCGTCCGGCAAGAATCGGTGCGGTCGAAGTAAATCCTCCCATTCCCAGGACCGCCTGCGGCTTAAACGTTCGATAAATTGCACGGCAACGCGCCAGGCTTTCGTTAAACCGTCTCAGGAAGCCGAAGATGGCCGGTGAGTAAAGCGACGGCAGTCCGACCGTCGGCAATTTTTCAAAAGGAAAAGACCTTCCGGAAAGAGCGAGCGCGTCGACCTCTTTTTCCGAGACAAACAATAGTACCTCGTGTCCGCGTGCTCGAAGACTTTCCGCAACGGCCAACCCAGGAAAGAGATGACCACCAGTTCCGCCGCATGCAATGATCGCGTTCATGATCAAATCCGCGGAGTCATGCGCACCTGAAGGGATTGGCGCTTTTTGTTCAGGGGCTCGAGAATTCCCTGCCGATAAATGTTCAGTAAAATCCCCACGCTGAGGAGGCAAGCCATGAGATTGGATCCGCCATAACTGATGAACGGAAGCGGAAGGCCTTTGTTAGGTAGGAGCGACGTGGTCATTCCGATATTGACGGCGGCTTGCAGGCCAATGAGCGAAATGATCCCGCAGGCCAGGAGAAGCCCGAAACGATCCTTTGCGTGCAAGGCAATCATCATTCCGCAGACGATCACGACCACGAAAAGAAACACGACCAACAAAGTGACTCGCAAACCCAGTTCCTCACCGATCATCGGGAAGATGAAGTCGGTGTGCGCGTAGGGCAGGTAAGACATCTTCTCACGGCCGTTGCCCAGCCCGAATCCTTCGATTCCGCCACTCCCAAAAGCGATCAGCGCGCTCAGTTGTTGCATCCCGGCTCCCTCCGGAAATCTTTCAGGATGAAGAAAGGCGGTCAGGCGCGCCATGCGTTCCGGCATGAGCATGGCGATTGAGAGAAGGCCGGCGAAACTGGCCACGGAAATTCCGCCGAGGAGAAATGGATTCGTCCCGGCGACAAACATGACAATGTATGCGGTCGCACCGATCAGAGCGGTCGTTCCCAGATCGACCTCCCTGGTGATCAGGGCGACCAACGGAAGTATGATCAGCAGCGGATAAACAAAACCGTAGAGCCATTGTCCGCTGGCTTTTTCATAACGCGAGAACCACCAGGCCAGGAAAAAAACCACAGCCAGACGTCCCAGTTCGGATGGTTGCATCTGAAATGGCCCCAGCGTGATCCAGCGGTAGGCCCCGTTTTTATACGCACCGATATGCGGTACAAAACAAAGAGCCAGCATGACAACCGCGAGGCCAAACCAGATCGACCAGGTCTTTTGCCAGAAGTGATAATCCATCAACGCGCCGATCGCGCAGAGAACCAGGCCGCCCGCGATCCAGATTCCCTGACGCTTCACAAACAAGTAGACGTCGCCTTTGCTGTCCCGCGCGAACGCGCTCGTGCTGAAAAGCATCACGATGCCAATGACCAGAACGGCCAGCACAGCGACGAAGAGGAAGTAGGCGCTTTTGCGATGCATCGAACTTAGTTAGGCGCTTCCGGTTTCTCGGCTTTCTTTGGCTTCGGTTTCGCGGGAATAATAAGCTTCTGTCCAATCTGCAATTTTCGTGGATCGTCGATGTGATTGATCGCGAGCAGGTCGTCGTAGGAGACCTTGAACTTACGTGCGATGGTCAGCGGTCTTTCACCCTTGGCCACCACGTAGGTCTTTCCTGAATCGGCGACCGTGCCCGTCGCCTTGGCGTGCTCCGGCTTTCGATCTTCTTTAGCCAGGCCCCTGGCGGGAGTTTTAGTCGCTTTGGCACTGTCGGCGTGCGTGACCTCCTTGCCCGTCGCTGCGGAGTGCATGGCAACGTCGGCTTTCGCCGGCGGATCAGTCGAAACCGCCGGCGGACGCGCCGCTGGCAACGCCATTGTTTGATGAGTCTTGATGGCGTTGAAGGCGATGATGCCTGAGACCGCCACCACATGAAGCAGCAGCACGATAAGCAGGGCGCGCGACAACTTCATGTTCGGCTCCGCCAAATCGTCGTAATCCGCCGTCGCGGCGATCCTGAGTGGCTTTCGCACAGCTGTGGCGCGCAGCTTTTTCTTCGGCTTTGAAGTAAGGAATTTCGGAAGTTGCATTTTCATTTCGGCAGGGCTTGGACAAGGGTCCGGAATTGGTCGCCGCGATCGGCGTAGCTTTTGAACATGTCGAAGGAGGAAGTACCGGGAGAAAAAAGCACGACGTCGCCACCGCTGGCGCAGGCATGGGCTTTTTCGACGGCATCGGCTAACGAACTGGCAAACCTGCACGGGACCGCGCCGTTCCAGTCGCGCTCGATTCGGGTGGCCATTTCGCCGATGAGCACGGCGCATTTGACCTTTTTGGCCACGAGCGCTCGCAGCGGTTCAAAGTTGAAGCCTTTGTCTTTGCCGCCGGCGATCAACACCACCGGCCGAGTTTGCGCCTCGAGCGCCTTCTCCACCGCATCCAGATTTGTTGCCTTGGAATCGTTGATGTAATCGACGTCGGCAACTTTCCTGACGAATTCGCACCTATGAGGACGCGGCTCATAGGAGAGAAGCGCCGGGACCATTTGCGCAAAGGAAAGTCCGCGAGCCTGGCCGGCGGCGAGAGTCGCCATCATGTTTTCAATGTTGTGCGCGCCGCGCAGCTTGGCGTCCGCCAGTCGCAAAACAATTTCATCTTGAAAGACGATCGCGCCTTCAACCAACCGGAAGTCGGCGCGGTCGGCGTAAGCGCTGAAGGTGACACGGCGCGCGCGAACGTTTCGCAGCTTTTCCACGGCATTGATAATCGCGACATCCTTTTCGGTTTGGTTCTCGAAGATGCGCAGCTTCGCGTCCCGGTACTCCCAGACGGAGCGGTACCGATCGAGATGATCGGGCGCGAAATTCAACCAGATGGCAATCTCCGGATGAAACGTATGGATGGTCTCGAGTTGAAACGAGCTGACTTCAATCGTGAGAACGTCGAAATCCTGTTGGCGCAGGACGATTTCGCAGAGCGGTTTACCGATATTTCCGCAGGCGATGGTGCGCTGCCCGCAGGCGTTTAACATCTGCGCAAGCAACTCCGTCGTGGTGGTCTTGCCGTTGGTGCCGGTCACCGCGATGACCGGGAGTCGGCACGAGCGCCAGCCCAGCTCGAGCTCGCCGATGACTTCGATGTTTCGTTCGGAAAAGTTACGCGCCAGCGCGGAAGCGGGATCGATTCCGGGACTCAGAACCACGAAATCGTAGGAGGCCGTATCGCTCTCGCTTGCCGGACCGGCGACAATGCGGACGCCTTGCGTGCGCAAATTATCCAGGGTGGACTTGAGCAGATCCGTCTCGGCGGCGCTATCGAGCACAGTCACGTCAGCGCCTTCGCTTCGGAGCAAAAGCGCCGCCGCCGTCCCGCTCAGGCCGGCTCCGAGAACTGCGACATTTTTGCTGGGGTAACGCACGTTATCTCAACTTCAGAGTGGCTAATCCGAGCAAGGCGCAGATAACGGACAGGATCCAAAAGCGCACGATGACGGTGTTTTCCTTCCAGCCCACGAGCTCGAAATGATGGTGCAACGGTGACATTGCAAAAATGCGGCGCCCGGTCAGCTTGAAGCTGAGCACTTGGAGAATCACCGAGACCGCTTCGAGGACGAAGACGCCGCCGACAATCGCGAGCAGCACTTCCTGTTTACAGCAGATGGCGATGACGCCAATGGTCCCGCCGATGGCTAACGAGCCCGTATCGCCCATGAAGACGCGCGCGGGATAGCAATTGAACCAGAGAAAACCAAGGCCGGCCCCCACGAGCGCCCCACAGATCACGCCGAGTTCACCGGTAAACGGATAGAATGGAACCTGCAGGTATTCGGCGATCCGAAAGTTGCCCGCAGCATAACAAATGAGGGCATAGGCCAATGCCACCGTGATGGTGCACCCGGTGGCCAGACCATCGAGACCGTCAGTCAGGTTAACCGCATTGGAAGAGCCAGTGATGACGACGGCGAAAAAAATCAGCGTAAACCAGCCCATGTTCGGAATGACCGGGGCCTTGACGAACGGCAGGTAAAGCGAGCGCGCCTGGACTTCCAGCAACGGGCTCGTTAGGAAAACCAGTGTGACCCCCGCAGCCAGCAGAATCTGGAAGGCCAGCTTCACGCGCCCCGAAATTCCATCGCTCTTTTTCTTCGTGACCTTCAGGTAGTCATCCATGAACCCGAGCACGCCGAGGTAAACCATGGTAAAGAGAACCAGCCAGACGAAGCGATTATCCCAGCGCGCCCAAAGCAGGCTCGAGATGACGACGGCACCAATAATGATCACGCCGCCCATCGTGGGCGTTCCCTGCTTCGAGCCATGCAACTCGGCCAGGTGGCGAACTTCTTCGGCGCCCCGAATCGGCTGGCCGATCTTCAGGCGGATCAGCTTCACGATGACGTACTTCCCGCTAAACAGAGAGATCGCGAAAGCCGTGATCGTCGCGGCGACCGCGCGAAACGTTACGTAAAAGAAGACGTTGAACCCGATGAACTGATCGCTGAAGCGATGAAGATAGTACATCATCGGGCCAGACCTCCCGTTCGCTCGTGGGCGGCAAATTGCTCGATTACTTTTTCCGTGCGCGCCGTCCGGCTTCCTTTGACAAGCACGAGATCACCCGGCTCTGTGACTTCCGCCAGCAACTCGGCCGCGGCGGTCGTGTCCGGCACCGTTGAGGTGGAACCGAGCCCGGCTTTTCGCGCGGCCGCGGCGATCAAGGCGCCACGCTCCCCAATTGTGATCAGTCGATCGATCCCGAGGGCGGCGGCTTCTTCGCCGACTTCGCGGTGCCCGCGTTCAGCTTCCACCCCGAGTTCGCCCATTTCGCCGAGCACGGCGATTCGTCGGCCGTCCGCTTCCAAATCGATCAGCGTTCTCAAAGCCGCCTTCATTGAATCAGGGTTGGCGTTGTAGGTGTCGTCAACAAACTGCACTCCGTTGATCTCGCGGATCTGAAGGCGCGCTTTCGTTAGGGGAGCCGAGGCCAGTCCGGCGGCGCATTCTTCGAGCGAGAGTCCGAAAGCGCGGCCGGCCGCGACCGCGAGCAAAGCGTTTTGCACCATGTGCAGTCCTGGGACCGGAAGCTTGGCGCGGCAGCGGTGCGCTCCTTCCAAAATGGTGAACTCTGAGCCATTTGCGTCCTGGCTAATTTCGCCGGCACAAACCGATCCCCTGGTTGTTCCGGCTGTGATCACGCGCGCCTGCGTACCCGCGGCGATCATTTCAGTGAAGGGATCTTCCGCGTTCAGGACGACCCACCCTTTTGCACCGACGGCAGTCGCCAGCGCGCCTTTTTCCCGCGCAATGGCCTCGCGCGTTCCCAAAAATTCAATATGCGCGATGCCGACGTTTGTGATGATAGCCGCATCGGGCGCGGCAATTTTCGCGAGCGCGGGAATCTCGCCGGCGTGATTCATACCCAGTTCCCACACAGCCACTTCGTCTTCGCTGGTCGCTTCCAGCATTGTCCGCGGCAAGCCAACGTGATTGTTGAAGTTGCCTTCGGTTTTTGCGACCCGGAAGCGACGGCTCAGGACGGCGGCCGTAAAATCTTTCGTGCTCGTCTTGCCGTTGCTTCCGGTAATGCCGAGGACCTTGAGAGGCAGCGACTTTCGATAGCGGGCCGCCAAATCCTGATAGGCTTTCAAGGTATCGGAGACGCGTAGCAGGGCGAAGGATGGCGGCACACTGCCGTTCCAATCCTGAGATACGATCGCGCCAGCGGCTCCGCTTTTTACGACCGCTTCCACAAAACGGTGACCGTCAAAGTTATCTCCCACCAACGCGACGAAGAGTTCGCCTGGCTGAATGGTTCGCGAGTCCGTGCTGACGCGGTCCACCGTCTGCGCCTTGTCGCCAGCCGCAATTGTCGCCCCCGCCATTCCTGCAATCTGCGAGATCCGTAATTTATCCATCAAATTGAACCGGATGATTCTCAAGCGCGCGTTTCGCCACCTGGATGTCGTCGAACGGAATCGTGTGGTCGGCGAACTCCTGATAATTTTCGTGCCCCTTGCCGGCGATGAGCACGACATCGCGAGGCTGGGCCAATTCAATCGCGCGTCCGATGGCGGCCGCGCGATCCACCTGCTTCTCGTAATGTTTTGAGCGAAATCCTTTTTCGACTTCAGCGATGATTGATTCCGGATTTTCTTTTCGAGGATTATCCGAAGTAATAATCGCGTGGTCGGCGTTTTGATCGACCACTTCCGCCATCAACGCGCGCTTTTGCCGGTCGCGATCGCCGCCGCAGCCGAAGACCACGATCAACCGTCTCGGCTCGAGTTCGCGCAGCGTCTTGAGAACATTGAGCAGCGCGTCCGGCGTGTGCGCGTAATCGACAAAAACCTGAAACTGTCGGCGCGCCGGGACCGCTTCGAGACGGCCGGGGACCTGCGGAGATTTTCCGATGCTCAGAACAGCTTCGCGCAGGCCAATGCCGAGCGCGTTGGCCGAGGCCAGCGCCGCCAGCGAATTCGCGACGTTGAAACGTCCAATCAACGGAACACGCACAAAATAGATCTTTCCCCGCGCATCGAGCTGGTAAGAGGTTCCACCAAACTCCATGCGGTAATTCGAAGCGCGGAAATCGGCCCGCGCACTCATTCCGTAAGTGACCACGGCAACCCGTTTCTCCAGCCGGTCCACCAGCTGCGCCCCGTAACGATCATCGATATTAATTACGGCCACGGCCTTCCGTTTCTTTTGCTGTTCCGGCAATTGCGTAAACAACTTCGCCTTGGCCTCGAAGTAATTCTCCATTGTGCCGTGAAAATCGAGGTGGTCCTGCGTCAGGTTTGTGAAGACCGCGACGTCCCACTCGAGACCGCGGGTGCGTTCCTGCGCGAGCGCGTGTGAAGAAACTTCCATGGCTGCAGCCTTGCAACCGGCGCCATGCATCTGCGCGAGCAATTCCTGGACATCGAGCGATTCCGGGGTCGTCCGTATCGCCGGAAGAACACGCTCGCCAATTTCGTAGCGAACCGTGCCGATCAGTCCGCAACGCATCCCCGCTTTCTCGCAGATATGTTTAATCAGGAAGGTGGTCGTCGTCTTCCCGTTGGTGCCGGTAACGCCGGCCATTTTTAATTTCCTGATTGGAAATCCGTAAAAGGCTGCGCCAAGATCGGCCATCGCCGTGCGCGTGTTTTCGACTTCTACAACGGTGACGCGCGGATGATTTTCAGTCCGTTCAGCTACCACGGCCACCGCGCCCTTCTCAATGGCCTGGTCGATGAAATCGTGACCGTCGCTTTTCTCGCCGCGAAGCGCGATAAACAGTCCGTTTTTCTGTACTCGCCGCGAGTCGTAGGCGATGCTGTCCACTGGGCGGTCAACCGGGCCTTGTATCTGGCGGACGGAAATCGTGGTGATGAGATTCTTGAGCTGCATGTACTACTTTCAGCATCCAGTCGTACGCGCGCTCAACGATGCGACACATTGCTGACAGCAACTCGTTCCACCGGCAACGCCTTGCGAATTTCTTCGTGCGGCTGCAAATCGAGGTAGCGGGCCGCCTTCTCCGCAATCCGTGAGAAGATCGGTCCCGCCACTTTGCCGCCAAAATTCTCTTCCGGCGTCGTTTTCGCATCGTCGAGCACAACGAGTCCGACAAATTCAGGATGATCGGCCGGGAGATAACCGGCGAAGGAGACAACAAAACGGTCCCGTTCGTATCCTCCCTTGGGATCGACGCGCTCGGCCGTGCCGGTCTTGCCAGCGATGACAAAGCCAGGGACGGCGGCCGCTGCGGCTGTTCCGCGGTCACTCACGACTCCGCGCAAGGCGCCCCCGATCTGCTGGGCCGTCTTCGGCAAAATGACCTGGCGCACTTCCACCGGGGTGAATTTGCTAATCAGTTCGCCGCGATCGTTCGTGATCGACTTCACAATCCGCGGCATCATCAATTTGCCGCCGTTTGCGATGACGCACATGGCCGTGGTCATTTGAAGTGCGGTTACACCGACCTCGTGCCCCATCGGCATGTGCGTGATCGAAATTTTGCTCCACGCCTGCGGCGGCCGGATTAAGCCCGGGATCTCGCCCGGCAGCTCGATACCGCTCCGCTCGCCAAATCCGAAGCTGCGGATGTATTCATAGAACTTCTGGTCGCCGACGCTCATGGCCAGTTTGGCCGCGCCGATATTGCTCGACTTCACCAGGATGTCCTGGACCGTCAGATCGCCGAAAGGTTTATGGTCGTGCAACTTTGTGCCGGCATAGTTGAAGACGCCGTTTTCGCAGAAGATCGAAGTGTCCGTTTGGACTTTCCTTTCGTTCAAGGCGGCCGCCACCGAGACAATCTTGAAGGTGGAACCCGGCTCCATCATGTCGATGATGGCGCGGTTTTTCATCTCATCGGCCTCGGCCTCGGACTTGTTATTCAGATCGAAGTTTGGACGGTTCGCCATCGCCAGCACTTCGCCGGTTTGGGGACGCATCAGAATAATGGTGGCCTTCTTCGGATGATATTGCTGCATGGCCGCATCGATCTCGTTCTCCACGATGTTCTGGAGATTTAGATCGATCGTTAGGCGAACCTGGCAACCATTCCGCGCCATGCGCTCCTGGCCGCGATAAAGCACGATCTCGCGCCCTCGCGGGTCGTGCTCGATATAACGGTATCCATCCTCTCCTCGGAGATACTCATCGAGCGACGCTTCCACGCCCTGGATGCCTTTGTGATCGAAATCAGTGAAGCCAATCACATGACAGAGCATCGCCTTGTTAGGATAAATTCGTGCGGAATCGTGCTCAAAATCGATCCCTCGCAACTTTTTCTCATCCAGTTGAGCCTTGAGCGCGTCCGCTATCGGCTGTGGAACATCGCGCCTTATGACGGCATAGCGCTTTCCGGGCGGGATCTTCTTCAGGTCTTCCAGCGGAATCTTTAACGCCTGGCTAACGAGACGTATCGTAGCGTCGAAATCGGTTATGCGCGTCCGATCGGCCACAACTGTTTTGGTCGGCACGTTGTTGGCCAGCACCTCGCCGTTGGCGTCGAGAATCGCACCTCGCTCGGCGTAGATCGGAACCTTGGAACCGTGCTTGGTCTCCGCGATTTCCAGATAGTAGTCGTGCTCGATCATCTGCACGTAGACCAGCCGGAAGGAAAAGATGCTGAAAAGGACGATGAATCCGAAACAGGTTAGGGTGCACCGGAAGCGGCTATTCCATCTCATTGTCCGCCTCGCTGGTTAACCACCGGTTGCACGGCATCGTCAGTCGCTCGCAAGGAATTCGGGCGCACGATGTCCCGCTCAGCGATCGGGATCATCTTCAGGTAACCTTCCTTCAGGCGATGTTGCAGGGCAGAGCGGGACGTCAGCGTGGCAATCTGGACCTTGGCCATCTCGTTTTGCATGCGCAGATCGGCCAGAGACTTCTCCAGCGCCTTCTTCTGGTCGCCGAGATGATAAAGCTGAATCGTTAGGTAAACGTAGACCAGGCCGGTCACCGCCACCAAACCCGTAATAACGATCCAACGCGCCAGGGATGGCGCGTTGACCACGTTCCAATTCTTTCTGCGGCTCCGGTTCATCCCAGTTTTTCGGCTACGCGCAACTTGGCGCTGCGGGCGCGAGGGTTGGCGCGTTGCTCTTCCTCGGTTGGTTCCACCGGCTTTGAGGTAATGAGCGAAAGTTGATATTGCGGATTCCGTTTCGGCTCGGGCCACTCCGGCGCATCGAGCCACTCGCGCGATCGATCCCGGAAAAAATTCTTCACGATGCGATCTTCCAGTGAATGGAACGAGATGACCGCGATTCGTGCGCCCGGTTCGAGTCGCGCTGTCAGAACCTCCAGCCCTTGACGGAGTGCGCCGAGCTCGTCGTTAACTTCCATGCGCAGGGCCTGGAACACTTGTGTTGCCGGATGCCTTCGCCCGTGACGGCTAACGACTTTCTCAATTGCTTTCGCCAGCGCCGTTGTTTCCCTGAACGGCTCCGTCTTACGCGTCTTCACAATCAAACTGGCGATTCTGCGAGACGCCGGCTCCTCGCCCAGATCCCGAAACAGGCGCGTAAGTTCCTCTTCGCTGTAATTGTTGACAATCTCGCCCGCCGTCAGCGGCCGGCGCGGGTCCATCCGCATGTCGAGCGGACCGTTACGCATGATGCTGAAGCCGCGTCGCGCATTCTCCAGTTGGCGCGACGAAAGCCCCAGATCGAGAAGCGCGCCGGAAATTGACGAAATGCCAAGTTCGTCCAGGACAGTCCCGGCATCCCGGAAATTTGCCTGGCGAAAGGTGACGCGCGAACCGACATGCGACAGCTGCTCACGGGCGAATTCGATGGCCTCAGGATCCTGATCGAGCGCGAGAACATCCGCGCCCGCCTTGAGCAAAAGCTCGGTGTGCCCCCCGCCCCCGCAGGTGCCGTCAACCACAAGGGTGCCCGGGCGTGGCGCGAGTAATTCCACCGCTTCTATCGCGAGAACCGGACGGTGATAGCTGAAATCCTCCATCTCCTGGGCCTCCTCCAATATCAGTGGGCCGGTCGCGAACCAGACGGGCCGCTCAAACAATAATGCGTTCATATTCTCCTGGCTCTACAGACCAACGACATTGGCGACATGCTGATAGGTCGGCGTCTCATCCTGATGAGCGCGCTTCCAGCGTGACAAATTCCAGATCTCAAACCGGCCGCGGCCTCCGACGAGAGCCACTTCCCCCTTCAGGCCAACTCGCTGGCAAAGTTCTTCCGGCAAGACCAGGCGCCCCTGGCGATCAGCCGCTCCATGTTGCGCCCGCGCATGCAACTGACGGAAAAAAACGCGCCGATCGCGCGGCGAAACATTCCCATCACTCTCAATCGCCGCGCTCATACGGGAAAACTCCTCAGGCGGCATGACCAACAAAAATTGATCATTCGCTTCCGGAAGAATGACGAGTTCTTCGGTGCCATCGCCGCGCCAGCGCGACGGAATGGTGATACGATTTTTCTCGTCGATGGAATGTCGAAACTCGCCGGCGTAGAAAGTTTGGGCTGGCGAGGGCGTGTCCATATGCGGGAGGAGAATTCAACCATTCTGACCCACTTTCCCCCACTTTTAACCACCTTCCATGCCAGGGGTCAATACTAAATATAGTGTTTTTTAGCGGGCCTTTTCGCCGCTTTTTCCCCAAACAAACTTGCGAATTTTCCCCCGCGGGCGTCTCTTCCTCACCACCACCCCTTGATGCGCTTCCGAAACGCCGCTTTCCTTTGTCTCGCCGCCCCGTTCCTTCTCGTTAACTCGAAAGCCCCGGGGCAAACCGACCCCGCGCCTAACGATTCAGTCCACGTTAGTGTCATCGTGAATCAGGACGGATCCAGCACCGGCTACCAGGTCGACCCGTCCAATCACAAGGCCATCGCCACCACCACAGAGACGACCGGCAAGGTCCGCACCAAAGTGGAATACATACTCGACGAGGCCGGGCGCTTCGGCAGTGGAAAGGTCTTCGGCGCGAATGGCAAATTACTCTTTAGCACCGTCTATAAATATGACGCCGCCGGACATCTCCTCGAGGAGGACCGGTTCGCGAAAGATGGCCAGTCGGTGGGAAAGATTGTTTACGACTACAACGCGGCCGGCCGGCAGACCGGTTACTCCGTTCTCGATCGGACCGGCAAAATCCTGGGCCGCACGAGCGCGCCCAAGCCTACCCCGACACCCAAAACCCGTCGATAGCGCCGGGGTCATGGAGTCGGGCCGGTCCGACCGGTCTCGGGTCCTACCATGACGCGGGCAGCCCGGCTCCACGCCTTGCGGCTCCCGGGGAAAGGCATTAAAAGGGAGGATCTGTGATTGATTATATCCAGAAGGGCGGGCTGCTGATGTGGCCGATCCTTATCTGCAGCATCATTTCCATCGGCGTCTTCGCGGAGCGGCTGTTCTACCTGCACCGCGCAACCATTCACGTGGGCGAATTTTTAAAGGGGCTGGCGAATCTCGTCCGTCGCCGGAATTTTGCGGAAGCCCTGCATGAATCCGCTGGGACGCCCGGTCCAGTGGCTCGCGTGATTCACGCAGCCTTGATCAGGCACGACGCACCGCGCGCCGAGCTGAGGGAAATCGTTCAGGAAGCGGGCCAGTTGGAAGTGCCGCGACTCGAGCGTTTCCTCGGTGTGCTTGCGACCCTCGCGTTCCTGGCACCCCTTCTTGGGCTGCTCGGCACGGTTTCCGGAATGATCGATGCCTTCGGTATGCTCGCGTCGAACGGGGGCTACGCGACCGTGACCGAACTTTCTTCTGGCATCTATAAGAGCCTTCTCACCACCGCCGCGGGCCTGGTGGTGGCGACCCCCACATTTGTTGCCTACAGTTATCTCTCCTCGAGGGTCAACGCGATGATGCACGACATGGAGCGGGCCGGCATCGAGATCGTCCACATGTTAACCGAGACGACGCCCCTCTCAGGCATCATCAGTTTCCAACAGCCGGAAGAAGAGCGGGCCGAGCATTGATCCCTAACGACCTGATGTTTTTAGCTCTGTTGCCATCACTCACCTCCCGCTGCTCTAGGCCGCAGCGGGACAAATGCTGAACGACCTGATGTTTTTAGCTCTGTTGCCATCACTCACCTCCCGCTGCTCTAAGCCGCAGCGGGACAAATGCTGAACGACCTGATGTTTAGCTCTGTTGCCATCACTCACCTCCCGCTGCTCTAAGCCGCAGCGGGACAAATGCTGACGTTGGAACAAGGGATGAAGCTCACTCGAACGAAGCAGTATTACTTTGGATGGATGGTGATGCTGCCCCTGCTCGACGTCGTCTTCCTTCTCTTCTTCTTCCTCCTGGTGAGCTCGAACTTCGTTCTACAGCCCGGCATTAACATCTCACTGCCATTTTCAAGGTTTCAGCTCGCTCCGCAGTTGAACCAGCAGATCATCAGCATCACGGGCGGCGCGGTTCCCACGATTTATTTTCGTGACCAGAAAATCACCATCGACCAGCTCGGTCCGCTTCTCGACACCGCCAAGCGCGAGGGCCGCGCCATTGTTATAAAGGCGGATCGGCTGACACCTTATGAAACCGTCGCCGCGGTGACGAACGCCGCTCTCGAGCACGGCATTCCTTCGGTCGCGCTCGCCGGTGCTGCCGCGCGATGATTGCGGAAGTCGCGGAACCGACTCTTTTATTCAACTGGCGTCCGCCCCGGTCGCGCAAGGTATCGATCGCGCTTTTCATCGCCCTTTCCGCCCTGGTTCACGCGGTTTGCTTTTACGTATTCCAAATTATCTATCCGGCGGCCGTCGTGCTTCTTCCGCCGCCCGCGCGGGTCTCATTGATTACGCCTGATTCCGAGCAAGGCCGGGCTTTGCTGCAGTGGGTCGAAGCGGAGGATCCTGCGCTCGCATCCGCTCCTCAGCGTCCCCCGGAATCGCGGCGCCGCTCTCTCCCGCGCACGCCTCATATTCCTTCCTACGTCGCGGAACAGCCACAGCTAAAACACCTGCCCTTGCCAAAGGCGCAGGTTCGCACCCCTGAGGTTGATCCACCGGCGCCAATTCCTCCCGACTTCCGGCCTTCACCTCATTCGTTAGGCTTGCAGCCGACCGGGGTCGATTTTTCGGAGGAATTTGCCGGCCGCGGCGCACCCTTCATTCCCGCACCGGAGTTCTCCGCTGCTACCCGGGAGACACCGCAGGCCGTTCGTTTTCGCATCGCTCTCGCTCCTGACGGAACCATCCGATTCGCTTTGCCCCTGAATTCCTCCGGTGACCCCGCACTCGATGCGCAGGCACGCCACCACCTCAGTATGGTGCGGTTTCATGCTCTTGAGACAGGCGCCGAACCGGGGGCAGCCGTCTGGGGAATCGCGACCATCGAATGGGGCAACGATATCAAGCGACCAAGCGAGCCGCCTCCATCACCCTCCGCCCAATGATTCGGGTCAGCCTTGGCACGCTTGCCACCATCTATCTGCTGCTTTTCCTTGCGACGGTTTTTGTTCTCTGGATAGTTGGAGAGTGGAATCGGCGGCGACGCGAACGCCGAGCGTTGGAGCATCGGCTTCGCTGCGTGATCTGCGCGTTCGAGTTCGAGGACCGAACAGCAGTGCTTCTTCCACGCTGCCCGCGCTGCGGCAGTTTGAACGAAAGATTTAAACTGGAGCGAATTTAATCATGGGAATGTGGATTGGACGCAATCGAAAGGCACGAGTGACTTATGGTTTCGACGAGATCGCACTCGTACCCGGGCGGGTCACGATCAATCCCAATGAAGTCGACACGACCTGCCGCTTCTCTCGCGCCGGCGGCAAACCGATCGAGCTGAAGATTCCCATCCTGGCCAGCGCCATGGATGGCGTGGTCGATGTCCGATTCGCCATCGCCATGAGCAAACTCGGCGGCCTCGCCGTGCTCAACCTCGAAGGCGTTCAGACCCGCTACAAGAATCCGGTGGAAGTTCTGCAGAAGGTCGTCGAGGCCGACAAAAGCGAAGTCACAGGTCTTCTCCAAAAAATTTACCAGGAACCGGTCCAGGAAGATTTGATCGCGGCGCGCATCCGCCAAATCAAGGATGGGGGCGCGCTCGCTGCCGTGAGTTCCATTCCGCAGCGCGCGGCCGAGTTCGGCCGCATCGCGCAGGAAGCCGGCGCCGACGTTTTTGTCGTCCAAAGCACCGTTTCAACCGTGCGGCACATTTCTTCCGAGTATAAATCTCTCGATCTCGAGAAATTTTGCCGCGACATGAGCATCCCGGTGATCGTTGGAAACACCGTTGGTTACGATGTCACGCTCGACATCATGGAATGCGGGCCGGCGGCCATTTTGGTCGGTGTCGGCCCCGGCGCTGCCTGCACCTCGCGTGGCGTGCTCGGATTGGGCGTGCCGCAGGTGACGGCGACGGTCGATTGCGCGGCTGCGCGTGACGCATATTTCAAGAAAACCTCGCGCTATGTGCCCATCATTACCGACGGCGGCATGAGCAAGGGCGGTGACGTTTGCAAGGCACTCGCCTGCGGCGCCGACGCGGTCATGGTCGGGAGTGCCTTTGCCAAGGCACACGAGGCGCCCGGGAGCGGATATCACTGGGGCATGGCCACGCCTCACGCCAATCTCCCGCGCGGCACCAGAATTAAAGTCGGCACCACCGGTTCCCTCCAGCAGATCCTGTTTGGCCCGGCGGAAGTCGATGACGGCAGCCAGAATCTCGTGGGCGCCATCACCACTTGCATGGGCAACGTCGGCGCGAGCAATCTCGCGGAATTCCAACAAACCGAAATTATTATTGCCCCCTCGATCAAGACCGAAGGTAAGCTTTTTCAAACGGTCCAGAGCGTCGGCATGGGGACGCGCTGATCTCTTCACCGTCCCGCATATGTCTGCTCGCCGTATCTCTCCAACGTTCAGCGAATCTGCTCGCCGGCTTAGAGGCGAGCCCGGGGAGGATGGGGTAGAGCTTTCATAAGAGGCGACGGGGATTAGTCCTGCCGCAGAACTCACCCAAAATGGACTGGGTGGGATGGGGCAAAACTAGAAAAACTCGCTACTGGCAAGGGGCCAGCGATTAGTTAGATTGGACGCCGCGATTTGCCGCGGCCATTTTATTTTCGATCAGTCGCACCTCCTATGAATCCTGACCGCAGAGTCGTTATCACTGGAATCGGCGTTATTACGCCGCTCGGAATCGAGCTGGAAACGTTCTGGAATAATCTAAAGAACGGCGTCAGCGGCATACGCAAAATTCAAAGCTTCGACACCTCCGCTTTTGATACCCGCATCGGCGGGGAAGTCGTCGACTTCGATCCCAAGCTTTATTTCAAGAATCCAAAGGATGTCCGGCGAACCGACCGGTTCGCGCAGCTGGCCATGGGAGCAGCCCACACCGCCATGAAGGACGGCGGCATCGAGGCCGACAAAATCGACCGGCGCGATCGCTTCGGCGTCATTGTCAGCAGCGGCATTGGTGGCCTGAAAACACTTCAGGACCAGCAAAACATCCTCATGACCAAGGGGCCTTCACGAAATTCCCCTTTCACAATTCCAATGCTCATCAGCAACATGGCTTCCGGTCTCATCTCGATGGAGTACGGATTGCAGGGCCCAAATCTTTGCATCGTGACCGCCTGTGCGACTTCCAATAACGCGATCGGCGAATCGTGGCGCATGATCAAGTTCGGCGACGCTGACATCTTTCTGGCCGGCGGTTCCGAGGCCTCCATCGTTGAAATTGGCCTCGCAGGATTCGGAGCCATGCGCGCCTTGAGCACTCGAAACGACGAACCGGAACGCGCGTCGCGCCCCTTCGACAAGGATCGCGACGGTTTCGTCATGAGCGAGGGCGCCGGAGTCGTGGTGGTGGAAGAGCTTGAGCATGCCAAGGCGCGCGGGGCCAGGATTTACTGCGAGCTCGCAGGTTATGGATTGTCGTCCGACGCCCATCACATGACGGCGCCGCCTCCGGAAGGCGAAGGCGCCGGGCGAGCCATGAAAATGGCGCTCGATCATGCCGGCCTCACGCCTAACGACGTCGATTACATCAACGCCCATGCCACCTCAACCGGCCTGGGAGATATCAGTGAGACCCACGCCATTAAAGGCGTTTTCGGGGATTACGCCCGCAAGGTCGGAATCAGCGCCACCAAGTCCATGACTGGTCACTTGTTAGGCGGCGCGGGCGCGGTCGAGATGGCGGCCTGCGCTCTGTCGATTCGAGACGGGATTATTCCGCCCACGATCAACCTGGAAAATCAGGACCCGGAATGCGATTTGGATTACACCGCCAATAAAGCCATTGAACGACCAGTCCGGGTCGCGATCAATAACTCCTTCGGCTTCGGCGGGCATAACGCCACGCTGGTCGCGAAGCGCTTCGACGGGTAATTAACGCGAAAGCCGTCGCTAACAGGACAGCACATTCAGTTCGCCTTGGAATGGCCATTCCTCCGGGTGCTTCACGAATCCCGCCCTCACGGGATTCTGCAGAACATACTCCCATTTGGCCGAATAACTTTCACCGCGACGTAGCTGCCTGTCCCAGAAATGTCGCTGCCAGATCGGGCTATCGTTAGGCGAAGGCCAATCCCGAGACGCTTTCGACTTCCACAAGCGTAGCCATGTTTCCAGCGACTCTGGAGGCGCCGTACAGGGAGCACAAAAAAGATGGATATGGTCCGGCATGATGACCTAACGACCTACACACCAGGTTAAATGCTCCTTCCACGCGTTCTCGATGGCATCCTGGGATCGCTGATTCGCGAGAATCTGCTTTCGATCCTTGGTGCAAATCGTCAGGAAGACTATCGCTGCCCGACTAAATACCTCCCGGGTCGACGTGTGAATCGGATGCGTTCGTTTCTGAAGGGGCATCCGCATTCGATAGCGCCCACACCCGGACGAGACAAGCTCGTCCCTCCCGTACAAACGCAATTTCTAAACGAATTGTTCGGCGATTAGATACCAACCGACACGATCACCCAAAATGGTCCTCCGTCACCAAGGGGAGGGACGAGCTTGTCTCGTCCGCCATCAATCGATGAATACGCCCCCGTTACCCGGCCGGCGTATCCACGAAAATCGGCGCCGCTGTGATGTCCGCGGCGGTAAACTCAAATCCGTGGCCACCCTTCTGCAGCGCTTTGAGCAATGCGGCCACGTTTTGCGCCGCGGCCGCGGAATAGAATCTCACCAGACCCACTGTCGTCCGCGTGCCGAAGACCGTGATCATGATGGTATCTTCATCCACCGAATTCATCAGCATGTGACTGCCGTTACCCTGGTGATAAAGGGCATTGAACTCCACTTCACCAATCCGATGAGCCAGTTCACGCGTGGCCGCGAAAGATCCGGCCGCAAGCGCGGCGATGACGGTAATGTCGGTCACATCACGATCGCCAAACTGTGAAATCACATTTCCACCGCGATCGATCACGACGGTCAAATCCGCTTCGGCTTTCTTAAGAAAATCCCCCAGAACGCCGTCAAGCGCCGCCACATCTTCGATCGTTAGAACGGGAATCCCGGTCATACCTGGGCTCCCTGATTCGGCGTCGGCTCAACTGGTATCGCTACCGGCGGAGCGACTGTGTCGGGAACTTCGTTCTGCTTGCTGAACTTGTGCAACAGGATCTGTGAGACCGCGTTGAGTGCCGCGAAAACATTCTGCCCCGTGCTCGAAATGACCTCAAAGTTTTGCAGTCGCTTCTTCCGATTATTCAGCACGTACTCCATGTAATGCGACGGCGCGATGTTCGGCAGATCGCGCTTGTTGTACTGCAGGACGCAGGGAACGTCATCCAGCGCCACATTCTGCTTGGCCAGGTTTTCCTCGAGGTTCTTGAAGCTCTCGACGTTCTCCTCCATTTTCTCCCACTGCGAATCCGCCACGAAGACAATGCCATCAGCGCTTCGCAGAACCAGCTGCCGTGTCGCGTTATAGATCACCTGCCCGGGCACGGTGTAGAGCTGAAATTTCGTCACGAAACCTTTGATCACGACCGCGTTCAACGGAAGAAAATCAAAAAACAGCGTGCGATCCGCGGCCGTGGCCAGCGAAACGAGATCGCCGCGATTCTGCGGGTTAATTCGCTGGTGAATATAACTGAGGTTGGTGGTCTTACCGCAAAGCGCCGGCCCGTAGTAAACGATCTTAAATTGGATCTCCCGACTGGCGTAGTTAATGATCGACATGGTTCTCCCCTGGTTGTGCGTAAATGCGTGAAAGTTCTGTGGCCTTCGCTGCCAACTGGCGGTGTGTTTCCGCCGGCAACACCGGTTGCGAATGCAAGGCCGCCAGGCAGACGGTTCCCGTCATGAAAAAGCTGAGCTGGGAATCACGCCAGCTCAGGGTCATGGAAACCAGCGGACCCAATTTCGTATCGACCGTATGCCGGTTGATCTTTTGCAGGATTGAAGGAGCCATCGCGCAAAGGCCCCCGGCTTGAACAGCCTCCGGAAGTTTCCCGGCAAGACTCAATCCATCCTCGAAGATGACCGCCGAACCCGAAACACCTGGCAGTGTATTCAACTGCTCAACGACAGCTTTCGCGTTCGTATTGATTTCCGGCTTTTGCTCCGGTTTTAATGCAGGTTTCTCCGCAACCGCGGGCGCGGCCGCGAGTTTTAGCTCGTTAGGCACGGCTGCCTTTAACTTAAGCTCGGGCTGGATCGCCACCTCTGTCTTTGCCTCAACTTTTGCCGGCGAGGGCGGTGCAACAGCCGTATCCGGCTTGGTCGCCACCGGTGGCTTAATCTCCACGGATGGCTTCGCTGCAACGACCGGTTCCGGTGCTGCCAACTTCAAAACCGGCGCTTTTTCAAGCGGCCTCGGTTCCGAAGCTACTGACGGTTGTTTTGCCTCCGACTTTGGAAACTCCGGCTTCTGCGGTTCTGGAATCTTGGCGATCTCGGGCTGTTTCGCCTCCTGTGCTTTGACCGTCTCGATTGGCTTCGCGTCGATCGCCTTTTCTGGCACCTTCGCTTCCGCTAATTTCGGAACGTCGAGTGATTTGATTTCCGGCGCCTTTACCGTTTCAGATTGCTTTGCCTCGGGTGCCTTTTGCGCTTCAGGTCGTGACACTTCCGGTATTTTTGAGATCTCAGGCTCTTCCACTTCGACCACTTTCGCTGCCTCCGTCTGCTTCGCCGCCGGCGTCTTCGCTGCCTCGGCCGGCGCTGTCGGTGTGGCTGATGCTTGCTCGCTTTCCGCTGATTCCTTGAAACGCTTCGCGTCCTCAGCCGCCTTGATTGAAAATGGTGTCTCGAAGCTTTGCGCAACTTCGTCGGCCACCTGGTCGTCGCGCATCTTCAGCAAGCCGGGCGAAAGATTCTTCAAAACCTCCTGCAGCGGGAGAAGAACTGGCGACTCGGCGGCGTCGATCACGAGCAGTTCCTTGTAATCCGCCGGGAGTGCCTCTTGAAAAAGTTTGATTGGAATCACGATGCGGCCGGCCGCCAACTGTGATTCAACAAGCGCCAACGGCAGTTCCACACGCGCCTCTGGAGCAACGCTGTCGGCTGCGCGGTGCAGTTGGAAGCTGGGCATGTTCTGCACGACCGGACGGAGTCCGAGCGAGATTTTTGCCCCAGCGGGAGCAGCGCTCACCGGCGCCTTCTTTTCCGCAGTCTCGGCAGCAGAGGTGCCCGGCACGAGTCGCAGCTTCGGCTTCAAGTCGTCGCTCGGCGGCGTCATCTTGAAGGGAATTCGCGTTGCACTGGTCGAAACCGGCACCGAAGGCGGAACGGACGAACCGCTCGAGGCTGGAACTTTCTCGGAGGCAGGCTCGTCCGCTCCTTTCGGTGGAAGCTTGAAGGGTATTCTGGTGGGTGAGACCGGATCGGGCGAGCTCGGGAGTGGACTGATTTTGGGAGAATTCGTTAGGTTGAAGGGAGCTTCAACCGGGGCCCGGGTGAGCTTTTCGCTCACGGCAACTTCCGGTTCGGCATTGGAAAACGCTCGGGCCGTCGGCGGCTCCACTTTAACCGGACCATGCGCAGCGGTTTGAATCTGCGGAATCTTTGTCCCAAAACGCTGCGTGTCCTCAATCGTCACCTTCAGGATCGGCGTGTCGACCTGCGGCACCGCAACCTCGGCTTCCTGGTCGTCGCGGATCTGCATTTTTCGCAACTGATCGAGAACCTTCGCGTGCGGCACCGAAACCTGAGTGGCGTCATCCGGCCGCACCGTGCGGAGAAAAATATCCGGGACTTGCTCGTAAACGGAGAACAAGGAAACCGCCGGCTTGCCGTCAGCCATCCCTTTTTCAATCTCCGAAGCCTTCAAAAGAATCGTTTGCTTCATGTCGAACGATTCCGCCGGCTTCAGGAAGCCCACCGGCACCCGATCGATCACATCACTGAGCTCCAGAGAAATGGCCCTCTCAACCTTCGGTTGCAGCGCCAGCGCCACTGTCGGCGGCAAAGCTCGCGCCCCGGCAGCTCTCACATTCGGCGCGCTGTCACCCGCGGCCTTGAAAAAATCCGACGACGTCGATCGCGTCGTGTTCGGCATGACTGTCTTGCTCAATCGCTCACCCGCGGACTTGGATGTCGGAGAAGGGAACGCGTGTGACTGCGCCGGCGCTTGCGAGGTTTGCCCCGGCCGGAAGCGGTCGGTCATTTTCTTGAGAATGTCGAGGAATGGAATCGTCATGTTGGATTAGTGGCTGTCTTCTGACGTCACGCGCCAGATTTCTTCGAGAGTCGTTATGCCTTCCCGGGCCTTCTCCAATCCGACCATGCGAAGCGTCTTCATTCCCTCGCTCACGGCCTGATTCTTGATCACGGCGGCGGACGCTCTCTTAATAATGAGACGGCGAATGGCTTCGCTCACCGGCAAAGCTTCGATAATGGCGGCGCGTCCGAGATACCCGCGACGCTTGCAACGGTCGCACCCGTGACCGTGATAAAAAGTGGTGTCTTTCGTCGGCTCCATCCCCAGCCTCTGGAACATTTCCGGCTCGGGCACGAATTCCTCGCGGCAATTGGTGCAAACCCGCCTGACGAGACGTTGAGCGCAGCTCATCAGGATGGAGCTGGAAATCAGGAACGGCTCGATACCCATGTCGTCCAGACGCGTAATCGCGCCCGCGGCGTCGTTCGTGTGCAGCGTGCTCAATACCTGGTGACCTGTGAGCGCGGCCTTGACCGCAATGTCAGCCGTTTCGTTGTCACGAATTTCACCGACCATGACGATGTCAGGATCCTGTCGAAGAATGGATCGAAGGGCGGAAGCGAAATCCAAACCGATATCGTTGCGCACCGCGACCTGGTTTACGCCCACGAGCTCGTATTCGATCGGGTCTTCGACCGTAACGATGTTGTACTGCGGGCTGTTGAGCTCGTGCAGGACAGAGTAAAGCGTGGTCGTCTTACCGGAACCCGTCGGACCGGTCACCAGAATCATCCCGTGAGGCGCGTCGATCGCTTTCCGGAATTTGTCCAATGTCGACTCATCCATTCCCATCTGGTCGATGCTCGCCGTCAGCGAAGACTTATCGAGGATACGAATCACGATCTTCTCGCCGTGAGCGGTCGGCAGAATCGAAATACGAAGATCGATCTCCTTGCCCATGACCTTGATCCGGAAACGTCCGTCCTGAGGAACGCGGCGCTCGGCGATGTTCAGGCCCGCTAAAATCTTGATACGCGAAGTGATCGCGAGTTGCAGCGCTTTTGGTGGCGACTCCGCAAGCATGAGTTCGCCGTCCACGCGGTAACGCAGCTTCAACGAATTCTGGAAAGGCTCGATGTGAATGTCCGACGCCTTCTCCTTGACCGCCTGCGCCAGGATCAGGTTTACGATCTTGATGACAGGCGCGTCTTCACTGTCAGTCGCCAGACGATCGAGATCGATGTCGTCACGCTTAGCGCTCTGGACTTCGACCGACTCCGCGCTTTCCGCCGCTTCGGCGGCTGCCTGGCGAAGGACCTCGCTCATGTTCGCGCCGCCATGCACGCCCGAGAGCGCCTCAGCGACCGCGCGCTCGGTTGCGATCATCGGCACGATCTCTAATTGCGTCGTGCGCTTTAGATCGTCGACCGCGAGCACGTTCGTCGGGTCGGCCATGGCCACAAAGAGCTTGCCGTTAAGCCGCGCGATCGGCACGAGTTTGTTAGTCCGCGCCATGTCGCGCGGCACCAAGGCCATGATGTCTTCCGGAACGCTGACCTTGCTCAGGTTAATCGGAGGCGTGTTTAGGCAGCGGCCCATGCTGAAGGCCATGTCCTGTTCGGTGACGAATTGTTTGTCCGTCAGGATTTTGAGCAGACGCCCGCCTTCGCTCTTTTGAATCGAGACCGCTTCTTCCAGCTGGTTCGGCAGAAGCAAACCGTCGTCGATCAGGACATCGGCGATTCTTTCCCCGAAAGATTTACTGCGTGTCCGGTTCATTTGTTAGGCCCGGCTCTCAAGTCGGTAAATGGATTGCAGGCTTTTGATCAACGCCCCCGGCCTGGCGAGATACCACATGACGGTGTAATCGACCGACTGCTGGACCGCTTCGCGACCCTCCGCGTCAAACGGATTGCAGCACGCCACCATGAGAGTGCGGCTAACGAGGTCGAAGGGGACGAACAGCCGCCCAAGCGTCAGGTGCTCTGGAAGCATCGGTGCAATCTGCCGGTCGAGATCGTAGTACTCGAGCGGCACGTAAGCGAAACGAGTACGGTCGATCAGCGCTGAAAGGACTTTCTCGAGCTTATCGATGTTCTCGCGGCAGAGCTCCTCCAGCAGCGAGACTGCCAGAGCTTGTCCGCTCAAATTCTTGTTCAGCCGTTGGACGTCCTGGAGCGCTTTCCCAACCTGTTCCTCGGTGAAGAGTTGCTGAACGATCAGAAATTTTGCCAGATGCTCGTCGCCGTGGTCTCCAAGGTTGGCCGGTTTGCCCTGGCCGCTCCGGTTGCCAATGTCGATCAGAGCCCCGTCTTTGGTGCTCGCGGCTGGCTCGTTCGGTCCATTCTTCTCGGCGGCGGCCTTCGCGATCGCGTGACCAGACGCCTGAAGCCGGCTCTCGATTTCGCCGAGCATCGACAGGATATCGGGAGCGTTTGGTTCCTTGGCGATAATGGCCTCACATTCCTGCATGGCCAGGGTGAAGGAACCGGCGTTGAAATAGGCCTCGGCCAGACGACGGCAAATGCGCAGGGATTCGGCTGGCTTACCGATCTTTTGGTAAGCCTCCTTTAGGATCTCAAGCGACTGAGAATCATCGGGATGCGTTTGAGTAATGGCCTCAAACATCTCGATCGTTTGAACGATCTGATTGTGTTCGTCTTCCGACAGTGTGTGTTCCAGCACAGCGAACGCTGAAAAGCTAGAAGCATGCTAGGGCGGCGGGGCGGTTCCCTGGCCGTCCCAGCGGTCAGCGGTCAGCTATAAGACGTCAGAAAAGTTGTAGCTGCCGCCGTCTCTGGCGGCAGGGATTTCCCCGGGTCGCCGTTTTCCCTTGGAGGGACGAGCTCGTCTCGTCCGCATTCCCTTCCGGGGAGGGCGCGCGCCTCGCGTGCCGGTCGAGGCGCCCAGGGGCCGGATTGGCGAACTATGGCTCCCGCTCGTCCCAAAAATTCGCTCCTTCCCAATTTTCCTTCCTCTCGTCATCGATCAAGCAGAGGATCGAGCCGAGAAGCCGAGTCCCGGATCCGATCCCGCCTGATTTGGGAGGGACAAGCTTGTCTCGCCCGCTTCGCGCCAGTATAATTTCTACACTCGCCCCGCCCGATGAAAAATTCCCGTCCGCCGTCCTTGCTTTCAGCTTTTCAGCTTTTCAGTCTTTCAGCCTTTCAGCCGCGTCAGAGTCGACGCGGCTTCACGCTCATTGAGTTGTTGGTCGTTATCACCATCATCATCATCCTTATGGGCCTGCTCTTCCCGGCTTTCAAAGGCGTCCAGGATCAAGCCCGAAAAACCCAGGCGAAGAACGATCTCATGCAAATCGTCACCGCAGTGAACGCCTTTTATACGGAGTACGGACGGTATCCAGTCCTCAGCAACATCGGCGCGCAGGGCACGTACGATACAAATAACGATCAGCTATTTAACGTCCTACGAGGAACGGCTAGCGCAGGCGAGCAGCTCTCGCTGAATCCGCGACAGGTCGTTTTTATCAACCCGCCGGTAGCAAAAGACCAAAAGAACCCGAAATCGGGAATCGGGCAGAACGATGGGAAGTATTACGATCCATGGGGGACGTCATACAAAATTCGACTGGACGTCGGCTATGGGAATTGGATCCAAACGAATCCGCCCTACACCAATGCGCCGAGTTGGAATGGCGTAAATACTGGCGTGCTCGCCTGGTCCTACGGCAAAGACGGACAACTGGGCGCAAACGGAAACGGCGACGCGACTGCGTCGGGATTTGATGACGTTTTGTCCTGGCAGTAGCGGGTCCGTTTTGTCGGTCGAAAGGACCAATCACTTGAACTGCCGCACTTGCCGACGCGCATTCACCCTTCTGGAGCTGTTGGTCGTGATCAGCATTATCGCCATCATGTTTGTTGCCCTGGTGCCTGCGATCAATTCTCTCTCGAAATCCGGTGCACGAAAGGGTGCCATCAGCCTGCTTCTCGGAGTTTTTGAACAGGCGCGCGGGATCGCGCTCAAAGACGGGCGCGCGACTTATGTCGTCTTTCCAGCGCAATTCCCAGCGGGCACGACAGCAAGCTCCAATCAGACAATCACTGATCGTTATTTTTACCACTCGGCCGCGATCTTCGAAGATGATCCGGACGATCCAACGAAGGCAAAGATTCAAGTGACGGAATGGAAGGTGTTAGGAACTGGAATCAGTTTACGGACCGAGATCTCGTACGCCACATCCACGTCTAAGTGGACCGGGGACAACTTTCGGTTTTCGCCGATCAGCGCGACTGCGACATTCCCGTTTTTGAAATTCAATTCGAATGGCCAGGTCGAGGCGCCCGCGGGAAATTCCGGGCAGGTCCAGCTCCGTTTGTTCGAGGGATACGTCATTAACGGAACGTTTGAGAAGCAGACCAATCCGAAGAATTTCGATGAGATAATAAATATTCCCGTGATATCGGGGCGGGCTGTCTACGGCTCCGCTAACCCATGAAGAATTTTCCGCGTCGCTGGGAGAACCGCGCATTTACGCTAGTAGAGGTCGTCTTGTCGATCGGGCTGATCGCATTCGCGATGATTGCGATCCTGGCGTTCTTCCCGACGGGCCTCAGTGCGAACAGATCAAGCGCCGATCAGACTCGGGCAGGTCAGCTTGCGCGCGCTGTGATAAACACGATCGATTCCCAATGCAACACCTTCGATGCCGTGAAATGCTATGGCCTGACGTTTAATCTTTCTACCCTCAGCACCGCGACCGAGACGACAGCATCCAATATTCTCTATTGCACCTACCCTTCTCCGAACCAGCCGACCATTTCGTCAGCTTCGAGTCCTGATTCAATCTACACGATTGAGTTGCGCTTTAACAGCGACCCTCCCCTCACGCCAGCTGGCGACAAACTGGGGGCCGGAAAAGTGAATCTTATCGAAGTGCGGGTCTACGCAAAGGATCGCAGCGGCACCCCGACGGAGTTCTTTTTCCTCGCCCGAAAAAAAGCGTGAAAATTTCAGGCCCCCAACTTCCGAAAACCGCCTGCTTTACGATAGCGGAGCTCCTCGTCGCTGTAGCCATGACGACTCTCATTGTTCTCATGTTAGGCCAGGTGTTCAGCTACGCAGCAAAGATGTGGCGAACCTCCGACCAGCGAGTAGATGCCTTTCGCGAAGCGCGAGCCGCCCTCCAACTCATGACCGTCGATCTTGGCCGTGCGCACGTTAACGGAGATCCGAAAATGTTAACGCTCGCCCAGCCATCGGCGGATGGCAGCTACGCGGCGGAGGCCGACGCTGTCACTCCGTCAAAAAACTCAGGCAAAAGCGACCTTTGCGCCGTCGAATATTATCTAACTTGGAACGGAACTACCAAGACATACGCCTTGGTCCGTCGCTTTAAAACGAGCGATATAATGAGTGGCGCGAATCCGAATCCGGCATATTTAGCAAACGCCACTCTCAATTTCACCGACATCTTCGATAGAAAAACCGGCAATGAGGAGGTTCTCGCTAATCCCGTCTGGGATTTAGAGTTTCGTCCCGGAGAAATTGATACCGTTGTCACACCGAGCACCGATACCGCAGCGAAGTGGAAATGGATCGAGGTCAAATTCAAGACCATGAGTGTGACGGCAGCCAGTAAACTCAAGTCAATGGCATCGGTCGGCCAGCCGACGTGGTCGGATCCGACCACGGCCACTTATAAAACACTCATCCTGCCTTACGAACAGCAATTCATCACACGCATCACCCTGGATCAAAACCGATGAAAAGTATCACCAAGCGAAGAGGGACGGAGCAGTCCGGTTTTGCCTTGATAGTCACTATAATTCTTTTGTCGCTCCTCGCGGTGATGGCTGTGGCATTTCTTTCAAGCAGCCAGGTCGAGCGTGGATCGTCGAAAGCAGTGGCAGACAAGGTTAAAGCGGACCTCGCTGCACAAGCAGCCGTAAACACCGCAGCGGCACGACTCGTGGACAACCTCACAAGCTTTCCAGATTCGGCCACCTCTTGGGAAAAAGTCTTACAACCGAATGGAACAGATTTGCAGTATCAGGGAACGACCTTGTATTACCGGGAACAAACACCGGAGGCAACGGCAGCGGCAACACCTTCTCCCCTGCACATGTTGCCTCTGATTTCCGGCGCGGAGCCTGTGGTAATCTGGCCGCAAACAACTGGGACGGTCGATGACGCAAAACGGTCGTCACTTCCAGTTTTGGATAACACGAATTCTTACGATCTGAACCGCGCGCGTTTTTCCGGCGATCTTCAGGGCGTAATTGGCAGTCCCGCAGGAGCCGCAACTCGTCCCGAATTCCGCGGACAATGGGTTAACGTCACGGACTCTGAAGGAAAAGTTACCGCGCGATACGCCTACTGGGTCGAAGACGAAAGCTTCAAGAGCAACGTAAATCTCTTAGGTAATAGCCTTCGCGGGTCAACCAGCTTGGGACAATCGCCCTCTGAGGTGCCGCTTCAAGGGTTATTCAAAAGCATCGGCTCAAACGCCGATGCGAATGCCGTCTTTAGTTATCGGAGCAGGTTTCCCGGCTCTAAATTCTTTGAATATGGAGCCCTTAATCAGTCGGGTGGTCCATCCACCCTGGCTGAATCCGCAAAATTCGAAGCGACGGTTTTTTCCGGCGCCACAAATCTTAGTCGCAGCGGAGGTCGCAGAATCAACCTAAATAAAATTATTACGTCAACAACTGATGCAACCGCAATTCGGACGCAACTGGACCAAATCATAAATCCAATCACGACACAGCTGCCTAACTTTGGGCAGCGGTTTTACCGACAAACCGCGAATTCGAATTTCAATTCCAAAACTGACGTCACCGCGACCCACGCGACGATTTACCTGAACAAGCTCGCTGCGAATATCCGCGACTATATCGATACGGATTCTCAGCCCACCATCATTAACAATGATCCCCCAACTTATTCCGTTAAGACTGGCGGACTTAGCCCAAACGACGGCGCCTTAGCCGCCCAAGGAGGCGGAAACTCTGGGCCGAACGAAGTGATAGCAATCGGCAAGGAAAGAATCCCTTATCTCGACGAATATGCGTTGAGAATCCGCCTAATCAAATTTTCGCCGGCCGGTTTCTATCCGGACAAGACGAAGACAGATCTCGGAAACCCTGGTGCGCAGTATGAATTTTACTTGGATTACTACTTCGAGTTTTGGAATCTCACTAACAAAGACATCAGTGTTTCTGATCTTGGCCCCAATCCTTACATCAAGGTTATGAATCAGCCGAAGTGGGATACGGCTGGAGGAACTCGCACTACTCAAAGTTATATCACACCAGGGACGGACATACCGTCCGATCCGAAACGGGATTTTAAAATTCCCCTGACCTCAATCCCAGGACTCGTTTTCAAGGCAGGGCAGCCAACGGTTATAACCACAGACCAAAATAGTTTTTCGACGCTCGTCCCTAACAGTGCTCTCGTTTTTACTGCAACTACGCTGGTTTCTGCCCAAGGAACGGGCGGAGGGTCTACGGACGATTTTCGGCGCTATGCAGGAACTACCTTCAAGTACGCCACAAGCGCCCACCCTGTAGGATTTACTAGCAGTTCGTATGGGCTGCGTTTGTCACTTCTGACGCGTTCAACCTCGTCGAGCGATTATGAAACCGAGTTGGTCCTTGCCAACGACAACGGCTACCTCGACAGCTTCGAGGGCTTGAATATCTCGACTGCTATCGCAATCGATAACGACAGCGGTAACGCTATCGATAGCCAAGCATACTTTATCCGCGGGGGGTATCTAAGAGGAAACTATGCTGCAACTCAGGTCACTCCGGGATCTCATACCGGTGATCCACGTACAACAAACGAGCAACTAACAATTGCGGTGTCCGATTCAAGTTTTAGGGGAGGACCAAACGCGTTGGATTGACAACAGCCTTAACAACAACGCGGTACCAGCAAAGAGTTCGCTGACTGAAATCAACACTGCCCCACCGGGAGGATTTATCGACATGGCTACTTGGGCCGATCCGATTCCCAATTCCGGGAGCCCATACACTTCGGATTCGGCGCATGCTCCCAACGCCCTTAGTAATGGCTTGCTGAATTCTGTAGCTGAGCTTGGGAACGTCTTCGATCCCGTACAGGGTTAAAAATGCCTCGCCGGTGGGAGGGACAAATGACATTCAATACAGCCGCGGAGGAGGGCGTAGTCTTCGCATCGGACAATCCGAGCGATACGATTCTATTTCGAATCCATTCGGATTATGGGATGGAGACAGTTCGTCGGCGAGTAGAGAATGGGTCGCTTGGCGACTCACCGATCTCTTTACAACCTCGGATTCCGTTCAAGTAGACGGGTTAATCAATATTAACGGAGTGCTACGCGACGGAGGAGCGGCGCTCAAAACAGCTCTCTATGGTTACAGTTTTCAAGCGTCCCCTGATAGCGATCCGTCAATCGCCTCGCAGAGCCTCACAGATTCGCAGGTGAACGCTCTGCTCCTGCAGGTCACTCAGAGATTAAAGAATGACCCGACATCAGTCTTCAAGTCAACAATCGGACCCTTCGCAGAAAGAGGAGAGCTTTCCGAGATGCCCGCCTTCAACAGCGGAACTGATCTCACGGGACAGGACATGAAAACTGTCGATGATCGCGGCCGCGAAGAGTTGTACCGACGCCTGAATGAATTAATCACAACCCGTGGGAATATCTTTACAGTCTATGCCGTAGGACAGAGTTTGATGCCCCGCCCAGGAGCCGCCGCTTCGCCCGCTTCGGTATCCACCTCGCAGATAAGAGTTATCTTTCGTTTGGATCCGGTGTGGAATAATCCGCCGCCCCTCGATCCCAACTGGGATCCTAAGACGGGTCTTACAACCCGCCTCGCAAAACCTGACAAGTATGCAGTCAAAATCCTTTACGCTGGCGATTAGCCTCGCGATCGCACTGAGCGCAGCCACGTTGTTGCGGGCGCAGACGCCTGTACCCACACCTCCGACGGCGTATCTTAGAT
Source organism: uncultured Verrucomicrobiae bacterium (assembly GCA_963754325.1). Lineage (GTDB taxonomy): Bacteria > Verrucomicrobiota > Verrucomicrobiia > Chthoniobacterales > UBA10450 > JBBRDU01. Next base: position 1,187,446 of record CAVWFP010000003.1, read on the forward strand.
TTTGGGATTTGTGTCCACCTGCCGCGGGGGCGTTTGTTCTCGGCAAAGCAGATCCAGACAGCAAGGAGAACTTTGCCACAGCGACGGGGTATTCGTATGGAAGCTACAGGGAACTACCAGTTGGTCGCTACCATCTGGGCGTTTTTGAAGTCCGGATCGAAAGAACCCTTTGAAGACGTTCGACCTCGATCTCAAAGGGGATTCCTTTGCAACTATTTCGATTGTTCCAAATGGCGCGAATGTAAGCGTAGACCTTGCGGATGACACTCAAGACCGTAAGTCCGCATCTGGAACTATTCTCTTTCGGAATTTCTTCCCAGGTGTGATTGTCTCCGCCGCCATTTCTGGGAAAACGATCGTTAATGCACTCGCATACGGCGCGAGCGTCCAGGTACCGGGGTTACCGTTAGGGCGCCCCCAAATCACCCTGCGCACTCGACTGCCAAACGGGGCTACTGCCGAGACGGTGACCGAAGCCGATCTCGCAGCCTCTAAACACGCCACGATTCTCGTTATACCCGACGGTTACGGGCGATTTCGGCCGCGGACAACCATCGACGGCAAGTTTCTCTGACTTATCTGACAGAGTATAAGATCTGTTAGGGGATACCGCATCCGAAACGAACGTGCTTCTCCTGTGCCACACTCCCGCCACCGCATCGCATCATTCCTTTAAATGTCATATCGCCTAACGGATCCTAACACGCCAGCTTAATCCCATCAGTGCGGAGAGGCCGAGGCGTGCGCCGGTGGATCGAGCGGCGAGTGGTGGCCCGAATCGAACATCCACGACCCGTTTTTCGCCGTGCTCGTAGGGACAGCCGCCGGGCGCGGCGTATCGAGCGGCGTTCGATGACTCGGGTCGTGCATCCAAGCGGGTTGCGTCGATGCTCGGACGGCAGGCTTGACCGGGGCCGGCGCGGGTTCAGCAGCCTGTCGCCAATTCCCAGGCATCCGATCTTGAAACGGTGTGTCCCAGCCAAGGTAAATCACTGCGCTAACGAGTAATATTTCAATCGCGAGACGCATAATCAGTGAGCCGTGTCTAAATCCTGAGCGCGACTAGCGCAGCGGAATGGTAACATGTTCGCCCGCGTAATCCACGACCGCGGCATCGGAGGTCTTTGAAATAATGTGCAATGAAAGGCCCGCTGGTAACGTCGCGCTACCGTACTTGAGTCGGACCGTGGTCGGCTGACGCAAGACGATATTGTCACCCTCGGCCGCCGCTTCGTCAGAGAGATGCGTTTGCGTGGTAGGGGGCGAGCTTTGCTTGCTGGTGAACAGCCTTTCATGAAAGGGCGTCTGCCAGCCCGCAAATATCAGCGCACCGAGGATCGCTAGCTCACACAGCAACCGCATGCCTAATAGAAATGTCAGACCTAGCCTGATCCGACAATATCTTTTAATATCTTTTTCGTTAGGGTGGTAAACGCTCAGAATGCAATGATTTATGCGCACGAGTGGGATGGTACGAGCTTGTCCCCCTCAGATTGCTGACGTCTGATATCTGCCTTCTGATATCTGCGGCGGCGGTGCCGCCGATGGCGCTTTTCCTGCTCCGATAAGCGACCATGATCACCGGTTTCGCGCCCCGTATTCCACGCAAAGAGCTTCTTCGCCTCTCGGTTTTCTTCCTGCGCGTCGCCAGCGTCGGCGCAGCCGTGCTTTACGCGATCGCGGTGCGCTAACGCGCGCGCCTTTGCGCGCGGATGATCGGTCATCCGTTAATCGGCGACCAGCTACTGGGCGAGAGTCACTGCTGACCCTCTCTTTCGTCACATCGTAAGCGGCTTACGATAGCCAAGCAAAGTCGCGATGTCTCTCTCTCCGTCCACTTCACGCGCGCATCCGAGCCGCCCCCCGTTGTAGCTGCCGCGGTCTCTCGCGCCAGATGCCGATCATCTTGTTGGTATCACTCCTCGGCCTGCCCTAACAACCTCCGCAGTCTTTCCCCTTTAATCTTCTCTTCCATCCCAGCGATCGTAAGCCGCTTATGATCTTGAGCCGCGTTTAATTCTGCCGGGGAGATATTCGTAGCCAATCTTGGGAGCGGGCTTTCGAATGTTGGTATATTTCGCCTCAATCTTCAGCGACCAACGGTCCCGGGTTAGCTCTGGTTTGCCCTGCTTGACCAATTCCTTTTTCGCCTCGCGGATCGCGACCATGCCGCGCGCCTGATCCTTCGTCAGGTCGCGCCGGCTCGTAAGGCCACCGAGCCAGCCGATGTATTTCAGATACTCCCGTGCACTCTTCGGAATCGGACGCGACGACTTCAATTCCGCCCCCGACTTCTTCTTCGGCTTCGGCTTCAGCTTCTTCATCACGCATCGTAAGCCGCTTACGATGCGTCAGTAAATGGTGAACGTTTCCGCGCCGGGCGGGTTGGGGTGGGACGGTGGTCTGCACGGCGGCGCCGAGCGCTTGCCACGACGTTTAATTGACAAGACCAGTCACGCTCCCGAGGGCCGGGAACAAAGCAGGGATAACTCGCGCCGCGAAGCAGCGCGTCAGTGCTCCTGCATCCGCAGGAGTTTAATGGCGTCGCGCAGCTCGGCGGCGCGCTCGTAGCGCTCTCCGTCGATGGCGCTTTCCATCTCGCGCTGCATGATCTCGAGCTTCGAGAGCGGGCGCTTGGCCTTCACTTCTTCGAGCCATTCTTCGAGAAATGCGATTTCCGAACTCTTGGCGGCCAATTCCGGAGCGCTCGATCGTTGAAAAAAATCAGCAATGGCGTCGCGCCCATATTGAATCTGCAGCATGGCTTCGGAAAATTTGCCCTGGCCTAACAAAATCGAGGCTTTCGCCCGGGTGTTCATCATGAGCACATAGGGACGGAACTGTTGCATCGTCCAGGAAAGCTCCTCGCGATCGGTGTGCTCGGTAACGAAACTAAAAAGGTCGAGGTTGCGCTGCGTATCGCGGACCACGCCGGCGAACTCGTTAATCTGAAACAGACTCAGGTAACGATGATAATACTGAATCCCTTCCTGTTGCAGCTCGGTGCATTGCTCCGGCGAAAGATCGTAAGGTTCGCCGCGCTCCTCCGCGCGCAGAGCGCGCTGCTGATGATACGTCAGAAGGGACTCACAGCCATTTGGACGAACACCATCAGGACGGCCTGTCATTTCCATCTGGAGAATGCCGAGGTCAATTCGGAGCTGCAGCTTCTCACGCCCATCCAGGCCAAGAATCTTGCGCACCTTGATGGCGCCGGACTCATGCGGCCAATCCTTAAGGATCGTATTCAGGTCCAAACTCATCTTACGAGAAAGCATCGGATATTTAACCTTCGATTGTCAATAAGGTCGCGGTTTGGGGGAACTGCCACGAGGTTGGGCCGCATGCCAGATTAGACGACGAAAAGGCCGGATTGTTCGAAGAGCGGTGAAATCCTGTCACACGCGGATCTTGATCGTGATCGATCCCCATTTTTAAGGCAAAATTTGGGACGACACAGAGGTCATCCCTCCACGATCAAAAACGCTGACGAGACCCGGAACGCGAATGAAAAGCGGCCGGGCTTTCCATCTCGTCCTCCCGGCTGACCGCTGACTGCTGACTTCCGACCTTCCAACGGCGGAGCCGCCCGCTTTCCGCTTTCCGCTTTCCCCTTTCCGCTTTCTAATAGAGCGTGCAGTCGGCCATTGACGGCTTCGTTCAATTCCTGGCGGTCGAACGGGGGCTTTCGGAAAACTACCAGATTTCCACAAGGCGATCGCTCGAGGAATTCGCGGACTGGGCCAGGGTTCGCAAGTCGGTTCAAGGGGCTCGCGACGTCGACCTGGCCATGATCAGTGAGTATCTGGCGGATCGGAAACGCGACGGGTTATCGGCTTCCTCAATCAAATTGATTGTGGTCGCGCTCAAGATTTTCTTCCGCCATCTCGCGGTCAAAGGCGGCCTGAAGCGCGACCCGACGGAGGCGCTCAGCCTTCCCAGAATCGAACGATACCTGCCCGAAACCTTGAACGAACTGCAGGTGCAACAGCTCATCGAGAGCGTCGACGCGAAGGTGCCGCTGGGTCTGCGCAACCGCGCGATCCTGGAACTCCTCTACGCGAGCGGTCTGCGAATCTCGGAGTTAGCCCAAGCGCGACTGGAGAATTTTTCGACCGACGAAGGCATTCTGCGAGTGACCGGGAAAGGCAACAAGACGCGGCTGGTACCAGTCGGCAGAAAAGCCTGCCAAGCCCTTACGATATATCTTGAGAACGAGCGGCCCAAACTGGTTAAACCGCGCAGTAGCAGCGAGATCTTTTTGTCGACGCGCGGAACAAGGCTAACGACAGTACGGATCTGGCAGATTGTAAAACACCAGGCGCAACATTCGGGTTTGAATCGAAATGTTTATCCCCACCTTCTGCGACACAGTTTCGCGACCCACCTTCTCAGTAATGGCGCAGATCTCCGGATCATTCAGGAAATGCTCGGGCACGCGGATATCTCGACGACGCAGGTTTACACCCACGTTGACCAGCAGCGGCTGAAAGCGGTTCATCGAAAATTTCACCCGCGTGCGTGAACCCATCCGCGGGTCAAATCCTGATCATGCTCATGATCCTGGCGTCATCGCCCAGTGAAGATCGGCCGCGAGAGACCGGGGCAGCTACAACGCTGACGATGCCATCGCACGACGGTTTCTGCGCAGGTTGGTGCTTGGAATTTGCTGCTTCTCAGCGGAACCTGTTCGGCTGAGCCATGTCTCGCCTCTTCCTGTTTCTACTCACCATCGTGGTCGTTGTGCTCGCCGTCGGTTATGCCGTTCGTTCAAGGCGCGCGCCGACGGTGGCTGTTGCCTCGCTTCTGCCTAACGGCACGGTCGCTCTGGCGCATGTTCCGGATTTTGAGAAGACCCGGGATGACTGGCATCGCTCGGACGTTTACCAGCTCTACCTCGAACCTTCGGTTCAGGATTTTCTGCGGAAGCCCTTGAGCCACCTGCCCCACTCCGGCGCGTCTGGACAGCATTCAAAGGAACTGGAACAACTCGATCCGAAAGACGCTTTCCTGGCCTTGACCTCCACGGAGAATGATCAGCCGACATTCATCGGCGGTTTTCGTTATCGCGGCAGCCAATTAGACGCGCAGAAAATCATCGGACAGTGGAAAGCCAAGCTGCTCGGAAGCTCGGGCGCGGGGGTCACGACAGAAACGATCGATTACCAGAAGGCATCGATCGAGGTCAGCCGCATGTCGCGGATGGCCCTTTGCACGGTCTACGAGCAGCAATGGTTTCTGTTCGCGAATCGCGTCGAATCCCTCGAAGCGACCATTGACCGTCTCCGGAGCACGGCGAAGACGAGTGACAATTCGCTCGCGACCGACCAGAACTTTCGCGATGCCATGACCCACATGCCAGCGGAATACAGCGTCGGGTTCTATGTTCAGCCGAAGACCTTTTTCGATAAGCTGGCTGGCCTCAGAGCGTCCACCGGCCAATCCCCGACGCCAGAACAGCTCGATCTGCTTTCCAAGATCAGGAGTTTCTGCGGAGCCACACGTTTCGACGGAGGAAAATTGCACGACTTCTTTTTTGTCGGCATGCCGGAGCTCATGAAAAGCGGCGACCTGACGAGAAATTCTCTGGCCCTAACGACTTCCGATACTTTTCTCTATGGCGCGACACTTCTCGACCTCTCGCGACAATTCGCACTGGCGGACCCTTCTCTGAACTCAAGCTTTCTTGGAGAGCGACTGCAAAAAATTGGGCGTGGTCTGGCGGCCGCGGGAATCACTCCAGCGGAGTGGCAGGCTGTCTTCGGGAATGAAATGGGAGCATTGGCCGACTGGCGGTCCGACAACCGCGTTCCTTCGCCCCTAATAGCCTTTCCGGTCAAAGATTTCGCCAAGGCGAAACGAATGGCCGTCTCGCTCGCGCACATCCTTGATGATGACGGCGAGTGGTCCGAAACCGACAAGGACGGCGTTCATTACATTTCATCACCATACAAAATGGGGTTCGTGACCATCCAACCCACGATTGCGGTCTCAGAACGTTTTCTGGTTGCAGGGGTGGACCTCGCGGCCGTTCAGGGTGCTCTAACGCGCGCCGCCCACGGGGGATCCGATCTTTCAAGCGGCGTCGGATACAAGCGGGCGGTGAAGGCGCTGCCTCCGCCAACACGAGGGTTTTCCTACCTCGATCTCGGACTGCTCTATAGCCGCGTCGACGCGACATTTCGGCCGATGCTTTTGATGGGGGCCGCTTTTATGCCGGCGATGAACGAGTACGTGGACGTCGGGAAAGTGCCGACGGCCGAAACGATCGCCAAGCACCTGACCCCAATCGTTTCGGCGCAAAGGTATGAGAAGGATGGTTACGTCGGGGAGTCGATCGGGCCAATCACCCTTTCGCAGGCTGCCCTTGGCGTGACTGGAGCAGCGGTCGCCGGGGTCATTGGTTATCGGTATCAGACACAGTCGATCGCGCCGTTCCTCTTCGGATCGCCCGGGGGGTCTGGCATGCCTTCGCCAGGTCCGGGGAGGGTTCCGACTGGAGGCAGGTTTCCGGCGAGCCCATCGCCGACGCCGGCAGGCACTCCTTAACCGGACTTTGGCGCGCCGAAAAGAGTAATTTTGACAAAACCGAGCGTGCGCCAATTCGGCACACTTTTGGAGACAAAACCTATCGTTTTTGAGAGAAATCTACTGCGGTGCGGCCAAAACGTGTTATAATGCCTGACCTATGGCTATTCTTAAGAAAAATGCATTTTCGCGTCGCGTTCCAGATCTAGTGACAGAAGAGCTGGTAGCGGTGCTGTCGCGTCGTGCATCGTTCGAATTCAAACAGCTTTTCGACATCGTGCATGAGAACCTCCGGGCTCGAAATGCCGCCAGCGGTGGCGAAGAGATGCTTCGACTTCGGGCCTATGAAAAGCTGCAGAATCTGGTTGCCCGCGGTGCGGTGAAAAAGAATGGCAAGAAATACAAGGGGCTGCCTTCCGCTTTAGCGAATGCGATTGCGCCGCAGAACGGTCACCTCGCTCCTGTAAGGTAATCGCCGGCGCGACGAGCGCGCCTCCACAGATAGACACACCATGTTGCAGGATTATCTGCCGGTCCTACTGCAGATCATCGTCGCAATGATTTTTGCCGGCGGCGCGCTCTTGATAAGCGTGATCGTTGGAAAGACCGGGCGACGGACGCGGACTAAAGACATGGCCTACGAATGCGGAATGATTCCGCAGGGCGACGGCCAATCACGGTTCAGTGTGAAGTTTTACCTGGTGGCGATGCTTTTCATTCTTTTCGATCTGGAGATTGTCTTCATGTATCCATGGGCGGTGGTTTTTCGGGAACTGATTGCCCCGGGAGCTCAAAATGCCGCGCGGGTCGCTTTGTTGCCCGGCGTTTTCTGGAGCATGCTGAGTTTCGTCAGCATTCTCATGGTCGGTTACATTTACGCGCTCAAGAAGGGCGCGCTCGATTTCAAGCGTTAGGAGTTCGCTCCTTCAGTGGAGGCAATTCGCCGATGGTCAATCCCGGAGTCCTCGGGATTGGCGCGATCCTCTTAAGCACTCGAACCGTCCAAAGCGGCTGGATCATCGGCCTTTCTCCAAGAGGTGTCGCGCGTTACCCGATCTTCTTCCTCGCCCCACGGGGCGGGGAGAGGATTGAGGCCTCTACTGATTGACTGCTGTCGACTATGACGCGAGCACAGCTGTTACGTAAGCAAGCTGGCGACGCAGAAGATCTTTGGGGACGCTTGCGAAACCGATGCTTCTCAAAGTACAAGATCCGTCGTCAACATCCGGTCGAACCATACATTTTGGATTTTTACTGCGCCTCGTGTCACCTCGCGATTGAGCTTGATGGTGGTGGCCACAATGATCCGACGACCAAACGACGCGACTCCGAGCAAACTGAGTTTTTGAACAGGAACGGCATCGAAGTCGTGCGCTTTTGGAACTACATGGTGTTGCGAGAGATCGACGGCGTGCTGGGAACTATTGACCTCGCAGTGCAGGAGCGCTCAAAGAAGGCACAATACATCCCTCACCCTGGCCCTCTCCCGTCGGCGAAGGGCGAGGGGAAAGAGGACTCTTCTGCGATCACGCGATCTTCTTCCTCGCCCCGCTAAGCGGGGAGAGGACTGAGGTGAGGGGCTCGACCCGCCCCTACCAACCGCGAAAACATTTTGGGACGCCTCCCAGAGGTAATCCCGTCCAGCTTCTCGTGGCCACCTTTTCTTTGTGCTTGTTCGCGTCTTTTCGACAGGGCGATGCTCCCTTTCGTGCGAAAGGATGCGTCGGCCGCGGAGATGGGTTTGCGGCGGATTTTTCGGGCAACGGAGTTGGACAAATTTCGTGAAGCCGTTTGCGCCGTTCTGATCGTCGTTCTTTCGACGGTAATGCTGGCGCCGGTCTTTCGCGGTGATTGGCCGGTCGGCCACGATCATCCGGTCCATCTCTTCCGGATCTGGCAGCTGGAACAGACCCTTCGACATGGCGGCCTGCCCTGGACGTGGAGTCATCGATGGTTCGCCGGTTATCCTCAGAACGTCGTTTATCCCATCGGTGCTGATCTTCTGGTGGTGGCCGTGCACGCGGCTTCGTTTGGCCTTCTCAAAATTGGCCAGGCCTATGGCGTCGCCTTCTGGCTCTTCTACACCGCTTTCGGATATGCGATATTCTTCTTCGTTAGGCAAGCGACCGGCTCACGCGCGGCCGGATTGATCGCAACGCTCTTCGCACTCACTGATCCCGGGAGCAACGAAGTGGGCGGTTGGTTTTGGGTCGTAGACGTTGGCGTCTGGACCAGCGTTCTTGGATTGGTGCCGGCGCTGATCGGCACCGTCCAACTCTCCAAGCTCCTGGAGAAGCCGCAGCCCTCGGTCGCAGCTTCGGTCGGCCTTTGTTTCGGTTTGGCTCTTCTGTGCCATCAGATTCATTTTATCTTCTTCGGGCTCGTCATCCCCCTTCTCTGCCTGAGCCAGTTTCTGTCGGCCCCTAAAACGGACTGGCGACGCGTCATGGTTTGGCTGGCTGCCTCAGTACCTGATCGGGGTCTGTCTGGCAGCGTTCTGGTACGTCCCCTACGTGGCTGCGCTTCCTTATGCCCTTGAGGTCGGCGCGCCCGGACGCGATCTCGCCCAGCTCGGAGATGCCGTAGCAGCCGGAACTCTTTTCCCGCGCATGCACTTTCTTGCTTTCGCCTTTGGCCTCGTCGGGTCCATCGGACTGTTGCGCATGCGTCGGCCGTTAGCGGTTTGCAGTGGCTTATTCATTTTTACCGCTGCGATTGTCTCCAGTTCCACGTTCGCGTCGTTCTTCGGAGGGTCGATCAATGACTGGATACGCCATCATATTACGGCCGATCGCATTTTCATGTTGATCAAGCCTTTCTGGTACGGAGCGGCTGGATTTGCGATCGTCGGCTGCTGGCGCGCGGCTTCACGGTTCGCGAGGGCGATAAAAGAAGAGGATCCGACACCGGCGCCGAATCGTTTTGAAAAGCTGCGCCGAACCGCACCGCTCGTTCTTGGCTGCCTAATCGCGATGCCGTTTGCTGGCAGGGCGCTCCAAAATTTCTATCGAAGCGAGATTCGCCGGCCAACGATGTGGCACTCCGAGCGGCGTGATGAAGACGCGCGCCAACAGTTTATTGCCTGGACTCGCGAAACGCTCAAGCCAATGGAGTTCGGAAGAATCGCGCACGGGTTCGATTTCAACGATCACGATCTGACTGACCTCGGCATTGATGTGCCTCATCCGTTTTACAAGGTTTGGCCGACACCGACCGGACACTTCAGATACGATATCAACGCCAGTTCGAACGAAGCGTTTCGCGCAGTCAATGTGCGCTTCGCTCTGGCAAAACATGCGATTGATCGACCAGATTTCACACTGGAAAAAACCTTTAACCAACAACTTTGGCTTTATCGCTTTCGCGACTGGGATCCGCAGCCGTTCCAAATCGATGGAACCGGAAAGGTTGAACTCGTTCGTTTCGACGCGGAAGAAATTCGTCTACGAGCAGACAAAAATGCTTCGGGGCAATTACGGCTGAATGTTTCCTATTTCCCAAAATGGCAGGCGACCCTGGATCATGTCGTAATTCCGATTCGCCAGGTTTCGTTACCGGGAATCGCAAATTCAGGTTTCATGGAAACGGATTTGCGGCCGGGGGAATATCGATTTCGCTTCCGAAGGTCCTGGACCGATTACGCGGGCACGGGTCTAAGCCTGCTTGGCCTGGGCGCGTATCTGCTCCTTAGAAACCGGGAACATCTTACAAGGCTGTTGGGCCGCTCGATCGAACAGCGCTGAACTTCCGTCTGAGGCAACCCCACCCTCCCGCTGCTCTAAGACGCAGCGGGACAATGGCTGAACGTTTGAAAGATCTTTGAACGTTGTTTACAACTTCTGCCGCCGCCACTCACCCTCCCGCTGCTCTAAGACGCAGCGGGACAATGGCTGAACGTTTGAAAGATCTTTGAACGTTGTTTACAACTTCTGCCGCCGCCACTCACCCTCCCGCTGCTCTAAGACGCAGCGGGACAATGGCTGAACGTTTGAAAGATCTTTGAACGTTGTTTACAACTTCTGCCGCCGCCACTCACCCTCCCGCTGCTCTAAGACGCAGCGGGACAATGGCTGAACGTTTGAAAGATCTTTGAACGTTGTTTACAACTTCTGCCGCCGCCACTCACCCTCCCGCTGCTCTAAGACGCAGCGGGACAATGGCTGAACGTTTGAAAGATCTTTGAACGTTGTTCAAAAGGCCCACCAACCGCGAGCGAAGAGGATAGCGAAGAAAGCAAAAAACATCAGGCACCACGCGCTCAGCACGCCTAACCAAAAACGCTTTTCGGCAAGCAACGCCAAAATAATAAAGATAGGAAAACAAGCGAGAGCGTATCGTGGAGCGCTTTGAATGAAGGTCGAACTGGTGATAGCGAGCCAGTGTAATGAGATCCATGTCGCGTAGGCCGGGCGCAGTCGAATCCAACTAATGATCACGCAGATGAAAATCAGCCCGACAAAGAAAAGTTCTTCCGCGCCGACCATGTTGGCCTGGCTAGGAAGTCGGTGAAGGTCCGTCAACGTGTGTCTGATGCCCACCCACGGCCACGCCGGGATTATTCGAAAGACCGTGCGCCGAATTTCCACGAAGGCGAAAAAGCTGCCGCCGACGCGCTTATTGATCGCGAGGTAAGCCGCAAATCCCGCGGCCACGAGAGCGATCCAGCACCACGACCAGCGCCATTTTCTTTTTTCGTGGAATTGATGGCCCGCTTCCACCACCAAGGCCGGAAGAAGCGCCAGGCCGTTAGCGCGCGTCAGAGCGGCCAACATTCCTAGCAACCCCGCGAGCCACCAGCGATCTGTCCGACTCGCCACCAGACAACCGAAAACCAAGGCCAGAAACAGGCTTTCGGTATATCCGATTTGCAAAAAATACGCTGTCGGGAAAATGAGAAAGAACCAAGCAGCGCGCATGGCGACCTGTGGGGAATGATCAAGCGCGACGAGGCGCCGCAACAAAAGAACCGCCGCGATGAGCGCGACGCCGGAAACAAGCAGAGCACTCGAGAAGTAATCGCGGACGAGAAACTCGACCGCGCGAATGAGCGCGGGGAACAACGGATAGACCACCAGGTCCGGTCCCGGCTGGTATCCATTTCGGGCCACCTCGAGGTAGTGAGGCGCATCCCAGCGATTCCAGAGATCGAGCCAGGAATGCAAGCCACTCAGTGTGCGGTTATCGAACACCATGACCGCCTTTATCCCAAGGACGAAGAGCAGGAGCTTCATCGCCAGAGACCAGCCGACGACCACAAGGTCATCGTTCCCAAGCCGGGAGATATGAATTCTTTCCAGCGTTGAATTTTTCGCGTTCGACCCCGTCATAATATGAGAAGAGGGGACGCTATCTGGTCTCGTTTTCAGCCTTCCAATTAAGCGATTTCGGGCGCTTTGTGGCCATTAAATTAATGTCATCAGGAAAGGCTGGATTACCGCTTGCGCGCCTCCACGGAACCGCCTAATACCTTTAACTTCGATGATTCACCATATCGTGCTCTACAAGCTGAAACCGGAGGTCACTCCGGCGCGGGTCGAGGAGATGATGATGAACACACGGATGCAGCTCCTGAAGATTCCGGAGGTTTTGAGCATCAAATGCGGCAAGCGCATCGACCCGGAAATGCCGTGGCCGTTCTTTATCGCCATCGATTTCGAATCGATGGACAAATATGGGATCTTTCGCGAGGACCCGGTTTTTGTGAAATTCATGGAGGAAGTGATCAAGCCGAACACGGCCGATTCCTTGAGCCTCGATTTTGAAATGGATCCCGGAAAAGACGTCCGGTTTTCCTGACTAAGGTCTCCGAGAAACGCAGGAGAGCAGGAAAACAAACCCTTCAAAATTCCCGCGTTCCTGCTTTCCTTAGAGATTGTCGATGAAAAAGGCCATCCTTCTGGCCGGCGGCGCCGGGACCCGGCTCTTTCCGCTGACCAAAATCGTCTGCAAACAGCTCCTGCCGGTTTACGACAAGCCGATGATCTGTTACCCGCTGGCGACGTTGATGCTCGGCGGCTTGCGGGAAGTGCTGATCATTTCGACCCCGAAGGATGTGCCGATGCTGCGCGACTATTTGGGGGACGGCAGCCGGCTTGGGATCCGAATTGAATATGCCGAGCAACCGAAACCGGAAGGCATCGCCCAGGCCTTTCTTCTGGGAGCGAAATTTATTGGCGACTCCGGCGCTTCACTGATCCTGGGAGACAACATCTTTTACGGCAAACTCGACTTCTATCGCGAAGCCTTGGCCATCGAAAAAGGTGCCTCAATCTTCGGGTATCAGGTCCGCGATCCGGAACGTTATGGAGTGGTCGAGTTCGGACCGGACGGGCGCGCCATCAGTCTCGAAGAGAAACCGACACAGCCAAAAAGCCACTACGCCGTTCCCGGTCTTTACGTTTACGACAGTCGGGTGGTGGAATTCTGCCGAAAACTGAAACCGTCCGCTCGCGGCGAACTGGAAATCACTGATCTCAATCTCATGTATTTGCAGCGCAACGAGCTACTCGTTAGGCCGCTTGGCCGCGGGATGGCGTGGCTGGACACAGGAACCCAGAACAGCCTGCTTGAGGCTGGGAACTACATCGCCACGATCGAACACCGCCAGGGATTGAAGGTTGCCTGTCTCGAGGAGATAGCCTTGCGTATGGGCTTTATTTCTCAAAAGGGCCTCACGCAAATCATCGACGCCCTTCCAAAAGGCGAATATCGGGAATATCTCGAAATGGTCTGCGCCGAGGGCGGCGAAACGTCCTGGCCTACCGCGCGCTAGAGAATAAAGCGCCAAGCGTTGTAGCTGCCACCGTCTCTGGCGGCAGGGTCTGGAGACAGGTCAGTTTGAGGGTTGCTCGCGAAGCAGGTGGTTCGCATCGGCGAGCACTTTCGTCACTCCGTCCGGAGCAAGAGCGTCGTAATAATTTCGAATATCACCATGCCGATCGACCAAAACGAAACGCGTGCTGTGAACCGGTTGACCCGGCTCGTCTCCTTCCTCAGAGACACCCAGTTTGAACGATTTAACCGAGAGATCGTAAATCGCAGATTTCGGACCGGTTAAGAAATCCCAGCGACCTTCCTGCGCCTTGAGTTTCTCGGCGTAGACGCGCAAGACCGCCGGAGTATCCCTTTCCGGATCGACCGTAAAGGAAACCAGATGAACGCCGGTGCCCTTGAGCGGCTTCTGGAGCTCGCTCATGCGCGAACTGATAATGGGACAAGGTCCGTGACAGCTCGTGAAAACAAAATCGGCAATCCAGATTTTCCCGGCAAGATTTTCGCTGCCGAATTTTTGATTCAACTGATTGGTCAGGGAAAACGATCCGACCGGGCCATAATTCGGGAGCGACCGATGCGCCAGGGAGGACACCTCCAACTGGCGAAGCACCAGCAAACCGGCGCCCACGACGATGGGAAACAAGAGGAGCACCCAGCGCCATGCAGAGGAAAATCCCGTCGGCTTCGCCGGCTCGAATGATGAAGTCCTGCTGATGCTCATAATTTTGTGAGAACCAACGCCGTCAGCAGAAGAGGCAGGTAGATGATGGAGGTAAGAAACAGCCTCCGGGCGGCGGCAGCAGTTCGTTGATTAAGAAAGCGAAGGCTCATGGCGACGTAGAATCCTCCGAGGATCAGTTCGACGGGAACATAAACGGCCGAGACAACCCCGACAAACGCCGGCAATCCGCCCACCCCGAGTAAGAGCATGGAGAATAAGACACTCTGGCTGGCACTCCGGCCGCCTGATTCGTCGTCGTTGGAGATCATTTGAAAACCGGCGCGCGAATAATCGTCGCGGCACATCCACGAGATCGCGAAAAAATGCGGCAACTGCCAAAGCATCATAATCGCAAACAGACTCCATGCGCCCGCGTCAATTCGGCCTCGCGCCGCAACCCATCCAATCAGAGGAGGAAGCGCGCCGGGCACCGCGCCGACGAGAGTATTAAAAGTACTGACACGCTTGAGAGGCGTATAAGCGAAGATGTAAATCGCAATGGTGAGCGCCGCGAGAACAGCGGCCAGCGCGTTGCAGGTGAGCGCGAGATACGTCACACCAAATGCAGAGAAGACGCTCCCGGCGATGAGAGCTTCCATTGGCGTCATCCGGCCTCCGGGGATTGGCCGAAGCTTCGTGCGTTCCATGAGGGCGTCGACACGCCTTTCCCACCATTGATTCAGAGCGGCGGCGCCGGCGGCGGCGGCGGCGGTTCCGAAAACGACGTGAAAGAATGCACGTCCATTTACAGGCGAAGAAGCGCCGAGGTAATACCCGGCCGCCGTCGTCAACAATACAAGCAACGTCAGCCGCGCCTTAACCAACTCGGCGTAATCCCCCGCGATTCCTGATTTTGATCGCCGAGAAGCGATCGGCCGTTCACCGGTCACGTCCAGAGGATTCGCCGCTTCCGTTTTCATGCAAGCACCGGCTGATCCCTAACCTCGGACCGCGCGATCGGGTCATTCTGATTTCTCGAGAGGCGGAATCCGAAGGCGACAAGACAGACACCTAACGAAAGCATCATCGCACCTACGGCTACGTGGGCCGTGGCAATGTCGGCGGCCTTGTTACTCCAGATCGTCCATGCGCCCAGCGTCACTTGCGTAACCAGAAGGGCGATCCACAACGCCGACACTTTCTTCACAACCGAAATCGCGCCGGAAATCCGCCACAAGTAGACCACGGTCAGGATGACAAAAATGCTCACCAACAAGGCGCCAAACCGGTGCGCCATCTGCAGCCAAATCTGGAAACCGGTCACATCGGACAATCCGCGGGCATCCCGCCACTGATTGATCTGCTCCAGGGCTGTCGCACTGGTGTCCGGCCACCATGAGTGGTTCACCGTCGGAAAATCCAAAATGGAAAGATCCCTGTGCTGGTGACGCATGGTCGCGCCGAGCGCCATTTGTCCGTAAATCAAGACAGTGGTCACGACAGCAAATTGAGCAAAGCGCCGCCAGGCCGGATCGGAATTTGCCGGAGAAGACCGCCAGAGGTTGCTCCGCACGGTCCCAATAAAAACCAAGAGACCAAGGAAAGCCTGGGCGAGACTGGCATGGAACACACCGATTTGATCTTTCAAAAGAGTCACCCGCAGTCCGCCAAGGACTCCCTGAAGAATCACGGCCGCCAGAGCCACCCAGCCAAGCCGGCGAACCCACGGCCGGTCTTCCGCCAGCCAGATCCATACAGTCAGGATGATCGTGAGAAATCCGACAGTCGAAGCAATCAGCCGATGGGTGTGCTCGAAAAAAATTCCCCCGACCCATTTCGAAACGGGGAACAAGAACATGTTGTAACCGAAGGTGGTGGGCCAATCAGGAACCGCGAGGCCAACACCTTTGCTCGTGACCATTCCCCCGCTGCAAATCAGGAGAAGAGTCGCGGCGGCGGTGAACCAGATGAATCGATTGAGCCACCTCGAGGAGACATCAGCCTGCATGGAGGGAACTTAGCTGAAAAGCGCTATAAGTTCCGCTCAATTTCCGAGCCGGCTCTCGGACAGTCCCGCGGCTCTATTGCTGGCCATCGGCCGGTGAAGCGGCCGGATTCGGTAAAGGGGATGCTGCGGGATTGGCATTTCGAGGCGCCCCTGGCGGAGGAATACTGCCGGGAGTCGGACCGATGGAAGGTTCACCCGGAGGACGGGTGGTTGCGGGCGGCGCACTGGCAGCGTTCCCTGAAAGCTCGACCCTTTCTTTAAGCCAGGTCTGATAATCCGCCGGCGAATCGACCACGATGGTGCCCTTCATTCCGTAATGACCGAGCCCGCAAAGCTGTCCGCAAACGATCTCGTATGTGCCGGTTTTAATCGGCTTAAACCACATGGGAATAATCGAGCCAGGGATTGCATCCTGAGCGATGCGCATGTGCGGGAGGGCAAAGTTATGAATCACGTCCTTGGAAGAAACCTCCACAATGACTGGGCGACCCACCGGAACGTGAAGTTCTCCGGTGAAGGTCAGATCGTCCTTTGAAGCCGGGTCGTTAGGGTCGAGACCAAGCGGATTATTATTGCTCACTAAATGGACGTCGCGTCTCCCGAACATCCCATCCGCCCCGGGCATGTGAAAATTCCAGTTAAACTGCTGTCCGACGGCATGGACCAGAATGGCATTCTTCGTGGGGGGGAACTCATTGACCCGCTTGGCCCAGATCGGAATCGCGAAGCCCACCAGCAAAACGGCATCGATCAGAACGACCGAGAATTCCAAGTGCGTGGAAATTCCGCTTTTGACTCCGTGATAATCGGCCCTCGGTTGCCGGCTGCGGTGGTAACGAAACAGGACGTAAATGAAATAGGCCGACCAGCCGATAAAGAGAGCGCCCATGAACCAGTGGCTAAACTCGATGATGTGATCGATCTGGTAACCATGCTCGGAGGCATTCGGCGGTTGCCCGAGAAATTCGTTGATCAGGGCAAGGCTATTCATACTGCTCGAGATCTTCCTGGCTGATCTGCTGATGAGGCTCCAGCGGCATCTGGCTGTGTCGCCAAATATGAAGACTGAATGCGCCGATGCCTCCGAGAACCGACATGACGGCAGCGAACAAAAACCAAATCGCGACTGCCATGTGCTGGGTCTCTTTTCCGTCCTTTGCGCCATAGCAGAAAGAACAAGCCATCGCCTGACTCAGTGGCGAGGCGAGCAAAACAATCAGGAGATATCGTAATCTTGATTTCACGAGATAATCCGCAGCCGTTTCATTTTCCGATAGAACCAGACGCCATAAATCACAAGGGCGGCGGCCGCGGCGAACGACCCAATGGCGCCGCCGAGATAGATCGAACTTCCCTCAACCAGATTGACCCAGATGCACCATATCCCCAGTGAAATGGCGAGGAGCGTCGATGAGACGATGAAAATAATATGGAAAGCCTTGAGAGACATTTCAGCGAACGATTGGGTTGTACCAGGCCAAATAAGTTAACCAAAAAAGGCCAAGGACAAAGATAACCGTAAAAATCAGGATACGGTAAATCAGTCTCTTCTCCGCGGCCAGGTGCATGAACACGAGAACGACAAGCGAAACTTTGATCGTGGCCACGACCATGGCTACCGCGATGTTCAACTGCCCGGCACGCGACGGCGCTATGTGGATATGAAAAAGCCACGAAAAAAATCCTCCAAAATCAACATAGGAGAGCGCGACCGTGAGAATCGTGAAGGCAATTAAGAGCCCGCCAACAAGCAAGTAGCGGGTCACGTGCTGCTGCACGCCGTGGGCGTATTCTTCGTGTTCGGTCGGGTCCTGTGCGATGTCGGGCGGATTATTCATTCGCTAGAGCAGATAGAAGAGCGGGAAGACAAAAATCCAAACCAGGTCGACGAAATGCCAGAAAAGCCCGCAAACCTCGACGCGATTCGCCAAATGTTCGGGATTCCGTTGATAAAGTTTCCGGCTCACCGGCAGCCACATGTAAATGAAAACGAGCACGCCGCCCAAAACGTGCAAACCATGCAAACCCGTGATCGTGAAATACGTCGCGAAGTAGTTGTTATGCCACGGCCCGAAGGTGGTAATGCGCTCGACATCGGCCTTTTCAATCGTCCCAACCGTCTCCGTGGGCGGCAGATAGAAGAAATGGGGACGGTCGTTAGCCGGATTATCCGGGTCGGTATAAACGGAATCCAGCCCGATTTCGTACTCTTTGGCGTTTGGATCGTTTAACGCTTCCGGATTGTGCAGGTGCCCGGTGATTTCGATCCGCGGTTCAAGGCCCTTCTCGGTGCGCCGCTCGTTCCCCAGATATTTTTCATACTTGGCGATGGCTTCCGGTTTAATGAGCGCGCCAAAGTGTTCAAACTTCTGCGGCCACTCATAGCTGAGCTTAACGACCAAAAAGGCCACGCCGCAGAGGATGGTGACCAACATCCACCACCAGTAAGCGTTGTAACGGCGCATCTTCAGCGACGCCCAGGCGAGAACCACCGTGACCGACGAAAAGATAAGGATGGCGGTGTTGCCGGCGCCAACCGGGACGTTTAACAAGCCGTGGGGCCACATTCCGGGCGCCGCATCGAGCCGCAAAAAGATGTAAGCCGAGAAAAGCCCGCCGAAGAGCATCACTTCGGAGGCCAGAAATAACCAGATACCGATCTTGGCGTTCCAGAGGCCGGTGTCCGGCCGGTTCGATATTGTGTAGGGAATTTCCATGCTGCTTAGACGAGAACCGGTTCGATGGGCAGCTGGACGACGAGACCGTTCCGTCTCTTCGACTGGCTCATTTTGCATGGTGAAATCTTTGGATGCTCCCGGCAGGCTGTAGTCGTAAGGCCCGCGATAGGCCACTGGCACCTCGGCAAAATTCCCGTGAGGCGGCGGAGAAGGCGCCAGCCACTCGAGAGTGGTGGCATCCCAGGGATTGTCGCTCACTTTCTTCCCGTGTTTGATGCTCCAGAAGAAGTTGATAATGAAAGGAATCTGGGCCAAACCCATGGTCCATGCGGCCCAGGAGATGGGCGTATTCCATTGGAAGCCGCTGAGTCCCCAGACTTTTTCACCGGCAAGCGCCCAGCCCTGGCCCCCGTCATACCAGCGGCGATGCATGTTCAACATGCCCTGCAGAAACATCGGAAGGAAAATGACGTTCATGCAGACGAACGATGGCCAGAAATGCACTTTGCCCCAGAATTCATTCATGGTGCGCCCGGTCGCTTTCGGGAACCAGTAATAAACACCGGCAAAAAGCGCGAAGATTGTTCCCGGAGCCACGATGTAGTGGAAGTGCGCGATGACGTAATAGGTATCGTGCAGGTAAAGGTCGGCAGAATTAAAGGCCAGCGGAATGCCGGTCAAACCACCGATACCGAACATGGGGAGAAAGGCGGTCGCGAAAAGCATCGGGACGTTGAACCGGATCGAGCCGCCCCAGAGTGAAATGAAGAATGCGCTCAGAATGATGACCGACGGAATCGAAATGAGCACCGTGGTCGTCTGGAAGAATGCGCTCACGGTCGAACCCATTCCGGTGAGCCACATGTGATGGGCCCAGACGATGAATGAAAGAAACCCGAGAACCAGGACGGAAAAGACGAGCGACTTGTAACCCCAGAGCGGTTTCCGCGAATTGTTCGCGAGAATTTCGCTGACGATTCCGAAGGCTGGCAAAATCAGAACATAGACTTCGGGGTGCCCGAGGAACCAGAAAAGGTGCTGCCAGAGAAGTGAGCTTCCGCCGCCACTGATATGAAGCGGTGCGCCGTTTACGACCAGCCCGGTCGGGAGAAAGAAACTCGTGGCGGCGACACGATCCATCAGCTGCATAATTGCGGCGGCTTCTAGCGGCGGGAACGCCAGCAGGAGCAAAAACGCGGTAACGAACTGGCACCAGACAAAGAACGGCAGACGCATCCAGGTCAGTCCCTTGGCCCGCAGTTGGATAATGGTGGTGATAAAATTGACCGCTCCAAGCAGCGACGATGTAATCAGAAAGACGAATGCAATGATCCACATCGTCTGGCCGTTGAAGACCGGATGATATCCCGGGCCTTTGTCGGCGATATCAGCCAGTGGAGTGTACGAGGTCCAGCCACCCTTGGCGGCGCCACCCGGGACAAAGAAACTGGCGATCATGATTGTCGCCCCGACAAAGAAAGCCCAGAAACTGGCGGCGTTGATCTTTGGAAAAGTCATGTCAGGCGCACCGATCTGAAGCGGGACGACAAAGTTCCCGAAAGCGGCGAACGCCACCGGGACGACGCCAAGGAAAATCATGATCGTGCCATGCATCGCCCCTAACGAGTTGTAAAACTCAGGGGCCATTTTTCCGTCCGGCATGCTGCCGGGCCCAAAGAACTTGCCCAGGGCCGATCCGATGAGCGGAAGAGCATGACCCGGGTAGGCCAGCTGGAAACGCATCAGCATCATCAGGCAGAAGCCAAAAAAGAGGAAAATCAGACCGCAGATGCCGTACTGGATCCCGATGACCTTGTGATCAGTGGAGAAGATGTATTTGCGCCAAAAACCCAGCTCGTGGTGATCGTGATGGGCGTCGTGTCCGTGCGATGAATGATCGGTGGCCAGAGAAGTCGAAGCGTCCATTTCAGAAAAAGATTAGCGTTTCAATATCAAGAGGCAAAGCGTCATTGCAAAGGACGAAATTTGCATCGATTCAGGCCTGCTTTCCGACTCGGCGCTCTATCCCTTCATCAGTTGCCCCGTGGAAATGGGCGCCGCTTAGGGTTCTCCAGACTTTCCCTCAAAAGAAATCGCGGTTGGCAGCTGGCGCGGCCGTCGCGTCCCTGGAACATTCGCCCTGGCCCCGAGCTCAGGCTTTGCTTTCGCCCCCGCGGTCCCACCACTTTGAAAGACGCTCCGTAGGCACGGCTGGGATGGCTCGTCCTCCCGCCTCGTAATGCGAGGTGTCGTTAAAAAGGGTCAGGCGCGCCCGCGTGGCCCCCCGAAAATCCACAATATTCAAAGCGGCCGGCTTTTGGTCGAGGTTGTCGCGATAACGCCGCGGATCGAACCCGAGCAAGGAGCTGAGCAAAAGGCGGATCGTCGCCTTGTGCGAAACGATCAGGACGCTTTGGCCGGGAAATTGGTGGACAATTTCAATCAAAACCGGCAGAGCCCGCGCCGTCACCGCGAGTCCGCTTTCGCCGCCTTTAGGCGCAAAGGTGTAGGGATCCTTTTCCCATTCAGCGGCTTCTTCCGGAAATTTCTCTTCAACTTCGCGCCTTGTCATTTGCTCCCACCGGCCATGCGAAATCTCACGAAGGCCATCGCGCGACTGCACCTTAAGCTTGTGGGGAGCCGCCAGGATGGAGGCGGTTTCCATCGTCCGGCCTAACGGAGATGCGAAAATGCCCGCGAATTTCTCGGCCGCCAGCCTCTCGGCCAGGCGTTGAGTTTGGGCACGTCCTTCGTCGGAAAGAGCCACATCGGTGGCGCCAGCGAAGCGATCCTCGGCGCTCAAGACAGTCGCGCCATGCCGAACCATGAAAACACGAGTTACATCCGAGGCCATCTGCACCTCCTTATCGATTCCAGCGAACTTGGCAACAACCGGACTCGAAGCAGGCCTAACGAGGGTCCCGCGGAAATCTCTCAGGCAGTCCGTAAAACAACACTGGAATGACAGCAGCGACGATGGCAGCGCCGATAGCCAGGATTCGCGTCAGCAGGTTCAATGGATCATCCGGGGCTCGATGGGCCAGGCCAACGAGCACGGCCCCCAGAAGAACAAGAATTGCCGCGGCCTCATACATCAGACAACGCACCAGCCGGCTTCCCCACTGAATTTGAAACCGGGGGCGACGAAGCGGCTCCGGAGTCCATGCAAAATCTTCAGCAGACCATGGGTCTGACTCGACGGAATCTGATTCAACACTCATAGCCGCCGGCGACGTCGGTCTGATATCTGGCGGAATTTCAGTTCGCTCGTTCGAAAATGGCATCACCGTTGGCTCATTCTGCTGTTCCTCTTCTGCACGAAGTCGCATGAACGGTTTGGGGCGAAGTCGCGGAGGCGCGGACGGAGAGGTGACGGCAAGCGGATCGGGCGATGGTGAGGATGGCAGCGGCTCCGGAGTTGAAAAAGTGTGACCGTTGGATTCCGCGGCCACGACCCGACCGTTCCCGTGTGGGTCTTGTTTCGACCGGGCGACGCGCACAATCGGAATTGGCCGGCGCGGAGGCTCGTCTTCTGGCTGGATCACCAGAGGCGCCTTGATAACAGGTTCAAGGTGAACCGGCTCCGGAGGCGGAATGGGCCGAGGCTGCGTCACTTGCTTTGGCTCGGGGCCCGATTCGACAGACAGAATCGCGGGGGGCGGCATGAGCGAAGCAAGCTTGTCATTGTTCAGCTCTGTTTCGACAACCGGGGGGATTTTTTTCACCGCGGCGGAGGCGGGCGGAGGAGGCGCCGCCTTCTTTGGTGTCCCTGAGGACTTTTTCGGATCGACCTTTTTGTTGAGCGAAGGTTTTCGAATCTTGGCGGCAACCTGTTCGGGCCGGGGCTTCTCCTTCAGCGTCGGCGATCCGGCAGGAGACTTGGACGCATCGGAAAGCTTGGGTGGCTCGACAACAGGCGCCCGCCACTTCGACTTTTTCGATCCATCCAACCCCCGACCCAAAAGGTCGGCAAAGCTGCTAGATTCGCTGGGGATGAGAGACATTTTCGCAGTAAACTCGCGAGAGATATCATACCCTTAAGCGTTACCAGCAATCAACCGGTAAAGCCCCATTTAGGACGCAGTCCTACGTAGGCTAGCGAAGAATTGCCGCTATCAGGGCGCCGATCGTTGCGAGCCCCGCCGCTATGCCCGCGGCCACCTTCCAACCCGACGCGTGCAGTTTCGTGTTAGGCAGGGTGACCTGGCCGTTGTTCTCGACTGCGCGCATAATTCTGTCGAGAAGACTGTCGTCGCTGGCAGGGCGATGGTTGAGCACGATCTTATCGAGGCATCGATTGAGGGAGCCGAAGCCGGCGGCCGCGGCCGCGTGAGCCAAGGCATGTCCGCGGTGGGGATGACGGATCACGGGAAAACCGGGGCCCCATTTGGTCATCGTTTTCGCAGGAAACCTCATCTTATAATTTCTATAAGCATAAGGTTTGCCACGGGTTGTTTACCGCCTGCCGCACCGCGCCTCCTAACGACCCCGGCACCGCCCGACCCTCACCCAAACCTCGTCCTTCCGGGGGAAAAGGTGAGAGAAAAGAAAGCGCGGTTCTGACTGCGTGAAGGCCAGGGGAGGCACCGTCGACGGCGCCGGCGCTCCGGCTCCATGATCCAGGACGTTTACCACGCCTGCGTCGAACTCTATTCATTTTTCCTGTCTTCCCAAGCTGGGCCTCTCGAGTTGATCGGACGTTCTTCACTGGCGACTCTTCCATGTGCCCTCCCCCTCGGCGTCGCCGACAGACCGCCACATCATTCATTTGGATATGGATTGCTTCTACGCCGCCATCGAAATGCGGGACAAGCCGAGCCTGCGCGGGAAACCCATCGGGGTAGGCGGAATACGGCGCGGCGTCCTAACGACCTGCAATTACGAAGCGCGCGCTTTCGGAGTGCATTCAGCCATGCCGACGTTCATGGCCTTGCAACGTTGTCCCCAGCTGATTGTAGTTCCAACACGCTTCGATGTTTATCGACGCGAAGCTGCCATCATTCGCTCGATCTTGTTCCGCTTCACCCCTTTGGTTGAACCTCTTTCGCTGGACGAGGCCTACCTCGACGTGACCGCACATCCAGGCGCGCCGGCGGCCCTGGCCAAGGTGATCCGCGACATGATTCTTGGCAAAACGCGGCTGACATCTTCGGCCGGGATCGGACCTAACAAGCTGGTCGCCAAGATTGCGAGCGATATTAACAAGCCAAACGGCCAGCTGGAGGTAACGCCAGAGCAGGTTCCGACTTTCATGGAAAAGTTGGCCGTCCGAAAGATCTGGGGAATCGGTCCGGCGACGGAGAAGAAGCTCCACGAAATGGGGATCAGCACCTGCGGCGAATTGCAGCGGTTTTCACGGATTGAGCTCCAACAGCTTTTCGGCCGTTTCGGTATTGAGCTTTACGATCTCGCCCGCGGCATCGACACGAGATCGGTCGAGCCAGACCGGCCACGAAAATCCTTAAGCACGGAGGAGACATTCTCCGCGGACCTGGAGAGCCTGCCGCAGTGCGCCGAACAGGTCGGTCAACTGTTCGAGGAACTGATGGCCGAGCTTGCGCAAAAAGAGCCGAAACGGCCGGTCACAAAAATCTTTCTCAAATTGAAGTTCAACGATTTCACTCGAACGACCGTTGAGCGGGCCGGTCTGGGTGTATCTCTCGAATCCTTTCAGACTCTTTTGAACGAAGGATACTCGCGCACGAGCAAGCCGGTCCGTTTGATCGGCGTCGGCGTTCGCTTTGCAGACGAGGCCGACCGCGTTGATGCCCAGCTCTCCCTGTTTTGACTGAAAATTGCAGTCTGGCGATTGCAGGCGTGTTAACTTCGAAACCGTGACGCCGCTTGAGAAGAAGCTCGCGGAAACCGGGTGCGAAGTTCGCTTTGATAACCTCACGCGACAGATGTACGCCACCGACGCGTCCATCTACGAGATTCAGCCGGCGGGCGTCGCCTTTCCCCGCAGCGCGAAAGAGGCCAGCGATGTCATTCGCACGACGGTTGAAGCGGGTATAGCGATCACGCCTCGCGGAGCGGGCACGAGCTTATCGGGAGGTGCGATCGGGGATGGTCTCATCGTGGATTTCTCGCGGCACAATCGGGCCATTTCCGGCCTGAACATCGAGACAGGGACGGTCACGGTGGCGCCGGGCGTCGTGCTCGATCAGCTCAACGCCTTTCTGCGCGCCCATGGTTTTTGTTTCGGTCCGGATGTGGCCACCAGTTCCCGCGCGACCCTCGGCGGGATGATCGCCAACAATTCCTCCGGCGCACGCGTTCCCGTTTATGGAACCACGGCCGATCACGTCGTCTCGCTAGAGATTGTGCTCTCCGATGGGCGGATCGAACGAATCGGCAAAGGATACCAATCGTTAGGCGCCGAGAAATCTTCCATCGAGAAGCTGATCGAATCTTATCGGGCCCTTATCGACGAGCGCATGCCTCCCGGCTTGTTGAAACGGTGGCCAGGCTACGGCATTGAACGCTTTCTCAAGCGGCGCAAAGATCTCACTGAGATCATGGCCGGCAGTGAAGGCACTCTGGCGGCGATCTGCTCAGCCGAGGTCAAGATCAGCCCGTTACCGCGAGAAAAGGGATTGGGCGTGGTCTTCTTCGCGTCGATCGGCGAAGCGATGCAGGCAACAGTGGAGCTTCTCGACCTGAAACCGGCCGCGATCGAGCACATTGATCGCCCATTGCTCGATCAAACCAGGGGCCAGCTTCTTTTTCAACCGGCGCGCGACCTCCTGGAACTCGACACCTCGCCGTGCGAGGCGCTCCTTCTGGTGGAATTCCAGGACGAGAACGTCAGCGATCGCTTGGCCGCGCTTGAATCAAGAAAGCTTGGATTACGCAGAACAATCCTGCGAACAGGACAGCAGATGAACCTCGTCTGGGCGGTGCGCAAAGCCGGGCTGTCGTTGCTGACCGGTTGCGTGGGACCGGCCAAACCGGTGGCCTTCATTGAAGATGCTGCCGTCAGGCCCGAACAACTTCCCGATTATGTGGCCGGGCTGCAATCCATCATGAAACCTCTGGGTCTGGAGGCTTCCTACTATGGCCACGCCGCCACCGGCCTCCTGCACGTGAGACCGGTGGTCGATCTTCACAATCCTAATGATCTTGTGAAATTCCGAAAGGTCGCGGACCAAACTTCGGCGCTCGTTAGGCAATTCAAGGGCTCGCTTTCGGCCGAGCACGGTGTCGGTATCGCCCGGACGGAATACATGGAGGAGCAGCTCGGCACCGAGCTTCTCGGCTTGATGAAGGCGATCAAGAAAACGTTTGATCCGAAGGGCGCTTTTAATCCGGGAAAAATACTGGCCGACGGGCGGCACCGTATCGACACCCATCTGCGTGATACATTTACGCGACCGATCGAGCTTCCATTTGAACCGCGGCTGACTTTCGCTTTCAAAGACCGCTCCTTCATCGGAAACCTCGAGCAATGCAACGGATGCGGCGGTTGCCGCAAGGACGCGCCCATGATGTGCCCGACGTTTGTCGCCACGGGCGACGAGGTCATGTCGACACGAGGACGGGCCAACATCATCCGCGCGGCGCTGCAAAGACGCCTGGAGAGCGGCGACACATTACGCTCGGAGGAACTCGAGATCGCCCTGAGCAACTGCCTCTCCTGCAAAGGATGCACGCCGGAGTGTCCATCAAACGTGAACCTCGCCTTGCTCAAGGCCGAACTGACGCATGCGCGGCACCGAAAGGATGGACTTCCGTTGCGCGAGCGAATGCTAAGCAGTGTCGACCTTCTGGCAAAACTCGGATGCGTGACCCCCGCGATTGCAAACGCGATGCTCGAGGCGAAGCCCTTGCGGTTGCTTCTGGATCGAGTGCTTGGGCTCTCCTTCAAACGAACCCTGCCGCACTACACGCGGGAAAGGTTTGACCGATGGTTCGCGACGCGCAGACCGCAACCTAACGTCGTCACAAAGGGCGAAGTGATCCTGTGGGACGACACCTTCGTTCGCTATCACGAGCCGCACATTGGAAAAGCGGCCGTAAAGGTTCTGGAAGCGATCGGTTATCGCGTCCGTCTGCTTACGGAGCGCGAATGCTGTGGCCGCCCTGCCTTCAGCCAGGGGAACCTCGATTACGCCTCGAAAGTCGGGCAGCGAAACCTCGATTTGCTTCGAACGACCGGGCAGTCGACGCCAATCATTTTCCTGGAGCCGTCCTGCTACTCCATGTTTGCCGAAGATTATCGAGAGCTTGGGTTGCACGGAGCCGAGGACATCATGGAACGCGCAGTTCTGTTCGAATCATTCCTCGACACGGCGCTCCGGAAAAATGCGAGGGCGCTTTCGTTTGATGAGGGGAGGTTTCCGGTGAACGTGGCCATCCACGCTCACTGTCACGCAAAATCACTGACGCGTCCGGGCTTTATGTCCGGCCTGATCGAGCGTTTGCCGAATCGCAAGGCGGCCATGCTGAACACAGGCTGTTGCGGCATGGCCGGAGCCTTCGGAATGCTTTCATCCAAATACGATCTTTCCGTAAAGGTCGCACAGCCGCTCGTCCAGCAGATCGCGGCCTGCGGTCCGAACACGGTGGTGATTGCCTCCGGGACCAGTTGTCGCCATCAGATCAACGACCTAACGAACGTCGAGCCCAGGCACATGGCCGAAGTCTTTGCCGACGCCATCGCCTAAGCGGCGATCAGATTCTGGTAGCGCGGGCGTCCCAAGTGACGGTCGTCACCTCTCCTGACCACGAACTCCATCCGGGGAGCGCAGACCGTGAGCAGTTTCCAGTGGCTCGCCGGAAACCGGAAAAAGACGCGGAATGTTATGCCGCGAGCGAACCCAGAAATCCCGAAATTTCGCCTACCTGATCTTTTGTTAGGGCGCTCGCTCGCTTTTGAAAATATTCCACGACCTCGTCGACCGTAATAACATCGACCGGTGTGTCGGTCTCGCCTTGTTGAATACTCCAGTTGCCCACGACCACGACGACAGTCCTTACCTGCGGCGCATTTTCGAAGTGCGCATCAAGATGAGCCTGTAAGGGCAGAGCAGCGCGGCGCGCATTGATCAGCAGCCTTCCATCACGGACGCGACCGCCGAAAAGCAACTCACCTTCTCCACTTTGCTCGATCACGCCGGAACCGGAGCGGTGTTTGACTTGGACAGCGAAAATGCCGGTATCGCCGACGAGCACATTGTCGATCGCGCTGCTGGGCGTGTCCGAATAATGACACGAGCCCCATCCTGCGGCGCAAAGCCGTCTCAGCGCGCAGAAGGCTTTGCTGCGAGGATCGGCTGCGCGAGAAAAATGACCGCGACGATTCAGCCGGAAAACCTGAAGACCGCTGTAGGCGGTGAAGACGAGGGCCATCAAACTCCAAAAGCGCGGATCCGGAATGACGCCCAGGAACCGTTGGGTCCATTCAACTGCGCAAACAACCCAAAAAGCGACCATGATAAGAAGCACCGGCAATTGCTGGGCTTCGGTGATCCGATCAATTTCCTGGCGAAGAGAAAAGGATTTCACGAGAACGGCAGGAATGCCGCTAGTTGCATGCCACCGTCGCCGGCCAAGCCGGCGGAAGCATCAAATCCGAAACTCCAACACCCAACGAACTCAGGCTTTGGGCTGTGGAGTCGGACTCGCCGCAGGCGCGGGCGGTTCG
Source organism: uncultured Verrucomicrobiae bacterium (assembly GCA_963754325.1). Classification (GTDB taxonomy): domain Bacteria; phylum Verrucomicrobiota; class Verrucomicrobiia; order Chthoniobacterales; family UBA10450; genus JBBRDU01. Next base: position 1,215,741 of record CAVWFP010000003.1, read on the forward strand.
CCCGGCTTCGCGGCGCCCGCATCACCGCCGGGAAGATTCGTTTCACTTGGAACCGCGAGAAGATCAGGCTCCGTCCAGGACTCCTTGCGGCTGGCCAGTTCTTTGCGAAGAGCGGAAATACCTTCGGCGGCGACAGGACCACCAGTATTGCCCCACTCCTGTCGAATGAATGTAAGAATATCGGCGATCTTTTGGTCAGTGAAATTGGTTTCCCAAGCCTGCATCTGCGCAGCGCCAAACTCTTTCCCTTCAACTTTCACGGGTCCGACCAAGCCTTTAAGCAGGATCATTCCGAGACGCCGGGTGCCCCCATTCACGTATTCCGAGCCGGCGAGCGGCGGATATTGGCCGGGAACGCCCAAGCCGCTCATTTGATGGCAGGTCGCGCAGTTGGCCGAGAAAAGTTTTTTACCGCGCTCGGCCGGAGTGAGCGGTTGCTCAGCGCCTGCGCCCGCACCTCCGCCAGGACCACCGTGCGATTTTCCGGGTGCGAAACTCACGTCGAGACTATCACCGGAGAAATTACCGGAGAAACGCCCGAGATACGCGCCGCCAAAAAACAGCGCCAAACCGTAGACAATGATCAACCACATCGAGAGCGGCTCCAACCCGACTCGCGGCTCTCGTTTTTCACGCGCGATGGCGGCGTGCACCTGTTGGACATCGGAACTCTCCGAATAATCGGTTCCCTGCCGGACGTTGGAAGACATATCACTCATTTGGTGGCTGTCTTTCCGGCTGCCGCCGCGGGTGGCGCGTTCGATTTCACTTCTTTCAAAGGATGCGACTGGTCGAGCGACATCAAATAAGCCACCAAACACTCGGCATCGTAAGTCGGCACGATCTCCCAACCGGCCGGCGGTGCGTCGTCTCCGGTAAGCGACAACGCATCTACGGAACGTTCGCCGCTGATCCGGCGCTTCTCATACAGAAAGCGATACGCCGGCATGTTCGAATCCGAATCAATCGAACGCGGCGCGTAGAGATGCTGATGATGCCATGCCGCGGAATATGTCGCCGGGCCGCTCTCGGGATTCGTCGTGGCATCGGTCGAGTCTGCCTGGGCGGCAGCAGCTGCCTTTGGCGATGCCGGATTCCCTGCGGGACTTGGAGCTGCCGCCGCGGTGTTCGCCGTCGGAACCGCTGAGGCAGCCGGCGCGCTTCCAGGCGCGGCTGCTGGTGCCATGCCGTTCTGATCATCAGCGGGAGCGCGTTTTCCAATGTTCGACAAGTCCGGGCCGATCCGCATTTGGCCTAACAACACCGGACGTTCAAAAATGTAATCACGCGGAGCGCTCCGGCGGTCTCCCCATTTGCGATCGATGTCGGACGAATCGGAGTCGGGACGAACCTGCTGGCTATGGCAATAGAAGCACCCGTTGGCCGCGTAGATTTTACGGCCACGCTCGACCATGCCCGATTGAGGCGTTGGGTAGACATCCGTCCCCTCTTCATCCGACTGCGGCTCGAGATGACCAATCTGCAAATTTGGAACCAGAGCAAGCCCGGCCCACGAGAAAGCAAAAGTGGCAAAAATACCGATGAATAGCGAAGTCAGCCCTTTCATAAATGTTCTTCGCCTCCTTCTGCTTCCACGGGATTAAGAAAAGTCGGCACACTGGCGGTCCGCCCAAGACCGAGGAGCATCAATCCAAAATGAAACGCGAACACGAAATGGGCCACGGTTATAAGAACGTCGGCAATCGACCGGGCGCGCAGATAAGGCAGCAGAGCCTGTGTGCTCTCTGAAAATGCGATCGTAGGATCATTCATACCGGCTCCCTGGGCCATGCCGCCCGCCAAGAGCATCAGGGTCATTAGACCGATCCCATAAGCCGCCGCCCAGAAATGGAGCTTAATCAGTGAAGCATAACGCCACTCGCGTCCAACCAGGCGGGGAACGATATAGTACATCGATCCGAAAATGACCATGGTGTAAAAGGCATAGATACCAAGATGCGTGTAGGCGACGCTCGCTTCCGTGAAATGCAAATAGCCCGCGATCGAGCGAAGCGATAAAAAGACGCCCACGGCACTGAAGACGGTGTATGACATCGCGCCAAAGACCGTGAACCGAAGTGTCGGGCTGTAACGTAGCAGCTGAAAATTCCCACCCATGGTCATGTGGTGATTCAAGCCCACGGTGGCGACAGGAATAATCGTCAGAATCGTCGCGGCGATGCTCGCCGTAATCATCCAGGCCGGGAACGGCCCATCGACCAGCCTTTGCATGCCGGTCCAGCTCGAGAAAATCGCATAGGTCCAGAAGCCGATCGTTGCCAGGTGATAACTGTAAACCGGGCGCCCGATCACCTTTGGGATCATATAATAAGCCGTTCCAAGGGCGATCGCGCCTAACCAAAGGAACATCAGGTTGTTGACAAACCAACCATCGACCGACGCCTGCAAGACCCCCTGGACCGGCACTGCGAAAAGCATGAGGTTGGCCGCACTATAAAGCCACGGGAACCAGAGAAACGCTCCGACCAGATACCACTGCGTGATGTAGATCTGTTCTCCGCGCCGGAAACGAAACATCAGCACCGCCCATGACATGATCAGGGTGTAGGCGACGAAAAGGATAAGGGCCGCGTAAGGCGGAAACTCGAGCCACGAGTAACCGGTGCTGTCGCCGGCCAAAATTGCGCCCGTGCCGACAAGGACACCCAGGTTCCAAAATCCGGCGCCGGCGACAATGAGGAGCGGATAACGCAAGACCGTTCGGCAAAGACGCGCCATCAACCAAATGGCTGTTCCCATCCCGGCCATCGAGGCCCAGCCGTAAATCAGGATGTTCATCTGGGCCGGACGAATCCGTCCCCAGGTCAGAAAGCTCACATTGCCTAACAAGTCGGGTGAATGCAACTTGAAAGAAGCGAGAGCGCCGACCAGCGTCCCGATAAGGAGCCAGGCAATGGCCGACGTATAAAACATCAGGACCGGCAGGCGCGTCGAAGCATCAATCAGAGCGCGCTCCACCTGTTCGATGTCGCTCGCCGGCACCTCCGGCGAAATCGAGGGCGCTTTCAGTGGGATTTCAGCGGCGTCCATATCAGGGAGTCGGAGTTGGAGTTTGGCCAGCCACGGGAAGAGCTGTGCCGGGCGCTTTTTGGTTAGGCGTGCCGGTTGGACTCACAGCTGGTTTGCCGCTGGGAGCTCCCGGCGAAGCTGGCGCGGCGGAGTTTGCACCAGGCTGGTTGCCGCCACCGGCATTCGGCGGGTTAGCCGCTCCGGCTGGCTGCGATCGAGCCTCGGAGCGCGGACCTTCGGCTTCATTCGCCTTTGGCGAAGGCGTGGGCGCCGTGTTCGAGGAGGTTCGCGATGGACTGACAGCCGGAGTCGCCGCTGGTGATGAACCTGTCTTCGGCGCCGCGGAGGGCGCCGCTGTCGGTTGCGCTGCAGCCGTTGCGGTCACGGGAGCGACCGTTGCAATCGGATAGGCGGCCGCCGGTTTCTTTTGCGAAAGCTCCGCCACAGTCAGCTGCATCGCCCGCTCAATCGGGATGTGCACCGTCCCCTTGGCCTTGTCGACCCAGGCATATCCGCTCAGCGCCTTGGCATCTGCTTCATGAAGCGTTTTTAAATTGTCCATGCGCTTCTGGGCGCGCGATTCTTCGTAGTGGTCTTTTCGCGAGGCCGGACCGATGAGCGCGAGAACAATGGCGCCGAAAAGCGAAAAAAGCAGAATCGTCGCGAACCACACCGAAAATGGAGCGCGGGAATGAGCGATTTGGCGAAGTGAATCGGCGTCGGTCATTTCTTAGTTCACCAGTTTTAAGGACTCGACCAGGCGCGGATCACGCACCGGGAACAAAGACGATCGCGGCAAGAGTCGCAGGAAAAAGAAGGCCAGGGTCGAGCCCATTGCGATCACGCTGACAAAATCCCAGATGCTGAGATGCACGCCCGTGCCGTGGAACGCTGGCAGGACGATGACGTACATATCGACCATCTGCATGAGGATGACCCAGCCTGCCATCCAGCAAAGGCGATGCGGGTGTTTCTTGATCGACTGTGTTAGCAAAAGCGCGAACGGTCCAAAGAAGCGTCCGAACACGAGCAGAAGACTCAGGGCCCACCAGCTTTCCGTATTCCGCGCCAGGAAATACTGCGTTTCCTCGGGTATGTTGGCGTACCAGATGAGCATGTACTGGCTGAAACCGATGTAGGCCCAGAAAACACTGAAGGCGAGCATCCACTTCCCCATGATGTGGTAATGCTCAATCGTCACGACGCCTTTCAAATATCCCGCACGCCGCAGCGCCGTGATGATGAGCACGAGCAAGGACATCGAGCTGCCGGCGGCGCCGGCAAAAATGTAGACAGCCCACATGGTCGAGAACCATTTGTAGTTCAAACTCATGAGCCAGTCGCAGGCGCCGAATGTCAGACAAAGTGCGAAGAGGGGCAGACTCACGACCGACACTTTTCGAAGCGTCAGCGTGTACTGAGGGTTCCCGTCCTTGTCCTGGCGGATGGAAAGGCGGCGCAGTAACTGTGAGGCAATAATGAAGAATAGGAACGTGATCACCGCGCGCGTCAGGAAAAAATCCCAGTTCAAATAGCCGCGCTTCGAATCCAACACCGGATCTTGACCGGGCGGAGTGCTCATCCAGCCATAAAGGTGATGTCGCAAAAGCAGGACCGGAATCAGGAAGAGCGCCACGATCAACATGAGCGAGGCCACGTTTTCCAGCTGCCGGCGGACAACCACGGTCCACTCCGCATCAGTGGCGTAGTGCACGATCGTCCAAAAGAAGCAGCCTGCGCAAAGCGTGAACACGACCGCGAAACCAAACAGCCAGGAAAAGGCAAACTGCTCCGGCTCGATGTAGGCGCCCACGACCGACAAAATCAGGGTCACAAAAGCAACCGCGCCGAGAAGAACTGAAAGCCCGGCAAAGCGTCCGCTTTCGAAAAACTCTCCCTCCGGTTGGGGCAAGGCTTCGGAACGCTCGCTCATTTGACCTCCAAGGCGTTTTGCTGGTCCGGCGGAACGTCGGCCTGCGTTGCATTTTGACTGCGCTGAAGAGCGCGCAGGTAAGAAATGATGGCCCAGCGATCACGCACGGTCAGGTTCGGGCCATAAGCCATCATGGTATTCTTCCCATTGGTGATGGTGTTGAAGATTTCGCCGTCGGCCATTTTGCGAATGCGATCGTCCTGCAGCGTTACCACTGTGGCCAGTCCGTACTGTTTGGTAATTCCGTTACCGGCTGCAGTCGCGCCGTGACACATCGCGCAGGTGATACTGAAACGCTCGCGGCCGCGTTCCATGAGCGCGGCATCAACGGTGATTTCCGCGGGCATGCCCGTTCCCCAACTGGTGCCCATCTTTCCAGAGTTATAGTAATCGCCGCCCTCACTGAACGAAAGGCGACTGCGCGATGGCGGAACAGCGACGGCCGCTGCCGGGCTCGCGATTGTCTGAGGTTTCGGCATTTCGTAACCGATCGGAATGGTTCCGTTAATCGGCAGGCGCGATCCGCGCCCGTCGGCGAAAAATCCCGACGGCGCCTGTGCGCGCACCTTCGGCTGGCGGACCATATCGGGGAATATCTCGAGCGGGCTGCCGGTGCTGTGCTGGCCACGAAAACCGAAAACGGCCACCAGGCCAACGCCGAAGAGAACAAAGATAAGAAGGAAGCCGCGCAACATGGTTAGTCCTCGTGCACAATGGTGACGTTTTGACCGCCGGTCTTCTCAAGAAGCTCACGCGCTTCGATTTCCGTAAACCGCGGGTCACGCGCTTCGATCGCCAGAAAAAAGCTGTCGTTACTCACTCGGCCGAAGCGCTCCCAGTTGAACATCGGATGATTCCAGCGCGGGAGGCCGTTCATGATCATGATGGCGAAGAAAGTGGCAAAGGCAGTCAGAAGAATGGTCAACTCGAACATGATCGGGAAAAAAGCCGGGACCGTTCGCCAGTCGTAAGGTTTACCGTGCACAATCAGCGGATAGATGATCCAGGAAGGTCCAAACTCGAGGATCATGGCTGTCAACAGACCGGTGATTCCGCCGGCTAACGAGACCGCGCTGAGCCATGATTTTCCGAGACCCATGGCCGCGTCCATTCCGTGAATTGGAAACGGGGAAAAAACATCCCAGCGTTTAAAGCCGGCGTCGCGCACCTGCTTGGCTGCTTCATAAAGCGCCGCGGCGGACGGATACTCGGCCGCCATCGCATAGACCTTATGTCCGGAAGGAGTTCTCATGTCCGCGGAGCGCCTCCTGCCTGCACGGGGTGGTGTTCAGCGGCCGAAGCAAAGTGTGGATCCGCTTCCGGAAGGACAATCTTCACCTCGCTCATGGCAATCATCGGCAGGTAACGAATGAAAAGAAGGAACAGCGACGTGAAGATTCCAAAGGTCCCGATAAAGGTCCAGATATCGACCCAGGTGGCATGGAACAATCCCCACGAGGACGGCAAGAAATCGCGATGGAGACCGCCGACAATAATGATGAAACGCTCGAACCACATGCCGGCGTTGACGCACATGCAGACAAAGTAGACCACGTAGATATTGCGTCGGCACCACTTGAACCAGAAAAGCTGGGGCGAAAGGGAATTACAAAAAAGCATTCCGACCCACCAGTACCACCAGTAGGGGCCGAAGATTCGATTGTAGAAGGCGAAGCGTTCGTACTGGTTGCCGCTGTACCAAGCGATAAAGAATTCCATCGCGTAGGCGTAGCTCACGAACGATCCGGTCAACAAAATGATCTTGGCCATTTTGTCGATGTGCTGCGGTGTGATGATGTCCTGCAGCTTGAAGATGGCTCGCGCCGGGATCATCAGCGTCAAGACCATGGCGAACCCGCCGAAGATCGCGCCAGCGACAAAGTAAGGCGGAAAAATCGTCGTGTGCCATGTCGGCAACACCGAGGTTGCGAAGTCGAACGACACGACGCTGTGCACTGAAAGCACCAGCGGCGTGGAAATACCGGCGAGGATGAGATAAGCCATTTCATAATGGCGCCAGTGTCGGTTAGCCCCGCGCCAGCCGAGCGCGAAAATGCCGTAAAAGAATTTCTTCACCTTCGACGTCGCGCGATCGCGCAAGGTCGCAAGATCCGGAATCAAACCGGTATACCAGAACAGAACGGAAACGGTGAAGTAGGTCGAAACGGCAAAGACGTCCCACATCAGCGGGCTGCGGAAGTTCGGCCAGATCCCATAGTTGTTAGGCAAAGGCGCGAGGAACCAGGCCATCCAGACGCGACCGACATGGATTCCCGGGAAAATCGCGGCGCACATGACCGCGAATAAAGTCATTGCTTCGGCCGAGCGATTGATCGAGGTGCGCCATTTTTGGCGCAAAAGATAAAGAATCGCGGAAATCAGGGTGCCGGCGTGTCCGATACCGATCCAGAAAACGAAATTGGTGATGTCCCAGGCCCAGCCGACAGGATGATTCAATCCCCAGGTGCCGACGCCCGTGGAAATTTGATAACCGAGACAAAAGAGACCGAAGGCAGCGACACTGGCCGTGATTGAGAAGGTGACCCACCACCAGCGCGGCGCATTTTGTTCGACTGCTCCGGCGATTCGCTCGGTCAGCCAGCTGAAGTTCCGCTTGTTCAGCACCAGGGGCACACGCGCCAAGGGCCGCTCGACCGAAGCCGACGCTTCGCCTCTTATGACATCAGGAGCTGTGGTTCCGGCTTCCATGGTCTGGTTCAGGTGCGTTTCGCTTCCGCTTCCGAATTCGGTTTGGTCTTCTCTTTCTCAGAGCGCGAGTTTTCGGCGGGGCTTTCTTCGCCGGGACTGGCAACTCCGATGTTCTGCGCATCGGGCATTTTCGGATTCGGGTTACGGATGCGCGCCAGGTAACTCGTTCGCGTGTTCACGTTGAGATACTCCAGCAGGCGATAGTTGCGGTCCTGCGCCTTCATTTTCGAGACGCGACTTTCCTTGTCCATGATATCGCCAAAAACAATTGCATCGTTAGGGCAAGCCTGGGCGCAGGCCGATGTGAAGGAGTCCCGCGGGATCCTGGTATCGCCGGCCGACGCGCCGACTTTCACGTGAGCCGCGATCTTCGCTTCCTCGATTCGTTGCACGCAATAAGTGCATTTTTCCATGACGCCACGCATGCGCACAGTCACGTTCGGGTTTTTTTGCAGCTTAACGATGTCAGGCGCGCCTTTGCTGGTCAGCGGACCGAGATACTCATTATAAGTCCTGAGCGCGCCGGCGACGTGCTTCTTGCCCACGGGACGCTGGTTGTAGTCGAAGAAATTGAACCGGCGCACTTTGAACGGGCAGTTATTCGCGCAATAGCGGGTGCCGACGCAGCGGTTGTAGGCCATGACGTTGAGTCCGTCCTCGCTGTGGACGGTCGCGTTGACCGGGCAGACGGTTTCGCACGGGGCGTTCTCGCAGTGCTGACACATCATCGGCTGATGCACCATTTCGGGATCGTCCGGCCATTCCCGGCGATCCTGGTCGTAGCCCTTCTCGCTCGCGTAGTAGCGATCGATGCGCATCCAATGCATCGCGCGCCCGTGGCTGACCTGCAGTTTTCCGACAACGGGAATGTTATTTTCCGCCTGGCAGGCAATGACGCAGGCACTGCATCCGGTGCAGACGTTCATATCGACCGCCATGCCCCACTGCTGGGCGCTGGTGAATGGCGGATGCGAATAAAGCGAAGGCAGGACCGGGGGCAGCTCGTCGTCGCCCGCGATCTTTTTTACGAAATCATTATCGCCGCGATATCGGTCGAGCGTGGCTTCGCGAACAAGACCGCGGCCTTCGATGCTCCAATGTTCCTGCGTGACGGCGAGCGCATAGGCTCCCGGCGCCTTCTCGACCTTGACGCTTTCCACATTCTTTCCATCGGCCACGACGAAGTGCGGATTGAAAGCGGTTCGCAGCAGATAGGCGTTGAATCCGATCTGATCAGCACGCCTGGCGCTGTCTTCCACGGCGGCGCCGGCGTACGGAAGTGAGTCAAATCCCGGCATGTTCCGTCCGTAGCCAAGCGGGATGGTCACGGAATTATCGGCTTGGCCCGGGACGATGAGCGCGGCAATGACGAGCTGATGGAGCTGTCCCTTGTCGCCCGCGGCCATGGTCTTAACCGAAATCCGAAGAAGATCGCCCGTCTTCACCCCGAGATTCGAGGCCAGCGCGGGACTAATCATGGCGGCATTGTCCCAGGTCAGCTTGGTGATCGGATCGGGCATCTCCTGCAACCAGCCGTTATTGATGTAGCGGCCGTCATCGATGGAGTAGCTGCGCACAAAAACGATTTCGGGCGATTCCGGCGTGGGCGCCGGTGTCTGGCTCCAAAGATCTTTCCCGAGCGAGCCGGCCTTGGCGCTATTCAAAGCTGCCGTGCGTTCCCGCGCAGTCACGTGGGCCGCGAATCCGTCGTGCAGTAATTTTTCCCATGCCGTCTGCAAATCTCCGGGAGGCGCCGAGGTGCGGAATGTTTCCTGAACCAGTTCAGGACCCTCCACCGGCGCACCACCGAGGAGTGCGTTCAGCATTTCAATCTCCGAAAGTCCGCCAAACAACGGCATGATCATCGGCTGGATCGAGACGTAACTGCCGTCGCTCGTTAGGGCATCGCCCCAGCTCTCAAGATAATGCGCCATCGGCACGTGCCACGCGCTCAGTTGTGAGGTCGCATCTTCGTGATAACCCAGCCGCACAACCTCCGGAACTTTCTTTTGCAAATCAGTCCAATCGAGGAAATCGCCTGTTACCGGATCGTTCGCCAAACCCCGGGGCGCGTTGTAAACCGGATCGCCCCCAAAGATGAAGAGCTGCTTGACGCGTCCGTGAGCCATATCGGCCCCGAGCTGAAGCAGACTCATGGTGCGCGGATTGCGCACAAAATCGCGAACCAGAAGTGTCGTCCCAATATTCTTGAGCGCGGAATTAATGCCGTAGACCAGCAATTGAACCACCACCGGCTGGTTCGCGCCCGCGATGACCAGGCTCGTTCCGCTGCGCGCCACCAGATCACGAGCCGCTTCCGTGACCCATTGATCGTTGAAACTGCCATTGCCGGCTGACGACGACAGCGTCGTCAGAATTGCGGAAAGACCGGCATCAGTCGTAGCCTCGGCGATCTTGCGGGCCAGCGCCAAAGTGAACGCAGGAATCTGGCTGGCCGGGCACCGTAGCCGGTGATCCGCCATCGAGCCTGTCAAGGAGAAGCGGCTCTCGACGACATACAGGCGGTTCATCGAATCCTTCGCGCTACTGACACGACGACGCGAAGTGAAAGCACGCACACCCGCGACATCACCATCACCGCAATCTACGAAATCGCTATCGAGCGCGAGAACCACATCTGCGCGTTCAAAACGGGGTGTCAGCCGTGTGTTTTGGCCGAAGGCAGCCTGAGTCGCGGCCGATTGCGCATCGGATCCGGCGGCGTCGTAAACACACCAGCGCATGTGCGGGAACATCCGCTCGAGCTGAACCCGCAACCGTTCGCGCGTGGGCGAATGCACTTCCTCAACGAGGAATGCAAGCCCCTCTCCGCCATTGGCCGCGAACTGGCCGCGCAACGTATCGATGTAGGAATTAAATGCGGCGCGATCAACCGGCTTGCCCTTTTCCAGGAACGTTCGCGAACGGGACGGATCGTAAAGATCGATAATCGAAGCCTGGGCAAAAGCATCGGTCGCCCCTCCGCTGGCCGGGTGCAGCGGGTTTCCTTCTAACTTGATAGGCCGTCCATCCACGGTTGTGGCCACCAACGGCAAGGCGCCATTTCGGCGCGGCATCGCGGTCGCGTAATAGAGCGCTTTGCCGGGGATGGTCCATTCGGCGCTCTTGGTGAACGGAACCAGGTGAGCTTCCGGCCGGCGGCAGCTGCTCATGCCGAAACCGGCCAGCGCCATCGAGGCTCCCATGAGCTTGAGGAATCCGCGACGCGACCAATCGTCGTCGTCCAGCTGCGCGGCCCCATCCGGGAATTCACGTTCCAGCCAGGCGCGAAACTGCGGCGTGTCGCTAAATTCATCGGCGCTGCGCCAGTAGTGCTTTCCTTCGGCCGTTTCAGGCGGGTGTTGATAAATTCGTTTCATCGATGACACCCCTGGCAATTTGTCGGCGGCTGAACGTTCCAGCGTTCCTTGAGCGTTTGCCCGATTTGCTGCTGCGTTAAGTGCTCTTTTGTGCCCCAGTCATCGCCCACGCCTGCGGGCTTGCCGTATTTGGCCACAAACTCCGACGGCTTCACGTCCTCCGGCTTCCAATCCAGATTGTAAACCTGCTCCTCAGGCCGGAGAAAATTCTCGGGATGCCGATGGCATTCCAAACACCACGCCATGCTGTGCGGCTTGGCATGATAAACCACCGGCATATGATTGACTTGACCGTGGCAGCTCGCGCAGCTGATCCCTCGATTGACGTGAGCGGAGTGATTGTAGAAAACGTAATCGGGCGTGCGATGGAGTTGAACCCATTCGATGGGCTTGCCCGATTTCCAGCTGTCCCGCACCGGCTGGAGCTTTGGATTATCTTTCTGCACCTGCGTATGACAGTTCATGCAGGTCTGCGTAGTCGGAAGATTGGAGTGGGCCGCGACATCGACAAAACTGTGGCAGTAGCGGCAATCCATCCCCAGCTGCGACACATGGATGTCATGCGGAAACGGCACCGGCTGCACCGGCTGATAACCGACACGGGTGTACTTCGGCGTGACATAATACCAGGTGGCGGCGGTTAAACCGCAGACGATGAGCGTGCCGCAAATCGAGATTTTTAGCGGCAGCCAATTGGTCCAGCGTGGAAAAAAGTTCGCCATAACTTAGCGGACGCCATCGCTGCCCAACCGCAGCCGCCAACTTAGAAACGAAACCAGGCTGGGTTTAGGATGTGCAGTGTTCAGAGGCCGCAAAATTGAAGTTCCACTGTGCGGGCTGACTCTATGAATGACAATTGGATCGGCAAAAAGAAAATTGTCGTTCATGAGGTTCTCAATCCGTACGCTAAAAGGCGAACAGCTATCCGATACGGAAAACCGGCCAATTAGCAAAACTGATAACGTCAAAAGTTTCCCGGGGCGTCAAGGCAAAGCCAAAGGCCGTCAAAATGGGGCGATTTGTCCTGACAAAAATCCCTCCATATCCTAAATAAAGAGTTGCTCATGACCAAGAATCGCGAACTCCTTGCAACGATCGGCCTGGCCGTGGTGGCGCTCCTGATCGGGGCCGGCATTGGTCATTCCTTCACCAAAACCCCGCTTCCCAACGCCCAGGCTCCTCAGGCGCCGGCCGCTTCGGTCGCCACGAAGACGCAACCGGCCCGGCAAAAAACTTCATCTGCGGAAAAAAAGAGCGACGACGGCGCGAAGACCGCGGCAACGTCAAACAAATCGCTCGCCGAGATCCTGAAAAATCCAAATGCCGCGCAGCGGACGAAAGAGCTGGAAGAATTCGTGATGCACCTGGCCCCGTCTGATATCGGCGCGGCCCTGAAGCAAATTCGGAAGATGCCGGACGGCAATTCAAAAACCCTCGCCTCCGGATTGATGGTCTCTCACTGGATCGAAACCGACCCCGAAGGCGCCTTGAAATTTGCTGCGGAGAATCACGATTTTGACTACATCACCAGCGACGTCTTCCAGCAGTTCGCCGCTGGCGACGTCCAAGCGGCCCTGGCGCGCGCTCAGGCCATGGCCGATCCCAACGCCCGCTATCAGGCCCTCCGGGGAGTTCTGAGTTACATGGCGGACTCCGATCCGTTAGCCGCGCTGCAGCTGGCAAGCACCCTCGGCTCCTTCGCGAATAACGAACCTCTGAGCCAGATGATCTACCGGCAATGGGCTCAGATCGATCCGCAGGCCGCGGCGGCGGCAGCGGCACAGGCTTCGACCGATGGAGGATGGCGCTCGCCGGTCAACCAGGTTCTGCGAAACTGGGCCAGTCAAGATCCTTTAGCCGCGCTCGCCTGGATTAATTCACAGGTCGACCCTTCGATGCAGGCACGCGATATCGGCCAGATTATTCGCCAGTGGAGTCACGACGATGAATCCGCCGCTGTTAACTATGTGAACAACCTCGGACCGGGCGCGATGCGCGACGCCGCCGCAGCCTCGCTCGCCTATTCGTTAGGCGGGAGCGATCCATCGTCAGCCATCAGCTGGGCCCAAAGTATCGGTGACCCGACAATGCGTGATAGCGCCATTCAGCGGGTCATGCGGGAAATCATGGCCACCAATCCATCGAACGGCGCCGCCATTTTGCAGGCAGCCGGAATTCCGCAGAACATGATCCCGGCTCCGAATCCAAACGCTGGCGGCCGCGGCGGGCGGCGAGGACCCTAAGGCCGGTCGGAATTACGAGTAGAGATACTCGTCGTGATATTCGCGCTGCGGAGCGAACTGGACCGATTTGTCGGCGTCCGTTTCCGGATACTCGAAAATCTTGCCCTCGAAATTTCGAATCACGATTTTCTCATGGTCGTGATAAAGCACGTAGCCGGGATTGATCGGCACCTTCCCTCCGCCCCCGGGCGCATCGATGACAAATTGCGGCACGGCGTAGCCGGTCGTGTGTCCGCGCAGGCCTTCGATAATCTCGATGCCCTTGGCCACGGAAGTCCGCAGGTGCGATGAGCCGTTGATCAAATCACACTGATAAATGTAATAGGGCCGCACGCGACACATGAGGAGCTTGTGCACCAGCATCTTCATCGTCGGAACATCGTCGTTCACACCGCGCAGCAAAACGCTCTGATTCCCGAGCGGAATGCCGGCATTCGCGAGACGCTCCAGGGCCTGCCTGACCTCGAGTGTCAGTTCGCGTGGATGATTCACATGAATGCTCATCCAAAGCGGATGATATTTCTGAAGCATCGCGCAAAGCTCGGGAGTGATCCGTTGCGGCAGAAAAATCGGAATGCGCGTTCCAATTCGCAAAAATTCAATGTGAGGAATACTCCGCAACCGACTCAGGATTCGCTCCAGTTTATCGTCAGTGAAAAGCAGGGCATCGCCGCCGCTTAAGAGAACATCGCGAATTTCCGTGTGCGCCTCGAGGTAACGGAAGGCTTCTTCAAAATTGGTGTGAAGCTCCTGTTCGCCCGCACCGCTGACCACGCGGGCGCGGGTACAATATCGGCAATAACTGGCGCACCGATCCGTCACCAAAAACAAAACGCGATCCGGATAACGATGGACCAGGCCGGGCACCGGCATGTGCGAATCTTCGCCGCACGGATCGATCATGTCGTACGGAGACGACCATGTTTCTTCGATGCGCGGGATCACCTGCCGGCGGAGCGGATCTTCCGCATCGTCCGGGGGCAATAAATTAAAAAAATGCGGAGTGACTGCCAGGGCGAGCTTGTCACCGGAAAGAAGCACGCCGCTGCGTTCTTCCTGATTGAGAACGAGTTTGTTCTCAAGCTGCGCGAGCGACGTGACCCGATTTTTTAGCTGCCACTTCCAGTCGTTCCACTGTTGTGGCGAAACCTCGGGCCAGTATCCCGGGGCATACGAAACAAATTCTTTCCCATCTTCCTTCCCCGCGACACGAGTAAGCATTTTAACCTGTAACGAAAACGTTAAGACCCCTGATTATTGTGTCAACGGAGGCACCTGTCGGTGCCTATGGTACCTTCACGGAGGGCAGAGAAGGTGAAAGCGAACGAGAAAAGCTCGTCCCGCCCGCCCCTTATTTGACGCTGACAAGCGTCCCGACGGGGATCTCGGCAAACAAGCGGCGCGCAATGTCCCCAGGAAGCCGAATGCAACCATGGGACGCTGGATAATTCGGCACCACGCCTTCGTGCATTCCAAAATCCAGGCAGCTCAGTCGCATGAAATACGGCATCTCAACCTTATAGATGGTCGAGCGATGGCTGCGCTCCTTGTCGGTAATCACGTAGTCGCCCGGCCGTGTCGGGTATCCCTGGCGGCCGGTCGAACAGACAGTCGTCAGAACGGAAACGCCATCCTTCCACACCTGCGCCTTTTGCTGTGCCAAAGAGATTTCGACGCGCAACTGCTCCGGGGAGGGCCCACCGCCTAACAACACTTGCGTCGTTTGCCAGTTCCCCTGCTCAGCCGCGAGATAAAGGGCCATCATGTGATAACGGCTGCTCGATCGATTTCGATCCGCCCCGGCCGACAGAAGCGCGCGCACATCTTCAACCTGACCCAGGCCAGCCGCCACCATGAGCATGGTCACATTGCGGTCGTCTTCCAGATAACTTCGGAGCGAGCGGGACTTGATCATGTCCAGAAAATCCTTGTCGCAATTCGCCGGCAAAACCGTGTTCGGATCGAAACCCGCCGCCAACATGGTCTTCAACTGCGCGCCGTTATTCGAAGTGATGGCATAAGCGAGCAACGGAACGTTACGCCCCGGCGGTGTGGGCGGAACTGCGTGCTTGCTCAAAAGCAGCTTCACCTGATCGACCCGTCCTTCCGACAAGGCGGCGTCCAGAGCCTGGCGAGTCTTCGATGTCCATTGCGGGAAGATCGGCAACCGGGCGACGATCAAATCCAGAATTTGCTGGTCGCGCGAACCAAGCGCCGCACTAAGGATGGCGTCCGCATGCGGTCCGAGGTCATGACTCAAGCGAAGAAGAAATTCCACGACCTCCTTGTGACCTTGCATCAGTGCGTATTGCAGCGCCGAGAAACCTTTCAGATCCGTCGCGTTGATGTTGGTCACTGAACCAACGAAGTGGCGCACCAGAGTCAGGTTCCCTTCCCGAGCAGCCACCATCAGCGGCGTCAGTCCGGCGTCATCGGCCAGATCGGCTGAAGCGCCCGCCTTCAGCAAACGGGTGACGGTTGCTTCATCCTGGCGCACCGTCGCCGCCAGAAGCAAAGGCTGATCGTTCTCAACGCGCGCATTGGGATTGAGCCGCTCTCGAAAATAAAAATCCAGCACCGGCGTGCGGTCGGTCACCATCGCCTTAATAAATTCCTGTGGGGTAATCGGGCTGTTGACGACAGGCTCCGGGCCAAAGCCAGTGGTCGCCAGCAGCACAACGATCGCAAGCGCCTGGCCGAGAAAGGTTTTCAAATGGGGGTAGCGAAGTGTCACGTCGTGAGCCTCATGATACATGTAGCGTCAAGCCAGTCCGGGACCATTGCGGCTAATACGAGGGAAAATCGAGAATCTTTCGGGATTTCTCCCACCTCCGGTGTATGGACAGCAGACGTTGAACAGTTGACCTTCGGCGCTGGTCCAACGTCCGAACCATGCTTTTCCGATCCATTTTGACTTTGATATCCGCTTCGGCGGCCGCTTTTTCCCTCCTGGCGGAGCCAATCGCCCCTTCCCCCACGGTGCCGGCTGCCGCAGCCGAAGCCGGAAAAGACGTCGTTCACCAACTGAACAACGCGTTTGCCAAAGTCTTCGAAACCGTCTCACCAAGTGTGGTCATCCTCGAAATCACAAAAAAGAACGATGCCGGCGAAGATTCGCCCATGGACGATCTGTTCCAGGGACCCCCTGACGACACCAGTCCGCGGGGAAGGCCGCGGGGGAATCTTCCCGACCAAAGCGAAGGTTCAGGATTTGTCCTTCGTGCCGATGGTTACATCGTGACGAATTTTCACGTCGTGGAAGGAGCGGACAAAATTCAGGTCAAACTGCGCGATGGCCGTGAATTTGCAGGGAAAATCGCCGGCACCGATGAGAAGACCGATATCGCGGTCATCAAGATCGAAGCGACCGATCTACCGGTGGTCCATCTGGGCGATAGTGACGCCGTGCGGGTTGGGGAATTCGCCTTCGCCATCGGCGCTCCGTTTAGACTCGACTACACGTTTACATATGGAGTGATCAGTGGAAAAGGGCGCAACAAACTGATCCCGTCGGATGGCTATGCCATCTCGGATTACATTCAGACCGATGCGTCGATCAATCCCGGGAACAGCGGCGGCCCTCTTTGCAATATCGACGGCGCCGTCGTCGGCATGAACACTCTGATCAACGGCCTGAACCGCGGTCTCGCCTTCGCAATTCCGATCAACATGATCAAAGAGATCAGCGGCGAACTTATCGCCGGACACAAGATCGTCCGCCCGTGGCTCGGGGTCGCCATTCAAACGCTCGGCGAAAACGAACTGGTTCGTAATTTCTTAAAGGCAACCGAAAAAGGCGTTGTCGTCAGCGCCATCGTGCACGAGGCCCCGGCATCAAAGACTCAGCTCGATGTCCTTGATGTGATTACACAGGTGGACGGAGTCCCGGTGACCACCGATTCACAGCTTCAGCGGGAAGTGTTGAAAAAGAAGGTCGGCCAGACGGTCGAACTGACAGTCTGGCGGCAGGGCCAAACGATGAAGATTCCGGTCAAAACGGAAGAGATACGCAGCGACAATCTCGGGCCCGCCTTTTTACGCCAGGCTCCAATCCAAGCGAACGCCGGGGAAGCTGGAAATCTTGGGATGCAGGTCCAGGATCTGAGTAAGGAAATCGCGGATCGCTTTCATTTGGGAGTATCCAAAGGGGTCATCGTTAGCGACGTCGCTGAAAACAGCGTCGCCGCCGAACAGGGCATCGACCGTGGAGACGTTATTACAAAGGTGGATGGCGCTCCCGTTTCAGACGTTGAGTCGTTTCGCAGAGCTCTCGCCAAGGCGGACCCGTACCGCGGAATTTTGCTTCACTTGAATCGCAAGGGCGACAGAACCTTCGCGATCGTCAAAGCCGAAAAGCCCTGATCGTCCAGGGCCTGTGGGCCTAACGACGACGCGCTTTACTTCCGGCCACCAACGGCCAGGAGCACGATTCCGCCGACGACACAAAGGCCTCCGGCGATCGGCGGAAACGAAACTCCGTGCTCTTCATTGTGGCTGATCTCCAGCGGTCCGAGCTTGGCGTCCTGCTTATGCTCGGTCCAATGAATCCCGCCATAGGCGAAAATCGCCAGCCCGATGACGATGAGAAGTATTCCAACAATCCCAGAAGGCTTCATCTAAACGCGCCGGCCTTGAATCAACTGCAGGATCAGCACGACGAGCGCAATGAGCAGCAGGATGTGAATAAACGAACCGAGAACGTGGAAACCGACGAAGCCGAGCAGCCAGAGCACGAGCAGAATGACGAATATGGTCCAAAGCATAGAATTCTCCTTAAGGTTGGTTGATTACTTGAGCTTCGTGCCTGCTTAAGTCCTTGCGCTTATAGGATCTGCAAATTTTTTTGGCGACCCGCACCTCTCATTTTATGTAGGAGGCAGAATAACTACCCGCCGGGACTACTCTGTTTCTCTATCGCTTCCCGCAAATTCCAGGCGCTCTCTTCCAGAAGCCGGCGCGCCGCCGCGTAGTCCATTCCCGTGAGTTCCACCACCATTCGGACCGCGCGATCGCGCAGCTTCACGTTGGAAGTGTGCAGATCAATCATCAGATTGCCCCGCACCTTGCCCAAAGCCACCATCGCGCCGGTGCTGATGATATTCAGCGCCACCTTGGTCGCTGTGCCACCCTTTAACCGGGTCGATCCGGTGAGAATCTCGGGACCTACCTCCAGTCCCAGTAGAAGGTCCGGCTTCATATTCGTCGCGCCTTTCGGATTGCAGTTGAGAAGAAGCGTCTTAGCCCCGATCTCCTTGGCCCGAGCCAGAGCACCCGCGACAAACGGTGTACGTCCGCTGGCGCTGATACCCAACACGATGTCGCTGGATTTGATTCCCCGCCCAGTCACAGAGGCTGCTCCGGCGCCGCGTTCGTCTTCAGCACCTTCCACGCTTCGGTACAAAGCGCTCATCCCGCCGGCGACAATGCCCTGGACCAGGTCGGGCGACGCGCCAAACGTCGGCGGAATCTCACTGGCGTCGAGGACTCCGATTCTTCCGCTGCTGCCAGCACCCACGTAGAAGAGTCGTCCCCCTTTTTTGAGACAGTCCGCCACCATTTGAATGGCGCGAGCCAGGTCGCCCGATGCCGCTTCAAGCGCCTTTTGCACACTTCCTTCTTCCTCGACAAAGAGCTTCACCAGCTCCTGGACGGAAATTTTTTCCAGGCCTTCCGACTTCGGATTACGCTGTTCGGTTAACGAGGCGGCAAGATTGTCCACTTCTTCCTGAGGATGCTCCACGCGGACCGGCGGGAGATCATGCATCTCGGATGCGAGCCACGCCGCCCCCATTTCTGGCGCGCGATCGGCCGCGGCAACTCGCGCATCGGGCAAATTTTTCTTCAAGCGCCTCTTGAAAGCATGCGCGTAAAGAGAATCACGCTGAAACAACCCTCCCATGAGCATGACTTTAGGGGCCAAAAGATGGAGCCGTCCCGCCACGGCTTCCGTGTAAGCCGAAAGCACGCGCGCGCCTTCTTCGATAATCTCCAGGACGCGCTCGTCACCGGCAGCGGCCGCTTCAAAAACAACCGGCGCGAGCAGTGCCACCTCCATCTTGTCGGCAACCTGTGCCCAGCGCACCAGCTGATCGAGATCGTTCAGAGAGAGGGCCTGGAGAATTCTGGCGGTGAACTGGACCTCGCCGCGATGAAGATCGTACTCACGCAGAATCAGGCGAAGAGCCTGAACGACGAGGAAGTAGGCGCCACCGGCATCGCCAAGGATGTGGCCCCAGCCGCCTGCCTTTTCCAGGCGTCCATCACGACGTCCTGTAACCGATGAACCGCTGCCGGCGTTTACGACAATGCCATCGCCATTCCCCAACGCGGCCGCCATTCCGGATTCGCGATCGCTGCCCGTGACGATCTTCGCACCCGGCCATGTTTCATGACAAAGCTGCGCGAGCAACGCCTTGTCCTCGTCCGTCACGCAGCCGGCCAGAAAGACACCGGCGCGATCGACCGGGCGCGGAAATTCCTGGAAAATTTCCCGCAACCGCTCGGCTTTCGTTAGGCGTAAATTCGAAGGCGGAAGCCTGCCCTGTTCGAGGACAAGCATTTCTTCCCCCCCCTTTCGCTGCACCAGCACCCAGGCGGTCTTGGTCCCCCCTCCCTCCACTCCGAGGATTCGCTCTTCGGACTGCACGAGTCGTTAACCTATCGGATCGCGAGAATTTTGAAAGGCCTTAAAGGGAAGGCATCAAACGGAGGAGACCGGCTCGTCCCGCCCGATCTGTCAGCGGCGCCGAGCCCACACTGGGAGGGACAAGTTCGTCTCGTCCACCAGAACTGGCGCTCACGGTGAACATTGCCGCCAACCGCCCGATTTGTATGTTGGCTCTCGTGAAAAAAAACGCCGCCAGCGCAGCCGGACGGATCGAGCAATTGCGCGAAGAAATCCTGGAACACAACCGCCGCTATTACGAGGAGGCCGCGCCGACAATTAGCGATCGGAGTTACGATCGCCTCTACAAAGAACTCACGGAGCTTGAGGCGCAACATCCCGATCTTGCCACCCCGGATTCTCCGACTCAACGCGTCGGCGGCGCCCCACTGAAAGCCTTTGCGCAGGTCCGTCATCGCACGGCGATGTTGAGCCTCGACAACACTTATTCCGAAGAAGAGGTGGCCGCGTTTTACCGGCGCATTTCCCGGCTGCTGCCGGAGGAAAAGATCCCGGTGGTCATCGAAGCCAAAGTCGATGGCGTCGCGGTGTCCCTGACTTACGAGAAGGGCAAGCTTCTCCACGCGGCCACGCGCGGCGACGGTGTCGTGGGCGACGACATTACGCAAAACATTCGCACAATTCGCTCGGTCCCGGACAAACTTCGCGGCAATCCGCCGGACTTCATGGAAATCCGGGGTGAAGTCTTCATGGACAAGGAAGGCTTCGGCACGCTCAACGCGCTCCGGGAAAAGGAAGGCTTGCCCGTCTTCGCGAATCCGCGAAACGCGGCCGCCGGATCACTCAAACAACTGGATCCGCGAATTGTCGCGCGCCGCCCCCTTGGACTGGTCTGTTACGGCACCGGGAGCGCCGAAGGTTTAGACATCGATCGTCACTCAAAAATATTTTCTCGCCTAACGACCTACGGGCTGCCAGCTGCGAAGAAATGGTGGGTCGCCGATTCGGTCGATGAAATTCTCTCGGCCATCCATGAATTGGACAAGATCCGCCACGATTTTCCTTATCAGACCGACGGAGCGGTCGTGAAAGTCGATTCATTCGCGCAGCGGGAAAGACTCGGGTTCACGGCCAAGGCGCCGCGATGGGCCATCGCATATAAGTATGAGGCCGAACGAGTCGAGACTGTTCTTCAGGACATCATCGTGCAGGTCGGTCGAACCGGAATACTCACCCCGGTCGCTGCACTCGAGCCGGTGACTGTCAGCGGCAGTCGCGTGAGCCGCGCCACGCTCCACAACGAAGACGAGATCAAACGAAAAGACATTCGTATCGGCGACACCGTCGTCATCGAAAAGGCCGGCGAAGTCATCCCGGCCGTCATTGAAGTCGTGAAAAGCAGACGGCCACGCGGCTCCAAGCCATTCGATTTCTTCGGGCACGTCGGCGGGAAATGCCCCGCGTGCGGCAGTTCGATCAAGCGAGATCCCGAATTCGTCGCCTGGCGGTGCCAGAATCTTCAATGCCCGGCGCAATCCACGCGGCGATTGGAATTCCTGGCGGCGCGCGGCGCTCTTGATATCGAAGGCATCGGCGGAATCGTGGCCGACAAGCTCGTCGAACGGGGGCTGGTAGGGGAACCACTCGACTTATTCAAGGTCACCTTGCCGCAACTGGCCACGCTTAATCTCGGGACAGACGAGGCCCCGCGAGTCTTCGGCGAAAAGAACGCCACCAAAGCGGTGGAAGCGCTTGAACGCGCCAAGACCTTCCCGCTCTCCCGATGGCTCTTTGCGCTCGCCATTCCGGAAGTGGGCAAGACCACTGCGACACAACTGGCTGCGTTTCACAAGACGATCGAAGACGTCGCCGATTCATCGCTCCTCCGCGATGTGCGCGATTTTCGAACTCGCACTTCTGAGCTCAAGAATGCGCGCAAATCAGCGCCAGAAAAGTTCGCCAGGCTGAAGGCCGAACTTCAGAGCATGGCCGACCGCCTCATCAAGGCTGGTTTCGCCTCGCCGTCGAAGGCGAAAAATGAAAAGGAAAACAGCATCGTCACGGAAGTGGGCCCGGCGGTCGCGGAAAGCGTTCTTGATTTCTTCAAGTCGTCCGCGGGACAGAAAACTCTAACGAAAATCAGGCAACTTGGGATCTCACCGAAGCCGGAACTGGCAGCGCGCAAAAAAGCCGCCGGCGGAATTTTTGCAGGCAAAACATTCGTGCTCACGGGAACGCTTCCAACAATGACACGCGAGGAGGCCACCGAGATCATCGAATCTCGAGGCGGGCATGTCAGCGGAAGTGTCAGTCGAAAAACCGATTACGTTCTGGCCGGCGAAAGCGCCGGAAGCAAACTCGAGAAGGCGCGCGAACTCGAGATCAGGATCCTCGACGAGGGAGCCTTCCGAAAAATGATCGACGCCTGAAAGGCACCGATCGAAAAATGAGGAGAAGGAAGATTGCGCATGGCTTTATCGACGCGACCTCCTTCGCCTTCGCCGTTTGTGATGGACAGGCTGCACCGCCTGTAACCGTCGCCAGCCTAACGATCTAACGCGCGCCTACTGCGGGACGGATTGCGGCTGCAGACTCAGCGGAATTCCGTGGTTGGCCGTGGCTGAAGGCAAAGCCGAGAAGATCGGCGCCTGGCGCACGCTCTTGGGATGAAAATCGGATTCGATGTTCAAGGTCACCTTCCGCCCATCTCGCATGACCGTGATGGGAACCGTATCGCCCGCGGTGAGAAAGAACGACGCATCAATCACATCCTCCGGCTCATGAATCTCAACTCTGCCGACCCGCAAGAGAACATCTCCGCGCCGCAGACCATCATCGGAAACCATCACCGGTCCGAGGATGTCGGTTACGACCGTTCGCGATCCTTCGACCGCGTCCTTGGCTTCGCCAACTTCTGCTCCAATCCATCCGTGGCGGACTTCACCGAATCGGACCACGTCGCTGCGGATTTTTTCAGCGGCTTCAATCGGCAAGGCATAGCAGGAAGAATTATTTTCCAGGCTGCTGACCAGGATGCCGACCACTTCGCCTTTCAGGTTCAAGAGCGGAGCGCCCGCCTCGCCACGTTGCGTCGGGAGGTTCACCCGCAAATGCCGGGTCGAAAGATAACGCCCCATATACTTGTGATCGAAACCGGCAATCATTCCGAATCCGGGTGTTTCCGGAAGATCGAGGGGATATCCAATTGTGACGACCGGAGTGGCCACTTCGAGTTCATCCGCCCTGCCAATCGGCAGGACTGGACTAACGAGATCGACTTTGAGCAAGGCGACTCCACTACGAGCGTCCGCCACCACCAGCCGCGCGGAATATTGTTTACCTTTGTAATCGATGCTGAAATTTCCGGCATCGCCGACAACGCTGGTGGAGGTGTAAAGGGTACCCGTGGGATCGATGAAGAAACCGGTACCGTAAATGTCGCTATGCTCATCCTGAGCGTGCACCTTCACGACCGCGCGCCGGGCGCGATCAAAAATATCCTTTACCTCGCGACTGACGGTAACAGTTGAAGTCGCGGCTGTTTTATCGGGCGCAGCGGCCGTCTGGGCCATGGCTGCGGCCAAAAAAATAAGAGAGGCGCCGGCGAACATGATTTGAAAAAACCTCTGGCGCCTGCCAGTCCCCCTGGTTCCCGCGGAACTGCTAAAACCGAACCGTCGAATCATAACTCACGGGCACGCTATCGAGCACGTAGCGCGGCTGCGTGTGAGTGGGTAGCATGGAATGGGTGCGGAGCGGCTTTGTGTTCAAGACCCGCGTTGCTGAAACGGGCGAGGCGAGGGTCCATTCATTCTCTGGCTTTGCCTGAAATTGATCGCCCACCAGTGCGGGATTGTTCTCGGCGAAATTCGGTTTTTCCGGCGTCTGATAAACCTTGAGCGAAATCACGGCCGCAAAAATCAGAAGCGCGGTCGCCGCCGCCGGAAGGGACGTCAGCGAAGGCACGTTCAGCTTGAACATGAAGTCGTGCGCGCGTTCGAGACAGATCCGCCAGAGCGGCTCCTTCAAAAGATCATCGCGCTGACGGCGGTGAAACTCGTGCAAAAAGTCCTCAAAGTAGCCCGGAGGCGGCTGCTCATGTTTTTTCAGCCGAAGCAGGGTGGCAATATCGCGGTCGTCGAAGTCGTGCATGGGGACGCGGGGGACGTTTAGGAAACAGGATTCTTACGGAACTCGTCCAGATAATTCTGGAGCTGACGATTGGCATAGAAGAGACGGGAGCGGACCGTCCCCTCGGAAACTTTCAGGATCTTGCTGATCTCGGCGTGGGGCATCCCCTGGATATGAAACATTGTAACCACAGCTCTGTGTTCTTCAGACAATTTCATCATGGCCTCGTTCAATCTTCGTTGGAGTTCGGCGAGGTCGGCCTCCCGGACCGGGCTGCTCGTGGCCGTCAGCTCCAGGAACTCCTTGTCGTTCTGAATGCTCGCATCCACATCATCTAGACTTAAATGATACCGGCGACCCCGCTTCTTGAGGAAGTTCAGGGTCATGTTGACCGCAATGGAATGGATCCAGGTGTAAAAGGACGACTTCCCGCGGAACCCCTTGATCGCCTTGTAGGCCTTGGCAAAAATGTCCTGTAACAGGTCGTTCGTGTCCTCGTGATTCGAGGTCATGTTGTAAACCAGTCCGTAAATTCGGGGCGAATACTTCACCACCAGTTGGTCGAAGGCAGCCGGCTCCCCCGCCTGTGTTCGGGCTACCAGTTGTTGATCCTCATCGCTGCGGGCTTGATCCATCGCCTTGCGCTTAGCCTTATCACTCGTCTCGGGACCCGACGATAACAAATCGGACAGCCGCCGGGCGGGCGTAAGACTCAGGGAAGCGGCGCTCATTTTCTGCAAGGGATTTACCGCCTTTACCTGCGATCGCGCGAGGCGAGGAAGAAGTAGAGGAACTGTCCGAGCGCGGCAACGAAGGCCGCAACGTAGGTCAGCGCGGCCGCGTTCAGCACGTGATTCACGCCTGCCATCTCCTCACCGCCGTGCACGATTCCCATCTGTTGAAGGATGATCTTGGCCCGGCGCGAGGCATCAAATTCCACCGGCAGAGTGATCAATTGAAAGACGAGCAGAATAGCGAAGCAATAAACCGCCAGGGTAATCAGGCCGCCCATGTGAAAGAAAAAGCCGGCAATGAAAATAAACGGCAGAATGCTCGAGGCCGCCTGCGTGATCGGCACAACCGTCATGCGAGCCATCAAGGGCGCATAAGCCTTGGCGTGCTGGATCGCGTGACCCGTTTCATGCGCCGCGATGCCGAGAGCCGCCACCGAAGGCGTGTTGTAAACATTCGATGAGAGGCAGAGACGCTTACTCGTAGGATCGTAATGGTCGCCGAGAAAGTCGTTAGTCTCGACCACTTGAACGTCGCCAATCTGGGCTGCCTGAAGAATTTCCCGGGCGCATTCTGCTCCCGTAATGTTCGAAGCGGACCGTACCTGGCCCCATTTCTTGAAGGCACTGGTGACGCGAACCTGCGCGATGATGCCAATGACCATCGGAACACCGATCAAAAGGAGCCAATGCTGACCGAAGCCAAAACCGTAGGGATACAACATCTCTGTCTTAAGTGAGTCTTAAAGATTAGACCGTACCGACCCGGCTTCGTTCATTAGCGGACGACCTCGTCTCGTCCTATATCCCACTCAAACCTCCAGCTGCTTCGGAAAGCTCGAGAGCATCTTGTGACCGGTCTTTGTCACGACAACAACGTCCTCAATGCGGACTCCGCCCAGCCCGGGGTAATAAAGTCCCGGTTCTACCGTAACCACCTCACGCGCCTTCAAAATCACCTTTTGCAGCCGGGGGTATTCGTGAATTTCCAAGCCAAGGCCGTGTCCGGTGCCGTGAAAAAAACCGACACGCCGGCCCTTCTGCACACCCGTCTGGTAGCCCCGTTCGGCGAACAGATCCTGGATCGCCTGATGAATGGTCATGCCATCGACCCCGGCCTTGATTCGTCGGAGCGCGAGGGCCTGCCCATCCTTGACCGTGTTCCAAAGTTTGCGTTGCGCATCGCTCGCGCGGCCTTTCACAACGGTGCGCGTCAGGTCGCCGTAGTAACCCGTCTTGGCGTCGCGCGGGAAGATATCGATGATGATGAGAGAGTTCGCGCGCAGTGGGCCCGATCCGCGTTCGTGCGGATCACAGGCCTGATCGCCCCCGGCAACGATTGTTCCCGATGGAGTTCCCCCGGCTCGCAGGACAGCCGATTCGATCTCGGCGCGGAGCAATTCCGAAGTGAGAGTCTGCCTGGACCAGTGCAATTTTTTTCCAGCTGAAGGCCGCGATGCCTTCAACACTTCCATGGCGCGGGCCAACCCGGCTTCCGTAATGCGCGATGCCTGCCGCATCATTTGCAATTCCCCGTCCGTTTTCGATGCGCGCTCGGGCCAGAACAAATCTTCTGCCGGCCGAACATTGATGCGCGCCCGACTGAGCTCGCGAGCGTAAGCCAGTGGAAAATTCGGCGGGACCGTGGCCTTTTTGACGCCGCGCTTCTTCAGGAAGTGCGCCAGAACCTTCTCATACGAAGGCGGCGTTTTCGCGCCATTCTGGAGCTCGCGCTCGAGTTTGCTGAACTGAACGAACTCATCGGCGGTGGCCACTTTCCGCGCGCGATCAATTTCCAAATCGCTCAGGACAAGCGTGCGCTTCCCGTTTTTTTCGAGGTAAATAAAAGGATCCGGCGCAAAAAAACGGGTCGCGTAGAGAATATCGGCGTCGATCTCGCTTGTTGCCACGATTAGGCGCGCGTCGCGCTTTTTAGACGATTTCATAAATCTTATTCGTTAGGCTGGCGCACTGTCAGCTGCGGCGGACTTGCAGCTGCCGCCGCAGAATCCAGTGCAGGAACGCCAGCAGTCCGACCGTTGAAAGGACCAGCACCATGGTGTTCCAGACAAACACGTCCACTTTGAACCCAAAATAATTCTTATTTGCTCCAAAAAAGACATTCGGGTGCGTGCCGCGCCGATAGTCCGCCTGTTCCATTTCCGCGTTCGAGATCAGGTCGGAGACTTTTTGATTCACGTAAAGCTGCTCTGCAGTCACGTGACCGGAAGCGTCTTTGAAGGCGTTCCGATCGAACGGCTTCTTGCCACTCAGGACCTGGTCGATCACTCCGAGATAACGGTCGAGCTCGCTGGCCGAGGATGCTTCCAGCCCGGAGAGGACCGCCAGCGCCTCCTTCAAATCCTCGAGACGCTTCACCTTCACCGGGTCATTGCTCTTGCTGGCAACGATCTCATCGATCTGGCGCTGGGCCCGATCCTGACGTCCCGTCAAGGGGTTCAGCTTCGCCTGCGCCACCACCAGTTCTTCGTAGGACCAGCGCATGGCAATGAGCTGGGCGACAAACGGCACCTGCAATTTACTTTCCATTTTCTTCCCCTGGTCCTTCGTGGGGTGCTCCTTGAACCAGTGCGTCAGCGAATAAACAAAGGCGAGGTTGCGGTTCATGTCCTCATACTTGATGAGCGCGCCACCCATGATGATCTGCGGAATCAGGATCAGCGGGACAATGTTCGCCGCTGTCTTCGGATCGGCCACCAGCGATGAGACCACCAGGCCAAGAGCAATGCCGCCGAGGGCGGTCATGAAGACAATCGCCAGGTCGATCCAAAACATCCCCCGGATCTGGAGAATATAATTACCGATCAGAACAAAAAGGACGCATTGCACGAACGCGAAAATGCCGAGGGTAAAGGCCTTCGAGGAAACGTAATAAGAGAGACGCACGTTGAGGTTTCGCTCTCGTTGCAGGACCGCGCGATCTCGAATGATGTCATCCGCGCTGTTCGTTAGGCCAAGGAACATGGCCACGATCAGACTTAGAAACAGAAACGTCGGAATGTGGTAGGCCGACGCAAAATCGTACTTTCCGCTGTCGGAATAACGCAGAATGGTCGCAATCAGAACGGCCAGGAACGGAGCCACGCAAAGGGTGATGATGACATTCGCTTTATTGCGGAGCTTGCTGATGAAAGAGCGGCGCAGCAGCGTGCGGAACTGCGTCCATTCATCGTGCCACCGAATCGGGGTCCGTTTCTTTTTCTGCGCCGGCGCCGCCGGCAGTGCCGTCATCGGTTCGCGCCGCAGCGAGACCTGTTTCACGTCCTGGATCAGGCGAAACGCCTCGTACTTGTCGCGCCAGAACTCCGGCGAATAGCGTCGCGCCGCCACCAGTTGACCGCGATTGTTCTCTTCGTAAATCACGTCGCCACTGAGATCGCGCAAAGGCGTCTCCAGGACGTCGAAAATAAATTCCGGCCGGGTCGTTCCGCATGACGGGCACGCGCCCAGTTCCGCGCCGAACTGGTGCTGATGCTCGGCCTCCGCAAAATAACGCAGCATGTCCGAAGGCGTCCCGAAGAAGACCAGGCGCCCGCCTTTGTCGAGCAGGATGGCCTTATGAAACATCTGGAACAGCTTCGAGCTCGGCTGGTGAATCGTGACAATGATGATCTTGTTGTGCGCCATTCCCCGGATGATTTCGATGACGTGCTCGGAGTCTTTTGACGAAAGGCCGGAAGTCGGTTCGTCAAAGAGATACACGTCCGACATCCCGATCATATCGAGCCCGATGTTGAGACGTTTGCGCTCGCCGCCGCTCAAAGTCTTTTTCACCGCGCTTCCCACGACTGCGTCGCGGCGCTCGCCCAGCCCAAGTTCGACCAGTTTGCTTTCCAGCCGTCGATTACGATCCCGTCGCGAAAGATGGGGGGATCGGATCGCGGCCGCGAAGTTCAGGTTCTCACTGATGGTGAGATGCTCATCGAAGGCGTCCTCCTGCGGGATGTAGCTAACGTAGCGCTTCAGCTCATCGAGATTTTGATAAAGCGATTGCCCGTTGAGCAAAACATGACCGCTGCTCGGCTGGAGCTGTCCGGCGATGACCTTCATCAGGGTGCTCTTGCCGCAACCGCTCGCGCCCATGACACAAACGAGCTCGCCGCGCGTAATCGTAAATGAAATTCCGTCGAGACCGACGTCGCCCGTGCTGAAACGGTGCGTCACTTCGCTCATCTCGAGAGTTCGAATAATGTTTCGCTCTTCCTCGATGATGCGCTCCGAGAAGTTGCACCGTAGGAACTGGCCGATATCGATTCGGATGGTGTCACCATCCTGCAACGGCGCGCTTGTTCGCACCGGCACATCGCCGACGAGAATTGGTCGATCCGCTTCGATGACTTCGAGCTGGCCGACGCGTTTGTCGTAGTCGCAGAAAATTTTCAGGAGGACGTCGCCGCTTGTTCCGGGAGACAAAAGAATATCGTCGGCCTCCAGCAGGCTCGGATTGTTCGAGACCAAATACTCGGACTTCGAAGCTTTCAGCTGGAACCGGCCCCCGAGCGCGCGGGCCCGCCGGCGCAGATCGATGAAATCCAGTTCGCTGTCGTTATGAAAAACGATTCGATCTTCCAAGGCCGCTTCCGCCTGCGTCCCGGCTTTCAGTTTAACGCCATTCAGGACAGCATCGACGTCGCGCAAGGCTTTCACCCGCACTTTCAAACCGAAGGTGATTTCCAACGCGCTATCGCGAGTGCGGGCCCGTTCCAATTCGACCTCATCGACATCCTTGCGCACGCGGACAAAAATTTGTGGCAGGGAAACGTTCTTCTTGGCGTTGAAATAAGTCGCCAGCTCCTGATAAGTCAGCACCTGGTCGCCCACGAGAATGCGCTGCCCCGGATAAATCCGGCAGAAACCACCGCGAACAAGCGGTCGGCCGCGGACGGAAACGCTCTGTCCGCTGTAATTTTTCAGAAGAATCAGGTCGTGATATCGAAACGCCAGCAGCCGGTCGTTACCCGTTAGGCTCTTGATCGTGACGTCGACGCGGGCGTTGGATCCGAAAGAAATTGATTCGAGTGGCGATGCGCCGCGCTGGTAAATTGACGGATCCGAATCCTCGGAAGCGTTGAGTTGATAAACAATGTCGATCGCCTGCGCGGCCATTCCGAGCTGCGACATAAAGGAGTAAAAGGCGACAACCTGCTCCTGCTTCAGCCCGGCTTGCGAAATGAGATCGTAAAGCTGAACGCCCAGCATGATTTTGCGCTCGGTGCTGAGCTGAACGCTGAGCTTCTGCGCCATGGCGGACAGATCCTGCTGCTCGTAAAGCGCCTGGCGAAAGAGCTGCCGCAATTCCGAGTAAACCGTTTCAGGATAGTCGTAACGCAGGAAGCCCAGACTGGAGTCGATTTCCTCTTCCAAGAGGACACCGTCGGCTTTCGAGAAACTTGCCAGCACCTGGATCAGCAGGGGCAACAGGTTCGGCCCTTCGGAGACGCTGCGCGGCTTGCGCAGGGCGCGACGCATCCAACGTTTGCCCCGGCGTTGAATTCGGTAGGCAAACGGAGTGACTATTTGGACCGCCCGATCGATTTTATCGGCGACTGTGCTGACTAGCTGCGTCATCTCCTGGCGGTCCATGTTACCGCATTCAGAGCGGCAAGCAATCAGCGGGGCGAAAAGCGTTCGAAGTTTGACTGGCTCTCTCCGCAGTCATCCGAAGCGGGCGAAGCGCGCTGAGGGACCTCTCATGCGGCGTCGAAGTTACGTGAATCACGCACCACAAAGTCGTGACCCGGGATCAACCATCCTGGTGGCTCACCCTCACCCGGTGCAGTTGGCCTTCGGCAGGAGAGCCCCCTCAGCTTCTTCACTGGCCAAGGGATGACGGAGCAAAAGAGTGTAAAGCTACCCACCGGAACGCCTCCTGCTCATTGCATTGACCTGTCTTCATGTTAGCCTGACTTTGCCTCGACAAAGTGTCTCCTTTAAATGGCTCAATCCGATAGAAATCCTCAGCGCGACAAACAACCTCGCGGAAGCGAACCCAACTTCAACTGGCGCGGCGTCATCCTGATCGCCATCGCCTTTGCTCTCATTGGCCTGGCCGTCATCTTCCGTGGCGGGGCCTATGCCAACGTCGAGGACGTTCCCCTGCCAAAGTTCTACGACCTGCTCGACGGGAAGCAGATCGACAAGGCCTCCCTCACCCTGATCGTGCCTGAGGGCCAGCAGACGCAAAGTCTTGTCGGCATTTACTATAAACAGCCCGGTCAACAGGTGAAATTCAGGACCACAGTCTACGCTCCGTTGGCCAAGACTCTTGAGGACAAGCTGAAAGAAGCCGGCATTCCTGCTCTCACGACCAAGGCAGATTCGAACGTCCTGAGCACGACCATTCTCGGGTTTCTGCCGATCGCCGTTTTTCTTTTCATCCTTTACCTGCTTTTCCGCCAACAAATCCGCGTCGCCGGCAAGGGCGCGCTGAATTTCGGTAAATCAAAGGCGCGGATGCTCGCGCGGGATAAGAACAAGATCACCTTCCGCGACGTCGCCGGCGTTGAAGAAGCGAAAGACGAGGTTCAGGAACTGGTCGAATTTCTGCGTGACCCCAAGAAATTTCAGAAACTCGGCGGTCGTATTCCGAAGGGCGTATTGCTCGTCGGGCCTCCTGGCACTGGTAAAACGCTGCTGGCGCGCGCGATTGCCGGCGAAGCCGACGTTCCCTTCTTTTCAATCAGCGGTTCTGATTTCGTAGAGATGTTCGTCGGTGTTGGCGCCAGCCGTGTGCGCGACATGTTCGAGCAGGGCAAGAAATCCGCGCCTTGCATCATTTTCATCGACGAAATCGACGCGGTCGGCCGTCACCGCGGCCATGGCGTCGGCGGCGGACACGACGAGCGCGAGCAAACTCTGAATGCGTTGCTCGTTGAAATGGACGGATTCGACACCCAGGAGGGCGTGATCATCATCGCGGCCACCAACCGGCCGGATGTTCTCGACCCGGCGTTGTTGCGCCCCGGCCGTTTTGATCGGCAGATCACGGTTAATCTTCCGGACGTCAAAGGCCGCGAAGAAATCCTGCGGGTCCACTCGAAGAAAGTGAAACTGGCTGAAGGCGTCGATCTCGCGGTGGTCGCTCGCGGCACACCCGGTTATTCGGGCGCCGAGCTCGCGAACGTGATCAATGAAGCGGCCCTGTTGGCGGCGCGTCGCGGTCTCAAGGGAATTACGCTCGCGGAACTCGAGGAAGCTCGTGACAAGGTGCGCTGGGGCAAGGAGCGCCGCAGCCTCGCCCTGAGTGAGAAGGAGAAACAGAACACGGCCTACCATGAAGCTGGACACGCGCTTCTCCTGATGCTCCTTCCACACACCGAGCCGCTCCACAAAGTTACCATTATTCCACGTGGCCCTTCGTTAGGCTCGACCATGTGGCTGCCTCAGGAAGACAAGTACACCAATCGCAAGAATGAGCTCATCGCCGGCCTTGCCGTTGGAATGGGCGGGCGTGTCGCCGAAGAAATCGTTTTCGGAGATGTCACCAATGGCGCGCGCGGCGACATCAAAACAGCCACGCACATTGCCCGAAAAATGGTTTGCGAATGGGGCATGAGCGAAAAGATGGGCATGGTCGAATACGGCGAGCACGAAGATTACGTTTTTCTCGGCCGCGATATTTCACGATCGCGCGATTACAGTGAAGCGACCGCCGAAGAGATCGACAGCGAAGTGCGAAAATTTATCGATGACGCTTACCAGACGGCCAAGGACACTTTGATGGCGCACCGCAACACGCTCGACGGCATCGCCAAAGCGTTGCTCGAATACGAAACTCTCGATGGCAAACAGATCCGGGAAATCATGGATCACGGCCGCCTGCTGAATCCGCCACCGAGCATTCCGCCGGCTACGCCGAGCATGCCACCAGAGAAGCCGCCGAAACAGGTGATCGCGCCCGATGTGGGGCCGCCTTTGCCCGGCGCACTCGGCGGCGCCCCAGCCTAACGAGATTTCTCGTTCGCAGTTCCGTGACGCGCCTTCCGGGGTAGCGCACTCGTCTCGAGTGCTGGCGAAGACGTCTCGTCTTCGCGAACTTTGTCCCTTTGCCGATAGCCGCAGCGAGCGGTTGCTGCGTCGGGGGAGCGCAGGCTGCCAGCCTGCAGTTGTCGGCAGCCTGCCGACAACATCCTTACACACAAATTCTCGTAATCGCCGTTGCAATCGGGTCTCAGCAAGCTGCTGAGACCTGCAGGCTGGCAGCTTGCGCTCCCCGAACACGAGCAGAAAGCGCGCGGTGCGCTTCCGTCCTCGGATCAAAGTTCGCGCAGGCGAGACGCCGCAACCAGCAGTCGAGACGAGTGCGCTCGCCAGACGAACCTCGCGGCGACTATTCGTGCCGCTGCTTTTCGACCAAATGACGGAGTTGTCGCTCCATCGTTTTGAAGGCGTCGTGAATCACCTTCGACAGCGGCTCGTGCGCTCCATTGTCCTTCTGCGTTTCTTCCGCCACCAGCTCATGGCCCCGCGAAACCGTCACATCGATGCGAACACGAAAAGGATTCCCTTTATGATGCGCATGATTGGGCTGTTCGATCGCGACATCACACCGATTGATGTGGTCGCAAAATTTTTCCAGGCGCGCTGAATAATCAGTCACCAAGTCATCGATCTCTTCTGTTTTCTCCAGGCCGCGGTAGGTGATTTTAACAGATTGCATATTGATTACTCCTCAAGTCTAGGCTCGGAGCCAGCTTGTGCGACGACTTTTTTCCGAGTCCGCAGCAGCCCCGCCGTCAGGTCCATGAAAAATCCTCAGACCGCTTGAAGCGAGCGGAAGTGCGACGCCAGCTTGGCTGGCTCGATTTTCACCAGGTCCGCCTTCACATGCTCGACGATGCGGTTTCGCGCCGCCGCGGGGAGCAAATCGACGATCGTGCTATAAATGGCCGATGGCGCTGCAAAGGACCATCCAGCCGCGGTATCGTTTTGTACGATCTTAACGATCTCATCCCCCAGTTGGCGGCAGATGCGGCGATCCGTTTCCGTTTCGATCTGGCTCCGTTCAGCAACGCTGCTCATGTGGCGCCCGTTGCCGCCATCGCCAATCGGGGTGCGACCGGCCGCGTCCGTTACCTTGTCAGCCAAACGCCCGTGTGCGTCGGTGATGTCAAACGCCTGCACGAGTTGAAGACTCGGCCCGCGTGTCGGCGTTTCATTAACCTTGTAAGCTTTCAGGCTGCCGCGGTCGGCGACGATGATCAGTGAGGTAGGTGTCATAAAAAAAGAACCAAGGGCTTAGTCCCGGCCAGTGCAGGCGCCCCGGATATTTCTATAATCATTCGCACTGCGAGACAAGGGCACGCCCCCCGATCTTTATTTTCGTTTCGCATCGGCCCGCTTCTTTTTTTGCGCGGCGCGTTCCTCTTCGGCGGTGATCGCGGCCGGCAGATCGATCTGGCGCTTTTTCCACGATTCCTGACGGGCCTGGGCCTGCGCGCCACCGGCAAGGCGCAAGAGACAGGAGGAGCGATCGATGACTTCGATGTCATCGCCCGACGAGAAGGTTTTGTTCTTTTCGAGGAATCCTGCCTCGTCGTCCGTATCGAGGATCAGTTCCCACTCGAGCTTCTCCAGACCGGGTAAAACAAAAGTGATGGGCTCATAATGTGCGTTAATGAGCAAGAGGAAGGTCTCATCGCGCACCGGTTGGCCTTCGTAATTGACCACGTCGATGGTGTCACCGCTGAGCAGCATGCCGACACAACGAACGAACGGAGAGTTCCATTCCTCCTCGCTCATTTCATTGCCGCCCGGATTAAACCACATGACGTCCTTAATCTCCGAGCCGCGGATTCTCCGCCCCTGAAAAAATTTCGGGCGCCGAAAAACAGGATGATCGTTACGAAAACGAATCAGGCGCCGCGTGAATTCGAAGAGCTGTTTTTGTTCGTCGGACTGATCCCAATTGAACCAGCTGACCTCATTGTCCTGGCAGTAAGCGTTGTTATTTCCGTTCTGCGTCCTTCCAAATTCGTCGCCCCCCAGGAGCATCGGCACGCCCTGCGATAACAAAAGGGTCGTCAGCAGGTTGCGGCGCTGCTTTCGCCGGAGAGAACTGATCTCGGGATCATCCGTCGGACCTTCGGCGCCCCCATTCCACGAATGGTTGTTGTTATCGCCGTCGTTATTGTTCTCGCCGTTCGCTTCGTTGTGTTTGTCGTTATAACTAACGAGATCGTTCAGGGTAAATCCGTCATGCGAACAAATAAAGTTCACGCTCGCGTACGGGCGCCGTCCATCGTGCTGGTAAAGATCGGGGCTGCCCGTTAGGCGATAAGCCATCTCGCCAATCCGGCCTTCGTCCCCCTTCCAGTAACTCCTGACCGCGTCGCGGTACTTGCCGTTCCATTCAGACCACGGCAGCGGAAAATTTCCGACCTGATATCCGCCGTCACCGACGTCCCACGGCTCGGCAATCAGCTTGGTTTGCGACAAGACGGGATCCTGACTGATGGCTTCGAAGAACGGATGCGTCCGGCTGACGCCGTGAAGATCGCGCACCAAGGTTGACGCCAGATCAAAGCGAAATCCGTCAACCCGCATCTCCGTTACCCAGTAACGCAGACTGTCCATGACCATCTGAAGAGTACGCGGGTGCAAAAGGTCGACCGTGTTGCCGGTGCCCGTGTAATCCATGTAGAAACGCGGGGTATCGCCGACAAGGCGATAGTAGGCGCGATTATCCAGACCGCGGAAACTCAGCGTCGGGCCGAGATGATTTCCTTCGGCCGTGTGATTATAGACCACGTCCAAAATCACCTCCAGGCCGGCCGCATGGAGATGACGCACCATGTTCTTGAATTCCGTGACCTGCTCACCGAGGTCACCACTGCTGGAATATTCTCCATGGGGGGCGAAAAAGCCGATGGTGTTATAACCCCAGTAATTCGTTAGGCCCCTGTCGAACAAAGCCTTGTCGTTGATGTGCGCGTGCACCGGAAGCAACTCGACCGCAGTCACTCCAAGGTGTTTCAGATAGTCGATTGCCTCGGGACTGCCGAGCCCTGCATAGGTTCCGCGCAACGATTCCGGAATCTTCGTATGCAGTTTTGTGAAACCCCGCACATGCACCTCATAGATCACCGATTGATGCAGCGGCGTGGACGGTCGCTTGTCGTCACCCCAGTCAAACTCACTGTCGACCACGATCGACTTTGGCATTCCCCAGGCGTCATCACGAAAAT
This sequence comes from uncultured Verrucomicrobiae bacterium, assembly GCA_963754325.1. Classification (GTDB taxonomy): domain Bacteria; phylum Verrucomicrobiota; class Verrucomicrobiia; order Chthoniobacterales; family UBA10450; genus JBBRDU01. The sequence goes on from CAVWFP010000003.1 coordinate 1,251,730, forward strand.
CGCGCGCCAGATCTTCCAGCTCATCGCCGACGACATAGCCAAACATTTCGTCGGCCCAGTTCACTTGGCCGGCGATGGCAAGTGCGTACGGATCGATCAGGAGTTTCGAGCTGTTGTAGCGCAGCCCTCGTTCCGGATCGTAGGGCCCGAAGACACGGTAGCCGTAAAGTTGCCCCGGTTTTACATCTGGAAGAAAGACGTGCCAGACCTGATCGGTCTGTTCGCGCATCGGGATTCGGATGTGTTCCTGGCGCGCGTCGGGCTGGTCGAACAAACACAGATCCACTGAGGTCGCACCCTCGGAAAAGACCGCAAAATTGACTCCATTTCCCTTCCAGGTCGCGCCCAGGGGATAGGGAGCCCCCATCCATGTTTTTATCGGATACATGCTAGTGCAGGAAGGAATCGCTTCTATTCACCAGCCCGATTGCATCCGCAATGGGCGAAATTCAAAACGCAACACGCCGACAACAAAGAGCCGGCTCCGCGCGAGCTCTGCGCGATTAAAACAATCGCCTAAACAACCGTCATGAGCGCGGCTTGCGCTTTTTTCACGTCACTGGCACGGAGAATCATCAGACCTTTGTTCGATTTCGGACTGGTCGCGAGGTATGCGTATTCGATGTTCACAGATGCTTTCGAGAGCGACTCGGCAATTTTTGCAAGTGTTCCCGGTTCGTTATCGCTCTCAATCATGAGAACATCGCTTTCGAGAGCGAGCGCTCCGGTTTCGCCTAACAACATCAGGGTCTTGGTCGGATCGCTTACCACCATGCGAACGACCGAATGGTCAACCGTGTCCGAAATGGCCAGAGCATGAATATTTATTTCTGCTTCGGCCAACGCATGGCATACTCTGGCCAACGCCCCGGGTTTGTTATCCAGAAAGATTGCCAGTTGCGTCGCCGGCTCCAACGAAAGTTTAGGATTCATCGCACCGGGAGAATGAGCCTCAGTTGCGAGTCTGACAAGTTGCGATCACACGTGCTTTTCGGACGGCCGGCTCAGCCGGAGGAAAATCTTTCCGGAAGATCGCGCCGCATCCACTGTCCAGGCTAAACGTGTCTTCGCCCGCTCGAATCGGATTCCTCACGAGTTGCGGAATTGTCATCGCCAACATCATCGGCACCGGTGTTTTCACCAGCCTTGGATTTCAGGTCGCGGAAATCCACTCCGGTTTCGTGCTTGTCTCGCTCTGGATCGTCGGAGGCATCGTCGCTTTATGCGGCGCGCTCTGTTATGGCGAACTCAGTGCCGCCCTGCCGCGATCCGGCGGCGAGTACCATTTTCTTTCTGCCATCTATCATCCCGCGCTCGGTTTCATGGCCGGCTTCGTTTCCGCCACCGTCGGTTTCGCGGCCCCGATCGCTCTGGCGGCAATGGCCTTCGGCAAATATGCCGACGGCGTGCTCCACTGGGGCTCGCCCGTCGTGCTCTCCTTTGTGCTCGTCTGGATCAACGCCGTAGTCCACCTGCGGGGCACGAAAACCGGGAGCGTATTTCAAGACTCTTTTACTCTGCTGAAAATCATTCTCATCGCAGTTCTGATCGTTGCCGGATTCCTATCGAAGCCATGGCAGCCGGTCTCCTTTCAACCGGCTGTCGGAGATTCCACCGCGTTCCTCAGCCCGGCTTTCGCCGTCGCGCTGGTCTTTGTGATGTATGCCTACTCCGGATGGAACGCTGCTTCCTACATCACGAGTGAAATTGTTCGTCCGGAAAAAAATGTTCCCCGCTCGCTCATTTGCGGAACGCTGATCGTGCTCGTCCTCTATGCCGCGCTCAATGCCGCCTTTCTTGTCGCGACCCCGATGAACGAAATGAGCGGCCAGGTCGAAGTCGCTCTCATTGCCGGTCGGCACATTTTCGGCGAAAACGGCGGAAGAGTCGTTGGCGGCGTGATCTGTCTTGGCCTGATTTCTGCAGTCAGCTCAATGACGTGGATCGGACCGCGGGTCATGATGTCGATGGGTGAGGATCATAGGTTCTTGCGCGCCTTTGCAAGAAAGACCGCCACAGGCGTCCCCAATATCGCCCTGCTCTTTCAGCTCTTCATCGTTAACCTTCTGCTTCTGACGCGCAGTTTCGAACAGGTCGTGATCTACATTCAGTTCAGCCTTCTCCTTTGCTCGCTGCTCACCGTCGCCGGGTTGATTGTGCTTCGACTGAAATCTCCGGAACTGCCGAGGCCGTATCGCGTTCGCGCATATCCCCTGCCGCCATTAATATTCTGTGGCGTAACGACCTGGATGATGATCTATCTCTTGCGCTCTCACCCAACTGAATCTTTGTTCGGCCTCGCCACCATGATCGCCGGACTCATCCTTTACTTTGCCGGCCGAAGCACGACACGCCAGCCCATATGAATATTCGACCTTTCCTGATTGCCCTGCTCCTGCCGTCACTCATCGCCGGATCGGCCGGGGCACGCTCTCATCGCCATGCGGCGCAGCCGGAGGATTCGGCACCGCTGATCTCCGGGCCACCTCCTAACGACACCGCCCGTTTTCTTGCCGGGATGTCTTTGCCCCCCGGTTCGCCACTGGCGGCCCTGACCAAAGAGCCGGCATGGCAGGAACATTCCGGCTTTTTCGAAAAAGCCTTCGCCAAACTAAACGCCCGGCAGCTGGAAAAATTGCATAACTGGCAAACAGCCAGTTTGCCGGAATCGCGCGATCGTTACCCCGTCGTCTATTATATGTTTAGCGGACCCGATCTGCTTTACGTCGATCAATTTTTTCCCAACGCCTCCGTCTACATCATGTGCGGGAAAGAGCCGTTAGGCCCGCCACCCGATCCGTTGAAGATCACCGATCTCAGCCTGGCCTTCCGAAATCTGGAGAACGCCATGAATTCGTCGCTCACCACCAGTTACTTCATCACCGAAGACATGAAGGTCGATCTTCAGGCGCAAAATCTCGGAGGGACCGTTCCTATCCTCTATGTGTTCCTGGCGCGCGCCGGCAAAATCATTCAGGAAGTCAGCTACATCTCGCTCGACCGCGGCGGCGGCGTTCATATGTCGCGCGGCGGAACGCCGGGCGTAAAAATCGTCTACCGCGACCACAAATCGGGCGCCACTCAAACCCTCTATTATTTCACGACGGATATTTCCGATGGAGGAATCAGCTCGAGCCCGGGATTCATGAACTTTTGCGCACACTTCGGCGTGGGCGCTTCGTTTTTGAAATCGTCCTCCTACCTGATGTTTGAAGACGGCTTTTCGCGCGTCCGAAATTTCATTCTCGATCACAGTCAACTGGTTGTTCAGGACGACTCCGGAATCCCGGTGGCGAATTTCAACCGGTCAAAATGGACCCTGCGCCTGTTCGGCAGCTACACTGGGCCACTCGACATATTCCGGCAGCACAACCAACCGCGGCTGCGCGAATTATTCGCCGAAAGCAATCCGCCTCCCTTCCCAATCGGTTTCGGTTACCAGTGGAACTACCACAGGAGCAACCTGATCGTTGCCAGGCGAAACTGACCCCGGTTCTCGCGATTTGATGAGGGCGAAGCCGTTGCTTCGACGCACGGTGGACGATGGAAAGGCGCTTGTAGCAGGCGCCCATCTTAAAAAGCAGGTCGTTGGCACAACGACCTCTACAACGCCACCCTCACTGAAACCGCCGGAACCACGAATATGGAAACGCGTCCCCCGGGCAATCGGTCGCCCAGCGCGGCGGGTTCATTTCGCGGTGCGGCTTCACCAGCATGTAATGGTTACCCACTTTGCCGCAACGTTGTCGGAGGTAACGGATTAACTCTTCGCAACTCTGCAACTGCGCCGCTGTCGGCTGGCTCCGGTTGAAATCGCCCACCAGGCAGATGCCAAGCGCAATATTGTTGAGATTGTCGCTGTGCACATGGCCGCCATTGATCTGCCGGCGCCAGCGATCGCCGACCTCGATCTGGCCATTCCCCGTGGACGTGCCGTTGCCGATCACGAAGTGGTAGGCCAGCCCGTTCTGCATGTGGCGGACATGGCGATGGTAGTAATCAAAGACGCGCGCGTTGCCCTGCCGGGTTCCGCTATTGTGCACGACGATGAATTGCCACGGCGGGTTTCGCCGGTCGGCCGGCGCCCGATCGATCTCCGCACGCACCGACGCTGTCAGATAGCGACCGCCCGCGCCGCTGCCAGTGGCGCGATCGTTTCCATGAAAAAATCGGTACCAAAAGCCAGGGCGCTTTTCGGATCCACTTTTCTCGATCGTCAGCTGGGCGGAATCACCACCAGCTGTGTCGTTAGGGGGAACTGAGAATGCAGCCATCGGGGTCGCCGGCGGAGCTGCCGGAATGGCCCGCGGCGCCGGCGAAACCGCCCTCGGTGTCGGTGTCTCTGCTGGCGTCGCGGATGGCGAATGCTTCGAAATCGCCCTGGGGGTTTCCTCCGGCGAGGGCGTTGCCTTGCTCGTCTTCTTCTTGTGCGTCGGCGTGGGGCTTTTTGAACCGTGCCCGGCTTTCTTTGTCGAAGTTGGTGATTTCTTGTGTGTTTTCGCAGACGGGGAGGCGGAAGCGTGCGGACGCGGCGTTGGACTTTTCTGCGGCTTGGCCTTCGGCTTTTTTGGGCGAGGCGTGGGTGACTCGTCCGCCGAATCGGACGACTCGGACTTGGCCCGTTGTGTCTTCAGGAAGGCGGCGCGCTTGCGGTCTTCGTCGTCACTGACCTGCGCCCTAACCAGCGTGGCGATAAAGGCGCTAAGCAGGATCGCGGTAATCCAACGACTCGAGAAGCGCGTCACTGGTGCCGACCGTATCAGAGCCGGCCGCTCGTTCAAGCCGACTGCGTGGCCGGAGCCGTCTCCAAGGCAGGTTGCTCGGCCTGTTTTGCACGCTCGCGCCGCAGAATGCCGTTCAATTTTCCACCGACCAGAAGCAGCAGACAGGTCAAATACATCCATGTGAGCAGCACAACGATCGATGCCAGCGCCAGATAGGTCGGGTTGTAGCGATCGTAGTGCGCCACATAAAACTGAAAGAGCTTCGTGAAAACAATCCAGCCGGCCGCAAAAAAGACCGCCCCCGGCAGTGCCTGACGCGTGGTCAGGTAATTTTCCGGAGTTAAGAGATAGAGCGCCAGCGCCATAATTACGAGGGCAACCGCGGTGAAGGGAACATTCAATGCCGCCACCCATTCCTGCAGCGGGATTGAAAGCTGAAAATTCACTTCAGCCATTCCCGCAAGCGCTTCTCCAAAGACCATCACACTCAAACAGACGAAAAGCGCGATCCCGAACCAAAAGAGCAAAAAGAACGAGATGATGTATTTGGACCACCAGTTCCGGTCTTCGCGCACGCCAAGCGTATGGCTCAGCGCCCGTGAAATCGTGGCGATGAACACGGTGCCAAAATAAATTCCCAGGATAATGCCGAAATTGGCCAGCCACCCGTTCGGCCCGGTGACGACCACATTGGCGACGGCCGCATCCAGGACATCCTGCACCTTGGCGTCCGGCGGCATGAATCCCTTCAAGACCAGGAAGATTTTATGAAGCTTGGCCGGGTCGGTGCCGAAAAGGCCGAGCAAGTGCCAAAGAAAGAGAAGCCCGGGCGCAAGCGCGACCAAAAGGAGATAGGCCATCTGCGCGGAAAGCCCGGTGGTATTGTCCATCGCGGTCTCCCAAACGAGCCGCCGGCTCACTCGCCAGATAAATCGCAGCCATTTCATCGTCGCCAGGAGTTTACTTTACCGACCTGGAATATCCATGGATTCTCTTCCCCTTTCAGCACCCCATGAGAATCCTGATTTTGACAGCCGGTTACGGCGAAGGCCACAACAGCGCCGCGCGCGGGATTCAATCCGCCCTGACGCGTTTCGGATCGCGGGCCCAGGTCGAGTATCACGATCTTTTTGCTGAAACGCACACCTGGCTTCACCCGCGCGTGCGCAAAGCCTACCTCGGTTTGATCAATAACTGGCCGCGCGCCTGGGGCTACGTTTACAACTGGCTCGATCGCAAGACCGATTTCCCGGCCGATTTCCGAAAATTCAAACGGCTCCGGGAAAACCTCCGGCAACTTCTGCAACGCTTCCAACCAGATGCCATCGTCTCAGTTTTCCCCGCTTATCCCTACATTCTCGAACCGCTTCTTCAGAGCACAAAAATCCGCAGCATCGCCGTGGTGACCGATTCGATCACAGTCAATGCAATTTGGTATCGTTCCCAGGCCGATTATTTTATTTTGCCTAACGAACAGAGCGCCGATGTTCTCAGGCGAGCCGGTATCGCCGAATCCAGAATCAAAGTGCTCGGCTTTCCAGTCGATCCGCGCTTTGCCGATCTTCCGCGGCGACCCGCTCCTTCCGCTGACCATCCGGCGCGCGTTCTCTACATGATTAATGCCGGAACGAAGCGCGCTCCGGAAACAGCCAGCCTTCTCAGCCGGCTCAACCTGCGACTGACCGTGACCGTCGGGCATGATGAAGACCTGCGGAAGCGCATTGAGGAGGCGGTTGCCCCGGAGAAGGTGGAGATCGTGGGCTGGTGCACTAACCTGCCCGAGCTTCTCTGCCAGCATCACCTCCTCGTCGGGAAGGCCGGCGGCGCCACCGTTCAGGAAACCATCGCCGCGGCCTGCCCGATGATCGTGAACCACATCGTTTCCGGACAGGAAGAGGGTAACGCAGAGTTATTGATCGAGACCGGCTCAGGATCGATCGCCCACGAACCTGCCGAGGTCAGGCATGCGGTCGAGGAAATGTTCGCCAATGATTATGCGCTCTGGAAAGAGAAGGCTGAAAACATTTCACGCATCAGCCGACCGCGCGCTGCGCTCGACGTGGCCGAATTCCTTCTTAGTCTCTAGCGGTCGTATCTGACCGTCCGTCGCCTTTCAAGACACGATTATTGGTCGCCGGTTCCCGGTAAACTCAGCCTCTCTTTGGCGTCACCATCCGCGTTGGCGAATCATTTTCGGTAGGTTTCTTTTCCGAAGACAAACGTTCGGATCACTTCCAGTTCACCCGAAAGCACAACCAGGTCGGCGCGCTTTCCGTCCTCGATGACACCTCGATCGTTCAAGCCAATGACGCCCGCCGGATTTGCCGAGGCCATCTTCACCGCTTCTGCCAGCGGCAATCCCATCCGACGCACCATGATTTGAACCAGATCAATCATGCGCGCGGCGCTTCCCGCCAATGCCGACCCGTCGGCCAGCTCGCAAACGCCGTTATGAACAACGCACTCGCGCCCGGCGAGTGAAAACCTTGTGCCATTCGGCAAGCCGGCTCCCGCGGTCGCATCCGTCACCAGGCAGATTCCCCCCGGACCTTTCGCGCGATAAAGCATGCGCATCAGGGTTGGGGAAACATGATGACCGTCCGCGATCAGCTCACAAATAATCTCCGGCTCGCTCAAGGCAAATTCGAGTAAACCAGCAACTCGCTCCATACCGCGCCGTCGCGACGAGGACATGCAATTAAAGGTGTGCGTGACGCTTCGCATGCCGCATTCGAAAGCACCACGCGCTTCTTCGTCCCAGGCATTACTGTGCCCGCCACTGACACTGATGCCGGCAGCAGCGAAGACGCTGGTGGCGGCAAATGCGCCCGGCAATTCCGGGGCAAGGGTCACTCGCCTAACGATATTCGAATGTTTCGCCAGCCACTCGACCGCCATCATATCCGGGTCGCAAATGAATTCCTGCCGTTGCGCTCCTGCTTTCTCTTTTGAAATAAACGGCCCTTCGACATGGACGCCGATAATCGAGTCGTGCCGTGCCGCAGCCACGGCCTCTATGACCCAGGTGATTTGCTCGATCGGCGCGGTCGCCGTCGTCAGCAGCAACGACGTCGTCCCCCCGCTTGCATGGTAGTCGCAGATCGCCGCGAAGGCCCCGGCCGTCGTTTCCATGGTGTCGCGCCCGCGCGCTCCGTGCACGTGGATGTCGATGAAGCCCGGTACGAGATAATCTCCGGCCAGATCGATGACCTCTTCATGCGCGGCTGGTTGAACATCCCGACCGATCTCGCGAATGCGCCCCTCATCGATCCGGACCGCGCTCTCCTGAATATCTGCGCCGATAAGGCAGCGTCCGTTGATGAAGATCATAATTGATTGCCAAGGCGCAGCAGGCCAGCTACGCGCGTTCGTGTCTCCTTCGAAAATCCCAGGGCAACCTTGAATTGCCAATCTCGTTCGAGCGCATTCTCAATTGCCTGAACGCGTCGCAGGGTTTTCCAGTCGATCCAACGTTTCATCCAGAGGCGATGGCCGAAAACAGGTACAGGAAAATCGCTCCCGTGCACGATGCGCTCCGCCAATTCCGGCTTTAGGCAATCGCGCAGATGCCCGCAGCGATTTAAGGAGACCATCGCGCTGATATCGCCATGCAAGTTTGGAAATTCGCGGAGCATGGACCGCCAGTCGTTAAAATAGTCAGGATCGAAGGCTCCGCTCCGCGTCGCGCAATGAGCCGCGATCACAGTCACTCCGCATTTCAAAGGCAACCGAAGGTTTTTCGGATCGGCCAGGGCGGCATTCACAATCGGAACCGTATGCTCTCCGCCGGTGTGTGCCAGCAATGGCAGGCCAAACGCCGCCATGCGCTCCCAGAACGGCTGGTAACGCCGGTCCGAGCAATCGATGTTCTGGCAGTTAGGCAAACATTTCATGAGCACTGCGCCTTCTCCAACGCATCGCTCCAGTTCGGCGATGGCGTCAGCCCTGGCGGGATGAATCGAGACAGCCGGCGAGAAATTCCGGATGTGTCCGGGCCAGTTGCAACACCAGATCATTCGGCACATACATCGAGCCCAGGTCCTCCCGCAATTTCCCATCGGGATCATAAACCCGCTCATGCGCCAGCAAGACAACAGAATCAAACGATGACGAACGCACCAGCTCCAGGAGTCGTTCCGCGTAGAATCCGTCCAAATCGCCTTCCAAGATTCGGGGATGCAAGCCAAGCTGTCGCACCATGAAGCCGGCGAGAATTCGATGCCACCCTTCGAGCCGAATCCACCCACCGGTGCCGCTGCTTCCGTTGGCCACCATATGGACATGCATGTCGATCTTGCTTTCGGCCGGGGTGGTTCCTTTCGGCATCCCGCCGATGTCACCTCAGTTGCGGCAGGATTACAAACAGCAAAGTTGATTTCGTCCCACCGATCCTAACGAACCAAACCCTTGAAGTTGAATCGATTTTCATGAACACCTCCGGGGAACCAGGCCGGCTGGCGGTTCAAAGCGTCTTCTGGAGGCGCTGCATCGATTGGGTCGTATTGCATCTGCCCGCGTGGCTTCATCCGCCGCTGGTTCTGCTCTCGACTTTATCTTCTTCTTCGTCGCCGCTTTCGCTCGACGGACGGTCCTGCATCATCTGGCGATAATTTTTCCAGAGTCCGCCGCGCCAGCCAATTGGCTCAGAGCGTTCGGTGTTTTTTACGACTTCGCGTGGACTTTGACCGATTCCGCGGTCTACCGGCTCTTGAAGAAGCCTTTTCGCTACGAGCTCGAGGGGGGCGAGTTTCTCGACCAGCTCGCGGCCGGCACCGGCGCCATCGTGCTTACGGCGCACATGGGTAATTACGATCTCGGATCGGCCGTCTTTGTTGAAAAACTTCACCGCGAAATTCGCATGGTCCGGGCACCTGAACCCGATTCGAAGGCCGGAGCGCACCTGAGCCAGGCCATCGCAGAGTCGGGCGGCGGTGGCGTCAAAGTGGCATACAATGTCAACCGCGGTCTGCTATCCTTCGATCTTCTGAACGCGCTGCGCGCGGGTGAAATTATTTCAATCCAGGGTGACCGCGCCATGGGCGACGCCGCGCAGTTTCCGGTGAAGATGTTCAACCAAACGGCGTTGCTTCCGTCAGGACCGATCGTTCTGGCGCTAACCGCTGGAGTTCCAATCTATCCCGATCTTCGTCGTCCGCTGCGGCTATCGGGCATATCGATTCATTACCCGTCCCCCGATCGCTGTGCACTCGCTCGACCGAATCGCGAGAAACAGATATTACCGCGGGCATGCAGACAATGGGCCGACGTCCTGGGCGAGCTCATTCAAAAATATTGGCAACAATGGCACGCCTTCACGCCGATTTTCGCGGATCAAGGCAACCCGCCTTCACGCTGGATGCCATCTTCTGTAGCGGCGGCCTGTGATCGTCGGCTGATTTCTCTTTGCGATTTTGCGACGGCCAGCGACCGCCGCCACACAAGATCGAGCCTAACGAGGCATCAGCAGACCGATATACCAACCAATGAAGGTCTGGCCGAAGAACATCCAGGAGAGCGCGCCGAAGGCGAGATAAGGGCCAAACGGCAACTTGGCCGACCAGACGCGTTTGCCGATAATCAACGTCACCAATCCAACGACCGAACCAACCATCGAGCCTGCGAAAATACTGAAAAGGACTGCGCGCCATCCGAGAAATGCGCCGATGGCCGCGAGAAATTTCAGGTCGCCGCGGCCCATGGCTTCGCGCGGGATCTGAAGCTCGCGCACCATCCCAGTGATCTGATCGAGCGTATCGAGGACAAACTCCTGCTCTCCAACTCGCACCCGATTGTAATAAAATTCCAGCGTAACTTCCCCTAACGAACGATGGTCGATCGTCGCCTCATTGACAATAAAGCAAAAGACGATCAGTTCTCGCGGGCGAAGTATTCGCTCCAGAGGCTGTGTTCGTCGCCGACGGCAAAATCGGCATCGTCTCCCTCTCTTTTCCAGAGAAAAGGCGTCGGCTCATCAAGCCGAACTCGCTTGCGCCCAAAGGCGACTTTCCCCGCTTCCAGGACAATCCAGAGAACGACATAACCGAGTGCCGCAGCCAGCACCGAGCGAATGACCGCCGCCAGCCGCGAATCGACACCCATCAATTCGGGCACCGCCAGGCTGGCCACAATCCCCGCTACGGCTCCCCCGATCGTAATCTGGTCCGGGATGATGAAATGCTCAAAATCGATGAAGGTCGCCACGATGATGAGCGAGACGAAAACCCAATAGGCCATCGCAACCCGCGGCGGAAACGCCCGCCAGACAGAAAGAAAAAGAAGGGCCGTCAGCAGTTCGACGCCAAAATATCGAAAGGCAATTTTGGCCCCGCAGTTAGCGCATCGCCCTCGAAGTGTCAGCCAGCTAAGGAGCGGAATATTTTGATGCCATGGGATCGGGTACTTGCAGGAAGGACAAAAGGATCGCTTCGGGTAATTGACCGAAAGATCGAGAGGAAGCCGGTAGATGCAGACGTTAAGAAAGGATCCAATGGCAGCCCCAAGGACAAACGCCATGATCTCAAACAGGATTGGTTCTTCCACGGTTGTTAGCTAGTGGCTAGGAGGCTTTCCGCCGGCGTTCCATGAACCATGCGATCCAGATGCAACTCTCGTAAAGCAGGCACATCGGTAATGCCATCGCCACGAGCGTGAGGATGTCAGGCGTCGGCGTGATAATGGTCGCGAGAATAAACACCAGGACGATGGCGTAAGGCCGGGTACGCGCCATCAGGGAGTAGCTAATGAAGCCAAACCGCACCAAAGCCAGCACCACCACCGGGAGTTCGAAGGCAAGCCCGAAGCCCATGGTGAAGCGCGTCACAAAGGAATAATATTCCTGCACTGTCCAGGCCGGCGCCCACCCAAGAGATTGAGTGTCGCGGAAGAAAAAAAGGATCGTTTTCGGAAGGAGCCAGAAATAACAGACGGTTACGCCAATGAGAAAAAGCGCGAAGCTCCCGAGAATACCCGGAATGAGGAAGCGCTTTTCAACTGCGGTGAGCGCGGGCAGCACAAATTCCGCCAGAAAATAGAGAAGGATTGGGAACGACAGAACAATCCCGGCGTAAAAGGCCAACCGAAAAGAAATAGTAATCGAGTCGGTAATCCCAAGCGCGCGCAGCGCCCCAACCTGCGGATCGACAGAATGCAACGGCGACTGCATGACGTGAACCAGCGTCGTTCGGAAAGCGAGACACAGGACCATCGAAACAAGCAGCGCGATCGCCATTTTCACGATCGTCCACCGCAGATCTTCCAGATGATCGAGGAACGGCTTCGAGCTCTCGGCGTCGGGAACCTCGCGAAACTTGAAAAAATTGCGTAAGGCCATGGCTATTCCGAAGCGCGATCAACTTGGATCAAACCGCGGGCGATCAGGCGCGCGAATGTGCTCAGGGTATTTGCATCGCAAATCTCGTCGCGCGCGATCATGTCCCGGATCTCACCGATCGTAAACGCCCGGCAATCGACGATCGATTCTTCCGAATCAAATTTCCCGGCAGGCTCCACCGGCCGGGCAAGAAAGAGATACTCGCGTTCATCGGTAAATCCGGGAGATGCAAAGAAGTGACCGAGCTTTATCAATTCGCCGTTCTCCGCCAGCGCATAGCCAGTTTCCTCTCGGAGTTCACGCAAGGCTGTCTTCTCGACCTCGCTGTCGTCTGCATTTTCTGCATCCACCTGGCCTGCCGGCATTTCCCAGATGGTTTGCCGGATCGGAATTCTTTCCTGGCGGACAAGCACAAAACGCTCGTCCCGCGTCAGCGCGGCAATGACAACAGCCTGCTTTCGCTGAACCGTGGTCCAGGATTTACCCTTTTTATTGCTCGGAGAAGTCACCTGCTCGCTGACAACGCAAAGGTGAGCATCCGAATACCGGATGGTCCGGCCGTTACTCGACCAGCCGCTGGATGATTCCGGTTCACGCCATTGCACCGCCGGAAAATATGGTAGACCGGCTAAAAAGCGAGTTAACCCCACCAACGGCCGTGTATTTCAGAGCGCTTGTGCCAAGCGCCTGTCCATTTGGTTGGGTCGCTGGCACATCGACCTCGACAATGCCCGTCCCGGAACGACGCCAAATATCGCCTCCTACCGGCTAATTCTCGAGCCGGTCCCGCCAGGCTTTTAGTTCGTTAGTCATTTTTCCCGGCGCCCCGATCGCCGTTCGACTGGCGATGGACCGTTGCGCGTCAAAAATTCTGAGAACATCGGATTCGAAGAGCGGCGAGATCTCTTTGAATTGTTCCGGCGAAAGCTTGTTCAGGCTTTTTTGCTCGACTGTGGATTGCGCCACGAGACGACCGACCGCTTCATGGGCCTGCCGAAAAGGCAATCCTTTTTGAACCAGATACTCGGCCAGATCAGTCGCGTAAAGTTCCGGATCGACCGCGGCTGCCGCCATCCGCTCTGTATCAAAACTCACCTGGGGCAGCATTGCTGCCCAGACTTCGAGCGCGTGCGTCATGGTATCGACGGAGTCAAAGATCGCTTCTTTGTCTTCCTGCAGATCCCGATTGTAGGCCGCGGGCAAACCCTTCAGCGTGGCCAAAAGGCTCACCAGATTTCCATAAAGCCGACCGGTTTTGCCGCGAGTCAATTCCGCCATGTCGGGATTCTTTTTCTGCGGCATCAAACTGGATCCAGTGGCGAACGCATCGCTGAACTGCACAAATCCAAATTCGCGGGTGCTCCAAATAATAAAATCTTCGCTCATGCGTGAGAGATGAAGCCCGGCCATCGCGAGACAAAACAGAAATTCGCATGCGAAATCGCGATCGCTGACAGCATCGACGCTGTTGCGGCTGACCGCTGAAAAAGCGAGACGCTTGGCAATCAGTTCACGGTCCAGGACGAGGGTCGAGCCGGCGAGCGCCCCGGATCCAAGCGGAAGCACGTCGCTCCTTCGCAAACAATCGCCCAAACGCTCGCGGTCCCGCTGCAGCGCTTCAACCTGGGCCAGCAGATAGTGCGCGACAGGGATGGGCTGGGCACGCTGCAGATGCGTGTAGCCAGGCATGACGGCAGCCCGCAGCTCTTCGGCACGATCGAGCAGAACTTTCTGCAGTCCTCTTATCAGATCATCAATGCGTTTTCCTTCGTCCCGGACATAAAGGCGCAAATCAAGCGCCACCTGATCATTACGACTCCTGGCGGTGTGCAATTTCCCGCCGGTTTTTCCGATTCGCGCCGTTAGGGCGGCTTCGATGTTCATGTGCACGTCTTCGAGAGCCGTGTCCCACTTGAAATCTCCATGCTCGATTTCCTTCTCGATCTCGCGCAGGCCCGATTCGATCGCGGAGAATTCCGCGGCCTCGATCAATCCGGCGGCCTGAAGAGCTGCCGCGTGCGCGATTGATCCGGCGATATCCTGGCGATAAAGCCGCTGATCAAACGAAACGGATTCGCTGAAACGTTTGGCCACATCAGCGGGCGGGCTATCGAGTCTTCCTTTACGCACGGTCAGTTTTGCGCATCGCGCGTCAGGGTCACAGAGACATACTTGGTGTCAGGCACAACGAACTTTCGAATCTGGATAGTGATCCGGCGAATGGGAAAACGCACCAAGATTTCCCGGGCAAGATTTTGCGCGAGCGTTTCGATGAGTCGTCCGGAGCGGGCCTCGACAAAATCGCGCGCAACCGCGCAGACCGCCGAGTAATCGACGGTGTTCGCGATTTCGTCATTCGCCGAATCGAAGTCCTTCCGCGGCCAGAGGGTCAAGGACAAGAGAAGGCGTTGCGGACTCGTGCGCTCGCTATCGGTCACCCCGATCCGGGCAAAGACCTCCAGCTGCTCGACGTGAATACAATCGTCCGTGGGCGCCATGGTGAATCAGCTATAGCACTGACACGGCGCCGCTTTTTCGCAAGACCCCAACCGCAGCCCTGTTCCTACGGTTTTTTGAGCTGCAGCGATGAGACAATGGCTTCGAATCGCGGATCCCCGCGTAACGGATCCCAAAACGGATGGAGCTTTAACTGCCCGTAATTCACATCGCTGGGAATCTTTGCCACCAGGGCAAGGTCCTTAAGGGACTCGTCCTTATCACCAACCCAGGCGAGCGTGATGGCGAGATATTCAATCGCGAGGGCACCGTTGATGGCGTCGCGTCCGACCGGCAAGAGTTCCACCGCTCGAGTCGCCTCAATGCGGGCATGTTCGGCATCACCGAGGCCGGCGTCGATCAGACCGATGACTGAAAGCGCTTCCGGATAGTCCGGTTGATCCTTGAGGACGCCTGTCATTTCCTGGCGCGCCTGCGTAAAAGCCTTGCGGGCTGCTTCGTAGTCTCCGGCACTTCTGGCGACCAATCCGGCATACCATGACCGTGGAAAGCTAAAGGACTCCTCGGTTCCGCCTTCCTCGCCGATCAAACCGACGGCGCGGTTGGCGGCCACAAAATCGCGTTCACACAGGCTCAGGTGAACGCTATCGACCGCCACGGACGAGGCGAGTTCGGGATCTTCCGTAATGATCGAATCAAGCGTCTCTCGAAGCGGTTTCGTATCAGCGCGCGAGTAAAGCGGTGCGCAGGCAAGGTGCATTCGGGCGCCCGGATCGTGTGGCGCGAGCGCGAGAGCGCGCCGCATCATCTCCGCCATGTCGTCGAAGCGTCGTAATTTCTCATCGCTCTGCGAGACCTGCTGCAGAAAATAAAAATTCAACGGATCGAGATCGAGAGCACTCTTGAGATCCTCCGAAGCCTCGGCCCATTGGCTCTGGCGGCGGTTCAGGAAACCGCGAAATTCGAAAATCAGTGGCTCGTTAGGCAAACGTTGCAAGGCAAGATCGAGTTCACTGCGCGCCTTGCGATAATCCAGGCTGCAATATGCCCGAATGGCCGTGGCCAGGTGAATCTCGCCGCCGCCGGGTTTGAGCGCGCTTGCCTTCTGCAAAGCTTCGTCAGCCAGGGCCAGACGCTGAGGCGTGTGATCCATTCCCAGTAAATAGAGTTCGCTGTGAACGCGCGCGAGCTGGCAAAAGGCCAGATAAAAAGAGGGATCTCGGCCAACAGCCTGCTCCAGGAGCCGAATCGCTTGCTCTCGATTCTCCCGGCCGCGGGTATAAACCGACGCTGCGAGCACATCCTTCGAGCGCACGAAAAGCTGATGAGCTTCCCAGTCGCCGGTCGACCGGGCCTCAATCGCAGCCTTTTCCTCAGGCGAAATCTTCGACTTTAGCTGACTAACGATTGTTTCGGCGACCTGGCTCTCGATGTCGAAAATATTCGACACCTCCATGTCGAAGTGTTGCGCCCAAATGTGGGCATCCGAACGCGCATCTATCAATTGCGCACTCACTCGCAAATGCCCCTCAACGCGCTGGATGGTTCCTTCGAGGATGTGCGCCACTCCAAGGCTAGCTGCGATTTCACGCAGATTCCTCGGAACGTCGCTTCTGAATTGCATCGACGACGTCCGGCTGATGACCTTCAGGCTGCCGACTCGGGAAAGATCGGTCAGAATTTCATCCATGATTCCGTCAGCCAGGAATCCGTTCTGCGCGTCGTTAGTCAGATTCGCGAATGGCAGGACAGCGATGCTTTTCGAGGAAATTCGCGTCGGGACATGCGTCACGCCAAACCAGAAGGCGGCCGCGCCGGCCAGAAGGATGATCACGATGAATGCGGCCGTAAACGCGACCCTCTTGCGGCGACGGAGCGATCGGCTGGCTGTTTCCCGTTGCATGCTTTCGCGCAGTTCCCGCTTGAAACACGCCGGCAGTTCGGGGTTGCCAACGCCATCGCCGCAGAGATTGATGACGCCCAATTTCACCCCATGTTTCACTTCGCATTCGCCGAGATCATGCAACAAAGAGTGCCACCGAGGATACTCACCCAGGTCGTCCGCCGCCCGTTTTGTTAATAGAATGTGGCCGGCGTCGCCACAGTTCATCACCCGTTGGGCCGTGTTAATCCCAGCCCCGGTCACATTCACGCGATCGTTCACGTCGACCACTCGACTCACTGGCCCGCTATGAATTCCCATGCGCAGAGCCAGCCCGTCACGAGAACGGACGGCTTCATCGATCTCAACCGCGCAACGAATGGGCGCTTCAGGGTCCTGCGCGAAAACGAGAGCCATCCCATCACCCGTGGGCAGGCGGATGAGCCGGCCATGATCTTCCTCATTGCGAAACGTTTTCGTCGCGCGGACGAGGGCATTAAGATTGCCTAACAACTGCCGCTGCTCCTGCATCAGCAGCTTGGAAAAGCCCACCGTATCTATGAAAAGAATGTGAGCGACTTCCAGCTCGAGTTCCGGTGTGGCATCGCCAGGCATCGGCGCTGTCCTTTCCTAACGCTCCATACTTCCAGATTCGTTCTGGCTCGTCGATATCATTCCGTTAATCCGATTGTGACTCTGCACCACATGCACCCTCCCGCCGCCCGTTGTCCTTCTGCCCCATCCTCGCCGGCCCACCTCTGAGCGGGCGAGCAGACTTGCTAAACATTGAAAAGTTATGCCGTGGGACAAGTGCTGAAAGTTTGGAAAAATGGTCCCACGAGGCAAAACCGGCCAGATTCAGGACAATCATGATCAGAGCGAAAAGATACATGCCCAGCGTGAGGCCGATTCCGATGTGCATCAGCACAATCGCAAGCAGGCACCAGCGCCGGGTCGGACGGATCCACATGAGAACCGGGTAGCCCATCTCCAACAGACAAATTGCCGCGCCCAGGATTGGAAGGACGAATTGAAATGAAAGCAAAACGCCCGGCGGAATCACATTAAACGGCGGCCGGATCATCGCTCGCCAGAGGTTCGATCCGTCCCACCAGCCCGCGCCGGCGCACTTGGTAACGCCGCCAAAAAAATAGATCACGCAGAGCTGTAGTTGCAGCGCTCGCCGAAAAAAACCGGATGCCCGCGCGTCGATTGGCTTGGGCTTCCGCCATCTGGCATCAAGCGTAAGCGCATCCGGCAACGGACAGATGGCAAGGAAGAAGAGGCCGAGAGTCGTAAAGTTGTCCATCCCATACGTCAGAGAAGCTGTGCTTTTGACGACGCACAAATGGAGGAAGGCGGTCCCAATGGCGGCGGGTCGGCAAAACAAACCGACTGCGAGGAGGCCGCTCCCGGCGAGGAGGGCCCACCAGGCGGCGTCAACCACCAAGGGTTCGTCGATCCCCATGGCTTCGCCCCCGGCCACAATCCAGCCAAGGCGCGGAATCATGCGGCTCTGGTTCGAAAGGATCGCTTCCGCCAGGTCTCGCTTCACTGGACCGCCGGTCTCTACGGAAAAAATGTCACTCCAATCCGCACGAAGAGAAAGACAGGAGATCGCCGCCACAGTGGCCGTCCCAATCCGCAGACAGCTAATCCATCGGTCAGACTCCGAAATAAAAAGAAATCGACAAAGGTGGCGCCACGCGGTCCGCACTAGTTTTGACTATCTGGCGCGAGCTTTCCCCGGAAAGCAAAGGTATATTCGCTTAGCGCCTTGTAAGTTTCCCTTTTCCCGTGCCGATATTCCTCGGGCGATGGAATCACCGCCAGACCTAACAGCGTGTGAATTGACGTCACGTCAGGATGCTCTCGCCAGGCAGATTCAGTCAGAAACTTCAGCATCAGAGCGCGCAAATCTTCGTAGTCGGTCTCAGCAATAAAATCGAGGACGCCAGCCAGTCTCAAACCCGCGGCTTTGCTGGCGACTGCCGGAATATCGTAGTCCACACGTCCATCCGCGTGGTGCAGCTCGAAGACGATTTTGTAGTTCCCCGGAATATTTGGAGCGAAGAAGCCGTAGCCGGCTTCAATTCCAGCGGCATGCTCGTAGGCCTGAACCGTTTCCCGCAACAGTAGCGGAACTCGCGGGCTAGTGGTTGCGACGGCGGCGGCAACGTCGCCCGCATTCCTCCAAGCTGGAGCCCACTTGGTGGGGAAAATTGTTTCCGAGCGTCCGAAAATATCAAAGGTATCGCGACAGGATACGGCCAAGGTCAGGAGAAAATGAAATCCCAACCAACCGATAGCCCACGGTCGAATCACCAAATCGCTCGGTTAATGGTGATGCTTTTTGTGATAGGTCTCGAAGCCCCCCACTTCAGCCCGGAATCGGTCGACCATTTGGATGTTGTTCTTCTGGCACGAGGTCGAGCAGGTCATCCCGATACGATCTGTGTATCCGGATACCGTAGTGTGGGCCATCTTGCCGCCCGGATTCCCGGAGCCGTGAGCCTGCCAAAACGTGATCATTCCGAGCAGTTCACAACCGATCTGATCCTCAGTCATTTTGCCCCAAACCTTGTCGGCCAGCTGCCCATCTTTGAACTGGCGAACCCTAAAGATTGCCGGGTTCGCATCCTTCCCGCCTACGTCATAATCTTTAAGCAAGGACAGAAAGGCCTGTTCCTTGCCACTGGGCGGGACGAATCCAACAAGCTCTATCGTTTCTTTTAGAACCGGCCGAGTTGTTTGCGGCGGTTGGGAATCAGACATGCAGCATCCGGCTACGACACAACCCATCAAACCAAAACCGACGATCGTTTTCGTTTTCATAGTTAGGGGTAGACGTTAGGGGTTTGACCGAAAACGCGCCGACTAACAAGTACAAAATTCGAGCGACCAAAGCGTGGCGTAGGTCGCTAACCGACGCGGAAACGAACGTCTTTAATGACCGAACCCCCGAACCGCGTTTTCAGCCTTCGCAGAATTTCCTTCTTGGAAATTTGCTCGAACTGATAGTGCAACGATGGCTGCAAAACCCGCACGTAGAGGACGCCTTCGCGCAGGGAAACCGGTGCGGAGTGAGCCGCAATGAAGTCGCCCACAATCTCGGACCAAGCTTCAGCCACATCCTTTTCGTGCAGGCGCTCTTTCAAGCCAAGTCGTTGCAGCAAGCGCGGCAGTAAACCCGCGGCCGATTCAAACCGGTCTGGCTTCTGTTTCGGCTCCGGTAATCCGCGCCACTCAGCGATAATGCGGGCGCGGAGAGCAGGGTTCATGAGCTCCTCTGTTGTACCCGCAGATCCGGACAGATGAAACCTGATTTTCTGCATTCGAGCTTCCGTGCGCGAGATTCGCTTCCTAACATTCCACCGGTGCGGGCCTTACCGGAAAAATTCCTCGGCGCAATGATCGCTTTGGCTCCTCTGCCAGGCTCGCCACGTTACCGCGGAGACGATGACCAGATCGTGAAGTCGGCGCTGTCGGATCTGCAGCTTTACATGACGGCCGGTGTCGACGTGATCGTTTTCGAAAACAGCCACGATCTTCCCTACATCAAACCACCGCTTCCGACGGCCGCGGTAAACCTGGTTGAACGGATCGCACGCGAGGCCCGCCAAAAATTCAGCGGCCCGATCGGCCTTCAATTACTCGAAGCCGCCAATGAGACCGCGCTCGAAGTCGCCGCTGAAAGCGATTTGGATTTTCTGCGCGCGGAAGGATACGTCTTCGCGCATATCGGCGGAGCCGGCATCATCGAAGGTTGCGCCGGAAGGCTGTTGCGCAGACGCAAAGAGCTCGGGTGCGAGCACATCAGGGTTTTCGCCGACGTGAAGAAGAAACATTGCTCGCATGCGCTCACCGGCGATCTCGATATCGCCGATGAAGTGAAGCAGGCCGAGTTTTTTCTCGTCGACGGCATTGTCGTTACCGGCGCACGGACGACCGAACCGCCTGACCTGAGCGAGTTGCAGCGGGTGAAAGACGTTGCTCACGTCCCGGTTGTCATCGGCTCCGGCATGACGCCGGATAACATTTCGAGTTTTTATCCTGTGGCCGACGGTTTCATTGTCGGATCGACTCTTCGAAAAAATGGCGACTTTCTTGGCCAACTCGATCCGGAGCGCCTGGAAAAATTCACCAGCGCACTTCGGAAGCTGAAAAAGAGTTGGTGAACAGCGCTCTCGAACGTTCCCGTTCGTCCCGGCCTAACGATTCAAAGGTTCAACCTCAGCCGCAGGCTTAGTACTTCCGCCGCATATTGCTCGGCAGAATATTCAATTCCGTCCGGTATTTCGCGACGGTGCGGCGGGCGATCGGAATACCGCGCTTGCTTAGAATTTCGACGATCTCCTTGTCGCTCAAAGGCGAATTGCCTTCTTCGGCTTTCACCAGGTCGAGGATCGCTTCCTTCACGCTCGTGTTGCTCATCGATTCACCGGTGGCGGTCTGGTAACCAGGCGTGAAGAAGTACTTCATCTCGAAGACGCCCTGCGGTGTCGACATGTATTTTCCAGAAATGGCGCGGCTGACAGTGGTTTCGTGAACGCCAACCGCGTCCGCGATTTGCACCATTGTCATAGGTTTGAGGTGCGCACTGCCCTGATCAAAAAACTCGCGCTGCCTTGAAACAATCTGGTGGGCGATATTCGAAATGGTCTGCTGGCGCTGGTGAATTGATTTGATGAGAAATTTTCCGCTTCGGATTTTGTCGCGGATGTAATCCTTCACTTCGCTGCCGTTACCATCCTGCGACATGATGTCTTTGTAAGTATTGCTGATGCGGAGGTGCGGAATTTGTTCGCCGTTCAGGATCACCTGGTATTCGCCGTTGATCTTTTCGACGGTCACGTCCGGGAGAACGTAATTTTGCGGAGCCTGCGCAAAGATAGCACCCGGCCGCGGATCGAGCTGGGCAATATTGTTGGCGCACTTCTGGACCTGCTCGACGCTGATCCCCATGCGACGGGCGATCTCAGGGAAGCGGCGTTTCCCGAGATCAGCCATGTGCTCGGAAACCATCTTGAACTCGAGGCTGCTCCCTTTCCCCTCGCGGCGCAGTTGAATCAGAAGGCATTCACGCAAATCGCGCGCGCCGACTCCCGGAGGATAAAAACTCTGGATGAGCGTGAGCATGTGCTCAAAATCGGCCTGGGCGATGCCGGTGTTGAGCGCCATCTCCTCAGGATTCGTCTGCAGAAAACCGTTGTCGTCGACATTTCCGATAATCAACTCGGCGGTCTTGCGGTCGTCGCCGTTGAGGGCCGTTTGATTCAGCTGCCCCATCAAATGTTGCTGCAGGGTTTCCTGGGTGGCGATGGAATCGAAAAAGAACTGCCGTTTATCTTCCGCTTCCTGCGAACGCCCGCTGTAGCTGCTCGATTGTGCCATGTAATCGCGCCATTCCTCATCGAGCTTCGCAAGTTGATCGAATTCAGCTTTGAACTCGTCGTCGCTGGAAGTGGACTTCTTTTCCTCCGTCTTCTGTTGTTCCTCGGTCTCGTTAGCCAATTCCTCAAGGACAGGATTGGTTTCCATCTCCTGCTGGACGAGGTTTCGCAGCTCCAGCAGCGGGGCCTGAAGGATCAGGAGGCTCTGTTGGAGCTGGGGTGCAAGGACCTGCTGCAGAGACAGATTCTGCGACTGGTGCATTCCTTGGCCGGCCATGTGCGGAGTTTACGGAGCGAGACGGCAGCTGGCAAGCAACTTACGGGCCGTGCGTGAATGGACCATTGCCACTCCTGCACGCAGACATCATGCCGGAACACGACTTGCTTTATAACACTCAAAGCCATCTTAATGATGAAATCAATTCTCACCGTGGCCTTTCTCGGAACTCTAGCCGTGGTCACTCCCGCTAGTGCACTGGCCCCCACTTCAGATGGCCTTACCGAACTCGTCGCTCTTACCAAAGAAGTCCAAGCGCAGCAAAATCAACTTCTCGATAACCAAGGCAAAATTGAGGCTAAGCTTACCGAAATTACCGAGACAATCCGTACGGCCCGAATCTTCGCAGGCCGCAGCAAGTAATGAAGGCTTGTGCCCAACACCTCGTATCCCTCTTGGCTGGGCTAAGCCTAATTGCGCAAACGTGCAAGGCTGACCCGCAGCAATTGCTCGCCGCCGTTAAGGACCTTCAAGTCCAACAGAAGCACATCGCCGAAAACCAAACAGCAATCGACTCCAAGATTGCTGCAGTCGCCGAAGACGTCCGGGTCGCCCGAATCTATAGCTCTCGCCTTGGCGGAGCACATAAACCTCCACCTCCGTCAAAATAATGACCACGCCGAACCGAATTCTTTTGCTTTTGATTTTTGCTGCCTCATCGACCGCAATTCTAAACGCTCAGTCGCCGCAAGAGGTCGTCGTTAGGGCGGCAACTGAACCCGCCCCTGCCACTAAAACTGCGCCGCCCATCGCCCCCATGCCGGATGCAACGGCAGCCGCTCTTCAGTTACTGCAGGAGATGAAGGCGGCGAACGAGGAAACCCTCAAGAAACAGCAGGGCACCCTGGACCAGCTCGACGAGCTCCAAAAGGCCGCGCAGCAAATGAAGATTTTCGCAAACCGCGGCTAAATACGGCACGGCCACGTCCCAACTATTTCACTCGGCTAAAGCCGCCAAAATAAGCTTGCACTGCTGCGAGCCGCCCCCCAGCGCTGACCTTCTCGCGCAGAGAATCACGCAAGTCCTTTACCTAATTGTTGCGAGCGCTAGTTTTGAACCGACGGATAAAAAGTGGCCACTTGGGACTCTAGAGTCGTTTTTTAGATCGAACGCAGGCTCTTCCCGCGGTCCACTACCAAAAATTCCGGCAATATCATCGCCGCTAGCTGGACCATTATAACGCACAACCCACTGCTGGGTACCACTCGCATTATATTTTGCGGTGGCGAAATCAAGGCCACTACCCGAACCGAGAGAGCTTCCCACTACATAAACATTTGCTGAACTATCGACAGCCAAAGCGTTCGCTTTATCATCGCCGCTGGCGGGACCGTTGTAACGTGAGGCCCACTGTTGCGCTCCGTTTGTATTATATTTAACGGTCGCGTAGTCGAGGCTGGTTCCGGAACCCAATGAGCTGCCGGTTACATACACGTTGCTCGAACTATCAAGCGCCAGTGCGTAAGCGATGTCATCGACACTGGCCGGACCGTTGTAGCGGGATGCCCATTGTTGGGCCCCACTCGAATTGTACTTAACCGTGGCATAATCAAGACCCGTTCCCGATCCTAATGAGCTGCCGGTTACATACACATTGCTCGCGCTATCAAGCGCCAACGCGTTCGCAATGTCATCAGAACCTCCCGAACCGTTGTAACGCGACACCCAAGTCTGCGCCCCGCTCGACGTATACTTGACCGTGGCGTAATCAAGACCAGTTCCTGATCCTAATGAGCTGCCGGTTACATACACATTGCCCGCGCTATCAAGCGCCAACGCGTTCGCAATGTCATCAGAACCTCCCGGACCGTTATAACGCGACACCCAAGTCTGCGCGCCGCTCGACGTATACTTGACCGTGGCGTAATCAAGACCAGTTCCCGATCCGAGCGAACTGCCTGTCACATAGACGTTGCCCGTACCATCAACCGAGAGAGCATAGGCAATGTCGTCGGAATTCGCGGGCCCGTTGTAGCGTGAAACCCATAGCTGCGCCCCGCTCGCGTTATACTTGACCGTGGCGTAATCGAGACCAGTTCCCGATCCGAGCGAACTGCCTGTCACATAGACGTTGCCCGTACCATCAACCGAGAGAGCATAGGCAATGTCATTGAAATTAGCGGGACCGTTGTAGCGTGAAACCCACTGCTGCGCCCCGCTCGAATTGTATTTAACCGTTGCATAGTCCAAGCCGCTGCCGGAGCCGGTTGAGCTTCCTGTAACATAAACGTTCCCCGAGCCATCAACCGCAATCGCGTAAGGAATGTCATCACCGCTGGCAGGTCCATTGTAACGTGCGACCCATTGTTGGGCTCCGCTCGAGTTATATTTTATTGTCGCGTAATCAAGCCCAGTCCCGGATCCAAGCGAGCTGCCAGTCACATAGGTATTCCCCAAGGGATCCGTGGTCACTCCCCCTGTTAGATTCTTCGTTACAGCGTCAGCGCAAATGGCTGTCGTTAAGAACGCCAGACCCAATGAAATAATTAATCCGAAGCGTTGTCCCCTAGCGGTGGCAAACTTCATGACGTCGATACTGGACCTTGGCACATTCGTGTCAATGCGTTTAGTTTCAGGCCTAACTAAACGAGCCCAAAAATCTATTGAGCAGTTGAAGGTCTTCGCCAGGCGCGGCTGATCCCGCGAATCGCGCAAAACTCTACAGCTGCGCCGCGTCCCATTTCGCGATCGTCTCCGTAATGAGCGCCTCGAGCTTACGGTTCACTTTTTCGAAATAGGTCTTCGCCTTCGCTTCATCGAATACCGGCAAGCCTTCGCCTTCTTTGTATAGAAGAATGCTCGAAGGAAACGGATACGCGCTCCACGTGTTCGGAGCCGGAATCGCTGTGGCCATCCCGGGACCGGTATAACGATCCTTTTTCACAAGCTCGGGTTCGACCGCCAACACGACCGCAGTCTCCGTGTTCCCGGCGTGTCCGCCATCTTCACCGTAAACTTCCCGGACGACGTCGCTGCAATAGGACCACCAGTTGATCACGAGGATTCTCGTGTGCGTTGCCCGGCCGACTTCCTGCGCAAGCGCTGACAGGATGGCCGTCTGTCCGCCTCCGTGGCCATTGAGGAGGATGATGTTTTTGAATTGATTGGCGGCGAGCCCGACCATGACCGCGCGCACATATTCCCGGTAGACCGCTTCAGGCACAGTGAAACTTCCCGGATAAGGATCGAGAATTCCGGTGAACCCATACGGCACCACCGGGGCGATCATCGCATTCACGGTTGCAGCGATGGCGCGCGCAATCGCGACGGGCGCGATGATGTCGGTTCCATTTGGAATCACACCATGCGCCTCCAGGGTCCCAAGCGGCAATAGAACGGTCGTGATCCTCTCGGGCACGAACTCGCGAAACTCCATCCAGTTGATGCGCTCCATTTCGCGCGTGCTGGGAGTCGCCGACGCCATATCGACATTACTAATGCCGGTAGGGCGAGACTCTGTCGAGCCGACTCATTGGGCCCGAGCGTTTGCCCCGTCGCTCCCGAAGCGGCCCTGAGCCTATGCAGGTGATTTCGTTTCGATTGGAGGGACAACCTCTGTGTTGTCCCACACTAATGGGACGAGACGGAGCTCGTCCCTCCACGTCACGTCAACGGTCCGAACACTTGAATTGCTTATTCGGCAGTCAAGTCACCGCACAGATCGCTATTTTTTGCTCTTAGGTTCTACCTTCCGGTAGAGCGTCGCCATACTGATACCGAGAACGCTGGCCGCTTTCTCGCGCGAGCCGGCACAATGACTCAGCGTCGCTTCGATGTATCCGCGTTCCTGCTGTTGAATGAATTCGTCAAGTGACTGCCCAACCGGCATGGCGGCGACCGCCTGGCCCACCTTCTCGCCCTGAGCGTGGGTGACGATATTTGGCGGTAAATCTGTCACCAAAATTAAATCGTTCTCGCAAAGGGCGCATGCGCGCTCAATGGCGTTCTCCAGTTCGCGAACGTTGCCCGGATAATCGTAGTGGCAAAGAATGTCGACCGCTTCAGGGGCGATCTTCTTCGGCTCGCCACCGGTGGCGCTGGCCTGTTTTTGAAGGAAGTGGTTCACCAGTAGCGGAATGTCTTCCAGACGTTCGCGCAGAGCGGGAATTTCCACCGGAATGACCGCGAGCCGATAATAAAGATCCTCGCGAAAAGTTCCGTCCTTCAATTTCGGCATGAGCGCCTCGTTAGTCGCACCGACCACGCGCACATTTACTGGCGAGCTCTTGTTGTCGCCCACCCGGCGAACTTCGCGTTCCTGTAAAACCCGCAGAAGCTTCGTCTGAAGCTGCGGCGCCATCGAATTCACTTCATCGAGAAAAATCGTGCCGAGATTGGCTTCCTCGAACAGGCCTCTCTTATCCGCGACCGCTCCGGTGAAGGACCCTTTTTTGTGACCGAACAATTCCGATTCGAGAAGGTTTTCCGGAAGGGCGCTGCAATTGATGGCCACGAAAGGATGATGCTGGCGGTTACTGTTGAAATGGAGACCGCGCGCGACCAGTTCCTTGCCCGTGCCGCTTTCACCGATGATCAAGACCGTGCTGTCGGTGTCCGCGACCTTATTAATCAAATTGTAAACGTGCTGCATCTTTCGGCTGGTGCCGATGATGTTCTCGAACCGATATCGATTTTTGAGCTCTTTCCGGAGATAAACGTTCTCGCGAAGGGCAGCCTGATAATCGAGAGCGCGCTGCACCGTCATCTGCAGTTCATCGATCTTGAACGGCTTAGTCACGTAATCGTAGGCACCCATTTTCATCGCTTCGACCGCAGTCTCTACGGACGCGTAAGCGGTGATCAGGATGACAGCCGTCTGGCGATGGTGCTCGCGCACATGCCGGAGAACATCGAAACCCGTCATCGTTTCCATCTTGATGTCAGCGATGACGACCTGGGGTTGGATGCTATCGAGTTGTTCGATTGCTTTTGGGGCGGCGTTGAACGGGAAAACCTGGTGTCCCTTTTCGCGACAGAGCGTCACGATGACCTCAACCATTGCAGGCTCGTCATCGATTATAATAATTTTAGCCATGAAATCTCAGCGCGGAGAATATTTCAGTTTTGAGAAAAATAAAGGCGAATTGAGAAAAGCGTCAGCCTAGAGTGTGCCAGTCTGGCCGCCGATCATCGCCCAAGGTTCGCCTTCAAAGGCTATGATCTGTTCAAACAGGTCTCCGGCCGATCCCATGGCAGGCACCGCAATCAGGTCGGCGTTCCAGTTGGGGCGAAGCCTTCCGACCCGGGCCAGGCAGGGTGTTCGAGTGACCATTCCAACAATCTCTTCCGCAGTGGTATTCGGAAATGCGGACTGGAAGTGTCGCATTTCAGCGAACAAATTCAGGTCCTGGTTGCTCGCCAAACTATCCGTTCCCAGAGAAATCGGGTAGTCCTGCTTTAGGCGCTCAAACTGGAAGGGCGAGTGCCCGAAGAATTCGTGGCTCCGCGGACAATGCACGATTCCTACCTTTGGATTCCGCTGCCTCAGCAGCGCAAAATCCTCATCGGTCACCTCATTCAAATGCGCGATGAGCCACGGTTTGCCGACATCCAGCTTCTCCAGAAAATAAGCAACAGGTGTCTGACCAAGGCTTCCAAAGTCGGGGTTAATGGAATGGATAAATTCGCAGAGCTCGCCTGCTTGATCGCGAAACATCGACATTTCCTCGCGCGATTCGGCCAGATGGGTTGTCAGCATGATCGATTTCTTCTGGCACGCTTGGTAGAGATCGGCTGAAGCGGTGTAAGGCGCATGCGGCGCGAGCCCCGCGAGCGGTAGGTTTTCCAGCGACTTCATGGCGCCATCGACCAGATCCGCAGCCTTGCCTGGCATCCGCACATCGATCAACTCCGCCATCCAGTAAGTCCGAATCGTTGGCCTAACGAATCGCGCCAACTCGGGAAACGCCGTCAGATTAACCACCGTGGTGGTGCCGAATCGGCGCGCCTCCGCGAATCCCTCGTTAATCGAGTTGATATAATCATCCCGTGTCAGGCCTGCCTTGGCCGCGTTGATCGCGCGGATCCAGCTGGTGAAGGATTTCTGCGGCGATATTCGGCCCCGCAGACAGGTGTAATCGAGATGACAATGGGAGTTGATCAGACCCGGCAGGATCACGCGGTCACCCAAATCGACGACGTCCCCTGAGTAGGTTCGACTTATCCGGGAAAAAGGTCCCAAATCTGCAATCAAGTCCCGGTCAACGACGACGGCGCCGTCCTCGATCGGTGGACCGTCCATGCTCGCGACAAAACGCGCGCGCAGGATCATGGGTTGGTCAGGTGGCACTGGAACTCTTCACGGCTTTCCGGCAAGCGTCGATCAGCACGCTGCAAGCTTCCTGACAAGGTATTGGAACAAAGCTGACGGCGCGGGACGCAAATGAATCAATCACCTCGACCTGGTTTTGCCGAAGGTCGAACTTCTGCGCGGGCAACCGGTCCGATGGCAAATCGCCCCGCTCATTTTTCTTCCAGAGAATCGTTCGAAGACAACCGCCGTCGGAACGGCAAACGTCGCCGACAACCTGATCGATACCGTTGTCTGAAATGTTCGCCGCCACCCGATACATTCCTGTTTGTCTGTTCAATGTCTGGCGCAACGGAGTCTGTTCGAGGCGTCCGCCGATGAACGCTCCCAGCACTGCCAGCCGTCCCGGATAGAACCTGTCGATCGCGCACTCAACTTGGTCGAGGCTCATCAGCTTCAGCAACCAGCCGTGCGGAAGATTCGGCGCCGTCTTCAGTGGCCGATATTTTCCGGAATCATCAAATCGCGCCAAATCGGCGGCCGCGTTCGCGTCTCTGTAGACTCGCAAGTCTGCCCGCGTGAGGTCGTCGCGGTGGCAGAGCACGTATCCGGCGCTGGCGGCGTCGATCCGAACCTGCCCGACATCGCATGAGCCGGCCGCCAGGGCAGATTCCAGGGCGGCGTGAGCCATTCAGCGCGCGCTACGACAAACAATGCGCGATGAACGCGCCAGCGCGTTCCAGGAACGCGCGATCTTCGGCCGTGAATGCGTTCAGCTTGTCGCTTTCGGCATCCAGCATTCCGACAATTTTCTCCTCATCGATCATGGGAACGATAATCTCGGAGCGCGTGTTATGGAAAGCAGGCAGGCAGCGAGCATCTTTCCGAACGTCGCCCAACATGATGGTCTTCCCGCTCTCCAAGACAGCCCCGCAAACTCCCTGGCTCACGGGAAAACGTGGATAAGCCACCGGCTCGTCCCCGGTGGAAGCGATGGCAACGAAATCCTTTTTCGTGACTTTGTAGATAGCCACCCATCGATAATTCCGGGCCTCTCGGATCAACTCGGCGGCCTCGCGAAGCCCGGGCTTGTTGCATCCATTGGCGAGCACAAACGCTCCGATCTCTTGGAGCTTCTTTAGTGTCTCGGGCTTCATTAATTCAATTGCTAATATCGACGGAAGCGATTCTCCGCCGGATTGCAACTGTCGCCCAGTTCCAGCTCAATGCCATTCCGGCTTATTTGATCGCAGCCTGGGTGGAGCCAAAGGCTTCGACCTGCTGCAGGATGAGTTCCGCAAAACCGGCCTCCGAGCCGACCGAAGGCGCATAATAGAGCAACCGCTCGCCGACGCGATACGGGTTTGCGTCAAAGATTTTCTGGTTGCTTGCTTCCCCCTTGCCCGCAAT
Source organism: uncultured Verrucomicrobiae bacterium (assembly GCA_963754325.1). Lineage (GTDB taxonomy): Bacteria > Verrucomicrobiota > Verrucomicrobiia > Chthoniobacterales > UBA10450 > JBBRDU01. The sequence continues at coordinate 1,281,454 of CAVWFP010000003.1, forward strand.
GCCCAAAAGAACCGGGATGTCCTCATAACTGTGGAGGCCGTCGGAGATGAAAAACGGAACAACCACGACATGAGGAGTGCTTGTCAGTTTCTGCCACTGGCTCACCAGTGGTGCCTCTTCCATATAGACGTTTAAAACGGCCGCGTACTCGCCGCGCTCGCGAATCGCTTCCGCCTCGCGCTTCGCCGCCACCGCGCTGTTTTCATTTTGATCGGTGCCGTGACCCACGATCAGAAGGCTCGTCGCCGAAGGCGAAACGCCGGGCGCAATTTCGCGCGCGCGACGCAGGAGGATTTCGGTCATCGCGGGATTGCTGCCCACTGGCTGGCAATAATTCCATATCTGTCCGTCAGGCCGGACCGTGCTCGGCCCGGTCAGTTCAAGCTCACGAGGAATGACCGTCTGGGTGAAATACCCTTCACTGATGAAATTCGGGACCACATATACTTCGCGAATCTTCGCCGGATCGAACAGAAACCGCGCGTCACGAAAGCTGGGCTCTTCCTTCCAGAAAGCGCATGCGACCTCGCCAAAAATGTCGCGCCGTCCTATCTCCGCGAGGTGATGAAAGGTCGGTGCGCTTGAGTCGGCGTTTACGGTCGAACCGTGTCCGACGATAAGGAGGGCGCTCGATTTCATAACCCGGGAATTTGACGTCCAAGTCGTAGCCTGTCCAACATCGCCTTTGTTCCGGTTAGACGCGCCTCTCCTTTGCGTTAAGTTTCCTGATGCGGTTCCGCACTTATCGAAACACCGATTTATCGGTCAGCGAAGTCGGCTTCGGCCTTTGGACCATTTCTACCGGATGGTGGGGACAATTTACCGAAGGCGAAGCAATCGCGCTGATGCACAAGGCGTTCGATCTCGGAATCACGCTTTTCGATGCCGCCGATACTTATGGCAATGGGCTGAGCGAAGAATTGATCGCGAAAGCGTTTGGGTCGCGCCGTGACGACATCGTCGTCGCGACAAAGGTGGGCTACGACTTCGTCACTCACGGCGAAAGCCGCGGACGCGGGCAACGGGAGATTCCGCAGGATTTTTCGCCGGAAGCAATCATCCGGGCCACCGATGCGGCGCTGAAACGGCTTAGGACCGATCGGATCGATCTTTTGCAACTGCACAATATCCGGATGGAGCAGGTTTCCGATGACTCGCTCTGGCAAACGCTCGACCGCCTGAAAAGAGATGGGAAGATTCGCTACTACGGAATTGCGCTCGGCCCCGCGGTCGGCTGGCTCTACGAAGGGGTTAACTGCATTCAGGAGCGCGAACTCACCAGCGTTCAACACATCTACAATATGCTGGAACAGCATCCCGGCCGCGCCATGCAGGATGCGGCCACGGCCGCTGGAAAAGACACCATGTTCCTGATCCGGGTGACTCATTCCTCAGGCATGCTTGAAGGAAAATATAAAGAAGACACCGTCTTTCCGCCTAACGATCATCGCAACCATCGCCCTCGCAGCTGGTTGCTGAACGGGATCAAAAAAATCGAGCAGCTGCGTTTTTTGGAAAATTCCGACCGAACTCTCGGACAGGCCGCACTGCAATGGCTCCTGGCCGATGCGCGAACGGCCTCGACCCTTCCAAATATCTACAACGAAGAACAGTTGATCGAGTTTGCCGGGGCCCCGGATTCGCCCGCATTGACGGCCGACGATCTCGCCCGGATCGACGCGCTCTATTCGGAAAATTTCGGACTTGAACGTGAAGAACCGAAGTTCAAGGGAACGATGGAACAGCCGGCCGAGACAGCCGCGGTTTGATCGCAGGACGTCGCGACCGGCTTCATCACCTCACACAGGTTGGGAGGCGAGCTTGTCTCGTCCGCTTTCTTTCGTCGGACAACAATTTGCGCCGCGTATTTTTAGATCGGCGGTCACGATGGCCGCCCTCCATTTCATCCTCGACGCTGTTCGCTCATTTCGCAGCGGCCACGAACCGGATCGCTTCTCCTCCACCGGGCGCCAGCTTCAACTGAAGCGTGTCCGATGACTTCACATCCTTCGACTCGATGACAATGTCGAAACGCGCGTCACCTTTGAATCCCGCCTTGTCGCCATCGCGATAAATCTGCGCCGTGTACTTTCGATTGGAATCGAGAAACTTCAGCGGCAACGGGAGAGTGCGCGCATTCTCATCCGTTATCGACCCGACATACCAATCATCGGAATGACGATCCTTGCGCGCGATCGTCGCATAATCCCCGGGCTCCCCATTGATCATCAATGTCTGTTCCCAATCGGTCGGCACGTCTTTAATGAACTGAAATGGCTTCGGATACTTCGCGTAGTTCTCCACCAGGTCCGCCGCCATTTGAATCGGCGAATAGATGACCACGTAAAGCGCCAGCTCTTTGGCCTGCGTCGCCTGAATCTCCTGTTCCTTGCCCTGCAGGCTGAGAACGCCCGGAGTGAAATCCATCGGCCCCGATAACATTCGGGTAAAAATCAGATTCGCCTCGTGCTCGGGCGGGTTGGGCGGATGTCCCCAGGCGTTGTATTCCTGTCCACGCTCGCCTTCGCGCGAGACCCAGTTCGGATAGGTGCGCCGCAGACCGGTGTCCTTGATCGGCTCATGCGTGTCGATGGCGATGTGATACTTGGCCGCTTCCGTCACCACCTTCTGATAATGGCGAACCATTTCCTGGCTGTCGTTCCAGGTGAAATGAACCGTGCCGTCCGGTCCTTTGACCTGCGCGCCTCCGGCATCCGCGACGTAGCCGGTCTTCACGCTGTCGACTCCGTATTTCTGGTAGAGAGCGAACCCGGCATTCATCTGTTCCTCGTAATGCGCGGCGTTCCCGCCGGTTTCGTGATGGCCGACAAGATGAACACCCTTCTTGAGGCCGTACTCGGAGACCGCCTTGAGATCGAAGTCCGGATAACTCTCGGTGAAGGAATATTTGTCGCCTTTGGCAAACCAATCTTCCCAGCCAAGGTTCCAACCTTCCACCAGCACGCCGCGAAATCCGTTTTTCGCCGCGAAGTCCATGTACCTCTCCGTTTCCTCTGTGGTGGCGCCGTGCCTCGGTCCTCCTTCCCATGTCTTCTGATTCAAGTGCATGGCCCACCAGATGCCGACGTACTTGTAAGGCTTCACCCACGACACATCGCCTAACTTGTTAGGCTCATTCAGGTTCAGCTCGATGTTCGATTCATAAAGCGCCGGCGCCTTGTCGGTGATGATGAGGGTGCGCCACGGCGTCGAGAAGGGCGCATCCCGCTCGACGTTTGCTCCAATCGATGAAGGAGCCAGCCGGGTTTTCAGCCGCTGACCGTCAACGCGGCGCATCCAATATGCCGGGTAATCAACCAGCGCCGCTTCGTGGATCGAGATGTAAAGTCCCTTGTCGGTTTTGAGGGTAACTGGGGTTTGCGCTTCGCTGATCTCATTCACCGGGGTCTTATTGTAGAGATACTCTTCGCGGTTCCATTCCCCGGCCACGTCCCACCACGCGATCGCGGGATCAACGATGGCAAATTCCGTGAGCTCGTCGGTGATCTTCAGCGTCTTCAGCTGCGGCTGATCAGGAAAGGAATAGCGAAAGCCGACTCCGTCGTCGAAGACCCGAAAGACCATGGTCATTTTGCGGTTCTCGAGCGATTTCTGGACAACGGTAACGTCGAGCTCCTTGTAATGATTGCGCACGTAGCGGCGTTCACCCCACGGTTGCTCCCAGGTTTCGTCCTGCGTGGATGTGTTTGTGCTCTCGAGCGAAAAATTCCGGTCAAGCTTGGGCGCATTCGCGAGAATCAAGCCCAGGCGGGAAGGCGCGATGATCTCCCGCCCATTTCGTTTTACCGAGTAGGCCAGGTTTCCGTCATTCGTTAGGCTAAGGTCGGCTATCGAGCTGACCATTTGGCGAAGCGACCGAGCCGATCGGCTGATCGCAGCGTGCGACCGAGGCAGTCAGCGCGACGATAATCGCGAGACCGAAAATCCTGGCGCAATGCGGCAAGGCCAGCATTTAATCGGACTGATCGTCTTCCACCGGTTCGGCCCGCGGCGCCGTCTGGCCTGGCGGAGGCCCGCCGTCCCCGGGCTTTGGCCTGGCCTTTGTAAAGCTGCCTGAAAATGTCACCGATCATCGGCGCCGCCGTGGTCCCGCCGTGTTCCTTGCTGCCGACATCGCCTTCGTAAAGAGCGGCAAATGCGTACTGCGGCTGATTCGCCGGCAAAAATCCCGCAAACCAGGCTGCCGTTCTTTCCTTGTTTTTCGGACCCCACTGCGCGGTGCCGGTTTTCCCGGCAACATCGACATTGTCCAGGCTGGCGGAATGCGCCGTCCCGCTCGGAGCGTTGACCGCATCGATCAGTCCTTTTCGCAGCTCGTCTTGTGTTCCCGGCGAAATATCCAACTCCCGTTTCGCCCGCACCTGATAAGCATTCACGATTTCGTTGTCGTAGGTTTGAATCTGGTGAATTAAGCGGGTCTGGAAGAGCGTTCCGCCATTCGCAATCGTGGCCATCGCCTGGGCCATCTGTAGAGGAGTGACTTCGGTGTCTCCCTGGCCAATGGAAAGATTGGCGATATCGCCATTCAGCAGCTTCCGCTTGTGCGTGACTCTCATGTACTGGTCGTTAGGGATGCGGCCGTCCACTTCGCCACGCAAGGGAATGCCGCATTTCACGCCAAAACCGAGCTTGAGCGCCCAATCGATGATCGGCTCTGCTCCCGTTTTGATACCCACCTGATAAAACCAGGTATCGCACGATTCCGTCAGCGCCTGCACGAAATCGATCGCCCCTCGGTCGGTCTTCTTCCAGTTGTGAAAGGTGATATTTCCGATATCGATTGCCGGAGCGCATTGATACTCGTCGTTAGGCTGAATAGCGCCGCTTTCGAGCGCGGCGATTCCGACGGCCACTTTGAAAGTGGAGCCCGGTGGATAGGAAGCCCTGAAAGCGCGTGGCAACAATGGAATGTCGGGATCGTCCTGCAGCGCCTTGAACTTCTCCGCCGAGATCGACGGAATAAAAACATTCGGATTGTAGGTCGGCCACGAAGCCAGGGCGAGAATATCGCCGTTATTCGGATCAAGAATGACGATTGCCCCCCGTTTGGCTTTGCTCTCCAGCGCTTTCTCCGCCAGCTCCTGCAAATGCAGATCGAGCGTGGTGACCACGGTGTTGCCCGGAACTGGCGAAGTCACAAGCTTCTCCGACGTTTTTCGTCCGTCCTTGTCGAAGGTCATTTTGTATTCGCCATGCTTTCCCTTCAGCATTTCGTTAAAGGTCTGCTCGAGTCCCTCGCGGCCTTCTGTTTCCGGCCAGAGGGTTTCGTGATTGTCGATAATGCCGTCGAGGTTGCGCCCGGTTCGGCCGGTGTAGCCGATAATCTGGCCCCCGGCTTTGCCATTAGGATATGTCCGGACATAAATCGGGCGGAGAGTCATTCCTTCCGGCTTTCGTTCTTTGACCTCGTCACATTCGGACTGCGCAAGGTTCTGCGCGATCTCCAGCGGAAGAATCCCGCGGTTGTGATAGTGCCGAAGAATCGTGTCGTCCGAAATTTTGATCTGGCGATCGATCAACTTCTCCGCTCGATTGATTTTTTCCCGGGCAAACGCGAGGGCTTTAGCGTCGGAAAAATCGAGCGGCGTCGGGAAAAGGATCGCGAGGTTGTAACTGATCTTGTTTTGCGCCAGGGGTGCGCCGGTCCGGTCGGTGATCTGTCCGCGCGGCGCAGGAATATCGAGGACGTAGGCGCGCGCGAGCTTTTGGGTCTCAAACGTCGGCAGAATTTCTTCGTCCGCGGCCGATGGAGAAGCCGAAGGGCTGGGCTGCTCGGCGGCCAAGGCTGAGCAGGCGAGCCCACTCGAAATTCCAAAAATGACCCAGGCGTTTGGCTTCTTCATCACGAAACAGGCGCACTTACTCCGCTAAACTCTCTCAGAACTCAATGCCGTTCCAGAAAACGGTGTATGTCCTCGGCAAGCTTTCGTCCGATTCCTTCGGTGGATGCGATTTCTTCGACACTGGCTTTTCGTAACCGGCTGACAGACCCGAACTTTCGCAGGAGCAGGCTCTTCCGGTTCTGACTGACGCCGGGGCAATCGTCGAGAATACTCTCTCCGATTCGTTTTTTCATTAGAAGCTGGTGATAGGCGTTGGCAAAGCGGTGCGCTTCGTCCCGGATCCGTTGTAGGAGCCGCAGGGCCCCTGACTCGAGCGGCAGCTGCAGCGGAAGCGGCCGGCCCGGCCGGTAAATCTCTTCGTGCTCTTTCGCCAGGCCGATGATCGGGAGGTCGTGCAGTCCGAGGCGCTGGAGTTCGCGGCAGGCCGAGGAGAGCTGGCCCTTGCCGCCATCGACGATGATCAGGTCTGGCAACCTCACGGCGACAAAGGATTTCGTTGTCGCGACGGCCGTCTCTGGCGGCAGTTCGCCGCGCTCCGCCTCCGGGACGGAGGCAGCGGCCATTCGTTCCACGGCTTCCGCAGGATTTTCCTGGGAATACTCCGCGCGGTCAGGATCCGAATCGCGGGCCTCGAGCAGAACACGTGAATATCGGCGCCTAACGACTTCGGCCATGCTCGCGAAATCATCCTGACCGACGACGGTGCGCACACGATAGCGCCGGTAATTGTCCTTATCCGGCACACCATCGCGAAAGCAGACCATCGAGGCGACCACGTGCGTGGTTGAGATGTTTGAAATATCGAAGCACTCCATCACGGCGGGCGGCCGGTGCAGCTGCAAGGCGTCGGCGAGTGCGCGAAGATCGGCCGTCGGATCGATCGTGCTTGGGAGCGATCCGCGTGTGAACCGGCGGGTTGGCTTGGTCGTATTGCGCAGGTCGGCAACCATGTTTCGCAGTTCAGCTGCTTTCTCGAAATCCATCTTGCCTGCTGCCTTTCGCATCTCTTCTTCCAGGGCAGATATCATTTCGCGCGAGTGACCCTCCAAAAAGTCCGCCGCCTCATTCACTCGCTCGCGATACTGCGACGCGGAGATTTCGCTCAGCCGCATCGGCACCTGGTAAGTTGACGATTTTAACTCGCGCGGCGTCGGCGATCCGCGGCCAAAGGTCAAAACGCCGAATTTTTTTCGCATAAAATTCAATGTCTGCCGAAGCGCGCCGGCGTGCGCGTAAGGCCCGAAGTAACGCGCGTTGTCTTCCTTTTTAAATCGCGCGAGGCGGAAGCGGGGCCATTCCTCCGTCATATCGACTTTGACCAGCAGAAATCGTTTGTCATCGCGGAAGGAAATGTTGTAGCGCGGCCGGAACTCCTTGATCAGCCTGCCTTCGAGCAAAAGCGATTCGGCTTCGCTGCGAACGGTATGCGTCTCGAAGTCCCAGACCGCGTCGAGCATGGCGCGCGTCTTGATATCGGCCACGGCGAGCTTTGAGGGCATGAAATAGGACGACACGCGCTTCCGCAGATCGCGCGCTTTCCCGACGTAGATGACCCGGTTAAACCGGTCACGCATGAGGTAGACCCCGGGCTTGTGCGGAACCTCGTGAACCTTCTTGGCCAGGTCCGGTTTCTCCATTGCTGCTTGAGCCATGATTTCAGCCCTAGTTTAGCGCGGTGCTGCTAAGGTGAACAATGCCATCTCTGTAGATCAATGGCCGACGAAACCTTCGACGTAATCATTGCCGGCGGCGGACCTGCGGGCGCCGTATGCGCCTCCTTTTGCGCGAAGCGCGGACTTCGCGTCCTTGTTTTGGAGCGGGAAAATTTCCCGCGCGAAAAGGTTTGCGGAGATTGCCTCAACCCGAACTGCTGGGAGGTGCTTGATCGGCTGGACCTTCGCGAGGACGTAATGAAGCTGACCCACAGTCCGCTCGATCGCGTCGAATTCATCGCAATCAGCGGTCGCTCCGTTTTCGTCGATCTGCCGCGCGGACCAAACGCCCAAATCGCCATCAAACGAAGCCTGTTCGACGATCTTTTACTGAGTCGCGCGAAGGAATCCGGAGCAACGGTTCGGAATTCCTGCACTGTCACCGCCCTTCGGTCGGACGCTCAAGGCCTTTGGCGAGTCGAAACGTCAACAGGCGAATCTTTTCGCTCGAAGATTATCGTGGCGGCGGATGGGCGGAATTCCACGGTCGCGCGGATGCTGAATGGCGCGCGGACCCCGCAGAAAGATCGAGTGGCCTTGCAGGCCCACATCCCGCTTCCGCGCGACTTCGGAAATCGCATCGTCCTGCAGTTTCGTCCGGAGGGTTATTCCGGACAGGCGCCGACGGGACCGGACCAGCTCAACGTCTGTCTTGTCGCAACCGCGCGACGCATTGGAGCTCTCAAAGATTGGGCTCAAAGCCGCTTCGATATTTCCAGGGATCACTTGTGGCGAACAGTCACGCCGCTCACACGCGCGCCGCTCCAGGCCGGGCAAAACTCTGCCTTCTTCATCGGCGATGCCGCGCGCGTGGTTGAACCATTCACGGGCGAAGGAATTTATTATGCCCTCGCTTCCGGGGAGCTTGCTGCCGGATTCATCGCGAGGCGAATCGACCGAAGCGATGACGCAGACATCGCGCAGGAGTTCGTCAGGGAACATCGGGCGCTTTATCGCGGGCGACTTTGGATCAATCGTCTCGCGCGCGCCGCTGTGCTCTCGCCACGACTCGCTTCAGCCCTTGTTCCGCTGGCAAGAATCCAGCCGTCTCTCCTTCGTCTACTGACCGCGAAGGTTGTTAGGTGACGGGCCAGATGTTGTGCGATCGAGGATGATTGCAGGGGCGGCCATTCCGGGCGCCAATTCAACCGAACGGCGGGCGTCGCCGTGCCGACCGTTAAGCTGGGGGATTCGCGAGCTCGCAGGCTCTGACAGTATTGCTCATCAACATGGCGATGGTCATCGGACCAACGCCGCCGGGCACAGGCGTGATGGCTTTCGCCTTTTTCGAGACCGCCTCAAAATCGACGTCACCGACCAGTCGATAACCGCGCGCGGCATTCTTGTCTTCGATTCGGTTGACACCCACGTCGATCACGATCGCTCCGTCGTTCACAAAGTCCGCTTTCACGAACTGAGCTTGCCCAATGGCAGCGATGACGATGTCAGCCGAGCTTGTGATCTTCGCCAAATCGCGAGTTCTCGAGTGAACCACGGTGACGGTTGCGTCGCCGCCCTTTCCTTTCTGCATCAAAAGCAGGGCCAGCGGTTTGCCCACGATCATGCTCCGCCCGAGAACAACCACATGGGCACCTGCGATCTCGACACCCGTGTCGATGAGAAGTCGTTGGATCCCGAGGGGCGTGCACGGAACGAACCCGCTCCGGTCTCCCATGGTCAGTTTCGCAACGTTCGTCGGATGAAATCCATCGACGTCTTTCGCCGGATCGAGCGCCTGCACGACGGCGGCCTCATCAATCTGTGGCGGCGGAGGCGACTGGACCAGAATGCCGTGCACCGCCGGATCGCGATTCAGTTCCCGGACTTTGCCTAACAACTGTTCCTGTGTCGTTTCGACAGGCAATTCCAACTTGACCGAGTGCAAGCCGAGCTCGCGACTCATTTTATCCTTGGCGCGCACATACGAACGCGAAGCGGGATCGTCCCCCACCAGGACGACGGCCAGGCCCGGAGTCAGGCCACGCGCGTTGAGAGTGGCAATTCGCTGGCGAAGATCCGCGTAGACCTTCTCGGCCACGGCGCGTCCATCGATCAATTCAGCCATGAGTAACGCTAAATGAATCAGTGCGCCTGGACCAGTGCCATGAGCGCTTTCTCCAATCTCAAGCGTTCGGCCTCGAAGTCTTCATCGGTCGAAGTGGGCGAAACATAATGCAGTTCTCCGAAAATCATCCGCGTCTTGCTGAAAGGCTTGGGAAGAAAAAAACGGTCCCAACTCTTGAGGCGCCAGTAGCTCGAATATTCCAGATGCATCGGCATCACCGGAAAGCCTGTTTTCTGAGCGAGAAAAATAATTCCCGGACTGACCTGATAGACTGGTCCTCTGGGACCGTCGGGCGAAATGGTCACGTCACGGCCTGATGCGAGTTCTTCTGACATCTGCAGGACCGCGCCGACTCCCTGGCGCGAGGTGGAACCGCGCACAACTCCGAAGCCGGCTTTCTTAACCAGTTCGGCAATCCAGGCACCGTCGCGGCTGGCGCTGACCAGAGCCGAGCCCGGGTGATCTCCAATGAAACGACGCAAAGCGAGTGGAAGCATCAAGAGGCGATTGTGCCAGGAAGCGCCGATCATTCGCTTCGATGGATGACCGACGATGCCGGCGTGATCGACAAGCTCGTATCGGAGCGTCGATTCCCAGAGGCGCAAAACGCCGTAACCAAACCAGATGAGCAGCCGCCCCGGCCAACTTTCTATTTTCAATCGTCGGTAGTTTCGGCTTGCCAGCGAAACGCCTTGGCGCTGGGCAATCCCATTTGGTCGAGCACGCGCCACACGACTGTGTCCACGACATCTGCCACCGATTTTGGGCAGCTGTAAAAAGATGGGATCGCAGGGAGAACGACCGCGCCGGCTTCAAGCAGAGTGACGACATTGCGCGCATGAATGAGACTCCAGGGAGTTTCACGCGGCACCAAAATGAGCTTGCGACGTTCTTTAAGAAAAACGTCAGCGGCCCGCAGAAGAGCGCTGTCACCAGTTCCGGACGCGATACGCCCGAGGGTCGACATCGAGCATGGCATAACAACCATGGCATCAAAGCGAGCCGATCCGCTGACGAAGGGCACATTCAAATCGTTCTCGCCGTGCTGCAGTATCCCCGCGGGGACTTTGAAGTCCTTCAATTCCTGCGAGGCGACCTGTTTTGCATAGCCGCTCATGACAAAATGAACCTCATGAGCTCGAGGCATCGATCTGGTCCAGGAGGCGCTGGAGATAGATCGTGCCGCTGGCACCAGTCGCCGCAATCACGAGTTTCATTCGCTAGACGATTACTATGGTAATGGCACCCGGACAATTGAGTATGTCGCCGGGAGAGGACAATTCCGGCGGGCTGCATTTGAATTTCGCCGCTACTGGGGCATTAAAGGGATTCGTGATTACCAAACTCCTGCACACGCGCTATCGGGTCGAAGATCTGGAAAAAACGGTCGCCTTTTACAGGGATGTTCTCGGACTGAAGGAGGTTCGGCGCCATACCTCAGGCCGCGGATCTCAGCTCGTCTTTTTCAAGGCGCCCGGAAGCGACGAGGAAATTGAGCTCTGCAAATTCGACGAGAGCGGGCCGGTTAAGGTTGGGCCGGATCTGACTCATCTCGCTTTCGAAGTGGAAAACATGGACGAATTCGCGCGCCAGGCGGCAGCCAAAGGTTATCCACTGTCGGATGGTCCCCATCGAACCCAGAGCGGAGACTCCATTGCATTTATCGATGCCCCTGAAGGATACGAAATAGAACTGATCGAGCGGGGTCGAAAATAGGCTGGGTGCACGGGTTTCACTGGTTGGCCTTGTGCAAAAAGGGATTTTGCGTCTGATTCACTGCTCTTCATGAAGGTCTCGCGCACCCTCATCGGATTACTCGTGGCGGCGTTCGCGCTTTTTACGGCCGCGCCCCTCCTTGTCGCCACGGAGGTCGAGCTCATGCCGACATCAGCGGCTCCGCACGCGCAAGCCGTCGTGCCGGCCGCATCTGACGACAACGATACGCCGGCCCCGAAAGCCAGGCGGGCTACGCGGGCCCGCGCCCAGGCCGACGACGAAGACGAAGCGCCTGCCTCGAAAACAAAGCGCGGGGCGCGGACTCATCCGGAGCGCGTCGCCGAACCGCCGAGGCCGGCCGGCGGTCCACCATCCAGCGGCGCGCGGTCCGTTATGATGATCAACGCCGGAACCGGCCAGGTGTTATACGAAAAGAATGCCGACGAGCAGCGGGCGGCTGCCAGTACCCAAAAGCTGCTCACGGCATTGATTGTCGCGGAGCACGGGTTTCTCGATCGGCCCGTTACGGTCGAGCAAATCGATACCATGGCCGAGCCCGTGAAACTGAACATCAAGCCCGGCGAAACGTATCTGCGAATCGAACTCCTACGCGCGCTGCTCGTAAAAAGCCCTAACGATGTTGCCCGCTGCCTCGCCCGAGATCAGGCTGGCAGCAATGAGGCTTTCGCCATGCTCATGAACGAGAAAGCGCGCGAGCTCGGCGCCACGCATTCGCACTTTGTTAATCCGAACGGTTTGCCTGTTCCCAATCAATATTCCACCGCGCGCGATCTCTCGATCATCGCCAGGGCCGCTTACGCCAATGGCGTCATCCGTTCCATCGTCTGCCTGCCGCGGCTCTCGTTCCGCTACGCCAACGGGCGTATCCGCGAGCTGGAAAACACCAACAAGGTCCTGGGACGCTCGCCTTACTGCAACGGGATGAAAACCGGATACACCGAAGCTGCCGGACATTGCCTGATTTGCAGCGGCTCCCGGCCCGGGCGCGACGTAATTGTCGTCGTTCTGGGCGACAGCAAGGCCGGTGTCTGGCGCGACGCCTCCGCTCTGCTTTCCTGGGGATTATGGCTCTAGCTTCCTGACCGCTCGTCATGAGCAGTTGGTTAGGCAAACGGCTCGAGGATCTGCGCGAACGCTCTCTTTACCGGCAACTCCGTCTGGTCCAATCAGCCCAGGGGCCAATCGTTCGGCTGAATGAACGACCGGTGGTGAATTTTTCGTCTAACGACTACCTGGGACTGGCCAACTCTCCGGAATTGCGCGAGATCGCGCGGGCCGCGATCGAGAAATGGGGCGTCGGCGCGGGAGCCTCGAGACTCGTCAGCGGAACACAGGCTCCTCATGCAGGTCTCGAACAAAATCTGGCCGAATGGAAACAAACCGAAGCAGCCTTGAGTTTCAGCAGTGGTTATGCCGCTGCCACCGGGGTCATCCCTGCGTTGCTGACAAAAGATGATGTGGCGATCGCTGATAAATTATGCCACGCATCGCTCCTCGATGGCGTGAAGCTCAGCGGAGCCATTCTCCGCGTTTTTCCACATAACAATCTCGCGACACTCGAGAGTCATCTCGCCTGGGGCCGCAAGACGCACCCCGGCGCGCGCCTCCTCGTCTTAACCGAATCGGTTTTCTCAATGGACGGCGATGTCGCTCCTCTGAAGGAGATCGTCGAGTTGAAGGATCGGTTCGAAGCGAGCTTGCTGCTCGACGAAGCACACGCCGTAGGCGTCCTCGGCCCTGACGGAAGGGGCCTGGCCGCGGCTGAAGCGTTGGATCAGCGGGTCGAAATCCAAATGGGGACCATGAGCAAGGCGCTCGGTGTCAGCGGCGGATATATCTGCGGCTCGCGGGAATTGATCGATTGGCTGATCAACCGGGCGCGCTCATTCATTTTTTCGACCGCCCCGCCGCCAGCCTTGGCGGAAACCGCCGCGGCGGCAGTTCGAATCCTGCAATCGAAGCCGGGCGCCGAACGGCGGGAGCGACTGGACCGCAACCTGAGTCTGATGCGCAAGGAACTCGGCATCAAAAGCGACCAGTCTCATCGGAGCGCGATCTTCCCGTGGATCATCGGTGACGAACAGGAAGCTCTCGGTGCCGCCGAAAGCCTTCTCGCGAAAGGTTTCCTGGTACCGGCGATCCGTTACCCAACGGTCGCCAAAGGCAAGGCGCGTTTACGAGTAACAGTGACCGCGGGTCACGAGGGTCCGCAGATCAGCTCGTTAGGCGAAGTATTATCCGCCCGAGGGCGGCAATATTCGGCTTAGAGGCCTGCAGCGGCGTTCTGGCGAAGCGCAGGACTCGGGACCAGCGCGGGATTGTTCTGGATGGTGTTGGGCGCTTCCGCGGGAACGTCATCCGGGCCTTCCGCTGGAGGAGCAGGCTCGCCCACTTTGGTATCAGCGCTCGCATACTTGGCCGTCAATCTCTGTTCCAGAGTTTGATGGGACGAAGTTGTCTGGCTCGTGGAAGAGCAAGCGGAGAGCAAGGCAACGCTGAGCAAGCAAGTGGCGAATTCGATTTTCATGATGCGATGTTGTTGAAGGAAACCGTTAAATGATTGTGCCGACGCCTTTATAATTACTATAAAACGCGCGGAAATGGCAAGAACTTTTTTGGCTCTCGTCTGGCCCGCCCGCCATCCTCATAAACCGAATGGCCGGGAGCGCCGCCCCACAGGAACCCGCCGTCTTCCTGAGGCCTACTCGAAACGAGCTAAAATCGGCCCCAGCTTCTTGACCGTCGCCGATGGCCAAAGCTTACGATCAGTCGTCAGAGCGCTGTCCAGGGCCCGGTGCTCGGGCCAGACAGCCTCGGAGGGGATGCGTGGGATCACATCGGTCAGGACCTTCCTGGCGGTCTCCGCGTTGGCCGACAAATGCCCAAATACGGTCTGAGCCGAGACCGGCTCCTCCTCGACCTTCCAGCAGTCGTAATCCGTGACCATGGCCATGGTCGCCAGAGCGATCTCCGCTTCCCGGGCAAGCTTGGCCTCGGGCAAATTCGTCATTCCGATCACGTCGAACCCGTGCCGGCGATTCAACTCGGATTCCGCCCGCGTGGAAAACGCCGGGCCATCCATGTTCACGTAAGTGCCTCCGTTGTGAACCTTCAAACCGAGACGGGTCGCGGAGTCGAACAAGAGCGCGCGCAAATCTGTGCTGACCGGTTCGGCGAACGTGATATGGGCGGCGATGCCATCGCCGAAGAAAGTGTGGTTCGCCCGCAAGCTTGTGCGGTCGTAAAACTGCGACGGAAGCAGAATGTCGCGCGGCGCATATTTTTCCTGGAGGCTGCCGACTGCGGTGACAGCAATAATCCACCGGACATTGAGCGACCGCAGGGCGTAAATGTTCGCCCGATGATTGAGCTCGTGCGGCAAGATGCGATGGCCCCGCGCATGCCGCGGAAGGAAGTAGATTTGACGGCCACCAACGCGCCCGCCGAAGATGACATCCGAGGGCGAACCGAAGGGAGTCTCGACTCTGTGTTCTGTGGGATTTTCGACCGAATCCATCTGGTAAAGGCCGCTACCGCCAATGACGCCGATCGCGGGAATCTCATTCTTCATCTCACTGGACCTTAATTGGAAAGAGTCGACACATTCAAAACGTATATTGGGTGCGCCAACGCTTTATTTTGCTCGTCGTCGGTCTTTTCCCGGCCAGTTGCTCGACATCGCCGGTCGCGACAACGGCTGCGCGGATGGGTTCGTCAGAGGGAAAGAAAAAGCGAAGCAATGACTAAAGACCCAGCCCTTCGCCACCTTCACTAACAATCAGAAACGCTGGAGCCTCGCCCTGCATGCCGGTCGGGTCTCTGCGCTCACCGCGTGACCATGGCGCATCCCGGCCGTCCGTGTATTATTTCCGGCCCAGATGCCGAAGTTCTTCATCAAAACCTACGGGTGCCAAATGAACGAGCGCGACTCGGAAGAAGTCGCACATTCGCTTCTTTCCCGAGGTTACGAGCGCGCGATTCACGAATCGGAAGCCGACGTGATTCTGCTGAACACCTGCAGCGTGCGCGATATGGCCGACCAAAAAGCGATCGGCAAAATGGGGATGCTGGCCCGAATCGCAAAAGAGCGGCCGCACGTCGTTTTCGGATTCTTGGGATGCATGGCGCAAGCTCGCGGAGCCGCCCTGCTGGACCAGGTTCCGCATGTCGATCTGGTGATCGGCACGCAAAAATTTCATCGTGTGGCCGATTACGTCGATGAGACGTTGAATCGTAAACTTGAACGCCGAATGGACGACGAGCGCTGGACAATCGTCGATATCGAAGAAGAACCGGGTTCACAGGGAACGATCCGGCATCAGACGGTCGCAACACGCCAGGCGACTGCCTTTGTTTCCATCATGCAGGGCTGCAACATGCACTGCACATTTTGCATCGTCCCGCAGACGCGGGGATCGGAACGAAGCCGTTCCATCCCCGAGATCGTTTCGGAGGTGCGCCGTCTCGTTGCCCAAGGTGTCAAGGAGGTCACGCTTCTTGGCCAGATCGTGAACCTGTATGGGCGACACGAATTCCCATCCCTCGACGGCAAAAGCCCTTTCGTGCAATTGCTCGAAGCGGTTCACGATGTCGACGGCTTGGAACGTCTTCGCTTCACCTCCCCGCATCCAATCGGCTTCCGCGGCGACTTGATCGACGCGTTTCTACGACTGCCCAAACTGGTTGAGCACGTGCATCTGCCTCTGCAGTCGGGTTCCGATCGCATATTAAAGGCGATGCACCGCGCTTACACGGTCGATAAATACCTGCGCCTGGTCGATCGGCTTCGCGAAAATCGGCCGGACATTGCCCTAACCACCGACTTGATTGTTGGCTTTCCTGGAGAAACCGAAAGCGAATTTCAGGAAACCTGCCGCGTTGTTGAGCAGATCGATTTCGATAATGCGTTTGTTTTCCGTTACTCCCCTCGCCGCGACACGCCGGCGGCCGCGATGGAAGAGCAGCTGGACGACGGGACGAAGGAGAGACGAAACCAGGAACTGCTTGCGATTGTCGACAAGAGCGCCCGAGCCCGCGCCGAACTTCTCGTTGGCCAAACGGTTGAGGTGCTCTGCGAAGGTCCGAGCAAGACCAACCACGCCCGATTGAGCGGCCGCACGCGCACCAACAAGATTGTGATCTTCGAAGGCGAATCCGACCTCATCGGCCAGTTGGTCGATGTGCAGATTGGGCATTCCAACGGATTTAGCTTGCACGGCAATCTTGCCGCTCCAGTGTCACCAGCTTTGACCGTCTTCTCATGATTTATCATTTCCCATTGCAAACCGTGGGGCTGATCGTCGGCGTCGTCCTCCTTCTCCTGGGACTCCCGGGTCTTGTTCTCCCGGGAAAATTTCAGACATGGGCGAAACAGCTACCGCGATCCTACCCGATGGGAGTGATCCTGCTCTCGATCGATCTCGTCTGGACCCTCTGGCTCGTGGCCACAATGGAGATGGGTGAGTTTCAAAGCTTTCGCCGCCCTCTGTTGATCATCCTGCCGATCGGTTACATCCTTGCCTTGCGCTTCGTCGATGAATTTCTGGCGGTACGCGCCTTGGGAATTCTTTGTCTGCTCGGAGCCGAACCACAATTGGACGCCGCCTTTCTGCGGACCGATCCGGCACGCCTTGTCGTAACCGTCTTCGCTTATGTGATGGTGGTGCTGGGCATTCTTTGGGTGACGATGCCTTATTTGCTTCGGGACCAGATTAACTGGACCACGCGAAGCCAACTCCGCTGGCGAGCCATGCACGGACTCTGGGTGGTCTACGGGATCGCCGTTTTGGCCCTTGCGTTCACGGTCTATTGACCGTCCCAGCCCCGCGGACTTTTCGCGGCCATGAAACGAATCCTCGTGATCCGGGGCGGCGCCATCGGTGACTTTATTCTGACGCTGCCCGCGTTGAAGGTGCTGCGGGAGAATTATCCGAAAGCCCACATCGAGATCCTGGGTTACGCGCACATCGCCGTACTGGCGGAAAAACGCTTTTATGCGGATGCGGTCCGCTCCATCGAATATGGCGCGCTCTCGCGTTTCTTCGCGCGGGGCGCGGATCTGCCGGACGACCTCGCGACCTATTTCGCCGATTTCGACTTGATCATCAGTTACCTCTTCGATCCCGACAGGATTTTTCAAACGAACCTCGAACGTGCCGGTGCCGACGCGATTGTTATCGGTCCCTCCAAGGTCGACGGAGCGCTAGAGCATGCCGCCCTCCAGCTGGCGCGGCCGATGACTCACGACCTCGGTCTCGAAATTTCAGGGACGGGCTCGGAATTTTTCGGCGCGTCAGAAGACCTGACGGAGGCCGGGGAATTCCTGCAAGGCTTGAGCCAACCGGTGGTGGCCTTTCATCCCGGAAGCGGTAGCGAGAAAAAGAATTGGTCTCTTCAAAGCTGGCTCGCAACTCGCAGAATTTCTGCTGGCCGACAAAAACTTCACCGGCTCACTCCTTGTTGTTTCGGGCGAGGCCGATGAAGCACAAGCGCGGGCGTTTCGGTTCTTGAAAGGCAACCCGCGAGTTCGGTTCGCTCACCATGTTCCTTTGCCAAAGCTGGGCGCGATTCTTGGCCAGACAATCTTTGTCGGACACGACAGCGGCATTTCGCATCTGGCCGCGTCCGCTGGCGCAAGATGCCTTCTTTTGTTCGGCCCTACCGATCCCGCGATCTGGGCGCCGACGAATCAAAGTGTCGAAGTCATGAGGCCCGCTGATTGCGATCTGAGGAACCTTACAACCGACGAGGTTCTCTCAACCTTACGCGCGAAAATCTCCTAGATCTGTCATCCCGTGGGACGCGAGCGTTCCCTCACGGCGTGGTGCAGCGAACCACCCCTGCCTGAGAGCGATCAGGCGCTGATGCGCATCGGCATCAGGACGTAGAGGAATGGACTTTGGATCTTCAGAACGCCCGGACTCATCTCGTCGATCAAGTCGAGGAAGACTTCGTCCTCGGTAAGATTACGAAGCGGAGCCATGAGGAATTCGGGATTGAACGCGATTGAAAAATCACGGCCCTTGTAAGTCACCGGCAACGATTCCTTGGCCTCACCTACTTCCGGCGTGTTGGCCGTGATATCGATGTTGTTCTTCCCGAAACTCAATTTGATGGAATTCGATTTGTCGCTCGCAAGGAGCGAAACACGGCGCAGAGAATTCAGAAAGGTTTCGCGCTCCAGGGTGACGCGCTCTTTCGCTTCCGAAGGAATGACCTGTTTGTAGTTTGGATAATTTCCTTCGATCAGCTTTGAGACCAACAGCGTCCCATTCAAATCAAAAGCGATTTGGCCGGAACCAACGCTCACCTTCACATCCCCTTCATCGGTCAGAAGGCGGTGCAATTCCGTGACCGCCTTGGTCGGGACGATGATCTCGGTCTCATGGCTGCGTGGAAACTCGAGCTCGATGTCGAGCATGGCGAGTCGACGGCCGTCCGTGGCCACGAGGGTGAGTTTGTTTTCCTTGAAGCTGAACAGGACCCCGTTGAGGACGTAGCGCGTCTCATCGGTCGAAATCGCATAAGACGTCTTGCGCAATCCATCGCGCAGATCCTTCTGCCGCATGGTCACGACCTTGGCGTTCTCAAATTTTGGCAAGGGCGGGAATTCCTCCTCAGGCAAGCCGAGGATCTTGAAAAAGCTTTGGCCACTGCGGATCGACGCGGTGTTCTTCCCGTCGACATCGATCTGGATCTCACTCGACGGCAGCTCGCGAACAATGTTGAACAGCCGGCGCGCCGGCAGGGTGGTCGCGCCATCCTTTTCCACCTGTGCTTCGAAGCTTCCACGGACCCCGACGTCGAGATCGGTCGTGGTGACGTGAACTTCGCTGCCACTGGCCTGCAGAAGGACGTTCGACAAAATCGGAAGTGTCGTCCGCGTGCTAACGACGTTCTGGACCTGTTGCAGTCCCTCGAGGAGTTTTTCTTTCGTGACGCTGAATTTCATGAGCTAACGGGCGCCTAAGATGTAAAGCCTTCGATTTTGTTCGGCAACCGCAATCTCGCTGCCAAAACCTCAGCGTTTCAAGGAGCTGTCGATAAAGGAAATCGTCTGGCGCACGCTGTCCTGTTCTTTCATCCGGCGCTTCACCAGTTTGCAGGCATGGAGAACAGTGCCGTGATCGCGCCCGCCAAAGGCTTCGCCAATTTCGTTGAGCGACGCCTTGGTCAGCTCACGCGCGAGATACATCGCCACTTGCCGCGGGAAAGCGATGTTTGCCGGACGCCGCTTGCTCGTCATATCGGCCAGGCGAACATCGAAATGCTCCGCCACCCGGCGCTGAATCTGTTCGATCGTAACCGAATTGCGCGCTTCCTCCTGGAGGATGTCTTTGAGCATGTGCTCGACGACTTCCTGGGTGAGCTGCTTGCCGCTGAGCGACGCGAATGAAGCCACGCGCATAAGAGCGCCTTCCAATCGCCGAACGTTTGTCCGGATTCGATTTGCCAGGAATTCGAAGACCGAGTCTTCCAGTTTGATCTGCAGTGTCCGCGCCTTTTTGCGCAGGATGGCCATGCGCGTTTCGACGTCGGGCGGCTGGAGTTCCGCCGTCAGGCCCCACTCGAATCGGGAAACAAGCCGATGCTCAAGATTGGCGATCTCGGAAGCGGGACGGTCGCTCGAGAGGACGATCTGCTTATGGCCGTCGAAGAGGGTATTGAAAGTGTGGAAGAATTCCTCCTGCGACCGTTCCTTCCCTCCAAGGAACTGGATGTCGTCGATCAGCAGCAGGTCCGCCTGGCGATAACGTTTGCGGAACTTCACCAGGTTGTTGTGTTGAATCGCGTCGATGAAGTCGTTGATGAACAACTCGCTCGAGAGATACATCACTTTGCTGCCTTTTTTCCGGCCGCAAACATATTGCCCAATGGCTTGCATCAGGTGTGTCTTGCCGAGCCCGACACCGCCATAGATGAAAAGCGGGTTATACGTTCGCGCAGGGAACTGGGCGACCGCAAGGCTGGCCGCGTGCGCGATTTCATTGTTTGGCCCGACAACGAAAGTTTCGAAATTATTTCTCGGATTGAGGCCGAGCTGACCCGAAGACTTCGATTCCGGCTTGCGATCCGGGATCTCGACCTCGACGTCGGACACGACTTCAATCTCTGCCAGGCCGGACGCCGGCGGGCAGAATTTCACCTCACGCGGCGACCCTAAAACCGAAGTGATCGCAGATTGCAGAGCGCTGATATGGTTACTTTCGATCCAAAATTGGTAGATGTTATTCGGCACGCTGAAGGTCAAGGCGTCGCTCGTCGCCTGGACCAGCGTAACGGCCGAGAACCAGCGCTTGAAAGTGTCAGGACTGACCTGGGGTTTCAGGGCAAGCGAAAGCTTCTCCCACAGATCACTACACGTCTCGTCCATGTGACTTGTTAACAACGTTACAGAATTGCCACAAAGGCCGATACCCAGTGGAAAACGGTTGTTGATGGAAAGTCCCTATTCGCCTTACAACGCGAAAATTTTTCGACTCCCGGACACGCATCCCGGAGAAAATCGGTAAAATACGAGGGAAAACAGCCGCCCGAGAATTTTTGCAGGCCTGTCTCGCGAGATCCGATCATGAGCGATCGTGCAATCGCTCTCGTAACTGTGATTATTTCGATCATCGAAGGGCGTTGGGGAATTTCGAATCTGTTAACATCTTATTCACATCACTGTCCTTTGCGCCCCTGCCAGCGGCTTGAGATTAGAAACCGATCCAAAGCGCGACAAGAAAAAATCTGAACTTTATTTTGGGAAATTGGTCAAAAAAATCTTGACTGAAAATCCATCTGAGAAGCCCTATCGAGTGCCACAAAATCGCACCGGGAGGAATCGTTGACGCCACTTCGTGAGTTACGCATGATCTCTCCCTCGGACGGAAGAAAATTCCTTTCGGCACCGTAAAAGAAATGAACTTCCGCACTGACTTGATTCGTTTGGGGAAGCACTAAATGGCCGGGAGCACGCGATTATTTTTTTTATTATCGCTCTGCGCGTTCCTGATACCGGCACGCGCGGCGGACGAACTTCTGCCGCCATTTGGGTTTCGCTGGAACGATTCCGTTCCGCAAGTCGAGCGAGTTTTACAGGGCGCCAAGGCCCAGATCGTGGCGCGCGAAAAAAAGGAGAATCGCGAGATCTGGACCGTTGAAGGATTAGTCCATCCCGGCCTGAAAAGGACCGTCTTCACTTTCAAACAGGGAACCCTCTGCGGCATCGAGCTGCAGTACGAATACCCCGACTGGACGATCGAACGATACAATCAACGCATGGGCGATATTCGCCGGTATTTCGATGCCAAATATGGCACCGGAAAACTGGTCTCACGCGCACGCGACAGCGATAGCGACGTCATCCAGACCCTCGTTGGATACCAATGGATGGTCGGGACCACCCTCCTGGAGCTCTTCTACTTTTCGGCCCAGCACGACGACCTGGTCTTTCGAACGATCAGCGTCGATTACAAGACTCTCTGACCCGCCGGAGCGCGGCGCGTCCGGGCACGATCGACGTCTGCTTCTTTTTGCAGCCGCTTCAGCCGTCCCGAGAGACCGGCTCTGACTCCAGAATTCATACGGTCAATAAATAGAATGCCGTTGAGATGATCGATCTCATGTTGCAGCGCCCGGGCCAGAAGGCCGGTGGCCTCAATTCTGATGGACGACCCGTCGAGCGTTTCGGCGCGGACTTCGACAGATTCAGGACGGTCGATCTCTGCCGTAATTTCCGGAAAGCTCAGGCAGCCTTCCGTTCCCGAGACAATTTCTTTCCCCAGTTCTGCCTCGGGGTTCACAAGGATCAGCGGCATGGCCGCTTCCAGTTCGACCTCCCGCCCATCAATTTTCAGGGTGCTGGGCCGGTCTTCTGCCTGGCTCACATCGATGACCGTGAGTTGAAGCGCCTCGCCGATCTGTTGAGCTGCCAGTCCGACGCCGTTGGCCGCATGCATCGTCTCGATCATGTCGTCCGCGAGTTGGCGAATGCGCTGGCTGACCTCGCCGACTTTCTTCCCCTTGGTCCGCAGAACCGGATCGCCGTAAAGACGAATTTCGAGTTTCATTTCTGCGGCTGCGTAAAGGCGGGCAAATTCTTCACACCCGCAAGTTTCAGCGCATCCATCACTTTGATGATGATACCAAAGGAGGACTTCTGGTCCGCCTTGAGCGCGATGGATGCCTTTTTGGTAGGCGATAAATCCTTCACTGCTGTCTGGAGCGTGTCGGCATCGACGACCTTTCCATCGAGCTTGATCTCATCGTCGGCATCGATGCTGATCAGCGTGTGATCCAGTTCGGAGGGTTGGTCCTTGGCCGTCTTTGACTCCGGAAGATTGATCTGCACCTCAGGCTGATCGGTCCTGAAGGTCGTCGAGACGACGAAGAAAATCAGCAGGATGACGAGAATGTCGACCAACGAAACAATGATGATCGAAGGAGCCCGCTTCTTGCGGACGGCGAATTTCATGACGCGATCGTCATCTCGCTACCGGGGCGCGAGCCGGCACAGTGCCTCGCGTGACCGGCATCTCCCCGCCCATCCGGCCGTAGTAACATTTCGAGAGCAGGTCAGTCACGAGCGATTCAATTTCCACCGAGAGCACTTCGACTTTCTTTGAAAAATAAACGAAGGCGATCAGCGTAACCACCGCGATCCCAAGGCCAAAAATTGTTGTGCTCAACGCTTCCGAGATACCGAGCGCGATCCGTTTGGCATCGGCCGCACCCGCGCTCAACCCAAGGCTGGCGAACACGTGAATCAATCCCGAAACGGTTCCGATCAGGCCGAGCAAGGGAGCGATGCCGACAATCACTTCGAGAATCACCAGGCCGCGCTCGAGCCTGACCATTTCGTAACGCGCGCGCGTCTGCACGGTTTCGGCATTTTCCGATCGCGGCCAGTGCAAATGTTCCAGGGCGACGCGGACGATGCGCGCAAGCGATGAGTTGTCCTGATGAACAATGCGTGTCAGACGCTCGGCACTCGCGCCCGGCACGAGCCGCTCGATTTCGCTTTCAATGACCAGTGGCAGCGCGTGTTTCTCCCGTAGGGCAAAAGTGCGGAGGATAATTGTAGTCAGCGAAACGATGGAGCAGATCAGGAGCGGCCACATGAAGAGGCCACCCTTGGTAAAAAAACCGGTGAAACTTTGCAGCGCTTCCGGGATCTGCGCGAGAAAAGCAGGACTCATTTAGTTCGCGTACATGGTGAACGACATTTCTTCGTCTAAACCTTCGGAGGGCAGAGTGCTGGCGACATCCTCCGGGATGGGCGGCAGCTGCACTTCGATGATAGAACGAAGACAAACATTCGCGAACGATTCATTAGACGTGTTTTGAACGATCCTGACGTTCCTCATGCGACCGCCGCGGTCAACGGAAAAGACAAGGTGCGCTGTGCCGATACTGACCAAATCGGACTGTTGTTGCACGTAACGATACCAGCGCGACCCAATGGCGTCGTAGAGCAATTTTTGATATTTCCCCAACGGCGTCCCCACCGTATTGAACGCGGCCGGGCCTCGATTTGAGATGGCCCCGGTCATTCGCTTTGCCTGGGTCATCGGATGATAAACCGACCGCTGCTGCTGCGGAGTAACCGTCGGCCGGGCCGCCGGCGTGGGGCTCGGCTTATACATGGCAAGCGCATCGGAAGGTGTTGGCGTCGGCTCGACGGTCGGGGCAACGGAAGGACTTGGATGTTCTTCGGGACGGACGCTGGGCTGCGGCTGCGCGCCCTCCTGGGCCAGGGTGGCCGCGCGCGTTTCCAGATCGGCCTCGGGGCGATTACCCCCATTCTGACTCGGCGCATCCTCAGGTCCAGTCGCAGGCTGCTGGCTCGCTGCCAGAGAATTTGCATTCGACTGAATGACCGCGTCCTTCGGTTTCTCAGCGCTCTCGCGGTCAGGATCGGTTATCCGGAATTCCGGGTTCTTGGGTTTCGGCACATCCAGATTCGCCGGCACCGGAGTTTCCACAATGGTCAGCTCGACCGGTTTATCATCCAACGGCTCCGCTGAAGAAAACATACCGCTGAATGCCGCCATGATCGTGCCGACAACGACATGCAAAATGAGTGCGGCCAGGAGCGCCCAACCAATCTTGCGTAGCTCCTGCTTTCTTTCGGCCGCATCGTCCGCCGATCGGCCAATCATGAATTCTGCCGTCGTAGTATTCATCGGCTGGGTAGTGAGACTAACGGCCTCAACCGCCCGTTCACAGATTTATGGAGCTCGCAATTTAGCCCACCGCGGAGCCTCTCACAAATCCAGCTCACGGGCGCAAGGCCCCCGAGGGGCGGCGCCCGCGCCCAATCCGTTTGTGGGTTTGAGTCTTACGCGCGTGGTGAAAAAGGTACTGCTGCGCATAGCCGCCGTGGGGACCGAAGTAATCCTGCGAAAACTCGCGCATCATGCGATCGGTCATCTTTCGTTTCCGCGGGAAATAACGCTCCCGCAGGACGCGCGCGATCCAGACGTCGATCGGGAACGCGCTCAGCCGTTCATAGGCAAAAAGCATCACACAATTAGCAACCTTCGCACCGACACCCGGCAGCTGGCAGAGCGCGGCGCGAAGCTGGTCGTCGGGCAAGGCCACGAGTTTATCGAGATCCACTTCCCCCTCGGCAACCCGATGGGCGGTAGCCAGAAGATTCGGAGCACGATATCCGAGGGCGCATGCGCGCAGTTCTTTCTCCGACGAACTCGCGATTGCACGCGCTGATGGGAACGGGTGGATCGCTTGCTCGCGAAAGCTGATCGCCGGTGAGAAACGCTGGCGAATCGCAGCCGACATCTGCCGGATGTGCGCCACTTGTTTCATCGAAGAACAGATAAACGTCGCAAGACATTCCCACGTCGGTTGGCGAAGAATGCGCAGGCCATGGCAAAAAGACCGCGCGTCGTTCATTACTGGGTCGTTAGGGAAAGACGCACAGATTTGGTTCAGCGGATGGTCGAGCGCGAAATAATGGGCCAACAATTCCGCGGAACAGCCTTCAAAGCGCAGCTCCCTGCCGGCTTGCTCCACGTAGACCGGGCTGATCGCCGATCGCGCCGATGAAACCCTGGCCTTCCGCTCGCCAGTAAAAAACCTGACCAGAATCCAAGGTCGTCGCGAGGTCGAAATCGGGAGCATCGACGAAAGCCAAAGACATTTCGCACACATTAACACGAGGCTAATGATGAAGCTCGAATGACCAATGACGAAGGAATGACAAAATCTTCGCCATCAGATATTGAAGATTCCTTCGTCATTCGACCTGGTCATTCATCATTGCGAGAATCCGCTTTCGGATTCGCGAGAATTCTGTCACGTAAGGCGAGCGCATGGACAGCCGTCTCCTCATCGATTCCGCCGTCCTGCTGGCTTACTTCGTCCTGATTATCGGCATCGGCCTGCGCATGGGGCGCAAGGAAGAAAGCCTGCAGGATTTTGCGCTCGGCGGACGCCGAATTCCCTGGTGGGCCGTGCTCGCCTCAATTGTCGCCGCCGAAACCAGTGCCGGCACATTTTTCGGCACTCCGGGGGAAGGATTCGCCCTCCGCAATTACACCTATCTGCAGCTCGCCTTTGGTACCATCCTGGCGCGCATTCTCGTTAGCTACATTTTCATCAAGCCCTATTACGACTACAAGGTTTTTTCGATCTACGAATACCTGACCGCGCGCTTTGGAGTGGCCACGAAGAACGCGGCCTCCGCAGTCTTCATGATTACGCGTCTGCTCGCTTCGGGCGCGCGTCTTTACGTCGCCGCCATTGCGCTGGCCCTGGCCTATGAACTGATCCGCGGCGTCCGGCCCGGGCAGCGGGAGACCCTCTTCATTTATGTGAGCGCGTGCGTGGCCATCGTCATCCTGACCGCCATCTATACCACCCTCGGCGGAATCAAGGCCGTCATCTGGACCGATTTCATCCAGGCCTCGATCATGATGGGTAGCGCGCTCGTTGCCGTCGGCCTTCTCTATCACGGCATTCCGGGCGGCTGGCACGAAATCGTGCAGCGCCACGGCGGATTCGGCCTTTCCGATTTCATCACCACGGGACTCAACCCGGCTGAGCCGCATCTTTGGAAACGGATCGTCGGCATGTTTGGAATTGAATACACCATTTTCGCCGGCCTCATCGGATCTACCTTCGTCACCATGGCAACCCACGGGACCGATCAGGACATGGTGCAGCGTATGTTGACCGCGCAGGACATCCGGCGCAGTCGCCGCTCTCTCGTGCTCTCGGGATTGGCCGACATCCCCATCGTCCTCACTTTTCTTACCATCGGTCTGCTTCTCTGGACTTATTATCAGGTCCATCCAGACCCGACATTATCCAAAACGCCTAACGAAGCGTTTTGTCATTTCATTCTCTATCAAATGCCGGTCGGCCTGCGCGGCCTGCTCATCGCCGGGATTTTCGCCACCGCCATGGGCTCCCTGAGCACGGCCTTGAACGCGCTCGCCACCAGCTTTACGCGCGACTGGTACCAGCCCTACGTCAACCCCAAGGCCAGCGAGCAAGAAAGCCTGCGGGCCGTGCGCTGGGCCACCATCGGATTTTCCGTCCTCATGATCGTAGTCGCGTCGACCACTTCTTACCTCGTCATCGTTCACCCGCAGATTCGCATTATCCCAATCGTGCTCGGTATTTTTGGTTATACCTACGGCTCACTTCTCGGCGTCTTTTTTGCCGGGATGCTGACCAAACGACGTGGCCGCGACTTCGGAAACATCCTCGCCATGATCATTGGGTTCATCGTCGTTGCCATCCTCAGCGGATTGCCTAACGCCATCGGTCGTATCATCACTGGCGCAGGAGCGGATCAGTTTCCGCTCTATCCGCAGCCCGACTGGCTCCCGGTCATGGAATTTCCCTGGTGGATTTGCTTCGGCACGATCGCGACCTTCGTTGTCGCGATTCTTTTCAAGACCGACCACGACCGAGTCCCGCCAACTGGGGATTAACCTCGGCCCGCTTTACTCTTTTTCTTTCGCCAGCTTGATCCCCAAATCGCGCAACTGCCTGGGATCAACGCTGGCCGGCGACTGGCTCATTAAATCCATGCCGCGATTGTTTTTCGGGAATGCCATGACATCCCGGATACTTTCTTCGCCGCAGACAAGCATGACCAGACGATCAAGGCCCAGGGCAATACCGCCATGAGGCGGCGCGCCTAGCCGGAATGCTTTCAGCAAATGGCCGAATTCCGCCTCCTGCGCTTCAGGTCCGATGCCGAGCACGCCGAACATTCTCGCCTGCAAGTCCGGCTCATGAATTCGGATACTGCCGCCTCCGACTTCCACGCCGTTCAAAACGACATCGTAGGCTTCAGCACGGATTTCGCCGAAACGTTTTTCGTCGTCGAGCAAACCCAGGTCATCCGATTTCGGACGCGTAAACGGATGATGGACCGCGTTCCATTTTCCGGATTCCGGATCGCGTTGCAGCAAAGGAAATTCAGTGACCCAAAGAAAATTCAGCTCCTCAGAACCGACGGTCAGTTTTTGATATTCAGCCACCCGCAGCCGCAGGCGTCCCAAAACTTCACAAGCGATCTCCCATTTGTCGGCGGCGAACAATATCAGATCGCCCTCTTCGACATTTAGTCTCGTTCGCAACGCCTCCTTCTCGGCCTCCGAGAAGAATTTCACGATGGGCGATTTCCATTCGCCCCCTTCAACCTTGATAAAGGCGAGACCTTTGGCACCGAACAATTTTGCGCGTTCCGTCAGGTCATCGATCTGGCCGATGGTTAGGCCGGCAAAACCTTTCGCGTTGATCGCTTTCACGACTCCGCCGGAGTCGATCGTGCCGCGAAAAACCTTGAAGGCACTGGCACGAAACTCCTCGGTGAAATCCATCAGCTCAATCCCGAAGCGCCGATCCGGCTTATCACTGCCGTAACGACTGATGGCTTCGCGATACGTCAGCCGATCGAATGGCAGCTTAATTTCGAGGCCGCGCGCCGCCCGAAAAACGCTCGCGAGCAAACCTTCGGTGAGCGCGTAAATGTCCTCAGGTTCAACGAAGGAACTTTCGATATCGATCTGGGTAAACTCCGGCTGACGATCCGCCCGGAGATCCTCGTCCCGAAAGCACTTCGCGATTTGAAAGTATTTCTCAACCCCTCCGACCATGAGCAACTGCTTGTATTGCTGCGGCGCCTGCGGAAGCGCATAGAATTTTCCGGGAGTAAGCCGGCTCGGAACCAGAAAATCCCGCGCGCCTTCCGGAGTGCTCTTGGATAAGATCGGAGTCTCAATCTCGTAGAAGCCCTTTGAATCGAGATAATCGCGCGTGGCCTTGGTGACCTGATGGCGAAGGCGCAAATTTCTTGCGAGCGCCGGCCGGCGCAGATCGAAATAACGATAGGTCAGGCGGAGATCTTCATTGTGAATCGCGCTATCCAGAGGAAACGGGAGATCGTCCGCGCGATTCAGGACCACGAGCTTCGAAACCACTACCTCGACCATACCGGTCTCGAGCTTCGGGTTCTCTGTTCCAGTAACACGACGCGCGACTCGACCGGTCACCTGGATCACATCTTCGCTCCGCAAACTGTGCGAAGCCTTCGCGGCTTCGGGATTTTCTTCCGGGCGAAACACAACCTGCGTCAGACCTTCCCGGTCGCGCAGATCGACAAAGATCACTCCACCGTGATCGCGCGTGACATGGACCCAGCCGGCGAGCGTGGACGTCTGTCCAATATCTTGCTCGCGCAACTGATTGCAGTGGTGAGTCCGGTACATGGGAGCGGAAACTAGCGCGTCATTCCCGTTAAGCCAACCATTGGCCGAGGGAAATGTAGGGCGGCGATCTTCGCCGCCCTCTTTTGAATTGGCGGCCAGGATAGCCGCCCTACAGTTCCGCGCTGAGTAACGCTTTCACCAGCGATAGAAGTTCATCCTGCCCAACCAACTCCTGTTTCCCGCTGCGCAGATCTTTCATGGCAATCTGCGGCCATTCATCCCCGAAGATCAGGGCCACGCGCGCCCCGAGATGTTCGGCAGCCTGGAATTGTTTCGGAATCTTGGTCGTGCCAAACGAGTAATCAATCCGCAACCCGCTGTCGCGAAGCCGCTGCACGACGGAAAGCGCATCTGAACGGCGCTCCTCTTTCGCCACGATGACGAACGCGTCCAGATCGCCGTAAGCCTTGACCGCGTGGGACATCTTCTCGGCCGCAGCCGGAACAATCTTGATCAGTTCCCCGAGAACGACATCGCCCATGGCAAATCCCAAGGCGGGCATCGAGACCGCTCCTTCGCTCAGTTGCTGAACAAGATTGTCGTAACGTCCGCCCCCGGCGATGGCGCGCAGTTTTCCCGTCCGATCGAAGGCCTCGAAAACCACGCCCGTGTAATAGGCCAGGCCCCGGACGATTTGCACATCCACTTCGACGAAGTCGCCAAGCCCTCGTGCGCGAAGAGCGGCGACAACTTCATCGAGCCTCTGGCTTCGGCCACCATGATCGAAAACTTCGAAGACCGCATCGGCCAGCGGCCCAAGTTTTAAAGCCGTCTTCTCGCGCGGCTCGCGCTCCGATTTATCGATCGCCTGCAGTATCGCCTGCCAATTCTCCGGCGGGACTTTCCGTTGCTCCAAAAACTCCGTCCAAAATCCACGGTCGCTAATTCGGACAACGAAATCCTTTTCTGTTAGGCCGAAACCCCGCAAAACATCGACGCACAAAGCGACCAACTCGACGTCGGCCGCCGGGCCGGCCTCACCGAGAATGTCGCAGTTGAGCTGGAAATGCTCTCGCAGCCGGCCGCGCTGCTGCTTTTCGTAGCGAAAGAATTGGCCGACGGAAAACCATTTCAACGGCTTCTTGAAGCTGCGTTCGTTCGCCGCAACCACTCTCGCCAGTGTCGGCGTGAGTTCGGGGCGCATGGCCACTTCGCGCTCGCCTTTATCGACAAAATTGAAAAGCTGATCGACGATCTCGGGGCCGCTTTTCTTTCGATAGAGTTCGGTCGGCTCCAGGACAGGGCCGTCCCATTCAGTGAATCCGTAGCGCCGGGCCACTTTGCGCCAGGTATTAAAGATGTAATTCCGCGAGGCGCAGTCCGCGGGCAGAAAGTCGCGAAAACCAGGCAGCGTTTGCATCAATCCCCCCCTTTTCTGGCCGCGCAGGCACGTAAAGCACACGTCCAGCGACCCTTGGGCTTACGAATAAATCGTTGGGAGCGAATAAACTTCGCTGAATAGGCGTCAAATTTAATCACGACGGAGGATCATCCGTTTAACTCAAGAAAAGGACAAATATGAAACACACAAGATTGGTAAGATTATTGGCTACCGGGGCGGCCTGCGCCCTGGCGACGACAGCGGCCTTCGCGCAGACATCCACGACGACAACGACGAGTGACGGACGCGGCAACAGCGTCACGACCACCCGAACCGTCGATGGGGCGGGCGTGATCAGCGCCTACACGCCGGGACAGGATTACATCTCTTTCCGGTCCGAAACCGACACAGCTCCGGTCCGTTATTACTATACCAAGAACACGACCGTGGTGGACCCAGAAGGTCGCACGGTTGAATGGTCTGCACTGCGCCCGGACATGCCTGTTCGCTACACTTATGTGAACGAAGGCGGACGCATGGTGGTTAGCAAAGTCACGCTGGTGAAACCATTGCCCGTGGTTGAAAAGGAAACGACCAGCACGACCACGACGACGATCAAGCACTAAGGAAATCGTTTAAGTTCGAATTTGAGCGCCCGCGCAAAACGCGGGCGCTTTTTTTTATCGCGCCGCGCCCTTCTGGGTAGCGCAAGCGTCTCGAGTGCCGGCAATCACGTTTCCTGATCGCGAACGTGTGCTTTCCGACTCTGGGGAGCGCGGGCTGCCAGCCCGCAAGTCTCGGCAGCTTGTCGAGACCCCGCTGCAATGACGGATTCCGGAACACGTGCGCAAAGAACGTTGTCGGCAGGCGTGCCGACAACTGCAGGCTGGCAGCCTGCGCTCCCGGAGCAATCTCGTTCGAACGCAATGATGCAATCCGTCACAAAAAGTTCGTGATCGCGAGACGCGATCACCAGCACTAGAGACGAGTGCGCTACCCGGAAAAGACCGACAACGCGGTTAATCTTCGTAACCGCGCGGGAACTTCTGGTGCCATTTCCAGGCGCTTTCGATGATCTTCGAGAGCGACTGAAACTGCGGCGTCCAACCCAATTCTCGCCGAATTTTCTCCGATGACGCGATCAGCCGTGGCGGATCTCCCGGCCGCCGCGGCTTCTCCACCACCGGGATTTCTCTGCCAGTCACGGAGCGAACAGCATCGATGACTTCGCGCACGCTCGATCCGCCGCCGGTGCCGAGATTGTAAAACGCGTTCCTCTCTGAGCCGAGCGCGAGAATGTGTGCGCGCGCCAGATCCAAAATGTGGATGTAATCGCGAATACAGGTGCCGTCAGGAGTTTCATAGTCAGTCCCGTAGATCTCGACCTGTTCTTTCTCGCCGAGCGCGACCTTCAGACACATTTGGAATCAAGTGTGTCTCGGTCCGATGGTCTTCGCCGAATCTGGCAGACGCGCCTGCGGCATTGAAATAACGCAGAGACACGAAACGAAGTCCGTGGATTTGTCCGTACCAATGAAGGATCTTCTCGAAGGCGAGTTTTGATTCGCCGTAGGGATTGATGGGCCGCTGCGGCGTCTCTTCATCGATCGGCACCTTTTCCGGCGGTCCAAAAGTCGCGCAAGTCGAGGAAAATACGAATCGCCCGGTCCCAGTCTCGATCATGGCATCAAGAAGATTGATCCCGTTGGCCACATTGTTCCGAAAATACTTCGATGGATTCACCATCGACTCACCGACAAGCGCGTTGGCCGCGAAATGCATCACGGCATCGGGGCGAAGCCTGCCTAACGTGCTCGTCAGCGTTGCGCGATCGGACAGATCTCCCTCGATGAATTCAGCTCTTGGATCGACGGCCTTGCGATGCCCTTCGCTCAGGTTATCGAGGATGGCGACGTCATATTTTTCATCGAGCAAAACCTCCGTGCAGATGCTTCCGATGTAGCCGGCGCCGCCAACGACAAGGATCTTCATGCGGCGCAAATCTGAGCAGCAGTCTTAAACAATCAATCCGTGGCCCACACCGGACGGTCGGCTCCGCTTTTCTTTTGCAGACTGGCAATCATGCGGCGGATGTAGGAATGATGCGCGCGTGGCGCCAAGACTTTCAGACTCTTTTCCGATGAGCCCCACTCGAGAACATCGATATCCACCCGCCGGACGCCCCATCGTTTCATTTCCAGCCGGCTCGGTTTATATAAATCGATCGTGTTCGTTCCGACCAATGCCACTCCGTAATCATCGATCATGTATTCGTCGTTCGTTCCCACGATGCGGAAATGGGTGCCGAGCGGAAAACGCGACCAGTCCGAAGCGGCGCTCATGACATGACGGCCTGCAAGCGAGCTTCCGATGGCATTATGTTTCCCTCCTCGTTCACCCCGGGTATAAGCGGTTGTCCGCACCTTGGTCACACGGTGGCCGGCCGCATGCGTGGCCACCGCTTTGGGTTGCTCGGCGCAGCTGGCGAGAAAAAAACAAGCCAGGACCGCGCCTGCGAGAAAGTATTGATGGAGCTTTTGAGACACGGCGCCTGCATATCACCATGCGGAGGTGTATCAAGGAATATTTCTTTGCCATGATCACTCCTCGCCTGGAGAAACCAACAGCCGCGCATCGGGCCGCAGTCGCGACAAAAGTCATCCTTGATGGACGCCTGGCGCTTTTTCACGAGGGCGATCGTTGGCTCGCGGTAGCCGATCTTCATTTCGGCTATGAGCTCAGCCAGCGTGCGGCGGGAAATCTCTTTCCGCTTTGGGGGATGCAAAGCATTGAAGCGCGCCTCCTCGAACTCTTACGCGATTACGAACCCGCACACCTGGTTCTGTTAGGCGACCTTGTTCATAACAAGGCCGGCGGCGTCGAACTCGAGCGGCTCCTTTTAAAGTTAAGGGAGAATTGCCAGGTGATTCTCATCGCCGGAAACCACGATCGGTATCTGGCCGCGGATCATCTCGTCGATGCGTGGCACTGCGGTGATTTCCATTTTCACCACGGGCACTGCAAAAAGGAAATCGCTTCAGGGATCCAAATCGTGGGACATCACCATCCGGCCGTCACGATTCGCGACGGAGCCGGCCTGAGGCTCAAATTGCCCGCCTTTATCCAGGAAAAAACCTGCTGGATCATGCCGGCTTTCTCGCCTTGGGCTGCCGGAGCGGAATGGAGCGGGAGCGAACAAGTCGCCAGGTGGCTTTGCTCACCCCGACGGGTGATGAAAATCGTCGAACCAGCCGAAACGTCTGTCGCTCCTGATTGTGTTTGATTAGACGCGGGCGCCGCTTAGATCGCTCGTGCAATGCGGGCAACGTGTCGCCTTGATCGGAATCGACATGGTGCAGGCCGGGCAATCCTTCGCCACCGGCGCAGCCGATGGAGCGGGTTTCTTCAATCGGTTCATGGCTTTCACGACCATGAAGATACATAAGGCGACGATGAGAAAGTTGATCACCAAAGTAACAAACGATCCATAATTCCAAGTGACGGCACCGGCTTTCACGGCATCGGCCACATTGGTGAAGGAAGAAGCACCGTCCTTCCCGGCCTTGAGCACGACAAACTTGTTGGAAAAATCGAGCCCCCCCGTAAGCAGGCCGATTGGGGGCATGATAATGTCTTTAACGAGCGACGTGACGATTGCGCCAAAAGCAGTGCCGATGACGACACCAATGGCGAGATCGACAGCGTTACCCTTGATTGCGAACTCTTTGAATTCTTTCCACATGCGTCCCATTAGTTAGCGGACGACGATGTTGACAAGCTTTTTCGGAACGACCACGATCTTTATAATTTCCTGACCGCCAACTATTTGCTGAATTTTAGGAGACTGCAGAGCCAAAGCCTTGATCTCCTCGTCAGTGGCCTCAAGCGGAACGGTCAGCCGATCGCGCACTTTACCGTTAACTTGAACGACAATTTCAATCTCATCCTCAACGAGAAAGCGTTCGTCGAAACTGGGCCAACTCTGACTCGTAATCTCGCCCGGCAGTGAAAGCCTCTGCCATAACTCCGAACTCAAATGCGGTGCAAAGGGGTTGAGAAGGATCAGGAAGGGCCGCATGGCCGCAATCGGAACCTGTTCGGCGTTGGTAAAGGCGTTCACGAAAATCATCATCTGCGAAATGGCGGTGTTAAAGGAGAGTGACTCGATGTCCTGGGTTACTTTTTTGATCGTGGCGTGGAGAATCCTTTGCTGCGCATTCGTTAGTTCAGCAGCCCCGATGGTTGCGGACAGTTCCCACTCGCCGGCCTGGTTCTCGGACATAATCAACCGCCAGACGCGGGCGAGGAAACGCGAGACTCCTTCCACTCCGTGCATGCTCCAGGGCTTCATGTGCTCGAGCGGACCCATGAACATCTCATACAAACGAAAAGCGTCCGCTCCGTAGTGCTCGATGACGTCGTCGGGATTAACGATGTTGCCGCGCGACTTCGACATTTTCTGCCCGTCCTCGCCAAGAATGATCCCTTGATTAACGAGCCGCTGAAACGGTTCCGGCTTCGACAGAAAACCGAGATCGAACAACACCTTGTGCCAAAAGCGCGCGTAAAGGAGATGCAGGACAGCGTGCTCGGTCCCGCCCACATAAAGATCGACCCCGCCAGGCTTTTCCGGTTTCTCGTCCGCTCCCGTCCAGTAGCGCTCGGCTTCCTGGCCGACAAAACGCGCCTGGTTTTGCGGATCGCAGAATCGCAAATAATACCAGCACGACCCGGCCCACTGCGGCATGACGTTGGTTTCCCGCGTGGCTTTGTCTGAGTAACGAACCCAGTCCTTCGCCTTGGCCAAGGGCGGTTCTCCTGTGCCGCTTGGTTTGTAATCCTCCAGGGGAGGCGGAACAATCGGCAGTTCAGTTTCCGCTAACGAACGATGCTGGCCGTTCTCCCAGATAACCGGAAAAGGCTCACCCCAGTATCGTTGACGCGAAAAAAGCCAGTCACGAAGTTTGTAGGTAACGGCACCTTTCCCGTGGCCACGCTCTTCCAGCCAGGCTGCGATCTTTTTCTTAGCCGCTGGAGTCGGAAGACCATCAATCACCGGTGAGTGAATCGCGGTGCCGTCTTCAATGTAGCCAATCGATTCTTCAGGTGTCTTTCCGGGCGCCTGAACCACCGGCAGAATCGGCAGTTCAAACTTGCGTGCGAATTCGAGGTCACGCTCGTCGTGTCCTGGGACGCCCATGACCGCGCCCGTGCCGTATCCCATGAGCACATAGTCGGCGATCCATATCGGAATTCTGACATCGTTCGCGGGATTGATGGCGAAGGCTCCGATAAAAACGCCGGTCTTCTCTTTCGCGAGTTCGGTTCGCTCAAGGTCCGATTTCGCGGCAATGGTCGCGCGATATTTCGCGACCGAGTCTCGATGTTCATCGGTTGTCAGCTGATCCACCAGCGGGTTCTCTGGCGCCAAAACCATGTAAGTCGCGCCATAAATCGTGTCTGGTCGGGTGGTAAACACGCGGATTCCACCTTCCGCTGTCCGCGCTCCGCTTTTCGCCATGTCGAAGTCCACTTCGGCGCCTTCGCTTCTTCCGATCCAATTGCGCTGCAGAAGCTTGATCGACTCGGGCCAGTCGAGTCCGTCAAGTTCGCTCATCAAGCGATCCGCATAAGCGGTGATGCGAAGCATCCATTGCCGCATCGGACGTTTTACAACGGGAAAACCGCCGACTTCGCTTCGACCATCGACGACTTCTTCGTTGGCGAGAACAGTTCCGAGTTCCTGACACCAGTTCACCGGCACACTGGCCACATAAGCCAGACGCACCGAGTCCGGATCGTCACCGCGAAAGGTCGAGATCGGTTCGGCTTTCCCGGTCGCAGGATTGAACCAGGAGTTATAAATCTGCAGAAAGATCCACTGGGTCCATTTGTAATAGCCCGGATCGGTTGTGTTGATCTCACGATCCCAGTCATACGAAAATCCGATGGCTTTCAGCTGCGTCTTGAATTTTGCGACGTTCTCGCGAGTCGTTAGGGCGGGATGCTGGCCGGTGCGAATGGCATACTGCTCGGCCGGCAACCCAAAAGCATCCCAGCCCATGGGATGAAGCACATTGAACCCGCAAAAACGTTTGTAACGCGCGATGATGTCCGTGGCGGTATAACCTTCGGGGTGGCCGACATGCAGGCCTGCTCCGCTCGGATACGGAAACATGTCGAGGACGTAAAACTTCGGCTTCGCCGGATCGAATCCCTTTTCGCCGGGATTGGGAGCGTGAAAAATGTTCTCCTTTTCCCAGACGGCCTGCCACTTCGGCTCGAATTGCTCGAAGGGAAAGGGTTTACGGCGCTCGTTGCTCATCAGGTGAACATGTAGGAAAGCAGGAACAGACGAAAAGACCAGAGATACAAATTGAATTTGCAAGCCATGAAACCAAGAAAAGAAGAACTCAAATTGAATCAGGAAAGCAGGAACACAGGAAAAGGCAGTCGAGGTAACGGACAACTTCGTCTGAGCTTCTGATTCGTATTTCGCTGCTGTCTTTTTCCTGCTTTCCTGCGTTCCTCATTGAATTTCCCCTTCCTGGTTTCCTGGCTTCCAGATCGGTAATCCCTTTCCTGCTTTCCTGTTTTCCTGTTTTCCTGTTTCATCTTTCTTCCTGATTTGCTGGTTTCCAAATTTGTTTTCCGGCATGGATCTTCTCATCGCCACTCGTAACCGCGGCAAGGCACGGGAGTTTCGTGAGCTTTTTGGCGATGGCGTTCGGATTTCAGATTTGAACGATTACCCGGCAGGTTTCGGACATCGCTGAGACGGGCAAAACTTTTGCCGAGAACGCGATCATCAAGGCTCTTGCCGTATCCAGGCAGTGCCCGGGATTGGTCCTGGGAGATGACTCCGGCCTGGAGGTCGATTCGTTAGGGGGTGCGCCGGGAATTTATTCGGCGCGCTACGCGGGGGAACCCGCGA
Source organism: uncultured Verrucomicrobiae bacterium (assembly GCA_963754325.1). Lineage (GTDB taxonomy): Bacteria > Verrucomicrobiota > Verrucomicrobiia > Chthoniobacterales > UBA10450 > JBBRDU01. Next base: position 1,318,819 of record CAVWFP010000003.1, read on the forward strand.
ACGACCGGAAAAATATCGAGAAACTGCAGGATGATCTCGCGAATTGTTGCGCGGAGCAGCGAGTGGCGCGCTTTCATTGCCTGCTGGCGCTGGCCGAGAAAGGCGAACTCCTTGGCACCTTCGCGGGAACAGTGGAAGGCGTGGTCATCGATCAGGTCCGGGGCGCGGGCGGCTTCGGCTACGACCCGATTTTCGTTCCGAGGGACTTTCAGCAGACCTTTGCCGAGTTGTCAGCGGAAGTGAAGAACAGGATCAGCCACCGCGCCAAAGCGGTCGAAGCCTTGAAGGCGTTCCTAAAATTGTAGCGTCGCCATCCCGGCAGCCGTCTTAAACAAAAGGCGGCCAAGCCTAATTGTGCGCGGCTCGGATCTGGTAACCGACCTTTTGGATATCGGCTCGGCGCACCATGTCCAGGACCTCGATGACATCACCGTGGAGAGCCAGCATCGAGGCACTGATGGAAACTTTAATATTGGGATTCTCTTCGTGAAGCTTGAAGAGGCGCGGCATGACCTCGTCGTGATTCACGGGGACGTTATCGAAATAAATCTGGTCGCCCTCCATAATCTTGATGGAGACGGAGTCTTTGATGTTGGTTTGCGGCGGTGGCGCCACGGCTGCCGGCAGGTTTACCCGAATGCCCTTCATGTGGGTCTGGCTCAGGCTCACCATCATGAAACTGGCCAGCAGAAAGAACATGATATCGATCAACGGGATGATCTCGATGCGGGCGTGCTTCTTTGGAAGAGGAGAGGAAATACGCATAGCTAATACGACGCGCCGGTCATGGTGAAGGTGATCGGGACTTTTACCTTGGCTACCGTTCCCGGTTTAAATTTCCACTGTCTGAACGTGCTCGTAGCGGCGTTATCGAGAATCGAATTCCCAATACTTTGCGCCATTGAAGCATCGCTGACCGAGCCGCTGCCAACATCGATCGTAAGCACGCAGACTCCGCTTCCGGTGAGATGCCTCGAACGCGCCTCATACGGATAAGGAGGTTTAGGCGCGTAGGTCGCGAGCGCCTTGGCCCCGGAAATTGACATCGTTCCGGCGGGCTTGGAAATACCGGTCTGCGGAGCCTTGATTGGCGCCGTCGGCTTCGGACGATTTGTTTGCTTTGGCGGAGGTGTGGCTTCCTCGTGGAATTCCGGAATCTCCTGCGGCATCGGCGGAGGTTCCGGCATTGGAATATCTTCCGGTGGCGGAGTCGGCTGATCCTCTGGCTGGTCGAGAGATGCTTCCACCGTGGCCGTGGGGATATCCTCCAAATTGGGTGGCGGGGCTTCGTGTTTGATCGCGGCGAGGACGGCGCCGCCATAAATCACGGCCGTGCAAGCGAGCGCGCCCCAAACGAGCTTTTTCGATGGCGGAGCGTAAAGGATCGGTTTTGCCATATCGTTAGGCTAAGGTCCTCCCGAAGGCGCCGGAACACCTTTGGCAGCTTCACTCTTTATCTCGAAGGCAATCTTGTAGAAGCCGACCGAGCGCAGGATGTCGAGCACCCGGATAATATTTCCGTGGACCGTGCCGGCGTCGCCCCGCACGAAAACCTTCGCTTCCGGGTTTTCATCGTGCACCGCTTTCAGACGCGTGGTCAGCGTTTCGTAATTCATCTCGGTCTTATCAAAGTAAGGGTTCCCGGACTGATCGACTGACACGCTGATGTAGTCCTTTTTCGCCTGGGTCTCGCCCTTCTGGCCGACGGGCAGATTGACCTTGATGCCCTTCATATGCACCTGGCTCAAGCTCACCATCATGAAGCTGGCGAGCAGGAAGAACATGATGTCGATCAAGGGAATGATCTCGATTCGCGCTTTCTTGTGCGGAATAGGCGTCCCGATTTTCATGTTCTTAGACGAGGCTCATGCCTTCGTGTCGCAACCCGTGGTTAGCGGGCTGGACTCATCTCTGCTTCGCGCTTGGCCTTGGCATTCGCTTCCAACATCACCTCCAGGTTCGTCGCAGCCGTCTGCAGTTCGAACTCCAGGTTAGACACACGGGAAGTGAAAAAGTTAAACGGAATCAGCGCAAAGATAGCGATGCCGAGACCGCAGGCTGTCGCGATGAGCGCTTCCGCGATACCACCAGTGACCGCGGTCACGGCCAGCTCTTCGTTGCCGAGGAAGCTGAACGACCGAATCAGACCGGTGATCGTGCCCAACAGACCGAGCAACGGCGCCAGCGTGACCAGGGTATCCATGACCACGAGGAAGCGACCGGCGCGCTTGATCTCGATGCCGGCGGCCACCTGAAGAGCGCCCTGCAACGATGCGTGCTGATGATTCAAACCGTTCCACATCATGCGCAGAACCGGGTCGCGTGAGTCGCGAGAGAGGCGTGAAGCCTCGGCGACGTCGCCCACTTCGACAGCCGTAAAGACTTTCTCGATCCGCTTCGGATCGCGGCGGAACCAGCGACCGGACCACCAAAAGATACGCTCGATGACTACCGTAAGGCAGATGATCGAGACGATCAGGATCGGCCACATGATCGGGCCGCCCTTGCGGAAATTATCGATGAAGAAATTTCCTGTCAGTGCCGGGCCAGCCGGCGTTCCCGCGGGACTGGCAGAAGCGGAAGGAGCCGGTGTCAGGCTGCCGCTCAAAGTCGCGGTCACGCTGGCGCCGGGGGCAACAGAAGCTCCCGGTGCAGTTCCGGGTGCGCCAGGCATTGTGCTTCCCGGTGGCGGGTTCGTGACGCCAGGAGCCGGATTAACGGCGGCGCCAGGTGCTGGATTAACGGCAGCGCCGGGTGCCGGATTGGTGAGCGGTGCGCCCGGCGCCGGATTGGCTGGAGCGGCCGCATTCGCGGGCGCAGGGTTCGCAGGAGTGATCGCTGTGTTCGGCGGCGGAGGGGGCGGCTGGTTTCCCGGGCGATTCTGTGCGAAGGCGCCGAGAGCAAACATGGTAAGGCAGAGAGTGATCAGTGTTTTCATAAGTGCGGCCATTTGTTTCAGATAAGAGCCTATTAGCTTGGACCCATATTTATCCCAGACAGATTTGGACAGAGTCCAGCTAAAATTTTCCCTTTCATTAAGTAAACCCCGTGGAGCGGAGCTATGTGTACACTAATTCGAACGATCTGGGCTAGTGGGATGTAGGCGAAGCCAAGACAATTCCAGAAAGCTTGATCGGTACGATAGCGACGCTCTGGACCCCCCCGGACCACAGGGAAATCAGGAAAATGCAGCGGCCCGGAGACGGCCGCGACATGCTATGAACGATTCTCAACCCGCAGACTTAGAACCGGCCAATCGGAAATGCGCGCCTCCAAGGTGTCACCTGAGGCGATCGGCCCAACGCCTGACGGTGTGCCGGTCATAATGATGTCCCCTGCCAGAAGCGTGAGCGACTTGGCTGGCGAAAGCAACGATCTGCGAGACGGAATAAATCATCTGCGATGTGCGCGCTCGTTGGCGCACAATTCCATTCTGCCGCAGCTCGATTGGAACGTCCCCGACATCGACATCGGAATAAACAAAAGGACCAATGGGGGTATAGGTGTCGAAGGATTTGCAACGCGAAAACTGCTTTTCCGTTTTCTGGAGATCGCGATCGCTGATATCGAGTCCAAGGGTGTATCCGAAGATGTGTTCGTGCGCGCGGTCTTCCGGAATATCGCGGCCGCTCCGCCCGATGACGATGGTCAGCTCAGTTTCGAAATCGGTCTGATGATCCGGATAAGCGATCCTAACAATGCCGTTGTGCGCCAGGAGAGAGCTGGGAGCCTTGAACCAGATCAAGGGCGTGCCGAGAGGCGTGCGTTTCATTTCGGCGATGTGCTCGGCGTAATTAAGCCCCACCGCAATCACCTTGGACGGCGCCACCGGAGGAAGCAACGTCAGATCAGCCAGCGCTTTCGTTAGGCCAGTTTTGTCAGTGCCTAACCAATACGGCTGCTTCAGCCGGTGGACCGTTTCGCCGATGACTTCCCCGTAAAACGTTTCCTCATTTGATCGGAAGGACCCAAAAGAACGCATCACGCAATGTAGAGCGGCGCTCTTTGCCGCCAACCCACGAATTTTGGCTTGAAAAGCGAACGAATCAGTTCCCTACGATTGATATCAGAACCATAGACGCGCTCTGGAGGGACGAGCTTGTCTCGTCCGCAACTCCCCCGGTCTAATGAACCGCGATGCCAACGAAGTCGCGTACGGTCTTCAACTCCGACTGCGAAATGACCGTCCCGTTGGCGCGCTTGAACCAGAAAGCGGTCGACGATCCGCCGTCGAGATTCATAGCGCGGACGACCTTCCCATTTTCGCCAAGGCGAATGGTTGCGAGGATCGCGGCCGCATCCGCCAGAGTGATATCCGACGACACCCCCACCCCAAACATTCGGCTTCCAACCACGGCAAAGGTCCGTCGCGCCAGCCGCGTCTGTTCGAGACCTTTTACCGGATGGCCGGCATCGACGAGAAGCGGGCCGCACTGGACGGCGACGTCAATCTTGGCGCGGGGCGAGTATTCGTTAATCCGCAGTATCCTGGCAGAGCCCGGTCCGGACGCGAGGATTCCGGTCAATAGTCGCGCGCGCCGCATCGGCCTAACGACTTTACCACCGGCAATGCGTAATCCCATGGGAAGAAAATCCGGATCGAAATAGCCCCCGTTCACTCCGGCGAGGCACTCATTCCGACTCATCGCTTCAGCCAGCTCGAGCGATCCGCCCGGATTATCAATCAGCCGCAGGGAAAGATCGGGCTTGCCCGCGTTGACCAGCGCGAAATCCAGCTGGGCGCTGTCACCGGAAGAACTCTCAACCTCGATGCGCCGATGGACCAGAGTTGGTGAAGTCGAGCTTTCGGCAGTGGATGATTTTTCAGTCCATTGACCAAAGCCGGAGGCGGCCGCGAAAAGAATCCCCGCGAGAGCGAATAGAAATTTGTGCGACATCCGGGTCGATCGAAAATGAATCACGAAAACCTGCACCTTGGTTGAGACTGCCGCCGGCAGGCTCACCACGAGTAGTGCACCGTGTAATGAATCGTCTTTTCTTCGTCCGGTTTGACCTGCACGCGAAATTCCATCGTCTGCGCGTTCGTTTTCAAAAAGGTATCGGACTTCTCGGTGATGTCCCAGGTGGACCAACGAAACATATGTTCTACGACGCGGATCTCGGCCTGTTCTTTCGTATGATTGCGCAGTTTGATTTCGAAGCCTTCATCGATCCAATGATCGTGCGAATCAGACTTGAAGAAAATGCGGCGACGTTCGCCGGCGAGATCAAAGGCGTTTCCCGTATAGATCCGAACGGTTTCGTCCCGGGGCGTGTGATCAATGGTGTTCTCACCGGTGAACTCGAGCTGTTTATCCTTGTCCTGCTTATAGAAACGAACCTTTCCTTTCGGCAAAGGCATGCCCAGATGATTCGCCTCTGAGTTCTTGAACTCGCGCATGATGGCCACCTTGGTGTCCATCTCCGCGCCCAGCTCCTGGTTATTACGCAGATTCTCCATGCCGTAACCGCGGTAGCGATTCCAGTCGATCTTCAATCCGTCATAAACGTAAACCTTTTGCGACTGCACGTTACTCGCGCGGATGAACTCGACCTGTTTGCTCTCGCGATCATGCAGCGTGGCCGGCCGCGGCAGCGTGTAAAGATGATAGTCCTCGAAAGCTTTTTCCGTCACCGCCGGCGCCGCAGCACTCGCGGTCACGGCTAATTCTTCGTTCCCCAAGTAGCCATAATCGCCTCTGCCGCGTTGGATTTTACTGACGTCCCCGGCCATGAGTTTGATCTTCGCGTTCTCGAATGTCTTGCCGCTCTGGTTATCCATTGTCACCCAGCCAACGACCTCCAGTTTGTCGCTGTCTTCAGGCGCGACGATGTTGTAGTCCGCCTCCCAACTCATTCCTCCGGTGACATACGCGAGTTCCGCATCCAACTTCGCCGCTTTATCACTGTTTAGTTTCCAGGCGATTTGCGGTTTGAGAATGGTGTCATCGGCCAACGCAGGGAAAATCGGCCTGCCCGGCAGTGAAAATTGCAGTTTCCCGTCGACCTCGATGATGGGTTGCTGCGTGGTTGTGGCCATCGTCATCTGCGACTGGTAATAAGGCTGTCCATAGCGCTGCATGGCCTGCTGTGAAGGGGGAACGTAGCCGCTTCGGATGATCTTCCCGGTGACGATTTTCTTTTGGCCCCAGCCGAGATCGGTTTCAAAGTCGATCGTCTTGCCTTCGTAAAGGGAGAGCAACCGTTCCTGGGAAATGGGGTCGTTCCGGTAATTTTGCTCGAGCACCTGCAGCGCTACCTTTCCCGTTGGATCGCGCAGGATCACCGAATCGGTTTCCAAATGCGCGGTGGTGTCATTGAATTTGATCTCGTTCACGCCCGCTTTCAGATCGACCGGCAAAGTGTCCCGGACGACGGCGAAGTTTTGATTGTAGATCGTTAAAGCGGGCGAATCAGCGGCGGCTGCGGCGATCGCGGGAATAAGAGATGAACCGACTGCGAAAAGACGAAAAAGAATCATAGTTAGGCAGTTAAACACCCGGCAGCGGAAAAACCGAGGAAGAATCGAGCCGATCGCGCCTACTTCACGCCGGTCGCAAAGACCGTTTGAAAATGCGGGCTTTGCTTTTCGCGCGAGACCACCCGCACATCAATATGCGTGAACCCAGCGTCCTCGAGCAGGTCGTGCAACTGGACCTCGCTGAAACCGAGCCATTGATCGAGATAAAGCTCGCGCGCCTTATCGAATTGGTGGCTCAGCAAATCGAGAATCACGATGCGGCCACCCTTCTTTAGAATGCTGTGCGCACTCGCGATCGCTCGTTCCGGACGATTCGCGTGATGCAGCGCCTGGCTAAAGATCGCCAGATCGATGCTCGCCTTTTTAATCGGCGGATCCTGAATGTCGCCGAGCCGGTATTCCAGATTATCGAATCCATGTTTTCGGGCCAGGCTCGACCCGAACTCGACCATCTTCTCGGAATTATCGATCGCGATCACTTTGCGAGCGGTGCGCGCGAGCAGTTGTGAAAGCGTGCCTTCACCAGCGCCGAGATCCGCCACCGTCATTGGAGGGACAAGGGCGATCAGAACGTTGGCCAGCGCCTGCCACGAACGGCCCGGCACGTAGTCCCGTCCAAAACGCCCGGCGAGCTGATCGAAATATTCCCGTGCCTGGTCCTGTCGTTTTCGCAAAACGAGCTCGAGAGCGGTGCGATCCTTGGCCGTTTCGGGCAAATCGCGACCGAGTCCGCGAACGATCTCGCGCACACGACTGCCGGAACCATTCTGGGCCGGGCCTTTCGGCGCGCCGTAATAAACGTTCTTGCCCGAACGCCGCGCCATCACGAGGCCGGCTCGTTTCAGCTGGGCCAGGTGGGTGGAGATACGGGATTGGCCCATGCCGAGAATATCCTGGAGCTCGGCCACGGAGACTTCCTCCTGATCGAGCAAAAGGAGGAGGCGCAAGCGGGTGGGATCGGCCACCATGCGGAGCAAATTAACGGTTGACGCGATTCCCACCTTCTACGATATATCGACATATCCTGATCCGTCAATATGACAGGTCGGGATGCCGTCAGCACGGTTCAGCTTCTCAATGGGATTTGAACCCCCTGCAGACGGAATCCTGAACCCTTAAACACTGAGTCTTTTTCAATGCCTCGACGTTTTATCTTTTCTTCGGAGTCGGTCGGTGAAGGTCACCCCGACAAAGTTTGCGACACTATCTCCGACGCCATTCTCGATGCCTGCCTGGAGCAGGATAAAAATAGCCGCGTCGCCTGCGAAACCTACGCCAAGAGCAACCTGGTGATCGTCGGCGGCGAAATCACGATTCCGAAACTGAAGAAAGAGAGCAAGTCGCTCACTTCCGTTCTCAACATCGACAAGATCGTGCGCGATGCCATCACCGAGATCGGCTACGTTCACGAGGACGATGTTTTTCACGCCAACAAAGTTTTCCTGACAAATATCATCACCGACCAGTCGGCCGACATCTCACAAGGCGTCGATCAAGCGGAAGCCGAAGGCAAAGGCCACGCCGAACAGGGCGCGGGCGACCAGGGATTAATGTTTGGTTTTGCCTGCGACGAAACAAAGGAACTGATGCCGGCGCCGATTATGTTCGCGCATCGTTTGGGGCGCGAACTGACCCGCATTCGCAAGAGCGGCCGATGCGGCTGGCTCCGGCCCGACGCCAAGTCTCAGGTGTCGGTGGTTTACGAAAACGACAAGCCCGTGGCCATCTCGAATGTCGTCATATCGACTCAACACTCCGCCGATGTGAAGCACAAGGAGATCAAGGATTTCTGCATCGAGGAAGTGATCCGCAAAGTCCTGCCGGCCGACATGCTAAACAGCACGACAGAATTTCTCATCAACCCAACAGGGCGTTTCGTGGTTGGGGGACCGCAGGGCGATACCGGCCTAACGGGTCGCAAGATTATCGTCGACAGCTACGGCGGCATGGGGCGCCACGGGGGCGGCGCGTTTTCCGGCAAGGATCCAAGCAAGGTTGACCGGAGCGCTGCCTACATGGGTCGCTGGGTCGCGAAAAATGTGGTCGCGGCCGGCCTGGCCACGCGTTGCGAAGTGCAATTCGCCTATGCCATCGGTCATCCTCAGCCGGTGAGCGTTCATATTAATACCTTTATGACAGCCACGGTGGCGGAAGAAGCCATCGAACGGGCGGTTAAATCGGTTTTCAGCTTCAAGCCGGCCGACATCGTTGAGCAGCTCGATTTGCTGCGCCCGATTTACTCGAAGACAACCAATTACGGACACTTCGGCAAGATCGACGATCCGGACATCACCTGGGAGAAAACCGACAAGGCCGCCGAGCTCAAAGCGGCGGCCCGTTAGTCCGCAGATTTCGCAGATTCACGCAGATTAAGAAATGCAAAAGGATCCTGAGACCCATTCGATCATCGGCGCGGCCATGGAAGTACACCGCCAGTTAGGTCGTGGCTTCCTTGAATTGGTCTATCAGACCGCGTTGGCGATGGAGTTTCAAGACCGCACGATTCCATTTAAGGCGGAGGTTGCCCTGCCGATCCGTTATAAGAGCAAATTACTGGCGTGCTCCTATCGGGCCGATTTCGTTTGCTTCGAATCCATCGTCGTAGAAACGAAGGCCATCTCCGCGCTGACCCGGGCAGATGAAGCGCAGGTCATTAACGAACTGAAGGCGACCGGGTTAACGCGTGGCCTGTTGATTAATTTTGGCAGTTCCAGTCTGGAGTACAAGCGCCTTGTTTTCACTCCATCTGAAAATCTGCGCGAATCTGTGAAATCTGCGGACGAAATCTATTTATGAGCACGACAACTACAACAACGACAACAAAACAAGATTACAAGGTCGCTGACATCTCGTTAGCGGAATTTGGGCGTAAAGAACTCTCCATCGCGGAGAAGGAAATGCCCGGTTTGATGGCTATCCGCGAGAAGTACGCCAAGGAGAAACCGCTCAAGGGCGTGCGCATCACTGGTTCGCTCCACATGACGATCCAGACCGCCGTCCTGATTGAAACGCTGGCCGATCTCGGCGCTGATGTTCGCTGGGCTAGCTGCAACATTTTCTCCACCCAGGATCACGCCGCCGCCGCGATCGCCGAAAGCGGCGTCCCGGTTTTCGCGTGGAAGGGCGAGACCCTCGAAGAATACTGGTGGTGCACTTTCCAGGCGCTCTCATTCCCCGGTGGAAAAGGACCGCAGTTGATCGTGGATGATGGCGGCGACGCCACCTTGCTGATTCACAAAGGTTACGAGCTCGAAGAGGGCAGCGACTGGGTGAAATCAAAGTCGGCCAGCAAAGAAGAACAGGTCATCAAAGACCTGCTCATCGAAGTGCAGCGCGACAACCCCTATCACTGGCATGAAATGATCAAGGATTGGCGCGGCGTTTCCGAAGAAACGACCACCGGCGTGCATCGTCTCTACAAGATGCACCAGGAGAACAAGCTTCTCGTTCCGGCGATCAACGTGAACGACTCGGTCACGAAATCGAAGTTCGATAATCTTTACGGCTGCCGCCATTCGTTAGTCGACGGCCTCAACCGCGCGCTCGACGTCATGATCGCCGGCAAAGTCGCGGTCGTTTGCGGTTACGGCGACGTCGGCAAAGGCTGCGCGCAATCGCTTCGCGGACAGGGCGCGCGCGTGGTCATTACCGAGATCGATCCAATCAACGCACTCCAGGCGGCCATGGAAGGCTACCAGGTCACCACATTGGAAGAGACCCTCGGCTGGGCCGATATTTACATCACCACCACGGGCAACATCGACATCATCAAGCTCGAGCACATGGAGCGGATGAAGGACCAGGCTGTGGTCGGTAATATTGGCCACTTCGACAACGAAATTCAGATCGACAAGCTCAATGAGGCGAGCGGCGTCAAACGCACCAACATCAAACCCCAGGTAGACAAGTACACCTTCGCGGATGGACACGAAATTTTCCTCCTGAGCGAAGGCCGCCTGCTCAATCTCGGCAACGCCACCGGTCACCCGAGCTTTGTCATGTCGAACTCGTTTTCAAACCAGGTTCTGGCTCAGCTCGATCTCTGGAAGAACCGCGACTCCTACAAACCGGGCGTCTACGTTCTCTCGAAGAAGCTCGACGAAGAAGTTGCGCGCCTGCATCTCGAAAAGATCGGCGTCAAACTGACCAAACTGACGAAGGACCAGGCCGAGTATCTCGGCGTTCCGGTTGAGGGGCCGTTCAAATCAGACCATTATCGTTACTAGACGGCACTGCGGCGGTCTATGACCGCCGTACTTTTGCGAAAGAGCACGGCGTAGGTACACGCCGCTGCAGAATCGTTAGTCGGCGATGACCTTGGTCACGTCGACGAAACGGCAGAGCTTGTCGCGGCCTCGTCGCCAAACACCCGCAATATGCACCGTTCGGCGGTGACGGGCCGCATCGGTTAACTGCCGCGACTCACGAATTGGCGCGGCCAGACGGATAGTGCTTTTGGGAAATGACTGCCGCAGATCAAACATGATCTGAGGCGAACAGGGCTGTCCTTGAAACAGAAGGACACGACCTTTGCCTTCAAAGTATTTCTCGACCGCAACGGTCTTCGCCACCGGATGAATGGGACGGGGCGCAGCCCCTGCCGCGACCGCGAGGAGGATGAGAGACGTAACCGCCAGGAAGAAAGATTTCATTCGCGCAAAGACCGGGAAGTTCAGCGATCGGGCTAAGCGGGCAAGCCGATTTTTTTAGCGAGATAGGTCGAGAAGTATCCGCGGTAGCGTTGCTGGATCTCCGGGCGCTGCCAATCCCTGCCTGTCAGCGTTCCGCGACATTTGCTCGCGCCGCACTTGCATTCAACCGAGTAATCGTCGTTGTCCGTCGTCGCCCAATCGTGCGTGAGTTCTTCGCCCGACGCGATGTCGCGCATCGCGACAAAGCTAATCTCGCCCCTCATTCCGAGATTCGCCTCGCAGCAATGATTTGAGTAAAGCATCGAGGCTTCGCGCTCTTCCGGAGTGACCGGCGCAATAAACAAATCATCATCGATCTGGATCTCCGCGGGTCCGAGTGTTTTCGATATTTCCTGCCACTGCGCCCGGGTGACGATGTGACCGCCTTTGATTGCGACGATTTCGTCTTTCGCGATCGGAGCGTTGGCGAACAAACCTTTCCCGTGAATTGGGCTGGGACGAACTTCGGTTTTAGGTGAGCGGTAGGAGAGAGCAATCACAAGGCTAACGTAACAACATATCCCTCCTCGCCCTGCGCCTGTCATCCCGAAACAGGTTCGGGAATCCTGCTGCGGTCAGGGATACGTGATCTGGTAGAAACGCATCGTGCCCGGAGTAGCATCTTGGTACTGAAAGCTGCCGTCGCCGGCTGCGGTCACGGTATCGATCTGGACAAACTGCTGCGAGAGATCGCTCGCCGCCTTGACCTTGTGCACCTTGAAGGGGACGCCGTTACCGTGCACCAAAATATGCTGGGTCGAGGGATCCCGGCTGACAGCGTCGATCGCGACATTCGCTGTCACCGGGACAAGCCGGTAAACACTTCCGTTAGGCGGATTACTTGGCGGAACGCTCCCAAGATTCGTTGTGTAGATTTCACCATTGGCATCTTCCCCGAACGAACTCAGAGTGCCGGGCGAGAATCCACCACTGGTGTTTGTATTCAGCTCGGGCGTGATCGTCTGGAAATTCGTCGCCACCGCGCCGTTGTAGTTGAGCGTGAAAATCTTGGCCGCCAGATAATCGCCAAAAACGTATGTGTTCACCAGAGGTGGAATCTGCCGGCCGCGATAAACGAAGCCACCAATGATCGTGCCACCGACAGTGCGGTCGTAATCCAGAATCGGGTCGATGCCTCCCGGGGGACGGTTACCGCCCACGTTGCCGCTCGGCGTGGCGATGCTGCCCTCACGCAGGCGCCACTCGTAGTTTTCCCCGCCACTGGGATTGCTCGCCTGCTGCACGTCAATTTCCTCGCGCGTGTTCTGACCAACATCGCCGATGAACATGCGTCCATTCGCGCGATCAAAACTGTCCCGGTAGGGATTGCGCAATCCGAAACAAAAAATCTCGCCGCGATCGCCACCGATGCCGGCAAATGGATTGGTTGCCGGTATCGAGGTCGTGCCGGCAATTGGATCAAGGTGAATTCGGAGGATCTTTCCTAGCACGGTCGTCAGATTCTGCGCGTTTCCACCGGGCTCGATGTGCCCGACGCCGCCATCGCTATCGTTGGAGCTGCCGCCGTCGCCGGTGGCAATGTAAAGGTTATGGTCGTCATTAGGCCGGGGACTGAACGCAATCCAGCCGCCATTGTGATTGCTCTCCGGGTGATCGAAGGTCAGCAGAATTTTTTCGTTAGTCATATCGGCCACGTCTGGGTTAGCCGAGACTTGAAACTGCGAAACATGCGTCGTTCCCATATTCCAGACACCGCCAGGGACGACGAAATCCAGGTAGAACTTGCCATTGGTGGCGTAATTCGGATCGAAAGCCATGCCTAACAAGCCTTGCTCACCATTGGTGCTGGTCAGCCGACTTTGGATATTCAAAAAGGGCGTCGCGTTCACCAGGCCGGTATCGAGTTTAAGAAGGTAGACCTGCCCGGTCTGGCAGACGATGAAGAGCCGGCCGAAATCACCCGGCGGCGCGAGGGCGAGCAGGGGCTGCGGCAAACTCGAAGCGACCCTGGTCATGGCCAAACCGGGAACGGCCTGCGCCAGCCCTGAGTCCGTCAGCGCGATCGCAAAGAAGACGATGACTGCCGATAACCCGGGAGTGAGATAAGACTTCCACCGCTGCACCGAACCCAGGAACCCCTTTACCATCCGCAAAAACTACGACCTGGTAACAAAAAGGCAACGTGCCTGGCGCCCGCGAATCCGCAGACGCGCAGAACCTTTCTGGCGTTGCGATTACCGTGATCAGGCTTCATTCTTGCCATCGTGAAATCGCGCAAGGCAGCGATCATCTTCATTCTCGTCACGGTCACGCTCGATATCCTGGCCATGGGCCTGATCATCCCGGTGCTCCCAAATCTGATCCTGAGCTTTGTCGGTGGAAAGATGACCGACGCCGCCGACTGGAGCACTTGGTTTTCGCTTGTCTTCGCCGGGATGCAGTTTGTTTGTTCGCCGCTTCTCGGGGTTCTCTCCGACCGCGTGGGACGACGGCCGGTCATTCTTCTGTCCAACCTCGGCCTCGGCCTCGATTACATCGTCATGGCGATGGCGCCGACCATTGGGTGGCTTTTTCTTGGACGCATCATTTCCGGAATTACCACCTCGAGCATTCCGACGGCTATGGCATACATCGCCGACGTGACGCCGCGGGAGAAACGCGCGGCGGCTTTCGGCATGATTGGAATTGCCTTTGGAATCGGCTTCGCCTTCGGCCCGGCCATCGGAGGATTGCTGAGCAATATCAATCCGCGCCTGGCTTTTTGGGTCGCTGGCGGTCTCAGCCTGGCGAATTGGTTGTGGGGATATTTTTTCGTACCCGAATCGCTGGCGAAGGAGAAGCGGCAGGCCTTCGCCCTGCGCCGAGCCAACCCTCTCGGTTCACTCAAGTTGCTCCGCTCACATCATGAGCTCTGGCGTCTGACCACCATCCAATTTCTCGCCTACACCGCGCACAACACTTTCAGCGTCTGGGTGCTTTACAGCATCTACCGTTACAACTGGAACCAATTGACCAACGGCCTCTCGCTCATGGTCGTGGGCATTGTGACCGCCATCATTTCCGGAACCTTGACCGGACCGATGGTCAAACGATTCGGCGAAAAGAAAACGCTCTATACCGGACAGTATTTCGGCGCCTGCGGAATGCTCGTGGCCGGCCTCGCCAGAACCGGTGCGTGGTTATTTGGATCGATCCCCATCATTTCGCTTTGGAATATTTCCATGCCCGCCGCGCAATCAATCATGACCCGTCGTGTGACCGAAAAGGAGCAGGGCGAGCTGCAGGGCGCGATCCAAAGCATGCGTTCGATCACTTTCATCATCGGGCCGGTAATTTTCCTGCAGACATTTCGCTGGTTCATCGATCCAAAACACGGAACTCCTGTCCCGGGCGCGCCATTTTTCCTGGCCGCTCTTCTTCTCTGCGCCGCCGCCACTATGTCGACACGTCTCAAAGTGGCCGATTCCAGAACGGTTTCCCCGACGGGCCCGTCAGCCGAGCCCGAAACGATGCCCGGCGTGGTTCCACCGGGAGTGCCCGAGCCACCGAACATTTGAGCAGCCGTTAGGCAATGGATTGCCTGAGCAAACGCGGAAACTCTGGCTGGATTTTTCGGACTGTGCCATTAGTAACGTTCCAAAAGAGCTAGCCGTAACCGAATGCCGCGCCTGCCCAAACAAAATTATCCCGACATCGAACGCATTATTGAGTTCGATTTTGTCCGGGCAACCGAAGCGGCCGCGCTGAATTCGCTGCGCTGGCTCGGCCGGGGCGAGAAGGAAAAGGCCGATGCCGCCGCCTGCGATGCCATGCGCGGCATGTTCGATCTGATGAACATCTGCGGTGAAGTCGTCATCGGCGAAGGGATCAAGGACGACGCGCCCGGAATCTTCAAAGGCGAACAGCTCGGCACGTGGCTTCCGGGCTCGCCGCAGTTCGACATCGCGATCGACCCGATTGATGGGACGACCAACATTTCCAAAGGCGCGCCCAACTCGATCAGTTGTATCGCGGCTGCGAGTCCAGAGACAGGCGTCAAGGTCGCACTACGCGACATTCCGTCTTTCTACATGTCGAAACTCGCCTACGGACCTCGGGTCGTTAGCTACATGCAGAAACGCGGCGACACCTTGAGCGTGGACGGCCCCATCTCCGAAACTCTCGCAATCGTTGCGCGGGCGGTCGAAAAGCGCGTTCAGGACATTGTCGTCATGATGCTGGATCGTCCGCGTCACAAGGAGATCGTTTCTGAAATCCGCAGTGTCGGGGCTTCCCTGCGGTTGATCGGTGATGGCGATATCGCCGCCGCCATGGCGCCGGCATTACCGGAGACCGATGTGGATCTTTACATGGGCATCGGCGGATCGCCCGAGGCGGTGCTCGCGGCGGCTGGCGTCAAATGCCTCGGGGGCGACATGCAATGCAAGATGTGGCCGCGCGACCAGAACGAGCGCCAGAACCTCATCGACGCCGGTTGGGAAAAAGAGCTCGACCGCGTATACACCGCAGACGATCTGGCCAACGGGAAAAATATTATCTTTTGCGCCACCGGCATCAGCGACAGCGCGCTTCTACGAGGGGTGCGAACAAAAGGTGCGGGGCACGCAGTGACTCACTCCATTCTCATGCGCGCCAAGAGCAAGACGGTGCGTTTCGTGCGCACGGTCCACAATCTCCAGACGAAAACGATTCGGCTACGCTCCGATCAGCGCGAACATCTTATATAATAAGAGCGAATCGTTTTGGACGATGCCCACCGTGTGCTAACGACCCCGCACCTCCCCTGTTTCATCCGAAACTGCGAAGACGGTGAAGGACCTCAGGATGACGCAAGAGCGTGACTTGCGTAAACCACGCTCCGGATGAGAGATCCTGAGGCGCCCCGTTCCTGAGGATGACATGCCGAGAGACGGAGCATTGTTGGGCGTTCATGGGCGTCGGGCACTTGGAATTTGGCGCCTGGACCGTGGCACCGGTTTCGGGACTCGACAGGCTGAACGACCTCTGTTCAAATTACGGGAAATCTTCGCGCGCTTATGAGACAAATACCGAAAACAGATCTCTCCCCGACTAACGGCTGCATCATCGATACCAAGTGGAAACTTGGGAACCTCGGTTATCATCCGCACGCTGCTTCCAAGGATGCGCCTAACAGCGACATTACCCGGCTGCCCGAACTGGTCATTTACGATCACATCGGCTTCGGCGGAGCCTACGCACGGACAAACCTGAGCTTCCATTTCATCGGCGATTTCTGGAACGACCGAATCAGCTCGCTGATTGTGGTCAGCGGCGTCTGGAGATTTTATCGCGACGAATATTACAAGGGCGATCACTGGGATCTCGGGCCGGGCTATTACGAAAGCTTCTTCACCGAGAAAGGGCCCGACGACGTCGTCAGCTCTTTCCAGGCGATCTCCCTGACGTAAGCCGCCGGGATTCTCGGGCCAGGCGACGATTTCCGATCCAACTCGAAAGATCGCGAGGGTTGGGTTAGGGTTTTCGCATGGTATCTCTCAACGGCGAGGCCCTCGGTGAAAAGGTCCTCTCGGGCGAGCGCATTTCAGTTGAAGACGCGCGCCTGCTCTCGCTCTTTCCGCTGGAGGAGCTCGGCGTTCTTGCGACCGCACGGCGGAATCAGGCGAAAGCGGCAGCCTATGATGGCCACGGACGTGAGATCGTTACCTACATCGTCGATCGTAACATCAACTACACCAACGTCTGCAACGTCTACTGCAAATTCTGCGCGTTTTATCGGACGGAAAAAGATTCCGATCACTACGTTTTGTCCTTCGAGCAGATTGATGAAAAACTGGACGAGCTCTCCGCCGTCGGCGGTGTGCAGATCCTGATGCAGGGGGGGCATCATCCGAAGCTTTCGTTTCAATGGTATCTGGATCTGCTCCACCATATCCGGAGCAAATATCCGCAGATCAACATTCACGGATTCAGCCCGCCAGAGTTTCAGCATTTCGCAGAGACCTTTGGCATGCCGCTGCGCGAAGTGATCGCGCAATTCAAACAGGCCGGCCTCGGATCCATCCCGGGCGGTGGCGGAGAGATTCTGGTCGATCGAGTGAGGAACAAGATCGCGCCGTTAAAGTGTTCCTCAGACGCCTGGCTGGAAGTCATGCAGGTGGCGCACGAACTTGGCCTGCGCTCGAGCGCGACCATGATGTTCGGTCATGTCGAGACTATGTCGGACCGGATCGAGCACCTTGATCGCATTCGAACCCAGCAGGATCGGACGGGCGGGTTCACCGCATTTATCTGCTGGACCTTTCAACCGCAGCACACGGTCCTGAAAATTGGCCAGCCCGCCGGTGTGGCCGAATACCTTCGCACCCAGGCACTGGCCCGCATCTTCCTCGACAACGTCGAAAATATCCAAAGCTCGTGGGTCACACAGGGGCCCGGTATCGGCCAGGTGGCCTTGAATTATGGCGCCAACGATTTTGGATCCGTCATGATGGAAGAGAACGTCGTCAGCTCCGCCGGAACCACCTTCCGATTAAACGCCGAGCAAATCGAATCGCTCATTCGAGACGCTGGCTATCAGCCGCGCCGCCGCGACAATTGGTATAAACTTCTGAACTAAATCGCGGGTCGAGTTGTCTACAAACTCCGGTCGGTTCGGAAAATCCTTCTTGACGATTGTCCTCTTATTCCCCATATAGCCGCCTGTCCCGCGTGGTCTCTCCCCGCGGGATTCGCCATCTCTAATCCCTGTTTATGACCCACTTTTCCGCGCCGATCCGCCATGCAGCCTGGGCCCTCGTGCTGGCGATGATTTTCGCGGTCTCAGGAACGGTCCTGGCCCAGCAGGGGCCTCCTACCATCAGGTCGGTCGACGTCGAATACACCGGCCCGGCCACCGTGAGCAAGGAACGCATTCTGGCGCAAATGCGGACGGCTGTGGGGCAGCCATATTCCGATGCCGTCGTGGAGCAGGACATCCGCAATCTTTACTCCACCGGCAATGTCCGAAACGTCCGAATTTTTGCACAACCGGTGTCCGATGGCGTCAAAGTCATCGTCGCCATTCAGACAAGAATGGTCGTGCGCGAAATCGAAGTTGATGGAGCGCAGAAAATCGCTCCGAAACGCGTGCGAAAAGATCTCGGGATTAAAATCAACACGCCAGTCAACGAAGAGGAATTAGAAAAGGGTCGGCAGAAGATTCTGGAAACCTACAAGGCGCGCGGCTTTAACGACGTCGCCGTCCAATGTCGCGTCGATCCGCTCGAGGAAAGTCGCGGAACCGCGCGTGTTGTTGTCACCATCAGCGAAGGAATCAAGGGCGCCGTCCGCTCGATTGTTTTCGAAGGCAACCGGCATTTCAGCGCGACGGTTTTGCGCAAGCAGATGAAGACCAAGGGAAAGACGCTGATCTCTTTCGTCGATAAATCCGGCCGGCTCGACGAAGTGCAGTTGCAGCAGGACCTCGATAGCGTCAAGGACTTCTACCAGAACAAAGGCTATCTCGATGTCGATGTGAAGGACCTCCGCGAGGAGCGCCAGAACGGCCCCATCGTGATCAAGATCGCCATCTCGGAAGGCCCGATGTATCACACCGGCAAAGTCACCTTCACCGGTTACAAACTAACGAGCGAGGATAAGCTCCGCGCGGTCATCAAGATGAAAGAGGGCAAGGTCTATTCGCCCAAAGGACTTCATGATGACGCCAAGGCCATCGCGGATGCCTACGGAATCGGCGGCTACGTCGACCTCGTCGTTCTGCCCGAAGGAGCGCCCGCCGCGCCCGGCGTGATCGATGTTCACTACAAGATTGAAGAAGGCGACCGCGCGTTCGTGGAACGCATCAACATTATCGGCAACACCCGCACCAAGGATAAGGTAATTCGCCGCGAAGTTCTGGTCGCTCCCGGCGATGTCTTTAACACCGTCCGGGTCGATCTCTCGAAAAGGCGCCTCGATAACCTCGGGTATTTCGCAAAGGTTGAAACGTTTCCGGAAGATACCGGAGTGCCCGGACGCAAAGATCTGACCATTCAGGTGGAAGAGAAACGCACCGGCTCGCTCAGTTTCGGTGGCGGCTTCAGCACGGTCGATCAGCTGGTTGTCTTCGCCGAATTGACCCAGGGAAATTTCGACATCACCAACTGGCCCGGCCTAACGGGTGGCGGTCAGAAATTCCGCATCCGCGCGCAGATCGGCACACAGCGAAAAGATTTGATTCTGGCCCTGACCGAACCGTATTTCCTCGATCGCCGAATTTCTCTCGGTGGCCAGGCCTTTTTTACCGAAGCCGATTACCTCAGCTCGGAATACGACCAGCGAAATTACGGCATCTCATTTGAACTCCGGAAGCCGATCTTCAACATCATGTACGCCACCCTCGGCTATCGGTTGGAGAATGTTGAGCTCTATAATATTTCCTCGACCGCGAGCGATTTGATCAAGGCCGAGGCGGGCACGACGACCAACAGCGAGGTGCTGGCGAGTCTTGTCTACGACCATCGCGACAGTCCTCTTCTCAGCCGGAAAGGTACCCGCGTCACGCTTTCTCCGTACGTCGCCGGCGGTCCACTCGGTGGAGACGTTAACGTTTATGGTCTGGATGCCGAAGCCTCCCAGTACTTTCATTTGCCGGGCGATCTGATTCTGCTTTTCAACGGCGAAGCAGCCGTGGTGGATGTCTGGAAGGGGTCCGAGACCCGGCAGGTTCCGGACACAGCCGTGGGAGCACCTCCCGGTTCGATGATCACGGTTTCGAATGTGCCGATCTTTGATCGCCTCTATCTCGGCGGTTCCAATAACCTTCGCGGTTTCGCCTTTCGTGACGTCGGCCCGAGAGACGCCGGGGGTGAACCGTTGGGCGGCAATTCCATGGCTCGGGCAACGGCTGAGCTGACCTTTCCGATCATCGAAAAGGCGCGCGGCGCGCTCTTTTACGATACCGGGTTCGTTAACGCGGACGCCTATGATTTCAACACAGATCATGTTGCATCCGACGTCGGCGTCGGTATTCGTTTGGACCTGCCGGTTGGGCCGCTCCGGATCGACTACGGTATTCCCATCCAAAAGGATGGTCGTAGCGGCACGGGGCACTTCAACTTCAATGTCGGGTATCAATTTTGAACAAATGATGAACAATCGGGTCTAAAGGGGTCACACAAAACAACTGCCTAACTGTCTTATGAAACACATCCTAACAATCGCGCTCGGTGCGATCCTCGCCCTTCCGGCGGCCGGCTTTGCTCAGGGCTCACTCAAAGTGGGAACGGTCGATATGAGCCGTGCCTTCAAGGAATACAACAAAACCAAGGACGCCGAAGCCAAGATTAACGAGGCAAAAAACGCGGCCAAGAAAGAATACGACGAGCGCGCTGACGCCTACAAGAAGGCGCTCGACGAGATCAACAATCTCAACAAGCAGCTCGACTCCAATGCTCTCAGCGCCGAAGCGAAAAGCGCCAAGGCCAAGGAGCGTGATGACAAGATCACCAACATCAAGAACATGGAGCGCGAGATTAACGACTTCCGTCAAACGCGCGAACGTCAGCTCCAGGAGCAGGCCCTTCGCATGCGTGAAGGAATCGTGAAAGAGATCACCGACGTGGTTAATGCGCGCGTGAAATCCCAGAGCCTCGACCTCGTCTTCGACAAGTCGGGCATGAGCTTGAACGGCGTTCCTCTGCTGCTCTTCTCGCGGGATAACGTCGATTTCACAACCGATGTCGTTGCCGAATTGAACAGGCCCGGCCGCGTCAGTTCGACCGTCACTGATAAGCCTGCGACTGCGACCGGTTCTGCCTCTCCTGCGAAAGCAACCCGGCCCTGACCTAACAAGTCGTTTCAATTTGAAACACACGCGAGCGCATATCTCGCGTGTGTTTTTTTTGTACCGGTCGCGCGCGCGTTTGCCCCAAGCCGCAAATACCAGTAGGAGAAACGAACTGGCCATGAACCTCTGGCGCGCTCTTGTCTTTCTCGCGATCGGTTCTGTGTCGATGGCCGCAGCTCCGCCGTGGGTCAGCAGCCTGACCAGGAACCCTCCCGGGAATTTTTCCGACCCACGACCACTGCGCGCGATTTATAAAATTGGCTGGTCGGGCCTGACCGCTGCCACCGGAGAAGCCCATTTCAACCGCGTCTCACCGGATCAATTTCAGATCGATGCAGCCGGGCGCACCGTCGGTCTGGTCCGCGCCCTCTGGCGATACGATGTCACCTTCAAGGCGCTCGATAACGCCCATACCCTGATGCCGATCGAAACAAATCAGGATGAAGTCTTCCGCTCAAAAAGGGTGGGAACACATCTCACTTTTGGAAGCTCGGGCGTGACCCGCTCACGCACCGACGGCAACAACCCGACCACGACAAAGGATTTCACGTTCCCGCGCCTTCTCAGCCTCAGCGCGGCCATGTTTTATCTCCGCAGCCAGCCATTACAGGAACATGATGTCTACCGCGTGGTCGTTTATCCCACGACGTCGCCCTACCTCGCTACCATCACGGTAACGGGTCACGAAAAAATTTCACTGCGCCCAGGCGCCTATCAGGCCATCAAAATGGACCTGCAATTGAGCAAGATCGGAAAGGAACTCGATCTCGAACCGCACAAAAAATTTCGCAAGGCAACCATATGGCTTTCCGACGACGCCGATCGGCTTCCGCTTCGCATTGAAGCCCAGATTTTTGTCGGAAGCATCTTCGCCGAATTGCAATCGGTGAAGCTCGATCAAGCGAAGCCCTAAACTACGGGCGGATCCATTCGCCACGGACCGGAGGCTCGTTCGAGGGAACAAGTCTTGGTCGCACAACCGGACGTCTGTGCGATCCCGGCAACAGCTCGAGAGCCGCGAGTGTTTCCAGATCGAGACGACCCGTCGGACGCAAACCGACACGCGCCTGATAGGCGCGAAGCGAAAACTCCAGATTGGGGCTGAAGACGCCGTCCACCGGAGACTTGAAAAGACCGCGCTCTGCCAGCGTTCGCTGCGCATCCATGACGACCTTCCGCTGTACGGCTGGCGGCGAGGTTTCGTAAGGGGTGTGCGCGAACAGGTCGTTCTGTTCCACAACCGGTCGCCCTTCGTAAACTCCATCCGGCGGTTGCGGAATTGCCGGCGCGGCCGCGGGCTGCTCCGGTTCAACCGGGGCAGGCGCGCGATTTTGCACACTCTCGGCCGGTGGACCGGGTTTAACCGTACTCACCACACCCGGCGCTGGCGCAACTGTGGCCGACTCCTCGGCTGCTCCGGTTTTTCGGATGGCGGCCAGGGTTTGATCGTCCAAATCGCCCGTAACCGAAAGACCGTTTCGAATCTGATATCGCCGCACGGCATCGCTTGTTTCCGTGTTCTTCTCGCCGTTAACGTCGCCGTAAAAATAACCCTGATCCTTCAGACTCTGCTGCACTTCCGAGATCTTCTGGTCCGCCTGCACGACCGTCAGACTGGCTGCAAAAAGAGAAATGATCAGGAGTTTCTTCATTTTGAGTTGCTCATTGGACGTGGGAACCGATTCGTTATTCGCCCGGAGCCAGATTGGAAACCGCAAGGGTTGTCTGCCGTTGGCGCAGGGCATCGCGGTAGCGCAAAATTCCCTCGCTAATTGCGACCGCCATTTTTTCCCGGTAATCCGCATTGGTCAGCTTTTGCGAATCATCCTTGTTAGAAAGAAAGCCTCCTTCGACCAAAACAGCCGGGTGACGCACATTCGCAATCACGAAGAACTGTTCGGCTTTGGTGCCTCGGTTGAAGGCCCTGGTCCGCGCGATCAGCGCATCCTGCACGGACGAAGCCAGATTCTGACTCTCAACGTTCGGCTTTTGGCCCGAAGCGCGTTCGAGAAATGGCAGCCAGGAAAAGATGGGACCGCCCGGGCTGATCTGATGATCGGCGTAATAGGTTTCGATCCCGTTTGAGACCGGTTTATTGCCTTCGTTAAAATGCAGGCTCACCATGATGCACGCGGAAATGCGGTTAGTCATTGCCGCGCGCTCGGCCAAAGAAATATAGCTGTCGTCCATTCGGGTCATCACGGTTGCCACTCCTGCCTCCGCCAGAAGGCGGTCGACCCGTTCCGCAAGATCGAGGGTGAGATCTTTCTCGGCCACGCCAGCAACGGTCGCGCCGGAATCCTGACCGCCGTGGCCGGGGTCGATCACGACGACTCCGAACGGCTGCGACTTCGTGGAAGCGGAAACCGGCCGATCAAAACGCGCGTTCCATTGCTCGATTGCAAAACATAAGGCCATCAAAGCCAGACCGAGCCACGCCAGAATCGTGTCCGCTGGGTGACGGCCGCTGCTTCGGCTAGACGCCATATTCGTTAGACCTGCACGACTGCGCGCACTTCGTCGTCGGAAAGCGACCGGTAACGCATCGCTACGCGCGAATTCCGCTCGAGGATGGCGGCCTCAATACCAACGGTCGCAAGCTGATCCTGACGATACTTCGCAATCGCGCCCGCATCAGGCATTTCGCGATTCGGGTCCTCTTTCAGGGTCATGTGACCGACGCTCCACGCATCAACTGCCACGCTGATCGCTTCCTCCAGGCTGGCCTGAGGCCGGTGCGTTTCACGAAGAAAAGATTCCATCATCTTTGTAGAATGCGCCGTCGCGCAAAGTGCGGCGAACGTTTCCATGCTTCCACCTCGATTCGATCCGTTGGTGGAGATCGCCCCGTCGTACTCCAGACGAAGATAAAAATCGGTCTCGGGTGTCGCGCCCACTTCCGCAAAAAGAAGGCGGGCCAAATACGGCGGTCCGTAAACCTGTTCGAAAGCTGCTTTCATCACCGGGCTCAACGAGTAATGCGCCAGCCTGCGCAATGAGACATCGGCCGCCGAACGCGCGAAACCTTCAGTGCTCGCCAGCTCGATTGCCGCCATTCGCAAACGTTCGATGTCACCCGGATGTCCAATCGCTCCCATCGCGATACGATCGTAAATCTCGAAAACCTTCTGGCGCGCGCGTCCCAGGGTAACAAACAAAATTCCCTCGCCGCAACTGACCGCGGCAATGGGACTGCCGGAAGCGAGTTGCGCCTCGATGTACTCGCGGCGATTGGCGACTGCTTCGACCCAACGGTAGGGCTCTTCGATCATGCGACGGATTGATGGAAAACTTCGGCAATGTTTTCTTCAGGAAGCGTTTTGATGCCGTCGCGTGAAACTGTTTTGATCACCGGGAAGATTCGCGCCTTTCGATCAACCCCGCCGGTCGCCGTGTCCGTCTCGGCCGCGGTATCGAGAGCACGCAGAGCCACCGCCATCGCCTCTCGCTCATCCAATTCACGCAATGCTCTCCCGCTCCAGCGATCAATGTAATACAAAATCCCGCGAACCGCCGGCGATCCTGAGCCGGTCGCGCAATAATCAGCCGCTTCGAACTGCGCGCCCATGGCGTCGTAAAAATAAAGCCGCGCCGAGGGATTCACTCCGCTGTCGTAGGTCGCGAAGATGGGAACCACCACGCCGACGCCTTGGATGACAAACCCGAGGTTATCTCGCAAGAGCTTCGAAAGGGCGCGCACTTTCCCGTCCACGCTCATTTCCTGAAGTTGGGTCCGCCGGAAAAATTGGAACGAATGCTCGAGCACCCGTGCCATTTCCCAGGCAGTCGCGGGCACGCCCGCAATTGCCATGATCGAATGCCGGTCAATCTCGAGAACCTTGTCGGCACGATCGTAGACCACCGTGTTTCCGGAAGTCGCGCGGCGATCTCCCGCTACCATCACGCCGTCCTTAAATTTGAAGGCCAGGATGGTGGTCGATTCAGTTTGGTGCAATGCCGCCGGCCCGTTGTTGACCACGGCCGAAGGGGCCGAACTGAGTAGGCCCCTGCGCCGAAGAAGGCCCGGGAAATCTTCCGCACCGCTGGAGAAAGCTTGATCGAGCGCCATCTGCGTCCCTTCCGTCACTCGCCCGTGCGCTGGCGATAGCGCTTGGATTGATTCGGATCCACTTTCCTCATCTTCTTGAGCAGATCCCTGGTATCAGGCCGGGAGATGTCCGGCGAGCGAGGCCCGTCTCCCTCGCCCTGTTTAGGGCCCCATGGCATCGGATCGACGGGTCTTTCAGTACGTTCCGGCATAAACGAATTTACGAAATTTACCGGCTAAAGGCAAGCTGGCCCAATGCTTGCCTCCGTCAGCGCCCAATGCCAACATCAGAGGCATGAGGGTTTTTGTCCGGGGCGTTTTGCTCGCTTTCATCGCCATAATCGGCTCCAGTGACATCGACGGGCAAACCTTAGCCCGCAGCCCGGATAGTGGGATGGCGACCCAGCTGCAGACTCTGAGCAAGAAGATTGACGAGCAAAACACCAAGATCGACCTGCTTTCGCAACAAATCCTGAAGCTCGAACAACAACTGACCAATGCGCGTCCCGGCGTGATGATCGGAGAATCAACGCCTTCCACGGCAGCTACGGCGACGTCCACGGAACCGACCACCCACGGTGTCGCCGGAAACACACATATCGTTGCGCGTGGCGAAACCCTGACCTCTATCGCCAAACAACACAGCGTGACCGTGAGCGAATTGCAAAAGGCAAATCACATCGAGAACGATCGCAAATTACAAATCGGCCAGACGCTGATCATTCCGCAAGGATCATCCGGAGCTTCGCCATCACCGCCGAGCGACTAACTCATGGAAAATCCGGCCACTCAATCCTGGTACCTGCGGAAGCACCAGGACAACACTGTCTTCGGGCCGCTTTCCTTCGAGCAACTCGCCGATTGGGCGCGCAACGCGCAGGTCGCTCCACATGACGCCATCTCCACCGACCAAACGGGTTGGATGAAAGCGCCAATGCTGCCCGAGCTCGGAATGGATTGGCTCGTAGAAGTAACCAGTGAGCGCTACTACGGCCCGACAACTCTCGGAGCCGTCCAGGAGTTCATTCGTTTGCGTGAAATTGATGCCGAAACATTTATCATTAATGCTTGCGACGGCACACGACGCCAGGTCCAGGATTTTCCTCAGTTACAACTGGTTGCACCGGAGGAGCGGGCCGCTGAAGCCGAGACGGTTGAAATCGGTGAAAATCCTAACGAACCGGCAGCGAGTCGTATTTCGATCGATTTACAGGATCGCATCCGCGACCTCGAACAAAGCCTGCGGGAAGAACGCCGCGCCTTCGACGACCTCGAATCGCGCTACCACGAACTGCAGCAGCGCTGCGACGCCCTCGAGCAAAAGAGTTAGCTTCTGTTGGTTCTCTCTGCCTCCTCCGCGATCTCCGCGGTGATCATCGCTTAGGTGGGCTGAATTTCTTCGAGCTCGGTCGGCACGGGGCGAGGGTCTTGATCTATCACGCCGGTTAGTCGGATCGTCTGCTCCTCCGACCCTTCGAGCAAACTCTGCCGGCATAGCCGCGCATATTTTCCGCCGGCAGCGATCAACTCCTCATGCTTGCCGCGTTCAATGATCCGTCCCCGATCCAGAACTAAAATCTGGTCTGCCTTCACAATCGTCGAGAGTCGATGGGCGATGACGATTGACGTCCGATGCGACATCAAATTATCGAGCGCCTCCTGGATGAGCCGTTCCGTGGTCGTGTCAACGCTCGCGGTAGCCTCATCCAAAATCAGGATCGGCGGATCCTTCAGGAGCGCCCGCGCAATAGAGACGCGCTGCTTTTCCCCCACGCTGAGCTTGACTCCGCGTTCTCCAACAACGCTCTCCAATCCGTTAGGCAGGCGCTCGATGAAGGCGCGCGCATTGGCCGCATCGATCGCCCGCCATAGATCGGCATCACTCGCGCCCGGTTTGCCCATGAGCAGGTTTTCCCGGATAGAGCCATTGAAAAGAAAACTCTCCTGCGTGACCACACCGATGGTTTCCCGCAAAGTGCGCAGCCCGTACTCGCGAATGGATTTTCCGTCGATATAAATCTGGCCACTGGTGAACTCGTAAAAGCGAGGGAGCAAATTCACCAGAGTCGACTTGCCCGCGCCAGTCGCTCCGACCAGCGCGATGGTCTCGCCCGGATGGGCATGCAGGGAAACGCGATCGAGGGCGATCAATCCTTCCGCATAGCTGAAAGAGACGTTGTCGTAGCGAATGTCTCCCGCAACCCGCCCGGCGTGTTCCCCTTCACTCCAACCCGGCTCGATCGGAGTATCGACGATCTCGAAGACGCGCTCGCCCGCAGCGCGCCCCGCCTGGAGCAGCTGATTGAGCTGATGCAGCTTGCCCACCGGTTCGTAAAGGAATGCGGACAGGATGATGAATTGCACGAGGCCACCGAGTTCTATCGCCCCCGTGAGAACGAAATGCGCTCCGAGCGCGACCAAGGCCACCACCCCGAGGGAACCAAACAGATACATCGATGGGTTGTAAATTCCCCAAACCCGCATGACCACAAGCGTGGCGCGACTCAGTTCGTTGCTCGCCTTGTTAAAACGCGCGTGCTCATTTTCTTCGCGCGCGAAACTTTTGATCTGACGGATTCCGGCAAGGTTGTCGTGCAGAAGCGAATTCATGGCCGACGAGGCGCGCCGCTGAAGTCGGTAGCGTCGATGCGCCGTCAGTGTGTACCATAAAGCGCCGCCGGCCAGAAACGGAACCGGGGCCAAGGCTACGAGCGTAAGTGGCCAGCTGAGATAAAACATCACGCCGAGCACGATCAAAATCTGGAGAACCGCAACCGAGCCCTGCTCGACGCCGTCAATCAGAACGCGCTCGACCGAATTCACGTCCTCCAAAACCCGCGTCATGAGGTCGCCCGTGGCGCGGTTGTCGAACCAGCGCAGCGGCAAAAGTTGGATATGAGAATAAAGATCGCTGCGCAGATCAAAGATCACTTTTTGCTCGAAGGTGTTGTTTAGGAGAATGCGGAGGGAATTCAGCGCCTGCTGCAGAAGGAAGGAAAGCGCGGCCAGGCTGGCCAAGGACATCAGTTTTTCCGGATGATGCCCCTGCACAACCTGGTCGATCACTTGTTTGGTCAGATACGGTGGAACAAGCACCATCGCCGTCCCCACGACCGCGCACGCCATCATGCCCGTGGCCAGCCAAGGATATCGCTTCAAATAGGCAAAGACGCGCCAGATGGTTGTCATTGAATCTCTACAGTCGGCGCGGTTAGGAGGCGGTTCAACATCCGTCACCCGGACGCAGAGAGTTGCCGGTCCGATTCTGCCGGCTGGAGGGCAAACTTGACTGCTTTAAGCAGTCAAGTCTAACAGGCGCACCTTCAGTCGCACAAAAATCCGAGTCACCACGCATCCTGCCGCCCACACGCATCCTGCCGCCAAAGCAGCTCAGACGTGATCGCCCGAATGTTTATGGCGATCCTTGAACGTCAGCTCCGCAATTCCGGACTTATCCAACTCACCAAGTCCTTCCGCGATCATCCGGTCGTACTGCTCCTTTGTCGCGCGCGCCAGCGGCAATTCGAGACCAAGCTGCCGCGCAAGTTGCAAAGCGATGCCGCTGTCCTTGGCCGCGTGCGCCGCCGAAAAAAAACAGCTATGCTCGCGGTTCTGCATGTCTTCGCCATCAGTCTGCAAGACCCGCGAGGCTGCGCCTGTTTGTGAAAAGACTTCGCGCAACATCGTTAGGTCAAGGCCAAGCGCCGCGCCGAGCCCCAGTCCTTCAGCGAGCCCGGCGGTGTTAATATTCATGACCATATTCACCAGCGCTTTGACCTTTCCGGCTTCGCCCGCCTTGCCGATGAACCGGATCGTGCTCCCGAGCGTTTTCAAAACCGGCTCCGCTTTCTCGAAGGCCGATTTTTCACCGGCGCACATCAAATAGAGCGAGCCTTCGCGCGCCTGCGTAATACTCGAAGCCATACAGGCTTCAAGACTTTGCGCGCCCGCGACTTTCGCTCGTTTCTCCACCTCAACATGCACCTCCGGTGAAACGGTCGCACAATTGATGAACAACTTGTCGCGCGCATTGATCAGCAGGCTGTCCCCTTCCGCGCCAAAAATCCTGTCCATCGCGGCATCATCCGAAACCACCGTGATAATCACATCGGCGCTCGAGGTAACCTCGGAGAGATCCTGGCTCGCAGCCGCTCCCAGCTCGCTCGCGAGTTCGGTGGCGTGTGTCCGACTCCGATCAAAAACCGCCGTGACCTGAAATCCGCGATCCTTCAATCGCCGCGCCATGTTCGCACCCATTCGTCCAACGCCAACGAAGCCGATGTTCATCATTCAAGGCTGGAATCGGATGTGCGTCTTCGCAAGCAACAAGGGGCGTCTTCTGTAACAAAGAAACGATTTCGCGAACATGAGACTCCGTCCGGCGAATCATCGAACCAGTCCGCCTCGGGCTGGTCTGCTCAGATCTGTCCCGCAAAAAACGGATTGTGCAGCTTCTCTTCGCCCACCGTCGTCATCGGCCCGTGCCCGGGACAAATGATGGTGTCGTCCGGCAGCGTGAGAATTTTTTCGAGGTTGTTTCGCAACGCGTCCTCGTAGGAAACGCTGCCACCGCCCATGGAACCGGCAAAGAGCGAATCGCCAGCGATGGCCACGGGATGCTTGAGACCTTCAACCACGAAAGTCATGCCGCCGCGCGAATGTCCCCAGGTGAGCCGCGATGTGACCTGTAGTTTCCCGAGACGAAAATCTTTGCCTTCTTCAATCGGCGTTGCGCCATCGGTTGGTTCGCGTGACGAGATGTATACCGGCGCGCCGGTCTTCTTCTGCAAACGATCGAGATCAGCGATATGATCCGGATGCGCGTGTGTGAGAAGAATCATTTTGACGGTTAATTTATTCTTCGCGACGGCATCAAGCATCGTCTGGCAATCAGCGCCCGTATCGAACGCAATCGCCTCTTTAGAAGATGGCGACCAAACGAGATACGCGTTCACCAACATGTCGTGGTAGTGCGTTGAAATCTGCGCCAGCCCATCCACTTGGACCTTCTCGGGACGCCACTCGCCCGTGGCCAGCTCGCAGAGCGGCCGCGCGGCCAGACCCAAAACTCCCGCGACGCGCAACAAGGCCAGCTCGTCGAATTCTCCTTCACGCAAGCTTTTCACTTTTTGCGAGCTAACCCGCGCCTTCTCGGCCAATTGAGTGTCGGACAAACCCAGTCCGCGCTGGGCTTTTCCGAGCACGTCGGCAAAATTATCCTCTAAAGCAATCATGCGTTAGGTGCGACGCTCGCTTCGGAGCGAGCAGCGAGGGCCTCCAGGCTCTCGCCCGCCATTTTCTCAAAATCTTTTGCCACGTCGATAACAGAAATTGCGCGACCGGTTTCTTTTTCGATCGAGGTCATCTCCACGCCCGCGATCCCGCAGGGGACAATGCTGGCGAATGGGTGCAGATCCCCGCAAACATTCAGGGCAAATCCGTGCATGGTGATCCAATGACGCACGCCAACGCCAATGGAAGCGATTTTCCGCTCCTCAACCCATACCCCCGTTAGGCTTTCACGAGTGCCGGCTTCGATTCCATAGACCGCCAGCAGTTCGATAAGCAGATCCTCGATCCAGCGCAGGTATCGATGCAGATCCTGGCCGTAGCGCTTTAAATTAAGAATCGGGTAACCGACGAGTTGGCCGGGCCCGTGATATGTCGCCTGACCACCCCGGTTGATCGCGAAGAGGGGGTGCGGAAGCGAACTCTCGTTTATCAGGCTGGAACGATCCGGCGTTCGGCCAATCGTATAAACCGGCTCGTGTTCGAGAAGAAGAATCTCGTCCGCCATATCGTTGTTTACTCGACGAGCAGCAACGCTCTGTTCCTGCAACTCAAGCGCATCGGCGAAAGCCATCCGGCCGAGCCACCGAAATTTCGGCGCTGAAATCATATGCGCGTCGGACCGGGCAAGCCTGCGCGCTGACTTTCCTGGGCACGCAAATGGGTCAATCCAATCGCGAGCGCGTCAGCCGCATCGGCATCCGGTGTTTCCGTCAGGCCGAGAAGCGCGCGGACCATGAAGGCCACCTGGTTCTTGGCCGCTCCACCCTGGCCGACGGTCGCCTGTTTGATTCGCTTGGGCGCATACTCAAAAACCGGCAGGCCCTTTTCCGCGGCCGCGAGAATGGCCGCGCCCCGCGCCGCCCCCAGTTGTATGGCCGTGCGGTAACTCTGCACGTAAATGACCGACTCAAGCGCGCAGCTCTCCGGTTCGTGTTCGCGGATCAACTCCGCCAGCCGATCGCGGATCGCGACCAGGCAGGATGATGAAGTGAGTGTCGCGCGATTGTGGATCGTTCCGTAATAAAGCGCGCGCGGCTTCCCGTTGTTTGCATCGAGAATCGCTACACCCGTGTTCCGGAGCGACGCGTCAATCCCCAGAACACGCATGCCTTAATGCTTCAGAAAACCAAGGACCAGAAAGACACAACCGGCCGCGCCAAAAGCCAGACTAACGAACCAGAACCGCCGTTTGGCCGTCAACGCTGAGATCGCCGCCACCGCGATGGCGATCTGGAACATGGTCACGCCGCGCGAGAAGACTTCATGCTGATGAAAGTTTGTCTTTGCCTCCGTTTCCTTTTCCTTGGCTCCCTTTTGGATCTCGTTCTGTTCCTCCTGGTAACGCTCAGCCTTGGCGTGATCCTGTTCGTTAGCCTGTCCACTGAGACTCATTTTAGCATCCAAAACCGAGGCCTTGATTCCCTTGGCCTGGTAGTAGGCCCACTGATCGGACGACTCAATCTGACTCATCATCGCTTCATTCACCCGGGAGCCTGATAAAAGGCCAGCGATGGCCGCGAGAACGGCGAGCACAGCCGTGCTTAACGCCACCCATGAAATCCATGAGGCGCCATGCTCGGCGCTGTGATGAATGTGTTCGTGCATCTCTTCGAGTGGGACTTCGGCTTCTTCCATAGCCCAAGCTTAGGAGGACGGCGGAGCCGTTCAAGGTTCTTGATGCGAACCGCAAAGCTGGACGAGAAAAGCTCGTCCCTCCCGATCCACCATTCACGCGAGTTCCGCGCTGGGAGAACGAGCTTGTCTCATCCGCCAGGAATTCGGGCCTATCTCTTCTTGGGGAGGCCCGACAACTGGATGACCTCCATCTTCGCTAATTTCGCCGGAGACCCTCTATGGACTCTCCGAAAGCACGCATCGAAACCCGTAGATGACATCGCGCTCGCTGCGATCGACTACATTTCGATAGGAAGACTGGCACTCACTGCGCATGCTCGTAGCCCAGGAGCCGCCCCGCAGCACCCCCCAGTCGCGCCCCGCTCCGGTGCTGTCACCTTTGTAACCTTCCGAGCACCATTCCCAGACGTTCCCGCCCAAATCGTAAATCCCAAGCGCGTTTGCCTTAAAACTACCGGCCGGCGATGTCTGTGCGAAGCCATCCGAATAATTGTCGATCACGCCGCCCTTGGCCCGCTGCGCAACGCGATCGGCATAATTCCCGGAGCCGGCCGGCGGGGGCCACTGTTTCCCCCA
Source organism: uncultured Verrucomicrobiae bacterium (assembly GCA_963754325.1). Taxonomy (GTDB): domain Bacteria; phylum Verrucomicrobiota; class Verrucomicrobiia; order Chthoniobacterales; family UBA10450; genus JBBRDU01. The sequence goes on from CAVWFP010000003.1 coordinate 1,351,311, forward strand.
GGGAAATTCATTGCGAATCTTTCCGTCACGCGCTTCCGGCGTATTGCCGCCCTCGGCTTTGAGTCCGACCGCAGTGCTCCACTCGGCATCGGTCGGTAACCGATAGGCTTGGCGCGACTCGAGCAGGTTCTCATCATGCTCCTTATCCGTTAGCCATTTGCAAAAGGCGACGGCATCGAACCAGTTCACCTTCACCACCGGGTGTGTCGGGCCTTGCGCAAAATCCGCCGCGTCTCGATGGCGTCCGGTGGCGGCGCAGAAGGCGTCATAATCCTGGACGCGAGTCTCCCAGATTGAAAAGCGGACCGCGCCTACGGGGACAAATTTCATTCCGAGCGAATTCGTCCACGGCTGACCCGGTTCCGGACTAAGGCTGCGCTCCAGGCGCGCAGCAAGAAAGGTCTGTTGCTGCGGCTCGACCTGCGCTTTCACCGACGTCGTTTTGTATCCCGACAAACGAAGCTCGTAAGTGACTTCGCCCGGCTTCACATCCTCGATCACGAGCGGTGTCCGCCCTTTCTCCTGTCCATCGGCAAAGACGGTGGCTCCGCCGGGCGCGCTGGAGATTTTCACGCTCCCATTCGCGAAAACAAAACTGAATTCGTTTTTGCGGTCAGCCTGAACGACAAATGACTGCCGCTGATCGGGCCATCCATCAAGGTGGGCAAAGAGGTCGTGCGAACGCGCTGGCAGATCGATATGCAAAGGGGTCTTACCGCGTTGATGTCCGTCGATACTGATGGTCGCCCCCGTTGGATCACTTGTGATGACAGCGGCAGCAGTCGCAAAGGCGAAGTTCTTGCGTGTCGTCTCACCGCGTTTCACTTCGATGGAATCCGTGATCGTCCAATCCTGATGCTTCGCGACCAGGGAATATTTTCCCGTTGGAATGTTCAGCAGATGAGCCGGCAGAATTCCGGTCCGCGAAACCGAACCATCCTCGCTTTGCGCGATGTAATCGACCCCGCCTAACGACGAATCGACCTCCAATGAGCCTCTGCTTCGGGCAAGCTGAAATTTTCGGTGCTCGAGAGTCTTTCCACTGCTGAGATCGACCAGCGACTCGAGAGGATCGAAACCGGGCTGCATGATGTGAATCGGGTAACGTCGCGCCTCCAGTTCCTTGAACGTGGCCGGTGTGTGTTCGTAATGACCGTCGAGCACCACTTGTGCGCCCGATGGGTCGCTCTCAATCGTGACCTCAAGGTTTGGAACCAGTGGAAGCGGAGCCGTGGCGATTTTCCTCCACAGAAAAGCTCCGGCCGCCAGCGCCAGAATGACGATCGCGATCGCAGCAACCTTTGTCGGCGAAACCGGAGGTCGTTTCGGCCGGCCACCCGCTGCGAGACGGCAGAGATCCTCGTTCATCGCCAAGGCCGAGGGATAACGCTTTCGCGGATCCCCGGCGCACGCGCGGATAAGCACTTCGTTGAGACGCAGGGCTTCTTCCTTGTCCGAGCGACTCGTTAGTTCCGAATCAACCTCTGGAAAGTCGAGCCGATCCTTCCCGGTACTAACTTCGTAAATAACTTTACCCAGACTAAAGACGTCGGCCTGGGCCGTCCCCGGGCCTTCCGGCGGAACGTATCCTTCCGTGCCGACGAAAGAATTCTGCCCGGTGGCGGCGACGAGTCCGATATCGGCCAGCTTCGGGATGCCATCGATAAAGATGATGTTCGACGGCTTGATGTCGCGATGGGTCAAGCCATGCTCATGGAGCGCCTGCAAACCTTCGGTCAACGAAATGCCCAGCTTAATTGAGTCAGCCGCCGATAAGCGACGGTGACGATCCAGATCAGCCTTCAGCGTGCGCGGAACGTAGGAATCGGGAACCACGCTGCGACCTCCGGCGTGGTCGTCCGCCAATTCCATAATGTAATAGAGATAATTTCTCGTTCGTCCGACGTGCAGAATGTCGACGAAACCGGGATGCGCGCGCGAGATCGGTTCGAAGCTCGACATTCCCTGGAACTCCCGCTGAAACGCGCGCTCGCTTTCGAACGTGGTTCGGAAGACGACTTTGACCGCGCGCCAGGCGCCGGTCAGTCCCCGAGCCAGCCAGATTTCTCCATAAGCGCCGCGTCCGATCACGCGGAGAACTTCGTGATCAGGAACAACGGGAACCGAGCCGGAAGAGGAGACTTCCGGCGGGGAATCTTTCACAGGATCAGCGATGCCGCCGATCTTACACAAGGCCGCCGGGAGAGGCAACGCCGCGAGCGGGCGGCTGCTGCCAGAGAATTTCCCCGCAGTTCTCGAACCTAATGAAATCCAGCCTGGAATTCCGGCGTTTTTTGACGAATCGTAAGCGGCTTACGATGCCTGCGTTTTAAGCAGCGGTTGAATCGACAAATGCAAAAGCCTTGGAGCGACCGAGCACCCAAACAATGGGGGTTGAGCGAACGACACTTCTCTTGCACAAGGCGAATAGTCGTCCCTGTTGCAACGTCTTCCGCCTAACCGATCGCGGGCAGCCGTGCCCGCTAATCCGTAATACAGACGCTAAGCGCGTTTGCCGGTGACTTTGGCGCTGCCGGAAAAGCTCGCGTCCTCGCTCAGGGCGAGTCGCGGCGATTCAACGTCGCCCCGCAACGTACCGCCGGCCTCGACGGCGCAACGATCGGTGGCAAAAACGTCACCGTCAACGGTGCCGTGGATCGTGACCGAGCCGACGTGGATTTCCGCCTTGATTCGACCATGCTCGCCCACCGTGAGTTCACCGGTGGACGTGATCTTCCCTGTAACCATGCCATCAATCAGCAGCTGGCTCCCGAATTTAACGTCGCCGTCAATGGTGACGCCTTGTGACAACAAAGCTCCAGTTTTCACCGGGGCTTGCGGTTCGATTCGAGGGTGAGACGTGACAGTGGGTCGTGGCGCCGGAACGGGCGCCGCGGTTGGCGCAGAGGGAGTCGGTTTTGATCCAAACACGCATTATCTATAGCACGACGCGTGCAAAGAGCGAGACGGCCAGGGATCTCGTGGGATTGCCTCACTCGCGAACGCTGTCGGTCGGCCAACATCCTGGCCGCCAACCAATCAAAACGGCGGCCCGGATGGCCGCCCGACAGCCCCTCCCGGAAAGAACACGATTACCGTGCCTCCTTTTGCAAAGCGCGAATCTCTTTTTTCAACAGCGCAGTCACCCGATGGCGAGCCAAATACACCTGGCCCATGCTCACCCCTAGCTCCGTCGCCACTTTTTGCGCCGGCCACTCCTTGCGAACGTAGCAGTCGAAAATCTGAAACTGTTTCGCGTCGATCCGCTTCTTCAGCCGTTGCATTGCCGCCGCCAGAAGATTCTCCTGCCATTCGCGCTCCCAAAAATCATCCAACTCTTCCGCCTTCGGATCGGCCACACGCTCGATCGTCGCGGTCAGGCGCGTGTCGCTCGACGCGCGTTTTTGATTATCACCTGGACGACGTTTGCGAAACTGGTCCGCAATCCGCCACCGAGTGATGTGCAAGAGCCAGCCCTTGAACGAGCCACGCGCGGGATCATAACGCAGTTGCCCGACTTTTTTCGCCACCGTGATGATCGTTTCCTGAACAACTTCCTGCGCTTCGATCTCAGTCAGACCTGATTTCAAGGCTGCTGCGAAAATCAGTTTTCCGTAGGTATCGAAGAATTCCTGCCAATGTTTCCGATCCTCCCAATCGTGTAACCGGTCTACCAAACTCCGGCGGGTGGCTATGAGTGCGGCTCTGCTCACAGGCCGTTTTTAGCGCAGGCATCTTCGGAGGCAAAGAATGTTCCGTCGTTCCAACGTCTGGCAGAGCGATCTCTCAACTCTGGCGGGGGGTGAGTGCTGAGTCGAGCAAGCGCCCGCCGGATTTGCGAACAGAGGGTCTTAATTCGTGAAAGAACGACCCCGTCCCGACGTATTCCGGCCTATGAAAGAAAGCGTCGCCAAAATCAGCCAGTGGGCGTCAACCAAGTGCAATAGCTTGCTCAGCCGGACGGGGGGAGCGATCCGTTCGATTTTCGGACAAGTCTCGTGGAATCCTCCGGGCTGGCTAAGCCGCGGAGCCGGGCGCTGGCGCGATTTCTCAAACGCCCGCCCAAAGCTGGCCACGTCGTTGATCCTCGGCGTCTTCGCATTCTCAGGCGTGAGCGTGTGGGGCTGGCACTACTACAAGAACCTGCCGCAACCGCATCGGGTCACAGCGACCATTAGCCCGATCCCGGTGACTTCGCTCGAGAAGGATCTGAAGTTCCCGGCGTTACGCATCACCTTTAGCGAATCATGCGCGCAGCTCGAGGACCTGAAAAAGAAATCGTTAGGGGCCGGCGTTCACCTTGAGCCTTCGTTTTCCGGGATCTGGCATTGGGACGACGACAAACACCTGATCTTTCAGCCTTCCCAGGACTGGCCAGCCGACACCAATTACCGAGTGGTCTTTGCGCGCACATTTTTCCCCAGGCACGTGATCATGGAACGTCTCGTCTACGAAGTTCAAACGCCGCCGTTCAACATCGCGATCAAAGACCTGAAGCTCTACCAGGACCCGACCAATCCTTCCCTACGCCAGTTGAGCGCCACCTTCGAGCTGAGCCATCCGATCGAGCCGGGCGAATTGGAGCATCATGCGCGGCTCGTCATGCTTGGCCAGTCGCAGATCTTTCCCGCGGGTGACGCGGAACCGCATTTCACAATCACCTACGGAATGCATCACCGGCTGGCCTACGTGCACAGCACCAACGTGGTCCTTCCGGACAAGGAAGATTTCGTGAAGCTCGTCCTGTCCAAAGGAACCAGGACATCGCCCGGAGGCGCCCTAACGAAAAAAGGCGTTGAGGAAAAACTTCGCATCCCATCAGTGGCAACAGTTTTCCGGATCGATTCGAGCGAAGGAGTCATTGCCCGAAATAAGAACGGCGAGCCCGAACAAATCCTCGTGCTGGAAACGACCACCGATATCAGCACAAAGGAACTCGCGAGCGCGCTCGAGGTCAGGCTGTTACCCAAAAAAGCGACGCCCGATCCCGAGGAAGAATCATCCGACGGCGAAACCGCAGATGAAAACGCGAGCAACAACGACACGCAAGGCGCGACAGAAAACGCCGATGAAGAGGACGGGACCGACGGGCACGAACAAGACATTTCATCGAATAAGGAAGGCGAAAAATGGCAAAGCCCCGCCGATGTTCCAGACGAAATCCTGGAGAAGGCCAAACGCGTCGAATTCACCGTTCTGCCATCGGAGAAGCCACAGGACCATCAGCATTCCTTTCGCGTTCGCGTGGAAACGGCCGGCGAACTTTATGTCCGAGTCCGGAAGGGTATTCGCGCTCCTGGCAACTATCCACTGGTCGAAGACTACAATTCCGTCCTCGATGTCCCGGCGTTGCCCCGCGAAGTGAAGATCGAAGGCGACGGTGGACTGCTGGCGCTGAGCGGCGAGAGAAAGCTCTCTGTCCGATCACGAGGCCTGGGCGCGATCGAATATGAAGTCGCCCGCGTGGCCACATCCCAGATCAATCACCTCGTTAGCCAAACGGAGGGGCGGTTTCAGTCACCGGAATTCCAGGCGCCCTACGCCTTTAACCAGGAAAATATTTCGCGCATCGTTCTCGAGCATCAGTCGATCGCGATGGAGAACGCGTGGAAGGCAAACTATTCGGCATTCGATTTCAGCCGGTACCTCGCCAAGCCGTCCGACGGCGGCAGCGAGCGCGGACTCTTCTTCCTAACCGCGCGCGGCTGGGATCCCGGAAAAAAGAAAGTCATAAAAGAAGTCAGGGATGGCCGGTTCCTCCTCGTGACCGACATCGGCATCGTCACCAAACGCGGAGCCGATCACAGCGAGGATGTTTTTCTTCTCTCGATCAAGAACCAGAAGCCGATCGCCGGCGCGACGGTGGATATCCTCGGGAAAAATGGAATCCCGTTACAAACGGCGCAAACCGACTCGGAGGGGCATTGTTCTTTCGCCTCGGTCGCAAAGGAGGCAAAGGAGCGTGCCCCGGTTGCCTTTGTCGCGCGGCTCGGTGACGACGTCTCCTTCATCCCTTACGCTCGTGAAGATCGAATCCTGAACTTTTCAAGGTTCGACATCGAAGGCGTCGAAAGCGTCTTGCCCGAAAGCCTCGACGCTTTCGTCTTCACGGAACGCGGCGTGTATCGCCCCGGCGACCTGATTCACGCCGGACTCATCGTGAAGCGCCGCGATTGGGCAGGAAATTTAAAGGGCTTGCCCGTCGAAGTTGAAGTGCTCGATGCGCGCGACACCAAAGTCCAAACGAAAAACCTCAGCCTGCCCGACACTGGATTTACCGAGCTGAGCTATCAGACAGCTAACGAATCGCCGACCGGGCTCTACACGATCAACGTTTACCTTGTTCGAAACAGCAAGCGTTCGACGCTGCTCGGCTCAACAACCGCGCAGGTAAAAGAGTTTCTGCCCGATCGGATGAAGATCACTGCGCGCCTTTCAAAAGGAACGGCGAAAGGCTGGATCAAGCCGGAGGACGTGCGCGGCCAGGTAAACCTGGCCAACCTTTACGGCACGCCCGCGACCAACCGCCGCGTGACCGCGAAGATCGAGTTGATTCCGTCCGCCTTCACCTTCGCCGGTTTTCCGGGATTCGTCTTTTACGATCCGGTTCGCGACGATAAGAAAGAGCGCCAGGAACAATCAGTCGATCTGGGCGAACAGAAAACCGACGATAACGGCGATACCCAATTCGAACTTCAGCTGACTCGCTTCGCCGACGCGACGTATTCCATGCGATTCGTCTGCGAAGGTTTCGAAGCGGAGGGTGGACGCAGCGTTACGACCGATGCGGACGCGCTTGTCTCGGCGCTCCCTTACGTGGTCGGCTGCAAGGCTGACGCCGATCTTCGTTATGTCGACGCAAATTCACCGCGAGCAGTCGACCTCATCGCGCTCGATCCGAACCTGAACAAGATCGCGATCGAGAACGTGACCGTAAACGTAATCGCGCAGGATTACGTCTCCGTTCTCATGAAACAGGAGAACGGAAATTACGCCTTCGAATCCGTCCTGAAAGAACGCGTCGCAAAAACCGAGAAAGTGTCCATCACCGCCGGCGGCCTTCGCTACCAGCTGCCCACTTCCGAGCCGGGTAATTTCGTTGTTGAACTTCGTGACGACCAAAATCGACGCCTAACCAAAACGGGATTCTGCGTTGTCGGACGCGGAACCGTCAGCCGTTCCCTGGAGAAAAACTCCGAGCTCGAGATCAAGCTGAATAAGACCGAATACAGCGGCGGCGACGACGTTGCTATCAGCATCACGGCCCCCTATGCCGGCAGCGGACTGATCACGATCGAACGCGACAAGGTTTACGCGTACCAATGGTTTCAGGCGACGACCGCCAGCAGCGTCCAGCACATCCGTATTCCGGAGAGCTTCGAAGGCAGCGGTTACGTCAACGTTTCATTCGTCCGGGCACTCGATTCGAAGGAAATCTTTGTCAGTCCGCTGAGTTACGGGGTAGCGCATTTTACGGCCAACCGACAGAAACGCGCGCTCCATCTGCAAATCGATGTGGCCGAAAAGATCAAACCCGGCGAGCCGCTTCACATTAAATATAAGACCGATGGCCCCGGCCAGATCGCTATCTTCGCGGTCGACCAGGGCATTTTGCAGGTGACTGATTTCAGAACGCCGGATCCACTTGGGTTCTTCTTCAGGAAATGCGTTCTCGCCGTGCAAACCGCGCAGATCGTCGATCAAATCGTTCCGGAATTCTCACTTCTCCGATCGGTCTCCGCATTCGGCGGCGGCGGCGATATTCAAAAACTGAATCCATTCAAGCGCGTCACGGAAAAGCCGGTGGTCTACTGGTCTGGAATCATTCAGGCCGATGCGACGGAGCGCGAAGTGGTTTACGATGTTCCCGACTTCTTTGACGGAACACTGCGAATCATGGCCGTCGCCGTGACGACCAGCGCCACTGGTTCGGCGCAAAAAGATACTTTGGTTCGTGGACCGTTCGTCATCACGCCGAGCGTGCCTGTGCTGGCCGCTCCCGGCGACGAATTCGAAGCCGGCGTGACCGTGGCAAATAATGTGGAGGGATCGGGCCCAAACGCGGAGGTTACGCTCGCGACCGAGGCCAGTTCGCAGCTGTCGATCGTGGATGGCGCGACGCAAAAGCTCCACGTCGGCGAAGGCAAAGAGCAGAGCACAACAGTTCGCATTCGCGTGAAGGACGAGCTCGGTTCCGGTCAACTGAAGCTGAAGGCCAGCCTTGGCGGACAGGAGACCCAACGTCACGCCACCCTGAGCGTCCGGCCAGCCGTCCCGTTCATGACCGAAGTTCGCAGTGGCAACTTCAAAGGCGGCAAAGTGGACGTTCCGGTGCAGGCGAATCTCTATCCGGAATTCCGCAAATTAAACGCGACCGTCGCGGCCGTTCCGTTAGGCCTGGCCAACGGCCTCGACCAATACTTGCAGGCGTTCCCGCACGGCTGCAGCGAACAGCTGACAAGCGCGTCGTTTTGCCGACTGCTCCTGGCGGACGAAGCCGACTTCGGTTTGAACCGTGCCGAAGTGAATAAACAACTCGATCGAACGTTCGGAATTCTGAAAAGGCGTCAAAACGACCAGGGCTTGTTTGGATACTGGGCGCCGGAGACGGGCGATCACATCAGTTTTGTCTCGGCTTACGTAATGGATTTCCTGAGCGAAGCGAAGAGAGCACGCTTCAATCCTCCGCAGGAAATGTTCGCCAGCGGATTGCTCGGACTGCAAAAGATCGTGCGCCACGATCCGGATAATCTGGGCGACGCGCGCACCGTGGCCTACGCAATCTATGTCCTCACGCGGGAGGGCGTGGTCACGACCAACTACATTCTCAATCTCCAGGATTACCTCGAGAAACATCACCGCGGCGAATGGCAAAACGATCTCACCGGCGTCTATCTGGCAGGCGCGCTACACGGTCTGCATAAGGATTCGGACGCGGAGAAACTGATCGCGCAATACCGGGCAGGCGACGCGAAGCGGCCGTCCACGGATGATTTCTGCCAGCCGCTCGGAAGCGACTCGCAATATCTCGCAGTGTTGGCCCGCGATTTCCCGGCCCGATTAAAGAAAATTTCCGGCGACCAAGTGGAGAGCATTCTGCGGCCAATCCGGGACGGTGAATTCAACACCCTCTCGGCCGCATACGCCGTCCGGGCGTTGAAAGCGTATTCGGAAGCCGCGTCGCAAACCCTGCCGGAAACGGGCATCACCGAAATTCGCGCGGACAAGAGTGAGGCAACGCTCTGGGAGGGGCGTAGACTGATTCAACGAGCGGACTTTTCCGATCAGGCGAAAACGCTTCGGATGAAAGCGAACCGCGCCATGACAGGCTCGGCAGTTTTCTTTCAAGTCGTGCAGGCCGGATTCGATCGCGTCCCGCCTTCGCAGGCGATCAGCAAGGGCATCGAGGTTTATCGGGAATTGTTAGGCGGAAATAATCAATCCACCACCACGACCAGGCTCGGGGAACAACTGCGAGTTCGACTGCATGTTCGCTCTATTAACGGCGCGCCCCTGACGAATGTCGCCATCATCGATTTGCTCCCGGGCGGATTTGAGATTGTCGATTCATCGCTCCGCGGCGGACCGTCGACGGTTCCGGGAGTCGACTATGTCGATCTGCGGGAAGATCGCGCACTGTTTTACGCCACCGTTCCCGAGTCAGCGCTCGAAATCGATTACCAGATCAAATCGTGTAATCGCGGGGAGTTCACCGTTCCTCCGCCCTTCGCGGAATCGATGTACGACCGCAACGTCAGAGCGCGCGGACAAGGCGGCCGCATCAAGGTCACACAATAAGGAGATACAACGGTGATTACGATGCTGCGCAGAGTGGCAAACAAAGCGACCGCGTTCGTCTGCCTGATTCTCGCGTCCCTCTTCGGTCTCTGGTTTTTTCTTCCAAAACCACCGCTGCTTGGCGGAATTGCGTTCTCCCAATGCGTTCGGGATCGCAACGGCCGGCTTCTCGACATCCCCCTGACACCCGATCAGAAATTCCGGACCTGGACGCCGTTGAACGAAATCTCGCCGCGCCTTGTGCAGGCGACATTGCGTTACGAAGACAAATTTTATCGGCAACACCCCGGAATCAATCCGGTCGCCCTTGGCCGCTCGGTTTGTCAGATCGCGCTTGGTTCACAAGGACGCACCGGCGGATCGACCATCACCATGCAGCTTGCCCGCCTTCGCTTTCATCTTCGAACGCGCACGTTCTCGGGCAAAGCGACGCAAATCCTTCGCGCGCTTGAGCTCGAGCGGCACTACTCGAAGGCCGAAATCCTCGAGGCTTACCTGAACCTGGCGCCTTACGGCGGCAATATCGAAGGCGCCGGGGCCGCGTCTCATATCTATTTCGGCAAAGAGCCTTCAAAACTAACCGGACCTGAAGCGGTCGTCCTGAGCGTCATTCCCCAAAGTCCAACCAGGCGCGCGCTTCGACCCGATCGGCCTAACAATGGCGTGATGTTGGCGCAGAATCGTTGGTACGATCGGACGCCTCTCGGAAATGAGGCGGAACTCTCGGCGCGCTCGTTTGAAGCGCGCGCCACCGACGCGCGTAAACGATTCGCCCCGCATTTTGTTCGCGAAGTTCTGGAGTCGCAACGTCAGGCGCAAACCGCCTCGGCATGCCAGCAAACTCAGATCCGCTCAACTCTGGACTTGGAGAAGCAAAGCTGCATTGAGAGGCGCGTCGCCGCCTACATCGAAAGAAATCGCGGCGTCGGAATCGAAAACGCCGCCGTTCTGCTGGTCGACAGCCGGCAGATGGACGTGCTCGCGCAAGTCGGCTCTGCCGATTTTTCCAACGTACAGATCCACGGCCAGGTGGACGGGACCCGCAGTCGGCGGTCACCCGGTTCGACTCTCAAGCCTTTCCTCTATGCGCTCGCCATGGAGCAGGGACTGATTCATCCCCTCTCGGTGGTAGCCGATTCGCCGCATAGCTTTGGCGATTACAATCCGGAAAACTTCGATCGCGAATTTCTCGGACCGATCCGTGCGGCCGATGCGCTCGCCCGGAGTCGAAATGTCCCGGCAGTCGCGCTAGCGGCGAAGTTATCGCACCCAACGCTCTACGAATTCCTGAAAACGAGCGGTCTGGCGCTGCCGCAGAAGGAAGAGTTTTACGGCCTGGCTCTGCCGCTCGGTGGCGCTGAAGTGACGATGGAAGAATTAGTGACGCTTTACGGAGCGCTGGCAAACAATGGCGAGCTGCGCCCCTTGCGCCACCTAACGAACGAGCCGCTGACGAAGAGTCGCCGCGTGCTTTCATCGGAAGCGTGCTTTCTCACGCTCGAGATGCTGGCAAATGTCCCGCGACCGGAACTCAACAACCTGGCAAGCGCGGGCGTCGCGCCGGTTTTCTGGAAAACGGGCACGTCTCATGGGTTTCACGATGCCTGGTCCATCGCTGTCTTCGATCATTATGTCCTGGCTGTTTGGATCGGAAATTTCGATGGCAGGCCTAACAACACCTTCGTCGGACGAACCGCGGCTGGACCGCTGCTTTTCCAAATCATCGATAGTCTCCGTTCGAACTGGCCCGAGCCCACGCAGGCGCATTTGCCGCCGCCGGGTGCAAATCTGAAAGCAGTCGAGTTCTGCGCCGTCTCCGGCGAGCTTCCCGAGCCGTGGTGCTCTCAGCGCGTCACCGGCTGGTTCATTCCGGGGGTATCGCCCATTCGGACGTGTGAAATTCATCGGCAGGTGCTGGTGGATAATTCGACCGGTCTTCGCGTGGCCAGAGACGACGGCAGCCGCGCGCTGCACGAAGAGGTCTTCGAATTTTGGCCGAGCGATCTCTCGGCATTGTTCGAGAAGGCGGGCCTCCCACGTCGATCGCCGCCGCCATTCCTGCCCGGGGTCGAAGCACACGATCTTGGCCAGTCCGGCAAGTCGCCGCGTATCGTTGGATTGCCCGAAGGCGGCGGTAAACGGGAGATCGCGCTCGTGAGCTTGCGCTCCGGGATCGTACCGTTGCGCGCGCAAACCGATGGCGATGTGCGCGATGTTTATTGGTTTGCTAACCGCGCCTTCCTCGGGAAAGCGCCGCCGAACGAGCCGGTCTCATGGACTCCGCAGCAGGGGAGCTACGAAGTCACCGCGCTCGATGACCGCGGCCGATCCGGGACGTGCAAGGTGACGGTGCGGTAGGCGCTCGCCCGCGTCGCGGGCGACGAGGAAGAAAGGTGCGATACGACACGCATTTTCTTTACCCTCGCCCTTCGGAGAAGGAAGAGGGTTAGGGTGAGGGTTGTTGACAGGAAATATCCATATCTTTTCCCGTTGAAGTGTCGCGGCGGCGACAGCAGCGTAGCGCTCTCCCATGTCCCGCGAATACACGTTGCAGCGCAGTTCCAGCGCGGGTTCCATCCATATTGATTACGCGGCCGAACTCAACGAGCAGCAACACGCCGCGGTGACGGCATCCCCTGGCCCCCTCCTGGTCATCGCCGGTGCCGGCAGCGGAAAAACGCGCACGCTGACTTATCGCGTGGCTTACCTCCTGGAGAACGGGATCGATCCGCGAAACATCTTGCTGCTGACCTTCACCAACAAGGCCGCGCGACAAATGCTCGAGCGGGTTGCGAATTTGCTGCCGGTCGATGCCAGCGGCCTCTGGGGCGGGACCTTTCATTCCATCGGCAACCGGATGCTTCGGCGACATGGCCGGGTCCTCGATTACTCCAGCGGGTTCTCGATCATGGATCGCGAAGACCAGAAAGATCTGATCAACACGGTGGTGGCAAACGCCGGAATCGATCCAAAAGAAATCCGCTTTCCCAAGGGCGATGTGCTCGCTGAGATCTTTAGCTTCGCCATCAATACCGAGCAACCGATGGAAGAAATTCTCGCGGAGAAATTCCCGTATTTCCTTCCGTTGCTCGACAAAATCAAAGATGTGCAGACGCGCTACGAGAAGAAGAAAAAAGCGACCAACTCGATGGACTTTGATGATCTGCTCGAGAAAAGCCTGCGGATGTTAAAGCAAAACGAAGAGGTCGCGGGATTTTATCGGCGGCAATTTCAGTTTGTCCTGGTGGACGAATACCAGGACACGAACAAAATCCAGGCGGACCTGATCGACACGCTCGCGCAGGAGCACCAGAACGTCATGGTGGTCGGCGACGACGCGCAATCGATCTACTCGTGGCGCGGCGCGAACTTTCAGAACATCCTGGAGTTTCCCAAGCGCTATCCGAATGCGCAGGTGTTCAAGATCGAGATGAATTACCGGAGCGTTCCGGAAATTCTCGAAGTCGCGAATGCGGCCATCGCGGCCAACGTCAAACAATTCCGGAAACATCTGACGCCGACGCGCGAATCGAAATCGATCCGACCCGCGGTCGTGGCTCTGAATGACGGAAGCGAGCAGGCGCAATTCGTGGCCCAACGGATTCTCGAACTACGCGACGAAGACGTCGACCTGAGCGATATCGCCGTGCTTTACCGGGCGCACTATCACGCTATCGAGCTTCAACTCGAGTTGTCGCGGCGCGGCATCCCCTACCAGATCACCAGCGGCATCCGGTTTTTTGAACAGGCGCACATCAAGGATGTGATCGCGTTTCTGCGCATCGTGGCCAATCCGCGAGACGAAGTCGCGTTCAAGCGCATGGTGAAGCTATTGCCTGGCATCGGCAATCGCACGGCCGACAACATCTGGAATGCGTGGGAAAAAGCGCTCGCGGAAAAGGGCGAGGTCACTTCATGGAGCGAGCGCCTGACCCCGATCGGGGTCGGCGCAAAATCGAAGAAGTCGTGGACTCAACTCGTTCACACCATGGAAGAGATGGCGCCGGGCGGACAAGCAAACTCGCCTTCGGAAATGATCACTTCGGTGGTTGAAGCGATCTACGACGATTACGCCAAGGTTAACTTCACCAACTACGAGCTCCGACGAGAAGATTTGAATCAGCTTGCGGCTTTTGCGCGGCAGTTCAAAGACGTGCACGAGTTTCTGGCCCAGCTCGCTTTGATCAGCAACGTCGACGCGGAAGCTGCGCCCAACCAGGGCGGCGACAAGGAAGCCGTGAACCTTTCCAGTGTTCATCAGGCGAAAGGGCTCGAGTTCCATGCCGTCTTCGTCATCTGGCTCACGGACGGAATGTTTCCCAGCAGCCGTTCTCTCGACACCCATGAAGCGCTCGAAGAAGAACGCCGCCTTTTCTACGTCGCGGTCACGCGCGCGCGCGATGAACTTTATCTTTCCTATCCCCACATGCGCCTAAACGCCGGATACGGCGATGTTTTCCAGCGGCCTTCGCGGTTTCTGAAAGAGATTCCGAATACGCTGGTGGAAGATTGGAACGTGCGGCGCGCCTGACCGGCGCTGAATGTCGAAGCTTGAATGAATCTTTCATCGGAAAAAAAGATTGCCGGCATCCTTGTGCCGCTTTTTGCGCTTCGCGGAAACGCCGATCTCGGCGTGGGCGATCTTGGCGCGTTGCGCGAATTCATCGATTGGTCGGCCGATGCCGGTTTTCATCTGGTGCAGCTTCTGCCGATCAACGAGACCGGTGGCGATAACAGTCCTTACAACGCCATCAGCTCGATGGCCATCGAGCCGACGACGCTGCTTCTCGCCCCCGGGTCGCCGGAGGATCTGAGCGAACAGGATTTCGCAGAGGTGACTAACGTGTTTCACCTGGAGCGCCTCCGGCGCGGGCCAGTGAATTATCGGCGCGTCAAAAAACTAAAACGAGCGCTTCTTGAAAAAGCTTTCTCTAAATTCGTGACCGACGCCTCGGATGACCGGCGCAGGCGGTTCGCAGCGTTTCAATCGACCGAAGCTGGATGGTTGGAGGACTACACACTGTTCCGGATCCTGATGGAGATGAACCGTGGAAGCGAAGCGTGGGACCAATGGTCCGAGGAATATCGCTTGATCGACAAGGCGCGCGCATGGTTTGGCGGTCTGCGATCGAACAAAGCCGCGCGGCTGGAGAAGAAGCGGCAGTTCTTCGCTTATGTGCAATGGGTCGCTTACGACCAGTGGGCGGAGATCAAACGCTATTCCGAAGGGCGATCGGTCGCGCTGATGGGCGATATCCCGTTCGGAGTCAGTTATTACAGCGCTGACGTTTTCAGCGACCCCGCCCAATTTGAACTGGACTGGTCCGGTGGCGCTCCACCGGAACCGTATTTTAAAGACGACGCCTTCACGCAAAAGTGGGGACAAAACTGGGGAATCCCGGTTTATCGATGGTCGGCCATGCGCGCGAACGGCTTCGCCTGGTGGAGACGCCGCATCACCGGTGTAAAAAGCGTCTTCCACATTTTCCGCATCGATCACGTGCTCGGTTTTTATCGCATTTATGCATTTCCGTGGCGACCCGAGGAAAACGAATCCTATCTTCCGCTCGAGTGGGAACAGATGCTTCAGCGGACCGGCGGAAAATATCCGCACTTCGTCCCCCGAGACGATTCCAGTCACGACAACGCCATGGGCAACTTGCGCGAAGGCGAAGAATATTTGCGCGCCATTCTGACGGAATGCGGCGAAACCCGCCTAACGGGAGAAGATCTGGGAACCGTTCCGAATTACGTCCGGCCAAGTCTGCATGCGTTAGGTATCTCCGGTTTTAAAATTCCGCAGTGGGAGACTCCGCACGGAACCGGTCATCGGCGGTGAGCACTACGAACGCCTCTCCGTCGCCACGTATGCGACGCACGACCACAAACCGGTCCGCGCCCTCTGGGAAGAAGCTTTCGAGAAACAGACCTCGACCACAGATCAGGCCCGAGGCGAGATCTGGAAGATTGCCGAGTTCGCCGGATTTCATCATCTCTCCGCAGAAACAAACTTCGACAGCGACTTTTACCCCGCGATCATGACGGCCCTTTTCAGGAGCAATGCCTGGATCGCGGCCATCATGATCACGGATCTTCTCGGCCTGAAAGATCGCTTCAATGTCCCGGGAACGGCCGCGAACACGAATTGGACCCGGCGCCTCCGGCTGAACGTCGATGGCCTGCGGTCTCATCGGTCCGTAAAAAAGCGAATGCGTCTCCTCCGGCGGTTACTCGAAGAAACAGGACGCGCATAACAAATCCCGGGATTCGATCTTGCTCGTCACGGCGTCTGTGGCAAAGAAATACATAACAACGTTCAGCACTTGTCCTGCGAGGCATCTGTCCAATGTTCAACACATCTCGCTCCGACTTTGGGGAGCGTCGGGTGAGGAAGGGGCAGAGCTTCAACCCCGGCGGGTGAGTGATGGCAACAGAGTTATAAACAAACGTTCAGCACTTCTCCTCCGCGACTTAGAGCGGAGGCGGGTGAGTGATGGCAACAGAGTTATAAAACCCATTTTATGAAAGCTCCGATCAAAATCGCTGTTACCGGCGCAGCCGGCCAAATCGGCTATTCCCTGCTCTTTCGCATAGCCTCCGGCTCGATGTTTGGGCCCGACCAGCCGGTCTCGCTCAATCTCATCGAGATTCCACCGGCTCTCGGAGCGCTCGACGGCGTCGTCATGGAGCTGCGCGATTGCGCATTTCCGCTTCTCAAATCGATCACGCCGACGGCGGATTTGGCGGAAGGATTCCGGGACGCGAACTGGGCTCTGCTTGTCGGAAGCATTCCGCGCAAAGCCGGGATGGAGCGAGGCGATTTGCTCGGCATCAACGGCAAGATTTTCATTGGCCAGGGCCAGGCCATTCAAAAAAATGCCGCCAAAGATGTGCGCATCCTTGTTGTGGGAAATCCGTGCAACACCAATTGCCTCATCGCGATGAATAACGCGAAGGAGATTCCAGGCGATCGCTGGTTTGCCATGACTCGGCTGGATGAAAACCGCGCCTGCGCCCAACTCGCGGATAAGGCAAAGGTTGATATCACCGAGGTGTCAAACATGACCATCTGGGGAAACCATTCGGCTACGCAGTACCCGGATTTTTATAATGCAAAAATCGGCGGTCGAAGCGCCCACGAAGTCATCGGCGACGAGAAATGGCTGAAAGAAACATTTATCCCGACAGTGCAACAGCGCGGTGCCGCCGTTATCAAGGCGCGCGGCCTTTCCTCGGCGGCGTCGGCGGCCAACGCGGTCGTCGACACCGTTCGGTCACTGGTCCATGACACGCCGGGCAGCGAATGGCATTCGGTGGCTGTTTGTTCGGATGGCAGTTACGGCGCTGAAAAGGGACTGATTTGCGGTTTCCCCATTCGCTCGAAGGGCGGCAAATGGGAAATCGTTCAAGGCCTGCCGATCAACGACTTCAGCCGCGAACGCATTGACAAGTCGGTGGCCGAATTGAAGGAAGAGAAATCGCTCGTGGCGGAGTTACTGAAAGGTTAGGCACCCAGCTGGCCAGCGCCCATTCCGGGTAGCGCACTCGTCGCGAGTGCTGGTTGCGACGTCTCGCCGCAACGAACTTTTTCTGGGGAGCGCAGGCTGCCAGCCTGCAGGTCTCAGCAGCTTGCTGAGACCGCTTTGCAACGGTGATCACAAGGAAGTGCGTGTGCAAGATGTTGTCGGCAAGTTGCCGACAACTGCAGGCTGGCAGCCTGCGCTCCCCAGAGACGGTGATTCGCCTTCCCGTCATTTCAGTGGCTTCCCGGTTAGGCGCTCAAACGCCTCCAAATATTTCGCGGAAGTCTTCTCGATAACGTCAGACGGCAGACGGGGCCCCGGCGGCGTCTTGTCCCACGTCAGCGTCTCCAGATAATCACGAACAAATTGTTTATCGAAGCTCGGTGGGCTTTGTCCGACAACGTATTGGTCCTTCGGCCAGAAACGCGAGGAATCCGGGGTCAGACATTCATCGATCAACAGCATCTCACCGTCGATGGTGCCAAACTCGAATTTCGTGTCCGCCACGATGATTCCGCGTTCATCGGCGTAGTCGCTTCCCTTTTGGAATACGGCGAGGCTCTTTTCGCGCGCTGTTTCTGCGAGTTCGTCACCGAGAATACGGCGGCATTCCGCCATCGATAAATTCAAGTCGTGCCCGCTCTCGTTCTTGGTTGAGGGAGTAAAAATCAGGTTGGGCAATTTGGAAGCGAGCTGAAGTCCGGGCGGCAGCTTCTCGCCGCAAACGCTCTGCGATTCCTGATATTCCTTCCAACCGGAACCGGCAAGGTATCGCCTAACGACGCACTCCACCGGCAGCGGCTTGGTTTTGCGCACAATCATGGAACGGCCGGCCAACTGGTCCCGGAAAAACTTTAGGTTTGCGGGAAACTCCTCGAAATCGTCGGTCATAAAATGGCTGCGCACTTCCGGAAAACGCCGGAACCAAAAGGCCGAGATTTGATTCAGGACAGCGCCCTTGTCTGGAATCGGGTCAGGCAAAATGACATCGAAGGCCGACAATCTGTCCGTGGCGACGAAGAGGAGCTCGTCACCAAGATCAAAAACCTCGCGCACCTTCCCGCTGCGCAGCTTGGGGATTCCCGGCAGATCGATCGAAGAGAGGGGGGAGCCAGCCATCGTTTCCTATCATCGCCACCTCAAGCGGAACGGCAAGGGAGTCCTGGAGGGACAAGTGTCGTCCCGAATATCAAGGAGGGCGTCCCTCCAGTTGATTGAAACAAGAGCCTTCCAGCTTCCGCTACAGAAGATTCGTCATTCGCCATTCGTCATTTAACTTGCCCCCGTCATGGCCGGCCTCGTCATCAAACCGCGCGCGCGCATCCTGCACGGGCACGACTGGGTTTTTACGAGTGAAGTCCTGAAAGCCTTTGGAAGCCCGCAGGATGGCGACGTCATCTCGCTGAAGGACGGGCGCGATCATCTGGTCGGCAGCGCGATCTACAACTCCAAATCACAGATCGTCGCGCGCCGTTTCTCTCGCAGAAAACAGGGGCTCGATCTCGATTTTTTTCAGCGGCGAATCGAACAGGCGGTTGAATACCGCTCCCGCCGGAACATCGATTCAAAACTTTGCCGGCTGGTCTGGAGTGAGAGCGACGGACTTCCGGGCGTTATCGCTGACAGGCTGGGCGATTACCTCGTTCTGCAAACGCTGACCTTGGGGATGGATCAGCGAAAGGAACTCATCGTCGAGGCTCTCGTTTCGATCCTTGGGGATATTCCCATCGTGGAGCGCAACGATGCCGCGGTGCGGCGTGCCGAAGGGCTTGAGCTGAAATCGGGCATGCTTCGAGGTCCCGCGCCAAGCGGTCCGGTGACAATACGGGTTCCAAACGAACCCGGTAAGTCGCTGGAAGTCGAAGTTGACCTCATGCACGGTCAAAAAACGGGGTTTTATCTGGATCAAGTGCCTAACTATGGGGCGATTTCGGACCATGCACGCGATCGGAGAGTTCTCGACTGCTTTACGGGCCAGGGCGGTTTTGCGCTGGCCTGCGCCCAGGCTGGAGCAGCAGAAGTGACCGGCGTCGAAGGAAGCAAGGAAAGCCTGGTAATCGCTCGAGCAAACGCTCTTCGAAATGCCGTGGCCGTCAGCTGGATTGACCAGGACGCATTCCAATTTCTACGGGCGGCCGAGAAAGCGAAAAGCGAATACGACCTGATTATCCTCGACCCGCCTTCTTTTACGCGGACTAAAGGAACGCTGCGCGATGCTCTGCGCGGGTATCGCGAATTGCACCTGCGCGCCTTCAAACTTCTTTCGAAAAACGGCATGCTCGCCACCTTTTCGTGCTCGCATCACGTCAGCGAGGGCGCTTTCCAGGAAAGCATCGCAGACGCACTCGTCGATGCGCGCCGGTCAGCCCGGCGATTACGCCGGTTCGAACAGGCGCTCGATCATCCGGTGCTTCCAACCATTCCCGAGACCGAGTACTTCAAAGGTTTCCTGCTCGAAATGATGCCCGGAAGATAAAGCCACGAAGATCTCGAAGAACACCCGCGAAAAATCTGGAATTCTCGAGTGCACAATTTAATGTGAGGCAACAGCGGCAGTCGAAACGGCGTAGCCGGCGGTTTTTGAATGCGAAAATTTACCATGGCTGAAAAAATTCGACCGATCGAACAGATGCTTGAGCTCAACGAAGACGAACACAGCCCGGAACATCTCGACTCACAAGTTCAACGCGCCCAGGAAGCTCTTCTCTCGCTCAAGCGTCAGCAGGAGCAGATCGAAAAGCAAAAGCGCGAGCTCGAAGAATTAAGCCGGCGACAGGAGGAACTGGACCGCGGCCGCGCCGAAATGAGCGACAAACTCACGCGGTCGCTGGTCATTCTTGAGCGCGAAGCTTACGACACACAAAAGAAGCTCGAAGCCTTGCGTGCGACCCGCGAAAGCTTTGGGCAGCATTTGGAACTGATCGAAGCGATCGATCCGAAAAGCTGGAACCACGGGGATTTGCAGAAGGAACTGAGCCGGGCCCTGAGCACGGTGGACGATGCGCGTGCTGAATTCAGCCAGCAGAAAAGTCGGCTGCAGGCGGCCGATGAGCCGAATAGCGATGTGCTGCCCGAGGCCGCGCCGGACGTGTCCGAATTGATCAATGGCGGAGACTCATTTGGGCACTGGGTCAAAGTCGGTTTCGCGATCACGTTGCCGCTCATTATTTTCGGAATTATCGCTCTCTTTGTTCTCGCCTGGCTCGGAGCCAAGCCTTAATCCTCCATGCTTCGGCGCGCCCGTAAGTCGGCTACTGCCCTCGATCAAACGAAGGACGAGCTGGCGCGGCAGGAATCCGAGCTGCGCCAGAAAATGGCCGAGCTCGAGCAAATGATTGCCGACGCGCCGCGCGTGGCCGAGGAAATCACCCGGCAGCAGCGCGAATCACTCATGACCCGGGCGAACGATGGCAGCCGCCGTCTCGATGTTGCCATCGCGCTGAACGACAAGCGTTACAGCGATGCAGCCAGCGGATCGCGAAGGCGTCCTTCTTTGCGAAAACAACGCCGCGAAGGCCGGATTATTTTTATCGTGCTCCTGCTCGCGCTCGCAATAGCGGTGGTTTGGTTGATGACGCATCTCAAGTTCTAACCCGATGAAGCCGTCGCACGATATCGATGTGGCTTACGTGGCGAACCTGGCGCGTTTGGAGTTGAGCGAAGAGGAAACGGCGCTTTTCAGGACTCAACTCGGCGACGTCCTGAAGTATGTCGCAAAGCTGAACGAGGTCACGCTCGTTGAATCGCTCGAATCGAGTGCAGCAACGACGGACGAATTGCGGGCTGACGAGCCGCGCGACTGGTTCACGGCCGACGAAGCGCTGGCAAATGCGCCGCGGCAGCGCGATCACCTTTTCATCGTTCCAAAGGTTGTTGAATGACGGGCGCCGAACTGACGGCGCTTTCCATCGCAGATCTCCAGCGACTCCTGCGCCGAAAAGAGATTTCACCCCTCGAATCGCTTGAAGCGCTGATCCAGAGAATCGGGGAGGTTGATGAGAAGGTCGGGGCCTACCTCTACCTGCATGAGAAAGCCGCGCGGGAGGAAGCTGAGCGCGCAGACGTGAGCCTGCCGCTTGGCGGTGTGCCGATAGCGGTGAAGGACATGATCAACGTTTCCGGACAACCGTGCACCTGCGGCTCGAAAGTGCTGGGCAACTATCAGTCGCCATACGATGCCACCGTTATTCAGAAAATTCGAAGCGCTGGTGCCATCCCTTTTGGCAAAACCAACCTCGACGAATTTGCCATGGGTTCATCGACGGAACATTCCGCATTCAAGCCAACGCGGAATCCGTGGGACCTATCCCGGGTACCGGGGGGTTCGAGTGGCGGTTCGGCAGCGGCGGTGGCCGCCAATGAAGCCTTCGGAGCGCTTGGCACAGATACCGGAGGCTCGGTGCGGCAGCCGGCTGCGTTCTGCGGAGTCGTTGGTTTAAAGCCGAGCTACGGACGCGTCTCCCGTTTCGGGGTCACTGCTTTCGCCTCCTCGCTCGACCAGGTTGGCCCCCTAACGAAATCGGTTCGTGACTCCGCAATCCTCATGAACGTCCTCGCCGGGCACGATCCCCAGGATTCAACCTCGAGCCGGGAACCGGTGACCGACTACCTCTCGAAACTTGAGCAGCCGATCAACGGAATGCGTGTCGGGTTACCGCGCGAATACATGTCCGAAGGAATCGACGCCGGCATCAAGGCCGCCATGGAAGCCGCTACCAGGCAGTTGCAGAGTCTGGGGGCCGACCTCGTTGAGTTGAGCCTTCCGCATACCGAGCAGGCAGTGGCGGTTTACTACATTCTCGCGACCGCCGAAGCGTCGGCAAACCTGGCCCGCTTTGATGGCGTTCGTTACGGTCATCGTTCGGAAAAGGCCCATGGGATTCTCGAGCAATATGCCAAGACGCGCGCCGAAGGATTTGGCTCGGAAGTGAAACGGCGAATTATCCTTGGCACCTATGTGCTCAGTGGCGGCTACTACGAGGCTTACTACGATCGCGCGCAAAAGGTGCGTCAGCTGATTCGGCGCGATTTCGTCAAAGCGTTTGAAGATGTCGATGTCCTGATGTCGCCGACAACGCCGACAACCGCATTCCGGTTCGGCGAACGCGCACAAAACCCGCTGCAAATGTATCTGGCTGACATTTTCACCATCGCCGCCAATCTGGCCGGAATCTGCGGGATCAGCATTCCCTGCGGCTTCGATTCGAGCAGTGGAGCAAAGTTGCCGGTTGGACTTCAATTTCTCGGCCGGCCATTCGATGAAGGGCGCATCCTGCAAATCGCGCACGCTTTCGAGCAAAGCACCGAATGGCACCGGATGAGGCCTCTCCTATAATGGCCTAACGATTTGCCCGATCCGGCCTGTGCTCCGCCGTCGCACGTGCTAATTCGCCTCGATTCGTCTTTCCCGTTTTCCGGCGGAAGCGACTTTGGGGTATGGGAACACTCCAGACCAGGCGATCTTTTTTGCGCACCGGAATCGCGGCTTCGTTAGGGCTGACCGTTCTTCCCAAAGCGCGGTCACAGGAGGTTAGTGGTCTGCGAAAACCGAATCTCGTGGTCTTCCTGCCCGATCAGCAACGCGCAGACACGCTTCAGTGCTATGGCTCCCGCCTGAGCGTGGCTCCAAATCTCGACAAGCTGGCTTCACAATCGTTTGTTTTTCAGCAGGCCTACGTGACACAGCCCATCTGCACTCCGTCACGGTCGAGCCTGCTCACAGGGACGTGGCCGCACACCAACGGCTGCGTGCACAATGAAACCGTGCTCGACCGGCGTTTTGCCTGTCTCCCGGAACTTCTCGGCGACCCCGATTACATCTGTGCCTACATGGGCAAATGGCACCTGGGGGACGAACTTTCCGCTCAGCACGGCTTTTCTGAATGGGTATCGATCATGGACGGCCACACGGCGGGAGTGCCCGACACGAAAGCGGTCAGTGATTACAGCAAGTTTCTTTTTTCAAACGGGTTCAAACCGCGAGGAAAACATCCGCATCCCTATTTCACGCAAGGAGACGCGGCTCGCATGCCGATCGAGTTCTCGCAGCCGGCATTCCTGGCAAAGCGAGCCGGTGAATTTATCGACCAGCATCGAAAGGACCCGTTTGTTCTTTTCGTGGCTTACTTTGAGCCACATCCGCCATACACCGGACCGCTGAACGAATTTCATCCCTTAAACTCAATCGATCTCGAACCAACCTCGGGCCAAATATTCGGTCCGGAGATGCCGCTGCGGTATCGGCTGCGCCAGAAGACCGATCGGAAAACTTACGGACGCAGGATGGCGCAACACCGCCTCCTGAAACAACGCTATCTTGGCCTTGTCACGGAAGTCGATCGCAGTATCGGCGCGATCCTGACGAAACTGGAAGAGACGTCACTGCTTGATCGCACGATCGTTATGCACACGAGCGATCATGGCGACATGATGGGGGCACACGACCTCTTCGGAAAAGCCGTCATGTTTCAGGAGGCCACGAGGGTTCCTCTTCTTGTGCGCATGCCAAATCAGCGTCGACCGGTCGAGATCGTCGAGCCGATGAGTCATATCGATTTCGCTCCGACCGTTCTGGATCTCCTGGGCGAACGCTCATCGGAGCAATGTGCCGGTCGAAGCCGCGCAAATGTTCTGCATGGCGAAGCCATGTCTGCGGAACCGATCTATATGGAATGGGCTTTCGAACCTTACAACACGCGGCGCGTTGATAAGAATTGGCAGGAACCGGTCAACCAGACCGCCATTCACGAAACGACGCGCGCAACAGTCTCAGCGGATGGATGGAAACTTTGCCTCCGCGATGGGGACCAGAATGAGCTCTACAATCTCCGGCTTGATCCTCACGAAGAGAATAATCTCTACGGCCATTCCGAGACCCGCGATGTGGTCACTCGACTCAGCGGGCACATTTACAGCTGGCAGGAAACGGTGAATGACAGAATCAAGGTCTCCAGTGCCTGACAGCGCCAAAATGGAGCCGAAGACGGGATCGCCAAAGCTGGCGCTTGGCTCCGGCTTGAGAGCTTCGCTTTAAGCCCCGCGCTAGGCCACGGGTTCGAATCAGGGCATTGCGGTAACGAACGAAATTCGGGAATCCGGGGAAGTGCCGGGAATCGTGGAGCCGAAGACGGGATTCGAACCCGTGACCTACGGTTTACGAAACCGTTGCTCTACCAACTGAGCTACTTCGGCGGTTGAGGGCCATAGATTACATCTTGATCGGCCAGGCACAAGCGCTCCGCAAAGCCGGTGGCACTTCGCTCTTTGGACGCTAACTTTGCCGCTTGAACGTGAATCGTCTCGACGAAATTCTCCGCGCTCGGCGACTGGACATCGCCCGGTTGAAGCCTCATTCCGCCGAGCTGCGGCGCCAGGCGCTTTTGCGGAATGATTTCCGAAGCCTTCGCATCGCTTTGCGCCGCGCCGACGAGCAGGTGGCGGTGATTGCAGAAATCAAACAGGCCTCGCCTTCGGCTGGCGTGATTGTCGAGAATTTCGATCCTGTGGAAATAGCTGGTCGCTACCGGGCAGCCGGCGCAGACGCCATCTCAGTGCTGACGGAAGAAAAATTCTTCAAGGGAAGCATCGATGATTTACAGCGGGTCCGGGAGACAGTGAAAAGTCCCGTTCTTCGAAAGGATTTCATTCTCGATGAGATTCAGATCGCCGAATCGGTGGTGGCCGGAGCGGACGCGATCCTCCTGATCGTTGCCGCTCTCTCACAGGAGGAACTCGTCCGGTTCCGCGAGATTGCGGCGACCTACCAACTCGACGCGATCGTCGAGGTTCATTCGCTGCCTGAGATGGAACGCGCTCTCGACGCCGAGGCCGAGATTATCGGGATTAACAATCGGGATTTGACGACGCTCACTGTCGACCTCGGTGTCACCGAGCAATTAATCGAGGAAATTCCGGCCGACATCGTCGCGGTCAGCGAGAGCGGCATTCGCAACCAGCAGGATTTCGCGCGCATCGCCCAGTGCGGCGTTAATGCCGTGCTTATCGGTGAGTCGTTCCTTCGCGGCCAGCTTTCGCTCGAGACGACTCGGCGGCGGCCTCGCAGCGAACGGCGCCGCGATGGATTAGCGCGCGACCACACCGATTTCGGCCCGGCGATTTTTCGCCCACGCCCCTTCGCTGTGTCCGTCGTCTGCCGGCATTTCCGCGCCGAAACTAACCGTTTGAATCCGGCCGCCGTCAGCGCCGGCGCTGATCAGGCCCTCGCGAACCGCGCCCGCGCGCCGGTCACCAAGGCCGCGATTGTACTCGGCCGTACCACGCTCGTCGGTAAATCCGGCGATAATGATCTCTCCCGAACCTTCCTTCAAAAAAGCTGCGATCTCCTGGATTTTCCCCGTCTCGGAAGCGCGGACGGACTGGCTGTCGAAATCAAAATAAATCGGACGGAATCGCCCGCGTTGAACATTGCTACTGAAAAAGGAAGTTCCTTCGCGACGCTCGGGCAAGGGCGTTCCATTCACATAATCTCCCGTGCTGCCGACGGTTTGACCGCTGCCACCCTTCTTGCTGCACCCGCTCGAGCCAAACGAAAGAATCAGCGAAAGAAAAATCCAGGCCAGGGGCCGCGAGCACCGTTCGATTCGGGAAACATTGATCATGATGCGGCAGAATAATGTCTGCTGCCCTGCGCGCAAGCGAGGTTAGCCGGCCGTGGATGCAAAAATCCTTCTGAAAAATCCAGCCGCCGTCGACACTCGTTCCGGCCGTGCGACTAACACAGGGCAACTCGCGCGATTGAGAATACTGCGCGTTAAATCGCCCATGATGTAGTGCCTAACGATACCCGTTCCGGTGGACGACCCGGCAACGATCAGATCGTAGCCGCCCTCGCTGACCTCTCGGAAAAGCTCATCAAGCACGAAGCCATGCCGAATGCGCACGACCGCCTGCACGCCGAGGTTCTCGAGGTCAGCCTTTTGTCGTGTTAAATTCATTCCCAGCTCGGATTTCGAATCCAACAAGCGCTGAAGATCCTCTTCCATCTCAATGAAGCCGGAATAAAGCGCCGGGGGCTCGGCCATGACATGCAAAAGCGTGACCGTTGCCCCCAGGGCCGCGCCGAGGGTGCCCGCAAGGCGCACTGCCGGAGCGATAAATTTCTTGCCGCCCGTGCAAACGAGGAACTTTTTCAGCTCAGTCGTCGGCCCAATGGCGACCAGAACCGGCGGGGCAATCGACTTGATCACTTCATAGGTTTTCCGCGACCGCCAGTAGGGTCCGGTGCGAGTTTTTTGTTCCGCGCCGATAACCACGAGGTCGTAGTTGCCGCCGGAGGTTTCATTCATGATTTGGCGAACAGGTTCCCCCGCGCCGACGACGATTCGCGGGAGAACGCCTTCTCCCTGCATCGCCCGGCTTGTCACTTCCAGGGCCTGCCGAAGATCATTCTCATCATCCGGCCGCTCGGCGATACCAAGCAACGTCGTCTCCGCTGCGGAGCGTCGAGCAATCATTACGCCTAACTGCGCCGCCTGATCGGCCGCCGGCATTCCGTTACTGCAAATTAAAATACGCATGAGCTTATAATTTGTGCCCCGTGAGCAACGTGTAGATGACGACGGCCGCGCCAATCAACGGGAGCGGCACGAAGGCGAGCCGGATTTTTGGCCCGGCAAAATACTGGGTCGCGATCGCTCCGATCTGCGCACCGATGGCGGCGCCGGTATGCATGACCAGCGCAATCATGATATCGACATTCCCCTTGATGGCGTGCGTAAACGTTCCGTAGCTCGCCGAGATAATAATTTCAAAAAGATCCGTGCCGACGGCCAAGTGAGTGGGGATTCCGAGAACATAAATCATTGAGGGCATGCGGATGTAGCCGGCGCCGCCACCGAGGAATCCGCTGAAGACGCCGCCGACAAACGCAACCAAGACGATCACCCAAAGCGAAATGGACTTAACGCCCGACACCGGGAGATCGATCATTGGCGGGAGGTGCACCTTTTGGACCCGGGTGGCGAAATGAGAGAAGGCCGAGTGATCTCCCTTCTTTTTTCGCCCCCGTTTGCCGCTTCGCAACGTTTGAATGCCCTCCCAGATCATGAACCCGGAGATGCATACGTAGACGATAACTGCGACGATGCTGACGACAGAGTCAACATGGCCAGTCCGCTTTAGAAACTGAATCAATTGAGCGCCTACCTCGGCCCCGGCAATGGTTCCGGTTGCCATGATGAAGCCCAGCTTCAAATCGACGTTGCCGAGCGCGCGATGGCGTTTGGCCGCAACAACCGACTTGCCGACGATGTGAGCGAGGTCGGTGCCGACGGCAAAATTCCAGGGCAGCCCGACAATGCGTAGAGCCGGTCCGGCAATGAAACTTCCGCCCACTCCGAAAAAGCCGCCAAGGATGCCGATGACAAACCCGACAACGACGAGGTAGACCGGGCTGATGTGGACGTGAGAGATTGAAAAATCCACGGGATTATTCCGAGCGGCCGTGAAGCAGCCGGAGGAGAAAGCTCGTAAGAATTTCGAGCACGACCGCCTGAAGGAGAATCAGGAGGACGGCAACGGTGGCATAGATGTATTTGTGCTGCTCGAAGAGTCCCGGCAGCCATTCTCCGAGGAAGTGGAGAACAAAAAAGAAATAGCCAACCACCAGGACCGAATAGATCGCCAG
Source organism: uncultured Verrucomicrobiae bacterium (assembly GCA_963754325.1). Taxonomy (GTDB): domain Bacteria; phylum Verrucomicrobiota; class Verrucomicrobiia; order Chthoniobacterales; family UBA10450; genus JBBRDU01. The sequence goes on from CAVWFP010000003.1 coordinate 1,379,277, forward strand.
TTCGATCGAGAAGGCTTTGAGGGTCTGGCTTGTCTCCTTTTTCATCTCAGACCCATGGATTTACACAATTCATCGTCTACCGCCCCGCAGCTGGCCGCGCCAATACTCTTTCGTTCGGAATTTCTTTGCACCGGGCGGCTTTCATCCTAACGTTCCCACTCACCAAACGGCAAATTATGGCAGACGCGGCAAATAAGTATGCGGAGAATGTTGATGGGAAGTTCTATGTCGATGACCAGTGCATCGATTGCGACCTCTGTCGCGAGACGGCCCCGGCAAATTTCAAACGCAACGATGACGGCGGCCACTCCTACGTCTATAAACAACCGGAGAGCCCTGAGGAAGAAGCCCTTTGCAAAGAAGCCATGGAAGGCTGCCCCGTCGAAGCCATCGGCAGCGACGGCGCCTAAAAGCAGCTGGTAACCGTTAAAACGTTGAATCGTTGAAACGGTCTGCAATTACCAAATCGACACCGCCGGTCGCGCTTAGCATCGCCGGCTCCGACAGCAGCGCGGGCGCAGGCATTCAGGCCGACCTGAAAACATTCTCGGCCTTCGGCGTTTATGGATTAACCGCGGTCACGTGCGTCGTCGCGGAAACGCCCGGAAAAGTTTTGCGCATAGCCGGAGTGGAACCCGGCATGGTCGAAGACCAAATCGGCATTTTGCTTTCGAGTTTCCCGGTGGCCGCCATTAAGACCGGACTTCTTTACTCTTCGGAAATTATCGCTGCTGTCATGCGCGCTCTCGAGCATGCGGCCGGCACGATCCCATTGATTGTCGATCCGGTGATCATCGCCACCAGTGGAGACCGGCTTTTGAAGGAGGATGCGGTTGATCTCTACAAGACGCTTCTTTTTCCGCGAGCTTCTTTAATCACGCCCAATCTTTCCGAAGCTGGCGCCCTGTTGAATCGGCAAATCGCCAGCCGCGCTCAAATGGAAGCTGCCGTCACGGCCCTTTCGGAGGAATTCAAAACCTCGGTTCTCCTGAAGGGAGGCCATCTGGCAGGAGACGAAGCGATTGATCTTTTGAGACACAACGGGCAAACCCGGAGTTTCAGCGCGCCCTTCGTCAAAGGTGTGAAAACGCACGGAACCGGCTGCGCCTACTCCGCGGCAATCACGGCCGGAATTGCACGTCAGTTTCCCCTGGAGCAAGCCGTCGAATGCGCAAAGGCTTATGTGCACGGCGCCATTCAAAATCATTTCAAGTGGGGCGAAATTCACGCGCTCAATCATTCGCCCGATCCCTCACCCTGACTCTTGGGGAGATTGAGGTGAGCGGTCCTTTGAATTTATTGCGACGTTTCCGGAGCGCCGCTACAAAACAAATTCGTTAGGCGGATTTCTTCTCCCACAACCGCCCGCGTAATGCTTCCTCCGCGGCCGCCGTCTCAGCCTGCTTCTTATTCCGGCCGCTGCCTTTGCCCAGCACCATCCCGCACCAGCGCGCTTCCACGACAAATATCTTGTCGTGCTCCGGACCGCTTTGGCCGACGACTTCGTAAACCGGGCTCGTTGGGGAAATGCTTTGCAATAATTCCTGGAGCTCGCCCTTTGGATTGATGTCGACCGGTGCTTCGGCGATCTGCTCCAAGTCTCCTTTTGCCTGCTCCAGAACAAATTTCCGCGCTGCTTCCAGTCCTCCATCGAGATAAATCGCCCCGATGAGCGCTTCGAAAGCATCTCCCAGCGTCGAATTCCGATCACGGCCGCCGCTGGCCTCTTCGCCTCTCCCCAATTTCAGGTGAGATCCAAGTTCGATGGCGACGGCATATGTTCGCAAAGTGTCGCGGGAAACGAGGCGTGAACGTAATTTCGTCAGCCGTCCTTCCGCTTCTTCGTCAAAATGGCGGAAGAGCCTTTCGGTCATGATCAGCTGAAGAACCGCGTCGCCCAGGAATTCAAGACGTTGATTGTCGAACGAATCGCGCTGCGTTTCGTGCCGGACACTCGGATGCGTCAGGGCCTCATCGAGAAGGCGCGGATTGCGAAACTTGTAATCGATTCGCTCTTCCAGCGGAGTCACTTTAGCGCTTCTGGTAAACTTCCAGCGAAGTGATGACGTCGAGGGCGCGTTGAAGAACGGCGTCGCGCGGAAAATGATCCGAGACGCGTGCCTTCCGCTGCTCGGCTGATTCCAGTTCGGGGTTTGTGCCGGCAAGAAGCGCGGCCTCATTGAAATGAGGACGCTCGGCATCGTGCACGAATGGACCCATCCCCTTATCCAGGCTCATCTGAAAAATTTGCCGCTTATCCGCCGTTGCCAGCTCGACCGGCAAATCCGGTTTCACTCCATTCGGATAAATTGAGTGGCCGTCCGAACCTGCGATTTCGGCCGTGGCAACCCTGAGGATTTTGCCGCTCGGCAATGGCAGATTGGCGTATTCAACCGCGCCGCCGGCCGTGGTCGCTCCAATGGTAAGCACTTTGTTCAGCGACCTGATCGCGCTGGCCACCGCCTCGGCCCCACCAATTGTTTCGTCATCGATCAAAACAAGAGTCAGCCCCTGAAAAGTGGGATCGCGATCCGAGGTAAAAGTTTTCTGAGTTTTTCCTGCCTTCTGCAGCGTGAACAGAATTTTCCCGCGTCCGCAAAAACGTTTCGCGAACTCCGCAGCCATGCCGAAATCGTCGGTCGCGCTGTTTCGCAGATCGACGATCAGGCCATCGATCTTTTTGCTCGAAAATTCGACGAGCTTTTTGTCCAGAAGTTGCAGGCTGGCATTTTGAAGGGATCCCGGCCGGAGGTACCCGATGTGGTCCTCGAGAATTTCTCCGTAGAATGGTGTCGTTGGCGGAGCCGGAACCGAAGCCTTGTCCGGCACGACCATGAGACCGTGGCCTAACCGCGTCATCAACCCCTGGAGGGTGGCACGGTTGAGTTCGGTTTCGTTGATCACATCTGGCTGGGCAAAGTTCGATTTGATCAAACCGAAAGCGGCCTGCAGATCAGCCGCGGTCAATCCGTTAACCAGCAGCGACGGGGAGACGGGGGCGTCCTGGTGTGATGGAGCGGAAGCCGCTGGAGACGCGGGGGCCAAGGGGGACGAAGAAGGCGAAGGAGTTTGCGCCGGCAGCTGAATCGCGGCCATCCCTAGCGAACCTAGAAACAGTAAAAGTGTGCCTCGCATGGACCTTCGTCCCTATAACCAGATCATCTTCACAGAGCAATATCCCTGCGAAAATGACAGCCTTCGAACTGGATACGAGAGGCAGCCTCGTAAGCGAGCTTCCGCGCTGATTCCCGGGAATTTCCCAACGCCGTGATCGCCAGGACCCGCCCGCCAGCTGTGACGACTTCATCGTTCACTCTCCGCGTGCCGGCATGAAAAATTTGGACATCCGGAAGTTTGGCCGCCTCGTCCAGACCGGAAATCCATTTGCCGGTTTCGTACTTTCCAGGATAGCCAGCCGAGGCGAGAACGACCGTAACCGCGGTCCGGTCATCCCATTGAACATCACAATCGCCTAAATTCCCATCGGCAACCGCTTGAAGGAGCGGCAACAGATCAGATTTCATCCGTGGCAGGATTGCCTGCGTCTCCGGATCGCCGAACCGGCAATTGAACTCGAGAACGCGCGGTACGGTGCCGTCGATCATGAGGCCGGGAAAAAGAAGTCCGCGGAAGGCGATGCCCTCCTCCTTTAAGCCGCGAAGAAGCGGGCCCATGATGCTGCGATCGAGCTGCGCGTGAATGGCGCTGTTCCAATTATCCGCCGGACTCACAGCCCCCATGCCCCCGGTATTGGGACCGACGTTGCCGTCGAACGCTCTCTTGTGATCGCGCGCCGTCGCCAGCAGGCAGTAATCACTTCCATCGACGAGAGCGTGGAGCGAGCATTCAGATCCGCGCAGAAATTCTTCGATAATCACCCGGCTCCCAGCGTCGCCGAAACGGCGCTGATTCATCATCGCTTCGATGGTGGACACAGCCGAATCCTGGTCCTGCGCGATGACGACTCCTTTCCCAAGCGCAAGTCCGTCGGCCTTAATGACCACCGGGAACTGCACTTCTTCGCAATAGGAAATCGCGTCCTGACTATGACTGAAAGCCTGCGACGCAGCCGTCGGGATGCCCGTTTTCCGCATCATCTCCTTGGCAAAAATCTTGGAGGACTCGAGGCGCGCGGCTGCTTTCCCCGGGCCGAAGATTTTCAAACCCTGCGCCGCAAAAAGATCCGCGATCCCGAGAGCCAGGGGTTCGTCCGGCCCCACGATTGCGAGATCGATTCCATTCTGCTTGGCAAAGCGGACAAGGGCCGCCAGGTCGGATGGCCCGATGGCGACGTTCTCTGCAATCAACGCGGTGCCGGCGTTTCCGGGCGCGCAAAAAATCCGTTCAACCGATGGCGACTGCCTGAGTTTCCAGGCCAGGGCATGTTCACGGCCACCGCCGCCAATAATGAGAATTTTCACGTCCAGTTCCTCTGCGCGAAGGCGCAGAAACGAACCGTGCGCCACCAGCCGCACGAAGGCAAGCCGGGTTGTTTTTTTATAGCCTCGGAGCCTTCACTCAGCTGCCAAGCCTCTTGGCCGGCGGTGGCTCCGTCGCCAGAGTGCGAACACCTTTCAGGAAAAGCCGTAGCGTCCCGGCCATTCGGTCGCGGGACCTCCAAGCTCGCGGGAACAGTCTTCGAGTTCCTCGCGAAAGAAGTTGGCGATTCCTTGTCGGACATCGTCCGACAGTCGGAGTTTTTCCAGACGAGCCTTGCTGTTATGTCCGACAGGCAATTGGCCGCTCCCCTTCTCCGGGTCGGCGCCAAGAACATTCATAATCGACTGGCGAACTTCCGCAGGAGCACTTCTCAAATCGTCAAAGAAATAAACGTGGAACTTTTCGGAACCGACCACCTGTCTCCAGCGCCTAACGATTTTGCTCGGATAGGAACGCGCAAGAATTCCGGGGTGCTCCAGCACCTTGAGCACCGTCTCCATGTCGGTCGAGTCGAAGTGCGGGATCCGCCCGTGGCGAATCCACATTGAGATTTGCGACCAGGCCCGGTCGACAGGGTCACGCGCGAGAAAGAGAATCTCAGCTTCTGGAAAAGATTGTGCGATCAGCGCCACGGTCCCGTCAGGCAGAGCGGAGTAGCCGGGGGTGATGTCGCCCGAAATCAATCTCCCGCGGCCTTCAAAGAGCCTGGCATAAAGTGCCGGCAATTGCTTTGGATCGGCAAAGATCTGCCGGGCTGTGGCAATAAATGCTTTATCGCGGGGGTCCCGGGATTCCCGTAGCGCTTCATCGAAACGATCCTCGGCGCCGGGACGCGGTGTTCGCATGTTCCGATCAAAATAATGAAGTTCCTTAATCGGCGGCATCCAGAAATCGGGATGCGCCCGCAGCTGTTCGTAAAGCCATCCGGTCCCGGCCTTCTGTGCCCCGATACAAATAAAATTCGGACCGTTCACCCGACAAATATTGGGACGCAGCCGAGATCCTTCCAAGCACCGACTGCTTGCGCTCTCTATTGGGAGGTAACGGTCCCGCTTGCGTGTAAAGAGAATCCCCCGTAAACAATTCCATGTCGAAAAATTCTTCGAACGGCTCCGTTCTCGACGCCCAGTGCCCCTCCCGCCTCGTCCTGGATCGCATCGCCGACAAGTGGACGGCTCTGATCATCCAGGTCCTCGCTCACGGCACCAAACGTTACGTGGAACTCCAGCGCGACATCGGCGGCATTTCGCAAAAGATGCTTACCCAGACCCTGCGCAGCCTGGAACGTGACGGGCTTGTGCAGCGCACCGTCTACCCGGTGGTGCCGCCAAAAGTCGAATACTCCCTGACTCGTCTCGGTCGCACCTTGATCGAACCCTTGCAGGGACTTTGCCGCTGGTCGGAAAAGCATTTGCACGAACTGCAAGCTCATCGCGCGCGCGCAACATCCGCCGGTCTCGGATCGTCCGCGACGGCTCGCGCATAACGTCGCAGCATCTCGGCGCAGTCATGCACCAGGCAGAAATCGTCGTCTTACTCATGATGGTCGCCGCGGTCCTGGTCGTGGCCGCGCAAAAAATCGAACTGCCGTATCCGGTTGTTCTCGTCGTTGCCGGCCTGGCGCTGAGTTTTATTCCGCACCTGCCGAGGGTTCAACTTCAGCCTGACATCGTCTTCTATTTCTTCCTGCCGGCGCTCATCTATCCGGCCGCGCTCTTCACTTCATGGCGGGATTTTCGGAGAAATCTCCGCGGAATTCTGTGGCTGGCGATCGGCCTGGTTCTCGCCACCATGGCCACGGTTGCGATGATCGCTCATTCGATCATTCCGTCACTGCCCTGGGCGGCCGCCTTCGCCCTGGGCGCGATCGTTTCGCCGCCCGACGCCATCGCGGCAACAGCAATCATTCGCCGGCTTGCCGTTCCCTACCAAATTGAGTCGATCCTTGAAGGCGAGAGCCTGGTTAACGACGCAACGGCGCTGGTCGCGCTGCAATTCGCGCTTGGCGCCCTAACTACTGGCGAATTTTCCCCGACCGCGGCTTCGGTTCGCTTTGTTGGCGTGGCTGCGGGCGGGATCGGTTTCGGTCTTCTTGTTGGTTACGTAATCCGATGGGTTCACCGTCATCTCGACGATCCGCCAGTTCAGATCACGATTTCGTTACTGACCCCGTTCATGGCTTATCTGCCGGCAGAACGGCTTCACGTATCCGGAGTTCTCGCCACCGTGGCCGCCGGGATTTATCTCGGCTGGCACTCGCCGACCGTTGTTTCTGCGCGTTACCGTCTTCAGGCCTTTTCCGTCTGGCAAATGGTGGTCTTTCTCCTGAACGGATTTGTCTTTATCACCATCGGACTGCAACTCCCGGCGATTCTTCGGGAAATGCGCGGCGAATCGATTTTCACCCTGATCGACGAGGCCGCCCTGATCAGCGTCGCGGTGGTGGTCATTCGAATCGTCTGGGTTTTTGTGGCGACTTATGTCCCGCGCTTCCTGTTCAAGCGACTCCGAAAGCGCGATCCCTACCCGCCGTGGCGGCAAGTGGTGCTGATCGCGTGGGCCGGAATGCGCGGAGTCGTTTCTCTGGCCGCGGCCTTCGCGCTACCCATCGCCCTGGGAGATGGGAGTCCCTTTCCCGCCCGAAGCTACCTTCTCTTCTTTACCTTCGCTGTCATCCTAACGACCCTGGTGGTCCAGGGTTTAACGCTGCCCTTTCTGATCAGGAAATTGGGCATTAAAGACGACGGGGCGACCGACGAGGAAGAGCGGTCCGCCCGTCTGGCAGCAAACATGGCTGCGCTCGGTTTCATCAGCGACCTGGCGGCGCACAGCAATGCTTCCTCCGATTTGATTTTGCGCCTTCGAGCCGAGTACGACGATCGCGTTCAACAACTGGAAGCGTGCTGCGGCAATCAGGTAAATCCGAGCGGAGAGATCGCCACGCCGCAATATCAGGACCTGCAACAGCAGGCGTTGCAGATCGAGCGAAAGACGATCATCGCGCTGCGCAACAATCACGTGATCAACGATGAAGCTTTGCGCCGGATCCAACGCGATCTCGACCTGGCCGAGGCCCGTCTGACCGGATTGTAGTTCCGATTTGCGATAGCCTTCGGGAGGGCGAAGTAATTCCGTGGCTCGCCGCATCTTCCTGCTCTCTCCCGCCTACGCCGGCGGGCAGCGTGCCCGGATGATCATGAGCGAGCGCGCGAAATTCGATCTCGCTCTCCGCCTTCAGAATGAAGGAGCGACCCTGGCTGAAGTTTTCACCTTTCTCAGCGGTCTCTATTTCCGCGGCAAGATGGCCTACGCGCGCGCATTCGGCTGCATCGACCCGGGAATCTGTTCGTCAATCGTGATTACGCCTTCGCGTGGATTGGTTGACGCGGAGACTCGCGTGACCGTGACGGAGCTTCGCGAGTTCGCCTCGGTTGACATCGCTGAAGAGGACCCGCGTTATCGAAAACCGCTGGAGCGTGATGCGCGGAGCCTGGCAAAGACGCTTCCGGCAGACATCGAAGTGGTGCTTCTTGGCAGCGTCGCCACGGGCAAATACGTGAACATTCTGCTCTCGCACTTTGGCGAGAAGCTTCTCTTTCCGGCGGATTTCGTCGGACGCGGCGACATGAGCCGCGGTGGCTTGCTCCTTCGTTCGGCCGCAGACAGGCAGGAACTTTCCTACATCCCGGTGGCCGGCGCGGTTCGAAGTGGCAAGAGACCGCCCAAGCTCAGGCCAAGGCGCTACCCGAAGTCATGTCCTTCCTGATCAAACCTCCGCTTCCGCCGATGGAAGCGAAAACGGTTGAGGAGATTCCGTCTGACGAAGGTTGGCAATACGAGCCGAAGTGGGACGGCTTTCGTTGCCTGGCCTTTCGGGACGGCGGCAAGATTTACCTGCAATCCAAAGCGGGCCAGCCACTCGGCCGCTATTTCCCGGATGTCGTCGAAGCTCTGGGGAAAACTTCACAGAAACGGTTCGTGCTCGACGGCGAACTAGCCATCCCGATCGGCGTCCGTTTCTCTTTCGACGAACTCCAATTGCGCCTTCATCCAGCGGCCTCACGCGTACTAAAACTCGCTCAGGCGCATCCGGCGTGGTTCATCGCGTTTGATCTTCTTGCCGAAGGAAAATCCAAGCTCCTTGGAAGGCCTTTGATTGAACGCCGGGTGCTGTTAAAAAATTTCGCGGAAAAAAATTTCGCCACCAAGGGTGTTCTCCGACTGTCTCCGGCAACGACGAACCCGAAGGTCGCGAAGAAATGGTTTCACGAAGTGGGCGGAAACCTCGATGGCGTCATGGCTAAGCGTCTCGATGCCGCTTATACGGCCGGCGAACGCTCGGCCATGGTGAAGGTGAAGAACATTCGCACAGCAGATTGTGTTGTAGGCGGTTTCCGATACGCCTCCGGGGAAAAGATCCTCGGCTCCCTCTTGTTAGGCCTGTACGATGACGACGGCCTGCTGCATCATGTCGGATTCACATCGGCGTTCAAGGCCACCGAGCGGCGTGCTTTGACGAAAAAGTTCGAAGCAATCCGCAAACCGCCGGGATTTACCGGCAACGCCCCGGGCGGCCCGAGCCGGTGGAGTAACGAACGGACTGGCGAGTGGGAGCCAGTGCTGCCCAAGCTTGTCGTCGAGATCACCTACGACCACTTCACAGGCGAGCGGTTCCGGCATGGGACTAAGATCGTCCGTTGGCGCCCCGACAAAGCGCCGCGTCAATGCACCATGGACCAAGTGCAGCACCGCGAAGGCAAATCACTCGCGCTTTTGTGAAGAAACAGCACTCTCTTCCTGTCATCCTGAGGCTGGGGAAGCGCGCCAAAGGATCTCTCATTCGGAGTGCTGATCACACCGGTCATGCCATTCAATCTCCGCTTCGTCAGGAGATCCTTCACCTTTTCGCAGGTCAGGGCGACAGGAAGATTTACCGCGACCAGCTCGGCTCGGTAATGCGGCCGATACCGTCGACCACCTTGGTTTTGCGATTCGTTAGGGTATCGAGCAAATACAAACCGCCGCCTTCACTGAAAATGAGATGGCGCGAATCAGCCCCCCAGACAGGGTTTTCACCATTCGAAAGCACGCGGGTGCCTCCGCCGTTTAAATCCAGGACCGCGACCTGAAAGGCGCCGCCACCGCGGACGTTGAAGGCGATCTTCTTTCCATCCGGAGACCAGTTAGGCTCGGTGCAGTAGCCATGACCCGTATTCAGTTGCTGGGGCGAGCCGCCCCCGGACGAAATTCGGTAAAGCTGCGGACCATGTCCGTCGTCATAAGCAAAAACCAGTTCGTCGCCATTGGGCGACCAGCTGGGAGACGACTCGGCACCGTGCGAATGCGTCAGCCTGCGCGCACCGCCTCCACCGGAGCTGACAACATAGAGCTCCGGGTTTCCATCCTTGCTGACGCTCAACGCAATTCGGCTACCATCAGGAGAGAAAGCCGCGCCGCTGTTTGTGCCCGGAAAATTCACGATGCGATTACGCGCACCGCTCGCGAGGTCGATCACATAAACGTCAGGGTAGCCGCTTTGATAACCGGTATACGCGATCCGGCGACCATCCGGACTGATCGAAGGATGCACGCTAATCACGCCGTCATGGGTCATTTGCCGAACGTTGCTGCCGTCATAATCGGCCACGTAAACTTCCTTGTGTCCGCTTCGGCTGGCAATGAAAGCGATCTTGCTCGTGGCGAACCCCTTGTTGCCCGTAATCGTTTCGACAATGTCGTCCGCGAACCGATGCGCGTTCTCGCGCGTCCCGCCGCTGTAACTTTTAGAGAGAACCGTTCCCCCACCGTGATCAGCCACCTGGCCCTGAAGGCTTCCGCCGTTGGCTGTACCTTTAACGACGTAACCGGAGTTCGGACTGATCGTGAAGTAACCTGAGTTAACCAGATCATTCTGCAGCGTTTTCGTCGCGGCCGCGCCATCGCCACCGCTCAGTCCTGAGATTGTAATGCCGATGCGATCGCCTTTACTGACGGTGATTGTCGGCGCGTCCTCCGCGTGAAGTGAAAGCACAAGGAACAACGCCGGCACGGTTGCGAAGAGAGCGACACGATTAGAAAAGATTGAAATCATTGATCAGGAGAAAATTCGAAATTGATTTTGACAGTGTAATGGTCCCCGCTTCCGAGACCATTCGGCAGAGGATCAACTTGAGTCACGCGCTTCGCAACCGCCGCAACGGAATCATCGAGTTCCGGTATTCCCGACGGCTTCACCACTTCGAAGTGTGAAACTCGGCCGTCTTTCTCAATTCGCACCTCCACAAGCACGGCGGCTTTTCCTCCAATGCTTGGCTGAACCCATTCACTGTAAAAGCGGTCGTGCAACATGCTTCCATACCAGCCGAACTGCGATTCGCCGCTGCCGCCCCCCGCATGGCCACCAGTGCCGCCCGTTCCGGCTTTCTCCCCTCCGCGGCCGCCGGCAGCCTTTTTTGGCGCGGCAGAATCTCCCGACTTAGCGCGCTCGATCGCCGCCAGGGCCGTCTTCTTCTTCTCCTCGGTGGCCACGTCGCTTGCATCTTTGTCCTCATCCTTCTCGTCAGCTTTCTCCGGGGTTGCCTTGGAAGTCGGTTTCGGTGTCGGCTTGGCGGCTATCTTCTTTGGCGTCGGCTTAGGCTTGGGTTTTGGTTTGGGCGTTGCTTTCGGAGTCGGCTTCGGTGTCGGCTTTGGTGTGGGTTTAGGTGTGGGCTTGGGCGTCGGTTTCGGAGTGGCCTTCGGAGTTGGCGTGGCGGAAGGAGTTGGTCTGGGTGTTGCCGCAGGCGTCGCCGTGGCCATTTGAATGTCGCTCGGCACCGAGGTCAGCACCGGGCGGTCTTCTTCCGGCACTGGCGTCTGGTTTTTCTCGGTTCGCGGGGTCGGAGTGGCTTCCGCCGGAATCGCCTTTTTCGGGGCTGGAGTCTCTGCCGCCGGGAGACTGCCTTCTCCCTGTCCGCCGCCACCGTTATTGAGCCAAACCATTTCCTGCGGTTTGGCGGTCTTGCTTTGATAACTCCAGCGAATCAACGCGCCAACCAAGACAACATGTGCCAGCGCGATCAGCGTAACATTACGCCAAAACCGAAAATTCCTTTTCAACGTTCCGAAATGTCCCGTGCCGGCTAGGAAGCGCGGGAGGGTGAATGTTGGCGCAGAGTCATGTGATCCCGGGGCATGCCCTATTTGGTGCCTGATGTGGTCGCAATCCCCACCTTCGTAATCTCAGCCTTCTGCAATGCGTCCATCAAATTGACCAGCTTCTGTACCGGCAGCTCGCGGTCAGGGCGGATGACGACCGCCAAATCGGGGTTGGCCCGTTTCAATTCCAACAATCGATTTGTTAGGCCCTCCAGATCGACGACCTCATTGTTGAATTTGATCGTTTCCGTCCGGTCGATGGAAACCGTCTGCACTTCCGCGGCCTTGACCGGCTGGGCCGGCGCGCCGCTCGAAGGAATAATGAGATTGGTGCTGTTTTCCAAAAGCGGCGTCGTGAGCATGAAAATAATCAGGAGCACGAACGCCAGGTCGAGCAGCGGCGTGATGTTAATCTCGGACAGCGACGAGAGATTATTTCGCTGCGAATAGCGCCTCAGTCGCGTCATCTTTGATAGGCCGACTCACGCGTGCCGTGATCGACCAGTTTGTGCTCGAATTCGGAGGCGAGCTCGGCGGCGAAGTTATCCATTTCCACCGTGATCGCCCGGATGCTGGTAACGAGGAAGTTGTAGCCAAACATCGCTGGAATCGCGACGCACAGCGCCGTCACGGTGGTAATGAGAGCGCCGGAAACGCCGGGAGCCATGGCCGCCAGACTGGCCGATGAAGCTTCAGCCACTCCGGTGAAGGCGTCCATCACGCCCCAAACCGTGCCGAGCAAGCCGAGAAACGGCGAGCCGCTCACAGCCGTGGCCAAAAGGATCATTTGCGACTCCAAGTCCAGCGCAGTTTCACCGACAGCGCGTTCCATGGCCACGCTAACCGCCCCCATCTGCACCGGTGAAACCTTTTCGGCGATATCCAGACGAGCGCGGAAGGTTTCGTCGACCTCAGATGATCCGAGCAAATGAAAAGTCATCTCCTGACAGCCGGCCCGGTAGACATTAAAAAGCGGCGATCCAGGAAAGCGCGCGTTCTTTTCGAAAAGCCGCAGCGGTTGCCGATCTTGTCGGAACGCCGCCAGAAAACGCGCGTTCTGTTTTCGGGCAAATTGGATCACCCGCAACTTGGTCACCATGATCGACCAGCTGAAGATCGATCCGATCGCAAGAAGCAGAAGCACCAGTTTCCCGGCGATAGTGGCATGCTCGAAAGCGAAGAGCAGACCGCCGGCTGCGATCAATTTCGGAATGAGCATCGAAGCATCACCAGGATAAGTAATAACGGAATTCGAACAAAACGAAAGTGATGAATGGGGCGCGGTGACCAGTCCGGCCGTCCGCCGCGAGGGCCGCGCGCGCTTTTGTCATACTGAGCCGCGAAGACGGCGACGAGCCTCTCACGCGAAGTCCGCGTCACGCAAAGCACGAGTTGCCTAATCACGACGGCTGCGTCCGGTTCGCAACCTGACGCTGGATTGTTTCGCGGGACTCCGTCTGCGCCCTTGGACTTCCCTAGCGCGCGTCGCCTGCTTTCGGAAGGCACCGCGAGGGCGGCGAGTTTTTTGGGGCTAAGCCGGCCGCTTCTTGGGATACGTCGGACGCATCTTTGAAACGACGATAAAGGCTGCGCCGATAACGATCAGGAAAAAGGAGAAGAATTGGCCACGCGTGACTCCGGCAATCAAGGTCGCATCAGGCTCCCGGAAGCTTTCAACGACAATGCGGAAAATGGCGTAACAGATGAAGAAGAGGCCGCTCAGAAAGCCGTTAGGCTGGCGCATCCGCGTGCGCACAAACCAAAGGATGGCGAACAGGAGTATTCCTTCAAACAATCCCTCATAGAGCTGGGAAGGATGCCGCGGCGTCAGGATGCCTCGCAGGATATCACGGACCTGCGGGCTGTGGTGCGCCGCCGCCACGATGGCCTCGGGAGTTGAAAAGGATGGATCAATTTTGCGCAGGCAGCCACCGCGCGCGCCGCTTCCTCCGGCTGGTCGAGCAGTTCTTTCGGAAACTGCATGGCCCACGGAACATGGGCGACCCTTCCGTAGAGCTCGCCATTGATAAAGTTCGCGCAGCGTCCGAAGAACAAGCCGATCGGCGCGGTCACGACCAGGTTATCGCCCAGATTCGTCCAGTCCAGGTGATGGCGGCGTGAGTAGAAGAAGGTAAACAAAAGTACACCAAGAATGCCGCCGTGACTCGCCATCCCGCCTTCCCAAACACGCACGATCGATAACGGGTCGCGAAGCATCTCCGGTTTGTAGAAAAAAACATAACCGAGTCGCCCGCCGACAATGACGCCGAGCAGTGCGCAGCCGGTAATGAAATCGGCTACCTGCGCGGGGGAAAGATCGGCAAACCCGCGTTTCGCCAGAACTCGAAGAAGCGCGTAGCTACAGGCAAACGCGAGCACATAGGCCATGCCATACCAGCGCGGTCCGACATTCGCGGTGATGTGGAAAATGAACGGATCGAAACTATCGACGTAATAAGCAAGCATTCGGGAAAACGGACTCTAGCAGTGATCGGTCAGGACTGAGAAGTGAATCTGCAACGTCCTGCGGCCCGTTTAACAGGGCGTAAGAAGAAGCGCCATAACGGCTACAGAGGGCGTCGTGCCGCCGACCTGCCTCATTTCGTTAGGCGCTCGGCCCAAGCGCCTCTACAACGAACCAAACCAAGTCCCACGAGGCGATCATTCAAGAAACCTTGTGATTTCACGCGGAAGCCTCCACCACGCGGGGCTGCCCGTTCGTTTTGGCACTTGCTCCAAGGGTCTCGCGCAAGAACGGGGCTGTGCGACTGATCCGGTTTTTCGCCACGTCTTCGGGCGTGCCGGCGGCTACGATTTCGCCGCCCTGGGCGCCGGCTTCCGGGCCGATATCCAAAATGTAATCCGCTTCCGCGATCACACTTAGATTGTGTTCGATCACCACGACCGTATTGCCTTCGTCAACAAGCGCGTGGATGACATTCAGCAGCAGCTCAACGTCCGCCATGTGAAGACCAATGGTCGGTTCCTCCAGCAAATAGAGAGTCGAACCGGGTTTGCGCATTTTGCGGATCTTTTCATTCTGCGCGCGCCCGATGCCTCGCTTCAGTTGCGTGGCAAGTTTCAGTCGTTGCGCTTCGCCGCCACTTAACGTCGGACTCGGCTGACCGAGTTTTAAGTAACCGAGGCCGGTCTGAGTGAGCAACCCAAGCGGCCGGGCAATCTTCTGGTGCGCGGAAAAGAACGAGGCCGCCTGCTCGATCGTCATCTCCATGACATCGCCAATCGATCGCTCGTTATAGAGCACCTCCAGTGTCTGCGGGTTGTAACGTTTGCCACCGCAATCCTCGCAGGGCACGTAGCTGCTCGGCAGGAAGTTCATCTCCAGCTTGATCACGCCCTGGCCTTTGCAGGTTTCGCAGCGGCCGCCTTCGGTGTTAAAGGAAAACCGGCTCGATGAGTAGCCTCGCACTCGCGAAACCGGCAGCTGCGCGTAAACATTGCGAATCTCGTCGAAGACCTTGATGTATGTCGCCGGCGTCGAGCGCGAGGTCTTGCCAATGGGCGACTGGTCCACCTCGTAAACCGCTTCGATGTCCGGCATGTCCTTGCCGAGTCTGAACAACTCCGGCTTATCTTTGCGCGACTTCTTTTCCGTGAGGGCATCGCGCACCGCCGGCCAGAGAACTTCATGCATGATGGTCGATTTGCCGGAACCTGAGATCCCGGTAATCACGCTCAGCCGGCCTAACGGAATTCGAATATCCACCTTTTTGAGATTATTCGCGCGCGCACCCGCGATCTCGATCCAGCTCTCGACTTCCGAGAGAGAGCGCCGCGATTTGCGCAAAGGATGTACCAGCGGAGAGCGCAGACATCGCGCAGTCTCGGAGATGCGTGATTTTGCGATTTCTGCCAGAGTTCCCTGGGCCACCACCTGGCCGCCGTGCGCGCCGGCGCGCGGCCCGAGATCGATGATATGATCGGCCTGGCGCATGGTTTCTTCGTCGTGCTCGACGACCACAAGGGAGTTTCCCTTTTGTTTCAAAGCCGCAAGCGTCTCGAGCAGGCGCAAATTATCGCGTGGATGAAGACCGATGGTCGGCTCATCGAGTACGTAAAGAACACCGCGCAGATTCGAACCAAGCTGGGCGGCCAGACGGATGCGCTGCGCCTCGCCGCCGCTCAATGTCTTTGCCGAGCGCCCGAGCGCCAGGTAACCAAGGCCTACATTGCTCATGAAGCGCAAACGTTGCTCCATCTCCGGGAGCAGCTCCGAGGCGATCGTCTTGTGCGTTCCGCGAAAGCGCAGTCTGGCCAGCAATCGGCCCGCCTCCTCCGCCGACAACGCCGTAAAATTATCAATCGTGTGGCCTTGCAGGCGAACATGCCTTGCCACTTCGTTCAGGCGCGAGCCGTGACAACTAGGGCACTCCTGCGCTTCGCTCTCGTCAATCCATTCGGACTCGCGTTCGGCCGCAAGCTCGTTCTCCAGAACCGAGTCTCCATTATCTTCGTTCCCCGTTTGCAGCGAACGATTCCAGATTTCGCCAAAGCCGCCGCACTCTTCGCAGGCGCCGTGTGGTGAGTTGAAAGAGAACAGGCGCGGATCCAGTTCCTCGAAAGCGCGACCGCAACCCGGGCAACTCATCTCCGTGCTCATGACTGTCAGGCGATTTTTGTGATCCAGCAGATGCGCCGTGCCCCGCCCGATCTGGACCGCGCGCTCGGTCAGGTTGCGCGCCTTGAGGATTCGTTTCGCGTCGATCGACCCGACCACAACGTCGATCGTGTGTTCCTTGAATCGCTCAAGTTTTTTGAAGCTGCTTACCGGAATCAGTTTTCCGTCGACATACAGTGTTTCGAAACCCTGGCGCTCGGCCCATCGCGCGACGTCGGTGTGAAAACCTTTGCGCGCTTTGACCAGCGGCGCGAGCACCTTGAGCGGGCCGCGTTTCGCTGCCGCTTCGACCTGTTTCACGATCGTGCCAAGGTTCTGTTTCTCTACCGGCAGATCGCATTCCGGACAAAATTGCGTTCCTGTCTTCGCGAAAAGCAGGCGAAGGAAATGATAAACCTCCGTGACCGTCGCGACGGTTGATTTGCCACCACCCCGCGTGACCCGCTGTTCAATCGCAACGGTGGCGGGCAAGCCTTCAACCAAATCGACATCCGGCTTCTCGAGTTGCTCAACAAACTGGCGGGCGTAGGGCGACATGCTGTCGAGAAAACGGCGTTGCCCTTCGGCGAAGAGAATATCGAACGCCAGCGTGGATTTACCCGAGCCGCTCAAGCCCGTGATTACGACCATCTTATCGCGCGGAATCTCGAGGGAAATATTCTTCAGGTTATGCTCGCGAGCGCCGTGGACAGCAATAGCGCTGCCTCCCGCGCGCGACACCGCAGGTCCGGGGAGCGCAGGCTGCCAGCCTGCAGCGTCGGGCAGCCTGCCCGACGCGGTCTCCGCCGCGCGAAGCGCCGGTTCGACGTTAACGACGTCATAACTCGTTAAGCGAGGTGTTCGGGGCAGGCTGCCGCGAACTGCGGGCAGGCTGCCCGCGCTACCCAGGACTTCGCGAAGATATCGTCCCGTGTGTGATTCTTTAACCTTCGACAGTCGTTCGGGCGTCCCGGCCGCCACAACCTCGCCACCCTCGTCACCCGCTTCCGGCCCGAGATCGATCACCCAGTCAGCGCATTTGATGACCTCGAGATTGTGTTCAATGACGACGAGAGAATGCTTTTGCTCCACCAGCCGCTGAAAAAGCCGCATCAGAATGGCGACGTCGTCGAAATGCAAACCCGTCGTCGGCTCATCGAAAATGAACAGGCTTCCGCTTTTTTCCGAACCGTCCTTGTCATTTGCTTCCGAAGAATCCGCCAAGTGCCTAACGAGCTTCAAGCGCTGCGATTCTCCACCGGAAAGGGTATTCAATGGCTGGCCCAAACGCAGATACCCCAGGCCAACCTCCGCCAGCACCTCGAGGGGGCGAGCCAGCGAATCCTTCTCGCCGATTTCCTCGAAAAATTCGATCGCCTCCGTGACGGTTAATTCGAGGGCGTCATGGATCGATTTGCCCTGAAGTTGAACTCGGAGCACGTGAGGTTGGAATCGGCGGCCTTCGCACTCAGCGCAGCGCACATAAAGATCGCTCAGGAATTGCATCTCGATCTTCTCGAAACCTGTCCCGGAGCAACGCTCGCATCGGCCGCTGCCGGAATTGAAAGAGAACGCGCTCGCGGTCAGTCCCTGCGACATTGCCTCGGGCTGCGCGGCAAACAGTTCTCGGACACGATCGTACAACCCGAGATAAAGAATCGGTGTCGACCTTGGGGTGCGTGCCAGCGGCGACTGGTCGACCATGACAACTTCGCCCACCCGATGCGCGCCCGTGACAGATTTACAAAGACCGGGCTCCTGCTCGGGCGTGAGACCCTTGGCGCGCAAAAGATTCCGATAAAGCACATCGTGAATCAGGGTCGATTTTCCAGATCCGGAGACTCCCGTGACACAGGTGAAGATTCCCAGAGGAACCTCCAGGTCGATGTTCTTCAGGTTGTGTTCGCGCGCGCCGGCGATCTTGATGAACGAGGACGATTTGCGCCGCGACTTGGGCAGTGCAATCGATTTGCGGCCTGAAAGATAATCTCCTGTGAGGGACCCGGGCATCGCTCCGTTCAGAGGGCCGCTGAAAACCAGTTCGCCCCCCTGCTCACCGCGACCGGGCCCGATATCGATCAAATTGTCGGCACTACGAATGATCGCTTCCTCATGTTCGACCACGAGCAGGGTGTTTCCCTTGTCGCGAAGATCGTGCATCACGCGAATGAGCCGGCCGACATCCCGCGGATGCAGACCCACGCTTGGCTCATCCATGACGAAAAGAGTGTTCACTAACGATGCGCCCAGACAGGTCGTTAGGTTGACCCGCTGAACCTCGCCGCCGCTCAGGGTACGAGTCGATCGATCGAGCGTAAGATATCCGAGCCCGACGTGGCGCAGGTATGTCAGGCGCGAGCAGATCTCCCGCCGTAGCATGATCGCAGTTGAGTCCTTCGGCGAAACTTCGATCGCTTGCAGCAAACCGCATCCGTCGGCGATCGAGAGCGCCTGAAATTGAGGGAGAGTCCATTGCCGCTGCGATCGGACTGCGCTACTCGCCGGCACCACGAGTTGATAGTTCAGTGTGTCAGGCTGGAAACGAGAGCCATGGCAGCTCGGACAGGTGACATAGGCGCGGTACCGGCTGAGCAAAACGCGCACATGCATTTTGTAAGTGTTACTCTCGAGCCAGCGAAAGAACCCGCGGACGCCGTACCAAAGGCCGTCGTCTTCATACTCGTCGTCACCGGGTTTTCGTTCGCCATCGATCACGAAATCCTGATCGGCCTTCGGCAGTTCTTCGAAAGGCAGATGGATATCGATTTCCTCTCGAGCGCAGGCTCGCAACAGGTCCTTTTGGGACTCGCCGAATTCCTGGCCCCGGAAAACGCGCACCGCCCCCTCGGCAATGCTCAGGCTGCGATCGGGAATCGCCTTGTGCAGGTCGATGGCAATGGTCCGGCCAAAGCCGCGGCACTGCGGACAAGCCCCTAACGGATTGTTAAAACTGAAAAGCCCGGGCGTGGGCGGGCGAATATCGAGATCGCAATGGGCGCAATGCCAGCCGGTGGAGAACGGAATTTCGCCGAGAAGTTTCTTTTTGCCGCGCACTTCTTTTTCATCAGCGACGGGAACGACGTTGATCCGATCCTTCCCGAAACGAAGCGCGATCTCGACGGCTTCCGCGAGGCGACTGCGATTTTCTTCGCTGACGCGGATTCGATCTTGAATAACCTGCACGCGCGCGCCGAGGCGTTTGATGCCATTCTCGGCATCGACTCTCACGACTTTTCCTTCGAGATAAACCCGGAGATATCCCTGTTGCTGAAGAAAGGAGAAAAAGTTCTTCGGCTCGGTCTTGGGCGGCACCGCCACCCAGAAAGTGAGAAGAACGGTTTGTCCGTTGCACTCGGCCATGACGTGTTCGGTAATCGATGAGGCTGTCTCGGGCCTCACCTCGCGACCGCAACTCGGACAGAATGCGCGCGCCACCCGCGGCCAAAGCAGCTTCAGGTAGTCATTGATCTCCGTCATCGTGCCGACGGTCGATCGCGAGCTCTTGACCGGATTCGCCTGTTCGATCGCAATGGCCGGCGGGATTCCGCGAATTTCGTCCACCCGCGGTTTGTCCATGCGATCCAGAAACTGGCGCATGTACGGACTGAAGGTTTCGACATAACGGCGCTGCCCTTCGGCGTAGATGGTGTCGAAGGCGAGGCTCGATTTTCCCGACCCGCTCGGGCCGGTGATGACCGTCATTTGGTTCAGCGGCAGGTCGACGTCGAGCCGTTTGAGGTTGTTCTGGTAGGCCCCCCTGACCTCAATACAACCGCACTCCGGCGGCGCAGAAACGCAATCCTTCGAGACGACCTTTGAACCCACTGGAGACTATCACGGAAGCGGACCCCGTTCGCAAATTAGCGGCTCGTTTTAGCCTGCTCTTTCACTTACCCGGGACCTGCGCGCGCCGGCAAAGGCGATGTGCAGAATTCAGGGCAATGAATGCGACGGCTAGAGGCCGCCGCCACCCGAGTTTTCTCAGCTACTCAGCCGCCGCAGGATTTGCTCCCGCTCATCGAGGAGCTCCTTGGGAACGACTCCGCCCAGAGACTCAAAGAAGGTTTTGTGCGCTTGCAGCTCCTTCTCCCAGTCCTGACGGTTCACGCTTAGCAGCGTCTTCATCGCATCCTGCAGCACTTCGAGACCCTCCAGGTCGAGATCGTTAGGGCGAGGCAGCCATCCGATGGGCTCCTCGGCGGCGGCCT
This sequence comes from uncultured Verrucomicrobiae bacterium, assembly GCA_963754325.1. Classification (GTDB taxonomy): domain Bacteria; phylum Verrucomicrobiota; class Verrucomicrobiia; order Chthoniobacterales; family UBA10450; genus JBBRDU01. The sequence continues at coordinate 1,399,677 of CAVWFP010000003.1, forward strand.
TGCTTCCTTCGCATCGTTCCACAATCCACTTCAGGATGCGCATGTTATCGCCGAAGCCGGGCCAGAGATATTTCCCGGCCTCATTCTTGCGAAACCAGTTCACGTTAAAGATCAGCGGCGCACTGGTCAGGCGCTTCCCTGTCGCGATCCAGTGTTTGAAGTAGGAGCCGATGTTGTAGCCGCAAAACGGCAGCATCGCCATGGGATCACGCCGAACCTGGCCGACTGCGCCTGTGGCGGCCGCGGTTGTTTCCGAAGCCATGGTCGCGCCAAGATAGACTCCGTGATTCCAGTCGAGCGCCTGCAGGACGAGCGGAATGGTGTCGCTGCGGCGGCCTCCAAAAATGATCGCACTGATTGGAACGCCCTCCCCCTTTTCCGCCTCCGGATCGAGCACAGGGTTATTGTGCATCGGTGTGGCAAATCGACTGTTTGGATGCGCCGCTTTTTCCTTCGATTCCGGCGTCCAGGAATTTCCCCGCCAATCAATCGCGTGCGCCGGCGGTGCACCGTCCTTCCCTTCCCACCAGACGTCGCCGTCATCCGTTAGGGCGACATTCGTGTAAAGAGTGTCGTGCGAGATCGACTTCATCGCGTTCGGGTTCGACTTTGTGCTCGTCCCGGGAACCACGCCGAAATATCCGTTCTCAGGATTAACCGCGTAGAGCCGACCATCGCGAATCTGCATCCATGCGATGTCGTCGCCCACGGTGGTGACTTTCCACCCGGCGAACCGTTTCGGCGGGATGAGCATGGCGAAATTGGTTTTGCCGCAGGCGCTCGGGAAGGCTGCGGCCACGTAATGTTTCCGGCCCTCGGGGGATTCCACGCCAAGAATCAGCATGTGCTCGGCGAGCCAGCCCTGTTGAAAGGCGAGATACGATCCGATGCGAAGCGCGAGGCATTTCTTGCTCAGCAAAACGTTGCCGCCATAACCGGATCCGACGGAGATGATGGCGTTGTCCTGCGGAAAGTGACAGATGAAGCGGCGGGAAGGATCGACGTCGAGTAGCGAATGAATGCCGCGGTTCCACTCGGCTTCAAGATCGTCACCGAGCCGTTGCAACGCGACCGCGCCCATGCGGGTCATGATTCGCATGCTCAGGACGACGTAGATGGAATCGGTCACTTCGATCCCAACTTTCGCCAGGGGCGAATCCGGCGGTCCCATAATGTAAGGAACGACGAACATGGTTCGCCCCTTCATCGCGCCCTCCAGGAGCCCGTTCAGTTTGTCGTAGGTCTCCGCGGGTTCAGACCAGTTATTTGTCGGCCCGGCTTCTTCGCGCGTGGGCGTGCAAATAAAGGTGAATTGCTCGACGCGCGCGACGTCGTTCGGATTGGACCGGTGGAGATACGAGCGCGGGACTTTTTGGTCGTTCAGTTTGATGACGACATCCTGCCGGGCGGCTTCCTGAAGGAGGTAGGCGTTCTCGGCTTCCGACCCGTCGCACCAGAAGACATTCGTCGGCCTTGTCAGTTCGGCGACTTCGGCGACCCAGTCTGAGACGACTGCGTTGGCCTCTTTTTTCTCACCCATCCCGGGAGGCGGAGAAATGGAAGGGGCGATGTCTTTCATGAATGCGCGGTCTGCTCCCGGAAAACCGGAAGGGGTCCTAATTTTGGCTGTCTCTCCGTGTTCTCCAAGAGAATTCTGCCGGGCCCGGGCAACGTCTCTTGCACCCGCGAGTGGTCGGCTGTCTATTTACGCATGTTCGGAGTTACTACCTCCGATGATTACCGGCCGGTCGCCTGGATCGGACGCTATCCCGTCCGTGTCACCTCCATTCTTTGTGGACTTTTCGTCCTGGGAATGTTTGTCACGACTTTCGCGGGCAACTCCATCTGGATGTACGATGTCTTCGCGCTGCACTACACCAGTTTTGTCCATGGTTATCTCTGGCAGCCGCTGACCGCGCCGCTCATCCAAGGGGCCAACTTTTTCTTTCTCTTTAACGTTCTCTTTTTCTACTGGTCGGGCGATCAGGTGGAGCAACTTCTCGGGGTCAAACGTTACCTGCAGCTGCTCGGACTGCTCTTACTCGTTCCAGTGGTGATCATTTGCGCCTGCGGCCTCCTCGGAATTCCGGGGATGTATTACACCTCCTACCAATTGATGGTGGGGATGTTCATTGCCTTTGCTGCCATCTATCCGGACTTGCAGGTTTTTGGTTGGGTCGATCTCAAATGGCTGGCCTTCGCCGGCATCGTTCTCGCGTCCATGGCCTACCTCTCGCCGGTGCGAGACTGGGTCAACCTCACCATCGTCTATGCGATGTGCGCGACCGCGTTTGGATTTGTTCGTTATCTCCAAGGGCGTCTCCCGGCCGCGCGACTGTCGAAACCTGGCTGGTTCAGGCGCAAGCCGAAAATTTACGTCGTGCAAAAATCCACTTCACGCCGCGTGGTCGAACCGGAGGATATCTCGAGCTCGATCGATCCGATTCTGGACAAGATCTCCCGATCCGGTATTGGCAGCCTAACGGATGCGGAACGCAGCCAGCTCGATCGCGCCCGGAAACAGCTGCTGAAAAAATCCGAGTAAACGACCGAGCCGCACCGTCTTCCTAGAAGCGGCCTTCCTGCGGCTCCCGCAGGGCATCGAGAAATTCACGCGTTGTTTCGGCATGCAACAAGCGCTGGCGCACCTCCGCTTTTTTAAGTGATCGCGCCAGCGCGCCCACGCACACCAGGTAATCGCTGATCAGCTGTCGCGGGACGCCAATCAGAAAAATGAGCCGCGCGCGCTCACCGTTTGGCCCGAATGCGATTCCCGCCCGGCTTCTCCCGATTCCCAGAACAATGCGATCGACCAGCTCGGTGCGCGCATGCGGAAAGGCGATCTCGTTTTCAACCACCGTTGGGCTGATCTCTTCGCGCGCGACCACCTGTTCCAAAAACTTTTCGGGGTCGCGGATTTGTTCGTCCGTTTCCAGAAGCTTGATCAATTTTTGCAGGGCCGTCGACATGGTGCGCGTCCCCAGATCGAGATCGACATGCGCTTCGTTCAAGAGATCGGCGAGGGACAGAGCCATGGGGGACAGGTTTTCTTTGGATTCGACCGTGAAACCGGTTATCCAATTAAGTCATATTTAAATCTGCGCCAGCACTCTCCCTCCTCCGTCCTGTAATGGCTCTGCCCCATCCTCCCCCCGGCTCGCCTCTAAGTCAGCGAGCAGATGGGCTGAACGTTGGGAAGATCGGCGGAGGAGAAGTGCTGAACGTTGTTCATAAACAGTGACAACTGCAAACATAGAACCGGGGTCGAGCAGCGAAGCAACCGTATCGCTGCAGAAGAGCATCTACGATCCCGGATATGTCAATGCGATGTCGCATTTCTATCGCGGCGAAATGGGACGCATCATGATTTGGCGGCAACGGCTCGATATTACGACCAACTGGGCCATTACCAGCAGCACCGCCATCATCACCTTCGCGTTTTCCAGCCGGGAAGTCCCGCACATCATCTTCTTTTTCAATCTCGTTCTCGTTTCGGTGATGCTCTGGATCGAAGCGCGCCGCTACCGTTTCTACGACGCTTTTCGCGCCCGTGTGCGCATGTTGGAGGCTCATTTTCTTGTCCCGATGGTCATGGAAAATCGCGATATGCTCCAGGGGGAATGGAAGAAACTGGTTTGCGAAGACCTCATCCTCCCTTCGTTCAAGATCAGCGCCTTCGAAGCCGTCGGCCGCCGCTTGAAGCGTAATTACTTCTTCATTTTTATCATGATCATGCTCGCCTGGGTGACAAAGATCTTTCTGCATGCCCCCATGGCGATGAATAATTTCAGCTCATTCTACCAGGCCCTGCGTGTCGGCCACATCCCCTCCTGGCTCATCGCATCGGTCTTTGTGGCCATGCTTGCAGGCGTGATTGGGATGACCTCCTATGTCAGCCGGCTCACTTCCGGTGAGATCTCCGAGTTCCGGACGCACCGTTCCCTCTGGCGCATTTAATGATGTTTAAACAACCGTCAGCCTTTGTCCTCCGCGTCGTCTTCCCAACGTTCAGCATTTATCCTTCGCCGCCTCAGAGACGAAGCGGGGTGAGTGTTGGCGCAGAGTGAAAATGGAAAAACGTTCAGCATTTATCCTTCGCCGCCTTAGAGGCGAAGACGGGTGAGTGTTGGCGCAGAGTGAAGATGGAAAAACGTTCAGCATTTATCCTTCGCCGCCTTAGAGGCGAAGGCGGGTGAGTGTTGGCGCAGAGTGAAAATGGAAAAACGTTCAGCATTTATCCTTCGCCGCCTTAGAGGCAAAGGCGGGTGAGTGTTGGCGCAGAGTGAAGATGGAAAAGCGTTCAGCATTTATCCTTCGCCGCCTTAGAGGCGAAGGCGGGTGAGTGTTGGCGCAGAGTTAATTTATGCCTGATGCAATCATTTCAGCGGAGAACCTGTCTGAACGACAACTGGCTTTCGACCGCTTGTGCCAGATCGTGTCCCGCCTGCGCGCGCCCGGAGGTTGTCCCTGGGACCGCGAGCAAACTCATCTGTCGATTTTGCCTCAGTTAATTGAGGAGGCCTACGAAGTCGTGGAAGCCGCGCGCTCCGGCAATGTTCCTCATTTTCGCGAAGAGCTCGGAGACCTTCTTCTTCACGTGGTCATGCATGCAGAAATCGCGCGCGAAGCCGGCGACTTCAATATTGAAGAGGTCACCCAGGAAATCATCGAGAAGCTGATCCGACGGCATCCGCATGTCTTTGGCGAAAGCGATGCGCGCGATACCGGCGCCGTGCTCAAACAATGGGAGGCGATCAAGCATTCGGAGAAGAAAGAAACGCACGAGCATTATCTGGACAGTTTACCGACCGCACTTCCCGCCTTGATGCGCGCTCAGAAAGCGCAAAAGAAAGCCGCGCGAATGAATTTCGATTGGTCCCGCATCGATGACGTCGTCGCGAAGATCGACGAGGAGATTGGCGAAGTGAAGGAAGCGCTCGCGGGCGGCAAGGCACCGGAGATTGCGGATGAAATTGGAGATCTGCTTTTCGCGGTCGTGAATCTGGCGCGAAAAACCGGTTCCGATGCGGAAACACTCCTTCAGGATGCCACGAGCAAGTTTGTCCGGCGTTTCAACCGGGTCGAAGAGGAATTGAAACTGAGCGGCAAGGAGCTGGGAGAGGCAGACCTGCCTGAGCTGGATGCGATCTGGAATCGGGTAAAAGGAGCAGTGCCATAGGCGCCTTGCGCTGCCGCTCTTGCTAGGCATATTCCCCGTCCCCATGTCGATCCTGATCACCGCTTTACTGACCATCTGGGCGATCGTTGCCGTCGTTATGATCCTCGTGATCCTGATGCAACGTCCGAAAAGCGAAGGCCTTGGAGCTGCCTTCGGCGGCGGGGTAACCGAAAACATCTTCGGAGCACAGACCACCAACGTTCTCGTCAAATTCACGAGTTATTTGGCGGCGTTTTTCTTTCTGCTGACGTTTGTTCTCTCCGTTTTATACGCCCATCAGTCTTCGACTAAGAGTGTCTTGCGCGAGGAACTCCTCAAACGCGAAGCCACGGCATCGGGGGCTCCTCCGGCGGCCACGCAATCGCCCGGTACGAGTCCCGTGGCGTCGGCTGCTGCAAGCGCAGTTCCCTCGGCAAGCGTCGCGGCGGCGCCGGCCGCGAGCGCTGCTGCGTCGGCTTCTCCAAAGAAGCCGTAGGCGTTTCCTTGCCCGCTAGGGCGAGACGCTGTGCTCTTTGCTGTCTTCGACGACCGGCCCGAGGTCTGTCGGTTGCGTCGTCTATTCGTTAGGAAAGCAGCAACTGCTTGACGCAATTGATCAGGCCGTCGACCGCGAAAGGCTTGACCAGATATTTCACGTCATGCTCGAGAAGGAAGTGGTTCATCTTCGGATCGGCCGCGAAACCAGTGATGAAAATGAAGTGGTCGTTTAACGAGGGTCGCAACTCACGCGCCTGCAGGTAGAACTGGTCGCCGCAAAGCTTGGGCATCATCAAGTCGCAGATAATGGCATCGTATTCGTGCGCCTTTACCTTCATCAGCGCTTCCTCGCCGTCGAAGGCGATATCCACCAAAAAATTCTCGTCGGCCAGGATCCATTGCAGCGCAGACGCCAGTTGCTGATCGTCGTCTACGACGAGGATCGCCTTGAGCGCGAGGATGTTAACGTTGGGATCAAGAGGTCCCGAGGAGGGTCGAGGTTCCATGAAGACGGTCCTGCTTTAGCAGAGGCAGTGCCACCTCAGTCTCCCCAGAGGCTCAAAGGACCTGGTAGATCCAAATCTGACTTTCGGGTAACGCGTCCAAGAGCGCCAGTCCAGGCATCTCCTCGTCCACCAGCGGACGCCGAAAAACGACATACTTTAGCCCCGCAGACCGCAGCACTGGATCCGTCGGCTTGATAAAAAGCCGATACGAATCAGGCGTCGAATACTCAAAATGCGATCCATTTTCGCCGGGTCGCGGAAGGCGAAGAACGATGTAGGCATAACGATTATAAATCTCCCGGTTCGTGCCAGCCGGATCGATCTGTTCAAGGAGTGACAACGGCGGCACGAATTTGACGCCGTTCAAAACCGGCGCTCCGCTGGCGATGACAAACTGGGGAAGCGTGCTGCGCTCGTAACCGGCCCAAAGGCCATCGGGGTCGGCCTGGCGAATACGCTCAATCCTCCGCATGGCTGTGCTCTCGAGAAGACTCGGCAAACCCTGCGCGATCGGATTGACCAGAAAATTGTTCCAGAGAAGAACCGCCGCCAGTCCAAGGGCGAAGAGGCGCGGCGTCAGAAACAGATAAGCCGCCGCCAGTCCAACGCCCATTGCCCCTAACGAAATCAATCGCGCGTCATCGAGAAACTTCGGATTCCATGTCCGATTCCAAACAAGATACGCTGCAATCAGACGGCGATGATTGTGAGAATGACGAATTTGAGCCGCCTTGATAGCCAGCTCCTGTAGTCGTAGCGCAAAGAAGCGAGCAGGAAGAGCATCCCCGCAAAGCCCGATGCGAGCAGGGAACGATTCTCGGTTGTGAACCCAAATCCGGTGATGGTGGCCAGCCACGACGGATAACCCATGGTCTGGTAAACGGTTAGGCAGACAAGAAAGAGGGCGAGGACGAAGATCATTGGAGGGAGCCCCACTCGCGGCCGCTCCTCTCCGGAGTCTCCCGCGGTTCTCCACCAAGCGACAAGCGTGACCGGCACGGCCAGAATCCAGAATGGCAGGAAATTCGATCCTTCGCTGGTGTTCGCAAAAGTGTCCGGGTGCTGCTGCTCGCCGTCGAAGAAATTCATCAGACCGCCAAAAAACTGCGTCCAATGCATTTCGCCGCCGAAGTGTCGCCGAGCGCCCGGATAGCTGGTGTGCGCCAATATCGTTAGGCTCGGTTTACATTCCCGATAGAAAGGATAAAGCAGGGCGACAACGGCCACGGCGCAGCCGGCGTTCCAAATCCAGCCCGCGCGCCCCACCGACCCGCGTTTCTGCCAGAGAAATGCGATAAAAAGAGCCAGACCGAGGTAGAGCAGCGGAATCTCAAAGGGCGGATAGCAGCAAAGCAGAAAGTTCACCGCGCACGAAACGAGGACCAGACTGATGAGGAGCCGCCTCCACCAGGCGATCGGTTGGAAAAGGGCCCATCCGCAGACAAGAATAAGGCTCCACGAAGTCAGCATTTCCGGCAGCATCGATGGGCTCGAGAACCACCATTGGACGAAGCTCGAGTAGGTCACGACGACTGAGCCGAGCAGTGCCAGATCAAGCCGGCCGCCGGTCAGGATCGAGAGCAACAAAAAGAGCGCGCCCAGCAGGCCAAGGAGTTTGACGTTCCAGTACCACGAAAACCCATGCTCGGTATCAAGGAAGAAAAATCCCCAGAGCTGCGGCCGGAAGAGCATCGAATAATGGCGCGCCGGAAGACTCATGAGCAGAGGAGACAGACCGGCGCCTAACGAAAGATTTTCCACGGGCATTGCCGGCCGATGATTTAACTGCGCAAGGATGGCCGGGGTCCAAACCATCCATTCATCCGAGCGCGTCGGTTTAGGAGATCCCAGAATGAGGCCCCTCGCCTCATTCAATTCATGGAGGTCGTAATACCAAAACGAAGACGACGACCCGTTGATCCGGAACGCCACCAAAGAAACGAACAGCACAGCCAGAATAATCAGGATCCCGCCGACCTGGCGCGCGTTTCGATCTAACGTCACCCCGGCCTTGTAGCACCAATCCTACCGCGAAGAAACAGGAACGGTGACTGAAGCCCGGCCCGCTCGGGTCTGGCGCGCCACCGAATCGTCACAATCCCAGCATTGCCTTCGGACGCGCCTAACGTTTCGTTCGGGCGAGCGGGAGCGACATGGTTTGCACGAACAGATCTGCTTTACCCATCGGCCAGAGTTTTCCGGAGAAGATTCGCACCGCCTGGATTTCCGACATCCACCTCGGGACCCGCGGAGCAAACGCCGGAGCGTTGCTGGATTTTTTGCGAGACTACGAAAGCGAAGTTCTCTATGTCGTCGGCGACCTGATCGACATCTGGCAGCTGCGCCGGGGAATTTACTGGCCGCAGCCGCACAACGACGTCATTCAGAAAATCCTTCGCAAGGCCCGAAAAGGGACCCGGGTCGTTTATATCCCGGGAAACCATGACGAGATGGTGAGCCAGTTCGGCGGCGTCTACGGCAATATCGTGGTCGAGAACCAGGCCATTCACGAAACCGCCGATGGCCGGCGCATTTTAATCATCCACGGGCATGAGCTCGACACCGTTGTGCAAAACATTCGCTGGCTCGCCGTGCTCGGAGATGTCGGTTACCAGTTTTTGCTGTCCCTTAATCCGCTGATTAACTTTTTCCGGCGCCGCTTTGGCCTCGGTTACTGGTCACTGAGCGCTTACGCAAAGAAGCGCGTCAAGGACGCGGTCAGTTTTATCGGCCGTTTCGAGGAGGCCGTCGTTCGTTATGCGACCGATCATCATGTCGACGCTGTACTTTGTGGTCACATCCACAGCGCCGCCATTCGAACAATTGGCACGACGACCTACTACAACTGCGGTGACTGGGTCGAGACTTGCTCGGCTCTGATCGAGCGTATGGACGGAAACATCGAACTGATCAAATACGATCCGCTCATTCGGCGCGACTCGACGATTGCGCCAGACTTCGAAGTGATTCCGGACATGACCTCCATGGCGGCGGGCGCCCGTCACTCGCTTGTCACCGAAGCTTAACCCTTCGTCACCTGACATCCGCGGATCGGCAGGGTATCGGCAGGCAAGATGAAAATTCCTGTGCCCAACTCCCCGCATGATTGGCAAATCGTAGCCGAAACGGTTTTGTTTTTCCTGATGGCAGCGGTTTCAGCGTGGCCGATGATTGCGGCCATCGACGCAATTCTCCGTTTGACCTAACGAGCAATCAGCTCGCTTCGGCGAAGGGCTGATGGCGAATGTCCTCGGCCGCGGCGGCGTAGACCGCGTCCTCCGCGATATTGGTTGCGTGGTCGCCGACGCGTTCCATGCAGCGCGCGATGAAGATGAGATTGAGGTAGCCGCGAAGCTGATCCGGATCCTGCGCCATGCGTTCGATGAGTTGTCTCTGCACGGTCGCGTTCATTTCATCGAGCTCTTCGTCACGCGGAATTGTTGCCATGGCCAGGGGGACATCTTCCTTTACGTAAGCATCGAGCGCATCCTTGAACATCGACATGGCCAGCGCGTAAAGCGGCTCGATCAGCTCTACCTCACGCAGTGGCGGATGCCGATTCAATTTACGCGCGCGCCGTGCGACCGTCGTCGCCTGGTCGGCCACGCGCTCGATGTTTGGACTCAGCTTCATGGCCGCAACCACGCGGCGGAGATCTGAAGCCACTGGTTGAAACTTCAGGAGTAGATCGACCCCCTCCTTGTCGACCAGCTTCTCCAGCTGATCGATCTCTTCGTCGTCCGCAATGGCGTTTGCGCAAATATCGTCATCGCGCTCGAGCAACCCCTTGATTGCGCGATCGAAAGCGCGCTCGGTCAGGCCCGCCATCATGAGAACGTTGCCGCGAAGCGAATCGAGCGCTTCGTCAAAACTGCCGAGAATATGGCGTGGTGCGATCATAAGCCTAACCAAAACGACCGGTGATGTAATCCTCAGTCCGTTTTTCGCGCGGGTTGGTGAAGATTTGCGTGGTGTCGCCCATCTCGATAAGACGCCCCATGTAAAAGAAAGCGGTTTGATCGGAAACCCGCCCGGCCTGCTGCATGTTGTGAGTCACGATGACAATGGTGTATTTCTCTTTCAGCTCGTCGATCAGTTCTTCCACTTTCATGGTCGCGATGGGATCGAGAGCTGATGCCGGTTCGTCCATCAGCAGGACTTCCGGTTCCACAGCGATGGCCCGCGCGATGCAAAGCCGTTGCTGCTGACCGCCGGAGAGGCTCATGCCCGGCTTGCGCAGATCGTCTTTGACCTCGTCCCAGAGCGCAGCCATTCGCAAGGCCTTCTCCGTCTGCTCGTCCAAGATTTTACGATTCCGCACGCCATTCAGCCGCAGGCCCACGACGACATTTTCCTGAATCGACATGGTTGGAAACGGATTCGATTTTTGGAAGACCATCCCAATTCTCCTGCGAATCGTAACCGGATCGACGGAAGCTCCGTACAAGTCCGTTCCTTCGAAAAGAATCCGTCCTTCCACGCGAGTGTTCGGGACGAGCTCATGCATGCGGTTGAGGCAACGCAGAAAGGTCGATTTGCCGCAGCCGCTCGGCCCAATGATGGCCGTGACGTGATTGCGGCGAATGTCGAGCGAGGCACCGCAGACAGCCTGCTTGGCGCCGTACCAGATGGAAAGGTCCCGGACCTGGAAGGCCACCGGTTGCTCTTGCTCCGGCTCCTTTTCGCCGACGTTACCCTGCGTTCGAATCGACTCAGCTTGAACCGGCGTTTCCATGAGAAGCATCGTGCGGTTTTCTTTCTTATAAACCCGGGCGTGTCCGATTGCGCGTCAAAACACGCACCGCGAGATTGACGACAAAGATCCCCATGAGAAGGACGAGCGCGCCGGCCCATGCCTGACGGTGCCAATCTTCGTAAGGAGAAATGGCATACGTAAAAATCTGCAGCGGGAGTGCCGCGATCGGCTGGGTGAGGTCATGGTTCCAAAAGCGGTTTCCAAAGGCGGTGAAAAGCAGAGGCGCCGTTTCACCGGCAACTCTGGCCAGGGCCAGCAGAATTCCTGTGACGATTCCCTTCGAAGCCGTCTTCATGACGATCTGAATAATCATTTTTCGTCGAGGGATTCCAAGTGCCAGAGCAGCTTCGCGGTAACCATTAGGAACGAGAAGAATGACCTCTTCGGTTGTGCGCATGATCAGCGGAATCATCATCAGGCCAAGCGCAAGTCCTCCGGCATAAGCCGAGAAACCCTTGAACGGCAAGACCGCAAGTCCATAAACAACCACGCCCCAAATGATCGAAGGAACACCGTTTAGAACGTCGGCCACAAAACGAAGCATGGAATTACCGCGATTCGATCCGTACTCCGCCAGGTAAACTCCGCCAAGAATGCCTAACGGAACCCCAATGGCAGCGGCCAGACAAAGCAACTGTATCGTCCCAATGATGGCGTTGACCATGCCGCCACCGGAGACGCCTACAGGCGTCGGCAATCTGGTGAAGAAGGCCCAGTTAATCGACGAGGCGCCGTTCTTCAGGAGATAATAAAAAACCAATCCCAACGGAGCCACCACCAGGATGGCCGAGAGGAAAAAAAGAATCGAAGCGAAGGCGTTTTTCATCTGACGCCACTGATGATTCTTGGCGATCATTGTGCCGCTCGCGCGGGAGTGGTCCCGCCAACTGTGCGCAAGAGCAGTTGCGCCAAAAGGTTCGCCAGGATGGTGATTCCAAGGAGCACGAGGCCGATCTCGACCAGCGCGCTGACATAAAGGTCCGTGGTCGCTTCGGTGAACTCATTCGCAATCACACTCGCCAGCGTGTAGCCCGGCGCGAACAAGGACTTCGCGATCTGCGGCGTGTTCCCGATGACCATGGTGACGGCCATCGTTTCTCCGAGGGCCCGGCCAAGGCCGAGGATGATCGCGCCGAAAAGTCCTTTGCGCGCGTAGCTCAGGACGGAGAGTCGCGTCACTTCCCAGCGCGTGGCCCCGAGGGCATAGGCCGCTTCGCGTTGCAAGTCGGGAACCGCCCGCAAAATCTCACGCGAAACCGAGGTGATGATCGGCATGATCATGATGGCCACGATGATGCCGCCCGCGAGCATGCTGGTGCCGTAGATCGGCCCGGAAAAAACCGGTGTCCATCCCAAGGTCTGTTTGAGAAACGCGAATGGGTAGACCCGAAGCCACGGAATCAGGACAAAAATTCCCCACAGTCCAAGAATGACGCTCGGAATCGCGGCCAGCATTTCGATCAGGGAAACGAGCGGCTGGCGAATCCAGCGCGGTGCCAGTTCCGTCAGGAAGATGGCCGTACCGACGCTCAACGGGACGGCAATGATCAACGCGATCAGCGAAGACATGAAGGTGCCGTAAATGAAAGGGAGGGCGCCGTATTCCTCAGCCACTGGATCCCAGGTTGAAGAGAACAAAAAATGAAACCCAAATTTACTTATCGAGAGATGGGATTCCCTAATCAGCTCCCATCCGACCAGGAAAAGAAGGGCCACGACCGCCAGCGAAGCGAGAAGGGTCAGCGTTTCGAATGCCTTGTCCTGACCAGCCGACGGAGGCGCGAGTGAAAATCGGCGTTGCGCCACCGGAGACACCGGACGTTCGCTGAGCACCCCATCCATACCCTTAACTGGCTAGAACTTGATCTGATCGACTTTTTGCAGAACGCGATCGCGCAGTTCCGATGGCAGCGGAGCATAGTCGAGGTCGCGCGCCATTGATTCGCCTTTCGTCAGAGCCCACTTCAGGAACTCCACGACCTTCTTGCCCTTGGCGGCATCCTTTTGCTCCTGATAAACCAGCAGCCAGGTGGCGCCGGCGATTGGATAGGAACCGTTACCGGGCGCGTTGGTAATCGAGAATCGGAAGTCGTCCGGGATCTGCGCCGTGCTCATGGCCGCGGTGATTGATTCCATGGTTGGACTAACGAATTGGCCGGCGCTATTCTTCACGTCGGCGAAGGAGATTTTGTTCTGCTTCGCGTAGATCAATTCGACATAACCAAGAGCGCCAGGTGTCTGCTTGATCTGACCGGCGACGCCCTCGTTGCCTTTGCCTCCCAATCCAACAGGCCAGTTCACGGCCGTATTTGTTCCAACTTTTTGTTTCCACTCAGGACTGACCTTGCTCAGGTAATCCGTCCAGATATAGGTCGTGCCGCTTCCGTCAGAGCGATGCACGACCACGATCTCCTGGCTCGGCAAAGTCACCCCGGGATTGAGAGCTGCGATTTTCGGGTCGTTCCATTTGGTCACCGTTCCGAGGAAGATCGACGCGACCGTTTCCCCGTCGAGCTTCAGGTGCGGATCGCCCGGCAGATTGTAGGCCACGACATCAGCCCCCGCGACCGTCGGGATATGCAGAATTTTTCCGGGCGCCTTGCTCAAATTGTCGTCGCTCATCGGGCCATCGGAGGCACCGAAATCGACTGTTTGCGCGATGATCTGCTTTTGTCCTCCGCCCGATCCGATGGACTGGTAATTAAAGCGCACGGACGGATCGACCTTGGCGTATTCGTCGAACCACTTTGAATAAATGGGATACGGGAAGGTCGCGCCCGCGCCGTTGATCGTCATCTGGGCCGAGACATTCGCCACCGAAATCCCAAAGACGAACAGGCCTAACAAGCGTGGAAGAAAAGTCGAGAGGGTCATACCCGCAAGCTACCGCAGCGGCGCAGGCGGCCTCAAAGCGTTTAGTGTTACGTTTCTGTGACGCTCTCCGTCTGCGGGCCGTCGATCGGGATTATCACTCGAATCGTCGTGCCCTGGGCCAGCTTGCTTTCCGCCTCAACGCGGCCGCCGTGCATCTGCGCAATATGCTTCACAATCGACAGGCCGAGGCCGGTTCCACCCATCTCTCGGCTGCGCGCCTTGTCCGCTCGATAGAAGCGCTCGAAGATCCGGGGCAAGTCGGCCTCCGGAATTCCAGGACCATTGTCGGTCACGGAGATCACGACCTCATCATCGCGGCGTGCTGCCGCAAGCCGGATGCGGCCCCCGCGCTGGGTGTATTTCAGCGCGTTATCGAGCAGGTTATAAAGAATCTCCTGCAAACGCGTCTCGTCCGCGCGCAAAATCGGCAAATTCGGGGCGGACTCGATATCGATGCTGATTTGCTTTTCCGCGAAGCGACGTCCCCAATCACGCGCGATGCCGGCATAAAGTTCGGTCAGCCGCACGGAACCGAGCTGCACATTCGGCGCGCCCGACTCGAGTTGGGACAAGGTCAGAAGATCGTTCACCAGGAGCGCGAGCCGGTCGGAATGACGATTCATCACCTGCAGGACACGTTGGAAATCGTCCCGGCTCATTTCCGGATCGTCGCGCAAGGTTTCGATGTAACCGTGAAGGATCGAAAGGGGTGTGCGCAGTTCGTGCGAAACGTTAGCGACAAATTCCCGCCGCACCTGGTCCGCTTGCTTCAATTCGCTGACGTCGTGAAAGAGCATGATCGCCCCGGTGTTTTTTCCGTCGTCATCGCGGATGGCCGCGGCGCTCAGTTGCATTTCGCGGTCCCGGATTCTTTCCGGTGATGTTACCGTCAGTTCGCCGCGCTCCGGCTGGCCGCTCTTCAACGCGGCTTCGATCAAGCGATCAACCACAGGATCTCGAATGACCTGCAGAATCGGCCCGCGCAACTCCGCTTCCCCCGCCGGAAAAAGATTCTTGAACGTCCGGTTAACGAATCGAATCTCGCGTCGCTCGTTCACGATCAAAAGGCCGTCGCTGAGCGATTCGAAAACGGCATTTGCCCCGGACGCGCGATCGGCGATGCGTCGTTCGAGTTCGCGCTGTTGTTGATAGATTTCTTCGAGGGCGATTCCCACTCGATGTGGCCGCTCGGCGCCGGAGACAAGAAACGTAGCCGGTCGTCGCCCCGCCGAAATACTCTTGAGAATCGCGGCAATCTCGCGCCAGGGGCGAACCCAAAGCTGCCAGGAACGCAGGGCGGCGGCGAGAAGCGCGACCGCGGCAGCGGCGAGGACCCATTTCATGGGCGTCACTTTTCGCTAAATCGGTAACCAAACCCGCGAATGGTCTCGATATAATCGCCGGCCTTGCCGAGCTTGTCGCGCAACCGCCGCACATGCGTATCGACGGTTCGTGTGTCGATGACGCTTTCGTATCCCCAAACGTCATTGAGCAGACGATCGCGCTCCTGCACCCGCCCGCGCCGCTCGATCAGGGTCTGAAGAAGCTTAAACTCGATGCTCGTTAGGTGAATGCGCTTTCCGCCCACCGTAACTTCGTGTCTTATCGGATCGATCGAGATCGAGCCAGCCTGCAAAGGTTCCGAACGTGAAACACCGTCGCGACGGCGCAGGATGGCCTGAATGCGAAGAACCACTTCCCGCGGGCTGAATGGCTTTGTCACGTAATCGTCGGCGCCGAATTCAAGCCCAACGATTCGATCCACTTCCTCGGCTTTGGCTGTCAGCATCATGATCGGTATGTGCCTGGTGGCAGCTTCGCTCTTGAGCGCGCGACAGACTTCCAGTCCGGGCATCCCGGAAGCATCAAATCAAGAATGATGAACGCCGGCTTCGAACTGCGCGCCTTTTGCAGCCCGGTCGCGCCATCCGCCGCAGTCACCACCGAATAGGCGTCTCCTTTTCGGAGATGCATCGATAATAAATCGACTACATCGCGCTCGTCTTCGACGATGAGGATGGTTTTTCTGGTTGGCACGGGTCCGCTCGACATGGGCGTTACCCAGAATTAGCCGTCCGGGTCATGCATGCTCAACTACGAAGTTGCAGTTGAGTAGGACGGGAACGTTACAACTTCGTGACAACCGCCGGCGGCTGATGGCCGCCCGGGTCAGCGGACCGCGGGGCCTTCCGGCTTCGGCCCGGCCTTGTCGTTCAAGGCCTGGGTGAATTCCTGCAGGCTGGAAACAATTTGCGGCGCTTTCGAAAGCACGGTGGTCGCCAGTTTCTCGGCGTAATCCGGCCGGCGCTGGGACATCTCGGATAAGGCCATCATGACGGCGAGGGCATTGTTAATGGAATGCTTGATCTCGCTGAACTTCTTTTGCAGCTCTCCGAGTTCTTCGGCGGTTACGACAGATTGGGAATCACTCATGCGGAGGCGAATTTCGCTGGAGAAAAGGGGCTTCTATGCTTGACTGAAAGGTTCGAGAGATTTGGTTCCCGATGCCTGCGCAAGTTATCAAGATCACTGGTGCACGCCAGCACAATTTGAAGAACCTGAGCGTGGAAATTCCGCGCGAGAAGCTGGTGGTAATCACAGGGTTAAGTGGCTCTGGGAAGTCATCTTTGGCCTTCGACACGCTCTACGCCGAAGGCCAGCGTCGCTATGTTGAGAGCCTTTCGGCTTATGCACGGCAATTTCTGGACCAAATGGAAAAGCCGGACGTCGATTTTATCGAAGGTCTGTCTCCAGCCATCGCCATTGAACAACGCAGCGCCGGGGCCAACCCCCGGTCGACAATCGCCACCACCACGGAGATTTACGATTACCTGCGGGTGCTCTTCTCTGCCGTGGGCCAGCCGCATGACCCCGCAACCGGGCAGCCGGTCTTCCGGCAGACACCCCAGCAGATCGTCGATCAAATCCTGGCCTTTCCGGCCGGGACAAAGCTGATTCTCCTGGCTCCGTTGGTGCGAAATGAAACGGGCGAGTTCCGCGACGTCATCGAAAAGGCACGGCGGGAGGGCTTCGTGCGTCTCAGGATTGATAGTGAAATCGTGGAACTGACGGGCCCGGAGCCGATTCGGCTGAAAAAGTCGGCCCGGCATACCATTGAAGCGGTGGTCGACCGTTTGGTGGTTCGTGATGGCATTCGCGTCCGGCTGACCGATTCAATTGAGACCGCGCTCAAGTGGGGGGAAAGCCGGGTGATTGCCCTTCGCCAAACAACTCCCGATGGCGCCGGGGAAACCTGGGAAGAGGTGCGTTATTCGACAAACTATGGCAATGCCGACAATCCGTTTTCGTTAGGCGAACTGACTCCACGGCATTTTTCGTTTAACAGCCATTTCGGCGCCTGCCCGGTGTGCCACGGGCTCGGCACTGAACTGGTCTGCGACCCGGAGCTGATGATTTCAGATCCGGCCCGAACAATTGCCGAGGGCGCCATCACGCCCTGGCGCCGCGGAACAAAACGAATGCAGGCCTACTATCGCCACCTGCAAAGCGCGCTCGTTAGGCATTTTAAGATCGACGAGGACATGCCTTTCGCCGAATTGCCGGATTCCTTCAAGGAAGCGCTCTATTTCGGGACGGGCGACGAAGAGATCCCCATGGACGGCTCCAACGGCAAGGGCACAGTGAAAACCCGAAGATTCGAAGGCCTCGTCCCGCAGATGCAGCGCCTTTACGTCGAGACGGAGAGCGAATTTACTCGGAATCGCATTCGCATGTTCATGCGCAAGGTAGCCTGCAGCGCCTGCGGAGGGGCCCGGCTTAAACCGGAGATTCTCGCCGTAACGATCAAGAGCAAGGCCGGTCAGGAACTTAATATTCACGCATTCACGCGGCAAACGATCGCCGCGGCGGCAGAATATGTGGCGGCACTCGAACTGAAACCTTCACAGCTCACGGTGGTCGCGGAAGTGGTTCGCGAGATTCAGTCGCGCCTCGAGTTTCTTCTCGAAGTCGGCCTTGGCTATCTGACACTCGATCGCGAAAGCGGAACCCTTTCCGGCGGAGAAGCGCAGCGGATTCGTCTGGCCACTCAGATCGGATCGGGGTTGGCGGGCGTCCTCTACGTCCTCGACGAACCGAGCATTGGTTTGCATCAACGCGATAATACCCGGCTCCTCGGAACACTCAGACGCCTGCGCGACCTTGGTAACTCAGTGATCGTCGTCGAGCACGACGAGGAAACGATTCGCAGCGCCGATCACCTGATCGACCTCGGTCCGGGCGCGGGTCCGCGCGGCGGCGAAATCGTTGCTCAAGGCACTCTCAAGGAAGTTCTGCGCGCCGAAAATTCTCTCACGGCAGATTATTTGACCGGACGCGTGAGCATTCCGATTCCGAAAAAACGGGTGCAGCCCGGCAAGATTTCGCTGGAGGTCGCGCGTAAATCAGAGCTTTCCGGCTGGCTGACCATTGTCGATGCGTCGGAGAACAATCTGAAAAACATCACCGTGGCGCTGCCGCTGGGATGTTTCACCTGTATCACGGGCGTTTCCGGCAGCGGCAAATCAACCCTGATCGACGACATCCTGCGAAGGGCGCTCTTCCGTCATTTTTACAATTCGAAGGATAAGCCCGGGAAATTCAAGGCGCTCCGCGGGCTGGATCAAATTGATAAGGCCATCGTGATCGACCAAAGCGCGATCGGGCGGACGCCGCGATCGAATCCGATCACCTACACCGGCGCTTTCACGCCTATCCGCGAGCTCTTCGCGCAACTTCCGGCAGCGCGTGTCCGCGGTTATGATGCCGGACGGTTCAGTTTCAATGTCAAAGGAGGCCGCTGCGAAAATTGCGAGGGCGGCGGGTTGATCAAAATCGAAATGCATTTTCTGCCCGACGTCTATGTGGAGTGCGAGGTTTGCCACGGACAACGTTATAACCGCGAGACGCTGGAGATTACTTACAAGGGGAAGAACATTGCCGACGTCCTGAACATGACGGTTGACGAAGGCGTTCGATTCTTTCGGAATATCCCCGGCGTCTCCGACAAATTGACTGCGCTGCTGGATGTTGGCCTTGGCTATCTTCAACTCGGCCAGGCCGGCACCACGCTTTCAGGTGGCGAAGCGCAGCGGGTGAAACTCGCGGCCGAACTGAGCAAGAAAGCGACCGGGCGTACCGTTTACATTCTCGACGAGCCCACCACCGGCCTGCATTTCGCCGATATCGAAAAGCTGCTCCAGGTGCTGATGAAGTTGCGAGCCGCGGGAAACACGCTCGTTGTCATAGAGCACAACCTCGAAATGATTAAATGCGCTGACTGGATCGTCGATCTCGGACCGGAGGGCGGAGAGGCTGGCGGCGAGGTTGTCGGTTTCGGGACGCCCGAAGAGATCGCTCGCCTAACGAACAGTTTCACCGGACAGTACCTCAAGTCCCTCCTGAAGACGGCATGAGACTAAAAGATCTCTCTTCGATGTGCATGGCTGTTTCGACGACGGTCTTACTCGGGGACCTTTCCCCGGCTCAGGGCGCGCCTGCGCCGTCTTCTAACCAAATCGAAGAAGCGGCCCGGTCGCTCGATGAAGGAGTTCCTGAAGTCGCGGTCGGTCGATTACGCGCTCTGCTGCCGAGCGCGACCGACACCGACTCATGGAGGGCATGGGCGACGAAACTGGCGCCGGCCTTAGTCGCCGCGCATCAGCCGGAAGAGGCGCTCAAGCTCCTGGACGATCCGCGCTGGGAAAAATCGTCTGCCTGGAATTACTGGCGGGGCCAGGCACTCGCCGCCGTTGGCAGATGGCGCGAGGCCTTGCCCTGCTTTCAAGCTGCAGCCAGCGGGCCGTTCTCGGCCGATGCGACCTTCGCTACGGGACTGGCATATGAATCAACCGGGCAGGTTGAACAGGCGCTCAAAACCTTCGGTTCCCTTTTCAGGAACAACCGCTGGAACACAAGCGCCCGCCTTCGTTATGCCAATCTCTTACTCGAGCGTTCCGATTGGAGCGGCGCGGAGCGTGTTCTCGATCAGGCGAATCCGACGTTGACCTCCGACCGCAAGAAACGGCGCCTGCTGAAGGGGCGCATCGAACTTGCCCGGCATCATCCGGAGCGCGCGCTGCCCACATTCGAATCGCTGGCAACGCGCAAAGAAGGAGCCAACCACGAGCTAGTTATTGCCGCGCTCTTCGGGGTGGCCGACAGCCATATGCAACTGAAGACGCCCGAACAGGGGGACGATTTCCTGGAGGATTTTATCGAACATCATCCGCACGATCCGAGTTTGCCGGAGCTTTTTGCGAAACTGGACACTCTCTACCAGGCGGAAAGAAAACCCTCGCGCACGGAGTTAGAGAGATGGTCGCGCGATCCTGAACAGCCGCGGCGCGCTTTCGCGCAATTGTATTGGGCGCGAATGGATATGCGCGCGGCGCGCCGGGAGCATGCCCTGAAGCTTTTCGACGACCTGCGCAAAGATGCCGCCAGGATCCCGGGAATCTCGGGTGGCTACCTCGAATTCGCGCAGGTCGCCGCGGCTGACGGGCAGAACGAAAGAGCCATCGCCATTTTGGAAGAAGCTCGTGCTCAACACCCGACGCCGGACGAACTCGCGCAAATCGAGATGCTCCAAGGAGAACTTTTGTTTGCCGCCAGGAGATTCGACCAGGCAACCAATCGTTTCGAGGAAGCGGCCCTGAATTCAACGGTCGCGGCCACTCCGGCGCTTTTCAATGCTTCGTTAGGTTGGCTCGAACAGGGAAATCAGAGCCAATTCATCAAGGTGCGCGAGGAACTGCAAAAATCCGGAACGAGTCCGGATACGTTAGGCGAACTTGAGCTCAATAAGGGGCTGGTCGAAGCCCAGAAGGGATCGTCTTCGGCAGCTGGATCTCTCCGAATCTTTATCAGGAACCACCCAGACGCGCCGCGGTGTTCCGAAGCCTGGGTCGCGCTGGCAGAAATCGCCTTCCACTCGACGCCTCCGCAACTGGAGGAAGCTCGCCGTGACCTTCAACGGGCGGCCGAATCCAAACCGACCCCAGCTGCGCGGGAGAACGCCGACTATCTTTCAATCTGGATCGCCGACTCGGCTGCCGGTCATGAGGCGGAGGTGATCGAACGGGCGAACAGGTTCCTGGCAGATCACGCAGCATCACCCTTCGCCACCGACGTCCGAATGAAACTCGCGGAGACCTATTATCGCCGGCAGGATTTCGCAAACGCCCAGACACAGTTTGAAATCATTTCCGGCCAGGCGCCCGGCGGGCCATTGGCTGAAAAAGCTCTCTTTTTCGCCGCAGAATCCGCCATGTCGACAATGGGACCACGAGCACTCGACCACGCGATCGAGCTTTTCGACGCGGTCGCGCAAATGAAAGGCGATCTGCGTTGGGCCGCCCGAAATGAAGAGGCTTTGATTGAGCGGAGGCTAGGCAAGCCGCAGGATGCACTTCTTTTATACGACGAAGTCCTGCAGGGCGCAGCAAAACCGGCCGAGAAACGAGAAGCGCTCTGCGGAAAGGGCGACATCTTCTTCGAACTCAGCAGCGAAGATCCCAAGAATCTGGACAAAGCGATTGGAAGTTACGATCAACTCGCCGCTCAAAGCACTCCCGACGGGCACTGGCACAATCAGGCTCTCTTTAAGAAAGGCGTTTGCCTTGAAAAGAAATCGGATCGGGATGGCGCGCTTTCGATTTTCTATTCTGTTCTCGAAGAACAGACGCGCCCCGGACATTCACCTGAGTTCTTCTGGTTTTATAAGGCCGGGTTCAATGCCGCACGATTGATGGAGGAAGCGTCCAAGTGGCAGTCCGCTGCATCCATCTACGAAAAGTTGGTTGCGGCTGGCGGAACACGCAGTGAAGAGGCCAAGGCGCGGCTTGATAAGCTCCGCCTCGAGCACTTTCTCTGGAGCGACTAAGCGCTTCGATGGGCGGGTCAGGCCAACGCACGCCCGCGCAATCGCTTCCGGTCGATTGATCGGATGTTTCCGCCTGGGCCTGAACAAGCGGCTAATTCGCCGACGCCACTGCACGGAGCCGATCGACCTCAGTCAGCGCATTGTGCGCTTCATTTGGTCGTCCCGCTTTCTGCAGCAAATCCGACAGTAGAAGGTATTGCTGCGGCTGATCGGGTTGGCGAGCCACCGCCCGTTTCTGGACTGCCAGGGCATCGCCGATTCGATTCTGCCGGAGCCGGATCATGGCGATCAGATTGAGAGCTTCGGTCTCGTGAACATCGAGCCAGCTGGCATGACGCAACGCCGCAACCGCTTCATCATTGTTCCCAATCTGGGCATAGAGCCGGCCGAGCGCGAGGAAGGAGTTGTAATTCCACCAGTTCGCCTTTGCGAACGGCTCGACGATCGAAAGCGACCGCGCGAGCTGGTCGTTGCGCCTCAGGAGTTCGGTTTCGGAGCAGATTAGCTCCCACGTCTGCGGATATGCGATCCGCGCCTTGTCGAGCGTCTCGATCGCATCTGTGTCGTCGTTAGCTGCATGATACATGTGCGCCACGTTCAAGGCTGCAATCCAGGTACGCGGATAGTCCTTGCGGTTCTCCTGCGCCCGGCGAGCGGACTCTGCGAAAAGCTCGTTTGCTTCCTTGGTCTTGCCGAGGTTAAGCAGAGCATGAGCGAGATTGTTACGCGCCAGAGGATAGTCCGGACAAAGCTTGATCCCTTTGCGTAAAATCCGCTCCGCCTGAACGTAATCGCCGCGGTTTGAGTAAACCTGTCCAAGCAGGAGTGCGACCCGAATCGTTAGGCCACCAGACGCGATGGTCTGGCGCGCGAATTCTTCGTTTGATCTCCAGTCGCAGCTCCGCAGCGAGCTTCGCATTCCGAGAGCGGCAACGGCAGCAAGAGCGACCGCGACTTGAACCGTGTGCCACCGCGGCGGCGAAAGATCGAGAAGGCAGCCCGCCAGAAAAAGCAGGAAACCAACGCTGGGTAAATAGAGCCAGTGCTCGGCGACAGTGGCGTTGAGCTCCACAATGTTGGAGGTCGGCAGGTAGGCGGCGAAGAACCAAATGGCCCCAAAGACTCTCAAACGCTGTCCTTGTCCTTTTCTCAGAGCGAAGAAGAGGAACGTCGCCGCCAACAGCAGACCGCCAATCGAGAGATACTCGAATTCGACAAAATGTTCGCGGCCGGCCTGGCTCTCGACCGCGAGTCCGGTGAAGACACTTCTCTCCATGTGAAGATTGCCGGGAAAGAACATCAGCCGCCCGTAATCGCCCAGCGCTCGCATCATCAGAACAACACGCTGAACTGCCGACCAGTGTGACGACGGACCGGGCACTGACAGCGCTGGGGGCAACTGGCGCAACACGGCGTAAACGCCAAAAAGAACAAGGCATGCCGCGAGGGTCGCGAATTTTTGCCGTTTGAGCACCTTGCTTTGAAAAGCGAACAGATAGATCAGAAAGAGAACCGGCCAGAGACATGCGCTTTCGCGCGAGCACAACGCCAGCAAACCAACACACCAGGCGGTCACGAATCCAGCTGCCCTCAACCCGACGCTCTTCCCGTCGCAACTTCTCAAATAGATCAGCCACGCACCCGCGCCGAACATGGCCGCGAGACTGTCCGCCCTGCCGGAAACGTAATCGACCGCTGCGCTATGTACCGGGTGAACAACCCAGACAAGCGCGACGAAAAACGCGAGCCATGAAATCGCCGCGCTCGTCCAGGCGGATCCCACGACCTGACTGATAGATTGCCGGTCCGTTAGGCCACTCAGCAGGCGGCGAAGCAGTAAATACAGCAGGACACCGGCAGCGAGATGGAAGAGAACGCTTGAAAGATGAAATCCGTAAAAGCTGCCGTTCCATAGCAGGTAGTCGAACATGTAGGTGATATTCTGAACGGGGCGGTAATGGCCGGAGTAGGATTCCGGGAAAAGTCGCTGCCGGAAGACTTCGAGAACGAACAGAGGGCTTTTGATAAACGGATTTCCCCGCGTGAGAAAATCATCGTCCCAGACGCGGTCGCCATTTAGCGCTGGAATGCGCACGATAAACCCCGCCACGGTCAGCAGGACGCACCGGATCCATTCTTTATTGAGAAAGGACAAAAACCTGGCGCCGGTGCTGACCGCGCCGATCACTTCTGGATCGTCGGATTTATTCACGTGTGGGTTGAAAGCCAAAGAGCGGAAGAAGCTGTGCCTCTTCCGCTCCTAAGAGCCATTCATGTACCGCGCATTAAGCGCGCGTGAAGATTTTAGTTGTGGCCGTAGGGTGACCAGAAGGTCGTGTCGGCAACATCGGACAGCGAAGCCCACGCGGCGGAAGGTGCAGCCGGCAGCGAGTCAACCGTCTGCGGACCGTAGTCGTCCCCGAACAGGTCCTGACCCGAATTATAGAGCATGGTGTCCTTCTTAACGTAATTGGTCCAGTCGGTCGTATTGACCGGTGCACTCGAAACCTTGCTTGTCTCGATTGCATATTGGTCGATCGCTGAGTCGATCATACGGAGATCATTCAGAATCTTGGCCGCCTGGGAACGTTTGCGCGAGCGAAGGAATCCTGGAACCGCAATCGCGGCCAGCAATGCGATGACTGCGACGACAATCATGATTTCAACCAGAGTGAAACCCGCGCGTTTCCTTGTAAGTTTATTGAGCATAACTGCTATTTCTACTTTCTATTTTTATTGCGTTGGGAGAGTCCGGGAAAGGCCGTGGGTTCCTTGCTCGCAACTCATTCCCTGCCACCGGAAACCCGGTGACAGGCGAATGAATCGCGGAGATTCTTAGTGATAAGGCGACCAGAAGCTCGTATCGGCAACATCCGACAGCGAGGCTTTCGAGGTGGCATTCACGCTCGGCAACGAGTCCACCGTCTGGGGACCGTAGGTATTGCCGAAGAGGTCAGCGCCTGTGTTATACAGGGTCGAGCCCTTCTTCATGTAGTTGGTCCAGTCGGTCACTGCCACTGGGTTACTGGTGGCCTTGTTCGTTTCGATCGCATACTGATCAACCGCTGAGTCGATCAGGCGCAGGTCGTTAAGAATTCGGCTCGCCTGGGAACGCTTACGCGCACGCAGGAATCCGGGAACAGCGATCGCGGCGAGCAATGCGATGATTGCCACTACGATCATGATTTCCACAAGGGTGAAGCCCCCGTGGCGTTTGTTGATTCTATTTAACATTGTTATTGCTTCCTTTGTTTCGTTTGATTGCAGCCCGTGCTAATGCGCGAGCGGTTGCAGGGTATAAAGCAGTGTTAATGCCAAACGATGCCGGTCTTTAGAATTACTAGACTGGGTGGGTTGGGCCCTTCCGTCTCTCAGCCGCAGGCACTTCGGGCAGGCAAATAGCTTCAGATCGACCGTTGCAAACGCCCCGCAATCTCATCCGCCGAATCAGGGACTATTCCCCGACCCTTGGGGTCTATGTCTTTGCCGGAGTCTTCCTCCTCCGGGTCTTCGTCCTCTTTCGACTCTCGGCTTCCCCTTTCCTTTTACCCAGCCGTGGCGACATGTATTTCTACAACGACTGGGCCCTGCGAATCCTGCACGGGCACTGGACCGATCACTTCGCGTTCTACGGACTGCCGCTCTACGCCTACCTTCTTGCGGGAATTTACAAGGTTTGCGGCTATACCCCTTTTGTCCCCGGGGCCATCCAGGCGGCCTTGGATGCCGGGACCGCAGTCCTGATTTTTAAAATCAGCGACGTCTTATTATCCGCCCTGCGAGAGCCGCTACCGGGGAAAGCGGGCCCGATCACTTTCTCACCTTTGCGGGGAACCCGTGTTTTCGCGGTCATCGCCGCGGCCGGATGGGCCATCTTCCTTCCTGCCCAGGCCTACTCCGCCATCTTAATGCCAACCGCGTGGGCCGTATTTGTTTTTTGGTTTCTCGTTTGGCGAGTCGTTCGTTCGGACCATCCGCCAGGCCTCCGGGAACAATTCGTCACCGGCCTGGTCATCGGAGTCGCGGCCATGGGCGTCGCGACCATTCTCTTTCTGATACCGTTATTACTCTGGCCGGCCCTAACGAGGCTCGGCACTTCGGCGCTTTTGCGCATCAGGCACTTCGCGCTCGCCACCGTTTGCCTTTTTGCGGGACTTATACTGGGCACGTCGCCGTGCTGGGTTCATAACTACTTCGTCGCGCGAGACCCCGTCATCCTGTCCGCGCACAGCGGAATCAACTTCTGGATCGGCAACAATCCGGACGCGAACGGTTACCCTCGCTTCCCCCCGGGATTACGCGCCGGCCAGGCGGCCTTGCTTCAGGATTCCATCGACGGCGCGGAAAGGGCCGTCGGGCGTTCCTTGAAGCGCGGGGAAGTTTCCGCTTTCTGGGCAGCAAAGGCGCGTCACTACATCGCCGCGCATCCCATCGAATGGCTGAAATTGCTTGGCCTGAAATTCCGCAATCTGTGGAGCGCGTTTCGTTACGATGATCTCAGTATCATCACAGCGCTCAGCGCGGCGCACGTGCTTGTTCCCGGCATTTCCTTTGGGTTGATCGCAACGTTCGGGATTCCGGGAATGATTCTTTTCTGGCAACGCGTTCCGCGTTCCCGCTTGGTCACTGCGGCGATCTTCCTGCAAATGGCCGCGCTTCTTCCCGTCTTCGTTACGGAACGCTACCGAATGACCATCGTCCCTGGATTACTCATTCTGGGTTCGTTGTTTGTTTTCGCACTCTGGAGCTCATTGGTTGAAGAGAAGACAAAATTTTCGATCATCTCCATCACGCTGCTGATTCTTTCTACGATCGCCGTTTCATGGCCGCAGCGAAATCCCTCCCTCTGGGCACTGGACGCATACAATTCCGGATGGCAGGCGTTGGAAACCGGCGATCTCGAACGCGCGGAGAAGACACTGCGCCTGGCCTACTCCTACGTTCCGACAAATCCTGAGACGAATTTTGCGTTCGGCAATTTGCGATGGGAACAACATCACCCCGAAGCAGCCGCCGAGATGTACCGGCGCACTCTGACGCTCGATCCAAAACATGAAGGGGCGCTCAACAATCTCGGCGTTATCGCCCTGGAGAATCACCGCATCAAGGAAGCCATTGGCTGGTTTCGTCACGCCCTAACGTTGAATGCGCGCAATGGGAAAACGCACTTCCTGCTCGCAAAAGCCCTGCTGCTTGAAGGCGATGCCACGACCGCGCGCAACGAGATAGATGAAGCGTTGTCGATCAATCCGAATCAGCCGGAATTTCAAAAATTCCGCGCTTCCCTGCCATAACCGTTTGCCGTTGCATCGTCCGACCCGCGGTGCACCTTCGCCATGTCGTTTCCGAAAGCGTAAATGAAGAAGTCGCTCTACGTCGCCATCCTTCTGACTCTCATCGGCCTCTTCCTGCGCCTGCCGCCTTTCCTTTTCACAAGGGATTCGGGCGCACTGCATTCGATCGCTGCGATCCATCCTGAACCCGGTTTTCAAAACATCGGATTCGATGAGGGACTTTATCGTGGTTACGTCAACAGCCTCGACGTTACAGGTTTGGCATCCTATCCGGACTTGGCGGAACGTTACGTCGTTGATCAGACCCGGTTACCTACGGCGATCCTGCCTCCGACCAGGTTTCTTTACATTTTTCTGGGCTACGTATGGCACAGCCTCACCGGCCAGGAGGCGCTACAGTCGTTAAAAGTCATCTCGAGTATCTTCAGCATGCTGCTCCTGATCATCAGCACGGTGTTCGCCATTCGCGCCGGCGGCATTCGCATCGGCACAACGGTTTGTGCGCTGATGGCTTTTGCCCCGACGCAGATTCACATGTCGCAACACGCGTTGATCGACGGCATCTTCGCGTTTTGGGCGGTGACGAGCCTTTGGCTTCTTTGGGAAAACCTTCAAAGACCGAACGACTGGCGGCTTCTTCTCCCATTCGGGGTCTGTCTGGCTTTCCTCGTATTGACGAAAGAAAATGCTTTCTTCGCCTACATCGCTCTCTGCGCTGTGTTGGCGGTCTGTTTCTGGCAAAAATATGGCCAGATCACACGTTTGCTTCTTGCCACCATGTTCGTTGGTCCGCTCGTTGGGGTGACCATTCTGGTCAATCTGTGCGGCTCACTCGGGACGACCATCCAGATTTACCAACTGCTTGTCAGCAAGGCGTCGGTCCTGCCCTATGCCATCGCGACGGGTGACGGGCCCTGGTACCGCTATCTGATTGATCTCATGATCGTCAGCCCGATTGTCTTGATCCTTGCCTTAGGCGCGGTCTTCTTGATTCGCCCGACTGACAAAGTGCCGATCTACCTGATTACTTTCGTGGCTGCGAGCTATGCGCTCATGGCCAATGTGCGTTACGGAATGAACCTGCGCTACGCCAACATGTGGGACATGCCGTTGCGATTTTTAAGCGGATTCTGCCTAACGAATCTATCCGCTCGTTTCGGTGACGTTTCCCGCTGGCTTTTTCCTTCCCTGGTTGCGTTACTCTGCCTTTTTGAGTGGAACCAATACCTGGTTTTCTTTGTTCACCACAACCTCTACGAGCTCGTCACCGCAGGCTTGCTCCGGGCAATCCAGGTTTTGAAGTAGGCCGCAGGCCTAACCGCGAGGAAGCGCGCTCTCGACCGACGCCGCCGCTGTTTGATGTTGAAAATCTGCTTTGGCTGTGACCGATCTCAAGAGTTGCCCGCTACTGGCAATCGTTTCGTGAAGCAGATTATTGGTCGTGGGCAGCGCCTTGGCACGGACGAAAATCTGATAGGCAAAAAGGCCGCGGCTGACGCCGATCAGAAACTGATTCGCCCGGATCAGGAAACGGCTGAGGAAATTGTCGCCCAAGGCTCGAGGAAACGGCGCCGGCACTCCCTGGATGTCCACAATCTTGTAGCCGCACTGCCGGAAAAGTTCACGAATGGAGCGAAACGTAAAAAGCCTCGTATGGGTCGCGTCCAAAATCCCCTTCTTTCCGTAGTTGAACTGGCCTAACAAGAGCATCAGTCGCGTGGCAAAGAACCCGATGTTCGCGGTCGTCAGGACAATTTCCGGGCGTTTGCACTCGGTGGCGAAACGAAGCTCGTCCATGAAGCGCTCGGGCGCGCGCAGGTGTTCGATAATATCGAGGAGGAAAATCTGGTCGTAACGGGACACATTCACCGGGAACTCGGCGCGATCCAGATCCCAACTGATAAATTCCATTTTGCCCGGTCTGGACGAGTTCCCGGGAACGTAGCGATCCATGCCGGTGACACGGCAACCGCGGCGAACGAGTTCCGCCCCGACGTAACCTTGTCCGCAACCCACATCCAGGATGTGCCCCCCGGGGACCGCAGCATCCAGTGCCATGGTGTGCGATGACGGGAAGCCGAGCTTCAAATCGTAGGTGGCTTCCGGCGGATGAACATCAAACTTATGATCGAAGAAAAGGTTCATCTCGTGCAGGCGCACGCGAGCCATGGCTTTGAAGATGTCCCATGCATACTTCAACCCGTTGACGTGGCAGATCTCCGTTCCGTAATAGGTCGGGATAGGGAGCTCGGCGATGCGCAGCTGCTTCAGCACAAGTTGAACGATGATTTCCGTGTCGAAATGAAAGTCGTTCGTGTTCCGCTCGAAGGGGATCTGCGCCAGCGCCTTGGTGGAATAAATGCGGTAACCGGAGTGAAATTCGGAAAGTGAAGTGCGAAGAATCCGGTTTTGGAAACGCGTCAAGATCCGGTTCCCTATTCGTTTGTAAAAAGGCATCCCGCCTTTTCGCGCCGCGCCCGAAACGAGCATGCGCGAACCGAAGACGGCATCAGCCTCACCGCGCTGCAATGGCCCCAAAAGATTTGGCAGTTCCTCCGGTGCGTACTGGCCGTCACCGTGGACGAGCGCCACAATATCGAACCCGTGATCGATCGCGTAGCGATAACCGAGTTTTTGGTTTCCACCGTATCCCTGGTTCTCCGGCGTCCGCAGAACTGTGATTTTGAGGCCGCTGTTCTGCTGCTGCCAACGGACGCCCTCACCAAAAGTATCGTCGCGGGAGGAGTCATCAATGATCAGCACTTCGACACCGGGTCGTTTGAGAGATGCCGGTATCCTGCTCAGGACTTTTTGAATCGTCGTTTCCGCGTTGTAGGCGACGATGAAAATGAGGATGCGTTGATGACAAGATACGCGCGAGGACGGCGCGCTGAGTTCCAGCTCGGGCAGACGCATTCCGCACTTGCCAGCTAGAATCAAGCCATTAGAGGCGAATCGACCGACTCAACCAGCGTCTGTATTTGGGCCGCTTACCTGGCGAATGCCATAGACAAGCTCCGAAACCGCCAGGCCGATCCCCAGCAACGCCACCGGAACAAGCTGCATCAGGAGCCGCGGGATCGAAGAGGCGACATGATCCAGGTATTGGTGCCATGCGCTGAACACGTAGACGCATGAATAAAGAACCAACGGCACCGCAATCAGCAGGGAGAGCAGCCGCTCAGTCAGATACCGCCACCGATAAATCAGCAGAAGAAATGCGATCCCCGCCGCGACCCAGAAGAATCCCCAATTCTGAATGGTTGAGACTTCCGCAAAGATGACCCGATAGACCGAAGGCAGACGATGAAAATTCCCAAGCAGACTCTCTTTGTTGATCGAAACAAAATCGACCGTGGAAGTCACATCAACCGACCGTAAAAAAAGCCGCCAACTTAATGCGACAAAAGCCCCTGGAACCAAGGCGAAGAAATAACGACCAGGCAGTCGGCCAGCCAGCATCAGAAGTCCAGCAACACCACCTGCGACCAGCCACAGGATCGCGCCTTCGTTTTTGATCCAGGGCAGGCAGGCGAGGCAGGCGGCAAAAATCGGAAACGTTCCTTCGAGATTCTCCGGTTTTAGCGACGCCAGGAGATAACCAACGGTGGCGAGATAAAAAATCGCCAACGGAAAGTCAGCGTAACCAGCGATGGCGCTGCCGATCGCCAAACTGGCTTGGGGAACAAAGAATAAAAGGGCGGCAAGGAGAAGCCCGATCCATCGTCTGCCTGTCAGTCGATTCGCCAAGAGCGCCAGGAAGACGACGCCCACTCCGTAGAAAATCGGGAAGATAAGTTTCGCCCAAAATTGGTTTGCTTCGCCAAGCCAAAGATAAATCCAGAGCTGCGTGAAAGGAATGGCCAGTGGATAATCAGGATGACTGAAGGCCCGGCCCGGCGCCTGAAAATAGGCCTCGGGAAGAACGCCGCCGTTAAGAAACGCGTAGCGTGCCTTGATCTCCCAAACAAGAAGGCCGTCCCAGCCCAGCGTGAGCTTCAAGGCAATTGCAAAAATTGCCGCTACCTGGATCGCGAGGATCGCGGACAAAATCCATTCGACCCAGTTGCGCGGCCTAGGGATTCGGATCGTCGGCCGTAACTCGACCAGCTTGCGACGAGCGATGACGGCTGTAGCCAATGCCACTCCTCCGACCAGAGACTGCAACATCGCACCGCTGAAGAAGTTCCCGGCTACCCAAAGAAGAAATGAAATCGCGCACACGCCGAAGAGCCAGGAAAGACAAATCCATTCGAGAAGGTTGATCGATCCTTTGCGCGCCAGCAGCAACGCGGAAATGCCTCCACCCAAAAAGAGAAGCGTGCCGATTGCGCCTGTGAGACCCAGAAAGCTCATCCCTATTTCACTGCAGGCTGCGCAAGCGTGATCAGTCTGCTATTTTGACCGAGGCGGATCCCACTGGGGATCCATGACGGGGATTGAACATCGCAGAATGCAACCCCGCTGACGGAACTCGGAGCGATTCTCGCCAGCTGTTGATCGCAACGCGAACCCTCGACGGTTTCAAATCGCACCTCATGCGGCCAGGCCAGATATGCCAGTGCCATTCCTAACAACGAACTCACGGAATCCTTGTCGCGCTCAAAAATCAAAAGCGGCTTTTCCGGCGGCAACGAATCCATGATTTCGAGAATCCGTTGCGAGGCATTGGCTGATCCGGTGACCACCTGCAAGTATGCGTTGCTTGAGTGAAAGGGATCTATTCTGCGAGGGAGAGGTCCCTCAAGTGCATGCCTCACTGCCGGAACGCCCGAACCGACAAAGAGCGCAACGAAACCTGCGCATATCGCATAGCGAATCACAACCGCCGGAGTCGATCGACCGGCAGCTGCCAAGCCCGCTGGCCGAATCGCTGTGATCGCTCGGACGCTGAATAGAGCCGAGCTAAGTTGCCGGAGCCTCATTTTTCGACACTAGAGCAGGATTTTGGCCGCCGCTCCTGTCCCCGCCAGTGGCATAAAACGTGATGCCAGCCAACAGGAGCCCGCCTTCTTTGGCCGCACTCCCAAGAGATGACTTCCTCAACCCTCATCGCCGGAGACCTCCCTTATTGGAGGCGCCTAACGATTCTCTTCACACTAACGTTGGGAACTTGGCTGGTCTTCGGGCAGACAGTCGGTCACGATTTCGTCAGCTACGACGATTCGGGATACGTCTATCAAAACGAACTTGTGTCTCGCGGTCTTACAACGACCGGACTGAAGGCAGCTTTCTCGCAACCGCACGCTCGGAACTGGCATCCGCTGACAACGATTTCTCATATGCTCGATTGCCAGCTTTTCGGCCTCGAACCCGGCGGACACCATCTTGTCAGCGTCCTTCTTCATATCGGTGCCTCTTTGCTTCTCTTTGAAATCCTGAGTCGCGCCACGAAAGCGCCGTGGCGCGCCGCTTTGGTCGCCGGACTTTTTGCCATTCATCCACTCCGGGCGGAGTCGGTCGCATGGGTCGCGGAAAGAAAAGATGTCCTGAGCGCTCTGTTCTTCATGCTCGCGCTTGGCGCTTACGTTTCCTACTCCCGCCAGCCCTCCGTAAAGCGCTACCTTGCGACGTGCCTCCTTCTTGGCCTCGGCCTGATGGCGAAACCCATGCTGGTGACGCTGCCGTTGCTGTTTCTGCTGCTGGACTATTGGCCGTTAGGCCGTTTCGGAAATGGCGAACAAGGAAACGAAACTGGGCCGGCGTTGTCGCGAACGCTATTGGAAAAAATTCCCATGCTCGCCCTGGCCGCCGGTTCTGCGGGCGCGACGTTACTGGCACAACGCTACACCGTCGGATACGGCGCGATGCTTCCGTTGTATTGGCGCGCCGGCAACAGCCTTTGCAGTGTTTTTATCTACATCGGTCAAATGTTCTGGCCGGCGAACCTGGCGGCTTTTTATCCCTACCCGGCCCGACCGCTTTCCTGTTGGATGTTTACGTTTCTCTTAGCCGGACTGATTGGCCTAACGATAGGTGCGTTTATCCTTAGAAAATCACGTCCTTGGATCTTAATTGGCTGGCTTTGGTACTTGATCGCCCTCCTGCCCGTGATCGGGCTGGTACAGGTTGGGCTGCAGGCGCATGCCGACCGCTACACTTACCTTCCGCAAATTGGACTCTATCTGATCGTCGCATGGGAAGCGGCTCAAATCGCACGCTCAACACAACGCGCTCGACTTGTGGTTGCCACCGCCGCGGCCGTCGCCCTTGTTACGTTGGCCGGTCTCGCGTGGTTACAGACGGCGACCTGGAGAAACACGGAGACGTTGTGGGACCATGCCGCCGCCGTTAATCCCAGGAACGTTCTTGCACAGTACAGTGTCGGGGCGCTCCGACTGCAAACCGGCGATGTAACGGACGCGATTTCCCATTACCGGCAGGCGTTGAAATTTGCCTCCGTTGACGCCGTTGACGTCGGCCAACCGCACGTGGGTTACTTGCACAATGGCCTCGGGAACGCGCTTCTGGCCAAAGGCGACCTCAGCGGTGCGGCCTCGGAATACCGTCGGGCCGCCGAGGTCAAACCTGACTTTGCGGATGCCCATTCAAATCTCGGTGCCACCTTCGTACGCCGCGGGGAGATCGACCAGGCGATCAAGGAATACGAGATTGCGTTGTCGATTCCTCCAGAAGACGCGGAATGTCATCTCGTTCTTGGGTCTCTGTTTTTGCGCAAAGGCCTAAACGCTCAGGCGATCGCTCATTTCGATCGCGCCGTCGCGATTGAACCACATTCAACCGCGGCATTGAAAGCTCTGGCTCATGCCCTGGTGACAATTCCCGAACCAGCACTGCGCGATCCACGCCGTGGCCTGGAATTGGCGCAGGAAGCTGCTCAACTGACTCGGGCGCCGGACCCGGCCGCTCTCCGAATCGCCGCCGCGGCCCAGGCGGAATTGTCCCGTTAGGCGGCGCTACTTGCGCCGTTCCTCGACGGTTGGGCCTTGCCCAAGACCGATTGCGCAGTCTTCAGGACTGCCTTGTCGTCGTTATCGTTCAGAGCCGCGAGATGCCCACGGATGCGCCGAAACGCCTGCCGCAGGAACAGATCAGCCGCGCGATGTTGCGTGCCGACTGACCCGCCATTGCGGTAGGAAGCCTTGATCTCGGAGTCCCAGCGGGCGAGCACGCAAGCTGACGCGAACAAATCCATGGCCACATTCGCGATTCGCTCCTGCACCAATTGCATGTCGAGAATCGGTTCGCGGTAGGCGATCAATGCGCGGTTGACCGCGATATTGAAGCGCCAGATCAACCGGCCCAATTGCGAGGCGAACGAACGCAGCTCCGCGCTTTCAACGGGGACGTTCGGGACACGCACAGCCGCGCCTAACCGATTCATTCCTGCAGCCCAGGCTTTCCCGAGCCGGCCGCCAAGAGGTTTCATCATGGTGTCGTGAATCTCCTTGAATTCCATGCCCGGTCCGCGCATGCCGACGAGAGCCACGAACGAGGTCAGCACTTCGTTGCTGCCTTCGCCAATCTGATTGATACGCGCGTCGCGCAACATGCGCTCCAGCGGACGATCATTGAAGTAAGCCGAGCCGCCGCAGATTTGAAAGGCGTCGTTCACTGCGTCCCACAACATTTCTGTCGTATAAATTTTCAGCATCGCCGTCTCGAGCATGTAATCCTCGAGCCCTCGATCGATCAACGAGGCCGTAATCGTCGTCATCGCTTCCATGGCGTAGGCGTTGGCCGCCATGCGGGCGATCTTCTTCTGCACAAGCTCGAAATCGCCAAGCGTCTTGTTAAACTGACGGCGCGAATTCGCGTGCTCGACGGCAATCCGCAAACACGTTTTGGTCGCGCCGGTACAGCACGCGCCGAAAGTCGTTCGGCCGAAATCGAGAACGGTCAGGGCCACTCGAAGACCTTTGCCTAACGGGCCGAGAACATTTTCCTTCGGCACCTTCACGTCGCGCAGGGCGAATCGGCCGGTGGCTGTTCCGCGGATGCCGAGTTTCGGCATGCGTGGTTCGAGCATGGTGAAACCCGGCATGTCGGGTGTAACTAAAAATGCGGTGATGGCGGTTTTATCGGACCCGGGAACCGGGGTGCGCGCCATCACCGTAAGAACCTGCGCGATGGCCGCGTTCGTGATGTAACGCTTCTCTCCGTTCAGAATGTAATGGCTCCCGTCCTCGCTTGGACGCGCTACCATCTGGACGTTGGCTGCATCCGAACCGGCTTGTTCCTCGGTCAGGGCGAAAGCCGCCAGGTGTTCGCCGGAAACAAGGCGCGGCAACCAGGTCTGCTTTTGCGCCGGCGTTCCGAACAATAACAACGCGCGAATGCCGATGGAATGATGCGCGTTAACAAAAACCGAAGTCGAGGCGCACCGGCTTCCAAGTTCCTCGAGGATCCTGCAATTGGCCATCTGCGAAAAGCCATGGCCGCCAAATTCCTTCGGCGCGGTCATTCCGAGAACCCCCACGCGCCCCAGGCCGTCAATCACACTTCGTGGAATATCGGCGTTGCGATCGATCTCTTTCGCATCCAGTCCTTCGTCGAGAAATTTCCGGATCTCGACCATCGCCTTGTCCAACTCCGTCTCCTCCGCCGCAGCCAGGCGCGGATAGGGCATCACCCAGTCTGAGACGAACTGGCCAAGAAACAGGCCTTTGGTCAGCCCTAATGCTTCCGGTCCGGAGAAAAGTAGTTCTTCAGCCTGTTGAATTTCCTTTTGTCGTTGTGCTTCTGTCTCGGTCATAGAAATCGGGTCCTCTTGAGAGTTCCCCCGGAGCCGGAGGAACGATGCGAACGTAATGTAGCCACGCGGCATCGGCTGTCTACCGTACCGGCGGACGCTGATGAATCGGCCGAGGGACGTTTACTGGACGCTTGGTCGACGGCAGCACGGGCCTTTTCGGCCCGGATGAGCGCGTTAGCTACAGCCCTGGCTGGTCCCGCATTCCGTGCAGACTCCGCAGGCGCCGGCGCGAATGACTTTTTCGCTGCCGCAATGCGAACAGGTGATGTCCATGAACATGTTGCCGAGCGCCTCCTGGACTCTCTCGGCGTGGGTGTTCCCATGTCCGTTCCCATGCGGCTGACCTTCGTTGGCCGTGTGGTTCGTGATTACGTCGATCACTTCTTTTTCGGCTGTCCGGGCGAGATCCGACACCGGGCGATTGATCCCCTTCTTGTCGATTTCCGGGATCTCCTTCATCGGCAACTCCGGCTGGCTTCGATGCGGTGCGATGGCTTCCTTGTAGCCCTTGATAAACTGGCTGCCGAGCCAGCGGAACACGTAATCGGTAATGCTGGTGGCGTTGCGAATGTCGGGATTTTTGGTGAACCCGCTCGGCTCGAATCGTTGATAGGCAAATTTCTTCACCAGGCTTTCGAGCGGCACGCCGTACTGCAACGCGATGGAAGTCAGCGTTCCGACCGTGTCCATCAGTCCTCCAATGGTGCTGCCTTCCTTCGACATGGTCACGAACAGTTCACCGGGCATGCCGTCTTCGAAGAGGCCAACGGTGATATAGCCTTCGTGCCCCGCGATCTCAAAGCGATGCGTCAATGACATCCGCGTGTCCGGCATCTTGTGCCGAACCGGCTTGCCGCGAGCGGCGCGCAGTTCTGTTTCCAGATCGAGGATTCGCCTTTGCAATTCCGGTTGTTCAACCATGGCGATATCGCCTTCGATTATTCCACCCATGTCCTTCGTTTTCCGGACGTTCAACGGCGCCGAGCGTTTGGAGTTGTCGCGGTAAATAGCGATGGCTTTGAGTCCCAACCGCCACCCTTCGACATACGTGTTCATGATCTCGTCAATCGTGGCCGCCTCAGGCAGATTAACTGTTTTCGAAATCGCGCCGCTCAGGAACGGCTGTGCCGCCGCCATCATCCGCAGGTGTCCCATGTAACTGAGCGAACGCGCGCCACGCGCTGCCTTGAAGGCACAGTCAAAGACGGACAAGTGCTCCGGTTTTAATCCGGATGAAATCGTCGAACCGTCGGCATCGAGCACGTCCTCAATCGTGTCGAAGGTGTCGATATGCGCGATGATGCGTTCGCTCTCCTCCTCGTTATACCCGAGCGTCTCGAGACCGAGACGGACCGTCTGATTGACAATCTTCAACATTCCTCCGCCGGCGAGCAGCTTGTATTTCACCAGCGCCGTATCCGGCTCGATCCCAGTGGTGTCGCAATCCATCAGGAAGCTGATCGTGCCCGTGGGAGCGAGCACCGTGACCTGAGCATTCCGGTAGCCATGTTTTCGTCCGAGCCGCGCTGCGGTCTCCCAGGTTTCGGCCGCGTCCTCTTTCAAATAGAGGAAGTGTTCCGTCTCCGGAATGTCCGCCACAGACTTCTTGTGCAGTTCGATCACCTCGAGCATCGATTGCACATTATCTTTTTTCTCGGGATGGGGCACGCCGCTGCAGTGCGCGTTCGCGTAGCCCGGGAAAGCTCCCAGCGCCTGAGCCATGCGCGCGCTCTCCGCGTAGGCTTCGCCGGTCATGATGGCCGTGATCGCCCCGCAGAGAGCGCGCCCTTCGACACTATCGTAACTGTAGCCGTAGCTCATGATCAATGAGCCGAGATTCGCGTAGCCCAAACCCAGAGTGCGGAAGATGTGCGAGTTCTCCGCGATCTCCTTGATCGGATAACTCGCGTTATCCACGATGATTTCCTGGGCGGTAATGAAGAGGCGCACGGCCGCCTTGAAACGCTCAACATCGAAGACACCGTCGGCGCGCTTGAACTTCATCAGGTTCAACGACGCGAGATTGCAGGCGGTATTATCGAGAAAGAGATATTCGCTGCAGGGATTGGTGGAATTTTGCCGGCCCGTGCCTTTGCAGGTGTGCCACTTGTGAATCGTGGAATCGAACTGCATCCCGGGATCGCCGCAGATGTAGGTGCCTTCGGCGATTTTGCGCAGCAACGCCTTGGCGCTTTTGCTTTCACATGGCTTTCCGTCGCGCACCCGTTTGGTCCACCATTCACGGTCTTCGACGGCCGCGTCCATAAACTCGTCGCTCACGCGCACACTCAGATTCTCGTTCTGATACATCACCGAACCGTAAGCGTCGCCGTTGTAGCTCCCGTCATAACCGCTCTCGATCAGCGCCCAGGCCTTCTTCTCTTCTTTTTGTTTCGCTTCGATGAATTCCTCAATGTCGGGATGCCAATCTTTCAAGGTGTTCATCTTGGCAGCGCGCCGCGTCTTGCCGCCGCTCTTCACTACGTTCGCCACCTGGTCGTAGACTTTCAGGAATGAAAGCGGGCCGCTCGGCTTCCCGCCGCCGCTCAGCTTCTCTCGAGTCGAGCGGAGCGACGACAAATCGGAGCCGGTCCCGCTGCCGTACTTGAACAGCATGGCTTCGCTCATGGCCAGGCGCATGATGTCTTCCATGGTGTCGTCGACCGACTGGATGAAGCAGGCGCTTCCCTGCGGATATTCGTACTGCGTCCGTGCCCGCTCTGCCTGGCCGGTGCGGCGATTGTAAAAGTAATTTCCTTCGCCGGCGTCCTTCCCGATCCCGTAAACGTGGTAGAGACCAACATTGAACCAGACGGGCGAGTTAAACGCGCCGTGCTGGTTCACACACAGCCAGGTCAGTTCGTCGTAAAATGTCTCGGCCGCCTTGCGATCGGCAAAGTAGCCGTCGGCCAGACCGCAATCGGTGATCGTCCGGGTAACGCGGTGAATCAGTTGCCTAACGGAAGTTTCGCGGCCACCGCGATGCGGATCGGTGCCGTTCGCGATATCGCCGTAAAAGTATTTGGAAACGGCGATCTTCGTCGCCAGCGGACTCCAGCTTTTCGGGACCTCAATCTTTTCCTGTTTGAAGATGACTTTCCCGCTGTCGTCCGTGATTTCGGCCGTGCGGGATTCCCATTCGATTTGATCGAACGGACGAATCGCCGGGTCGCTGAAAACGCGGCCGAAAACCAGCCCGCTTTTCTTCCTTTTCCCCGCAGGCCCGGTCTTGCGACGGGTTGCTTTTCGAGTGGAAGACAGAGAGGAAGCGGGGATGCCGGTTTTCAGTTGGATCATGGCGGTGAAGATTGGTTAAAAGTTGTGAATAACTTTTGGTTTAGAGGCAACAAGGCAGCCAAGAACCTGTGAATTGCCGGGGGAAAGCGGCGAATAGCAATTACACAAGATATTGGGGGACTTGGTCTCTCGGACATACAAGATGCAGGTTCCTGTCACCCTCGGGCAAGCGGAAAATTGTAACATTTTTCGAAGTCGTTATCCGCCAGACGGTCAAAGACTTGAATTCCCGGGAGATTTCTGCGGACACCGTAAAAACTAAGCCGCTTTCGATCCCGTTCCTGGCGTCTCCAGCGACCGAAACTGCGCCTTAGACCGACGTGATAGGGTTGCAAATTCCCCCCTACGTCTAATAGTGAGCGCGCATCTCTGAGGAAGGGTGGCTGAGTCCGGTTTAAGGCACTCGACTCGAAATCGAGCGTTGGGTTAAACCAACCGTGGGTTCGAATCCCACCCCTTCCGCCATGTTCCTCGGTCCGCAGCACCTTCCCTCCGGACCTTGCCACACGTTTAGTGCCTAAGGAGATTCGAACGCCGTTCGGCTGGTGGGGCGCGTCCCGCGCAGGGTTAAGAAGCGAAGCTCAAATTCCAGAGCCAAAGCAAAGCTTTGGATAATCCCACCCCTTCCGCCATGTTCCTCGGTCTGCAATACCTTCCCTCCGGAACTCGCCACACGTTTAGCGCCTAAGGAGATTCGAACCCCGTTCGGCTGGTGGGGCGCGTCCCGCGCAGGCGATGCAGGACCGCCGATCTTGTAAAGGCCTTTGTGTCAAAGGCCTAACTAATAGGTACGCGCTCGCTCCGGCGAGCGCCTCTACGACCTTTCGTTGCGGAATAGCCGCTGCCTTTCGGTCAGGTTGTGTCCGCTGACCCAACCTGTTATCCATCCACTCGTTGAAGGCACTCTCAGATCGAACCGCTTTCAGGTTCAGTATCGTCACTGGGGCCTTTTTTTTCCTCGCCGTCACGTCAGCCTCTTACACACGCTGGGCTAACTTCGAATACCGCACCTTCGATCTCGCCTTTTACGTCCAGGGCATTTGGCAATTTCTTCACGGGCGCTTC
Organism: uncultured Verrucomicrobiae bacterium; assembly: GCA_963754325.1. GTDB lineage: Bacteria > Verrucomicrobiota > Verrucomicrobiia > Chthoniobacterales > UBA10450 > JBBRDU01. The sequence goes on from CAVWFP010000003.1 coordinate 1,439,723, forward strand.
GAAGTCTCGCTTCTTCAGGTTCCGCTTCTTGGAAATCATGTGGAACCAATTGTTTTCCTGCTCGCGCCTGTCCTTTGGATCACGGGGCATCCGCTGATTTTCGTGGTTGTTCAAAATGCCGGCCTCGCGCTCATGGCCCCGATCAGCTTCCGCATCGCACGCCAGCTTGGCCTGGAACCTTTCGCCGCCCTGGCGGCGGCCGCCTCGATCCTGGTCGCACCGGCCGCGTGCTATGTCGCGCTCCATGAATTTCATCCCGAAGCTTTCAGCGCTCCGTTGCTTTTGCTCATGTTCGAAGCAGCGTCTGGCTAAGGCTCTCCGCCGCTATTGGATCTGCTTCCTCGCCGTTCTCGCCTGCAAAGAAAACATGGCCCTCCTTCTCGGCGCTTACTGTTTCGTTAGTCTGTTCGTCAACCGATCTCGCGACTGGGCGGAATTAAAACGCTGGTTTGTCTGGCCCTTCGCCATCGCTTTGGCATGGCTGCTTGTCTGTGCCTGTTGGATTACGCCGGCCTTGAATCACGGAAACGTGGATTACGGCGTGTTGTACGGTCGCCTCGGCGCTTCCACCGGAGAGATTCTGCGCAACCTTGTCGTTCGCCCACAACTGGCAGCCGCTGCTCTCAAACAATCGGTTCTGCATGGAAACCTTGTCTGGGCGCTACTTCTTCCGTTCATCGGTCTACCTCTGCTGCGGCCACGGTGGTTCCTGATCGCCTGCCCGATCCTGTTGCAGCATTTGCTTTCCTGGCGGCAATCGGAATGGACCGTCTATTTTCACTACGCCGCGCCGTTGCTGCCGCTCTTTTGGATGGCCGCGGTTGAATCGCTCGGGGAAGGCAGATCGCTTCTGCCCTCTTCAATGAAACGCTGGGGCGCTTTCGGAATGCTTGCAGGCTGTCTGACCGCGCAGGCCATTCTCGGACCGTTGCCCGGGTTGGCCGGCGAGCTCGCCAGCTACCCCGGCAAACGCATTGAGCGCGAACAAAAGAATTTCGCTATCGCGCAAATTCCGGCCGACGCCAGCGTCGTCGCTCCACTTTCCTATCTTTCTCATCTGGCGATGCGCGAACATCTCTATTCGCTCCATTTCATTTTGAAAGGTCTTCGCACCCTGAGCCATGCGCCGTATGAGCCGCCCGCTCCCACCGATTTCGTTTTGATCGATCGGCGAGACGCGGCCACCTACGACGCCGCCGCCGGGTTTTATCATCCGGCGATGAAAACCATGGATGGCCGAGTGGTTCCCTCAAGCGAGGAATTGCTCGAACAATTTCTCGGCAAAGCGGAGTGGGACGAGAAATCGACTGCTGGAATTATCCTCCTACGAAACAAATCTCTGCATCCTCCGGGTTCACCCCAGTCAAGTTCATTGCGATGAAACGCCGCGCGTTTGATGCCTGGAGCGATTCAAGGAAGCCGAAGTGTGGAGAAGACTGCCGTGTCGTCCCACTTCAGACACCACGGCGGGTTCCAGGCAATCGACAGGCACCGATCCTGTAGCTCTGCGCAACACGCCATCAGCCGGCCGAAGGACCAATGCTGAACGTTGGAAAGACTGAAGTCTTGCGACTGGCACTTCCATTGCTCATAATGACGTCCGTGATCAGGGCGAATTGCCGGGAGCGATTCACTGCGGCGGACTTCGATTTCGTCGTCCGGACGCTGGCTCGGTCGTCCACTGAACATGTTTCCCTGATTGATCTCCTGAGCGATTGCGAAACGCGCGACGCTGTTCTCGACAGCCCTCGCCTGATCGATGCCATCCTTTCCAACGCGGGACATCTTCGGATTTCGTCACAGTTTTATTTCTACATTCTCGCCCGTCACGTCCTGCAGGGCGCTGGAATCAATGACCGCAAGTTATGCGATTACGTAGGCTCGCTCCTTGAAGCATTCTCACGCGCCAGTGTCTTGCGTGCGCCGCACACGGTCGATTCCGTGCAGCAATACATTTCCGACATGCTGATCGCGCTGCAGCGGGTCACTCCCGAACAGGCCTTCCTGCTGCGCGCGCACGTCGGCAACTATTCTCTCTTTATCAGCGGCATCTTTCACGAAAACATGCAGCGACGCCGTGAGCGCGGTGGTCCGGACGTCCGGTTTTACGAACAAATCGGGCGCAGCAATTACCAGCTGCTCTCGACCCACGCGACCGCGCGGCGCTGCGATCTCCACGATGTCTACGAAGAACTGGCCGATCGGTTTCGCGAGGTCCGCTGCGCCTTGAATCGCTTGTCAGATCAACTTTTGAATCTCGACGACGACATGCGACCGGCGTTGAACCTGTGAGCGAAACTCTCTTCAGCCAGATCCAGCAGGTCTTCGAACGCACCTACGCCCAGGTGGGCATCAATCTCGAGGATTGTCTGATCGATCGGGACCGTTGCGCGCAGCTTTCTGCCCTGGCCGGCGCATCGGCGCGCGAATTGAGCGACTTGGCTCGCACCTTTCTGCGCCGCGCCGACGATCAGCTCTACGTCGGGATCTATTATTCAGGTTGGCTGATCGACCAACTCGAGCGACACGATCCGCGGGCCGGCCTGAGCGACCGAAACATTCGCTCGCTCATCATGTTCGTGGAGGAGATTAATCATGCTCTGCACGCGGCGCTTGAATTCAAGAATGGCCGGCGTGAAATCGGCACGGAAGATTTTGCGCGGAACCTTGAGTTGCAGGCTCAGGTTGACACCTACCTTGTGCTTCTCTTGTTCGTTGCCTTTTTCCGGCGGACACAACGCGTTTCTAAGGTCGATCGCCGCTGGCTGCGCTTTCATCTATTCGCCCGGCAATGCCCGGAAGCATTTGCCGACGCGAATCTGCGTAGCCGCTACCTCGAAGTGACCGAACTGGGAGCGAGCTACACTCATTATCTGGATACCTTGAATGGAATGCGCCGGCTCGAGGAAATTCGACGGTTTCGCTCGCTGGAATATCCAGAAAAGAAGCGGCACATCTTTTCGCTGATGGACGCGCCGCGGAAGTCCCCGTAGATCGTTCCCTCCTGTCGTCTTCCTGAGCCGACGGGTTTTGCATTTCCATTTGTGAAGCGAGATCGCTTCGATTAAACATCGGGCAATGTTCAGCCTCACGATGCTCGGAAGCGGCAGCTCCGGGAATAGTGCCCTCCTCGCGACCGATCATTGCAAGATTCTGATCGATGGCGGCTTGAGCGCGCGCCAGTTGGTTCTGCGCCTTGAACAGTGCGGCGTGTCCCCTGAACAGCTCGACGGCATTCTCATTACGCACGAACACGGCGATCATGTCTGCGGCCTCGAAGTTCTCTGCCGCAAGTTCGCCGTCCCGATCTATTGCAACGCTCTTACCGCCGAAGCCATGCGTTATGACAGCCTGCTCGATCAGCACCAAAACTGGCGACTCTTTCGCACCGGCGCGGAATTTTCCATCTGCGATATCGTGGTGCAGACGTTCTCCGTTCCACACGACGCCGTTGAGCCGGTCGGATTTGCCTTTCACGTCGGCAAAAGTTCGGCCGGATACATCACTGATCTCGGTTACGCGACCAAGCTCCTGACGGAACGGCTCCGGCAGGTTCACACGCTTGTCATTGAGACCAATCACGACGAGAAAATGCTGCAGAACGATCCGCATCGCCCATGGCCGGTAAAGCAGCGCATCCAATCGCGCCACGGACATTTGTCGAACGCGGCTGCAGCCGCTGTGCTCGAAGAGATTATTCCCGCGGGCCAAATTCGTCGCGTTGTCCTGGGTCATCTCAGCCGCGACTGCAACACACCCGAGCTGGCCTCGGGAGCGATCGAAGCCCTCCTCGAAAAGTGCGGTGTCCGCGAAACGGAAGTCTATTGTGCCGGCCAAACCCAGATCAGCCCGCGTTTTAAGATCGGGGAAACGCCGGCTGGCGCTTTTCAACCGACGTTTGGCGATTTATTTTTCTCTGCCGCCGTCGCCTGAGCGACGGTGCGCGAGAATATGCAGCACACCATAACCATGGCAGGATCGTCTTCCATCAGGGCCGGGCTCGGGCAGATTCGCGATGCCACAGCGGCGGACTTGCCGGCCATCGTGGAGATATACAACGCCGCCATCACATCGCGGATCGCCACGGCCCAGCTGGAACCTGTCACGGTGGAGTCGCGCAAGAATTGGCTGAACGATCATTCTTCAGACAGGCATCCTTTCTGGGTCTTGGAAACGGACGGCCGGGTGATCGGCTGGCTCACATTCAAAAGCTTCCTGCCGCGATGCGCTTATAGCGGTACGGCGGAATTAAGCGTTTATGTGCACGATGATTTCCGTCGCCGCGGCGTCGCCCACGCTCTTCTCGAAAAGGCCATTCAGCAGGCACCGGCTCTTGAGCTCACGGCGCTCGTGGGACTCATTTTCGCACATAACGAACCAAGCATCCGGCTTTTCGAGCGGCTCGGCTTCAGCCGCTGGGGTTATCTGCCGGCCATTGCGCAAATGGACGATAAGATGCGTGACCTGACCATCATGGGTCGGCATGTGTGAAGTGCGCGGCAAATTACCACGCGCCCCGCGCGTTGCAGAGACGCTTGCGCCAAACGGCTGTTTAATTGGTTAGGCCGTTGGCACAACGACCTCTAAAACATCATGGGACAAGTCACGCTTCTTCGTGGCCGATGACCAGATGAATGACACCGTTCGGTGCCGAGACGAAAAAACCGTCGAAGTCTTCCCGCAGCGCTTCGACCTCGTCGCGCCGGGCGACGCCGTTGACCTTTAAAAATGAAGCCGCTGCTTCGGTGTCGTTAGTCTCAAGCTCAAGCCAGATGTCGGGGTGACTGAGGTTGGGCACCTTGTCCAGCCAAAGCCGGTTCGGGCCAAACTGGAATATGCATCCGTCGGCTTCTTCTTCGATGACCGGCAGACCGAGCGTGTCGCGGTAAAAGGCGACCGTCTGGTCATAAGTGTGAGCCGGACATTTGATGGCAATATTGGCTCCGCCGGAGAATTGCGGACCGTGAACGTTGGCGACCATGGCAGAATATAACTAAGGAATCGCTGCGACGATCTTTTGGGCCAGGCGCTTGGTCTTATCGAGGGAGATCTCGTCGTCCAATCCCGACAAGCCGACAGTGACTAACGAGTTTCCTTTCACCACATAAAGCATGACCACATTGTTCGGGAGACCACTCTCCGGCCCGTCATAGATCTGGGCCTTGTCGCCCAACCCTGAAACCGACTTGGGCGCGCCGGTGCTCGCACGAACGCCATCAAGCTCTTTCAACGGATCGAACCCGGACGCGGCCTGGTAAAGTCGCAAAACCAGCGCTTTGGACGAGGTCGCGCTGTAGTAATTGCACTTGGAGTAGTAGCCGTCTTTGCCCTCCACGTTCCGTGCCGCCGCCGGTTTGACCGCCTCGCCGATGGCGGATTCCGCCGTGGCTTTATCGATGATCTTCGAGACGTCGAGGTGAGCGTCCTCCGCAACGATCGTTGTCGAACCCAGCGCGCAGAGGAAAATTGCTGCGACAATCGGCAGCGTCTTCATCCTCCGGCAGAGCCGGTCCCGCCGGGTTCGGTCATCGCGATCGGATCAAGAACTTGTTTCAATTCCGAGTCCGGCAGAACTTTTCTTTCAAGGCACAACTCGCGGACTGTCTTGCCGGTTTTCGCGCTTTCCTTGGCAATCTCGGCCGCGCGATCGTAGCCAATCCGGGGCGCCAGGCTTGTCACCATGGCCATGGATTGCTCCACCAGTTCGGCGCACCGCTCCCGGTTTGCGGCGATTCCATCGACACACTTCTCAGCCAACGAATCAGTCGCGTTGGCCAGCAGGCGAATCGACTCCAAAAGGTCGTGCGCCATGACCGGCATCATGACATTCAGCTCGAAATTTCCATTCGCCCCCGCCCAGGTGATGCAGGTGTCATTTCCAAAAACCTGCGCGCAAACCATCATCATTGATTCGCACATCACCGGGTTCACTTTGCCGGGCATAATCGAGCTGCCGGGTTGTGTTGGCGGGAGTTGGATTTCCCCGATGCCGCAGCGCGGGCCGCTTCCCAGCCAGCGCAGATCGTTAGCAATCTTGAACAGGCTGGTGGCAATTGTCTTCAGCTGGCCGCTGGCTTCGACCACGCCATCCTTTCCGCCTTGTGCTTCGAAATGATCCCGCGCCTCCGTGAAGGCGATGCCGGTCCGGTGCTCCAGGTGACGAAGAACTTTGCCGGGGAAACCGGGATGCCGGTTTAAGCCTGTGCCGACCGCCGTCCCGCCCAGGGCGAGTTCCTTAAGAACTTCCAGGGCCTTCTCCGAACGGCCCACTCCATAACGGACCTGCTGCGCGTAGCCGGCAAACTCCTGCCCGAGACGAACGGGCGTTGCGTCCATCAAATGCGTCCGGCCGATCTTGATGATGTCCCAGAACTCCTTCGCTTTCGCATCGAGCGATTTCTCCAGTTTTTTGAGCGCGGGAACGAGCTTCTCTTTCATGAGCTCGGCCGCACTGACATGAATCGCCGAGGGAATGACGTCATTGCTCGACTGCCCCATGTTGACATGGTCGTTAGGGTGAACCGGTTCGCGCGAGCCGATGGGTTTTCCAGCGAGCTCGGCGCATCGATTGGCGATGACCTCATTCGCATTCGTGTTCGTGCTTGTCCCGGAACCGGTTTGAAAAATATCGAGCGGAAAATGTTCGTCGAGCTTTCCTTCCATGACTTCTTCAGCTGCCTGCACGATGAGCGCGCTGCGGGTGGCGTCGAGCAACCCGAGATCGTGGTTGGCCTGCGCGGCGGCCCATTTGATCATCCCCAGTGCACGAATGAAAGGCCGCGAGAATCGATAGCCGCTCACCGGAAAATTGAGCACCGCGCGCTGCGTCGAAGCTCCATAGAGCGCCTTCGCCGGGACGGGCATTTCCCCCATCGAATCTTTTTCGACCCGGGTGCCCGCGCTGTCGCTCATTGCCGGGCCGATGAGGAACCGACCGAATGAGAAGCGGTTGCAGCGGGATGCGAATGCCCGTTGCGTCCGATCGCCTTGCGAAAAACCGTGATAAACATGGGCGGAATATTTTGCAGGCAATATTCCGAATCCGCCTGCTTAAAAAGCGTGGCGTGCTGCTTCAACTCGTTAGTCACCTGATAGATGATGAAGGCGCCCCCGTCCGAAAGGGCGTCATGCGTCTTCTGAAGGAGCGCGCGCTTCTTCTCGATGTTCAGTATACTGAAAGGAATGCCGGACAAAATGTAGTCGCAGGAAGCGATCCCGAGACGCTGCAGTTCGTCGGGAAGCGCGGCCGCGTCGCGATTGTAGACATGAACCCGAGGGTCGTCTGCGAACTGCCGCTCGAGATCGCGGGAAAACGCCGCGTCTAATTCAAAAATCAGCAGCTGCGCATCAGGCCGCATCCGACGCGCGATCTCCCGTGTATGGACACCTTCACCCGGACCATACTCGGCGATCACGCGCGCTTTCTTGAAATCGATCTTGTCAGAAACCCGCTCAACCAAAGCGCGCGAACTGGGCACAATCGAGGCCACCTGAAATGGCTTTTGAAGGAAGCGTTTAAAGAATAACGCGCTCATGCGAGTCGGAACAGTTCACCGCCAGCCTCTGGTTGTCCAGTCGTCATCTCTCCAGCGCTTCCACGCTTACAGCATCGTAATCTGCCTGTTCTACAGGGAGCGCGGAAGAACAGATTGACATTCGTTATAAAATTTATAATGCTGAATCGAGCGAAAAATGTCTTGCTCACCGCGGTCCGAATTGGTGTCTATCAGCCATGCATAACCTTTTGACGGTCAAGGAAACCGCCAAGTACCTCCGGATTCCTCTTCCGACCGTTTATTATTTGGTCCAGCGCGGTCAGCTTCCAGCCATTCAAATCGGCGGTCGCTGGCGGATCAAAAAATCATCGCTCGATAAGGACATCCTGAAGGAAGACAAATCGGGACAGCCGACAGTGCTCGTGGTCGACGACGACGAAAGCCTGCAAAATCTCTTCAAGCTTTTCCTCAAAAAAATCGGCTTCAGTCGAGTCGTTGTCGGCACGGTCAAAGAGGCTTTGGCTGCGCTCGATAAGCAGAAATTTGATCTCATTTTCCTCGACCTGAAATTACCTGATGGACCGGCTGACGACGTCTATGACCAGGCAAAGGAAGAGCAGCCGGAATGTCCGATCATTATTATTACGGGTTATCCAGACAGCGAGATGTTGAATCGCATTCTCGCCAAAGGCCCAATCACCGTTCTGAAGAAGCCGCTCAAAGTGGAGCAACTCAAAGAGACGGTTCGCATCCTCGGACACAAGGACGCCGTCAAACTGGCGGCCTGATCAAGCATCCGGTTCCGGTTCCCACCGCGGTGCCCGCGAAGAACGCAGAGCCCAAACTGCTTTTCGCAGAGGCGAGAACGATTTCCTCGTCACGAAACAACCCGGGCCTGTCGGGGCGTGCCGGCCAACTTGCCAATCGCCGCTGCGCATTCGATAATCTCGCCCTGATTTCCAAGGCGCGGTTAGCTCAGGGGTAGAGCACTACCTTGACACGGTAGGGGTCGCAGGTTCGAAACCTGCACCGCGCACCATCTTCGACCAGGCATGTCCCAAATTTCCCAGGTTCTCTCACGCGCGCTGGCCGACGCGCGGAAAATTTTCGACTCGCTTGATGAAATGCGGCCTGGCCTCGAATTGGCGGCCGGTCTGATTGCCGCCTGCCTAACGAGCGGGAGAAAAATATTGGCGTGCGGAAATGGCGGGAGCGCGGCCGATGCGGCCGACTTCTGCACGGAGTTTGCCTGCCGGTTCCTGACGGATCGGAAACCGTTCCCCGCCTTGAACCTCTCGCAGGGCGGAAGCCTGATCACCGCGACCGGTAATGATTACGGCTTCGACGAGGTTTTCGCCCGCCAGGTTTTGGCATTCGGGCAGACCGGCGACGTCCTCCTGGCAATTTCCACAAGCGGCAAGTCCGCCAATATCCGGCGCGCCCTCGAAGAGGGAAAATCAAAGGGCTTGAAAACTATCGCGCTGCTTGGCCGGGACGGCGGAAGCTGCAAAGGCATTGCCGAAGTGGATTTGATTGTCCCGGGCGATGCGACCGCTCGCATTCAGGAAGCTCACAAGTTTCTTCTTCATGTGCTTTGTGAATCGGTCGAGCCGCACCTGACGGCGTAATCGCGGATTCGAATTTCCGGGGAGCGCACGCGCCCTCGCGTGCGTCTTTCGGCGCCTCGCCGAAAGGCTTCAAGGGTTTCAAGTTCGCGATGGCGAGGGCGCCATCGCCCGCACGCGAGGCGCGTGCGCTCCCCGGATTCCGCGCCGGATTCCGCGCAACGCGATGCGATGCGATGCGGGCAAAATAACCAGGCGAACTACGCCCGGCTGGTCCGGTACCGGGAAACCGCAAAGGCGACGAAGGCCAGATCGAGGGCGACAAACGTGACCACGTAAGTTTCGCCGCCAATCCCAAAGCCGTAACTGTGAAGGCCTTTCCCGAGAACAAAGTTAACGCCGTACCACGCCATCAGGACGGCAAGAAAACAGACCACACTCGCGACGACTAATCCAAACTGCGTCCACCATCCGGCCAAGCGCCCGTGCAGCGTGGTGATGTAGCAAAGAAGCGCGATCAACGCCCAGGTCTCTTTTGGGTCCCATCCCCAGAATCTTCCCCACGAATAATTCGCCCAGACGCCGCCGAGAATCGTGCCCGCGGCGAGCAGCAAAACCCCTAATTGCAGGACGCGGTATAACCAAAAATGCATTGACGCATCGGCTCGCGCCTCGGATGGCTCCCGTGCGTAACGCCAGAGAAGGATGTGGCCAAATCCCATGGCCAGCGCGAAGGCCGCGTAACTCAGGGTGATCGTCAGGACGTGGATCGTCAGCCAGAAATTATCCCGCAACACCGGCACCAACGGATCGATGCTGGCCGACATCGCGATCGGCATTTGATGAACCAAAAGAAGGGCGATCAAAGTCACCGGAAGCGCGGCCAGCAGATAAATACTGGTGCGATATCTCAGGAAAAAAATCATCCCGAAAAAAGAGACCGCGAACGATACCCAGATGATGGATTCGTACATGTTTGTCACCGGCGGCCGACCGGCGATCAGGCAGCGCATGACAATACCGCTGGCGTGAAGGGCCAACCCGGCGACGGCCAGCACAACTCCGATAGTGCGCAAACCGCGGCCACGCCCACGCAGATGCGCAATCAAGAGAGCGACGAAACCGAATCCGTAAAACCAGACGGCCCGATAAAACGCTTCAAAATGGTTATAAGTCGATTCGAGCCGCAGTTGCTTCTCTGACGGATAAACCGAGGGATTCAGCGTTCGTAAAGCGTCGCGAAGCTGACGGGAGGCGGTGGCAAAGGCAAAGCCATCACCCTTGGCGTAAGCGGTCGCGGCGTCTTGCAGGTGGTGTTGCGCAGGCGCAAACTGCTCCTCCGTATAATAGCGGCTAAATTCCGTCGGCGTGGCCCAGGCAGCGCCCGCACTTGAGGCCGGTACGATGGTAAACGCGCTTCCATCCATGATGCGCGCGAGGAGAGTGAGACGCTCTTCGACGCTGTCCGCTTCCTGTTCGACACGCTCGAGCGATTGTTCGGCCTTTCGTTTGGCCTGCGCGGCGTTCGCCAGCCGCTCCAGCTCGGGGCGCGTCGAAAGTTCGGCAAAGGAAAATCGACGCCGGCTTTTATCGAGTCCGAGTTGTTCGATCAACTTGCCTAACGAAACGAGAACCATCGGCTCGTTTTTCCAGTCATGTGTTTCCAGCATGGCGGAAAGAACAAAATCCCGGCCATCCCAGCGCCGGCCTGATTTGTCGGTATACCTCGATCGGCCGCTGAGCCGGATCAGCGCCTCCTTCGCAAAGCTGTCGACCGGTTTGCGGCGACCGCCAGCCTGTATGGCCAGCAGGCCGAACTGCTGAAAATCAAAGGAGCTGGTGTCGGCCCCTTCAAATCGGGGCGCACTTTCTTCCGCGCGGGCAAAACCAAGCCCGGCCAACGTCACCAGAAGGAGAGCGAATATGGAGCTTTTCACCGGAGGCCAATGTAGCGGGCATCGCATCTCTCACAAGACACCCCCATCGGTGCTTCTCAAATGGCACCGGTTTTGGTATCCTCGCCGGCCTCATGAGAAAACTACTTTCCCTGGGTTTGCCAGCGCTCCTTTTATTCGTTGCCCCCTGCTTCGGCGAAATGCATGTCGAAGCCAAAAACTGGAAGGAATTGCAGACCTATGATGTCCGCACGCTGGCCCCCATCATGGGGGATCACAATCGCGAGTTGGTGGCGGTAAAATTCACCTTCCGGGGAAAGGATATTCATCACCTCAAGCCTAACTGGTTCGAGAGCTCCCTGTGGCAGCCCGATCCTAAGGCGCGCAAACATTTTACCGACGTCCGGGTCATGGTAGCCAAGGCCGATCTAAACGCCTTTAAGAGCCTGACCACTGATTCATCATCCGGGCAGGAATTGACTCTTTATGGCACGATCCTGCGCGATTTTGATTCTCACTTTCTCTTCGTTCGCTTGTTAGGCCGTAACGTCACCCTGGACTCGGCCGGCAACGCAACTGTCAGCTGGTAAAAATCGGGCCGATTAGAGCGGAATTTGCAGCCGCAGATTACGGTTCTCCTCCAGCACCTTCTCCAGTTCGTCGACCCGCGCGGACAGGGTTGATTGCAGGAGGAGAACACGAAGACCCGCTTTCAGCCGGGCGTTCGATTCCATGACCTGGGTTGAGCGCCTGTCTCCACAGAAGATGACGTGCGCGTGAAACGCACCACCCCCGGGACACCGGCCTGTCCCTGACAAACTTGTCAGAGTCCGATCGTGCCCTGCATGTAGGTCGCGGCGTAACCGGCGATTCGCACGCGATCGCCTCGATCTTCGCAGAACAGTTCGCCGCCCCGGGGCGAGATCTGCCGGGCGACCAGTTGTGGTTTGCCCAAACGCTTGCTCCAATAAGGAATCAGCGTGCAATGCGTCGAGCCGGTCACCGGATCTTCCGGGATTCCCGCAGCCGGAACGAAATAGCGGGAAACAAAATCACACTGGTCGCCCGGCGCGGTCACCACCACGCCCTGCGCGTCGAGCGCGGCAACCATCTCGAAGTTAGGCCGGACTGCCGCGACCTCTCGTTCGTTATCCAGAACCGCGAAATAATCGCGCCCCTTCAAAACGGTGTGCGGAACCGCTCGCAAGGCTTCGGAAAGTTTTTCTGGAACGGAACAAAGCTTGGCGGGTTGCGCCGGGAAATCGAGAACAAGCCGTCCATTTTCTTTACTCACGCTCAGTTCGCCGCTCTTGGAATTAAAACAAATCGAATCGCCCTTGTAGTTGAGGTGATGAATCAGGACATGGGCCGACGCGAGCGTCGCATGGCCGCAGAGTGCGACTTCAATGGCCGGCGTCATCCATCGCAGATCGAAACGATCGCCGCGCGGCACCACGAAAGCGGTTTCAGCGAGATTGTTTTCCGCCGCGATGTTCTGCATGACGTTATCAGGCAGCCAATCATTCTCGAGCAGGCATACGCCCGCCGGATTTCCGGCGAACGGCTGACGCGCAAAGGCCGCGACCTCGAAATAAGGGATATTCATCAGGCAACTTGGCGGCGGATGTAACCGCTGCAATCAATCGTGCCGGAAAATTTCCGGCAGAACCTCCGTCGCTATCGCTTACCCTGCCGGGTGGTAAGGATCTGCCGCTTCCGCACCCGAAGCTCCTCTCAGCCGGAGCGAGATGTGCGAAACGTTTTTGGAAAGACAATGCAGTAGGACAAGTGCTGAAAATTGGAAAGTCAGGTCGCACTGAAGCCCGGAAGTTTCTGCAGTAATTCGACGCGTCCGTCGCGTTTCCCGGCGCACCGAGGGAACGTTTGGCAGCTCCAAAATGCCTTTCCCTGGAGTCCACGTTTCAAAGTCATGCGCTCCTGACAAAAAGGACATTTCGGCTCCACCACGGTAACACTTTTAGCAAAGGCCTCGAGCCAGCTCCCGAGATCGCAAAGATCTTCCCCGGGCTGGGCAACGTCCTCGATCATCTTGTTCAGGAGTTTTCCATCGACCAACTCGATCCTCTGCCCCTGCGCGAGCAGGCGCGCTTCATCGGTGTATTCTCCCGTCGTCACAAAAATTCCGCGATTCGCGTTTCCTTGACCGAGCGTTTCCATGAATTCCTGCACGGAAGGAGCGCTGACCTTCCAGTTGCCCCACTGCCGGCATTGCACAAGGACGATTTCGTCGTCCTTGCGCAGACACAAATCGCTTCCGCCATCCGAACCGATGCCGCCGGAGATTTGCACTTCATAACCTTTCCGCCGGTAGAGTTCGCCGACTAACAAGTCGAAATCGGATTGTTCCAGGTCGCCGGGTAACAGTGATTTCCCAACCGCCATGGCGTCGTTGATCGGGCGGGGAGTCACAACCCGGCGCGCCGGCGTTGCCGCTACGGGCGCTTTCGGTTTTCGACGAACAAACGAGACAACCAGGAGGAGGACCGCCGGGATGGCGAAGACAAGCGGAAATCGCCGCACAAAATTGATCGCAAGGACAAAATAATCGGGCGGAGGGCCAGGCGGAGCGATGTTCGCCTTCGGCTCCAACGCATAGACGGCTGGAGAATTGTCTGCCACGGCCGACGACGGCGCGCCTTCCACCAAGGCCTGTTGCTGAGGCTGCTCGGCGCGCGGCGGCGCCTGTAAAAACGTGATCGAGGCCGGGTGAAGACGTTTGCACTCAGCCATTGCGAAATCGGTTCGTTGCCAGTTTCGAGTTGCCGTCTTTCCCTCTTCCTCATGCCATTCCATACCGGCAGCGTTCTGCGAAAGAATGGTCTGTATCTCCGCGTCGCTCAGCTCGCCAACCCGCGAGAATGTGATCCGGCAGGCGACATCATCGCGGTATTGAAGATCCACCTTCCAGCCGTCACGCCGGTAGGTCGCAGTATTCTTGCTGTGGTTTTCCTCGGTTGCCTTTCCATGCTGCGCGACAACCGAGTCCCGGGTCTGGCCCAGTTCCATCGCCCCAACTGGCAAAGAGACAGCAAGAAATCCGAGCCAAATGAGGGAGCGCACGCCGGAAGTCGAGCAAGCCGCAGACCATCTTCCGTCGCTGGCAGGGCCAATCTCTTCTACGCCCCGGCGAAACGTGCTACTTTTCTGACTCTACGCTGACATGAAACCGCTCACGGCAGTTCTGATTTTTAGCCTTCTCTCGGCCGCTGCGCTGAACGGGGCGAGCTATCCACAGCCGGTCGAGGGAGATGTCACGATCCGCGATTTCCATTTTGTTTCCGGCGAAGTGTTGCCGGAATTGCGGATCCATTATCGAACAATCGGGCAATTGCGGAAGGATGCTGCCGGTCATGCGCGCAACGCGGTTTTGATTACGCATGGAACAACCGGCAGTGGAGCGCAGTTCATCCGGGCGGAGTTCGCGGACGAACTCTTTGGAAAAGATCAGCTTCTGGATGCCGAAAAATATTTCATCGTCCTCCCGGACGGCATTGGGCACGGCAAATCGAGCAAGCCGAGCGACGGTCTGCACGCAAAATTTCCTCATTACGGTTACCGCGACATGATCGAAGCGCAGCATCGCCTGCTCCAGGAACTGGGAGTCGATCACGAGCGTCTGGTTATGGGAACATCGATGGGCGGGATGCACACCTGGCTTTGGGGTGAAAATTTCCCTAACGAAATGGATGCCCTCATGCCTCTGGCAAGTCTGCCGACCCAGATTTCCGGACGCAACCGTGGCTGGCGCAAGATGATTATCGATGCCATCCGCAACGACCCCGGCTGGCATGACGGAGAATATTCCGCGCAACCAGCGAGTCTTCGGACCGCTGCAGAGATGCTCTGGTTCATGAGCAGTAATCCCAGACTGCGCCAAAAGGAAGCCCCATCCCTGAGACAAACCGATGAAGTGGTGGATAAATTCGTTAGGCAAATTCTTGAAACGAGCGACGCGAACGACGTCCTTTATGCGCTCGACGCGTCCCACGACTACGATCCCGGGCCGAACCTGGAAAAGATTCACGCACCCCTGCTGGCCATCAATTCGGCCGACGACCTGATCAATCCACCGGAACTCGGAATTCTCGAGCGCGAGATTAAACGCGTCCCGCACGGCCGGGCGAAAGTGATCCCGCTGAGCGACAAGACGCGGGGACACGGAAGCCACACGGTGGCCGCCCTTTGGAAGGAAGATCTGGCGGGGCTGCTGAAAGAATCAGAGAAGTAAGGGAGGGTTTCAAACGTTCAGCCAAGGTCAGGATGCGTTGTTTTGCCAATGTTCAGCAAATCTCGCTGCGACTTAGAGGAGCGTTGTTTGTGGCAGGGACGGGCCTTTACCACTCGGGAGAGTGAGTGATGGAGATAGAGTCTTAATAATGAGCAAGGCGTTCACGCGTGAAGACGATACCCAGACTCCGGAGCTGGTGCGGCCACTCTCGGCCCTGCCTTCCGGTGCGACCAATTATATGACGGCCGAGGGTGCCGAACGACTTCGAAAAGAGCTCGCTCGGCTGATCGAAACGGAACGGCCGCGCTTTGCCGCACAATCGGAAAGCGCCGAGGCCGTCCAAAAGCTGACGGTGATCGATCAGCGTATCCACCAACTGGAACAGGGCCTTCAATCAGCCCAGGTGATCTCCCACACAAAAGGTCCCGCTTCATCGGTGACTTTTGGCGCCACCGTGACGGTTCGGGGACCCGAAGGAAGCGAGGTTTTCAAGATCGTCGGCGTAGACGAAGTCGACCACGAACATGGGCACATCAGCTGGCTTTCTCCCGTGGCTCGCGCGCTCATGAGCGCAAAAATCGGCCAGCAGGTCCGTTTCAAATATCCCTGCGGCGAAGAGCAGCTCGAAGTCATCGCAATCGCCTACGAATAATCCGGTGGCAGACGCTGACGCCGGCCACGCCTTAATTTGTCACCGGCACCGTTGAGGTGGACGTTATCGCTGATGGATCACGTCCGCACAATTCGACTCCATTGGGTACACGGCGCCTTGAGCGATGCGACCGATCAGCTGATGCGATTTCGCTTCTCGCGCCATTCGCCTCACGCCTGGCAACCGGCGATCAATGCGTATCGGTGCGAGAATTGTATCCGAATCTGCGTGGACCTGGCGGGAGTCGATAAATCGGAGATCGATCTGCAGATTGAACCGCGGCGTGTCTGGCTTCGCGGGACACGCGAGAATCCGGAGCCGCCGATGAAAGATGGCCAGTTCGTTCAAACGATCGCCATGGAAATCGACTACGGACCGTTCATTCGCTCGATCGCGCTACCGGCAGAAATCGAACCGGAAAAGGTGACCGCTTCGCAGGATAACGGTTTTCTTTGGATCACTCTTCCGATCAGAAATTGATGAGCGCGGAAATCGTTAAAGCACTGCAAACGGGAGAGGCAGCCGTTCCAATTCCGGGCGGCAGCGATCAAACAGGAGCGGCCGGAAGCGTGCGTATGCCGGAAATTCCGGAGACCCTTTCGATTTTGCCCGTTCGCGGGTTCGTTATTTTTCCTGGCACAGTTGCGCCTCTGAACGTTCGCCGGGCGGGATCGATTCGTCTTCTCGACGACACTCTGCCGCAGAGCAAGATCATCGGACTGATCGCGCAACGCGACGAAGAGAAGGAGGACCCTGCGCCGCAGGATCTTTATGAAGTCGGGACGGCCGCGCTCGTCCTCAAACTCCTTCGCCAGAGCGACGACCATCTGATTGTCCTTGTCCAGGGTTTGCGTCGTTTCGGGTTAAGAAAGGTCACAGCGACCGAGCCGTTCATTCGTGCGGAGGTGACTTTGTTGAACTCGACCAAACCGGGGGAGAGCAAGGAGTGGCTGGCGCTTTTCCGAAACCTGCGCGACTCCGCGGCGCAGTTGCTCGATGCAACGCCGGACGCGCCCGATCAGGCCGGAACCATCGTTCGCAGCATGACCGATCCGGAGCAGCTGATTGATTTTCTCGCACCGAATCTGAGCGTCGACGTCGCCCAGAAACAAGCCATCCTGGAGGAGTTGGATGTTGAGAAACGATTGCGAGCGGTGCAGACGCATGTTTCATCCCAGCTCGAGATCGCTCAGATCCAACAAAAGTTGCAAAAAGATGTGCAATCGCACTTTTCGGATGCTCAACGCCGCGCGTATCTACGGGAACAATTAAAGGCCATTCAGCGCGAGCTCGGTGAAGGCGAAACCGGCGCAGATGAGCAAATCGAACGGCTGCGGATACGCCTTGAAGAAGCGAAACCACCCGCCGAAGTCATGGCGCTGGCGGATCGGGAGTTGAAGCGGCTGGACTTTATTCCACCGGCCAGTCCCGAGTACTCCGTCATCGTGACTTACGTCGAAACGATTTCCGAGCTGCCCTGGACGAAGATGAGCGAGGACAATCTCAACCTCGATCAGGCACAGGCGGTTCTCGATCGCGATCACTACGACCTGGAGAAAATCAAGCGGCGGCTGATCGAGTTTCTGGCCGTCCGAAAACTGAATCCCACCGGTCATGGACCGATCCTCTGCTTTCTCGGTCCGCCGGGAGTTGGCAAAACGAGTCTCGGACAATCGGTGGCCGACGCGCTTGGGCGAAAGTTTGCCCGCATCAGCCTCGGTGGAATCCGTGATGAAGCCGAGATCCGCGGGCACCGGCGCACTTACATCGGATCCATGCCCGGCCGGATCATTCAGGAATTGCGACGCGCCGGCACGCGTAATCCGGTCTTCATGCTGGATGAGATCGACAAACTGGGGACCGATTTTCGCGGCGATCCGGCGAGCGCTCTCCTCGAGGTGCTTGATCCACGCCAGAATAATGCCTTCGTCGATCGTTACCTCGACGTTCCCTTCGACTTGTCGCAGGTGATTTTCATCGCCACGGCGAATTACGCCGACGGAATTCCCGAGCCCATGCGCGATCGCATGGAAGTGATTTCGCTTCCCGGGTACACCGAACGCGAGAAGCTGGAGATTGCCCGCAAATATCTCGTTAGGCGGCAGCTGGACGAAAATGGGCTCAAACCCGAGCAGTGCGACTGGGAGGAAGACGCGCTCCGTTTTGTCATTTCAGATTACACCCGCGAAGCCGGCGTCCGAGAGCTTGAACGACTTATTGGTTCGGTCATTCGACGCGGGGCCGCACAAGTGGCGCGTGGCGAGATCGAGCGAGTCCAGATCAACCGGGAATTTGTTGAGAAGGCACTTGGGCCGCCGCGTTACATCCGGGAAACGAAGCTGAAAACGAGCAAACCCGGCGTTGTCACCGGCCTGGCCTACACTCCCATGGGCGGCGAAGTTTTATATATCGAAGCGACCCGTTATCCGGGGAAAGGAAATGTCACCCTGACCGGCCAGATCGGCGAAGTCATGAAGGAATCGGTCCAGGCTGCCTTGAGCCTTGTCCGGAGTCGAGATGACGAGATCGGGGTGAAGTCGGAGGACTTCAAAGATTTCGACATTCACGTGCATGTACCTGCTGGAGCCGTCCCAAAGGACGGCCCATCCGCCGGAGTCGCCATGTTTACGGCGCTGGCCTCGCTTTTCAAAAATATCCCCGTGCGCGCGGATGTCGCCATGACCGGAGAAATCACTCTACGTGGATTGGTTCTGCCGATCGGCGGCCTGAAAGAAAAAAGTCTCGCGGCCATGCGCGCCGGAATTTCCACGGTTATTATTCCAAAGCTGAACGAGAAAGATCTCATCGACGTTCCCGACGAGGCGAAAGAAAAAATCCATTTCGTTCCGGTCGAAACTGTCGATCAGGTTCTCGAGGCCGCGCTGGAGAAGGCGCCGGAGACCTGAGAGAGACGTCCCCAGCGCGGGAGAGAAACCTATTGGTGCGCTTCCGCGTTGGCGTGCTGCTCGATCTGTTCGAGACTGGGCTCGCTGCCGCGGATCCAATCGCGCGCGTCATTAATCTCAGCAGCGTTCACGGGAATGGCCCGTGGAAATCCTTCGTTCCTCGCGAGAGCCGCCGCTTCCTTCGGCTTTAACGCCTTTGCCTTTTTGACCTCGAATTTCCAGTGATGCCCGAATTTGTAGAGCGCGTAGTACATCGTGCCTGCTTCAACTCGGCCGACGCCGCTGCAGCGCATGGCGTTGTAAAACATCCGGTCACACTCTTCCCACGGCCGATTGTGCTGGTCGTAAGAAACATCATGTAAAACCGATGCGTTGCGATATTTTCCTTCGAACGGCCCGCCCATGATCGACCAGAGCGACCGCGGGATGGAGGCGCCGTCCACGACCGATCCGACAGGCGCGACCCAGACTTCGCCTTTGGGATCAGTATAACGAAGCTCGCTCAACAGGGTCATGGTGCGACCGTCCGAGTCCCACTTCGTCACCGGCGCCCCGCTGTAATAGCCCCACTTGTGGGACTGCTCGGCGATCGACGTCCAATGAGGGCCATGCCCGGACGCGCAACCTGCGAGAACGAACACACCGATCATCATCCATTTCATTTTTCCCTTGGTCATAACTGGAGCGCAGAATTAAGAAGCCCTCCGCGGGCGATGCAAGCGATTATCGTGTCAGGTGCGGCCTCAATCCCGAATCTGTTCGTTAGGCGATCCTACGAGTGAACCGTTTCTTCGATTGCCGGCTTTTTGGTTCCGGGTGCTTCGGCCTTGTCCGGTTCCGGAAGAATTGGCCGTCCCACCGTTTGGCGCCGGTACGGCCGCAAATAAAACATCATGAAGACCCCTGCTACGATCAGGAGCGAGCCAATCCATTTCATGACCCAGCCTGGGTCCCTCAATATTTGTACGGTGCTCTGCGAAAGATTTTCCGGATTCCATGAGGCTTGCGAAATCTTGTAGGTCAGACCGGTCCAGGTGCGCCACCATTCATCGGGATAACTGAACGGATGATTCATCCAGCATTGGCCGGTTGCGGAATCCCCCTCAGCGGTGGTGACTTTTAAGGTGCTCTTAAAAGAAGCAGGACGATCGGTGCCTTCATCGCGCTGAACCTCGAAGTCGAGCAACTCGAGGCCGATTGGCAGTGGAATCAGCTTCCAGCCGTAGGCAACCCCGGTCGGCCCGGGCGATGTGGGAAAAGCAATCTGCCATCCAGCCGGGACCCACTGCTCGGTGACAACACTGTTCTGTTCGGTGCGAACAAGTAATCCCTCGGTCAATTCGGCCGACGGACCCTGCGCAGATTTTTGAGAGGGAATGAAATCAGTCCAGGCCGTCGCGTTCGGCATGACCTTATCGATTGTGACCTGCCAGTCCGCCCAGCCCGTCGCGAGAGGTTGGTTCAACGACAGTTTACCGGTGCTCTTTCCATTTTTCCGCGAGACAAGCTCGTAAGTGATCGCGCCACTGTCGTCGACAAACACGAAAAGATGGTTGGCCACTTCTCCGCCGGGGGGAGGCATCGTCGGAGGACCCCCATTGGTTTCCGCCGGCGAGGCAATCACGCCGTGCCGTTCCGGATTTGCTTTGGTATCGGCTGCCGGTTTACTCTTTCCGCTGATCGTTACCAGAACCGCAGGGTTGTTAGGCTGATCGCTCAAGGTCCCGGGCTTTCCGTCCTGAATCCGGAAATCCGGCCAGTAGTTTTCGATTTTCAGATGGAACGGCGTGTCCGCGATAGAAATATCTCGTCCAAGATTTTCGGCCAGGCTGACTGTGTTCTCGTGGCCGTCGATTTGGATGATCAGTTTCGGCTTTTGGCCGCCTGCCGGCATCAGCAAACGAACCTTTGCGCCAGTGCTTCCGCCTTTGCGCACACGGCCGATTTGTTCGGAATCCCTGGCAAACGCGAAAATCGATTCTTCCAAGTCGACTGATTCGTCAGGCGACGAGATCGCCTGCAACTCACCGGAAGGAATGGCAGTGGACGACACCGTGCCGCGCTTTAATTGGATTTCGGCCAAGCCCATTCCAAAAGTCTGGTGCTGCGGATCGCCCGCCAGCAGCCAGGTTTCGAGGCTTTGGCCCATCATGGCTGTTTTGATTGTCAGATGCAGCGCGGTCGAACCGCCCTCTTTGGCTGGCCGCGGATTTAATTTCCCCTCGAGCGAATCGGAATAACCGACGACGCTAAGTTTGGCGCCACTCGTTAGGGTCCCGAGGCTGTAAGGGTGCGCAGCATCCGGAGGATGGTGCAGAAATTCGGCCCGATAACCTTTGACCACGCCGTCGACGTCCTGGATACGGAGCTGGTGCTCGTCGAGCAGGAGCCGGTTGGTCGGCGGGTCGCCTTTAAAAAGGGTCACCGTTCCCTCGATCCCCCAAATCCGGCCGACCAACGAACCGGTCAGCAATGTGATGATCCCAAGATGGGTCACCAAAAAGGCCACGTGATGTTTTTTCCAGGGCCAGCGCGAAAGCGCCGATACAGCCAGGTTGGTTGCCAGCAAAATCAGCCAGATATTGAACCAAGGCGCTCCGTAAACGTAATAGCGCGCGACTTTCGCGTCGAAACTCGACTCGTAAATGGTGCCGGCCATCGCGCCGATGATCAGCACCGCGAGAAGAACAACGGCGAGCTTCAGCGATGCAAAAAAGCGAAAGAGCTCGTTTCGTTGCCAGGCAGGCTTGCCCGAAGGCGAAGGCGTCATGATGGGCGTCTAAAGTCCATCAATGCGTTCATGCTTCAAAGAGATTTCAGGCGGATTTTCGCAAGATTCAGCTGACGTCCCGCTCTGGAACAGAGACGCCGGAGGGGTGACTGCGGGCGCAGGGGCTACTCGAAACGTGGCTGGGCAAGGACGTCGGCCCAAGCCGGGTGCCGGCGAAATTGGGCCACGGCATAACTGCAAACAGGCTCGATCCGGAGACCATCGCGTCGCGCGTCGGCGACACATCGTTCCATCAGCTGAAGTGCAATGTCACGGCCGCGGAACTGAGGCGGAGTAAAGGTGTGATCGATTGTGATTCTCGCCCCGGCCACGATGCGATAAGTCATTTCCGCCTCCAATCCCTCTGGAAGTCGGATGAAATATCGTCCACCGCCGGATAGATCTTCCCGCTCGACGACGAAGTGCTCTGATTTTTGCCCGGTGGCGTCGCTCAATCCGTCCACGCCTTCCAGCGCTTACGGATTGGCTTGGTGTAACGCTTTACGTCGATCTCGCGAAGTCGGTCCACCCCTCGTTCGACGCCTTCTTTTACAGTCTCAGCGGAATCGTCGTACTTCTCCTTAACCGATTTCAGGAACGGCCAGAGGAACGGGAGCGAAAGCGAGCCGAGCCCGAGTTTGCCCAAGCTGGGCGGAACTGCGATCTCCTCTTCGTCCTCAGCAGTGGCGTAACGCAAGGCCCATCCGATAGCCACTCCGAGCACGAGAGCCCCGACAATCGTTGGCACCGGATTTGCCCGGACGAACATCTCGGTCTTTTCGCGGGCGAGACCGGTGCGTTCCTTCGTTGTCTGCCAGGTTTCGGCCGCCGTGCTCGAGGCCTTTTGAGCCACTCGACGGAGGCGCCCGTCGTTTACCGAGGCTGGGTCGGACGCGGAAGACATGGATGCTTCCGGATCGTGCTGTGTGAAATCACCTTCGCTCGCGTTCATCATATAATTATTTGACTCTGCGCCAGCACCCACCCTCCTGCGCCACTGGGACGGCGAAGGACACATGCTGAACGTTGTTTCATTTTAACTCTGCGCCAGCACTCACCCTCCTCCGCCCCTAAGACGGCGGAGGACATGTGCTGAACGTTGTTTCATTTTAACTCTGCGCCAGCACTCACCCTCCTCCGCCCCTAAGGCAGCGGAGGACATGTGCTGAACGTTGTTTCATTTTGACTCTGCGCCAGCACCCACCCTCCTGCGCCACTGGGACGGCGGAGGACATGTGCTGAACGTTGTTTCATTTTAACTCTGCGCCAGCACTCACCCTCCTCCGCCTCTAAGACGGCGGAGGACATGTGCTGAACGTTGTTTCATTTTAACTCTGCGCCAGCACTCACCCTCCTCCGCCTCTAAGACGGCGGAGGACATGTGCTGAACGTTGTTTCATTTTAACTCTGCGCCAGCACTCACCCTCCTCCGCCCCTAAGGCAGCGGAGGACATATGCTGAACGTTGTCTAAGAAGTATTCGAAACTGGACCCCTCTCCGCGTTTCTCGGGACAACCAACCCACTTCCGAGTCTCGAAACATTAAGAGAAGCGAAAGGATGTAAATGGAAAACTCAGCCAACGAAGCCAATTACTGGCGCGAACAGCACGGGAAACAGCCGTATGCCGATAAAACCAAGCGGTTTGAGCACTACGAGCGGGCGTATCAGACCGGGTCGGAAGCCGCGGCCAAGCACCCGGGCAAAACCTTTGAGGAAGTTGAGACCGATATTGCACTGGATTACGAGAAAGGCCGTCCGGAGGACGCCCTTCCCTGGGACCATGCGAAGCCAGCGGTCAAAGCTGCCTGGGACCGCATCGGCGGTGTGATCTCCCCGCGCGATCCCGATCGCGGCACCAGATCGGGAATGTGAGACCAATTTCGCTTCGCCCTTCCTCCCCCCCGCGGCGCCGCCAATTCGGCGCTGAGATTTGCTGACGTTGGAGGGCTCTACGGAGCAAGCCGCTCAATATTCCAGCTACCGCCACTTTCGCGGCGATAACGAAAGCGATCGTGCAAGCGGTTCGGCCGTCCCTGCCAGAATTCCATCATTTCGGGACGAACGATAAATCCGCCCCAGTGAGGAGGCAGGGGAATGGGCCCGTCGGGAAATCGTTCGGTCATTTGCGCCAATTTCGCCTCAAGCACGCGACGGCCATCGATCGCGCGGCTTTGCGGTGAAGCCCAGGCTCCGAGCTGGCTGCCCGGCGGACGAGAGTGAAAATAACGCTCCGACTCTTGCCGGGAACATTTCTCCACCGAACCGCTGATTCGGATCTGGCGATCAAGCTTGTTCCAATAAAATCCAAGAGCGGCGTGGGGGTTTTCAGCCAGCTGCTGTCCCTTTTGACTCTCGTAATTCGTAAAGAAGACAAAACCGTCGTGATCGAATCCCTTGAGCAAAACGATCCGGACAAACGGCCGGCCATCCGCGGTCGCAGTTGCCAGACTCATGGCGTTGGCATCACGAATCCCCGATTCAATCGCCGCGGTGAACCAATTCGAGAACTGTTTAATCGGATCGGGATCGAGATCGCGCCGTCGCAATCCGGAGACGAGATGATCGTACTCCGGAACAGTGCTTGAAGCGTCATCCATCGGCGTGAACGAATGCTACGCGTCCAAGGCGCGTTGTCGATCTCCGCTGAGAACCGCGCGAGGCTCAGTCGACGGCCGGCTTACGTTGCCTTAGCTTTGCAACGCCCCGCGAAACCGCTGGAGCGCGCGCCAGAAGAACGAAAAGCGCGAGCAACCCTGGCAGAAAGGTTCGCACTTCCGGGACCGGCACGACTTCTCCGGTGGCCAAAATCAATGCCCCGGCCCCGTAGGCTCCCGTGCCATTTCCGCTGTAGAATTGGATTTGAAGCAACTGTGCGGCGGTAAGGCCAGTCGGTGTACTGCCAAAGAAGAGCTCGTCGCTTCCACCGCCGGTCAAAGGTGTGCCGGTCCAGTCGTAGATTTTGAGAGTTCCCGTCCAGCTCGACAGATGACTGTCGGCAAAAGCGACAATGCTGGCGGCGTTACCCATGTCGATGATCGAAGTGCTTTGCAAGGTCAGCGCACCAATCCCGGCTGTGTTATTGATGATGCCGTGTTCCGAGAGGCCACCGGTATTAAAGGTTCCGCCATTGAGGGTCATGGTGGCGCTGTTGTTGATTCGATCGTTGCTGGTTGTGCCGCTGGAGTTAGCAAGCAACAGCGTGCCTCCGGCATTGACCGTAATACCGCTCGTACTGCCGATGCGCGCGGTCGTCGAACCAGCGCTGTCGAGTGAAAGCGTTCCGTTATTGATTGTCGTCACGCCGCTAAAGGTGTTCGCGCCGCTCAAGGTCATCTGGCCCGCGCCTGCCTTGATCAGGGATCCATTCTTGATCACCGCGCCGATAGCGAGGTCAGTCGCCGCTGCCCCATCCTCAACAGTGAAGGTGCGCGTGCCCCCGCCCAGATCGATCGTGCCTGCATTGACGTTGGAGAGCCCGCTGACGATCTGCGAGGTCGTGCTGGAGGAATGACTTGTTACGTCGCCCTGAAGAAGGAGCGTGCCCGCGACCAAGTTGTCGGAATTCAGGGTCAATGTGCTTCCCGTCATTTCCAATCCGAGGCCACCGGTATCGAGCTGCAGAATGCCACCGGTTGTTCCGCCCTGCACACTATTGGTGCCCCCTGTGATGACGATATGTCCATCCTCGACCACGCCGCCGTCATTCACGGTGTTGGTGCCGCCGGACCAAGTGGTGGTTGCGCCGGTTCCGATGAGATGGCCCGTCCCAGTTGTGAAGGTGCCTCCACTGTTGGTGAAGGCGTAGATTGTTTCGTTAAAGCCGTTCAGGTTGACCGTACCGGAACTCATTGTGACCGTCGCGCTGTTGGCAATTTGATTGCTGGCCAGCCATTTCAAGGTGCCACCGGCAACCGTCACATCTGCCGTGCTGGTGTTGCCATCGCCGGCGATGGCGTTCGTACCCGCCTGCTTATTCAAATCCAATTCGCCTCCGCTGACGGTGGTCAACCCACTAAAGGTGTTGGCGTTGGTATCGTTATTCCCGAGAGCCAGGACGCCGCTCCCGATTTTGGTCAAGGTGCCGCCGCTGCTCGTTAGGGCGGTGGTTAGGGTGACGTTCTGGCCATTGGTATCGAAACTGTAGGCCTGATTCGGGGCCGTGCTGAAGCGGCTGGAATAGTCCATCATGTTAGCGGATGAAAACTGCAAAGTACCGCCATTAAAACTGATCGTGCCGGTGGAGCCGAGCGCGCCGGATGAAGTGATGGCCAATATTCCGCCATTAATGCTCGTGCCCGCCGCTGTAGGTGTTCGACGCCGCTCAAGGTCACGGTACCGAACCCTGATTTTCGTTAGGGCGCCGGTTCCCGCCAGAATGGCGCTGACCGAGCCGCTTTGCAGAGTGTAAGAAGAGCCGGTCAGCGCGCCCGTCCCCGTCCCGATGATCGAGCCGCTGTTTAAGGTCACCTGCCCGCAACGGTGTCGGTGAAAGTCTGGAGATCGAAGGTCCCGCCGGAAATGGTCACGGTTCCGGAATTGGCCAGACGATCGCTCCCGCCAAGCTGCAAAGTTCCGGCGCTGATGACTGTGCCGCCGGTGTAGGTATTGCTCGCGCCGAGGACCATCGTTCCGGTCCCCGTCTTGTTGAGCGCTCCGATGCCGGCAATCGCGCCGGTCACGGTGAAAGTCTGGGAGGGATCAATTTGAAATGTGCTCGAGGAACTGCCGAGCGTGTAGATGCGCGAAGTGCTGAACCCCGTGGCCACTTCAACGGTGGCGGCGTTGACGGCCACTCCACCGGCCGTCGCACCGAAACTGGTCGCGCTGTTGATGATCACTGTCCCGCCGTTGAGGGTTGTCCCGCCGGTGTAGGTATTGTTGCCGGATAAAGTCAGGGTGCCCGGAGCCGGCTTTGGTAAAGCCCTCCCGCACCACTCATCACGCCCGATAACGGTGGTGTTGCCGCTGCCATCGATGGTGAACGCCTTGTTGTTAAGGTTGATGCCGCCCGAGCCGATGGTCAGAAGATTGGCCGGAATTATTCAGCCAAGTTTGCGCGTTCCCAGATTTTTATGGGTGGCCGCGTTAATCGTCAAAGTGAAGGCGTTGGCATTATCGACCAGGATCCCGAGGCCGGCGGTTCCGTTGATGGTATTGCCGTTCAGGCTGATCAGCGTCCCCCATTCGCGCAATGGTCACATTTTGTCCGATACTTCCCGTCATCCAAATACCGCCCACGCTGGTTGTTACCGTCACGCTGGGTTGATTGGAAAATGTGCTGTTGAAGACAGCGTTATCGCCGGCGGCCGGTGCATTTCCGCTCCAGTTTCCATTACGTTCCAGCTGGTGCTGGAAGCTCCCGTCCAAGTCTTGTCGGTGGCGAGGACGCTATAGCCAGGGTCACGAGGGAGCAAAGCAGGCAAATGAAGAACCGCCACGAACGTTCGTGACGTCGGACAAAAGATAGAGGTGAGCGCAGAGGACAGTTCGCCACTCCCTTGGCATGAGCCGCCGCCATGCCACCTGTGATATTTACGGTAAATGAGAAAATTGCATTACAGAATTGTGCGAAACCCGACTTCGATCTCTTCGAGCAGCGATCTCAGAGTGGCGCACCTTCTCGAAAGGCTCGCTCGCAGGGTCGAAAACGGTTAAAGCGCTCTTCCCGTGGCTCTTTTCCCAGCGGCCCTGCGCCCTTTAACCACAACCCCGCGGGAGCAAACTCAATCCATGAATCCATCGAACTCGAAACTCCAACTCGTTAGACTAATCCTGCCGGCGATCATCCTCCTATTTTTGGCCCTTTCATCCGTCGCGCACGCCCGGCCACAGAGTGACACTTTGTTAGGCCAGAACGCGCTTCACAACGGCGCCACCAGCGGAACGGACAATACCGCCATCGGTTTTGATTCCATGTACAACGATACGACCGGCGCACAAAACAGCGGCCTCGGTTCCCAAACCCTCTTTTCCAACACGACCGGTAGTTCCAATACGGCCAGCGGCATGAAGGCGCTCTACTCCAACACGACCGGCGACATCAATACCGCCGACGGCTTTCAAGCGCTCGCCAGTAACACCAGCGGGGCAGCCAATACCGCCACCGGATCACAAGCTCTCGCCTTCAGCACGGTCGGGAACGAAAATACCGCCACCGGTTACAATACTCTCTTTGCCAATACCACCGGCAACGACAACACGGCTAGCGGCGCTAATTCGCTCTCGCACAATACGAACGGCGGCTTCAATACTGCCGACGGCTCCTTCGCACTCCAATACAACACCACCGGACAATTCAATGTCGCCAGCGGCTCTTTCGCGCTCAATGAAGTTACCACAGGGGGCAACAATACCGCGCTCGGCTACAGCGCCGGCAGCAACATCATGACGGGCAGCGGCAACATCGACATCGCCAACCAGGGTGTGACCGATGAATCGGGCGTAATCCGGATCGGCACCAACCAGAGCTCGACCTTCGTCGCGGGAATTTTCGGATCCGTCATCGGGTCCGGCACCCCTGTGGTGGTGGATGCTAACGGTCACTTGGGCACGCAGGCCTCTTCCGGACACTTCAAGGAAGAGATCAAGCCCATGGACAAGGCGAGCGAAGCGATCCTTGGACTCAAGCCAGTCACGTTTCGCTATAAATCCGCGCTCGATCCTCACGGCACGCCCCAGTTTGGCCTTGTCGCCGAAGACGTTGAAAAGGTCGATCCCGCGCTCGTCATGCGCGACGGAAACGGGAAAGTTTACACCGTCCGTTACGACGCGGTGAATGCGATGCTGTTGAATGAGTTTCTCAAGCAACATCGCCGGGTCGAGGAGCAGGCCGATCTCTCCCGCGCGCAGAACGCGACCATCGATCAATTGCAATCAAAGCTCGCACAACAGGCGAAGGAGATCGCTACGCTCAGCGAAAATCTGCGCAAGCAGGCGTCAGAGATCAAAAAGGTGAGCGCGCAGATCGAGACCAACCGGCCTGGACTGCAAGTGGTTGAGAACTCGCGCTAGCACCACCCGGACAATTCGTTAGGTGCGCGTCTGGTGAGGCCAGGCGCGCGCCGCGATTTCAGATCGGCTAGCGCACATTTCCCGTTCGCCTAACAAGTCATTCGGGACACTTCGACTTAGGCGCGCGTAATGATGCGATCAAGCTCTTTTTCCAGGACGGCATGCGCTTCCGCGTCGCTGTCGTATCCCCAAACGGCCAGCTCGAGCATCTGCGCCCCGACCTCGCGCTGCCCCCGCAAGGCAGCCCGGATCCTTCCCTTAACGCTCCAGTCTTCTTCAACCGCAGTGGCCGAGGTCTGGTAGGACGAACGCGCGTCCCAGTAGCAGTAGAGAACATGCAAAGGCGTCCCGTTGTTGTCGAAGCGGTAGGATCGGATGGGCAACTTGCCCCCCTCGGTCTCGAAGAAGCGGATTCCGTCGTCCTTGCTTAGAGTCATTCCGCTGGCGGGAAGGCAGACATCCGGCCGATGCACCTTGACGAAGAGCGCCGCCGTTCGACCGGGTAACCATTGAAAATGATACAAGATCCAAGTGTGACCTTCGCCGCCCTGCCAGGTCGCGCCGCCGCCTTCATTGTATTGCAATAGTCCCTGAGCTTCGGGCGCGATTGGAACCCGCTTAAAATCCGCCAGATCGTCAGGCCAGCGTACGGTCCAATGCGCTGCCAGCAGGCGCGATTGATGGAATCCGTACCACCATTGAACGCCAGCTTCGGTAAATAAGAGCCAGGCCGACACGATCGCGAGAAGGATCGGCCACGGTCGCGCGAGAGCAGGCGTGGGAGCGCTGGACTCATCCCTCACCTGCTCGCCGAGGCGGCGGCGGATTATCAAACTGATCATCCAGAGACCGAAAAGGCAAAAGAGCAGGATCGTTAGGCCAGCAGGATCGTGCCAGGCATGGATGGCCTCGGTGCCCTTCTGGGTCCCTACGTAGACCAGGAGGGCCGTACGAACAAGGTTGCAAAGAAAGGCGAAAGACGCGCCCGCCGCGACCAGAAGAGAGCGTGCCCCAACAGGGAAGAAATATAATTCGCCGAGAAATAAGGAAATCATCAGCGTGGCCTGCAGCGAACGAACTCCGCTGCACGCTTCCTCGATTCCAATCAGGCCTGAGCCGACTTCAATCACGTTGCCGTGTTGCAAGGCGGGAATCCCGGCGAGATGCAAGCCGAAGACGTTCAAAGCCGTGACCGCCTGCATCAAACCTTGAGTGATGTGCTGCTCGATCTGCACCGGCCACGGCACGGCCACCAGAAAGAATAAAAACGGGAAAGAAAAATGATGCAGCCAGGTTTTTCCGCCTAACGAATAAACCGCTGCCAGAGAAGCAGCTACGGCCAGAAGCGCTCCCGCCCAGCTTAGGAGCCGCCAATCCGGGTTCGCTTCGGAAAGAAATCGGGTCACTGAAATCCCGACGGCGCTCACCGCGATAATCGCGGCCGGCCACAACCTTGTTTTGCAATCGCCCGCAGCCGGCCGGCTCAGCCAGCGGCGCCAGAGAAGAAAAAGGACGAGGAACGGAACGCTCCATCCATAACTGTACTGCGGGTTGTAGGACCACTCCCCGCGCAAGTGATGCACAATTGGAAACCAGGCAAAGACCAGAAAAACAACCATCCACCATCTGGAATTTCGAGCCGGGGATTCATCCGATTGAGCCATATAAAGCTCTCGCGCGGCAGCAACACTCACTTCGGACATAGAATAGCGCGCTGCGAGCAACTTGCGAGCCCGTGCCGGGCAGCGGAACGGCCTTTGCTGAGCGCTAAGTCTTTCCAGCGTTCAGCACTTGTCCTCCGGTTTTAAAGCGGAGGCGCGGGGATTGACGGCGACAGAGACATGTCCCGTCTGCTGGGTCGCGTTGAAGTCGGACGCAAAATGCCTTACCAAAGACAAAGCTTGGAGCTGTCCTCTGCAAAACAGGAGCGAACGTTCATCAAACTTTCGCTCGGCATCCTCATCGCGCTGGTTGCGTTCGTCGCATTCTGCTGGGCGGGGCGACGCGCTTATGTGCGCTGGCAGGAAACGCGTTTGATTGGTCGCGCTGAAATCGCCTTGAGTAAGGATGACCTCCGCCAGGCTAGCCTGGCCGCGCAAACGGTGCGGCAGCTGAGACCAGAGAGCGATCGTGCTGCCCGCATTCTTGCCGAGATTGCCGATCGAGTGTCTGACAAATCAGGCGCCTACGAATGGCGAAGGAAAGTTGTTCAGCTCAGGCCCGATTCGATTCCGGACAGACTGGCCTGGGTGCAGTCTGCTTTGAAATACAACGATGTGAATGAGGCGCAGCGCGCGCTCAGTCAGTTGCCGGCTCACGCGGAGAACGACGCCAGTTACCACGTCGCCTTGGCATTGCTGGCTCAACAAAAGCACCAGAACGAGAAGGCGAAAGAGCAATGGATCGAAGCCGTCCGCCTCGCTCCCGCCGAGAATGGTTATCTTCTTCAGTTGGCGCTCAATCAGATCCAATCGCCAGACGAAGGCGAGCATGCCGCGGCCATTGGTTTATTGGACAAATTGCGCAAGGATCCGAAGGAGCGACTGATGGCGACTCGGGCGATGCTTCAGGATGCCGTCGCGCACCGCGAAAATTCACAAAAGATCCTCAACCTTGCGGACCAGTTGCGATCCTACCCGGAAGCCGCCTTGTCGGACCGGCTGATTTACCTCGATGTCCTGCGTCAAATCGACCAGACGAAATTTGCTTCTTACCTGAGCGAGCTCGAGCAAGCCGCTCGCGATCACCCGGCGGATCTGGCTGGCCTGCTGACATGGCTTAGCCGCAACAATCTTAACCTTTTGGCGCTCGACTTCATTAAAACCGTGCCGAAGGACCGGCTCGAAGAGTGGCCGGTGCCCGGCGCCTTGGCGGATATCAAAGTGCGACTGAAAGACTGGCGGGAATTGGAACGCTCACTCAAAGCCGCCAACTGGCGACAGTTCGACCTGTTCCGTCACGCCTATCTTGCCCGGGCGCTGCGCGAACTCGATCAGCCAGCCGGCTCGGCGCACGAGTGGGCCATAGCGGCAAAAAGCGCCACGGAACGCGCGGAAACAACCTGGGCGCTGCTTCAACTGGTTGACGAATGGCATTGGGCGCCCGAAGCGATTGATCTTCTGTGGGAACTGACCAAGTATCCCGATCGCCAGAGCGAAGCCCTTACGACTCTCTATCGATACTACGCGAAGGGCCAGGATACCCAGGGACTCTACCGCGTCCTTGTCCGGCTCTCCGATCTGACCCCGGACGATCTCGACATTAAAAATAATCTCGCGCAAGTGGGCTTGCTGCTCGACGCCCAGGTCGAGGACGCCCGCCACATCTCGGCAGAAGTATATCGTAAACAACCTTCCAATCCCGCCTACCTGACGACCTATGCCTATTCGCTGCTTACGCAGGGGAAAAAAGAAAAGGCGGTTGAGATCTTGAGGACTTTGACGCCGGAACAGCTTCAGGAGCCGGCCATCTCGACTTACTACGGCATCTGCCTGGCGGCCCTGAAAGACCCTGAGGCTGCGACCTACTTGAAAGCCGCCGATAAGGCGCAACTCCTCCCACAGGAGAAGGCCCTGGTCGAAAAGGCCAGGAACAGCCTTCGTTAGGCGAGCGGACCAGATTCTGGCGCCAACTCCAAAGAGTGGCGCGATCCTAGCTCTAGGTGCGGCAGGTCATGAACCGCCGCATCATTCTTTGCCGCGCCATTGCGCTAGCCACGCTGGTTTTACCAGACTTGGCGGCCTTCGGCGGGAGTAATTCCGTGGACCCAGCTAACCAGGCCAAAAATCTTGCCAGGCTGAATTGCGGCGCCCACATCGACCGAATCCTTCCCGGAGGGAAGATCGTTACGTTTACAAACGCGCCCCAGAACCCAGCCGATCCATCGACCCTTCTTCTGGACGATAACACGCTGAGTTGCGCGCTGGCGCTGGGCGACAACGTCTTTGTTGTCACGCTGCCGCACATTTCCGCTTTGCAACGGTTCGCTTTCATCAATCGCAACGGCGCCGCTCAGGGCGAGTTCGAAGTCGCGGTTTCGAATTATCGCCTCGGCTCGACCGACCCGGCCTGGACATCGGTGCAACAGCCGACTTCGTTCGACAAGGAACGCCTGATCAATCTGCCGATGCTCGGAGTGGAAGCGCGCTATGTCCGCTTGACGTTCCGTGTTCGCAAGGAAGGCCAGTTAGCTGCGCTGGCTTTGTACGGCGTCCCGACTCTGGAAAGTTTCGCTCGAATTCACACGGTGCAGGCTCATACCAATTTCAGCTTTGCTCATCTGGCCGTTGTCACGCATCTGCAAGACACGCTCAACTTCAATTTGGCAAATCAGTACGCTTTTGGGCGGGTGGCCTACGTGAGCTCATCGGGGTCGTCTTCGCCGTCGCGAATGATTGATGACGACGCCTCCACCTCCTTTTCTTTCGCACCAAATGACCCGCAGCCAACGATCGTTGTCGGGTTGGCCAGCCATCAAAAATTGCACCGCATCAGCGCGCTCTCCGCGATCTCGGATGCGCGGGTTGAAGTTTATCTGCTTGATCGTCTCGAAGCTGATCCCAGCGACTTGAGCCACGCGCGGCTTGTGGGTTCGACCACAATAAGCGGCACTGACGACACGCTGGCGATCGACTTCGAACCCCAGGCAGCCAATTACGTGGCGCTACGCTGGTATCCGAAACATCCGCATAACCAGACCGCGACGGTCGCAGAAGTCTGCGCCTTCGGGAGTGTGCCACTTTCCGTAGTCGATCTGGCGGAACAGCCCGATCTGCTGGCAGACGCGTCCAGGCCCGGCGAAAGTAGCAACGATTTCAGCAACAGCCTGGGCACGCTGGCCAATCCGCCGGAAGTCAATCCGGTTAGTCCTTAAAAGCCTAGCGGGGATGGACAAAGCGGCGATCAACTCGCTTCTCGCACGCATGGTGCAGAGCGCCGAGCACGTCAGCGACCTTGTCTTTATCTGCGGGAAACCGCCTTTCGTTGAAAATCACGGAACCCTCTCGGCGTTTCCTATCGACACCCCCGACTCGGTGCTCACGACGGAAATGATCGACCATTTCGCCAGTGAATTCATCGCCGGGAACGAACGTCTTCTCTCGATGTACGAGAAAACAGGATCATGTGACACCAGTTACGAAGTTCGGGGGGTGGCCCGTATGCGGGTCAACATTTACAAACAGAACAGCGGTCGCGCGATCGTCATGCGCAGATTTCCTTCCGAGATGCCGACCCTTGAAGCGCTCGGCCTTCCGCCGGTTTTTCAAGAAATTGTAAAAGAGCGAAATGGAATCGTCTTGGTCACTGGCGCCACCGGAAGCGGCAAGACGACCACGCTGGCGGCAATGTTGAACCATCTCAACCAGACGGAAGCGATTCATCTGCTCACTCTCGAGGATCCGATTGAATTTGTTTATCCCCGCGGGCGGGCCGCCATCAGCCAGCGGGAGCTCGGTCGTGACTTCGAATCTTTTGCGCAAGGATTGCGCGTCGCCCTTCGGCAGTCTCCAAAGGGAATCCTGCTAGGGGAAATTCGGGATCGCGAAACCATGGAGATCGCGCTGACGGCCGCTGAAACCGGTCACATTGTTTTCAGCACTCTGCACACGATCAATGCCGGCCAGACGATCAATCGAATCCTCGGATTTTTCGATCGGGATGAGCAGGAACAAGTCCGAATCCGCCTTTCAGACATTATCCGGTATGTCATCAGCCAGCGCCTTGTCGCAAGCACGGACGGTCGACGACTCTTGATCACCGAAGTTGTCGGCAATAGCCTTCGGACTCGCGAGACCATTCGATACGGCGAATCAGAGGGAAAGACCTTCAACGACATCATCGAAGCCGGAAGCGTCCTCGGCTGGCATTCGTTCGACCAGTCGTTGCTTCGTGCTCTTGAGGCTGGCGGGATCACGGAAGAAAGCGCGCTGCTGCACGCGACGAACAAAGGCAAGATGCGCCGCGACCTAGACCTTCTGAAAAAGCGCGGAACGACCGGGGGCGATGAGGGTCCATCGTCGGGCCTGAAGCTCGATCTCCTCCCCCCGCGAGTCATCATCGAAGTCGAGGCAACCGACGCTCAGTCGTAGCACCATACCTTCAGGGATCCCCACCCCCCGGTATTGTGGAGATTACGGAAACTGGTCCGACAGCTGCTGCTTTAGAAAGGTCCCCGTGGTCAAAAGCCTGCTACCGTCACCATTTATCCCCATGTTCGCGAAGAGCCCCATCGCGCCTGAAGCAAAGGCGCCTTCCAACAAATCGAAGCCATAACCAAGGCAATGGGGCGCGCTACCCATGCGCAAAACGTGACTCCGCGACAATTTAACTTCTTCAAAAAAAGGGCGCCCGCCGGCTTCGCCGTCATGCGGAGTCGTACTTCAGGCGGATTCACCTTTTCCGAACTCTGCGTCACCATTGTGGTGGCGGTTCTTTTCGGCGCGGGAGCCTTTGCAACGAACTCGCGCCTTCTCTACGCACTCAAAACTCAGAAAGAAAGCACCGCAGCGACGATGGTTCTTCAGCAGCGCATGGAGAGTCTGCGGGCCTGCAGCTTCACACAGGTCGCGACCAAGGATTATCTCAAGAATAACATTTTCAACGCTGCGACCGGCTCGGAAGGTCCCCTCTACAACTTAAACGAACAGGTCTCGGTCGGTGTTTACGGAGACACGACCGTGAACCCGATCATGCTGCTGCGAAATGCCCAGCACCAAACCAGTCCTCAGGAGCTGAGCAACAACGACACCCTGACAAACTACAATCTTCTTCAGGTCGATCTGCTGCTGCAATGGACCAGCGAAAACGGCCGTTTACGCACGCGCCAGCTATCGGCCGTTTTTGGGAAGGGCAACATTGCACAATGAATAGAACGCCTTCCAGTCTCCAGCGGGCGTTTACGCTTGTCGAGATGCTGATGACTCTTGCGAGCAGCTCGATTGTCATGGCCGCAGTTCTCATAGGCGGGGTGGCGTTACAACGCAGTTTCGCCGCCGTCGAAGGCTACTCGATCGCTGAAGGCGACCAGCTCCGGGTGGAAGATTATATCGCGATGGACTGCAGGCGGTCCTTGTCAGCTTCGGTGGACACTTCCGGCGCGTCCCCCGTCCTCATCCTAACGATTCCTAACTACTACGACGCAAATAATAATCAGCCTAAATGGTCCAACGCGCATGCCGTTGCTCCCACATTTACAGGCAATGGCGCGATTCAATACGGAGCTGGGACGACCACCATCAGATATTACTCGCAAGCAGCAACCTTTGTTCGCGAAGTGAATGGAACGCAGAACATCATCGCAAGAAACGTTGCCTCCTTCACCGTTTCTTCGCAGGACCTGACTTCCAGCGTCAGCTGCAGCATCACTTTCTCGCCGGCTTTTACTTCCCTGCCGGGGCCAGGGCCGATCGCGGGAACGACCGTTTACTGCAACACATTTCTCCGCAACGCCGTCGCACGCCAATGAAAATAGACCGCCAGGATCGAGCGAGTGTGCTCATGACCACCATTCTCACGGTAGCGATCCTAACCATGATTTGCGCGACGAGCCTTTATGTGGCTACCCAAAACGCCAACTCAGGCGCTCAGGCCGCCAGCTGGCAGCAGGCGCTCGGCGCCGCCGAGAGCGGTGTTGACCAAGCCATCGCCGCTCTCAACACCGGCACGTGGACAAGCTGGGTCAGAATGAACGGTCCGGTCCCAAATCTGCAGCCGTCGCCGGGAGCAAGCGCCACTCCGGCAACCGCGGCGCCATCATCGGCACAGTACAATTATCTGGCCGCATCGATATCTTCGCAAATCGTCGGCTACAACGTGAATAATAGCCTAACGAATTCAAGCGAAGGCAACCCGACCATCTCTGTTTGGACGACCCTCGATACCGGGGGTATGCCGGTCGATAACAACGGCAACCAGTGGTATCGCATTCGGGCCACCGGAACCGCGGCGACGTCCGGACCGGTAAGAATCTCCAATCAGGCACTGGACAACGACCTTCGCAAAATCAGCCTGCGCTTTGATCGTCGATCGAGACACGGCCGTTTCCGCGCCTCAAGCGACACGGTCAATCGAGGTTGTTGTTCAGGCGCTTCCTCAGAGCATCTGGGTGCGCGGTATCACTATGAAAGGCTCAATTACGATGAGCGGCAACGGCGTGATCGATAGCTATAACTCGGGCGATCCGTTCAAATCGACCGGGGGGCTTTACGACGTCACTAAACGCCAATCCCATGGCGACGTCGGTACGCTGAACAGCGGCAACTCCAATCTGAACAATACTTACGTCTACGGCAACCTCGGCTATAGCGGCACCGCGGTAAAAAATACGACTCACGTTCAAGGTACGATCTCGACTCCGTTCAACGCCGCCATCCCGACAATGTCCGATCCGAACTGGCCTGGAGGCAGCTGGAACTCCTCAATTTCGCAGGTCAACAACAGCAACGCGACGCTGACCGCGACCGGGGGAACACAGTCTGCGCCGGCAAAATATAAACTCAGCCAGATTACCCTGAGCGGGAACAACATCCTCACGATCAACGGAAACTCCGATGGTACCCCGGCATACATTCAAATCTGGGTCACGGGAAAAATGACCACTTCGGGGAACGGCATCATTACCCAGGATCCCACGGTTCACGCGACGTATTACGTCGATAACGACATCACCCTGAGCGGAAACGCTTACAATAATCAGAGCGGCCTCGCGGCAGACGTGGTCGTTAACGGCGTCGGTTCGAATCACTCGGTCACGATTTCGGGCAATGGCGCCTTCATCGGTGTCGTCAACGCCCCTGGATTTGACCTAACGATTTCGGGCAATGGCGGCTTCGACGGCGCGGTCATCGGCAATACCCTGACTATGAGCGGCAATGCCGGTCTGCACTACGATGAAGCGCTGAACGCGAACAGTACGACGACAGCGATTGGAAACTACGCCTTCGCCAGCTGGTTTGAGGATACCCGCTAAGAATCAGGCGCTTCTAGCGGCGTTGAAGCGAGAATTGGCTTAGCGCCTGCTATAGAAACCATAACAATGCAGAAACGCGATTTCAGGCCCGTCTTGACCGTCGTCCTCCTTGCCCTGGCGGCGTTGTCGACCCCAGCCTATTCCGCTGTTATTTACACCTACGACTTCCCCGGCGGCCCCGGCTCCGGCCTAGCCGCCAATCAAACCAACGGTCAGCCTTTCCTGGGCACCTTCAGCGACTTTACTCGGACAGGCGGTCTCACTCAGATGCCCGGTGCACCGGCCAATAACACTTTTGGCACTGAGTCATGGAACCTGACCGCGAGCATCGATACGTCGCAGTACCGAAGGTTTTTCAATCACAGCGGCCGCCGGTTGTCATCTCAACCTGACCAGCCTCAATTTCGATCTCCTGTTGAAGCCGAGCGGCCCAGCCAATTTTGAGGTCGGATTATTTCTGAGCGGCTCATCCACCGCTTACGCGACGCTAGACCTCACGCCGACGAGCACTCTTACCACCTACACCTTCAATTTCACTCCCCTGACAGATGCCGACAACGTGACCTCCGCAGCGTTCCGTTTTTTCGGCTGGAATGCATCTGCCAGCGGAGGCGGCATCGTTCTCGATAACGTGATCACGAACGGCGTGATCCTCCCAGAGGCAAATCCGGCCTATTTCGCGACCCTGCCGGCGCTGCTTGCGCTGGGTTCGTTAGGCAGCCACATTCTGCGACGGCAAAGAGCTCGCGCCAACAACGACTTGAAGCGCTAAGGCGACCTGGGCGAAGTCCGTTCAGGACTCACTTGCCCAGTCGCCGAGCGATGGCCTCCTAACGGCACTTCAGTGGCGCGGCGGTGCGGACGCCGATTGTGAGGAGGCATCAGGGGCTCCCCAGCGTTGGCCAACGGCTCCTCCAGAAAACGGGGCCACCACGATATCACCCTCAGGCGTGGCTGCCGGCCCGGCCACACCGGAGGCGAATTCTACGTGCCGGAGAGGTGTGACAATCGGCTCCTTGTGGCGGATATGTACATAAACTGTGACCGTGGCGGCCGTCATAACGAAGGCCCAAATAGATTTCATCGGGGGCTTTACAAGGGAGCATTTGTTACGCCCTTTTCGTCTGATGTAAGCCGGGGCCTGACCCACGGCGTCAGTAGTTAAACGCAAAGAAAACTGCCCCCACGATCAGCCCATAAGCGACACCAATATTCCAGCGAATCGGCGCACGAAAAAGCAGGAAGGCCACGACCGTAAACACCACAAGTGTGATGCATTCCTGCAAAACTTTCAGCTGCGGGACTGTCCATTGATTCGCTCCGATCCGATTTCCCGGAACCTGAAAAAGATATTCAAAGAAGGCGATTCCCCAACTCGCGAGGATCACAATCCAGAGCGGCTGATCCTTGAACTTCAAATGCCCATACCAAGCCAGGTTCATGAAGGTGTTCGAAATTGTGAGGAGCAAGACGGTCTTCATCCTCACCAATCGGACCCTGGCGTAAGCGGGGCTGGGTCGGAAAGACCTCGAAAGACCAGAGATTTCCCTGTATCCTAGATTGTCTCCACCAGGCGCAACTGCCTCGCATGGCCTTATCCGAAGAAACCTTTATCCGGCCGCTCCTAGCAGAGTTTGGCGACTTTCTGATCACGAATCAGGAAGAAATCACCCGGCGATGGGTCACGGCGGTTGACCGGAGCCCGGATATCACATCGTCCGAAGACCTAACCTACCGCCAGCTTCTCGATCACCTTCCCCAAATGTGCCAGGAACTGGCGGAAACTCTGAAAAGGCAGGACCACGGAACGGATGGGGAACCTGCCGCACGCGCACACGGCCGGAAGCGATGGCAACAAGGTTACAAACTCCAGGAGCTCATCCGCGAAGTCTGCCTGCTACGGCGGAATTTTACCGACACGTGGCCCGACGCGTTTGCCGCCGCGAACCCGAGATTCGACGCCACCGCTCAACGGTCTGCCCGCCGAATCGCCGCCCGCTTTTTCGATGATGTGATCATCGATTCAACGGTCCAGTTTGTAGAAGAACAAACGGACGTGCTGCATCGGATTCAGTCGGAGCTCGAGACGGAGAGACGATCGGCGACCGAGGTAAAGTCGCAGATCCTGCGTCACGTCGGCCACTCTCTCCGCGAACCACTTGGCGCGATCATGTTCGCGGCAGAGGCACTTCTTTCCGAGAAATCGCTTTCGGCCGAGGCCAAGAACATGGTTCGGATCATCCTGCGAAATACGGCGGTGGAAACGATCGGCGTGGAAGAATTGCTTCTAGGAGCGGAATTGTTTTCCAACGCAACCGAAGAGGCGAAGAGCGGCCGAACCTAGGTCACTCGAGGCTTCTACCTGCCCGCATTAGCGGTTGCAGCAGTGGCTTGTCCCGGAGTCAGGACCGCGCGACGTCGATTTGAGCGACGTCAGCTCGCCCGAGATTTCAACGTCGGCTTCCGGCCGAACGAATCCGCCCAAAACGCGCCAGAGCCGCAGCGCCAGCAATCATCAATCCGATCACGCTCGGTTCCGGGACGCCGACGGGAATTTGCGAGCCCGAAACAAATTGAACATCGCCGCCAATGTTAATCAATCTGCCGGTGAGATCGAGGTTTGAGAACTGATACTTGCCACCGTTAACCGCCAAGAACGTGCCGTAAAGGACATCTCCGCCCGAGGTCTGGAAAAGGACGGTACCCGAACCGGTCAGGTTAAAGAGGATATGGTCAGCCGTTAGCCCTCCGGTGAGAGTCATGGATCGGTTGGTGTTGACCAAGCCGGAAATGTTAAAGACAAAGTAGTCGTTAGCCGTACCGTTCAGCGTCAGTGTGTCATTCTGAATGTTTGTCGCATCGATAACATTCAAGCCGCCATTGCCATTAATAGTGCTGGTTCCACTGATGGTTCCAAAGGTCTGCGTGGCCGCAAGCGAAGAAGCATAAAGCGAAACATTGGTTGCATCTGTGGCCGCCTGCTGCGTGACCGAGTTTGCAACCGCGACCATTGTCGGCTGGTTCTGTAAGTGACCACTAATCGCTGCGGTGGAGTCATATTTGACGACGTGGCCCGCGGTGAGCCCGCCATTGTTTCCGCCCGAAAGGTTAGCGTGAACCCCCATGCCGAGGAGGACATCTCCATCAATGGGACCACTGTTCCAGCCGAGCGTCGTCGCTCCAAGATCGATAAAAGCGAAATTGCTCGCGCTCCGAAGATCGAGACCGGCCTGTTGTGCCGGGGTTAACTGTGCTTTTGCTGACGATGTCACGAGCGCGACGCCCAGAGACAAGACAACTGCTGTGGTTATGAAATTTCTCCTCACTCCCCGATTCTGCCCGGAATCAGGGGACGCAGGCAAGCATATTTTTCATAAAAAACGACTAAAATGCGGAAGCGACGTAAAAACCTGCATACCGCCGAAGCGTACCCCGGGGCAGAACCGTCAAGGTCCCCCGTAGATCGATCTAGAAAAGACCTCTACCGCCCTAGCGAAGGAGCCCAGAGCCGCCGGGCACAGCCACTGCTCCGAAGGGACCCGGAACATGCTGCTAAGAGAAACCTTATGAATAATCGGCATATTTACTGCTTTTATAGTTCAGCTTCCCGTCTCAGATGACTCCGATCCGGCGTAACTCTCAAAAACCAAGCGGCTTCACGCTCGCTGAGGTCTGCGTTTCGTGCGCCGTGGCGGCGCTGTTCGCATTGGCAGCCTTCAGCACCAACCAGCGGCTTCTCAACTCCATCAAAGATCAACGAGAGAACGCGGCGGCGAGCATGGTTCTCCAGGAAAGGATGGAACGCTTTCGCGCCGCCAGTTACTCCCAGATCGCAAGCACGAAGCCGACATACGACAACTACGTTCAGAATAACATCCTGACGTACAATCCGAGCCCAAGCCCGACCCCCACCCCTGCTTTTCCGGCAGCTCACGGCACGTCTCAAGGCAAGAGTGCGACTTTTTCCGAAGGACCACTGGGGAACTTGAAGGAAACGGTCACGATCTCTGGATATCAGGCGGCGGTCTC
Organism: uncultured Verrucomicrobiae bacterium; assembly: GCA_963754325.1. GTDB lineage: Bacteria > Verrucomicrobiota > Verrucomicrobiia > Chthoniobacterales > UBA10450 > JBBRDU01. The sequence continues at coordinate 1,481,265 of CAVWFP010000003.1, forward strand.
GCCCAGCCCAAGTCCAATTGGATCGGGACAAATGACGTGGATCCGGGACACGTCAAGCGGTGATGGCCAGCCAAAACAGCAGTCTAATCCGGACAACAGCATGGCGACGGAGTACGACATTCTGAAAGTGGACATTCTATTGCAATGGACCGGCACTGGGGGCCGCAGCCGGAGTCGGGAACTTTCGGCCCTTTTTGGGAAGGGAAACATCGGCCAATGAAGACGAGCACGACGAATCTGAAGAGCGGTTTCACCTTGGTCGAGATGATGATGGCTCTTACAAGCTCGACGATCATTCTGGCGGCCGTCGTCGCTTCCAGCGTTTCGCTGCAGAAATCTTATGCGGCCGTGGAGAAATATTCCACGAACGAAAACGATCAGCTTCGGGTGCTTGACTATATCGCGATGGACTGCCGGCGCGCGATCCGCGCGACGGTTAACGGAACCGTAACCCCAGCGGTGGTCAACGGATCATGGGTCGCGGGCACCTGGACGGTCTCCTCCAGCAGTCCGCAAACGCTTCTTCTGAGTCTGCCTGTCTATTATTCGTCCTCCGCCGGCGCGGTGAACCCTCCTAGCCTGACCACTGGCTCGGTAACTTACGGAAGTGGCAACGTCAGCGTCGCCTACTATCAGAGTGGCAATAACTTTTACCGCGAAGTCGTCATTCAGGACGCTAGTGGAACCGTAACCAGCGATACGGCGACAGCGATCGCAACGAACGTTTCTAGCTTCACTGTAACTCCCCTCAATAACACAGCCACGGACGGAACGGTCGGTTGCAATATCATGTTCTTCCCGACGTTTTCGCATATGCCGGGGAACGGGTCTTGGCGCAGTGGACTAGCGAATCCGGACACATCGCCGAGCGACAGCGTGGGAAATGACGGGGATTGGTATGTGATTAACACGACAGCGACTAACCAATCAACGGTCGGCAACGTCTACTGCCGATCTTCCGGCCATTACTCACTCGTGCAAAACGTGAAGGCGACCGTCCTCTACTGCAACACCTTTCTTCGGAATGCCAGTGGCCGCTGAAAGCCTAACAATATGAAAGCAAATATTTCAAAACGCGAAGATGGCAGCGTCCTGATGGTGACGATGTTTTCCATCCTGATCATGACGTTTATCTGCGCCACCAGTCTTTACATTGCGGGTCAAAATAACAGCACGGGCTTGCAAGCGGCTGGCTGGCAGCAAGCGCTTACTGGCGCGGAAAGTGGCGTGGACGCGGCAGTGCGCGCCTTGAATACCAATGTGTGGACCTTCCCCGACGCTTCCGGTTCCCCTGTCTCATGGAAAACGGTGCCTCTCAACGGTAGCCCGGTCCCAAGTGTTGAACCTTCGCCTGGTACGGGGGCTGTCAGCACAAGTGTGCCTAGCGCAACCGCATACAATTATTTGCCGTCGCAGATCAGCTTGCCAATGACGGGGCAGGGTGCCACCAGCGTCTCCTCGTGGGTCACAATAGATACGGCCGGAGCCGGGAGCCTTCAGGACGGCAGCGGGCATCAGTGGTACCGGGTCCGATCAACCGGATACGCGACGATGTCCGGACCGCGCCGGGTATCCGCCAATAAGCTGGATAATGACTTACGCAATACAATCGCGCTGGTTTTTGACCGGAGGTATACCGGCAGCACCCCAACAGCGGGTAACGGCGCTTCTCGGACCATCGAAGTGATCATGCAACCGGCGATTCAGAGCGGATGGCCCGGACCCATTACGCTCGGCAGCTGGATTTCTCAGAGCGGATCCGGGTTCATAGACAGCTTCAATTCTAGCACTGCTACAGGACACATTTGGTCGCTGGGGGCGCGCATCACGCCACAGACCGCAACGTTGGTTAATACGATGAACAACAGCGGCCAAGGCGACCTGCGAAACACCTACGTTTACGGCGGGATCAACTACAGCGGGCCGGCGGTCCAAAACACCACGAACGTGCAGGGGCAAATCGCAACACCGGACAACGCTGTTATTTACCCAACTTTTGATCCCACCCAGGTAAACCCCAACAGCATCAGCTGGCAATACACTGATCCGTCCGGCGCGGTAAGCAATTACGCTTGGGCTTCCAGCGGCGGCGGCGGCGGCAATGGGACCTACCCTCCTTCGGGCGGGACATACGCCGTAATATCGGGAGGGGGAGGTCTACCAAAAAACCTAAGCACCAACGCAACAATCACATCTCTAACGGCAAACGGAACCGCCGCGGCGCCAACGTTGGTCGTGGTGAACAGCGACTTTACCGTTAGCGGAGGCAATACTTTTGCAATTAATGGAGCGGCCAACAGCTATATTACGATCTGGGTGAAGGGAAAGTTTACCACGTCTGGTGGCGGAGTCGTCACGCAAGCGGCCGGAACGCACGTGACATGGGTCGTCGACAAAGACATTACGGTCAGCGGTGATTCTTATAGTAATCTGAACAACACCGCATCTAGCACTTCATTTGTCGCGGTCAGTGGCGCTTTAACAAATGGAAAGTATGCGAACCAAAATAAGATAACCGTTTCCGGTTCATCGACGTTCATCGGGACTGTCGACGGTCCAGGGCTCGACGCCACGGTCTCAGGAAGCGGCGGATTCAGCGGCGCGCTCATTAGCAACACGCTCACGATTAGCGGAAGCGCCAGCTTCCATTATGACACCGCTCTGAGTACTAGCGGCGGCAGTTCTACCGCGGGAAACTACTCTTTCGCCAGCTGGTTTGAGAACAACTCGGACGGTTATCGAAAGATCACCTATTAGTCGGGTACGTCGGTGGCAGCGAGCGTTCACTTCGATGAGCTCGGACAACAACCAGCGTGGGCCATTATGCTTTCGTCAGCTTGTTGGTAGACAATTCGATTGCACGTACAAGGACGCCGGCGAGAGCAAGATTGTTTACTGATCGGACCGGAAGCGTCTCCTTCTCCTTTGCGGTAGCGTACTCGAATCGCTTGTTGGTCGCTAGGTCTCGCCGCGCAACGACCTTGACTTTGTTCGTCGGAAGCTCCGTGAAGCCGGCTCCACGTTCTCGCCAGGCCACTGAAACCGCGTCATGACAGATCACGTTTGCAAGGCCTGTTGCCGATAAGCTGCTGGTAATCGCTTCTCAGGGATTCCGATCGCGTCCCGCGGTCACCAAGCTTGGACCCAGGTAGGGGCCCGACAGACCGGCCAGCATTCGCATGCGCTGCCCAGGCCGTCCCGAGGATTTTGCTCGGTGAGCTTCGGGGCGGGAGACCGTTGTTAGGCAAAACAAAAGCGGCAGTCACACCCGTGACTGCCGCTTCTGCTTAACCAAACGATACGTTACCAGGAAACTTATTTGCCGCTGCGGGCTGTGACCGCCACCCGACGGCCAAGCATGCGGCGCGAGCTGATTGCGACCAGAAGGCCGAGGAAGCCGAAGATCACCGAGCTCGGTGTCACTTCAGGAACTGTGCTGAAAACGAGAGCGCCCGAGGAGGTAGTCAGGAGCTGGGTGATGACTTCCCCGTTAATCTGGCCAGGATGCAAATTAACCGAAGCGTTGGCGCCGGTCGCGAGAACAATACCGTTGATCTGCTGGGCGTTGCCGCCGCCGCTGGTGGTGAGATTGCTGTTCACGCCGGTCAAATTCCAAACGACATCATTCGAGGTCAGGCCGCCGGCCAGGAGGAGGCCATTGCCCTGGCTGCCACCGTTGAGAGTAATGTTTCCCGAGATATTTAGCACGAAGGTCGAACCCACTGGGGCGCTCAAGGTAAGGGCCGACTGATTCAGGTTGATGTTCGAGATATTCAGGACGTAATGCCCAACATTCGCCTCAGTAATGGTCATGCCCGAGTTGATGTTCCCGAGGGCGGCTTGAGTCGGGGCCAGCGAAGCCAGCATGGCGGAGGCATTGACCGCATCTGTCCAGGCTGCGTTCAGCCGGTTGGCATTGTAAACCGTCGTTTCAACGTTGGACGGGCCGTGATTGGTGTGACCGGGGCTGAGCATGACCGTTGTCGGCTGTTGCGTGTTGGTCTGCCCGCCGCCACTCTGGTTCCAATCGCCGTTAACGACGCCAATCAAGGGGGCGCCTTGGAAAGCGGAGTCGGAAGTGTTGTTGCTCTGATAGGTCAGAACCGAGAACCCTGCTGCCTGGCCGAGATCGACCACAGAGGCGCGGAGGGAAGGGGAGACGGCGAGAGCAGCGACGGCGAGAAGAAGAGCAGCGAATTTAGATGATTTCATGTGTGTTTAACCCTGTTTAATACCGATGTTTCCCATAATTGTCATAATTGATTCTCACCGTCAACGACAATTTTCATACCAACCATAACAATTTTCCGAACCCCTTTGTAGCCGGTTCACCCCTCGGAAACAAGAAAAAACCGCTTCCGGGTAAAAAACTAGCTTTTCACCCGGGCACCGGTCGTTCTTCCCCAAGGGGAACTGATTTTGCTATCGAGGAGCCAGACCAACTGAAGGCTCTTTTTTGTCACGTCGCCGCACACGAACGCCCAAAAATTCCCGGCATCCCGGGAGATGGTTCCTCGGCATCACGATCGGCCTTATTCTCCTGGCTGTCATTGGGGTGGTGGGTTTCGATTCCTTCCGCGCCTTTCAGTTGCGACGCCTCAGTAACCGGGCGCGCGCCTTCCTCTCAGTGGGTGACCTCAAGTCGGCCAGCCTGACTGCCAGAAATATTCTTCAGATCAACATCCACAACCTCGACGCCCTCAGAATCCTCGCGCAAATCGCAGAACAAAATGGGGAACCATCCGCCCTCGAGTGGCGACAGCGGATCGCGACGGAGGCGCCCGCTTCCGTGCCGGATGCGATCGCGCTCGCCAAGACGGCGACAAAGTTTGGCCAGCCGGGGATCGCAGAAGCGGCCCTTGGCCACGTGGAAGGCCGGGCCGACGGATCGGCAGCGTATCACGAAGCGCTCGCTGCGATCCAGTTGGGCCGCAAAGATCGGCCATCCGCAGAGCAGGAATATGCCGAGGCCATTCGATTAGATCCGCCTAACGACAGCTACCGGCTCGCCCTTGCAATCCTTCAGCTCGGCTCTTCCTCTGAGGAAAAGAAATCCGCCGCACGCGAGACCCTCGGCGGTTTGATGGAGAAGCGTCCCGTCCGGCTGATGGCGGCACGCGCTCTTCTTGAAGACTCTCTCGAGCGCAAGGACCCGAAGTTGACGACTCTGGCCCGAAAAATCTTTGAGTGGCCGGAAGCGACCCTTCAGGATCGCATTCGGTATGTGGAAATTTCAGCAAAGCTCGGGCTGGAAGCCTTCCCGGGAGCGCTCACCCAGATCCAGGACGAAGCCGCCCTCGATCCCTTAAAACTGACCGAATTGCTCTCATGGATGAGCGCCAATCATGAAGCGGTTCTCGGCATCGAATGGACTAAACGGCTTCCGCCCGCAGCCCTCGAACAGCGCCCCGTCTTCGTGGCCGTGGCCGATTGCTTTATCAGTGCCTCTGATTGCGCGGGACTGCGACAGTGGACGCGAAAGTTCGGCTGGAAAGATTTGGAGTATCTTCGGCACGCGTATCAGGCTTACGCCTATCGTAGCTGCGGTGACGCGCGAGAGTCCGCCTTGGAATGGACCAAGGCACTTCAGGCGGCCAACAACGTTGATGCCGTCATGACCCTGCAGCGAGCAGCCGCGAAGTGGCGATGGGAGAATGAATCCGTCGAGCTTCTCTGGCAGTTGGCCAAGGACCGCGGCCAGCAAAAGGGCGCACTGGCCACACTGAATGAGTATTACACCGAGCAGTCGGATACAAACAACCTCTACAAAGTGTCCTCGCGATTACTCCAGGTTTCGCCTAACGACGTGGCCGCCAGAAATAATTTCGCCCAGCTTTCGCTTTTACTCGGGGTCAATACGGACGCGGCGGAGACCATGGCTAAACAACTCCACCAGCAATCGCCAAAAGATCCGAGCTTCGCTTCAACCTACGCCTTCGCACTCTACATTCGCGGCGACCAGCGTGGCGCCCTCAAGGTGATGGATTCCCTTTCGGCCGAAGAACTGCGACGGCCGGAAATCGCCGCTTATTACGGCGTCATTCTGGCCGCTGGAAACGAACGCAGCAAGGCGCCCTCGTTTCTCGAGCTTGGCCGCCAGGCCAAGCTCCTCCCCGAAGAGAAGGCGCTGGTGGAAAAAGCAACGGGCGCCCTAAGCAGCCTGCGATAGCAGGCCACCGAGGCGCCCGGGCGGCGACAAAAGTTTTGTTAGGCCTTCGCGCTTCTGCGTTTCAGTGACAACCCGGCAATGACGATGGCAACCAGACCCGCGATATAGTTGGAAGCTTCCGGAACCACCGGGATGCCGTTTCCAATCGCGAGCAGCAAATAGGGATCGCTGTTCGAGCTTTCGCCGTTGGTTGAGTCGGCCGAGAGAACAAAGCCGGTGATCTGGCTGCTGGAGAGATGCAGGCGCGTCAAAAGGGCGCCGAAGTTGATGTCCCAGATGTCTGACTCGCCATGACCACTGGCGTTCGGTTTTTCAACCATGGCGGGAAAAATATCCGAGGGGGTGAAAGTCGCCACGATGGCGTTGTTCGCGCCCAGGAGTGAAATGGTCGGTGCGACTTTGTGCGCAAAATTGAAATTGCCGTCGCTCAACTTAATATCGAAGTCTTCGACGGTAATGGTGACGCTGGCCGCGTCGACGGGCGCGGCGTAATTCACGCGAAGACCGGTCGACTGGGTCGCATGATTGGAGTCCTGGTAAAGACCCAATCCGAAATCGGTCAGGTGACCGCCACCGGTGTCGTAAGTCACACCGATCGAGGGATTAAATTCGAAATTGTTGTTCACCTGCGGACTAAATCCGCTCACGCCTAACGGGTCACCGCTGTCTACGCCTTGGAGCGCGACAATGGTAAAGTCCGATCCGGTCGGACTGTAGGAAGCGCCCTGACGGATGACGGAGGCGGAAACCGCCGTCACGGTGGCCAAAGCGAGGAGGATCGAGAGAGGGAGAGTTTTATAATTCATGGGCTTGCTGCTCTGAAGTTGTTTGCGGTCCCTTATAATTCCCATATTTCGAAGTTGGCGGTCAATCCTTTCCCGCCCAAAATTGCAAAAAACTCTGCCGCCGATGGCGCGAGGCTTGGAACGAGCCGGCGCAGTTCACTCTTCCGGCCTTGGCTCGGCCCCGGGATGAACCGCGTGATGATGAGTGTAGCGAAAGTAGAGGTTGCGAAGGTAAATTGGCAGGGGAAGCAGGCTCTGCAAAACCCCGACGGAATCGTGGCGGTAGATGGCAAAATAGGCCAGCAACAGAAAGGACCCCACAGCGCTGCACTCCCAGAATCCAACCGGAATGACGCTCCGCTTGGCCCGCTCCGAGGCGAGCCATTGAATCAGAAATCTCAAGCCAAAGATGAGGCTGCCGCTCCATCCGATGACTTTCCAAAAATTGAACGCGATGCCGAATATCATGACGTCGCTGAGCGGAAGATGGGAATGCATAACGCCAAAAATGTTCTCCAGAAACCCCTGGCCTGAACAGCTTTTTGAGAGGCTTCTTGTGCGGGCTTGGCCAGAGAACCGACGCAAAACGTGGGACGTTGTAGCTGCCGGCGTCTCGCCGGCAGAACGTTTTAAAACTGCCGCCCGGGACGGCGGCAGCTACAACCCTCTCTCGGCTCGCCAGGTGGACGACGATGTCGCTTAGCACCGTGTCGCGCACGCGCTTTCGAGCAATGAAGGGCGGAACCTCTGCCACGGCTGACGCACGGCCTCGCAGAAGCCCGACCCTCCATCGCGGTCTCCACGGTTTTTTTCTGTCGAAATTCGCCTACACTCGCGGCGATGGATTCGATTTGGGACCTGGCCTCTCCTCAGTTGCGCGATCTCTCGGTTTATGAGCCGGGCAAACCAATTGAAGAAACCGCGCGCGAACTGGGGGTCGATCCGGCGGAGATCGTCAAGCTGGCTTCGAATGAAAATCCGTTAGGCCCATCACCCAAAGCCATCGCGGCAGTGCAAAACGCCATGGCCCAGGCGCAGCTCTATCCTGACGGCGGCGCCTTTTACCTTCGCGAAGCTCTCGCGAAACGGCTGGGTATCGCCCGGGAAAATCTTATCCTCGGCGCCGGGTCTAACGAAATCATCGAGTTTCTGGCGCACGCGTTCCTGAGGGCCGGCGACAGCATCGTCACCTCGGAACATGCTTTTGTGGCTTATAAACTTGTGGCCAAATTGTTCGGCGCCCAAACCATCGAGGCGCCAAGTCCGGATTTTCGCCACCATTTGGACGCCATCCTCGCAGCCATCACTCCGCGGACGCGGCTCGTCTTCATTGCCAATCCTAACAATCCCACCGGCACACTCCTTTCGCAGGAGGAAATCGACCGGTTCATGAGCCGCGTGCCGGAAACGGTCGTGACTGTTTTCGACGAGGCCTATTACGAGTTTCTGGACAATCCGCCGGACACGCTGCGTTACGTCAAAGACGGACGGAACGTGGTTGTGCTTCGCACATTCTCCAAGATCCACGGGCTCGCCAGCCTCCGCATCGGATATGGAATGGCACGACCGGAACTGATCGCAGTTCTGCAAAAGACACGACAGCCATTCAACGTTACTGGCATTGGACAAATCGCGGCGCTAGCTGCACTCGACGACGAAGAACATCAGGCGCGCACCAAACGCGTGGTTGATGAGGGCCGCGTCTACCTGTCGACCGAACTGCGATCAATGAAGCTCGAATTTGTCCCGGGCAGCGGAAATTTCATCATGGTCAACGTCGGCGATGGTCCGGCCATTTTTCAGGAACTTCTGGCGCGCAGAATCATTGTCCGGCCGATGCGGGGTTACGATCTCACGCGATGGGTCCGAATTACCATTGGCACTGCGGAGCAAAACCGGAAATGCGTCGTCGCACTGCGTGAAGTCCTGGAAAACGGGCCCAGTCCGGCAGCCTAACGAAGTGATGGAGACACGAGGGGAAACGATTGCCGCGGTCTCGACAGCGCCGGGCGAAGCCGCCATTGCCATCGTTCGCCTGAGCGGCTCGAGCGCAGTCGCGGTAGCCGACGCCATTTTCGCGGGATCGGAAAAGCCTTCGGAATTTCCGACGCGCCTGCAACATTTCGGAGCCATTACCGGCGAAACAGCTCTTATCGACCAGGTCCTTTTGAGCGTTCACCGCGCGCCCGCCAGTTATACGGGCGAAGATCTTGTCGAGATCAGCTGCCACGGTGGCGCTCTTCCGGCCGCCCGAATTCTCGAGGCCGCCTTTCGGGCCGGTGCCCGCGCCGCCCGGCCCGGTGAATTCACCGAGCGAGCTTTTCTAAACGGAAAAATGGATCTTACCCAGGCCGAGGCCGTGATCGATCTCATACGGGCCAAAACCGATCTCGCACTCCGGTCTGCCATGGAACAACTGGAGGGATCCCTCGGCCGTCGAATTGGACTGATTCGGGGCGAGTTGATCGATCTGACCGCGCACGTCGAGGCGTCGCTCGACTTCGCCGATGAAGACATTGCTCCTGACGAAGGCGAGAAGGTTCAGGCTCGGCTGCGCTCGATCATGCAAAAGATAGGCCAGCTTCTGGCGACCGCCGATCGCGGCCGTGTTTTGCGCGAAGGTGTGCGGGTGGTGATTTACGGACCGACCAATGCCGGAAAATCGAGCCTGCTCAACCGGCTTCTCGGGTACGAACGCGCCATCGTGAGCGCCGCGCCGGGGACGACACGCGACACCGTTGAAGAATCCGTCGAACTGGGCGGAATATTAGTCAGGCTGCGTGATACCGCCGGCATCCGCGAATCGAAGGACGATGTCGAACGTGAAGGCATGGCGCGAACACAGCAATCGCTCGAACAATCGGACCTAACCTTGCATGTCATGGACGGCAGCGCGCCGCGCCCTCCCGAATTCACCACGGGAGAGCCGGATCGCCTGACAATTCTCGTCCTGAACAAGAGCGATCTGCCGAAGCACGCGGATTGGACGAATGCACGCGGCCCTGAAAATTTCCTGCAAGACGGGAGCTGGCCTGGATGGCTTGCGGAATGAAGTGGCGAGTCGAATCGGTGCCGGCCAACTTCAGGCAGAGAACGCCGTTGCCATCAATACACGTCATCGCGATTGTCTCCGACGCGCCCTGGATTCCTGCCGTAAGGCAGATGAGGCGATCAAGAGCGGCACCACCCCGGATATTTACGCGATTGAAATCCGGCAAGCATTGAACGCGATCGGGGAATTGATCGGCGCAGTTGAGCACGAACAAATTCTCGATTCGGTATTCGGGCAATTTTGCATTGGAAAATGAAGGCACGCTCCTTCTTCGAGATGGCCCTGCGGCCGGTTTTGTTCCAACTCGATGCCGAGGCGGCTCACAACCTGGCAATCAACAGCCTGCATCGCGCCTCGTCGTTAGGGGTGTTTCTGGGGTTGCTGCGCCGATTCGCACCCGAAGAAAGTCCGCGCACCCTTTTTGGCCTTAACTTTAGGAACCCGATCGGCCTGGCCGCGGGTTTCGACAAGAACGGTGTGGCCCTGCCGGCTCTTGCCGCCATGGGATTTGGGTTCGTTGAAATCGGAACTGTCACCGGCCGGCCTCAATCGGGGAATCCAAGGCCCAGAATCTTTCGCTACCCGGAAAAGCGCGCCCTTGTTAACCGACTCGGTTTCAACAATGAAGGAGCCGACCTGGTAGCCAACCGTTTACGAAGACTGCGCGAGGCCAATCGCTGGCCCACCATTCCCGTAGGCATCAACATCGGAAAATCGAAGGATGTGTCATTGGAACACGCGTCGGCGGATTATCTGCATTCGTTTCGCCGTCTTCAGCCTTTCGCCGATTACGTCGTCCTAAACGTCAGTTCGCCTAACACGCCCGGTCTGCGCACGCTTCAGAAATCGGAGCTGCTCGCGACTCTGCTCGACGCGGTGCAAAACGAAAATCGCGCGAATCGCCCCATTGTAGTGAAATTTTCACCCGACCTCGCCGACGAAGACATCGAGGAGATCCTGAAGACTTGTGAGGACTATCGCGTGGCCGGAATCATTGCCACAAATACGACTTTGAATCATTCGGCGCTTCCGGCGGACAAGGACCAGACAGGTGGCTTGAGCGGAGAGCCGCTTCGACAGCGATCGACCGAGTTGATCCGAAAGATTTCCGCCGGGACGGCAATTCCGGTGATCGGTTGCGGCGGGATTATGGACGCCGAGTCGGCCCGCGAAAAGTTCGAGGCGGGCGCGCAGCTCATCCAGGTCTACACCGGCCTGGTTTATCGCGGTCCGGGATTCCTGCGCGAGCTATCGAGCTCGTATCGATAGAATTTTCAACGTTCAGTAACTTTATTCGCAACGCTTACGGCGGCGGGGGAGGCATCTCGCTTTCACGGGGGGGCGGATGCATTCCGCGATGGATATGCCATGTGCGGTGACGTTCCTCCATTTGTTCCAATTCTTTTTTCTGTTCCTCCGTCAAGACGCTCTCCATCTCGTGGTGCGCAGCCTGCATGGTCTTGCGGACACGATCGCCCGTTTCGCTTCGGATTTGCTCCAGCTGGCCGGCCATTTTTTCCACCATGGGAGAAATCTTCTTTTCCTGGTCGGGCGTCAGGTTCAACTGCTGGCGCAAGTGTTCCCTCATGCGCATGGATACAAGGCCCGGCTGGTGAAATTCCACGAACACCTGCCGCGCGTGCATGCTCGCAAAGAAGAACCCGCTCATTCCTCCCGCAAAAAAAGCGAGCACAACCCCTACGATCAGCTTCCAGCGAAGTGATCCGTTCACTGTGAAAACTCCGCCTGGATCGCGGAATCCGCGATCGCAAACTCGTTAGTCGAAATGTCTCCCGCTTCCATTCCCCGCTGATATTCACGGAAGGTCGCGGCTGCGGAAACAATCATGATCACGGCCGACGACACCACAATTCCCCGGAAAAGCACACCGAACCCGTTCGTCTTCGATTTGCTGGAACGCCAGAGCGCAACGACCCGCGTTTCGAAACCAAAAGGCGGCTCCGCCGGAGCCTCATGCGGCGCCTGGGCTGCCGATCGCAACAAACGATCGATATCGTGATTACTTGCGCTCATCTTTTTTTCTCAAGTTCTCCAGTTGCGCCCGCATTTTATTGCGTGCCCGGAAAGCCCGCACTTTCACCAGTGTCCCACTCCAGCCGGTCACTTTTCGAATCTCTTCCACGGAGCGGGATTGAAGATACATCAGGTCGATCACGAGGCGCTCCGCCGGCTTGAGCGATTGTAAAAGGTGTTCGACCAGCTCGCGGGAAGCAAATTTTTCATCCGGTCCGAGTTCGTCCGGGCTGGCAGCGATTGATTCAACCACGGCGGCCTGTTCTTCGCTCAGGTCAGCCTGGCGCAATTCCGGACGAACTCGCTCCGATTCTATCTGGTTAAGGCAGGTATTCACGGCGATTCGGGACACCCAATGTTCCAGCGGCACTTTGCCGGAGAAACTGGGCAGGTTCTGAAACATCTTGATGAAGATCATTTGGCAGAGGTCCTCCTCGGCGGTGCGACGCGGGCGGTGCGCGCGGACGATTTTTGCGACCAATGGATAGAGCTGCCGAACCAGCTCACGAGCGGCTGCATCGTCATGCGCGAGCGCGCTTTGAACCAGCGCGCCTGCATCAGGAGTATCCATGTAGAAGAGAGAGCATCCACACCAACTGAGAAGACAGATGGAGGGACGCTTTGGTTACAACTAACTCACAAGAGGTCGCCATTTGTCCCGCTGCGTCCCGAGGAGGGGGGAGGGTGAGTGGCGGCGGCAGAGCCCATCTCCAAACAACGTTCAGCACTTGTCCCGCTGCGTCCTGGAAGAGCAGCGGGAGGTGAGTGGCGGCGGCAGAGCTCCAAAGTCAGCAATCCCGCTGCGTTGGGAGCAGCGGGAGGTGAGCGGCGGGGCAAGCCGCCTCGATTCGAAAAGATTCTTGTAACCTTTTCAAGCCGCGGCCGGTCACTCCACTTGAAGCGGATGCACTGAAAAGCCTCCGCAAAACCAAAACAAAAAAAATGAAACGATCCTTACTCACACTCATAGCGATCAGCGCGATTTCCGCAGGCTTGGCAGTTGCCCAGGGCGAAGGCCCAGGGGGTTTCCATCACGGCGGCAATCCGCTAGAGCATCTCACCAAATCATTGAACCTCACGGCCGATCAACAGGCCAAGGTTCAGCCGATCGTCGATGCGGCGAAGCCTCAACTTCAGGCCATCCACCAGGATGCCATGACGAAGGCCAAAGCGGTCATGGACAGCACCATGGCGCAGATTCGCCCTCTCCTGACACCCGAGCAGCAAGCCAAGGCTGATAGCCTGCAAAAGGCTCACCAGGACCTGCACAGCGCTGCCAAAGAGTTGCACGACGCGCAGAGCAAATAATTCGGTTGGTTGCGGTCAGCGGCGACGACTGCACGGGTCGTCGCCGCATCTTTCTACGGCAACCGAAGGCGCGTATCGCGCACCTCCTCTCTGGGTAGCGCACTCGTCTCGAGTGCTGGCGATCACGTCTCGTGATCGCGAACTTGTCTTAAAGATTGTTGCGGCGAGACGTCGCAACCAGCACTCGAGATGAGTGCGCTACCCAGACTTGGCGGCTCTTGACGCCGCGAATGGCCGCTCTACATAACGCCAGCCGTGAAGCTTTCCCACAAACTGGCGAAACTCGGACAAAAGGAATCGTACACACGATTTGCGCGACGGATGCGTCGCCGTCTTCATCCCATTTCTCTTCGCCCTCTCCTCGCGCGACTCGACCAAAAGCGCATGATTGAAATCGAGGAGCGCTATAAGGATTCGCCTGTCGGCATATCGAAGTACGCGCGCGTCCCGGAATTCATGAAGCTAAACATCGCCCGGGTGCAGGATCTCGATCTGCACCGGCTTCCGTCACAAGACATTCTTGATCTCGGCTGCGGCGGCGGATTTTTTCTCTATATCGCCCAGCAACTCGGCCACCGCTGCGTCGGTCTCGATGTCAGCTGGTTCCCGGTCTTCGGCGACCTGGTCGAGTTGATGGGAGTCGACCGGCGTATCTGGGAAATAAAAGCGTTCGAGCCGCTCCCTGATCTCGGGAGAAAGTTTGACCTCATCACGGCTTACTCCACCGGCTTCAACCGAAAACCGGACAAGACACTCTGGGGTCCCGCAGAATGGGATTTTTTCCTCGACGACCTGACGAATCATCTGAAACCGGGCGGCAGCGTTTTTTTTGGAATGAATCCGCAGGAAAATGGCTGGTACTACTCGGATGAATTGCGCGACTTCTTTTTGTCGCGCGGCGCTGAGATCGAGCGCGAACGAATCTATTTTCCGCGCCTAACGAAAGGCCGCTCTGCCGGTTGACTCCGCCGGACCGAACCCTTCGCGAACTATCCGGTCCCCCTAAAACTTGACTGCTTAAAGCAGTCAAGTTCGGAAGCGCGTCCATTAGACCGCCTCGTATTGTGATCCTGAAATGCTTGATGAAGTGCCGTCATTTCTGGCGGCAAGGTTTCTCACGGTTCTGCCGCCGGGGACGGCGGCAGCTACAACGTCCCGGCTGCGATCGCAGGACTGATCCTCAATCCCAGCTCTGCCAGCAGGCTGACGTCGGCATCGACCTCTGGATTCCGCGCGGTTAAAAGTTTGTCGCCGAAAAAGATCGAATTGGCTCCGGCGAAAAAGCAAAGCGCCTGACCTTCGCGCGAAATCCTTGTTCTGCCCGCAGCCAGACGCACCCGTGCCCGCGGGATGGCAAGACGTGCCACCGCAATAAGCCTAACGAGTTGGAAAATATCGACCGGTGCTTGCTCGGACAACGGGGTCCCGGGCATGGCCATGAGGCAGTTGATCGGAACGCTCTCGGGTTGCGGATCGAATTCAGACAAGACTTCCAGCATTCGCAGGCGATCCTCTTCCGACTCGCCCATTCCGATAATTCCGCCACAGCAAACTGACATCCCGCTCTCCTGCACGGCTGCGATGGTATCGAGACGATCCTGAAAGGAATGCGTCGTCACAATCGAAGGATAAAACTCCGGTGAGGTGTCGATGTTATGATTGTAGGCCGTTACACCCGCCTGCTTGAGCTTCTGCGCTTCGGTTGCTCCGATCTGGCCAAGAGTAACGCACACCTCCATGCCCAGCCGGCTGACCTGCCTGACGGTTTCGAGAACTTCTTCGAACTTCTCCGTGCCATCGCGCACTCCACGCCAGGCCGCGCCCATGCAAAAACGACTGGCCCCCTGCGCGCGAGCTTGCTCGGCCGCGCTGACGATTTCGTCAATCGGCATAAGTTCTTCGCGCCCGATTCCGGTTGAATAATGAGCGCTCTGTGCGCAGTAAGAGCAGTCTTCGCTGCAGCCACCTGTCTTGATGCTTAGCAGACTGCATCGCTGCACTTCTTCGCCACGCCAGTGCTGCAGATGAACTGCGCGACTCTGCTCAATCAGTTCGAAGAACGGCTGTTCATAAAGCCGCTGAAGTTCGTTGAAATTCATCCCTATCGCGACGTTACCAGTTGATGCGGACGAGACAAGCTCGTCCCTCCCAGCCGGGCACTCCTACGACGACCGAATGCCGTCTCTGCGTATCGCCAAAGCGGCAATTTCAGAACTGAACCCACTGCCCGCCCTGCGAACTCAGAATCGGCAACTCTTCCATCATGAATTGCGTTTTGCCGATGGCGCCAATCATGTGCGTGCCGGTCGCGTTAAACCATTTCTGCGACATTTCCTCGCCCGTGTGGCAGCCCCAGCTCTTGATATAAGGCGCGCGAGAGAAATCACGCCGATCAACCCGGACAAAGTCGTTCTCGTGCAGCCATGACTTCGACGCGCTGTCCAGATTGTTGGAATAATCGAACATGAAACAGGCCCGGTTCGAATGACCGAAATATTCAAAGCCACAGACCTTCACCCGGCTGCGGTCCTGTCCGCGGTTCAAGTAATTGATCACGTCCATGCCGTTGCCGAAATAGACGATGTTCACGCCGAACTTTTCGTGAATGGACTGGATGTAGGCCAGCAGATCCTGTTTCTCCTGTTTCGCGCGATCGACATAACCCTGTTTGTAAACCAGCCAGGTAATCTTTGCGTTCGGTCCCTGGGTCGCCCGTATTTGCTCCGTCCGCAGACGTGCCGCGTGAACGAAATTCGCCCACCAATGGTCGTGGGGTTGAGCCTTGTATTGCTCCCATTGATGCATCGAAGGACCGCCGACGAGCAGGATCCATTCGTCATTGGAGTTGCTGGCGGCCCATGTGTGGGCACTGCAAACAAGGAGGGTCAGGAGAACAAGGATAAGTCTGGGGAAACGCATGCTGTATTTGGGAGAGCAGTATTTATGCAGGAAACGGTATCTCGCAAGCGGGCCAGGCGCTAATCGAAGGGAAAATCAAGATCGGAGCCTCGCTCGTCACTCCCAGACCGGCTCGATTTCATCCTGAACCAGCTCTTCTACCTTCTGACGCCGCCGGATCAGGGCGATTTGGTCTCCGCGAACCAGGGCCTCGGCGGGGAGAGGCCTCGAATTATAATTCGAGGCCATGACAAATCCGTAGGCACCGGCGCTCATGACCGCGAGCAGATCGCCTTCACGCAGCTCCGGCATTTCGCGGTCAGTCGCGAAAAAATCACCGCTCTCGCAAACCGGCCCGACAATATCGATCTTTGACGTCGGCGACGAATCCAAAGGCTCATGGACGGGAACAATCTCGTGGTAACTGCTGTAAAGGGCGGGCCGGATCAGATCGTTCATCCCGGCATCAACAATGGCGAAGGTTTTCCTGGCCGCTTTCTTCATGTAACGAACACGGGTCAAAAGCACGCCGGCGTTCCCGACGAGGAAGCGCCCGGGTTCCAGCAAAATGCGCAAACCCGCGTCCTTCAGAGAAGGCACAATCGCTTCGGCGTAGTCGCGTACGCTAAAGGCCGAGGGTTCCCCGCCGTTATCGTGCCACCATTTTCCCGAGCCGCTTTCAAGGGCGCGGCGATAGATGATTCCCATGCCGCCGCCGATGCTGAAAAATTCGATGCCGTATCGATTCGTTAGGTCGCGCGCCAGGGGCAGAACTTTCTGTATCGCTTCAGCAAAGGGCTTCGCCTCGGTAATCTGGGACCCGATGTGCATCTGCACGCCGGCAATTTGGATGTGCGACATGCGCGAGGCCGCCTCGTAAGTCGCACCCAGGCGATCGAGGCCGATGCCGAATTTATTTTCGCTCGCCCCAGTGGAAATATAGGCGTGCGTGTCCGGGTGAACATCCGGATTCGCGCGCAGCGCAATGGGGGCGCGCACATTTTTAGTCGCCGCCACGCGGTTGATGAATTCCAACTCGGCTTCGCTTTCGACATTGAAACTGTGCACCCGGCAATCGAGCGCATATTCGATTTCTTCCCGCGACTTGCCCACGCCCGCAAAGGTGCATTTTGTCGGATCGCCTCCCGCCTGAATGACGCGATAAAGCTCGCCGCCAGAAACAATGTCGAATCCTGCGCCTGCGTCGGCAAACAGTTTCAGGATCGCACGATTCGAATTCGCCTTAACGGCGTAACAAATCAGGTGATCGAGAGAGCTGAGGACCTCATCGAGCCGGTGATAATGGTCGAGAGCCGTCGCCGCACTATATATATAAAGGGGCGTCCCAAATTTCTCCGCGGCCGCACGCAGGTCGGACTCTTCGCAAATGAGCGTGCCGTTTCTGTAATGGAAAGAATGCACCTTTCACCTATCGGCGAATCCGCGCTTTCGTGAAAGTCTCAGACACAGGTCATCCCTTCATAGACGTCGATCAAAGACTTCGTGGGTCGCATGACGGAAGAGCTCCGGCTGGTCCGTTATTGGGGATCTCTTGCCGCTACTGGTGAGCGCAACAACGCGAAAACCGAAGTCAGCACCAGCAGGCCGCCAAAGGTGCAGACAATAGCTGCACCGGAAGGTAGATCCCACCAGTAGGACGAGAAAAGACCCAGGATGCCGCCGGCCAGGGCAATGACCCATCCGATGAGAAGCCGCGAGCCGATGCGCCGGGCGAGATTGATCCCGCAGACGGCCGGAACGATCAGGTAACTGAACACCAGTAGAACGCCCGCGATCCGCACGAAGATGGTCACAACCAGACCAAAGAGCGCGTAAAAGAAGAAATCCCACCAACGCACGCGCAATCCCGCTTCATAGGCCTTTGGCCGATTAAATGAAACCAGCAGGAAATTCCGCCGCAACGCGAAGTGCAGCAGGCCAACGGCAACAAAGACCGCGAAACAACTCCAGACATCGAACGGCGAGACGAGCAGAATATTCCCGACGAGCATCTGTTTGATTTCTTCGTCTCCTTCAGCCGCGCGACTCAAGAGTAAAACCGCCGCGGCCGCCGCGACCACATAAGCAATCCCGATGATGGCTTCCTGCGGCACCTGGCTGGCACGTTTCCCGGTCAGGGAGAAAATAGCCGCCCCCACCAAGGTGAATCCCAGAGCGATGGCGAAGGTTTCCCAACTGTGCAGATCGATACGGAACAACAGTGCCACACAAATGCCTAACGACGCCATCTGGGCCATGGCGATATCGATAAAAATGATTCCGCGTTGGACCACATGCAGCCCAAGGTAAACCAGCAGCCAGGGCAATAGAACGCAGGCCACGATGGGCCAAAACATGACTTCCCACATAATTAAGAATTCCAACGTTCAGCTAATCTGCGTCGCGGCTGAGGGCGACGCCGGGTGAGGATGGGGCAGAGCCAACTCATTTTCATTTCAGCGCCGCTGTCAGCCGCGCAATCAGTGCGTCCTGCAATTTAATGTAGGTCTCCGTGTTCGGCAGCGCCCCCGGGTACTGCGCGAAATCGACCACCTTCGCACCCGTCGCGCTGGCGACGCGCTCGGCGATTTTTCGGTCGTGAAACGGTTCCACGATGATGGCCTTCATCTTCTGGGCTTTGACCTGCGAGATCACCTCCGCGAGATGCGCTGGCGATGGCGGAATTCCCGGCTTTGGCTCCAGAAAAGTATCGATCACAATCCCATAGCGATGAGCGAAGTAGGGCCACGAATCGTGATAGGCCACGATTTGCTGCCCCTTGAATGGCAACATGGCTGTGCCCCATTCCTGCAGCTTGGCGTTAATGGCTGACTCGAACTTTTGATAATTGGTGTCGTAGGTCGCCTTGTGCTGCGGGTCGACCTGGCCAAACGCGGTCGCAATATGCTGCGCCACGGCCTTGGCAATGATCGGGTCGGTCATGAAATGCGGATTCCCAAGAGCGTGCACATCGCCGGCCGCGCGGGTCACGTTCGCGGGCACGTTCATCAGGCGAATCCCCTGCGAAGCAACGATGCGGCCCGGCTGCCCCAGCTCGATTTTTGGATTGCGCGCGTTTTGCAGGAGTGGCGGCAACCAGCCGATCTCCAGTTCCGCTCCGCCTTCGATCAACACATCGGCCGTTCGCAACTGCACCACGAAACTTGGTCGCGCATCGACGAAGTGCGGGTCCTCCGTCGGCTTGGCCATGACACTCACATTCACAAGGTCGCCGCCCACGTCACGAGCGAGCGATCCGAAATCCGGCAGAGTCGCCACGACATTGAGTTTGGCCTGCACCGGCGCAACCAGGGCCATGAGACCAATCAGACTAACGAGTATGGTTTTCTTCATAAATTAAAATTTGTGGGCTCCGTGCGCGCCGAGGATGAATTCAAACTGCAGAAAGACCGAATCGACATCGCGCCCCGGCAGGAAAAAGTTTTCCTCGAAGAAATCGTGGTTGTACTGGAGACGGATCTTCGAGAACTCCGTCGGATACCAGGTGATATTTGCACTCGCACGGGAACGAGTTTGCCGCTCCAGATCGTTGGTGAACGGAGAGTCCGTCATGTGCATGTAGTCGCCGCGCAATCCGGCGACCCAGCCCTTTTTGAAACCCCAAACGACCTGCGAATACATCCCCCAGTCGTGAAAGGTTTCCGCAACCGGAAACATCTCATCGAGGCCGCGACCGGCCTCGAACCGGCGATACATGAATTCGCTCTGCCATTTCACGAAGGGAAAACCGCCCTCGGCATTCGCGCTCTTCCATTTGTAGAGGAGATCTCCCCCATAGATCTGGGTTCGGGTGTCGCCGCCGGTATCATTGGAGCCAAACGCTCCGGACACGCCGGCAAGCACCACCTGTGTCGGCGAAAGGTCGACTGAATTTTCCCAACGCGGAATCCAGACAAAATCCTCCAGCCCGCGCATCTCCCGGTCGGTCGTTAGGCGATCGAAGAAAACGCCGTCCGTACCCGGGTTACGAAACGAATAGCCGGTGTTGCCTCGTCCGTTTTGCACCCCTAACAACAACTGCGAATACCATGGCACTGGAACGATCCATGAGATCTGGGCGCCCACACCTCTGAGGCCATCCGGTCCAAGCAATAATCCGTGAACCAAGGGATCATCGGCAAAGTCCCAGGTGTGCGGATGGGTCGGGTTAATTCTGCCAAAGGCGGCGAAGAACTGGCCGCCCTTCAATTGCAGATTGAACGGCAGGTTCGTCGTTTGAAGGAAAGCCTCCTCGACTTCCACCTGGGTCTCATTGTCGTTGTCCAACTTGAAAACAATGTTGGCGAAGCCTTCGAAGTACGGGTCGACCGCGCCATCAAAGGCCAGCTCGATGTTGCGGGCGTTGAAGCCGCGCTGTTGCGGGTCGTGATCGCCCACTTCCACTCGATCGAGATGCTTGTCGCTCGAGTAGGCCCCGGCGAACATCGCGTCGAACGAGATGTTCATGTAATTCTTGCCTCCGCCAATCGTGATCGGCCCAGTCAGCGACGATCCCGGTGAGGTCACCGCATCCGCGGGCGCGGATGAAGCGACCACGCTCGTGTCGGTAGTGGGAATTGAACCGGGCAGCGCGTTGCCGTTTGCATCGAGACCTCCCTTGGCAGAAGCCGGCCTCGACGCGGACGCGACGACCGAGGTGTCCTCCGTTGGAATCAACGGCGCCGGCGCAGCCTTGGTTTCCACCGAACCCGGCGTCGGCGATGCGACGGGATTCTGCGGCAGTTCCGGACCAGCAACGATATTCGCCTTCTCCAGCACGGTTTTCTGGTCCTGAACCTGTTTTTGCAGCGCTTGGACGGTGTCGCTCAACGCCTTCACCTGCTCGCGCAGCATCTCGACATCACTGGCCGCGGCGGATGATGGAGTGGGGGATGAAATGGGATCCTGAGCAACAATTCTTCCGGTGCCGACCAGCACAAGCATCGCAATCAATTTCAAATTTTTAGATTTCTTCATCAGAAGTTCAGAGGTTTCGGGCAACAGTTGCCCATTCAGGAAAGGAACTCCCGTGGCACCGGACCGGCGATTTTTATGGAAACGTCGGCCCGACGAGCGGGACGATTCGCGGAATCAGGCCGCGACTGGCGGCGCGTGTTCCAGAAGTCTGACGATGAGGAAAGGAGACTGCACCGTCGGCGTCACCACGCGAACGGGGGTTGGCAAAGGAAGGAAAATCGGAGAAGTAACCGGTGGTTCCGCGGGAGAATCCTGACAGTTGCCGGACGCGAGAAGCGTAGCGCCGCAATTGTGCGCCATGTCGGACGCGTGCGCATGAACACTGGCGTGGAGTTGCGGCGAGACGCTCAGCGCCATCATCCAGAGGAACCCTGCGAAGGCGACCGCGGCAACGATTGAGCGAAATGAATTCAGCCGCGTGCGTGAGGCCGATCCGCTCATCATGGCTCGGAGCTTCTGTCCGCTCGTGTCGTTACGCAAGGCAAATCCGGCACCGCCTATTCCAAAAGCGGGCGCGCCTCATCAAACATCCGTTTCGACAACCGCAGTTTCGTTATCGCCGGAAAGCCGATTTGAAAACTGACATAGTCCGTCCACAAGATTCGCTGGGTTTCCGCGTCGTGAATCTCTTTCCAGGGAATCAGCACCGGGCCATGCCCTACACGAAAGAGCGGGGTCATCGAAAGGTAGAGTCCAGCCTTGGAAATGTTGATCGTTAGGCAATGGTTGTAGTTAACCAGGCCGACGCGGCCGTTTTGGAACGAAAAGCGCCTGCCCACCGGTTGCACCGGTGCCGGGAATCGTTCGGCCAACCGGCTCCAGCCTCCGGCTCGCGATAAGATCAGAGAAATGGCACACCAAAGGCCGCTGAAGAAAACGAGGAATAAGGGAACCAGGAGGGCAGCCAGGACCATGGGATTCACGCGATCAAGCATACCATCGCTTGCTTCGCTCCGGCTCCTAGATTACGAGTGCCCGGACAGATGATTGGTTCAGCGAAAATCTATTTTCTCGTCTACGGCGCCCTAACGATCGTGGGCGGCCTCGTTGGCTATCTGAAGGCCGGCAGCGCCATCTCCCTTATTTCCGGGGGAATCGCCGGCGCTCTCCTGCTCGTTGCCGCCTTTCTTCTGCCTTCACAATTCATCGCCGGAATTTTGCTCGCCCTTGTTGTTTCTCTGCTCCTGGCCGGCCGATTCGTTCCCAACTTCTTCGCGTCCGGCAAAGTGATGCCCGCGGGAATCATGTCGCTCCTGAGCGTCATCGGCATCGTGGTCGCAGTCGCCACCTGGCTGAAGCGATAACGGCGCGCTGTATCTAAAGTGAGAATCTGGCGCACGCTCGTGCTCATCTGCGGGACGTTGATCTTCATCGCGATCATCTATCGGTGGATCTCCCTTGAACGCCTGCAGGGAGTGGCCACGCCCGAACCAACGGTCACACCGACACCCGAGCCCACGGCCACGAAACCGCCACCGATGCCGTCCAAGGTGGATATCGTGAAGCTCTTCAACGGGATCAACCTTCACGCAACCGTCGATGCTCCTCCCGGCGCCGACGCCACCACCGAACGCAGCGACCCCCGCAGTTACATCGTCGAGCTGCAGCTGAAAACGAAAACGCCCACGCCTAACCAAACAATCGAGGAACTCGCCAAGGTATCGCCCGAGCTTCCTACTCTCTTACCCGGGCTTGGAGCAATGTTGAAACCCGAAGCAGTTTCCTCGCTCTTCGCCGATCTCTACGCCAATAAGGTCAGGATCCTGCGGGATAAGCTGAATCACCTCGAAGAGTTGCTCTCGCGGCATAATTTTTACGACTGCCAGACCATTCTGCAGCTCCAGCACCCGCAGACTCATCGCAAGGCCTTTTTGCTTCAGGCAGACATGGATGTGGACGCCGACGGATCCGATGGCGACCGGCTGCCCGGCGGCAGCGGTGTGAGCACCAATTTCAAGCCGTTCACCAGTTATCATTGGCCGAAAAAGAGCCCTTTGACCAACCCGTACCTCGACTTCGAGCAACAGCGTTTGAAGCGATATGAAGATGAAGCCGCGCAAAAAACCGTCACGCCGGAACGGAAACGCGATCTGGCCGCCGGAATCAAACAGGTCCGGATTGAGATCGATGCGCTGAAACATTTCAGCTATCTCATCGGCGCGACCGATCCGTATATCGTCGTCCCCGGCGTTTTCACTCACGCGAAGGACGGACCGAAAGTCGGCGATTATGCGGTGGTGCTTTTCGGAAAAGACATCTATCCGGCCATTGTAGGTGACGTTGGGCCTAACGATAAGGTCGGTGAAGCGTCTTTGCGGATCGCCAAGGAAATCAACAACCTGGCTACGCCCTACAATCGTCCGGTCAGCGACCTGAAAGTCACTTACCTGATCTTCCCGGGATCGGCCGACAATCCATTTGGACCACCCGACTACGACAAGCTTCAGGCGCGCTGCCAGAGTCTGGTTGATGAAATCGGCGGCGCGGGCGCTCCGCTCCACCATTGGGAGAACATTATCCCGCCACTGCCGACACCAACACCGACTCCGAGCCCGACATCTCCGCCACCGACGGCATCGCCGAGCGGTTCCCCGGGCGCGAGTGTTTCGCCTTCACCCTCTCCCTCTTCCACCTTCGCATTCCCGATCGCGTCGCCCTCGCCCAGTGCTTCGCCTTAATTTCGGGCCTACGCTTGATGGCGTTGGTCGAGCGCAATATAGAGCGGCCATCCGGGCCGCCGAATCCTTCGCCACGGGAACTTCTAATCCGGCGGCAAATAGGGATAACCGGATGGCTGTTCCGGCACCACAACCGTGCGACGTTCGATAACCGTCCGACGCGGTCGATGATATCGTCGCGAAGGATATTCGTCTCGCGGCGGAGGCAGGACCGCAATCTCTCCGTTGGGTAACCTCAGAATGACGCTTCCGTCCGAAGCGATCCGCGCGACCGATCCATGCCCCGTCATTGGCCGGCTCGTTTTGCGAGTCGTCACCGGGCTACTTGGCCTTAGTCGCGGTTGGACATTCTCCGAATTGTCAGGCGCTTTCCGAACTGGCGTCGCGTCGCTGTCGTTTTGTTCGTTGCTCTTGGAAGCGACCCTATTCCCCTCGTCGGCTTGGGATTCCTGCGGCGGCTGAGTCCTTTTATTATCCTCGGGAGTCTCCGCGTTGTTCGCGCTGGCAACGCCGTCCTTGCTCAGGATGCGTTCGCTGAGCGGACGATTTCCGGCCTTCTCCCAAACGGATTGAGGCCCCGCAGCCGGCGCCGGAGGTTCGCTGTGATCCACCTGAGCCACCTCCGGTGGAGTTGGAGAAGCGGCTGTGACCAACGCTGCCGGTTGTTCGATGACGACCGAATTCGATGGGGCCGGAGAGGCTGGCACCGCACTCCCCTGAGATGTCGCGGACGTCGGGATGCGATCCTTGTTCATCACCAGCGGCTTGCCATCCCAAACCGGAGCCGGTTGCGAGACACCTATCGGGACGCCGATCTCTCCAGATTTTTCGCGATTCTCACGAGCGAAAAAGAGATGGCGCGCCGGGATGGCCACAGCTCCAATAATTCCAAGGCCTAACAAGAGTGCGGCGGCAATCGCGACAGCCGGGGACCAACGCCGTCCCACGGGGAGACCGGGCTCCTCCGGCTCGTCCGACCTCTCCACGCGCGCAATTTCTCCGCCCATCGGGGCGAGGATCTGTTTCGGCAACGTCCTGAGAGGTTTGACGCGGGCGGAACGGGAACGAACAGCTAGAAAAGGGATACCCACGCGATTGGCCAGGAGTTGCCGCCGTTCCACCGCTTCGAGACAATTGCGAAGACTTTCCGTGAGTGCGACCGGGTCCTGTGGACGGTCGTTAGGATTTTGCCGTAGCATCGGCTGAATGACTTTACGCAGCGGCCTGGCAAAGCGCCGCGTCTGCAGGGAGCGCGGCTCGGCCGAATAAAAAGCGCCGGTGAGCAAAAAGCACATCGTCGCCCCTAACGAGTAAATTTCCGAGCGAAGATCGATCGTGCCGTCTTTGACCTGCTCGGGACTGGCGAACTGCGTGGGCACGGCGCCGGGCAAGGCACTGGCTTCGATCGCCCCGGTCGCCAGATTGGTCAGCTTGATCGAAGGCCAGCCTCCTTCGGCGGTCGGCCCGGGAGTAATAATGAGGCTGGATGGTCTGATACCCGGATGGACGATTTGGTGGTATGCGGCCGCCCCGATCGCGCTGACCACTTGTATTGCGATCCGCAGAACAGCTTCAGGAGAGAGACGTCCGTTTTGCTGCACCCATTGCTCGGTGGTTTCACCGCGCGGAGATTCGGAGACGAAAGCGTATTCATCGCCCTCTTTTCCAAAGTCGACCGTGCGCGCGACGTGGACATGGTCGAACTGCGCAATCGACCGCGCGTTTGCCTCAAATTTTTCGCGGTGCTCGTCCGAAATGGCTCCCACTGGCACCAGCGTCAGCAACACGGGAGCACCTGAGCGAATATCGGTGGCCCTGAAAGTAGAAGCGGGGCCGGACGCGGAAACGGGAGGCGGCAGCACCTCCCCTTCCGCGCGCAGCCGATAATGCTTTAAATAAAGATTTTGGTTCATGTCCGGAAGGGCCGCGACCGGAAGCAGGACCGCCGCCTCGCGCTACCTGTTATTAGACCGCAGACGCTCACGATTCATTCAACGGAACTCATTAGCTCCGGCGCACGCGTCCTGGATGAATTTGTCGATCGCGACTACCAGTGAACGGTCGACCCCATCCTGCGTAAGATCTTCAGCCCGAAGGCGACGCTTGGCTACCATCAACGAATGATCGCCATCAGCCACCACCTGCAGGCGACTCGGAGCGGCCATCTCCGCGCGAACCTTTTCCAACAGATCAAGCGGGCAGAGATGATCGCGTGTTCCCTGAAGAAAAAGAATTGGTGTGGTCAGTTTGCGCAAAACGGCATCCCGCATCCGGCCGCGATCACCGGCGCCACACAGCGGGTAGCCGAAACAGATCAAACCCGAAACCGGTTCTTCGAGCGACAGATGGCAACCAATCCGGCCCCCCATGCTTTTCCCGGCCAGAAAGACGGCGCCTTCATGTCCCTTTCGAGCAGAAACCAGGGCGGCTCGATGTGTTGCCACCAGTTGTGGCAGGGGATCCGGCCGACGGCTGCCATTACGCATATATAGATAATCGAACAGCACCACCTCCCCGAGGTTGCTCAGATAATCGCGCCACTTCTCCATCCAGGGATGCGTGGACGGCGCCCCCGCGCCAGGCGCGAAGAGAAAAAGTGGCCGGGCAGCCATGCTTTACCCTGTAACGGCGGTCTCTAGCTGTCGCAAAAATAATCCGAGACGAGGAAGAGCCGCGTGAATCAAAGCCTTTACGGGGCTACCCCGCATGGATTTGAACCATGAATAACGCCTCCAAAGGGCGCTGTGTTACCGTTACACCACGGGGTAAATAGCAGACCTCGCTGGCCTGGGGAACAGTTACGATTCTCCGCGCGAAATCGCAATCGACAATAGCGCCCGCTGGAGGACGTCGAGGCAATCAGACGGAGATCGATTCAGACAGCGGCGCGCGCAGCGGCGCAGTGGCTGGCTGCAGAAGGTCGCCCACTTCCAAATCAATTGTTTCGCCTTCGCGCGCTGCGCGGATCGTCAGCCGGGTGCCAGCTGCGCGTTGGCGCGCCATGGCAAGCATGGCATCGATCTGTCCGTCATGGTGCAATGGATCGTGATGGAAAAGGACGAGCTCGCGCGCGTTTGCCGCAATCGCGAGATCGACGCTTTCGGGCAAGGATCCGTGGCCCCATCCTCGCCGGGCAGCGTATTCTTCCGCTGTGTATTGAGTGTCGAGCACAAGCAGATCGGCATCCTTTAGGAATTCGACCAGTGCGTTTTGAGAAGCGGATGTCTGTGGCGTGGTCGATCCGAATGGCTCGTGATCGGGAAGATAGGCGATCGATCGTCCGTGAGCTTCCAGCCGGAATCCCGTGCAACCCCCGGGGTGGTTGAGAGGGAACGTTGCGACCGAAAAGCTGCCTAAAGTGTCCCGTTTGGCATCAAGCTCCCGCACAGGCCGAAGACCCGCCATGTTTTCGAAGCGGACGGGAAAATGCAACGGCGACATCTGGTCGCGCAAACCCTGCAGGATTCGATCGGCTTGTCCTGGACCGACGAATAACTGGAAATCATTTTCGGCTTTGTAACCGGCCGTAAAAAAGGGCAGCCCCTGGATGTGATCCCAGTGGGTGTGCGACACAAGGAGAGAGCCTCCGATTGGGCGCCCCTGGGCCTTGCGTTCCAATTCAACGCCTAACGAACGCAGGCCGCTGCCGGCATCGAGAATGACCAGTTCATCGCCCAAACGAACCTCGAGGCAGGAAGTGTTTCCGCCGTAGCGCAAATTGGCTGCATCAGGTGCTGGAATGGATCCACGAACACCCCAGAAATGAATCGAGAACTCCATGCGGGATGCCTATGTCATTGTTCTGTCTGCGGAAGCGAAATATCGATGGCGAACGTCGTTCCGGCCTCACTGCTCGTTACGCTGATCTTTCCGCCATGGGCGTCTACGACCGCTTTGCTGATGGCCAGTCCAAGCCCGGTTCCGTTGCTCTTTCCGTGGGTCATGAAAGGCTCGAAGATTTTCGGCAGGATATCGCTCTTGATCCCATGGCCGGTGTCACTGACTTCAAATCGAACAACATCATCAATCTGCCTGACAACAAGGCGCAGGAGGTTTTTCTCCCCCGCCTTCATGGCTTCGCGAGCGTTCTTGATCAAATTGCCGAAAACACGGAGCATTCGGTGCCGATCAATCCGGACAGCGCCGCTAAATTGCAGGTCGACTTGAACTTCGCTGGCGACCCGGCATTTATTCAGATCCGGCTCGAGTTGCCTAACGAGTTCGGCGACATTGACCAACTTTAGCTTGAGCTGCGTGTCGCCGCGTGAGAAATCAAGTAGTTCGCGCGTCATCGTCTCCATGCGATCGATGGCTTCCTTGATCAGCGCGGACATTTGCGTGGTCAACTCATCGGGCCCGCTCGATTGAATCACCTGACATGCCCCGAGAATGGTGGTGATCGGATTATTCATGTCGTGAATAATCGAACTGATGGTCGTCCCGAGGAGCGAGAGGCGCTCACTGCGCATCATTTGTTCGATGAAATGTTCGTTATTCTGCCGCAACCGCTGGCTGATCGAGCGGGTGAAGTTCCCCATCACTTCGTTAGGAGCGAAGTGGAGTAAGAGTTGCCAGGTCGTTCGATCAATCTTTCCGAGAACCGCTTTTCCAACGATGGCCGCCTGGGCGGAGCGCGGAGCCTGGTCTACTACGGCCATCTCCCCAAAGTAGTCGTTCTCGTGCAGAAAGGTCAGGGTCTCCTGCTGTCCCCCACGGCCTCGCTTCGAGATCTTGACCGATCCGCTGGCGATTAGGTAAAGCGCGTCTCCGGGTTCGCCTTCGTCGAAGACAAGTGTCCCGTCGGTCAGGTCGAGAATTTCGATCCGCGGGGCGATTTCTCTCAGGACCGCTGGCCCGATTCCCTTGAGCAGTGCGCAGCCGGCAAATAACACAGCCGGGTCTAACAGACCCTGCCCGCCTAGAGTGGGTAGCATAAGCCGGACGGGAGCCGATCCGGGTGATTCAACGGTAGCCATGGTTCAGAAGCCGGGCGGTTCTCCTTCGATAATTCCGAAGACGTAGATTAGAAACGAATCGTTAGGCCAACCGATCCGCCGGTGTTAAAGACATCGTAGTCGAAGACACTTTTGCTCGATCGATTAGACCCAAACGAAAGGAGAGCGCCTGCTTCAGCCCAGGGAGCAAAATGGTAACGCAGGGCAACACTGACCGTCTGGTTGAGATCGTCACGGCCGCCTCCATCATAAAAAAATCCCGATAACCGATAGGTCAGCTCAGCATCCATTTGCCGGCTCAGGTTCAGGTGATAACCGGCAAAACCTCCAATCTGGTCGCGCTGTGCCGCAAATGGATCGGAAATGCCGACCGAACCAATAACGCCCGCAGTCAGCGCATGCGTGCGGTTGAAGACCCAGGCCTTCTGCGCGCCAGCCGTAAACTCGTGATCCTCCAGAAGCTCGCGGCTGTGCCGGTCGAGAAGTTCGCTGAAGTCGTAGCGCCCAAAGAAGGTCAGTCCCCAGGGATTGTGCGGAGCCCAGGTAGCTCCAAGGCCCGCGCCCAGATTCTCGAAATCCAGGGCAGAGGTATTCACGTAACGAAAAAGCGAGACATGCAAACCGGCCTGGATCTGGAGTTCAGGATTGACCACGTGGTTCCAGGAGAAAGCGGCGTTCGAAACGAACAAGCCGTCGTCAATCGTGTTCCGCCGGGTCAAGGCCACGTTGTTAGTGTAAAACATGGACGCGTCCCCACTGACGCTGAATTCCGGGTTGCGCGGCGGTTGTGACTTCAGGATCTGTTGCGCTCCAAAACTATCGTCGTCCGAGTTGCCTTTGTCGCCGTCCGGGAGCGGCGTTCCGTCGGCTGTCATACCGGTGGATTCGGTCCCCGCGGGGCGGGCGAAAAGACGAGCCTGCTCAATAGTGGAATTCTGGGCCAGCAAAACGCCATTGGGATCAATCGGCGCCTGGGCTGAAGCGGACGCGACAAAGCCCGTTAGGAAACTTGTTAGTCCGAGTAGAAATGTCGCTTTTGGGTAGGGAATGGTCACGGCGCTTCAAACTGAGCAGCCGTTGTGCCCTGACCGCACCGGCATGCTTCCCGCTCACACCACGCGGAATGCCCTCAAAGCGCTGCCGGATTCTTGTCGGCCTGGCCCTTGCCCTCTATTGCCTGATCTACCAGGTCAACCAGAGCCAGCCGTTTTCCTACAGCCAGCTCTGTAACACCTGCCGCGACGCCATCACCCGTTCCGGCCGCTTCGCCCCGGCAAATCCCGACCTCGTCTTTCTGGCGATCGACGCAGACTCGGTCACCCTCGACGCCACGACCGATGCCGTCGAAATGTATGGGCTTACCGATCGAAACAGCATCGAGGCCAGGGCATTTTCGTTAATGACCCAGCGCTACCCTTGGCCCCGTGAAATCTATGGCCTTGTTTTGAAAAGACTGGTCGACGCCGGCGCCAAGGTTGTCCTGTTCGATCTGACATTTCCTACCGAAACCGACGGCGACAAACCTTTCCGCGCGGCACTCGATCAGTACAAGGATCACGTTGTTATCGGCAGTAATTTCGTTAACCCAAGCTGGAACGGTCCCGCCCGCGTAGGCGCAGCTTTGACTCGCCCTCCCGAAACCCTCGTCCCAGCGACGACCCCGATGGACGACCGGGTGGCCTTTACCAATTACTGGCCGGACGCCGATGATGTCGTCCGGCAGGCGCAATATCGCGTCACTTTCGAACAGGTCGAAGGCCAGCAGCCGGCCGCGACCAGTGAGCGCTTCCTCTCACTCGCTGCGGAAGCCTGTATCAAAATGGGAGAGGCCAGGGCCGTTCCTCAAGATCTCGATTCCCACACTCTCCGCTTCACCGGGCTGCCGAGGCAGGCGTTCCCGCCGCATTCGTTGTTTGAAATTTTCGTCCCCGACTACTGGAAGCATAACTATCAAAATGGGGAATTCTTTCGCGGCAAGACCATCGTGGTTGGCGCCGAGGGAAACTGGCAGCATGACGAGCACCAGACTCCTTTCGGTTCCATGCCCGGTCCCGAGCTGCATCTCAACGTCATCAACGCGGCTTTGCATAATGAGTTCATTGCCGAAATGCCGCTGGCTACCGTTCAGCTGCTAACTGCGCTGACTGCGATTCTGGCTGTGGCCATCGCCATCTTCGTCGGCTCTCCCTGGGTCCGCTTCCTGGCCCTCATCGCCATCGACGCCGCCTGCGCCCTCGGGGTTCTCTACATTTTTAACCATGCCTCCTTTTACGTCCCACTTGTCGCTCCACTGACCCAGCTCAACGCCACGCTCCTGCTCAGCATGATCGTCGATTTCACGAATGAACGCGTAGAGAAGAAACGCGTCCGTCGCACCCTGGAGCGTTACGTTTCGCGCGACCTCGTCGGCCAGATGCTGGACGAACCGGATTTATACCAGCAATCGTTAGGCGGCATTCTCAAGCCAGTGACAATTCTTTTCTCGGATATCCGTGGGTTCACCGCCGTCACGGCTCAAAGCGAACCTCACGTGCTGGTCCGCCAGTTGAACGAATACCTCAGTGCCATGGTTGACTGCGTTTTCAGATTCGAAGGCACTCTCGACAAGTTTATCGGCGACGCCGTCATGGCTGTCTGGGGAAATATTCACAGCCACGGCGAGCAACCCGATGCTCTTCATGCAGTCCAGGCAGCTCGTGCCATGCGTGAAGAACTCGAACGGCTTAACGAATCATGGATGGAACGCGGATGGCCCGCTCTCAAGGCCGGCATCGCGGTTCATCACGGCAATGTCATCGTGGGAAACGTCGGATCCGCTCAACGAATGGAATTCACCGTCATCGGTGAAGCGGTCAACGTGACTTGGAAACTTCAGGAGCATACCAAACGGATCGGATATCCCTTCGTCATGAGCGAAACGGTGCAACGGTTGCTCGGCGATCAGATCAAAACGACGAGCCTGGGCCAGGCAACTATCGTCGGCCTGAAACTGCCGCTCGAAATCTTTACCTTCTCGGAGTTGGTGGCCGCTCGTCCGGCTGCCGGCTCCGAGACGGCTGTCTTCACTAAAGCGCCCGATGGTTTTTCCCAGGTACAAGACTTGTCCGGGACCCGCTCTCTCCAACGCTAAGGAAACCGCTTCGAACTTGCACAGCGTCGGGCGTGCCTCGCGAGAGATGTAAAACTGCTTTGCTCGGATCCGCCCTGGGCGGAATTACATCGCGGCCGAAAAACCGCGAGGAGTAACCTCTCGCGCGTAGCGCAGCTCGGCCAGCGTGCGCCTAACCAATGCAACGATCTCGTCCGGAGCAATCGGTTTGCGCAGAAATCCTGCAAGACCGCTCGACATCAGGCGATCAAGCCGATCCTGTTGAATAAAGCCCGTGCAAAGAAGGACCGGGACATTTGCCCGGATATCCTTGAGACGCGCAAAGGTTTCTTCGCCATCCATGAAGGGCATCGTCAAATCCAGTAGTACCAATGCATAAGCATAGGGTCGCTGACGGAATTGTTCGAGACACTCGAAGCCAGACTGGGCTGTCGTGACTTCAAAACCGGCCTGCATCAGGACGTGCCTCATCAGGGTCAGTCCCATCTGCTCATCGTCCACCACCATGACCAGTTGCTTCGACGGTTTACTGGGTTCGTCACCTTTTCCACTTCCCCGAGCGGTGGCGAGATCGGCCTGGGTCAGGGCGCGTTTGTCAGTGCTACCCGCCTGCACCGCCAGTCCCGCGGCCAGCCTTTCCGCTCGCTGAACGCTGTCGCGCAACATCGTCCGGTAAGTCTCAGCGTTCTCGGGCGTTGCATCCTGAAGCATGGAGGTAGCGCTTCCAATGATCTGAAGCAGATTATTCAGCTCACTGCTCGCTGCTGAAGACTGCTCGGCTGATAAGCCGCCTTCGGACTGTGGGACTGGGTCGCTATCCATAAATATCTAAAGTGAATGGTGTGAGCACGCGTGATGCCTCCGGGGCGGGAGCGGCAATGTTGTCAGCTAGAAGCCAGGTCCCCCCGAAGGATGGGTGACCGCTCCCTGGCCGCCGAATGTTCCCGTGGTTGATCCGTTTCCGCCAAATCCACTGTAATTCGCGTGGTTGGTGTAAACGTCCACCGGCGCCGGACCGTTAATTGTGACCAGCTTCCCATTGAAGATGTTGACTGTATCCCCAGAAATCGTTTTCGCGCTGTTGCCGCTCAGGGTGACGTTATCTGTAAAGTTGACCGTCCCGTTGCTGCCGCCGGCGTAAAGTTTGATGATCGTGTCGCCCGAGATGGTGCCGCCACCGACATTGAGTGTTCCGTTGGAGCCCAGAGCTCCGATCTTGACGACATCCCCGTGAATGCTCGCATTCGTTAGGGAAATGGTCCCATTGGCGCCGTCGTTGCGCATCTCGATATAGCCGCGATCGGCCTCAACCGTGCCATCAACGGAAATGTCGGCGCCGTCCGAGATAAAAGTGATTTGGCCTCCGTCACCATGGCCTGCGGCCATAAGCGCCAGAAGTTGTCCGCTGCTTGTTACGGATATGGCCGAACCCACGGTCTTGCGGCTGTGAATTTTGATCTGGCCGTCATCATGGGGAAACGCGGGATCGGAAACCTTGACGGTCGTGTTTATCGTCACTGAGTCGTTAGACTCAATCTCCACCGTTCCCACCCCCCCGTGGTGCGTGAAGTCTTGCGCGGTGTTTATGACAATCGGACTGTTCACCGGATGCCCGTCGTCGCCGTAACGTTCTTCGGTATGTTCGTCGTGGTTCGGGCCCCCATCCTGATGAATCGTCGGACCGGGACCAACGTCACCGGCTGGAGGAGGCGGCGGCGGGCCAGGATTTTGAACCGGCGTAGGGGAAGAGGCCTCCACCGCGGTTACGTGCTTGTCGAGCGACTGCAAAAGGCTTTGAGACGCGAGCAACACGTTTGTTCCCTGTCCGGCAATGACGAGATTGGTATTAATCAATTTCCCGCCTGTTTTCTCCGAGTCCTGATTCGCGATTTCCTGTTCGATCAGGTTCGCACTCGCCAGGCGGCCACCACCCTGATGGTTCTTGCCAGCCCCCATGTTGATCAGCTTGGAGGTGTTGCTCACCTTCTTCAGGTCCACTGTGACCGCATCGGGAATCCGTTTCGCATCGGGAGGCATGATCACCATTTTGCCCGGCAGCAGCATGAGCGAGTCGCCCATGACACCGCCGGTTGAAAGACGAAGGCTGCCTTCCAAAACCAGAACCTTCAGGCTCCGTTTCGGCTGGTATTCCATCATGATGGTCGTGCCCGTGATCGAGGCTGTGACCGCCGCTGCGTGAATCTTTGCACCGCCCAGATTCTTCGGGACCTGTAAAAGAAGGCTTCCCGATTTGAGATCGATCTCCCGCGTGCCGGTTCGGAACGAAAAACTGCTTTCCGGACCAATGCGAGTCAGCGTGTCATCCTGAAAGCGCAGTTCCGAGCGAGACTTGATCCCGGTTCTGAGTCCAACTTCTCCTTGAATCGTGTCGTCTAACCGTGCTGTCCGGTTCCCTCCGCTCGGATCGACGATCTTCACGTCGTTGATGATTCGCGTGACCTTGGCCTGCTCCAGCGGTGCCGCGGTCAGAGCGGAACTGGTGAAAACTGAAATGAGGCAGAGAATCCCCTTCGCGCGCGCCATAAGTATCATAACGTAAAGCACCCGGTGTACCCTCGGGCCGAAAGGCTTAGAGAAGGCGCAGGTTTCGTTAGTCCGGTCACTTTCGTCTTTCCCGAAGGCTCGAAACCGGTGTTAGCCAAAACCGCTTATTCGGCCTATCTTTCCTGCTCTCTTTTATGAACCAGCTGATTGTAGAAAACCTCCATGTCCGAATCGGCGACAAGGAGATTGTCCGTGGCCTGACCCTCAACGTTCCCCGTGGGGAAGTGCACGCCATTATGGGCCCAAACGGCTCTGGAAAGAGCACCCTGGCCAAGGTTTTGGCCGGCCATCCGGACTACGAAGTGACTCAGGGCAAGGTAATTATGGACGGGCTAGACCTCCTCGCCTTGGCCGCGGACGAACGCGCTCGACGTGGTCTTTTCATGGCTTTCCAATACCCGAGCGAAATTCCGGGCGTGACCATCGCTAATTTCCTCCGCGCAGCCGTCCAGGCGCGAATGCCGGAAGGCGAGGAACTCGAAGCCACCGATTATTACGCCAGGCTCTACGAGAAGATGGAGCTGCTGGGGATGGACCGATCCTTTACCTCCCGGTCGGTGAACGAGGGCTTTTCAGGCGGCGAAAAAAAGCGCAACGAAATCCTTCAGCTGGCCATGCTCGAGCCTAGTTACGCCGTGCTCGACGAGACCGATAGTGGCCTCGATATCGACGCGTTAAAGATCGTCGCTCACGGGGTCAACTCATTGCGCGGCCCGAAATTGGGCGTACTTTTAATTACGCACTACCAGCGTTTGCTGAACTATATCGTTCCGGACCATGTCCACGTAATGGTGGCGGGGCGAATTGTGCGGAGCGGCCGGAAGGAACTCGCTTTGGAGCTTGAGGAGCATGGATATGACTGGGCACGCGAGGAAGCAGCGGACGGAGTGCTCGCGAGATAACAATTTGAAACGTTCATCATCTGTCCCGAGGTGATAGAGCCCAAGTGAAGGGGAGTGTGGTGCAGAGTTATTTATTAAAACGTTTAGCATTTGTCCCGAGGCGATCGAGGCCGAGGGAGGGTGAGTGTGGTGCAGAGTTATTTATTAAAACGTTTAGCACTTGTCCCGAGGCAATCGAGGCCGAGGGAGGGTGAGTGTGGTGCAGAGTTATTTTATTAAAACGTTTAGCACTTGTCCCGAGGCGATCGAGGCCGAGGGAGGGTGAGTGTGGCGCAGAGTTATTTTATTAAAACGTTTAGCACTTGTCCCGAGGCGATCGAGGCCGAGGGAGGGTGAGTGTGGCGCAGAGCTATAACAAAATGAAAACCGAAACATCAGCCGTAAACATCGACCGCAGCATCGGCGATTTTTCTTACAAGGTAGACTATAAAAACGACGCCGGGGTTGGTTTGAACGAAGGCGTCGTGAACTACATCTCCGACGTTAAGGAGGATCCGGACTGGGTCCGCGAATTCCGACTTAAAGCGCTCAAGACATTTTTCGAAAAGCCGATGCCGACGCATTGGGCCAGCAAAGATCTCGAGACGATCAATTTCGATAAGATCCGCTACTATCTCAGCGGCGGCACCCAGCCGAAACGAAACTGGGAAGACGTCCCCGAGGACGTAAAACGCACTTTCGAACGGTTAGGCATACCCGAGCAGGAACGGAAGTTTCTCGCCGGGGTGGAAGCGCAATTCGATAGCGAGGCGGTTTATTCCAACATCAAAAAAGCCGTCGGCGAACAAGGCGTCATTTTTGTCGGATCATGCGAAGGCCTGAAGAATCATCCGGAAATTTTCCGGAAATGGTTCGGCAAAGTGATTCCGACGGGCGACAACAAATTCAGCGCGCTCAACTCCGCCGTCTTCAGTGGCGGCTCATTCATTTACGTCCCGCCGGGAGTCAAGGTGAAGCATCCGCTGCAGGCTTACTTCCGCATCAACGCGGAGAATTTCGGCCAGTTCGAGCGAACACTCATCATTGTCGATGAAGGCGCGGAGCTGACATACATGGAGGGCTGCACCGCTCCAAAGTTTAACACCGCCACCCTGCACAGCGCCGTCGTCGAGCTGGTCGCGCTGAAAGGCGCTAAGATTCAATACATCACCGTTCAAAACTGGTCGGCCAACGTTTTCAATCTCGTGACCAAGCGCGGATTGGCGCACGAAGACGCCGAGATCAAATGGATCGACTGCAACATCGGCTCTCGCCTGACCATGAAATATCCGGGTGTCATCATGAAGGGCCGCAAAGCTCGCGGCGAAGTGATTTCGATCGCTCTGGCTAACGACGGCCAGCACCAGGATACCGGTGCCAAGATGATTCACGCAGCCGACGAGACGACCAGCAACATCATTTCCAAATCGATCTCCATCGGAAGCGGTCGCGCCAGTTATCGCGGACTCGTGCAGGTGCCGAAGCACTTGAAGAATTGCAAAAATAATACCGAGTGCGACGCGCTTCTAATTAACTCCACCAGTCGCACCGACACCTATCCGGCGATCACTGTTCGGGGCACGGGAAATTCCGTGCAGCATGAGGCCAGTGTCAGCCAGGTGAGCGCCGAACAGATCTTTTACATGCAGCAGCGCGGTCTGACCGAGGCGCAAGCCATGAGCTTGAGCGTCAACGGATTCGTTAACGATCTTGTCCGGCAATTCCCCATGGAATACAGCGTCGAACTCAAGCGACTGATTGAACTGGAGATGGAAGGCTCGGTCGGATAACGCCTGAGCAATTTATTTGATGAAAGGCGGTCGCGTGGCCGCCTTTTGTTTCTCCCGAAGATGTTAGAAACGCCTACAGAAAAAATAGCGGAGCGCGCAGAGTCGATTCTCTCCGAGCCTTCGCCGATGTCCGGCGCCCCTGCCTGGTTCCAGGAAGAACAGCGCGCTGCCTGGACGACGTTCGAGAGCCTGCCCGCCCCGGCACGGAAGGATCAGCCCTGGCGATTCGCCAGCGTCAATCTCCTCGATCTTTCTCCTTATCACCGTGCTGCGTCGTTAGGCCGGCTCGAGTCAACCCAGATTCTCGATCGATCCAAACCGATCGAGGACGCATCGATACGGCTGGTTTTCGCGGACAACCAACGACTCGAGCCGGTGACAGTGCCGGCTGATCTGCAAAAGCGCGGCGTGATCATCAAACCGCTCGATCAGGCCGTCAGGGAGCACCCCGATCTGGTCCGTAAACATTTCATGGCTCAACCGGCCACCCTCGGTTCAGCCAAATACGCCGCTCTCCATCGGGCAATGGTTTCGTCCGGGACTCTTATCTTCGTTCCACGCGGCGTTACGCTCGATCGCCCCATCGAAATCTTTCATTGGCTCGTTCAGGAAAATTCGGCTGTTTTCCCTCATCTGCTTCTCATCACCGATGAGCTCGCCAAGGTGAAAGTAATCGAACATTTCCGTTCGTTCGATGACGATCACGCGGGGTTTGCCTGTGGCGTCAACGACCTCGTTGCCGGGCCCGGCGCCAAGGTGACGTATGTCTGCACGCAAAACTGGGGACGTAACGTTCGCGCTCTCCAGATGAATACGACCACGGTCGATCACGACGCCGTTGCCTTGAGTTTGAACGTCAATCTAGGCGCTCGTTATTCCCGCTTTGAAAGCCTTAGCCGACTAACCGGCGAAGGCGGGCGCAGCGATCTCCTCGCCATCGCCATCGCGGATCGCGACCAGGAATTCGACGCCCGGACATTGCAGGACCACGCTTCACCCCATACCACCAGCGATTTGCTTTACAAAAACGCGCTGGCCGATCGCTCGCGCAGCATTTTCGGCGGACTCATCAGAGTAGAGCCGCATGCACATTTCACCGATGCCTATCAGAAGGTCCGGAACCTTTTGCTGAGCGACGAGGCCGAGGCTGATTCGATGCCGGGCCTGGAGATTCTCGCCGACAATGTGAAATGCAGCCACGGCGCGACCTCAGGTCAGATCGACGAGGACGAAATGTTCTACCTTCTCAGTCGTGGAATCCCCTTGAACGTAGCGCGCCGTCTGCTCGTGACGGGCTTTCTCGATGAGGTCCTCCGGCGCCTCGAGGACACGGCAGTCGTTGATCATCTTCAAAGGTTGATCGAAGAAAAGTTCGCTTCCGAGAAAGAACGCGCCCGCGCGACCGCCTGAGTTTCCTTGCGACCCGCCGCGGCCGGCTCTAACATGTAGTCGGCCTCATGGAAGTCACCGGGAACATCGGAGCGATCCTGAACGAAAAGCCGCGCGATATCTTTTCGATTTCGCCTAACCAGACCGTCTTTGAGGCGATCCAGATGCTCGATCAAAAGAATATCGGCGCTCTTTTGGTCATGGAAGACGATAAGCTGGTCGGCATGTTTTCCGAGCGCGATTATACCCGCAAGATCACGCTGCACGGAAAACGTTCCCGCGAGACGAAAATTTCCGAGGTCATGTCGACCGATGTGAAACTGACTCATCCGAGCGAATGCGTCGATGCCTGTCTCCGCCTCATGACCGATAAGCGCATTCGCCACCTCCCGGTGATGGAAAACGACAAGGTTATCGGACTAATCTCGATTGGGGACCTGGTGAAGCATGTCATCGCCAGCCAAAGCGCCGCCATCGCGCATCTCGAGAATTACATCAGCGGCGGCTACTCCAGCTGACCCTCCTTCTTCTCTGGCGCCGGTCCCTGACCGTCGCACTCACAGCTTCCAAACCGTCTTCCCGCCGACGATCGTGCGCACGGCTCGTCCTTTCAATTTCCAGGCGTCGAACGGCGTGTTGCGCGAAGCAGACTGAAATTCCTGGGCTTTGACGGTCCATTCCAAACTAGGATCAATCAGCGTGACGTCGCCACTGGCACCCGTCGAAAGCGCTCCCGCTTCCAGTTTCAAAAGTCTTGCTGGCTCGACCGTATACATCTCGATGATGCGCCGAAGATCGACTGTTTTGTGCTGATGAAGCAGCACCGTGAGGAACAGTCCCAGTTCCGTTTCTAAACCGACAATCCCGAACGGCGCCTGATCGAACTCCACTTCCTTTTCAAAACCGGCATGCGGCGCATGGTCCGACGCCAGAATTGTCAGCGTTCCGTCCGCGATCCCACCTAACAACGCCTGCACATCGTCCGCACTGCGGAGCGGAGGATTCATTTTGAAATTCGTGTCGAACGTCTGGACCGACTCATCTGTCAGGGCGATGTGATGCGGGCAGACCTCGCCGCTGATCTTCACCCCTCGACGGCGCGCTTCGCGAAGGAGCCGAACACTGCCGGCAGCACTGATGTGCTGGCAATGAATGTGGTGATCGCAGAGCTCCGCCAAGAGGATGTTGCGCGCGACGATCAATTCCTCTCCGGCTGCCGGCCAGCCGCGCAACCCCAATAGTGTGCTCCAGTAGCCTTCATGAACGATCCCGTTCCCCACGAGACTGTAGTCCTGGCAGTGATCGAGCACCGGCAGATCGAACATGCGAGCATACTCCACCGCCCGACGCATGAGCTCGTGATTCTGAATGCAATGTCCATCGTCGGTGATCGCAACGACGCCTGCCTGCGCTAACGACCCGATCGAAGCGAGTTCATCGCCGGCGATGTCTTTAGAAATCGCGCCCGTCGGAAGCACATTCACACATGCGGCTTCGGCCGCTCGATCTCTAATCCATGCAATTGTGCTCGGGTTGTCCGCTACCGGGCTTGTGTTCGGCATGCAGACCACCGTGGTAAACCCGCCAGCCGCGGCCGCGCGCGCGCCGCTTGCGATCGTCTCCTTATGAGAAAAACCCGGCTCGCGCAGGTGAACATGGATGTCTATCAAACCCGGGGCCACGACTAACCCTGACGCGTCGATCTCTTCGTATTGTGCTTTCCGGCTCTCGCTTTCGGGTTTCTCCGCGATGCGTCCGTCAATAATGACAAGATCTCCGATCTCATCGCGTTTGTTCGCCGGATCGATGATTCGGCCGCCCCTTATGATGACCGTGCTCATGTCGCAATCCCTCCGCACAGATAGAGAACGGCCATTCGCACCGCCAGACCGTTGGTTACCTGGTCGAGAATGACGCTTTGCGGGCCGTCGGCCACTTCGCTGTCGATTTCGATTCCGCGGTTAATCGGCCCCGGGTGCATGATCAGACAGTCCTTCTTCAACGTGCCCGCACGCTCTTTGGTCAGGCCAAACAGCTGCGTGTACTCCGAGATGCCCGGAAAATATTCCTTCCGCTGGCGCTCATGCTGGATGCGCAACAGGTTGACCACGTCCGCCTGCGGCAGGACCTCGTCGATTCGATGAGAAACAGTCACGCCAAGCTTCTCGAAGTCGCGCGGCACGAGCGTGCTCGGCCCAACCAGGGTCACGCGAGCGCCGAGTTTGGTTAGGCCAAAAATATTCGAGCGCGCAACTCTGCTGAAAAGAATGTCGCCGACAATGACCACATGCAGATTCG
The DNA here is from genome assembly GCA_963754325.1 of uncultured Verrucomicrobiae bacterium. GTDB lineage: Bacteria > Verrucomicrobiota > Verrucomicrobiia > Chthoniobacterales > UBA10450 > JBBRDU01. Next base: position 1,522,153 of record CAVWFP010000003.1, read on the forward strand.
CCAGGTCGGCTTTCTCGTTCGCGGATGGTGTAGAGGTCGAGCAGCGCCTGCGTCGGGTGCTCGTGCGCGCCGTCCCCGGCGTTGATGACGCTGGTCTTCAGTCGTTGCGCCAGGAAGGAGGCGGAGCCGGCCGAGGCGTGACGCAGGACCAGAATGTCCGCGTGAAGGGCCTGCAGGTTCTTGGCCGTGTCCTTTAGCGTCTCGCCTTTTGTCAGACTCGAAGTCGAAGCCGAAATATTGATGACGTCTGCGCTCAGCCGATAGGCTGCCAGCTCGAATGACGTCCTCGTTCGCGTACTCGGCTCGATGAAAAAGTTGATCAGCGTCTTGCCGCGCAAGGCGGGTACCTTTTTGATCTCGCGCGTTCCAACTTCCTTGAATGCATCCGCTGTCTCGAGGATGAGCTGGATTTCCTCCGCGCTCAGTTCGCGAAGACCGAGCAGATCTTTCCTGGTCCAGCGCGTGTTCATCGTCGCGAAGTCTTCCGGGCATTCGAAGAGATCGAGGTTTTCATCCCTTGATCAGCCACACTCCCTCCTCCGGGTCCTTTCCAGCAATGCCGACCTTCACTTTATCGTTAGGCGACGTCGGAAGATTCTTCCCAACGTAATCTGGTCGGATCGGCAGCTCGCGGTGCCCGCGGTCAATCAATGCCGCCAGTTGAATCCGAGCCGGACGACCAAAAGAACTGATCGCATCCAGGGCCGCGCGAACCGTCCGTCCGGTGTAGAGCACATCATCAATAATGATAATGGTGCGGCCTTCCAGCGGGAGTGGAAGGCGCGATGCCCGCACCACCGGCAGCTCCGCGCGTGTGCCCACATCGTCGCGGTGCATCGAAACGTCGATGACACCGAGCGCGATCGGCTTTTTCTCAATTTCCCCAATCAGCAAAGCGATTCGTTGAGCGAGGTCGTTACCGCGCGTCGGGATTCCGGCGAGAATCATCGAGCCGAGGTCGGGATTACGTTCCACGATCTCGTGCGCGATCCGGCGCAGAGCGCGCCCCATCGCGGCCGCGTCCATCACAAGGACGCCAATATCCTGTTTTGGCTTTTCGTTCATCTTATCCCTTCGCGACCTCGCCGGACCGCATTAAAGGAACAAAAAAATCAGGAGGGCGTCTTGGAGCCCTCCTTTATTCTTTTCTCTCGCCAGCTGGAGCGATGTTTTACAATCCAGTCGAGCAGTGCTTTTTCAAAGCCTATGTCGGTGCCGGCTTTCTCGCTCTCGATCCACTTGTGCTTCAGGATCTCTTCGCGCTCAGCCAGGAACTCTTTGTAGAGCACAGAATTCTTTACGAAGTCTGTCCGGTCTTCAGTGCGCACGGGCATGGGGCGACCTTTTTCCATATAAACGTGAAGGGGTCAACAGTTATATGACGAAGCATCGGTCATACCGATTCAACAATATCAGGCTTTGTCGGTTGCGGGGGAACTCCCCCGTCGCGCATCTCAGCGGGCTTGTGACCCCGCCCCAATTCGCTACCATCACCCTGTGAGCATGCAAGTCCGCCGCCTGGCACTCAGCGCTCTACTGGGGCTTTTCCTTCTCGCTCCCGTCCAACGCGTCGCTGCCCAGACGTCTGGCAAACCCGCGGAAACCTCCTGCTGCCAGATGACGACTGGCGAGAAGGTAACTTGCGCCATGATGTCGCGCCGATGCCCCCTCAAACCGGCCGAAGCGACCCAGTGTTGCGCTTCCTGCCTATTGACTCTGACTCTGATCGATTTCGCGTCAGTGGCTTTCGTTTTCGATGACGGCATTGGTGAAACCGTAAAGCTGGAAGATTTCAAGCCTTCGACGCGGCCGGCCCGGCCGCCTTATCCCCCACCGCGCTCCGCCTGAGTGAATTGCGCAGGCCGCGCGCGTTTTTGTCGTTCAGCATGGGTCCCGAAGAGGGTGAGTCATGGCGATGTAAGATCAGCGCGGAGAACAAACTGAATTCCTAAAGAAAGGGTTTATGAAATATCTACTAATACTAACCGTGGCGGCAGCTTCGTTAGGCTTGTCCAGCGTCCAAAGCGCTGACAAGCAGAATAACAAGTCATGCTGCAATGGCGGGAAATGCTGCGCCAAGCAGCAGGCCTGCTGTCAAAAGAGCCACAAGTAATTGGCTCTTCCGCGCTCAGCATTCGTCCCAAGTGCTGGCGCAGTAGCTTAAACCAACGTTCAGCACTTGTCCGGCAGCGGCTTAGAGCCGCGGGCAAGGTGAGTGTTGGCGCAGGGCTAACAACATAGTTCGACAAAACCCCCGCTGGCGAAAGTCGGCGGGGGTTTTTGCGTATTGCAATTTCGTAGGGATCGCTCATCTGTATGTCATGGCACTGATGAAAAAGGAGCTGTTCATCTGCGATCGTTGCGGTATGCGCAAACGATTGCCGAGTGCGGCTCGCCACTGGTGCGATAACTGCGATTACGGCGGGCATCACGAAATGCGCCCGGCACGTGAGAAAAAACTCGTGCTCTCCGACCGAAATCCCAGGGAACCGGAGGCCCCCATTCCCACACCGCCGCCGAAAGAGCACGATCGCCACCGTCTCTCATCCGAGGACCTTGGACTCCGCCATCGGTAGGCCTTTATTCCAGCTTCTCGCGCAACTCTTTCGCGATCCGCAAAAACTCCGCCGTCACCGGTGAGTTTTCCTTCTCGGCCACAATCGGCATTCCCCGATCACCCGACTCGCGCAGGGCGATGTCGATAGGAATCTGGCCAAGCAGTGGAACCCTCAGCCGTTTCGCTTCCCTTTCGCCGCCTCCACTCCCGAAAATATCGAACCTTTCTCCGTCGTTAGGGCAAACGAAGTAACTCATGTTCTCGATCAGCCCCAGGACCGGCACGTTCACCTTTTCAAACATCGCGGCCGCTTTGCGCGCATCGATCAGGGCCACTTCCTGTGGCGTCGTGACGATGATCGCGCCGGCCAGCGCGACCGTTTGCACAATTGTCAGTTGAATGTCGCCCGTACCCGGCGGCAGATCGAGCACCAGGTAATCGAGTTCGCCCCACTCAACCTGTCGCAAAAATTGTTGCGTGTAACGGGTCACCATCGGTCCGCGCAAAATCGCCGGCGAAGCGTCGTCCAGCAAAAAACCCATCGACATCAGTTTGAGATCGTATTGCTCGATCGGGACGATTCGGTTTTCCTCCGTCGCCAACGGACGCTCCCGCGAGCCAAACATCATGGCAATGCTTGGTCCGTAAATGTCGCAATCACAGAGTCCGACACGGCTTCGGGTCTTCTGCAGCGCGATTGCCAGGTTTGCCGCCACGGTTGATTTGCCGACGCCACCTTTACCGCTCGCGATAGCGATGACCTGTTTCACGCCGGGAATGCGGCTCGGCCCGATCGCTGCGCCGGCGCCCGCGGGCGGCGCATGAATATCAATCAGGACCTTTGCGCTCTTAACACCGGCAAGACCTGCAAGCACCGATTCGGCATCACGCTTAATCGTCGCCGGAATTGATGGGTCGTTCGTAGCCAACGCGATTTGCACACGCACTTCACCGCCATCGATCTGGACCCCTTTGACGAGGCCAAACGACACGATGTCCCGCGAAAATCCGGGATAATGCACTTTGCCGAGTGCCTGCTTGATCTCCTCTTCTGTCAGCGCCATTGGGGCGAAAAAGCTACCCAACCTGCGCGGCGGGTAAAGTGGCGCCGGGAACGCCTTTGTCCCGGTCTTCGAGAGTGTCTGCGTCTACTTCTCCGCTGCCGCCCACGGAAGCGGCCGCTCGCTGTTGGCAAACGCATATGCCGCCACCGCCACAACCGCAGAATTTTCCGCCAGTTCCTTCGGAACTATCTTGTCCAGCGTGTCGGCCGCCGTGTGATGATAGTTGAAATAAAAACGGCTGTCCTGGATCGGGCTGAACGAGGGCACCCCTATTTTCTCCATTGGTTCAATGTCGGCGCCGCAATGCTCCGAAAAAGTCAGCATTCCCGCTCCGCATTCCTGAAGGATCGCCGCCACCGGTTTCAACATCGGTTTCAGCTCCGGATTCCATTTGATGTTCAATCCTGTCGGATGCCCCGCGCCGTTGTCGGTTTCCATGACCGCGAAATGGTTAGGCATCTCCTTCGCATAATCAATCGCGTAAGCCTTTGATCCGGCACTTCCGTTTTCTTCATTCATCCAGGCAATCACGCGAATGGTTCGCTTCGGATGAAATCCAAGCTGCCTCACAAGGTTAACCGCTTCCATCGAGACAGCCACCCCGGCGCCGTCGTCAATCGCACCGCGCCCCAGGTCCCATGAATCGAGATGTCCCGACACAATAACAATCTGTTCCGGATGCTCGCTCCCTTTCATATCTCCGATGACGTTAAAACTTTCCGCGTCGGGCAACGTTTGGGGTGTGAGCACAAGCTTCATCTTCACCGCGCCTTGCTGCACGAGGTCGGCAATCATCTCCGCGTCTTCCGCCGCCAGAGCTGCCGCCGGGATCTTTGGGATGTCGCCAGCATACTTTGTCATCCCGGTGTGCGGGAGCCGGTAGTCGGCCCCGCCCACAGACCGAATCAGGCAGGCGACTGCTCCCAGTTTGGCCGCCGCCACCGGTCCATCGGCCCGATACTGAACGCCTTCGCTGTAAGCTTCGCCCGCGCGGCCATCCATCGCCATTTCTTCATCGAAATGGTAATTGAAGAGCACGATCCTGCCTTTGATCTTTTCCGCAGGCAGCGATTTCAACTCATCAAAATTGCGCACCGCGACGACTTCTGTCGTTAGGCCATCCGGAGGCGTGGCTACGCTCCCACCGAGCGCACAGAGAACAACTCTTTGCGTCGTGTTTGGTGCCTGCCCCGGATACTCCGTCAGCGCGGCGGTTTCTTCGCCACGTACCCAATGCGGCACCATCACTTTTTCGAGATGAACTTCGCAGCCGATCTTCTTCAATTCATCGGCCACATAAGTGACCGCCTGCGCGGCCTGCGCCGAACCACTCAAACGCTGTCCAATGTTATTCGCCAGGTGCGCGACCTGCCGATAGGCGTAATCGCTTTTGAGGGCGGCATCTCGAAGTCTTTTGAGATCGGCCAGAGTCTGCGTCGAGAAAACTTCTGGCGTCGCCGTGGGCGACGCGCTCGCAGAGGCGCTCGCTTCAGGCTTGGGAGGCTCAGCTGCCATGACAGACCCGCACACAGCGATCAGCAAAGGAAAGCGAATCATGCGCATTCTCCGATCTTGCCAGCAAACTGCCCGATGACAAACCGACGATTGTGCAGGGCGGCGATTCCTCGCCGCCGACCAAAAATGGCGGCTCAAGATGGCCGCCGGCATTGCTGACTTGCGACTTTGGCGCTGATCTCTGTCTGCCTTACCCGCGCCGGCCTTCTTCGAAATCAATCACGTCACTGATCGTCTTGATATCTTCCCGCTCGGCCAGGCCCGCTTCCTTCTTCAACCGCTCGAACACCGGCGTGGCGAAATCGTTCCAGCCGTGCTTGGAGATGAAGTTGTTCCACACAATCAGGTCGCCCTCGTTCAGTCGGCGGCCTTTCTGATAGCACCACTCCAAGATCTCTTCGTCGCTGCCACCCTCGCGAACGCGCTCTTTCAGGTCGTCGTAATTAATCCGCAGAAAATTCAGGCAAACACCATCTGCCGCCCGTGCGCGTCCCATGTTCCGATGATATTCCTCCGAAAGCTCACCGCGTTCATGCATCCGGAGTTTATCGAGCATGCGACCGAAATATCGCATCCCGGCCACCGCTTCGTTAGGGCTCCTGGGAAACTGACTCACTACGGCTTCTTCGGGGCCAGCGCCTTGTCACTGTTTTCCAGCTCCTTAATCATATCGTCCATCGCCGCCTGCACTTTGGTCGACATCGGACCCATCCTCGCCTGCATCATCGTCTGCGCTTTCTGCATGACCTGCGGATACTTCTCGGAAACCGCCTGGCCGGCGGGCGACTTGTAAAACCCGATGATCCCATCGACTTCGTCCTGCGAAAACGTTTCCTTGTAACACTGCACATAGATGGCGCGGACCTTTCCTGGGGAAAGGTCGTCCTGGATCGTTTGGGAGAACTTCTTGCGGAACTTGTCGATGGCCGCCTTCTGCCCCGGAGTCAGTTCGCGAGTCCCAATGGTGGCCTGCAGTTTTTGCTCCATGGCCTTGTTCATCCCATCAGTCATCTGGGCGAGAGCCTGGGTGAGTAACTTGTCGACCTGGAGGCACTTAAGCATTTCCTCCACCGAACCCTCCGACGGCGGAGCCGCCTGAACCGGGAGAATCGAGACCGCGACCAACAAACAAAGAATCATCACGTAACGCATAGGGCGGGACGGTAATCCCGAAATTCGAAATCCGAAATTCGAAATCCGAAATTTTAGACCAGCCCCTGGTCCATCATGGCGTTGGCCACTTTCAGGAAGCCGGCAATGTTTGCCCCATTCACGTAGTTCCCCGGCGTCCCGTATTTCTCCGCCGTCCGATAACAGACGCCGTGAATCGTCTTCATTATATTATAGAGACGATTATCCACTTCCTCGCGAGTCCAGGAGATTCGCATGCTGTTCTGCGCCATCTCCAGCCCTGAGGTCGCGACACCGCCGGCGTTCGCCGCCTTGCCCGGTCCGAACAGAATCCCAGCCTCGAGGAATTGGTTGATCCCTTCGATCGTGGTCGGCATGTTCGCTCCTTCCGACACCACGTAGACGCCGTTCTTCAGCAGATTGGCGGCATCCTCCCCATTGATCTCGTTCTGGGTCGCGCTCGGGAAGGCGCACTGCGCCTTGTGATCCCAGAGCGGGTTATGATCGAGCTTGGGATCGACCGCCGTGTAGACCGCGCCCTTGAACTTGTCGGCGTACTCCGAGATCCGGCCCCGCCGGACATTTTTCAGTTCCATGACAAAGGCGAGCTTCTCGCGCGTGATTCCTTCATCGTCAAAAATGTAGCCGGTCGAATCGGAGAGCGTTACCGCCTTTGACCCTAACGAGATGAGTTTCTCGACTGTGTATTGCGCCACGTTACCGCTGCCGGACACGAGGCAGACTTTGCCTTTCAAATCTTCCTTTCGCGTCTTTAACATCTCGTCCGCGAAATAAACCGCCCCGTAGCCGGTGGCTTCGGGGCGAATAACCGATCCGCCCCAGGTCAGCCCTTTGCCGGTCATGACCCCGGTGAACTCGTTCCGGAGCCGTTTGTACATCCCAAACATGAACCCGATCTCGCGCGCGCCCACACCAATGTCGCCCGCCGGAATATCGGTATCGGGTCCAATGTGGCGGAACAACTCCGACATGAACGCCTGGCAAAAGCGCATAATCTCGAAATCGCTCTTTCCTTTCGGATCGAAATCCGCGCCGCCCTTGCCGCCCCCCATCGGCAGAGTGGTTAGGGCGTTTTTGAAAACCTGCTCGAAGGCGAGAAATTTCAGGATCCCAAGATTCACGCTCGGATGAAATCGCAACCCGCCTTTATACGGGCCGATGGCGCTGTTCATCTGGATGCGGAATCCGCGGTTCACGTGGAAATTGCCGCCGTCATCGCGCCACGGCACCCGAAACATGATTACCCGCTCAGGCTCGATGATGCGCTCGAGAATTTTGTGCTCCCGATATTCCGGGTGTTTCTCCAGGACCAGCGTGAGCGACTCAACAACCTCCTGGACGGCCTGATGAAACTCCGGTTCCGCCGGGTTCCGCGCCTTCACGTCTGCCATAAGCCCCGCCACGTAATCCTTCATCAAGGCCATGAGCAGTCAGCTTACCTCCACGGTCAAGCTTCGACCGGAAAGTCGAATTAGGAAGCCAGGAATCCAGGAAAATTCAGACCCAGGAAAGCAGGACGGGAAGTGGCCGAAGGGCCGTGAATATTGATAAGTGAGCGAATCAGGGTATGGCGGCGAAGATCGCCGCCATACAGGTCCTTTTCCTGAGTTCCGGCTTTCCTCCTCCCAAATTCACTTCATCCGAAACTCCTTCGAGTTGCGTTCTATTCTTGTATGCCAGAAGCCGAAACCCTCGAGCGCGTCCGAGAAGACAAACGCGAAGGCAAATCGCCTTCCACTCAGGCGGGCGAATTTGTCCGCGAAGAGATGGAGCACATCCGCGAGGGCAAACACGGCGCCGCATCGGCCAAACAGGCCATCGCCATCGGCTTATCGAAGGCGCGTCGCGCCGGCGTGAAACTCGCACCGCCCAAAAAGGGCACGACCTCGCGAAAGATCCGCAAGCAGGCGAAGCGTGATCTGGCCAAAGGCAAGTCGCGTAAAAAGCCCTCGCGCAAACGATCGCAGGCCGCCGAGCGCCGCTTAAAAAAAGAGCCGCGCTCAGCCGCGTCGCATCTTGCTCTTTCACGCCAGGCTCATAAAGCCGCTCGAAAGCGAAGCGCAGCCGACCGGTCTCGCGCCGCAAAAAAAGCTGCCGCAACCCGAAAGAAACGCCGCTGACTTTAACCGTCGAGAACACAAAAAACGCAAAGCAAACCGAAAGAGACTAATTCAAATGGCTTCTTCCAAACAAAAATCGGCCGCGCGCCGAAATATCAAGAAGGCGGCCAAAGCCGCAAAACGGAAAAAGACAATCAGCCATCTTCCAAAGAAGGTTCGAACCGCCCTCGGCAAGAAAGGCGCGGCTGCTGCGAAGAGAAAACGACACTAGCAAATCAGAGGATTGGCAGATTAACACCGAGTCCGTTCCTAACGAGGCCCCTCTTCTCTGCTTCGAAAATCTGCGAAAATTTGTGTAATCTCCGGAATGAACTCTTCTCTTCCTCTCGCTTGTTCGGGAGAGGATTGAGGTGAGGGTGTTCCCGATGAGTGCCGAAGATTCGCCGAAAGTGCCAACGGTCCGCACCGGCCAGACCGACACCCGACTTTCCAAGGACGAATTCCTTCTGCGCTGGCGCCAGAATTTTTACGACCCAGCCTTCGAGAAAAAGGAAGCCGAGCTGAAAGCAATCGGCGAAGTCGCCTGGGAAGCGTACGACGATTCCCGGAAATCGCCGCGCACCCGCAAGGCCGGGCCCGGTTTTGCCGATCCCGAATACGAGCTCTCTATCGAATGGCTCGACGCCCGTGACAAAATCATGGCAGCGCAAAAGCAGCATGAGACCGCAAAATCGTCGCGCGTCCTTTTGATCTGCGCTTCTCCGCGAACCGACCAGACTTGTCCAAGCGAGATGTCGAAAACGTTTCGCCTAACGAAAACGGCTGAGGAGGTTTTTGGTGCCGCTGAAGGAGTCGAGGTCGACCTGATCGACCTCAGTGTCCTCGCAGCTGAGTACGGCCGGATCATTTATCCCTGCAAAGCCTGTGTCTCCACCGCCATGCCTCTCTGTCACTGGCCGTGCAGCTGTTACCCAAACCATTACATGGGTCAGACCCAGGATTGGATGAATGAGATCTATTCGCGCTGGGTCGCAGCACACGGGGTCATGATCATCACGCCCGTTCATTGGTATCAGGTCCCGAGCACGTTCAAACTGATGATGGATCGCCTCGTCTGCGCCGATGGCGGTAACCCCGATCCGACAAGCACACATGGCAAAAATCCTGAAGAAGCCAAGGCACTCGAGCTGAGAGGCTGGGATTATCCAAGACATTTGGGCGGACGCGCCTTCTCCGTGGTCGTTCATGGCGATACCGAGGGCGCCGACTCCGTCCGTCGCGCCTTACACGATTGGCTCTCCGATCTGAAACTTTTTCCCGCCGGCGAATCCGCTGTGTTCGATCGCTACATCGGTTACTACAAACCTTACGCTACCAGCCACGAGGAACTCGATAACGACAAAGATATCTTCGAAGAGACCCGTAACGCCGCGCACGCCTTGATCAATGCGATGGCTGATCTCCGCAAAGGCATCCGTCCGGCCGACAGCGGGCTGAAAGACCCGAGACCCAAATGACGATCTAATTTGGAAGCCAGGAATCCAGGAACAAAAGGCGAATTAGGAGGAAGGGATCAGTTCCGATCGTCGCCCACTCTTGTTCCCTTTCTCATTTTCCTGCCTTCTAATTGAGACTTCAGGATGTCTTCTGGTTTCCTGGCTTCCAAAATTCATCCCCTGTTCAGCATTTTCATCAATGCCTTCACGCGCTCCAGCTCAACCGGATTAGCCGCCACGCCATCCTTCTTCAGCGCAGTTCCAACAATAAATCCATCCGCCGCGTCCATGAATTCGCTAACCGTCTCCGGGGTAATTCCACTCCCGACAAACACCGGCGTCGCGCCCGCGCACTTTTTTACGCGGCGCACCTTGCCTGGATCGGCCGCCTTGCCTGTGCCCGCGCCGCTGACCACAATGGCATCGGCCAGGGCGCGTTCGATCAGGTCGTCCACTTCATCTTCGAGTACCCGCTCCGCCAGGGGCGCCGAGTGTTTCACATCGACGTCAGCAAAGATTTTGATCTCCTCCGCCTTGAGTGCTGCGCGTTCGCGCAAAAGATCATGCGCAATTCCTTGAATCAATCCCTGGTCAGCCACACGCGCCCCTGCGAGCACATTGACCCGGATAAAATTGGCACCAGTCGCATGTGCTATCGCTAGCGCGCTCAAGCCGTCATTTCTTAAAACATTAATCCCAAGCGGAAGCTTCGTTTTCCCGCGCACCGCGTAGGCAATCGTGGTCATCTGCTCCACCACCGCCGCCGGCACACGCCCCGGATAAAACGGCACGTCACCAAAGTTTTCCATCATCAAGCCATCGATCCCGCCGTCCACCAGCGTGTCGACATCCCGCAAAACAAAATCGCGAATCTGCTTCGGGCCGAGTCGCGATAGCGGCGCGCCCGCCAAAGCGGGCAAATGCAGCATCCCGATCACGATCTTCCGCTTGTTATCCCAATTGGGATGAAGCCCCTTCATCTCGGAGAGGACTAAATCTAATCAGGAACTGAGGAAAGCAGGAAACGAAATTGAATGAGCTTTTGTCCTGCTTTCCTGCTTTCCCAATTCGAAGTTCTTCCGGTTTCCAAATTCAATCTTATCCTTCTCAATCCGCCGAATCCGCAGTTTAAAGCCTCAGGAAATCCAAGAAATCCTGTTAATCCTGTCTAAAACCTCAGGCCTTCGCGATCTCTGCGCTCTCGGCGGTAAAATCCTCAGTCGGCAGAAACGGCGCGAACACTTCAAGCGACCGCGTCGGAATAGTGGCGGTGACATGAGTGAAATCATGTTCGTAACGCACATCCTGCACAGTCCCGTCCCGATGCAAACGTGCCAATAGATCCGCCCGCGCGGCCGGCACGCGCAGCTCCACCGAGATCGTCCCGCGGGCGACGAACTCCGAGATTCGCTCAATTAGCTCATCCATTCCTTCCCCGGTCTGGATCGACACGAAAACGGCGTCCGGAAAATGCCGGCGCAAATCGGGCAGCACATCTTCATTCGCGACTTTGTCGATCTTGTTGAAGACCACCAACATCTGGCGAGTGTCAGCGCCGAGATCGGTCAGCACCTTCATGGTGGTGTTATAAAATTCCATGACCTCGTGCTGCGACGCGTCGAGCACGTGAATCAGGAAATCGGCCATGGTTGCTTCTTCCAGCGTCGCTTTGAACGCGTCGACCAGTTGGTGCGGCAGGTTGCGAATAAATCCAACCGTATCCGTCAATAATAGGGGTTGTTTGTTAGGCAATGCGATCTTCCGCGTGGTCGTATCGAGCGTGGCAAAGAGCTTGTTCTCAATCAAAACATCCGCGCCGGTCAGTCGCCGCAGCAGCGATGATTTCCCCACATTGGTGTAACCGACGATCGCCGCGTTCGGCACCGGAGCGCGTTTCCGATCTTTCCGTTGGGTCGCACGAGCGCTTCGCACCTCTGTCAGTTCGCGTTTCAACCGATCGATCTGCAATCGGATCTTGCGCTTGTCCTGTTCGAGCTGGCTTTCGCCTTCGCCCTTTGCGCCGATGCCGCCGCCCTGCTGCCCGAGGTGACTCCACGCTCTGGTTAGGCGCGGCAGCGAATATTGCATCCGGGCGAGATCGACCTGGATCCGTGCTTCGCGCGTCTGGGCGCGCGCGCCAAAAATATCGAGAATGATCTCCTGCCGATCCGCCACGGTCACGCCGGCCAGTTCTTCCCAATTCCGCTGCTGCGAAGGCGAAAGGTTATTGTCGAAGATCAGCACATCGCACTCGTGCTCCTTCGCCAGATCGACGATCTCCTGCGCCTTGCCCGATCCAATCAGATAGCGCGCATGATTCTCCCGATGAAAAACCAGCTTCCGCTCGATCACCGGAATCCCAAGAGTCGCAACCAGCTCCTCGAGTTCCTCGAGCAAACTTTGCGCGTGGTCTTCCTTGGCCGTCTCGGTAAACGCCCCAATCAGGAGCGCCCGCTCCGTCATCTTCGCCTTCTGCTTGATCTCAAACATCCCGGAGCAACATAGCAGCGTTGACCGGTATTTTCAGCGAGCCGGATTAATAACCGCAGATTTCGCAGATTTGCACAGATTAGTTGAGATTCGAAAGCCAGGAGGCCAGGAGAAAAGTTCTTAACCGCGGATTACGCCGACTGACGCGGATGGGTTGGGAGGGACGAGATTGTCTCGTCCGCTGCTTCAAAGTGGCGCGCAGCGATCAGCTTCGAAATCGCGGCCATCTTGATCTGCAATGCGACCGTGTCTTGCCTCAGCAACATCACCCTTCATCTGGACATCCCATCGTTTCAGGGACTGTCGCCCAGGCCACCCATGGTCACTTTTTTCAGTGACCCCGCAGTTAACTGGTATTACTCTACTAATGTTCGATCGGGGACGTCTTGCGATGAAACCAAGATTGAATCGGTCCGTGGCATCGCTCCGAAAAGTCAATTTACTCGGAGCGTTGGTCCTCTTTGTGTTGGGTAGTCTTTGTGCCTTGGGAAGTTCAGGCATCACCCGCAGCGGTTCCGACGTCACTATCTCTTTCGATGCCGCGAGCGGTTCGAGTTACCGGTTGGAGCGCAAACTCAATCTGTCCGATGCGATGTGGAACGCCATTACGGGTCTGAACGACCTGAACGCCTCTAGCAACGGTGTCGCATCGATAACCGATCCGGGTGCGATCGGTCTTGGTCAGGCCTTCTATCGCGTCGCTGTTGTGTTGCCGCTGACGGTGACCACAAGCGGCAACGGCACCGGCGGCATAACGAGCAGCCCGGACGGCATCGACTGCGGCGCGACATGTTCGGCGAATTTCGATGCGAACAGTTCGGTCACGCTAACGGCGACCGCCGACAGTACTTCCAACTTCACCGGCTGGAGCGGAGCGTGCAGTGGCACCGGGACGTGCCTGGTGACCATGAACGCGTCAAAGTCAGCCATCGCGACCTTCGCGTTGAACCAATTCACTCTCAGCGTGACGAACGGCGGCAATGGCTCTGGCAGCGTCACGAGCAATCCATCCGGGATCAATTGTGGTTCGACTTGTTCTGCGCAATTCAACGCGAACACGATGATCACGTTAACCGCGACGGCCGGCGGTGGTTCGAGCTTCGCTGGGTGGGGCGGGGCCTGCAGCGGCACTGGCACTTGCCAGGTCACGATGGACGCAGCGAAGTCTGTAACCGCTACTTTTCAATTGAATCAGCCGACCTTGACCGTGAACAAAAACGGAAATGGGTCCGGCACAGTTACGAGTAATCCGGCCGGCATCAACTGCGGCGCGACCTGTTCCGCTAGTTATAATTTCGGCACGGTGGTAACGTTAGCAGCCTCGGCGGCGGCTGGCTCGACCTTCAGCGGTTGGACCGGCGGTGGTTGCTCCGGCACCGGCACTTGCACGGTCACCCTAACAGCCTCCACGTCTGTGACCGCCACATTTTCACAATAGCGGCCTAACTGCCTGAGTCCTGCGGTCCTGGGATCTAGCCGGGCGACACTAGTGAGCCATGACCCCGTTTGATTTTTTCTACCTCTAACGGCGCGGCCTCTTGGCCAACCTGGTCGGGCCATTAATCCTACACGTTCACTTGCTCCTACACACAGGATATTGGCCGGCTAGTCTCAGACGGCGGACGTCAAAAGCAAAACAAAACAGCCGGACCCTTGCGAGTCCGGCTGTCTGAATTTGTTATGCTTAGGTTCGGCTTAGTAATCCATGCCGCCCATGCCGCCCATTCCGTCCGCCGCCGGGCATTGGAGGAGTCTTTTCCTTCTCCGGGAGCTCGGTGATGATGGCTTCGGTGGTGAGCAGGAGGCCTGAGATGGACGCGGCGTTTTGCAACGCGCTGCGTGTCACCTTGGTCGGATCGACCACGCCGGCTTTGACGAGGTCGACGTATTCGCCGGTGACCACGTTGTAGCCTTCGTTGCCTTTGCGCTTCTTGACTTCCTGCACGATAAGCGCGCCTTCCTGGCCCGCGTTATCGGCCAGCGTCCGGAGCGGCTCTTCAATCGCGCGACGCACAATCTGCACGCCGACGGCTTCGTCGCCTTCCAGTTTCAGGTTATCGAGCGCTTTCTGCGCACGGATCAGAGCAACACCGCCACCAGGGACGATGCCTTCTTCAACCGCCGCCCGAGTCGCATGCAAGGCGTCTTCCACACGCGCCTTCTTCTCTTTCATTTCCGTCTCGGTGGCTGCGCCAACGTTAACGACAGCAACGCCGCCGGCCAATTTGGCCAGGCGTTCCTGAAGCTTCTCGCGATCGTAATCGCTGGTCGTCTCTTCAATCTGACGACGGATCTGCGAGACGCGGCCGTTGATGTCATTCTTTTTGCCTTCACCCTCAACGATAGTGGTGTTCTCCTTGTCAATAGTGACACGTTTTGCACGCCCTAAATCGTCGAGTTTGATGTTCTCCAACTTGATGCCGAGATCTTCGGTGATGCACTGACCGCCGGTAAGAACCGCGATGTCTTCCAGCATCGCCTTGCGACGATCGCCGAAACCCGGGGCCTTGACCGCTGCCACCTGCAAGGTGCCGCGGAGTTTGTTCACCACCAGAGTCGCGAGCGCTTCGCCTTCAACATCTTCAGCGATGATGAGGAGCGGACGACCGGCCTTCGCCACTTTTTCAAGCAACGGAAGCATGTCTTTCAGGCTCGAGATTTTCTTCTCGTGGATGAGGATGTAAGCGTTATCGAGAACGGCTTCCATCGCTTCCGCGTTGGTCACGAAGTAAGGCGAGAGATAACCCTTGTCGAACTGCATGCCCTCGACCACGTCGAGCGTGGTGTCGATGGAGCGCGCTTCTTCAACTGTGATCGTGCCGTCCTTGCCAACCTTGTCCATGGCGTCGGCAATGATCTCGCCGATCGTCGTGTCCCAGTTAGCCGAAACGGTCGCGACCTGCGCGATCTCCGTGCGGTCGCTGACTTTCCTCGAGATCTTCTCGAGTTCTTTCACGATCGCTTCGACGGCCTTGTTGATGCCGCGCTGCAGTGAGGTCGGGTTCGCACCCGCGGTGACGTTGCGCAGACCTTCCTTGTAGATCGATTCCGCCAGGACCGTTGCGGTCGTGGTGCCGTCGCCGGCAATGTCGGAAGTCTTGGAAGCGACTTCGCGAACGAGCTGTGCGCCCATATTTTCATACGGATCTTCGAGCTCGATCTCTTTCGCCACGGTCACGCCGTCCTTGGTGATCGTCGGGCTGCCGAATTTCTTGTCGAGAATGACATTGCGTCCGCTCGGTCCGAGGGTCGCTTTGACGGCTCGCGCCAGTTTCTCGACACCGCGAAGCAATGCATGCCGCGCGTTTTCATCGAATTGTAATTGTTTAGCTGCCATGTGTTTTTTCTAAGTTAAATGGTTGAACAGTTTGAATGGTTAAACGGGGCCTAACCAATGATGCCGAGGATGTCGTCCTCGCGCATGATCAGGAAGCTGTCGCCGTCGATTTTGATTTCGGTGCCGCCGTATTTCGAGATCAGCACTTTGTCGCCTTTCTTGACGGTGAACTCCACCTTCTTGCCGTTGTCGTCTACTTTGCCCGTCCCGAGAGCGACAACTTTGCCCTCTTGCGGTTTCTCTTTCGCGGTATCAGGAATGATGATCCCGCCCTTTTTTACTTCCTGCTCTTCGAGCGGCTGCACCAGCACCCGGTCGCCGAGAGGTCTTACGTTAACGTTTGCCATATTTTCTTTTTTCTTTGTTTTGGGTTGAGCCAGCGATCTTCCGTGGGGGCGAACGTCGCCAGCAAATTTGTTGCTTGGTTATTCTGGGGAGCACACGCGCCCTCGCGTGTCACCTGCGGCGCCTTCGTCGCAGGAATCTTTAACTCCAAAATATCTGGTCAAAGTCCGTGATGGCGAGGCGCCATCACCAGCACGCGAGGCGCGTGCGCTCCCCGGAAGGGACTCGCGCGCCACCATCTGTGTTGATTCGATGCTTCGATTCACGGTCTTCGATTCTTCGTGTTACGGAGCTACTTCTTCTTATCCTCGTCGACGACTTCGAACTCCGCGTCGACCACGTCATCTTTGGCACCACCACGTGCGCCAGCGCTCTGGTCCGAGCCCGACTGGCCTTCACCTCCGCGCGGTTGCGCACCGGGACCAGGTTGTGGACCACCAGCTTGTGGGCCGGCACTCGCTGAAGCCTGCTTGTAAAGCTCCGCGCTTACGTCCTGGAACTTGTTCTGCAGATCGTCGTAGGCCTTTTTGATCGCATCGGTGTCGCTGCCGTTAAGGGCTTCGCGCACTTTGGCAATCGCCTCTTCGACCGATTTCTTTTTGTCAGCCGGAACCTTGTCGCCCAGATCCTTGAGCTGCTTCTCGCTCTGATACGCAAGCATGTCAGCATTGTTCTTGATCTCGATGCCTTCCTTCGCCTTCTTGTCCTCTTCGGCATGTGATTCCGCTTCGCGCTGCATCTTCTCGATCTCTTCTTTCGAAAGACCTGAGCTGCCGGTGATGGAAATTTTCTGTTCCTTGCCAGTGCCGAGATCCTTGGCCGAGACATGCAGAATGCCGTTGGCGTCGATGTCGAAGGTCACTTCGATCTGCGGAACGCCGCGGGGCGCGGGCGGGATGCCATCGAGATGGAATGTCCCAAGATTTTTGTTATCGCGCGACAGCGGGCGTTCGCCCTGCAACACTTTGATCTCCACGCCCGGCTGATTATCGCTGTAGGTCGAAAAGATCTGCGACTTGCGGGTTGGGATGGTGGTGTTGCGCGGGATCATCGGCGTGGCCACTCCTCCGGCGGTTTCAATCGCCAGCGTGAGCGGAGTCACGTCTAAGAGGAGGACGTCTTTGACGTCGCCCTTGAGCACGCCACCCTGGATGCCGGCGCCAATCGCGACGACTTCATCCGGGTTCACGCCCTTATGCGGTTCCTTGCCGATGAGTTGTCGAGCTGTCTCAACAACTTTCGGCATGCGGGTCATGCCGCCTACGAGCACGAGCTCGTTGATTTCTTTCTCGCTCAATTTCGCGTCGGAAAGGCAATCCTTCACCGGCTTGATCGTGCGCTGAAAGAGATCGTCGCAAAGCTGCTCGAGTTTCGCCCGGGTCAGTTTCTTCTGAATATGTTTCGGGCCGCTCGCGTCCGCCGTCACGAAGGGCAGATTGATTTCGTATTCCTGGGTCGAGGAGAGCGCGATCTTCGCCTTTTCCGCCTCTTCCTTAATGCGTTGAACCGCATCCGGCTGCTTGCTCAGGTCGATGCCGCTGTCTTTCTTAAATTCGTTAACGATCCAATCCATGATGCGCGCATCCCAGTCGTCACCGCCGAGGTGGGTGTCGCCATTGGTCGCTTTGACTTCGAAAACGCCGTCGCCGATTTCGAGAACCGAAATATCGAAGGTGCCGCCACCGAGGTCGTAAACCGCGATCTTCTCATCCTTCTTCTTATCGAGCCCGTAGGCTAACGAGGCCGCGGTCGGCTCATTGATGATTCGCAGGACTTCGAGACCGGCGATCTTGCCGGCGTCCTTGGTCGCGTTGCGCTGCGAGTCGTTGAAATACGCCGGGACAGTGATGACCGCCTGCGTGATCTTCTCGCCGAGCTTCGCTTCCGCGTCGGCTTTCAATTTTGCCAGAATCATCGCCGAAATTTCGGGCGGCGAAAACGTTTTGCGTTCGCCGCTGACTTCGACCTGCACGTGCGCGTCGCCATTAGCGGCTTTCACGATCTTGTAGGGAACGCGATGTTCCTCTTCGTGGACCTCATCGAACTTGCGTCCCATGAAGCGCTTGATTGAAAAAACGGTATTCGCAGGGTTGGTCACTGCCTGGCGTTTGGCGGCCTGGCCTACGAGCCGCTCGCCATTCTTTGTAAATGCGACAACGGAAGGGGTCGTTCTCGCCCCTTCGCTGTTCTCTAAAACTACCGGGTCACCACCCTCCATCACGGCCATGCAGGAATTGGTGGTGCCTAAGTCGATACCTAAAACTTTTGCCATTTGGTTAAAATCCTCCGTCACAATGCTGAGCAGGGGATGTTCCGCTATCTGTCCTCGATATAAGGCGCTACTAATGAGCTATTTAGCTATATAGACGCTCTTTTCAATAGGGACGATGTGTCACTCTCGACGTCCTGAGTGTGTGACAGACCGTGACGTTTCGGAGCCGTGACGACCTCGCCCGGTCACCCTTGGCTTAACCGTTCCCCGGCCCAGCAGAACGGCCCCGGGATCGGGCCGACTCCAACATGTCGTCCCGTTGTAACGCTTCAACGATTTCAACGACCATTTATCCCCCTTAATGCGGATAAAACGGGTATGTCTCGTGCTCTAAATTTGGGACTCATGGAAACCGCAACCCCGCCGACAACGGAGCACACCGACATCACCTTCGCATGCGTTCATTGCTCTTCCGCACTGGTGGTGGACGCCGCTGCCCAAGGAATGACGCTGGACTGTCAGCGTTGCGGTAAACCGACGCCTGTCCCACGTATTCCGGAGCGATCGGAGAAACCCGCCGGGGAAGAAAGCCGCGTGGCCGATATCCGCAGGCAGCTGCGCGAAAACGAATCGCAGCGCACCGAGATTACGACCTACATCAATCAACTCAGCATTCAGCTGCATCGCTGGCAACTGCGCTTGCAGACATTGAATGAACGTAAGCGTGAGCTCGAAACTGAGTTAAAAAAAACGGATTAGCTCCTAACAAGACCGGCCCGTGCCTGCCGCCAGAGACGGCGGCAGCTACAACACCGGCAAGAGCACTCCTTTTAAATCTGGCTAAAAAGTTTTTGTTTTCGCGCGCGACGGTTCGCAGTACGTTTTCGCGTGCGCGAATATCACGACCTTCTTCGGTTTGTTCTGGAGAATGGGAACGAGCGCGCCGACCGAACAGGCGTCGGCACCATCTCGGTGTTCGGCGCGCAGGCGCGCTTTGATCTTCGCGAAAGCTTTCCTGCCCTAACGACGAAGAAGCTTCATCTCAAGTCGATCATTTACGAGCTGCTGTGGTTTTTGCGCGGCGACACCAACACGCGCTACCTGAACGAGCACGGGGTCAGCATCTGGGATGAATGGGCCGACGAAAACGGCGATCTCGGCCGGGTCTATGGCGCCCAATGGCGCGACTGGCATGGTGCGAATGGGGTCGACGTTGACCAGATCAAGACCGTCATCAATCAGATCAAAACCAATCCGCACAGCCGACGTCTGCTCGTGAGCGCGTGGAACCCGAGCGAGATCGAACAAATGGCGCTGCCCCCTTGCCATGTGCTCTTTCAGTTTTACGTGAACGACGGCGAACTGAGCTGTCAGCTTTACCAGCGGAGCGCGGATCTTTTTCTCGGCGTGCCGTTCAATATCGCATCGTATGCGCTCCTCACTCTGATGATGGCGCAGGTTTGCGGACTGCGGCCGGGCGAGTTCGTTCACACTTTCGGCGATCTGCATCTTTACCTGAATCATATCGACCAGGCGCGCGAACAGCTCGCACGGGAATGCCGGCCACTGCCTACGATGCGATTGAATCCGGCGGTGAAAAATATCGAGGATTTTCGTTTCGAAGATTTTCAGCTGCTCAATTACGATCCGCACCCGTCGATCAAGGCGCCCATCGCGGTCTGAAGAGTCCTAGACCGGATTAACAAGATTTACGGATTCCGGAGGCGATTCGTTTCAATCCTGTGAATCCTCTAAATCCTGTCTAGTTCCTCTCGGCCAGGGTCGCGTGCGACTTTTTCGTTGGGCGAGGGTTCAACCATTTGTGAAAGGGTTTTGGGGGTTCATTTTCTTCACCGCGTTTGTTAGCTCGGTCGTCGCTCAAACGGACACACGCGTGGAGATCGATCTCATGCAGCAGCGAGCATATCTTATTCGCGGACATCGCCTTCTGCTCGAAAGCCCAATCTCGTCCGGGCGTTATGGGCATCTCACCGAGACCGGGTCGTTCAAGGTTATCGAGAAGGAAAAGAACCACTTCTCCAGCATTTACGGACAGATCGTCGATGCGAGCGGCTCCACCACCGTCCAGGATGCGGACGTGGACATGAAGGTGCCGCCGGGCGGAAAATTTGTTCCGGCGCCGATGCGTTACTTCATGCGTTTCCACGGTGCCGACGGGATGCACGCGGGATATCTGCCGGGTTACGCGGCGTCGCACGGCTGCGTGCGCATGCCGGAACGGATGGCGACTGCCTTCTTCGATGCCGTCGAGGTGGGAACACCGGTGACCGTCTTCGGGCACACGCCGCGCGCTAACGGGTCTCGCCGCTACGGACCGCAACCGTTTGCCCAGCCGCCGTGGTTCCAGCGACCTAACGAACCGGTCTATGACCCGCGTTACCGGGATCCGAGGTTCAGCGATCCAGGGTGGAGATAAGGAATCGCAGATTTACCGTCTCAAATTGCAAATGAAAGACGGTAGAGCGCTGTAATTACGATCCGCTTCAGCCATTTGAAATTTGAAATCAGCAATTTGAAATTCCCTAGTTTTCCTTCGCTTTCTCGGCTTTCCAGACCGGGCCGACTTTTGCGAAGACTGGGGCTTCGCTCGTTGGATGAGCCACGGTGCTCTCAGCCAGTTTGAAGATTGGCAGGATCGGATTTCCTTTGGCGTCCTTCTCGTAGGACACGCCCTCTTTTTCGAGCATCAGGAAAACCTTGAATTGTCCGCCGGGCCATTCGCCGATGAGGATGTCGATCGGATAACTTTGGCCCCCGGTGACCTGGACGGGATCGCCTTTGCCGAGCCCTTTATAGAAACCCATCTTCGGATCGAGTTGCAACCCCGCGCTCGCGTAAAAGGTGGAGGGCTGATGATCGGTCAGGCTGCAGAACCCGGCATCCAGAACCACGCGTCCGTTGAATCGCACAACCAGCACATCATCGCCGACACCAACAAAATGAAACGTTCCGCTCTCTGTTGGAACAACGTTCCCATGATAATGCACGACCCACATCTTCGGCTGAACACGGCCGCCGAGTCCGAAGGCCAGCGGCCCCTGATTTGCGTCGATGCTGGGGATATAAATCTGCGTGGTGTAGAGCGGGTTCGGACCGACAAAAAAACGCTCCAGGTTCGCGGGATTCCAGCCGCTGTTCACGAACTTCTTTAATTCGTTAGGGTAATCCTTCTCTTCAAGCTTGGAGGGCGTCCCGTTCTTAAACTGCTTGAGATCGTAGAAATGACCGGTGAGCGCCCCGCCGCCCTTGGCCTCATGAAATCCGAAGAAGGGAACAGCCGCGCCCCCGGCACCGCTGCCACTGCTGGTCGCGGCACCACCCGGATTGAAACTGACATCAACGCCGCCGGCACCCGCCATCTTCACGGGAGGCGCTCCAAGCTTCGGCATCGCCGGCATCTCCGGCAGCGAAACCTTCGAAAGACCGGTGCTTACAATTCGTTTAGCCATCGAGGGCGCGCTCATGCTGCTCTGTTTTTTGGCCAGCTGAACCTTGTGCTCGAGCGCCCGTGACGACGGATTCGGCGAGGGTGGCCCACCTTTGAATGTCAGTTTTCGGGCTGCCTGATAGCGCGAGACCACCACATAGGCCGCGACCGCGAAGAAGAGAACGTGCGCCGCCACGCTGATCGCGAGGAATCGGCTGCTCGCAATCCGGCTCATCCATGTCCGCCTTTTCGCAATGGCGGATGAGGTCTGGTCGCTCATTCTTCTTCGCTCACGGTAAAGGTCACATTATCGATCTTGGCGACGGCAAGAGCGTCGAGGACGTCGATGGTGCGGCTGTACTTTGCCTGCTCATCACTGATAATGGTCACGACAGCCGGAGTTTTGGCGGCGTCGGCATTTTGTTTGAGGCGCATCAGGGTTGCTTTCAGCTGCGGCAGATCGGTGCTCTTGGGCGAGTCGAACGGCTCATCGTTCAAGCTCACTTCGCCGGTGTCGGAAATGGTGATGATCTGTTCGTCAACGAAGTCGGTGCTGTTGGAGGTGGCCGCGGTCCCGGGGAGCTGCGTGTTCAGTTCGTTCTCAATTTTCACCGCGCCGGCCATGACCATGAAAAAAAGCATGATCACGAAAACGACGTCGATCATCGGCGCGATCTGGAATCCGAAGCTGCCTTCGTTGAGATTTTGTTCGAGTCGCATGTCCTACTTAATCCTTGTTCACCGCTGAAAAGGAGATGTCCGTGATGCCCGCTTCGGCGCAGGCATTCATCGCCTGCGAGACGTAAATCGCCGGAACGTCGCGGTCGCCGCGGATCACGGCGCGAAACGTCGGGTTCGCGGTTCCCGTCACCTTTTTCTCGCCCGTGGTCCTGGCGACCTTCAGCGGCTCAACCATGTCGTTCGGATTGTTGTAAACCTTGTCGTCAAAGACGAAGCCGGCCTTCTTGTCTTTCCAGCGAACATTCACGACGGTTTCGGCGCGCGAGTTATCCTTCTTCTGGGCGTCTTTCGCGATCGGCAGATTGATCGTCTTATCGACCTTCAGCACCTGCGCGGAAGTGATGGTCATGAAGAAAACGAGGATCGTCAGCAACACGTCGATCATGGGCGCAACCTGGAATTCAGGTTCACCCGATTCAGCTCCGCCAGCTCCCGATGCCATATCTTAGGAAAATTCCGAATTCCGAATTCCGAATTTCAAAACGACGGTAAAATCTGAATGAGGCACCGGCACTCGATCACAATTTGTCATTTTGCAATTCGCCACTTCTTCGAGTTTCAACATTCGTGGTTCGACATGCCCTTCAGCGTGAAGGTTCGGTCATGATCTTGCCCGTCTGGCCTGATCCGGACGGCTGCACGAGCCAGTTGGGGATAGCCGCGTAAAGCTCATCGTCGCCCAGGTGAACGCCGACGAGCGAATCGTAGGGCATCTTGCGGAACAGGCTGTTGATGATGTCCTGGATCTTGTGCAGCGACGCCGCCGCACGATTACGCAGGAAATAGAAAGCGCCGAAAGCCGGAATGGCGATGATCAGACCGCTGGCGGTGGCCACGAGCACTTCGCCGATGGCCGCCGATAAGCCCGAAGGGTCGCCGATACCAGCGGCACCGAGTTTCTCGAAAGCTTTAATCATTCCGGTGACTGTGCCGAGGAGACCAATCATCGGAGCGCAAACACCGATGACTGACAGGTAGCTGATATAGGTTTGCATGGCAGAATTCTCTTTCGACAACTCCCCGACCATTCCTTCTTCAGCCACTTCCTTTCCTTCACCGAGAAGGCTGATCCCGACACGCATGACGTTATTGAGCGGCGAAGGATTCTCTTTGGCGAACTTGAAAGCGCCCACGTAGTCGCCGTGACGGAAGAGCTCCTTGAGTTGTTGCTCCTGGTCGGGGGGCGCAACCTTCTTCGGCGACGTGCGGATGACGCCATCGCCAATCAGATAGAGCGTGGCGATGGAGCAAAGGCCGATCGGCACCATGACCCAGCCGCCTTCGACAATCTTTTCCCACAAGGTTTTTCCGCGCGTGTTTTCGGCCGGCCCATTCGGTGACGGCGATTGCGCCATGGCGGGCAAGGCGCCGAGGCACGCAGTCAACAAAAGCAGCAGGGCCAGATAATAGGTTTTTAGTTTCATAGATCGGGGTCGTTAGGGTGTTTGAAGTTTGCGCAATTCATTTGCGGCCAAAGTCGCTTCCGGCGACTTGGGATATGAAGAGATCAAATCAGTGAAGGCCTTCTTCGCGCGCGTGGGATCGTCGATTCGGCGATACGCGCGCGCCGAACCGAGCAGGGCAGGTGGAACAAGCGCGGTCTCGTCGCTATAAAAAACCGGGATGTGGAGATAGGCCAGGAGCGCGTCATCCCATTGTTTCATTCCGGCATACGCATCGCCTTTGTGCAGCCAGGCTTCGCCCAGGACGTGAGGATCGGTGCTATCCTTGATCGCGCTATCGCAATACTCGATCGCTTTTTCAAATTCACCACGACGGATCATGCCGGTTGAAAGATTGACGCGAACCAGCCGGGCGGTATCGGGATCGGTCGACGATTTCTCAATCGTTTGCGCAAGTAACTCTGCTTCCTTGTCGCGCTTCAACGAGGTCAGGGCCGAGACTTTGATCAAGGCTGCCTGCGGCCACCAGGTTCCGGGTACTTCGCGAAACCCGTCATAATAGGCAATCACCGGTTCAATTTCTGCCAGTGCTTTTTGAGGCTGATCCTGCGCCAGGAACTCGGACGCAGCCTTGATTCCTCGCGGCTCCGGGAAAGCGATGTTTGCGATCTGCACGACATTATAGCCGATTTCGCCTTCGCCGCTTCCGACCTGGACCTTGCCCATAACCATGGCGCCATCGCGGCGAAGTCCGAGAGTGTCGACCTTCTGGCCGGTTTTCAGGGTGATGGTCTGGGCAAAGGACGATGGGAGCCGGAGCATAGTCAGGAGCATGATCAAGAGCATGACCAGGCGACGACTCGTCGCGTTGTCATTCGAGGTTCGAGATTCGAAAGTCGCTTTCATCCTTGTTGCCCCAATGCGGCGAGACGTTTTTTGGCTTCTTCGGTTTCGCTGAACGCCGCCAGTTTCTCGTTTCGCAAAAGTTCGCGATAGGTGTTCGCCGCTTCCTGCTGCTTGTTCAATTTCTCAAAGCACTCGCCGCTGCGGATGTAGGCTTTCGCGACCCAGGGCAGAAATTTTTGATAACCGACGTAGACTCGCTGGTAATAGGCGTTGGCCTCGGCCCAGTGCTGGCGCTTGCCTTCAATTTCACCTAACGAATAGACGCTATAGGCGGTCGATTCGCCGCGCCACTCGCGCACCGAGGCCACTTGTTCAAAAACCTTTTTCGCTTCATCCAATCGATTCAAGGCCAGAAGCGTCTTGGCCTGGCCGACGGTCAGCTCTTTCATCTTTTGCGAAGCCGCAATCTTGGTCGTCCCATCCGTGAAATCGCGCAACGCCATCTGGAGATCCTTTTTCTGAAACGCGATCTCGCCCAGCCCGTTGAAGGCGTAATCGAGGTAATCGCTCTTTGGATAGTCCGTCATCAAGCTGTCATAAAACGGTTTTGCCTGGTCCAGCTTTCCTTTGCCTAACAAATAGTCGCCTGCACGCCCGAGAAGAACGGGACTGAGATCCTCAGGTTTGAATTCCGCGATTTTGGCAATGTCGCGCTCTTCTTCAGCGGGTTGCCGTCGCAGCCGCGCCAATTCTGCCTTCGCATAAATCACACGGGCGCGCGCGGTTCCGTTCTGATCGTTTTCCGAGGAACCGAGGAGGGCGTCGAGTTCAGCACCCGGGTCTGTTTCAGGAGTCGGTGTCGGCTGCGCCTGGGCCACGATCGCAGGGGAAGGCGAAAGCACCGGCGCTGGAGAGATGTTCGCAACCGCGGCGGCAGGTGTTGCGGTCACTTCCGCCTCCACCGGCTTTTTCTTTTTCACGCACATCTGCGCGAGTTGAGTGAGCAGCAGCTCCAGCGCTTCACGGTCTGGCTGGCCGATGTACTTTTTGATCGTGTCGGCCGTGATCTTCTTGGCCTCATCCATTTTTCCTTCATGCGCCTTGGCTTTGCCGATCCAGTAGAGAGCCGAGATGACCGTGGGGCTGTCGGGTTTGTCTTCCAGGAAACCGGTGAATAATTCGCCGATCTTTTCCCAATCACCTTTTTTCTGCAGAAGCTTGCTGGCGGCAAAGAGCGAGTAGTTCATGACCTCGTCGGTCGCAGCGAGTTTATAAGAACGAATGTAAACCGGAACGGCATCGCTATCGTGGCCGCTGGCCGCCTCCGCGTCGGCCAAAAGAGCCAGAACTTCGCCTAACTGCTGGTTCTTCGGAAATTCCCGCTCCCATGCCTGGCAATCCTTGATGACCTCGTCATACATCGTGGGATTTGTGGCCGCATACTTGCACACAGCCAGGCGATACTTCGCGTCGCTGACATATTGGCCGTTCGAATAATTCTTCAGGTAGTCATTGAGCAGATCCATCGCGCCCTGATATTTCCCGGCGAAGAGCGCGCTCAAGGCGAGGCGGTATTTTACGTCTTCGACATTCTGGCCCTTCGGGAAATCGTTCAGATACTGTCGGTATTGCGAAGTGGCGTCGTCGTACTTGCCTTCCATGAACTTCGCGTTCGCCAGCAGATAGCGCATTTGATCGCGCAAGGCGCTCTTCGGCTGGCTTTCCAACATTCTGCCGAGATGGGTTTCGGCCGTTTGCGGGTCGTTAGCCTGCAGGGCGACAGAGCCAAGAAGATATCCAACTGTCTCAGCGTTCGGCCCGTTCTTGAAGTCGCGCAGATATTCCTGGCACCGCTGTTCGGCTTTCTTGGCCTGATTCACCTCGGCCAGCGATGCAATCAGTCCGAAGAGAGCCGGCTCGTGCTCCGGCTCCTTGGGATAACGATCAATAATCTCCTGATAAACCAGGATCGCTTCCCATTTGCGGTCGACCTCATAAAAACAGCGCGCGAGACGAATGTAGATCGCCGGTGTAATCGTCGGCAGCTTTTGGAATTGATCCAGCATCTGCTGAATGCGCGTGATATCGCCTTTGAGTTGCGAATTCACCGCGGCCAGTTGTGCGAACTGAGATGTGTCGAGCCGCGCGGCCGCCAGGTTCTCGTCGACCTTCCGCTGCATGGCGTTGATTCGATCGGTCTGAAGCTTAACGATCTCTTCCCGTGGATAAGCCGCCTTGTAACATTCCAGGGCATCGCCATAGGCCTTTGCTTTGAAAAGCGAATCTCCCAGTTCCACAGTAGTGGCGTTGAGTTCGACGATGTCGTCGACCATGCCGATGTGCTCGTGCATTTTCTTGATCAACGCGATCGTCTTGGTCGACTCGTTCTTCTTGGAATAAAGTTGGGCCAGCATGATAGCGCCACGGACAGACAACTGCGTCCGCAACTCTCCGCTGCAAAGCTTCTCCAAAGTGGCAATGGCCTGATCCGGTTTGCCAACATCCCGGCTGGCGATAGCGCCGAAATAGAAGGCGCGCTCGCGATAGTTAGGATCGTTTTCGAGCGAGGCGAATTGTGAGATGGCGTCGCCGTAATTCTTGGCCAGCAAATTTGCCTGAGCGATGGCGAAAGCGGCTTCGCCCGCATGCGCGCCGTTGGGAAATTTCGACTGATACGTTTTGAAAGCTGCGACGGCTTTTTTGTAATCGGGGACATTGAACCAGGCCGAACCCACGGTGAAATAGGCCGGTTCCAATTGCGCACTGAACTCGGCCTTGTTCAGAAGTGATTCCAGCGTCGAGGCTGCGACCGGATAGTTCCCGGCCTGAAACGCCGCCATTCCCTGCGTGTAAAGCGCGGCCAATTCCGCGCCGTTACCTTGGGACTTCGCGTTCGAATCCTGGGCCGAAACGATCATCGGCAGCAACAGAAGAGTCGCGCAGAAAAAATATTTCAAGGCAAACAGGCGCCCGGCACGCTGCGGCATTCGGCGATTGTAACAGCGACCCTTAACTCTTGGAAAGCGCGAGCCTTCGCGGAACTGCAACGTTCAGGTCAAATCCCCGCCGGCTTAGAGGCGAGGCAGGTGACGATGAGCTGAGCTTCAACCTGGTGTCAGGGATGAACGCTGGCGGTCCGCGGACCGTGGGAAAGATCGACCAGGTCCGCGAGGATGTTCAGCGTTTCCTCACGTTCCGGATCAATAGCCGGCTCTTTGGTATCGTCCGCGGAGGGCGCGACATCCTCGTCGTCATCCGGCGTGGCTGCTTCCGGCGCGACCTTGGGCGTGACACCCTTGGTCTTGGCCTGGGCCAATTTACCCGGGAACATGATCAGCTGAAGATTCGGCTTATCGACGGTATCGAGCGTCAGGCGGTAGACCCGGGGCTCTTCGTCATGCCGGGCCAGCCGCTCTTTTGTGCGCGTTTCTTTGCGGAGCTTGTCTTCGTCGAGTTCTTTCTTACGAACGTCTTCGTTCAAGCTGATCCGATTCTCGTCCAGCTTCTTCCGGAGCAATTCCATGTCCTGCATGACATAGTGAAATTCGGGGTTGGCTTGCACTCGCTCAGCCGAACGGCGTTTCAATTCGTCGATGAAAAGGGAATGAGTGTCCGACCACTTGGTATAGCGGGCTGGCTTCACTTCATCGTAGCCGAGGCAATTTTTTAGGGCGCTTTCGCCATACTCCGGCAAATCGGTCAGCGTCGGCAGCACCACATCGGAGGCGACCCCGCGAAGCTGGGTCGAACCACCGGCTACGCGATAAAACTTCTGAATGGTAAGCTTCAGCGCGCCGTCATCCGCGGAACGGCTGCCCAACAACGAGGTGAACCGTCCGATTTCAAGAATCGTCTGGACTGTGCCTTTTCCGAAAGTGTTCTTGTCGCCAACAATCACGGCGCGCCCATAATCCTGGAGCGCAGCCGCAAAAATCTCACTGGCAGATGCACTCTGCCGGCTCGTTAGGACAAGGAGCGGCCCGGCGTAGGCGATCCCGGGATCCGGGTCCTGCGAAACCGTGATGCTGCCGTTGGAACCCTTGGTTTGCACGATCGGACCCGACTTCAGGAACAAACCGGTCAGCGAGATTGCCTCCTCCAGCGAACCGCCGCCATTCTTGCGAAGATCAACCACAAGGCCGGCGATGTTCTCCTTCTTCAACCGCTTTAAAAGAGCAAGGACATCGCGCGTCGTGCTCTTCTGATGCTTGTCCATGTCCGCATAGAACGATGGCAGAGTGATCCAGCCGAGTTTCACGGGGTTCCCGTTCTCGTCCTTTTTAATAATGATGTCGGCGCGCGCTTCCTGATCCTTCAGCTTAATTTCATCGCGAACGATCTCGATGTTCTTGCGCTTGGAGGGATCCGCCGCGTCTGACGGAATGACCAGCAGATGCACGTGCGTCCCCTTCTTGCCGCGGATCATCTCCACGACTTTGTCGAGGCGCATGTCACGGCAATCGACCAAATCGGATGAACCCTGGCCGACCGCGGTGATTCGATCGCCAACTTTCAGTCGGCCATCAACCTGCGCCGGGCCGCCGGGCACAAGGCTTTCGATCTTCGCGTAACCATCTTCCGTTCGCAGCATGGCACCGATGCCCACGAGCGACAGACCCATGTTGATGCTGAAATTCTTCAGATCCGCTTTGCTGAGATACTCCGAATGCGGGTCGTAAGTCTGCGCGAGCGCGTCGAGGAACAATTTTACCTGCTCGTCCTGATCTTCTTCGTGAACGTTGCGCGCTAGGCGCTCATAACGTCGGGCAACCAGTTGAGGACCCGGTTCGATGGGATGCTCGCTCAATTTTTCCTGCAAAAGTTCGCTTTCAATGCGCCCCTTCCAAAGAGCATCAGCCGCGGCTTCGTCCTTTGGCCATGGAGCCTTCTGGCGGGTCAACTCGATGGTGCCGTCGGTTTTGAAATCCATCGGCGTCTTGAGCAGCTCTTTGATCTTGGCGAGCCGCGCATCCACCCGCTTGGTGTAGAGCGCGTAAACTTCGTAGGCCGGCTTCAAATTCCCGAGAAGAACGTCGTCATCCATCGAAGTGCCGTATTTCGCGGTCAGCGCATCAACGTCCTGTTGAGTGAAGAACAAGTGACTAAAATCAAGCAGCTCGAGGTAGGTGCGCAAAAACTTGCGCGACATGTCGTCATTCAGCGCCTGGTGCGTGTAGTGGCCCTCCTCCAACAGGCGGCCGACTGACACACAAATCTGTTCGGTATCCGATTTGGCCTGTAAGGCTTGAGGCGGAAGCGCAAGAGTGAGGAGTAAAACTGGAAGCGCTACCAGTCCGGCGAAGCGAGATTTCATGAAAAATGCAGTTTTCTAATGTCGCAGATTCCGTTCCCCAGCGCAAGGCAACCGGGTTTGGCCGCTACATCGTAAAAGGGTGAGACAACGGCAGTGCTTTAACATTCAAAAACAGGGAAAAGTTTCTATGGTGGCTCGACTGAGCCTCTCCCGACGGTAGGCTGGTGGAGGATCCTCGGGACAAATGCTGAACATTTGGGGGAGGTCGTCCTGCGCCGGCATTCAACCTCCCGCCCCTTTTTAGAATCGAATGAAATACGAGAAGTATACAGGCGGTTTATTTGAGACGAACTGCTACCTTTTTGACGCGCCCAAGGGACCTATCCTCTTCGACGCGCCGGACGGGGTCTGCGATTGGCTGGTAAAACGTGGTGTCTCGCTCAGCCTCCTTATTCTGACGCACGGCCATATCGATCACGTTCAGGACGTGGCCCTTATTAAAGAGACATTTAACTGCCCGATCGGCTGTCATCCCGAGACGGAACCGATGATTGCCGATCCGGAGTTCTTCCGAAACTTCGGCTTTGGCTTCGATCTCACTCCCACCAAGCCCGATTTTTTCATCACTGAAGGTGACGAACAGGATTTTCTCGGGCTGAAGATGCAGGTGCTGGAAGTGCCGGGACATTGCCCTGGGAGCCTCTGCTTTTTCGATCGGGCGAATGAATTGCTCGTCGGCGGCGACGTGCTTTTTCAAGGAGGAGTCGGGCGCTGGGATTTGCCGGGAGGCGATTCAGAACTGCTCTTCGGCGGGATCCGCCAGAAACTCTTTCCACTCGGGGACGAGGTCACGGTCCTGCCCGGGCACGGCGCTCCGACAAAGATCGGGATCGAAAAAACGACCAATCCCTTCCTGGCCTAACGAGCCGACTCGGCGATTCGACCTTTTACCTCCAGCGGTAAAAGTCGTTCTTTTTCACTTTGAGGCGAACTTCGAGAGCGTGGAGACGACCGTGCAGTCGATCGATATCCGCGCGCATCCGGCCGCGGTCGTAGCCGCCCTTTTTGAAGCGAGTATTGAGCTGATCGATCTCGTGGCGGATCTGCCAGTAATCATGCTGCATTGCCTTGTCACTGTGGTATCGCGTGAATTGCCAGCGCACATGGCCAACCATCCGATTCAAATGATTGATCTGCCCCTGAAGATTCGACCAGGGCATCCAATCGAAACCGTAAGTGAGCGAGCGCGCTCCGGGAATTTCAGCAGCCGGAACAAAAGTCGCGCTGCAACAAAGCACTGCCATGGCAAGTAGCGGGAGTCGTTTCATCAGATATTTTTGGAGAGTTCGTTAGGCTACGGTTTCAGGGAGGTTATGCAACATCGTTTGCAGGTCTTCCATTCCGGATATGTCTTGGACGACTGCGCGCAGCGACTTGAGAGCTGCGGGAATGTGCGAAAGGAAGGCCGACTGACCTTTGACCAGGCCAAGAAATCCGTAGGCGCCAAGGGCCTGCATCAGCCGTTGCATCGCGCAAAGCTTCAAGACCCCCTCAAAACCCGCACCAGTATCTCCTGCACAGTCGTGGCGGTAGTACCTCAGTAGCTCCGAGCGTTCGGCATCAGTCATTTCGACGTAGGGATCATATAAGAGTGAGGCCAGATCGTATTGCGGAAGTCCAGGGCGCATCCCCTGGAAATCAATCAGGCAGGCCTGGCCATTTCGGATGATGATGTTTTGCGACTGAAAATCCCGGTGAACAAGGTGCCGGGGCAGACTCTCCAGACGGTGAGCGATCTCGGCCAAAGCCGGGAGACGGCCGAGCGCGGCCAGGGCGGCTGGGTCGATTTTGAAATAGCGGCCCAGGCAATTTTCAAAAAAGTATTGCTGTTCCCATCGATAAAGCACCGCGGTGAACTCGGCCGGAAGGCTGGGGCAAATCGAAGCGATCTTCTCAGCCGGCAACTGGTGGAGCTTGGCGACTTCATCCAGGGCCGATTCGTAAAACGTCCGCCGAACGAGCCAGGGCTCATCGCGATAACTGTGCAAATCGCGTTCGCCCATATCCTCAATCCAGATCAATCCTTCGTCGGGATCGTGAAAATAAATCTTCGGCGCACGGATTGAATTCTCGTCGAGGAACCGCGCGATCTCGACGTAATGCCGGTTCTCTTCGCGCTCGGTGTTGTACTTAACCAGGATCAGCGTCTGATCGGGCGAGCAACGCACCCGGTAGAATTTCCGGTCCGATCCTCCCTTCTCGATCGCAGAAATCTCGATATCCGTTGCGTCAAAACGGGGAAAATGAATCCTGGTCTGGCGCAGGAGCAGGTCGGTTTTCATGGAATCAAACGTCCGCGTCGCGATGGGTGCCTTCGACGGATTTTCGGCTGCGGACAATACAACCCTGCAAGTCACTTCGTGAAGCAATTTGTGCACCGGCCCAGGCAATGGTGTTCCGCAAAACCGCTCCAGGGCCGACGCGGCAGTGGTCTGCGACAGCGGAAGCCCGATCCACGCGAGCCGTCGGATCGACCATAGCGGTTTGCGCGATCGCACGAGGCCATTCTGCGTCCATCAGGTAATCCGGCCGCCACCGTTCCTCCGCGATCGTTCGGTGAACCGCCAGATATTCCGCGCGATTGCCAATATTGAACCAGCGACCCTGATCCAAAACCACGCCGCCGATTCGGCCGCCACTCTTGATCCATTCGATCAAGACCGGAATGAAAGAGATCTTTATCGGTTTCGGTATTCGCTCGAAAATCTTTGGCGTCCAAATCGAGACATTGGCGTAATCGAATTTGCCAGCGGCGTCCGATGGGTCCCGGCCGATGGAAATAACGCGTCCGTTTTCCAAAGTGACACCGGAAGCGAGTCCTGTTTTTCGCAAACCGAGAGTGACGTCATTGCCGCTGCGTGCGTGCTCGGCAATCAAGCCCTTCAAATCGATGTCCGTCAGGATATCGCCGCTATAAACGACGAACGGCTCCGATCCGAGAAATGGCTGAGCGTTCTTGATGCCGCCACCGGTTTCCAGAAGGACCGGTTCATGGATTAATTCCACCGGCAGATCTCGGTAAACGCCTCCCGCGAACAGCGTTCGGAAATGATCGGGGAGATGATGAGTGTTAACAGCGAAACGGCGGACACCCACGGCGATCAAATGATCCAGGCAGAACGTGATCAGGGGCTTCTGAAAAATCGGCAGAAGCGGTTTCGGCAACTCGTCCGTTAACGGGCGAAGCCGCGTGCCGAGTCCGGCACCGAGAACAAATGCTTGGGTAATCATGCCGCGATCAAGTCAGGCACCATGGCTTTTCAATGATAAAAAACCAGCGCGAGCTGCCGACCTTGTGCAGAAAGCGTCTCTGCGGGAGAATCGCCTCATGCCTGAAGAGACCGTCTGGCGTGGTAGCCCGTCGCAATGGAAGAATGCCGGGCACTTCGCCTTCTACGCCATCCTCGCCCTGATCATCATTGTTGTCGTGCTCGTCTCGACTCATCTGTTGCCGCAAACGGTCCCTCTTAATCACCTGCTTTTGGTTCTCCTGATCCTGCCGATCGTCGCGGCCACGAAACGTTTTCTCACCACGAAGACAACCGTTTACGAACTGACCACCGAACGCTTGAAGACGAGCGAGGGAGTTTTCAGCAAGGTCACCGACACTCTCGAACTCTACCGTGTAAAAGACATCGAGGTTCGGCAGCCCTTCTTGCTCCGGATGGCCGGTTTGGAGGATGTTCATCTGCAGACCTCCGATGCTTCGTCGCCACTCGTGATTGTGTCGGCGGTACCACAGGCCGTTTCTTTCGGTGACAAAACGCGCAATCAGGTCGAAGCCATTCGGTCTCAGAAGGGTGTTCGCGAAATCGACGTCGAATAGGACCCCGGCGATCAGGCCGGCCGGTTTTCGTGGACCGCCCGTTTGAGGTCGATCAGAGCCTTTAGTCGGACCTGTTCAAACGCTTCAAACCAGCCGCTGCCGAGCTGGCAAAGCGGAGTCGGATTCAAGTAATGCAGTTTCGATTTGCCGCGCCAGAGAGGGATGACGAGGTCGGCCTTCTTCAATAGGTTGAGATGTTTCGTGACGGCCTGTCGGCTCATGGGCGCGCCCTGGCAAAGCTCGGTGACAGTCTGGCCATTGCGGCGCCGCAACCGGTCGAGCAGCTGGCGGCGCGAAGGATCGGATAAGGCCTTGAAAACGGCATCCACACCGAATGCAACCATTTGGTTGCGTATAGGTCAAATTGGGTTTTTATCCCAGCCGGGCGCAGCCTACGTCCGATCAGTTGCGCATATAAAGCGTCCGCGTCCCGAAGTCGATGACCCCATGGTTCTTGTTCAGGATTTCCGCCCCAAGTAATCCCGCAACCGGTGGTTTGCCGCGTAGCAATTTATCGTGGATTAACCCCTGGAGATCGATCACCCCAACATCTTTCCCCGTAATCACAGTCGGACCCACCGAGAGCTTCCGGATCCTCGCCATTTGAACTCCCCGTTGGCGGAGATTGACGGCCGCGGAACTGAAAGGGGTCTCGCGGACCGGGATCTTCATCTGCTTCACAAAAGAGCGGTGCAGCAGTGTGGTGAAGGCGCCGGTATCCACCATCAATTTCGCTGCCGTCCCATTGATGGAAGCATTCACATACAGATTAAAACCTTCGCTGACCTGGATCGGGACTGCGTTCAATCCGCGCAGGTCAATCCCCGGGATCGGGCCGTTTCGATGCGGGTCGAGTTTCAGGATGAGCAACAAACGCTGACAATCGAGGACGGCTTTCGTCGGGAACAAAACGTCCGCGCCGAGAATTCCGTCGATCTGCTGCTCTTCCAGCAAACGAGCCGCGCGCGCGGTGCTGCCGAGATCAACCGTCACGACAGGTTCATCGAGCAGATCCAGTCCGCCGAGGCGGAAATGACGCACTACAGCCACGCTATTGAATGCGCCGTTGATTTGAAGACGCGCCGGCAGATTCGAGCTCGTGGGGATATCGGTGAGTTTGAAATGCTGACGCCGGCTGACTGCAATCGCGCTCACGGGCGCTCCGCTATCAACGCCCAGCCAGGCTTCGCGGCCATTGATCGACGCGCGCACCAGCAGGTGATTCTGCCGTGATCGAATGAGCGGCAGGGCTTCGAATTGAATGCCCTTTTCGGGCTGGGCAGTTTTTTGTGCACGTGCCTCAAGCGGCCATAGCAGGAACAGGCTGCAAAGGACCCTGACCATTGCCCCATGCCGCCGAATTTGTTCTGAGACTGCCGTCACGCCGCGGAGGATAGCATGCGAATGAGTCGGCGAAAGGAAGGTTTCGGCATTGAGCCGGTTCATTCGCCTCTTTTCCCGTTGCCGTTCACACGTGCGGGATGGTTAACTCAAGGTCGATCCCGCTGATCACTCTCCTGCATGTCCAACTCAGCACCTGACGAGAGCGGAAAATTTATCCGCGGCCTCGGCCTTCTCGATTCCACCATGCTGGTGGCGGGATCGATGATTGGTTCGGGAATTTTCATTGTCTCGTCAATCATCGCGCGCCAGGTAGGCGCGCCCGGTTGGTTGTTAGTCGTTTGGCTCGTTACTGGTTTGCTCACGCTGATGGCCGCGCTGTCTTATGGCGAGTTGGCCGCCATGATGCCGAAAGCCGGCGGCCAGTACGTTTACCTGCGCGAAGCTTTCTCACCTCTCTGGGGATTTCTTTACGGCTGGACTCTTTTTCTCGTGATCCAAACGGGAACAATCGCAGCCGTCGCCGTCGGCTTCGGACGTTACACCGGCGTACTCCTTCCGTGGGTGTCCGAATCGAATTACCTGATTGCACCAATCCGGTTCGGCAGCTACGCGCTCTCACTCTCGACGGCGCAATTGGTCGGCCTGGCTCTTATCGCGCTCCTGACGTTCATGAACACGCGCGGGCTGAAACTTGGCAAACTCATTCAGAACGTCTTCACGACCGCGAAGACCGGAGCGCTCGTCGCGCTGATCGTGCTTGGCATCGTCGTCGGCCTGAAGTCGGGCGCCGGTGCAGGAAATTTCACGGACATCTGGACGCTGCGTGGCGGTTTGCAGGAGGTAGGCCAAGGCCTAACGGCCGCCACCGCTCTCGGGTTGTTCGTTGGCATTTGCGTGGCACAAACCAATTCCCTTTTCTCGGCGGACGCGTGGAACAACATCACCTTCACTGCCGGCGAGGTGGTCAATCCGCGCCGTAATGTTCCCCTTTCGCTGGCGCTCGGGACGGTCCTCGTCATCGGCCTCTATCTGCTCGCGAACGTGGCCTATCTGGCGGCGTTGCCTTTCGCGGCGATCCAAAACGCGCCGAGCGATCGCGTGGCCTCCGAAACCGCCAACGTCATTTTTCCGGGGACCGGCGCCACGATCATGGCTATCGCGATCATGATATCGACCTTCGGTTGCAATAATGGCCTCATCCTCGCGGGAGCACGCGCTTATTACGCCATGGCGCGCGACGGGCTTTTCTTCCGTCGCGTCGGCGAGTTGAACAAAAATCACGTGCCTTCATGGGGCCTGATTATTCAGGGCATCTGGGCCGGCTTCCTGGTTTTGCCGCGGACGGTCAAGACCGACGCGCTAGGCAACGTCACTGGCTACGGGAATCTTTACGGCAACCTGCTCGACTACGTCATATCGGCCGCGCTCATCTTTTATATCCTAACGATTATCGGGATCTTCGTGCTGCGTCGAAAACGGCCGGATGCCGAGCGTCCTTACAAAGCCTTTGGTTATCCGATCGTGCCGGCTCTCTACGTTGTCGGCGCGGCCGTGATCCTCGGTGTTCTTTTTGTTTATCAGACAGCCACCACCTGGCCTGGTCTCATGATCGTATTAACCGGCGTACCGGTTTATTTTTTCTGGAGAAAATCAGTGGTTTGATTCACGCTCGCCCAGCCAAAAATCAGGAACGATTCGAAGAGTAGCAGAAAGAAAAGAATCCAATGGCACACCTATTCGCGAAAAAGCCGCTCGAAAAGTTAATGGCGGAATCCCAGGAAGTCGGCGAGCACAGTTTGAAGCGCTCGCTTGGCGCATGGAACCTGATTGCGCTCGGGATCGGCGGAATCATCGGCGCAGGTCTGTTTGTGCGAACGGCTGCGGCTATCGCTGACCGCGCCGGTCCATCGGTCGTGCTCGCCTTCGTCGTCGCCGGAGTCGGCTGCGCTTTTGCCGGCCTTTGTTACGCGGAGTTCGCTTCCATGATCCCGGTTGCCGGAAGCGCTTACACGTATTCCTACGCCACCATGGGCGAACTGGTCGCCTGGATTATCGGCTGGGATCTGATTCTGGAATACGCGGTCGCGGCCGCAACCGTGGCCACGGCATGGAGCGAATACGCCAACCGCGTGCTCGATTGGTTCGGGCTGAAGATTCCTTACCAATGGTCTCATTCTCCTTTCGAGCACGATCTTTCGGGTCTCTACGGCACGATGAATATCCCGGCCGTCTTTATCCTTTTTCTGCTCACCCTTTTGCTGATTCGCGGGACAAAAGAATCCGCCTTTGTGAACGGTCTGATCGTGATCCTCAAAGTCACGATCGTGCTTCTCTTCATCGGCCTGGGCTGGCACTTCATCAATCCGGTCAATCACACCCCGTTCATTCCCGCGGCCACCACCTACACGACAGCTCAGGGCATTACCCATCCCTTTGGCGGCATCATGGGAATTCTCGGCGCCGCCGGTGTTGTCTTCTTTGCCTACATCGGGTTCGACGCGGTTTCGACAGCCGCCCAGGAGGCGCGCAATCCCGCCAAGGACATGCCGATCGGAATCCTGGGCTCATTAATCTTTTGCACGATCTTGTATGTGCTCTTTTCGTTCGTGCTCAGCGGCGTCGCTACGGTGGAAGATTTTCGCACCGCCGGAAAGGAAGCTTCGGTCGCCTTTGCCATCAGTAAATACATGCCCGGTTACGAGTGGCTTTCGAAATCCGTGACCGTCGCTATTCTCGCCGGTTTCTCATCGGTCATTCTTGTGATGTTGTTAGGCCAGTCGCGCGTCTTCTTCTCCATGAGCCGGGACGGACTGGTGCCGAAGGTCTTTTCCGACGTGCATCCTCGCTATCGCACTCCCTGGAAATCAAACATGCTGTTCTTCGTCTTTACGGCTCTGCTCGGCGGTTTCGTTCCCGCGGACGTCACCGGCGAAATGACCAGCATCGGAACTTTGTTCGCCTTTATTCTCGTGTGCGCGGGAGTATGGCTCCTGCGTAAGAGCAGACCGGATCTGGAACGGGCTTTTCGCGTGCCGGCGGTCCCGGTCGTTTCGACGCTCGGCATCATCGTCTGCGCGGCCATGATCTATGGCCTGGGCTGGACGAATTGGCTCCGTTTGATTGTCTGGCTCGTGATTGGCCTGGTGATCTACTTTAGCTACGGGAAGAAACATTCCCACTTGGATGCTCCGAAACCGCCGGAGATGCCGAAGGGTATCAGCCTGATAAACTGAGAAACGCGCGGAACGCGGCGACGATAAACTAGAGCGAAGGCGAAGAACCGCTCGCTCCCCAGCTGCTCTCGCCGAAGCCATGTGTGGGACTGGTCGCCCCAAAACCAAGGACAGCTTCGGCCTTGCGGCGAAGCGCTTCGTTTTCGTCTTCGAACGATTTCGACGCCGACGCGAGGTCGGCTGCGGACACATTCATCGCGCGCAAAAGCTCGTCGTCCTCATTCGTTAGGTCACCCTCGGCGCGGGCCTGTAACCGGGTTAGAATCGCGCCCAGGGTGTTGCCATTGGAAGCGCGAAAGATATCGATCATTCTCTGAAAACTCAGGTGAAACGGCACCGTCGCCAGATCCAACTCCGCATTCTCCGAGACACCGTCACGCGGCATTTCCACGATCTCAGAAGCGGCCACCGCTGACCAGCCGCTGCCCGCCCCGTAAAACCCAATCTCGGTCAAATACTGTCCTCCCGGCGTGGCAACCGTGACGTAGTGGCTTCCCAAAAGCGGTTCGATGACGGTTTCCGATTCCTCTTTGCCGTCACTCTTTCGCACCCGAAGAAAAACCTGGCGGTCCACCGGCGCGCCTTTGGCGAAGATTGTTTCCCAATCGACATTCCAATAGGCGAAAATTGTCTGCGGGTCGCGCGGAATGGCAAATAGCATCGGCGGCCCGCCAGCGCGCTGCAGCTCGAGCAATTCGGCCGGCAGTTGAAGGTCGGCCAGCCCTTGGCGCACGACCGGTCCCGCCGAGATACGGAATCCGTTCTCAGGCGTGCCATCGCCGTTCGTTTGCTTTTTGGCCATAATAATTCGCGCCTACAAGTTGGCCAAAACGGCGGAAACGCAACCTGAATTGCGTGAGCGGTAAAGGACGCGGGAAATTATCGAATCCTTTTGCTTCCCCTCGCTCAGCAATGAGGTTGAGCGCGTCGTGAAGATCGCGGTGATCATCAATCCCAGGGCTGGCTCGATCAAAAGCTTTCCCGCTTTGCTGAAAAAAATATCCCGGCTTTCACCCGATCGCCGTTACACCACCCTTAAACGCGGCAGTGCTAAACTTTTCGCCGCTCGCGCCATCAGGGAGGGGTGCGATTACATCATCGCTGCGGGCGGCGACGGCACATTGAACGAAGTTGTTAATGGCATCGGCCGTTCCTCCGGCATCGTTCGGCTCGGCCTCTTGCCACTTGGGACGGGAAATGATTTCGCGCGCTGCCTGGGTCTTCCAACCTCAGTGGATGAGAACATCGAAATTCTTCGTGCCGCAAAAACCCGGGCCATCGACATGGTGAAAGTGACCAGCGACCGAGTCCGGTATTTTGTGAATGTCTCTGCCGGCGGATTCAGCGGAATTGTGGACGGAAAACTGACTTCTCAGATGAAGAAGACATGGGGGCCTTTGGTCTATTTGCGCTCCGCCGCAGCTGCGTTCTCCGACCTTCATTCTTATCGGACCTGGGTTCGCTTTGGACCAAAAGGGCCAATATCGTACGACCTCTATAACATCGTCGTCGCGAATGGCCGTTACATTGCCGGCGGCTGGCCAGTTGCTCCAAAGGCAAACCCATCGGACGGATTTCTTGACGTCATCCTGGTCAAGAAGGCGCCCGCGCCCACACTCGCGCTTCTCGGCGCAAAGATGATGATGGGAAAACATCTCCAAAGCGACGCGGTTGTATTTCGCCGCGTGCGCTCCATTTCCATACGGT
The DNA here is from genome assembly GCA_963754325.1 of uncultured Verrucomicrobiae bacterium. GTDB lineage: Bacteria > Verrucomicrobiota > Verrucomicrobiia > Chthoniobacterales > UBA10450 > JBBRDU01. Next base: position 1,562,243 of record CAVWFP010000003.1, read on the forward strand.
CGAAGCCTGGAATGTGGTTTAACGTCGACGGCGAATTAGTTGGGAATCAACCGGCACGGTTTGAAGTCATCCCGCGCGCATTGCAGTTTGTCGTGGGTAAGAAAAGATGAATCCCAAAATAGTCGAAGCAAAGAAGCTCGCCGAAATCGCTCGGGAGATGAAGGCGCGCGGGCAAAAGCTTGTTTTCACGAACGGCTGCTTCGATCTGCTGCACGCGGGTCATGTTCGTTACCTCACAGCGGCGCGCGCTCTCGGCGATGCGCTCGCGGTTGGAGTCAACGGCGATGAGTCAGTTCGATCACTTAAAGGCGCGGACCGTCCAATTAATAAGGAAGGCGATCGCGCAGAAGTGATGGCGGCTTTGCAGGCGGTTGATTATGTGACTGTTTTCCCTGAAGTCAGAACAACGAATCTTCTTCGCGTGGTCCGCCCGCAAATCTATGCAAAAGGTGGCGACTACACACCCGAGACGCTCAATGCTGAGGAGAAAAGCGTCTTGGACGATATTGGCGCTGAGGTCCAGATCGTTCCGTTTCAGCCAGGATACTCCACCACAACTCTCATCAACCGCCTCGGGCGTGGAAAACAGTGAGCCCGTTGCGGTTGGCCATTCTCGGGTCGGGTCAGGGCACCAATTGCCGTGCGATTCTTGAGCGCATTCGTGACGGCACGCTTCCCGCAGAGGCGTGCGTGGTCATTTCCGACGTTCTCGACGCGCCCATTCTCGACATTGCCCGAGCCCATTCGATTCCAAACGCTTATCTGTCGCCGGGCCATTTTCGAACACGACTGGAGCCGCAGGTGGAACAGGATCTCGTTGCGATGCTGAAAGACTCCGGCGCCGAACTGATCGTTCTTGCCGGCTTTATGCGCGTTCTCAAAGCGCCAACGGTGGAAGCATTTCGCCGACGTATCATCAACATCCATCCTTCGCTGCTTCCGCGTTTTCCCGGCCTGATGGCATGGAAGCAAGCCCTCGATGCCGGCGAAAAAGTCACCGGCTGCACGGTGCATTATGTCGACGAACAGATCGACCACGGCGACATCATCGCCCAGCGAGAAGTTCCCATTCTTCCTAACGACACTGCGGAAACATTGCACGAGCGTATCCAGGTCGAAGAACGAAAGCTCTACCCGGAAGTCATCGGGACTTTCTGCCGGCCGGACTAATACTTTTCCGATTTCTGATCCCGCTGCATGAGGTCTTCAAGACTCTCCATGGGGGACTTTCCGCGATACAAGAGAGCGTAGACCTCGTCGATAATCGGCGTCTCCACTTGCAACCCGCGTGCGCATTCGTAAGCGCTCTTGGTCGTCGGCACACCTTCGGCCACCATTTTCATCGAAGAAGTAATCTTCTCGAGCGATTCACCTCGGCCGAGTCGCTCGCCCACCCGCCGATTACGGCTTTGCTGGCTGAAACAGGTGGCCATGAGATCGCCGGCACCGCTCAACCCATAAAACGTGCTCGCGAGCCCGCCCATCGCTCCGCCCAATCGCAGCAGTTCGGCCAGGGCGCGCGTCACCAGGGCCGCCTTCGAGTTGTCGCCCAGCCCCAGGCCATCACAGATTCCCGCCGGAATCGCGAAAACATTTTTCAAGGCCCCGCCAAGTTCGATCCCAATCATTTCATCGCTCCGATAGACTCGGAAACGCGCGCTTCCGAGAAGCGCCTGTAATTCCTTGGCCAATGCCGCGTTGCCACAGCCAAGAACCGTGGCCGTGGGCAATCCTCGCGCGACCTCCGCGGCGAGATTCGGACCTGAGAGCACCGCGGAAACATGGTCCGGAAGGACCTGGCTGAGGATCTGGCTCATCCGCATTCCTGTCTTATGCTCGATGCCTTTGGTGCAGCTCAGAAGGACCGATCGCTTGTTGTCGGCCACACGTTCGAACTTTGTCGCGATCTCGCGGAAAGCCGTTGAAGGGACGACAAACACGATCAGATCGCAAGATGCGCAGTCGCGCAACTCACTCGTTAGGCGAAGATTTTCCGGCAACGTAATCCCCGGCAAATAATCCTGGTTTACCCGGGTTTGTCGCAAACCCTCGATGCGGGCGGGGTCGTGCCCCCAGAGCAAAACGTCTCGCCCGTTCTTTGCCCAAAGCGAGGCCAGGGCTGTACCCCATCCGCCGGCTCCGAGAATGGCAGTCGTTTCAATTTTCACGTCGCTTAAAACTCTCTTCGGTACCCTCGCGGAGCCGCATCAGGTTCGAACGATGCCGCAATATCACAACCGCGGACAAGGCAGCGCATGTGTAAAGGACCAGCGGCCGATCCACTCCCGAAACACGGTTGATCACCCAGACTGCGCCCGGTAACGCGACCGCGGCGATGACTGAGGCTAACGAAACGTAACGGGAAGAAAAAAAGACGACGACCCACACGGCGATCACTGCTACGGCGGCCGCGGGAATCAAACCGAAAAGCATGCCGGCCGACGTGGCTACGCCTTTGCCGCCGCGAAATTTGAGCCAGACTGGAAAGGCATTGCCGAGAACGACGGATATTCCGGCTATGATACGAAAAGCGTCGTCAGAACCGGTGGAAGCGAAATAATGGCCTAACGAGGGAGCAACGAGCACAGCAGCGAGCCCCTTTGAAAAATCGCCCAGGAAAACGGGATAGCCGTATTTCTTGCCGAGGGCGCGCGTGACGTTGGTGGCTCCGATGTTCCCGCTGCCAAATTTCCTGATGTCGATTCCGCCGATCCTGGCGCCGATATAACCGGAGGGAATTGAGCCCAAAAGGTATCCGACCACAATAATGCATAAATAGCTAACCATGATCTGGTTATAAATATTAGTGTGAATGCAAATTCCTCTTTAACCAGATCTGCAGGATCGACACATCCGCCGGTGTGATTCCCGAGATTCGACCAACCTGGCCCAAGGTCGCCGGTTGCACGGCCAGCAGTTTTTGGCGTGTTTCTGCTCGTAATCCGGGGACTTGGCTGAAATCGAAGCCCTCCGGGATCGGCTGCTCGGAGCGACGGGTAACGCTTTCATTTTCGACAGCCTGACGAGCGGCGTAGCCTTCACACCGCAGATCGCCTTGAATCAGCTCCCACACTTCATCGGGAGCGAGCGAGCGAACGTCGGTGGGAATTTGCGTGGTCGAGAATTCCTGACGTTTCATCCATTGGGCGAGAAGGAGGCCATCGATCCGGTGCCTTCCGGCGGCAGTGCGCGCTGCTGTGATTTGAGCGAGCTTCGCTTCGAAGGCCCTTTGTCGAATCGGGTCGACCAAACCGACTGCAATCCCTCGTGGAGTGAGCCGTTGGTCCGCTGTGTCCTGACGTAATCCGATCCTGCTCTCTGCTCGACTGGTGAACATCCTGTAAGGCTCGTCCGTTCCCTTTGTAACCAGATCATCGATCATGACCCCGATAAAAGCCTCGTCGCGCCCAAGAATGAACGACCCTTTTTGAAGAGCTCCGAGGGCGGCATTGGCGCCAGCCACGAGGCCCTGAGCGGCAGCCTCTTCGTAACCTGAGGTGCCATTGATCTGCCCGGCAAAAAACAACCCGGCAACGCGTTTGGTTTCAAGCGTGTGACGCAGCTGTGTGGGCGGAAAAAAGTCATACTCGACGGCGTAACCTGGCCGGAGAATCTCGGCCCGCTCAAGGCCTGGCACTGACTGAACGAAAGCGAGTTGAACATCGAACGGGAGACTCGTGGAGATGCCGTTGACATAGAACTCATCGGTATGCCGGCCTTCCGGTTCGAGGAAAAGCTGATGGGACTCTTTGTCCGCGAACTTAACCACTTTATCCTCGATCGACGGACAGTAACGCGGCCCGGTTCCCTCTATCCGCCCGGAGTAGAGAGGGGATCGACTCAGATTCTGACGGATGATTTCGTGGGTCTGCAGGCGTCGTGTGCGTGATCCAGCAAGGGATTTGTTCCACGTGGAACTCTCCGTCCGAATCCTCATTTAAGGTAAAGAAGTCGTCAGGAGATCTCTTGAGAGTCCCCTCGAGAAATGAGAATCGTGGGGGCGGAAAATCCCCCTTCTGAGCCCCGCACTGAGCAAAATCGATCGACCGTTTATTGATACGGCAGGGCGTGCCGGTTTTAAAGCGACCGACCTCAAATCCCAATTTACGGAGCGACTCGCTGAGCCCGGAGGAAGTGTCGGCCATCCGCCCACCGGCCCGCTGCGTCTCCCCGACATGAAGTAAACCCCGCAGGAATGTGCCGGAAGTAATAACAACCGCCGCCGATCGAATCTGCGCCCCCAGGTCTGTAATGACGCCCGCGACCCTGTCATCTTCACACAATACCTCTGTCACCGTCGCCTGCTGCAGCTCCAGATTGGGCGTCCGTTCCAGGATCGCTTTGAGGCGAAACTGATACGCCTTCTTGTCGCATTGCGCTCGAGGTGCTCTAACTGACAACCCCTTGGTCCTGTTTAGCATGCGAAACTGAATACCAGTCGCATCGGCATTCAGACCCATGATTCCGCCCAGAGCGTCGATCTCTCGGACGATATGTCCTTTAGCCAAGCCGCCGATTGCCGGGTTACACGACATTTGTCCGATCGTATCCAGGTTTTGCGTCAACATCAGCGTCTGACAGCCAATGCGGGCCGACGCCAAGGCGGCTTCAATCCCTGCGTGGCCGCTGCCTACGACAATGACGTCGAAACGTTTGGGCCACTCAAACGCCATCCGTATCCTCCATGCCCTCGAACGGATGCGGCAATAACTCAGCCAAACTGGTGGTTTCTCGAATGCCGTTCGTGTTGGCCGTAATCACTTCCAGATCTGCACTGAATTCTCCGAGCGTCTGCCTGCACGCACCGCACGGCATGGCGGGTCTGGCCAATCCCGTGACCACCGCGATCTTCACAAACTTCTTTTCGCCCGCACTTACCGCAGCCGCCACCGCAGCCTGCTCGGCGCAAACCGTTAGGCGAAACGATCGGTTCTCAACGTTACATCCGGTAAAGACCTTGCCAGACCTGTCAGGATGGCCGCGCCCACCGCAAACTTGGAGTAGGGGGAATACGATTTCTCGCGCGCCTTGGCCGCCGCTTCAATTAACTGATCGTCATTCACAAGTATCTTATTATCAGCCTTTTATATTGTTCCTAGAACGTGAACGCTCAATCTCCCGGAACGCCATTCTGCTGACCAGGACCAGCAGTGCGCAGGTGATCACAAAGGCCCCGCCCCAGATCCAATACTCTACCATGCGCGGGTGCGACTTTCCCATCGCCAGGTTAAGGCCGAGCTGCCCTAGCGTTCCGAGGTACACGTAAACAAACAAACCCGGCGCCCGGCCGACGGTCGTCCAAAGCATGTAGGTACGGAAGCGCACACTCGTTAGGCCGTAAAGATAATTGATCAGACTCGTGGGAAACAGCGGGTGAAGCTGCGTCAGCAAAATGATCTTCCAACCATCGCGTTCCACAATCGGTTCAAGGAAATGCAGCAGTCTGCTATTGGATAGCCGGTGCCGAATTGCCCCGGCTAACAGCGTGCGGCTGAGGGCGAACGAAAGCGCTGCGCCGATCGCGTTGCCCACCAGGACGATGAAGAAGCCCCACCAGAGTCCAAAAAAGAAGCCGCTGCCGACGCAGATTATTCCACCCGGCAAGAGCAAAATATTGCACAAGGCGAAAAGAAACGGGTAACAAACTCCACTCCATGAACCCCAGTGCACGACTGCCCGCTGGGCCGACATGATGTATCCAAGCACGTCAACAAATCGCGACAGAAAAAACAAGCCGATCAGAACCAGCACAACGGTTCCGAGTTGAAAGTAGAACGCGCGCCGGGTCTCCAGCATCGTGGGATAATCCCGAATCGCACACCCGGCGCAAATGCGGCGCGCCGATTCCTGCCCGGCTCACTCGTTAGCGCGAGCTTTATTCGAGAGGCGACTACGCGATTACGTCGCGCCGGCGCGGGATGCCGAGGCTATCGAAGATGACCCGCGTCGCATCCGACCGATTGAGAGTATAGAAATGGATCCCGGCCACGTTGTTATCGAGAAGGTCGTGGCATTGCTCGAGGGCATAGTGGACGCCAACGCGCTTCACCGCTTCCGAATCCTTCTCACATCTCTGTAAAGCACGGAGCAGCTTCGCCGGAAAACGGGAACCGGCCGCCAGATCAGCCATGCGTTTGAATCCACTCATCGATGTGATCGGCATGATCCCGGCAATGATTGGAATGGAAATTCCGGCAAGAACGCAGCGCTCACGGAAATCTAGAAAATCGCGATTATCAAAAAACAACTGCGTAACGACGTAGTCCGCGCCGGCATCGACTTTCGCTTTGAAGTGATCCATTTCCATGAGCCGATTCGGAGTTGCCGGGTGGCCTTCAGGAAAACCGGCGACGCCGATCCCAAAACCGCGCCGGTCCGGGTGCGCGCCCGACTCGTTAAACCGGCGAATAAATTTCACCAGATCAACCGCGTGCTGAAAAGCGTCACCGGACTTATCGTAATTGCATTCTCGCGGAGCATCGCCGCCCAGCGCGAGAATGTTCCCGATTGCAGTCTTGGCGTATCGCCCGAGGATGGCTTCGATCTCTTCCTTCTTGTGACAAACACAAGTGAGGTGGGGGATTGGATCGAGCTTGGTGGTGGTTTGGATCCGCTCCACCAGGTCGTGTGTGAGCTCGCGGGTCGACCCGCCTGCTCCATAAGTCACGCTCACGAAGTCCGGGCCATATGATTCCAAGTCGCGGATCGTTTGATAAAGGACCTCGGCCGCCTCGGGCGTCTTCGGCGGGAAAAACTCGAAGGAAAACGTTGGCGAATCCCTTTTAATGATTTCGGTGATGTGCACGGCTCGGTGCCTACTTTCGGTGGTTCACAGACTTTTCGCCAATGGGCCAAGCACTTTTTCGACCATGCACTCTCGCCGCCACGGGGCGAGCCGCTATGGAACAATCGCAAAGACCCGAGCTGGAAATCCTGAGCCACCCTTTGGCTTTGGGAAAGTTGCGATGACGATCGCTCCGCGTTCCGGGACCTGGTCGAGGTTGGTCAGAAGTTCAATTTGATAGTGATTGCTCTTCAGAATGTAGGTCTCAAGGCTGTAGTCATCCTTTGTCGTCGCCAGGCCCGGATCGGTGTCGGTCGTTTCGTGTCCCGACGCGGTGATCTTTCGTTCCTCATAAAGCAGCTTCAAAGCGGGAAGGCTCCAACCCGGATAGTGCGCCACTCCTTTGCTATCCTTGTTCTCGAGTTTCTCAGCGTCGGGCCACCGTTTCGACCAATCCGTTCGCAGGGCCACAAACGCGCCCGATGGTATGACGCCGTGGGATTTCTCCCATTGCCCGATCCGTTCCACGGTCAGCGTATAATCGGGATTACGCGCGACCTCCTCATGAACGTCGATCACGACCAAAGGTAGAACCATTTCCTTCAATTCAATTTGGTCGACGGTGCGAAGGCCCTGAATGAAATGCGCCGGCGGATCGACATGCGTGCCCCATTGTCCGACGTGGGTGTAGACTTCGGCAAAGAAACCTGAGCCCATCATATCGGGCTTCTTGTCATACCAGTAGATGGTCTTCCTCGCTTCATCGGGAAAACCCGGCCAGCGTGGAATTCCCGGCGAGAACGAGTGCGTCAGATCGACGAATTTGTGCGCACTCAACTGCGCCTGAAGCGGCCAGAGCGACTGATCATCCGCGCGGACTGCACTTGCCACCAAAATGGAGGCTAAACAAACGAAGCCGAATCGTTTCATTTCGTCGTGTTAGCCGATTGCGCAGCAACACGCCAACAACTTCCAACAACTCTTAATAAAGAGGGCCGTTTCCTGTTCGGCCTGTTTTGTTGAAAATCCATCGGCCTCTTATTCACACCTTTTTTTGACGTGTTGTGGAAGGAACAATGCGCTGATCACGGCAGTTATTAGCAAACAGAAGAAGAAGAAAGATGGTTTGAAATAGAGAAATTAATTATCAGGGTTGCCAACAACTGCTGCTTAAAATGATTTCGAAAGAACGATTTCTCGATTCCGCACGAAGCCGTGTGCAATCAGGATCGTGCGCCCTCGGAATCATGACCAAAGCTCCTGAGCCGGGTCGGGTGAAGACAAGATTGTCGCCACCACTGACGCCGAACGAAGCCGCGGAGCTGAACAAAAGTTTCCTGAACGACATTGGTCACTCGATTGATCAGGCGGGTAAATCGACATGCGGATGTGGCGTTGCCATTTACACACCGGTCGGGAAGGAATCGCTTTACGACGGGATTTTTCCCGAGAGCTTCCGCTTTGTCCCACAGCGAGGGACAGAATTTGGAGAGAGGCTTCGGTTCGCGGGGGAAGATCTGCTTCAAATTGGGTTTGATTCTTTCTGCCTGATTAACTCGGACAGCCCGATGGTGCCGGCTTCGTCCTATGCCCGAGCGGCAGAGTTGCTTGCGAATCCAGGAGATCGAGTTGTTCTCGGACCATCCGAGGACGGAGGTTATTATCTGATCGGTCTCAAACGGATGCACACCAGGCTCTTTGAGGAAATTGAATGGAGCACCGAAAAGGTCTTCCATCAGACAATGCAGCGAGCGAAAGAACTCGGCCTTAATGTGGAGCAGCTGCCTCCAGGCCTCGACGTGGACGACAGCGCGACTTTGGAGACACTTTGCGACCGGCTACTCGTTTTGGACGAGCGCGTAAACGTCGCGCCGCACACGAAAGCGTTCCTTTCGCGGATCATTGAACGGGAAGGGCGCGCTCGACTCTGGCCGGAGTGAGGCAGGTCCGGCAAGCGCCGCTTGGCACGAGCGCATCTTCAACCTAGCGTGCGCCTGCAATGGCTGGACAACGTGCTTTGGTCACCGGCGGAGCAGGCTTGATTGGCTCGCACGTCGCCGATCTCCTTCTCTCGAAAGGATGGTCTGTCCGGATTTTAGATAATCTGGAGCCGCAGACTCATCGCCTCGGAAAACCAGCTTGGGTCCCGGAGAAAGCCGAATTTAGACGGGCCGATTTGCGTGATCGCGCGTCCATGTCCGATGCCCTCAAAGACATCGATGTCGTTTTCCACCAGGGAGCTTACGGCGGTTACATGCCGGAGATCGCGAAGTATGTGCAGGTCAACTCCTTTGGGACGGCACAGATGCTGGAGATCGTTCGTGAAGAAAATCTTCCGATCCGGAAAATTGTCGTGGCTAGCTCGCAAGCCGTTTACAGCGAAGGCGCCGGCGTCTGTCCCACTCACGGCCTCGTCTTTCCCGGCGTCAGGCCAGTGGATCAGCTTCGCACGGGCGATTGGTCGGTCCATTGTCCAAAGTGCGATGCGCCCACGACTCCGGCGCCGACTCCAGAAAATGCGCCTGTTGGCGGAGAAACAGTTTATGGCCTCACAAAGCTCGACCAGGAGAAATTGGTGCTGCTTTGGGGCAAGCAAATCGGGATCCCGACAGTCGCTCTGCGCTACTCGTGCACCTACGGACCGCGGCAATCAATCTTCAATCCCTACACCGGAGTGATCGCGATTTTCTGTACGCGTCTTCTCAACAATTTACCGCCGGTGCTTTACGAAGACGGAAAGCAGACACGGGATTTTTCATTCGTGGAAGATATTGCCCGCGCCAACTTGATCGCGGCCGAGTCGAATAAACTCGATGGACTGCCGGTGAATGTCGGAAGCGGCAAAGGAGTGCCTATTCGAAGTATCGCCGAACACGTCTCCGAAGCGCTCGGAATCAATATTGCGCCGGAGGCGAAGGGAGAATTTCGCCCCGGAGAAATGCGGCATCTCACGAGTGACACCACGCGGATTCGCGCCGTAGGATATGAACCCCGGGTGGATCTGGCCGCCGGGATTGGTCGATATCTTGATTGGATCCGGGGACAGGCCAATGTTCGTGATTACTTCAGTGAAGCCGAAACAATTCTGCGCAATAAAGGTATTGTCCAAAAGGTCGGACAATAAAGCGGCATGATGGACGACGCGAGCAGACAGGCCAAAGCGGAAGAGTTTCGGGCGTTTCTTGAGGAGAACGCGGAGAAGCTGCGTATGAACCTCCCCAGCTCGAGTGCCGTCCGCGAAGCAGTCGACTTTCTGCTGGAAAACGAAGAAACCTGGCCTAACGACATGTCGGCGGAGAAATTTGCCCGCGTCATGGTGCAGCGATATCCGGAGCTGCGCTTCGAGTGGACGGGGAACGCTGAGAGCGAGGCCGGGCTAGATGAACCGGCGACGGACAGGCAAATTGCCTACCTCAAGGTTTTGGAGGTGCCGATTGAAGATTATCTGAGCGTTCGAGAGGCCTCCGACCTGATCGATCAATACAAGGACCGCGTCTCCGAGGGTCAGAAGAGACGGCTGAATTTTTACGGGCTCAGTTATTCAGCAGAGACAACGCGCGACGAGGCAACGGAACTCATCGATCGCTACAAATCCGAGCACCCGGAAAGCGAAGCTGCTTACCAGGCCTGGAAAGCTTCGCGCGTCGGAGCGACCAAGCGGTGAGTTCCGGCGCAATCGAATTCGACGCTCCGGCGTTGAAATACGCGCGCGCCGATTTTCCGCAGCTCGACGCCGACTCCAGTGTTAACGCCGCGCTTTCTGAAATCAGACGCAAGGGAGTAGGGGAACGCGTTGTTTATTTCTACGCGGTGGACGCCAGCCGCAAACTGGTCGGAGTCGTGCCTACGCGCCGACTGTTGACGGCCCTGCCGGAAACGATGGTCAGAGAAATCATGGTTCCCAAAGTTGTTGCCTTGCCTGAATCGGCCACGGTTCTTGAGGCCTGTGAATTCTTTGTTCTCTACCGTTTTCTCGCGTTTCCGATTGTCGACCGGGAGCGGCGGATCATGGGGGTGGTCGATTCCGATGTTTTCACGGAGAGCGTTCTGGAGTTGGAAGAAACGAAGGAAACGTCACGCGACGATTTTTTTGAAGCTCTAGGGTTTCATCTGGCCCAAGTCCGCGATGCTTCTCCGTGGCGCAGCTTTCGTTATCGATTTCCCTGGCTCACGGCGACGATTGCCGCGGGAACGGTTTGCGCGTTTCTTGCCGGCCGCTTTGAAACAACCCTCGCGCGCAGCCTCGTGATTGCATTTTTTCTCACGATGGTGCTCGGCCTGAATGAGAGCGTGAGCACACAATCGATGAGCGTCACCATCCAGGCTTTGCGATCGGTCCCGTTTTCCTGGAGATGGTTCCGCATGGCCCTTCGACGCGAACTGGTAACGTCGCTCTTGCTGGGTTTTGCCTGTGGCATTGTGGTCGCGGCGATCGTTTGGGTTTGGCGTGAAGACGGGCGTGCTGCAGTCGTGATTGGCGGAAGCATCGGGCTTTCGCTCGTCACAGCGTGTCTCTTCGGTTTGGGTGTTCCTTCTCTTCTTCATCGATTGAATCTCGATCCAAAAATCGCGGCCGGCCCGATCACACTTGCGCTGGCCGACATCTGCGCGCTGCTCTTTTACTTCACCGGCGCCTGGATCGTGTTCGCATGAGGGGCCCACGCGTTCATGTCAGCGTGATCATTCCGGCGCTCAACGAGGAGGAGCCAATCGGTGATGTCGTCCGCGAAATTCTCGGGACCGATTTGCCGTCGGAGATTATCGTGGTCGATAACGGCAGCACCGATCGAACAGCAGAACGTGCGCGTGACGCCGGTGCGCGAGTGATCTCAGAGCCGCGGCGCGGTTACGGTCGCGCTTGCCGGGCGGGAGTCGCGGCCGTCTCTGCTGACTGCGAGATCATCGTCTTTCTTGATGGCGACGGAAGCGATTGCCCGGAGTTCATTGATTCGGTCGTGAAACCGGTCGCAGACGACGACTACGATTTTGTTATTGGATCGCGAACGCGCGGCCAGCGGGAACCTGGAAGCATGAATTTCCAACAAGTGGTTGCCGGTCATCTGGCGGGTTGGCTGATTCGTCTCATTTACGGGGTGAAGTTTACCGATATGTCGCCCTTCAGGGCAATTCGTCCGGCAGTTTTGAAGTCGTTAGGTATGCGGGAAGAAACATATGGCTGGAATCTCGAAATGCAGATGCGGGCGGCGCGGGCGGGTTTGAGAATCTTGGAGGTAGCGGTGAATCATCGTTGCCGGACGGGCGGCGTCTCCAAGGTGTCAGGCACTCTCCGAGGCACGTTTATCGCCGGGACCCGCATTGTTGAGACATTTGTCCGGATCGCCCTGGGCCGTTAATTCGAGCATCTGCGTTGGGCGGCGCCGAATTTCATTCTTCCCAGGGCAGTAACTTGTATCATCGCGGGATGACTAGGAAAGGCGCTGTTCTCGCAGGGCTTCTCGCAGGGTTGATCGCCGCACTGGCGATGACGGTTGTAATGCTGGTGCTGGCGCGCGTCGGAGTCGCGACTCCCCTTGTGATTATTGGCGATCGGCTCTCGGTCTTCATTCCGCCGGGTCCGTTCCTTTCCATCATGGGAAAAGTCGGGGGATATAATCACCTCAAACAGCTTGGGGTCGGATCCACCATCGGCGGGATGCTGTTTGTCGGCGCGGCGGCCGGAGGAGTCTTTGCCGCTTTTTGGCGACATAAAATATCAGAGAGGTCGACGATCTTTTCGTTCGGCTTTTTTATCCTGCTGCCGTTGGTGGCACTTACGGTTGTCCTCTGGCCGGTCGTGGGAACCAGCTACCGCGGATTGCCCGTCCAAGCGGCCCGCCTTGTTACGCTGGTAGGCTTTTGCATCTCGTTGGCTGTTTTTGAGCGGACTTTCGCTCTCTGTTTTCGGTATTTGATTCGTTCGCCGTCTCCAGCGAACGAGGGCGGTGAACCGTTTACGCCGGCCATCGGACGGCGCGCTTTGATTCTGGGAGGACTCGGTCTCGCCCTGGCCGGCGGAAGCGCCGTCATCATCCGCAAATTGTACCGCATGGCCGCGTTCAGCTATGACGGCACGCAGTACAAGGGTCGCGGTGTTCTACCGATCACCCCTAACGAACTCTTCTATTGCGTCACCAAAAATGTCATCGACCCGATCGTGAGCACGTCCATATGGCACCTCGAGATTGATGGGCTGGTGCAAGCGCCCCGAATTTATCGATACGAGGACCTCATGGGGATGAACGCGGTTGAGCAGGAGACGACTCTCATGTGCATCAGCAACGGTCTCGACGCCGGCCTCATGAGTAACGCCGTCTGGAAAGGGATCCCGATGCGCGATCTTCTCGACCAGGTCACGCCACTGGCCGATGCGGGCAAAGTCAGAATGCACGCGGTCGATAATTACACCGACACGATTCCCCTCGAGAAGGCCATGGATGTCACCACACTTTTGGCCTTCCAGATGAACGGCGTTCCGTTGCCTAACCGGCATGGCTTTCCGTTCCGCGCGATTGTGCCCGGATATTTCGGAGAGAAGCATGTCAAATGGATTACGCGGATCGAATTGGCTGCGGCCGACGCGAAGGGATTTTATGAAACCCAGGGATGGGGGCCGGATTTCATCACGCCGACACGCTCAAGAATCGATGTGCCGGATGATTACGCCACGTTTTCGCTCGCATCGCTGAAAGGTCCTATCGAGGTCAAGGGAGTCGCTTACGGCGGCGATCGTGGCATCTCGCGCGTGGAACTCAGTTTCGATGATGGCGAAACCTGGGACGAAGCGGATGTGTATTACGCCGGCGGCGATCTCGCGTGGTCTCTGTGGAACGCCCACGAGGGTTGGACCCCGTCGGAACCGGGAGAATACAATATTATTGTCCGGGCAACCGATGGCGAGGGCGCCGTCCAGGAAGTGGAGTACGATCGCAGTCCCTACTCCGGTGCGACCGGTTTTCACCGAATCACCGTATACGTTTTAGCGTGATTGCGGTTCTTTGGTCGGAAGAAGAAGACGTGGGCGAGCCTTTGAAAGATCCTAACAAATAAGCCGACGCGACGGAGTCTCGCCCGACCCACCAAGCGCTAGCGCTGGCACTTCGGGCACCACGCGGTCGTGCGTCCGCCGATTGTGGCGCGTCTCAATGGAGTTCCATGTTTCGGACAAACTCCCTTGGAATTCCATCGCTGGTGAATCAGCCACGTGCGCGGCAGATGAGAATCGTCCAGACCGAGAATCTTGAGCGACTGGCGGGCGACAAGGCGCGTCGCGCGCCAGAGAACCTTTCGCTCTTGTTCGCTAAGAGTCTCCGGGGTCCTGCCCGGAAAGAGGTGCGCTCGCCAGAGAATTTCGTCAGCCATCCAATTCCCGATTCCGGAGAAGCCTTCCTGGCGCAAGAGGACAGCCTTAATTGGCGCGCGGCGGTGTCTGTGAAGGAAGCTGTTGAAGAAGGCGTAGCTAAACGAATGGGAAGCAATTTCCGGGATGCCATCATTCCACCAGTCAGGTGCATCTTTTCCGTGATGAAAACGGGCGCGCCCGAACAGGCGCGAATCGCGCAGGACGAGCGACTGCTTAGCCTGTCGCAGAACAAGGTGATCGTGTTTTCCGGCGACAAATGAACGGCTCTCGACGCGCAGAGCCCCGGTCATCCCCAAATGAAGGCCTAACCAGTTATTGCCTGAAAACCGAAAGAGCATTCGTTTCCCCCGGGCTTCGGACGACAGCAAGGTCGATCCTTTCAGTTGGTCCCTCAGGATCCTGGTGTTAAGGCCGCGGAAGATGCGCTTTTTCTCGTGCATCTGGACCGCGAGAATTTTCGCGCCGATGCCGGGATTCCACTGCCTCCTAAACCATTCAACTTCGCCCAGCTCCGGCATGCGTCGCGTAGTCTGGCATGACCCGTGACGCTTGGCCAACGTGAGCGTTTTCTGCGGCGCCTCGTGCCGTGCGTTAACCGATAAAACAGCGCTTCGATGTTAAAGGTAACGACGCGAGGTTCTTCGCCTTTCAGCACTTGCTCCGCGTGCTAGATTTCATCATGGAGAAGGTGATTATCATTGGGAGCGGCTGCGCGGGATTAACTGCTGCGATTTACGCGGCACGCGCCAATCTCAATCCTCTCGTCCTGGAGGGGCCTCAGCCGGGAGGACAGTTATCAACCACGACCCTGGTGGAGAATTATCCCGGGTTTCCCGACGGAATCGACGGCCCGCAATTGATCATGAACATGCATCAGCAGGCGGAGAAGTTCGGGGCGCGTTTCTCCTATGCCGAGGTGGAAGATTTCGAAATCGCAGGCAACCGCATTCGCATCAAAGCGGATGACGATTGGCTCGAGACGCAGGCATTGATCATTGCCAGCGGCGCGTCGGCGAAGTGGCTGAACCTCGAAGACGAAGAGAAGCTGATCGGGCATGGGCTGACGTCCTGCGCGACGTGCGACGGAGCTTTTTACAAGAACGTGCCGGTGGCCGTTATCGGCGGCGGCGATTCCGCGGCGGAGGAAGCGATTTTCCTAACGAGGTTTGCCTCGAAAGTCTACCTGATCCATCGACGCGACGAGCTGCGCGCCTCAAAAATCATGATCGATCGCGTGCTGGCTAATCCAAAGATCGAACCGGTCTGGAACAAGGTTGTGGCAAGATATCTCCCGGACGAAAAGGGCGAGATGAGGGCAGTGATGGTGCGCGATACGCAAACGCACAAGGAGCAGGAACTAACGGTCGCCTGCGTTTTCGTGGCTATCGGCCATGATCCAAACACGAAAGCATTCCAGGGAAAACTGGAGACCGATCCCGATGGCTACCTTCTTTCTAAGCGCCTCGTCGAAAGCAAGCACCCAGGGGTGTTCATCGCCGGAGATGTGTCCGATCGTCTTTATCGTCAGGCCGTCACTGCGGCCGGCGCCGGGTGTGCTGCTGCCATTGAAGCGGAGCGCTATCTCAGTCACGCTGAAGCTCACAAGTGACTTTGTTCTCCACTATTCTTTAATCCGCGCCATCTGCGTAATCCGCGGTTAGTCTCTCATTCGTTGGAATGAAGATTTGCGACCTCACGCAATTCTATTCCCCCGTCAGCGGCGGGGTGAAGCGATACGTTCACGAAAAGATCGCCTTCATTCAGCGGCATCGGCCGGATGACGAACACTTATTGATCGTTCCGGGCGAAAAGACGGAATCCATGGTGGATGGCCGCTCGCGCATCTGCACGATTCATTCGCCGCTGATTTCGAGGAGTTCCCGTTATCGCGCCTTGTTGAATCTCCGCGCCGTTGGCGAAATCCTGGAACGCGAAAAGCCCGATATCATCGAGTCGAGCGATCCGTATCAGGTCGCTTGGAAGGCAATTTCAATGGGCGCAACGCTTGCGCAGGCCCGTGATCGCCTACTACCATTCGCACTTTGCCGAGATATACGAACGCGCGGTGCAACGTTACCTGGGGCGCTCTTTGGCAAAACAGGCCGGCCGGCTTTTGCGTTCTTATGTGAGGAATCTTTACGACCGATTCCAGTGTACCCTGGTTCCGTCTGAGGCTCTCGCCCAAATCCTGACCGAATGGGGCGTGAGAAATGTCCGCGCTCTGCCATTGGGGGTGGATACGACGATATTCAAACCAGACCCGGATGATCGGCCCGAGACGAGAAATTCGTTAGGCATTCCGGCCGAACGGAAACTGCTGCTTTATGTTGGCCGGCTTTCGGGTGACAAAAATGTTCGGGTTCTCTTTGATGCCTTTGATCTCGTGGAAGAATCTCAACCCGGTCGGTTTCATTTACTGGTGGTGGGAGATGGGCCCATGAGAACAAACCTGATCTCGGGACAGCGAAGAGGGGCCGCTATTTCCTGGGTGAGGTATGTGAGCGATTCGGCGGGATTGGCGCGACTCTATCGGGCTTCGGACCTTTTCGTTCATCCGGGAGTGCACGAAACTTTTGGATTGGTCGCCTTGGAAAGCCAGGCCTGCGGCACTCCTGTCGTGGGAATTCGCGGCAGCCGCATGGATCGAATCATCCAGGGCGGAACCGATGCCTGGGCAAACGCGAATTCGGCTGCGGACCTGGCAAACGCCATCAAGGACTTCGCCGGAAGCGCTCTGCCGCGAGCCACCTTATCTGCCCGTGTGTCCGAGAGTTACGACTGGAATCGGGTTTTTTCGCATCTTTTTTGCATTTATGACGAGGTTTGGGCACAGTACCGCCTCAAGTAATGGAGCAGCCCTTCACCATACGCAGCTATAAGCCTTCTGACCGACAGGCCGTGCGTCGGCTTTGCTGTGAAACCGGATTCCTCGGGGAGCCAATCGATCCGGTTTATAGCGACCGGGAAATGTTCGCCGATTTTCTGACGACCTATTACACCGACTGGGAACCGGAATCCTCGTTCGTGGTCGAATCCGACGGCCAGATTTGCGGGTATCTGCTCGGATCGCGCAAACCCTTTCTCAACCAGCTTTATTCTTTTTGGCAGAACGTCTCGCTCTTTTTCAAAGTGCTTTTCAGATATCCCCGCTACAACGATCGGTCGCGAAGATTCATTCGCTGGACCGTGACTAACGGATGGCGGGAAGTGCCTGCGCGTCCGCGACGCACGCCGCATTTTCATATCAACCTCCTGCCGGAAGCGCGCAAAATGTCGACGACTCGCGCGCTGATGAGCGCCTATCTCAGTTATCTCTACAGGTGCGGCGAGAAGCGGGTTTATGGACAGATCGTCACGTTCGAAAGCCGGCGCGGTGAAAAGATGTTCGAGCGTTACGGGTTCAATGTCATGAACCGTGGCGAGATTACCAAGTACAAGGCCCTCTATCCGGAATCGGTCTACCTGAGCACAGTGATCAAGAACCTGGAGACGGCCGAACCGCTCTCGGTGACCTCTCGTTCCCGTCCTTAGATGTTCGTTAGGCGAGAGTGCCGTAACACTTGATGGCGCGCGGGGCAGGCGGTCGTTCCTGAGGGCACAAAAGAAGCCGCTCGCAGACCGACGATTTACGGCTATTTTCCCCGGTCAATCGCCGGCATAGCTCAGCTGGTAGAGCAGCTGATTTGTAATCAGCAGGTCATCGGTTCGAACCCGATTGCCGGCTCCGGCTGACCGCAGCGAACTTTCAAATCGGCTTGTTCGAACGCCGCAAGTCATCGAGCTGGTTGGTAAATTCATCGATACGATCGATGACGATGGCCCCAATTCTCAGCAGCGTTTCGGAATAAGCTGCGGCAGCGCGCCCGCCTATGAAAATTTTTGTTTCCGGGGGCAGGAAGCGGCGAAGGTTTGTCAGCTCCTGCGTCAAATCCGGATCGTCTTCCGGATAAACAATACTGAGCGCCACCGCGAGAGCCTGGTTCTGAGCGGCGGCTCCGGCGATTTCAGCTGCGGGCAAACTGGCGCCCAGATATGTCGTGTGCCAGCCGATCTGCGCGGCGGCGTCGTTCACGATGACCGCGCCGAGCTCGTGCAGCTGTCCCGCCGGAGTCGCAACGATGATGTGAGGGGCATTTGCGGAGACGGCGAATTGACCAGACAAATGGCCCAGAAAAATTTTCAGGTGAGCGGTCAGAAAATGTTCATGAGCGGCTGTCACGACCCCGCTCCGCCAAAGGTCGCCAATAGTCTGCGCCAGAGGAGCAATAACCTGCCGAAGCGCTCCCTGATGTCCGAGGGCGACGACGGTCTTTTGCAACGACGAGGCAAAGGCGCGTGCATCGAGCGACCGCGTAGCGGCCAGACAGGCATCATAAAAAATCTGCGCCGGCGAGGTTGACCGTTTTGTCGGAAGCGAGCCGTTCTCGTTTAACTCCGCTCTAGAGACTAACGACTTCAATCGGCTGAGCGGAAGTTTTGCGATGTTTCCGATGGTGTTGCCGGCGGCGGTGGCCAATCGCAGAAAGTTCAAACGCTCGATCTCTGCATCCGAATAAAGCCGGCGATTGGTGGCGGTGCGTTCTGGCGAAACGGCGCCGTAACGCTTTTCCCAGACGCGGAGCAGATGGGGTGAAAGTCCGGTCATCCGCGAGGCTGTTTTGATGGAGTGATGGGGACCGGCCATATCTGTAACCGATCTTAGACAGATATTATACACAATGCAAGTCCCACGGCCGAAAATGGGAGAACCACATTGGGCAGAAGGGTAAAAAAAGGGTGGATCCGAAAACATAAACAAATCATTGACATCTCGGTTAAATCATCTACAAATGTTAGACATGACAACAAGTTTCACTGGCTCACCTCGCTCGTTTCCGGGCTCCGCATATGTTTAACAAAGTCGATCAACCCTTTCTCTTCGCCGCCTTTGCCAGCCTCCTGGCCAGCGTCGCCCTCTGGTTCCTCGTAAATCGCGATTACGGCGTGTTCGTCGGTCTCTGGGTTCCAAGCATTCTCATTCTCTGGGTCGGAGTGCGCGTCACTCTCCTGAGCAAAACGGTAGGCCGAGCACGAAGGGACCTGGATGTTTGACTACATCTTCCCCATTTTTGCCTTCGGTCTCGTCATCACCGGCGTCGTGATAAAAGGACTGCTCATGGCCGCAGAGATGGCGGCTTCCCTGACGGGCGAGCCAGTCAAACACCGAATTGGAACGGCCGCTCTCCGCCCGTTCTGTTCCTGAAATCTTGCGCTCGGCTTCGCTCGGAAACGACGGCCGAAATGGAAACCAGAGGCGTTGAAAACAACGAAATCAAATCCGCTCGCGCGGAACATCGACAGCAAAGGCCGGCTCTTTCGCGCCAGCGGCGCCGTCGTGACCGGAGCCGCGGCGCTGCTGTTCTGGCCACGATCTCCGATCATTGGCGGGTCGCTCGCCGCTGCGGCGGTCTTCATGGGCTTCGAAGCTGCGCGTGGCTGGTGCGCCCTCCGCGCCTGCGGGATCAAAACGAAATTCTGAGCCGCTTCCAAGATTTTTTTTGTCCATGAGCAAAGATGTCATCATCGTCGGCGCCGGCCCCGGCGGTCTCGCTTCCGCCATCCTCCTGGCCGCGTCGGGAGTGAAGGTGAAGATCCTTGAAAGGCTTCCGACCATCGGCGGACGCACTTCATCCATCGAAGCGGACGGCTTCAAATTCGACCTCGGTCCGACTTTCTTCCTCTACCCTCGTGTGCTCGAAGAAATTTTGGCGACGGCTGGAACAACCTTACGCGCAGAGGTCGAAATGGTACGGCTCGATCCACAGTATCGCATCGTCTTCGGTGAAGGCGGCGAACTGAATGCAAGCCCCGACATCACGCGAATGGAACAGCAGATCGCGGCAATTGCGCCGGATGATGCACCTGGGTTTCGGCGATTTCTCAACGAGAATCGCACCAAACTTGCGCGAATGGAGCCTTGCCTGGAGTCGTCGTTCCTCGGCTGGCAGGATCTGATCAATCTGCGTCTGCTCAAGATGCTCCCGATGCTTCGGCCGCATCAGTCGATCGACCAGTACCTCAAGCGCTTCTTTTCCGACCCGCGCATTCGCCTCGCCTTTTCCTTTCAATCGAAATATCTCGGCATGTCGCCCTTCCGTTGCCCGAGCCTTTTCTCGATCCTTTCGTTCCTGGAATACGAGTACGGTGTGTTCCATCCAATCGGCGGTTGTGCAGCGGTGACCGCAGCGATGGCGCGCATAGCCGAGCGACTCGGTGTCGAGATCTGTGTCGATACGCCGGTCGAAGAAGTCATCTTCGAAGGAAAACGCGCGATCGGCGTGCGCACCGCCGCTGGTGTGGAAAGGGCCGGCGCGATCGTGATGAATGCGGATTTCGCTCGCGCCATGAAACGATTGGTGCCCGACCGTCTTCGCCGCCGCTGGACCGACCGCAAAATTGCGGGCAAGAAATTCTCCTGCTCGACCTTCATGATGTATCTCGGGATTGAAGGCGAATTCGATCTCCCGCATCACAATATTCACATCGCGGCCGACTATGCGCGGAACCTCGACGAGATCGAGAACCGGCATGTCCTCTCCGACGATCCTTCCTTTTATGTGCAGAATGCGTCCGTGACCGATCCGACGCTCGCGCCGCGCGGAATGAGCGCGCTTTACGTGCTCGTTCCGGTGACACACCGACATCCGAACGTCGATTGGTCGCAGGAGCGGGAGCGTTTTCGCGCGAAAACGTTTCGCCAGATTGAGAAAGCCGGCTTCAAGGATGTGCAGAAGCGGATCCGTTTTGAGCGCGTGATCACGCCGGACGATTGGGACACGAAGTATGAGATTCACCAAGGGGCGACTTTTAACCTCGCGCACAGCCTCGACCAGATGCTTCATCTGCGTCCGCACAACCGTTTCGAAGATGTCGATGGAATTTACCTCGTCGGCGGCGGCACACATCCCGGCAGTGGATTGCCCGTGATATTCGAATCCGCGCGCATCAGCACTCGCCTCCTCATGGCCGATCTCGGGATATCTGGTTCTCCCGTTCGTCAGACAGCGTCGGAATATGCACCGATGAATTTGGAGCCCGCCTGATGCACGCTTTGATCGATTTTTACGCGGGAGACGCGAACGACTTCTGCGAGAACGCGCGGGCCGCGCAATCCAGGTGGGCCGTGCAGCCAATTCGGCGGCGCCTGGAATTGTTGCGCGAGTTGCGCCACCTGATTGCGGCGAACGCAGAAACGCTCGCAGCGGCGACGGCGGAGATCGGCGATCGAACCATTGCCGAGAAGCTCGTCTCTGAAGTTCTTCCGCTGGCTGATGCGTGTCGCTGGCTGGAAAGAAATTCTGCGCGCGTCCTCGCGTCGCGTCGCTGCGGAAAAAGTCAGCGGCCCCTTTGGCTGAAAGGAGTTTCGTTTGAAGTCCAGCGCATCCCGTTTGGCGTTGTTCTTGTGATCGGCCCCGGGAATTACCCGCTCTTTCTTCCCGCGGTTCACGCTCTCCATGCTCTGGCCGCGGGCAACGCGGTCTTGTTAAAACCGGCGCCCGGGACCCGTAGCGTGGCGATGATTTTCGCGAAGCTGGCGCACTCTGCCGGTTTCGATCCTGCGCTGCTTACGATTCTGCCTGAAAGCGTGGAGGCCGCGAAAAACGCCGTAGCCGATGGCGTGGATAAGGTCATCTTTACCGGCTCATCCGGGAACGGTCGCGATGTGCTGGCCGCACTCGCTCAGACGAACACTCCGTCGGTCATGGAACTTTCCGGCGAAGATCCCGTCATCGTTTTGGCGGATGCCGATCTCGATCTTGTGTTTCGCGCGCTCCAATTTGGCGGTCGCTTGAATGATGGCGCGACATGCATCGCGCCACGACGACTCCTCGTCGAGCATTCAGTCGCACATGACCTGCGACGACGTTTGGCACAGGCGAGCACAAGGCAAATTCCTCTGCAGATTTTTCTCGACCATGAGGACGCGCTCGACCAGGTCAATCGCGCGGCTTTCGCGCTGGGAGCGTCGATTTTTTCACGCGACGTCACGCGCGCCCGCGCGTTGGCGAGGAAAATTCAAAACGGTTTTGTTTTAATCAACGATCTTATCGCCCCAACGGCCGACCCGCGGATGCCATTTGGCGGTGTCAGGGCGAGCGGGTTTGGCAGCACTCGCGGCGACGAAGGCCTGCTGGAAATGACGTTTCCCCATGTCGTAGCCATTCGGCGCGGAAGGTCGCGTCGGCATTTCGACGAAACCGACCCGCACGACGCCAAACTCTTTTCGTCCTACATCCGGGTCGCGCACGGACGAGGTCGAGGCCGACTGGGCGCGATTGTCGATCTTGGGCGCGAGGCGATCGCATTCAGCAAACGGAGGAAGACAAGGTCGTGAAACCGGTCGGCATTATCGGTGGCGGCCTGGGGGGATTGGCGGCGGCATGCGTCCTGGGGGCGCGCGGACACAAGGTCATCCTTTTCGAACGGAACAACTGGTTTGGTGGAAAAGCGGCTCAACTCCGCAGCGACGGTTTCCGCTTCGACATGGGACCAACCATCGTGACGATCCCTTCTGTTTTGCGCCGCATCTTTGACGAGGCGGATGCGCGCCTGGAGGATTATCTCGAGCTCGTTAGGCTCGATCCGCAATGGCGTTGCTTTTTCGATGACGGTGCAGTCCTCGATCTGGCCCAGGATCCGGATGAAATGGCGCGAACGCTCGATCGTTTTGCGCCGGGAACCAACTCCGGCGATCGCTATCGGGATTTTATTGCCTACAGCGAGCGGCTCAACGGAATCTCAGAACGGCACTTTTTTTACAAGCCGATCGGCGGTTTGCGCGACATGTTCGATCTGAAAGCTTCCTTCGATCCGAAGATGCTCGGAGACGTCATGGCCATGCGGATGGGTCGTTCCGTCGCAAGCACCGTGCGGGCGTTCACACCCGACCCTCGCGTAGCCCAGATGATTGATCATTTCACGCAATACGTCGGCTCGTCGCCTTACGGCTCGCCGGCGGTGCTTTGTGGCATCGCTCACATGCAGACTGATGAGGGCGTGTGGTATCCAATTGGGGGAACGCGGGCCGTGCCGGAAGCCTTAATCAGCCTCGCCACAAAACTCGGCGTCGAGTTCCGGAAGAACACGAAGATCGATAAGATCCTCACCCGAGGTGGTGAAGTGACCGGTGTGCGCACCGGCGCGAACGAAGAAATTGCGCTCAGCGCCGTGGTGTCGAACAGCGATTCCGTTCGCACGCATCGCGAATTAGTTGACGGGCCGGCTAGCGCGGCGTTCGCGCGCCGTCGCAAATACGAGCCGGCCTGCTCGGGCGTCGTCCTCTATCTGGGGCTCAACAAGCGTTACGAGCATCTGGCGCATCACGATTTCGTTTTTAGTCGCGATCCGCATGAAGAGTTCGAATGGATTTATAAGAAAGGCGAGCCCGCGCCAGATCCGACTTGTTATCTCGCGGCGACGTCCTGCACCGAGAGCGAGACGGCTCCTCCGGGCGGCGAAGCTCTTTATGTACTGGTTCATACGCCCTATCTGCGGCCGCATCACGATTGGAAAAAAATGCTGCCGGCCTATCGGCGCGTCATTTTGGAAAAACTGAAGCGCACGGGCCAAATGCCCGATATCGAATCGCGCATCGTGTTCGAGAGCGCCCTCACCCCGCAGGATATTCACGAACGCTACCACGTCCTCAACGGAGCGATCTACGGACTGGCCAGTCACGGAAAATTTCTCGGCGCATTCAAACCCGGCAATCGCAGCCCGGACTTGCGAGGTCTTTACCTCGCAGGTGGTGCGGCGCATCCCGGCCCCGGCATGCCGATGGTGCTTATGTCAGGTTGGATCGCGGCCGATGCGCTCGACCGTGACGGTCTCGGCGGGGGATCGGGCGAGCCGTCGGTCGAGCGGGAATTGGGGTTCGCCAGATGAAGGTCGCAACGGAGGAAACGTCGCGCACTGAATTGCCGCACGTATCGTCGAGCCTGGTGAAGCTATTCTCGTCTTACGCCTGCGGATATGTGCGACGGCATTTTCATACGCTGCGCATTTTGAAAACCGGACTGCCGCCACGAGATCTCGAGCATTCACTGGTGATTTTTCTTAATCACGCATCCTGGTGGGATCCGCTTATTTGTTTGTTGCTCGCGCGTGAGTTTCTAACGGATCGCACTTCATTCGCGCCGATCGAGGGATCGATGCTCAAGCGATACGGCTTTTTCAAACATCTCGGGTTTTTCGGCGTTGAGTCACAGACTGCCATGGGTGCCCGTCAGTTTTTGCGATCCATGCGGTCGATACTTGCTTCTTCACGCAACGCTGTTTGGATCACGCCGCAGGGACGTTTCATGGATGTGCGTCAGCGACCGCTTCGACTGCAAAAAGGCCTGGGTGCACTCGCGACGCAGTCGCCGAACACGGTTTTTCTTCCGCTGGCTGTCGAATACGCTTTCTGGAACCAGTCGCGGCCGGAGATTTTAGTTTCGTTTGGCGACCCCATCATTTCGAGCCACGAAATGCCGGGTGATTCCAAGGAGTGGACGCGGCGATTTGGCGACGCGCTGGAGAGCGTCCAGGAGGAGCTGGCCGCGCGATCTTGCCGGCGCGATTCGAGCGAATGGATTGTGCTGAATCGCGGCAAGTCCGGGGTGAACTTGATTTACGATTCGTGGCGCTGGCTGCGCGCTCGCATCAGCCGGGAAGAGTTTGTCCGAGAACACCGCGCGGAGGCAACCCGATGATGGTGTGGCTTGCCGGCGCCAGTTGTTTGCTCGCGGTTTTTCCTGCCCTGTTGTTCGTCCGGAATCTTTCTTTCTACCTGCCGCTGCCAGTGAGTGGAGGGCGACGCGCGAAATGTTCTGTGCTCATCCCGGCGCGCAACGAAGAGAACAATATTGCGTCTGCCCTTCGCTCGGTTCTGCAAAGTGATGATGTCGACCTTGAAGTGATCGTCCTGGATGACAATTCCACCGATCAAACCGCCAGGATCGTTAAAGAGATCGCGGAAGCCGATTCGCGCGTGCGCCTTGAGACTGCCGCGGAACTTCCGGCCGGCTGGTGCGGAAAGAATTTTGCCTGCCATCAACTGGCTCGGCTCGCGCGCCATCCGCTCTTCTTTTTCATGGACGCCGACGTAAGCGTATCGCGGACCGATTCACTTTCGCGGCTGGCCCAATTCATGGAAGAGAGCAAAGCTGCGCTGGTTAGCGGCGTGCCCCTGGAAGAGACCCGCGGGATGATGGAAAAGCTCATCATCCCATTGATCCATTTCGTGCTCCTTGCGTTCCTGCCGTTGCATCGAATGCGCAGCTCCACCGATCCGCGTATGGCCGCTGCCTGTGGACAAATCGTCGGCGTAAGACGGGACGCTTACCAAGCGGCCGGGGGACATGCCGCGATCGCGGGTCGCCTTCACGACGGGGTGGCCTTGGCCGGCCGCTTTCGCTCTCGCGGCTTTGCTACCGACTTGTTCGACGCCACGGATACATTCCACTGCCGCATGTATCGAACTCCTTCGGAGGTTTGGAATGGCTTCATGAAAAATGCGCACGAGGGTCTCGGCTCGCCGCGAATGATTGTCCCGGCGACGCTTTTGTTGCTCACCGGACAGGTGATTCCGCCCTGTTTTTTCTTCGTCTCATCATCGCCCGTCGTGCTCACCCTTGCCGCCATCGCTACGACGGCCATGTTTATTCCGCGCCTGTTCGCAGTTGTCCGTTTTCGACAATCGTTGCTCGGGGCCTTGCTTCATCCGCTCGCAATTTGCACCCTGCTCGCGATCCAATGGTCGGCGTTGTTCCGTTCGCTTAGGCAGTGTCCTGCAGTCTGGAAAGGCCGATCCTACCGTGCCCTGCCCGCCGTATGAAACTTCTGCTCCTGGCGCTTTTCCTCGGCACGACAATGCCGTCCAAACCGATCAAGCAGCTTAACGACTTCGAACTGACCGATCAAAATTCGCAGCCACGCCGATACTTTTTCCCAAAATCGAAAGTCACCGTTATGACGGTTGCCGATTATAAAGGCTCGGGCGAACTCGCGCCGTGGATTCAGAAGGTCCATGATCGCTATCAAAAAAAGATAGACATCGATGGCGTTGCCGATGTTTCGAACATTCCGAAACCTCTCCACGCCGTCATCCGTGCGGCCTTTCGAAAACAACTGGCCTACTCGGTGATGCTCGATTGGGAAGGCACCGTCGTCAGACAATTCGGCTATAAGAAGAACACGGCCAACATCTACGTCATCGATCGTGGCGGGAGAATCGTTAAGCGAATCAGCGGACCCGTGAGCGACGCTGCTGAACACGAGCTCACCCGGGAGATCGATCGGGCGATCTCGGGAACAGACGAATGAAACGCGCCGCCAAAATGCTCGCCTCCATTGCCATCGTCTTCTTTTTCGCTCTTGCCATTTTTTGGCTGATATCCACATCGCGCGCAGCGACTGAAACATCGGAATACGAGGTCGTCCGCAAGCAGGGCGCGGTGGAAATCCGCGATTACCCCGCACTGACCGTGGTCTCCACGCCGATGGGCGCCCGTGGGATGGACCAAAGCTTCGGCAACCTTTTTCGCTTCATCACCGGCGGCAACGAGCAGTCGGAAAAAATCGCTATGACGACCCCTGTCCTGATCGACTCAATTCGCGACAAACGAACCATGAGTTTTATCATGCCGAAGAAAACAGTCGAAAAAGGGGTGCCAAAGCCGACGGGAGAAAAGGTCACCCTCGGGACGGTGGAGGCTGCGCGATACGCCGTTTTGCGCTTCAGTGGCGGGCGCAACACCCGGAATGAATCGAAGGCCATCAAAAAATTGAGGGTCTGGCTTGATGACCAGAAACTAAGCGTCAGAGGAGACCCTGTATTCGCCTACTACGATCCGCCCTGGACGCCGGTCTTCATGCGCCGCAACGAAGTCATGATTCGCCTCGCTCGTTAGGGTGGCGCGCTGGCACCTTGCAGGTGGAATGAATCCGTTTTCCGGCCGGTTCAGAGCTGCGAATGAAAAGGAAGCGTGAGCCATTCGACGGTTCGCTCCCAGACGGAACGCTGCTTGAATTGCTCCAGGGTATATTCGCGACATTGAGCCAGGTTTTGCTGGAAGCGGCGTTCCATCTCGCGGGAGAACTTTTCGTCGTAAACCGCCACGTCGAGTTCTTCGTTAATCTCCGACGACCGTGCATCCAGATTGGAGGATCCGAACATCGAGAACAAGCCGTCGATCACGAGGCTCTTTTCGTGAATCATGGTCGGCTGATATTCGAAAATCTTGACGCCCCCCTTGAGCATCTTGCCGTAAGCCGCGCGACCGGCCGATTTAGTTAAAGGCTGATCATTGTTAGGCCCGGGTAGGATGAGCTTGACGTCGACTCCGCGGCTAACGGCTTTAACCAGCTCTTCCACCTGATCTGACGTCGGTGTGCAATAGGCGTTCGTAATCCAGATTCTTTTTTCAGCGGCGGTAAATCCAACCGCCTCCACCAAAGGTACCGGAGCCATCGCAAAAGAATGCGACAAAACGATCTGGGCTTTGATATCGCCCGCAGGAGATAGGGCTGGGAATTGAGCTTCTCCGCCAAGCGCTTCGTCGGAGGTCTTGACCCAATGCTCCTGAAAAGCGGCTTGGAGAACAGAAACGAGAGGTCCTTCAATCCGCATCTGAGCATCGCGCCAATGGTCCTTATCCTGCGCGTGTCCGGACCATTTCGTGGCAAAACCGACCGCACCGGTGAAGCCGACCCTCCCGTCCGTCACCAACACCCGGCGGTGCGATCTGCGATTTGTGCGGTCGACCCGCCACGAATGGGTCGGATGATAATAAGAAAATTTGCATCCGGCCTTGCGCATCATCCGGACGTCCGAGTTATCGAGCTGCCAACCGGAGCCGATTCCATCGAGGATTATCCTGACCTCGACGCCGGCCTGGGCGCGTTTGCACAAGGCGTCGCGGAATTCCCGGCCGATTTCGTCGGAGTAAAAGATAAAGGCTTCAAAGTTGATCGTTTTCTGGGCGTGCTCGATGGCCTGTAACATCGTCGGAAAATAGCCATCCCCGTTCTCGAGAATTTCAATTTTGTTTCCGCCAACGAGCGCCGGATCGGCCAAAGCCAGTGCGGAGCCGATGAACTCCGGGCTACTCACGGCAAAGGTGTGTTCGAAATGATAGGCCAGCGTGTGGCGCCGGATGAAGAAAAGGCAAAAAAGGACAACGATCCCGAGGAAGGCCAAACTGAGGCCGATCCATTCGCCAATGGCGAGGATCCAAAACCGGTCGTTAAGCCAATGCAGTCCGTGTGCTCGTTTTTTTGCCATGGGCATTACAGATTTTTTCCGTTCCTGAACCTAGCCGCAAAAGCTGCTCCTGGTCACCGTCGATTATGCCAATGACGTCGTCCCGATGAAGAAGCTTGTCGAGTTCGCGAAAGTTCCACTGTCCCTAACGATGGCCCCTAGCCCGTAGTCCGGAGACCACTCGCGATTGCGTTGACCGTTACGAGAAGCTGAATGAATAGCGGGTCGGCTGACTGTTCGCCGCTATGCGGCTGGCTGCGCCATCGCCGAAGCAGATCGATCTGTTGCCGGTGCAACATTGTCAGGCCCGCGTTCCGTAATTTTAACACGCGCGTTAGTTTTGGGCGTCGAGCTAATAACTCGCTGCCGAAAACTTTTTCGATCATGCGATGCGTGCGCAGATATTCTTCTTCGATCATTCCGAAGATGCGCTCGCGGATGGCTCGATCGTCCACCAACTGCGCGTATTCACGCATCACGCCAAGATCGGCTTGCAGGACGCTGGTGCTCACATTGAGAAGTAAATAGTTGAGTGTCGGCCAGAGCGAAGCCTGCTCGCATAACGCCTGGAATGCTGGAGGGTCGGCGGTGGCAAGCTTCTCGAGGGCGCTGCCGACGGCATACCAGCTGGGGAGGTAAAAGCGCGACTGGCTCCAGCTGAAAACCCACGGGATCGCGCGCAAGTCGCCAAGAGAACTGCGCCCGGTCCGTCGTGTCGGGCGCGATCCAATCCGGCTGGATTCGATCACGTCGATTGGTGTCGCCTGGCTGAAAAAGGTGAAAAATCCATCCGCTTCCAGAAGTGCTTCGTAAGCCTGCCGGCTCGTCTCGATCATCTGATCAATGACCGGCTGGAGGGGATGCGCGCGGTCATTTTGGACATCATGTCCCAGAGTTGTGCCGGCCACGCCGGCGAGCAGCAGCTCAAGATTGCGCACTGCCGTTATGTGGTTGGCATATTTCTGTGCGATCGTTTCACCCTGTTCCGTCATGCGGAGATTGCCGCTCCGAGTCGACGGCGGGAGAGCGTTAAGGAATCGATTCGTCGGGCCCGCTCCGCGACTAATGGTGCCTCCGCGCCCGTGAAAAAAACGGATCGTGACGCCCTGCTTCCGTCCGATCTCGGCCAGTCGTTCCTGGGCATGATAAAGATGCCAGTGACTGGCAAAGATACCGCCATCTTTGTTGCTGTCGCTATAACCGATCATCACTTGTTGAATAGGGAGCTCTGCTCGCTCGGATAAACGTTGATGCTCGAGGCTGCGCTGCGTAAATGGATGCGAAAGGAATGCATCCAATATTCCGGCGCTCTGGACCAAATCCTGCACCGTTTCGAACAACGGTACCACCGGCAGGCGGCAAATGGGTCCATCGGTCCCGGCCTGTGTGAGACCCGCTTCACGCGCGAGCAAATAGACCACCAGCAAGTCCGACAGATGTCGGGTCACACTCACGATGAGGGAGCCGATGCTTCCGCTCCCGTAGATTTCCAAGTGAGAAGCGAGGACTCGATAACAAGATCGGACGGAGTCTGCTTCCCGGCCTAACGCCGCATCCGGTTGCGCGAATGGCCGCGGACTCAACAGTTCGCGATTGAGAAATCCGATTCGTTTCGATTCATCCCACTTGTCGAAATCCGTCTCGGGCAACCCGCCGGCCTCCAACAGTTGGCATACCGCCAGGTCATGGACGAAGCGATTTTGACGAATATCGACCGCAGCCAGGTGGAACCCAAACGTTTGTACAATACGAATGACCGGCTCGACTTCGATGCGGGCCAACCGCGTCGAGCCAATTTCAAGGAGCGACTGCCGCAAGAATCGCAGATCGCCAAGAAGTTCGTTCGGCGAACGGTAAAGATTCTTTGCCTGCACGCCGCTTGTGCCGTTGGTTTCCGGCAATCGCGACATCATGAGGCCGGTCAATTGTCGCCAGGGTTCGGCGGGATTTCGCCGGATGACTCGCTGGCCGAGTTCACCCAGTTGATCGGCTAACGAAGAGATACGCTGGAGAAGTTCCGCGGGTGGCTTTTGCAGCAGCGCGGCCAGACTCAGGCGTGCGGCCAGGGCTGACAACCGCTGCCGGAGAAGGGTGAGCGCGCTCGCTCGCAAGTGTTGCAACGTCGCGGCGGTGACTTCCGCTGTGACGAGCGGATGCCCATCGCGATCTCCGCCGACCCAATTTCCGAACGCCAATCGCGGCAGGCGTTCTGGATCGTCGAGGGCAGCGGCCTCGAACCCCATCTCGGCCCAGGCGGCGCGCAGACGCGCGTCGAGCACCGGAAGAGCGTTCGGGAAAACTTCTTCCAGATAATGGGTCACATTCCGCAATTCAGCGGCGATGTCAGGCTTTGCCACCAGGATCTCGCCAGCACGCCAGAGACGCTCGAGGACTGCTTTGATTTGCTCGCGAATCTGGCGCCGTTCCAGCGGCGTCCACATTTGGTTCTCCGATTTTACGAGCAAGAGATAGAGCTCGCGATGACAACCGAGTGCGGTGGCGCGCTTCGCTTCGGTCGGATGAGCGGTCAGAACAGGCTCGATTCGAATCGAAGAGAGAGCCGAGGCGATCTGCGGTCCATTCATGCCTCTCTTTTTCAACGATTGGAGCGCGTCCCCCCATCCGCCGCTGCTTCCGGCGAGGCCTTTAGCGGCCTCGAGCGCTCGCTGGTGTTGCGCCGCGGCATTTTCCTCCGCCAGATTGAGCAGCTGAAAGGCGATGGACTGCGCCTGGGCTCCCGCCTGGGTCGATAACGTCGAATTTGCTCCATCAGCAGGGACGAGCAGACGCGCCACGGCCCCTTCGCCCAGTTCCTCCAGAACTTCGCAAAAACATTGGCGCAGGAACTCGAAGTCCCGCTCCGCCTTGTCCATTTCAATCATTTCATTTTTGGCAGCAGCGAAACCTAAAGGCAGTCGAATGCCATCGTAGCTTCTACAATAGCTGATACGGATCAACGTCGACCGTCACGATAACGTCGTCGGGGAAAGGGAGTTTATCGAGGGTTTCGCGAACTTTGCGGCTTAGCCTAACGATGGCTTGTCCTCTAAGAAGAATATGAAATCGGTATTGGCCCTGGAGTTTCTTCAACGGTGCAGGGGTCGGTTCCCCGACCACGAATTCGTCGCCGAGATTTTCTTTCAACCGGCGACGCAATGTTTCGGCCGAAAACTGGGCTCGCTCAGGATGCGCCGAACGCACGGTCATGAGAACAGCGTGATTCGACGGCGGAAAGTTGCATTTCTCACGAAACTCCAACTCCTGCTGAAAGTAACCGGCGAAATCGTGGTGCCGGGCGAATTGAATCGAGGGACTGAAAGGCGTGAAGGTTTGCACGAAGACTTCGCCTGAAGTCTCGCCGCGGCCGGCGCGTCCGGAGACCTGCGTGAGCAGTTGGAAAGTCCGTTCGCCCGCACGGAAATCGGGCATATGCAGCGCCAGATCGGCGTTGATGATTCCGACAAGCGTCACATTGGGGAAGTGCAGACCCTTCGCGATCATCTGGGTGCCGACGAGAATATCGATCTTGCCGGCGCGAAAGCTTCGCAGGACCTCGCGATACGATTCCTTGCGCGTCATGGAATCGGCATCCATCCGGCGTACGACCGCCTGTGGAAAGATGGCCGAGACGGTCGACTCCACTTTTTCCGTGCCGAAACCCGAGTAGATCAAAGCGTTCTGGCTGCAAGCCGGGCACTTCTTTGGAACGGCTGCGGTGTGTCCGCAAAGGTGGCAGCTCAATCGATTGAGATCGCGATGAAAGGTGAGGGCCACGCTGCAATTCGGGCATTCGCGCGCTTCTCCACAACTGCTGCAAAGCAGCGAGGTGGAAAATCCGCGCCGATTTAGGAAGAGAATGGTTTGCTCCTTCTTTGCCAGTCGCTCACCGACGGCGGTTCGCAGTTTCTCGGAAAGGATAATCATCGATTTATCCTTTCGCGCTTCCAGGCGGAGATCGACGATTCGAATCAACGGCATCCGATTTTCATCAACGCGCTGTCGCAATTCGCTGAGAACGTACCGTCCCTTGGTCGCGTTAAAATAGCTCTCCAGGGAGGGGGTAGCGGTGCCGAGAAGGACGACACATTTCTCCAGTTTCGCGCGGACGACCGCGAGGTCGCGCGCATGGTAACGTGGTGCTTCCTCCTGCTTGTAAGTGCTCTCGTGTTCTTCGTCGACCACGATCAATCCGAGATTCTTGAGCGGCGCGAAGACCGCGCTACGCGCGCCGATGACGATGCGCGCGCGTCCGGAATTGATCTTGTGCCATTCGTCATGGCGTTCGCCTTCCGAAAGATGGCTGTGCAAAACCGCCACCTGCTCCGGGTCTTCAGCGAAGCGTCCTTTAAATCGCTCGACGGTTTGCGGGGTTAGCGAGATTTCCGGGACGAGCACGATGGCGGTTTTGCCCTGGCTAAGGGCGAGGCGAATGCCTTGGAGATAGATTTCTGTTTTTCCACTTCCCGTCACCCCGTGCAAAAGAATCGGGCGCGCGGCTTCGGGTTCGCGCAGCGCGTCCTCGACAACTTTGAGCGCGGCAACTTGTTCCTGATTCAGGGTCAGGCTGGTGGTACGCAGGAACTCTTCATTCGCATGCGGATCGCGGGCGACGGCGCCTTCCTTGAGTTCAACCAGACCTCGCTTCTGCAGCGCGCGCAGAGTCTGGTTATCGAGCGATGTTTTTCGCAGCAACTCCGTGGCAAGCACGGGCGCTGAGAGTTTCATGACCGCTTCAAGAAGTTCGGCCTGTCGTGGCGCCCGCCGACGAAGCGTTTCGAGTTGGTCCGGAGGAATGTTCGCTAAGGGCTGAACAAAGAGCTGCTTTTTCCAACCGACCTCGCCCTTGCGCACGACCTGAGGAAGGAGACTCCGGATTACAATCTCGATCGGGCAGCAATAGTAGGTGCTGATCCACTGGCCGAGTTCGAGGAGCGCCGGGCTAAGAATCGGGGCGTCGCCGACGACGGCTTCTATTGGGCGAACGCCCGGAGCGTCGGTTTCATTGAGAACCTGGACGACTGTTCCGAGCGCAGACTTGTCGCGGAATGGCACTCGCAGCCGCGAGCCGATGGCGATTCGTTCCCTCAAGCCCTCGGGGATGGCATAATCAAGCTCGCGATGAATCGCGCGGTCGATAATGACACGGGCATATTGGGGGAGCGCGGGCATATCGGCGAATTTAATTGAACCGCGATACGATGCATGGATTCATGTTGGCCGTGTTTTCCACTCCACTGGAGCGAATGAGGCCAGCATGATCCGATTTTTCATCAAGCTCACGCTTTGTCTTTTGCTGGCTCTGGCTGCGGGATTATTCTTTCGCGCGATCAGATCGGGCGATCCGGTTTACACCGGCTTCGAATGGATCAGTCCGGCGCGTTTCCAGCAGTACGACGCCATGATCAAGTCGGTCGCGCAGGCGCACGAACTGGATCCCATGCTGGTCAAGGCGGTCGTCTGGCGCGAGAGCCGATTCGATCCCCAGAAAGTGGGCACATCGGGTGAGCGCGGCCTCATGCAGGTGAGCGAGAAGGCGGCTAAGGAATGGGCCACCGAGAATAAGATCGATGATTTTAACTTCGACCAATTGTTCGACCCGAAGACGAACCTGGAGGCGGGGACCTGGTATCTCCAGCGCGCCTTGAAACATTGGCAGCAACAGGCCGAGCCGATTCCATTCGCCTTGGCGGAATATAACGCCGGCGCGAGCCGGGCGCAGCGATGGGCCGGTGGAAACCCGGGATCTGAGATTTCGGCTGACGATTTTCTCCGGCAAATCGATTTCCCGAGCACTCGAAAGTACGTCGACTCGATCACCGAACGGTATCGCTTCTACAAGAGCCGCGGGAGAATGTAAGGCGATTCGCGTCGGACGAGGCGGCTTGACTGTCGGGCGGCGATCTTCGGCCTAGTTCTGTGTCACGCTCAAGCGCAGAAAAAGCGGAGAGCTTCCGTTGACGGTCGCTTTGATCGTCGTGACATCGCTCTGTGTGGCAACGGTGGAATCCTGCGAAGTTGCAGGGCTCCAGTGAACGAGATCGACCGATTGCTGAACCTGGTATTGCAGGGCCGGTTTATCCGTGAGCTTTTTGTAAACCAAGGCCAAACCGGATGGAGCGGACTGGGGACTGGCCGGCCCGTAGCCTAACGGGGGCCCGTCATTGAGAGTTTTGGCGTATTCGAGGAGATTAGGAATTCCGTCCGCGTTAACGATCCCGGTGGGATCGATCACGCTCTCGATCCAGGCGAGCTTGGAGGAAATTCGGGTGGCGTAGAAACCGGTCGGAGTTCCATCCGGAATTTGAATGTATTGACCCGGATTAGCGTCGTCCTGGTAATAAAGGCCACCGGCATTGAAAAGCGCGGCATCGAACTGCCCGTCGCCAGTGCTGTCCGTGTAAAAGTGACCGTCGACGGCATAGTTAATTCCGGCGAGCTTCCAGACTCCGCCGTCGCTGATAAAAACGGCGCCTCCGGAGTCGCCGCTGGAAAAATGACACTCGTTAGGCAACCCGCTCTGATCAAAGGTCGCGTAGAGCGCGTCATTCGGGCCGGAACTGAAGACAGCGATCTCAGAGACGATGTTTTCTCCCCACCGCTGAACGCCGTCGCCGTTGCCCCATGTCCAGCCACGAAATGTGCCCCCGAAATCGAACTCACTTCCGCGCTGCGTCCCGCGGCCGATGGCGACCACGCGCTGCCCTTTTTCGTCGTTCTTTGTGTAGACCGGAGCGAATGAGGGAAAGGTCTCGTTGACCTGCCATAGGTGAAGGTCGCTGAAGGGATCGCCGACCTCTCCCGCAAGCGTGTAGGTCGTGCCCTGGTAGACAAAATTGGATCCAGCCTGTCCGATATGAGAAGCACTCAAAAAGAAATGCGGCGCAATCGGGGTCCCGAGGAAACCACCCCAAACGCCCTCATAATTCCAGCCACTCCCGGCGGCGTCGTTAGTGGGAACGGTCGTATTGGCCGTGGGATCGGCCGTTCGAAAAAGGATGATCGCCTGAGCGGACGAAAGACCGGACACAACAACCGCTACCAGCGCAAAGCCGAGCAAGCTTCTGCCCCTGGTTCGAACGTGCCCCTTTTTTTCCATTTTCAGCAGAAGGGTCCATTTTACACCAAGGCCAGGAATCTGCGACCCCGGGGCGGTCGACGGGGGGAGGAATCTGGCTGATTTTGAGCTGAAACATGACCAAGGCGGAAATAGCGGGAGTTCTCGAACAGATCGCGACTTTGCTGGAGCTCAAAGACGAGAACCCTTTCAAGATCAGGGCGTATGCGAATGCCGCCCGTGCAATTGACGCCTGGGGCGGCAGTCCAGGCGACCTGCAGGATGAAGAGGCCCTGCGAAAAATGCCCGGCATCGGCAAGGCAATCGCCGAGAAGGTGAAGGAACTTGCCACCACGGGTTCGCTCAAGTTTCTCGACGAACTCCGCGCCGAATTTCCGCCGGCCATCCTGGATCTGTTTTCCATTCCCGGGCTCGGAGCGAAAAAGATCAAGGCGCTCTATGAGCAACTGAATGTCAGCTCGATCGAGCAACTGCAGGAAGCCTGCAAGAGCGGACGGGTGGCGGAACTCCCGGGCTTCGGAGAGACCACCCAGACCAAGATCGCCAAGGCAATCGAAACGCGGATGCGCCATTCGGAGTCGTTTCAAATGGGACAAGTCGCCGGCGATGCCGAAAATTTGCGCGCTTTTTTGGCAGACCAACCAGAGGCCTCGCAGGTTTCGGTGGCCGGCAGTTACCGGAGGCGACGGGAGATTGTGCGGGATCTGGACTTTATCGTTGCGACCCGAAGCCCGGAAGCGATCACGAATGCTTTTGCGAAGCATTCATTAGTCGAATCGATTATCGCGCAAGGTCCGACGAAAACGAGTGTCCGGCTGCATTCCGGAGTGCAGTGCGATCTCCGTGTCGTTCAGCCGGACGAATATCCGTTCGCGCTTAACTATTTCACCGGGAGCAAGGAGCATAACATCGAGATGCGGAGCCGCGCCCTCAAACGCGGTTGGACACTGAATGAGTACCGTCTTGCTTTGCTGCCCGTGGACACAAAATCATCAAAAGCCGTGCCCAGGAAACCACCGGTGGTGCGGGAGGAAGCAGACTTGTATGCCGCCCTGGATCTGGATTTCGTTCCGCCGGAGCTCCGGGAAAATTGCTGCAGAATTTGCGGCGGCGGAAAATCACACGCTCCCGCGACTGATCGAGAAAGAGAATCTGCGAGGAACGTTCCACTGCCACACGACTGCGAGTGATGGGCACAACACTCTCGAAGAAATGGCGGCGGCTGCACAGGAGCTTGGAATGGAGTACCTCGGAATTGCGGATCACAGCCGCAGCTCGGTGCAGGCGCACGGTCTGGACGCGGCCAGGCTGCAAACCCAACGCGCGCTCATTCGAAAACTGAACAAGACGTTCGACGGCTTTCGCGTTTTCGCCGGAGTCGAATGCGACATTCTCCGCGACGGTTCGCTTGATTTCAGCGACGAGATTTTGGCCGAACTCGATTATGCGGTCGCGTCGGTACATTCGGTTTTCAATCTGC
The DNA here is from genome assembly GCA_963754325.1 of uncultured Verrucomicrobiae bacterium. Taxonomy (GTDB): domain Bacteria; phylum Verrucomicrobiota; class Verrucomicrobiia; order Chthoniobacterales; family UBA10450; genus JBBRDU01. The sequence goes on from CAVWFP010000003.1 coordinate 1,599,226, forward strand.
CGGAAGCGGAAATGACCAAGCGCATTATCCGCGCGATGGAAAATCCCTACATCACCATCCTGGGACATCCGACCGGCCGGTTGCTCTTGAAACGCGAGGGCTACGCGATCGACATCCCGGCCGTGCTCGATGCGGCCGCGGCTACCGGAACCTGGATTGAAATTAATGCCGCCCCCAAGCGTCTCGATCTTGACTGGCGGTGGTGGCCGATGGCCAAGGAGAAAGGCGTAAAATGCGTGATTAATCCGGACGCACATCGCGTCGAGCGTCTGCAGGATCTTTGGTTCGGTGTCGGCGTGGCCCGCAAAGGCTGGTTAACGAAAGGCGACGTTATGAACTGCCTGTCGCTGGTTAAAATGGAAAAGGCGCTGGCCGCGAAGCGATCTGGAAAGTCTTAAGTTTTAAGAATTAAGTTTTAGGTTCCGGAATCTTCCTGTCACACGACAGGCGCGGCTTTTTTGCTTAAAACTTAAAGCTTTAAACGGTTTCCTTCTGTGGCAGGAACATCGTCAGGCACTTGCACGCTCCGCCGGCTTTCAGGAATTCCGTCATGGGGAGCGCATGACATTCGTACCCGCGCTCCTCCAGCGTTTTAACCAAATTAGGCGCGCCTTCCGGGAGAACGATCTGTTTTCCCAGGACGACCGCGTTGCATGAAAAATGGGCGGCCTCGTCTTCGGAAACATCGATCAAGTCGGTCACATGCTCTCGAATGGCGCGCTGGCCATATTCGTCGAACGCTTTTGAGAACCAGAACGCGCCGCCGTCAGGCAAAGGGCAGAAACAGGTGTCGAGATGATAAAATCGCGCATCGACCAATTCTACAGACACTGAGAGACAGCCGAGCATTTCAGCGACGGCATTATGCGATTTGATGTCCGACCGAAATTTGTAACCGCAGAACAGAACGTCTCCGCCGAACAGAGCGTCGCCCTCACCCTCGAAATAGAGATCCTTCGGTAGCCAGGTGATTTCGTAGCCGTGTTCCTCCATCCACTTCGCGAAAAGAGGGGCTTCGCCGGCGCGTTCTTCGTGCCGGAAATTACTTGGGATAAAACGCTTTCCGACCGCGAGCCCGGCGTTGGCCGTGAAAACCATGTCGGGAAGTCGCGGCTGGGGTGGCACGAGGAAGATCTCGCATTTCAATCGAGCGAGTGTCCTCTCCAGTCCCTTCCATTGCGCGCGCGCGACCGGGATTTCCGCGCCACGGGCGCGACTCATCCACGGATTGATTTCGTATTCGATCCCGTAGTGATCGGGAGGACACAGCAGTAACTTCCGCATGATGATTCAGGTGCCGGCGGACGAGCGCTGACTCTTTGTCTCCGAAGAGAGCACGTCCGCCAACTCGCGCAGAAACGGGGCAACGTCCGTCACAAGTCCGATGGATTGGAAGGGCTGGTTTTCGATGACTCGTTCAACGGCCCACGGATCGATATCGACACACACGGTTTTAACCGTGGGCGCCAGGAGCGTGGCCACAGCCATCGAATGTTCCACTGTGCCCAGCAGCAGGGCATGCGTGATGCCCGAGAGTTTATCGCGCATGACCTTCTGTGCTTCGATCACGTCGGTCGTTACGCCCGGGATAGGTGCGTCGTCGCGAATGGAACCGGTGAGGACGATGTCGACCTTGTGTTTCACGCATGAATGCATGACGCCCTCCTTGAGAAGCTGTTTTTCGACAGCGCTGGCAATGCCGCCGCATTCGCGAATGACGTTGGTCGCGCGGATATGATTTTCGTGGCCGCCGCCAGCGAGAGCGTGTTTTGGATGAAATCCGAGCGCGGTCCCGAAAAGCGCGCGTTCGACATCGTAAACGGCGAAGCTGTTACCGGCGAAAAGCCGATCGACGTACTTTTGCTCAATCAAACGTTGCAGATGTTCGCCCGCGCCTGTCCGGATGAGCGCCGGCCCGGCGACGATGGCAATTTTGCCCTGGCCGTCCCGTGCGCGAGTTAACTCTTTTCCGAGCTCTGCAATAAAGGGCCCTTTCGGTTCATCCGCTCCGATAATGCGGTTGATGAATTCAAAAAGGCTGGTGTGCGACGTTGAGCGCTGAACCGGCACGACTTTTACGCCGTTATGACCAACAACGATCTTGGTGCCTTTGCGCACGTCGAAAAACTTTACGGCCCGCGCTTTGTCGCCCTCGACGGCGATAGCGCTGTCCATAGTCGACGGGCGAACTTCAATTTCGCGTCCATTCAGACGGACAAAGGTCTGCTGATTGGTCGTTACATAGAAATCATGGGGGAAAATTCCGTCAGCCGGCGCGACGCCGAGCTCTGCGTCCCTCTTCTGCACCACCTCGGCCCCGTGCTGCAGCAGTCGGCGGATCAAATCGTTAAGATCGTCCGCGTTTGCAGCGGTGACTTCGATACGCGCGAAGCTTTGATCAACCCGGTTTTGCCCAACCTTTATTTCGGCGATCTTGAACGTGGCGCCGCGTGTCAGGATTTGGTCGAGTACCTTTGGGAGAATGAGCGAGTCAATAATGTGACCGCGTAGTTCGATTGTCTCAGAAGCCATTGAAGAAAAGTAGTCTAAGAGAAGCGTCTCGCCACAAGCGAAGAGGGATCAGGCCCCTTGCGGCTTTGTCTGAACGGACGACTTTGCCGCAAAGCTTTCATAAGGAAAGGATGGAATAAAGTGGAGAAACCAAGTGCACATGGACCATCCCCATCTCGGAAGGCTGAACGGGCACTAGGCAGTAAACTGAATCGGAAAACGAAAACACCGCCTCCATTTCCTAAAAAGAAGAGTACTGGTGATGCGGCAAGGCCTCTAAAAGATGACAGACCCTGATCAAGCTGGCCGCCTGAGTGCGGTCCAATCGAAGATTGCCGGTGTTCTGGCGGTGAAGCCGCAATGTTTCATCACGCATCCATCCGAGCTTTCCTGTCTGAGGGACTTGAATCTTGATGAACTCGGCCAATTCGCCGAGCGAAACGGATGGCGCGCCGTGCGTCGCATTGGCGGACGGCAGATTGAATTTTACAACGACGCCACTGTGCAGGCGCAGTTTCGTTAGGACGGGTCTTGCGGAACCGGTCCGAGCCGGTATGGCATACGGGGGCGCCGCAGGGTAAGCGGCATCGTTAGTCCTGATTGAAGAATCCAGTCAACGGGCTGGAGGCGCTCGCGAACGGAAGTCTCTCTGCCAGCCCGACATCGCGCGCTTCTCTTCCGGCTTCGATGGCTTTGCGAAACGCCTGCGCCATCCGGACCGGATCCGGGGCGATCGCGATGGCGGTGTTTACCAGCACGGCGTCGGCACCCATTTCCATCGCTTCGGCAGCCTGGCTGGGTGCGCCCAGGCCGGCATCCACAACCACCGGGACTGTCGCTTGTTCGATGATGATTTCGATCTGTGCGCGCGTTTCGATTCCACGATTACTTCCGATGGGCGAACCAAGTGGCATGACGGTGGCGCTACCGACATCCTGCAAACGCTTCGCAAGCACGGGATCGGCGTTGATGTATGGCAGGACGACGAAGCCTTCTTTTACCAGAATTTCAGTCGCCGCGAGAGTTTCGATCGGGTCCGGAAGCAGATATCGCGGGTCGGGATGAATCTCGAGCTTGATCCAGTTAGGCAGTCCAGCGGCCACGGCCAGGCGAGCCAGTCGCACGGCTTCAGTCGCGTTCCGCGCACCGCTCGTGTTTGGCAGGAGCAAAAAGCGATCGCGATCGATGAAATCAAGGATATTGGCGAAAGGATCGTGCTTGCCGGAAAGATCCGCCCGTCGAAGCGCGACGGTGACGATTTCGCTTCCGCTGGCGACAAGCGTGTCGCGCATCAAATCGTTCGAAGCGAATTTTCCTGTTCCGAGCAGCAGGCGGGAACCGAATTCGCGATCGGCGATCTTCAGGCGGGCTGGTTTGTCTGACATTGAGGCAATTTAAGGCAATTCGCGGCGATGAAAAGCGGGGCGTCGGAGGCGATTTCTCCTTGTACGAGAACGAACTTTCATCATCTTAGGGTGCCATGCCACGGTTTGATCTTCGACTAAAGGATTGCGTCAGGGGGATGCGCGACCTTCCGGAAAAGAGCGTCGATTTGGTAGTCACCTCGCCTCCTTACAACCTTTCAATCAAATACGGGACATACTCGGATAGAATTGATCGCGTCTCATATCTCGAGTGGTGCGATTTGTGGGCCGCCGGTTTGCGGCGCCTTCTCCGGCCGGCCGGTTCCTTCTTCCTGAATGTGGGGGCGTCCCCTTCGAATCCGCTGCTCCCACATGAACTCGTTTTGAGATGGAAAGATCTCTTCGTGCTCCAGAACACGTTTCACTGGATCAAATCGGTCTCGATTGAGGACAAGGAGGGAACGGTGCACTCTCACGGGCATTTCAAGCCGATCAGCTCAAAGCGTTTTGTGCACGATTGCCACGAATACATCTTTCACTTCACGATTACCGGCGACGTGCCGTTGGATCGACTGGCGATCGGCGTGCCCTACGCGGACAAGAGCAACATCGCGCGCTGGTCGCACACGAAGGGTGAAGATGTCCGATGCCGCGGCAACACCTGGTTCATTCCGTATCAAACGATCCAGAGCCGAAAAAAGGAACGGCCGCACCCCGCGACTTTTCCGGTGCAGCTCGCGGAATGGTGTATCGCCTTGCACGGAACTGATCGTGTGAAAACGATGCTCGATCCGTTTCTTGGGATTGGAAATTCTGCCGTGGCCGCCAAGAATTGCGGGGTGAAGAAGTTTATCGGGTTCGAGATCGACAAAGAGTATCTGGCTGAAGCGAAACGCCGGGTGAAAGGGAAACTGTAGGTCGGCGATCTTCGCCGCCTTTGAAGGGAAGACGGCCCTACAAGAGCTCACCGTTCTTCGTCGGCCCGCCAGGAGTGAATTTCTCCAGCGGTCTAACGAGATTTCCCGGCAAAGGTCGCACCCGATCCAGGATCCTTGGAGCGAGGTTCTTTGCGTTTAGATAACCCGCGGCAAACATCTCGAGGCGCGCGTCGAGATTATCGATGTAATGCAAAGCCATTGCCTCCGGTGTTTTCGGACTAACGGGTGAACCGAACTCCGGGTCCCCGTGATGCGCGCCGATCAGGTGAAGCAGGTGCAGTCGAACGTCCTCCGAGGCGGGCGAAAGATTCTTCCAGCCTTCCCCTTGTTCGGCGGTGATTTTTCGCCAGAGGGAATTCACCAGCTCCATGCCGATAGTAATATGGCCCATGAGTTCGCCACGCTCGTCGTAACTCATGGTGAAACCGTTCTCGGGTAACTGATTTTCCCAGAGTTTTCCAGAGTCGTGGAAAAGAATTCCAGCGATCAACAAATCGGAGTTCAGTTGCGGATAGAGCGGCGCGATCGCCAGGCCTGACCGCATCATTTGGGCGGTATGCTCAACCAGGCCGCCGCGCCGGGCGTGATGATAATTCCGCGCGGCGGCGGTTCGGCGAAATCGCTCACCGAAGTCGCCTAACAGTGCCTGGCAGAGCGCGCGCAATCGCGGATCCTTGATCGCCCCGACCGTTTTCAGAATGAACTCCCAATCGGCCGCCTGGCGCTCGCGCAACTCCGGGGGGCCCTGCAGAAGTTCGTTCCGTTCCTGTTCCGTGAGCGGACGGACGGTCCACTTGTTCGCTTCCAATCCGAATTGCGCGTGCTGTTGGAACTCGCCCGAGACTTCGAGAAAATCCATCGGCGCGAGAGCGCTGCACGCTTTGTATGACGGGTGATCTCCCCAGACGCGCAGCGTCATGCGATCGCACGCGTCCGCCAGAGTCAGCTCGCAGTACTGTTTGCCTTCGCGAGTGAATTTCGGCGTGACCGTGTCGACCTGGACATGAACATGCGCCGAAACGGGTTTGCCGTTTTGTGCAGCCCGCCGGATTTCGCTGAGGGATTTAACTTCCATGGGTTAACAACAATGTCAGGTAGCGGCGTTCCACCGGACCGCCAAGGCGATTGAGGTCATGTCACGCGGGAGCGGCGAGCTCTCCATCACCTGTGCCTCAAAACGTTATTTTAAGTCGAGTTATTATCAGGGCTTTGCGACTCCGATCACTCCACAAGCGAGTCTGCCGCCGGCATCGCCCGTAGGCTGGGTCTTCATGTCGTCGGCTTTTTCGTGAACGATGACCGCGTGACCGATAATCGATTCCGCGCCGGTCATTTTCAAAACCTTGTCGGTCATATCGAGATGAACCTTGCCGGAAGAGTCTGCCTCGATGTTTCCCAGATCACCCTCATGGCGATTGGCCGAGTCGGGCGCCCCGTGTTGATGGTTGGTGGGATTGAAATGGCCACCGGCGGATTTGCCATCGGGCGAGGAGCAATCGCCGAATTCATGAATATGGAACCCATGTTTTCCGGGCGACAAACCGCTGATATCGGCCACGACTTTTACGGAATCGCCGGAGGCGGTGAATGTCACCGTGCCCGTGACACTACTTCCCGCGGCGGAATGAAGAACAGCGACGGCTTTTGTGGGATCGGCACCGCGAGCGAGTGGCACAATGGCAATCGCCGCGGCAGCCGCCAGAATGGAGATTGAGAGGGATGGAATTTTCATGATCAGAAGCCTAAGACCATCTGATCGAAATGAAAACTAATCGAGAAGCCGTTGTTCGAGGCCGGCGTAAGCGTCGATCCTGCGATCACGCAGGAAAGGCCAGTGGGTCCGATGTTCATTCACCCGTTTCCATTCGATCTCGGCCGTAAGGATCTCCTCCCGATCGGCCGAAGCCTTGGCGATGATCACTCCGTCAGGTCCGCAGATGAAACTTTGGCCCCAGAATTCAATGCCATCACCGCCGGCGGGTGTTTCATGACCAACCCGGTTGGGTACGGCCACATAGCAGCCGTTGGCGATGGCGTGGCTGCGCTGGATCGTTTCCCAGGAGGAATGCTGAGCTTCTCCAAATTCCTTTTTCTCTTTCGGATGCCACCCGATGGCCGTCGGATAAAAGAGAACTTCGGCGCCGCGAAGAGCCGTCAGGCGAGCGGCCTCGGGATACCACTGATCCCAGCAGACGCACACTCCGATTTTGCCCTGGCTCGTGTCCCAGCTCTTGAATCCCAGATCGCCCGGCGCGAAATAAAATTTCTCGTGGTAGAGCGGATCGTCCGGGATGTGCATTTTGCGGTACTTTCCGAGAACTTTGCCGTCCGCCTCGATGATGATGGCGGTGTTGTGATAGAGGCCGGCGCTTCGCTTCTCGAAGAGTGAAGCCACGATCACAATCTTGAGTTCACCGGCGAGCGCGCTCAGGGTGTCGCTCGATTTTCCAGGGATGGTTTCCGCGAGCTCGAAATTCGCGTGATCTTCTGTCTGGCAAAAATATTGAGAGCGGAACAGTTCGGGCAGACAAACAATTTCGGCGCCTTGCCTGGCGGCCGAGCGAATGAAATCGATCGCGCGCTCAAAGTTTTCCTCCGGGCTCGGCCCGCACCGCATCTGGATGACGGCGATTTTCGTTTTGGCAGCAGGAGGCATTGGAGTGCTTTACGATGGCATTGTTCGCCGAAGAGCGAGCGCTCTATTCCTTCACCGAATCAGCTGGAACGATCTTAACGCTCTCTATGACAACGCGCTTGGTCGGTTTGCTTTTCTCTCCGGAATTACTCACCTCCACGGGGGTGCGAGCAATCTTTTCGAGAACGTCATCGCCCTTAACCAATTTTCCGAAGGTGGTGTATTGATGGTCGAGAGATGGCCTTGGCGCCGAGGCAGATGAAGAATTGTGAGCCTGCAGAATCGGGATCGTTGCTTCGGGCCATTGAGAGAACACCGCGGACATGTTTGTGATCGTTGAACTCCGCCTTGATGCTATATCCTGGATCGCCGGTGCCGAAACGGTCCTCCTTGGAAGGGTCCTTGGTTAACGGGTCCCCGCCCTGGACCATAAAACCGTTAACGATGCGGTGGAAACTTGTCCCGTCGTAAAAGCCGGACTTGGCCAGCTTCTTGAAATTCTCGATCGTCTTGGGAGCGGCGTCAGTCCAAAACTTGAAGACCATTTCGCCTTCAGACGTTTTCATGACTGCGACTTCTTCAGGTGTTGCTACGGCCGTGCCTTCTTTTTTTTCCTGGCTGTAGATAGTGTTGGTGCCGAAGGCCAGCGCGAGCATGCAGCAGACAGTTAATAGCTTCATCAGGCAGAGTAATCGTCTGTTGGAGCCGTCGAATCAACTGTCCGTCTTGGCCAACCAGCGGGGCGTCTGCCGCCTACTCGTGGTATTCTTGCAGGCTGCGAACCTGGAGTTTGTTCGTCTGCAGTGAACGAATTCCATTTACGCTCGCCTGCGCGGCGCGGACGGTCGTCATGATCGGAATCTTCTTCGCCAGAGCGGCATTGCGAATCTGGACCTCATCTTCACGCGGAATCTTTCCACTCGGGGTATTGACGATGAAATTGATGTCTCCGTTTTTGATCCGGTCGAGAACGTTGGGCCGGCCTTCGCGGAGTTTGTGAACCTTTGTGACCTTGATTTTTGCCCGCGTAAGGGCGGCGGCCGTTCCGCTCGTGGAAATGACGCCGAACCCGAGTTTCACAAATTCACGCGCGACCGGCAAGACGGCCTCCTTATCGCTATCCTTCACGCTGATGAAAACCTTGCCTGATTTTGGCAACGGTGGTGGCGCGGCCATCTGCGACTTTGCGTAGGCCAGGCCGAGATCCGTGTCTATTCCCATGACTTCGCCGGTCGATTTCATTTCCGGGCCTAACGAAATATCCGTCCCCTGGTATCGCAAAAACGGGAAGACCGCTTCCTTCACTGAATAATGCCTGGGCGTCTTCTCCTCGGTGAATCCGAGCTCCTTGAGAGTTTTGCCGACCATGACTTTGGCGGCCAGTTTAGCCAGGGGCACGCCGATGGCCTTGCTCACGAAGGGAATGGTGCGCGAAGCGCGCGGATTGACTTCGAGCACGTAGACGTCCTCGCCTTTGACCGCGAATTGCACATTCATCAGTCCCCGAACGCCGAGTTCCCTTGCCATCGCCTTTGTGGCCGAGGCGATCTCGCTACGAACCTTTTCCGAAAGCGAGAAGGTGGGGATGACGCAGGCACTGTCGCCGCTATGAATGCCGGCTTCTTCGATATGCTCCATGATTGCGCCGATCACGCTGGTTTCTCCGTCTGAAATGCAATCGACATCGACCTCGACGGCGTCTTCGAGGAATCGATCGACCAGCACCGGCCGGTCCGGTGTGATTTCGATCGCGCTCGACATGTAACGTTTCAGATCGAGCTCATTATAAACCAGTTCCATGGCGCGGCCGCCGAGAACGAAACTCGGCCTAACGAGAATCGGATAACCAATCCGTTGCGCGATCTTAACGGCCTCATCGGCGGTCACAGCCGAGCCGCTCGGTGTCTGGCGCAGCCCGAGCTTGTCGAGCATGGCGGCGAAGAGCTTGCGGTCTTCAGCCATCTCGATGTTTTCCGGCTGGGTTCCGAGAATAGGAACACCGGCAGCCTTGAGGCCATCGGCCAGATTCAGCGGGGTTTGCCCGCCAAACTGGACAAAAACCCCCTCCGGTTTTTCCTGGTCGTAGATATTCAGAACATCTTCGAGCGTCAGCGGTTCGAAGTAGAGTTTATCGCTTGTATCGTAATCGGTCGAAACGGTTTCCGGGTTTGAGTTCACCATGATGGTCTCGTACCCGAGTTCGCGAAGAGCAAAGGCCGCGTGAACGCAGCAATAGTCGAACTCGATCCCCTGGCCGATGCGATTCGGCCCGCCGCCCAGGATCATGACCTTGCGCTTCTGGCTATCGCGACGTTCGTTCTCGTCCCCGTAAGTCGAATAGTAGTAGGGCGTATAAGCTTCAAATTCCGCGGCGCAGGTGTCGACCAACCGGTAGGTCGGCAAAACTCCAGCGGCTTTGCGTTTTGCCCGGACCGTCTTTTCGGAAATGCCCGCGGCCACGGCGAGCTGGCGATCGGAGAACCCCAGTTTTTTCGCACGGAGCAAGCTTTCGGGATCGTTCTGGCCGCGGCCTAACGATTTTGCGGCTGTTACGATCTGTTCGAGCTGGCGCAAAAACCAGCGGTCGATCCGGGTCAATTCGAAAACGGCTTCGACAGACATGCCATCCTGGAAAGCCTGGGCGAGATAAAAAATACGCTCGGCGTTGGGGGTCGAGAGGCGAAGGCGTAGAGCATCGGGATCGAGCCGCTTTTCCGCACCGTCCCCGCAGAGACCGAAGCGTTTGATCTCGAGTGAACGGAGCGCCTTCTGCAGCGCCTCCTTGAAGGTGCGGCCGATGGCCATGGCTTCGCCGACGCTCTTCATTTGCGTCGTCAGGACGGGGTCGGCCTGGGGAAATTTCTCGAAGGTGAAGCGGGGGATTTTGACGACGCAATAATCGATCGTGGGCTCGAAGGATGCCGGCGTTTCCCGTGTGATATCATTTTTGATCTCATCGAGCGTGTAGCCGACTGCGAGTTTGGCGGCGATCTTGGCAATGGGAAATCCGGTCGCCTTGGATGCGAGCGCGCTCGATCTCGAGACGCGGGGATTCATTTCAATCACGACCATTCGGCCGTTATCGGGATTCACAGCGAACTGAATGTTCGATCCGCCGGTTTCGACGCCGATCTCGCGAATGACCGCGAACGAGGCGTCGCGCATCAGCTGGAACTCGCGGTCGGTCAGTGTCTGGACCGGCGCGACTGTGATGGAATCGCCCGTATGAACTCCCATCGGGTCGAAGTTCTCGATCGAACAAACGACCACGCAGTTGTCGAGACGGTCCCGCATGACTTCCATCTCGAATTCCTTCCAACCAACGAGAGACTCTTCAATCAGGACTTCATTCACGGGAGAAAGCGCAAGGCCGCGTTCTGCGATTTCCTCGAGTTCATCGCGATTGTAGGCGATTCCGCCTCCGCTTCCGCCGAGCGTGAAGGCGGGCCGGATGATCAGGGGGAAGGCGCCGATCTCATCGGCAATACGGCTGGCGTCGACGAACGAACGGGCGATGCCGGAACGGGGAACATCAAGGCCGATGCGCAGCATGGCTTCCTTGAAGAGTTGCCGATCTTCACCCTTCGCGATGGCCTGAGCATTTGCTCCGATCAGGCGAACACCATGTCGCGCGAGGGCGCCGTTCCGATTCAACTCCATGGCAGCGTTCAAAGCTGTCTGGCCTCCCATGGTTGGTAAAAGCGCGTCCGGTTTTTCGCGATCGATGATCGCCTCGATCACTTCCGCGGTGATTGGCTCTATATAAGTACGGTCCGCGAACTCCGGGTCCGTCATGATGGTGGCCGGGTTCGAATTAACCAGGACGACCTTGTATCCTTCTTCCCGGAGGGCCTTGCAGGCCTGCACGCCGGAATAATCGAATTCGCAGCCTTGTCCGATTACAATGGGACCGGAGCCGATGAGAAGAATCTTCTTTAACTGGTCATTTCGCGGCATCTGCGCGCCCGACCATAGATCAATTCACGCGAAGATCACGCGCGATTCTCAGGTTTTAACACTTAAGCCACGTCGGCCATGCGACGCTGACGATCGAGGTAAACCTTGCAGACACCTTTGATCCTCGTGAGCACGTAGTAGATCGTCTGACTGCGAATGCGAACGAGCTCGGCGCCGACGATGCGGGTGACGAATCCGGCAGGCAGATCGAGGATTTCCTGCGGAGTGCAGCCATCGAGGCCTTTACAAAGGATCGCCGTCATGGCGCGAGTCAACGTTTGCACCTCCGGGCCGAGGGTCATGCGAATGTGTGCCTTGCCGTTTTCGTCGACCTGCAAATAGACACCGACGGTGTCGGCGCATTCCTCATCCTTGCGGACGTCTTCCAGGTTGAATTTCTCGCCCGGCCGCGGCTCCTGATTCCTGGCGTGATCGGCATAGGAGACGATCGTCTCACGTCTCTCATCCTCCGGTAACATCTCGAAAAGATTGATAATCTTGTCGAGCTTGGGTGGGTACTCGGGCTTCGACTCTTCGTTGCCGGCTTGGTCAAGTTTGCCGCAATCGCTCATGGTCAATTGTCGATGCCGGATTCCGGTTAACTCGGTCAGGCGCCTTTTTCGATCGGCGCGCCGACCCGATTGCCCCACTCAGTCCATGATCCATCGTAATTACGCACCTGATCCACCCCTAACAAATACGTAAGGACAAACCACGTGTGGCTGGAACGCTCGCCGATGCGGCAGTAGACGACCGTTTCCTTGCCGGGTTTTACCGGCCCATTATCCAGGTAGATCTTGCGAAGTTCTGCCGCGCTTTTGAAGGTGTTGTCGTCCTTTGCCGCCGTCTTCCACGGGATGCTGGTTGCGCCGGGGATGTGTCCGCCGCGGAGCACGCCTTCCTGTGGGTATTCGGGCATGTGAGTGATTTCACCCTTGAACTCGCCCGGTGAGCGAACATCGATCAGGGGCTTTCCGGCTTTGCTTTGAGCCAGCGCCTCATCGGCAAAGGCGCGGATTTCCCGGTCGAAGCGCTTTGCCGGGACGGGGTATTTCGTCCGCGAGTAGTTAGGCCGTTCCTTCGTCATCGGTTTCCCATCCGCTTTCCATTTGTCGCGCCCGCCATTCAGGATTTTCACCTTCTCATGGCCATAAAGCCGAAAAGCCCAGAGAGCGTAGCATGACCACCAGTTCGCCTTGTCTCCGTAGAAAATGCAGGTCGTTTCCGGCGTGATGCCGTTCTTCTCGCAAAGCTCCGCGAATTTCTCCGGCGCAATATAGTCGCGAATGACCGGATCCTGGAGATCAGCGCGCCAGTCGATATGAACTGCGCCTGGGATGTGCCCCGTATCGTAGAGCAGGACGTCTTCATTGGATTCGACGATCCGTATATCCTTGTCCTGCAGGTGCTTCTCTAGCCAGTCGGTCTCAACCAAGGCCTCGGGGTGAGCGTAGCCAGCTGATTCTGTAGTCATGCAAAACAGTCATGTCCGGCACACCTCCCTGCAACCGGAAAAGGCGTTACTGGCCGCGGTAAAAATCAGGACATGCCGAGGGCGGCTCGCAGCTGGGAGAAGCCGCTTTTGGCGTCGCTTTCCGAAACTGGTTTGCTCAGCAGAGTCTTGAGATTTGTCTGATCGAGTTGCTCGGGCGGCAACTCACGCAGAAATGAGCTCGGCTGACACGTGACGTAGCTGCCGAACCTGAGGCGCGCCTGGCAATGAGTGATGGTGAGCGCTCTCATCGCGCGTGTGATTCCCACGTATAGGAGCCGCCGTTCCTCATCGAGCGCGCCCTCCGCCTTGGACCGATCGTGCGGGAGAATTCCCTCCTCGACGCCCGCGATATAGACGTTGGGGAATTCCAGGCCTTTGGCCGCGTGCATGGTGATCAGAGTCACACCACTCTGATTCTCCGCGTCGTCTTCTTCCTCGCGTTCCTGGTCGAGCAGGATCTCGTCGAGAAATCCGCGCAACCCTTTGCTTGATCGCTGCCCGTAAAGGCTGAGATCGCGCAAGACATCATGCACGTTCTCCTCACGGCCTTCGGATTCCTCACGTGTCTTGCACTGTTTTCGCAGCGCGCCGAGATACTCGATTTCGGCGAGCAATCGCCGCACCGGTTCGGCCGGATCCGTCTTGGTTTTCCGAACTGCGTCGGCGTAGCCTTCGATCAGGCTGACGAATCGTTGCAGGCTGGTCCATGCGCGATCGCTCGATCTGCTCTCGAAATTCGGGTGAGGTCAACGTTTGCCAAACGCTTTGGTTGTGTTCGGCGCTCCATGAGACCGCTATTTCAGCGGTGGCCGCGCTAATGCCACGCGTCGGTGTGTTGATGATTCGAAGAATGCTGGCGTCGTCGTGCGGGTTGATCAGCACGGTCATGTAAGCAAGGACGTCTTTAATTTCGCGCCGATCAAAGAAACTTTTACCGCCGATGATCCGATATGGAATCTGCAGGCGCCGCAGGTTCTCTTCGAGCAGGCGGGATTGCGCGTTCATGCGGAAAAGCACGGCCGAGTCCTCCCAGCGACCGGCTTCACGCGTGCGCCGTCGGTGGATTTCCTCAGCGATGAACTGTGCCTCTTCCCGTTCGTTAGGGCACGCGACCACCCGGACTTTCTCGCCGGGCCCGACGGCGCTCCACAGGTTCTTCGGACGGCGATGCGGGTTATTTCTGATTAAGCCGTTGGCAGTGGAAAGGATGGCGCTGGTGCTGCGATAATTTTGCTCCAGAGTGATCACCTTGGGCCGGTCAAAATACTGCTCGAATTGCAGCACGTTTGATATCTCGGCGCCACGCCAGCCGTAGATCGATTGATCGTCATCGCCGACGACTGCCACGTTGCGATGTTTGCCGGCGAGCAGGGCGATGAAGTCGAGTTGCAGCCGATTGGTATCCTGGAACTCGTCGACCATCAGGTAGCGATAACGTTGCCGCCATCGCTGCTTGAGATCATTGTGCTCTCGAAGAAGCCTGACTGTCAGGAGTAACAGGTCATCAAAGTCGACCGCGTTGGCGCGCTTAAGTTCGAGATCGTAGCGTTGGCCGACGGCATGCAGCAGCGTTTCGGCCGGCAGAGGTTGACCGGCATTTTTGGCTTTGCTGATGGCGCCGCGTGCAAGATTGAAATCGAGCTTCTCATCACGCGCCGCGGTCGCGGCGATGACCTTCTTCACCAGGCCGATCTGGTCGCCTTCGTCGTAAATGCTGAAATTACTTTTGTAACCAAGCCGCTCGATACCGCTCCGGAGGATATGCAAACAAAGCGAATGGAAGGTCGACATAGTGACTTTGGCCGCCTGGTCGCGCGCGATCATTCCCGCGAGACGCTCGCGCATTTCATTTGCGGCTTTGTTCGTGAAGGTCACCGCGACGATTTCGGCCGGATCGACCCCCTGAGCGATGAGATAGGCCGCGCGCGCGGTGATCACCCGGGTTTTCCCGGTGCCAGCACCGGCCAAAATCAGCAGCGGACCTTCCGTGGTCTTCACAGCGGTGCGTTGCGCGTCATTAAGATCGAATAAACGGAAGCGTGCCATGAAAGCCGCGCGTAGTTTTCAGTCGCCGTAGAAAATATCCAGTGCCTTTTCATCGGTGGAATCGATTTGCCTCTAATTCGGCGCCAAGCCGGATTTGAGAGGTCTTGCGCGCGTGGCTGAACGGCGGGAGTTTGTCCGCTTCGTATTCTGGGCTTATGCGCGCACGTTTTTTTTCGGTTTTCGCCGGCTTCTTCCTGATTGCCCTGGCTTGTGATGGAGCTGAGTCCGCGCCGTCAACGAAGCGCCGCTTTACGTTTGAAGACATGATGGCCTTGAAGCGCGTGGCCGAACCGGTGCCGGCGCCGGACGGGAAGTGGGTCGTCTTTGCCGCGCAGGATGTGGATCTCGAGGCGAACACAAAAAAATCCCATCTCTGGGTCGTGCCGGCCGAAGGAGGGACAGCCCGGCGCTTGAATCAATCCCCTAACGAAGAAGAGAGGCCCAGGTTTTCGCCCGACGGCAGACATCTCATCTTCACATCGAAAGCCACTGATCCATCGCAAATATGGGTGTGCGACTTCGATTCCGTGAACGGTGCGCTCAAGGGAGAAGCGCACCAACTGACCGCTTTGTCGACTGGAGCCGACGGAGGAATCTGGTCGCCCGACGGCAAAAACATTGTCTTCGCGTCGGAAGTCTATCCCGATTGCGGAGATGACGCGTGTAACCAGGCGCGGTCGGAAGAACTCAAGAAGAACAAGGTGAAGGCGAAAATCTTCACGCACCTTCTTTTTCGACACTGGAACGCGTTCGGTGAAAACAAGCGCAGCCACTTGTTCGTCGTTCCAGCGGAGGCCGACGCCGACCAGCCGCAATCAGGGGTCCCGCGCGATCTCACGCCAGGGGATCATGACGTCCCACCGTTTCACCTCGGCGGGCAGGATTTGTACAGCATTTCACCGGATGGAAAAGAGCTGGCTTACACAAGCAACATTGATGAAGTCGAAGCGACCAGCACGAACAACGAAATCTTTGTTGTTCCAATTAGTGGGGGGTCGCCGAAGAAAATCTCAACCAGCCCGGGAAGCGATTCAACGCCACTCTATTCGCCCGACGGCGCAACGCTTGCCTGGCGTTCCATGGCGCGCGCCGGCTACGAATCCGATCGTGCAATTCTAATTGTCTACGATCGCAAATCGGGCCAGATGCGGCCTTTGACCGGCGGGTTCGACCGCTCGGTGGAAGATTTTGCCTGGTCGCCTGATTCCAGCGGGATCTTCTTCGCGGCCCAGGACCACGGGACCGCACCGATCTGGTTTATTCCGAGCGAAGGCGATCTGCCGCGCGAGGTTTTACGCGCACACGCCGATGACCTGACTTTCGGTCCGCGCAACCAGCTCTATTTCTCGCGTAGCTCGATCACAGCGCCGTCGGAAATCTTTCGGATCGATGCTTCGGGTGTTGGTCGCGGAGATGAAAAAGCGCAAGCCGCGGCGGTCACCTATATGAACGAAGCGCTCCTGTCGCAGATTGAAATGGCGCCCCTTGAACCCTTCACGTTCAAAGGCGCGGAGAACGCGGATGTGCAGGGATTTGTGGTGAAGCCGCCGGCGTTCGATGCCAGGAAAAAATATCCAGTCAAGTTTCTGATCCACGGCGGTCCTCACGGTGAGTGGGGCGATGCATGGACCTACAGGTGGAACGCGGAATTGTTTGCCGCCAACGGCTATGTCGTCGTCATGATCAATCCTCGCGGCTCGGACGGGTACGGGCAGCGATTTTCCGACGGCGTGAATGGCGATTGGGGCGGCAAACCGTTCGTTGATCTCATGAAGGGGCTCGACTACGCGGAGAAAACGTTCCCGTTCATCGACAAGACTCGCGAAGCGGCCATGGGCGCGAGTTACGGCGGTTACATGGTCAATTGGATTCTTGGTCACACGGACCGCTTTCGTTGTCTGGTGTCGCACGACGGCGTCTTCAATGCCGAATCCGCCTATGGCACAACGGAAGAGCTTTGGTTTAACGAATGGGAATTCACGGGGCCGCCCTGGGTCAATCGCGAGCTCTATCGCAAGTGGTCGCCGCACGAATACGCGAAGAACTTCAAGACGCCAACCCTGGTGGTGCACGGGCAGCTGGATTACCGGCTCGATGTGTCTCAGGGTTTCGATCTGTTCACCACCCTGCAACGTCTCAAAGTGCCTTCAAAGATGTTGTATTTCCCGGATGAAGGACATTGGGTGCTCAAACCGCAAAACAGCCGGCTTTGGTATCGCACGGTTAACGACTGGGTCGATCAGTGGACGGCGCCACGGGGCTCGTCTCCAGTGAAATAGGCATGAAGGAACTGGCTTCCTATTTGAAAGATCATCTCGCCGGTTCGACCGCGGCGGTGGAACTTCTGGAGCATTTGATCGAAACGCACCAGGACGGGGAACTTGCCAAGCTTTTCAGAGAGTTGCATGGCGAAGTCACATCCGATCAGGAAGTTCTCAGAAAGCTTCTGCGCCGCTTTTCTCGCGACCACGCCATTCGGAAAGCGGGCGCGTGGATGGCGGAGAAGTTCAACCGGGTAAAAGTGAGGCTGACTGGTGACAGGGCGGGAGAACTCGGACTGGTCGAAGCGCTGGAGATCCTTGTTCTCGGCATCACCGGGAAACAGCTTCTCTGGCGGGCACTGAGCGCTTCGTTAGGGGATTCTCCCCTTCTGCGCGGCCTCGACCTGTCTCAGCTCGAGCAAAGGGCGATTGACCAATCGGAACGAGTCGAAGCGCATCGCCTCGAGGCGGCGCGTCAGGCTTTTCTGCGAACGTAGTTACCGGCGGCGCCGGCCAAAAGAATATCCCTTATGCGATCGGCCGCCGCCGATGGCCCGGCGTCCTCCGGTAGATGATTCCGGCTCAAAAAGCACGGTGTAGAGATATGGAAAATTCTCCAGTTTAAGACGCGGAATCTTTTGCCCGATGAATTGTTCGATGGCCTGCAGGGACGACACTTCTTCGCCATTCATCAGGGTGAAGGCGTCACCCACGTTCTGGGCGCGGCCGGTTCGTCCGATGCGATGGACATAATCTTCCGGATGCTCGGGCACATCGTAGTTGATCACGTGACTGACACCGGCAATGTCGAGGCCACGCGCCGCAATGTCGGTCGCGACCATGACCTCGTATTTGCCGCTTTTGAATCCGTCGAGCGCTTCGATGCGCTCCCGCTGTGTGCGGTTAGAGTGAAGCACCGCGACGGAATGTTTTCCTTCCTTCAGCTTGCTGGCGATCCGATCGGCGCCGTGCTTCGTGCGAGAGAAAATCAACGCGCTGTCGAAATTGGTTTTTTCCAGCAGAGCCATCAGCAGGTCGAACTTCTGCTCCGCCGCGACCGGATAGACCGCGTGCGTGACGGTGTCCGCAGGTGAACGGCGAGCGCCGATTTCGATTGTCTCGGGATCGCGCAGAACCCACGCGGCCAAACGGTCGATCTCCGGCGGAAGCGTGGCCGAGAAGAGCAGCGTTTGCCGGTCGGTCGATATTTTTTCGACGATGCGACGCACGTCAGGGAGAAAGCCCATGTCCAGCATTCGGTCGACTTCGTCGAGCACGAGAATATTGACGTTGCGGAAGTTGATCGTTTTCTGTTCGTAATGGTCGAGCAATCGGCCGGGAGTCGCAGCGACAACATCGACGCCATTTTTCAAATCGTCGCGTTGCTTGCCGTAACCGACGCCCCCGTGAATGACGGTGACTTTCAGATCGGTAAACCGGCCATAATCACGGAAGGCGGTTTCAACCTGCGCCGCGAGTTCCCGGGTCGGCTCCAGGACGAGACAGCGAAAGTCGCCGTGCTCCGCCAGAAGTGTCAGGATGGGCAAAGCGAATGCCGCGGTTTTGCCGGTGCCGGTCTGAGCGGTGCCGATCAGATCTTTGCCTGAGAGAATAATGGGGAACGCGCGAAGCTGAATGGGCGTCGGCTCTTTAAAGCCCATGGCCTGAGCGCCATGAACTACCTCGTCGGACAGGCCGAAATCTTGAAACGACACGCGGGAACGTTACCCACATGCGTCGTTATGTCACCTGAAGGAGTGGATTAATGGAGTGATGGAGCAAGGGAGTAATGGAATCCGGCAACGAGTTTGATATATCGGAGGCATTACTCCACCAATTCAGCGCTCTAAAACTGCAAAGATTTTTCGAATCTTCGTTCTGGCGGACACGCATGATCGGCTGCCCGCCAATGTTCTCGAGATAGCGAGTCAGGCGGACGAGATCTGGCATCTTGGCGATGTCTGCGCGGAAAGTATTCTCGATGAATTGCGCGCAATTGGTCCGAAGGTTTTGGTGGTGCGCGGAAACTGTGATTACAACGCAGAGTGGCCGCTGGTCTTGGACATTCAGCGCGTCGGGTTGCGAATCCGCCTTCAGCATATTCCTCCATCCCGCCCGCCGGCGGATGTTGACGTGCTTTTGCACGGTCACACGCACGTCTCTCGCAACGAGCGTCTCGGCGGGGTGCTATTTCTGAACCCGGGCTGCGTTACCCGGCCTAACCAAGGCGCTGCCCCGAGTGTGGCCTGGCTGGAATGCGCCTCCGACGGGAAGATCAAATGGAAACTCGTTCCACTGAAACGAAGCTAGATCTCCCTACTCCGCGCGCAGGGCGATGATGGGATCGACCAGGGTCGCGCGTCGCGCCGGAACGATGCACGCAATCAGTGCGACGACCACAAGACAAAGAACCGCGATCGCGAAGGCGAAAAGGTTCAACGCCCCGACTCCGTAGAGTACAGCCGTGAGGGCGCGACTGGCTCCGGCTGCGCCGACAAGACCAAGAGCGATTCCAATGGAGATAAGGACAATACCCTGGCCGAGAACGAGTTTGAAAACATGCGCGCGTGCCGCTCCGAGCGCGAGACGAATCCCGAGCTCGCGCATCCGCTGGGCCACGCTGAGCGCCATGACACCGTAGAGCCCCACGCTTGAAAGCAGCAGTGCGAGGCCGGCGAAAAATCCGAGAAGCGTCATGACCAATCGCCGTGTGGCCAGACTATCGTGAACATTCTTCTCCATGGTCGAAATTGCCGCGACCGGCTGATCGGGATCGATCTCTTCGATTTCGCGCTTTACTGCCGGAACCAGGGCAGCGGGATCACCGGATGCGACCCGGATAAGAAGGGAGTTTTGGTCCTGCGGATTTTGCGGCTCATAAAAGTATTGCTGTACCATGTTGAGCTTCTCGGTGTTGTTCTCGCCCGCGGCTTCATTGCGAGTTCTGCGGACGACCCCGATGACCGTGCAAGGCGGCGCGTCCTTTTTATCAGTCTGGTTATCATCGATGCGCTGGCCGATCGGATCCTTGCCCGGGAAAAATCGACGCGCGAAAGATTCATCGATGATTACCGACTTGGGAGCGTTGGGTGTGTCCTGCGGACCGAATGCGCGCCCCTTGAGTATCGGCATCCTGAGAACGTTAAAATAATCCTGTGTGACCGTGGTTACTTCGGCCGAGGGCTCCTTGCCGGGTGGCGTTGGCGGCGTGTCGGTGATATGAAAATAGCTGTCCGACTCTGTGTCGTCGAAGGGAACGTTGTCTCCAATGGCGGCGTAAGCGACATTTGGAATCGATTTGACGCGCTCGATCAGACGTTGGTTGAACGCTTCAATCTTCTCGTCCGAGCCGTAGCGCGCTTTCGGCAATGAGATCGTCATCGAGAGAACGCCGGAGGGATCAAAACCCAGAGGCGCGTGTTGAGCGTTACGAAAGCTTTGCAGGGTCAGGCCGGCAGAGGCCAGAAGGATCAGTGCGAGGGCGACCTGAGCTATGACCAAGGCTGCGCGGACCCGCTGACGATGCGCACCGTCACTGCTCCCGCGTCCGCCGCCTTCGTGCAGATCGAAAGAGAGAGAGGCTTGTCTGGAAATGCGAATCGCCGGCCAGAGTCCGACGAGCAATCCGGCGACGACCGCCATTCCGGTGGTGAACGAGAGGACCATGAAATCGATGCGTGTCTCGCGAAATCGCGGAACGGAAGCAGGGGTCATAGCAAGGATCGCATCCAGGCTCCATAAAGAGAAAAGCAGCCCGACGAGTGCCCCGACGACGACAAGGACGGCGCTTTCGATCATGAGTTGCCTAACGAGTTGCCAGCGACTCGCGCCGAGAGCAGCCCTGACCGCAAGCTCACGGCTGCGCGCGAGGGCCCGGGACAGCTGGAGGTTGGCCACGTTGGCGCATGCGATCAGCAAAACGCAGCCAGTGGCCGCGAAAAGAAGCCACACGCTTTGGCGGTAATCGGCTACGGCAGCTTCGAGAAGAATCCGTGCGTTAATCCGGCGGCCGGTATCTTCGTTGGGGTAACGTCGCTCGAGGTCCAGTGCAATATTATCCAGATCGGCTTTTGCCTGTTCGAACGTCACGCCGGGTTTCAACCGGCCGAGGGCGGAAAAGCCCGGGTGATTGTCGCGTCTCAGGACGTTGTCTTGACCACGCAGTTCGTCCAGTGGGATGTAAACTTCGGCCAGTCGCGGAAGGCGAATCTCCGGCGAAAGTACGCCGATGATTTCGCGCGAGACGCCATCCAGGAGAACGCGCTCGCCGATGGCCGAAGGAGATCTGCCGAAACGCCTTTGCCAGAGTCCGTCGGTGATCAGGACAACGCGTTTGCTCTTCGCTTGATCGTCCGATTCCATGAAGTCGCGCCCGAGCTTCGGACCGAGACCGAGGATCTGGAAAAAATTGTAGGAGACTCGGGCGGCGCCCACTCGTTCCGGAACAGCTTCGCCATTTGTTCCCGAAAGGTTGGCACCGCCGCGCCGAAACAAAGCCAGATCGGTGAAGCCGCGCTGGGCCGCGCGCCAGTCGAGATAGTTAGGATAACTGACTGATCCCGACTCAAAAGTGTCGGAGCGTTCGCGTAGAAGAACCAGGTTTTCGGAATGCGGATAAGGCAAGGGCCGGAGCAGGAGCGCGTTGACCACGCTGAAGATGGCCGTGTTCGCTCCGATGCCGAGCGCCAGGGTTATCGCGGCGATGGCAGCGAATCCTGGCTGCTTTCCGAGAAGCCGGGTGGCAATCCGCAGCTCCAAAAAAAAGTTCTTCATGAAGATCAATCCGCCCGAAGAGCCACGATTGGATTTACGTTGGCGGCCCGGCGCGCCGGGAGCCAGGAAGCAAGGAATGCGACCGCTGCAATCAAGAGAACAATGGCGCCGAAGGTCAAAGGATCAGAAGCTCCAACACCAAAAAGCAGGCTGCTGAGAAGACGGGTGGCCGCAAAGGCCCCGGCGAGTCCGATGAGGACACTGATGGCAACCAGGGTCATCGCCTGGCCGACGACCAGACGAAAAATGTTCGACCGCTCGGCCCCGAGCGCCATGCGAATCCCGATTTCGTTCGTCCGCTGCGACACTGAGTAGGCAATCACCCCGTAAATTCCGCCGGCCGTCAGGAGGAGGGCGGTAGCGGCGAAAATAGAAAGCAGCAGAGCGTTGAATCGCGGACGGGCCAGAGAACGTGAAACGTACTCGTCAAAAACACGGACGTTCGTCAGTGGAATCGACGAATCCAGTGCCGCCAGCTCGGCGCGGACGGCGTTGGTCACCGTCCCGGGGTCAGAAACGTTCGTGCGCAGGACCAGGGACATGAAATCGAATGGGATCTGCGTGCGTGGCAGATACATCTCGGGAGAATCTTCATTCCTGAGCGACAGATGTTTCACGTTCCCAACCACGCCGATGATCTCACGCATTTTTTCTTCGCCGCTGTCCGCGCTGAACCCCGGTTTGATGCGCTTGCCCACGGCGTTTTGGCCGGGGAAGAATTTGTTCGCGAAGCGCTCGTTGACGATCACGACAGGTTGGGAGGTCATTTGATCGGTGTCACCGAAAATGCGTCCCCCCTTGACTGGAATTCCCATCGTCTTGAAATAATCGGTCGCGATGATGCGAACGGGAGCGTCAGGACGCTGACCCCGGGGAAGGGAATGCTCTTCGATATCAAAATCGGTCATCATGTTACTTCCACTCAAGGGCAGAGGAACAATGGCGCTGGCCGACTCAACACCGGGCAGCGAGCGCAGCCGTTCTAAAAACCGATCAAAGAAAGCGACAACGTTTTCGTTCTTTGGATAAGAAGTTCCGGGGAGGGATATTCGCGCCGTCAGCAAACGCTCAGTGCGCAGGCCCGAATTCACGTGGCCAAGCCGAGAGAAGCTTTGGATCAAAAGCCCCGCTGAGATCAGCAGAATCAGCGCGAGCGCGACCTCGGCCATGACGAGAAAATTACGCAACCAGCCTTTTTGCTCACGCCCGCTACCGGTGCGGCCGCCAGTTTTCAGAGCGGTATTTAGATCGACGTGCGAGGCCTGCCATGCGGGCACAAGTCCGAAGACAATGCCCGTGGCGAAGGAGACAAAGAGAGTGAATCCCAGGACCACGCCGTCGAGCCGGATATTACTGATGCGCGGAATATTTTGCGGCACTGATTTAATGAGCGCCTCCGTCCCCCACTGCGCGATCAGCAATCCGCAGAGTCCGCCCATCGCAGCCAGCAGCACGCTCTCGGTGAGGAGCTGGAGAATGATTCGCGATCGACTCGCGCCGACAGCGGCGCGAAGCGCGATCTCTTTTCCGCGCTCGGTTGCGCGGGCCAACAAAAGATTGGCAACGTTCGCATTTGCGATCAGAAGAACGCAGATGACAGCGGCAAACAGGACATAAAGAGCGGTGCGGACATCGCCGATAAGCTCTTCGCGCAAGGCTTTCACGCGCACTCCGAAATGAGTATTCGTGTCGGGATATTGTTTTTCGAGGCGGTTGGCGATGCCCGACAGGTCGCTCTCGGCCTGCGCCGCCGTCACTCCCGGTCTCAATCGAGCCACTCCTTCGAGGCTGTGACTTCCGCGCTCCTGCGTCATCGGTTTGGTGCCGTCGACGGATAATGCGTCCTCAGCAATCGTCACGTAGAACTCAATCCGGTCGTTTTGGATTGGGAATTGAAAGTCGGGCGGCATGACCCCGATGACGGAGTATTTTCGTCCGTCAAGATTCACGGTTCGGCCGATGACGTTCAGGTCGCCCCCAAAATGATCCTTCCAAAAATTGTCGCTGATAACGATTTTCAGTCCGCCGGGGCCGCCGCCGGCTTCTTCGTCCGGTCGGGCGAAAGCGTGGCCGATCACGGGCCTGATACCGAGAACGTCGAAAAATTCCGCGCTGACCTTTGCGCCGATAACACTACTGGCGACATCTTCGCCGGTGACCGCGTAGGGTCGCGTACGATAAACAGCAGAGCTGGCGAGAGTCCTGTTCTGATCGCGCAGATCGAAGAAGTCAGGGTAAGAAAGTGAAAAAAGGTCGGTGCCCGCATGCTCGCGCTTATCCGTCGCTCCCATCGCGAGCAGTTGCTCGGGCTGCGGAAACGGGAGCGGCTTGAGCAGCAGCGCATTAACGACGCTGAAAATTGCCGTGTTCGCGCCGATACCCAAGGCGAGCGTAAAGACTGCGAGAATGGTGAAGGCCGGACGCTTTTTGAGCATCCGGAATGCATATTTCAAGTCTTGCATTCCGTGGGTCTCGGATCCGAAAGCTGCCAGCCGCTTACGCCTCGTCCGCCACCGTGACCGTGGCCACGTGACTCGTCAGACCAGGCGCTGAAAGCTCGACGGGGGTGTGAGCGAACTGCCAGATGGAGACGATCGCGCTGAAGATGAAGAAAGCGTAAAGGACAGTCTCGAGGACGCCTCGGCTTTTTTCCTCGGAACGAACAAGGAGAGCGTAAGTAGATTCTTCGTGTGATTTCATAGTGTCGGGTTTGTTCTGTCGACACCCTTATGCAATCACCGTGCCACCGAAAAATTTCGATATGTAACTATCTAATTACCAATAGTTTAAGTTTGGCGGAGACGTTTTTGACGAAGCAAATAAATCTCGACGCCGGGACACCGGCTGTTCCGGTTTTGGGACAGCACCCCGTTCCGCACTTCATCAGAAAAGCTGTTTACTTTTCGACGCGAAAGCGGGCAAAACATTCACGAATCGTCGCCAGCATCTCCTCGGGCCGGGCTCCAACACGCGCCGCCGAGACGACCTATTTCGTTTTGTCGTCGGACTTCCGGCTGAAGAAACGTCGCTTCGGTTTCACCGGTACCGCGGCAGGCGCAGCTTCTTCCTTCTTCGGGTCCTCAGCTTTTGCGGCCGAAGCTTCCTTAGGGGCGGAGGTTTCCTTTGGCGTTGCCGTTTCTTTTGGAGTCTTGGCCGCCTTTTCTTCGACCGGCTTCTCTTCGATCGCCGGCGCGGCGTCGACCCATTCGAGGAAGGCGACCTGAGCGGAATCGCTTGGGCGCTGACCGAGCCGAATGATTCGGGTGTAACCGCCATTTCGGCTTGTGGTTCGGGGCGCGATGCTCTCGAAGAGTTTTTTCACGGCCTTCTTTTGCCGCAACACCGCCAGGGCGGTGCGACGCGCGTGAAGAGATCCATTCTTGCCTAACGTCACCATTTTTTCGGCGAGCGGACGAACCGCTTTCGCCTTGGCGAGGGTGGTCTTGATCCGCTCGTGCTCGATCAGGCTACAGACCTGATTAGCGAGCAGCGCTTTGCGGTGCTCGGCTGTGCGGCCGAGCTTGATCGTCTTTTTCTGATGTCTCATGACGCGGAGGTTTCCGTGTGGCGTTGCAGTTTAGGCTTCCACGCTCGCGCCATTTACACTGGCGCCATCGAGGCTGGCTGCTGGCATATCCACCAGGCCGGCGTCGAATTTCATGCCGAGGCCGAGGCCGAGCTGCTGGAGCTTGTCCTTGATCTCGTTGAGCGATTTCTTGCCGAAGTTCCGGTACTTGAGCATCTCGGCTTCTGTCTTCTGCGCGAGCTGGCCAACGGTAGTGATGTTGGCGTTGTTCAAGCAATTGGCCGCACGAACGCTGAGCTCGATCTCGTTGACGCTCATGTTGAGAAGCTTCTTCAGCTTCATGTTCTCCTCGCTCACGCCGGCCGGAGTCTCGTCGAACTCGATCACGTCTTCGTTGAAATTGACGAAAACATCGAGGTGATGACGCAGAATGGCCGAGCCCTGCAGGAGCGCGTCGTCCGGAGTCAGGCGACCGTCGGTCCAAACTTCGAGGATGAGCTTGTCGTAGTCGGTGCGCTGGCCGACGCGGGTGTTTTCGACCGCGTATTTCACCCGGGTTACCGGTGAGAAAATGGAATCAATCGGGATGAGACCGATTGGCTGATCGGACCGCTTGTTTTCCTCGCCGGTGGCAAAGCCACGGCCGACACGCACTTCGAGTTCGGCATCGAACTTATGCTTCTTGTCGAGTGTGCAGATGATCTGTTTCGGGTTGAGAACTTCGAACCCTTGGCTCACTTGGATGTCGGAGGCGGTGACTTCGCCTTCCTTGTTTACACTTAGGGCAAATTTGCGGGCCTCATGGTCCTCGGCTTTGAACTTAATCTTCTTCAGGTTGAGAACGATGTCGGTCACGTCTTCCACGACACCGGGAAGAGTGGCGAATTCGTGCTGGGCTCCGGTGATTTTTACCGCGGTGATGGCGGCGCCTTCCAAGGAAGACAAAAGAACGCGGCGGAGGGAATTTCCTACGGTGTGCCCGTAGCCGGCCTCGAAAGGTTCGGCAACGAACTTGGCATAGGTTTCAGTGGATGAACCCTCATCTTTGGTGAGGGTTTTGGGCATTTCAAAACGACCGTAACGAACTGGCATAATTTCAAAGCGGAAAGCGGAGAGCGGAAACCTGAAAGCTAAAGCCTCGATGTCCGAATCAACTATCCGATATCTCCTAATCGCCGGGTTACCCCTGGCGAGTACGGCTTCGCATCAAGCGATGGAAGACCCAGGGACCAACGGCGCAACGTTTAAAAACTCGCTGCGGAACGGGGAATAAAGCACGAATTTGCCGCCGGGCAAGGGCGGGAGGGGAGGGGTTGAACGGATGAAGGGATGAAGGGGTCCTCGGGAGCGCCCTTCACCTGTTCAACCCTTCAACCCTTCCGTTCACCCCTTCAATCATTGCCCTCTTCCACCACACCGTCCGGCAGTTCATTCTTTTCGCCGCCGGTTCGGGGAAATTGCTCCGCCAGGACCTCACCAATGTCCTTGATGGCGTCCACGATCGCATCCGAAAAGCGCTCCTGTTTGAAGTGCGTTTCCATTTTCTGAACGACGCGCTGCCAAAGTTCGTTACCGCATTTGGCGTGGATTCCTTTGTCACCCACGACAGCAAACTTGCGGGCTCGTGGTGCCACGAAAATGAGGACGGCGTTTCGGCGACGCGTTTTATGCATTCCCGATTTCTGAAATCTCGCCTCTGCGGCCTTTACCGGATCGTCACTGAGTTCGCCGCGTTGAAGATACACGCCGATTTGTCCGGAACTGCGCGCCTCCTGCTCGCGAATCGTTCTCACGATGCGATCGTGCTCGAGCTTATTGAGGAAATCTTTCGTTCGCATTGGTCTTACCAACTGGAGCCGGCACCTCCGCCACCGAAACTGCCGCCGCCGCCGCTAAAGCCGCCGGAGTCGCCGCCGCCGGAACCCCATCCGCCGCCGCCTCCGCCCCAGCCTCCGATGAACGGCCCGCCGGAACCGGAGTACCCGATACCCGTGCCGCGCCGCCCAAATAAATCGGATCACTAGAAAAGCGAAAATGATAATGAACAGGATGGGAACTTTTGGAGAACCCCGGGATTGCTGCCCGTCGTGCGCCGTTCGCCCGGTGCCTTTGTATTCGCCCTGCAGAGCTTTGCAGATCAGCGCAACACCCTCGGTCAGTCCGCCATCAAAGTCGTTATTCCGAAAGTGCGGCTTGATGTGATACTCGGTGATATCAAAGGCGGTCGCGTCCGGGATCGCTCCTTCGGCGCCGTATCCCGTCTGGATGAACATCTTTCGGTCGCTGGGGAAAACGAAAAGCACCACCCCGTTATTGATTTTCTTTTGGCCGACGCCCCAAGACTGGGCGACGCGCCGGGTGTAGTCGGCGATATCCGAATCGCTCTGCATTTTCGGATAAATCGCGACGACAACCTGGCTGGAAGTGTCGCGTTCAAACTGCGCGAGCTGGTCATTCAGCCTGGTTGCCGTCCCGGTTGAAATGACGTGAGCGTAGTCGTTGAAATAACGGTCCGGTTTCGGCGGGATGACCTCGGCCGCGGGTGATCGTGTTACCGAGATCGTTAGGCAAAGGACGACGAAGAATGAGACGAGACGGAGCTCGCCCCTCCACCCGGATTTCTTTCGTGTATGCACGTCAGTCGTCGCGAGTGAGTCCTGTCGTCAGGTTCGAACTCAAAGCGGTCATTGGTGGGACGAGCCCGGTCTCGTCCAGTTATCCCCTAGGGTGTGGCCGCAGCGGTCGCTGCGGGAGCCGCCGACGGTGCCGTGCTGCCGCCAAAGCTTGGGAAGTTCACCGCCGGAGCTTTCTCCGCGCCGGGCTGGGCGTTGAAGAAGGGGCGGGGCGTGAACCCCAGCATTCCCGCATAGAACACAGCTGGAAAACTTCGCACCGCGGTATTGTAACTCTGGACCGCGGTGTTGAAATTCCCGCGTTCGACCGAGATCCGATTTTCCGTGCCTTCGAGTTGGGCCTGGAGCGCGAGGAAATTCTGGTTCGCCTTGAGCTCAGGGTAGCGCTCGCTCACGACAAGCAGGCGTGAAAGGGCATTGCTGAGTTGGCCTTGGGCCGCCTGGAACTCCTGCAATTTAGCCGCGTCGGTCGGGGCCTTGTTCGGATCGAGCTGAACCCGGCCGACGCTGGCGCGCGCGTTCGTGACCTCGACCAGCGTCGATTTCTCGAAGTTGGCCGCAGCCGTGACGGTGCTGACGAGATTTGGAATCAGATCAGCACGGCGTTGATAGACGTTCTGGACCTGAGCCCAGCTTTGATCAACGCCCTGCTGCAGTTTGACCAGCCGATTGTAGCTACCGGCGATAGCCAGCCCGACGATGACGAGTAAGAAAAGCAGGATAACGACGATACCGCCGCAGCCGATTGCGAATTTATTCATAAGAGGTGGGTTGAGAGCAGGTTGAAACCCTTCGGGATGCTTGCCCGGAAGTCAACGCTTCAGAATCAGCCGCAGGAACTCGCCGTCGGAGAACCGGGCGTCGGCGGAGGACTGGCGGACAATTAAGAGGTTCATCGACGGAATGATGAATTGCCTCTGATAATGGGAGCCGATCGCGGCGATCATGTCGGAAGGCGCGGTCTTGGAAATGCAAACGCCCCGCCAGCTCGCGCGTTGCCATGGAAGATCAAGCCGCTTTTCGACGTCGGTCTCGCCGGATAGGAAGCCCGACGGGCGGTTCAGCCAGAATGTCAGGCCGTAACTGGGGTTGGCGCTCGTCCCGACGAAGGCCTGTTGCAGCAGGTCGCTCGAGACGATCTGATGTCCGCCCAGCGACCCGTGCGAAAGAATCATTTGGCCGAGTCGCACCCACTGTCGCGCCGATAAATGAAAGCCGGTCGCGAGCAGAGGGTTTCCCTTCCGATCCTGTTTATATTCAAACGAGCCGATGCCTAACGGATTCAGGACGCGCTCTTGAAGATAGGAGAAGGTGCTTCCGCCATTCAGTTTTCGGCGGAGGAGTTCGCAAAAAATCTGAAGATGGCTGGGACCATAGGTAAAAGCGGCGCCGGGCGGCGCCACGCTCGATACGCGGATAGCCAGAGCATTTCGATCTGGAATGGAATCACGGTGAAGAAACGATGCCGGCTCGAGTCCGTCCGTGAAGGTTAACAACTGCCGAATGGTGATCTTGGATTTCCGGGCGTCACCATGCCACTCGGTGATTGTGTCGGACACCGGTTCGTCCAGACGAATGCGGCCTTCGTTGATCGCGACCAACGCAGCGATGCCCCAAAAATTCTTAGTGCCGCTGAAAATCGGCCAGGCGGCGTCGGCTCCGCCGCCGTTGGCGTAATGTTCGAAGATCGTCTGGCCATTTTGAATAACGAGAAGCGAAGTGCCGTGGCGGGCGTCAGAGTATTTTGCGGCCTGGGCGCAGGCGGACGCGGAGGGTTGAATGGCGGAGCCGAACGAAGATGTCGCAAGAACCAACCAAACGAAAAGTGCGCCGAGAAGTTGACCAGCCCGACTTGAGAACAGAGCTCCTGCGCCGTTGCCGGACAGCGGTCTCGCAGGAGATCGATCCTCCGCGTCAGGGAGCTTGCTCGGGGGCATGCGTCGTTTCGATAGTCTCAGGAGGTTGCTCGACTGGCTTCTCCTCCGCTACCGGTTCGGGCCGCGGAGCCACCGGCAGATAACGGGTCCGAAGTTCTTGCGCATTGGGAAGCTCATCGACCGTGCGCAGCCCGAAGTGATCGAGAAAAAGTTGCGTGGTCTCGTAGAGAAGTGGACGTCCCGGGATTTCTGCGCGTCCGCCGATTTTAACCAGGCCGCGTTCCATGAGAGTCTGCAACACGCCATCGATGGTGACTCCGCGAACGGCTTCGACATCGGCGCGCGTAATCGGCTGGCGGTAGGCGATAATGGCGAGCGTCTCGAGTGCCGGCGAACTGAGTCTGGCGGGCTTGGGCGCGGGGAAAAGCTGCTGAACCCATGAGGCGAACTTCGGATCGGTAACGAATTGCCAGCCCTCGGCCTTTTCCGCCAGTTGAAAGCCGCGTTCCTGCGAAATGTATTCAACTTTCAGTTCTTCCAGCGCTGCTGCGACGTCGGCCTCCTTGATTTTTCCAAACTCGTTAGGAATCAGCTCATCGTCGCCGCCGGCCGCCTTGATCGTGGCCACGATTTCCCCGGGAGGCAGCGGCTTTTGGGCGCTGAAAAGAAGAGCTTCGATAACGCGGACGAGTGTCATGGATGGATGTTAATTTGCGCCGATTGCCTTGGTGATCGCATCGGCGATTCGATCCGCCTGGCGATCAATTTGAGACAATTCGCGGCCTTCGATAAGGAGCCGGATCTTTGGCTCTGTTCCGGAGTAACGCAACAGGACGCGTCCTTTCCCAGCCAGTTCTCGCTCGGCTTCATCGCGCAGTTTCGTGACTTCACGCAAGTCCTCGATCGGCGGTTTGGCTTTCACCTTCAGATTTCGCTGAGCCTGCGGATATTTTTTCAGGCAGCGCTTCAATTCGCTCAATGGCTTGCCGGTCTCGTGCATGATCCGGAGAATTTGCAGGGCGCTGACAATGCCGTCCCCGGTGGTGCTGAAGTCACGGAAGATAATGTGGCCGCTCTGTTCGCCGCCGAGATTCATTTCGCCGCGCAGCATTTCTTCGATGACATAACGATCGCCAACCTTCGTGCGGATCACTTTGCCGCCTGCGCCGGCGATGGTTTCATCGAGACCGAAGTTGCTCATGACGGTCGCGACGAGCGTCTTCTTGAGCAGGCGCCCCGAGCGCAGCAAATCGGTCGCGGCGATGGCCAGGATTTCGTCGCCATCGACCACTTCGCCTTTTTCGTCGCAGAGCAGGACACGATCGGCGTCGCCGTCATGCGAAATCCCAAGGTTCACGCTGCTTTCGCGGACGAGCCGTGAAATTTCTTCGGGATGTGTGCTGCCACAGTTGGCGTTGATGTTGGTTCCGTTAGGCTCGTGATGAGCAATGACGACTTCCGCGCCGAGCTCGCGGAGGATGCACGGGGTCGATTTGTAGGCGGCGCCATTGGCCGCATCGACGACGATGCGCATTTCCTCCAGAGACATGCCGCGCGGAAAACTGGCCTTGGCGAATTCGACGTAACGGCCGAGAGCGTCGTCGATGCGGGCGGCCCGCCCGATCTTGCCGGCGGTCGGCCTAACGGAATCGATCTCGCCGGTGAAAACCAGTTGCTCGATGCGCTCCTCAATCTGGTCGTCGAGCTTGTAGCCGTCGTGCCGGAAAAATTTGATACCATTATCCTCGTAAGGATTGTGCGAAGCCGAGAGAACGATACCGGCATCAGCCCGCAGCGATCGCGTAATGTAGGCGACCCCCGGTGTTGGAAGAGGCCCGATCAGCAGGACATCGACACCGAGCGACGTGATTCCAGCGACGAGGGCGTTTTCCAGCATATAACCGGAGAGGCGCGTGTCCTTGCCGAGGACGATCTTGGGCCGCGCGCCCGGGGGCAACGTGCGCGGATTCAATTGCGTGAAGACGTGAGCGGCTGCGCGGCCCAGTTTCAGCGCCGTTTCCGCTGTCACTGGTTCCACGTTGGCTACCCCGCGGACACCGTCGGTCCCGAAAATTTTCTTCGTCTGCACTATCCGGTAATTGAAACGCTGGCCCCGGCTTCGTAAATCAAATTATCTGACGGGCTGGGACGGCTGGCGGGTTACTTCGCCTGGTCGGCGCTGCGGTCGTGGTCGCTGAGAAAGACGCATTGTTTATCGAGCCCCAGCGCCAGGGTTCCCCATTTGAGCGGGAACTTAGTCAGGTCGGCGTTTTGCTGAATGATTCCGGCCCAATCCTTATACTCGCCGCGGGTGATATCGCCGAACTTGTTTTCCGTTCCACTAATCGGGGTCAGGTAGACGGCGGCAATGGGGCCACCGAGGACGAGGTTATCGTTCAAATCGGTCATGGTCTTGATTGTTTCCGGCAAGAGAACCGCGCGGCGATCAGCATACCAGGCGATCGCCCAAGGCATGTCGGAAGCTGTGATCTCCTGAGGTTTCATCCAGCTATTGAGAAGACCGACGAAGGGGGGGACGTAGGGGGGCCAGCGCACGGCATATGTCGGGCTACCCATGACCAGTCCATAAAGCGTGTTGATCATCGGGAAGCTGCAAATGAGAAAGAGCAACGCCAGAAAGGCCGCGCGCGCGAACTGCAATTGAAATCCGAGGCGATTCCATTGCACGAGAAGCCAGGCGAGGCCGAATGCCGTCATGATTGGGACAAACAAGAGATGCAGCTGATTGGCTGCGAAGCCCTGCTCTTCCGTTAGGCCAAAAGTGGCCATTCCGACAGCCCCTCCCATCCACATGACCAGAAGCAGCCATCGCAGGGCGCTGGCTTCCGGACTGCGAAAGCGATGCAATAACGAGGCAAAAAACGCCACCGCGACAAGGCTTCCCCCGAGATACTGGATGATGCGTCCCGATTGCTGGATGAGGTTGTTGAGAATTTTGTCGCGAAAAGCTGCGATGCCAATGCCTTCAGGATGGAAGGCGAGCTGGCGCATCCAGGCGGATTCGGAGTGACCCAGCCCGTCGAAAGCGGCCATAAATCCAAGACCGAACGGATTGCCGCACACCATCCAATTTCGAATCAGCCACGGGGCGTAGAGCAGAAGGAAAACGCCCAGGACAATCGCAACCGAGCGTTTACGCGCCGGGAAAAACCAGCCGACAAAAATAAGTGCCGGCACGAACATCCAGATCGTTAGGCCATGGGTCAGTGCGAGCAGGCCGAAGCACGCGCCGGTGGCCGCCAGCCACCTTCCGGCATCGCGGCCATTGACTCGCTGCTCGATCGCGCGAACGAGCGCAAAGAGGGTGAGATTGAAAAGAAAGAGCAGCAGCATCTGGGGAAGACCGGAGAGCGCGTACTGCCACATGGTGTCGCACAACAGAGTCAAACTGCAGCAGAGGATCGCCAGCCACCGATCAAAAAGGCGGCTCGTTAGGAAAAATTGGATCGCAATGCTTCCAAACAAAAGGAGAATGCCCAGTCCGGCGATGACGCGATCTCCGAGATAGACCACCTGGCGGGACGAAAACTGCAGATGCGACCTGAGAGGAAAAAGAGCGATTGCATCGACCAGCGGTGGAAGGGGGGCACTGTAAACGTCAGACCAGATGGCAGTCGAAACGTTCCGACCGTGGCGTCGCAGTTGGCCGATGGCAGCCGGTCTGGCGTAATTGGTTTTCCATCCATGAAAGGAAGCAATCGATCGGCCAATTTGCGCCTGATCCATTGCCTGTGAGGTTGCGAGGCCGCGGAAGTTGTAGAGAAATATGATCGCGATCGCGAAGAGGACCACGAGGATAAAGCTTCGGCGCAGCCATCTGGAGGCAGCCCCGGCTTCAATCGTGTGAACGACACGCTGAACAAACTCTGCGCTACCGGGCATCTTCCTTTGTCGTTATCGAGGGCGCAGCAGTCTGCGAATCTTCGGTGGCCTTTTCCGCGTCCATTTCGTTGATCTTCCTATGGAGAGTGCGCCGGCTGATTCCCAAACGTCGCGCGGCCGCAGTCACATTGCCATTCGTGCCCGCAAGCGCCTGCAGGATTAGTTTGCGCTCGGTCTCGCGAAGATCGAGAGGATTCGTGCGCTCGCCAAAAGCGCCTGTTGCAGTGATGCCTCGGGGGAGTGTCACACCGCCTGCTTGCCTAACGGGTGACGGAAGGTCCCGCAGGGTAATCTTCGGCCCCGTCGCCATCACGACCCCGTGTTCCACAGCAGTGCGGAGTTCGCGGACATTTCCGGGCCAGTGATAGGTCAGCAGCGCGTTCATGGCGTCGGAAGTGAGTTCCAGGACAGGTTTTCCATTAATTTTCGCAAAGTGACGCAGAAACCCGCGAACAAGGACAGGAATGTCCTCCTTGCGATCCCGCAGCGGAGGCATGGTAATACGCACGACATTCAAACGAAAGAAGAGGTCGTCACGGAATTTTCCTTCCTGGACCATCCTCTCGAGATTCTTATTGGTCGCGGCAATCAGGCGCACGTCCGCGTGCAGCGTCTGGTTTCCGCCCACGCGCTCGAAGGCGCGATCCTCACCAATCACGCGCAGGAGCTTCACCTGGGTGCTGGGATCGATTTCCCCGATCTCATCAAGGAAAATAGTGCCCCCGTTCGCCTGCTCAAACCGGCCGATGCGTCGCTCGCTCGCGCCGGTAAAGGAGCCTTTCTCGTGGCCAAAAAGTTCGCTCTCGAGGAGCTGAGGCGAGAGAGCCGCGCAGTGCACCACGACAAACCTGTTTCGGTGGCGGCGGCTGAGATGATGAATCGCATGGGCCGCCAGTTCTTTTCCGGTTCCGCTTTCTCCTTCGATCAGGACGTTCGCTGAAGAAGGCGCGACCTGTTTGATGGTATCAAGCACTTCCTGCAGGGCGGTTGATTGTCCCCAGATATTTTCGAGCCCGTAGCGCTCATCAACCTGTTCGCGCAGCGTCCGGTTTTCCTGTTCCAGTTTGCGGCTTTGAAGCGCGCGCGCGATCAACAGCTCAACCTTGTCGAGGTTGAGCGGCTTGGTCACGAAATCGTAAGCTCCCTGTTTCATGGCCTCAACCGCGGTATCGACCGATCCGTAGGCCGTCATCATGATGCAAATCGGCGGGTGCGGCATCTTGAGGGCGCGCTGAATCAGAACCATGCCGTCGTCGGCCCCCAGACGGAGATCGGTGACGAGGAGATCGATATGTTCTCTCTGAAGAACATCGATCGCGCCCGCGAGGTCGCCGGCGACGTAAACGTCGTA
This sequence comes from uncultured Verrucomicrobiae bacterium, assembly GCA_963754325.1. Lineage (GTDB taxonomy): Bacteria > Verrucomicrobiota > Verrucomicrobiia > Chthoniobacterales > UBA10450 > JBBRDU01. The sequence goes on from CAVWFP010000003.1 coordinate 1,634,496, forward strand.
TTGTTCCTCGAGCAGACGACGCAACCCATCACGGGTGTGCTTTTCGTCGTCTACTATGAGAATGGTTGATTGGAGCCCGTCCATGTCGCCGTGACCGCGAATCTCCCCTAAACGATAATCGACTCAACCGCCAATGTGAGACGCCCTGTCGCGGGTGAATCATTCGCGCACAGGGCGCGGTCACGTTTCACGAGGGTCGCCGGCTTCGAGCATTCGGACGCGTCGATCGAGGTAGGGAAGCCGCACGGTCACGGTGAGTCCTTTGCCTTCTGTGCTCTCAACCGAAAGTTCTCCACCGTGTTCGCGGACAATCCGGCGCACGATGAGGAGACCGAGGCCGGAGCCGGTGGGCTTGGTCGTGAAGTATGGTTCGAAAACATGGCTGAGATGTTCCGCCGAAATTCCTCCGCCGGTGTCGCTGAAGCGGATGAGCACGTGGCTCTCGTCCATGTCCGAGCGGATCCGAAGGATTCCGCGCCGCTTCATCGCCTCGAGGCTGTTCTTTATAATGTTGTAGAAGGCCTGCTTCATCTGGTCGCGATCCAGTTGCAGGATCGGCAAATCTGAACGCAGCTCCTGTTCGACAACGACGTCGCGGTCCTTGATCTCAGGCGCGAAGAATCGAACCGACTCTTCAACGATCGAATTCACATTTTCCGGAGCCAGATTCGGACGCGTTGGCCGGATGGCGCGGAGAAACTGTGTCACGATGGAATCGAGCCGGGCGATTTCCGTGCGGGCGATGCCGATGGACTCTTCAAGGCTTTTTCGGGCCACAGGATCGAGCTCGCGAATCTTTCGGTCGATCAACTGCAGGTGGATATGCAAGGAGTTCAGGGGATTGCCGATTTCATGTGCCACTCCGGCGGCCAGCAAAGTGAGAGCGTTTAACCGTTCCGATTCCAGGGTTTGTTCCGCGGTGCGGCGGCTTTCGGTGATGTCGCGCAGAATCATGGCGTATCCCACGTGCGAATTTGCGTCCTCTGCGACCGGCTTCTGTCCTTCGTCGGCGCGCGGTTCGATTGACAAGGGAACGATGTAGAAATTAATGAATCGATTCGCCGGGTAAAAAATCTCCATGTCGCGGCTGAGCGGGCCCTGGTTCTGGGCCAGGGATTTCCAATCCAGCCCGCGAACGCGTTCATTCAGAAGTTTACCTAACGAATCGTCGCCATTCAGGCCGAAGAGCTCGCAGGCCGCATCATTGAGATAAGTGATTCGGCCGGCCGTATCGGTGACGATGATCCCTTCCTGGATGGCGTTGAAAACCGTCTCGAGGAAACCCTTCTCCTGGGCCAGGCGCAGAAAATAATTTTGAACCTCTTCGGGTCCAATCCGACCCAGCCGGCCAATAAGTTTCTCAACGAAACTGGATTTCATCGCTCAAAAGAAGCGGGACGCTCGTTTATCGACGATGTCCGACTGCGCCTCTTCTGTAGCGGCGGTCTCTGACCGTCGCAAATCAAACGGGGAAAGTGCGGCGGTCAGCAACCGCCGCTACCGGGGAATCAATGAACCTGTTCGACTGCTGCAGGTTGACCGGTTTCGACTTCGGCGCGCTCTTTCAGAGCGGCTTTGCGCGAAAGTTTCACGCGGCCTTTGTCGTCGATGCCGATGCATTTGACCCACATGACGTCACCGATCTTGGCAACGTCTTCGGTGCGTTTGACCCGGAAATCCGCGAGTTCGGAAATGTGCACCAGGCCGTCTTTGCCCGGGAAAACTTCCACGAACGCGCCAAATTCTTTCGTCGAAACGACACGCCCCTGATAGGTCTGGCCGATCTCGATCTCCCGAGTCATGCCGCCAATGATTTCCTTGGCGCGCGCCATACTCTCCGGATTGGTCGCGTAGATGTGAACCGAACCGTCGTCGTCGATATTAATCTCGGCGCCGGTTTCAGCGACAATGCCTTTGATGGTCTTGCCGCCGGGCCCGATGAGAGCCCCGATCTTCTCGGGATTAATCTTAACCGTCTCGATGCGAGGCGCGTATTTGCTGAGATCGGCGCGGGGCTTGTCGATGGCCGCGGCCATGGTCGCAAGAATCTTGGTGCGCGCTTCTTTGGTGCGCATGGTCGCCTCGGCCATGATTTTGTGACTGACGCCGGGAAGTTTGAGATCGAGCTGAAAACCAGTGATGCCGGCTTCCGTCCCGCAAACTTTGTAATCCATGTCGCCGAAATGATCTTCGGATCCGAGAATGTCGGTCAGGAGTTCGTAACGCTTTAGCTCGCCGCCCTGGCCGAACTCGGTCACCAACCCGCAGCTAATTCCTGCAACTGGTGTCTTGATCGGAACGCCCGCATCCATCAGCGCAAGCATGCCGCCGCAAACACTGGCCATCGAACTGGAGCCGTTCGATTCCATGATTTCACTCGTGATTCGAACCGCGTAACGGAAATTTTCCGTGCTCGGAACGACTGGCTCAAGCGAACGCTCGGCCAGTGCACCATGACCAATCTCGCGACGGCTGGCGCCGCCAGTTCGGCCTGTCTCGCCAACGCTGAACGGAGGAAAATTGTAATGGAGCAGGAAGCTCTTCGAGGTCTCGCCGCCACCGTAGGCATCGATGTTTTGCGCTTCTTCAATCGGAGCCAGTGTGACAAGCGCGAGCGCCTGTGTTTCGCCTCGCTGGAAAATCGCCGACCCGTGTGAGCGCGGAAGAACGCCGACTTCGCAGGTAATCGGGCGGATATCCTGATAGCCGCGTCCATCCATGCGCTTTTGTTTATCGAGCACGCTGATGCGGAAGGCTTTTTTCTGCACGTAATCGAACGCCTGTGAGATGGCGAAATTGTCGGCCGTGGGAAATTTTTCGAGCACCTTCGCCTTCACTTCTTCTTTCAAGGCGTTAACGGCTTTGCTGCGATCAACCTTCTTCTCGTTGTAGAGCGCGCCTTCGATGCGATCGCCCGCGATCTGGTAGGCAACCTCGAGAATGTCCTGATTGACCGTCATCAAAGGCATCTCGCGTTTCGGCTTGCCGACTTTCGCCGCCAGCTCTTTTTGAATGCGAATCATTTCCTTCGCGCTGGTGTGCGCGAATTCGAGCGCCTTGATGAAATCCGCTTCCGGAATTTCCTGCGCCGCGCCTTCGATCATGATGACGTCGTTTTCCGTGCCGACGTAGACAAGATCGAGATCGCTCTCGTTGCGTTGGTCGTGCGTCGGATTAGCAACGAACTCGCCGTTCACTCGGCCCACACGGACTGCGCCGATCGGTCCGGCGAAGGGAATATCGGAAACGCAAAGTGCGGCCGAAGCGCCATTGATCGCAAGAATATCCGGATCGATCTGTCCATCGGCGCTCAGCAACATGGAAATAATCTGGGTGTCGTAAAGATAACCTGCTGGGAAAAGCGGACGCAACGGCCGATCGGTCATGCGTGAGGTGAGAGTTTCTTTTTCCGACGGACGACCCTCGCGTTTGAAATAACCGCCGGGGAATTTTCCGACCGCGGCTGCTTTCTCGCGATAATCGACCGTGAGCGGGAACCAATCCTGTCCCTCTTTAATGGATGTGGCCGAGACCGCACTGGCCATGACGATGGTGTCGCCGCATGAGACGACGACTGCGCCGTCGGCGAGTTTGGCGATTTTGCCTGTCTCGATTGAGATACTGTGGGCCCCGATTTGGGCTGTGACCTTGTGTTGCATATAACTTTCCTGGATGTGCGAGTTCCAGGCCGGTCACCCTGACTGTAGGTTTTAAACCCGAAGGTTCGGGGTTAAAACCTAGAATCCAAGGTGCCTAATCGGCCTGGTAGGCGCGTTATTGTTTCGTCTCGTTATGAATCGAGCAGGGCGCGCCCTGCGAAAGCTGCTACTTGCGCAGATTCAGCTTGTCGATCAACTGCTTGTAACGCTCGGCTTTGGAGCGGCTCAAGTAATCGAGAAGACTACGCCGCTGCGCCACCATTTTCAGGAGGCCGCGGCGCGAAGAATGATCCTTCGCATTCGTCTTAAGGTGTTCGGTCAGTTGCGCGATGCGATGAGTCAACAACGCGACTTGGACGTCGGCGCTGCCGGTGTCTTTATCGTGCAACTGAAACTCCTTTAGAGATAGCGTGTCCGTGCTCTCTGCCATAACGAGGCGCCTATTGTAGTTGAAGATTGGTGTTTCGCAAGTGACCGCGAACAGGAAACAATATCTCTTCGCCAGCGCTCAGCCTGCCCACGCCTTTGACCGCCGTGGGACGAATGCTGAACGTTGGGGGAAAGCTCTAAAACGGGAGCGGCAGGCGATCTGGCGGCACCCATTGAGAACGGGCCGCCTCCGATCGAATCAGCTCAGGCGAGTAATGCGCCTCGACCGGGAGACGGCTGCCCCAACGGTCGATAATGAGATTGATCCTTGTCCAGAGCGGCAGATCCACCTGGTAAACTCCGCTCAGATGAGAGAGTAAGCGCATCCAGAAAACGGTCAGCGTCTCGTGGTAAAGCTGCGATTTGCCATGCGCGGTCGCGAACTTCTGCACGTAGGCGCGCATTCTCCCCAAGGCCATCTCCTCCGGCATTTGAGACACATAGCTCAAAGCGACGGCCATGTGTGCCTGGTGGCTGAATTCCGAAGGCAATAGGGAACCGGATTCGAAACCGTGGACGAGCGCATCGACTTCCGCGTCGCTGGCAAAACTCTCCCTCATGTCAATAAAAGTCCCTCCGGCAGCGCCGGTAACGTAAAACTCTTGTTCTGCGGGGGGAACCGGCGGCCTAGGCCGGATGCAATTTGCCCCAGAGAATCAGGAGCGCCACCGAGCAGATGATCGACATGATGATTCCGGCCGGATGAAACGACGCCCCCGGTGCCGGTCGCGAAAAGAGCCGGCCGATCAAGCCGCCGATGATTGAACCCGCGATTCCAAGCAGGGCGCATTTCCAAAACCCGAGGGCTTGCTGGCCGGGAATCAGAAGCTCGGCAACACCGCCAATAATAGCACCGACAATGATGGACCAGATAATGTGTAGCATAGTTGTTGTGGGATTAGGGCGCGGAGCGTAGCACGGCGCACTTCGGGAAAGCGATTCTTTTCGGCGCCCGAAAAATCAGCTGGTTGCGGCGTTTTTCCGGTCGATCGCCAGATACTCGTCCCGCGGCGGGCTGAAAGTGTCCAGTACCCGTGTTTTCTCGGACGTCTCCACGCTGTGAGGCACGTTGGCGGCGAGATAGTAAGAGTCGCCGGTTGTCAGGTCATGCCCGACGCCGTCTGCGATGAGCTTCATGCGTCCGGAAAGGATATGGACGATCTGTTCGTTGGGGTGCGAATGCTCCGGCATCTTTATGTGGGCGTCGAGTTCGGCCAGCATTTGGTACATTGTCTGGCCGGTAGTCTGGGTGCGGCGCCGGATGCCCGGGCAAAGTTCGATCCATGGATTGTGATTTTTCATTTTTGTCTCCTTTTTGAGATCAAAGAACGTCCAAAATGAAATGAAGCGACTGTCAGGCGCTTGCTGAAGTAAAACCGGTGCGCGTCCGCTCGCTGGACGCCGGAGTCCAGTTCGAGGCGCGCGCATCCGTGCGCCACAGCCTCTTTGAATAACCAGTCCAGGAGGGCGCCGCCGAAACCGCGGGATCGGTCGCGAGCGCAGGTCACAAGATCATCGACGTAAAGAAATTTTCCGGAAAAGAGGGATTCCAAATAACGATATCCGGCGACTGCGCGGACTTCGCCGTCATCCTCGAGAAAAGCGATCTGGTAACCCTGCTTTTGCTGGCGGCGGACCTGAGCGGCAAAATCCTGCGCGCGCTCGAACTTCGGCCGGAGTTCTCGCATGACTGCGTGACATTTTTGAATCTCACGCGGCGTTCGTGCGATCGCGATTCTGGGTGGTGGCTTCGATTTGGACGAACTCATCCGATGCGTGTTTCACGTTTTCCGTCGTACCAAATATCGAGCCGGTCGCGTGAATGGTAAGACTTCATGCCGCCGAGGAGCATGCGAATCGACTGGCGCCAGAGATGGCGGCCGGAATGCATTCGCAGCTTGCGTCCGGACGTGACCATCGGGTCGGGAATGATCTTGAACCGGCCGATCTTCTTTAAGGCAAGACTTAGGAAAACTTCTTCGCCCGCGAAATATTTTTCATCAAATCCACCGACAGCCTCGAAGTTTTGCCGGGTGGTGAAAATAAATGCGCCCGCGCCGAGGTTGCCGGCAAAATAGATCGCCGCAAAAAGGCGGATCAGAAGGCCGCCGAGGAGTGGGACATCCTTGTCCGTCAGCATGCGTGCGCTTCCGCCGGCGTAGCCTGCGGCGAGAGCGGCCATTCCTTTGGACACATGGATCGGATCAATTCGTGTATCAGCATCGACGAAAAAGAAAATTTCGCCTCTGGCGTGACGAGCGCCGGCATTTCGAACGGCCGCGATCTGGCGGTGATTAACGGTGACGAGTTTGGCTCCGGCGGCGCGCGCGATCTCCGCGGTGCGGTCAGTTGACGCGTCGTCCACCACGACGATCTCGCAATTCAGATCGCCGGCCGCGTGTTTGATTGCCTCAAGCGTCGCAGGAAGTTCCAGTTCCTCGTTGTAAGCCGGGACAATAAAGGAAATCACAGATCAATCGTTCAGCTGAGCGCATCGCTGGCTCGAAATTTCCCCGACCTATTCGACGGTAATGTTACCGCTGATTAGGGTGCCACTGGCCTGGTACTCGGCGCTGCTGATCGTAATGGAGAAGTGATCGGTTGAACCGCTCGGACCGTTGTCGATCACACTAACGGTCGCGATAATCTGACTTCCCGCCTGTGTCCGGCTCGATGTCGTATTCATCGTTCCCTTGGCGGTGAAGTTTGCGGTGTTGCCGTTGAAGCTCAGGGCTGTGATTTTCGTCGCCGTAAACGAGATCGAAGAAGACGAATCGGAATAGGTAAAGGTGCCCTGACCTTTGCCGGCGGTGGTCTGAGTAATGTCCATGTCGAAATCGCCCTCGTTAGGACTGGTGGCATTCCCGTGTGCACTGGCGATGATACCTCGGTTAGTCGAGATCGCGCCATTGCCGAAAACATGCGAAGGCGCGGGAGTTGGTGTCGGCGTCGGAGTTGGAGTTGGAGTTGGAGTTGGAGTTGGGGTCGGGGTTGGAGTCGGTGTCGGGGTTGGAGTCGGAGTCGGCGTTGGCGTTGGCGTTGGCGTTGGCGTTGGCGTTGGCGTTGGCGTTGGGGTAGGTGTTGGGGTCGGTGTCGGGTGTCGGTGTTGGCGTGGGTGTTGGCGTCGGGCTCGCTGCAGTGACAAGGAATTCTCCGCCCAAAGTGTTTTGATTCTGCATCGCCGGATAGGTCACGGCCGAAAGCTGAACCCCGGTTTGAGAATACTGATAGAAGGTGCCTTGGGACGTCTGCGAACCCATCCAGAGTGTGTGGTCGGCCGGGTCCATTGCGAGGCACGACAGGCTATTGAAGGGAACGGTGAAGGAAGAGAGAACCGCGCCGGTCAGGCTTCGGTGTTCCACCACCCCCGTATGAAACTTCGAAATCCAAAACGTATTCGTGCTGACGTCAAAAGTGATCCCGAGATAGTCCGAGGTCGTCGAGAAAAGCAGGTGAGGATTGGCCCAATTCAGATCGAACGAGTAAACACCGCCATAATTAAAATCGACCGAGTAAAGGACATGTCCGTCGGTGGCGCCGTCCCAAAATCCGGCGCGCGCGATCGGGTAGGCATAAGTGACGCCGGTAAAGGTTCCCGTGAGGGTGTATTCCGAGCCTAACGACGTCACGTTTTGATAAAACGACCCAAGGACGCGGACGAAATCGGTCACCGCGATGGCGTATTCGCCCTGTCCTTTTAAATGTTTTTGCGGCCAGCTCCGGAGAACGGCCGTACCTTTCACCTCCCAGTTTTTTCCCTGTTCGCCTGCGGTGAGGTAATAGGCACTGTGCGGGCCGCCGGCGGCTTCTGCGACGTTGGCAATCAGGGCAACCGAAATCAGGAGACAAAAAAGAGGACTCTTCATATTTCTGGAGGGGGGGGTAAGGGTAATCGGTTAGGTAAACAACCGTAACTTTGATCGGCTGGTTTACAAGCGAAGGGACCTCGATAACGCCCGGCTTTCGCGCCTATGCATGCTTCCTGCTTAAAACCCGGCCATGCAGGCCCAATCGATGGTTTCTCAACTCGAAACATTGCTGCCTCTGGCAGTGAACTGGGTTCGCGAAAACCAGGAGAGAATCCTTGCCGAAGGCGTTCCCCTTTCCGAACCGGAACTCTTCGAGGCCCGGCGGGTCGGCGTGAAACAACCCGAGCGAGTCCGTCTGCTTTCCGTGCCCGCGATTCCGTTTCCGGAGCATCCGCTTTTACAGGCCGCCTGTCGGGCGACAAATCTTGTTCCGGAATCGCCCCGTGGGCTGACCTTATTTTACGGCATCTATCTCCGCTCCGATTGCTGGCGGGATCGCTCGATCGTGGTTCACGAGCTCGTCCACATCGCTCAATATGAGCGGCTCGGAGGGATCCTCCCCTTCCTGCGCTCCTATCTTGGGGAATGCATGACTTTGGGCTATGCGAATTCGTCCATGGAAAATGAGGCGCGCGTTGCCTCGAGCCGGCTCTGCCAGCACGCTTAGTCGGTAGCCTGATGAACCTGCTTCTTCAGACTGTCCACGACGCCGAAGTTCATTTCGGGCAGAAGGCGACCATGGCCCCCAATGTTCTTGGGATGGTCGGACAAGGAGAAGAGGCCTTCGAATTTCTCACCGGCGACATGAGCGAAGGTTTCGCCGTCACCGTAGGTGCGTTTAACGGGCGCATCCGCTACGCCGCATTTAACAAGCGGACGGGCGAATCGTGGGGCGAGGGAGATTTGCGCTCCGCTCTCGTGCAGATCGGCCCCTATGCCAACTGGTCGGTTAAGGGCGGCGCAGAATATTTCGACTACCAGGAAAAAAAGGGACGCACCGTTGTGGCGGAAGCGACCGGCTGGCAGGCGCCTCGGCGGCGTTACGCCTTCGCCTATGTGCCAGATGTGCCCGGCGAAGTTGGCCTGATGCCGGATCGCACGGCCATCGACAAGAAATTTGGATTTTAGTTAGGCGAGCGAAGCTTCAGATACGCCGCCAAATTCTGGCGGCTTCAAACTTCAAGCCTCCAAAGGCACTGCGTGCTTCGTTCATATCATCCTTCAGCATCCTTCGGCTGCTTCAGGATGACCCGTCGGTGGTAACGAGTCCGGTGATCCTGCTGTTTTCGCGCGTCAGTCGCGCCGGCTCTTTTTGCGATGGCCGACCATCTCGGCTTTAACCGTTCGGGGGTCGACCCGGGTCAGCCGGCGGGCGACCTCCGCCGGGAAAAGAGCGGTGTGCGGGATCACGCAAAGATGCTCGGCAATGAACCAGACTGGCTTCTCGGTCGTTTCCCATTTTACCGCGTCGAATCGGCGGAGATTTACCGGCCGCGAATACCGCCGAAGCGTCCGCTCAAAGCGCAGATTGAAGTAAATATTGAAGTAGCTGAGCGCTAACTCGCGCAATGTCCGGTAAACCGGCTCGCGATAACGGCATCCGGAAAAGTTGGATTTTCCAATCGCGCCCCACAGTCCGCGAACTTTGAAAATTGCGAGCACGTGGTCGGTGTCATGATCCGCTTCGAGATCGAATATTAATGGCGAAAAGCCGAGGGCTCGCAGTGCGGCGGCGCCAAAGATCGCGCCTTCGAGACAGGAAGCGGTCCGATTGAGCAGGACCCGCCGCGGCGAAGCAGCCGTGAGCGAAAGGTTGTAGGGCAGTTCGTCCAGGAATTTCTGAACTCCGCAGGGCGTCTTCAGCTTCCGCAGGAAGCGAAGTTCGGATGTGTTCCAGCCGGGATTCGTGGAGGTACCTTACAGCCCTGAGGGGTGGCGCGCATCGAACCCTGCAGGAAAACGAATCGTCGATTGCCAGCGTGGCGCCCAACGATCATGCGATGTTTTGTAGGGCGTCGTGTCGAGGCGAAGGCCGGCGATGACCGCAAATGTGTGGCCATTGCGCGCATAGACGGTGATCCATCGGCCGCGCCCCCTTTCGCCAAACTTGCGAAGATCAGAGGAACTCATGGGTGCGCGAATCAATCCGGCTCCGGCGAGCATATAAGAAACGGTGCCGGAACAATCATAGGCGTTGTCCGAAAACGAATGATGGCCGCCGCCAAAACGATAAGGTTTCGTGCGCAGTTCGTTGGCGGCCCAGATCGCGCGCTTCACCGGCATGGGAGCGAGTTCGGGAGCGGCGGCAACGTTGCCGTGCAGACGAGCTTGCATTCCCGGAACGGTGGGACCAGCCGCAGGAAAAACGGTCAGGTGGCTTTTTTGGTCTTTGGTAGCGCCGAAAATCGCGGGAACGGCGCCGAAAAGTAACACTAAGGTCAGGCGGTTCATGGGGTAGGGCTTTGGGACGTGTCGTATGCCACGTTTTCCAAAGATGAAAAGCAAAAAAATCCTCGCCGAATATTTCTGACCTGCCCGATCGAGGACTTCTCCTGCAAATGTCGGAACACTTAATGCTTCCTGAATTGGACCGTTTATACGATAATTCTCATCCCCTTCCAGGCATGCCCCAGATCGACTTCGCTGAAGCTTTCGCTGAGGAAAGCGCTCAATTAACACCTCCTTCCACATCTGCCCCGCTGACTGAATCGTGCCGGACGGATCAGGCTCCCATTTTTATCGAGCCTTCGCGTTATCGAACCACCCGCCTCGGTCGCTCTGAGTGGGCCAACATTCTTTTCGCAGGAATTACGATTGCCGGCGGTCTGTTCTGCGCCTTCTACTTTTTCAACGGAGCCGAGCTCGTCCGGACGGCTCTCGCCTGGCCGGGCGAATATCTTTATCCAAGACCTGCGCTCCCGGGCGAGCATATCGCCATGGCCGCCGGGTCGCTGCCAGACGAGGCGCCTCTACCCGGAACGTTACCCGCGAGACGCTCCTCAAAAACCGATCCGAGCGGAGATCCTTTTCCCAAGACGAACCGACTTCTGACTCTCGACCGGCCTATTGGCTCGTTTCCTCGAGGGAGCGGAGGCGGTCTGACAGCGGGCACACCCCCGCTTCCAGTTTTGCCTCCTCCGATTTCGGGATCGCCATTTCCTCCGGGAGTTCCTGGATTGCCCGGTGGATCGGTCGGCGGATTGCCCGGTCCGGGAACTTTGATCTCGCGACTGACCCTGCTTCTTCCGGGTGGAGATGCCTTGACTCAGATTTTGCAAAGACCGGTCGCCAGTGTGTCGGGTAACTTTATCGTGACGGTTCGGCACGACATGCCGCGGATACGCACGCTGCAGCGACGGATTGTAAGACGCATACTCGTTAGGCCGTCGTCTGCGACTGCGGGTGGACGCAGAGCTGTAAAAGACCGGACCGGGAGAGCCGCTCAGATCGCGAGCGGGGCAGCCCCGGTGCAACCAGGAATTTCCAGCGGGATCGGCACAGGGGAAAGCGCGCAGGATCGAATGAACGCTGGCACCGGCGCGATATCGGTTGGCATGAGCGCCGTCGGTCTCGGTGGTGGTGTTGGCGGCGGTATCGGCGGAACGATTGGCGGAGTCAGCGGCGGTCTTCGCGGAACAGTCGGGGGCGCCTTGGGCGGAGTCGGCGGTGCGGTTGGTGGACTTGGTGGCGGCGGATTGCTCGGCGGCGGGCGTCACTAAGAACTGCTTCTTCCGTCAGGACGACGGACTGGCTCGGTCGCGATTCCTCATGTTAGAGTAAGTCGTGCTGCGATTGTTCGTTCTCCCGGCGGCGATTCTGTTTTTTGCCGGAAAAACGTTCGCCGCAGACGAGCTGCCGGCCTCGGACAGCGAAGACTCCTTCGACATCGAACCGCCACTTCTGATTCCTTACGAACGGCCTCAGCAGTCCGCAGCTGTGCGTGAAGGCCAGTCGGCTGGCGCGCCCTCACTGGACGTGGAGAAGCTGCAGAAGGATGTCGAGCGCGCCAAACGCAGCGCGTTGAATGCGGAACACCTTTTCCGAATGGGAGTTTTGGCAAAGGTTGAGGCGGAACAGCGGGCTCTTCGTGTTGTCAGGCTGCAGGCCGACTTGGAAAATGCGCGACTGGCTCGGGTTAAACAAAACGCGGGCGAAACCGAACCGGCCGCGGACGCGAAAACCGCAACTGAGCCAAAGGCGCAGATCAATCCCGGAAAGCCGACCGATGCGGACCTCGCCAAGGCGATCGAGAATGCGCATGCGGCCTCAAGAAAACGTGAAGAGGCCGAGGTCGCGGCCGCGGAAGCCAACCTGGCCCGACAACAGAAGCTCCTCTCGTTAGGCAGCGGCCGCAAAGCCGACGTAGCCAAAGCCGCGCAAAAACTCGAAGAACTTAAGGCGGGCAGGAACTAGGCCCGGTGTCGCTTGAAGAAGGCGCGCACCGCGTAGAGAACCGAGGCGGCGACAAGAACCAGACCGTTAACGGCGAACTCGCGACGGGTGGCGTGGGCCAGGATCCAGATGACAGCGATAATGGCGAGGACCGGGACAACCTTCATACCCGGGAAGCTGAGTCCCTGAGTCGTTTGAGAATCGCGCCGCAACAAACGCAGACAGGCGGCAAAGCAAAGCAGATACATCAACAAAACGGCGACATTCGAAAGGAGGGCCAATTGCTCGAACGAGCCCGTCACCGAAAGGACAAACGCGAGCAACGTGTAAACATAGATGGCAATATCGGGCGACCGATAACGTGGATGAACATGCGCGAACCACGCGGGGAGCGTTCCATCGCGTCCGAGAGCGAAAATCATCCGCGGCGAGCTCAAGATATCGCTGGTGACAAACCCGAATGCCGACACGGTTGCGCCGGCAAGAAGCAGCGTCCGACCAACAGGGCCGAGAAAAATCAGAGCCGCTTCGGCCAGGGGCGCGTCTTTGTATTTGGCGAGATCGGCGCCGAGCGTTCCCTGGCCGACCAGTTGAATCATGACGTAAATCACAGTGGTGATGAGAAGAGCGAGATAAATGGAGCGTGGCACGGTGCGGGTGGCGTTTTTCACTTCGCCGCTCGGAATCAGGGCCACTTCGATGCCGACGAACGCAAACATCAACAGAACCACATTCTCCCCTAACGACTTGCTGGTTGGCCAGGCCGACCAGCCGAGGTTTGCCGGGTGAATGAAAAAGATTCCAACGCCGATAAAAAGCAAAATCGGCAGGAGCTTCGCTACCGTGACCACGGTTACTGCGCCGGCCCCTTCACGAACGCCGCGCACATTAATAAACACGAGCGACCCATAGACGAGAGTCATGACGGCGATTCGTAACCCGGGATTGTTCAAGGCTGGCATAATGCCGGCGACCGACGTAACAAAAACGTTAACAATGCCGGCGACCGCGCAAATCGCCGTCAGGCAATAAAGGATTCCGGCCAGGAAACCGACGTAGCGTCCGAAAGCGACTTCTACGTAGGCGTATAAACCGCCCGTTAGCGAAACCCGGCTGCCGGCAATGGCAAAGCAGGTGACGAACAAAACCATCGCGAGCGCGCAGCAAAGAAAAGCCAGAGGCGCGGCTGGTCCAAGGCCTTTCGCCATTGCGGCTGGCAGGACGAATATGCCGGCACCGATCGTGGCATTAATGATGTTTGCCGTCAGCGAGGGAACTCCCATCGCACGGATCAACTGGTGGTCGACCTGCTCGGCTTGTTCAACGAAAACAGTTTCATCCGCCATGAGGTCGAAGCGTGGGCGATTCGGAGGCGCGAGACAAGAGCAGGATCGATTTCGAAGAAAGGAATCACAAAGTCCGAAGCCTGGGCTATGCGCGGACGCTAATTCGCTTGTCGCCCCGAACCGCCTAGACGGAGCTTCGCCTGCTTCAAGATGGCAATTCTGCGCCGGAATTCGCTGAGCGTCGCCTCAATATCCCGCGGCCTGGCCGTCCTTGCGCGATTCGCTCGCGCCGACATAAACGCGCTCCCCGTCGTGCATCTCAACTTTGATCGCCTGGTAGCCGCCGTAATCGCCGACGTCGTAGCGAACGTCGTGGCCCTTTTTCATAAGCTCGCGCGCGGTCTCGTAAGGAATACCGCTCTCGAGTTCCACGTAACCGCCGTGCTCAGTCATCTTATCGCCCGTGGGTTCGTTGTCCCCTTCATGTTGCCAGCGCGCGGCGTCGCCCGCTTCCTGAACCTTCAACCCGAAATCGATCTGGTTTGTCAGGACCTGCACGTGCCCTTGAGGTTGCATTCCGCCGCCCATGACGCCGAACGCTTCCCAAGGTTTCCCGTCTTTCATGACGAACCCCGGAATGATCGTGTGAAAGGGACGCTTCCCGGGCGCATACACATTGGCGTGGCCCGGTTCCATTGAAAATAATTCGCCGCGATCCTGAAACATGAAACCGAGGCCGGGCACGACGACTCCGCTTCCCATCCCGCGGTAGTTGCTTTGGATCAGGCTGACCATGTTGCCGTCGTTGTCCGCGGTGCACATGTAGATCGTGTCGCCTTTGCCGAGCACTGGATTCCCGGGAGCGACTTTGTGAGCGGCCTCGTCGGGATTGATGAGCTTTCGCCGTTCGGCCGCGTATTCTTTCGAAATTAGCTGTCTCAGAGGGATCTTGCTGAAGGCGGGGTCGGCGTAGAATTTAGCACGGTCGGCCCAGGCGAGTTTTTTCGCCTCGATCATGGCGTGCAATGCTTCGGGCGAGTTGCGACCCATGGCCCGCAGATCGAATCCTTCGAGAATATTCAGGATCTGGAGTGTGGCGATTCCCTGCCCGTTAGGCGGCAATTCGAAAACGTCATAACCGCGGTAGTTGGTCGAAACCGGATCGACCCATGTGCTGGTATGCTTTTCAAAATCGGCTTTTCGCAGGTAGCCACCATTCGCCTTCATAAAAGCATCGATCTGGTCCGCGATCTCGCCCTTGTAAAAAGCGTCCGTCCCTTTCTGGGCGATCAGCTGAAGCGTGTGCCCGAGTGCCGGGTTTCGAAAAATATCGCCCTTCGCGGGTGTGCGTCCTTTTCCATCGAGAGTGTAAGTGCGAAAGAACGCACCGGGGATGTCTTTATAAAGGCGCGGACCGAAGCCCCAATAGTAGGCGATCAGTTCGGTGACAGGGAAACCTTCGTCGGCATAACGAATCGCGGGGGCGAGATCGTCCGAAAGCGGGAGTTTCCCGAATTTCTGGTGGAGCTCGGCCCAGGCATCGACTGCGCCGGGAACGCTGATCGGAAGCATGCCCCGCGGTGGAATGGTGGTGCGATTGAGCTTTGTCAGCTCGGTTTTCATCTGATCGTAGCTCAGGCCTAACGGGGAACGTCCGCTGCCGTTGAGGCCGTAGAGTTTATTTTCCTTGGCGCTGTAAACGATGGCGAAGAGATCGCCGCCGACTCCATTCGAGACCGGCTCCATCAAACCGAGGGTGGCGTTGGCCGCGATGGCCGCGTCAACCGCCGTGCCGCCCCGTTTCAGAATTTCGATTCCGACCTGCGTGGCCGCCGGGACGCTCGTGCAAACCATTCCGTGCCGCCCGAGAACTTCGGAGCGCGTGGCGAAAGGTTTGCCGGTGATGCGGTCGATTTGCGCCCACGCGCCGGGAGTGATTGCGAGGCAAATCAAAAGGACAAGAGCGCGCATTCGCGGATGTTAAGGCGCATCGACAACACGATGCAATGTTCCACGCGATCAGTGGAGGGATGACCTCCTTGTCGTCCCAAATATTAGGCACAAGACGGAGCTCGTCCCTCCAGGATTGAATCCGCCACGTATCCCCGTTTGAACGCAGGTCGCCTCGCACATAAGTTGCCAGCCCGAAACCGCCGTTTCCTTCCAGGTTGAGAATGCCCGCCACATATTCGCCGCCCCCCCCGTTGTACGGTTTCGAACGGCCCTGGTATAAGAAGCCGGTCTTTTATATTCCGATCGCCGGATTTCTTCTGCTCGCCGCGATTGCGACGGTTTATCTCGCGGTCGTCATGTCCGGTCTCAAAGAGCAGGCTTCCAAATTCGATCTTTCACAGTTGGAGCAAATGGAGTCTTCCAGCGTGATTGTCGATCGGAACGACAAGATATTCGGCCAAATCTATGTCGAGAATCGCGAGACGATTCCTTACGACCAGATCCCGCGCGATCTGGTCAATGCGGTCGTCGCTGTTGAAGATAACAAATTCTATCAGCACGGTGGCTACGATCTTTTTGGAATTATCCGTGCGGCCCTGAAGAATTTTCTGGCCGGTCACGTAAGGCAAGGCGCCAGTACGGTGACGCAGCAATTGGCGCGTAACAGTTTCTCGCTCAAGGAGCGAACCTTCAGCCGCAAGCTTCTCGAGATCGCGTTGGCGAAACGGATCGAAGAAAATTTCGGGAAACAAAAGATCATGGAGCTTTACCTGAACCGGATTTACTTCGGCTCAGGTCTTTACGGATGCGAAGCCGCCTCCCGCGGATATTTCGGCAAACCGGCGCGCGAGATGACTCTTTCCGAATGCGCGACTCTCGCCGGGCTGATCAAGAGTCCAAATCGACTGTCTCCCTGGAGCGACCGGACGGGCTCGAAAGAAGCGCGCAATTACGCGCTCACGAGAATGCGTGATCTCGGCTTTATCGATCGCGCCAAATGCGCCCAGGCTCAGGCGGAAGACATTGCCATCGGCGACCGTCAAAGTGCGCAGGGGCAGACCTACGCGGTTGATTATATCCGGCAGCAGGTGATTGCGGCCGTCGGTTGGGATCGCGCGATGAACGAAGGGTTCAGGATTCACACGACCATCGATGCCGATCTGCAAAAAGTGGCCGAAGAGTCGCTGCGCAAGAGTCTTGATAAAGCCGAGCAACATCCCGGCTACAATCACCAGACCTACGCGGAGTACGCGGCCAACTTCAAGAAAGCGAAATCGACCAACACCATGGGCGGCCAGCCGCCGCCGGAATATTTACAGGGCGCAATTGTGGCGCTCGACAATCAGACCGGTGGCGTTCTTGTGCTCGTTGGGGGACGCGACTTCGAGCACAACCAGTACGATCGCGCGCTCCAGGCGAAGCGTCCGGCGGGCACGGCCATGAAGCCGTTCGTTTATGCGGCCGCTTTTGAGAATGGGGATTATCCCGGGACCGTCGTCGAAGATTCGGCGCTCGATAATCGAGTTGTCATGATCGGGGGGACGACCGGCATTCTCGGTGAATGGGGGCCGGAAAGCGCGGAGAACCGCTACGAGGGCGCGATCACGGCGCGCCAGGCGCTGGCTCGCTCAAAAAATGGCGCCACCGTCCGGATCGGAATGGATGCGGGCCTGGATAATGTGATTCAGCTCTGCAAGACCGCGGGAATTCGCTCAACCTTGCGGCCTTATCCAGCAACGTTTCTCGGCAGCAGCGAAGTGACCCTTTCCGAGCTCGCGCTCGCTTACACCATTTTCCCTAACGAGGGATGGCACCCGAGCGCGTTGCACATCCTTGAGCGCATCGAAGAAAAGGACGGAACGGTTGTCTGGGACGCCCAGCGCGAACTGACGAAACAAAATACCATCAAACCAGAAACGGCTTACGAGGTTCATTCCTGTCTGGTCGATGCCTTGCAAAGCGGCACGGGCAAGACCGCCTTCACCGAATTCGGCCTCAAAAAAGCTCCGGGCCTGGCCGGGACAACCGGTACCGCCTACGATTTCACGGATGCGCTTTTCGCCGGTTACAGCAGCCGGTTCACTTGTGCAGTCTGGGCCGGATTCGACAAACCACAGAAAATTTACCGCGGCGCGTTTGGCCGCGAGATCGCCCTTCCGGTCTGGACCGACATCATGAACGCCTCAGCCGGAATTTATCCTTCCAGAGAAATTCCGCGGCCGGCGACAATCAAAGAAGCGGAAATCTGTTCCCGCTCAGGATTGCTCGCGACTGACAAGTGTTACGACACGGTCAAGGGGCCTAACGGCGAGAGTATTCAGCGGCGCACCACCTATGTTGAGATCGGCACGGCGGCGCAGCTTCCGACCGAGCCATGCAATGTTCACGGCGAACCGCGCATGCGTGTCGTGAAAGAAAATACCGAAACAGAATTTCCGCGCGCCGCCGCCGCCGTTGACCTGAACGAGGTGCAACCGGTCATTCTGAAAACACCCGCACTGATCGCGGACAAGGATCCATACAACTCGGCGCGGGCGTCAGTCCGCGCGACGCCGATTCCGACTCCGGAGCCGTCTCCGGCCGAAAGCGCAGCTTCGGTTGAGAGACGATCGGGTGAAGCGGCTGCGCCTGAGCGGGGCGCGCCGGTCATGAGGGCGATTCCTGTCACCCCTGCCCCGGAGCAGCCACTGGAGATCCGGAAAGCGGAGCCGGTTGGGCCGCTTGATGAAGTGAAAGAGAAAACACTTCTCAATTCGGCGACTCCTCCGCCGACGGAAGATCCGGAAGACAATTAGTCATGGGTGCAAAAGAGGCCGGAGCGGAAAAACCGCAGATCCAGGACATCGCAAAGGCGTTGGGTCTAAAGGTGACCGATAAACCCAACAAGGTTGAGAAGCCGGAAATTGATGCAGAGGGGTTCAAGCTCACTGTTTTGAGCCCCGGTGGGAAAGATCCCGAGCAATATTTCGATCAACCGATTACGCCGGAGTCGCCCGGGCACGCGCCCGTTAATTTTCACGCCTTCGCCGCGTGCACCGGCGGTTCCTTTCATCGCGAAACGAAATCAGCCATTGCCGAGAAGACACCGATCCTCCTTTTATTGCGCGGTGATTTCAAGGCAACCCAGCGCGCTCTGACCGAATGCCGCGCCGCCGGGCGGACAACGGTGGTTTCGCTCAAGGAGACCGGACTCCATCAAATCGCGCAGCAGATGGCCGACGGCGGAAAGATCGAAAGGTTTTTGGAGATTGTCGGTCGCGCCCAGGGTTGTCTCGCGATTACGCCCGAGTCGGCCGATCTTTATCAGCAGGCGCGTCCGAAACGCGAGCGGACCACCGTAGGCTTCGCTCCGACTCCGTATCCGCTCGAGGATGTGAATTGGAATTTCTCGGTCAAGCCGGACAAGCAAAAAGGAATCTTCATTGGAACGCGGGAGTGGGATGTCCCATCGCGAAATCATTTCGCCGCCTTGCTGATCGCGAAAAGAATCTCAGAGGCGACGGGTGAGTTCGTGACGGTTTTCAATCTCGACGGGCGAAGCGGGGCCAGGCGACTGGCCGGACTGAATTTCGGGGAGGGAAAATTGCGCGTGGTTGATGGACGCAAACCCTACGTGGAATACCTGCGCATTGTCGCCGGCCACAAGATTGTCCTTCAACTCGATCGATCCGGAGTGCCTGGCCAGGTGGCCGGGGACGCTCTTCTTTGCCGCACCATTTGTGTCGGCGGGGATGGCGTAATCGAGCGAGTCGCCTTTCCGAATTCAAACGGAAACGGACGCGCCTTCGATCAAATCATCTCAATCGCCACGAGCCTGGTGAAAGACTCCACCGCGCGCGCGACCGCGATCATGGAGTCGCAGTGGCGCGCCTTGGAACGAATCTCTTTTCGATCGCTCCGGCCACAATTAGCGGCCTTCTTCGCGCACGTTGCGAAGTTCAAGTAGCGCGAAGGCGCTGAATTGCAGCCGGCGGCTGACCTAAAGAAAAGACTGATGCCGAGACGGCGGCGGCTATAACACGCCTCAAATCTTACAACGTCATCGTTTCGAGGTAACAATCCTCCAAACGTCGCACTTGATTGGATTGATTAAATTCACGCGCGACACGATCGGCGCCCGCCAGGGCCATTCCGCCTAACGAATCCGGCCTTTGTGCCGCTTTAAGCAGCTTTTCGGCCAGGGCTCCGAAATCTCCTTCGGACACCAAAATGCCGCTGACACCGTTTTCGATGGCTTCCGGAATTCCGCCATGTTTGGTGGCGAAGACGGGCAACCCCGTGGCCATGGCTTCAAGCATCGAGTTCGGGACGCCCTCCTGATTCCCGTCGCTGCCGGTTTCACTCGGGTGAAGGAAGATGTGCGCTCGATAGAACAAGTCGCGCATCTCGTTCTGGGAAAGAAAACCACGGAACCGGACGCTCTCGGCAAGGTTAAGTTCCGAAGCCAGATTTTTTAGCGACGCAAGCAGGGGACCTTCGCCGGCGATCTCCAGAACGGCCTGAGGGTATTTTTCTTTGAAAATGGCAAAGGCGCGCAAGGTCACGGGCAATCCCTTTTTCTCAATCAAGCGACAGGCTTGGACCAGACACCATTCGTTGTTATGCGGGACAGTGCGTTCGCGAAAAGGAAATTGATCGAGTGGAATTCCGGTTCGCAGAATCTCAATCTTCCGTTCATCGCACCCCAGGTTGATGACCGCACGTCGAAGCGATTCGGATCGAACAAGCACTCGTCGAACGACGGACAACATTTCGACGGTTGCCTGTCGGTAGGCCGGCTTCTTCATGTCGACCATGACATCGGCGCCGTGGAACGAGACGATCGACGGTCCCGGCCACGAGCGGACCAGTGGCAGAAGATGCACCGCGATATGTCCGAAATAAATATGAAGAAGCCGCGCGCCTTCCGCATTGAGAAGATGTCTGATCGCGCCCGATTCCGCTTGCGAGATTTGCCACGGCTCATCGAGGAGTTGTTTGTGCCAGAGCCGCCGCAGGAAATGTGTTGCCGGTTTTTTAAGAATTGTTAGACGATCAAAAGGAAAACGGTCGGCATTCTCACGTTTCTGTGTGAGGACGATTGGCCGGACGCGGCGCAACGAGACGATCTGCCGGTAGATGTGGAGCATCTCCGGTTTCAGAAAGGTCGCGCAGTAGGAGGCGACTACCGGAGGAGAATCAGATGTCGTGGCCAAGTTGCGGTGATGTTACATCGGCTCGCAACGGGGATAAATTCTTATCGTTATCCCGGGGAGCATGCTGCTAATGGCAGTCTCCAACCGCGCAAAATTCAAACCGAGGAAAAGTGTCCGCCGGTCCAAGACCCCCGCTACAAACGGCGCCGCTACCGCGTTCGCGAAGCAATGATCAGAAAACGAGCTCGAAGAGCTTGATGCCCTTCCACTTTCCGGGCACATCCGAATCGAAGGAGGTGCTCTGGACCCAGTTCCCGTATTTTGCCGGGGCTCTCGGATTTAACATCTGCAGCGGATTACCACCGCGCACAGCTCGTGGGATTGCCCCAACGACTTCGGATTTTCTCAGCGGAGCCGGTTCCTTGCTCGCACGGACCGTGGAGGTTTTGGTGCGAGCGGTGAAACTGCTTTTCTGCGGCGGGTCCGCCAGGACAGTTCCCGCCAGCGCGACCGCCAGGAAAAGGCTCAAAATCGTTTTCATAAAATCGGTTCCCCAAGGCAGCGCAATATCTTGCCCGCCCGAATGTCCAACCTCAATATACGGCTGAATGGATTACGTTGAAAAGGCGATTCGTGTGCTCGAAGTCGAAATTATCGAGCTTCAGCGGCTCCGTGACCGGTTGGGCCCTACTTTTTCCCGTGCCGTCGAGATCATCAAGGAAACGGTCGATGCCCGCGGGAAAGTGGTGGTGCTGGGCATCGGCAAGTCGGGACATATAGGCAACAAGATCGCCGCGACCCTCACCAGTACCGGCTCTCCGGCCGTGGTGCTCGACTCCTCGAACGCCCTCCACGGGGACCTGGGGGTGGTGGCGGATGGAGATGTGATCCTCGCTTTGAGCGCCAGCGGCGAAACCGACGAACTGCTCCAGATCCTGCCCGCCCTCTCGCGGTTTCAGGTTCGGGTCATCGCACTTTGTGGAAAAGCCGACTCCACGCTGGCTCAAACCGCGGACGTTTTTCTCGACGTCAACGTGCAGCAGGAAGCCTGTCCGCTAAACCTCGCGCCGACCTCGAGCACAACGGTGATGCTCGCGTTGGGCGACGCGCTCGCGATGGTCCTGCTCGAGGCGCGCGGATTTCGCAAAGAAGATTTCGCGAAATTCCATCCGGGCGGAATGATCGGACGCAGCTTGTTGATCAAGGTTCATCAGATCATGCGAAGGAGCGATGCCATGGCTCTGGTTTCGAAGGAAACGTCCGTGCGTGATGTCTTGAAAGTCATGAGCAGCGTGCGCGCCGGCGCCGCCGTGGTGGCCGACGGATCGAATCATCTCGCGGGAATTTTCACTCACGGCGATTTTGTGCGGCACTTCCAGCGCGACTCAAAAATCGGCGATCGCATGGTGGCGGATCTGATGACGTTGAATCCGGTGACGGTTCATCGCGACAAGCTGGCGGTGGAGGTTCTGAACCTGCTCGAACGTCATCGAATTGACGACCTGATCGTGGTCGATGACGACAATGTGCCGGTCGGAATTGTCGATTCCCAGGACTTAACGCGGCTGAAATTACTGTAGAGCGGTTTGCCGTTCCTGGTGCCGCCCGCCTGTTCCCGATTTGGGTGGCCCCAAGGCCAATTGCAAAAGCCGGAACCCCGTGTAAGAGTCGCGTCCCGTTTTTAACGACCAAAAACGGCTAACTCTTCAACGGAATCTCCCATGGCTGCAGCAAACGATCTTCGGAAAGGAATGGCGATTAAATACAACGGCAATGCCGCCATTGTGCTGGAAGTGCACCATCGAACGCCGGGAAACCTGCGCGCGTTCGTCCAGGCGATTATTCGCTACATCAACACCGGAAAAAGCGCTGATGTGCGCTTTGGTTCGACCGACAAGGTCGAGCTGGTGGATGTTGAGAGGAAGCAACTCGATTTCAGCTACAAGGATAACGAGGGCTACCATTTTATGGATCCGGCGAGCTACGACACCATCACTTTCCAGGAAGATTTTGTGAAAGATGTGAAGGATTACCTGACCGAAAACCTTTCGCTACAGGTGCTCTACACCGAAGGCCGTCCGGTAGAAGTGGAATTGCCGGCGTCGGTGAACATGAAAGTTGTCGAGTCTGCCGAAGGCGTGCGCGGCGATACCGCCAGCAATGTCACCAAGCCCGCCGTGCTCGAAAGCGGCAAGACGGTTTACGTTCCTCTGTTCATCAAGGAAGGCGAGACCATCAAGATCGACACCCGTACCGGCGCCTACATGGGCCGGGCTTAAGCTCCGAAGAATGGGAGGGCGCGGAGGTCACACCTCCACCTCACTCGCGGTGCTTTTTCGTGCCTGACCTTGATTGGATGAGGGGGCTCCCTCTCGTCTCACTTGTCATCTTTTACCAAAATCAGTTCCCTTTCCGCGGAATTTTTGATTAAGAACGTCGCGTCATTGTGGCGACGACGAAGAAGCATAGAGCAACAACTGCAGGATCTGCGCGTTACCCCGGCGGGCGTGTTCGGGTTTCTCCGTATGTGGTTCCGAATCGGCACGCGCGCGGATATGGTGATGCTCTGATGGTTCCGACGCGATGGGTGAAGTTTGTCATCGCCCTGTTTCTACTGCCGATTTGCGGGATTCTGACGCAAACATTTTTCACCGCCTTCGCCCGGGCGACTGTCGTGCAAAGGCTCTGGGCGGCGGAAGAGTTCTGGTTTTTCTCGTTAGGGGTCGTGCTCTGGTTGATTTTCTTTTTTGGATTGAGCCGGCCAATCATTCTTTATGTCTTTGGGCATGAGCTGACGCACGCGATCTGGGTCTGGCTGATGGGTGGGCGTGTCAGCCGGTTTAGGGTTTCGCGCGACGGCGGCCACATTGTCACGAATCGCTCGAACTTCTGGATCGCGCTCGCGCCCTATTTTTTCCCTCTCTACAGCATCCTGATCATCGTGGTTTACGGGGGACTCAGCCTGTTCATGGATGTGCGCCCCTACGGGAAGCTGCTTTATGCGCTCATCGGGGTGACCTGGGCGTTCCATTTCACCTTTACCTGCTGGATGATTCCGAAGAATCAGACAGACCTGAGCGATCACGGAACATTTTTCTCCCTCGTGGTTATTTACCTGATGAATTTGACGCTCTTGATCGTCCTCCTGGTGGTCGCCGCGCGGCAGGTGACATTTCTTGCGCTGGCGAACGATTTCATAGCGAACACGGGCAATTTTGCGCAGTGGGTCGTCTACGCCTGCGAACGTTTCATGCGCGGCGCACAAGGCTGACCGGGCGAGATCCTCGCGCTCGATAACGGTAGGGCGTCCATCCTGAGAGACGGCGGCGACGATCGCCGCCCTACAATTGCTCTGCGGAGCCGCGCTTTTCTCTTAATCCGTTAGACAGGCAAAGGGCAAAGTCGAGAGCGCATCACTCAGGCGAACAGATCCGTTTTCGAATGCCACTTCGCGACCGGTGAAGAGATCGCTGGCCTTCGAAAATCCTTCCGGCATTTCGATCGATGTGTCTTTCCACTTTTCCCCAATGGGCGGGAAGCCGACGCGCCTCGAAAGCCTGGGAGCGATGACGATAATCCGGCGAGCATCGTGTTCGCGGGCGAAAGAAATACACGACTCGCCAAAAGTCCCGCTGGTTTTCAGGGGCCGATATGTCCCGTGACGGAATAAGTCCGGCTGAGTTCGTCGAAATTGAAGAACCTTTTGGATAAGAAACATTTTGATTCGTCCGTCGGGCCACTTCTGCAGCAACTCAGCCGGCGCGGTATTTCCGAGTGATTGCATCAACCTCTGCCTGGCGTCGTAGTCCACGCGCCGCCGATTGTCCGGATCGACCAGCGAGAAATCCCAAGTCTCGTTCCCCTGGTAAATGTCAGGCACGCCGGGCGAGGTGATTTTCATGAGGGTCTGAGTGAGCGAATTCATCGCGCCGAGCCGCGCGATTTCCTCGACGAGCGGGAAGAGGTTCGCGAGAAAGCGGTTTTTTGGCGATGCTTCCAGAATGCGCGCGACGAAGGTTCCCATGGCGTCGAGCCATTCCTCGTTAGGCTGGATCCAACTCGTGTTGATCTTCGCCTCGTTCAGCGCCTTCGTCATGTAGGCCTGGATCCGAGTGACGTATTCGGGAGAAGTTTCTCTGGCCGCGGTTCCGTCTTCCAAAATCGGCCACGTGCCCAGGAGCGTCTGATAGAGGAGATACTCTTCGTTCGTATCCGGCGCTTCCATTTCGTCGATCGCCTTTTTTAGTCGCCGGTTATTCGTCTTCCAGCGCCGCACGGTCTGGCGCCATTCCACCGGCAGTTCGGATATCGCCACCATGCGCGCTCGGGTGTCTTCGCTCCGCTTGGTGTCGTGCGTGGAAGTCGTTAGAAGCGTGTGTGGCCACTTCTTTTGTCGCTCCTGGCATCGCTGGTGGAAGCCTTCGGGCGATAGCCCAAAATGCTGCGGTTCGCCTCCGACCTCGTTGAGCGCGGCCAAGCGGTTGAAGATATAGAACACGGTATCTTCGAGCCCCTTGGCCGTTATCGGGCCGGTGTATTGCTGGAACTTCAAAACAAAACGGGCGTGTTCCTCGCGCGCTTGTTCGTCGAGGTTTTCCGGGAATTGAAAAAGCAAAATGTCGCGAAGGAAATTGAAGACGGACGCTTCGATGCCCGGGTTCCTTCTTTTGGCCGCGGCGATAGCGCGCTCAATGACTCCGCGGTCTTCCGGGCTCACGGGTCTCCCGGGGGCCAGATACGTCCGGTAGACCGGGAAGCAGGCGATTGTCTCGCTGACCGCCCGAGCCAGCGCTTGAAGCGTGAAATCGCGGAACCAGCGGTTCTGCTCCGACAAGCGATCGGCCAGGTTCCCGAGAACGTTGACGTCGTTAGCCAGAGAGAGCCGCATGACCTGCCGTTTCTTTGCGTAAACCAGGTGACCGAAATGAGTCGAGTGCCCAATGAACCGCCGGTAAACGGCCGTCATGGCCAGTTCGGCTGAAGAATCGACCAAAAGCTGGGCCACCTCTTTTCCAAACTCGTAACCGGTCGTGCCATGAACCGGCCAGTCGTTAGGCAGTTGCTCGTCTCCGGTAAGAATTTTTTCTACGACGAGATAAATCGCGCGCCCATCCGGCGGCAATTTTTCTCCGAGAGCGGCCGCGCAATGTTCCTGCAGCTGCTGGAAATAGTCCCGTGGAAGGTAAAGGCCATCCGGATGATCGATCCTGAGTCCGGTGATCGCTCCCTTTTTTACCAACTCGAGCAGAAGCTGGTGGGTCGCTTCAAAAACTTCCGGCAATTCCATTCGTATGGCCGCGAGATCGTTAATGTCGAAAAAGCGGCGGTAGTTGATCTCTTCCGCGGCTACCCGCCAATAGGCCAGCCGGTAGGCCTGGGCATTCAGGAGCTCGTCCAGCCTGTCGAAACTTCGCGGATCGCCCGGCTTTCCGTTGACTGTGATCAGCGCTTCTTCGACGGCCTTGCGAACCTCGGGCGCTTCTTCCATGCGGCGTTCCAGGCGTCGTTTGATAATTTCCTTTTCCCGCACCCGCTCGGAAATGCGTTCCGGATCGGTCTCGGTTCGCTTGGGCAGATACTCCAGTGCGGTCAGGATGCTCTGGAACTCCGCGTAAAATTCCTGGTCTTTGAATTGATCGAGATTCGCGAGCGCGACGTCGAGAATGTAACGATATGTGCCGGGCGCGATGGGCAGCTGGTTCTTATAATAGCAAAGATGAAAGGCGCCGGCGTCGAGATGAACCTGGAGTTCTCCGCGTTCCAGGACGCGTCCGTATTGGTCGCCAAGAATCGGGAGAAGGACCTTTTCGTGGAGATCCGTTTTCAGCGGATGCCAATCGATATCGAAGTAGGGGGCATAGGTGGAGCTGGGCCCATTCTCGAGCACATCCATCCACCAGGTGTTGAGCGGCTCGCCGATGCCCATGTGGTTAGGGACAAAGTCGAGAATCTGGCCCATCTGGCGCCCGTGCAGTTCCGCAACCCAGCCATCGTATTCTTCCCGAGAACCAATCGCGGCATTGAGCTTGTTGTGATCGGTGATGTCATAACCATGCATGCTCTCGGGTCGCGCCTGAAAATAAGGCGATGCGTAGGCGTCGCTCACACCCAGCTGATGCAGGTAATCGGTAATCTTGCGCGCATCCGCGAAAGTAAAGTCGCGATTAAATTGCAACCGATAGGTGCAATCGGGGATGCGGGGACCTTGGCTTTTCATTGCAGGGTTGGAAAACTACACCACGATGGCCCGGAAGGCATGACCAGTCGTCGCCGGAAGCGGATCAGACAAGCTTGCACCTCCCGTCCTGTCTGGACGCCGATGACGCAGCCGGAGCGACGAGAGTGTTTCGTCCGCCTGAATCACATTTTCTCAGGGACTTTAATCCCGAGAAGGTCGAGGCCCCTGCGTAAGACCCGGCTCGTTAGTTCGGCGAGCGCGAGCCGCGACGATCGCGATGGCTCGTCCGATTTCAGGATCTGACAGCTTTCGTAGAAGGCATGAAAGGCGTTGGCTAATTCGAAGAGATAGTTCGCCAGAAGGTTCGGGCGGAAATCGTTGAGGATTTGCGGAACGATCTCGGCAAATTGCGTGACCTTCTTGGCCAAGGCAATTTCGGCCGGTTCCGCGAGCACGAGATCCGCACCTACTCCCGCCAGATTGACGCCCTCGGCGGCAGCTTTTCGAAAGATTGAGCGGATGCGCACATAAGCATTTTGCAGATAGGGCGCGGTATTGCCTTGGAACGAGAGCATTTTGTCCCACGCAAAAACGTAATCCGTCATCCGATACTGCGAGAGATCCGCGTATTTGATTGCCCCAAAGCCGATGATGGCGGCGATCTCGTCTTTCTCGTCGGCGGATAAATCGGTGGCTTTCTGATCGATAATCTGGCGCGCGCGCGTCTTCGCCTCCCCAAGCAGCTCGCTCATGGGGACGTTCTCGCCCGAGCGCGTTTTCATAAGCTTCCGGTCTTTGCCAAGAATGCTGCCGAATGGGATGTGCCGGAAATCAGCGGTGTAACCTTCCCGGCGCGCGATCTCAAAAATCTCTTTAAAATGAAGCGTTTGTGGAGCGCCGACGACGTACCAGAGGGTGTCGCGCTGAAGATCGTTGACGCGATAGTCCACGGTCGCGATGTCCGAAGTCGCGTAGTTAAACCCGCCGTCCTGCTTTCGAATGATACAGGGCTTGTCGGCCAATTCCGGGATGTCGCGGAAGAAAACCACCACGGCTCCTTCGCTGATTTCGGCGATACCGGACTTTAGAAGGCGGTCAACGACTCCCGCCAGGCGATCGTTGTAAAAACTTTCTCCATGCTGGATGTCGTAATGAATCCCGAGGACCTCGTAGGTGCGCGCGAATTCCTTGAGCGACAGATCGACGCTCTGCTGCCAGATGGAAAAATTCTCCGGATCGCCGGCCTGCAGCCTAACGAGTTCCTGGCGACAGGCTTCGCGCACGGCCGGATCGGCGGCTGAGCGTTCGTTAGCCTCCTTGTAAATCCGGACAAGCTCGGCGATGGGATCGCGCGCGAGAGCGTCGCGATCGAGAAAGTTTTTCCATCCGTAAATCACCATCCCAAACTGCGTGCCCCAGTCTCCAATGTGATTATCGCGGATAACGTCGTGTCCGATAAATTCCGCGATGCGCGCAAGAGCGTCTCCCAGGACCGTACTGCGAATATGTCCGACGTGCATCGGCTTGGCCACGTTGGGCGATCCAAAGTCGATGACAACACGGAGGGGCGAGGCTGCCTTTTCGACACCGAGGCGCTCGTCCTTGCGAAGAGCGTTTACCTGGCGGGCGACCGCTTCCGGGCGGAGCCGAAAATTGACGAAGCCCGCTCCGGCGACGGATGGTTTTTCGGTCAGATCATCGTCAGTCCAAGCTTCGACGATACGGTGGGCAACTTCGCGGGGATTTTCCTTCCGCTGCTTGGCGAGGATGAGGGCGGCGTTGGTCTGGTAATCACCGAATTGGGAATCTGTCGCAACGGTGACGTTGCCCACGACGGGCAGATCGAGTGTTCGCAGCGTCTCGGACAGTTTTGAGGAGAGCTGATGTTGAAGCGTCTGCATGCGTTGTAGAGGCGGTTGTGCCAACCGCCTGTTTATGTAATTAGGCGCTTGGCACAAGCGCCTCTACAACATCTTGGAGCGAGAACCGCAAACGCGGCCCGAATTCGTTACGCCTTCTGCGGTTCGGCCCGGAAGATCGAGAGGATCTCGTCGCGCGATGTTGCCTTGCCAAGATTTTCGCGGACGGATCGGTCGTTCAAGAACTTGGCGATCGAGGCCAGGGTGCGCAGGTGAGTCTGAAATTGATTTTTCGGCACGATAAACAGCACGACGAACTTCACGGGTGCGTTATCGAGAGCGTCGAACTCGATGCCGGCAGGCGATCGCCCGAACGCCGCCACGACTTCGGTCAGGCGATCCGAGGAGCAATGGGGGATGGCGATGCCGAAACCAATGCCCGTGCTCATGGTTTCCTCGCGTTGCTTCAACGAAGCCAGAATACTCTCGCGATCGTCCGGCTTAATCTTCCCGAGCTTTAGCAGCAGATCGATCAATTCCACGATCGCCGGCCAGCGCTCGGTTGCAGTCATCTCGGGAATGATCTGCTCAGCAGTTAAGAGATCGCCAAATGACATGCCGGTAAAGGGATCGAAAGCTTATCGTTGCCGCTATTAATAACAAGAGGATTTGGCCGGGGAAAACAGCTAGTCGGGACGTATCCGATAACTGAATCGTCGCGATAGAAGCCAACGGACGCCAAACATGTCTACAGTTGCCCGAATCGCCCTGTTGCCAAGACCATACTTGCTCGTGCCGAAACGCCGGGGACGATGGTTTACCGGGACCTCAACGAGACGATAACCCGCGCCTTTTATCAGCGCAGGCACGAAACGATGCATCCCCTTGAAGGGAATCAGGGCCGAAACGCATTCTCGCCGCATGGCCTTAAGGCCGCAGCCGGTGTCGCGGACGCCGTCCCCGGTGAAGCGGCTGCGAACAAAATTTGCGATCCGGCTGGTCGCGCGCTTCACGGCCGTATCTTTCCGAGTGGCACGATAGCCACAGACCAGGTCGGCGTCCTTCATGGCTGCGAGTATCTTTGGAATGTCGGCCGGATCGTTTTGCAAATCGCCATCCATGAGAATGACGGTTTCCCCGCGCGCATCCTTTAATCCGGCATAGGTGGCCGCACTTTGTCCGGTGTTCTTTTCAAATCGAAGAACCCGCGTGTTGTTGTTGGCTTGAATCTTCGCGGAGGTCGCGTCGCGCGAACCATCATCCACAAAAACGATCTCAAAATTGCGGCCGGCAAGCGCGGTCTCGATTTCGCGCTGGAGCGTGCCGACATTCTCTTCTTCGTTAAAAACGGGGACGACCACAGAAATGTCCGGCGCTCCGGGCTCGCGCGTCAGGTTGGTCGCAGATGAATCGTTCATAACGGAAGCGTCCGATATTGGCGGCAGAGGAAAATGCGCCAGGTGCGGATTGGTTTGCCATAGCGCGTGACGCGCAGGAGGGCAACGGGCTCGGCGGATGCAAAAGCCGCTTTGATATTGTGGACCAGGCTTCCGTGCTCGCCATCGCGGATGAACAAAGCGCTGCGTCCGGTAAAAAGATTCGTGCCGCCCTCGCTATACGGTTGATCGTCCCCCGGAGGCTTCTGCTCGGGTGCTGCGACGAATTCGTCGTAACGCGGCCAGAGCGAAAATTGATTCAACAGGTCCTGGGATTCGACAATATAAACCGGCGGATGTCCCGGCCCGGCCAAACGTTTGTCGCGAAGATAGAAAGAAACTTCCGATGCCCGATCGCGGTCGTCAGCGATCAGGAATAATTGCTCGCCCAGTTTTGTCTCCCACTCTTTGCGAAGATTTTCCACGGCCGCGCTTCCAACCTGCCAGCCTTGAAGCCTGTTGGTTGGGTCGCGGCGGGAGAGGTTAAATCCAAAACTGTGAAGAAGATCGGAATCGATGGCGAAGGCGCTCATCAACAGAGCTACGGCCGCGCCTGTGGCGGCGTAAGCATGAGTCCGCTTGTTGGTTTCAAGGCGATCCCGCCAGATTCCCGCGGCCAGAAGCCCGAACCCGATGAAAGCGAGAGCATCCCAATTCGGCGCGGCCGCCTTGTTGATTGAGAGGAGTAAATAGAAGAGAAACACCGGCGCGCCGAACCAGAAAAGAAAGAGGATTTTCAACTGTTGATTGACCCGGCGAAAACCTCTCACGACTCCGATTGCGAGAATCAGAAAGAGGACGGGCGAATAAAAAATGAAGTGTTCGCCGAGAAACCTGAGTGGTTCCAAAAAATGAAAACCGACATCATTCGTTAAGCCGCCCTTGGTTTCGAGATGGCCGACGGTGACCCAGGCATGGCGCGCGTTCCACACAACCGGTGGAATGGTGCAGGCAAGAAATATCCCGAGCAGGAGATAGAGCCCCGGTTTTTTGAATTCCTGCCGAAACCGCGGTGCCAGAGCCAGCACGAGGAGAATGGAGATTAACTCCAGCGCGTTGGTGTATTTCGAAAGAAAACCGAAGCCGACGAGCAGGCCAGTAAGCGGCCAGTAGAAAGAAAATTGCGGGCTCTTCTCAAGGGCAAGCCAGAAGGTGAACATGGCCGCCGTCCAGAAAAAGATCGAGAGCGGATCGATCGTCATGAGATATGCGCCCCAGGTGAATATCGGGGTGAC
This sequence comes from uncultured Verrucomicrobiae bacterium, assembly GCA_963754325.1. Lineage (GTDB taxonomy): Bacteria > Verrucomicrobiota > Verrucomicrobiia > Chthoniobacterales > UBA10450 > JBBRDU01. The sequence goes on from CAVWFP010000003.1 coordinate 1,665,867, forward strand.
GTTGAGCGCGATGACGAGCCAAAGTGCGGCTGCTCCGCTGAAAAGCCGGCGGCCGAAATAAAACAAAAGGAGGCTGGTTCCGGCGGCCAGCAATGGGCTCAGGCAACGAACTCCAAATTCGTTAGGGCCAAACAGGGTGGTCCCGGCGCGAACCGCCAGGGCGACTCCCGGCCCCTTGGTGAAATAGGCCGGCGCCAGCCGGTCGGACCAAAGCCAGTAATGCGCTTCATCAAATTCGAGATCGCGCGTGCCGATCATGGCAAGGCGAATGGCGGTCAGGGCAATGACAAAAAACCAGGCAGCGCGCGTGTTGCTCATACGTTCAGGCCTAACAAACTCGGATGACGACGATTCAGCGCCGGAAACCAGCGTGCCGACAGAAAGCGCCACGCGAGTTCAAACAATCCAAGCAGAAGAAGGGTTTCGCCCGTGGCCAGGAAGAGGGTTGCCACAACGTCGCTCGGCCAATGCGCGCCAAGATAAACCCGCGAGTATCCAACAACGCCGGTCACGAGCCAGTAGAGCCAGCCCCGCCGCGGATAAAACAGGGTGAGACAAAAGGCGATGATCGTGTTGTTGGTCGTGTGGCCCGAAGGAAATGACGGACCTGAGCGCGCAAGGTTTCGGTCCGACTGATCGGAGTAACGAATCGTCGGTGTATGGAAGGCCTTCAAAATCGCCGGTTTCACTTTTGCCAGTTCAACCATCCGGACAGAGTCGACCTGCTTTGGGCGGCGCCGATCCACCGCAGTCTTCAAAAAATGCGTCACCTCACCGCCGGCGAGCAAAATCACCACCATCGAGATGACGCAGGCGCGTCCTCTGAAGCCGCCGAACACCAGGCCGAGGGCGAAGGCGATCAGGAAGACAGGCTTCCAGATTTCGGCGGCGCTGACGATCGGCATTAAATAATCGAAGAAACCGTTCGTCCAATGATCGTTGATGAGATGAAGAATGGTTTCGTCCATGGGCGCGAAGATAAGAAAACCGTGTAGACTTTAGCCGTGTTCAGCCGCTGCACTCAAAACTTAATCAAGGCCGGGCGCCTGCCGCTGGTGATCGCGTGTCTGTTTGCCCTGGTGGGATCGGTTTGGGCCGCGCAGGTCACACCTTCCGCTCGTGAAATTCTCGATGGCGTCCGGGTCCGGCAGGCCCAGCAACAGGTCGATTTGCACGGGCAACTCAGGCAGGAGGCAACGGTCGTTCCGTTTCAGCTGGTCGAAGAAGGTCCGCGTGTTCGTTACATCTTTTCCGATCCGCCGGAGACACTTCAATTGCAGATTGGAGAAACCGAATCGCGGCTCGAACTGGTGACCAAATCAGGCGTGGAAAAAGTCACGCCGGCGGACTTCGACGAAAAGGTGCGCGGAACGGATGTGACTTACGAAGATCTCGCCCTGAAATTTCTTTATTGGCCGAACGCACAGATTGTCGGGTCTGATAATATCCGGACGCGCAACTGTTGGAAGTTGCAGCTGCGTCCGCCGAACAAGCGATCGCAGTATGGCAGCATTTTCCTTTGGGTGGATAAGACCGGCGGCGAGCTTATGCGCATGGAAGGATTCAACCTGGAGAATCAGTTAACCCGGCGTTTCGAAGTTGTCTCTGCGCAGAAGATCGCTAACCGCTGGTTTCTCAAAGCCATGCGGATCGAGCGGATCCAACCGGGCACGAATCACGTGGTGTCGCGGACTTACCTGGAAATCAAAAACAAGTAGCGGCAGGCGTGACCGTGCAGGGTTGTAGAGGTCGTTGTGCCAACGCCCTGTTTAGTAGTCAGGCGCCTGGCACAAGCGCCTCTCCAACATCCGCGGTGCTCCCGCGCGCGTGCCCTACGACTGCTGCGCAGCCTTTACGATTTGCGCGAAACTCCGCGGATCGAGGCTGGCGCCGCCGACGAGCGCGCCGTCAATGTCGGGCTGGGACATGAGTTCGCCGGCGTTTTCTGGCTTCACGCTCCCGCCATATTGAATTCGAATCCGTTCGGCCGTGGACGAATCGGACAACTCGCCGAGCACGCCGCGGATAAAGGCGTGAGCTTCCTGCGCCTGTTCGGGGGTGGCGTTACGACCGGTGCCGATGGCCCAGACGGGTTCATAGGCAACGATGGTTTCCTGTAACTCCTTTGGTGAAAGTTCAGCCAGACTTTCGCGAAGTTGCCGTCCGAGAATCTTTTCAACCTGGCCGGCTTCGCGCTCCTTGAGACTTTCGCCAACGCAAACGATCGGGCGAAGCGTGGCTTCGTGAGCGGCGCGCACTTTGCGATTCACGATCTCATCTGTTTCGCCAAAGAGTGTGCGACGTTCGCTGTGGCCCAGGACGACGTATCGAACAAACAGGTCGCGCAGCTGGGCTGCGGAAATCTCACCGGTGAACGCGCCCGATCGTTCCCAGTGCATGTTCTGCGCGCCAACTTTGATGTCCTGCCGATCGTTCAAAAGCTCGGTGACTTTCGGAATAGCCGTGAAAGACGGGATGATCACGATGTCGACATCGACGATATCGGCGTCTTCAAGAAGAAAGACTTCAATGAACCGTGCGGCTTCCGCCTGGGTCATGTTCATTTTCCAATTCGCGGCGATGATTTTCTTTCTCATGGGTTCAGAAAGGATGAACAGGATTATGCAGGGTTAAAAAAGATCCAGAATCTGCTCATTCTTAATCCAGTTAATCCGTTCAATCCCGTCTAGTTTTTGTTGGTCAAAGCGGCGACACCGGGAAGTTCCTTGCCTTCGAGCAGTTCGAGCGACGCGCCTCCGCCGGTTGAAATAAAAGTCATCTTGTCGGCCAGGCCCGCTTCTTTGACCGCAGTCACGGAATCGCCGCCGCCGACAACTGTGACCCCGTCCGATTGCGCCATGGCCTCGGCAATTGCGACGGTTCCTTTTGAGAATTCCGGAATCTCGAAAATTCCCATTGGGCCGTTCCACAAGATCGTTTTGGCCTTGGCGATTTCTTTTTGGAAGAGCGATTCCGTCGCGCTGCCAATGTCGACTGCAAGCCAACCTTCGGCCACGCCGCTTTGCGGAGAAAGACGAGTGGTGTTTCGGACCGTCGCGCCGGCCTTGATCTCCTGAGTTTCGCGGACATCGATCGGAAGAAGGAGCCGAACATTGCCGGCGCGAGCGGTTTCCATGAGGTCGCGCGCGAGATCGAGTTTGTCGGACTCGACTTTACTTTTTCCAACAGGAATTCCCTGCGCCTGGAAGAAGGTGTTCGCCATCGCACCGCCGATCAGGATGGCGTCGGCCTTTTTCATCAGGGCCTTGAGGACGTCGATTTTATCGGAAACCTTTGCGCCGCCCATGATAACGACAAACGGTTTCGCCGGCTGGTCGAGTTCTTCGTGAAGATATTTCAATTCCTTTTCCATGAGGAATCCCATGGCGGACTTTGAAACGAACTTTGTGATTCCGGCGGTGGAAGCATGCGCTCGATGCGCGGTGCCGAAGGCGTCATTCACAAAAAGATCACCGAGCTTGGCCAGTGCCTGCGCGAAACCGGGGTCGTTAGCTTCCTCTTCTTTTTGGAACCGGAGGTTTTCGAGCAGCACCACGTCGCCCTTTCCCATGCTTGCGATGATCTTTTCTGGAATTTCGCCGATGGTATCGTGGCTGAAGAGTACCGGATGATCGAGCAGGCCGTGAAGGTGGCCCCCGACCGGACGCAGTGAATATTTTTCCACCCGCAGCCCTTTCGGCCGGCCGAGGTGCGACATTAAAATTATTTTCGCGCCATGTTCGCGAAGGTAATTGATTGTCGGAAGGGCTTCGCGAATCCGGGTATCGTCCCCGACATGAAAATGGTCGCCGTGTTCCTGCAGCGGAACGTTGAAGTCGACGCGCAGCAACACGCGCTTATCGCCGACCTCTAGATCGCGAACGGAAAGCTTGTTCATTGAAACTAGACAGGATTAACCAGATTCACGGGATTAGGACCTCTGGAAATCCGGTTTAACCCTGTCATTCCCTTACTTCGCCATCATCTCCAGCATGCCGACGCAACGATTGCTGTAGCCCCATTCGTTGTCGTACCAGCCGACTACTTTCACGAAACGGTTGCCTAACGTAAGCGTCAGTTTGCTGTCGAAAATACAGGAGTGCGGGTTGCCGATGATATCCCGTGAGACCAGGGGCTCCTCGGTATATTCCAGGACGCCTTTGTAATTCTTCTGTGCCGCGGCCTGCTTGAATGCTTCGTTGACCGCGTTCGCGGTTACGTCTTTCGAGAGGACGGCGGTGAAGTCGGTCACAGAACCGTCTGGAGTCGGCACACGGAAGGCGCCTCCGTTCAGCTTTCCTTGCAAATCGGGAATGACTTCGCCGATCGCCTTGGCCGCGCCTGTGCTTGAGGGAATGATGCTGACGGCGGCGGCACGCGCGCGCCGCAAATCTTCATGTGGAAGATCGAGAATCCGCTGGTCGTTCGTGTAGCTGTGGATCGTGCTCATGAAGCCGTGCTCGATCCCAAAATTGTCGTGCAAGACCTTGGCCAACGGCGCCAGACAGTTCGTCGTGCAACTGGCGTTCGATACCACGGTGTGTTTTGCCCCGTCGTAGAGGTCGTCGTTAATGCCGAGACAAATTGTGATGTCCGGATTTTTTGCCGGCGCCGAAATAAGCACGCGTTTCGCGCCGCCTTTGCTGATGTGCAGTTCAGCCTTATCGCGCGAAGTGAAAAAGCCGGTCGACTCGAGGACCACGTCGACGGACAAGTCCTTCCATGGCAGCGCCCCAGGATCGCGTTCCTTCAGGATTCTGATCTTGTGGCCGCGAACGATGATATTTTCGTCGTCGTAACCAATTTCGCCGTCAAACTTCCCGTGGACCGAGTCCCATTTCAGAAGATGTGCCAGCGTGTGCGTATCGGTGAGATCGTTGATCGCCCGAACTTGTTTGACCTGTTGGGGCGTCATCGCGCGCAGAACATTGCGTCCGATTCGTCCGAAGCCGTTGATTGCGTAGTTTGCCATAGAAAATATTCCGGTTTTCGTTTGCGAACGCTGACGGTATCAGCGCCAGCGAGGGTGAGGCGGGAAAAGTAAATGCGCATTCCTTGGAAGCAACGGCGAACTCGCGCACCGAGCCTGGTTATTTTGTTGGCGCTCCTGTTAGGAGTCGCGTCCGTAGAGGCCGCGAGGAACGATTCTTCCGGCACGAAGACCATTCTTGTTTTTGGCGACAGTCTATCCGACGGCTTTCTTCTCAGCCGCAGTGAAGCCTATCCGGCATTGTTGATTTCCAAGCTGAAAGCTGCGGGGTTGAGCTACGAAGTGATCAACGCCAGCCAGAGTGGCGGAACGACCGAAGACGGACTGGCGCGATTACCGCCGCACTTGCGCCATCCGATCGACATTTTCGTTCTCGAACTGGGAATCAACGATGCTTTTCGTGGAAGCCCGGTCGACAAGATTCGTGAGAACCTGCAATCGTTGATCGACCAGGTGCGGGCGAGGAATCCGGGAGTGCGCGTCGTCGTTGTCGGGATGCAATGGCCTAACCATTCGGGTGACGATTATATCGAAGCGTTTGGCCGCATGTTCGTCGATCTGGCGCAGAAGAATCAGGCCGCGCTCGTTCCCTATTTACTCGAAGGCGTTAGCGGTCACGCGGACTTAAATCTCCCGGACGGTCTCCATCCGAATGCAGCAGGCCATCGGATCCTGGCGGAAAATGTCTGGCGGGTGCTTGAGCCGGTGGCGCGGGAAGTGAGCACGAAGGCGCAGACGAGCTCTGGGCGTTGATGAACGAAGCGCGATGGTTACCCCTCCATTTCCTGGAGCAGAGACCCGCCGCCAGAGACGACGGCAGCTACACCGCCGGCTGTTGCTGGGTCAGGCAATGGAATGAGCCCAGGCCCCAGATGAGTTCCTGGCAATCAATCGCTATAACACGCCGTGCCGGAAAATGGTCGCGCAGAATGCTCAGCGCGATCTCGTCGTTAGGCTCTCCGTAGGTTGGCGCGAGGACAACTTCGTTGCCGATGTAAAAATTTGCGTAGCTCGCAGGCAGAATCAGGCCTTCGCGTTCCATTGGCCGGACCGTTGGCAACTCGACGATGTTGAGCGGCTTTCCTTGAATATGGATTTCCTCGAGGCGCCGAAAGTTATTCTGTAACGGCTCATAGTTCGGGCTCTGCCGATCCTTTTCCACGATCGCCAGCACCGTCCGCTCGGAAACGAAGCGTGCGAGATTATCAATGTGACCGTCGGTGTCATCACCCTGGCAGCCTTCTGCCAGCCAGAAGATGTCTCTCAGGCCGAGGAAATCGCGCATTCGCCGCTCAATCTGCTCACGCGACAGGTCTGGATTTCGATTTGTGTTTAAAAGACAACTCTCGGTCGTCAGGCAGGCTCCCGATCCATTAACGTCGATCGATCCGCCTTCGAGAACCATTTTCGGATGGAACACAGGGAGACCAAGGACCCCACCGATGCGGGTGGGGACAACGTCATCGAGATCGAACGGCGGATACTTTCCGCCCCAGGCGTTGTGGTCCCAGTCGACGATCGCGAGCCGCGGCTCGTCTTTGCGTGTCAGGAAGATGGGGCCGTGGTCGCGGCACCAGGGCTCGTTCGTCGGGATTTCGTAATAAGTGATGCATTCGTTAGGTAAGACATCGAGAACGTCCCGCGCCTCGGCTTCATGAGCGCCATTGCAGACATTAATACAGACGGGCTCCGACTCGATGAGTGCGGCGACCATTTTCCGAAATGTCGGCAGGACGCGGTCGAATGACCCCGGGAAACTGATCCCTTCGCGTCGGGGCCACGAGAGCCAGGTGGCGGCGTGTGGTTCCCACTCTGCGGGCATATGGAAACCCAGTTCAGCGGGAGTCTGATTCTTCGGATCGAACACAGGGCGAAGGTTCTTCGGCGAACGGATGGCGTCCAGTGTCTCTTTATCATGGGGCGGGCAATGAGCGTCTCACGGGAGGCTAAAAGCCGGATGAAGCTGGTTATTTTTATGTGCCGAGCGTACATTTAAGAAGATGAGCAAGCTGAGCCGCAAAGTGAGTACCGGTATTCCCGGATTCGACGGCGTGCTCCGGGGCGGTCTGCCGCCTAACCGGATGTATTTGATCGAAGGAAAACCGGGGTCGGGCAAGACCACCCTGGCATTGCAGTTTTTGCTCGACGGAATTTCGAAAGGGGAGAAAGCGATCTACATCAGCCTTTCCGAGACCCGTGATGAAATCGACGAAGTGGCACGCTCCCATGGCTGGTCGCTTGATCAGCTGGAGATTGTCGAACTTTCTGCACTGGATGAAAAAATTGCCGCCGAAGCTCAAAGCACGCTCTTTCACCCGTCGGAAGTTGAACTGAGCGAGACCACCCGATTTTTGCTTGAGTCAGTGGAACGCCTGCGTCCTGATCGTGTTGCTCTCGATTCGTTGTCGGAGCTGCGTCTGCTTTCCCAGTCCGCGCTGCGGTATCGCCGGCAAATTCTGTCGATGAAGCAATTTTTCTCCGGGCGAAATTGTACCACTCTCCTGCTGGACGATGGGAGCACCGAAGGCACCGATTCCCACGTGGAAAGTCTCGCACATGGTGTGGTCCATCTTGAGCAGCTTGCGCCCGAGTATGGAGCCGAGCGCCGGCGTCTATTGGTCGGCAAAGTCCGCGGTGCGACCTACCGCGGCGGTTACCACGACTTCGCCATTCATACCGGCGGCCTGGCGGTCTTTCCCCGGCTGGTAGCGGCGGAGCATCATCAAAAATTCAAGGAAGAAAACATAGCCAGCGGCATCAGAGGTCTGGACGATCTTCTTGGTGGCGGCCTGGCTCGCGGGACGAGTAACCTTTTCACCGGTCCTCCGGGAACCGGGAAATCGACCTTGGCTTTGATTTACGCCATCGCGGCCGCGCAAAGAGGCGAAAAGGTTCTTTGCTTCACCTTCGATGAAAGCTTGAACGTGCTCATGGAGCGCGCCCATGGCTTGAATCTTGGGCTCGCGAAACTGATCGAGAAACAACTCATCACGATCGTGAAGGTAGATCCGGCGGAGCTTTCGCCGGGCGAACTGGCCTGCCGCGTGCAAAAGGAAGTCGACGAGAACAAGGTTCGAATGGTCTACCTGGACAGTCTCAACGGCTACATCCACGCGATGGGCGACGAACGTTTTCTCAACCTCCAGCTGCATGAACTGCTGACCTACCTAAATCAGCAGGGGGTTGTGACGATTCTGGTTCTTTCGCCCCAGGGTGTTCTTGGACAAATGAAGTCGCCGATCGACCTGACTTACCTGGCTGACACCGTTCTGGCGCTCCGCTTCTTTGAAGCCAAAGGCTCGGTTCACAAGGCAATTTCGGTCTTAAAAAAGCGCACCGGGCAGCACGAAAAATCCATACGGGAGCTGACTATCTCCGCCGACGGCGTAGTCGTTAGTCCACCACTGGCACAATTCCGGGGCGTCCTAACGGGCGTGCCTGTCGATGCGGAAACGGTCGGGCCTGCCAAAGGCAGGACCAGGTCCAATGCGCGGCGTTGAGGAATCCAGCGAAGCGGTCCTGGTGTTGGCGCCGCGGGGCAGGGATGGTGCACAGGCGACCGAAACGCTTCTTTCCAACGACATCATCGCGCGTCCTTGCACCGATCTGATCGATCTGGCGCAGAATTTCGATCAATCAACTAACGCGATCATTATCGCCGAAGAAGCGCTCGTTCCGGAGGCACTGCTCGTTTTACTCGATTTACTCGGGCAACAACCGCCCTGGTCGGACGTTCCCGTCATTATTCTCACCGCTCCCGGCAGTGGAGAACGCGCCAGCATTCAGGCGTTGGAAACTTTTGGGCCGGCCGCGAATGTGATCCTGCTGGAGCGACCGCTGCGCTCAGTCACCTTGGTGGCCGCGGCTAAGGTCGCTCTTCGGGCCCGTCGCCGGCAACGCCAGGTGCGCGATCTCATTTCCGAGCGGGAAACAATTCTCTCCAGCATCAGTGACGCGTTTTCTGCTCTCGATCGGAATTGGCGTTACACGTTTGTGAACGAGAAAGTCGCTGAGCTCGCCGGCCGCCCCCGTGAGGAGATGATCGGGAAAGTGATCTGGGAAGTCTTTCCAGATGCGGGCAAGGGCGAGTTTTATGAACGGTGCCAGCGCGCGATGGAGTCGCGTCAGCCCGATCAATTCGAATTGTTTTACAAGCCCTGGGGCCGATGGCTCGAGACGAGAATTTATCCCGCGCCCGACGGGATTGTCATCTTTCGCGCCGACATTACCCAGCGCAAGAACAGCGAGTCTCTCCTGCACGAGAGAGGGCATAAACTCAAGGAGTTGGAAGAGCGCGTTCGCCTTGCAGTCGAGGCAGCGGATGTAGGCACTTTCGATTTCTATCCGCCGACTGGCGCGTTGACCTGGTCGCCGCGTTGTCATGAAATTTTCGGGCTCTCTCCGAGCGCGAAAGTTGATTACGCGACGTACGTGAACGGGGTCCACCCGGAAGATCGACACATTATTCACGAGACGGTTGAGTCGGTTTTGCGGCCAGGCGGCAGTCAGCGTTACGATATCGAATACCGGGTCATTCGAGCGAACGACTCCCAAGAGATTTGGGTTTCGGAAAAGGGCCGCGCGATCCTCGACGAACGGGGCCGTGCTGTCCGGTTCATCGGCACCATCCTCGATATCACGCAGCCGAAGACGGCCGCGCTTTCATTGCAGCGGGCGAAAACCGACGCCGAGGAAGCCAATCGCGCGAAGGATCAGTTTCTAGCCATGCTCTCGCACGAACTGAGGACGCCTCTTACACCGGTCTTGATGAGCATCGCCTCCATGCGGCGGGATCCGGCCATTTCCGATTCGAACCGAGCCGACCTCGAAATGTTGCAGAGAAATATCGAACTGGAGGCGCTCTTGATCGACGATTTGCTCGACCTGACCCGGATTGCGCACGGCAAATTCGAACTCCACCCGGATGCAACCGATGTGCATGCATCTTTGGAACACGCCCTCAGTATCTCGAGTTCAGACCTGACGCAGAAACATCTGCATTTGACCAAACGGTTTGAGGCGGTCCACCACCACTCCTGGGCGGATTCGGCGCGACTGCAGCAGGTCTTTTGGAATCTATTGAAAAACGCGATCAAGTTTACGCCCGACGGTGGCCAAATCGACATTTCCACAAGAAACGACGACCGGCACCACATCGCGATCGAGTTTACCGACACCGGGATTGGCATTGCTCCGGAGATGCAGCCGCGGATTTTCGATGCCTTCGAGCAGGGAGGTCGCGCGGTCACGAGTAAGTTCGGTGGCCTCGGGCTTGGCCTGGCGATTTCAAAACGCGTCGTCGATTTGCACGACGGCACCATTTCTGTTCGCAGCGAAGGCAAAGGCAAAGGTTCGACTTTTACCATTACCCTCAACGCGATGGAAACATCGCTCCTCGAGGGGCCGGCGTATCTGCTCGATTTCAATTCGGTGGCTGCGAGCCCCGCGACCATTCTTCTGGTAGAGGATCACGTGGATACGGCGCGGGTGATGAGACGCATTCTTGAGTCGGCCGGTTACACCGTTTCGCACGCCTCCCGCCTGGCGGAGGCGCGCCAACTGGCCAGTGAACAAAAGTTTGATCTCGTCGTCAGCGATGTCGGATTGCCCGATGGCACCGGCCTCGAACTCATGCGCGGACTCAAGGACGCCTATGGTTTACAGGGGATCGCTCTCTCGGGCTTTGGCACTTACGAGGATGTCAATGCGAGCAAAGATGCGGGATTTGCCGAGCATCTGACCAAACCGGTCGATTGGGATCGTCTGCGTGATGCCATTGCCCGGCTTGTGCCTGCAAAGGGCAAACAGCCGCCGTCAAATTCGGGCGGACGCGCAGGCCAATCGTAATCCGCGACGACGGTCCGGTTTCAGGCAAATAGTTCCTGGTTGTGCCCTCCAGTGACGCCACTCTGATCGACTTGATCCGCGAAGAGATTCGCCAAAGCGGCCCCATCTCGTTCGCGCGATTCATGCGACAAGCGCTCTACCATCCCGCTCACGGATTTTACGCCTCCGGTCGCGCGCGACTGGGCCGCGCCGGCGACTATTTCACCAATGTGAGTGTTGGTCCGGCTTTCGGACAATTGTTGAGTCGCCAATTTGCCGAAGCGTGGGAGTTCCTGAGAGAACCAGAAAACTTTGTCATCGTCGAACAAGGCGCGCACGAGGGAGATTTCGCGCGCGACGTTCTTGATAGCCTCAGCATCGACCAGCCAAAACTGTTTGATATCCTGCGCTATCGCATTGTCGAGCCGTCGGTCATTCTGCGCGAAAGGCAGGTCAAAAGGCTGGCTCCTTACGGTGGCAAGATTGATTGGGTGGATTCACTCGAAAACATGGAGCCTTTCGAGGGCATACACTTTAGCAACGAGCTGATCGACGCCTTTCCTGTCCGGCTGATCGAGCGGGCGGAAAATCCATCGCGCTGGGTTGAACGTCGGGTCGGTCTCGAAAGGAACGAGTTGGCCTTTGTCACACAGGAAATGGCGGACCCGGATCTTCATGCCCGGGTCAGAGGACTGCCGGCCCGTGGCAGTCCCTTCAGGACCGAAGTTAACCTTGAAGCGTTGCGATGGATTCGCGAAGTGTCTTCAAAGCTGCAGCGCGGTTTTCTCGTGACAGTTGATTACGGACTGCCGCGCGAAGACTATTATGCGGAAAATCGAACCTCCGGAACGTTGCAGGTCCGCCGCGGCCATCGTTTAATCGACTCGCCGCTGACGTCTATCGGCGAGGCCGACCTAACGAGTCACGTGGATTGGACGTCGCTCATCGAAGAGGCCGAACGCGCCGGCTTTGCTCTGCAGGGCCTGGTCGATCAACATTATTTCCTTACCGGGATTCTGGCCGAAGATCCCGATTTTCTCGGAAAAGCGTCGGCAAAGATCCGGCGCGAACTGCAAACGTTGCTGCATCCGGAGATGCTCGGACGCAGCTTTCAGATCCTGGTTCTGGGGCGGAGAACTCCTTCTTCTTCGTCGACGCTCGCCGGCCTTCGCTTCCGAAAGCGCAGGGACGCGACTATTTCGGCCGATTAGAATGCGCTCGTGCGCAGCGCCGGAATTTGCTAGGAACGCGACGCGATGTGGAACATGTCAATCGTCTGGTGGGAATTCGTCCTTCGCGGAATCATTATCTATGTCTTCCTGATCGTCTTGCTTCGCCTGACCGGGAAACGGCAGATCGGGCAAATGGCGCCTTTCGATCTGGTTCTCCTGCTTGTTCTGAGCAACGCGGTGCAGAATTCCATGAATGGCGGCGACAATTCGGTCATCGGCGGGATGATCTCCGCCGTCACTCTCGTCGGTTTAAACTGGCTCGTTGGAATTTTGACTTTCCGGAGTAAGACGGCCGAGGCCTTGATCGAAGGGCGACCTGAGCTGCTGATTCACAACGGCAAACTGTTCGAGAAGGCGTTGGAGAATTCCAAGCTGACCCGGCACGAATTGATGAGTGCACTGCGCGAAGCGGGCTGCGCCGGTGTGGAGGATGTTCGCTGCGCCATGTTGGAAGACGACGGCAACATCAGCGTCATTCCCAAGAATAAATAGCTCTTTCCAACGTTCTGCATTTTTCTTCAGCGGCTTGGAGGAAGTGAGTGGTGGCGACAGAGCCAATTTTCATAGCGCTCAGACTTATCCTGCGGTTTCGAAAAGCGCCGCGCTCGATTCTCTTTGCGAATTCCCTCTACGGGTTGAATGCAAGGCAACCCCGGTTATCCTCGTTTCGATTCGTTCGATGAAACGCCTCCTTTTTTTCGCCGCACTACTCGCGCCACTCGCCACCTTCGGCAGCAACTGTGTCGTTAACATGTCTCATTACGACATGATGCAGCCGAACTTCAGTGCGATTAAGTCGCAGGGCGTGATCGGAATTATTCACGAGGCGACTTATCCGCGCTTCGACCGCGATTCCTATTATGGCAGGCGGCAACAGGAAGCCACGCGAGCGGGCTTGCTCTGGGGCGCCTATCATTTTGGCGATGCCACGGACCCGATTCGGCAGGCGGATCATTTTCTATCAATGGTCTCTTCCTCATGGTCGAACGCCGGCGGCTCGCGGCCTTCTGGGATATTGCTTGTCCTGGATTTTGAAAAGAACGGCCATTATCCGGGAGGAACAATGCGCCCCGACCAGGCGGCGGCATTTGTCGATCGAGTCCGGGAACGAACCGGGACTTACCCCGGCGTCTACGGCAGTGAAAATCGGTTAAGGGCGGTTTTGCATGGGCCCAATGTGAACGCCATTCATCGCCGGATTCTTTCGAACTGCTGGCTTTGGATCGCAAATTATCACTGGCAGCCGGGCGCGATCGATCCCTGGAGTCATTGGCGGCTTTGGCAATACACCGGCGACGGGAAGTGCGATTTAAGGCCGGCCTCGCAGTACCCGAAAAGTATCGCGAACATCAGGCGCGCCGAGCGGAACATTTTTTACGGCTCGAATGAAGAAGCGGTGGCGTTCTGGCAACAACACGCCTGGCAGCCAGGCGTTCCGAAAGCCAGCGCGGCGGAATAGCCGGTCAACCGGGAGGGACTCGCTTGTAGGCGGATCTCGATCGCGTTTGGTCTAACCTAAGATGGCCAGCGGCTTTCTCCCTGTCGAAAACCATCGCCCCTCGGCGTTAAGACATTTACGACGCACTCACGATGTCGGTTGGCCGGTTGACGTTTTGGAAAAGGGTCAGCTCGTTAGGGGGAACCGGGATTTGCCGCATCTGCTTCGCAAGAAGCAGCGTGGCGATCACGCTTCGAAGCGACAGGTTCGACTTTTCTTCAATGACTTTCGCGACGGTCGCCGCTGCTTCATGAGGATAGACCGCGGCCAGCGGCTCGGGACTGCCATTTAAGATTGGGACAACTCCGCAGCCGGGCGTCACTTGTTCGAGGAGGGATAACAAATAATTCTGAGTCATTGACGGCATGTCCACGGCGAGCGCGATAAGATGAGAACCCTTCATTACGGCAAGCGCAGCTGACAGACCGCCCGCTGGTCCACACGACGGGACTGCGTCGGCGACGAAAGAAGTATCTGTCGGTCGCCACGGTGGGTCGATCCGGGCCGAGATCATGATCTCTTCGGGACTTGTTCCGCGCAGGATGGCAAGCTGGTGATTCCAAAGCGGAGTCCCATTCCACGGAAACAAGGCCTTATCCTGCCCGAACCGGCGCGATTCGCCACCAGTCAGCAGGACGGCGCTGACTATCATCGAAACTTAGCAACCTTCCGCATTTGTCCTCCGCGGTTTAGAGCGGAGGCGGGTGCGTGGTGGAGGCAGATCCATAATAATGCCTAACGAATTCAGCCGCCGGTTCGGACAATGCCATCAGACAAAATACGGGCACGCAGGCCGCCGCCCGTGCGGCCTTTCAGAAATTCTTCCGCCCCAGGCGCGATCGCGTGATTCATCCAGTAACAGGGACGGCAATGCTCAGTCCCGCGAAAACGAACACCCTGAATTTCGAATTCCTGCCCAATCAGGGACGTGAGGTCGACGCCTGCCGTAATCACGTTTCGACGGGGGGCCCAGGGCAGGCAGTTGCTGACCTTTAGCGCAGCACAAAGGGTCTCAAACATTTCGAGCGAAAAAAAAGTGATCTGCCCCTTATAATCTTCGCGATAGTCAAAATATCGGTCGCCCTTGATCCCATGGCCTGCCACGCACTCAATCTCAGGCACTTCGACCGCAGGATGTTCGTCCGGCGGGCGACCGTTGTGGCCGAAGAAGTTGTGGCCCGGCGAAATATAAAGATGACGAACTTCCACTGCCAAAACCATATCACCAGTCAGGCAATCGTCATCCGGAGCCTTGTTGCCTCATGAGCGATCCGCGTGAGGGCATCGGGCCTGGGCAAATCATCAGGTGTACCAGGGACGGGTCACTCCAGTTCAGCCATGACGAACTCACGAAAGAGGAACCGCTGGAGATCCGGATTGGACGGAAAGTTGTCGCGACGACAATGCGAACGCCCGGGCACGACGAGGAGCTCGCGATTGGGTTTTTAGTAACCGAAGGAATAATCCGGGAGCCAAATTCGATCGAGAGTGTCGAGCGACCTAACGACTCCAAGGGAAACGACAATGTCGTTGTCGTGACGTTGAATGCGGGACTGAAGCCGAAGTTCTCTGCTTCGCGACGTCTCGGGACCATCAGTTCCAGCTGCGGCATCTGCGGCAAGCGAAACATAGAGGCTGTTCGTCACGCCTTCGCGCCGATTCCGGTCAGTGGTTTGAAACGCGTTTCGATGAAAATTTTGCTGGGGCTTCCCGACGCTTTGCGAGAAGAGCAGAGCGACTTCGCACGCACCGGCGGGATTCATGCCGCCGGCCTGTTCGATTTCAGTGGAAACATGATCGCGGTCCGCGAAGACATCGGGCGTCATAACGCCGTCGACAAAGTGATAGGTCGCGCATTTCTCGACAAGCGATTGCCGCTGACGGACACAATTCTAATGGTCAGCGGCCGAGCCTCGTTCGAGATCTTGCAAAAAGCGCTCGCTGGTGGCGTTCCGATTGTCGCCTCAGTGTCCGCTCCTTCCACACTCGCCATGGAATTCGCGCGTGAGACCGGACAAACACTCATCGGTTTTCTCCGGCCGCCCACCTTCAATCTGTATTCGCATGTCGAGCGAATTATCCTGCCGGATTAATCCGGTGATTCTTTACCGATAGCTCTGGAGTTAGCCCGACCCTGGGGCAGGTCTTCGAACTGCGCCCCTTACCTAACTATTGTGGCGTTTGGTAAGGCGGTTCGTCGGTCGCAATGGGCGTCGTCTGCAATGGCGGATTGATCATGTTGAAGATCACCGCGGCCACGACAGCGGCTCCAAAATTGGCCACCAGGTAAATCCAGATGTGGTCCCATCCGACAACCCCCATCATGGTAATTCCCAAGGCCACCGCCGGATTGAACGCGCCACCTGAAATGTTACCGACGGCAAATGCGCCCGCTGTGACGGTCATACCGATGGCAAGTCCGTAAAAGGAATTACCCGAAGTCCCCTCGGCGGTCGCGGTGTTCAGGACCACATAAACGAGAGCAAAGGTGAAAAGAAATTCCGCCAGCAAAGCAGGGCCACGAAACGGAATCATCACCGTAAGTGGGTCCATCCCTTTGTGAAAATAGTTCGTCACCACCGCTCCCAGGGCCGCCGCCGCGATTTGCGCGATCAGATAAGGAATCAAATCGCCCGCGTTCAGTTTCCCGCGAATTAAAATTCCCACGCTGACCGCTGGATTATAGTGCGCCCCTGAGATGTGGCCGCCCGCATAAACCATCACCATGAGGACCGCGCCAATGGCAAGCGGTGCAATGACGCCCGCAGGCGTGTGAGTGGCGGTGAGACCAATTGTCAGCACCAGGAAAAACGTCCCGATAAATTCTGCGATATATTTTTTCATAGAGGCCTTCGGAGATTGATTTCAGCCAAAAGCGGCCTGAGAGGCAAGAACAGTGTATCGAGCCCTAAGGCCGTTGGAGAAATCGTTGCGCCGCCGACCTAACCATCGAGACAGGCGCTCCGCCGCGGCCAGCGCATCGACAACATCAGTCTGACGCCTCGTCCAGCGTCAACGTCTCTTTCAACCTCACGCCGCGATCCGTTTTTTTCACGGTGCAACATTCCACCGTTCGATCGTGCTCGAAGAAGAGAATCCAGTTTTCCGCGGCCGCCTGTTCCAGGGTTTCACGCTTCTCTTTCAGTGTCACCAATGGCCGCACATCGTAGGCCATCACCCAGGGCAGGGGAATATGAGCGGCGCTCGGGAAAAGGTCCGCGCAAAAAAGAAGCGTCCGGTCGCCCATTCGGACTTTGGGCAACATCATCGCTTCGGTATGTCCGTTTACAATTTGGACCGAAAGAGCAGAAGGCAGTGCGGACATTCCTGTTTCGTCGAGAAAGCGAAGCACGCCGGTCTGCTGCAATGGCAGGATGTTCTCCGGCAGGAACGAGGCCTTTTCGCGTTCGTTAGGTTGGGTCGCCCAATTCCAATGCGCTCGATGGCTCCAGTAGGTGGCCTTTGGAAATCGGGGAAGGATTTCCCCGCCATCCGAACGATAAAGCGCGCCGCCGCAGTGATCGAAGTGAAGATGCGTCAGAAGAACGTCGGTGATGTCCTCAAATCCGTGACCGAGAGCGCCGAGATTCTGCTCGAGGGCATCGGGATTATCGGGATGAAAGTGGCCAAAGAATTTGGCGTCCTGCTTCGCTCCCATTCCGGTGTCGATCAGGATGCGGCGCCCGCCTTCTTCGACCAACAGGCAGCGCATGGCCCAGGTGCAGAGATTTTGATCGTCCGGTGGATTGGCCTTTTGCCAGAGGCTCTTCGGAACGACCCCGAACATCGCGCCTCCATCGAGCTTGAAGTTACCGGCGTGAACAACGGAGACCTTCATGAGCCATCTATGCTATCGGAAGCATCGAAACGCCAGTGAGTGCTGCAGCAGCGGTCTGTCACCGCGGGCAACCGGAGAGGCGTGACCCTGCGCGCACTCGATCTACCCGCCCAATTTTCCCAGCCAGAGTCCGACGGCGAAGACGATTCCGCCGCCGACGATCACCTGGACAATCGTATTCACCAGTGGCGTCTTCATGAAACGGTAACGGATCAGCGCAATCGCAAGCAGTTCGAAGACGACAACTCCGTAGGCGATTCGCAACGCCAGATGAAGATCTGAGATCAGGAAAGGGAAGGTGTGCAGCATTCCGCCAATGGTTGTGCCCAGTCCGGTGATGACTCCGCGCATGATCGGTTCGCCGCGCCCGGTGACTTTGCCATCATCGGAAAGCGCTTCCGCCAGCCCCATGCTGATTCCGGCGCCAAGCGACGCCGCCAATCCGACAAAGAAAGTGTCTTTCGCGCTATGACTCAATCCCGCGGCGGCGAACAAGGGCGCCAGGGTAGAGACCGAGCCATCCATTAATCCGAGGAGGGCCGGCTGAACTTTCTGCAGAACGAAACGTCGATCGTCAGAAGCGGATTTGTGTTTGCTCATTTCAAAAGTGAAACCGGCTGGCCGCGATCGTCCTTAACGATCTTGCCATCCCTCTCTAAACGAGCCACAAGGGCAATCCGGTCGCGTTGCGCGCAGAATTCGACATCGTCACGCAGGTCGGGTTGCTCGAGAAGGCGGCGGCCATTGCGGGACTGACCGAGCGCGCTGGTCAGGTCGCGTTCCTCGAGGCGATAAGCTTTCCAGGCAAGCAGGGCGGAATCTGCAAGATCGAGCGCGTTCTTTTTCTTCAGGATATCAACAACGGCGCCGGCGCAGAGAATATCTTCGTAGGCGGCCTCATGAAAGGTTCCGCCGCAAACCAGGAGCAGCTTTTTCGGAGTGCCCGAGTGAATCCGGTCGCACGTCGCTGTGAGATTGAGAAACGACGCCACCAGGATGACTGGCGCTGCGCGGCAGGCGAGCAACGCGCGCGTGCCGTTTGTCGTTGTGATGACGATGGTCCGTCCGTCGACCACGCCTCTTTGGAATTCACGCGGCGAGTTTCCAAGATCGAACGTCACGGGGTTCGATCCTTCGATACGGATACAAACTCCTCCTCGCTCGCCCGCAAGCATGAGCTCTGGCCGCTCTTTCTTTAATTGAAGCGCGTGATCGATTTCCGCGACTGGAATCAACGCCTC
The DNA here is from genome assembly GCA_963754325.1 of uncultured Verrucomicrobiae bacterium. Classification (GTDB taxonomy): domain Bacteria; phylum Verrucomicrobiota; class Verrucomicrobiia; order Chthoniobacterales; family UBA10450; genus JBBRDU01. The sequence goes on from CAVWFP010000003.1 coordinate 1,684,492, forward strand.
GGCGCCATTCCCCAAAGCGGTAATCATACTGCTGGTGGCCCGAAGGACATCAAAGACGACACAAGTTGTGTTCGCCAGATCGAGGTCGTGAAGGGCCTGAAACTCGGCCGGAGTAAACAGCGCTTCGACCTTAATCATCCCCTTGGTCTGTTCCCGGGCTATCGATGGGCTGGTCCGGCTGTCGCGCTGTCGCGAGGATGAGCGACGAGCGACTCGGGTGCCATTGGTAACCGAACGAAAAACCAAGCATCGGTGGATTGGTTTGCGAAAATGCTTTCGTTAGGTCGGGTTGGGGGAATTCCTTGAAAAGCGGGATCGGCCCGGTATAACGGCCGTAAAGCTGAAGCACCCAATGATCGTCCGTGAAAAAACGAAACGGAATTCCAGAGTCGTCCTCTAAAATGAGGTTGCTGTTGCGCAGCAGAAAATCGCGTACGGTCGTAAAGGTGTTCCGGTGCATCAGATAGGAAGCAGCCTTGAGCAAACTCGCTCCCCGGCCCTGTTGCTCACAGAATTTCAGGAATCCCGGATTCGTTTTGACACTCCAATCGGAGAGATCCGTCGTGAAATAGTAGAGTGTTTGCGTCGCCGACCCTTCACTGCTGAAGACGATGCGGATGCCCGGAATGCTCTTCTTCGTTTCTTCAGTAAATTTTCCATCGGCGTCGAGTCGCACCGGAATGATCGATTCAATCGTGCAGTTCGTGCGTGCGAGAAACACGAACAAGATGGGCAGAGTCCCGGTCAGTCGCGATCCAGCAAGATCGGATTTCATCTTCTTGGTAATGAAAAAACTCCAGTCAAGCGAGGACTCGACCGTCTTGCGCAGATTCGTCAGGGCCACATTCAGCTCGGCCGATGAGAGCGTGTTGATATCCGGGATCGAGCCGATGGGTTCCATGCCGCAGAGAATGTAGGTCGGCGCGTTTGGGAAAAACGCGCTCGCGTAGAGGAAGTCCGGGCCGCTGAACATGTAAAAGAGCGGCTCCTGATCCGCGAGATACTGAGGCAGAGCCTGCTCCCGCCAGGCTTGGATTTTTTGGTGCTGGTTTTCGTCGAATTGGGCCCACTCATGTTCGAATTCCCTGACGTGCTGGGTCCATGCTGGATCTGTGGTCTTGCCTTCAAGCGGCGTGCCCTGAACCGGCAGGCCCGCCAGGAATTTTGCGGTCGCGTCCGCGAGCGGATCCGCTGCGTGAGCAAAGCTCTGCAGCAACGGCAGGGCAACGATGAAGCCGAGCCGGGTAAGCTTTCGAAAGACGGACGTACGCAACCTTACGGCGGAGGGGATATTGGCGGAGCAGCCGGTGCGGCCGCAGCCTTCTTTTTTGCCGCCGCGGCCGCGGCCGCTTCCGCCAGACCGGCGTCGACGCGATCGGCTTCGATAGGGCGGATGGAATGATAATAAGTGTTCGATTTCGCCAGCTCACCCTTTCTTAAGAGCAGTGCGTCGAAGCGTTCGCGCGTGCTCAATTCGAAAACCTTGTCCATTTTGATCGCCTCGAACGGACAAACCTCCACGCAGATCTGGCAGCTCATGCAGACCGAGATATCGATGTCGAAGACCCGGGGATAAAGCTGCGGCTTGCCCATGTAATCGGGCTTCTTATCCTCGCTTTTGACGATGTAGATGCACTGCGGCGGGCATTCCTTTTCGCAAATCTTGCAGGCGACGCAGCGGAGCCCGGCTTCCGCGTCGGTTCCGTCGAAAACCAGGAACGGAAAGTTCCGGTAATTCTCCGCCAGCGGAATTCGCTCTTCCGGGTATTGAACAGTCGTTAGGCGATCGGCTTCGAAATAGCTCCCGACAAAGTTACGCGCCGTCGCGGCCATTCCTTTCAGTATTCCGGTGCCGATCATGGGTTCAGTTCAAGTGTAGACAGTGGGACGGTTGAATCGTTGAAGAGTGCAGGCGGAAAACGGGAAGTGCCGGGAATGGGGATAACCCTTCAACCATTTAAACGCCGTAACCTTTCAACTTTGTCTCACCGATCCACTTCCCCCATGACAATATCGATACTTCCAAGAATGACCATGACGTCTGCAACCGTGTGGCCGAGGCACATGTCTTCAAGGATGGTGAGATTGACGAAGCTCGGCGGCCGAACCCGATAACGGTAGGGGTTTCCGGTGCCGTCGCTGATCAAATAGAAACCGAGCTCCCCTTTTGGCCCCTCAATCCGGCCATAGGCCTCTCCCGCGGGCGGTCGAAACGCGCGCACCTTGACCTTCGGATTCATGATCGGCCCTGGTTTGATGCGTGGGAAAGCCTGTTGCAGGATGCCGATGCTTTCGCGCATCTCGAGCGCGCGCATCATCAGGCGGTCGTAACAATCGCCGTGATCGCCTAACGGAATTCTGAATTTGAACGACGGATACAGGCCGTAGCCATCGACCTTGCGAATATCGTAATTCACCCCGCAGGCCCGAAGAACCGGCCCGGTGAACCCGGCACTGATGGCCAGGTCGGCCGGGACTTTCCCGACATTCTGGGTTCGCGACATCACGATCTCGTTTGTCAGAATGAGTTGTTCGAACTCATCGAGAAACCGAGGAAACTTATCGGTTAACGTCCTGGCGTGATCGAGCCACTCCGGTGTCGGATCGACCCGGCATCCGCCGAAGCGCATGTAGTCACACATCATGCGCGAGCCGGACAAGGCTTCGAAAAGATCGAGAATTTTTTCGCGCTCGCGAAAGGCATACATCAAGGGTGTGCCCCACGCACCCATATCGCTCAGAAGAAATCCCAGGAGCGATGCGTGGTTTTGCAGTCGCGTCAGTTCCGCCAGGATGATTCTGATATATTCTGCGCGCTCCGGAACTTCGATGCCGGCGAGCTTCTCAACGCTGAGCGCGTAAGCCCAGTTATTGGTCATCGAACAAAAATAATCGAGGCGGTCGGTGTAGGGCATTGACCCGAGATAGCTCGTGTTTTCGCCGATCTTCTCGTGGTTCCGGTGCAGATAACCGAAAACCGGCTTCAACTTGCGCACGATCTCGCCGTCAAGGGCGACGTTCATTCGGAACACGCCGTGCGTCGACGGATGCTGCGGCCCCATCGACACTTCCAGCAGTTCGCCTTCGAGACGCGAAGTCATCGGCCGCGGTGGCTCGGTCAGTGTAAGAGGGCCAGTAGCGCTCATGATTTCTTATCCGCAGATTTCGCAGATCCCCGCAGATTCGATCCAGGGATTTCTGGTCTGTGTAAATCCGTGAAATCTGCGGACATTACTCGATTTTTTCTGCCGTGATCGCCTCGGCGCCGTCCGACGACGGTCGCGGTGCGTAATGTTGTTTCGCTCGCTCAAGCACATCGTCGTGCGGTGTCGGTTCGAATTCGTAGTCGTCCGGCTCGACGTAATCTTTTCGCATCGGAAAATCTACGAACTCATCCCACATCAGAATACGCCGTAGATCCGGATGCCCCTCAAAGCGCACCCCGTACAAATCGAAGATCTCGCGTTCCTGAAATTCGGCGCTTCGCCAGATTGAAGTCAGGGACGGTAACTTTGCGCCGTCTGTTCGATTGACGGTCCTCATGCGAATGATCACCGGCCCATGCTTCCGTGCCATCGAATAGAGGTGATAAACGGCCTCGAGGTAGCCCGGTATTTTTTCTTCTATCGTCTGGTCGGCCTCTTTCTCCACGCCGTCGACGACCGTTTTGACCTTGGTTGTTTTTTTCACCGCCCGATCGAGCCAGTCGATGCCGGTTACGTTGGAACAATAATCGAGATGAAGCTCCGAATCGTCCCGCAGAAATTTCGCGACCGCCAGAGCATGATCATTATCGATCAAAAGCGAAGTCTGCTGGGACGGGCTGCCATTTGCGACGATCTCGACCTTCACGCCGGGGATCAATCTCTCGATCCGGTTCTTCAGTTCTTCTAAACTTTCCACGAGCAAATTTTTCTAGACCGGATTGGCCTGATTTTACGACCCATAAGAGAACCTTTGAATCCTGTTAATCCCCTAAATCCCGTCTTAGTTCAGTTTCTTTCGATAGCCGGTGGACGAAAAACGGATGGATTCAACGGCGGCTCCAGATCGTGAGCCCCAAAGGCAGGCACGGGAAACTCGCTCGGTTGCGATTCCTGAAGGTGCTCGGCCTTCCCGGGGCCGCTCAGTTTTTGCCCATCGATCTTGTGCTGCAACTCCATGAAAGCATGGAGCAAGGCTTCCGGCCGGGGCGGACATCCCGGGATGTAAACATCGACCGGAATATACCGGTCGATCCCTTTGAGAACGTTATAGCCCTGCTTGAACGGGCCACCTGAGATGGCGCACGCCCCCATGGCGATGACGTATTTTGGATCCGGCATCTGGTTGTAAAGCCTAACGACTTGAGGAGCCATTTTTTTTGTGACCGTTCCGGCAACGATCATTAAATCTGCCTGCCGTGGTGATGGCCGGAAAACTTCGCCGCCGAACCTGGCCAGGTCGTAGCGGGAAGCGGCCGTCGCGATCATTTCAATGGCACAACAGGCCAGGCCGAACTGCAGGGGCCAGATCGAATTGCGCCGTCCCCAATTATAAAGATCCTGCATCGAAGTGACCCAGATGCCCTGTTTCTGGAGTTCGCTCTGCAGGCCCTGGTCTATCGCATCGGTCATGGTGAAGAAATTGAAGATTTGAACGGTTGAAAAGTTGAAAAGCTGGAGCGTTGAAGAGGTGCCTTGGCCATTGGATTCGTTCTGATTTTAACGTTTCACCAATTCAACCCTTCAGCGTTCCCATCACGTCCCCCATTCAAGGCAGCCTTTGCTCCAGGCCCAGACCAGGCCCTCGATGAGCAAGAAGAGAAAAACCAGCATGGCGACGAACGCTCCCAGCGGCAGACCGCTGAAGGAAACGGCGAAAGGTACGAGAAAAATCGCCTCCACGTCGAAGATCAGGAAAATAATGCAGTAAAGATAATATTGCGATCGGAACTGAACCTGCGCCTCGCCTAACGATTCCATGCCGCATTCGTAAGTGGCATTTTTCTGCAGACCCGGTTTCGGCGGCTGGAAAAAACGCCGCCAAAGCCAGGCCAGCCCCAGTGGCAGGAGCGGGAAAATGACGGCGACCCCTGCGAAGAGGACAATAAAGAGATAAGGATTTGGTGTCATTCAATCCAATTCACAGATGAGCATAAATTTACCCGGATGAGAAGTGTCTGCCAGCGCGGGGTCGGCCAACAATGTCGGAGCGGCCTTGGCGCCGCGAGGATTTTCGACGGGGCGAGACTCTGTCGAGCCGACTCATGCGCCCGGCCGGTTTGGGCTCTTCGCCAGCACTCAACCCTCCCGCTGCTCTAAGACGCAGCGGGACAAATGCTGAACGTTGGAAAGTTATGCCTTGATTAAAAATCCCGCTGTCGCTTTCTTGCTCGAAGATGCCTGGTGAGGCTCTCGACCAGATTTTCGTCCGCGCGAAGGTTAGTATCCTCTCGCTTTTGTCCGGCGCGCCCGAGTGGCTCGTAGAGATTGTTTCGGCGCTCATCAGCATCACGGCATTACTGGTTGTCTTTCCCGGGCTGTTCGCGCTGATCTCGGTTCTTGAAAGAAAGATTCTCGGCCGCCTGCAGAATCGCTACGGCCCCAATCGCGTCGGGCCCTTCGGACTGCTTCAGCCGCTGGCGGACGGAATCAAAATGTTGATTAAAGAGGACGTGGTCCCGTTTCGCGCCGACAAGGCGATGCATTTTCTCGCACCGATTATGATGGTCGTCCCGGCGTTGCTGGCCCTTTCTGTCATTCCCTACGGGCGGAACATGACGCCTTTCGCCATCGATGCGGGCATTCTTTTTCTCTTTGCCGTGGGATCAACCACCGAACTGGCGGTCTTCATGGCGGGCTGGGGAAGCAACAACAAGTTCTCCATGCTGGGAGCGATGCGCGCGATTGCGCAAATGGTGAGCTACGAGCTGCCGTTGATCATCACCGTTCTTCCGGTCGTGATGATTGTCGGATCGCTCTCGGCCGATGCCATCGTGGCCGCGCAGGCCGGTTATCATTTCGGAATTATTCCCCGCTGGTTTGTCGCGACTCCGTGGGGCGCGACCGCGTTTCTGCTCTTTTTCACCTCGGGTTTGGTGGAGTCGAATCGGACGCCGTTCGATGTTCCCGAAGGCGAGTCGGAAATCGTTGCCGGACATATGACGGAATATTCCGGTTTCAAATACGCGACCTTTTTCATGGCCGAATACCTGGGGATGTTCGCCATCAGCGGACTGGGCGTGACTCTGTTTCTCGGGGGCTGGCATGCGCCGATCAAGGCGCTGGAGATCGTCCCCTCTTATGTATGGTTCTTTGCCAAGCTTTCCGTTTTGCTCCTCGTTTTTATCTGGATCCGGGGCACGCTTCCGCGCACGCGGATCGATCACATCATGAATTTCGCCTGGAAATTTATGCTCCCAATGTCTTTCGCCTGTGTCCTGGCTGCTGCTGTCTGGCACTTTCAAGCCGGTGGATTGCGCGGATGGCTTTGGTCGCTTGCACTGATTGTGGCGGTCTACATCCCGTTGTCGGCGCTGCTGCAGACCGGCCGGAAATTTGCGCCAAGGACTTATCGGTTCGCTGAATGAATACCGGTGCCTTCGTTGCCATCGCGATTCTCACCCTGGGAGGAGCATTGGCGGCAGCAACGTTGCCCCGATTGATTCATGCCGCCCTCAGCCTTGTCGTTGGCTTTGTCGGCCTGGCTGCCTTTTACATTTTACTTGGGGCTGAATTCGTCGGCCTTGTGCAGATTTTTGTCTACGTAGGGGCGGTCGCAGTTCTGATTGTTTTCACAATTCTGCTGACGCGCCGCGAAGCAACGGAGCGCGATCCTTTTAACTGGCTTGGCGCAGTCGTCGCCGTGGCCGTTTTTGGCGGTCTGCTCTGGGCCATTTCCAACAGTGGCTCGTTCTGGCAGGCGCATGTGCCTAACCAAGACCTGACCGTTCGAAGGATCGGTGACGCGCTCATGACCGCCTATATTTGGCCATTACTCTGTGCCGGGGTTCTTTTGACCGCCGCCATGATCGGCGCGCTCATTCTCGTTTTCGAAGAAAAATGACGAAACCGTACGCTCCAATCTAACCCTGCAAACCCGCAACCCTTCTCACCATGTCACTCGGCTTTATACTGATTGTCTCGTCCGCTCTGTTTAGCATCGGCCTGCTCGCTGCCCTCAGTCGGCGTCACGCCATCTTCATGCTCATTGGAATCGAGCTCATGCTCGCTGCGGCCAATCTTAACTTCGTGGCCTTCTGGCGGTTCGGACCGCCCTCGCCCAATCCGCACGGCGCCATGTTCGCCATTTTTTCGATCGCCATCGCGGCCGCTGAAGCGGCCGTCGGGCTCGCCCTGGTCATCGCGGTTTATCGCCACTACCGCAGCACAAGCGTCAATCGAATGACCCAGCTAAAGGGCTAAAGCTGGTCGTGATTTCGTTAGGCTAAAAGATGATCGTCCTGAACCCCTGGTCCGTCGCCACATTTCTCTGGATCATCCCGGCGGTGCCGCTACTGGCCTCCCTGGTTGTCTTGAGCCTGAAAGGCTCCCGGCGAAAGATGGCTGCGGCCATCGCCATCGGAGGACAAGCGCTCTCCTTGATCGTGTCGATCGCGGCGTTTCTCTCCACTCTTGGCGCACGCGAATATCATGCGTTCCATAATTTCACCTGGTTTACCGCCGGCTACGACCAGGTTCAGCTTGGATGGCTGCTGGATCCACTGACCGCCGTGATGCTGGTCATGGTCACGCTCGTTTCGCTTTGTATTTTCGTTTTTAGCGTCGGTTACATGGCCGATGACGAAAAGTTCACGCGCTTCTTTGCCTACCTTTCATTCTTCAGCGCGGCCATGCTCGGCGTGGTTGTCGCTAACAGCCTGCTGCTGCTCTTCGTCTGCTGGGAGCTCGTCGGGCTCGCATCCTATCTCTTGATTGGTTTTTGGATCGAAAAACCGAGCGCCGCCGCGGCCGCGAAAAAAGCGTTCATTACCACACGCATTGGTGATCTCGGATTGTTCCTCGGGCTCCTCTGGATTTGGAACAGCAGTGGGACACTCGTTTTCTTCAACGGGGGAGGCGGCTGCCTCGAGCCGGCTGCCCTTCAACGCATCGGCCCCGCCATCACCATGGTTGCGCTGCTGATTTTCTGCGGTGCCGTCGGGAAGTCCGGACAATTTCCGCTGCACGTCTGGTTGCCAGACGCGATGGAAGGACCAACCCCGGTCAGCGCGTTGATCCATGCCGCAACCATGGTGGCAGCCGGCGTTTTCCTGGTCGCGCGCACCTATCCGCTCTTTGCCTTCGGAAGCATTCGGGGCGTTACGCCGTCACTGACCGTCGTCGTCTGGATCGGTGTGATCACGGCACTCATGGCGTCGCTCATCGCGGTGGCGCAGGCCGATATCAAACGCATCCTGGCCTACTCAACCGTTTCCCAACTGGGCCTGATGATGGTTTCGTTAGGGGTCGGTGGAGTTGCCGCCGGGATCGTGCATCTGCTCGCGCACGCTTTCTTTAAGGCGCTTCTCTTCCTCGGCTCGGGCTCGGTCATCCACGGATGTCACGGCGAGCAGGACATTCGGAAAATGGGCGGCCTGGGCAGGATCATGCCGCTGACGTTTTTTACCTACGCCATCGGGATGATGGCGCTGAGCGGGGTGCCGCTCTTTTTCTGCGGTGCCTGGTCGAAGGAAGCGATTCTCGATGCCACGCGCCACTGGCCGGCCTCGCTGCTGCCGTGGGTTTTGATGGTTATCGGCGTTCTTCTGACGGCCTTCTACATGACGCGCCAGATGATTTACGTCTTTTTCGGCCGGGCTCGCAGCGCGGCCGCGCATGCTCACGAGTCACCGCGGGTGATGCTCGTTCCGTTGATGGTCCTCGCGGGGTGCACCGTGCTCTTCAGCATCCTCCTTTCTCCGGCATGGCCGTGGATGGAGAGCTATCTCGCGGGCGAGCAGGCCCATTTGCGTTGGGGCGAGCTGTTGACCTCCACGGTGCTGGTTTCGCTCCTTCTTGTTGGCGGCGGAATCGCGGCCGGCGTCGTGGTTTATCGCCGCGTCGATGGTGGCGTCGATCCTCTCGAAAGAGCGCAACCGTTGCTGTTTCGATTCCTGGAAGAGCGGATGTGGATCGATGACCTCTACGAACAGACGATTGTTCCTTTGGCAAAACTAGTGGCGCGCTCTTCGGACTGGCTCGATCGGAATGTTTGGGACGGATTCGTTAGGCTTTTCGCGGCCGCGGGGCAGTTAACCGGGACTCTGACGCGTGGTTTCGATGAGCGCGGCATCAACGACGGTGTTGATGAAGCGACAATTGGAGCGCGTAGCCTGGGATGGTCGGTTGGCCGTCTACACTCCGGCAAGGTCCAGGGTTATCTCGGCGTGGTCGCGCTTGGCGCGCTCGCATTGCTTCTCCTTCTCGCATGGTTGGCCTGATCACATTTCTGATTTTGATTCCGCTGGCCGGAGCGCTCGCGCTTTGGATAGGCCGGCCTCGAAATTCCCGGGCGGTCACACTCGGGTTCCAGGCCCTGGCCATCCTTTACGTTATATTGATCTGGCAGCGGTTCGACAGCGCGTCGGGCCTTCCACAACTGGTCGAGCAGCACGCCTGGATTCCCGCGCTCAAGGCCGATTACTTTGTCGGAGCGGACGGGCTCAGTCTGCTGCTGCTCCTGCTCACTTCGCTGGTTTTTCCGTTCGCGATCCTCGCGCAACGCGGTTCGCGCGGACTGAATGCGCTCATGCTGGTGATGCAGGCGGCGCTCTACGGAACCTTTACGGCGCAAAGCTTTATCCTTTGGTTTGTCTTTTATGAAATGAGCCTGATTCCAGCGTTCCTGCTCATCCGGCTCTGGGGCGGCGAGAAACGCGATCGCGCCTCCACGAAATTTTTTGTTTACACTTTCTTTGGCAGCGTCGCGATGCTTCTGGGGTTCGTGACGCTTTATGTTGAGCGTCACACTTTCGATTTCAGGCTTCTCGTTCTGCTTCATCAAACCATGCCGCCGCTTTCGCCATTGGTCGGCTGGCTCGCCTTTGCTGGAATTTTTCTCGGGCTCGCCGTCAAGGTGCCCCTCTTTCCCTTTCACACTTGGTTGCCTGATGCCTACGAAACCGCGCCTGTCGGCGTTTCCATGGTGCTGACAGGCGCGCTCTCAAAGATGGGGCTTTATGGGTTTGTCCGGTTTCTGGTTCCACTTTTTCCGGAGCAAATTCGCATTGCCGGCCCCTGGCTTCTGACGCTCGCGGTCTGCTCCATCATCTTCGCCTCACTGGCTGCCTGGGCGCAGAAGGATCTCAAGCGCATGGTGGCCTACCTTTCGATCAATCATCTCGGCTACTGCCTGCTCGCGCTTTTCGCCATCACAGCCGCGGCAGATCGGAACCTTGGAAATATGCAGGCAGCCCTGAGCGGCGTCTTCTTGCAGATCTTTAACCACGGCCTCACCGCTGCGGCGCTCTTTTACTATGTCGGCTTGCTTGAGGAGCGGCGCGGCGCGCGCGGCCTGGCTGATTTTGGCGGTCTGATGCAGCGCGCGCCTCTTCTTTGCGGCTGGATGAGTGTCGCGATGTTTTCTTCGTTAGGCCTGCCGGGTCTGAACGGATTCATCGGCGAGGTCCTGATCTTCAAGGGCTCGTTTGCCACGGCTGCTTCATTTACTGCGGTCGCGGTCTTTGGGTTGCTCTTTACGGCCATCGTTTTCCTCCAGGCCATGCAATCGCTTTTCAGCGGACCACTGTCAGCCAGCTGTTCGACCTTCCCGGATTTGTTACGCCGCGAAATGTTTATCGTGCTTCCGGTGACAGCCCTGATGTTGATCGTCGGAATCGCGCCCGAATTCCTGTTCAAGATGGTGAGTGAAACGGTCACCCACATGGCTCGGGTTCTTTCCTAATTCCGTGATTGCCTGGACGATCTATTCCACCTTCATTGGCGCGTTCGTGGTTTTGTGGGCGCCCAGGACATGGTCGCGCCCGCTCGCCCTGCTTGCCGCCTCCGCCGGTCTCATTTTCAGCGCCGCGGGCTTTTTCTCCAAAACGATCGACTTTGCACACTTCACCACCATCGTCCGGCTGCCGTGGGTGCCGCTCATGGGAATGAACTACCAGCTGGCGGTCGACGGAATTAGTCTCACTCTTTGTCTCGTCACCGGAATTACCGCAGTCAGCTCTGTTCTCTTCTCATGGGACGTGCAGGAACGACCTAACGAATTCTTTTTCTGGCTTCTCCTGGTTGTTGGAGGCTCTTACGGCGTTTTTCTGAGTGCCGATTTGTTTCTCTTCTTTGTCTTTTACGAGCTCGTAATCATTCCGAAATATTTTCTTATCGCCACCTGGGGCTCGACCAACCGCGAATACGGCGCCATGAAATTGACGCTTTACTCCTTCTTCGGTGGCGCGCTCGTTTTTATCGGAATTCTGGCCGCCTACGTGGGTGCACAGAAAGCCGGGAGCCTTTCGCCGCTGGATCTCGAGCAGCTCGTTCATCTTCGATTTCCAGTTGAACTCCAGAACTGGGCGTTCCCGATCTTGTTTCTCGGATTCGGGGTTCTCGCCGGCATGTGGCCTTTTCATACTTGGGCGCCGACCGGTCACGTGGCGGCGCCGACTGCCGGTTCCATGCTCCTGGCCGGAATCGTCATGAAACTCGGCGCCTACGGAGCATTGCGTATCGCCTTGAATCTTTTTCCGCAGGGATTCCAAATGTGGCGTAATTGGATCGCGGTTCTTGCCGTCATCGGAATTGTTTATGCCGCTGCGGTTGCGCTTCGCCAGCGCGATCTCAAGTTTGTCATTGGTTATTCCAGCGTCAGTCACATGGGGTTTGTGCTTCTGGGCCTGGCCGCAGCCACCGGCCTCGGACTCGGCGGCGCGGTCTTCCAGATGTTCTCGCACGGCGTGATCGGAGCGCTCCTCTTCGCCATCGTCGGCCGCATGATTTATCCGCGAACGCACACGCGCGACATCCACGAGCTTTCCAAATTTAATCTGAAGTCAGCTTTGCCCTTCGCAGCGGTTGCATTCGTGATTGCCTCGGCCGCCTCCATGGGGATTCCGGGTTTCAGTGGCTTTGCCGCCGAGATTTCGATCCTGATTGGAACATGGACGAGCTATCCGGTCGGCGTTGTCGTTACCGGAGTCGGGATGGTGCTGGTTGCGGCGTTCACGCTGCGCGCCTTGAAAGGAGCCTTCTTCAATGATTCACCGGCGGTCGAATCGCCGGCGGCCGTTCTTCCTCCGATCACTCTGCCGGAGAAGTGCGGTGCCGTTCTTCTCATGGCAGTAACACTGTGCGCCGGCGTTTATCCCCAATTGCTTTTCGATCGCATCAATCCGGCGCTGCATGACTTCCGCATCTTTCACCCGTGAACTACCTCGATCTTTTTAAGCTGGCTCTTCCTGAAACGATCATCGTTGTCACGGCTCTGATCGTCCTGACCCTGGGCCTGACGAATCGTCGCCGCAACGGACTGTGCAGTCTGATCGCCGGCGCCGGCATTGTCCTGGCGGCTTTTTCGTTTAATTGGATGCCGCGTTCCGCAAATTTCGCCGAGGGGATGCTGGTGGTCTCACCCTTGGGATCGTTATTCCAGGTCGTTTGCCTTGGCCTGGCTTTCTTCGCCGTCCTTCTGGCAACGCACGATCACGCTTTGACCGATCGCGCGGAGTTTATCGCCGTTCTTCTCTTCGCCACCATGGGGCTAATGCTGCTGATCAGCTCGGACGAGTTGCTCATGATCTTCATCGGCTTGGAACTGACTGGTCTCTCGCTTTACGTCATGACCGGATTCAATAAGCGGGATTCCCGTTCGGCAGAAGCGGGCCTGAAATATTTTCTATTTGGCAGCACCGCGAGCGCCTTCACTCTTTTCGGACTTAGTCTCATTTACGGCACATTCGGGAACACGAATCTTTCTCTGATCGCTTCAAACGTTTTTTCTGCACCGCCGCAGCCAATGCTCGCCGCTGGAATCGTGATGGCGCTGATCGGTTTCTTCTTCAAAGTGGCGGCGGCGCCCTTTCACCTCTGGGCGCCCGATACTTATGAAGGCAGTCCGACAACGTCGGCGGCATTCATCGCTTCGGCTTCAAAAGTGGCGTCCTTCCTTGTGCTTGGGAAAATCGTGCTCGCGGGATTTCCCGATCTCGGCGGAAGCGCGGCCTGGCACGCGCTGGTCGCGGGGTGGAAACCAATCCTGGCGGTTGCCGCGGGACTTTCCATCCTGGTGGGAAACTTCGGCGCGCTCGCGCAATCGGATGTCAGGAGACTGCTGGCCTACTCGGCCGTCGCACACAGCGGTTACACTCTGCTCGGCCTCATTGCCGGCGGGCCAAGTGGATTTTCCGCGACACTTTTTTACTCGGCCACTTATGCATTTACTCTCGTGGGAGCGTTCGGAGTGGTCGGCGTTGTCGAAAGGCGGACGGGCGGAACTGCTCTTGAGAATTTCCGCGATCTGCGCTCGCGTTCTCCATTTCTCACCGCCTGCATGGCAGTGTTCCTCTTGTCCCTCGCGGGTCTGCCACCGCTGCCCGGTTTCTTCGGTAAATTCTATCTCTTCAGCGTTGCCCTTCATTCCGGGGACGCATCAACCGCGTTGCTTTGGTTGGTTGCCCTGGCGCTCTTCGGAAGCCTGGTGTCCCTCTATTATTATTTGAGTGTGCTCAAGGTGATGCTGGTCGGGAAAAATGGGAGGGACACAGCTTCCTTGTTACATCCGCGAGCGATGGAGACTTTAGCGGTTGCTCTCCTGGCGATCATCGTGGCGTTGCTTGGCATATTTCCCAACCTGCTTCTCGCGCGTATCGCGGCGGCTCTCTCGTAGACCTGCGCTTCGCCCTATCTCCGTGGCGCTGTTTAGCTTGACGGGATTTGCCGGTCCAGAAAAGATCGGTGCCATGAAAATTCTCCCTCACAAATGCGCAACAATTCTCCGGGCCACATGTAGCCTCGGAGTGATCGTGCTAACCGCGGCCGCTCAGGCTCAAACCAGCACACCAGCACCTGCAGCCCCTCCAGTCGTCGCGACCAGTCCCGTGGCAGCGCCCAGTGGCCAACCGGATCAGGCTGAGATGATGAAACAGATGATGGAAATGTCGAAGCTGAACGACAACCACAAGCTCCTCGCCGACACCACCGGCACATGGAGTTACACCGTGAAGATGTGGATGAATCCGGATCCAAACGCCAAGCCGCAGGAATCAAAAGGAACCGCGGTCCGAAAGATGACCTTGGACGGCCATTATCTCACCGGCGATTACGTCGGCAAAATGATGATGCCGGGAGCCGATGGGAAAATGAAAAACTTCACCTTCCACGGAATGGGAATCGAGGGATACGACAACGCGAAAAAGAAATTCGTGGCTTCGTGGATCGACAATATGGGCACCGGCATCGAGAACTCTGAAGGCACCTACGATCCTGCCACCAAAGCCTGGACCTATACCTCCGAAATGGAGCCGATCCCGGGGATGAAAACGCAGGTTCGCGAAGTGATTAAGGTAGCCGACAAAAACCACATGAATCTAGAGTGGTACGAGACAACCGGCGGCCAGGAAAAGAAAACCATGGAGATCAACTACACTCGCGCGGGCAAGAAATAGTTCTCATTCCTCATTTCAAAAAGGGCGGACGGGTTCTACTGGTCCGCCCTTTTTTTTGACCGAGTCAGCCCCGACGCGGCAATCGTGGAAGCCGTACAAGATCTTCCAATCGATCCGCTGAGACTGGGGATCCTTTCGCACGCTTGTAATTCTTCTCGCAGGACGGATTCTTTGCCATGCGCGCGTGGCTCCTTTCCATCGCGGTGGCTGCATCCGCCTTCGGCACTCGGCCACCCGCGCAGCTGCAGCTGAGCAGTCCCGCCTTCAGCGCCGGAGGCGACATTCCTGTTCAGTTTTCCTGCAAAGGCGACGACATGAATCCGCCGCTCGAGATTCACGGAGTTCCTTCCTCGGCCAAGAGTCTCGTCCTGATTCTAGACGACCCCGACGCGCCGAGCGGATTGTTTACCCACTGGATTGTCTGGAACATAGAGGCATCAACCTCCGGGATCGCTCAGAAAAGCGTTCCGGGCGGCGGAGTCGAAGGGACTAACGACTTTGGAAGGAAGGGCTACGGCGGCCCGTGTCCGCCCTCCGGAACGCATCGCTATATTTTTCATGTCTTCGCGCTCGACCAAAAACTGGATCTTCACGCAGGCGCCAGGCGCGCTGCCTTGGACAAGGCAATGGCCGGTCACGTCGTTGCCCGCGGCGATTTAACGGGCCGCTTCTCGCACTGATTCGAGTCTTCTGCGGCGGCGGCCTCTGATCGCGGCACTCGAAGTAATACCCTCGACCCCGATGCAGTTCAGGTTCTTCGCAAGAGCGCGCGGTTGGTAATGAGATGCGCGACGAAACCGCCGGCAAAGATAATCATTCCAAGCCTGCCATTGAGTGTGATTGCGATGGCAAGTTCGGCGATGCCAAAAAGCCAGATGAATGTCTCCCCAAAAAAAGCCTGCGGCCATCGTGGGGTTGCTCCGCCTGAAGGGACTCGCGCGGTTAACGACGGCCAGAATCGCGGGACGGTCTCAAGGTATTTCTGGTAAGAAGCGCCTTGCGTTTCGCGGAGGGAGGCCTCTTCTCGAAAAATCAGCCGGTAAACAAAGAACCAGTTGGCGGCAACCAGAAAGACGAAGCCTAACGGAGTAGCCAGGAACCCGATCCCGGCCGCCATGGGTAGATTTGCAAGGTATAACGGATTCCTCGTGTAACGAAACGGTCCCTCGGCCACAAGCGCGTCGGAATGCTGCTTTGTATCATGGACCACATCACTTTGAAGATAAGCCGCGCCCCAGGTACGAATTGCCGCGGCCATGAACACAAGAAGCGCGCCTGCAAACAGGATGATTCTGGTCAGAAGGACAAACTCTTTCGATCCCTCAGGAAACGAGGGCGCCAGCCATCGATTCAGAGCAAAGATCATTCTGGTTTCGCCAGGAATCAAAAAGCCGATCAAAAAGATTCCCGCAATGATCCAAAAGCGTCGCTCGAACTCGAATCTGGTCGCCTTCATTCGCGATCAGATTATTCGCAGGAAGGAATCGCTTACGAGCAGTAAGTGCGGTTAAGTGCTTGTCTTCGCGGAACACTTCTCGAAAGATCACGGGCCGTCGCAGCGTATAGAGGTCGTCGAATCGCTCGTCCCAATTTCAACTTCTGAACTCCGAACCCTCTTCGAATAGCAATCTGACTGAACTTGCGGCCCTCGATCCTCGATTCATTGACCGGGAGCGTCAGCCGGGACTCGATCTGCTTCGGGCGCTGGCGATTATTTCCGTCGTTTTTTATCACGGCGGAATTTTCGGCTTCAAATTGCCTTCTCGGATCGATCGCTTCGGATGGATCGGTGTTGACCTGTTTTTTGTCCTGAGCGGTTATCTCATTGGCGGCCAATTGCTCGCGCCGCTCGCCCGCGCGGAGCCAGTCAGACTTGGCCGCTTCTTCGCCAGGCGCGCCCTTCGAATCATGCCGGCCTATTTTGTGGTGCTGGCGATTTATTTTTGTCTGCCCTGGCTTCGCGAATACCCATCCATCTCGCCGCTCTGGAAATTTCTGATTTCCGTCCAGAACATCAACCTGACCGGCGGCACCTCGTTCTCGCACGCGTGGTCGCTCGCAATCGAAGATCAGTTTTATCTGCTCCTGCCGTTTGCTCTTCTTCTCCTGAACGGACGTCCACGCGCGAGCTGGGTTTTGGCGGCGACGATCATCTTTAGCGGTCTCTGCCTGCGCGCCTATCTGGCTTTCCATCTTCCCGGCAACGGTGGGGTCTCCTTCCGGGGCTACCAGAAGTTTGTCTACTATCCCACCTGGACCAGGCTTGATCCGCTCGTTCTGGGAGTTGGAATCGCTGCTCTCCGCCGATTCCGACCGGAATCGTGGAGGAGGATGACACATGCGGCTGTCTGGCTCTGGATTCCGGCTCTTGGTGCTCTCGTCCTGGCTCTTTATCTGGGCGAGGGAGAAACCCTCACCGTCACCGCCTGCATTTGGCAATTTCCGTTGATCGCCTTTGGCATGGCCGGGCTTCTTGTTTGTGTGCTCAGTCCGCGCACTCCGTTGTCACGGGTGAATATTCCCGGGGCCGCCTTCCTGGCCAGCATTGCCTACAGCGTTTACCTCAGTCACAAGCTGGTGATTCATCAAGTGGAGGGCTTCTGTGCGGGTCACGAATTTCCCCTGACGTCTGTCACTGCTCTCCTGCTGGTCCAGTTTTCGATTTATACTGGCGGCACGATCCTTTTTTTCGCCATCGAGCGGCCGTTTCTCTTGTGGCGTCATCACCTCACGAGCGACTGACTAGCCCTCGTTAGGCGAATAAGATTGTGGCTGCTGTTTGATCCAGAGAGAAAGGATCAGAAAAAGAATGGCGGCCGCACAGTAGGCCGTGAAAAACACGGGCGCCGCCATCCAACCGAACGAATTATCGACATTGCCCGGTGTCAGGCGGTAGGCGTGAATGAGGCCGACGGCTGAAAGTAGCGCCGCGATCAGGGCCCACATGGCGGCGGCGCGAAATTTTCGATCGATCAGGTTTGTCGTAACGGCCGCCAGAATCATGGAGCTCAAGACGAACCCCTGGCTAAGCGCCAGAATGCCGGTGAAGAAAATTTCCTGTCCGAATCTCGACGCGCCCGTGAGCAAGTCGATGTGGTTCACCCGCAGGGTTGTTTCAATGAGAAAGAGCGCCCAGGCGGCGAGTGAAGGAATCAATCCAACCGCAACTGCGAGCGCATGTGCACGTGGTACTGCCTGGAACGCCTGCGCGGTGATGATCACTCCGATCCACAGCAGAATTCCGAGAGCTGCCTCCAAGGGAAGAACCCGCAGCACAAGAGTGACCGCGCCGCCAAGGCAAAGAACCGCGATGAGAATGCCATTGAGCAACGAATATCCCGAGCGCGCCCCCATGGCTTTCCAGCCGGGATGTCCGATGTAAATCGTGGTCGGAAAGGCGCTGCCCAGAAACGCTGCCGCAACCGTGGCCGCGCCATTGACGAGAAGGGAAGGGCGAGTCGGATAACGATCGCCGGCGGCTTCCGCGCTTTCCAGGCATTGAAGAGAGCCGACGACATTGAACAGGCCCATCGGGATGATGACCGCGAGATATTTCCAGCCGGTTGGTTCACTGAACAATCGGAAGACATCACCAAAATAAAATTGCGGCAGATGCAGCCCAGGGGATGCAGCCGGCGCGCTTGGCGCCGGAGCCAACCCAAACGCATGCAACGTCCAGGCCGTGGCCGCGCCAATCAGGACAGCCACGAAACCGGCGGGCAGTCCGAGCGGCAATCGAACCTTTCCGCCGTATCCGGCGAGGATGAGAAAAACCGGCACGAGCGCGATCGCGGGGGACGCAAAGATCTGAAAAACGAATCCCATGGCAATGAACGTGATCGCAATCCCGGCAAGCGAAGAGAGCAAGGCCGCCCGCGGAGTCACGCGCCTAACGAAGTCGCCAACAAAAGCACCTGCCATCTCCATGACGCCGTTGAGCAGGCAGGCGAAAAGACCGGCGCGCCATGCGAGTCGCGCGTCGCCGGTGTCGCGATAAACCGGAGCCATGATCAGGAAAATGAATGCCACCAGGCTGACCGTATTGATTCCAAATGGCAGTGCAGTGACATCGGTGCGCCCGGAGGCGCGGGCCAGACGCCGGGCCTGCCAGGCATAAAAGAAATTTCCGGCAGCGATGGAAATGGCCGCGCCAGGCAGAATCGTGCCAGGCGACGAAATCCGACGGCAATCCGCAGGCCAGGGGGCACAGCGTCAGGATGAGAAGAAGCTGAAGGAGATTATCGACGAACAGGCCGAAAAACCCGTCGATGTCGCCGCGCACAAACCATTTCATTAGCAGAATCCCGATTTCAAACGGCGGCCGCTCGATTTGCAAGACAAGGGCTTGCTCCTTGTTCCGTCATCCCGAAGCAGGCGGGAGCGCGTGTGGGATCTCTCGACGGAAGAAGAGGTCACGCACAATGCTCAAGACGCGGCCGCGGCGGTCGTGTCGGGGGACGATGGTGCGTCCGACAATTCGAATGATGGAATCGCCGCGTGAGTGATCCTTCGCGCCTTCGCTGGCTCAGGATGGCAGGGCGACAGTCATGGCTATTTCGCTCCACTAGCGGCAGGCAGCGCCTTCATTCCGAGCTGCGCAAAGAGGAATGAATACTCATCGGCCAATTGCTTGATCCGCTCGCTTAAGGCGGTTCCAATTCCGTGGCCCGCGCTGGTCGTCGTGCGCAACAAAATCGGATGCTCCGATCTATTGGCCGCTTCCAGCCGTGCGATCATCTTGCGTGAATGATAGGGCGCCACTCGTCCATCGTTCGCTCCGGTCATCATGAGGATCGCGGGGTAATTGGTGCCATCGACCACATGATGGTAGGGCGAGTAGGCGTAAAGCGCCTTGAATTGCTCCGGATCCTTCACCGTGCCGAACTCAGTAACATTAAAGGCACCGTTGGGTGCCAGTTCCACACGTAACATGTCGTAAATGCCCACCGCTGAAACGACCGCGCGAACCAAATCCGGGTGCTGCGTAATCAGAGCCCCCATGAGCAAGCCGCCGTTGCTGCCACCCAGAATCGACAGCTTCTCTGGCCGCGTCCATTTTTGTTCGCTCAGATACTGAGCTGAGGCCGCGAAATCGTCGAAGACGTTCTGCTTCTTCGTTAGGTTACCGGCCTTGTGCCATTCTTCTCCGAACTCTCCGCCGCCGCGAATATTTGCCACCACGAAAACTCCTCCGCGGTCGAACCAGGCCCGGCGGGTAAAGTCGAAGGTCGGCTGCATGTTAATGCCGTAGCCGCCGTAGCTGTAGAGCAGCGTGGGATTATTGCCGTTCTTTTGTGTGCCCTTCTTACGAACAATGTTCAGCGGAACCTTCGTTCCGTCCTTGGAGGTCGCGAACTCCCGCGAAACCTCAATGTCGTCGAACGAAACCGGCGAACTGTTAACCAGCGCTGTCTTCACTGGCGCACTATCGCCTGTGACTTTGAACCAGGCCGCCGGGGCGGTGAAGCTGACGTCGCGAAAAAGGACCGAACTATCTTCCATTGCTTCCATTTCCGAGACTGCCGAGACTGGCGGAATGGCAATGACCGTTCCTCCTTTACCGTCGAGACCGAAGCGGCGAATTTGTGACGGACCACCTAACAAGTCGACAACGTAGAGTGCGTCGGCCGTCGGTTCGAAAAACGCAATGACCGCTTCGCCTGCCGGCACAATGGTCGTGGCGCTGTTAAGGTCAGGCTGATCGGCCGGAAGACGAAGAAGCTTTCCGCGCGGCGCCTCTTTTCGCGAGAGCAGATACAAGGCGCCGTCACGCCCGGGTCGCACGGTTTTGATCTCGTCCTCAAATTTTGTGATCTGCTTCCAGGTTCCGTCCGGGCCTAGAATGTAGTGCGAGTAGTAGCCACCGTCGCCGTTTTCGACAGACGCCACGACGTATTTGCCGTCGCGGGACGATTCCAGCTTGATTTCCGCGATCCGCGGAAAGTCTTTTCCTAACGAATAAGTGTCTTCCGTATCGGCGGTACCGATTTTATGGAAGTAGATCTGCTGATAAAAATTCAGATCGGCATCCGGCTTCTCGCCTTTGCGCGGGAACCGCGTGTAATAAATCCCGGTTCCATCGCTGTTCCAGGCTGCACTTCCACCGGCGGTGGGATATTGCACATGTGCAATCGAGTCCGGCAAAGCTTTGCCTGTGGCGGTCTCATAAATCTGCAGGGTGCCGTCTTCGCTCCCGCTCTTTGAAATCGAGAGCGCGACGTATTTGCCATCACGCGATGGAACGAACCAGTCAAACGCGGTTGTTCCTTTCGGGTCGAGCGCGTTCGGGTCCAGGACCATCTTTTCCGAGGATACGTCATCCGCGGAAGCCAGAGTCACGAGCATTTGCTGCTGTTTTGGCGGCTGAAATTTGAGAGCAAACAGAATTCCCGGTCGCGAGACCAGGCCAGAATAACTCGGCGAAGTCTTCGCGTACCAGTCCGTCAGTTGTTTTTCCAAAGGCCCGCGATCCGGTAACTTATCAAGATAGGCGCGCGCCTTTCGGTTTTGGCTGTCGGACCACGCCTTGACTGCCGGATCGTTATCAGCCTCGAGCCATTGGTAGTCGTCCTGAACCTTGACGCCTTGATACTCGTTGGTCACGGGCTTTTTCGCTGCGGGCGCCGGTGAGTCTGCCGCCATTAGGTTTGCTGCGAGCACAATGATTCCGAAGAGAGCGGGAGTCTTCATAGATGGCCTCAACGGACGCGCAATCAGGCAATGAACGCAAACGCCCAATCGGATGCCGATGTCTCCCGGCGCAACTGGCTCAAGTCAAAGCGGGCTACCGCCTGTTTTGATTCAGGAACTTCCCAACCACGTTGCCCTCCTGCGCTCCGCTGGGATACTGAATCACCCAGTCCTTGATCTCGTTTTCGGGAATTGTAATTCCCTGACCTTTCCGGTAGTTCGTTAGGATATCGATACTGTCGATGTTTCCGGTGATGGTCCCGTTTCGAATGCTTCTCACTTCAACAAAGGACTCCTCGACCTTGTTGGCCTGCCGCAGTCTCACGCGCACGAGCAGTTTGCTTCCGGCCAGTGAGCCGGCGAGAAAGCGTTTCTTCACCGCCGGAAAGGTTGCGCGGCCTTTTGCGACGTAGGGAGCGATGGCATCGTCGTATCCCGCCAGGATCTCTTTTGGTGAGCTTCCACCGCCGGAGGCCTTCTTCGCAGCGACGGCGTGATGGTGATTTTCCACCCCGACGACCACAGGCCATCCCCCTTGCGGTGGACGTGGCAGCGATAGGTTAGCCGGGAAATGCGACATCACACACTCGCCGAAGGGAATTCCGGGTGATGACATTCTCTGGGTGACGTGACCGTCGGCTGCCACCACGAAGGCAATGAGCGCAGGCTCTTTGGTGTCGGCAAATTTGTCACCGCACGCATCCATTCCGGAGGTCAGATATTTATGCAGGACGTCCTGGCACTTATCCATATAAGCGGCGCCTTCGGTCGTCTCGTTTTTGCGTCCGGCGTCCTTCTTCGCCGTCTCAAAATCCATCGCAAACGCAGTAGCGCAGCAACCGAGGACCAGGCCGGGCAAAAAGAAGCGACACAGAATGGAAGAGGGACCTTCTGCCCGCGATCGCATGGCCCACCCTACGCGATCGAGTAACAATAAGGAAGTCAGGAAACACCGCCCTTCGCTAGTGCGTAGCAAATTCCTGCTCGTTACGTCGGGAGGGATCAGCGAGTCGTCTACCGTCATTTCCGAACGGAAATTGCATTATCACAATCGGCTTCCCGCAATAATTCATCCGCTCCACCACTTCCCATCCCAGTTTTTGGTAAAGTTTTTCTGAGGACGACGTCCAGAGGTGCAACGATGGCAATTCCAGGCGCAGCGCTTCTTCCACGGCGCGTTTCATTAACAATGAGCCCACCCCGCGCCGCCGCCCTTCTGGAATGACAAACAGGCCGCCTAACCAAATATTGATCTCCGGCCGAATATCGAGATCGTAATATTTCAGCGAAACCGTGCCGACGAGCTCGCCACTTTCACTGAACGCGACCAACGCCATGGGCATTGCGCTGACGTTCGCCCGCTCCCGGTAGTTCCGAAGTGCGTGCTCCCAGGTTTGTCCGCGCTGCTCATAGATGGGCCGCCATTCATCCCAAGACCAGCGGGCCAATCGCTCTGCCAATCCCGGGTGATGCCCGAGGTAATGAATCGTGATGCCTGTTTGCCTCACCATGGCAGTATCTCTCGCGGATCACACGGATTCACGCGGAATTCGGGAAGGTGGGGCTTCCTGGCAGACCTCTTTTCCGCGAATTTTGCCTACCTCGCCGCCCTCTTCCAGTCGTCTGCTTTCTCAAGAATCGCGCGAGGGCCATCGCCATTGAGCCAGCTCAAGGCGTCGGCGTCATGCCTCAGATAGGCATCCCAAAATGCTGTCGTTAGGGCAAGCATCACTCGATGATGATTTGGATTGCGCGGCTCGTGATCTCCGGGCAGGGCGCGATCGGTGAAGGCAGAGTGCTCGGCGTTGTTCAGGACCACCTGATACTTCGGCGCACCGTGCAAAGCCGGATAAACCGCCAGGCGCGACTGCAGATCGTCGCGGCCCAGCGCCGGAACGATATCTCTTGTGCCCGTCATCAGAAGCCACGGAATTTTTACTTCGCCGAAAGCCTGCGCGGCCTTGCCAGTGCGCGGCACGCTTGGACTGAAAGCAATGGCGGCCTTGATTCGGGAGTCCGTGAACCGCGTTCCAGCCAGCGGAAAATGTTCGCCGCTGACGGCTTCAGTCGTAACTGCGCCGAACGAATGGCCCGACATGCCGATGGCGTCGAGATTCAGTTTACGGAAAAGCGGCTGCGTTTTGTCTCCGTTCCACGAAACGAGAGCGTTAAGCACAGCGTGCACGTCCTCGACGCGCGCCTTGAAGTTTTCCAGCGAGATGGCCCCGCGCATCGCCTCGAGTCGATCTTCCTTGGGCTTGTCTTGCCAGACCGAAGTGTCGCTTCCCGGATGTTGGACAAAGAGAGCCACATACCCGCGACGCGTCCAGTGTTCGGCCAGAAACGCATTTCCTTCACGCGATCCGCCGAGGCCGTGGCTGAAAAGAACCACCGGCGCCGGTGATGTCTGCTCCTCGAAATAGACGCGCACGGGAATTTCTCGCGAACGAGTTTTGTCATGCACGACCAATTCGAGCACACGAGGTTTTGTCTGAAATTTTGCCTCGAGCGGATCATAGCCAGCGCGGCAAAGAATCGGCGCCAGGAGAATGCCGGTAAGCAAGAGTGTGCGAGCGCGTTCCGGGAGCGACATGACAGGCTTTCCCTTAATGAACCGCATCGGACTCTGCAAGTTGCACGGCATATCGAGCGTGCCAGTCGCGTTTGAGAATTTGTCCCGAGATTCTTAGCCCATCCACCGATGGTTTCGTCTGCGATGTCATTTCACCGGATAACTTCCCCCGGCCATAGAAAGGGAGATGTATGGAACAAAATATCAGCCGCCGTCGCGTTCTCAGCCGTCTCGGGGTCGGCCTGGCCGCGGTGGCGACTGGCCCCATGTTCGCGGCGGAGAAAAATTCGACAGGAGAACCTATGACTGCATCAAAGCTTGAAGATCCCACCAAGAAATACCCGAAGCCGCCTTTTAAGGAACAATCGCAACCATGGCCGGGTCTTGCCGGGAAGATGGATCCGAAGCCGGATCATGGTGAAAAAAGTTACAAAGGCTCTGGTCGGCTCACTGGTCGCAAGGCCCTGATCACCGGCGGCGATTCCGGAATGGGCCGCGGGGCTGCGATCGCCTTTGCTCGCGAGGGCGCCGCTGTCGCGATCAATTATTTTCCAACGGAGCAACCGGATGCTGATGAGGTTCTGGCGCTAATCAAGGAAGCTGGCCGCAGCGGTTTTGGACTCCCAGGCGATCTGCGCGATGAATCGTTTTGCAGGAAACTTGTCGAGGACGCCGTGAAACAGCTCGGTGGACTCGACATCCTGGTGTGTAACGCTGCGCGACAGCAAACTCGCGCGTCCATTCTCGAAGTGTCGTCGGAGGATTTCGACTCCACCATGAAGACGAACATCTACGCGCCGTTTTGGATCATCAAAGCCGCCTTGCCGCATCTGCAGCCGGGCTCGGTCATTATTGGCACAACCTCCGAGCAGGCGATGGACCCGTCGCCGGAGTTGTACGACTACGCACAAACCAAAGCCGCGACAACGAATTACGTGAAGTCGTTAGCCAAACAACTGGCCTCAAGAGGAATCCGTGTGAACGGCGTCGCACCCGGGCCGATCTGGACACCGCTTCAGGTCAGCGGAGGCGCCACCATGGAAAAGCTGAAACAATTTGGCGGGGCCACGCCCATGGGTCGTCCCGGGCAGCCAGCCGAACTGGCTTCGATTTACGTCCAGCTTGCCGCGAGCGACGCCAGCTATGCCACGGGTCAGGTTTACGGCGCGGCCGGCGGAAGCGGACAGCCCTGAGAGGCTCGTATTTTCGATCCGGGATCTCGGAATGTCGCAGGCGTCCTTGGGAACCGCCCGGATTGGCGAACAATGAGTAAAGGATCCGCCGGATTTGCCAATTGCGGAGAGGGGCTACTGCATTGGCGAGCGGCGTCTCGCAACGGCGAACTTTAGAATCTCTTTCCCCGCAACTTGGCATCGTAAGCGGCTTACGATGCCTTCGAGTGCATGCGGTTATCTTGTGGGGATGGGTTTTTGGTCAATCGCCCGCACAGGAAGAAGCGGCAACCGCGGGCGGGCGGGCGTCATGTATTCTATGGCGAAAGCTGCTAACTTCCGGATCAGCCGGGTTTATGCGTGTGAATCTGTGGCCGATTTTTCGATAAATGCATGAACACGAGCAATGAATTGGTCGCTGCAGCTCGCCGACTTTGCACTGGCGTCAGTAAGCTGAAGTTCGCTCCACCGGTTACTCACGTTTACAACCCGCTCGACTACGCCTGGGCGGCGCACGAGATTTATCTCAGACGCTTTGGGACCGGGCGAAAACGCGTCCTCTTTCTCGGGATGAATCCAGGCCCCTTCGGCATGGCGCAAACGGGGGTTCCCTTCGGTCAGGTTACCGCAGTGCGCGATTGGTTAGGCGTCCGGGCGATGATTGGTCGCCCGCGCAAAGAACATCCCAAGCGGCCGGTGACCGGCTTTGATTGTCACCGCAGCGAAATTAGCGGCGAACGGCTATGGGGATTGTTCGCCAGACGATTTGGCACACCAGCCGAATTCTTCGAAGACCATCTGGTGATAAACTATTGTCCGCTCGCATTCCTTGAAGAGAGCGGCCGAAATCGCACGCCTGACAAACTGCTGTCGTCCGAGCGTGCCGCGCTTTTCGCCTTATGCGACAATCATCTGCGGGAAATCGTCAGGATCCTGCAACCCGAATGGCTCATAGGTGTAGGCGATTTTGCTACGAAACGAGCACGCGAAAGTCTGGCCGAAAATAAAGCCGTGCGGGTCGGGCAAATTCTTCATCCCAGTCCTGCGTCACCCGCGTCGAATAGAGATTGGGCCGGGACTGCCGCCATCCAGTTACGCAAGCTCGGTGTCTGGTAGTAGATCGGCCCCGCTCCTTTCTCTTTCCGGTCTCCTGGCTTCCAAATACCTTCTGATCTGTCTAGTTTGCCTGCGGTCTTATGTTTAAGCGCGTTCTGAAATGGCTTTTCGGCATCCTCCTTGTCCTGTTCCTGGTAGCTGCGGTCTTTGTCGTTAACGCGGTCTGGTTCCGTCCGTGGTTCTTGAACGTCTTCTACGAAAAGGTGTTCATCGAGTTCGTTTTCGCCGAACCGGAGCTTCTCTCGGCCATCGGGTTGGTCGAGCAATTCGGTATCACTGGCCATAACGCCAAACTGAACGACGAATCTCCCGCGCATCAGCAGAAGCAATTCGAACGGCTTCGTCGCGATATCCGGCAATTGCACCAATATCCGTTCGATAAACAGACCGCCTCGCAAAAGCTTTCCACAGCGGTGCTCGACTGGTATCTCGGGGTTCAGGCCGAAGGCGAACGTTTCCAGTATCACGATTATCCGGTCAACCAACTCTTCGGGGTGCAGAATCAGTTCCCTTCGTTCATGGCGAACACTCATCGCCTGCTCGCGCCGCAGGATTGCGATTACTACCTCAAACGCCTCGACGCCCTGCCGGCAAAGTTCGATGGCCTGCTCGAGGGACTGAAGATCCGCGAATCCAAAGGCATCGTTCCGCCACGGTTTGTGGTCGATAAAGTCCTGAAGGAGATGAACGATTTCGTCGCCACGCCGCCCGAGAAAAACATTCTCGCGACCTCGTTCAAGACGCGCGCGGCCAAGATTGCCAAGCTGACCGATCAACAGCGCAGCGAGTATCAGGCGCGGGTGGAATCGGCGATCAACGGAAGCGTTTATCCGGCGTATCACAAGCTGATTGATTATTTCACTACGCTTGAACCAAAGACGACGACCGAAGACGGCGTCTGGAAACTGCCTGATGGCGAGGCCTACTACGCCTATAAACTCAAGGAGAACACCACCACCACGCTCAATCCACAGGAGGTTTATTCGTTAGGCATTTCGGAAGTGGCGCGGATTGAAGCCGAAATGCGCACCCTGCTCGATGCCAATGGGTTCGCTGGGCAACCCATCGGCGATGCCATGAAAGCGCTGGGCAAGGATCCCCGGTTCGCATTCGCCAATGACGACGCCGGCCGGAAAGCCGCCCTGGTGGAATACGCCCGGTTGATAGACGATGCGCTTGAGAACTCGAAGAAACTTTTTCTGACCATCCCGAAAGCGAAGATCGAGGTGCGGCCGGTGCCGGAATTCAAACAGGCAACCGCGCCAGGTGCGTATTATGAGGGTCCGGCGCTGGACGGTACGCGCCCGGGAATTTTCTACGCCAACCTGCGCGATATGTCTGAGGTTTCGCGCTGGACCATGCCAACCCTGGCTTATCACGAAGGTGTCCCTGGCCATCATTTCCAAATCTCAACCGCGCAGGAATTGAAGGGCGTGCCGCAATTTCGCAAAATCATTCCGTTTACCGCCTACATGGAAGGCTGGGCGCTCTACAGCGAATGGCTGGCGAAACAGGCCGGTTGGTACGAGAAGGATCCGTTCGGGGACCTTGGCCGATTACAGTCGGAGTTGTTCAGGGCCGTTCGCCTTGTCGTTGACACCGGTATCCACGCGCAACGCTGGCCACGCGAGCAAGCCATCAAATACATGCTCGAAAAAACCGGCATGGGCGAAAAGGAAGTCACCGCCGAAATTGAGCGCTACATCGTGCAGCCCGGTCAGGCGTGCAGTTACAAAATCGGCATGCTTAAGATCCAGGAGCTGCGCGCGAAGGCGCAAAAGGAGCTCGGCGAGAAATGGGACGAGCGCGAATTTCATGATGTCGTTCTGAAGAATGGCGCGTTGCCGCTCGAGATTCTCGAGCAACAAGTCAACGCGTATCTGGCAGCCAAGAAAGGCTGAACCGGGAATTTCCAGTCTGGAATTGCGACATGCGGGAGGCGTCTGGGGAGCGCCGAATCTGCCATTACCTCCCAGCTAAGAGTTCCGCTGCGCTTCTTCCGGCGCGCGTCCCAGTCGCAAAACATCCTTGCAGGAGATAACCGCCCGTAGGTGCTTCCCAGTCGATCATTTCGCCGGCCACAAAAACACCGGGCGCCTTGCGCAACATCAGGTTGTCATTCAGCTCTTCCCAGGAGATGCCGCCGGCCGAGGAGATGGCTTCCGCGATCGGCCGCGGACCGCGCAAGCGAATAGAGAAGTTCTTTAGTTGCTCAATCGCCTGGTCCAAATTGGCTGGCGTGCCAGCGGTCTCAAGTAACGCGATCGCTGCCGGATGAAGTTTCCAGAGACGAAACCAATCGGGACCTTGCGTCGCGCGTTCGCGCAGCACATTGGCCGTCAGCTGCGGCTTGAAATCGATCTTCAGGACGGGCTCCTTCATTTCACGCAATGCGCGGCCAAGCCGGTAAATCGCGCCGCCTTCAAGACCATACTTTGTGATCAGCAGTTCGCCGGAGACTGACTCGTCTCCGGCGCGCACCGTCAGATTTTTGAGGGGTTTGCCTTCGGCTTTTTCCAGAAAGGAGCCCGGCCAATCGACCTCCCATCCGCAATTCGCCGGCTGCCACGAGGCGATCTCAATCCCGAGCCGCCTTAGAATGGTGGGCCATTGTCCATCCGAACCGGTTTCCGGCCACGACGCACCGCCGAGAGCGAGCACTACGGTTTTTGCGTTGAGTTCGGTGTCCTCGAAGCGGATTTGCCAGCCACCATCGATTCTCTCGAGTGCGGTCATTCTGGCGCCCATGCGGAATTCCACACCGTTCGTGCGCAAGCGTTCAAGCCACGCGCGCAAGAGTGCGGCCGCCTTTTGTCCGACTGGGAAAACACGACCACTCGAGCCGACATGCGTTTCAATCCCGAGCGAGTGCGCCCATTGTTGCAAATCTGCCGGTCCGAATTCCCCTAACAAATCCATCCACCTCGCTTTTTGAGTGCCGTAACGCTTCGGAAAATTCTCAATCGGCTCGCTGTGTGTCAGGTTGAGCCCGCCGCGACCGGCAATCAGGAATTTCCGGCCGAAGGAAGATTGCGCATCGCACAAAACGACAGGCATGCCACGAGTGCTGGCGACTTCTGCCGCACGCATCCCGGCTGGTCCACCGCCGATAACGACGACCCTTTTCACATTTCCCAGCCGATGACCATGACTCGCGATTTAGGAATGAGTAATACTATCGGAGTTGTTTCTCATCTTCAGGAAGAAAAAAAGCAGGGACTTTTCCGGGTAAACCCGTCACCCTACGGACGTGGACCTGCGCTGTCTGCCTTGTAAATTCGGGATCGCCTTTCGGCGGCGGGATGTTTCGGGGTTTCTGGTAGCGTTTGCCGTTCTCCTTGCCTTGTTAGGCGCAGCGAGTGCCCAAAACGGCGGATCAATGACGAGCGCGAGCCATTCGCCGGCGCAGCCTCAAATTGAGGCTGAGGTGCAACAACCGGTCGGATTCGATCCCGCGGATCATATGACCGGCGACTGGGCCGGCGAGCGTCGGCGGTTGTTCGATGCCGGGGTGGACGTCTTTGCGTTCGTTAACAGTATCTTTAACGGAAACGTCGTGGGCGGGATTCATCCCGGCCATGCCACCATCGTGAGTGATTCGTGGGCCGGAATTAAGTTCGATCTCGAGAAGCTTGCCGGCTGGCAGGACGGCCTTTTCGTCATCAGCGGAATCGATCGCGCCGGCGAAAATCTGACCCGCAAATATGTGGGCAGTGTTTATTCCGTTCAGCAAATGGTCGGCGGACAACGGCCGTTTCTCTACCAGGTTTATCTGCAGCAGAAACTGGCCGATAAGAAAGTCACCTTAAAGCTGGGACGCTTCAGCGCCTCGGATGACTTCAACGCCTCGCCGTTCTACGGCTATTCGCTGAACAATGGAATCAATGGCGACATCCGTAATGTGCTCTTTGACACTCGTTTTTCGGCGTATCCGTTTCCGGTCTGGGCGGCCACAGTTTTCTATGATCCGACGCCTGAGCACAACCTGAAGCTTGGTGTTTTCCAAACCTCACAGGGCATGTTCGACAATACGAAACATGGGCTCGACTGGAGTATCCGCGGAAACGATGGTTACACCGCAATCGCAGAGTTCGGCTGGTCTCCGCAACTTTTCACCTCGGAGGGAGAGGCGGAGTTATCCGACGGCAAAGATGCCGGGACCGCACCGCGGAAAATCACAGGTATGGCCGGTCATTACCATTTTGGGGTGACGGTTTCGCAGTGGGATTTCTATGCACGCTTCAATGGCGGCTTCGAAGATCATTCCTACGGGTTTTATTTCCACGGCGATCAGATGGTTTACCGGGAACGCTCTGGAAGTGACCAGGGATTGTATCTCTTTTTTGCCTCGGGATATTATCCTCAGGGCGAAATCGCGATTGTTCCTTTTCAGGTGAATGCCGGTCTTCATTACAAAGGATTGATCCCGGGCCGCGACAACGACCGTACATTTCTGCACTTCATTTATGGAAGCTTCAGCGATGAGTACGCGCGCACTACGCATGTCCTGGGGCATCGCCTGGCGGAGTCGGAAAAGGTTTTGGAAGTCGGCCATCGATTTGCCGTGACCCGCTGGAGTTATTTTGAACCCGACCTTCAGTGGGTCGTCGATCCTGGCGGAACAGGTGAAATTCCGAACGCGCTCGTGATTGGCGCGCAAATGGGCATTACTTTCTAACCACAGAAGCCTTATGGACACCTCGGTAACTCGAACGCGGGCTGAAGGTGCCGCGCGGATGGATCCGTCGACCGCACGGCGCGGGATGTTCGTCACCGCCGACGGTCGCAACGTTCTCTTCACTTTTCTGCTGCTGATCTTCCTCTTTGCTCTTTGGGGATTTTGCAACGGCATGATCGACGTGATGGATAAGCACTTTCAGGAAGTGCTGCACCTGAGCTTGTCGCAATCCGCCTGGGTGCAATTCGCGCATTATCTCGGGTATTTTCTCATGGCCATGCCCGCGGGATGGCTGGCCACGCGCCTCGGATATAAAGGGGGAATTATCACCGGTCTTTTGATGACCGCTGTCGGTGGCTTCTGGTTTATTCCGGCAACCCACATCGCACAATTCTGGGCGTTTCTGCTGGGCGTTTGCATCATTGCCGCGGGTCTTACTTTCCTTGAAACAATCGCCAATCCATACACGACCGTTCTCGGTCCCCCGCAGTATGCCGCTACGCGGATCAATCTCGCGCAATCGACTAACGGCATCGGATTGCTTTGTGGTCCCATTGCCGGTGGTGCCTTTTTTTATTCCAAAAACGCCGCGGGCATCAGCACCGGAAGCGAGCGCCTTTGGATTCCCTACGCATTCATCGGGTGCCTCGTTATCGTTCTTGCGATCGTTTTCTACTTTGCGCCCATGCCCGATATTGAAATGGAAGATGATTACAATCTCGACGCGGCGTCGCCCGGTCAGACGAGGTCCATCTGGTCGCACCCGCACTTTTGGATGGCCGTGCTGGCTCAATTTCTCTACGTCGCCGCGCAGGCGGGCATCTTCAGCTTCTTTATTAACTATATGACTTCACAGGTGCCGGCTGTGCCTGATTCATGGCACTTGGCCAACGCTTCATCCGCCGGCTTTTTCAGCGGTTGGATTGAGCCCCACGCGGACGGCGTCATGGGATTCAGCAACAAAGCTGCGTCCAATCTCGCGTCGTTAGGCTTTCTCTGTTTTTTGATCGGTCGATTTACCGGGAGCGGGATTCTGAAGAAGTTCGCCGCGCACAGGGTGCTGGCGTTTTATTCCATCTGCGCCGTCGTCCTTTGCCTCCTGATCTTCGCGAAGCTTGGCTGGGTCTCGGTTGTTTGCGTCTTTCTGACCTACTTTTTTATGTCGATCATGTTCCCGACGATTTTTGCTCTCGGCATCTTCGGGCTTGGTCAATCGGCCAAAAAGGCATCTTCCTTCATTGTCATGGCCATCATGGGTGGGGCTGTGTTGCCCAAGGTCATGGGAGCGGTGGCGGATCGCTCCGATCTGTCGCGCGGTTTTATCGTCCCGATGTTTTGCTTCGCTTTTGTCGCGCTCTACGGATTTCTCTGGCCGCGCCTGAGCCGGGCTGAGGGGAGCGTGAGGGTCTCAACCTCGGGCGGCCATTGATATCCATGAGTCTGCGCTTCGACCTCGACCATTCGGCCCTCGAATCGGATCCTGACCTTGCCGAGCTGGCGGACAAGTTGAGCAAACTGGCACCGATTGATTCTTCCGAATCCTTTAACCGCTATTGCCGGACTGCGTGTGCGCTCTGGAACAAAAAATTTCCACAGGGAGCCAGCGACACCGAAATGTTTGCCGGATTGCTTCACAGGATCGAAGGCAATGATGGGCCCGTTATTCGCACAACCTGGGGTGGAGTGATTGTTACGCTCCATGAACATCCGCGGGTTGAAAAATACCTCGTGGTTCGCAAGGGCGGTTATCTTGCTCTGGAAAAGCACGAGGAAAAGGATGAGAGACTTGAAGTTCGCGAGGGCGCGGGACTTTTGCTCTGGCGACGTATCGTCGGAAGCGCGCTATCGGTTGAACCCTTAAACACGGGCTCCGAGTTTCATTTCGAGCCCGGTATCGAGCACTGCATCATTGGAACAGAAGATCTGCTCGTTTTTGAAAGGTCGACCGATCCCAAGGGAATGGATCGGGATCTCATCTTCATTTACGAGCCGGACGCATCCTCTTCGCGCTCTTCCGTGAGCCATCAACTCTCCGCTTAGATGTCGGCAGACTTCTACGCCTTCGGCGAAATCCTCTGGGATTGTTTGCCTTCCGGCAGACACGTTGGGGGCGCGCCTTTTAACGTGGCCGCGCATCTCGCACAGATCGGCGTTACTTCGTCCCTGATCTCGGCGGTGGGACGCGATCCGTTAGGCGAAGAAATTCTTCAGGTGGCGCGGGATAAGCGCGTCGATGTTGAGTTCGTCAAGCGCGTCCGTATCGGATTGCCGACGGGTACGGTTCTCGTCACGCTCGATGAAAATGGCAACGCCAGCTACGAGCTGGTGCAACCCGCGGCCTGGGATGAAATTTCCGCGCCTGCCGAAGCGCTCAAAGCAGTTGCGCAATCCCGCGCTTTTATTTACGGCTCCCTCGCTGGGCGTTCGCCGTACAACTTGGAACAGGTTGATCGTCTGCTGAATGTGAAAGGCCCGGTCAAATTCTTCGACGTCAATCTTCGGCCGCCGTTTGCCGATCCCAAACTGGTGCTCAAACTGGCCACGCGAGCCGATGTTCTTAAGTTGAACGACGGAGAGGTTGGCCGGCTCGCTGCCTGGATCAAGACGGGGAAGGAAGGCCCGAACACTCCGCATACCGATGAAAGCATCGCCAGCGCCTGCGCCATCCTTGCCGAGAACACAGGAGTATCGCGCGTTTGCGTTACTCGTGCGGAAGAGGGAGCTGCCTTCTGGGAGCAGGGCCGCCTAACGACTGCCCCGGCTCCGCACGTTGAAGTGAAAGACACAGTCGGCGCGGGCGACGCCTTCATGGCCGGCCTGATGGTCGGCCTGACCCGTGGGACAGATACAAGGCGTGTCTTGGAAAATGCCTGCCGCCTCGGTGCCTTTGTGGCTTCTCACTATGGCGCGACGCCCCTGCTATCGCCGGAGTTGATCAAGCCGCTCGGGGATTGATTTCTGTCCTCCGGAAGAGGACCGAGCAGGTGAAACAGCAAACTTTTATTCCAGTCCTTGGGCGACGAGCTTGCCAACCGGCTTGGACACAAAGAAAAGCAACAGCCCGCCGAGGAATCGGATTGCGATAAAAGGAAATTCCAATCTGAAGAATGAGAGGATCGGCGAACTTTTCGGCGTTCGATCGAATGAGGGAGCGATGATGGGATTTGTTGCGTGCACGGCGGGGTGGTTGCCAGGAAGCACGAAGACCAACTTTGCAACATCAAACAGCGCCCAAATCACGATCAGCAGGGCAATGATTCGCACCGCGATCGTAGCGATGAGGCGTGGAGTCATGACGCATTGAGAGTTCGGTGAAAATCAGCCTTTGGCGATCAGAAAACGCCTGCTCGCAGCCTTGGCGAAGGCCGATTTGGGGCTAATGTTTTGAATCCAAACAGCGGCCCGGCCGCATCCAACCCTCAGATCATATGGAAACTTCGTCTCCAACCCCGCCACCAATGCCGGTAAGTGCCCCTTCCGCGACTAACGTCCGGACCTGGAATATTCTTTGCCACGCCAGTGCTTTAGCCGGTGTCTTCTTTCATTTTCCCGGACATCTTCTCGGGCCGCTGATCGTCTGGCTAGCCAAGCGGGAGGACTCGCCTGAAATCGATGCACATGGGAAAGAATCGCTCAATTTCCAGATCTCGATGTTGATCTATAATGTTGTGGCGGCGTTCTTTTGTTTGGTCCTGGTCGGCTTCGCTTTCCTCGCGATCCTTTGGGTGCTGAACGCTGTTCTGGTCATCATTGCCTCGATTCAGGCCAGTGACGGTAAGTTTTATCGTTACCCGATGACGATCCGGTTCATTCACTAGCAAACGCAGCGAGGGTCCTCATGTCGCAGACTTTTGCGAATTGAAGGCGGAGGCTTCGTGGAAGGAGAAAGGATGCGGACGAGACGAGCTCGTCCCCTCCCGGGCACGTCGTTTTCCGCGCTTACATCGGGAGGGACGAGCTTGTCTCGTCCGTTTTCTTTCGATCTGTGGCGGCCAGGATTGGAATGGCCGCCCTGCAGTTTAAGAAATGAAAATAAAAAGGGCCGCGGGATTTAACCCGCGGCCCTTTCTCAAGGGAGACTAACTAGGAAAGCTGTCCGTTCTTAGAACGCGACTCTGAAGCCGCCACTGATGGCGTTGTTGTTGTAGTTGTCGCGACCGAACTGGCCGTCATAGAAGACGTAGGCCGAGAGACCCGGGGTGCAGTAAGCGGTCAGACCGAGATCGACCACCGCGCTGTCACGTCCGATCCAGGGGCCGTGCACCGTGAAGATGTCGTTGCAGCCCACGAAGTTGGAATCAATCGCGTAAGCGCTTGGACCAAAGTCGTGTCTCCAGGCGGCGCGCAGTTCGGGCACCACGGTGAGACCTTCACCGGGCTTCATCACCTGCTCGTGCGCTACGCGGAAGCCCAGGTTGGTGCGGTAAGCTTCCTGGTTCTGATCAGGGAAGTGCAGCGGGATGAGCGAAGTGTCACTCTCGGTAAAGGAGTTAAACTCGACATAGGTGTATTCAAAGGAAGCGGTCGGCCCAAAGCTCCAGCAACCCTTCTTCCAATCGTAACCGGCGGCGACCATGCCGTTAAACTCCGCTCCATCAGTGGAGCCCGTCTCCTGGCCCAGGTAAGCCGAGCGCCGAGTGTCATACTGGTTCCAACCGCCACTGGCAGCGGCGTCGACGTAGAAGCCGTTGTTGCCCCAGGTGGTGTAGAGGCCCATCTTGCCTCCGTCGGTGTTCAAGCGGCCGTTGTCGACCAGTTGCCCGGTGGTGTGAGAGTAAGCGCCACTCAAGCCAATGGCCCAGTGATCTGTCACCCGGTAATCCACACCCATGGTGAAGCCAGCCTCATTGAGTTGATAGCCAGCGGCGCCGGGGTCGTTGAGGCTCTCTTCGCCCGTTTTGGTGAGCTCACCGGTGCCGGTGATAAAGCCGCCCCAGCGATAGTTGGGCGGAGCGGTCTGCTCGACCATGTTCTTGTCGCTCACACTCTTGCCGTCGTTCTTGGTGTAACCGTGGTTGTCCTGGATGACGAAGCCATCGGCGCAGAAGCCGGTGGAGCCCCAGCGGATATCGTCCATGCGATGCTGCAGGTTAAGCGAATTGACCATGCTCTGGGCAAAGCTGGCTTCATACATGGAAGCCAACTCTTCGGGAGCAATCAGATCGTAAACGTGGCGCAGCGAATTGATGGGCAGGTTACCCAGCAGGTTGGTCGCCGGAACGATGCAGCCTGCCGCCACCGCGTCGTCCAGAGCCTCGGCAGTGGCAATCTGGTTAGGCGTCTTGGCGATAGAAGCAAAGGTGGCCGCAAAACCAAATCGCAGATCGACTTCCGCGGGCAGATAAACCGCGAAAGGCTGGATTAAACCCAAAAAGTCGTTAGGGGCGGGCGCGTTCGGGGGCGCGTCGGAGAACTGACCGTTCACGCCGCCAAGGGTGCCAATGATTTCAACCGTGTCGCCATTGTTCGGGTTGTAACCATTAATGCGGTGGACGAACAGGTGGCTATTGGCTGGATCAAGATTCGCAGTGCCGAAAACGCCCATGAGGTCGTGTTGACTAAAGCCGGTGCCACCCACTTGAGTGTAGAGCTGGCCACTGTTGTCGTTGAAATTACCGAAGATGAGATAGAAGAGAGGGGTTCCCTCCGGGGTTCGCAAGCGAGTGTTAATGTCCCCGTTGAGGTTCACGTCACCGCCACCAAAGACGCTGGCAAGGACGATGCCCCCGTTACCGACAATGAGGGTGCCATTGTTGATGTTGGTCCCGCCCGTATAGGTGTTGCCGAGATTGTTCAGAATCAGCGAGCCGTTGCCGTCTTTAATGAGTTGACCATTGCCCGAGAGCACGCCGCTGAGCGTTCCGGTGTTGCCGGCGGTAACGACGACCTGCATTCCGTTCTCATCCGGGCCGGGGAAGTTATCGAGGTTAACGTTATTGATGAAGTCGACGCCATCACCGAGGAACCGCAAACGGCCGCCATCAAAGGAAAGAGTAGAAGTAACATTCAAGGTATAGGTCGAATCGACCGCTAGCGTTCCGCGGTCACGGGTCCCGTTCCAGACGAACATATTGTTGTCCACCTGGACGACACCGTGGTTTTTGATCGTGACGGTACCCTGGCCGCCCGGTCCGCCCTGAATACCGCCGATCGAGAGGTCGTTAGTCGCGTGAAGTTCGGAAGAGTTGCCGGAAACCGGACCGACGCCTTCGACCAGCACGTCACCAACGGAGCCGGCGTCCCGGCCGACATGTATGTTTTGGGCCGTGGCTAGGGCGCCGTTATGAATTTCGAGGGTCCCTGTTCCGGCTCCGCCGACGTCCAGAACTGCGCCACCGAGAGCGCCGGCATTCAACTCGGAAGGGGTGCCGGTCGAATCTTCTCCGCGCAAAATCACGGTCCCAACGCCCATGGAGCCTTCGCCAATTTTGATCGATCCGCCGGCGTCGAGGAATCCTCCGTCATGGACCGTGACTGTTCCGGTGCCGTCGTTGCCGATGATGACGTTCGAAAAGCTGCCGACGCCGCCGATGCCAAAAATACCTCGTGACGTCACATCAACATTGCCCACTCCACCTGCCTGATTGCCGACGATGGTGTCGCCAAAGATTGAACCGACGGTAGCGCGGTCACGGATGGTGACGTTCGCGCTGCCCTGGTCGCCGACGATCATCACTCCGAAAGCAGCCAGAATTCCGGTGTCCCGCACGGTAACAGTGGCGGCTCCGGTTTGGTTCACGCCCATGGAGATGTTTTGATCGGCAAAGGCAGTGGAGTTATCGCGAATAATAAGGGTCCCGTCTCCGCTGACGCCGATCTGAAACGGAGCGCTGGCACTGACTGTCAGGCTGCCACCATTGATGATATGCAGTTCGCCCGTATCCCCGAGACTCTCGCCGATGTCGACTCGGCGAGCATTGGCCGAATTGGCGTCGATGACCGTGAGACGAGGTGTCGTGGTATTAAGAAAGGCGTTATCGCTGGATGTCGGCGGGCCGCCGCCGGGCGTCCAGTTCGCTCCATTGGACCAATCGGTGCTGGTCGTTCCCGTCCAGAAAAAGTTGGTCGCGGATGCGCTTGATAAAGTGAGAGCCGCAACGGCGGCAATAAGGATCGTTCGGTTAAGTACAGACTTCATATATGTTCTCCTTGCCGACTTTCTCCGGAAGAACGGTATTCTGTCGAGCGGAAATTACGTCGTTATCATTTTACGCGTTCAGAGACGATTCTCGTCTCTATGCATCCAAGCGCGTGTGGGTAAAAGAGAGCGCATAAAGCCCTTTGGCAGAAGATTTTGACGGCGCGAAGTGCAAGATCTTGACCGTCGGTCGTTCGCTCCTACGTCCGTTTTCTGCGAGGCGACGATGAGGTCGCATCCGGAATGTTCTTTAACTCGAACGTTCGGAACAAGGGCGCCAAATCGATCACGGAATTCGCCGCGGCTTTTAGAAGGCCGCTCAGGTTCGCCTCCACGGAAGCGACCTCAACGCGGATCCCGCGACGGCGCAGCTGAGTTGCAAGATAAGCAAAATCGGCGTCGCCTGTCACCAGGATGACAACATCCGGTTGCATTTCGCCTGCAAGCTCAAGCGCGTCGATCGCCATCATCACATCCACGTTCGCCTTGTAATGGCCTTCTTCGGCCGGTGCTCCGTCCTTGGTCACGACCAGGAACCCGTTTGAGCGCAGCCAATGAACGAACTTATTCTTTTTGTCACGCTCCTCCTGCCAGAGCGGAATCGGCGGCGGCAACCCGGCATAAACCACCATCTCGATCAGCTCGCGTCCCGACTGCGGGCCGGCGAAAAAACTGCGCAGGAGCAACCAGTCGAGGCCTCGACCCGCTGTCCGCACCGAGCTCCCGACATTCGATTCATCAACCAGTACGAGAAGCCTGGGATGACGTGAACCGTCCGAATCCTTCTTGCGCATGTCCCAGTGCTCTCAACCCTTAACGAAGAAGTATCAACTGCCGATTCCATCGGGCTCCCTCGATTTTCAGGTCGTTAGGGCGGTTCCAGAGTGAAGACACCGTCAGTGATGGTCCAGGCGTTCGTTAACGGCATCTTCTTGAGCTCGTGTCCCAGCCCCCAGGTATCGGAGTAATAGATCTCCCGTGTCCGCCCATTAAATCCGACGATCAGGCGCATGTGTCCGCCACGCGCGTTTTGGCTCAGTTTTTCTTCGGGCAACAAACCCAGCTGGACCGACCAGAGCAGAGGGATGCCGCGCTCAATATATCTGCGGACGTTCTGTTCGAACGTCGTCATGTAGGCGGGGTTGAGCCTGGTTTTCGCTTCCTCCAGCAGTTCGCCGTTCATCTGCCGACAAACCGCCGGATAACTCCCGAGACCGTATTGTTGCTCGATTAATTTAGCGTCCAGCGATTTGGGAGCGCTCCTGGCGACACGGTTATAATCGTTCACCTCGCGCAAAAAATCCGGATAAGTCAGTCGATATTCCGTCGCAACCTGCACCCGGAATCGGCTGGCCAATTTCTTCAAGGCCGTGAGCATGACTTCCGGGTCGGTCCCGGCGCGCGCGTCCGAGTTGGCGATTTCCGCCAGCTCATTCTGGTCGACCTCAACTCCGTAATAACGCAGAACTCTTTCGGTGGCGGCGGTAACGCAGTATCCCTTCCGCCCCTGGTTAACCATGGGGATATTCGGAATCCACTCCCCTCCGTCCGTTTCTTTCGTGACCCGGGCGGGAAGGTCGGCTGCGCGCACCGTTTTCGACTGGGCGGCGCCGGCGGCAAGTGTCGATTGTGTGCGGACCTGATCGACAAAACTCCTTGGTTGGGTGCCTAACGGAGTCACGCGCAAGCGGATGAACTCGGCCCGATACGGGAGACCTTGCGTGATGCTCGCAGCGGTTTCACTCCATTCGAGCAGGAAACGACTTACCGAGGTCGCCCAGACGAGTCCGCGACTCTGCACTGCGCTGGCGTTGTCCGTTCCGCGTTCCAGCGGAGCCACATGGGTAAGCGCGTTCAGCGCCGCTTTGCTGCGATCGACCAGCGCGTCGAACGCCTTCTTGTCAAGATCTCCGGAATCGCCCCGGTTGTAGATTGAGATTTGCACCGCGGTAAGGTTCCCGCCGTTCGTTAGGGAAGTGCTACCGGATGCCCCCGCGTTCGTATTTTCAGGTGAAAATCGTGCGATTACTTCGGCCACTGAAAGATCGCCAAGGCGTAGTGCGCGCGAACTCGCGCGGGCTGCATCGTGAGCGGCCGAGACCCAGCGGAGACCGAAGGCGTGCGCTTCGGGAAAGCGTGTGGTCGATGTTTCCCAAAGAGATGGCGAACCAAGCCATGGGTCAAGAGAGACTGTCGGAGGTGTTGTGCCTGCCGGCGATGTCAACGGGGTGGGGGTTTGCTGAGCCGCGAGAATGCGCGCGAAAAGAAAGAGGATCGGAAAAACAAACGGGCGCATGGGGAGGGAGGTTGGTTTAACAATGTTCAGCACTGCTCCCCTGCGGTTGAGAGCGGATGCCGGTGGCTGCTAACGGCACAGTCATGAACAGAACATTTAATCCGAAATCCGAAATCGAAAAGGGTGCGGCTGTCGCCAGAGGCAGGAAGCCCGAAATGGGAAACGGGAGATCGGCCGCTTTACTGGCCGTAGCAAGGGCGCGAGAAATCGCCCGCGGCTAGTCCACAAAGTCAGCCAGCGTCCGGTATTTGCTGGTGAGTTCGCGAACCCGTTTATCGTAATAGTGCAGATGCTTGAGCGAACGATAAACCAGCCATGTGCCGACTCCGACTAACGCGAGATTGAGAGCTAACAATGGCGCGAGCAGAGGCATGACTTTCGCGAAGTTATAATAGTGCGAAGTCGCGATCAGCAGGCTCAAAACGGAAAGAGGTAGTGCGAACACCGCGATTCCGGTCCTCAAGGTCGCCAGAGAAGTTCGCTTCTCCGACAGCAAAACCTGAATTTCGCCAAGGACGAAATTGTCGGGTTGCGGCTGTTCTTCGACGTCCATGAAGCCTTTTGGGAATTGACCGCAGATTACGCGGAGGAGCGGAGCGGCGTTAGTTCGTGAACCGGATGTGATAGAAGGCGCGGCCGAGGCTGATATCGCCTGAAGCTGTGGCGGATTCGATATCGTTACCAATGGCGGCGAACTCGTTGCCGATCGGAGTCCAGTTGGAATCCGTTAGGTTCAATTTTCGCTCCAGTTGGTAACTGTGACCGTAAACGACTTCGGCGCTGATGATGGCGTCGTTTCCATTACGCGCGATGCTGCTCGAGCCGACGAGGCCTCCGAAATATTCGTAGGCCCCAATGTCGCTTCGGCCGGTCCGGAAATAACCGCGTTGATCGCGGTGTGGCGCGGCGCCGTCGTCGCCGGTGTTGATCGCAGGGCCGACCCCGAACAGACCGATGCCGATGGTTTTGGTGGGTCCGCCGTTATCCTGCGGCGTGTCGGAAATAAACTGCGGGTCGGTATTGGGCAGGTCACCCGCGGCGGTCAGAAGTCCGGCGGCGTTGTCGTTGCTGATATTGTGCCCGTGCGAAGTGATGCCGTTGCTGGCGACGTTGGCCCCGGTGCTACCGGTCTTGAGGATCGAGTTGGTTAGGCCAACGCCGTTTTCGAGACTGCCGGCTCCGCTGGCGGATGAATTGTTTCCGTCGAGAGTGCAGTTAACGAGTGAAGCCTGGCCGAGGCCATTATTGGTGCCGTCATCCAGAGAGACCACGGCGCCGTGCGGCGCGCTGCAGGCGCTGACGGTACAATCGGTCATCGACAGCAGGCCGATAT
Source organism: uncultured Verrucomicrobiae bacterium (assembly GCA_963754325.1). GTDB lineage: Bacteria > Verrucomicrobiota > Verrucomicrobiia > Chthoniobacterales > UBA10450 > JBBRDU01. The sequence goes on from CAVWFP010000003.1 coordinate 1,726,083, forward strand.
AGTCGCCGAGTATGCCGTCTTGTTCGGTGCTCACAACAGCTACGCCGCCGGCGATGGAAGCGGTGTTGTTTTGAAAGAAGCAGCCGCTCACGCCGCCGGTCACGGTGCCAGGAGACGCAAGAAACTGTGCTTTGACAAAAAGCGCGCCACCTTCCTGGGCGCTATTGTTGATAAAGGTGCTTTCGGAAATTGTGCCGATGAAGTCGAGCGCTCCGCCGTAGCTGTGGGGGGGCGGGTCGAAGGCGCCGCCTGCGGAGCCCGATCCCGGCGTGGCCGAGTTGTTCGTGAAAGTGCTTCTTGAAACAACGGCTCCGCTGTAGATGGCGCCGCCGGCTGCGGACCCGCCGAAGCCAAGCCCGATCGCAGAAGTCCCGCCGTTGCCGCCCGTCGCAGTGTTGCTGGTAAATGTGCAGGACGTGACGGTCGGCGGACCGTAGATCGCGCCTCCTGATCCCTGGCCGCCAGTTCCGGGGGTGCCACTCGCGCCGAAGCCATTGCCACCTTTGCCACCGACGGCCGAATTATTGGTGAAAGAGCATCCGGTCAGAGTCAGTGCCCCGGTGTCGTAAATCGCGCCGCCCGCAGCGCTGTCGCCATTGTTTCCGTTCGGCTCACTAGAAATGCCGTCGCCACCGTTTTGACCCTGGACGCTGTTAGAGCTGAAGACGCAGGTGGTCAGAGTGAGAGTGCCACCGATATTTAGAATCGCTGCGCCAAGTGCGTTGCCCGGACCGAAATTAGCGATCAAGGCATTACTGATCGTTAGGCTATCAATGAATACGTTACTGCTCGCGGCCATCTGGAAAATTCGGAAAGGCGTGGAGCCACCGCGAGTCAGTGTCGAGCCGTGCCCGTGAATGGTCACGCTGTGGCCGCTATCGGAGCCAATGACAGGGAGGCCGGTCGCGCCGGTGGTCACGTTATCGACTGTTGTTAGCGTATAGGTACCGTTGGTGGCGAGGTTGATGATGTCGTCTTTGCCATTGCTGTTGGCCGCGGTAATCGCCGTCTTCAGGCCGGCGACGTCGCCATTGGCAATATTGACGATATTAATCTGCGCCGAAGCAGACCCGCCGGTCAGAAGTGCCGTTGCAAGTAAGCAAAAAAAGAGTGCGCGATTCATAGGCGTCCCTTAGTGACGTCTTAGCAGAATCGTTCGGGATCTGACAGCTTTTTCGGGAGTGGAACCATCCGAGGGAATTGCTTGGATTTTGGGGCTGCAGAATTAGCATCATTTCCGTGCTGGCAAACAGGGAAGCGAGAGTCATTCGCTACGAGACAATTATCGTGACCCTCATTGGCCTTTCGGCGCTGTTCGTTTCCGGTTACACCGCCTATGTGCAGCGCCAGCAGGTGCGCGCAATGGTCTGGCCAATCCTGGAGTACGATACCAGTAACGAACCGATGATCAGGTTCACCCTTGAAAACAAGGGAATTGGCCCGGCCATCATTCGTCATGTCATTGTGACCGTAGACGGTCAGCCCGTGCCTAACTGGCAGGAAGCGCTTCAAAAACTCGCTGGGCCGGCGCACTATAAATTTTCCGAAAGCACCATGAGTGGTCACGTTCTGAAGGCTGGCGAAGCCATGGATATCCTGGTGCCACACGATTCCGACAGCAGTGAACTCAGATTCGAAAAGGGCGGCGAACTCTGGGCGACCCTGAACAAGGCGCGCAGCCGTGTGGGAGTGGAGATCTGTTATTGCTCGACCTTGGGCGATTGCTGGATTCTGCGCAGCGATTCCAACACGAACTCGACTGTTGAAACCAGCAGGATTCCCGAGAAATCAGCCGCGACCTTTCAGCAATAAAATTTCAATCAGAAAAGCCTGAGCCGGGAATGAGCCAGACTAAAACGGAAGCGGAGAGTGCGATCCGACGGAGCCGACGCACGGGCCGGTCGAACGTCCACGCACAAGAGGGGCGAGCCCTCCCGAGATAATACGCCTAACGGGTTCGCCATTTGTCGGATCGACCGTTAGTGGAGCGGCACGAATACTTTGCGTCACCTCAAACCGGCGAGCCGGACGACTCGTGTCGGTCGTTTCGTAAACGTAAGTTGGCATCAGATATTTTGATCGCGAGAGATTTAGAACCGCGATGTGAGGCCTAGTGGCTAAGAGAAAGTGCGGTCAGAGACTGATGCTCTTCCATTTCCGCTTCGGTCGTGTCTCTGACAATCGTGGCCTGCATGTGCCGGCGAGTCTTATCGGAGAAGATACCCGTAACCATGAGGCCGCTCGGGTGAGTGCCGACGTCGTCGAAGTAAAAGAAGTCGTCGTAGGAAAGTTTACGGCCGTTCTCGCGATTGATGGTCATCAACTTCCCGCGATGCGCGCGGCGATATTGGCCGGCGTCAAGGATCTCGCCTGATTGCGGAGAGAGGTTCGTCATGGAATGCAAGGATGCTACGCGGCGATGCCAGTCGCTTTGCCATTCGGAAATGCGAGAATGGTTGGCGGTCGGCTGGCCGCCTGCGCGTCGGCGAGCGTGCCGACTTCGCTGACGATTTTGCCGGCCGCGATCTCCGAAAGAGCCACGTCGGCCGATAACATCCCCGGCGGCGTCAGAACCAGCGGTCGATGACCGACCGATAATTGGCGCACCCGAAGGCGGACCATGTTGATGAGCAATTTGTCGTCCGTAACGACACTGTGTGCGAGAGCGAGAAGATTTGCGTTCATATATATATAAGTAAGAGGCGGACAACCCACCGTGGGCCGATGAACGCGAGCCGAGCGAACAAGAATCCAGCGGACTCACAGTCTACTCCGCGAGACGGGTTTCTCCTAATTATGATTTTTCCGGGATTAGATCATCCGCTGGCCACAAGCCTTGCAGAGGCGGGCTGAGCGTCCGACCTTCCGGGTCCCGATGGCCGAGACACCAGCAATCATTGCCAGTGCGAACAATCTCTCCGTTAAATACGGCACCCAGATTGTGCTCGAGGGCGCCACCATCGCCTTCAACGAGGGGGAACACATCGGGCTGGTCGGCCGCAACGGCTCCGGTAAATCGACCTTCCTCCGGATTGCCGCGGGCGTGAACGAGCCTGATTCCGGCGAGTTCACCAGTCGGCGCGATCTGGTGACCGGATACATGCCGCAGGTTTCCGAACTCGACGATACCGCCACGGTGCACGCAAATATTCTGAGCGGCGCCCAGAGGATCCTCGATCTCATCGCCGAGTACGAGAGCTCCGACAGCGCGCTCAGCGCCAGCCTGCTCGACCAGATCACGCAAGCCGACGGCTGGAATCTGGAACACCGGACCAAATCGCTCATTACAAATTTGCACGCTCCGGAACCGGACCGCGTTGTCGGCACTCTTTCCGGCGGAGAAAAACGGCGAGTCGCACTTTGCCGGGCTCTCCTGGCCCGTCCCGATTTTCTGATTCTCGACGAGCCGACTAATCATCTCGATACCGGTTCGATCGAATGGCTGGAAGATTTTCTCGCTCGTTATGCCGGCACCTGTCTCTTCGTGACGCACGATCGCTATTTCCTCGATCGCGTCGCCACCCGAATCGTTGAGCTTTCACGGGGCCAGTTTGTCAGCTACGACGGCAACTACACCGATTATCTCCTCGCGCGTGTGCAGCGAAAATCCGTCGAAGAAATGCAGGAGCACAAGCGGCAGAGATTTTTGAAGCGTGAACTTCAATGGGTTCGCAAAGCTCCACGCGCCCGCCGGACGAAGTCGGTCGATCGGGTGGAACGATATTTTGAGGCCGCCGCACAGGAAGCTCCGGAGGCGGAGCTCGACGTCGAGTTGATTATTCCCACGCCGCCGAAGCTGGCCAATCGGATTATTGAGTTACGCGAGGTCAGCGTGGAGCTGGGTGGCCGGACTCTTTTCGAAAACCTGAATCTCAAACTCACGGCAGGAGAACGCCTGGGAGTGGTCGGTCGCAACGGGCTTGGGAAATCATCGCTCCTTAAAGTGATCTTGCAGGAATTGCCGGTGACGCACGGTGAAGTCGAAATCGGTGCGCGGACGCAGATCAATTACGTCGATCAAAATCGTCTTCTGTTGAACGATCAAAAGACGGTCTGGGAAGAAGTCGGGACGGGCGGAGAGCATGTCACCCTCGGGGAACAAAGCATCACGCTGCGAGCTTACCTGCGGCGGTTTCTTTTCAGCGAAGACCGGATCAACACCAAAATCTCCCACCTGAGCGGAGGCGAACGCAGCCGGGTTTTGCTCGCGAAAATTCTGAAGCGCGGCGGCAACGTTCTCATGCTCGACGAACCGACCAACGATCTCGACCTTGGCACCTTGCGTCTGCTCGAGGAAGCGCTCGTCGCCTTTGGCGGTTGTGTCATCGTCGTTAGTCACGATCGCTATTTTCTGAATCGCGTGTGCACTTCAATTCTCGCCTTTGAAGGCGATGGCCGGGTCACATACGACGTCGGCAATTATGATTACTATCTGGAGAGGCGCGCGAGTGCGGCAACGATCTCGAGTCCCGAATCAGTCAGAGGTCAGCCGTCGCGACTTCGTCCCTCTCCAGCGCGGCAAGCAGACGTCAAATCTCAGTCCGCCTCGGATAAGCCGCGCAAGTTGAAGTGGAAGGAAGAACGCGAATGGGAATCTATGGAGGCGAACATTCTCGCTGCCGAGACAGTGGTGTCAGATTTGGAAGCCACCTTTTCGGCGCCGGATTTTTATGCCAAACCGCGCGCGGAAATTTCCGATTTGGAAACACAACTCAAGTCGGCACGTGACAAGGTCGCCCATCTCTACGCCCGCTGGCACGAGCTCGAGCTCCTGCAGAGCGCGCCGTCGCCCTCACCTTAACAACTTTCCGCAGTAAAATTTTTTCTTCGAAACGGCGCGCTCGTTCTGTGGCGACAGCAATCGTGTCGGTTGCGATCCGTTTGTTGCCGGCTCTGCCAGAGTGGAGTTATCACACTCCACTAGGGATATTCATCGGATCCTTGCACCCAGAGGAATGATTGCAGGTCAATCATGTCCCGCGGACGAAGATCGCGCAGATCGCGTCGCACTGTTTCGGCGAACTGAAGCAGGTTCGCGTAGGTGGCCCAGTTAGGGGTCGGCTGATATTTGAAATCAAATTCGTATCTCTGCGCCGCGATTTTCGTGACGTTAGGCTTGAGAAAGAAATGCTTCTCCGGTTGGGCAATAAAACCCCAGACCGTGACTAACGGCCAGGTCAGGACACGCGTTTGTTTTCGCGGAAGCGCGGCCACTGTTTCGATCCAGGCGCGGAACCGTGTCTCGTCATTGCCTCGGCCATGCAGAAATTCGTAAAGGCCGATGGCGAACGCCTTCGCGCCCGCCGGCGATTTCACTGCATCGCGTAGGGCCATCTTCTCGAAGGAAAAAAGCATGCTATGCCGGGCCTGCTGTTCGATGCGGACCGCGCGAGCCGCAATCTCGGAATATTGTCGTTGTGCCAACAGCGTCCTGAAGTTGCCGCGATCCAGCGCTTCCTCCCATCGCTGGTGGACGACCCATTTGTAGCCGCGTTCCCATTCGATATAGGTCTCGTCGCGGAATCCGCCCGGAAAATAGCGCAGGAACTTTCTGCGCGCCCTTTCAGGTCCCGGCCGCGCCTTCTTAGAAAAGAGCTTCACGCTCCTAGTTCGCATCGTCGGCCCGAATCAGGCGCAGGGAAAAAAAGGATCCGGAAGCCTGTCCCCATCACTGACCCTCCCAACCCTCTAAGACGGATCGGGATAAGTGCTGGACGTTGTGTGAAATGGATACCTCTGCGCCACCACTCACCCTCCCAATCCTCTAAAACGGATTGGGATAAGTGCTGGACGTTGTGAAAACTAGAATCCAGCCTATAGTCTGCGATGTCTAAACCCGCTGGGGCGTCTTTCTCACGTAGGATGCCCGACAATGTAACCGAGGAACTGGTGGCCGTACTTTCGTCAAAGGCCTCCTTCGAATTCAAGCCCTTGTTCGATCTGATCCTGCTTAATCTTCGGGCACGAAATGCCGCCAGCGGCGGGGAAGAGATGTTGCGGCTGCGGGTTTACGAAAAGCTCCAGGGCCTTGTCGGACAGGGCGTTGTCGACCGAACCGTTAATGGGATCACGAAGAAATATAAGGGCGTCGCGCCGCGCATCACCGCTCTCAAAGCCGAGATGAAAGTCTTGCGTGACGAGTGGGGCAAAAAGCTTCAGGCGAAGGCCCTTGCGGCAGGCTGACGGAATTTTAACGTAGAGAGCGCAAAAAGCGCGGAGGTGGGCATCCGGACGGCGGATGAGTGGTTTCTCATCGCTTCTCCCAGCGTGTTCGGCGATTTCTGTCGTGAGCTCCTTCCCTCCGCACGTTGCTGGTAATATCTCTGTCGCCGTTCTCGGCCCTCCCCAGGGTTCTGAGACGCAGCGGGACGCGGGATGAACGTTGTCAGGGTCCTTCCAGATCCTTGAAGTCGCGCCGGACTTGTTCGATTCCGCGCCGATATCCTTCGGCATCGCCGTAATCGAAGAAATGTTGGTAACGACTGTGCACTCCCTTCATCCGGAGCGCATGTTTGATGGGACACCAATACTGTTCCGTCCGGGCCGCGATCTCCGTCGTGTAAGCGAAAACGCCGTTGGCATAAGCGCAATACTGGCAGTTCATTTTCTCGATCAGATTGAGATACGCCAGCCGCTGACGATCGAACAAAATAAAATCTGATCGCCTGGCTTTCGGAATGCCGTAAATCGGAAAACAGATCGTCTGATAAATGGTGATGACGAGGTCGAGAAAAACGACCGGGAACAAACAGAACCAAATGATCGGCGTAGTGAGAAGAACCAGCAGGTTCGAATCGCGCAGAAAGCGGACCAGGCGTTTCAGAAAGTTTTTTTGGTGCGCCTTCGCTGCCTCTGTGAAGTGGACCTTCCCTTTGTGGACTTCATAATAGAACTCCTGCCGTTTCCGCTGAAGCTCGCGCAGGAGATTCGTTTCCGCTTCCCGGAACTTGGCGAAGACCGCATCGAGTTGGTCAATCACGGCGATGATCGGCCGAAGCGGTCGATACATTGTCTTTTGCGACAAAGCTTAAAGAGAGGATGCGTGCTCAACTCTAGTCTGTTTACAGACAATTGCGCGGAATTCCCGCCGATGGTCCTCTTCACTCGCCGGACACCGTGGGCCTGTATTCGTCCCGAGCTGGCCAGGATGCGCGGTAGCTGAGTGACGGCGACAGTGTTAATTTAGTTAGATGTTTTCCCGGGAGGGATGTCACATGCGGTCTACGATTTGTTGCGCGATTTTCGCACTGCTCATTTCGAATGGAACAGTCTTCCCGCAGGCGCATGTCGCTCCGCGACCAATGCCACGGCCACGGGTAAGAGTGATCTGGTTTCATCACTGGCATCCGCCGTTGTGCCTTCAATCACCGGTGCTGGTTCCATACCCGTATCCGGTTCCTTATGTCGTCCCGAGTTCCGTCGCGGAATTCATCCCGACATCGCCCACCTATGTGTATGTCGGCAGTTCCTCGCCGGCTCACCCGCAGCTCGTGCTCAAAGATGGGACCACCTACACCGTAGCGGACTACTGGCGCGAGGGCGATCAACTCCACTTCACGACGATTGAAGAAGGCGGGACAAAGTCGGTCCCGCACAACGTCCCGTACGGCGACCTCGATGAACAGCGGACAAAAGATGCGGCTGCGGCGCAGGGCTTCCGATTCGTCGTGAGGGACAAGCCCATCCAGCAGTGGCTCGAGCATGACGTCCCAAAACGCACACCGTCGCGGCGTAGCCGAACAACCGGAAAACCCTAATGAGATGCAGTCGGCTCGGCTGCGAGTCGTTCGTTAGTTCGCCTGCCTGTAACCGACGGTCTGTCACCCGTCGGATCGTTCAAGCGAACCCTCAGATCGCCATCAGGTTCCCGGTATTGCCTGATCGAGCAGCTTTTGAATTACCTCGTTCACCCGCTTGGGCATTTCGGATTCGGGAATTCGCGCGATCGCGGCAAATGTCATCCCGTGGTCGAGCCAGTAGCCGACGGCGAGCCAGCCGGCGTAATACGCTTCACGGTCCAGACCGCTGGGACCCTTGCCCATGGTGAAACGCATCACATCTTCAGACTTGTCCGAGTCGAGCACGCTTTTGACATCGCGCAGGATTTCATTTCGCTTCTTGCTGGCTTCATCGAACCACCCGGGGCGTGCCTCCACATAATACGATTCGTCGTGACCGGGCAGAAGCTTTTGCGTAACGCGCATGGCGAGGCCCTCGGTGAGGACAGTTGTCCCGATGGTTCGAATCCAGCCACCTGAAAAACTTCCCATCGATATGTGGATCCCGTGCGTTAGCTCGTGCGTCATGCGCAGCGCGCGAGAATCGGTGTCGTCTTCGATTGGCAGGGCGACGGTGATCTTCCCGCCCTGCGCGGCGGTGAACGCGTTGCCTTCAAGTCCGCCGACATAAACCAGAAGCGTTATATTCACCGGGCGTTCAGGTCGGAGAAGGTCCGCAATCTTTCTCGCGGTCTCGTGCGGGTCGGGAGTAAGGCTGGCGGCGCCACCGCGAATCCGATCGAGCACGGCCGGATATTTCGGCCAGGCGTCCTCCAGAATCTTTCTCGCCATTTGTTCGCCTTCAGCGGTGGGCGGGACGGCGGCGAAATCGTAATCCCTCTTCCAAAGCTCCCAGCGTCGATCAGGCGATGCGTTTTCTTTGACGGCTTCATCATAGAATTTGAGAAAGCGCGGAGTCAGATCCTTGATCGTTAGGTTGATGTCCGGGAGATCGGCGCTCGAGACGGCTCCGGGGACGAGAGTGAGGGCAATCAAGGCGGCACCTGCAATGATCTTCATGATTCTCAGTATACTACCCCGATTTCTTTCCGATTTGAACCCGTCGTGGTCCGGCTGAGGTTCAAACAAAAGCGCGCCCTTGATCACTCGACGCGCATTTTTGTTTCTGACGACTGACCTCCGGCTGCCGACGTCCGGCGCGTCGCAGATCTGCGACGGCCTAGATCACCATCAAGCTCCCGGCATTGCTCCAGTCGCTCGTGCCGGCGGTGCCGACAGCGTTGCACTGGAAGAGGTATGCCTGTCTCGGTGTGAGTCTGTCGAATGATGTGCGCTGCGGTCGATTGTCCCGAAACGTTTCCTCCGCCTTTACACGAGCTGTAAGTCGCTGCGACTGGAGAGGTTAGTTAGGCTGGCTAGAATTAGTTAGCGAATTATCTCGCTTTTAGGACTCGGATCCCTACGCTGGCCGTCACCTCCGGCGTCCCACCTCTTTCTTTAAGCATCGCGCTTCCACGGGGGCACGCGCTTCTTTCAGTCGGAATGGAAGCTTTAGGCGGCAAAAGAAGCCACCATCAGAAACGTCCACGTCGCCACGGACGGAATACAACCTCACCTACAAACCTTGAAAGAAGATTAAATGAAGCGCATACATCAGCACCGTCTGCTCAACACAACACCCGCCTTTCTGTTAGTCATCTCCAGCCTGCTCCTGCTGGCAGCCGGAAAACAGGCTTCCGGGCAAATTTTTGTGTCGAACTACTCCGGGGTTGGCGAATACAACGCCACCACAGGTGCGACGATCCAAGAACCGCTCGTCTCAGGGAGTAACCCAGCTGGCCTCGCGGTCTCTGGCGGAAATATTTTTGTCGCGCGCGGCACCACGATCGGCGAATACACCACTTCGGGCGCAACGGTTAACGCCACGCTCGTCTCTGGGTTGAGTAGCCCGCAGGGCCTCGCGGTCTCTGGAGGAGATATCTTTGTCGTGAACCAAGGTACTGGTGCGATCGGCGAATACACCACTTCGGGCGCAACGGTCAACGCCTCGCTCGTCTCAGGGTTGAGTAGCCCGTATGGCCTCGCGGTCTCAGGAGGAAATCTCTATGTCGCGAACCGCGGCAGCGGCACGATTGGCGAATACACCACCTCGGGCGCAATCGTTAACGCCTCGCTGGTCACAGGCCTGGGTGGTGGCCCGTTTGGCCTCGCGGTCTCAGGAGGAAATATCTTTGTCACGAACGGCAACGTGATTGGCGAATACAACGCCACCACAGGTGCCACCGTTAACCCTTCGCTCGTCTCAGGATTGAATAACCAACCATTTGGCGTCGCAGTGTCTGGAGGGAATCTCTATGTCGCGAGCCAAGGCAGCAGCGTGATTGGCGAATACAACGCTATCACAGGTGCCACCATCAACGCCTCGCTCGTCTCAGTGACTTACCCGACATATATCGACGTAGAAGTCCCAGCGGCCGTGCCCGAACCCTCCACCTGGGCCGTCGGTGCGATTGCCACTGGTATGTTGATCGTGCAAATCTGTAAAGCGCATGCGTTCACAAAACGGAAGAATAAAACTCGTCTGGGATAAGTTAGCCCCGCAGGTTAAGGGACGGTCAGTTTATCCGGTCCCGGCACAGTAGTGAGCAAGCGCAAGAGGATCTTGTGCGGATCAAATTGCGTGACAGCCGCGTTGGAGCACTGGCGCAGACGCGTTCAGCGTTGCGTGTCTAATTAGTAACGCAGAGTAGAACCTTCAATAGCTCAAGGAATCATTCCCGCCGAAACTGCCGCTCGTCCGGGATGATCTTGTTTTAACGCTCGACCCTCGTTAGCCCCTTCTTTCTGCTAGCCCGGGATTAAATAGGATCCTCGTCTCATCAGGCCTTATCCGAGCCCAATCCAGTTTGATCGGAGCGTGACCAGGTTGGAGCGCAGACCGATCAAACCGCATGCGGCTCCATCTATCGTTATTGTGGGCGCGCGTATGATAGTCGGCGGTGTTTTGACAAACTGCTGTAACGGATGCGAAGCAACAGCGGGTTAAGGTAAGTTCGTTTTGGCGAGCGCGGACGAGACCAACTCGTCTCTCCAGGGCGGAGGCGATCGAGCGTCGACAAGTCCCCAGTGTCTTTGGTAGTTGAAGTCCGTGCCAGGTCATCGCCAACGGAAGCGGAAAGCGTCCCCCTCTGGGCAGGGCAGTCCCCAATTCCATGGCTGGATTCCGGACCTGCCCGATCATCGCGATCTTCACTATGACGCGCCGGCAAAATTGCTGCGCGCATTGCCGAGAGGCGTCGATCTGCGATCCGATTGTCCGCCGGTTTATCAGCAGGGCGGAATACACAGCTGCACGGCGAACGCCATCGCGGCCGCGATCCAGTTCGATAAGCTCAAGCAATCGCACCCCGAGGCGCTGAGGCCGTCGCGTCTATTCATCTACTATAATGAACGGGCGATTGAGCGTTCGATCGATTCCGACAGCGGCGCGCAGATCCGTAACGGCATCAAGGCGGTGGCGCGCCACGGAGTCTGTCATGAAGGGATATGGCCGTACCGGCAAAGAAAATTTCGGGAGAAGCCGGCGCGAAATTGTTACCTAGCAGCGCGCAAGCATCCGGCGGTAGAGGTACCGTCGCATTCGGCGAACGCTGCCGGAGATGAAAGCGTGCCTCGCATCCGGGTACCCGTTTGTGTTCGGCTTCACGGTTTACGAAAGTTTTCATTCGCCGGAAGTCAGACGAACCGGGCGGGCGCCAATGCCAACGAAGCACGAGAAGATCAGAGGCGGCCACGCTGTTCTGGCGGTGGGTTATGACGAGAAGCAGCGCCGCTTCATCGTCCGCAATTCCTGGGGCGCCAAATGGGGCATGGCAGGATATTTCACCATGCCCTACGACTATTTGATGAGTCACTATCTTTCCGAGGACTTCTGGATGATTCGGGTGGTGAAGTAGATGCGGCCGGATGCGCCATCATAATTTCTTGCCAGCAGAGGCCGATCCGTGCACTCTGGCGACACACCTAACGAAGGGGGTGAACGGTTTTGGCAAAGAAGAAAAAAGCAGCGAAAAAAAGCGCCAGTAAAAAGAAGAAGCGTGGCGGGAAAAAGATGAGCGACAGCGGCACGCGGCAGTAAGCGTTTACGAATTAAGCCCGCCCGGAAATTTCATTAACGGCGGCGGTCGGCCATGGCAGACGATCTGCAAACTTCATCGGAACTGGAGATTGCCCACGTTCTGTTCATTGACATCGTGGGATATTCCGCACGATTGATCAATGAACAGTCGGCGTTGGTCGCGGAGTTGACTCGCGTCGTTAGGGAGACGCCGCACTTTCGATCAGCCGAGTCCGCAGGTAAGCTGATCCGCATTCCGACGGGCGACGGAATGGCGCTGGTGTTTTCCAACACACCGGAAGCACCAGTGCAATGCGCGCTCGAAATCTGCGAGGCGCTCCGGGCGCATCCTGACATTCATGTGCGCATGGGCATTCACAGCGGGCCGGTGGATGTGCTGCCGGATGTGAACGACCGGCCCAATGTGGCCGGCGCGGGAATCAACATCGCCCAGCGCATCATGGATTGCGCCGACGCCGGACATATCCTGCTCTCCAAACGAGTCGCGGAAGACCTTTCGCAATATGGGCATTGGCGCTCAAAACTGCATGACCTCGGGGAAGTAGAAGTGAAACACGGCGCGGTCGTGTCGGTGGTCAATCTTCACGGCGAAGGATTCGGCAACGCCAACCTGCCCAGCCGAATGCTGCAATTCCGCCGGCAGTCGCGTCGGCGTCGCGCGAGACCGGCCTTGTGGAGCGGGGCCTTCATTGTCGCCGCTCTTCTCATCTTTTGCGGATGGCTGCTTTATCGAAGAGCACAGCAAGCTCCCGGGCCTGCGGGCGCCAGCGCGAAAAGCATCGCGGTGCTGCCCTTTGAAAATTTCAGTGAAGACAAGCAGGACGCCTACTTCGCCGACGGCATCCAGGATGACATTTTGACCGCGCTTTCGAAAATTTCCGAGCTGAAGGTTATCAGTCGCAGCTCGGTGATGCGTTACCGCGAAAGCAAACGCGACCTTCGGCAAATCGCGCGGGAACTGGACGTGGCTAATCTCGTTGAAGGGAGCGTTCGTCGGGTTGGGACCGAGATACGCGTCACGGCGCAATTGATCGACGGTCGCACAGACACGCATCTCTGGGCCGAGCACTACGATCGCAAAACATCGGATGTATTCGCGATTCAAAGTGAGATCGCAGAAAACATCGCCACGCAACTGCGAGCCACCCTTTCTCCGGCGGAGAAAGCGGCCATTTCCACTCGGCCGACCGGGGACATGGAGGCGTTCGATCTCTTCCTCCAAGCCAAGGACCTGATCAGGACCGCGCAGGATACGACCAACGCAAAGGAAACATTGCTCCGTGGCATCCGCCTGCTCGACGAAGCAATTGCGCGCGATGGAAAGTTTGCGCTGGCTTATTGCTGGGCGGCGATCGCACACGATAACTTGTATTGGTTCGACTATGACCATGCCGCGGCTCGGCTGGAGCTGGCCGAAGCCTGCGTCCGCCAGGCCCTCCAGCTCGCACCTGATCTGGGCGAAGCGCACCTCGCGCAAGCGCTGGTTTTTTACCATGGGCACAGGGACTACGCCCGTGCTCGCGACCAGCTCGCGATCGCCCGGCGGAGTCTACCTAACAACGCCGAGGTTTGCTCCCTGACCGGATATATCGATCGGCGCGAGGGAAAATGGAACGATAGTCTAACGAATCTGCAGCGCGCGGCCGAACTGGATCCGCGGAACTTCAAGGTCCTGAACGATCTCTCGGTGTTGTATGACATGCTTCGCCGGTATGACGATAAAGAGCGATTGTTCGACCGCGCCGTCGCCATCAATCCAGCGCAGACGAATTACTGGCAGCTGATTCGAGGGGAAACTGAACTGGAAAAAGGCAATCTGCCGGGCGCGAAAAAAATCCTCGATCAACTCCCGGCCGATTACGATCCCGATGGGTCAGCCACGGCGGCGCGGATCAGCCTTTTCCTGTACCAAGGGGATGCTCAGGCCGCGCAGGCAGCGCTGGAGAGCTGTAAGAGTCAGGGGCTTATCGATGACACCGGTTCGCTGCAGCCGCGCAGCTTTTTCGCGGGCAGGATCGCGCGCGCACGGGCGGATGGCCCGGGAGCGATGGCGGCATTCAAGACCGCCCGCGACGAGATCAAGACGAAGCTCCGCGACGATCCCGACAATGGATTGCTCCATGGGATTCTTTGTCTGATCAACGCTGGCTTAGGGGAAAGAGACGAATCCTTGGCGGAAGGCAAGCGCGCGGTCGAACTGCGTCCTATCGAAAAAGACGCAGTAGACGGGCCGGTAGCGCTGACTCGATTGGCCATGGCCCGCGCCTGGCTTGGTGACAAGGATGCGGCAATCGAAGGGTTAAGTCTGGTGGCGAGTGTTCCGAGTGGTCCGGATTACGGACAACTCAAATTCGACCCGGCGTGGTCCTCGCTACGAGGCGACCCGCGTTATGTTCATATCGTCACGACGTTGCAAACGTCCGGGGGAGTTCGTTAGGCGCGCAGGAAATTTAAAGCCGGCACCACGGAAAAGCTGAAAGAGAGACGCGGCCTCGCCGCGGGTTATCTGTTGTTCGCTGTCGGGAAAGAGGACAGGAGAATTAGACAAGCATAAGAGGAGAAGCGCCCGTATAGAAATCGCGCGTTTTTGCCAGAAGCTGTCCCTCAGTGAGGTGGTGCTCATCCACGGTTACCGCACCAACGACCTTCTCGGCCAGATCGGGGTGATGGCTTTTCAGCCAGGAAACGAATTGCTCCATCTCATTGCTCGTGCCCGTGCCGGTGCCAAAGATAAGAATTTGCCGGGCTTCCTGTAACGCCTGTGCCAACGGATCAAAGAAACTCTTTGCATCAGGCTTCTCTTTGCCTTTCGAGAAATCCTGCGACTTCTGCGACGGCTGATAATGCTCTGTATGATGTGGAAGAATTCGCTGCGGGGTTTCCCCATGCGCTTTCGATCGAAAGATGCGCGCTTCGTGATGATCGATCACCAGCAGCCAATCGGCATTTTGAGCGTCGACCGGAACGACAGACGGCTCCGATTGCTTGAGAAAATGACGAAGGGCCATGACTTCGTCGGTCGTCGAATCTTTTGAACGATCGGCCTGCATGACGAGATGTTGTCCGTTACGCGTAACCTTGAGCTTGCCGTTGGGTCATTATCAACAACGGCAAGATCGTGACAATTCTCGGCCCGACGCCGGTCAGTGTCTTCACCAATAATCCTAACTATACCGGGTTTGGCGGCAACGGACTAACGACAGGGACGTTTGCCGGCAAGGGGGCTAATGCACCTCAGGCCCTCAGCGCTGCGCCTCACTATTAAGCCTACTTCATAGCGAGCAGGAGTGGGATTACTGTTCCGGTCGCGCAGCCGTTTAAGATTTGCGGGTCAGGACGAACGAGAGAGCGGCCATGGCAAGGGCAACGGCGGCGGCACCGCCGTAGATGGTTTTCAGGGTGAGCCCGGCCCATTGTTGGAGAGGACCGACCCCGAAGGCGGCCAAACCGTAACCCATCTCATAGAAAGCGATGAGACCGGCGGCGACGGAAGCATTCATGGAGACGAGCTGCTGCTGGCCACAACTAATGGCGAGCGGCAGAAGGGTCGAGCAGCCGAATCCGGCCAGAGCAAAAGCGATCAAACCCGGGAGCGAAGAGGTCCTCGGAAGAGAGGCCAGCGTGAGGAAGGCGGCCAAGACAACGAATGAGAGCACACGGCCAACCAGGCGCGCCGGGAGCCACTTCGCTAGAGCAGCAAAAAAGATTCGACCGGCGGTGACCGTGCTCCAGAAGATCGTTAGGGCAAAAGACGCGGCGGCCGGGCTGGTGCCGAGATTCTCCTTCATGTAGAGCGAGGCCCAATTGCCGTTCATGGTTTCGCAGATGCCGTAAAGGAAGACGAAGGCAGCGAACACCCAGAAGAGGGAAGGGATATCATGTTTCTTGTTCAAGGCGGCCCGGCTGGAGGAAAGTTCATCGGCCCGCAACGGCAGAAACAGACTAACGAACAGAACACCGGCCAGCATGAGTGCGGCCAATAGCGGCAGGCCCCACCACAATCCGAGACCAATAAAGAGCGCAACCAAAGCCGGGGCAAGGGCGGTGCCCAATCCCAGGAGTGCATTCAGTCCGAGCACGGCGCTGTCGATGGTCCCGGGAAAGAAGGCGGCGGCAAAGGTGTTGAGAGCGGGAACCGTGAGACCGAAGCCGGTCCCGAGACAGGCGGTGGCGAAGAGGAGCGCGCCGTAGGCCAGGAAGTGTTGGCGTGTGACTAACGAACTGAGCACGAGCGTGCTCATCGCGAGCAGATTGGCGACCAGGCCCGCCAGATAGATGCGTCTCGTTCCAAGACGTTTGCGCAATCCGCCACCGAGCAGGGAGGCGGCCACCGCGGACAACGCCTGCGGCACGAAAATTCCGCCGTATTCGGTGTTCGAAAGAGCGTAGGCGGCCGGGCTGGTGAAGATCGTGCTGGCTGCCGGAAATGTGACCAGCGCCAGACCCTGAACGGCGCCAGCCAGATAGATGGTGACGATTTCGCGGCTTTGAGCCATCGCCAGTTTAGTGCAGCCGCCCGAGCAAGTGGTCGCCAACACGAAGAGCGTTCGCGATGATGGTGAGTGACGGGTTCACTGCTCCGCACGAGGGGAAGAAGGAACCGTCTACGACGTAAAGGTTATCGATATCGTGTGCGCGACAGTTGACGTCCAGTACCCGAAATTTTCGGATTGGGTCCGAACCGGCAGGTTCCGTTTTGATGACCGACTCCTTCCAAAGGAATAGCTTTCTTAAGGTAGAACTCGTCCGGGACGTAAGTGTGCCCGCCATCCACTTTCTTAAGCACCTCTTCCCATCGACTGATCAGGCGTCGGTAAGGCCTCTCGTTATTGGGCGTGTAATTGAGTTGAATGCCTTCACCGTCGATCCAGCGGACTCGGTTTCGGTGACTGGGCAAATCTTCAGTCGTTAGCCACCACGGAACGGAATGCGATCCCATGGTTTTTAAAACAATGGACGGTGTCAGGGGCGGCGCTTCGCCTTTCATCATTTCCCATTTGAATGAGCCGACCAGCTGGATCCCGCCCATTGGATACGGATAATCGTTTTCGCCAAAGTAAAAGTCGTGCAGCGCGATTGTCTTCATGTATTTGCTCGGGTTCGGCTTAAGTCCAATAGAGAGGACGATGGCGGCCTTATGGAACATGAAGTTCCGTCCCACCAGGTCCGAACTATTTGCGAGCCCGGCGGGGTGCGCACTGTTGGCACTGCGCAGAAGCAGGGCGGCAGAGTTGATCGCTCCGCAGGCGACCACAACGATGGAAGCCGTGTAGATCTCAAGGCGCTTGCCGCCGTCGAATTCCACCTGCACGCCGGTAATCTCGGTTCCGGTCGCGTTCGTTAGGAGGCGGGAGACGTAGGCACCGGTAAGGAGGGTAACGGTTGGCCGGTCGATGATGGGGCGAATACAATTGTTATCCGCGTCCGACTTCGCTTCTACCAGGCAGGGAAAACCATCGCAAGTGTCGCAGCGGATACATTGGCTGCGCCAGCGGGTTTGTTCGTTCAGCTTGATCCCGACCGGACAGGGAAACGGATGGTAGCCGCCTGCCTTCAGCTCATCATGAATTTCCTGGATTCGGGGTTCATTGGTGACGGGTGGGCATGGATAGGGAAGTGTGCTCGGAGGTTCGAGCGGGTCGGCGCCGCGCAGACCGTGAGCCTGGTAGAGGATTTCTGCCTCATCGTAGTAGGACTGGTAATCGCGATACTTTAGGGGCCACTCAGGCGAAATACCGTCCTCGTGTTGTACTGTTTCGAAGTCGCGTTCGCGCAAACGAAAGAGGGCGGCTCCGTAGACTTTTGTGTTACCTCCAACCCAATATGCTGTCTGCGGATGAAGCGGCTTGCCTTCGCTATCCTGCCAGAGTTCGTGCGTGTGATAGCGGTTGTTGATGAACACCTCTTCGGTGTTCCAGTTTTCTTTCTCCTGAGGCAGGAACGTGCCGCGTTCGAGAATAAGAATGCGCTTGCCGCTCGCGGCCAGACGGTGAGCAAGGGCGCCTCCGCCGGCGCCGGTACCGATGATGATCAGATCGAAATCGTTCGCAGAAGCCATAGAGAAGTGAAAAACTTAAAGCATCGACGAACCAATGTCCTGCGGCTGGTTCGATGAAGAAAAAGTCTGAACCCGCTCATAACCGGGTGAAGAAACGGTCGGGCTTCCGAAGGCTGAAAAACTGACACGCCAAAAAGGGAAAATCCGACAAAGGAAGAATGAAAGCGGAAATCAGGACAGAAACAACAAGGAGACTGGCGCGTTCCTTTTATCCTGCCGGGAGTTGTTTCTGGGAACCGAACCCAACCTCAAGTCCCCGGGGAATTTAGACGCGAGCGAACGACGCCGACGGACAAGGCCACCTACACCTGTCTGCGGTCGCAGATTCAGCGGCGGAAAAGGCTCGAACTGGCCCATGTTTTGTTCGTCGACATTGTCCGTTACTCGAAACTTCTGATTAACGAACAGACGGCGCTGATAGTACGGCTGAATGAATTGGTGTTGCAGACGGAGCAATGTCGCAAGGCCGATGCCTCGGGGAAGTTGATCCGGATTCCTACCGGGGACGGGATGGCGCTGGCCTTTTTTAACAGCCCGGACGCGCCGGTGCGTTGCGCGATGCAATTGAGCAAAGCGGACAAATCGGATCTGAAGATTCGAGGCGGTTTTGATAAACTGAAAAAAGGCACTGGACGTCCCGAGAACCAGCGGTCAGCCATCGGTTTTTTTTGTCAAATCGCGCAATAATTTTTCGAATCGCGGCTCGTTGCGAAGTGAATCCCACATTGGCTCGAGCGTCAGAGTGGACGCGGTGATGATGAGACCGCTGGCTTCGTTCCCCGCGATTTCTTCCAGGATATCGAGTGCTTCGTTTCTTCTCCCGAACTGCGCGAGCAGCTCCGCTTTCACCAGAAACGTTTCCGAAGTCGGATCCTGTTCGCTTGCGCTCGCCTTTGCACCTTTCCCAAGGACGGTTAGTCCGATTGCTTTTTCGATTTCAGCGAGCGCGCCTTGCTGGTCGGCCAAACCGGCGAGGATGCGGGCCAGGCGTTGATGCAAATGGCTTTCCTTGTCGAAGCTTGCGAGCGCAACCCGCACTTTGTCGCGACCTTTGGCAAACGTGGTGGCGGCCTCTTCAGTCTGGCCGAGTAGCGCATGGCTGCGCGCGATGAGCAGCTCTTTCTGGCCAACGAAGCGCGCCATCCCGTTCTCCGGCATGTTTTGCGCGACGCTCAAAGCGGCCGAGTAGTCGCGACGATACAACGCAAGGCGCCATCGGAGGCGTTCCAAGTCGGGGTCGGACGTTTTACTGACGTGCGCCGGGATGGTTTTGAGAACCTCGGTCGCGGCATCAAGCTGGCCGCTATTCAGGAGAAACTCGGCTTTGCGCATCGCGACCGTCCAATTTTGCGGTTCGATAGAAAGTGCCCGGTCGATTGTCTCCAATGCTTTATGAGGCTGGCGCCGGAGTGCGTAGTAAAAAGCCAGCGTATCGAGCATGTGAGCATTGCGAGGGTCCAACTCCACCGCGTGCTGCGCGGCCTGAATGGCATTCTCCCAATTACCGATATGGCCCTCGGCAAGACTGAGCATGAACCAGCCACTCTCCGAACTGGGCTCCATGTCGCGGGCACGTTTGGCAAAGGCGAGCGCGCTTTTGTAATCGCCGTCCAATCGCATGGCGACGATCCCTTTTGCCATGAGGGCGTCAGGCGCGCTGTTATCAAGAGCGATTGCTTCATCGGCGCGCGCCTTGGCCTCTTTCATATCTTCCGGGGAAGCATCGAGGCCTTCAGCGTATTTTTGAGCGAGATAAATCGCCAGGCGCGCACGCGCGCTTACGAAATTTGGATCACGCGCCACTGCTTCGCGCATGTAACGGATCGCTTCATCCGGATCGCCGGCTCCGCGGAACCATTCGATATGAGCGTAGAGACCTCGGAGATAGGAGTCGTATGCTTCTGGATTGGAGGTGGGCCGCGCCGTCAGTTTGGCGCTGGCCGCGCGAACCAGCTTTACCTTCAGAGCCGTTGCCACTTGCTCGGCAACCTCGCCTTCGACAGCGAAAATGTTTTTCAGGTCGCGGTCGAACGCCTGAGCCCAGATGTGACTATCGGTGGCAGCATCGATCAACTGGACATTGATATGCGCCTTTTCACCGGATTTTTGGACGCTGCCTTCCAAAAGTGTGGTCACGCCCAGTTCGGACGCCACCTTGCGTAGATCTTCCGGATGGCTCCGGTATTTTTCGGTGGAGGCGCGCGAAATCACTTTGAGTCCGTCAACCGCGGCAAGTCTGGTGAGGATTTCATCCTGAATGCCGGAAGCGAAGTAGGCGTTCTCCTTGTCGGAGCTCATGTTATCAAACGGCAGAACCGCTACCGAATTGAGCAACGATTGCGCGGTTGCGGAAGGTTGGCGGAAAAGGAATCGGCCAAAGAAGAGCAGAGCAACTGAAAGAACTGCTGCGGCGATGACAAGGTAAAGCCACGTCCGTCTCGGCAAGGTGCCGGACGTCGAATGAACAGGAACGCTGTCGTCGCGTTTAATTCCTTCGGGAGTCAGTTCAAAAGCCCACGCGAAGATGAGCGCGATAGGAAACCCGATGACCAGGAAAAGGACAACCATTCGGACGGCCCAGTTAGGGATGTCGAAGAAGGGGAACACCTGGGTCGCGATCTGGACCAGGAGCCAGGCTACGACGGCGTAACTAATCGCGACCTTATAGACGTTACGCCGCTTGAGTTCCGTGAAGAAGGATCTCATACGCGATTCGGGAATCTGCTCCATGATCGTTCCGATCGAAAGCGGAGTTTAATGCCGGCAGGATTGAGAGGCGGCGGCGTCTATTTGTCCTGACCGGGAGAATGGGCGAGAATTCGGCCGAGTATTAAAATCGTTCCGCGCGAGGACGGCCGATCTCGCGCGGCTTGACTTTGTCCGCCTCGGGGAGCGAAATGGCGGTCGGATGGAATTTGTCAAACGGCGGTTCGCCGCGGCTCCGGAGGGGACAGCGGTGCTGTTCTTCATCCAGATTTTTGCGACGCTCGGCTTTGCCGTCCTTTACTCGACGCTCGTTCTTTACGCGACCAAGCATCTCAAGTTGGGCACGAAAGAGGCGACTGCGTTGATGGGCGTGTTCGGCGCTTTTAACTACGGGCTGCATCTTTTCGGCGGTTATCTCGGCGGACGGTTTCTCTCGAACCGGAATCTTTTTGTCGGCGGCATGGCGCTGCAGGTGGTCGGCTGCGGCTGCATCGCGTCCGGGACGCTGGCGTTGTTTTATATCGGGCTCGCTCTTTTCCTCACTGGTAGCGGACTCAATGTCACCTGCATCAACATGATGTTGACGCAGCGTTTCACTTCGGATGACCCGCGGCGCGAAGGCGCTTTTCTCTGGAATTACGCCGGCATGAACGTCGGGTTCTTCGTCGGATTCGCCGTGGCCGGTTATTTTCAGGCCACCGAAAGTTATGCGAGCCTCTTCATCTTCGCCACGCTCGGCAACTTCGTCGCCATCATCCTTGCAGTCTGGTCGTGGAAGACACTGGCTGATCGCCACTCACCGTTGCTGGCGGCGACGCCGGAGAAATTCCGGATGCGCCTGCTCGCCGGCGTCGCCATACTCATCGGTCTTGTGCCGGTCGTGTGGTTTCTTCTTCAGCGACCCGGCGGGACCGAGACGTTAATAAAGAGCATCTGCGTCTTGGTGGCGCTGACGCTGATTTATCTGACCGTCAGCCACAAGGATCGCCGGGAGAAGCGGAACATGACGGCCTACCTGATTCTGACACTGGGTTCGCTGATGTTCTGGTCGCTCTATCAAATGGCGCCGAGCGGGCTGATGTTGTTCGCGGTCCACAATGTCGATCGAATGGTTGGTGGCGTGGAAATTCAGCCGCAGTGGATTCAGAACATCAACACCGTCTGCATCGTGGTCGGCGGACCGATTCTGGCGTCCTTCTTTACCCGGATGCGCGCGAAAGGATGGAGGATCGATATCCCTCAGCAGTTTGCCACCTCACTACTTTTGATGGCGCTGGGCTTTTTGATTCTTCCGTTAGGCATCAAACTGGCCGGCGTGAATGGCATGAGCGCGTTCTCATGGTTGTTCTGGAGTTATGTGCTGCAGAGCATCGGTGAGTTGCTCATCTCGCCCATCGGTTACGCGATGATCGGCAAGCTCGCGCCGAAACAGTACCAAGGAATCATGATGGGCAGCTGGATGCTGGTGACTGGTCTGGCGTCGCTTTTTGCGGGCGACTTTTCGGGAATGATTCCGGAGCCGACAGGAAGCACGGCGGTCACGACGAACCCGGGATACGTAAAGCTTTTCGCGGAGCTTGGGGTTGGCAGCCTTGTAGTCGGAATCGCCCTTGTGGTGCTGATTCCGTTCCTGCGCACGCTCATCACCGACAAGGCGGAGCCGGTTCACGCGGAAGACGCGCCGACAACAGCGGGGCCAGCGGTTCACGCAGTCTGACGTCCACAGATTTCGCAGATTTTCTGCACCCTCATTGCTCAAAGAAATCAATCTGTGTAAATCGGGGATCACAGGGCTTCCTTGGATATAAGGTAAAGTTTGGAGGTCGTAGACCGCCGCTACACGAGAAATAGAGCGCGCTCCGCTTGACAGGATCCAGCGGGAAATTCGATGATTGTTTAACCGGCATACGTCAATGCCGATGAAACATGGCGCTGAAAGGGTTCCCCTATTTTACGATGCTAGTTCTATGCGTGGCGGGTCACGCACAGGCGCAGCTGACCTATTTGGATAGTCAGGCCCAACACACCGCGACCGTTACCGGCTACAACGGTACTTTAAGTGGCCCGCTAGCCATCCCGAGTTCGCACACCTCAGGTCCGAACACTTATCAGGTCGTCGGCATCGCCGCGAACGCGTTTCTGGGACAGACCAACCTGACCGACGTGACCATCGCAGATACGGTGATCACCATGGGGGCGGGTGCTTTCCAGGGATGTACCGCATTAAGTGACGCGACTTTGAGCAGAAGCCTCACCGGAATTGGAGCTTCGGCCTTTGCCGGTTGCAACCAGTTAACGGGCATCAACATCCCAAACAGCGTCACCAACATCGGATTGAATGCGTTTAATGGCTGCACGCAGCTAACCAGCCTAACGATTGGAAATCACGTGACCAGCATCGGGGCTTCGGCGTTCTACCAATGCGCCATTCAAGGGGGCGTGACCATTCCGAGCACGGTCACGAACATAGGAGATAGTGCGTTCGGACAGATAGCCGGCCTAACGAGCGCGGCATTCATGGGTAATGCTCCTTTCCTCGGGCATGGCGCGTTTGCTTCCGCTTCGCCGGCCTTCAAGGTTTATTACTTTGATGGTGCGGCGAGTTTCACTGCGCCGTCATGGACCGATGCTTCCGGGGATGCGTATCCGGCGGTGGATATGGGAGCCTATTCTCCGATAAAACCGTGGCTCATTTCATATGGATTGGCCTACGACTCGAACCCGGCAAGCGATTCCAACAACGATGGCGTCAGTCTGCTGATGGCTTATGCGTTTAATCTGAACCCTCTTCTTAATCTTGCCGGCAGTCTGCCCGAACCGGTGGCGACGCCTAACCAATTAAGTCTCACTTTCTACGGCAAAAGCGCGGGAGTTACTTATACCGTCGAGGCCAGCACAGACCTGGTTAATTGGACCAAGAACGGCATCAGCATCTCGGGCCCGGACGGCAACAATCTCTACACGGCCACGATTCAACAGACTGTGGCCGTCGGTTTTCTGCATCTCAAAATCGTTTACTGAAGAATCGCCCGACAGAATGAATCTGCGTAAATCGGGACCACCGGGCATCTGCGGATGACAAATTAGAATCGGCGGTCACAGACCGCCGCTACAAGGAGTCCGCACTTCGGTCTCGTCGGACGTCGTAACGAAGCGCGACGGTGCCGGTCTGGTAGGCTTTGACCTCCGTGAGATGGAGCGAGACGTCGCGCTCGAGCTTCTCGAAGAATGGAATGCCATCCCCAATCAGGGTTGGCAGGATCGAATAGCGAACTTCGTCGGCCAGCCCGAGTCGAAGACATTCGCCGGCGACCATCCCGCCGCCAACAAACCAGATGCTGCGAAATTTGGGCCGGAGGCGCTCATTGACAAACTGCGCGAGATCGCCGGAATGAAATTCAATGGTTTCGCGGGTCCGGGGCAACTCGCGATTCGTTAGGACGAAAACGGGTTTGTCGCCGTAGGACCATCCGAATCCCTGAGATTCAAAACGAAGCGCGGTCTCATACGTTCGCGATCCCATGACGTAACAGTCGATCGTTTTGAGGAATGCTTCGATCGATCCGGGATCCATGGTCTCGCCGCCGGCGAATTCATCCGCTGTTTCCATCCAATCGACGCGACCGTCCTTGCGCGCGATGAAGCCGTCGAGACTCGCGGCCATGTGAATTGTTACGCGGGAATCAGTGTTGGCCATTCCAGTGGACTAGACAGGATTAACAGAATTAACTGGATTTCCGAGAGAGAGCGCAAGGCGCGGGTTGGAAAAAGTTTAAGCCCGAGAGTGGGACGAGACGGAGCTCATCCCTCCAGATCCACGGCGTAAGCCGTGCCGCGCTTCTTACGCAGGAGGGATAGGCGGCGCCTATGGCAGCCAGAGGCAGTAAGTATTTCAAAGAGCACGTCGCCTGCTCATTAGTAAGGCATGCAAACATTAAGCCTAAGCAGCACTGGTAAGAATGGTCAGCTGCTGCTTGATTCGAAAACTTCGGTGCGCCTGCGTGCCTTTCGCTTCGTGAGCGACCGCTATACGCAACGCGAGCGACCGAGCGTCGTCGCGGAGTTCGTTCTTTTCGCAGTGATTGTCGTCACAGGGATCATCTGGCCGATGGTTACGCTGGCGCACGCCTTCAGGTTGATCCGGTAGGCCGCGGCGCAGCCGCGCCTTACTCGTTATCGGTTGTCAGTTGTCGGAGGAGAGCTCAGCGTGCAAAAGCTGAGGCGGCTTCCTCTCGGAAGGCCGCAGCCGCTTTGCTTTCGAACCGAAGCGGATTGCGCAACAAGGTGAGTTCGCGTGTCGGCACCGGCCGGGCAAAAGGCACGGCGACGCAGCCCCGGATAAATTTTGTCTCGGCCATCATCTGCGGAATGACCGTCACGCCGAGTCCGGCGGCGACCATACTTGCGATTGTGACCAGCTGAGCGCCTTGCAACACCACCTCCGGATTAAGGTCGTTAGCCGCGAGCAACTGTCGAACCTTGATCGAGAGCGAATGCACTTCGTGCAGGAGCAGAAATTTTTCCGATGCCAGCTCGCTCCATCGGATATTCTTTTTTCCCGCCAGCCGATGCTTTTCCGGCAGCAACATCAGGAGCGGTTCTTCACCCAGTGAGTGACGCTCGAGTGAGGGCGCTTCGTCGCCCGAAGATGCCAGCACCAGGTCGAGCGTTCCGTCTTCGAGTCTTTGCGCGAGTTTGTCGGTTGTGTCCTCGAACACTTCAAAGGTCACTTTCGGATACCGCTGTTGAAAACGCCGAATCAATTTCGGCAAGACGTAGAGCGCTACGGATGGAATCGCGCCGACCGAAAGCCTTCCGGCCACGCCTTTCTCGAGCGCAGCTACGGAACGGCGCGCATCCGCTATTTCGGTGAGAATTTGGCGCGCGTAATCCAGCAGGCATCGGCCGGCTTCGGTCAGGACGACAGTGCGGGGGAGACGGTCGAAGAGCTGCTGGTTCAGCTCCGCTTCGAGCTTATGAATCTGCTGACTGAGCGAAGGCTGAGAGACGTGCTCGCGTTCGGCTGCGCGCGAGAAGCTTTCTTCTTCGGCGACAGCGACAAAGTAGCGCAGCTGATGAAGCTCCATCGATCTATTAAAAGCCGAAAGGGGAGAGGATGAAACGAGACACGGTTAACAGAATCAGCAGGATTGGGGCGGCGGAGTGACGCGAACGACGGCGAAAAATTCCGCCCTACAGCTGCATCTGGCGCATGACTCGCTTTTTCCGATGTAACGATCTAACCCTTCAACGAAGCAGGCGGCGAAGCTGGTCACTTCATTCTCGCGAACGTCTTCTGCAGGAGCTCGAGATCGGACGCGCCACCGGTTTTTTCGCGGCTGCTTTCGATCCACTTCTTTTCCAGTGCGTTCTTCGTTGGGCGATCGCTCTGATAGAAAACGCCGAAGACGCCAGGGAATGGGAGTTGAGCAAGCTTGTAGGCGGCGAGTTCGTCGGTGACGTCGTGACGGAGTTCGTCTTCCGGAGTGTTGTCCCACTTCTTTTCTTCAATCAGGCTGAAGTGACCGCCCTTTCGCGGATTGCCCGGGTCGAAGACGCCGGGGTAAAATTCAACGCATTCGCTGAGACACTCGATTACGCTGAACCCCTGATGGTCCATGGCGCGCTCGATCATCTGGATCATGTGATTGACCTGGGTGGCGTGCGTTCGGGCCACGAAGGTGGCTCCGGCACTGATGAGTTGTTTCATCGGGTTAACCGGCATGTCGATCGCGCCGGTCGGGTCGGTCTTGCTCTTGAAACCGATGGGCGAGGTGGGCGACGTCTGCTTCTTTGTTAGGCCATAGACAAAATTGTCCATGATGAAGTAGACCATGTTGATGTTCTTGCGCGCACCGTGATTGAGATGGTTGCCGCCGATTGAGAAACCGTCGCCGTCGCCGCCGAACAAAAAGACGTTTAGATCCGGCCGGGCCAGGCTGACACCGGAGGCATAGGGAACCGCGCGGCCATGAATGAAGTGAGCGCCATAGCCGTTCACGAAATAGGGGAAACGCGACGAGCAGCCAATGCCGGCGAGGGTCACGATTTTCTCGTGATCGACCTGGCGTTTTTCCAAAACCTTGTAGTAGGAAGCGAGCACGGCGAAGTCGCCGCAGCCGGGGCACCAGGTCGGGTGATCGGCGGTGATGGCCTTTTTGGTTAATTTCTCGCGTGCTGGTTCAGTCGTGGCGGTTTCAGACATAAGAATATTTTTCTAGACAGAATTGCCCCGATTTTTACGAGACCCAAACGGAAGGTTCTGAAACTTAATCATGTAAATCCTGTTAATCTTGTCTAGTTAACCCACACCTTGTGGCACGACTTCTTTGGTTGTTTTGACGCCCTCGGCGGAAGTGTCGGCATGGATGAGGGCCGGGCCTTGGCGCGGGATTTTGCGGGCGGCCCAGGTGCGGCCGACGAAGACGCCTTCCAGGATTTCTTTGACGCGATAGGTCAGGCCGTCGGTCTTGGTGACGCTTTCGATCTTCGGTTCGCAATAGCGCGCCCGCAGAAGCATGGCCAGCTGGCCGAACCCGTAGAGTCCCTGGTCGTTCATTTCCACGACGACGATCCGTTTGAATCTGGCGAAGATTTTTTCCAGCCCGTTAGGCAACGGATGAATGTGGCGGAGATGAATGGCGCCGATCTTTTCGCCGGCCTCGCGCGCCTGTTTAACGGCGTCGTGGACCGGGCCATAGGTCGAGCCCCAGCCGACGAGAAGAGTGTCGCCTTCCTGGTCGCCGTAAACTTCCGGGACCGGAAGTTCTTCGGCCAGCTTGCGTAGCTTGTTGCGGCGCTTGGCCGTCATGACCATATGGAGTTTCGGGCTGCCGGTCGGATGTCCCATCTCGTCGTGCTCGAGTCCGGAGAGCAACGGATATTTTCCATCGAGAATGCGCGTGCCGGGCGCGGCGTGCTGGGTGATGCTATCGATTGGGTAAGGCTTGAAGGTCTCGCGGGGGGTCAGGTTCGGTTTCGGATCGACCATTAATTTCGGCAGATCCGGTTCGTCGAATGCTTCGATGCGCGTGGCCAGGGAGGTGTCGCTCAATATAAATACCGGGGTGCTGTATTTGCGGGCGATGCGCGCCGCTTCGATCGCGATGTAGAAACAATCTTCCACGGTGGCGGCGGCGAGAACCACGCGCGGACTGTCGCCGTGCCCGCCATATATCGCCTGGTAAAGATCGCTCTGCTCAACGTTGGTTGGCAGACCGGTACTCGGTCCGCCGCGTTGTACATTAACAATAATAAGAGGCATCTCGGCCATGGAAGCCCAGCCGATGGCCTCGGTCTTCAATGAAATGCCAGGGCCGGCACTGCCGGTGACCGCGAGATTACCGGAAAAGGAAAATCCCAGCGCCATGGAGACGGCGCCGAGCTCGTCTTCGCATTGCACGAACATGCCGCCGTATTTGGGGAGTTGTCCGCGCAGGATCTCCATGACGGACGACCAGGGCGTGATCGGATAACCGGCGCCGTAACGAACGCCGGCGGCGATGAGTCCGTAGGCCAGGGCGGTGTTGCCGTCCATGGTGATCTGGTCGCGCGCACCCGGCTTCTTTTCGATCTTCTCGAATTGATACTGGTGCGAAAGGACTTTGCCGACCGGATAACCGTAGCCGGCGGTGAAGGCCATGATGGCGGTGTTGGCGATACTCTCGTCTTTGCCGGCGAACTTTTCCTTGATCAGGCCGGCGAGCTTTTCGACGTCGAGATGGAAAATCTTGGCGATCAAACCGAGGACGAAAATATTTTTGCCCTTGTCCTTGGCCGTGCCGCCGAGCGCTTCCACGGTCAGGCCGGTAATAGGAACGCCGACGTAAACGAAACGTTTGTCGTCGAGGTTCGGCTCGACGTTATCGGAATCATAAAGGAGCACGCCGCCTTCTTTGAGAAAGTCGATGTGGTCCTGGTAACTGTGTTGATAAAAGGCGACGAGAAAATCGGCTTCGTCCCCAGCGGAAAGAACTTCGCCCGTGCCCATGCGGACCTGAAAAATGGAGGGGCCACCGGAAATGGTCGCGGGAATGGTCATGTAAGTCATGACGTCCTGATCGGAACGACCGGCGAGCCGGGCGAGAAACGCGCCGGCGGACTGGATGCCGTCCTGCGAATTGCCCGCAAGACGGATGACGGCGTCCTGGATATTTTCCGGCCGCAGATCGGCGCGGTCGCCAGCCGGAGTGGCGGAAACGGTGGCGCCCGAGGCTGTGGGATTTGTGGCGGCGGAATCGGCGCGCTGAAGCTGGGTATTATCGGGAGCGGCTGGATCGGACATTTTGGGGAAGGGAATTTGAAGCTATTCTCCCGTTTTCGCCAGACGAAAGATGCTGGGTGCGAATTACCAAAGGTGAATTTTGAGATGGGGGACGGCTGTGTGCTTTTCCTTCCGCCTCCGTGTGCGTCCGGGATTGACTGCCGATGCGATTGAGGATGAGGTGTTTGGTGCGATTCTGGCTGTCTGGGAGGCCAGGTCGCCCGACTGCCAACCTTTGACCTTAGCCCACGAAGTTTTCGCCGGGATAAGGAGAGGCCTTCCGTCTCTCCGGCCGCCGCTTTTTTTCCAGCGATGGCGCGGGCGCGAACGGGATCATGGAAGCGAAAGAGGCCAGCTCGTCCCTCCCGACTGCAGAAATCGAATCGTGGGACGACCGGGAGGTCGTCTCTGGCTGCGGCACGTTGGCTTACGCTACGGCTGCGGGTTGGTTGCGAGTCTCTATTTGTTAGGCAGCGTGGGAGATCTGCCAGCGCAGGTGGCTGTCACGCCGACAAACGATATTCCGTCAGAGGGGCCGGCGCAGAATTCTTCTCCTTCGCCCGCGGAGCTCAAGAAGTTGTCGCTCGAAGCCTTGGTTGACGTGGAAATCACCTCGGCGTCGCGGCGCCCGGAAAAATTATCGCAAACATCGAGCGCGGTCGACGTGATCACGGGCGACGACATCGAGCGAGCGGGCGTGACCAACATTCCGGATGCCTTGCGTCTCGGGGCGGAAATGGACGTGGCGCAAATCGATGGGCATACCTGGGCGATTTCAGCGCGCGGTTTCGATAATACAATTTCAAACAAGCTGCAGGTCCTGATGGATGGGCGCAGCCTTTACACTCCGCTTTTCTCCGGTGTCTTCTGGGATGCCCAGCAAACTTTTCTCCCGGACGTCGAACAGATTGAAATCATTCGCGGTCCGGGCGCGACTCTGTGGGGGGCGAACGCGGTTAACGGTGTCATTAATATCAGGACGAAGAGCGCGGAAGAGACGCAGGGATTCCTGCTCTACGGCGCCGGCGGTTACGAGATGGATGGTGTGGAAGGGATGCGCTACGGCGGCAAGGTTGGCGAGGACACCTACTATCGCGTCTACGTCATGAACGCGAACGGTGACGGATTGCCGCTCGAGGGAGGCGGGAAAGAGGATCGCACCGGGATTACGCAAGGCGGGTTCAGGATCGACTCGAAATTGAATCCGGCCGACAACGTCACATTGCAGGGTGATTTCTACGCGGGGAACGACAATCAACTCAACGCGGCCGACATGACGATCGATGGTCAGAATGTTCTTGGACGGTGGACCCACGATTTCGACAGAGATTCTTCACTGATGGTGCAGGCCTACTGGGACCGCACCCATCGGCTGAGCCCCGGTCTTTTTGAGGAGGATCGCGACACTTTCGACCTCGAAGTGCAGGACCAGTTTCGCTACGGGGAACACTATTTCGTTCTGGGGGGCGACTATCGATTATCTCACGACGACATTGGGAATCTCGGGTCGATGCTGGCATTCATTCCCCCTAGCGACACGCAGCATCTGCTCAGCGGATATATTCAGGACGAGTGGCACATTGTGCCCGACGTCTTTTACCTAACGGGTGGATCGAAGTTCGAATACAACACCTTCAGTGGGTTTGAGATTCAACCGACTGCGCGATTTACTTGGCTAGCGGCACCGAGCCAGACCGTTTGGGGTGCGATTTCGCGTGCGGTGCGCACTCCGTCGCGGCTGGACCAGGACCTGGTCTCACCAAATCCGGCATTTGCGGTTCCATTCCTGATCGCCAATCCGGATTTTGGTTCGGAAAGCTTGATCGCCTACGAGCTGGGTTACCGGGTCAAGGCAACGGACAGTGTGTCGATCGACGTAGCGGGTTATTTCAATGACTACAGTCATTTGCGCAGCGTTGAGCCGTTGCCGGGCGGCAAGATCACGATCGAGAACAAACTGGCTGGAACGACCTATGGCGGTTCGGTCTCGGTAAAGTGGCGCCTGGCTGACTGGTGGCGCCTGGACGGCAGCGTTTCGGGAATTGGAGAAGACTTTCACACCCGCGAAGGCGGCCACGATCTCAACAACGCCCAGGGTGAAGCGAACGATCCGTCCTGCTCGTTTATCCTCCATTCGGGAATGGATCTACCGTGGAACCTGACTTTCGACGGATACCTCCGCTACGTCGACGATCTCCCGCATCCGCATACGGACTCTTATTTGACCGCGGATCTGCGGCTGGCCTGGTCGCCGCGGAAGAATTACCAATTCGCAATCGTAGCCCGAAATCTATTCGACGACACGCACCCGGAGTTTCAGCAAAACAGCGGAGTGAACCGGGAAGTAGAACGGCAGGTCTACGCGACCTTTAAATGGACTTTTTAAGAGGCCTGAGGGTAGCAGCCGTGACCGCATGCGTCGCGCTACTGGCGTTACCTCCGGGGGAGGCTGCCGGTCCGCCTAACGAGTACGCGCTCAAGTCGGTATTCCTTTATAACTTCTGCCATTTTATTGAATGGCCGGAGGCGGCTTTTACTTCTCCTAACGATCCTCTGGTCATCGGAGTGATCGGCGAAGATCCTTTCGGCAAGATGCTGACCGAAGCGGTCGAGGGAGAAGCGTATCATAACCGGCCGATTAAGATTGAGCATTACCGCAGCGCCAAGGAGATCCGGCACTGCCAGCTTCTCTTTGTTCCACGCTCGGAAAATTCGCACCTGGAACAAATCCTGGCGGCGGTGGGAGGAAACAGCGTTGTTACGGTCGGCGAAACGGATGACTTCCTTGATCGCGGCGGAATGATCACCCTGCCGGTGGACCGGAACCGGGTCCGTTTGCGAATCGCGCCCTCGACGCTGCGCGCGGCGAACCTGACCGTGAGCTCGAAGCTTTTGCGCGTGGCAGACGTGAAAGGGTAATCATGGCGACCGGTTTTCTTCGCGACACGCCGATCAAACGGAAGCTGATGCTCGTCATTCTGCTGACGAGTGCTTTCGCGCTTTTTCTCATGGGGAGCGCGTTGATCACGTATGAGTTCGTCACTTTCCGTCGTTCCCTCGCGGTGAACATCAACGTGCTGGGAGAAATCGTTGGCTCCAACAGCACAGCTGCGCTGGCATTTCAGGATGCGAAAAGCGCCAATGAAATTCTGGGGGCCCTTTCGGCCGAGCATCAGATCACGGCCGCGGCGATTTACGACGACAAAGGCGAAATGTTCGCGCACTTCCCGGCGGACGCGCCGGTGACGAATTTTCCACTGCGTCCGCGTCCCGACGGCAACGAGTTTGGGAACGCCCACTTGGAAATGTTTCGGCCGATCCAGCAGGAAGGGGCGCGGCTGGGAACGATCTATCTCCAGGCCGACCTGGGTGAGATGTATCGGCGCTTTGCCTTCTATGGGGGCCTGCTGCTGATGGTGACAGCGGCGGCCGCGGGCGCTTCCATTGCCCTAACGACTACGTTACAGGAACGGATTTCGCGGCCCATCCTCGAGTTGGCGCGCGTGGCCACAGCGGTTTCAGAGCGGCAGGATTATTCCGTGCGCGCTCTCAAGCATGGCTCCGACGAGATCGGACAGCTGACGGATGCGTTCAACCAGATGCTGATTCGAATCGGAGAAAGCAGCAACGCGCTCATGGCCAGCGAGGAACGGCTTCGCCTTGCCCTCGAAGGATCAGGAACAGGCACGTGGGATTGGAACATCGTCACCGGCCGGGTCATCTGGGACGACTACATGTATCCGCTGTTTGGTAGAGACAAAGGGGAGTTCGACGGGACGATCGAATCGTTCTGGCGCTTTGTGCATCCGGACGACCGCAGATCATTGAAGGCGCAAACCGATCTTGCCTTGAGCAGCGGCGGAAAAGTGGACGTGAACTTCCGGATCATTGATCCGGATGGCACGATCCGGCACATGGCGGCCCGCGGCCGCGCCTACTACGATCCCTCGGGCCGGCCGGTGCGAATGGCGGGCGTGAACATCGACGTCACTGCGAGCAAAAGGAACGAGGAGGATTTGCACAAGGCCAAGGAAGCGGCCGAAGCGGCCAATACAGCGAAGGATAATTTCCTCGCGATCCTGAGCCACGAATTGCGCACGCCTTTGACTCCCGTGCTCTCAGCCGTGGCCATGCTCGAGGAAGACGAGCGCGTTGCTCCGCACATTCTGAACGAACTGGAAATGATCCGGCGTAACATTGAAGTGGAAGCACGCCTGATTGACGACTTGCTCGACGTCACAGCGATTATTCGTGGGAAACTGGAGTTAAACCGGCAGCCGGTCGATGTGCGGGCCTTACTCGAGCACGCGATGGAGAATTATTGCGCGGCCAACGCCGCCCAGAAAAACCTCCACGTTTCGATGAACTTCGAGGCCGAAGAGACACATGTTCTCGGGGACGCATCGCGCTTGACTCAGGTTCTCTGGAACCTTCTGCAAAACGCCTGCAAATTCACGCCGGTCGACGGCAAGATCGATGTTCACGTTTACAACCCGTCTGGCGCGAACAAGAGCGAGACCGGAGAGGGTGGCGAAGTGGTCGTCGAAATCTCGGACACCGGCATCGGAATTAGCCGGGAAAATATGCCGCGGATCTTCAATGCCTTTGAACAGGGTGAGCGCGCGCGGACGCGGATCTTTGGGGGTCTCGGGCTTGGCCTGGCGATCAGCCGCGCCATTGTCGAAATGCATGAGGGGTCGATTGCGGCTGAGAGCGAAGGAAAAGACAAAGGCGCGAAGCTGATCCTCCGTCTGCCGACGGTTAAACCGGTGGCGGTTGCTTCGAACGTTCGCGGCGGTGACCCGAAAGAGAAGGAAAAGGGAATTTCGCGGCGGCTCCGAATCCTTTTGGTGGAAGATCATCCGGACACGGCCAAACAACTGACCCGCCTGCTGCGTCGCGCCGGCCACGAAGTTGTGCCGGTGAGCAGCATCAAGGAGGCTCGGAGCGTTGTTGCCGCCGAAGTCAGCGGCAGCTTCAATATTTTGATTAGCGACCTCGGCTTGCCGGACGGAAGCGGCCATGAACTCATGCGCGATCTGGCACGTCATCAGCAGGCAATTCCAGGAATCGCCCTAAGCGGTTATGGAATGAAAGACGATATCCGTGAAAGCATCGAAGCCGGGTTCGTCCGTCACCTGACCAAACCGGTGGACTGGCAGGAGTTGAAAGTCGCGATCCAGAAAATCTCGGATAGCTAACGAGGTTATTAGTTTTAGGGAGAGGCACGGCGCTACGGCCGCCTCGCACGTCGGCTCACTTAGAAGTTTGGGAGTTGGCGGCAAAATCACGGCCACGTAAGGTCATATCGGGCAGCAATTCACGTCGCCGTCCGTGACGAAGTCTGCTAGGATGGCGCTTCATTTTTCGGTCCACTCTTCGTTCCCTCCTGCACGTGCCTCCTATTTCGTCGGCGAATTATTTATTGAAAGCGGGCTGTGCGCTGGTGCTGGCGACGCTGAGCCTGACATTTTCGGGTAGAACGGAGGCGGCTTCGTTTCTCTTTGATGCCACTCACGCGGAGACTGCTGGAAACGCTGACTGGGTCATCGACGAGGGCTCGAGTGCGCAGCGTTTTCCGACACCGGACCAGTCCACCGTCACGTCGACGACGCCGGAGACTTATTGGACGGGCGCATTATCGGCCTGGGGCATTGAACTGGTGAAGCGCGGGCATCACGTAGAAACGCTTCCCGTTGGAACGGCCATCACCTATCAAAATGCGTCCAATGTTCAGGACCTCTCCAATTACCAGGTGTTTGTAGTCGACGAGCCTAACCACTTGTTTACCGCGACGGAGAAGACAGCCATTCTCAACTTTGTCAAAAACGGAGGAAGTCTCTTCCTGATTTCTGACCATGCGGGTTCGGATCGGGATGGCGACGGCAAGGACTCCGTGCAGATCTGGAACGATCTCTTCTCGAACAACACGGTGCAGGCGGCGCCGTTCGGCGTGACCTTCAACAGCGACGACATCTCGCCTACGACTGAAACCGCCGATACAAACGCAGCCGATCCGATTACGCATGGCGCAGCTGGCACGATTACAAAGTTTGTTTATGCAAACGGCGCTTCAATCACGATTGACCCGACTAAAAACGCGAGCGTAAAGGGCGCTGTCTGGACAAGCTCGTCGCACACGAACAGCAACGTCATGGTGGCCTACGGAACCTTCGGAGCGGGCAAGTTCGTCGCCATTGGGGACAGTTCGCCGGAGGATGACGGAACCGGCGCGTCGAGCGACACGCTGTACAACGGATGGAGTGGTGACAGCGTGGACGACGGACACCTGGTGACTAACGCGTCGCTCTGGCTGGCAACGGCGGCGACCAATGTGCCGCCGCCCAACGATAACTTCGCCAGCGCCATCACGCTGACCGGCTCAACAACCTCCGCGAACGGGACCAATGTCAACGCGACCAAGGAGACAGGCGAACCAAACCATGGCGGCGATGCTGGCGGCAAGTCAGTCTGGTGGAATTGGATGGCGCCCTCTTCAGGAACTGTGGTGATCGACACGAATGGCAGCAGTTTCGATACGACTCTCGGTGTTTATACAGGGACGGCCGTGAATGCGCTGACGCTCGTCGCGGGAGATAACAATAGTGGACCGAACCTAACAAGTCGGGTGAGCTTCGCCGTGACGGCTGGTGTGGTTTACCGGATCGCGGTCGACGGAACCGGCGGCGCTTCTGGCACTATCCAATTGAATCTGGCCCTGTCCGCCCCCGCGACCGCCGGGACGGTCGCGACGATTGCCTCCTGGAATTTCGATACCACTCCTTACACGAGCCCGATTCCGGCGACAGTCGGAGCCGGATCGATCGACCTATCGGGTTGGGGAGGGACATTTACAAACTTCGGCGGAGCCAGCGGACAAGCTCTGGCCTTGGTGCCTGGAACTGCTGGCAACGGCACGTATATCGAATTTGATTTCGCGATGAGTGGCTATTCTGGCTTGAACATCAGCTTCGCCACACGCGCGAGTGGCGCTACCAGCTTTACCACCGGTACATGGTCCTGGAGTGCCAACGGCGGAGCCTTTACCACATTGGCGGGGGTAAACACAGCGACGTCCTCCACAACTTTCGAAACCAAAACGGTCGACTTCTCGGGGCAAACACCGTTGAACAATGCCTCCTCGGTGCGATTGCGTTACACGCTTTCCGGAGCCACCAATTCAGGAGCGAACCTGCGGATCGACGACTTCGTCATCAGCGCGACGCTCACGCCGACGGTCACGGTGGTGGTGAATAACCCGGACGCTTTTGAAGCGGGGGCGCAACCGGCAACCTTGACGATCAGTTCGTCGCTTGTTGCCGGTGCCGGCGGTCTTCCCGTCTCCTATGCACTCGGTGGAACGGCCACTCCGCCCAATCTGATTGGGGCGGACTATTCATTGACCGGGAATTCGGGCTCGGGGGTTGTGACGATCCCGGCGGGTGGAACAAGCGCCACCATGACATTGACGCCGATCGATGACAGCGATCCGACGGAGTTCAATGAAACAGCCACGCTGACGCTGATTGCGGGAAGCGCATACTTCTTGGGGACGCCAAACGCCGGCACGGTAACAATTCACGACGACACGCCCTACAACGCGACCTGGGTCGGACAGTTTCCCGGTTTCAAGGGTGTTCTGGCTGCTCCGACGGCTGACCCGGATGGTGACGGGATTCCTAATCTGCTCGAGTTCGCCTTCAACGGGAACCCGTTAAGCGTGAACATGGAGATCCTGCCAACCATTGGCTCGATGAATTTTGTCGATCCAACGGACGGCCTAACGAAACTTTATCCGACGATTGCGTTCGATCGGCGCACGGACGCTCCGAATCTTGACTATTCGGTCGAGATATCGAACGACCTGGTTCACTGGACTAACAACGTCGAGCAGATTTCGGTGACGCCGGACGTTACCAACATGGAGGAAGTGGTTTACCGCGGGTTGGTCCCGATCAGCGGCGATGGCGCGGTCACGCCGGTGTTTTTGCGTGTTCGGGTGACGGTGGCCCAGTGATCGCTGGTTGAGTTGTAGCTGCCGCCGTCTGGACGCGGCGCCACGGGCGCCGAGTTTGGGGCTCTGCCGTCAGTGACGGCGCCAGTGATAAGGCCACACGCATCTCGACGGCGTCTCGCCCCATGGATAGATTACTTTGATGGCATATTTGGAGCCGATTCGCCCGATCACACTTGAAGAAGTGCGGGCGGCAAGGGAGAGGATCGCCGGAACAGTTTTGCGCACCCCGCTGGTGAGATTGGAACTGGGCCCCGGGTTTCCCGACATTCGCCTCAAGCTGGAGAACCTGCAGCCGATCAACGCTTATAAGTTGCGCGGCGCAGCCAACGCCGTCGCACTCTTGTCCGAGGAAGAACAGCAGCGCGGTGTTTGGACAATCAGCGCCGGCAACGCCGGGCAGGGCGTCGCTTACGCTGCGCGCAAAGCCGGGATTCCGTGCACTGTGGTCGCGATTGAAACGGCGCCCTCGGCAAAATTGGAACGGATGAAAGCGCTCGGCGCGCGTCTGCTGACGGTGTCGTACGATCGCGCGTGGCAAGCTCTCGACGATCGCGCATATCCGGGCGTGGAAGGCACATTTGTGCATCCGTTCGACGATCAAAACTTTGTGACCGGGCACGCGACCATGGGCCTCGAAATTCTGGAAGATGCGCCAGACACAAGTGCGATCATCGCCGGAATCGGCGGTGGCGGCTTGATTGTTGGCGTCGGCAGCGCGGTCAAGGCGTTGAAGCCAGAGATCAAGGTTTGGGGAGCCGAGCCGGAAACAGCCGCGCCCGCCGCGCTCTCATTCGAGAAACAATCTCCGCAAATTTTTGAGGATTGGGAGGCGTCGTTTGTCGATGGAGCCGGAGGTCAGAGCATTTTTCCGCGCATGTGGGAACGCATGAAGCCAGTGGTGGATGGCAGCATCGTCGTCACCCTTGAAGAGACAAAGAAAGCCATGCGGATCCTGGCTGAAAAAGTGCGAATCATTTCGGAAGGAGCGGGTGCGCTCTCGCTGGCGGCGGCGCTTACTGGTAAGGCCGGGAACGGCCCAATTGTGGCCATCGTTTCCGGAGGGAACCTCGATCTGAAGAAATTTTCGGAACTGATCGAATCGGTGGCGTAACCTCCAACAGCCGCATTTTGATACCTCAGGGAAGAGTGAAGGCTGAAGAGTGAGCGTGTTCGTGCGCACTGCGATGAGATGAAGAACCCCTAACGCTTAGTCCCCTCCCGCATTGCGGGGCCGAGAAGAGGTAGATCACTCGCCCGGAAGGAATAAAGCGCGACTTTGATCCTCCTTCCTGATAGTGGGGGCGGCCGTAAATGCACTTAAACCAGGCCCATCTTGACGCCGCAGCCAGGACGCGCTCGCTCTACTCTCCGGAGTTTGAGCACGACGCTTGTGGTGTCGGATTTGTCGCCTCGACGCACGGCGAATGTTCCAACCGTCTACTGCGGCTGGGCCTGACGTCACTCTGCAATCTTAATCATCGGGGCGCGATCGACAGCGATTCGAAGACAGGCGATGGCGCCGGGCTGTTGACTCAAATTCCCTACGCAATTTTCCGCAAAGAAGTGGAACGGATGGGATATACGCTCGAGAAAGATTCGGATCTGGCCGTTGGATTTCTCTTCCTTCCGCACGACAACGCTTACGCCCAAGCGCGTTGCAAAACGATCGTCGAAGAGGTCTTGGAAGAACGAAACCTCTTTCTCCTTGGCTGGCGCGAGGTGCCGATCAACCTGCGCGTGCTCGGCGACAAGGCGCAGGCGACCATGCCGCGAATTGAGCAGGCACTGATCGAGCGAGGCCCGGGTATCACGGGCGACGAATATGAGCGGATTCTCTTTCTCGCGCGCAATCAGATTGAAAAGCGCGTCAGCGTCGAGGGAATCCGAAACTTTTATGTCCCTTCGTTCTCGCATCGTTCGATCGTTTACAAAGGCCTGCTCCTCTCGCCCTCGTTGGAAACGTTCTACCGCGATCTCAAGCGGC
The DNA here is from genome assembly GCA_963754325.1 of uncultured Verrucomicrobiae bacterium. GTDB lineage: Bacteria > Verrucomicrobiota > Verrucomicrobiia > Chthoniobacterales > UBA10450 > JBBRDU01. Next base: position 1,764,988 of record CAVWFP010000003.1, read on the forward strand.
CCGATTACGAGACGGGTCTTTGCATCTTTCATCAGCGCTATAGCACAAACACCTTCCCGACATGGTCGTTAAGCCAGCCGTTTCGAATGCTGGCCCACAATGGCGAGATCAACACTTTGCGCGGCAATCGTGCCTGGATGCACGCGCGCGAAGCAGAATTGCAGGCAGATTTCTGGGGGGGCGATATCGGGCTGTTGCGGCCGATCATTCAACCGGGCGGATCCGATTCGGCGAGTCTCGACAACGCGCTCGAAGCGCTGGTCATGTCAGGCCGCCATCTTCTTCATGCCATGACCATGCTGGTTCCGCCGGCCTGGGACGAAGAAACGATCTCCCCGGAGCTGAAGGCCTTTTACGAATATCATCGATGCATCAACGAGCCATGGGACGGTCCGGCGGCTCTTATTTTCAGCGATGGCACAACGGTCGGCGCGTGCCTCGATCGGAATGGGTTGCGCCCGGCTCGCTATCAACTCACCGATGACGGAATTCTCTGGCTGGCCTCGGAGACGGGAGCCGTGGAATTCGGCGATCATGTCATCATCGAGAAGGGCCGGCTCGCTCCCGGCGAAATGATCGCGGTCGACACGCGGGCGAAGCGATTGCTGCGCGACTCGGATATTAAGGAAAACCTCGCGAGAAAACAGCCCTACGGCGATTGGGTTCGGGATCATCTCATCGACCTGGCTGCCCGAACCACTGATTTGTTGCCGACTGGGGACGCTGGTGAACTTGACTGCTTAAAGCAGTCAAGTTCAAAGGACGTCAGCGGCAAGACAGGAGCGGAATCGATCGGTCTCCTTCGACGACAGATTGCTTTTGGCTACAGCGCGGATGAGATCGAGCTGGTCCTTCGGCCGATGATGGAGAAAGGCGTCGAGGGCATCGGCTCGATGGGAGACGATACGCCGCTTGCCGTGCTCTCGCGTCAGCCGCGGCTGCTTTACACCTATTTCAAACAGCAGTTCGCGCAGGTGACCAATCCACCGATCGACCCGATTCGCGAGAGACTGGTCATGTCGCTTCACACCATCATGGGGTGGCGACGCAATTTATTGAGCGAAACGCCGGAACATGCTTCGCAGGTGATGACGGCTTCCCCGATTCTTTCGGCGGGAGAGTTTCGCGCTTTGCAGAATTTGAACGCGAGCGCTCACCGAGCGCGCACGATTTCGTGCTTGTGGCCGGCAGTAGAGGGTGACGCCGGTCTCGAAAGAGGCCTCCGCCGGATTTGTTACGAGGCGGAAGCGGCCGTGAACGACAGGGCCCGGCTGGTGATTCTTTCCGATCGCGGTCTGGATGAATCGAACTGTGCCCGTTCCGATGTTGCTCGCGGTCGGAGCGGTGCATCACCATCTGACGCGAGTCGGAAAACGCATGAAGGCAAGCATTGTCTGCGAGACCGGGGAGGCACGCGATGTTCATCAAGTTGCCTGCTTGATTGGCTACGGGGCGAGCGCGATTTATCCGTATCTCGGATTCGAGACCGCCGCTGAACTGGTTGCACAAGGCCGGCTCGGCCTAACGGATTTGAATGCCGTGCTTTCAAACTACCGGAAAGCTCTCGAGACAGGTCTGCTCAAGATCATGTCTAAAATGGGCATCTCCGTTCTGGGCAGCTATCGGGGCGCGCAAATCTTCGAAGCCATCGGCCTGGGCGATCGTCTGGTGGAAGCGTGTTTTGCGGGAACGGCTTCGCAAATCGGGGGGATCGGCTCGCGCGAGATCGCTCATGAGAGCCTGACGCGACATGCACGAGGCTTTGCTCCTGACGAGGGTGAATCACTCTCGTTAGGCGATTCAGGTTATTATCGTTTTCGATCGACCAAGGGCGAGGAAAAGGAACGGCACGCCATTACGCCCCGCGTCATCCAGGGCTTCCAAAAATTCATCCGAACCGGACAGACGGAGAGCTATGACGAACTGGTGCGGGCGAGCCGCGACGCCGAGCCGCATTCGCTCCGGCATCTCCTCGAGATTGTTCCTTTGCCGAAGGCGCTGTCGCGGGATGAGGTCGAACCGATCGAGGACATTCGTCGCCGTTTTACCACAGCTGGAATGTCGTTGGGCGCTTTGAGTCCGGAAGCGCACGAATGTCTTGCCATCGCGATGAATCGCATTGGCGGCAAATCCAATAGCGGTGAAGGCGGCGAGGATCCGGAAAGATTTCACCGACGAGCCAATGGAGATCTGGCGAACAGCGCAATCAAACAGATTGCCGCCGGTCGTTTCGGCGTGACCGCGGCCTACCTTGTCAGCGCTGAGGAAATCGAAATCAAAATTGCACAGGGCGCGAAACCCGGCGAAGGCGGGCAACTTCCCGGTCACAAGGTCAGCGCGCTGATCGCTCGCCTTCGCAAGAGCACTCCCGGCGTCGCACTCATTTCACCACCGCCGCATCACGACATCTATTCGATCGAAGATTTGGCGCAGCTGATTTACGACCTGAAACAGGTGAACTCGCGTGCGCGCATTTGCGTCAAACTCGTGGCCGAAGCCGGTGTTGGAACGATTGCAGCGGGCGTGGCCAAGGCGCGGGCCGATATTGTTTTGATCAGTGGTCATGAAGGCGGCACCGGAGCGTCGCCTTTGAGTTCAATCAAGAATGCCGGTGGTCCGTGGGAGCTTGGAGTGGCGGAGGCGCATCAGGTTTTGATGTTAAACGGATTACGGAATCGCGTGACCCTGCGCGCGGACGGCGGCATGCGCACCGGGATGGATGTCATCTACGCGGCACTGCTCGGCGCGGAGGAATACAACTTTGGAACGAGCGCGTTGATTGCCTCCGGATGCGTTTACGTACGACAATGTCATCTCAACACCTGTCCCGTGGGCGTGGCCACGCAGGATGAGAATCTTCGCCTGAAATTCAAGGGCAAACCGGACAACGTCGTGATGTATTTCAATGCCGTCGCGCAGGAGATGCGCCAGATCATGGCAGGCATCGGCATTCGCAACGTCGATCAATTAATCGGCCGGGTGGAAATGCTTCGGCAACGGCGGATCGAAGGACATGACAAGGCCAACACGCTCGACCTCGGAAGGTTACTCGCGCGCGTGCCGCAATCCGATGAACGAGCTCCCCGGTATCACACCCGCGAACGGAACGCTACCCCTAACGACAGACCGTTGGACGAAACGATTCTTCTGCAAGCCGCAAAAGCGATTGAAGAAAAGATCCCGGTGACTTTGAGCTACGATGTTTGTAGCACCAATCGCTCGATCGGGACGCGCGTGTCCGGAAGAATCGCGGAGCGCCACGGAGAGGCAGGATTGCCGGAGGGCACGCTGAAACTGAAATTGCGCGGCAGTGCCGGGCAAAGCCTGGGCGCATTCCTCAGTCCGGGTATGCACATCGACCTGACCGGAGAAGCTAACGATTACGTGGCCAAGGGGATGGCCGGAGGAGAAATCGTGATCCGTCCGCCCAGCGGCCATCGATTCGACCCGAAGGATAACATTATTGTCGGTAACACCGTGCTTTATGGCGCCACCGGCGGGAAATTTTTTGCCCGCGGGCGCGCCGGCGAACGCTTTGCCGTGCGAAACTCCGGAGCCACAGCGGTGGTTGAAGGCGTGGGCGACCATGCTTGTGAGTACATGACGAAAGGCGTGGTCGTTGTACTTGGACCGACCGGAAGAAATTTTGCGGCAGGTATGACCGGCGGCGTAGCCTTCGTGCGCGACACCGGCGGTTTCCGTCGATCGGTCAACATCGGGATGGTTGAAATCGTTTCCACGTCGGAAGCCGATCTGGTGAACTTGCGGGAACTGGTGAAAGAGCATTTCGAAAAGACTTCGAGCAACCTTGCCGACGAAATTCTGGCCGACTGGATCGAGGAGAGTGCGAAGTTTTGCAAGATTCATCCTGTTCCTGCAGTCGCGGTGTCGTCGTTGGAGGCCTCGAAACAAAGCATGGGCGCGCCATCCGCCGATGGACCGCTTGCGAGCGAGCCCGAGCCAACGGTGCCCGCAGGTGTTTGAGTTCGCAGCGTGACAGGTTGTTCGACGCTGCGTATGCTCCCCTCAACAGGGGGTTTCAGATCACCATGAGCGCCAAGAACTTGAACAAAAAGATTCGCCGTCTGCTCGAGCGAATTGAAAAGGACACAAAAAAACTGGCAAAACTTCGGCTCAAACTGGCCGGCGCCGAAACGAAGAAGAAATCTCAGAAAAGCAGAAAGCCCGCAGGAGTGGCGAAGTCGAAGAAGACGCCCAGGAAGAAAAAGCGCGCCAACCCAAAAATTTCGGCAGAGCGCCGAGCGGAATTGTCGGCTGCAATGAAGGCGCGCTGGGCTGCGAAGCGGTCGGCAGCGACGGCCGGATTTGGTTCAGGGCTCAGTTCGTCCGATCCAGGAACTCCGGTTGGCATGCAGCCGCTGTAAGGCCGCGAATTATTCCCGCAGCAGAGCGTCGAGATCGAGTGAGCGGGTAAACATCGCCAGAGAACCGTCGGAATTGCGGGGCCACTCGTTTTTCGGCCGATCGCGGTAAAGTTCCACCCCGTTCTCATCGGGGTCGCGGAGATAAAGCGCTTCGCTGACACCGTGGTCGCTGGCGCCCACGAGTTCGATGTTCGCCTTGATGAGGCGTCGCAATGCGTCTGCCAGTGTCGCCCGATCCGGGTAGAGAATTGCAACATGAAACAGGCCAGTTGCATTCGGCGGTGGCGGCGAACCTCCGAGACTTTCCCAGGTGTTCAAACCAATGTGATGATGGTAGCCGCCAGCAGAGATAAAGGCAGCCTGTGCGCCCCAGCGCTGCGTCAATTCAAACCCGAGAATGCCGCAATAAAATGAGAGCGAGCGTTCAAGATCGGAGACTTTAAGATGCACGTGCCCAATTCGAACATCCTGGTTGATCGCTCTGTTGGACATTGAGTTTAGTTTCACAGTCCGCCTAACGAATATGCGCCAGGATTTCTCTCTGTCTAGTCCGGATAGGAATGACGCGCCGTCACGAGATAGGCTTCGAGCGCCCCGCGATCTTAATCTGGCGCGAGTTCACCGAGAGCGACGGCACCGTGGGCGCGCTGCTGTTGATTGTCTGGCAACCGCCAAGCAAGCCGAACGTAGCGCTGGTAAGAGCGTCACACAAATGTCACATTTCGAACGCGTTCACGTCTCTTTTCAGGAGGAGAGCACTTTTGATTGCAGATAGTGCTTGGCGACACGCGGCCGAATGCGATTCAGTCAAGGAGTGGGCCGGAGTCATCACGTTTCTTCCCGTGAGATCGAGCGCAAGTTCCTGATCGAGTTGCTTCCTCCACAAATACTCCGGTCGCGGCACTATCGGATTGCGCAGGGATATCTCTCGAACGAGCCCGGCGGACGGCATGTTCGCCTGCGCAAGAAAGGGAGCCGCGCGACGTTGACCTTTAAGGTCGGTCGGTCCATCGCGCGGGAAGAGCGCGAAATTACGCTCAGTCCGAAACAGTTTGCGATTCTTTGGCCCGCCACCGCCGGCCGCAGGCTCACTAAAGTGCGTTACGAAATTCCCTGGAAAAAACTGACCATCGAGGTCGATATTTATCGCCGCCAGAATCAGGGCCTGATCGTCGCCGAGGTGGAGTTTCCGAATCTCTCGAGCTGCCGCAAATTCAAACCGCCCCGGTGGTTTGGCCGGGAGATCACCGGACAGAAGAAGTACAGTAATGTGCGGCTGGCTACCGAATAAGTGTCATGAGTTACGAGTTAAAAACGGATGAGACGCTGGGCGAGAGTTTGAAGCGGATTTTTCTCAAACAGATCGAAAATGCGGAGGCGATCGTGCGCGGAGACAAAGTGTCTGACGACACGCCGGTGCACGCTGTTCGCAAGCATCTCAAAAAAGCGCGCGGTGCGCTGCGATTGGGCCGCAGGGAAATCGGCCGCGGATTATTTCGCCAGCAGGATCATCTTTTGCGCGACGCTGGCCGTCTGATTTCAGATGTCCGCGACGCCGAGGTGCGACTCCAGACGGTTCGGGAGTTGCAGAGCATCGTGCGTCACCCAGGAAGAGTCGCCTATCGATCGGTGGAACTGGCGTTAATGATGGAGCTGGAAAGTTTTATGGGTGCGTTCGCCGATTGGCAGGGACAGGCGCTCCCGGTACTCGAGCAGGTGCGCGCAGCGACGGATCACTGGGCGCTGGATCATTTCAACGCGCGCGAACTGCGGTGCGCTCTGCAATCGAGCTATAAATGCGTCCGGAGCACGCTGACGCATGCGCGCAATCATCCCACGGTGGAAAATTTTCATGAAGTCCGGAAGCAGGCGAAGACGCTTTGGTATCAGTTGCGCATTGTTCGGCCCGTTAATCAGGTTGTTCTCAAGACCGTGACCGATGAGTTGAAAGCGGTCATCGATCTGCTCGGACGAGCGCATGACCTGACCTTCCTCGGCGAACGTATCTCAGCGGATCAAGGAAACGGAGGCTGGCGACAGGAAGGCGACAAGCTTCTGGCGGTCATTGAAGTGAGCCAGCAGGATTTGCAGCGCGGTGCCGCGGATCTGGCAGAAAGATTTTTCGCCGAACGACCGCGCGATTTCGGCGCACGGATCATGAATTGGCTGGACGAATGGCACGATTCACGTCCCGGGCCCGTCGCCGTGGCGCTGGCTCAGTAATGAGTTTCAGTATCGACGCCTCGGTCGAGGCCTGGCCATTGAAACGGCCATTTACGATTTCACGCGGCAGCATCACAGAGGCTCACGTCGTGTTCGTGACCGTGAGCGATGGGGCGATAAGCGGGCGAGGCGAAGCGGTGCCGTCCGCTCGTTATGGTCAAACCCCTCAGAGTGCACTCGCAGCCCTTGAGTCATTTTCGCAACGGTCCGATCTCGACCGCAAGACGCTCCAAAAACTTCTTCCGGCGGGTGCTGCCCGGAATGCACTCGATTGCGCGTTGTGGGATTTGGAAGCAAAACGATCAGGCAAACGCGTCTGGGAGATGGCGAACATTTCGCCGATCAACGAAGTTCAAACTTCGTTCACCATCAGCCTCGACACGCCAGCGATGATGGGGGCGGCCGCAGCGGAGAGTCGTCAACGGCCGATCCTTAAATTGAAGTTGGGAGGAGATGACCATGACATCGCCCGCGTGGAAGAGGTGCGGGCGAACGCGGTCTCGGCGCGCTTGATGATCGATGCCAACGAATCGTGGTCGCCGGGGCACTACCGAAAAGTCGTCCCGCAATTAGTGCGCCTGGGCGTAGAGTTAATTGAACAGCCGTTCGCCGCGAAGGACGACTTGGTGCTCGCGGAACTGGACCGGCCAATCCCAGTTTGCGCCGATGAGAGTTGTCATACGAGTGCCGATCTTCCGCGAATCAGAGGCCGATACGACGCGATCAATATTAAACTCGATAAGACCGGCGGATTTAGCGAAGCACTCGCTCTTGTCGACCACGCGCGTAAGGCCGGCCTCAGGCTGCTCTTTGGTTGCATGGTCTCGACTTCGTTAGGCATCGCGCCGGCGAGAATCCTCGCCGGCTCAAACGACCTGGTTGATCTCGATGGCCCGCTGCTACTGGCGAGAGATCGCCCTGACGGGCTCAACTATGAGAACGAGAGGCTCGGACTGCCATCACGAGAGCTTTGGGGTTGAATTGTCGTGATCGACCGACCGAACGTCGATTAGCAGGAGTCATGCGCCTGGCGCGCCAAAGCGCTCGTGCCAAGGCTGCTTGATTGGTTAGGCCGGCCGAGCGACGACTTTTACAATGCGCTTCGTCAGAATGTCACAAAACTTGACGTGACGGCAGCGCCCGTGGTCGGAAAACCCGAACAAGGGCCAAGCATGTCGCGGGCGGCAGCGGGCCGCTGAAACCGCAATCGAAGGAACTACCATGTCATACGTCACAGTCGGAAAAGAGAACGGCGCCAACGTCCACATCCATTACATGCTGATTGGGTTCAAAGGACACCTTCTTCAACGTCGTAGACATCGAAGAAAAATTTCACTTTGCTCGGCGGCTTGCAGAATTTTGGGATGTAATCAACGAAGTACTCCTGGACGCTATCGGGAAGATCGCACAGGCGTTTTGCAATCATTTCGTTATTCCAACGAATGATCGGCAGCTTGTCTTTTTGCACGGTCTTTTCGCGGATCCACTTGTCCACCTCGGGATCAGTCGCCCCGGTGGCGACAAATTCCTTAAACTTCATCGCGTCCAGTCCGGTGAATTTCCAAAAGAATGCGCCCAGTCCGCAGGGATAAAAGTTGTATTCCCCGTTAATGCCAAGGAGGTCGGCTCGTGCTTTGTCGAGCATTCGCGCGGCGATGACGAAGTCACCGAGGACATCTCTTGGGCTGCGTGGGGGAGTTTTTCGTAGATCCCGCGCAAGGGACTTTAGTTTCTCTTCATTCATAGGGTGCCTTCCTTCTGGTTACTGCCAAAGATGGCCGCAATTGTGAGTTGGAAAAGTCTTTTGCTGTCCAGTCGCGTGTGACTCAGCGAAGACCAAGTTCAGGGAAGCGGTTTATTCATTTTTTGGCGCTCGGCCCAGATCGTCGGCGTCATGACGGTGCGAAACCCGAGATGATTGGTCGCGGTTTCGACGTCACCTTTCCCGCGGCTGCCCACGATGTAGCGGGAACAGTATTGGTCGTTACAAAGGAAGGAACCGCCACGTTGGACACGTTCTTTAACGCCGGGCTCGGAAGGATCGAAGGATGTGTCCGGCCCTCGAGGATTGCGTGCTACGCCGCCTTTTTCCGCGAGCGTTTTATAATAATCGGCGCGATACCAGTCGCTGCACCACTGCCAAACGTTGCCTGACATATCGTAAAGGCCGTAACCATTTGGCGGAAACGATTTCACGGGCGCGATGCCGGCATAACCGTCTTCGCCCGTGTCCTTCACCGGGAATTTTCCCTGCCAGGTGTTGGCCATCCATTTTCCGCCGGGGCGAAATTCGTCTCCCCAGACGTAGGTTTTGCCGACCAGCCCGCCGCGGGCGGCAAATTCAAACTCTGCTTCGGTTGGCAAACTTTTGCCGGCCCACTTCGCGTAGGCTTCCGCGTCCGCATACGCGACCTGCACCACCGGATATTTCTCCCGCCGCTTAAGATCGCTTTTCGGACCCAGCGGGTGCCGCCAGTTTGCGTCCTTCACGTAGGTCCACCATTGGAGATGATTTTCGAGCGATACTTCACGGCCAGTCGCCGAGAAAACGGCTGAGCCCGCGACTGGTTTCTCCGGTGGGCCGCTGGAAAATTCCTCCTTCAAAGGCGGACGCTCCGCCACGGTCACGTAACCGGTCGCACGAACAAATTTCTCGAATTGTTCGTTAGTCACAGTGGTGGCATCCATCCAGAAGCCGTCAATCAAAACACGATGGACGGGCTCCGCGTCATTCGATTCCATCGGCATTTCGGAGTTGCCATGGCCATTCACTGTCGTGCCCATGAAAAACTCGCCGCCCGGAATCCAAACCATGCCTTCCGGCCAGGGCTTGGCCGGCCACCCCCTCGTGGAAAGATTTGATGTGCCGGCGTTACGGCTTTTCGCGCTGTTACTGTTGACTGAACCACTTTCAGCGGTCGTTACGGTCACCGGCGCGCCAGGTGAAGAACCTGGCGGGCAGCAGGATTTTGCATCGACCACGCCCGTTGTTTCGCCGTGCGTCGCGGTTGCGACTACAATCAGTCCGAAAATGATCCGCGCTACGAACGGAATCTCTTTGCCTTCAAACATCACCCTTCGGTGCCGCCCGGACGTTTGTCAGCGTGACGGATCTTCTCCGACCTGGCTTGGCTTCAAAGGCCGCGACGTCGAATCTCATTCTGTCGTCCGCCTTGACCTGCACTTCTTTGGGCAGTCCTTGCGGAGCGGGCGGGCAATTTGCGAGAAGCGTGCAGGCGCGGGCGTAGATTGGGTTAATTGGCGACTTGTTCATTGATTGGAATTTCGATCAAATCATCAGGCAACTGGCGCTTCTCTTTCGGGCGGTGTGGCTGAGGCGTCGGATCTTGTTGCTCCTTCATGTTTGACGTCTCGACGATACGCTCGGACTCCATCGTAGCGCAACGGCACACACGCGCAGGGTTTGCTCGCAACCTCGATGGTCCGGGCAATTTCCGGATGCCGCAGAAGTGTCGGAGGACGAAAAAGATAATCTTTCCTGAAGTAGCCTCGGTCGCCTGGAGATCGTGTTATGAAAAGTTCTCCTAAAAAGTCGGCCGGCGTTGAACCTCCAGCGGCTGCACCGCTCGCACCCGCGTGCGCCATGTTCATTTTCGGCGCGGCCGGCGATTTGACCAAACGCCTAGTCGCCCCCGCATTTTATAATCTGGTGAGCGCCAAACGTCTGCCTAACGAATTTCAAATTGTTGGCGTCGATCTCGCCTCGAAGACAACCGAAGAGTGGCCTGCCGGCCTCATGGCACAGACGTCGAGCGAATGTATCGGAATTTGGATGATCCTTCACATCAAGCCGTCTGAGGGGATTAGAATGGAGTTCGCCGCCAAGCGTCCCGGTCGGGTCGTGAAGCTGAGCAATGTCACGATGGACTTTGCCTACGAGGATTATTTCAAGACCGCGCCCAACACCGGTTATAATCTCCCACATGGGCAGATATAACGACGGCCATGAAGACGCCCGAGCTGAATAGCGAGCAGTTGCGAATCATGAAAAGTCGGCCGGGATTTATTGCCGCACTCGATGAAAGCGGTGGCAGTACCTCCAGGACCCTTGCGGCTTACGGAATTCCGCGAGATTCGTGGTCAACTGACGAGCAAATGTTCGCGCTGGTGCATCAAATGCGGACACGCGTCATGATGAGTCCCGTTTTCACGGGTGATCGGATTCTCGGGGCAATTCTGTTCGAAGATACGATGGACCGGCAGGTCAACGGAAGGCCCTCCGCAGATTATCTCTGGGAAGTAAAGCAGATCGTTCCGTTCCTGAAGGTGGACAAAGGTCTGGCGGAAGAAAAGGACGGCGTGCAATTGATGAAACCGATTCCAAGCCTAACCGATTTGCTTTCCAAGGCGAAGGCCGGTCGGATTTTCGGAACAAAAATGCGCTCGTTTATCAATCGGGCGAATCCGGGTGGAATACGAGAGATCGTGGCTCAGCAGTTTCAATTGGCGTCGCAAATTAGCGCCGCTGGCCTGCTACCGATCATTGAGCCAGAGATTAGTATCAAGTCTCCAGAGAAGGCAGAAGCAGAGGATTTACTCAAAGCTGGCATTCTGGACGAACTGAACCGGCTGGCCCCGGACGAATTGGTCCTTCTCAAGCTCACTCTGCCGGAAAAGGACGACCTTTATTCCGGATTTGTCGGCCATCCGAACGTCGTCAGGGTGCTCGCCCTTTCCGGCGGTTATTCACGGGAAGAAGCTAATGAGCGCCTGCGTCGCAACGACGGCGTGATCGCAAGCTTTTCGCGCGCGCTGCTGGAAGGACTCTCGGTGAAGCAATCTGACGCTGAGTTTGACGCGATGTTAGACAACGCACTCAAGAGCATCTTTCGAGCATCAATCACGAAAGATCCTTCATCGGCCTAGCCCAAGGAGACAACTTATGAACGAACAAACCACAATACAGCTGGGGATGATTGGTCTCGGACGAATGGGCGCGAATATGGTGCGGCGTTTACAAAAGAACGGGCAAAGGTGCGTCGTGTTCGATCGCTCTCCCAACGCCGTCGCTGATCTGGTGAAAGAGGGAGCGGAGGGGGCCATCGCGTTGGCAGATCTGGTGGCGAAGCTCGAACGGCCGCGAGCGATCTGGCTCATGGTGCCGGCAGCGGTCGTCGACCAAACCATCGGTGAACTTTCACCGTTGCTCGAAAACGGCGATACCATTATCGACGGCGGCAATTCTTACTATGTGGACGACATCGAACGCGCGAAGGGCCTGCGTTCCCTGGGTATTCATTATGTGGACGTCGGAACCAGCGGTGGCGTCTGGGGACTTGACCGTGGCTATTGCATGATGATCGGCGGAGACACCGAGATCGTTCAGCGTCTCGATCCGGTTTTCGCTACCCTCGCGCCTGGTCTCGGCCAGGTCCCACGCACGCCTGGCCGCGACAAACTTGGCGGGACGGCTGAACAAGGTTACCTGCATTGCGGGCCTAACGGGGCAGGTCATTTTGTGAAGATGATCCATAACGGGATCGAGTACGGAATCATGGCCGCGTATGCCGAAGGCATGGGGGTCTTGAAAGGCGCTAACGCCGGGAAGCGTGAAAGCGAAGTGGATGCCGAGACTACGCCGCTACGCAATCCGGAGCATTATCAGTACGACTTCAACGTCACCGACATCACCGAGGTCTGGCGACGCGGCAGCGTGATTGCCTCCTGGCTACTGGATCTCACGGCATCCGCGCTTACGACCGATCCGCAACTCGCCAACTTTGCCGGCCGCGTTTCCGATTCAGGAGAGGGACGTTGGACAATTAAAGCGGCGATCGATGAAGGCGTGCCCGTGCCGGCGTTAACGGCGGCTCTGTATGAACGCTTTTCCTCGCGGGGCGATGCGGATTACGCCGATCGGGTGCTATCCGCCATGCGTTTCGGGTTCGGTGGCCACCTCGAGAAACAGCAGGTCAAAGTGACCTGAGAGCAAACCAACCCCTAGCGGCATGTGCGCCCCCTAACGGGCCATGAGAGGTATCATCGGCAGCGAGGCCGGCTGCGCCTCGACGCTTTATTGCCGATGGTTAGCTCCCATACTTGAACGACAAGGCCACGCGAGCGCGGTAGGTCGCGACCTTGCCCTTCTCGACGGTCATGTCCAGTTTCACGACCTCGGCGATGCGCAAGTCGCGCAACGAACTCGCGGCCGTTTCGACGGCATTCCTTCCGGCATCGGCCCACGACTTCGTGCTCGTGCCGATGACTTCAACTACTTTGTAGACCGAGTCCGCGGATTTATTTCTTTTAGCCATGATTTTGAGATACGGAGAATGGCCATCGCTGTCAAAGCGACGCCGCAGCCGATCGACTCGATCTCCGCGCGACATTCGAAGAGTTGAGGGAAGTCGCGGTCTGATGACGGCTGAGGTTTGCGCTCGCACGTTCGAGCGAACGTGGACGGGCGTCATTAAATTTGCGCTCGTTATGGGCTGATCGCAGCTCAATTCCTTTTTGGAAACGTAGCAGAGTGCTCGGCGGGTCAGTCAGTTTGAGGATCCGGAAATTCTATCGTGAAAATATTCGCGCCAACTCAGTGGCAGTGATGAAAGCTCGCTGGCTCGTCGCAGCCGCTCTGAGTCGGCGTGATGATCGATGTAGAGATCGTTGATTTCTGCGACTGAAATGTGGTGTTCTTCGCGGTCGATTCGTTCGATGGCATTTCCGGGTGCCAGTTCGCCCTCTTTGGTCACGGCGAGGTAGAAACCGCTCCGCCGGCTATTGAGGAAACGTTTGATGATATCGGGACGGCCAAACCGAATACCGAGCTTGAAACATGGCATGCGCGGTTGGGTGACTCGAAATTCAGCAGACCCGATGCGCCATTGATCGCCGATGAAGACCTCGCTTTCGAGTAATCCAGAGGTGGCGAGGTTCTCGCCGAAGGACCCTTCGGGCAGGTCCGTGGTCGCTAATTCTTTTTTCCAAAACGGGTAATGCTCCGTCGGGTAAACATAGATTGCCTTATCGGGGCCGCCGTGAACTGAAAGATCCGATTGCCGATCACCATCAAGGTTCAATGTCTCGACGCGGATGGTTCCGGATACGGGAGATTTGAAGATCGAGGTCAAGACTGATCGCCCATTCCACGCAACCTCGCGCGGTAGGCCGACGCTGACGGTGATCAATTTCATAGAAACGCGCCGGCGCATGGTTCGCGCGCCGAGGTAAAGGCCAATGATATCTACCGTGGGCCTTCCGCGATATTGTAAATTTATAAACTTATCCTACCGAACATTAACCGATAAATAATCGGTTTAAGACTGGGAGTTGTGCTAGTTAGAGGGTGTAGGTTGAACCAGGGTGGCGAAATTGGCAGACGCGCCAGACTTAGGATCTGGTTCCGCAAGGAATAGGGGTTCGAGTCCCCTCCCTGGTATTACCGCTGTCGCGGAATGCCGAATGCGGAAAGATTTAGGCCTTGGCGAGTTTTGGCGGGAAGAGCCAGAGAAGTTTGCCCTTCATCGACGAAGGATCGAGATCGACCAGCGCGACTCCGCCTTTCGAGAGTTTCAAGTCAGCCCCAGTGATTGAAGAAATCACGCTCGTAAAATCGGGCTCGTGACCGACGATCATGAGCGCGAGATCGTAGCGATCTTTGAGGATTTTTTCGAGATTGCCGCAATCGAACCCCGGCTTGAGACGATCGTCTTCGTGCATTGTTAGGCTGAACCGTTTAGCGACGACCTCGGCGGTTTGGGCGGCCCGTGGCAGAGGACTGGTCATGATTTCGTCCAGGTCGACGTCGAGGCGGACGAGAAACTTGGCCAGCTTTTTGATTTCTTTCTTTCCCTTCTTTGTCAGCGGCCTTTCATCGTCCGGAGCATCCCAGTGGGGCCAGTCGGCTTCGCCGTGTCTCAGGAAGTAAAGATGCATGGAAAGAATTTCCTAACGAACAAATCGGGTTACCATTCGATTTTCCAGCGGCTTTTGCGCGTGCGCCGATCGGTCTCCCAGAGGCGGACTCCACCAAGGAAGGCGTTTCGATTGTGGCCCAGCTCGACGCCGTCGGGCAACGCCTTGAAACGCTTCACGTTTCCGCCCCCGAGCACAACGTAATCGGCAATAAACGATTTCTTCAATTGCAGGACGGCATGTCGGACCTCGCGTTTCCAAGCGGCTTCACCCAGTTTGGCGAGACCGGGCTTCCCGAGATATTTTTCGATGATGGTTCCATCGCGATAGGGCAAGTCTCCGAGCTCGAGCGGGAGCAGGGTCTTGCCGTAGACCATGGCGGAGCCGAGGCCGGTGCCGAGGCCGAGAAAGAGCATTCGGCCGCCGCGATAACTCCCGAGTGCCTGCATGGCGGCGTCGTTAATAACGCGAGTCGGTTTGCCCAGCGCCCTGGTGAAATTGAATCCAGCCCAGCCTTTCCCCAGATGTTTCGGGTCCCTGATGATGACCCCTTCCTTAACGGGGGCGGGAAAGCCGATCGAGACGGCATCAAACTTCCAGCCTTTGACGGTCTTCTTGAGCGAGGAAACGAGCTGGCGAGGGGTCATGCGAGGACCGGAATCAAACTTCCGTTTCTCCCGCCGCGAGATCATGAGCTTGATGTGAGTGCCGCCGATATCAACGACGAGGATCGTTTTCTTTTTCACAGTTGTTCCGGCGGGGCCTTAATCGGCGTTAACCTAACGAACTTGGATTTCTTGGTCTCGACCGGATTCTTTTTCGCCTGACTGCGCGAGAATTGCCGGAAAGAAAGCTGGGCCTGCGATGGCTTTTCGCCTTCGCGCGGGTGAAGACGAAGATAAGTTCCGTCAGACTGCAGCTCCCGGGATTTCACGTTGTCGGCCAAAAATGCGGGGAGAACCTGATCGACGATTTCCTTTCGCAGTTCTGGCGCTTCGACCGGAAACGCCACCTCGACCCGGCGCAAAAGGTTTCGCGGCATCCAGTCCGCGCT
The DNA here is from genome assembly GCA_963754325.1 of uncultured Verrucomicrobiae bacterium. Lineage (GTDB taxonomy): Bacteria > Verrucomicrobiota > Verrucomicrobiia > Chthoniobacterales > UBA10450 > JBBRDU01. Next base: position 1,780,525 of record CAVWFP010000003.1, read on the forward strand.
TGAGAGGTAGACGACGGGATCGCCGGCGTTTTCGAAATAATAAACCCGGCTGTGCTCGAGGAATCTGACCAACAATACTGACCACGCGGATATTTTCGCTCAGATCCCTGACCCCCGGACGAAGGCAACAAATGCCGCGAATGATCAGGTCGATCTTCACGCCGGCGGCGGAAGCTTCATAGAGTTTCTCGATGATCTCCGAATCGACGAGTGCGTTGAGCTTGGCGATGATGCGCGCCGGTTTTCCGGCAGCGGCATTGGCCTTTTCGCGATCGATCATAGCCAGGAGGCGCGTGCTCATGTCGAACGGGGCGACGATGAGTTTTTCCAGGCCCGGATAACCGGCCAAACCGGTCAGTGTATTGAAGACAATGGCGAGTTCCTCGGTGATTTTGGGATTCGTCGTCAGCAGGCTGAAGTCTGTGTAGGTGCGCGCGGTGCGCGGGTGATAATTGCCCGTGCCAAGATGGACATATTGGCGGAGGCGGTCGGAATCTCGCCTAACGAGAAGCAAGGCTTTGCAATGTGTCTTTAGTCCGACAACGCCGTAGACGACGTGTGCTCCGGCTTCCTCCAGCCGGCGGGCCCATTGGATATTGGCGGCTTCGTCGAAACGGGCGCGCAACTCCACCAGAGCCGTGACCTGTTTCCCGGCAGCCGCAGCCTTGATCAGGGCCTCAACAATCGGCGAATCGCCGCTGGTTCGGTACAAGGTGATCTTGAGCGCGAGAACCTGTGGATCTTCCGCGGCCAGCTCCACCAGTTCGACGATGGGATCGAAGCTCTCGTAGGGATGATGGAGGAGGACGTCCTGTTTTCGCATCACTTCGAAAATGTTGGCGTGCGCTGGCAGAGCAGGATCACGCACCGGTTGGAAGAGGCGATCCCGCAGCCGGGCAAAAGCGTCGTTCGTCACCAGCGGCATGAGGTGCGTCATGGAAAGGGGGCTCGTTTGGCGATAGACGTCGGCCTCTCCGAGATCGAAAAATTCCAGCAAAAGCTCGCGGAAATCCTTTGGGCAATCCATCTCCACTTCCAGGCGGACAGCATCGCCGCGGCTGGAGCGGCGCAGTTCGTACTCGATGCTTCGAAGAAGGTTTTCGGCCTCTTCGTCATCGACGTAAAGGTCGCTGTTCCGGGTTACCCGGAAGGCGTGAACGCCGTCTAGGATGAGGCCGGGAAAGAGATCGCCGATGTGATGTTTAATGAGCGACGCCAGATAGATATAATCCCAGGGTTCATCTTCCCCCTTGGTCCGCGGCATCAGAATCAAGCGCGAAAGAACCCGCGGCACCTGGACGATGGCGTGCAGGAGCTCGCCGCCGCGCTGGGTTTTTGCCCTAACGAGCAGGTTATGGCTCTTGTTCAGAAGCTGCGGAAAAGGATGGCTCGCGTCGACCGCCAACGGCGTCAGCATCGGGAAAACTTCTTCCTGGAAATAACGGCGGGCCCAGGCGGCTCGCTTGGTATTCAGCTGGGCGACGTCGTGGATGCGAATCCCATTCTTGGCCAGCGTGGGAGCGATCTCGTCATTCCAAAGCGCGTATTCGGTCGCGACGAGTTCGTGCGCGACTCGCTGAATGGCGTTGAACGTTTCCGTGGGGCTGAGCCCGTCGGGACCGACATCGCTGGTCTCGCTTTCGATCTGCTGCTTGATGCCGGCGACACGAATTTCGAAAAATTCGTCAAGGTTCGAGCTGAAGATGCTGAGAAATTTGACGCGCTCGATGAGCGGTTGAGTCGCGTCCTGCGCTTCCTCGAGGACGCGGCGATTAAACTCGAGCCAGCTGAGCTCGCGGTTGATGAAATTTTCCGGCGCCGCGAACCGCTTTTGCGGTGAGGGCGGCGCGACTTCAGGCAGCGGGATGATATTTTTCGCGACTTCTGAAGACGATTGTTCGCCTTTGCTCTGCATGAAGTCGCCCCCGCGAAATATTCGCTACTCTCCCATGCCAATCGAACGGGAAAGCCTTTGGAAAACGCCTTTCTTTTCGGGTTTGGCGGCGGTCGTCGGCGGCCAGCATTCGACAATCTCGAGCGCGAGAAAGCGGAAGAGGGTTAACCGGGCGAACTTGAGATCGAGCCGCAAATTTTTTGCAATCTGTTGAATGGACCTAACCCCATTGAACTGCGAGGCGAACTGCGCTTCCGCGACGGTCAGGCGCAAGTTTTGGATCCGCTCAAAACCGTCCCGGGTGTAAGCAGGAATCCAACTTGGTTCGTAGGTCGTTCTCTTCGCGATGTCCGGGAATTGAACAAGGCGCAGCGTCGCCAAAGCCCAGTGATCGATATCGCCTTCTGTTGCCAGCCCGGCTGTCCATGCCGGCAGGTCCGTCGTCTGCGAAAAGATGAAACGCACCCGGGGCGCGGTCCAGAGATGAGCAAACAGCTTCTGCCCGTAATGCTGGACCAACTGCAAAGAGGGTTCCTGCAAAATGTCGCCGCTCTGGGCGAGCGTCAGGAAAAGAGGGCAGCTCGTTTCGCGTTGAGCCGCGCGTGCCTCTTCGATCCGCGTGGGGTTGACGTTGACTAACGTGATCGGTGCTTCAGAGCAATAGACTTGCGGGTCGCGACATGTCGCGAGGACGATTTCTCCATTGCGAACCAGAAGCTCGACCGGTTCCTGAGCCCAGAAACATCTGAGCGTTCCGGTGAGCTTACTTTTGGCGACCGTTTGCAGTGCCCAGTTGAGAGAAAAGAAACTGGTATCGCCGCAAAAGTAAGTGCCGCCGGTCACGGATTCATCCGGCCCCGGTGCCTCAGGAGTTGAGGGCGCGGGCAAGGTCGCTGGTTCGAGTGGAAGCAGATTTCCGTGTGTGGGCTCAGAGACCGGCGAAGGAAAGGCGGTCGTCGCCGGTGATGAAAATGTTTCCTGGCTCGCAGGAGCGCTCCACCATTCTTCGGCCACGGGAGGAGGGGCTGGTAGCGGTGCAGATGCAGGCGCCGGTTCTTGGGCCGGGGCCGGCGGAGTCGACTCTGGCTGGTTCATCTGTGGCGTGCCGAAGTCACCAATGTCCTGGGAGACCGCCTGGGTTTCAGGTGCGGGAGTTTCTGGTTGATCCGACGATTCAGGCATATGGGCTTCCACAGTTTTAATAAGCAAATCTGAAGTGAAGGGTTTATTCAAGGACCCAATCACATTCGAATTGCCCGACGTGCCCGAGGGCAGATCTGCCCCTAGTCCGGACATGTAAACTACGGGAATTTTCGACGTGACCGGGTTCTCGCGCAACCGCCGTGTCACTTCGTCGCCTTTCATGTCAGGCAGGATGTAATCGAGAAGGATGAGCGCAGGCGGATTGGCCTGGGCCTCTTTCAAACTGTCGGCAGCGTTCGTGGCGGTGCGGACGTCATAATGGTTTTCCGCCAGAATCTCCTGCACGAAGTTCAGCAGCATGACGCTGTCGTCGATGACGAGGATTTTTCCCGGCGAAGTCGAGCGCACGCGCGGCTTCGGAGAATCCTTGGTCGCCTCGTCCATTTTGCGCATTCCTTCCATGAGAAGGACCTGCCAATCCTGGCTGATCGTTTGCGCAGGCGCGGTGGCGGCAACTTCGGAGATGCGTCCGCCTTTCCATTGAACAATATCATTGAAGGCGTCGACGCCCTCCTTGCCGGGGGCGGTCGCGTGACGGACCTGTCCGTTCTCGAAGTAGATGCGGCCCTTGTCGCCCGCTGGCGAGGTGAATTCAATCGCCGCGGTCGTGCCGCTCATGCATTTGAGCTGAATGATGTCAGACATGTGCAGATCGCTGAGCGTGCCCTGAAACTTCTCGCTCTCCTGTGACGTGGCCGAGGGGCGCAGCAAAGCCTGAACGAGATCCACGAAATCGTTATGCGGAAAAGGCTTTTCCAAAAAATGGATCGCTCCGATCCCGGCGGCACGTTCGCGAGCGGTTGAAAGATGCGTGGCCGTTAAAATGATTGCGCGGCTGTTGGGATGACTTGTCCGGAGATCAATGAGGAAGTCCTGGCCGAGGTCGTAAGTCGCGTCGACGTCGAGCACGAAGAGGTCTGGTTTGCCTTTCATGGCCATGCGCTGTGCTTCCTCGAGCGATCGAGCCGACTCGATCGCGGCGGCCGGTGCGGCCTCGCTCAGAGCTTGCGTAATTGTCGCCGCGAGGTGCTCGTCTGGCTCGAGGACAAGCACTCGACCATCATTCTTTTTAGAAACTTCCATTACATTGCGGCCGGGGATCTGATGGTTCGAGGTTGAGGTCTCGCCAGCCGGTAATCTTACGAAGGCTGCTTCTTCGGCAAATGCAACGGTTTTTGTGGACATGGGTGGGCAAAATGGGGGAAGCGCCCCTCGTGCCAGCCGATCGTTACGTGGTCATGAAATGACGTTTCGTTGCCTTTGACGGTGGGAAATCGGGGGGACAAGCTCCTCCTTTCCGTCCTCAGGTGGCATTGATGGCCGTAATAGAAGGGGCGAGCTCTTCTCGTCCGCGTTCATGAAGCAAACAGCTCGGCCAACTGCCGACGACTGGTTTTACCCCTTTCGTTAACCGGTATCTCGGAGACGAGAAAAATACGCCGCGGGATTTTCCACCCGTTGAGATGAATCCTGCAGGACCGAAGCAGCCCGGCTTCGTCAACGTCCCTGTCTGCCACCACGCAGGCCGCGATCTCTTCATTTCGGAGCGTGGACGGGCGCGAAAAAACAACCGCCTGGCGCACACCGGTGATACTGAGAAGGTGTGTTTCGACTTCCGAGGGATTCACTTTTTTTCCAGCCACATTGATCAGATCGGAAACACGTCCGGTGATTCGAAATCCCGTTCCGGCAGGTTCGAGCAAGTCGTCCGGCCGAAACACGCCCTTGCCTAACTTGTCCGGATTCGGCTCCGGAAAGTAACCGTCGGCCACGGCACCACTTCGCACTTCGATCTGCGTGGAGGTGGCGGCCGGTTCCATCAGTTCCACTGAAACTCCCATCATGGGCGAGCCGACAAATCCCTCGATAAATTCCTCGGCTTCCCGGTCGTAACAAATTCCGCCGCATTCGGACGATCCATAGAACGAGTGAATCGATTCGCCGAATTTCTGCCGGTATTCCCGGGCAAGCGTGGCCGAGAGCGGAGCGCCTGCGGAAATGCACAAGCGAAGGGCGGACAGGTCGGGAAGATCGTCGCATGCGCAAAAGGCCTGATAGAAAACCGGCATTCCCGGAAAAACGGTTGCGCGTGTTTTTCCGAGGCCATTCAGGACGGCGCGGGGCAGGCGGTCGCCGGTCACGACCATGGCGATGCCGCGCGCGAGGAGCGGCGTAAGCAAGTTGCTGAATCCATAAGAGTGCGAAATTGGAATGACGCCGTAATTCAGGTCGTTCGGGCCGATCCCCATGGTTTCACAGATTTGATCGCAGTCGGCCAGGAGTTGCGCCGAGTTGAACTGGATCGCTCGCGGGGTTGCGGTTGTTCCTGACGTTAATTTAAGGAGCGTGCAATCGGCGGGCGGCCGGGTCCCGTTTCGACTTTCGGTTCGATGGAAGACAACCCGGTCGCTTTCGTCGGCGGTGAAAAAGCCCTGGGCGCCTGTGAGTTCCAGGGCAGTGATCCGCTCCATTTTCGTAATGGTCGTTTCGAGCGGCAACACGGGCAGGCCCCGACCGATGCAGGCGAGGAAAAGTGCCGGCCATGATGGATGATTTCCGACTTGAAGGCCGACCACGGTTCCGGGCGCGACATCTTCCAACTTGATGGCCAGTTCCTCCGCTTCCCGGTCGATCTCCAGGAAAGTCCGGGAGACCTCGCCCTGGCTGTGGAACAAGGCGGGCCGGCGACCGTGTTGACGCAGAGTTTCCTGCCAACGCGCCAGTATGGGATCGCTCGATTTCACCGCTTGCGAACCCGCTGAACCCCGGATATTGTCCCGGCTCGTTTGTTACCATGAAGGCGGATATTCATCCTGATTATCAAGAAACCGATATCGTCTGTGCGTGCGGTGCGACCTATCACACCCGCTCCACGCGTCCGGATATTAGAATCGGCATCTGCGCTGCTTGCCATCCGTTTTTCACCGGGGAACAAAAGTTCGTCGACACCGCTGGTCGGGTGGAGAAGTTCGCGCGCCGTTACGGCAGCACCAAGGCTGTCCGGACTGCGAAAAAGGCTTAGCTGAACGCGCCGAGCACTCGCGCCCGACGATTCTGTCGTTCGGCCGCGGTCGTTCATGCTCTTACCTTGATTCATCATGGACTTTAACCCTCTCATCGCCCGGAAACGCGAACGCTTTGCCGAACTGGAACGCGAAATCGCGGATCCTAATCTTTTTTCCAATAGAAAACGGGCCGGCGAAATCATGCGTGAGCATTCCAAGACAAAGACAATGATCGCTCGCTGGGACGAGCTGGTGAACGTCCGCAAACATCTTGAGGACGCGCGCGAGCTGCTCGCGTCGGGCGATGCCGACCTGGCAGAGATGGCCCGGGAAGAAGTTCCCAACCTGGAAAAGCGCGTGGGCGATCTTGAACGAGAGATGCAGCTGGCGTTACTCCCGGCAGACGAGAATGACGAGCGCGATGCAATCGTGGAAATCCGGGCCGGTACCGGCGGCAACGAAGCGGCCATTTTCGCGGCTGATCTATATAGAATGTACAACCGCTACGCCGAATCGGCCGGTTTGAAGATCGAAGACCTGGAGTCGAGCCCCTCTGAATTGGGCGGTCTGAAAGAAGCCATCTTCAAGATTTCGGGCGAAGCGGTCTTTCAAAAGCTGCGTTACGAAAGCGGGGTTCACCGGGTCCAGCGTGTTCCCGCGACGGAAGCTCAGGGACGGATTCACACCTCGACGGCCACGGTGGCGGTTTTGCCGGAGGCTGAAGAAGTTGATTTTGAGCTGAAACCGGAAGACCTCCGAATCGAAGTTTGTCGCTCGGGTGGCCCAGGGGGGCAGGGTGTGAATACGACCGACTCGGCTGTGCAAATTCTCCACATTCCGACGGGCCGAATCGTCCGGTGCCAGGACGGCCGCAGTCAGCAGAAGAACAAGGAGAAGGCGCTGACGATCATGCGGACGCGTTTAAAGGAAGAGAAACAGCGCGAGGAAGAGGAGAAATATTCGGCGCATCGCAAGAATCAGATTGGCTCCGGTGGCCGGGAAGAAAAAATCCGGACATACAATTTTCCGCAGAACCGCATCACGGATCATCGCATCGGATTGACGCTCTATAATCTCGACCGCGTGATGGAAGGCGATCTGGACAACTTGATCCAGGCGCTGCAGTCGGCCGACCTGGCGGAGCGGTTGAAGGAATCTTCGCTGACGGCGTGACGGACTTGCGACCCTGAATTGGAAAGTGGCGCGAGCTCCGTCTCGTCCCATTCTTAATTGACCGTCATGACTCTTTTGGAAGTGCTGCGTTCCACCACGGAATATTTCACGAAGCGTCAAATTGAGAACCCGCGCTTGAATGCCGAGCTTCTCATGGCCCACGCCTTGGGCCGCAAGCGGATGGAACTTTATTTGGATTTTGAGCGGGTCCTCAGTGAAACCGAGGTCGCGCCGATCCGGGAGCTGCTTCGTCGTCGCGCACAAGGCGAACCGCTGCAGCATCTCGTGGGGACGGTGGAATTTCTTGGGCGTGAATTTCTCTGCGACAGCCGCGCATTGGTGCCGCGGCCGGAGACTGAAGAATTAGTGGAGGCGGTAAAATCCAAAATTGGGAATCGAGAATCGACCATTGTCGATATTGGTACGGGCAGCGGGGTTATCGCCATTAGTCTGGCGCTGGCTTTTCCCGAAGCGCGTCTGACCGCGGTTGACGTCTCGGACGATGCCCTCGCGTTAGCCCGGGAGAATTCTGCAAGATTGGACCTGGGCGAGCGTATTCAGTTTGTGAAAGGCGATTTGCTCACCGGCCTGGCGCCCAAGTTCGATGCCATCGTGGCGAACCTTCCCTATGTCGGACGGCGGGATCGAGACACTCTTTCCCGCGAAGTCTTGCGGGATCCAGAAGTTGCGTTGTTTGGCGGAGAAAATGGTGACGAATTGGTTAGGGCTTTGATCGACCAGGCTCCGGGCCACTTGTTGCCCAATGGCTTGCTCGCGCTGGAAATCGGCCTGGGACAGTCCGATGCCCTTCTTGCCGCCCTTGAGGCAAAGAAATATCACGACATCGAAGCGAAAAACGACTATTCAGGTATCACCCGCTTTCTGTTTGCCAGATATGGATAAAATTCGCATCCACGGCGGTCATCCGCTCTCCGGTTCGATCAAGATCAGCGGATCGAAGAATTCGGCCCTGCCGATTCTGGCCGCGACTCTTTTGACGCGAGAGCCCTGCATTTTGCGGCGTGTGCCCGATTTGAGCGACACGCATTACATGCTGCAAATCCTGATGCACCTCGGGGCGCAAGTGGAGCGGGCCAGCGGCACTGTCAGTGTGACCGCCGACAAGATCGAGTCGATTGCGCCTTATGATGTCGTTAGGCGAATGCGCGCCTCGGTGTGCGTGCTTGGTCCCTTGTTAGGCCGTTGCAAAGAAGCGACCGTCTCGATGCCGGGCGGGTGTGTTATTGGCGATCGCCCAATCGACCTGCACCTGAAGGGCTTCGAAGCGCTTGGCGCGGCCGTGAGAGTCGAAGGTGGCAACGTGAAAGTTTTCGCGCCGACCCTGAAGGGCGCGGTGATTAATTTGCGCGGCAAGTTCGGCCCGACCGTTTTGGGGACCGATAATGTCATGATGGCGGCGGTCCTGGCCGAGGGCACGACCGTCATCGAGGGCGCGGCCCAGGAACCTGAAGTGGTCGACCTGGCGAATTTTCTCAACAAAATGGGGGCAAAGATCGAGGGCGCCGGAACCCGGCGCCTGATTATTGAGGGCGTCTCGGAGCTTCACGGCGCCGAGCACGAGGTGATTCCCGATCGCATCGAGGCGGGAACGTTTCTCGTCGCCGGCGCGGTCGCCGGAAAAGGCGTTACTCTGAAGCGGGTCGATCCTGAGCACATCCGGTCGGTCATGACGGCTCTGTCGAGCTGCGGATTCCACATCCACGAAGAGAAAGACACCGTTTCGATCTCGCCTAACGGATCCATGAAAGCTGTCGAACTGGTCACGGAACCTTACCCGGGATTCCCAACGGATATGCAGGCGCAGATGTGCGCTCTTCTCTCCACCACCGAGGGAATCAGTGTGATCACGGAAAATGTTTTCCCGCAGCGCTACATGCATGTGGCTGAACTAAAACGAATGGGGGCGAATGTTGATCTTGAGGGGTCGACGGCGGTGATCAAAGGCGTGGATCGCCTTTTTGGAGCGCCGGTCATGGCGAGTGATCTTCGCGCCTCAGCCGCCCTGGTGCTTGCGGGGTTGAAAGCCGACGGAATCACCGAAGTGAGCCGCGTCTACCATATCGACCGCGGATACGAGCACCTGGACGAGAAGCTGAGCGAGCTTGGCGCGCACATTGAGCGCGTCAAAGAGTAATCGTTAGGGCGATCGAGGAGAAAAGGGACGAGGATGACCGTGATTGGATCGGTTTTCCGAATCGTTCCTAGTTGTTGACCAGCGAAAGGAGGGTTTTCATATTCGAGACGTCTTCGCGCAGCGTCTTGTTGTCCTTGGGTGTCTCCAGGACCTTCGGTAATTTTTGCAGGCGCCGATCAGTCATGACAAATCGAAAAGCTTCCAGGCCGATCTTTCCCTTGCCGATGTGATCGTGCCGGTCGACACGCGATCCACGTTCGGTTTTGGAATCGTTCAGGTGAAGCGCCGCCAGATGAGTTAGGCCAATCACGGAATCGAATTCGCGGAAGGTTTGGGCAACCCCTTTCGCGGAAGCGAGATCGTAGCCGGCTGCGAAGACATGAGCCGTGTCCAGACAAACGCAAAGGCGCTCGGGCTCGGCGACATTTTTCATGATGTAAGCAATCTCTTCGAACCGGTGACCAAGGCACGATCCCTGGCCGGCGGTGGTTTCGAGAGCGATGCGAGTCTTCACTTTCGGAATTTTCCGAAAGACCTGATTGATGGACGCGACCACGGCGTTCAACCCGGCCTCTTCCCCGGCTCCGAGATGAGCGCCCGGATGAAGCACGAGAAAGGGCAGTTCCAGTTGGTCAGCGCGGGTGAGCTCTTCGGAGAGAGCGCGAATCGAATTGGCGTGAAATTGAGCGTTTGTCGTGGCGAGGTTGATCAGGTAGCTCGAGTGCGCAAAGACCGATGCGATCTCGCCACGCCGTTCGTGAGCGACAAAGCGGCGGATCTCGTCCGGTGACAGTGGCCGCGCAAACCACTGCATGTTGTTCTTCACGAAGATCTGCATGGCCGTGCAACCAATGGAAAGCGCGCGGTCGATCGCCTTGTCCGGACCGCCGGCGATCGACATATGAGCGCCCAGGAGAGTTCTCGTTGGGCGACTGGGGGTTTTCGATTTTTTATTCTGCGCCTTCTCGCCCTTCATCATTCGAAAATCTAAAATCTCTTCGGGTGCCAATCAGGATGCTTCAGGCTGCCTTCGCCGGTGTATTCAAACAGCTTGTACATCGGCGTTAGCAGGGCCGCCGGACCGTTCGCACTCATCCGCACCGTGAAGTCGAGTTTGTCGTCGAGAAAATAAAGATCGCCATGTCCGAGCATGCTGAAGAGCTTCCCCGCGACCTCAAAATCATCCGTGTGAATGATGCTGTCCTTGATGTTGAATGACGCGGTCGCCTTCCGGGCAATGCTATAGCCCATGCTTCCGGGAAGGACGGCGTTCATCAGGTCGGAGAGCGGCCCAAAAATCGGGATCGCGAAAACATCGCCGTTCGTTACCTCGAGTTTCCCGGTGCCGCGCATTTTGCGCGCATCGCTCCCAACTCCAGTGAAATCGTAACTTCCATTCAACTGGCCGCGGGAAGTTTTGTAGTCGTAATACAATTCGGTCAGGCGCGGGAAATCGAGGTGCTCGGCGGCAATATCGGCTTGATAGCGTCCATCGTTTCGTGCGAGCGAAATATCGGCGTGGCCGCGAACCTGGCCGGCGAAGAGCGTCCCGACCAGATCGTCAATCTGAAGACGATCCTCGGTGAAGATGAGGTTCGCCGAGACATGCTCGAAGGGCAGCGTCTTGCCGATGAAGACGTAGTTCATTCCGCCTTTCGAATCGATTGCCAGGTCGAGCCGCGTATTCTTGCTGCCGCCGAACTGATAGACTCCGTGGGTGGTGATGGCCGGGGGTTGTCGAAACTTGTAGGGCGTAACGACCTTGTTCAGCGTGGGATCGATCCAGTAAACAACTTCGTTAGGCCAAAGCGTCGTCCGCAGATTTTCAATCCGGACTTCGTGCCGCGTAAAATCGTAGGTGAAATCACCGCTGCCGGATCCTTCGCTTCGGGTCACGCGCAGATCCTTGTAAGAGACTGCGCCGTCGCCGAAATGGACTTTTGAGCTCGCGCTGTTCATCCAAATCCCCCGGAAACGGGCCCGATCAAGTGTCAGCACTCCGTCGCCACGCCAGGTCTGCGGCTTTTCATCCTCTCCGCGGATCGCGAGATGAATTGAGGGCGGTTTCGGAAATTCCCATTCACCGAGGAATTGCTGGATCTCGCGCGAAACAAAAGGCCGAAGCGCGATCGGATTAATGGTGCTGTCGATGTTGAGCCGAAAATCTCCCGGCGCGTTCAGGAGTTCAGCCGCGAGTTGTCCGCCCTGGCTTTGCAGCCGGACGTCGCGCACGAGCAGCCGTTCGCCATCCCAGGAAAAATTGGCATTGAGCTCCGTTGCCGGAATCGAGCGATAGACCAAACTCGGTGCCGAAATATTTCCGGTGATCTTCAATTTCGGAGCGCCCTGACCAAAGATAGTGTCGCCTGAAATGGTCACCATTGGCGGCGGATCGAAGACGAAGTCGGAGAGCGGGCCGGAGGATTCGAACGCGCCCAGAAGGCCTTTCAGATCGATGTTACTGCGGGCTTCAAATCGCGCCTCGTTGGTTTGCCGGCTCCAGCTCCCACTGGCCGCGAAGGCGCCGGCCTGATCGTTCCATCGCGCCTCCGTGATTGTTAAAACCTGATCTCGAAATTCGACCGAGGCTTTCAGGTTTTGAAATTCGTATTCTCCGCGCCTGGCCTTGTTGGCGCGAAGACTCGCCTCCACCACCGCATTCTCGAGATCAGCGACATCGCCTCTGAATTCGACCTGGAGTAAAGGCGTCGACGAGAATTTGAATTTCTGAAGTTCGACCATGGTTTTTTCGAGCAGGTCGAGCCGCTTCCGCCATTCCTCCTCGGAAATGGGTTTCGACGGCGGAGCATCATCGCGCTTGATCAGCTGGCCGGAGGCGGAGACGTGCACGCCACAGAAAATGCCGTCGGCCTGAGCCACATAGATCTGCTGAGGCGGGAAATAAATATGGGCGCGAAATTTTGTCAGCTGCGCCGGGCCGGCGCCGCGGTTCGGGCCGGCCAGAGGCAGGCGCAATTGTGCGTTTCTCACATCGACTGCGTTAAGGAACGGCTGATGTTGCAGGAGCGCGGCGTAATTGATATCCAACGCCACCTCACTGATCAGGGCGATGGTGTTTTCTCGCTGTTTGTAATCGAAGATCCGAACATCCTGAGCAACGAGCCCGCGAAATGGATCCAGGGTCAGGTGCGCGACCGAGGCCTCGACTCCATGTTTGTGCAGTTCTTCCACCACACGTTGTCTCCACTCGCGGCCAAACCCCTTGTGGGCCAGATACCAGGCGCCGCCGAGAATTGCCGCCAGGATCAAGACCACCGTCAAGCGGACGCCGCTCACGAAAAGGCGCCAGGCGAAGGACGGGCTCCCTCTCGCACTCTGGGTGCGCACCGGCGGCAGTTCGAGAGTGGCAGGCATGATAGCGATTCTGTGAAAACTTGAAGCTGAGGCTGGTTACACCGATAGGACAGCGCGGACGCGCTTGCAAAAATAACGAGCCCGCCCAGTCCAGACGCGCAGAATATCATGAGGCTCTGTTGCCATCACTCACCTCCCGCTGCTCCAAGACGCAGCGGGACATTTACGGAACGTTGAGAAGATAGTAAGGCACTGTCGCCGTCACTCACCTCCCGCTGCTCTAAGACGCAGCGGGACATTTGCTGAACGTTGAGAAATAATATCCCGTGATTACCATTTCCGATCTCCCGGCGGTGAACGCGACCCTGAACGGGATCAGCACGGTTTTCATTTCCGCCGGCTGGTACTGGATCCGGCGGAATTTCTGGCAGCGACATGTTTTTTGCATGGTCACTGCGCTCGTTTCCTCGACCTTGTTCCTGACGGGTTATCTTGTTTACCACGCTAACGTGGGTGAGAAATCGTCCGGTTACACCGGCCTGATCGCGGCTTTTTATTTTCCACTTCTGGCCTCCCACGTCCTGCTGGCCTTTGTCACTTTGCCTCTGGTGATTTTGACTGTGATACCGGTTTTTCAACGTCGATGGGACCGTCACCGACGGATCGGGCGCTGGACGATGCCCATATGGCTTTATGTCTCCGTTACAGGGGTGCTTGTTTATTTCATACTCTATAAGTGGTACCCACCGCCGAACCTTGCACTTCCACGGTAGTTGATGTTTGATCTCTGCAGGTAGCGCCCCGATCAAACCTATGGTGACCATCGCAACATTTAATGAGCCGGCGAAAGCGAAAGCGTTGAAAGACCGGCTCGGGAAAGCGGGTATCCGCGCCGATGTGCATAACGAGGGGGCTTTACAGCAGGTGGCGTTTATGTCCCGGCCTCAGGCTAGCAACAAGGTGCAGGTGGAAGACAACGATTTCGAAGGGGCCCAGCAGCTCATGGTTGAGTGGGAATCGACCGATCCCGATGTGGCTAACGCGCTCATTCGCTGTCCACAATGCCGTTCCTCGCGGATTGAATATCCGCAGCTGACGCGCAAATTTCTGACACCGGCGCTGGCCAGCGTGCTCTTTGCCCTGCGTATTTTTCCCAAGGAATTTTACTGCCAGGATTGCCATTATACGTGGAGCAATGAAGACCAGCGAACCTTCGCGCAAGTTGTGGCATCGTTTCTTCCCTGGTGCGGAGCCGGAAAAGGAAAGCTCCTGACATTCATCCCGGCGGGGGCGCGCGTTTGATGTTCGTGCGCGACCATGAAATCGTGCCGTGCGATTCAAAGCCGATACCTGCCTAACCAATGAAGTGGCTTTTCGTTCTCTTCCTCGCGGCCGTGATCTTCCTGGGGGCGGGTTGGTTCGGCTACAACCTGTTCTTTAAACAGGAGATCGCGATTCAAAAGGAGAAGCGCGGCGAAACCAAGGCCGAGCCCACCCCGGACATCAGTCTGCCTGAATTTCAGGCGGCTGCGCGGTTGCGGCAGGACGGCAAACTTCCCGAGGCGCGCTCCGCCTTGAGCGCCTTTATCCAAAAATATCCAAATGGCGGCCACGCGGAGGAAGCGAAGGATCTTCTGGGCGAGCTCAACGTCGAGATCCTGCTTTCGAAGACGCCCTCTCCGGAGAAAACCGAATATATCGTTAAGCCGGGCGATGTTCTTCAAAAGGTCGCTAATCGGGTGAAATCCACGCCCGAGTTGATCATGCGAATGAACAACATGAGCGGGACGATGCTTCACATTGGCGAGCGTCTGCTCATCTCGCATCCCGAATTCAGTATCGTGATCGAGCGGAAAGCGAAGCGGATCATTCTCCTCGATCACGGTTCTTTCTTTAAACAATACCGGGTTGAGGAAGCGAAGTTATCCGCCAAACAACCGCCAAAGATTGTCGCCAAGGTGGCCGAGACGATGGCCTTCCGCGATGGCAAGCGCGTCGGCTTCGGGACACGCGAATTTGTGGGAAGCATTCGCTGGATCCGGCTGAGCGCGCCGGCTTACACCATTTATTCGCTCCCGGACACGGCTCATCCACAAGTGGGCCAACCTCCTCCTCCCACGGGACTTGGCCTCGCCGCCACCGATGTCGAGGAACTGAGCGGCCTTGTAAACAACCGGACCGCTGTCACCATTATTGATTAGTCCGCATGGAAAAACACATCCTCGATTTCGAAAAACCGATCTATGAGCTGGAGCGACGGCTTCAGGAGATCCGGGAGCATTCCGATGAGCACGAAATGGATCTCGAGTCCGAGGTCCAGGCGATGCAGGCGAAAATTGCGGCCACAAGGCGGCAGATTTACGACAACCTGACCGCGTGGCAGCGAGTGCAGATCGCCCGGCACGTTCAGCGGCCCTACGCGCTCGATTACATTGAACGTTGCTTCACCGAATGGACCGAGATGCATGGCGATCGTCTCTTTGCGGACGACCGCGCGATGCCCTGCGGCCTTGCGCGACTCGGACCTTATCGTTGCGTTGTCATCACCAACCAGAAGGGCCGCAACACCAAGGAGAACGTCATGCGCAATTTCGGCTGCGCGCATCCCGAAGGTTATCGAAAGGCGCTGCGACTCATGCGCATGGCGGAAAAGTTCGGCATGGCCGTCATCTCGCTCATCGACACGCCGGGCGCGTTTCCCGGAATCGGCTCGGAAGAACGCCATATATCGGAAGCGATCGCGGTCAATCTCAGGGAAATGATGACGCTGCGAGTGCCGAGCATTGCGGTTGTTATCGGCGAAGGCGGCTCCGGTGGGGCCCTCGGGATCGGTGTTTCCGATCGCGTGATGATTCTGGAGAACGCTTACTATTCGGTCATCAGTCCGGAGGCATGTTCGGCAATTTTGTGGCGCGATCGCCGGCACGCTCCGGAGGCGGCCGAGGCATTAAAGCTGACGGCTGGGGATCTTTTGAAGCTTGGCGTGGTCGATGAAATTGTGCCCGAACCCGAAGGCGGGGCGCATCGTGATTTCGAAAAAGCCGCAGCAAACCTGAGCGCCGCGCTACGATCCAACCTGGAAAAATTGATGGAACAACCGATCGAGCAACTTTTGAAGAAGCGTTACAACAAGTTCAGGGACATGGGCAATTTCCTCGAGCCCAAACGCAGCTCAAACTCCGCGCGTTCATCGTGACAGGAACAGGGGTTGGGGGCAGGCGGCTGGTCATCGCCCTGCTACTCGGGTACATAGCGAGCAGCGCACAGGCCCGGTCGTTCCGCTTCGACCGGGACACACTCTCGTTCACCAACATGACGGTGTTCGATTACAGTGGCGGATATCATGTGCAGTCGGCCCGGCCGAAGGATTCGGCGGCGGAAAAGAAGAAGCGCTACACTCGCCGATGTTTCATCATGAGCCGGACGGCGGTTCAGTTTTACCGGTTCGCCCGCTTTGCTCCGAACGAGAAACCGCCTAACGACCAGGAATTGGCACGGCGCATTCGGACCGTGTGTCATATGAATCCGTGGAAACCGGAGCTGCCGGCGAACGAGCGTGTTGTTCTTCCGGGGTACCGCCAGTCTGCGCGATCTCAGTAAATCAAGAGCGCTCGTTCTGCAGCAAAATATCGGTCTCGGTTGGCCGACATATGTTCGTATCGGCAATTACCGAATGTTCTTTCTTTGTTACGATCGGGGCTATCAAACCAAGACCCACCGGGTTTTGAACGAGGTCATGAACAAGCGCGGATTGTTTGTCGCCTACCTGGCGGATTTTCCGCGGCTAAAGATCAATCATTCGGTTCTGGTTTACGGAAAAAAAACAGCGGCCCCCGGAAGCGATCTTGAGCATTACATCACTTACGATCCGAATCATCCGGACGGTCCGCGAGAGCTGACATGGTCGAACTCGAAGCGCGAATTCAGTTTTCAAAAGGACCAGGAGTTTCCTGGTGGTTTCACCAACGTCTTCCAAGTTTACGGGAAGTGGCTGCAGTAGGGGGAGGCCGGATCTTCTGCAGCGGCGATCTGTGACCGTCGCCTGATTTAGATTCGACAACGGGCGTTGTAGAGGTCGTCGAATCGAAAACCTGTATTAATAGTTAGGCGCTTGATACAAGCGTCTCTACAACACCAGGGAGGGGCGACGGCGCGTGCGTGGCGCTTCCACGTTTGGCGGTGGCGGCGGGAAGAGAAACCGCAGCGCCGGATCGACTCGCTTGGCCCAGGCACCCTCGCTGTGGTCGGCGCCTTCGATTTCCATGTACTGAAGATCGTCATAGAGGCGCCATCCTTTTTCGACCATGGCGTCGCGAAGAGTGCGCGCGCGTTCCCAGCCGGGCTCGTTAGTCCCGGTATCGAGCCAAACGCGCAGAGGCAACTTCTCCGGTAGTTTTTCGATCATTCGAACGATGACCTGATTGTCCCACCAAATTGATGGAGACATGACGATGAGCCGTCGGAAAACTTCCGGATGCCAGAGGCCGACTGCCAGAGTGATTAAACCGCCGAGCGACGACCCGCCCAGCGCCGTATTCTCCGGCTCGGGTCGCGTGCGGTAGGTCCGATCGATGAATGGTTTCACTTCGTCGATTAGAAATCGGGCGTACTGACGGCCCATTCCGCGGCTGCGCTTCTTTCTCTTCGCCTGATCGTCAATGACGCCACGGCTGGGTGCGTATTCATGGATTCTTTCTTCGCCGACGTTGGCGATGGCGACGATAATCAGCGGCTCGATCAGGTTTTTCCGGATCAGTTCCTGCGCTGTTTCATCTACGCCCCATTCGACGTGCGAGAAGGCCGTTGCGGCGTCGAAGACGTTTTGGCCGTCCTGAAGATAAAGGACCGGGTAACGCTGACGAAGCGAACGCCGGTAACCCCGCGGCAGATAGACAAGAATGTTGCGGCGATTTGCGAAAACCTTGGAACGAAACGCCAAATGTTCCTGAATGTTTCCGGTCAGTGTGTGGACTTCGGGCATGAGCGGGAGATGCATCGTTGAAGGGTGCGGTCTTGTCCAATCGCGCGGCGAACCTGCTCCGGTTGCTTTATTGGCCGGCGGCTTGCGGTTTTCCAAAGTCTTTGCAAGATGGAGCGTTAGGGCTCTTATGAACGAACGTCATCTTCGCTGGTGGACACCATATCTCAGCCGCGATTTCGAGATGCTGGCCTTCGGCAACGGCGGAGGGCTCCCGCTGATTCTCTATCCAACGTCGTTCGGCCGTTATTATCAGAATAAGGACTTTCATCTGATCGATGCCATCGCGGGTTATATCGATTCGGGACGCGTGACGGTTTATTGTCCGGACGCGATCGACCTGGAGAGCTTTTACAACAAGGGAATCCATCCAGCGGATCGGATGCGAACGCACAACGCCTACGAAAACGTCATTCTTCGCGACGTCTTCGACCTCGCGCGACGCGAGTGCAATTGCCAGCGGGTCGCCGTCGGAGGAGCGAGCTTAGGGGCCTATCACGCGGCCAACGTGGCCTTTCGGCATCCTGATGCCGTCAGCCATCTCATCAGTCTGAGCGGCTCGTTCGATATCAGTTCCTTCTTCGACGGTTATCACGACGACAACATTTACTTCAACAGCCCTTACGAATATCTCCCGAATACCAGCGACCCCTGGAAGTTTAATCACATGGGAATCATTCTTGGTACCGGCGAATGGGATAACACCAGGGAGGAGTCGTACCGCCTGTCAGGGATCCTCCACAGCAAAGGCATTCAACACTGGCTGGATGACCGGAAATGGTGCGGTCACGACTGGAATTACTGGCGCGACATGCTGCCGTATTATCTTTCAAAGATTGTTTGAGTAGCGGACGAGCGGACGAGACGGAGCTCGTCCCTCAGTGTATCGGCGCGATTGCGCTTCAACAAAAAGATCCGCGGCCCACGGACCCGGGCGCTCGTCTCGATCACGCCAGAATGTAGCGTCCGGTCTTCTTGGTTCCAATTCGCCTAACAAGACCGGCTTTCATAAGGGGTTTGAGCAAATCGAGCGCGCCTTGCTTGGAAATTCCGATGCCGTCCCAGATCTCGCGCGGCTTGAGCGATTTGTGTTCGCGCAGCAGATGTAACAACTGCTCCTGCTTGGGACGCAGCACGAGCTTGGCTTTGCCGCCGCGTGCGCTCAATTTTTGAATCCGGCTCCAGACGCGCTCGAGGGTCAGCCTGAGTCCTTCGGCGCTGTATTCCAGCCAACTCGTCAGGAGTCCATCGGCTTGCTGCACTTTTTCCAGCGCTTCGTAGTAACGCGGGCGGTCTTCCCAATAAAATTCGTCGATCGAAAAAATGTGGTGGTTATCGAATCCCCGTCGATACAACTCCCACAAACTCAGCATCCGTCCGGTGCGGCCGTTTCCATCGGCAAACGGATGAATCACTTCGAATTGGTGATGAATGATGGCCGAACTGACGATGGCAGAAACCGCCGGCGCCTGTTTGTTCCACCAATCGAGCAGGTCGGACATCATCGGCTCGACGCGCTCGACCGGCGGCGCGATGTGACTGCCCACGCGCACCCGGATGTTTCGATACTGGCCGGCGGTTCCCTGATCCATCACTTCGCCCGCCATGATCCGGTGCAGTTTGAGAATCTCGGCGTGCGCGATTTGGGCGCGTTGCGCGTTCTTTTCCACGAAACGCAATCCGGCAAAGTAATTTGCCACTTCGCGGCGCGAACGTTGAGCCGTCGCCGGAATCTCCCGCCCCTCTTCAATTGCGCGGACCTGCTCCAGGGTGAGGGGATTTCCCTCGATCGCGGTCGAGGAATGGGCGTTTCGAATCCGGGTGTCTTTTTGCAAAGCCGGGATCCATGCCACTTGGACGGACGCGGTCTGTATGCGTTCACGCAAAGCGGCGATCTGCTCGACTAATGTCAGCAGGGCAGGGGTGATGGCATAGGAGGGCCGATAGCTCACGATGATTAGTCAATCATAAGTCAAGTTATTGGTCAACAGATACAGCCAAGGTTGCTTGTCGCCCTTCCACGAAGCCGCGCGACGAAGCCTGCCGCCCTCGAGCGCCTCGAAGGGATTCGTCCCTCGTCGATGTGTCCAGTGTGAGTCAAGTTTTCAGAAAAGATCGGCTCTTCCCGGTTTCCATCCGCGAAAATTTGGGTAATCTGCGGTTCTCCGATTCGGATAACGGACCGCCGTCGCGGTGCCAGTTTCCATCGCAGGAGGACACCTTATGAAAAAAATCGGCATTCTTTTTGGCCAGGAGGGAAGTTTCCCGCCGGCTTTCGTTGAACGCGTGAATCAAAAGACCGGCGGCCGCGATATCATGGCCGAATTCGTTAAAATCGATCAGGTCACGCAGGGCGAGCCCTGCGGTTACGACGTCGTCATCGACCGGATTTCGCAGGACGTTCCATTTTATCGCGCCTGGCTGAAGAACGCCGCCCTGACCGGTACGGCTGTGGTGAACAATCCCTTTTGGTGGAGCGCTGACGAAAAATTCTTCAACAACGCCCTGGCGACCAAGATCGGCGTGGCCGTGCCGCGCACGGTCCTGCTGCCATCGAATCAGCCCCCTCCGGACACGAACGACAAATCTTTCCGGAACCTGGCTTACCCGATGAATTGGGAGGCAATCTTCGCCTATGTCGGATGGCCGGCATTTTTCAAACCCTTCGCCGGCGGGGGATGGAAAAACGTCTACAAATTGCACGACCCCGACGAATTTTTCCGGGCCTACAACGAAACCGGGCAGTTAGTGATGATGCTGCAGGAGGAAGTGAAGTTCGATATGTACTTCCGTTGCTATTCAATCGACCAGCGCAATGTCCGGATGATGCCGTATGAACCGCGGAATCCCTATCATCTTCGTTATCAAACCGAGTGGCATGCTCCCGCGGAAGTTCTGCAGAAGGTGCACGATGGCGTAATCGCGCTGAATCAATATCTCGGTTACGACCTGAACACGGTTGAGTTTGCCATTCGCGATGGCGTGCCGCTGGCGATCGATTTTTGTAATCCCGCTCCGGATGCAGAAGCGGCCTCGGTGGGTCAGGCGAATTTCGAATGGGTCGTGGAAGCGGTTTCGGACATGGCCATTCGTAAGGCAAAGGAACACGTGCCCGGCCGGGACAACCTCAGTTGGGGCAAGTTCATACAGGCGGCGGTCATGAAGCGCAGTTTGGCGGAAATCGCTCATGCTCGTCCGGAAGGATCCAGCTCGAATGTCGAATGACGTAAGGAGAGCAAGCTACGCCGGATGACAGAGGACCGATTTTGAGAGAAGATTAATTTCCGGCGGCACCATGTACGGCAACCTGAACGAACACACTTTCACCCTCGGGATCGAGGAGGAATTCGCCATCATCGACCCGGTGACGCGCGAGCTGCGTTCGCATATCCAGGAGATTCTCGAAGGTGGCAAAGTCACCCTGAAGGAGCAGGTCAAACCCGAGATGCACCAGTCCGTCGTCGAACTGGGCACGGAAATCTGCCAGTCGGTCGGGGACGCGCGAACCCATGTGGTTGAGTTGCGCAGTAAACTGGCCGACCTGGCCGCACAAAGCGGGTTGAAGATCGCCTCGGTTGGGACCCATCCGTTTTCGCATTGGCACGATCAGCTCATTACCGAGGGTGAGCGTTACAAGGAGATCGTGCAGGACATGCAGTTACTCGCGCGTGCCAATCTGATCTTCGGCCTTCATGTGCATGTCGGGATTCCTTCGCGCGACACGGCCATTCACGTGATGAATCAGGCGCGCTATTTTCTGCCGCACATCTATGCGCTCTCGGTGAACTCTCCTTTCTGGGTGGGGAGAAACACCGGATTGAAGGGATATCGCTTGAAAGTTTTCGAGCGCTTCCCGCGGACCGGCATTCCAGACGCGTTCGAAAGTCTTTCGGAATACGAGGATTACTGCAAATTGCTGGTGAAAACCGGCTGCGTCGATAATGCCAAGAAGATCTGGTGGGATATCCGGCTGCATCCGTTTTTCGACACTCTCGAGTTTCGCATTTTTGACGCGCAATCGCGTGTGGACGACACGCTTGCGCTTGCTGCCCTGGTGCAGGCGATCATTGCGCGGCTCTACAAATTGCTCCGCGAAAACACGACTTTCCGGGTCTATCGCCGCCGGTTGCTCGACGAAAACCGCTGGCGGGCGTCGCGCTATGGGATCGAGGGTAAGATGATCGATTTTGGCCGTGAAGCAGAAGTTGAGACACGCAGTCTGATCCAGGAGCTCCTCGAATTTGTCGGAAAAGAGATGGAGGAACTTGGTGCGCAACAGGAGCTGGCGCACCTCCAGCGAATTGTCCGTGAAGGGACGGGCGCGGATCGCCAGTTGGCCACCTGGGAGAGGACGCAGGACATGAAAGCGGTCGTCGACCAGATTGTGCGGGAAACCTACGAAGGGCTGCGCCTTTCCGAATTCGAGAATGCGGCGGTTGCCCAGTGAGCCAGTTCGTACGATCCTGGTGACCTTTTATTTCGGATGTCTGTCCCACGTTCAGTTCACTTCCTCGCCGGCTCAGGGGCGAGGTGGGTCAAGGCGGGGCAAAGTTTTTGAGTATGACAATTAACACTGTGGACGAGGAACTCATACCCGGGGCGCGAAACGCCATTCGGATTTGTCTGAAGCTGCAGCCGCAGGAGCGCATAACCATCATCACAGATAAGGAGACGCGTGATATCGCCGAAGCGCTGCAAAACGAGGTGGAGGAGATCGGCTCTCCGCATTCCCTTTTCGTCATGGAGGATTATGGGTCGCGACCAATGACGACGATGCCATCCGTGATTCTGGAAGATCTCGAGCAATCGCAGGTGTCGATTTTTTGCGCGCAAAGCCAGCCGGGTGAATTAGCCGCGCGGATGCAGATGAGCGCCATCGTGAACCGGAACAGGATTCGTCACGGGCACATGGTGAACATCAACCGGCAGATCATGCTCGAGGGAATGCGCGCGGATTTCACCGCCATCGACGAGTTTAGCGAACGTCTGATCGCGCGGGCGCGAAAGGCGAAAAAGATTTCCTGTCGCACACCTGCGGGAACCGATTATGAGGCGGAATTTTCGCCCGACTTAAAGTGGCTGAAGACGAGCGGAATCATTCATCCCGATAAATGGGGAAATCTTCCCGGCGGCGAAATTTTTACCTCGCCGAAAAATAGCCGGGGAACTTTTGTGGTCGACGGTGTGGTCGGCGATTATCTCTGCCAGAAGTATGGAGATTTGCGCGCCAATCCCCTAACGATTCGCATCGAAGACAATCGCATCGTCGATATCGATTGCGCGCGCGCGGATCTCCTCGAAGAATTCCGTGCCTACACCTCGACTGATGAGAACAGCAATCGTGTCGGAGAATTTGCCATCGGCACTAATATGGCCTGCACGCATGTGATCGGAAACATCCTTCAGGATGAGAAAATTCCCGGAATCCACATTGCCTTCGGTCATCCCTACGCCGAACACACCGGGGCCGATTGGTTCTCGAAAACGCACATCGATTGTGTCGGCCGCAACTTCGATATCTTCTTCGACGGCGAACCAATCATGCGCGCCGGCAAGTTCGTGATCTAAAGTCCTGGCCTGAACGCCCGAAGTCATGGACCCCGAACTTCGAGCGCAATTCAACGCCGATTTTTCAGACGAGAAATATCAGCAGCTGCTTGATTGCGTAAATCAGACCGAGCAGTGGCCGGCTGATTTCCGGATATCGGAAACGCCGATTTTTCTGACCAAAGAATTCACCCGTGAGGTCGTGGCCGCGGCCAATGGAATCGCGGCCGAAACACGGACTCCGGAATTTGTAAGGCATTCGGCTTCGGCTGTTCCGGCGGGCCTGGAAGTCCCTAACGAGTCGGCGCATCCAAATTTCCTGGTGATCGATTTTGGCATCTGCGAAGAGCGCGGCCGGCTGGTCCCGCGTCTGATCGAGCTACAGGCTTTTCCCAGTCTGTTTGGTTTTCAATGGCTTCTGCTTCGGTGCCTTCGCGCAGCCTATCCGAGCATCCCGAGGTCGTGGACCTCCTCCTTTGGCGGGATCAAAGACGACGACTATTTAGGATTGTTGCGAAAAACAATCATCGGCTCATCGGCGCCGGAAAATGTTGTCCTGCTCGAGATCGAACCGGAAAAGCAAAAGACCAGGATCGATTTCGCCGCCACCGAATCAATGCTTGGCATCCGACCGGTGTGTTTGAGCGCGACCTTCAAGCGCGGCCGCGAACTTTTTTATCTGCGTGACGGACGCGAGACGCGCATTGAGCGAATCTATAACCGGGTCATTTTTGACGAGCTTTTGCGCCGTCCCGATCTGAAACTGCCGTTTCACTTTCAGGACGATCTCGATGTCACCTGGGTAGGGCATCCGAACTGGTATTTTCGGATCAGCAAACATTCGCTCCCGTTTCTGAAGACTCCCCAGACATCGCCCGCCTATTTTGCGGATGAGTTTCCCGAGGGTGAAGCCATCAGCGATTATGTGCTCAAGCCGCTCTTCTCCTTTGCCGGCCTTGGTGTCGACATGGAGCCAACGCGCGAGACTCTGCGGTCGCTACCGGATCCTCATCAATGGATTCTGCAAAAGAAGGTTTCTTACGCGGAGTTTGTGGCGACTCCCAGCGGTGCCAGGTCGAAAGCTGAGATCCGAATGATGTATGTGTGGCCTGACGACGGCCAACTCGTCCTGGTGAACAACCTGGTGCGCATGAGCCAGGGGAAAATGATGGGGGTCAACTTTAACCGGGACAAAACCTGGGTCGGTTCGAGCATTGCGCTGCACAACGCCGGATAGGAGACCCGTGCGAAAATCAGGTTCGCTGAAAGGGCTGCGGCGGTATTACAAAAACGTCATCCGTTGGTGCATTAGTCGCTGTAGGACAGCATCTTACCACTAAAGGGTACCCATCAAGGTACCGATGGTGCTTATAGCAATGACAACTACTTGCACCATGAACAAATTGAATAGAAACGGCGTCTCCGCCTTCACCCTTGTCGAAATCATGATCGTTGTTGCGATCATTGCCCTGCTGGCTGCGATTGCCGTGCCTGGCTTTCTGCGTGCGCGTAAGCGTTCCCAGGCGAGCCGAATTCTCAACGACCTGCGCCTGATCGACTCAGCGGTTGATCAGTATGCGATCGAAACGAACAAGGCCACCAGTAACCCAGTGGCAGTGACCGACTGGACCAACTACACGAAGAAGGGCTCGACCCTGTATAACACAGGCGCTGACCTCTTCGGCAATACCTACGGTCCCCAGACGGTGGACTCGTTGCCGAGCGTGAATCCCACCTCGAAGGCCTCCTTGTCAGACGTCGCCGATACCAGCTTCTGGTCGCCTTACCAATAAATTGATCCGCCCCTGCGGCGGATTCTCCCGGAAGTTTTTGTGCTTCCATCGATCAGGAGCTTTCGAGCTCCTGATTTGTTTCCGCGAAGGCCTTGGCGGCAAATTCAAGGTCTTCAAGCGAGTGCGCCGCCGAAACTTGAGTCCTTACACGCGCCGTCCCGTGCGGAACCACGGGATAGAAGAAGCCGATCACGTAAACGCCATTCTCGAGCATCCGGGCGGCGAATTTCTGGGACTTGGCCGCGTCGCCGATCATGATCGGAACAATCGGATGCGTCCCGGCTTTGATCGTTAGGCCGCGCTCAGTCAAGGTTTCGCGAAAATACATCGTGTTGGCTTCGAGCTTGTCGCGCAGCTCGGTCGATTCGGTCAGGAGTTCGAGCGCCTTGATTGTCGCCGCTACGATTGGCGGCGCGACGCTGTTGGAAAACAAATAGGGGCGCGATCGCTGCCGCAAGAGATCGACGATTGGCTTTCGCGCGCTGGTGAAACCGCCGCTGGCTCCGCCCAGAGCTTTCCCAAGCGTTCCGGTAATGATGTCGATGCGCCCCATGACGTCGCGGAATTCATGCGTGCCCCGGCCGGTTGGCCCGAGAAAGCCGGTCGCGTGGGCATCGTCGATCATGACAAGCGCCTTGTGCTTTTCCGCCAGGTCGCAGATGGCGCGGAGGTCGGCAATGGTTCCGTCCATCGAGAAGCAGCCATCGGTCGCGATCAGCCGTACCTTGGCATTCGAAGCCTCCTTCAGCTTCGACTCGAGGTCGTTCATGTCGTTGTGCTTGTATCGAAATCGCTGGGCCTTACAGAGCCGGATCCCGTCGATAATGCTGGCGTGATTCAGCTCATCGCTAATGACCGCATCCTTTTCGCCGAGCAGGGTTTCGAAGAGGCCGCCATTGGCGTCGAAAGCGCTGGGATAGAGAATCGTCTCTTCGGTGCCCAGGAACTTTGTGAGCGATTCCTCCAGCTGCTTATGCAGATCCTGGGTTCCGCAAATGAAACGGACGCTGGCCATCCCAAACCCATGAGTATCGAGCGCTTCTTTGGCCGCGGCGATCAGGGCGGGGTGATCCGCCAGCCCGAGGTAATTGTTGGCGCACATATTCAGAACGCCCTTGCCGGCGGCTACATTGATATGCGCAGCTTGCGGCGTGGTGATGACTCGCTCGGTTTTGTAGAGACCCTGCGCTTTGATCTCGTTCAGCGTGTCGGCCAGCTGTTTCTCGAATTCCTTAAGCATGACTGGAGCAAAACTAACCACGAATTCACACGAATCGACACTAATGGTTCGTGAGCGTACCTCGCCTGGATTCCTGTCCGTTCGCGGTTCGGCTTTGGCCCGGGTGCTATTTTGTGAGACGCGTAAAATCCGAGGTCAAAAAAATGGTGAAAAGAGGCTTGCATGGGGTTGTGAATAAGTGTTAATAACTCCGGCGATCTCCTTTGACCCACGCTGAACTTCGTAGCCTTGCCCTAGCTGTTCTCGCGGTTTTTATCGCGATTCTCCTCTCTGCCTGCGAGACGGGCGGAGGGGGACCCAAAACCGCGCTCCGGCCGCTCCCGGCTTACGAGCCTCCCATCGCGCACTCTGAATTTCAGTCGGTTCGGACGACCGCTTATACCCATACCGAAGCGGACCACACGGCTTACAGCAATCACAACGCTCTCGGCGGACAGCTTCAGGCCGCAAGTCCGCCCATTCGCCGCGCAGAGAATGTTCGCCGCGCCATTCCGGTGGCGATGACGGACGGGGACGATCAACAACTCGCTTACACGAGCGCTTCGCGGCAGCCATTTTTAAGGGAGCAAACCAGGACGGTGACGACGAAGAAGGTTGTGACGATGAAGAATGGCAAGAAGAAGACCATCCTTGAAAAGAAGCGAGTCAAAGTGAGACCAGCTATCGGCAGCGCCGCGGCAGACTGGTCGCGCTGGCCGGCTGGAACAACCTTTCGCCTTGTCTCAACCGGACAGATGTATCGCGTGGATGATTATGGCTGGGCTCTGAGCGGGCGAAACACGATCGACCTTTACATGGCTACGCCGCGCGACATGAATTCCTGGGGTGCGCGGACAGAGCCGATTCAGGTTTTGCAATGGGGCAATCCGCAGGAGAGCCATCGGTTGCTCGAACCTCACCAAGCCTCGCGTCACATTCGCCGGATGCTTCTGGAAATCGAAGGCAAACAGGAAGAAGCAGCCGCGCTGCACTAGGCTGCGCATCTTTTAAGGTGTTGTAGAGGTCGTTATGCCAACGACCTAATTGCCGAACAGGTGCTCGCCGCGTGGGCGCCTATACCAGGTTTCTGGGTCAGAGGGAGCACCGAGGGCGGCGCCGGGATTCGCCAGTCCGGCAGCTATAATTCGCTCCACTCGAGCACAATTTTGCCGGAGTTGCCGGATTTCATCAGCTCGATTCCTTTTTCGAAGTCAGTGTACGGGAACCGATGGGTGATTACCGGCGAAATATCGAGGCCGCTCTGGATGAGCGACGTCATCTTGTACCAGGTTTCGTACATCTCGCGGCCATAGATGCCTTTGAGGGTCAGCTGATTGAAGACGACCAGATTCCAGTCGATCGCGGCACTCCCAGGCATGATCCCGAGCAGCGCGATTTTCCCGCCATGGAACATGTTCGGCAACATGTCGTTGAAGGCCTTCGGATTTCCCGACATTTCCAGCGCAACATCAAATCCCTCTTTCATTCCGAGTTTTTGCATCGCATCGGTTAACTTCTCCGTGCGCACATCCACGCTGGTGACATGCGGGGCCATTTTTTTAGCGAGTTCAAGCCGATAAGGATTCACATCGGTGATGACAATGTGACGCGCACCGGCCTGGCGGCAGATGGCAACAGCCATGCAACCTATGGGGCCGGCGCCGGTGATGAGCACATCTTCCCCGACGAGGTCGAATGAAAGTGCCGTATGGACCGCGTTGCCTAACGGATCGAAACAGGAAAGCACGTCCTGCGGGATTGCTGAGTCGGCATGCCAAAGGTTGGCCTGTGGAATGGCGACATACTCCGCCCAGGCGCCCGGACGATTCACCCCAACACCCTGGGTGTTCGGGCAAAGATGGCGCCGACCGGCGAGGCAGTTTCGGCAATGCCCGCAGGTGATATGTCCCTCCACGGCCACGAGGTCGCCCGGCGCGAACCCTTTTACGTGGCTGCCCACACGGTCGATCACACCGACGAATTCATGACCAATCGTCATGGGCACGGGGATCGTCTTCTGCGCCCAGGCGTCCCAGTTATAGATATGCACGTCGGTCCCGCAGATCGACGCCTTTAGAACCCGAATCAAAACATCGTCGCCCTGGACTTCCGGTATCGGAACTTCCTGCAACCACAACCCGGGCTCCGCCTTGGCCTTGACCACCGCCTTCATTGTCTTTGTCACCAAATCAAACTATCCGCGGATCGTTCCGATTCACGCGGAATTCGTCATTTGTAAACGATGGACAAAATCGCTGAGGTTGGGAAGATGACAGACCATGCCCGTGACAATCGAGGAAGCTGCACCGAAGCCGGTCACGGCGAAGACCACGTTTGTCTTCCGGTTTGTCAGCACCATCGCGCTTTGGTCGGTGGCGTTATTCATTGCCTTCTCCGGGCATGAAGGCGCTTTCTGGGGATTGATCAGTCTCTTTGGAATGATCGGGCTGTGGGAGTTTTACAGCATGCTCGATCACCGGCGGCTGCCGAACTTCAAGATCACCGGGATGATCTGCGGCGCGGCCATGCTCTGCGGCAGTTTTTATTATTTCAGCCGCATGGGGCCGGCGCGCTCGTATGATTTCGAGCTCTCGGTTCTTCTGGGTTTTTTGCTGACGGTTTTCACGCGCCAGATCTTCGCGCGTCTACGAGACGACGAGCCGCTGCAGACGATGGCCTACACCTTGTTCGGCCTTCTTTACGTCATCTGGCTATTTAATTTCATGACCAAGCTGGTCTACGTCACGCCCGGACGGCGGATGGGCATGTGACCGGACAATTTTATTGCCTCTACCTGATCGCGGTCACGAAGTTTAGCGACATGGGCGCTTATCTGGTCGGGAGTATGATTGGGCGGCACCAGATGATTCCGCACATCAGCCCGAAGAAAACCTGGGAGGGATTCTGCGGGGCGCTTCTGCTCTCGACGTTCGCCAGTGTCGGCCTGATTAAACTGATGCCGACCGAGCTGTCGGCTCTCAATTTAACAGATGGAGTCGTGCTTGGTCTGTCGTTAGGTTTCGCCGCGGTCGTCGGCGATCTTGCGGAATCGATCATCAAACGAAGCACCGGCGTGAAGGATTCCGGGCGGTTTCTCCCTGGAATTGGCGGGGCGCTCGACCTGATCGACAGCATTCTCTTCACCGCGCCGCTCCTGTATTTCTATCTGCGACTCGTCGCCCGCGTGCCATAAAGAAATGCATTTGGCGGCGAAATCTTCGGGGAGCGCAGGCTGCCAGCCTGCGGCGTTCGGCAGCTTGCCGAACGCGAGTCTTTCGCGGCAGGCTGCCGCGAAACTACAGGCTAGCAGCCTGTGCTCCCCGGAATCGTGGCCACGCAGTCGGTCATGAAACGAAAACGAATAGTTTTGTTAGGTGCCACGGGTTCGATCGGCCAGAGCGCAATCAAAGTCGCGCGGGATATTCCGGACCGGATGGAGATCGTTGGCCTGGCGGCCAACAGTAATGCGGAGAAACTGGCCGCCGCGGCCAATGCGGTTCGGCCGTTGGCGGTTTGCCTAACCGATTCATCGAAGATTGATGTTCTGCGCAAAGGACTCCAATACGAACCGAAGATTTTTGCGGGTGAAGAGGGTTTGTGCGAGATCGCCACTCTGGCTGAGGCCGACATGGTGCTCATCGCCATTGTTGGCACAGGCGGGCTGCGGCCCGCGCTCGCGGCGATCGAAGCGGGTAAAGATCTCGCGGTCGCAAGCAAGGAGATCCTTGTCATGGCTGGTGAGGCGGTCATGGGCGCAGCTGCCCGCAAAGGCGTGCACGTGCTTCCGGTCGACAGCGAGCACAACGCCATCTTCCAATGCCTCGATGGCCGATCGTCGCCGGTTCGGCGGCTCATCTTGACCGCGTCAGGCGGGCCGTTCCGCAAAACGCCAGCGGTTCAATTTCAGTCGATCACGGTCGAGCAAGCCTTGAAGCATCCGACCTGGAATATGGGTCCCAAGATCACGATCGATTCGGCCACTCTCTTTAATAAGGGACTGGAAATGATTGAGGCTCACTGGCTGTTCGGGGTCGAGATGGATCGCGTCGAAGTGGTGGTGCATCCACAAAGCATTGTTCATTCGATGGTCGAATTCGCCGATGGCTCGACCTTGGCGCAATTGAGCTACTCCGACATGTGTTTCCCCATCCAGTTCGCCGTCACCTGGCCCGATCGGGTGCCGAATTCCTTGCCTCCCTTGGATTTCGCCAAGGTTTCCGCGCTGGAGTTCTTTGCTCCTCGCTATGAAGACTTTCCGGCGTTGAACCTTGCTCGAAAAGCCGGTTCCACCGGTGGAACTCTTCCCGCCGTCATGAATGCCGCCAATGAAGTCGCGGTGGAAGGTTTTTTGAACGGAAAAGGCAGCTTCCCTTCAATCTGGGAAACGGTTGGGCAGGTGATGGAACGACACGCCAGCGTTGCGCATCCCGATCTCAATGCAATATTGCGGGCCGATCAATGGGCTCGTGCCGAAGCACGCGGACTGGTCGGTTAATTGTTTCTTATCATGATCCTTGCTGCTCTGCGGGTTTTGTTCGTCCTCCTTGAGGTCCTGATTCTTTTCAACCTGCTCATCGTCGTGCATGAGTTAGGGCACTTTCTTGCGGCCAGGTGGCGCGGGCTTTACATCGAAAAATTCGGCATCTGGTTCGGGAAGCCGCTTTGGAAGAAGACCATTAACGGCGTCCAGTATTCGCTCGGCTCAATGCCCTTCGGCGGTTTTGTGGCTCTGCCACAGCTTGCTCCGATGGACATTATCGAAGGCAAAGCTGACGTCGATCGCGCACAACTGCCGCCGGTGTCAGCGCTTGATAAAATTATCGTCGCAGTCGCCGGTCCACTCTTCAGCCTCTTGCTCGCAGTGGTCATCGCGACTCTGATCTGGGGGGTCGGTTATCCGGTCACCGAATCGGATACGACAACCACGGTTGGTTACATCCTCCCGGAATCGCCCGCGCTCAACATTCTGCAACCGGGTGACAAGATCCTCTCGGTCGATGGAAAACCGGTAAAGCGTTTTCTGGGAATGAACGACAGCGTCAGTTGGAACATTGTTCGAAGTGAGGGCGCGAAGATCCCGATTGAGTTTGAACGCAACGGGATGATCCAAAACGTGGCCATTGAGCCCTATCGACCACCGACACGAGGCTGGCGTCGTAAGAGTGTTCGCCAATTGCTCATCCTTCCGAAGGAGTCGACCGCCATCGAGAAAGTGGAAGCGAACTCTCCGGCGGCCCAGGCAGGGTTGAAACCGGGCGACGTCATCGAAGGGGTCAATCAGACCGCGATGTTTAATCCCGCTCCGTTGATGGATCAGATCGACAAGAACCCTGATGCGTCGATGACGCTTCGGGTGGGTCGCGGCAACGATCATTTCGATGTGCAGATCAAACCGGCTTTGCTCGAGACAAAAGGGGAAAAGAAGCCGCGCATCGGCATTCAATGGGAGGAGAAGATGACGCTGATCCATCCCAGTCCGTTGGAACAGGTGCAGAACAGCATCAGCAGCACACTCAATACGATCGGTGCGGTCGCCTCACCGAAATCCGACGTTAAACTGCAGCACCTGAGCGGGCCGGTCGGGATTGTGCGGATTTATTATCTGCTCTTTCAAAGTCCGTTCGGCTGGCGATTGGCCCTTTGGTTTAGCGTCATCCTGAACGTGAACCTGGCGATTTTGAACATGCTCCCAATCCCTGTTCTCGACGGTGGCCACATCGTCCTCGGGATCATCGAATCGGTGCGGCGAAAACCGGTGAACACCCGCCTGCTCGAATACGTCCAGGGCTTTTGCACGGTTGTGATCATCGGTGTGATTGGTTACATCACGATTTTCGATATTGAAGATCTGCCGTGGTTCCGGAAGAAGCTCGATCAGTTCGAAAGCCCGAAAGCAAAAGACGCAGCCGGTGCTCCGTAGGCTGCGCCATTGCGCACCGGCCTGCTCGTTCTAGGTTTGCGCCGTGAGTTACTGCAGCTCGCCATTCACTTATAAGCGCCGCCTCTCGCGCGAGGTCCGCGTGGGAAACGTCGGCGTTGGCGGATCCAACCCGGTCCGTGTCCAATCAATGATCACCTGCGACACCATGGACACGGAAGCATCCATTACCCAGACGATGGAGCTGGCCGCAGTCGGTTGCGAGATTGTCCGAATCACCGCGCCGACCGTGAAGGATTCGCGCAACCTCGAATTCATCGTCAAAGGTTTGCGCGACCGCGGATGCGATGTTCCGATCGTGGCTGACATTCATTTCAAGCCCGACGCGGCCATGGAAGCGGCCAGGTGGGTCGATAAGGTCCGGATTAACCCGGGCAATTATGCGGACTCGAAGAAGTTTGCCACCCGCGAGTACACCGATGAGCAGTACGCTGCCGAGATCGAAAGAATTCGCGAGCGTTTCTCGCCATTGGTGCGGCTTTGCCAGGAACGCGGAATCGCCATGCGCATCGGGACGAACCACGGCTCGCTGAGCGATCGCATTCTCAATCGTTACGGAGACACGCCGTTAGGCATGGTCGAAAGCGCTCTCGAGTTTGCCCGGATTGCGCGTGAACTCGATTATCATTCGTTCATCTTCTCGATGAAATCGAGCAACCCGAAGGTGATGATCGCAGCCTATCGGCTATTGGTCGAACGACTCAACCAGGAAGGCTCGGATTGGAATTATCCACTGCACCTCGGCGTGACCGAAGCGGGCGAAGGCGAAGATGCGCGTATAAAGAGCGCCATTGGCATCGGCTCGCTTTTGGCGGACGGGATCGGCGATACCATTCGAGTCTCGCTGACCGAGGATAGTGTCCATGAGATTCCGGTCGCGAAAGCTTTGGTTGAGAGAACGTCCCGGCCGTCTCCCGAAGCACTTACGGAACGCGTGAAAGCTGATCGCGGGCCGGCCGTTTCCTATGATCCATTCTCCTACCAACGCCGCGCTTCGACACGAATTGTTCTTCCGGCTGTGGCCGACCCTGCCTCACCGCATCTGGGAGTCGGGGGCGAAGAGTTAATTCGTGTTTTCGTTAGGCGGGCAAGCTTCGACAAGATCGCTCACAAGATCGCGAACATGGGCGATTACAAACCGGAATTCGTTTACGAAGACGCCGGCGTGGAAGAGATCGATCCCCGCGACGATGCCGCCGTCGCCCGGCTGAATGGGAGCGCCGACGCGAGGCTAGTGACCATTAAGCAGGGAGTCGAGTTGCCGACCATTGCCGGCTTCCGCCTTTTGGCGGCCAAACTCGATGCGAAACATCCGATTCTGCTCCAAGACACATTCGGCGCCGGTCAGCCGAAGGCGGGGCAGGATTTTCTGGCCACGCTGCTCAAGGCATCGATCCATATCGGTTCTCTGCTTTGCGACGGGATTGGCGATGCCATTCTCGTACAGGGCGAAGAGGCTCCGGGGCAGGCCCTGCGTCTTTCCTATAATATTTTGCAGGCGGCCGGCTCGCGGATTTTTAAAACCGATTACGTCGCCTGCCCATCTTGTGGGCGAACGCTTTTTAACCTTCAGACGACCACGGCCCGTATCAAAGCGGCGACCCTGCATTTGAAAGGGGTCAAGATTGCCATCATGGGATGCATCGTTAACGGTCCCGGCGAAATGGCTGATGCGGATTTTGGTTACGTCGGAGGGGCGCCCGGGAAAGTGAATCTCTACGTAGGCAAAACGCCCGTGAAGTTCAATATCCCCGAGACCGAAGCTGTCGAACGTCTGCAGGATCTGATCCGCGAACATGGCAAGTGGGTCGATCCGGTAGCGACCGATCCGGTGGCGGTCTAACAAAACGCCCGTGTAGGGCGAAATCCGGTCCGGCGGCACGTGCCGGTTCGTTGACGCTTGCTACGGCTTAGCGATGGCCAGGCCGCGCCGACCTTCGTCAACCAAGAGAACCTGCTTTTTGCCGATCGCGGGCGGGCGAGCTATCCCTTGGGCGATCGCGTTTTCCTTCGGGACAAGAATGTTCCCGCAACTATCGGGCTCGTTTTCGATTAAATAAAAAGCGCTTTTGCGCCGTCAGAAATCGAAGTAAGCAGGAGAACCATATGAAAAGAACGTTAATTATTGCAGCATTGGCCCTGGTAAGCGGATTTTCCGCCCCATTGGCTCAAGCCATCCGTCTCGATGTGGAAGTCGGTGACCGCGATTATTACGTGCATGGTCCGGGTTATTGGGCCGGCAGAGTCCACTATTGCTGGGTACCCGGGCACTGGGGCCCACACCGTCACCGTTGGATTCACGGCCATTATCGCGTTTGCGACTAGGCCAAAGATCCAAAGTTGGTTTACAGAGAGAGGCCGCCTTCGGGCGGCCTTTTTTTGTCGCGCGAAAGGCCGCCGGGGTCTTCGAGCGCAAGAAATTTACCTCTGAAGGCCGACTCTGCCGGTGTGAATAACTTTTTTAAGCAATACGCACAAAAAGCTTGACCATTTTATGGTGGCTCGGGCAATCTCGCCGTTCCAGCTAACCGCCTCTAATTATGGATTATATAAAAATTGCACTCCCCAAGTCGTTAGGCCGTTCGTTAACCCGCACGGTTTTTGGCGTCGTT
Organism: uncultured Verrucomicrobiae bacterium; assembly: GCA_963754325.1. Taxonomy (GTDB): domain Bacteria; phylum Verrucomicrobiota; class Verrucomicrobiia; order Chthoniobacterales; family UBA10450; genus JBBRDU01. The sequence goes on from CAVWFP010000003.1 coordinate 1,815,357, forward strand.
TGTAGCGTCGCCATGACCTTCGGTTTTTCGGCCGTCGCTCAAGATAGCGTTTCCAACACCACGGTTGATTCTCCGCTGCCGCCGAGCATGCAGAAGGAAATTCAGGTGATGGTTGAAATGAACGACGCGCCAGCCGCCGCGACCTATGCGGCCGCGCTCAAAGTGGCCCAAGCCCAGGCCGACGCTGCCCGAACCTACGCCCTGGCTCATCCGAACCTGAAAACGTCCATCGCTCTCCTGAAGCAAAAACAGCAGCCGGTCCAAATCAGTTCGGCCGCCGCCCAACAGGTTAAAAGCGTCGTTCAGCGCCTCGATCAGGCACAGATGTCCCTCGTCGCTTCCCTAACGGCTCCGAACATTGGCGGCACAGTCATTTTCCGCGCGCAGCGCGCCTACAATGGCATCGCCATGGTGGTGAATCCTAAAAACATTTCCGCGATCATGCGGTTGCCCGGGGTGAAGGCGGTTCATCCCATGCATCCAAAATTCCTGACGACTGCGTTTTCCGATATCGACTTTCTGAATACGCGCCCGGCATGGACAACGGGAGCCTTCGGGACGCACGGTGAAAACGTGAAGATTGCCGATATCGATACCGGTCTCGATTACATCCATACCAATTTCGGCGGATCCGGTTCATCCTCTGACTACGCTTCCACGACCGACACCAGTTCGGTGCCGAACGCAAATTTCCCGACCCCGAAGATCCCCGGCGGTATTGACCTCGCGGGTGATAGTTATGATGCAACGACGACGGATCCAGGCTATCAGCCCGTTCCTCATCCGGATAACAATCCGCTCGACTGTAATGGCCACGGCACGGGCACGGCGAGCTTGATCGCCGGTTACGGCGTAACGAATGCCGGCTTCACTTATTCCGGCAGCTACGACGCTTCCAACCCGAACATGGCAAATTTGAAGCTGGCCCCTGGTTTTGCTCCGGCGGCCAAGCTTTATCCGGTGCGCGTTTTCGGCTGCGCCGGTTCCACCAACCTGGTGACTCAGGCCATTGAATGGGCCATGGATCCGAATGGCGACGGCAATTTCTCCGATCGCATGGACATCATCAATATGTCGTTAGGCTCGAACGAAGGCTACGCCGATGATGCCGACGACGTTGCGGCCTCGAATGCGGCTTCGATTGGAATTATTGTTTGCTCCGCTGCTGGTAACGCCGGCGATTCTTATTACATCCACAGCAGTCCGGCGGCCGCTCCCGGCACTCTCAGTGTGGCTGCGACTTTCAACGATCAGGCTGGCTTCATTTATGACTCCAGCGTGACCGGCAACGCTCCGGCAGCAATTGCCGGAACAAAGTTCTTTTCCATCAAAGGATCGGCCAGCTCGGCCATTCCTGGAGGTGGAATTACCGGCAACGTGGTTTACGCGGTTCCGCACGATGCCAATACCAACGGCGGTAACCCCGGCGGCCCTGGCCTGAGCAACGCTGCCCAGGTTTCTGGCAACATTGTCATTATCGATCGAGGCACGACCAGTTTTGCCGACAAGGTGACGAAGGGGTTTCAGGCGGGCGCTATCGCGGTAATCGTGGACAATTTCAACAACCCGGGCGCAGATCCAATCGTGATGTCCACGGCTGGCCAACCCCCGGGCGTCGATGTCATGATTTCTCGAACCGATCGTGATACGATCAACTCAGCGGCAGGGGGTTTTGATCCGACAACTGGGTTGCCCACCACTCCGACCAACGTGACGATCAAGGCCGATAGCGGCACCGTCACTCATGGTGGGGCTGCTCCGGACACCATTCCGACATATAGTTCGCGCGGTCCCCGCATGGGCGACAGCGCCATCAAGCCGGACGTCGCGGCTCCTGCAGAAGTCGTCGGTGTTGCCGTCACCGGCAGCGGCAGCGGCATCATGAATTTCAACGGAACGTCTTCCGCGACTCCGCACGTCGCGGGCATCATGGCCCTTCTCACTCAATTGCATCCGACCTGGACGGTGCAGGAGCGCAACGCGACCGTCTGCGAGACGGCGGTGCATGACCTCTTCACCACCACCGGCCACACCACGCAATACGGCGTGGGCCGAATCGGCGCCGGTCGGGTTGACGTTGGCAATGCAGCAGCGGCCGACGTCGTGGCCTACAACGGCAGCGATTCGAACCTGATTGGTCTCTCCTTCGGTGTGGTCGAGACACCAGTCGACAGCACAAAGACCGTGACCAAAAACGTCACAGTCTCGAACAAAGGCGCAACCAATCGCACCTACAACCTGACTTTGACGAGCGATCCCGCAACGGCTGGGGCGGCATATTCGCTCCCTGGCGGATCGTCGCTCACGGTGAATGCCGGAACGACCGTTTCGGTGCCGGTTCAATTTACCGGCACGGGTAATGCCCTGAAGCACACGCGCGATCCGAGCGTTTCCGCCACGCAAACAAATCCGCGGCAGTGGCTGACGGAATCCGCCGGTTACCTTGTGCTCACGCCGACCGACGCCTCACCGACCCTTCGGGTGGCCCTCTACGCTGCACCAAAGCCGGTGTCCTCGCTGCACGCGACCAGCACGGCAGTTGTGCCGACGGCTCCTAATACGGGTTCGTTTACGATCAACCTCTCGGGTTCCGCCGTTAATACCGGCGCCAGCCTCGGCAACGGTTTCGATATCCTGAGTTTGGTTAAGGCCTTCGAACTGCAGTATGAGAGTGCAGCTGTCGGCCAGCCGAATCCTCCAACGGATCGTAACGTGATCAAGTATGCGGGCATCACGAGCGATTACAAAAATCGCACGGTGGGCTCGTCGACTTCGACGCAAACGGCCGGGACCACCCTCATGTTCGGTGTTGAAAAATTCGGTGATGCTTCCACGCCGGACTACGCCAGCTCGGACACGGAAATATTCATCGATACCAATCCGGCTGACGTTGGCGTGACCTTCAATCCGGATCACGTGGGCTTCCTGACCTTCAACGGGACAGGCCAGGAAAACGTTTACCTGCCAGAGTTCGTTAACCTCGTGACCAATGCCGCCGGAGTCCGTTTCTTCACGAACGGCGTCTCCGCCGCAACCGCAGACACGAACATCTACAACAACAGCGGCATCATCTTCCCATTCCGTGCGACGGATTTGGGTCTGCTGAACGCATCCGGAACCGGTAACAGCCAGTTCCAGTACCAGATCGTGACCTTCGATCGCAACGGGAACGCGGTTGATGCCTCTAACATCCTCTTCTACGACCTGGCGAACCCGGGCATGGAAGTCGATAACAGCGGCGCGGTCGCAGGCGTGAGCAGGACCCCAGCGAGCGCGACCTTCCTGGAGCCCTTCTACTACCAGGATCTGGCGACGAATTCGATTCCGGTGAATTACAACGGAACGAACTTCGGCAACAACGGGTCGTTAGGTGTGTGGCTGCTGCACATGCATAACGGCGACGGAAACCGCTCCGATGTGATTTCCTTCCTGCCTCCGACGATCACCGGCTTCACGCCTTCGAGCGCGAAAGTGGGTGCATTCGTGACCATCACCGGAAGCAACTTCGGACCGGGGACACAGGTGACCTTCTTCAACAACAAGCCGGCTACGAGTGTCAACGTGATCAGTCCGAACACGATCTCCGCAGTGGTCCCGGCAGGGGCGGTCAGCGGCCCGATCCGCGTTTCGAACGCGGCTGGCTCGAGCGCTCTTGGTGGATTCACCGTTCTGCCTTGACAAACAGCAGAAAATCTCAGAAAACCTAGAAATTAAATACATATGAGACCAACCTATTTTTCTCGACTGCTCGGTTCGGCATTGGGCGTGATGACCCTCGCGGTTTTAGCCCAGACGGGCCAAGCAGCCGGCAGAGTCACCGGTTTCGAAACTGGCGATGAAGCCATTCAGTCGACCGGCGATGCTGGCGTCCGCACCGCAGCCTATCAAGGTGAAGCGGCACCGGAAGGCTCGAATCAGTACCTGATCACGACGGTCAGAACAACCGACGCGGAAGATGGTGTGACGCCTCAATCCGGGACGAACGCTTCATCGTTTTCGACGTTGAATGCCTTCTTCTTCGGCCAAGCGGTCAGTAACCAGGATGGTTCCGGCGTTCTCATTCCGTTCACGGTTGGAGCTGGAGATACCACCCTCACGTTCCAATACGACTTCCTGTCTAACGAGCCCGCTCAGCAAACCCCCCGAAATGATTTTGCGTTCGACGCAATTTTCACGACGGTCGGTGCGCTTCAGGGCAGCGTTAACAACTTCGTGAATCAGACGGCAGCAACGAGCCTGTTCGGCCCACAATCGCCATTCATCTTCCACACTGGCTATCAGACCTTGAGTCTGAACGTGTCCGGTCTGGCTCCTGGCACATACGATTTGGGCATTGGCGTGACCGACGTAACCAACACCAGCCACGCCTCAGGATTGCTGATTGATAATGTCCAGGTCAGCGCGGTTCCGGAACCTTCAACCCTCGGCTTGATCGTCGCGGGCGCTGCCGGATTCGCTGCGATTCGTCGCCGAATTCGCAAATAGGTTGTTCCTAGTTTCGTCGCAGCGCGGGCCGGCTTCAGAGCCGGCCCGCTTGCTTTTCGGGATCGAAACGATGAGCCACGACCTCGTCAAGCAGGCGCATCATCCCATGGGTGAGTTGACGAATCGAAGGAAAACGGCATATTCCAACCGCGTCGTTTCATCTGATCGACGCTTTCTCATCGCCCGTGATGAAAACCGCCCGGGCCAATCGTTAGTCCATGGATAAGCTTCGTAACATCGCCATCATTGCGCACGTCGACCACGGCAAGACCACGCTGGTCGATCAGCTCTTGCGCCAATCGGGCACCTTTCGCTCGAATCAAAAAGTCGAGGAGCGCGTTATGGATTCCATGGATCTCGAGCGCGAGAAGGGGATTACGATTCGCGCGAAGAACGCATCCTTTCAGTGGAACGGCTACCGCATCAACATCGTCGATACTCCTGGCCATGCCGACTTTGGCGGCGAAGTCGAGCGGATCATGAAAATGGTCGACGGCGTTTTGCTGGTGGTGGACGCTCACGACGGTCCCCAGGCCCAGACTCGTTTCGTCCTTCGAAAGGCGCTGGAAAACAAGGTCAAACCGATCGTGGTGATCAACAAGATCGATCGCGAAAACGCGCGCCCGCACAAGGTTCTCGACATGGTCTTCGACCTTTTCGTGGAACTGAAAGCGACCGACGAGCAACTCGACTTCCCGATCATTTACGCCAGCGCCAAGAACGGCTTCGCCATGCGCGAACTGCACGACAGCAGCGACAACATGACGCCGCTTTTCGAATCAATCGTCAAGAACGTCCCGCCGCCGACGGTTTCGAGCGAGCCTTTCTTCCAGATGCTCGTCTCTAATTTGCACTACAGCGATTACCTCGGACGGATCGCGATTGGCCGGGTGGTCAGTGGTCGCGTCGCCGTGGGCGATTCGATCGTTTGCATTCATCGGAACGGAAACCGCGAGCGCGCGAATGTCACTGCGCTTTTCACCTACGAAGGGCTTGAGCAGGTTGAAACGAAACACGCCAGCGCCGGCGATATCATCGGCCTGACAGGTTTTGAGGATGTTTATATCGGCGAGACCCTGACCGATCGGGAGGAGCGCGCGCCTTTGCAATTTGTGGACATTGATCCGCCAACCATCCGAATGCGTATTCTGGTTAACGATTCGCCGTTCGCCGGACGCGAGGGCAAATTCGTTACCGCGCGCCACGTGCGCGAACGCCTTGTCCGCGAGACCCGGGGAAATGTGTCGCTGCAAATGAGCGATACCGAAACGGCTGGCGCTTTCGAGATTAATGCTCGCGGCGAAATGCAGATCGCCATCCTGGTCGAGCAGATGCGCCGCGAAGGCTACGAAGTCATGGTCTCACGGCCGGAAGTGATTTTTCAACGCGATCCTTCCGGGAGTGTTTTGGAGCCGATCGAAAATCTTTACATCGACCTGCCGGCCGACAAACTCGGCGACGTCATGCAGTCGATCGCCGGTCGCAAAGGCGAAGTGATCAACATGCAGCATCACGGCACCCGCGTTGCCGTCGAAGGCATCATTCCCACTCGAGGGCTGATTGGGCTTGAGACGGACCTGGTGAACATGACTAGGGGCGAAGGCGTCATGAGTCATCTCTTCCGCGAGTACGCGCCTTTTAAAGGCGAGCTGGAAGGACGGAGCCGTGGCGTCATGATCTCAATGGAGCCGGGCACGAGCACAGCCTACGCACTCAATAACATCCAGGCGCGTGGCAAACTCTTCATCGGACCGCAGGAGGAAGTCTACGCGGGGATGATCGTTGGTGAAAATGCTCGCGTGGAGGATTTGCCGGTCAACCCCTGCAAAGCAAAACATCTGACGAACATGCGCAGTCAGGGCGATGGCAAGGGCATTCAGTTAGAAGCGCCGTTGCGGATGAGCCTGGAGCGCGCCATCGAATATATCGGGTCGGACGAATTCGTCGAAGCGACACCCAAATCTTTGCGGTTACGCAAACGCATTCTCGACCCCACCGCGCGTAAACGCGCCGGCAACAACCTCGTCGCCGCGAACTAAGGCGGAAATTTTGCGACAAGCAGGAGCTTGTCCCTCCAGATTGCGCTCGGACTGCGAAAGGTGCGGGCGGTTGATGCAACCGGAGGCTTGGAAACAACCCGCGTGTTGCATGGAGGGACGATCTCCGTGTTGTCCGAAATTAGGCAGCCACATCTGCGAATTGCACAGGCGCATGGTCCTGCTAGAATTCCGGCGGCAATGGAGTTTGCCTTCCCTTCGGGGAAAACCGCCTGAGCTGATGACTCCTACAACTTCACTTCCGGAGTAGTTGGATCTTATGCTCAATTATTTGTGGATCATGGTTGGCGGAGCCCTGGGGACAGGGGCTCGCTACTGGTTGTCGGGGTTCACCGCCCAACGAGTTGGCGAGATTTTTCCTGTCGGAACGCTTCTGGTGAACGTGACCGGCTCGTTTGCCATTGGTTTCTTCTCAGCCCTGGCCGATCCGTTAGGCCCGTTTATGGTTTCCCCCCGTTTTCGTCAATTTTTTACGATCGGAATCTGCGGCGGTTACACCACGTTTTCCTCATTCAGTCTTCAAACCTTCGACCTCATGCAAGAGGGAGACTGGCTTAAGGCGAGTCTCAATGTGGGCTTGTCTGTGGTCGGCTGCATTCTTGCCGTCTGGGTCGGACGAATCGCTGGCCTGGCCTTCAGCGTGAGGTAAAATCCTCCCATGAGCCTTTCCGGCGATGCCCTTCTGCTCCGAATCTTTATTGGGGAGAGCGACCGATTCGAACATGGGCCGCTTCACGAAGGCATCGTCTTAAAAGCACGCGCAATGGGCCTGGCCGGCGCGACAGTTCTGCGCGGACCCATGGGTTTCGGGCGATCGAGTCACTTGCATACGGCAAAGATTCTCCGGCTTTCCATGGACCTTCCCATGGTCATCGAAATCGTTGATACCGAGCAAAAGATAAATGCGTTCCTGCCGACACTGAATGCCATGATCGGCGGAGGCCTGGTGACGCTCGAGAAGGTGAAAGTCATCCGCTACGAAGGGACTCCCGGAGATTGACAAGACGGGTGCGATGCGATTGATTTCGCTCGTTAGTTTGCTTCCTTGAAGAGCTCTGAGGCTGGTCCATTTCGCCCGAATCGCGAACGAGATCTGTCCGGCAATTCGCTAACATTAAAGGATTCTCAAAGGTCATGGCTGGGCACAGCAAGTGGTCGAAGGTTAAAAGGTTCAAGGGCGCGATCGATGCCAAGCGGGCGCGGATCTTCAGCAAATTTTCCAAGGAAATCGCCATCGCGGCCAGGATGGGCGGAGGCGATCCGGGCGGCAACCCGCGCTTGCGCAGCGCCATCGCCATGGCGCGCAGTCAAAGCATGCCGAACGACAACATCGACCGCGCGATCAAGAAAGGGACCGGCGAAGGGAATGAAGCGGCCTCCTACGAGGAGATCGTTTACGAGGGATACGGACCCGGCGGCGTGGCTATCATTATCGAGGCGGCTACGGACAATAAAAACAGAACCGCAGCCGAAATTCGGGCGATTTTCACCAAAAACGACGGCAACCTGGCGTCATCCGGGAGCGTTTCCTACATGTTCCATAAAAAGGGCCAAATCACCGTTCCCACCTCGTCCATCGGGGAGGAGCGGCTCCTCGAACTGGCCCTGGAAGCCGGCGCAGAAGAGTTGACAATCGAGGGGGAGGAGTATGTTATTATCACTTCCCACGATCAGCTATACGCCGTAGCTGAAGCGCTCAAACAAGCGGGCGTAACCACCGATGGGCAAAAGTTTACGTTCATTCCCGATACGACTGTTCCGGTTGCCGACGAGACCGTTGCGAGGCAGGCCCTCCGCCTCTGTGACGCCCTTGAAGACGACGACGACGTTCAAAACGTCTATTCAAACCTAGATATACCTGACGAAGTGCTGGCCCGACTGCCGGCTTGAAATTTTTGTGTGAGTGCCGCTGCAGTAATGCTGCGCCGTGTGATGAGGCCAGCTGAGCGCATCGACTTTTTATGGAGCAAGATAACCAGAACCAGACACCGCCTCCGGTAGAGACGGCCAATCAACCCCGTCCTGCCGACACCGAAGGCGGCTCTTCCGACCAGCGCCGGCGCCGATCGCGCCGCCGCTACCCGCGTCGCCGTTTTTATGACCGGGACCGCCCCCCGGGTAGCGATAACTCCGGTGGCTACGAACAGAACGGTCCTGGCGGCGAAGGTTCTGGTTTTGCTGAGGGAGGTCCTGTGACGGAAGGCGATAATGGCGAGCAGGGCGAACCGGAGCTGGGCGAAGGAATTATCGAGATTTCCGGCAAGGGCTTTGGGTTCCTGCGGGATCCGAAGCGGAATTTCGTGCAAACGCCACAGGACATATTCGTAACGCCTGAAATCGTTCGCCGTTTTGGTTTGCGCGACGGCATGTGGGTTAACGGTGAAACGCGCCGCGGAAATCGCGGGCCCCAGTTGACCAAGCTAACGACGGTCAACGCAGAAGAGCCGACCAAGTACACCAATCTGCGCCCATTTGAAGAACTCACGACGATCAATCCGAACAAGCGGATCAAGCTGGAGACCGTGCCGGATCGTTACACCACTCGCATCATGGATTTAATGACGCCGCTCGGCATGGGCCAGCGCGGTCTGATTGTCGCCCCGCCGCGCACCGGCAAGACGACTCTTCTCCACCATATCGCGGAAGCGGTCGCGAAAAATCATCCGGAAATGAAACTGATCATCCTTCTGGTCGACGAACGGCCGGAGGAGGTAACGGATTTCAAGCGGTCGCATCCGAATGCGGAAATCATCGCCAGCTCGAACGACAGCGACATCAAGAGTCACACGCGCATCGCGCAGCTCGCGATTGAGCGAGCCAAGCGTTTGGTCGAAGCGGGCAAGCACGTCTTCATTTTGCTCGACTCGATCACGCGAACCGCGCGGGCATTTAATAATGCCATGGGCGGTGGCGGGCGAACCATGAGCGGAGGTATTGATGCCCGTGCCATGGAAATTCCGCGCAAGATTTTTGCGGCCGCGCGGAATACCGAGGAAGCGGGATCGTTGACCATTGTTGCGACCGCTCTGATTGAAACCGGCAGCCGGATGGACGAACTGATCTTCCAGGAGTTTAAAGGCACCGGGAACATGGAAATGGTTCTCGATCGCAAGATCAGCGATCAGCGCATCTATCCTGCGATCGACATCTTTTTGTCGGGGACACGGCGCGAGGAGCTTCTGCTTCAACCGTGGGAGCTGGAGAAGATCAATCTGATCCGGCGCGGCCTCGCGGGCCACAAGCCCGAGGAAGCGATTCAGCGACTGCTGATGTTCGTGAAGAAGTTCCCGACGAACACACAGATGTTGAAGGAAATTCCGGGCTAATCCGGTTTCCTGGATCGACGTACGGTCGCGGCCTAACCGTTGATGTTTTTCAACTTCCGCACTTATCCCCCGCTGGCTTAGAACCACGGGCGGGAAGAGTGCTGGCGCAGAGATATTGTTAGTCCATGCGAGCGCGAAACATTGTCCGCAAACTTTCCGGTAAACGGAATCGCTCCGATACCGATTCCGAGTTCAGTACGTCGGGGATTCATCGTGCTGTCCTGGCCGCGATTGCCGCGCATCCACCTGCACAGGGCGCGAGTTATCTCGATCTCGGTAGCGGCACGGGCGCTCTCTTGGGAAACGTGCGCGAACGTTTCGGCGTGACGCCGTTTGCCTGCGATTACACCGATCGATGGATGAAGGTCGAGGGACAGAGCGTTCAGATTGCCGACCTCGACAAGGACCGCCTTCCCTTCAACGATAATCAATTTGCCCTCGTCACCTGCGTAGAGGTCATTGAGCACGTTGAAAATTTTCGTGCCGTGGTCCGCGAAGTCTTTCGAATCTTGCAGCCCGGCGGCGCGGCCGTTTTTTCAACGCCTAATGTCCTGAACATGCGTTCGCGTCTGCGTTATCTGTTGTCGGGGTTCTACAATCTCTTTGGACCCGTCTTGCTGGATCGCCCGGATCTCCGGCCCGGCGCGAAAGGACACATCAGTCCGATAAATTTTTTCTACCTCGCCCACGCCTTTGCTTCCGCAGGATTTCGCAACCTGGAGGTTTCCGTCGATAAATATCAACGCCGGTCTTTTCTGGTTTTTGGCCTGCTCTGGCTGCCAATCCGGCTTGCCAACGCTCTGGTGTATCGCAGGGAAAAACACCATTACAAGACCCTCGACCAGGGTAACGAGTGGATGGTGCAGGCGATGAACTCACGCGACATTCTGCTTGGGCGGACGATCATTCTTTCAGCGGTGAAACCCCAATGAGCGCGCAGCCCGGCGAATGGGAAGTGCTTCCTCCGGAGCGGCCGGCGAAGCGATTGCAATTCGTTGGAAAACTCTACGAATTTCTGGCCAAGGTTATGGATGAACTGGTCCGGGTACCCGGGACTCGTTTCCGCTTTGGTTTGAATCCAGTCATTGGATTAATCCCCGGCGTTGGGGACATGGCATCGGCTCTGATCTCGGCGCTTTGCCTCATCTATGCCGCCTGCTGCGGGATCCCAAGAATTACGCTCGCCCGCATGTCGCTCAATATTCTGATCAACGAGGTCGTCGGTATCGTTCCCGGTGTTGGTGATGCTTTTGCTTTCTGGTTCAAGTCGAATGTGCGCAATCGTCGCCTTCTCGAGGAACATCTAAGCGAGCCTCGCAAGCCGCGCCGTGGCGACTGGATATTTGTCGGCGTGATTGTCGGGGTCGTTGCCGCCGTCGTGGGCATTGGATTGCTCGTGAGCATCTTGATCTTTCGCGAGCTGATCCGGATCCTTCAAGGCTAGTCAGCTCTTCTGCATCTTGATCGAGTAGATGCGATGAATCGTCGTTCGCGACGCTTCGTATTTCGTGCCGAAAGCTTCTACCGAAGGAAGACCGAGTCGTCGAGAGAGTTTGAGCTGTTCTTCGGGTTCGCGCGGAATACTTGAGACGGGCGCATCATCCTGGCGTCGTAGCACGGTTTCGCATTGCCGCAAAAACCGGTAGGCCTCTTTGAGGTCCGCGGTTTCGGCTTCACTGAAATCGCCGGCTCGTGAGAGCGCTTCCAGCGCCTTGGCCATGTTCGGTTCCCAGATTCCGGCTCTCATTTGCAGTGCCTGGACCAAAAACTCGGCCTCGATCACTCCACCACGTCCGGTTTTGAAATCCAATGATTCGGAGCCCGACCCACGGTCGCGGCGGATTCTTTCGAGCATGGCATCGATGTGACTAACGACAAAATCGACCGTAGCGCGTTTCCACGCGCTTTTTGCCACCTCCAGAAACTCACTTGTCCAGCGGCCGGTCAACGGACGTGCCCGTGCCAGCGCCTGCAACTCCCAGAACTGGGCCCTGTTTGCGTAGTAACTTGCGTATCCATCGATCGCTACCGTGAGCGGCCCTCTCTCACCCTCCGGTCGGAGACGGGCGTCGACCCGTGGTAAGCTCCCCTCGGCGCTTGGCGTGGTGAAGCTCGCCATAATGCGCTGGGCTGCAGCCGGCTCGCCGCCCACGAAGAGAATATCGAGATCCGCGCCATAACTGATTTCCGATCCTCCGAATTTTCCCATTGCTACCACGGTGAGTTCCTCTCCTCCGAGTGCTTGCGTGGCGAAAATGAGGCACGCGTCCGCTAATGACGAGAGCTCGTTAAAAAGAGATTCATCCTCCGTCCAGCCCAGAACGTCGCGCAGCAGAATTCGAAGCCATTGGCGCTGCCGATAGCCGCGGAGTGCTTCTAAATTATCAGTCTTTCCGGATAACGTCTTAAGACGCTCGAGATGTTCCGCCGTGTTTATCGCCCGTCCCAGTCGTTCGTCCCGGGTTATCTCTTCGAGGAATTGCGGGCGTCGAATAAGAAGATTCGCGCCGAAGCGGCTCACATCAAGAAGACGAATCAGGAGTTCGAGAAGTTTTGGATTTGTCACCAGAAGCTCGAAGAGCGTCCCTCGCATGCCGTAGGCCTCGACGAAACGAACAAAATGATTCAGGGCTGCGTCGGGATCGGCTACCTGTCGAAGTTGTTCGAAGAGCAACGGCCGCAGTTTTGCGTAGACCTGCCGTGTCCTTGCGGAGACATGCCGGGCATCCGGGCCCTGCAGGGCGGCCAGTGCGTTCTTTTCTGCCTGCGCCGGATTGCTGAAGAATTCGAAACTTCCGCCGTCTCGTGAACCGGCTTCCGGTGCGGCTGCGATCACCCGATCGAAGATCGACCGCACCGCATCCATTTCCGCCCGAAGAGCGTGGGTGAATTTGTCGGAGTCGGTGAAGCCGAGGCTGGCCGAGAGGCGTGCCAGATCCTTCGCATTCGTCGGGACGGTGTGTGTCTGCTGTTCCGAGCGGATCTGAAGGCGATGCTCTGTGTTTCGGAGGAAACGGTAGGCGCGATCAAGCTCGAGAATTTCCTTCCGCGGGATCAACTCCAGTTCCGCCAGGCCCTTCAACGCCTTGAGTGTTCCCGGTTCCTGGAGGAATGCGTGACGAGCGCCGTGGATGAACTGCAGCGTTTGAACAACGAATTCAATTTCGCGTATTCCGCCGCGTCCCAGTTTCACGTTGCGATGCAAATCCTCTGCGCCGACGACATCGCGCTCGATGCGCTTCTTGATGTTCGCGATCTCTGCCAGAAGATCCGGTGTCGGACTTTTCGGGTAAATGAAGGGCTGATGCTGCCTGAGAAACTCGTAGGCGGTTTCGCGACTGCCCGCGACGCCGCGCGCTTTGATCAGGGCGAGGCGTTCCCACGTCTCACCAAATCCACCGTAATAATGTTCCATGCTCTCGAGCGATCGAGCGAGCGGTCCGGCCGATCCTTCAGGGCGAAGACGAAGGTCGACGCGGAGAAAGACTCCTTCAGGTGAGGGAGTCGAAAATGTCTGTAGGATTTTCTTCCCCAAGCGGTTGAAGAACTCGTGGTAAGAAAGATGCGGCGAGAGCTCGCCTTCTTCGTCGTAGAGAAAAATCAGGTCAACGTCGGAGCTATAATTGAGTTCGCCGCCGCCGAGCTTGCCGAGCGCGAGGATGGCAAATTCACTCGTAGGCGAGCCATGCCTTGTCCTGAAATCAGTGTTCCAGTGGTCGTAAACAGATCGAATGCAAATCTCTGCGATCTGCGATAACTCCGCCGTAGTCTGTTCCAGTCGCGCGGCCCGCGCGATTTCGCGCAGAGCGATCCGGACCATTTCCCGAGCCTTCCACAGTCGCAACGCGCGGAAATTATTGGCCGCGAGTGTTTCTCCTGAGACCCGCTTCAGGTCGCGCAACATGTCGGCGTAGCTGCGTGGTGCCATGACCACCTCCTTGCGGCTGAGCCATGCCAGAATCTCCGGCTCAGTCTGAAGTCTCTGGACGCTGACATCCGAGACCGCCAGCAGGTGGATCAGGTTTTCTTCGCCGAGCGGAAATGTTTTCAGGATTTCGCGCAGCGTGGGTGTCTTCGCAGTCCAGGTCCGGGAAAGGCCAAGCAGAGCGGTCTCGACCCTTGCCGGGTCAATCGAGTCTCTGGCGGCTTTCGCTATCCACGCGTCGTCCTCAGGCATCGCGCCGAACATGGCGCGGAATTGGGGTAACCACCAGCACGCGGTAAACGGCTGTCGGCCGCCCGGTATCTTCCGGAAAGGAAGCTTTAGGCGTCGCCGTCGTTCTGCAGAATCTTCATCCGGGCTCGCGCGAGCGCGCGTCGCTCCGATCTTGTTAGGCTCAGAATGCCGTCTCGAGAGATCTTGTCCAGCAACGGGTCGATTTCGAAGGACATCAATTCCTCGGTCGTCATGTGATCGAGCCGCTCCGCCTCGAGTTGATGATGGCGAAGAAAACGTTGCAAGAATGAAGGCCGCCCGAAACCGAGTAGATGAGCGTAGAACCAGCCGGCCGCGCCACCGCCAAGAAAGGCGCTGTGAACGACAACGCCGTTTCGATCGATGCACACCAGAATTGCCGCCAGCGCCAGTGCTCCATAGGCGATGTGCTTTGTTTTGAGTCGAATCGGCAGAATAAAAAACATCATCGCAGTCAGCTCGAGCTCCGGGAGAATGGTGGCGTAGGCGGTGACGACTGCGGCAACTCCGCCGGATGCGGCAAAAAGGACGGTCGTGGAAGGCAGTAGAAAAAGGTGCCCGAGTTCGCCGGCAATCGCGCCGCTCAAATAGAGATAGACGAAATGGCGCTGGCCGATGATGACTTCAAGATCTCTCCCGAGGAGGTAAAAAATCAGAACATTACCCAGGAGATGCCATGGCCCGTCGTGCAGAAAGATTGCGGTGAAAAACTGCCACGAATAAGCCTGATCGATCCCGCGCTGGCTCAGCCCAAGATACTCGCGGACCGATCCCGGTTGATAGACCTCCAGGAAAAGCTGGAGGACGAAAACCGCGATGTTGACCGAGATGAGAGTGAGAAGGGCGAGCCTTCTCCGCTCCGTCAAAGGCTGAGCGTAAGAGGACCGCTTTCGACCCGACAAACGCATTCACCGAGGGTATCGCAACGCCCAAAATATGTCTTCTCAAATCGGCGATGCTCCCCGGGGTGGAGCTGCCGCCGTCGCGGGTGGCAGGGCCTGCCTTGACCGAAGGGGGCCGAATTCTCGGCGCGCCCACACTAAGATCCCGGGACGAGCACGCGCAGCGTGCTTTCCTGGATCTGAAACTCGACCGGACATTGCCCGGTCAGTTCGCCGTCCAGTTCCACCGGTACCTTTTCCTCGCTGCTGACCCTCAAGCGGCGTGTCTGGAAATACTCCACTTCCGGAAGACGAATCGCTGAACTGAAGAAAACTTCGTTCAGATACCTGATGAGTTCGAGATAGCCCAGCTGTTTGAACACGACCACGTCAAGAAGTCCGTCGTTCAGGATCGCCTGTTTGAAGAAGGGGAAGGGTCCGCCATAACGCCGGCCGTTGCCGACAAAACGAACGAGCCCTCGTGAACGGAACTGTCTTCCGATTCAATGGAAAGCGTCGGTGGCTTTCGCCCGGCGATTTGCGCCGCCGAGATGAGATAGCTCAGGGGGCCAAAGTTTCGCTTCAGAGTCGCGCTGGTTTCCTGAACCGCCTGCGCGTCGAGACCAACTCCGGCAAGCTGGACAAAATATTTGTTATTCGCCTTCGGGAGATCGACCACCCGCGTGTGATCGTTTTGAATGATATCCCAGCAAAGACTGAGATCATTGAGGGGCAGGCCGAGTTCAGCCGCAAAAACGTTGACCGTCCCGATGGGCAAGAGGCCAAGCGAGACGTCACTACCAGCGATGCCGTTAACGACTTCGTTGATCGTTCCGTCCCCGCCCGCAGCCACAATTTTGGTGAACCCCTCGGCGACGGCGTGTCGCGCCAATGTTTCAGCTTCATGAGGAGCGGAGGTTGTGCAAAGGATGGAGTCTCGGGCCAGGGTCGCCACCTTGGATCGGATGCGGGTCGCGCGCTCGCTTCGCGCCGCCGGGTTCAAAATGACCAGTGTGCTAGGCATCCGCTCCTCCACCGGGCCTTTGGCCTTTTCTTAAAATCGAGCCTGCGTAACGTCGCATAGTGCAAAGGATACTTCGTGCGCTCGCGATCGTGCTCGGATCTCTGGTCGCTCTTTGTGTCCTGGCTGATAATCGGTCTGAACCTCTATGTGCAGTCGGTTGGTGCACAAGCGCGAATTCAGCAGGAACTTAGCCATCGGCTGGGCGTGCCGGTCAAGATCCGGTCGATCAGTATTACGCCCTGGGGTGGACTGACCCTCGGCGGGATATCTGTGACCGACCCTGCCCGTAACACGGACTTTCTCGCGGCCAAAGCCGTCGAAATGCACGCGGCCATGTCGTCCATCCTCTCCGGCAATCTCGTGATCAAGAAAGTTTCAGTGGTTAGGCCGGACGTCGTCTGGGCCCAGGACCCGGACGGGCGCTGGCGCCTTCCCGGCGAGCAGGCTGTGCTCGCGCGACCGTCAACCCCGGGAAACAGCGTCGGTGCTTCAGCTGTGCCGATGCCGATGCCAGAAACCGAGACGACCGTTGCGCCCGTTTCACCGCCGCCGACGGTGGCGTCACCACCCGCGGTGGTCGAGAAATCGGCCCCCCCCGTGACACGCTCGAAAGTCGTTAGGCAGATTGTCCCGGACGTTCAGCGGGCGGCGATCAGAAACGGTAGTTTCCGCTTTCTTGATAAACGAGAGGCTCTGGTCGCGTCTTTTGAAGGAGTGGAGCTTCAAACCACGATCGAACATTCCGACCTTCTCCAGGGCGTGGTTCACATTGAGCGCCTCTCAGCGCACGATCGTTTTTTTCTGCAGAAGATCCGATCCCCTTTTAAGTATTCGCCGGACGGTGTTGAGCTTTCACGAATCTCCGCCCAAGCCGCCGGCGGCGAAATTAGCGGGGTGTTCGATGTACGGCCGGCGGAGGAGAACTCTCCCTTTCATCTCAACGTGCAGTTCAAGAATTTGAAGGCGGACGATGTTGTGACCGATGCCGGCGGCAACAGAGGCACGATCACCGGCGAGCTCGATGGAAATCTCGACGCTTCCGGCAAGGCGGGCGATGACAATGGCATGACCGGGACGGGCGAGATTGTCCTGAGAAACGGCAAGTTACAGCAATACAGTCTTCTGGTGGCGCTTGGGCAGATTCTGCAGATTGAAGAATTGACCCAGCTCCAGCTGGATCAGGCCGAGGCAAAATATCATCTCGAAGGGGGACAGATCCGAGTAGACGAACTGGTCTTGCGTTCTCCGAATCTGCGTCTCAGCGCCACGGGAAATATTTCCCTGAATGGAAAACTTCACCTCGACGCGCAGCTGGCCATTGACGAGAAAGTTCGCAGTCAGCTCTTTAAACCGATCCGACAAAATTTCCAGCCGACATCCGATCCGCAATATTCCGCGGTCGACTTTCAGGTGACCGGGACGCTGGAGCGTCCGCGGACCAACCTGGTTGATCGGATCGTTGGGCGGGATCTGAAAGACATCGTGAGCGGTTTTCTCGGTGGCAAAAAGTCGGGCAAGAATAAGAAGGCGCCGAGGCCGGACGCCTCTCCTCAAGATTCTGCGACGCCGACCGCCAGCGCCACGCCTTCTCCGTCGACATGAGGGTGATCGCGGGTTCCGCTGGTGGAATTAACCTTGATGTTCCCAAGAAGGGCGTCCGCCCGACGATGGATCGGGTTAAAGCCGCGATTTTCTCGAGCCTTGGCGAACTGGTCATTGGCGCGCGCGTTCTCGACCTTTTCGGCGGTTCCGGCGGGCTGGGGATCGAAGCCTTGAGTCGCGGCGCGGCTTCCGCTGTGTTTGTGGATTCCGACCGGCGAGTAGTCGAAACGATCGAGCGGAACCTCACTCGCGCCCGGGTGGTTGGTCGTGTCTACTGCCGCGATGTTTTCGATTTTCTGAAGCCGGATCTTTCGGACAATGTCTACGAGATCATCTTCGCCGATCCGCCATATGACCGGACCTCGGCCGGCGCGCGATACAGCGACCTGTTGCTCGATAACGAATCGCTTCCAAAATGGGTGGCGACCGGCGGCCTCTTTGTTCTCGAAAAACGCCCGGAAGAAGAGCTTTTGATTCCGCCGACCTGGCGCCTGATCCGCGCAAAGAAATACGGCGCTACTGAAGTCCTTTTCCTCTCGCCGGTCTCGGAGGATCCTCCAAAAGCCTAACAAGTGGCTCGTTTAATATACAATCTTCTTTGGCCGGTCGGGCTGCTTTTTTTTCTTCCACGTTATCTGGTCAAGATGTTCCGCCGCGGCGGATATCGGGAAGGCTTCGGACAACGTCTGGCAATTTATGATCCTGAAGTTGCTCAGCGACGGCTGGCACATCCGGCGCCGACCTGGATCCACGCGGTCAGCGTGGGAGAAATCGCAATCGCGCTTAAGCTCGCACACCAACTCCGGCAACTTGAGCCGGAACTGCAGTGCGTTCTGACGACCACGACCACGACGGGCTTCGCTTTTGCGCGCGGACGGGCTTCTGACTGGATCGAGGTGATGTACATGCCGGTCGACTTTTGGCCGATCATGCGCCGCGCGTTTAGAACGATTCGGCCGAAAAGGATTGTCCTGGTGGAAGGTGAAGTTTGGCCAAATTTGATGGCCCGCGCATCAAAGTCGGGAATCCCGGTTGCCTTGGTTAATGCACGGTTGTCACCGCGTTCGGAACGCCGGTTTGTGCGATTCCGGAATTTTGTCGCGCCGGTTTTTCGACGACTCGATCTGGTTTGCGTGCCGACGCTTGAGGACGTCCGAAAATGGAAAGCGCTCGGCGTTCTGCATGAAACGATTCATCACACCGGAAGTATTAAGTATGACCCCGCGGAGATGCGGAAACCGGCGGAGGACAAAAATATTCGCCTGTTCCATTTACAGGCAGGCGATCCGGGGAATCCGGTATTGTTAGGCGGGAGCACACATTCGGGAGAAGAAGAAATTCTTGCCCGCGTCTTTGGTCGGCTGCGAAAGAAATATCCGGGTTTGACGCTCGTGATCGCGCCGCGTCATGTCGAGCGTGTCGATCAGATTCAGCGCAAACTCGAGGCGATGTCATTTATTGTACGTCGTAGATCGCAATCGGAAAGTCATGAGCACGATCGTCCCGATTGCGTCCTGCTTGATACAACCGGGGAGTTGCCACTTTGGTACCGCATCGCCTCGATTGCGTTTGTCGGTAAGAGTTTGACGGCGCACGGCGGCCAAAATCCAGTGGAGCCGATCATTGCACGCGTGCCCGTGCTATTCGGACCTTACATGGAGAATTTCGAGCCGCTTGCGAGCCAGCTTGTCGCCCACCATGGCGCGGTCTCGGTAAGAAACGAGAGCGAATTGGAGCAAGCGGCCGAGAATCTTTTACGCAATTCAGAGGCCCGCCGTCGCCTGGTAGCAAGCGCGGAAGAAGTTCTGGCACAGCATCGAGGAGCGACGCGGCGGACCGCCGGACTGGTCACAAAGCTCACGGCTACCTGACCACGCACGATTGGTGGCATTTTACCTTGCGTCACCCGTGCCTCGTTCGGATATTGGCGCCCTTCCTGACCCTATCGTCCAGTGGCCTAGGACACCGCCCTTTCACGGCGGTAACACGGGTTCGAATCCCGTTAGGGTCGCGTTTTTTTGTGAAACGCGAGTTCGCGATAGCGAACATTCGAACCGGAGGTTCGGCTGCCCAGCGCGTGAGCGCTGTAAAACAGCTGCCGGAGGCGGACAAATTGCAGAGCCTTTCCAAGGGAAAGGATAATCCCGTTAGGGTCGCGTTTTTTTGTGAAACGCGAGTTCGCGATAGCGAACATTCGAACCGGAGGTTCGGCTGCCCAGCGCGTGAGCGCTGTAAAACCGCTGCCGGAGGCGGACAAATTGCAGAGCCTTTCCAAAGGAAAGGATAATCCCGTTAGGGTCGCGTTTTTTTGTGAAACGCGAGTTCGCGATAGCGAACATTCGAACCGGAGGTTCGGCTGCCAAGCGCGTTACGCGCCGCAAAACCACCGCCGAGGGCGGACACATTGCAGAGCCTTTTCAAAGGAAAGGATAATCCCGTTAGGGTCGTTCTTGCCGTAGGGATGGACGAGGTGACGAGAGCGAGCATTCTTACCGTAGGAATCACCCGGGAGCATTCGACTAACAACCAGCTGGGCGTGTGTTTTAGGACGTAGTTCGTTGGCACCACAGCTTGTCTAATTCGGGTTTTTTAGCTGACGCCGGATTTTCTCGTCCTAGATAACGGCGCCAGCGTCATTTAGGCGGGAATTATCGAATTGCCGAGTAAAAAGTCGGCAGGGGCGTGGGCGGATTAGTATTGATTTTCGTTTGCCTGGGGCTCAGAACTAAGCCTAACAAATCATAGTTAGGAGAACCCCATGAACATTTCTTCCTCCCTCTGCCGGGTTGTGCTGTGTCTCGCTTTCACTCCGCTTGCCTTCACTCGCGTTAACGGCGCAACCTACACCTTCAATGGCCTGTCGGCCGGGAACGTCGCCGGACAGGATGGGTGGGTCGCCAATTTCGGGGATTCCAGTGATGTCATTCAAGCAGGCACCGGGTTCAACACCAGCAATGTGATGGCTAATCCAGTGACGGCCGGACCGACCGGCGTTCACCGAATGTCGCGGACTAACGATGCGAACTTCAGCTTCGGGAGCCTTGTTGGAGCAACCGGGCTGACTCTTTCCTTCGACACGCAAGTTTATAACAACGCGTCAGACGCTCTCGACTTCATCAATTTCGGTGTTGCTGATACGGCCGATGCTCACGGCAGTCCGGCTCTCGCCTTCCTGCAGCAAAACGGTGGTACTCCTCAGGTTGCATTTGGCTCAACAGCTCAGTCCGGCACTTTCAATCTCCCTGCAACCACGACGAACGATTGGATTCGACTGTCCCTTGTGATGGACTTTACCGCCAACAGTGGCCAGGGAACCGGAGTGCTGACCTACCAGGATTTGACCATCGGTGGTCCTGTTATGACGATCACATCGGGCTTAAACCTGGGTAATCCGACGCCTAACGAGGCGTTTTGGACAACAATGTGGTCGCGTAGTGACAATGGACCAGGTGCGGCTCTTTCTCACGTTGTCCAAGACAACTTGACCGTCACGCCAACGTTTGCCGCAGTTCCGGAAATGAATGGAGCCTGGATCGCCGGCGGCTGCGCTCTGCTGCTGATCGGGCATTGGGTGCGAAGGGCGAGATGCTCGCAGGCGTAACTGGGACGGTCTTTTCGATTACTTCTTCTCTGGCGGCTTGGTGCGGTCGTAATCGCTGCTTGAGTTCCCAGATCGAGATCGACCTGCGATTCGTGCGGCAAGATCAGATAGACGAGAGCCATAAAAACAGAGGCTTTTTTGGGATGCGCCGGGAAGAAGTGCTCCAATGATGTCGAGGGCCGTAGCTCTGCAAACATAGCGCAGCGAATCACGCTCCGGTCTGGAGATTTAAACCCGGCGAAACCGCCCTCGCCGGTGGGCCAGCAGCGCGAAGACTACTGCCAAACCAGCGGTCCACGTGCTCGGTTCAGGCACGGCAGTGGGATTGCTGAAAGCCAGTCCGAAGAAGGTGTCCATTTGGCTTCCTAGCGCAAACACGCCCATATCCGCCCCGGTTGTGCCGTTGTAACGCTCCACAAAGGTGGGCGCTTGGCCAAAAAGAGCAGAACTTACCAGGTACAAATTTCCGTCAGGCCCAAAAACAATTCCTTGTGGGTTGAAGATATTCGCGCTGGGCGAAACGAAGATGCTCGTGGAATTCGACGCCGGATCGTAACGAATTACTTCACCGTTGAAGAGGGTGTTACTGTTCGGCAAGGCAATGTAAAGGTCACCGTTGTGAAAAGTGAGTCCGGCCGGGGAGTTTAGTCCGGTAATCGTTGCGCTTGCCGCAAAGCCGGTAACCGGATTCAGCTGAATAACGCTGTTCGCGAAATTGTCCAACGGACTACCGTCGCGGTTTGCGACGTAAAGATTTCCATTCGGTCCCACGGCAATCCCGCTCAGTTGTCCGCCTGAACCGGTGTTGAGAGTGAACGTGTTCAGGAGCGCACCGGTCGCTGCATTATACTGATTCACGTGGTTCATCCAGGTGGCGTAAATATCCCCGTTTGGATTGCCCAGCGCGTCGGGGCCGAAGGTCACGTATTGCGCCCCGCTCATGCCGGCGCCGTTCGTGAATTCCGCACCGAATGGCGAATTCATCGAACCGGGCATTGGCGCACCGGTCGTACCGTTGTAGCGAAGAATTTCACCGTCGGCGGTGCTTACCACGTAAAGATTTCCGTCCGGACCGAAGGTAACGCCCGTCGCCTGAAAGGGGCTGTAAGTTTGACCGCTCGGGACGAAATCCCCTTCCGGGGCACCTGAAACACCCTCGTAGCGCTGAATCGTGGCGCTGATCTGTCCCGCCACGAACAAGTCGGCCCGAAGCTGAGAGACGCAAGCGAGGGCCAAGAGTGCCGCGGGGCCGAGCACGGTGATCTTCATGCGAAAATGAGGTTGCTCCAAGGCTGGCAAATCAGGACCGAAATGTCGAGAAAAAGGTTCGTTAGGCGACGTCCTACAAGCCCGTTCTTTCTGCGCGGTCCGGCTCCATGAGATCCGCTTCTCTCATAGTCGTCCGGGCCTGGCGGCGCCCCTCCGATCAGCCCCAAGGCGAGAACAAATGGCTCTGGGAGTGCCGGCCGGCGGGCGAGTCCCACTGGGCCGGCACAAAACAGGGGCCGGTGACTCGAAATCGAAAATTTTAAATAACTTATTTGATCCCCGCGATCAGAAAGCGTTCCTCCGGAAAAAGTTTCTCCTTCGTTAGGCGACGCGCCTCTTCGCGTGCCTTATCCTGCCAACCATTGGCTGCCCAGGCCGCCGCCAATACTGCGGATGGTGAATCGCCGGGCTGAGGTTGTGGCAAAATGTTGAGCGCAGCCGCGTTCCGACCTTGCCGCAACAATGCCAATGCCATGGTGCGTCGCGCTAACGGATCCGCCGGATCGATCACCAGCAGCGCCGCGATCTCAGCCTCGGCGGCTCTCGCGGTCTCTGCTGAGGGTTGAATCAGCAGGCGCAGAAAGATTTCGCGCACACGATTTTCACGATCTTCCGACCAGTGTTTGACGATTGCAGAAAGAATTTGATGCGTGCGATTTGTGTCCTCGTCCATCTGGGCGATACGCAATCTCCCGAAGTAGGCCGTGCGAAGGTCAGCCTGTCGCGCGATCGCTCGCTCATAGGCAGTATCGGCCACGTCGGTCGCTCCATTCTTTTCCGCATAAAGGCCGATTGCCATGAGTTTCTGAACATCATCGGCTACGGCGACCGCTCGTTCCCATTCGTTTTTGCTGGCCGCATTCTCCCCGAGTTTTTCCCTAACGACAGCCAAAAGAGCATGCTGAAGCGAGCTGTCGAGAATTGGATTTTCCGTCAAAAGCTCGGTTTTTAGTTCGTCGAAATGTCCAAGCTGCGCCAAAGAATCGACTCTTTCCAGAAATAGCTCGCGTGTCTGACTGGCTTTTTCGATCGTCAGAATTCGGAGAACGATATCGTAATGGCGACGTGAATAGAGCCAGTCGCACAAGGCCGAAACGGCTTCATCATCGCCGCGGCCGTATTTTACAATAGCCTGTTTGATGAGGTCGCCCTCCTGCGACGGATTCTGCAAACGGCGAAGCTCCAGGCCTAGTATTTTCTGCAGCGGGCTTGTCAGAGGATGCTGTTCTAAACGCTCTGCCACTTCGGTCCGGGAAACAGGAGGATACTTGCGGCCTGCAGAGGTCGATCGCTCGTCCAGGGGGGAAACGACGTAAGCCCGGGCGAGCGCGGTCAGGGCGTTCGCAGAAGCCTGTGTTTGGTTGCCGCGGGCGATGTTGATTAGGCGTTCGTAAGCGGGCCGCAGATCGTCAGGATCCTTCGCCACCGACGCTAGCAAAGTTGCCGCGGCCACGGATTGACGTGAACTGGCAGCGGGATCCGACAGAATCTCCATGGCGTAACGACGCGTCGAAGCGAGCTCGCCTGAACTGGAGGCGTACTGCGCCCGCAGAAGGGAATCCGCCGGATTCACCGGGCGTGTCGGCAAAGACTCGATTTGTTCGCTGGCTGTTCGCAGATCGTTAGCCGTCAGGGCCGCGGCTGCATAGTCGCGGTGGTCATCGACCGAAAGGCTCTGCCTTTCGCTGAGCTTCTTCCACCAGCCAAGAGCGAGATCACCCCGTCCTACGCGAGACAAAAGGCGGGCGGTGGCCGCCCAGACGGCGGGCTCTGTTGGGCGCAATTGCATGGCAGCGCGTAATTTCCTGGAGGCGTCCGCCCACTGTTCGTGCCGAATCAATTCGTCCGCCTGAGCAGCAATGTGCCGCGCCTGCCATCCTCTAATCCGACGAGACACGGGCTGCCCCAAAAACCAGCTGGACAACCCGAACGCCAGAAGAACGGCGCAAACGACAAAAGCCCGTCGCCGTCGTCGCCGAGCCTTGATCCAGGCGATAATCCGTCGAAAACGAGGAATGGTCGGCAGCGGGGGGATTAAGCGCCGCAAGAACCTTGCGAGGCGGCGCGGATTGGGCAACTTGGGCGGCGGCGGAACATTATGCCGGATCGCCCGACTGACCTTGCGAAGAAACCGAGGCGTTTTCAACGGGGCGCTCATTATAACCTAACGGGCTGACGAGAGAGAATAAGAAATCCTGTTTAGGCCACGCTTCCTCTTCGCTCGCTATGACGCGGCGGCGGACGTGCACTCAGAAACTTGCAGCACCTTTCTAAAACAAAGGAAATCCCGTTAGGTTCGAGTTTTTTGACGGCGAAAAGAACGGACGCCATTGCTTCCTTCGTATAGGTCTGATTCACTAACGGGAAAGATTTCACGAGTGAAGCCGGCGCCGAATTCGTGCCGCGGCGTTTCATCGGACGTTCCGGCTTAGTTTTGAGACATCACGCGAAGCTTGAACGACATTCGTCCTGTCCCGGTGAAACAGCGTAGTGGGCTGCGCCCGTTCCTGGCGCACGAGCGATACCTAATACCGGGACTCACATGTTTTGCCGCCTTCGCCTCGGCATCTTTGGCTTTGGGATGATTTCTGTTGGCTGCCTCGGCGCTAAGGAAGCGAGAGAAAGGAGGAGTTGCGTCGACTTAGCGCCGTCAGATTAAATTGCAAAATGCCAGCACTTTGCAATAAGCTGGTCTGATACGGCGGGATTCAAGCCGGGTGCCGCCAATGAGACCAAAATTCGCAACTCGCTCTCTGGTCTGCGCGTTTGTTCTCCTGCAGGGACTAGTCAGCTCCAACTTCGCCGGTTCCCCGACATCCGCTCCCCCGAACGCGTCCGTCAAATATTACGGTGGGCGAGTCGTTTCGAACGTGCAGGTTTGCGTGGTCTTCTGGAGTTCGGCCGTCAACGCAATCACCCAAGCTAACATCGCGACCTTCTATTCAGATTTTGTGAATGTATTTCCAAATGGCTATTCCTTTCTTGCCACACTCAGCGAATACAGCACTCCCGGTGGAACCAACCAGTTCATCGGGCCGGGTTCGGCGGTCGGGCCCTTCACGATCACCCCAGGAATTTCGTCGAGCACACTCCATGACTCCGATATTCAGTCTGAACTGACGGCTCAAATACTGGCCGGTCGCCTGCCGGCGCCGACGATGGATCGCCAAGGATACCCAAACACTGTTTACATGATTTATTTTCCAGCGGGTGACACGATTTTCGACGGGCAAGGCTCTCAGAGTTGCCGCGATTTTTGCGCTTATCACTCAACTTTTACCTTTGAGGGGCAAAGCATTGCCTACGGAGTCTTCCCTGATTTCGGAACGGGGAGCGGCTGCGCTACCGGCTGCGGAACGGCCGGCACCGCTTTACAAGTTTTGACCTCCAACTCCTCCAGGATCCTGGTGGACACGGTCACGGATCCAGACGTTGGTCTTGCGACGGGATTAGCGGCGCCGCTGGGATGGTACGATCCGAATAATGGTGAGGTCTGCGATGTCTGCAACCAACATGCGGACACGTTTACTTCGGCCGATGGCCTGAGGACTTGGATGATTAACCAATTCTTCTTAAATTCCGATGGGCTGGTCGATTACCGACACGCTTGTGTTTCCTATCAAGAGCCCGAGCCGTTCGTGCCCGGTCTGGCGACCCCTTTTTCCCTACAAAGCGGTGACGCCGAGATAACGTTTGTCCCGATCCTTCTCGAAGTTTACCAGCTGCAGCGCAATAGTTTCCTCAATCCGACGCAGTGGACGAACGTGGATGGCGCTGTGACAGGTTCTATTCCGTCTAACCAAGGAATCGCCGCCGTGACCACCCTTAGCGACGCCGGAGCACTAAACGCATTCAGCCATGAGTTTTACAGGTTATCGATCAGCCTGAGTCCGTCGCAAATGCCTTCGTCGAGCGCTGCAGTTACAGCGCCCCTGAAAAAGATCACTCCGTCGAACAAGCGGCGAAATGGCGTCGCAAAAAAAATCCTGGCCGCTGATTGATGCGGATTTGCCTTGGGCATGGAAGGACGTCGGGAACGCGGCCATTGGTTTTGAGTCTCGTTAGGCTTCGAGTTCGGTCAGGCGGCCGTTTCAGCCGCAGTCGCTGACCTGTTTGGATTGAGCACTGCATCTTCCGGCCGGCCCTTCTCGAGAACATCGGTCACTTCGGCAAAAACATCATCCACTGTAATGGCCTGCATGCAGAGGTTGTTGCGGCAGGGTGACTGCCGATTGTTGTAGGCGTTCACACAGGGGCTGCAGGCAATTCCGGCCCATAAGAAACGCGCGTTTTCCGAACGCGCGGCAAAGAGCCTGGGCGTCTCCGGGCCGAACAACGTGACCACGTGGATTGGCGTCATGGATGCGAAATGAGCCGGGCCGCTGTCATTTGTCACCAGGATGGTGGCCCGATGGTAGAGAACGAGCACCTGGCGCAGGGTTGTCTTGCCCGCTAACGAATATACGCGGTTCGATTGAATCTGACGCACGAGGCCGTCGATAGCGTCCGCTTCCGAAGGCGCTCCGGTCAGGATCACGAAGACCTCGGGAAATCGTTCCAGCACCCGTTTGGCGAGTTCGACAAAGCGATCCGTCGGCCAGCGCCGCAACGGGAGGAGGTCGCTCGCATTTGGATTCAAGAGAACCAAGGGAGCACCGCCGATCGCAGGATTTTCACCGTTGAGGAGATTCTCGATATCGGTGAACTCGTGCGCGGCAGGTTCAAATCTTGCGATGGGTTGGTTTCGAGGCGGAACATAATCGAACGTCGGCAGGAGGTTAGGATCGCGCGTCAATGCTTCCACCAGTGCTTCGAATATTTCGCTGGTATGAAGGTGCGGATTGTAAAGGAGCCGATGCGTCATGAGGTTCCCGCGATAGGGACCGTCACCGAAGAAAGCGTGGAAGCCGACTCGCGAGTTTGCACCGGTGAGAAACGACACCATCGCGGAAAACCGCGTGAGAAATTCCAAGTCAATGACTGCATCAATCTTGAGGGTGCGCAGCTTATGAATGGTCCGCAGAGTGTCCACCGCGAGAGTGAACGGATTGTGCGTCGAGATCGTGATCACATTTTCGCGAGGAAGAATGTTCAGCGCGTCGACGATGAACCGATTGTCCTCGAACACGACCATGTAAAGATTGTCCGCGCCGACCATGGCGGCGGCACGCCGAAAGGCCGGGTAGGCGAGAACGGTGGATCCTTGTTCGGCGAACTTCAGAAACGCGATGCGGGACGGTTTCGAAGGGACGATCGTTTTTCGACCAAATATTTTCCTGAAAACTGTAAGGCAAAAACAGATGGGGCTGCCAATCCAGCGATCGGTGTTTTGCAGCGTGGAAATGCCAGCCGGCAGCTTCATCTCAGTCTGACGGTACGCAGGTCCCAGTGATAGGCGAGCACGTTGCTAAGGGTTGCGCGGCGACTTCGCTCCCGCCGTGCGTGCGAGACGATAGATGATGCCCTCTTTTACATTGGCCACGGGTTCGTAAGACTCCAGCCATCGGGCCAGAACGGGAAATTGCCGGATTGGGTACTGCGCATTCTTCGCATCTTCGTGGACATCGACAATGTATTGAGGCGGATGTGCCTTGAAATCCTGGTCGAGTTTTTCCCAACTGCCAGGAACGATCCGATCATGCGTATCGATATAATAGATTCCGCCGAAAATGTAGCCCGTCAGGGGAAAGGTGACCACGAAACGGCAGGCGGGGCGGCGCTGAGCATCCAAATATATTTCCGGATTCTGGCCCCAAACGAAGATTCGGTCAGACGGTTGGGAGTGTTCGCGGAGATATTGACCCGCCTCGTCCGGCCGGCGGCGGCTGAGCTCACCAATCCAGTAGACCGTGGAGAATGCGACGACGGTGATACTGAATGCCGCCACGACCGTTGCCGGCTTGAGCCAGAGCGGGCGATTGCTCGACCCGGACAGAACCTGCGCGAAGACCGGGGCCGCCAGGATCGCGAGAGGAGGGATGAGCTGTATATAATAATGAGGGTAAAAGCGGGCTCCGGCGGCGGCGCCGATAGCGGATGCGATCACCAAGCCAAAAAGGGCCGTTCGTTCCGCGGACCGTTTCGCCCACAGGTTCGAACCATTTTGAACCGAAATTGCCGCTCCGAACACGAGCGGGAAGCAGACGCCAATGAAAATGAGCGTATACAGAAAGCCAGCCTTCCAAAAAATGTAGGGAAGAGAATGATTTGTGATCGTCCAATAGATCGTCTCGCTCAGGATTCCCTGTTTCCATAAGATGACCGCCGTCAAAGCGAGTGTTCCGAAGAATCCGGCGGTCAGGACGGCGGCCTGTGCAACACCGTTCCAAAAGGTCAGGCCACGACTTTTTTGGTACCCGGGAAGCAGGAAGTAAATTGCAAGCGGCACGGCCGCAATGGCGGCGGGCTGCTTTAAGAGGAAGGCGGCACACAGAAGCATTCCTGAGACGAACAGTTCCGGCCGAGTGCGCGAGCGACTTTTTGAAAATGCAATCGCCCAGGCCCAGACGATTGGCAGGTTCATCACGACTTCGCCGTTGAAGGCGAGGTCGATAAATTTCAGCCAGGGTTGGTAAAGACTGTAAAGAAGGGCGGCGAGCAAACCGGTCAGGGGATCGAACAAATTTCGGCCGAGTACATACAGCCCGGCCATGGTCGCGACGACCCAAAGCAAGGCAATCCCGTGAAGGAACGGCCAGTCGTATTTTCCCCCTATTCTGGAGATCGCGGCATATGTCCAAAAAAGGAGCGGAGGTTTTCGCTCCACTGCGTCGACATACGGTTTTCCGCCGTCGACAATCTGATTGCCGACAACCGAATAAACAGATTCATCGTCGATCGCGCGCGGATGAATCAGGGCGGGAAGCCGAAGAAAGAGAGTCAGCAGAAGAATGCCAATCGCCCAGGCCCGCCAGGAAATCTCTCTGCCGAATGTCATGAGTGATGGATAAGCGGCAAAGCCCGAGGTTACTTCGTGGCGGCGGGAAGACGGTCCAGTTCCCGCTCGTAAAGCGGGTTGTGCGGGAAGCGTTCGTGCAGGCCGGCAAGAATTTGGCGCGCGCCGGCCATATCGTTACCGCGCAGAGCGGCAACTGCCAGGAGCAATTTGGCAAACGGTTCAAAGTAATGGCCACGCTGGGACGTAAGGCGAAGTTGCTCGAGCCCTTTCTCGCGGTCGATCCGGGATCCGGCAAATCGCAAAAGGACGCGCAAGGCCGCCGGTTTCAGACTCAAGAGATAATTCTCAACTCCGAGCCCAAGGTAGGCGTCAAAAAAATCCGGTTTGATCGCGAGGAGTTTGTCAGCGAACGGGCGTCCCTGTTTGGTGTAGCTCAGCGCCGCCAGATTTTCCTTTTCGACAAGCGCTGAGTAGTCGGCGCGCAAACCGCACACGAGCGATTTCACGAACAAGGCGTCGGTATCAGATGGCGATTTTTGCAGAAGCGCGTCTGCGAGTTGATCTGCTCTGGCCAGACACTCGATCAGATGGCGTTTAATGCTTTCGTCAGGTATCAGTTTTTTGCGATTAACGAATCGGGCATCGTCAACGAACAACTCCGATTCCAGTGCCCCGAGACGCGCGAGTTCCGAAAACAAGTATGCCGCCGCATCGGACGCGGGGCCGAAAGGATCGTCCGGGTGCATTGCACGCCAGGTCTCAAAAGTGCGATGAGCCTCCTCGAATCTCAGGTCGTACATGTTCAGCCAGCCGCCATAGATTTCGTCGTTTTTTTCAGGCTGGCTGCTGGCGAATGCTCCCGCCGCAGAAGCGAGAACGAGTAAGATGCATAGCGCCTGCTTCATGGAGGTGCGGACATTATCCCGTGGGACCCGTCTGAACAACCCGCGGACTGAATGCCAGTTGCGCCCGGTTCGGCGAGGCCCTCCTTCCCGGGCTCAACTAAACTCTTGTGGCGCTGGGAGAACACGCTAAAATAGCTGCCCCGATATAGAACTTCCCCGTGGGATAGCCCTCCGGGAACTCTTTAAGGATAAAAACCACAGCCAGAACCGTTTCGGTGAACCCTACTCTATTTTTTTCCACTGTTCCCCCATCAACAGGGCCCAATT
Organism: uncultured Verrucomicrobiae bacterium; assembly: GCA_963754325.1. Taxonomy (GTDB): domain Bacteria; phylum Verrucomicrobiota; class Verrucomicrobiia; order Chthoniobacterales; family UBA10450; genus JBBRDU01. The sequence goes on from CAVWFP010000003.1 coordinate 1,845,867, forward strand.
TCCACTTCACTGAATCCGAAACGGTCGTTTCGAGTTTCGATTTGTCGCGATGAATACCGACAAGGAAGCGGCAAAACTTAGTCTCAGTAACTTCCTCCGGGGCGAAAGTCGCGACCCATTAAAGGCTCCGGCGGCCTTTACCCAGTGGATGCGCGTTGGCTCCTGGGCGGTTGAATTGTACGAGCCCCAGCTGCTGGCCTCCGCCGATGCGCGAACGACCATTAATTATAATGGGAAGCCGCGTTCGGTGGTTAATCTTTGCTCCTATAATTACCTCGGGCTGGCGAACCATCCCGAAGTGATCGAAGCCGCACAGGAGGCGCTTCGGACCCATGGAATGGGCGCCTGCGGTTCGCCAATGTTGTCGGGCATGACGGATCTCCATCGCGAGCTCGAGCGCCGCCTCGCGGAGTTTCTCGGTCGAGAAGACGCGATGCTTTTCAACAGCGGCTTCGGCGGCGCGCTCGGCACGATCTCCGGACTTCTGCGCAAGACGGATGTCGCGATTCTCGACAACCGGTCGCACCTCAGCCTGCGTGACGGCGCGGTTTTGTCCGGCTGCAAGACGGAAAAGTTCGAGCATAACGATCCGGAATCTCTGGCGACCGCGCTCAAGCGGCAATCAGGTAAGCGCCAGCTCGTCATCGTTGAAGGCATCTATTCGATGGACGGCGATTTTGGGAATCTCGAGGAGCTCATCAATGTGACCGAGGCGCACGGCGCCAGCATTTTCGTCGACGAAGCTCATTCGATTCTTGCCTGTGGCGAAGGTGGCCGCGGTGCAGCGGAGAAGTTTGGTGTCTCTGACAGGGTGCCTTTGGTTTACGGCACATTTTCGAAAGCGTTCGGTGCGCTTGGCGGATTTGTCGCCGGATCGAAAGAGACTCTCCAATATCTGAGATTTTATGCGCATCCCTACGTCTACTCATGCGCCCTTCCACCAGTCGTGGTGGCCGCGATCCTGAAGGCGCTGGAGATTGGCATTCGAGAACCGCACCGGCGGACGAAGCTTTGGGAAAACGCCGAGTATTTCCATGCGCAGCTGCGAAAGCTTGGTTTGGACACGGGCGCTTCCACGACCTACGTCATGCCGATTGTCATTGGCGATCGCGAGCGCATGTATCGCACGGGGCATGAGCTTCGCGCCCGCGGTTTGTGGGTCGCGCCGGTCGATTACCCGGCTGTTCCGCAGAACAAGATTTGTTTCCGGGCCTGCGTCACAGCCATGCACTCACGTGCTGACCTGGATGAGGCTCTGAATATTCTCGAAGAGACGCTTGTTCCGGCAGCCCTGCAAGGCGTCTAAGAATCTGCCGGGTTCAGCGATGCCAGGGCAGACAGGGCCGTTAACGGCCGGTATCGAATCCACTTACAAGGCGCGTGAAGTCGAGGGAGTCCTTGATCTCTACTTCTACCGGAAACTTGGGTTTCAACTTGCCCGGCTGGCGGCGGCGCTTCACCTGACCCCGGCGGCGGTCACATGGATTGGCGGCTTGTTAGGCATCTGTGCCGGACATCTTTATTACTATACCGACATCCGTTTGAACCTTGTCGGGATGGCCCTGCACGTGGCCGCGAATCTTTTCGACAACGCAGATGGGCAGCTGGCCCGATTGACGCAAAGCCAGAGTCGCGCGGGACGGATTCTCGATGGGTGTGTCGATCATCTGGTTTGGTTGAGTATTTATGCGCACTTGATCCTGCGCGCGCACGCCACCGACTCGTTTACCTTCACTTGTGCGCTCGGGATCTTCGCCGCCTTGAGTCACGGGTGCCAAAGCACTGCGGCAGATTATTATCGAACGACTTATCTTCACTTTTTGAAGGGATTGACCGCCGGGCAACTGGACGAGTTCGCTGCCATTCGGGACGAATACCGAAACGCATCGTGGACTAATCCGTGGTCCAAGTTTCTTCTGTTGTTGCATCGCAACCACACCCGGCAGCAGGAAATGCTAGCTCCGCGGCTACACCGGTTACGCAGGGTGATGGCGGAACGCGTTGCCATGGTGCCGCGCTTTCTCGCGCAGGCAAAATCCACTTTTAAGTGGTGGGGCTTTCTCATGAGCAATACACGGATGATGATTTTGTTCGCGGCGCTTCTTCTCGGGCGTCCCAGTAGTTTTTTTTGGATCGAAGCAACGATCTTCAACCTGGTCCTCATCGTCCTGGTGATTCGTCAGGAGCGCATGTCATCGCGTTTGCTGCGAGCCTCTAACGAAAGCGCGGCGCCATGAGCAACGCCGTCGAAATAGCGGAGGTTCGGACACGGGCCGATCGGAGCGCGTTCATCAAATTCCCGTGGAAGATTTACGCGAATGATCCGGTGTGGGTGCCGCCTCTCATTCTTGAGAGAAGACAATTCCTCAATAAAAAGCGACATCCCTTTTATTTGCATGGCGACGCCTGCCTGTTTCTCGCGAAGAGAAACGGCAAAATTGTCGGCCGCATCGCAGCCAGCGACGATCCAAACTACAACGCCGAACATGGGTCAAGTGTCGGCTGTTTCGGAATGTTTGAGTCGATCAACAACCAGGAGGTGGCGACCGCGCTCTTCGAAGCCGCGGCAAACTGGCTTCGGAAAAAGGGCCGCGACGAGATTATCGGGCCGATCGATTACTCAACAAACTACGTCTGCGCGCTGTTGATTGACGGATTTGAGTATCCGCCAACTGTCCTGATGGCCCACAACCCGCGCTACTACGCGGAGCTGATCGAGCGTTGGGGATTTGAAAAAGCGAAGGATTGGTATGCCTGGTGGATGGAGGATCCAAATTTTGCCCTTCGCCGCCTTAAGCGAATTGCATCCCGGTTTGAAAAGAAGAGCCCTGCGACATTGCGGCCTGGAAACTTAAAAGAAATCGAAGCGGAGAGTGAACGTTTGCGAGAGGTCTACAACAAGGCCTGGGAGAAAAATTGGGGATTTGTCCCGTTCACCAAGCCCGAGTTCGATCACCTGCGCAAGGAGCTGATGCCCATTTTAATACCGGAGTTCGTCTGGCTTGCCGAGATGGAAGGCAGGCCTGTCGGATTCAGTCTGGCCGTTCCGAACATCAATGAAGTGATGCAGAGGATTAACGGGCGGCTAACGACCTTCGGAATCCCCATTGGCTTGATCAAGTTGCTCTATTATAAAAGCCGTATCCGCACAGGGCGCCTTGTCGCGCTTGGAGTTATCCCCGAATTCCGGCGCTTCGGGATCGCGGAGATGTTAGTTTTGAAGGCTGTGGAGTACGTCATGGTTAAGAGGGGAATCAAAGGGGAGTTGAGCATGACCCTCGAAGATAATGTCCTGATTAACCGACTGATCGAAGCCGTAGGCGGGCGCCGATATAAGACCTATCGGATCTACCGACGGAGAATCGATGGAAGCGATCGAGCCGCTTCATAAAAAGCGACGTCGAGGTAGCTCTGTTCGTTAGTCGATTGTCTTCGTTTTATTCGGTGGCGAAACCGCCGGGGCGAACCCTTCGGTTTTCGGTCTCTTACGCAGTTGCCAAAAAACGCACGTCGCCCGGGGCAAGTGCAAGATGGCTGTGGCCAGCACCAACCAAGGCAGGATCCTGAAGGTTTGCGGTGCCGCACCGCAAAGAAATCCGACGGTTTGCAACCAGACCATCACGTTGCGTCGTCCAGCGATGAAGTGCATAAGTCGTTCGAAAGTCCCCAGCTCTTCGATCGACTTGCCGGTGGCGAAACGAACCCCCGATTTCAGGATGCCATCGAATCCCTGGGCAAACAGGAGCAAGGCGAGATAGCGGAAAGCGCCTGGGAGTTGTCCAGAGTTGTGAAAGTAATAGGCCAGCGCCACCCACCACGACACTTCGAAGAAGGCATCGAACCAATGCTCCAGTTTGCCGTGCTTGGTCGTCTCGACCTTGACCCGGGCCTGTTTTCCATCCAAACCGTCGAGAACGCCGACAATGACAGCTAACGCGAGTCCCCAACCAAGCCGTCCGGTGGCCAGGAAAAACGTCGCGCTCCAGGCGACAATGTTGGTAAGTATCGTTAACTGGTTAGGCGTGATCGACGTCTCGCAGAGATGGGAAATCAAAAACGTTTCTATCGGACCATGAACGGTTGCGGGAAGGTCGAGCGTGCCTTTTTGAGCGGAATCGAGAAGCACCCGTTTCGCTAGCTCCGCGCGCTCAGGCGATGGAGCAGGGAACCAATATGCTCTGAGTTTTCGGTTGAGGGACGGATAGTACAATGGCTCGTCCGCCACATCCAAGGCGGGCAAGGTTTGATCCTCCAACCCCGTGCGCATCGCTTCCTCCAGGGGACCTGTTCGAGAGCGAGCCCAGTCACGCTCGAGCAGTGCGGGTCCAACCAATTGCCCGCGCTTTGTTACGGGTGCAGAAGCCACGAGCAAACGAAACTGAGCCGGCACGGCGGAATCCACCAACGCCAACGGTCGGTGCTCGGAAGCGAGCATCCGGACAAGTCGCAGATCCAGCACTGAGTTGCCCGGAAAAATGGGCAGGAGTTCAACGCCTTCGGGCCAGATCTGGACAATTTGTTCCATCGTCACCGGACCGCTCGGTCGCGCGCGGACGATCAAATCGAGCTCGCTTCGCGCCCATGACGGTCTGGCCAATTCGTGCGCGATCGCTTCTGGAGTTTGCGACAAAACGATAACGCTTTTGATTCCGCACCTTTGCAGTGTGCGCAACAGGCGTTCGAGGGCCGAGCTTCCGCACAATTTGACTAACGCTTCCGGACTGTCGGCCAGAACGACGCATTGCTCAGCCATTGTTCCGGGTCGCAATCAATTGTCGGGCATGTTCGAGGGTCTCGGCCGAATCGACATCCTGCCACCAGGCCGGTCCGATATCGATCGCCCGCACTTTGCCATCAGTGGCCATCAACCGGACGCCATCGGCCAGACTGCAGTCTCCATTCCGTTTCGTTTTCTCGAGATACGCGAAGATCTCGGTTGAACAAACAAACAACCCGGTGTCGATCGCGTCGTAGACTTCGAGGTTTTTACCGATGGCAACGACTCGATCGGCGCGCGTCTGAACTTTCATTGCGTCATCCAGATCAAAAACGCAGTCAATTTTGCGATCGACCGCGAGATTGAGGTGATTGGCGTCGGAGCTTTTCAAGAGAAGATCGAGCATGGAGTATTCAAAAATATGATCTCCCATCGTTAGGATAAACGGTGCATCGACGCTCGTGGCAGCCGCCAGTAGGGAAATCCCATTTTGTTTCTGCCATTCCCGGTTTTCGATCCAGAAAAAACTCATGTCAGGAGGAATCAGCGGGGTTATCCCTTCACGCAGCGAACTCCCCTCAAATCCAATGACGGCGTGAATCCTTTCGATGCCCGCCTTCGAGAGCGCTTCCAAAATGTAGGAAATGAGTGGCCGCCCATTCAGAGAGACGAGCGGTTTGGGCGAGTTAGCCCCACCGCGGCGCAGCCGCGAACCCGTCCCGGCCATAAGGATCACGGCATCGGAGACCGGCTTGTTCATAGGGTGAACGGCTGCGCAATTTTCATCGAATGACGGCGTCGCAGATTAAAGTTCGTCTACGACACTTCCACAAATTGTTTTCCGGTGGATGGCGTCGAACGGAATTCTGTTGGCAAGTGCCCGGGGAATGAATCTCTTCATATGGTGAAGTCGCGGATCGCTCGGGAGATTAAAAACATTCGGACCGGCCGAACTGACATTCATCGTCGGCAATTGGTGGGAAGCCGCATCCTGACACTTGTGGTTGGCAGTTTAACGGCGATCGGCCAGTTTGCCTACTCGTTGCTCTGGGGTCGACAGCAGGCGCGGTTCATTCGACAGCGTTTGTCTCGAACTTCATCGGGCCCATCCCGCCGCCTGATTGCTTCTTTCTCAACCTTGCCGGATCGGATCAATAATCTCGAGCCAGTCATCCGCTCCCTCCTGGAGCAGACACGGCCTCCAGATGAAATCGTCCTGGCTGTCCCCCGGTTTTCGACGCGTCAACAGAAAGAGTACATCGTCCCTAACTACCTCGAGACAATTCCGCGCCTTCGCATTTTACGTTCTGAAACGGACTGGGGACCGGCCACAAAATTCATTCCGGTGATTCAAGAGGAGCTTGCCGCCGGTCGCGGTGACACCCTGATCATGGTCATGGATGACGATCGAATCTATCCGCGCGATGCGGTCGAAACATATCTGCATTACCACGAGGAATTACCCGAGGCGGCACTTTGTTTTCGCGGGGCGGTCATGCCGGAAAATTTCGTTTGGTTTTTGCCTAAGCTCTTTCGGGCAAATCAGATTCGCGAGCCAAGGCGCGTGGCGGTGATCACGGGCACGGCCAGTTATCTTATCCAGCCGCGTTTCTTCGATTCCGGGCTTTGGGATTATTCCGGCTCGCCAGCGAGCGCGTTTTATGTCGACGACATCTGGATCAGCGGTTGTCTGGATCGGCGCGGCGTCGAAAAATATGTAGTGCCTGCATCCGACATGATGCGGAGCGTTCGAGAGCAATGGGGCACCATGACCCTTTACGATGTGCCGAACGGCCCCGTCAGAAGCAATTCGGAAGCGATCAGGTTTTTCCGCGATAGCTGGAACGTTTTGTCGTGGCCACTGGGCCTTGATTATCGGCTGCGCGCTCTTATTCCCGCTTCTCTGAGAACACGGCGCGCGCCACGAGAGGAACTCTCATAGTCCGTAGTATCGTCTCAGGCCCCAAACGCGTAGCCGTTGCGGAAGTAACCGAAATATGAGCGGCGCGAATCCGGCTTGAAAAATGCCGCCGACGGTCAGGCGCGGGGGCGGATTCGCCTGATCGATTAACCGGCAGATCCGTCGCGCGACGAGGTCAGGGCCGGGTGCCGATTTCATGTTGCGCTCCACTGCATCCCAGGTTTGAGCAACCTTTGCGTCGTATCGCGGATCCTGCGAGGACACCCGCTTGATGGCGTCATTGAAACCGGTGTTTATATCCGCTGGCTGAAGATCGATAATGCGCACCGCCGAATCGGGCAACTCGAGCTGAATTGACATGGTGAAGGCTGCCATGGCTGCCTTGGCCGAGTTGTACGCGGCCATGAACGGAACAGGGAGACGCGAAGCCAATGATGTCACGTTGATGATCAATCCGTGGCCGCGGGAATGCATGGCGTGCAAGGCCAGGCGCATTAATTGAAGCTGTCCGAAAACAAGAATTTGAAATTGTTTCTCGATCTCCTCCCCGGAAAGAAGCTCCGCTGGACCGAAATGGCCGCTGCCCGCGTTATTAATGACAACGTCGAAATGGCCTGCTTCCGAAAGCGCATTTTTGAATGCTTGGTCGATGGAAGACCGGTCGCTCAAATCGAGTCGGACTGGATGCAATCGCGTCGATTGGGGAGTTGGGATCGGGTTTCGCGATGTTCCCCAAACCTCGTCGCCGCGAGTGGTGAGCCGGTGGGCGATGGCGAACCCGATGCCGGTGCTGGCTCCTGTTATGAAGATCTTCCTCATGGGACCTGTCGAATTGTATCGCAATTGGAAATTAGATTTCGTGCCCCGCTTTTTTGGAACGCAAGCGATGATAGCGCCATCCGATGCCGAATATGATCAAAAATGTCGCGCACGATGTCACTTGCGCCACAAGTCCGTGCAGCAATGCGCTGCAAGCTACCGCGGGAAGGAGTGCAACCGCGGCCGTGAGGACCGGCGGCGCGACATTAGCCCAGGGACTGTGCCATCGAAACACGAAACGGAGGATAATGTTTCGAATCAGCCCTTGGATCAGACAGGTCGTTAGGATGCCGTAGGCCGCCCCGATGACGCCGAATTGCCGGATGAAGCAGAACGTGGCGATGCCGCCGACCGCGCAGGTGATCAGGGAATTCAGCAGATTGAGTCCCGGCCGCTGGACCATGATAACGGTTTCACCCAGAATGATGAAGGAATTGGCCGCCCAGGCAATCGCGGCAATACTCAGCCACGCGCTCCCTTGTTGAAAGGCCGGCCCGAAGACGAGCAGGATTGTCTTTCCGCCGAAAATCAGCACGGCGCAGAACGGCAGGAGAATCCAGAGCATCCATTGCGCGAGGCGTCCATAAGTGGCGATGGCCATTTTGTGTTCGCCGGTGGCGGTCATCCCGGCGACGACTGGCGTAAAGATGGGAACATAAGCCTGGCTGACTCGGCGTAGTCCGTAGGCGATGCCGACCACTCCGCCGTAAATTCCTAGGTTCGCGAGGGTGACTCCGGGCACGCGGCCGACCAGCCAGCCAAGGAGAATGACATCCATTCGCCAGATGAATGCGTTGAGGAATTGATCGGCCCCAATAGGCAGGGCGTAGGCAAACAAACGGCGCGCTTCCGCGCGACGAGACTCAACTCTTCTTTCATCGGGTAGATGACGAAATAATCTCGAGGCCAGAATGAAAGCGATCAGCCCGGCTGCAGCCATTCCGCAAATAGCGGCATACTCCGGGGCTAATTCTCCCAGGCCAATCGTGAAGGCGATCAGGAATGCAAGTGTGGTTCCGACTGAATCCGCGATCCCGCGCGAGTAAATATCGTGCTGCATGACCTTCATCCCGCGCGAAACGGCGGTGCTGATTCGATAGAGCGCGAGCGGTGGCATGGCCCAGAGAATGACGGTGAGCGCGGAAATCATTGTCGGTTCGAGGCGCAACTCACGGCCAAAGCGTCGAATGGTAAAAATTAATACGGCAACGACCGCGGTCGATTGCCCGACCGCGATGATGGCCGCGATCCGAAACAATGCCCGGGCCCGCACCTGATCGCCGGTGGCGTTGGCGCGCGCGACGAAAGTCGTGGCAGCATCGTCCAGACCCATGATGCCAAACTTACTGAGCAGGTCAGTCGTCGCCCAGGCGACCGAGAAGACACCGAGCGACGCCGGTCCGACCAATCGGGCAACCAAAATGGTGAAGATCGAGCGGAAATTCGATGTCACCATGGCGACCGCGTTCAGAAACGCGCCGCGTTTTAATTCCGCTCCAGTCTCGTCGCCGCTTCGGACGCGATCGGGATGCTCAACGGTTGCTGGACCGGTGCTCGGCATCGCGATCACGGACTGAGCCAATCGATTCGGTCGTCGAGCATTATTGGCGGACGCGTCATGAAATGGAAAGCCAAGCTCGCGACAAAGGGCAATGCCGCCAGAGTTTTGTTATTCACGCAGAGCAGGACAATGTGATACTTTCGCCCGGGAGATGTCGATTTTTAAAAACCGGCAACAGGCCCGTTTCGTTCGTGAGATGCTGGAGAATGATCGCGAACCGGTCGCCGGTCGACGGGTGATTGCTTCGCTTTCGACTTTGCCTGACCGCATCGCCAATCTCGCGCCGACGATCCAATGCCTGATTGAGCAAACCCGGCCGCCGGATGAGATCGTCATCGCTATTCCGGAATTTTCGCTCCGCCAGCAAACCTCCTACGTCGTCCCCGGCTACCTCGAGCAGTATGAAACCGTTCGCATTTTGCGCTGCGTCACGGACTGGGGACCGGCGACGAAATTTATTCCGGTGCTACAGGAAGAGTTGGCGGCGGGTCGTGCCGATACCTTGATTATGGTGGTGGATGATGACCGGACGTATCCGGGCGATGCGCTCGAGACTTATCTTCATTATCATCGGCGGTTGCCGGATGCGGCGCTTTGTTTTCGCGGCACGTTCATGCCGCCGGACTTCAACTGGCGCGGGACCAAGACCCTGCTGGCAGATCGGATCCGTCAACCGGAGAAAATCGCGGTTATCACCGGCTGCGGGAGTTACTTAATTCAGCCGCGCTTTTTTGATGCGCGACTTTGGGATTATTCCGCTGCGCCGGCGGGGGCGTTTTACATGGACGATATTTGGATCAGCGGCTGGCTCGATCGCGGCGGGATCGACAAGTATGTCGTGCCGGCCTCGGCCATGATGCGAACAGTACCCCAACAGCGCCGCACGATGACGTTGCATGATGTGCCGCGCGGGCGCCGACAAAACAACAATGAGGCGATCGCGTTTTTCGGGGACACCTGGAAACTTTTTTCGCCGCGTCTGCTCGACCGATTTAGAAAACGGGACTGGAAAGCGCGCGCGGATGGCTCGTGACGATGAGTCCGTCTTTCATCTCGTGGACCCAATCGCAGGCCTCTGCGATCATCGGATTATGCGTTACCAGGAGCAGAGCTTTCTGCTTTTCCTGAACGATCCTTTGCAAGAGATCGAAGGCGCGCTGGGAATTTTTGGTGTCGAGGTTTCCGGTAGGCTCGTCGGCCAGGATGACGCGAGGATCGTTGGCCAGTGCCCGGGCGATGGCCACGCGTTGTTGTTCGCCGCCTGAAAGGTGACGGCTGGCGCGATCGAGTTTGTTGGACAAGCCGACGGCGTCGAGCAACTCCGCCGCGCGTTCCCGCATGGCGGTTTCGGGGAGCTGGCCGAGGCGACGCATCGGGATCATGACGTTTTCCTGGGCCGTGAAATCCTCCATCAGGAAATGAAATTGGAAAATGAATCCAATGAATTCATTGCGCTTGCGCGCCAGTTCGTCGTCGGGCAGATGCGAAACCGGTTGCGATTCAAGCAGGACAGAGCCGCCGTCCGGCTGGTCGAGCAAGCCGAGGATGTAGAGAAGCGTGCTTTTGCCGCATCCGGATGGACCGACGACGGCGTGGACCGTTCCTCGTTCGAGCTCGAGAGAAACACCGCGGACTGCGTGGACCCGCGATTCATCTTCGCCGAGATAGCGCTCGATTCTTTCGCAGCGAAGAGGGGCGCCCGTGTTCATACACTGGAGCCGCGCAGAGTGACAACGGGCGGGAGCCCGGCGGCGCGCCGCGCGGGCACGTAACTCGCGAGAAAAACCGCAATCGTCGCCAATACGATGGCCCAAAAATAATGGTGCCAATTCCAGGTCACGACGAAATGATCGGTCGTAAGCAAACCGCGCAATCGAATTGGAATTTTCGATACGGCCAAGGTGAGTAGCGCCCCGGCTCCGCAACCGAGGACCGATCCGACCGCGGCCACGAGCGCTCCTTGCCAGAGGAAAATCGCGGAGATATCGCGGCGGCGATATCCCATCGAGCGCAGGATCGCGATTTCCTTGATTTTCGAAAGCACGGTCATGGTCAAGACGTTAAAAATTCCGAAGCCGGCAAGAAGGATGACTAACGAAACTGTAATGGCGGCCGACAATCGCAAGGTTTGAAAGAGGTGCAGGGTCGATTCCTCGCGCTGCTGCCAACTGACGGCGTCGTGTTGGAAGAGAGCCTGAAACTGTTGCGCCAGGGCCGGAGCGCGATCCGGATCGCGCAATTTATAGATGATCATCGATGCAGTGTAAGGCTTGCGCAGAAGCTTCTGGGCGACGCGGGCGTGACAATAAATACGAGTTGCGTCGACGGCACCGACACCGCTGAGCGCGACCGCTGCGACCTCAAAACGGCGGTAACTGACCGCCGGGCGAGAGCAATTGCACGCTGTCGCCGGTTGCAGCATTCAAAGTTGCGGAAAGGCCCGATCCGATAATGACGGAGTTTGGATTGTTGCGAAAATCATCCAGGCTGCCTTCGATGAGCTGATGGGCCAGATCGGTGGTCTGTAAATGCAACGCCGGGTCGATACCGAGCAAATCGACCGTGGCATTCTCGAACCCTGAGCGTGCGCTGAGAGTGCCGCGCAGAACCGGCGAGCAGGAGACAACGTTGGAAAACTGACGGCTGATCCGCATGACTTCATTGGGGTTCTGAATGCCTTCAAAATACTGGCGGTGCACGGAGTTGGAGCGTGAAGTCTTTGGTGGAACGATTGAGGAGCTTTTGTTTTGAAAGCGGGACCGGATTACGAGCGCGCCGTTGCTTCCAAGGGTGGAATCGATGAAGAAACTCGCGAATCCCTCCGTTTGCGCCTGCGTGCAGATGAAGAATCCGACGCCGAGAACGACACCGCTTAGACTCAGGAGAAGGCTGCGCTTTCGGTGACTGAGAAACCGAATAGCGATATAGAGCGGAGGGGTCACGGTCCCTTGTTCGCCGGTGAAAAACGGATCGTTCGCGAACGAACAATGCGTCCCGGGTGAAGTCGGTCCTGGTCCGCTACGACGACTCGTTCGCCTAACGATATTCCGTTCATCACTTCCGAGACGTCGAGCGTTCGGTAACCGACTTTAACCGTTCGCTTTTGCACGATTCCCCGATTGATGACCAGGGCCTGGTCGACCAGAAGTGCGCGGCTCGGAACAACCAGAACGTTGTAGTGCGTGCCTGTGATGATGTTCATTTCGCCGGTCATTCCGGCCATGAGATTTTCGGGCGGAGTCTCGATCTGCAATACGACGGTATAGCGCTGGGTCTCCGGGTCCGCGGCTGGTTGAATCGAGCTGACTTCCGCGACGAACTGCTGCGTTTGATAGGCGTAAAGCTGGATATTCGCTTTCATCCCGATCTTCACTGCGCCGACATCTTCCTCGTTCACTTCACCACGCACGTAATATTTGCGTGACGAGACAGTGAAAAGTTCGTTCGATTCGCCAACGAGCTCGCCGTCGATCGTGAGAATATTCGTCAGGAGACCGTCCATGGGAGCGCGGATCTCAGAGTTCTTCATCTGTGCTTCGAGTTTTTTCGCGGTGTCTTCGAGGCTCGTTAGGTTGCGTTCACGCTCGATTCGTTCGGTCTCAACAACGCTCCGGAGGCGCGCTGCCTCGCTTTTGGCTTTTTGATAGTCAGCCGCCGGGATATTGCCGGGAGGAAGTTTTTCCAATCGTTCCAATGTGTCCTCGGCGGTCTTCAGCAGCTCGGATGACGGAAGGGGCAGAGCAGCTCGTTCCCGTGCCGATTGCAGCTCGGCCTGCGCCTGTTTCAACTGTCGCGCAGTCGCTTCGTCGGCAATGGTTGCCAGAAGATCGCCTTTGGTGACGCTTTTCCCGATCGCGCCGCGACCGGCTGAAAACGCCTCCGCCAGGTGAATGAATCCTGAATTCTGCGCCCGTACGTGGACGACAAATGCTGACTCAATCCGAACCGTCCCGTAAACCGCCGAGACGGCCGTGCCGCGTCGAACGTTAACGACTTCCGCGACGGGCAGCATCCAATACCAAATCGCAGTCGCGAGTACGACGATCGGGATCCCCGCCCAAATGAGAGTTTTCGTCGCCGGCAGCTTCAAGGGGCCTTCTGCCTGTTAGCGGAGGGATCGTCGGAATATTGGAAGTAGCGCCCGGTCACGCGATCCAATTCTGCCAGGGCTAAGTTTTGCTGGTAGGCCAGGTTGAGGAGAGTCGTCCTGGCCTCAAGCGAGGCGTTTTCCGCGAGACGTGATTCCAATTGCGAAGCCAGACCGCCGGAAACGTTCTGATTCACCATGAGAACGCTTTGTTGCGCTGAGTTGATGGCCCGCGAAATCGAGTCGTGGTTTTGGGCGATGGCATCGAGGCTGGTTTGCAGCCGGGCAAGATCGCGCGGAACATCGGCCTCCATTTTTTTTAACAGGATCTCGTTGATCTCGCGTGTCGAACGCTTCTGCCGTACTTGTCCGGTGACCTTTCCATTATCCACCACCCGCCATGTATAAGCGGCCCCCTCGCGCAATTCCGAGGAGATAATGTCATCCGTGCGATGCACCGAACCTTCGCTTTGCCGGCGAACTCCGGATACGGGAATGTATTCGCCCTGGAGCAGGCCGTTAACGACCGGGTAGTAGGCTGCCTCCATGATTCGTTCGTCTTCTGCGGCAGCTTTCACCATTAGGCGGGCGAGTTTAATGTCGGCACGCTGGTTCAACGCAAGTGTTGTCGCGGAAGAAGCGTCGACCGGAACGGCACTATATTTCAACTCCGATTCCATTTCGGGAAGGGGGAATCGTCCGGTCAGGTCATCGCCCATGGTGTCAGCCAGGCTTAAAGCCGCGCCTTGATAAGCTCGGTCTGCCGCCTCGATTCGGGGATCGAGCTCCCGCGTTTGCATCTCGGCTCCGAGGAAGGCGCCGCGCTGAGCCAAGCCGGATTGAAGGCGCGCCTGTTGAGCGGACGCGTTGCCCGCCAAGTGAGAACGCTGTTCCTGGGTGAGTTGCTTCAACTGCCGATTGTAGGCGCCACTATAATATGAAACGCGCGCGCGGTAGAGCTCGTCGACCATGGCCATGTTCAGCTGCTGCAGAGCGATCAGTACTTCAAGGTTGCCCCGCCGGAAAGATGCCGGGACAGCGGCATTGAATAACGGCTGCGTCAGCCCTCCGTAACCGAAGCCAAACGGCTGATCGGATTTTTCGCCCGCGCGATGGCCACCCTGATCTCCGCCAGCGGCGCCAATCACAACATCGGGCAGACCAATTGAGCGAAAGATGAGGCGGCGCCCGCAGGCCTTCTCGAGATCGTGTTTTGCGTTTTGGATCGCCGGATTCTTATCAGCTGTTCGTTGCAAAGCTTCGTCGAGAGTGAGCGCGTTTAGCGCCGTTGCTCTTCCGAGAACGACGGTCGCAGCGGCGACGACGGTGAACCAGCAACGCGTCTTCATCGTTGCGAGAGTTTTGCCGGCGGTTCCGCCACACTGGCTGCACGCGAAGTCGATTCTTCTTTGGCGCGCGCCTCCGCCCGGGTGGGTTTGCGTGAAAAATCCAGTCCGTCGGGCGTGACAGCGCACGCTCTGGCCAATCGCGCGACGGCGACATTATGAAGATAGATGGCGCTCAGCCTTGTCGTCCGGGTTCGCGTGACATCCGTGCTCGCCTGCAGCACATCCAGCTGTGTGGCCAGGCCGGCGTTCGCGTTTGATTTCGCGATCTCGAGAGATTCATCGGCCGTCTGGACATTCTTGGTTTCACTCGCGAGAACGTGCTCCGCCTGCTGAAGATCGAGAAAGGCGCTACGGACATCCGAGGAGACCGAGCGGCGCATGGCTTCAAGAGTTTGGAGGGCAGCGTCGCGTCGAGCACGCGTGGCAATGATCCGCCCTCGCGTGGCAAACCCATCGAAAATGTGCCAGCGCGCGTTCAGCCCTACGACGTAACCGTGGTTGAACTCACGGCCGACGGTGGGATCGCGCTCATTGTAGACTTCGTATCCCGAGAACGCCTCCAGGGACGGCTTCGTCTCGCTCAAATCGAGCTTCTCCTGGAATTCTTCGATCGCGACGTCGATGTGGCGGGCTCGAATTTCCGGTCGATCGGTGTCCGCGCGGGCGAGGCATTCATTCAGGTCCGGGTGCCGCGGGTGATATTGAAGCTGGCCGACGATGAGGGGGCCTTTTTTTGAATCCAGTCCGCACAGCTCGGCAAGGTGCAGGTAGGAGTTGTTGGCTTGTGTCCTCGCATCAATCAGCTGTGGCTGTTCGCTACCCAGGGCGACTTCCGCTCGGCTGACATTGAGCTGGCCAACGGTTCCAGCGGTAAAACGGTCGCGCTGCGTTTTCAGTTCTTCCTGCAAAACGGCCACCGATTGTTCCCGGACACGAACCTTTGCCTGGTTCAGCAATAAGTCGTTGAAGGCAACCCGCACATCCATCGCCACTCGATTTTCCACGGCTTGAAGTTCAAGCTGCTGTTTTTCGAGGTTGAGCTTCCCGATCGCGACTTGGCTCGGAACAGCGCCCCCGGAGTAAAGGTTTTGAACCAGACGGAGGGAGGCGTTGTATTCTTCATCTCGGAGGATCGAGGCCGATTGGTGCTCGAATTCCCGGAAAAGTCCCGTGGAAACGACGGAGGGCAGATACCCAGAGCGCGCCTCCAGGAGACCCCCTTTGGCCCCCTCGACTTTTTTACGGGCGATCTGGACGTCCGGGTTCTGGTTGTCCGCCAGGGTGACGGCCTGCTCGATAGTATAGGAGGGAGCGCCTCCCTCGGCAGGGGGGGGCCAGAGGCAGGCGAGGAGCAGGGCTAGACCAGGGGCCAGGCGCATTGGCTTTATTTATCTTTTTGGCGCAGCCTCTGTTTCAATTAAATTCCCTAGCGAGAGGGCGGCTAAGTGCTTGCACCCGGGCCAGAATACGCTAAAAGTTGGCCCTTCGCCACCCCGGGGCATCTTGGCTCAGGGTAGGCTAGCGAACCCTACAACAACTTGCACCTTGCCTGCGACTAACGCGCACGGTTAATCTTACTGGTTTTCAATGAATAAAATTCGAATCGCCGTCGTTGGTGTCGGCAACTGTGCCAGCTCCCTGATTCAGGGAATTAACTTCTACCGTGGGTCGAGCACAGGGACGAACGTTGGGCTGATGCACCGAAAGATCGGTGCCTATGAGCCCCAGGACATCGAGGTGGTAGCCGCCTTTGATATCGACCGCCGAAAAGTCGGGCTCGACGTGAGCGAAGCGATTTTCTCCCCGCCGAACTGTACCAAGATCTTTTGCGAGAAGATCCGCAAGACCGGCGCCATCGTGAAGATGGGCTGCGTTTTCGACAGTTTTGCCGAGCACATGAGGGATTACGATCCGCTCCGCACATTCCTTCCGCTCGAGAAGGAGTCGACCAGGGAACAGATCATCGGCGAGCTTCGGGACTCCGCCGCCGAAATTTTGGTGAACTATCTTCCGGTCGGCTCAGAAGAGGCCACACGGTTTTACGCGGCTTGCGCCTTGGAAGCGGGCCTCGGCTTCGTGAATAACATTCCGGTCTTCATCGCCAGCGACCCAGTCTGGGCCAAGCGCTTTTCCGACAAAAATCTCCCGCTGGTTGGTGACGACATCAAAGCGCAGCTTGGCGCAACCGTTCTGCACCGGACGGTCGTTGACCTTTTCCGGAAGCGCGGCGTCCGGGTCGAGCGGACCTACCAGCTCAATACCGGCGGTAACACCGATTTCCTTAACATGCTGAACCGCAGCCGACTGGCGTCGAAGAAGACTTCGAAGACGGAAGCCGTTCAATCCGTCATCGGCGAGCGTCTCGACGACGAGAATATCCACATCGGTCCGAGCGATTACGTGCCCTGGCAGCGTGACAACAAGATCTGCTTTATCCGGGTGGAGGGGCGAATGTTCGGTGATGTCCCGATGGAACTCGATATCAAGCTCTCGGTGGAGGATTCACCAAACTCGGCTGGAGTCGCGATTGATTCGATCCGTTGCTGCAAACTCGCGCTCGATCGCGGGATCGGCGGGGTACTTCATTCGCCGTCGGCTTTCTTCTCCAAGCATCCACCCGTGCAGATGACGGATGACGAAGCCTTCCGCAGTGTTGAGCAATTCATCCGCGGCGAGCGCGATACCTGATCGCTAAGCCGATCCGATTCTCGGCGTTTCCGAGAGGAACATGCCGGCTAATTCGCTGACGGCTTTTGATAGAGTTGCGCGCGCAGACGCTCCCATTCCTGAGCCAATTCCGTCGCGTGGTAGGTCACGAACTCGCCGGCAGCGGTCGAATAGATCCCTGCGTCTACTGAAAATCCGGTCATGGCGGTGAGGGCCTGCCAGTAGGCTGCGAGTTGCGGACGGTAACGAGTTTTGATCCCAGCCAATTCGGCGGCGCTGATCCGATCGGTTTTCCAATCGAGGATAAAGCAGCGTTTCTCGCTGGCGCTGAACAAGGCAAGATCGACCACACCTTCGAGCGCGTTGGATTCGTCGGCTCGCCATGCGAAAGGCATCTCGGAGTGCGCGACCCATTCCTGCCCGGTCAGGAGCGCCATCAAAACCGGATCGTTCTTGATGGAGTTCCGGAACAGGGCCCACTCTTTGGCGGAGCGTGCTGACACGGGCGACCTGGGCTGGTGCACTTCAAAAGTTTGTGGCCACGATTTTTCATCGCGCCACGAAATCTGCTGCATGAAATCGTGCCACCAGCGGCCGTACAATGTTGCCGGAGTGTCCGCGGTTGAGCGGGTGATTGTGCTCGAGGAGCGGCTGGGAGAGGCGTCCTTCGCTGACAATGGAACGATATTCTCCTCGTCATAGCCGCTTGGATTGAATTTGCGCATGAAATTCAACGCGCGCGTTTTGGCCAGCTTGACCTCTTTTCCATTCAGCGGTTCGAAGGCCGGCATCACAATGCGAGGGGCCTCGGCCGAGTTTTGCTTGGAATCTGTTTTTTCCGGACCAGGGGTCGGTTCAAGACCTAAAGTTTCGAAATGCGGCCGGTTCATCTCGTTTTCGCCGAGAAGACATTTCAGTTGTGCGCCGGTTTGCATCTCGCCGTTTGAGCGCGCAAAGATTTCCTCGTCCATCGCCAGAACGAGGGTGTGGCGTGCGCGGGTCGCGGCCACGTAGAGAAGTCGCGCCATTTCCTGTTGCACGGCGGTCTTGGTAGCGCTTCGGACTTCCTCAGGAAAATCATCTTTGGTGAGGGCGACCAGAGATTCGTTCGACTCCGGAATCTTGATGACACAAGGGTAGCGCGGCCAGGGCGGGATGACGTTGCGGCCGAGGAAAGGCAGAATGACCGCCTGCCATTCCGATCCCTTGGCTTTTTGCGCAGTGATCAATTGAATGCCATCGCCCGTCGAACGCCGGACGTTGCGTTGCAGGAGAAAATCGAGGCGCAATTTTTCAGCGAAGTCGGCCAGGGTCGCTCCGCTTGCCTCTTCTTCGGCCGCCAGAGTCAGGAGCGTGTCGAGTTCGTCCTCCAGGTCCGAGTAATCTTCGATTGGAAGAGAAGCCAACTTTTTCCGGAGCTGCGTTTCTTCGATCAGAAGCTTGATCGCATCGAAGAGCGCCAGGCTCTGCATGCGCTGTCGAATCCCGGACAGCAGATGGAGCGGTGTGGAAACAATACCGGTGCCGGAAAATCCGGCATCGATTCGAAAGCGGTTTCCGTCGCCTTCCGAAAAAGTTGCCAGGTCATCATCTGCCACGCCGAATACTTCTCGAAGGACCCCAACGATTTCGTAGCTGTTTCGTGGATCGATCATGATGGCGCAAAGTCCGGTCAGCCAGGCGTAGGCGGGGTTGTCACCGTTCAAGTCGCTTTCCGATTGAACCGTTACCGGAAGATCGAGGCGCCGCAGTGCTGTAGCCATGGTGCGCAGCCAGAGTTTTCGCGGGCATAGAATGGCGACATCGCTCCACGAGTCTGCCCGTAGCCTTTTATGTCCCGTCTCTTTGATCCAGGTGCGCAAGCTCATTAGCTTCGATCCTGCGCCTTTTGATAATCCTTTGGTTTTTCGCCGGCGGGGAGAAGACCGGCGCCGAGCGAAACGCGAATGACCTGTCCCGGTAAAACATCCGGCCGCGGCTGGAGCTCTACAAATTTCACCTGCCCCTTGTCGCCATTCAGAAGGTTACGAAAGACATCGTTCACAAAATCGAGCTGCTTTTGATCGAGCCGGAACGTGACCGAGAACTCGAGCTCGCCGGCCGAGCCATCGCGCAAAAGTGCGTGATGGATATTTCTGTAGTTGGTCAGGTCGGCACGGTCCCGATAGATCGACTGCTGAAAATCTCCCACCATGCAGAAGTGACCGGGTCGCGGAGGCGCAGTCTCGGTTTCCAGCCAGCGGCCGCTCGCCTCTGGCGGACGGGTGATTTCCGTGAGGACGGAAAATTGCGCCGGATCGGTATCCTGGGCCTCATCCAAAATGACCCGAAAGTTTTCTTCGCGCAGCCGTCGCGCCGCGACGGGATGCTGGAGCAATTCGTCCGCCAGCGCGACTTGATCCGGATAGGTGATCAGGCCGCGCTCGATTCGAAAATCGCGAAAGTTGTGCTGAACTTCACTTGCCACGCAACGCGCGGCCGCACTGACCCATTCTCGCAAGGGGGAAAAAACTTCACGCCATGTGGTTGTGAATTTTGCGTTCGAACTGGTGAAACAATTCGGCCATCGAACGAATTCCCAGCCGGCGATCTGTCGGTCTTCCCAGGCCTCCAATTCGGCCTGGGATTTACTGATGTTCTCTCGTCCGCCCGTGTCTCTGGCGGCCTTCACCCTGGTGCAATCGATCTGCGGACACGGCCCGATTTCGCCCGCCCCGAAAGAATCGTGCGCGCATTGCGTCCGAGTTCCATAAGTTGGCGTGCCGGCGCCAATCGAAAAAGCGCCGCGCGCGTTTCGCCACTCAGGTTGCGCCCGATCTGCTGATGTTGTTGAACGAATGCTTCCCAGAGTTCTTCGTCGTCTTCCGCCACCAGATCCAGGGGAGAGGGGAATCCGAGATAATGGCCGTAATTCGTCAGCAGTTTCATGCAAAAGCTGTGAATCGTGCCGAAGAAAGCGCGATTGAAGGCGGCCTGAACCTCGGGCGACCGGTTTTCTTCCAGTATCCGTTGTCGTGTCCGCTGCTGCATTTCGTCGGCAGCGCGATGGGTGAACGTGACCACCACCAGTTTGGGCAGGATCTCGAGAGCGTTCCCGGCCCGAGCCAGTTCCACGATGCGCTCGGTGATGGCGTGGGTCTTGCCCGAGCCGGCGGACGCGACCACCGAAAAATTGCGGTCGAGTTCCTCGGCGAAACGGCGCCGGGCTGAATGGTCGCGGGGATGGTTCACCAAAAAAATTCCTCCTCATCGCGGACCAGCGCCGGATGTGTACAGCTCCCAGCGTTGTTCAAGGATGTCGGGATCGACTTCCAGGGTGGCTAGCGGATAATCGTCGGTAAAAGCAAAGGCGGCGCGCAATCGTCCGTGCATCCCGAAAACGCCGGTTTGCTGCATCTCGGCCAGGGCCGCAAAGATCTCGGTCTCGCTCGCGAAATCGGCACCGGAGATTTGCGGCTGTATTGGCCTAACGAGTGGTGACAATAGGCTGACTTCGGTTCGTTGCGCACCGAGGGTGCGGGCGGCCAGGGCGTAAAGTCCAAGCTGCAAAGCGGAGCCATCCAGCAGTTTTCTTTTGAGCCCTGGCCGGCGTCCTTCCGCATCCGCGCGCGCGGCCAGCGCTTTTTTTGCACCGGTTTTATAGTCGACGATCCAGAGATCTTCCGTGGCCAAAGAGCCCGTCGGCGGCTGGGCTCTGGCCAGAAGCAGGTCGATGCGTCCGCGCAAAGAGAGGATTGCGTTTCCGATCCCGGCCGGAAAGTCGCCTTCGATCGTCCATTCCGTCGCGATCCATGGCCAGTCCTTTACGGTCGTTAGTTTGTCGGCCAGGGCACGTGCCAGGAAAAGCGCATTGCGCCAGCCGCCAGTCCACCAATCGGGCAACGGTTTGTTCACGGCCTGGCAAAGGCGCGTGATTTCGGAACGTTTCGCCTCAGCTGCGGCGCAAACCAGCCGATCGATTTTGGTGGATTCCGGCAAGCGTGTGAATGTTCGCTCCGTTCCGTCGGCCACCGCCGCCAGCCAATCATGCACCCATTTCCCGCTCGAGGTGTTCCAAACGTTGCCGTTTTCCTCGGCGGCTTTAACGCCCAGATATTTTTTCAACCAGACAAGAGCGGGCGCCGCGATGAGTTGCTCGAACTCGCTTACGCTCAAAACTGGCACGACCGATGGCTTGGAACGAAAGGCAAAATCGTATTCGCCCGATCGTGCCTCCGGGTCGCGGCGAGCGTCATAGGCGATACGGGCCGGCTCTTTTCGTTGTAACGCCGGAGTCAGATGTTTCTTTGGACCGCGCGATTGGACGAGCCATTTCCTGGTTCGGGTCTGTAATCGATTCAATGCCGCCTGCGTGAGCGGGCTCTGCTGCGTCTCCTGATAGCAGCGGGTGAATAATTCACTTGGATTCCAGAGACGTTCGGGGGCCTCCTGGTTAATCAGGCTGGCAGTGAAAGCGACCTTTTCCGTGGCGGATTCAAGGAGAGTCTCGAATTGGCGAAGGGCGATCTGATTTTGCTCAGCCGGTCCAAGATAGAGCGTATGATTCTCGCGAACGGTGGTATGGCCCTCGCCCTGGCGGCCCTGGCGCGCGACGGCGCGATTTAGTTTTTTAATGCTGCGATTGAAGCTGTCGATCTCGTCTTGTCGGGCGAATCCGCCGGTCTCACGCGGCGGCCAGGAACCTTCGTTCCATCCGGCAAAAATCAGGTGAGACCATTCCTGTCCTTCCGCTTGCGGAACGGTCAGGAGTTGGACGCGAGCGTAGGGATGATCGCCCAGAGGAGCACGCGCGGCTGCGAAAGTAGAAGCAATTTCGCCTAACCAACGGAGGTAGAGACCGCGGGAAAACTCTGTTCTCACTTTATCGATCCAGGGGCCGAGATGTCGTGAGATTTCCGTCCAGTGCAATTTCCAGTCGAGTTGATCGAAAGCGCGTTTCGTGGTGTCGAGAAACTCCGGAAAACGGGAGGTCGCGGGCAGAAACGGAATTGAAGCCAGGGCCGCGGCCACCGCCTTCCTGGTTTCCTCCGAGGACTGAGCACAGAAACGTTGCAAGACATCGAGATCGTCGATCAGGACTTCTGCATAAGCGCGGCGCAGCGTTCGCTCAAAGGTTTGCGGAGCGAGGCCGGGGAATAATTCGTTGGCCTCGGAAATCGCCTTAGCGAAAATAATCAGCGAATCGATGCGCGGGTTCTGCTGGAGCTCGAGCCAGGCGCGCCACTCCGGTCGCTCGAACAGGCCGGGCGCGAAATGAGCCAGGCCGTCGTGGTGCGGAATCTCCAGGCGCGTGAGCGTATTCGAGACCAGACGGGGCAAAGCGCCGGGACCCGAGAAAATGATGCCGACGGACATGCTGGCGGAGTTGGCCAGAAATTCCAAACACTGTTGCGCGACGGCCTCCGCTTGTTCGGTCATGTCCACGCCGACTAAAAACGAGCGGCCCACTGAGCCGGCCGATTCACCGCGCATTTCTTCTTCGCTGAAAAGACTGCCACCGATCAGGTTCGGCGATGACGGTATCGGTTTCGCCTCGTCAAAGGCCTCTTCCCACGTGCCGACCCAGGTTTCATCGAGGTCGCGCGCTTCATCGCGTGGATCATCCAGGAGCAGGGTCGCATTCTTGGCTGAGACAACCGCGGCGCGTAGCAGCGGGAAGAGGGGCCAGTGGGCACCGTTGAATCCGGTCATCAAAATATTGGTCAAAAGCGGAGGACTCGTTTTCGCCAGTTCGAGCGCTCGCCGATCGGCCGTATGAATCAACTCGAAACCGCATTCGGAAAGTTTTCGCTGAAATCGTGTCGTGATCCCGCGCAGAGCCGGCAGTTCGATCGCGGAAAAATCCCAGCCGGCAGCACCGAGTTGGTCGATTGCACGGAGTAAATGATCCGGCGCGCGGCGAACCGATTTGGCGGCAAGGTAATCGGTTTGAAGAATCCTTTTTTGGCGCAGCGCCGGATCATTCGGTAATTCCATGGATTCTTCCGCGGCAATCGCGAGGAGCAGACGCAAATGCTCACGCAAAGCGAGATGCGTTTCAGTTCGCGCGGTCAGCAATTCGCGTAGTTGGGCCGGAGAGACAAACCGGATGCCGAGAAGGGAGATGCCCTGTTCGAACAGCCGGCGCTTCATGGCATAGGCGTGACTGCGAAACGGCACAGCTACGACCGTGGGCGCGTGCTTCTGCCAGGAATCGCGGCCGGCATTTTGAAACCAAGGCAGGAGGACAGTTTCCCAGGCTGCGCGCCACGAACTGCCCAGATGCAGCGAGACGCGTCGGACCGTTGGCTCACTTTTGGCGCGCGTCGAAGACATCGCCTAATTTAGCGTGACCCGGTCTTGCGCAACGATATCAATTCGAGGCCAGCACCCGCCGATCGCCATTTCGGCGGGTAAATCCATCGCGATCCAGTTTTTCAAGAACCGGCACAACTACGCGACGCGAGCTTTCCATTCGTCGCCGAAGTTCGCTGACGGTCGCCGGTCCGTTTTCCGTAATCGCCTGGCTAATAACGGACTTCATTTTTTCAAAACTCGCTTGTAGAAGCACGACATCCGGCGCGACTTCCACGACGCGCCTTTGTCGAATGAGAAAATTCAGTGTTTCGCGCGTTTTCCGATCGGGCGCGATTTGTTTTGCCGGCGGCGGATCGAATGGTTTTGTGGCCAGCGCTTTGAGAATATTGTTGGCCAGCTCCTCAGCATCGCCTGACAACGCGGCCCTGTGAGAGCGACGGGCTATGAATCGGCCGGTTTGAATAAAACCATCGCGGGTCAGGTCCTTCACCAGCGCGTCAAAAATGGCGGCCGGCCGCTTTAGGACAGTTCGTAGACGTTCCAATTCGATTCCGGTCTTCTCGGGATGTGACCGATGCGCCTCATCGATCAGGTCCGTGGCACGACTTGTCAGGGATTTCCACTGAACAGCTTCGACGGCGATATCGTCGATGACCACAACCTGTCCATCGGCGCGCAGCTCTTCGAGTGCGGCTGAGATTTGCTCGCTGCTAAAGTGAGACCTGACCAGTAATTTCGCCGACACGCTTGGTCCGTATCGCGCGAGTTCGGTCTTGAGCAGCAGAGCGACGTCGCCAAAGCCGGCCGCGCGGGTTCGCAACAGTACCCTTTGTTCCGCGCTGCGAAAATTCCTACGGTTCCCTTTCGGATCCAAAACCACACCACCCGCGAGAGTATTGCGCTCGGCAGCGTCTCGAATGACGAATCGATCGCCGCGAAAGGCCAGAATTGGAGAGACAAGTCGCAGCTGCGCTATGGCGCTTTCCCCGGATTGGAGTCCGGTGTTCTCGAGAAAATGGAGTTTGGCGGAAACGCGGGCCGTGCCGTGATGCAGGGCGACTAGGAGACCGTTACAAATTGGGCGTCCTGCTGCAGCTCCCTCCGGAACACGTCCCGACCTTTCCAGCAGAACATCAAGGGTGCGAGAAACGGGAAACTTCTGGTTCGTTACGATTGCTCCGCGGGCAATGCTTCGCGCGGACGACCCGACCGAGAACTCGGGCACGTTAATGGCCGTGCGTGTTCCCGGTCTGGCCTCTGCGATCGCGTTTCCATGGTTATGCAGGGATCGAATGTGCCCGCGCAGGGCGCCTGGCTCGGCAAAGCGCGGTATCGCCTTTTCGCAGAGCGCCCCCGACAAGCGTTCCGGTGACGACGGTTCCGATTCCTGAAAGAGAAAATGCACGGTCGACAAAGAGCCGCGCCTTGTTTGCGTCGCGCGGCGGCGAGCAACGCGAGAGTTCCGTCGCGAGAGCCTTTTGCAGTTCTTTCAGTCCGTCGCCAGTGCGCGCAGAAACGGGAATGATCGGAGAACGATCGAAACCCGTGCCCTGAATTTGTGCGCGCACCTCGGACATCGCTTCAATCTGGTTTCCAAGATCCGCCTTTGTGATCGCAATGACCGCTCGTTCGACCCCGAGGTAAGTCAGAATTTGGACGTGCTCTTCGGTTTGAGGCATCCATCCGTCGTCGGCCGCGACGACCAGCAGTGCGAGATCGATCGAGCCGACACCAGCAATCATATTGCGCACGAATCCGTCGTGACCCGGCACATCAACGAAACCTGCGTGAATTGGATTTCCCTCATCTGTCATCAGCGAGAGTTCCGCGAAACCGAGATCGATGGTGATTCCGCGTTTTTTTTCCTCGGGCAACCGATCCGGGTCGGTTCCGGTCAGCGCCTTGACCAGCGCGCTCTTGCCGTGATCGATGTGCCCGGCGGTTGCGAGAACGTATTGCCTAACGATCACGTTTAGGCGTCATTGGCGCCCGCGGAACAAGCGGACCGAATGGCATCAACCAGGATGTCGTCCTGAAATGGAAAGACCGTGCGGAGATCCAGCTTGCAGGAGCCTCCGCCGATGTAACCAATGACGGATGGCGCATGGGTCCTCAAGGCTTCGGAAAATTTCTCCAGCGTTCCAAAATCGGGCACGATATCGAGCGTGATCGATGGAATCAGCGCGCGCGGCAGGGTTCCTCCGCCAGCTTTACCACTCCCGCGTCCGACACTGATTCTCAGCGGCAAACCTCGCAGCCGATCGAATAGAACCGCGGCGCGTGCTCGCAATTCATCCTTCGATATCTGCAACAATTGCAACGCCGGAACCTGCGAAGATTGATCTCGTAAATGCATATCCACCGTGCCTTGCAGTGCGACGAGCCGGAGTTTGTCGCATCGAAGAGCACGGAAGATAGGTTCGCGTTTGAGTGCTTTTATCATGCGCGCGCGCCCGGCGATAATCCCCGCCTGGGGGCCGCCGAACAATTTGTCGCCACTGAAGCAGACAAGATCGGCGCCGCACTTGAGCGCTTCACGAGGGGTGGGTTCGGCATTTTCAGAAGTCCCTGCGAGATTCCCGAGCGCACCGCTCCCAAGATCGGCCACCAATGGCAGCTTTTTCCGGCGAGCAAGTTGCGCCAACGAAGCGAGCCGGGGCGATTCGACGAAGCCTTCCATAAAAAAATTGCTATGATGGACCGTCAGGATAAGAGCCGCGGACGAAGTCATCGCGGCCTCGTAGTCCTCGAGATAGGTCTGATTGGTTGAGCCAACTTCACGAAGCCGAGCGCCGGCCGCCGTGATGATCTCACCAATTCGAAAGCCGCCGCCGATCTGAACCAATTCTCCGCGGGAAATCAGGACCTCTTGCCCAGCTGAAACGAAATGTTTCACGATGAGGACGAGCGCGGCGGCGCAATTGTTCACCGCCGTGGCGGCTTCGGCGTCGCAAAGGAGCGCGAGATGGTGTTCCAGGTAACTCGCGCGACCTCCACGTGTTCCGCGAGCAAGATCCAGTTCGACGTTTCCGTAAGTTGAACCTGCGAAAGCCATTTCCTGCGCGATCTCCGGATGGAGGGGGGCCCGTCCCAAATTCGTGTGCAGCACGACGCCGGTGGCATTGACAACGATCTGAAGGCGGCTTCGCCGATGTTGCTCCAGTTCCGTCTCCAGCGAGTGCACCAATTCTTCGAACGGGATATTTCCTCCGCTTTTTCGTAAAGCTGTCAGGCGCCGCCGAACAGCATCAACAATCGCGGGACGAGGAAGATCAATCGCCCCAAGAGCGTCGAGCACCCTGGACACCGCGGGGAGCGATCGTCGTTCGTTCAGGCCTTCATGCATATGAAACGATCTCGTGGCCGCGTGATTCTTCCGATGACTTGCGCGCAAAGCGTCCGGTCGGCCTTTAGTATTTTGATCACGCGCGCGTAATTTTTTTCCGCAACCGAAAGCAACAGGCCGCCGCTCGTCTGTGCATCGCAGAGCAAGACACGGAGAGTTTGTTTCGTGCGGCCCCAGTCAACCGTAACGCCAGTGAGCTTGAGGTTGTCTTTCGTTCCGCCGGGAACGCAGTCGCGCTCGATCAGTCGGAGGATTTCATCCCCGATCGCTGGAACGGCCGCGGATTCGATCACCGCGGAAACCGAACTGGCCCGGCACATGGAGGCCAGGTGGCCCATGAGTCCGAATCCGGTAACGTCCGTCGCGGCATGCACCAAACCGGCCTCCGCCAGAGCTGCCCCGGCGGAATTGATCTTGGTCATAAGATTGATCGCTTTGCGCGCCAATGAAGGGGAGCAGGCCCCTCTTTTGATAGCCGTCGTGACAATGCCGGTTCCGAGCGGTTTCGTTAGGACAAGAATATCGTTAGGCCGAGCGCGTGCATTTGTCACCAGGTGCCGCAGTTTCACCATGCCGGTCACCGCGAGCCCGTAAATCGGCTCGGGATTTCGAATGGTATGTCCGCCCACGACGGCGCATCCGGCTTCGGCGGCCTTTTTGGCCCCGCCGCGCAAGATCCTGTTGATGACCGCCGGCGGGACAAGGTCCGCGGGAAATCCGACAATGTTTAGTGCAGTTAAGGGACGTCCGCCCATTGCAAAAACGTCCGAAATCGCGTTCGTGGCCGCGATCTGTCCGTAGGCGTCGGGGTCGTCCACGATGGGCATGAAGAAATCGATCGTTTGCACAAGCGCGTTTTCCCGGTCGATTTGGTAAACGCCGGCGTCATCGCCCGTGCCCGAATCGACCAGCACTCGTTTGTCTCTTCGGGCCGAAAACTGCGGCAGAATTTTTCGTAAGGCGGCTTGATTGAGCTTGGAGGCGCATCCGGCGCACGAGGCCAGCGAGGTCAGTTTAATCGAGTTTTTAGCGCGCATCGAAATTCGAAATTCAAGATCCGCAATTTGAAATCAAAGAATGGCGGAGAGGACAGGAATCGAACCTGCCTTGGCCCGAACGAAGCCGAACCAACAACGGTTTTGAAGACCGCGAGGGCCACCAGGCACCCTTCACTCTCCCCAACGCGAAAAGCGGAAAGCGGCCGTGACGCGGATGAAGGAGGCGGGAAAGACTACTTCGCCTTCTTAACAGCGCTGACGATGGCGTCGAAATCCGGCCACTCGCCGGATTCCAGCTTGGAGTGAAGGAGATTGCCATTTGCGCGAATTTCGAAAGCGCCACCCTTGGACGGGATGAGCGTCAACGAACCGATCCGTTCCCCGAGTTCGAGGATCTTGGCCGCCAAACTGACGGCCTTCGGCGTGTAGTTTCAGACAACGCAGTACTCGATGGAAACTTCGGTTTTCACGGTTCTCCTTCCCGGGTCCAGCGTACGGAAGTGGCCCAGGCCGGTCAAGTTGCGCGAAATAAGAAAAGGGAAGGGATGCATTCGCCGACGAAAACGCGAAGATCGCCGAGTCCAGAGATCGTTCCGGCGCTCTCTGCGATTCGTCGAAAGGAGCAAGGGCTCCGGAACCAGGGCGGCTCCTTAAAACGCGAAATTGATGCCGGTGCGGAACATTCCGAAATTGTTTCGCGGCCCGCTGATAACGCCCCAGCTGAGGTCGTTAGTCCAGCCAATGTTTCGCGTGATGCGGACTTCCAAGCCGCCGCCGAATTGTCCCAGGAGTTTGCTGTCGCTTCCGGAATGTTCGGTGCGCGCGTTAACCAGGAAGGCGTTCGGTGGCCCGACAGTGATCAATTGATCGCTTTCGCCGCCGCCGAAAATGGCTCCGCCTCCCGCCCACATGTAGGGCGCAACCCGCGAGCAAGGGATCGGGTAGCGAATGGTGAAAGTTCCAAGGACCGAGCCGATGGCGCGCTCATGCCTGGTCTTGATCCGGGTGAAGACTGCCGTGCGCTGATCCTCGAAAATATCGAAACCGGTTTTGTGAGCGTCGACCACAAAACCTTCGATGCCGATGCCAAAGTAGCGGTGGAAGAAATATTTAATGTCGCCGCCACCGCCCCAGGCATGATCGCCGCCGACGTACTTGTCAAAGGTGCCGTAGACCGGTTTTCCCTCGCTGGTGCTTTGGGTCACGTCGACGAGCCAGAGGTTCGGATCGTAACTCGTGTTCGTGAAAAGGTAAGTGCCCCAAAGGTTCACATTCCATTCGGTGTCCCCGTACCACTCCGGGCACGGCGGGGCCGCAGCCATCTGTTTCGAGTCCTTTGAGAAATCGCCGGCGTATGCGAATCCGATTCCGGCGAGGAAGAGAGCGAGGATTCCGAAAAAGGAAATCTCCCGACGTCCAGCAAAGGCCGACTTGCAGGCGAGCCGGAGGGAAGATGGGGCAGAGTTATTTCTTTTCATATCAGTGCCTTTTAGCGGTTTCGGGTCGAGGTTGGAGCTTCCGCTTCTTGTCCCTCGCTGCCTCCGAGAAGCCAGGAAAAGACGGCAAAGACCTGCACGCGCGGCGAATCATCGGTGCAGCCAAAGAGCGGTGAGACATCAAAGCGGGTGTTGGCGCTCGGCTTCCAGGCGATCGTCGGTCCAATGATGAACCGGTGCAACGGATCGCCGCGGGTGTCCTTAACCGTGAAATTCTGATATTGCATTTCAACGCCGACCTTTAGTCTTTCGTTAGGTAAAACAATTGGTTTGGTAACGCTTTGGGCGACGCCCCATTCGCGGCCGCGATCGCCCGTATTCTCCTTTTCGAAGAAAAAATTCATGGCCCACTCGACCTGGTCGCCGAAATCCTGGGCCAGGAGAAGCCTCATTTCGTAGGCATTGGGAATCTGCGCTGTTCCTGCGTCTGGCTCGGCCTGACCCGGAGGCGGGGGTGGACCCTCATCATGACGAATCGGGCCAACGCCGAATTTGTATTCGACGAAAAGCGTGGGATTCAGCGGGATCTTGTTCCAATCAGCCAGCGCATAACGAGCTTCGATGCTGGCCGTGGAAAAACCGCGGCCGCCGTTGAATGACTCGAAGGTGGTCTCGGCCGCGATCCCGAATCGATAGGGGAGGCCAACTTCAACTTCCTGGGTGAACAAATGATCGGGCTTGCCCTCTCGAAAAGCCTCACCCTCGTAGATCTCGCCGAGATAAAATGCGCCCGGAGGAAGAACATAGGCGTTAGTGAGATTCGAAAAACGACTCCGCGAAAAGCCCGGGGGCGCGCCGTATGAGCTCGGGACTTCTTCGCCCTGAACGACGATCGATTCGACTGCGTTCGTTTGAGCTGTGGCGCGATAGCCTGGAAATGAAATGGCGAGGACAAGAAGTGTGGCGATCCTTGCGACGGTAAGGCGTGAGTTGAGCATGGCGGCTAGAGCGGATTCGTAGTGAGGGGGCGGTGCGGTTGCCTCACGTATTACAAAACTGTAACCTCATAGGCAAGCACCTTTTGCGGGTGCCCGCCTTGGGCTCAAGTTCCCGGAAATGAAAGGGTAACGATGGTTCCTTGCCCCGCTTTGCTCTGCAGCGTGGCGGACCCCCCGTGCAGTTCCATGATGGTTCGCACGAGGGATAACCCCAGCCCAGTGCTGCCACGGGAGTTTCGTGATGGATCCGCGCGGAAGAATCGATCGAACACGCGTGGCTGCGCTTCCTCAGGAATTCCGGAACCGGTGTCGCTGACAATCACTTCCACCAATCCATTGTTCCGCGTGAGGCCGATTCGAATCTCGCCGCCATTGGGTGTGAACCGCAAAGCATTGTCGACCACATTGCCGAGTGCCCGGTCGAAAAGGACTGGGTCGGCAAGAATCTGACCTTCGCCCTCGCATCCAATTGTCACCTCTCTCTCTTCCGCGACTGTTTCATAATAAGCGGCAATCTTTTCCGCTGCGGCCCGACCGTTGATCAAGGTTCGCTCGATCTGTCGATCCTTTGCCTCGGCGCGCGCGAGAAAGAGGAGGTTATCAACGATGAGAGATAGTCGTTCGCACTCGCCTACAGTCGATTCGAGAGCGGCACGATATTCTTCCGGCGAACGCGAGCGCGTCAAAGTCACCTGAGCTTCGCCAAGAATATTTCCGACCGGCGTCCGCAATTCGTGCGCGAGGTCCGCGGAGAATTGCGACAAGCGAACGAACGAATCCTCGAGGCGGGCAAGCATGCCGTCGTAGGCGGCGGCGACCGGTTGGAGTTCACGTGGCCAGTTGGCTGGGCCGATGCGTTCATGAAGCTGGCTTGGCCCGATCCGCTCGAGCGATTGTGTCAGTTTCGCCAGCGGTCTCAACCCGCGGCGCGTCATGCTGACCGCGATCAAGGCCGCCACGAGAACTCCGGCCGCGAGGACAATCAGAAAGAGAATTCGGAATTGGTGCCGGAATTCTTCGTCTTCGGAACGATCCTGGGCGACCTGCACGGTGTAGGTTTGTCCCTGCACATTGACCTTGGTCGTGAGCAGATAGAAAAGCCGTCCGCCATGCGCATAACGTCTGGCGCTGGACGCTTGCGGATCGAGAGCGCGCGGAGGGGAAAAAGCCTCCGTCGGCGTGAGCATGGCCATTTTGGGCGTCTCTGCCACGACCGTCCGCGCTCCATCGAGGATTCGGACATAGAGGAAGGTCGGTTCCACAGATCGTCTCGACTGTGTCGGCGCGGTCACCGCGCTTTTCGATCCGGCGCGTTGAAGTTCAGCCACGACCGCCGAAGTCTTATCGGCCAGAACGGCGTTGTCTTCGGTAAAAGCGTGACGAACAACCATCCAGTAGAAGATGCCCAGACCAGCCGAGAGCAGCAGAGCGGCTGAGAGGGTGAAAAGCAGAACCAGCTGCGTCGCGATGGCGCGCGGCTCAGCTTGATTTGAGCGCATAACCGACACCGCGAATCGTCTGGACCAATTTCGTCGGGAAAGGATCGTCCAACTTTGCGCGCAGGCGGCGGACAACAACGTCAACAACATTGGTGTCGGTATTGAGCGCCACATCCCAAACCTGCTCGCTAATTTCGCGGCGCGAAACCACTTCGCCGGCCGAGCGTGCCAGATGCGCCAGGAGAAGGAATTCCTTCGGCGTCAGATTGAGCGGCTGTCCCGCGCGCATGGCACGTTGACGGGTGACATCGATCTCAAGGTCTTCGATGCGAAGTGAGGTTTCGCTTCGCGGCGAACGTCGCAGAAGCGAGCGAACCCGGGCAAGCAATTCGGAGAAGGCGAACGGCTTGATGATGTAGTCGTCCGCGCCGAGCTCGAGCCCTTTCACGCGATCGCCCACGGAATCGCGCGCCGTCAAAAAAATGACGGGGGTGCGGATCTTCTCGGCGCGAAGTTCCCTGACAACCGTCCAGCCATCTTTCTTGGGCAGCATCACGTCAACAATCAACAGGTCGAAAGACTGATCGAGGGCCATCTCGCTGGCCGATTCGCCGTCCTCAGCGATGGCGGCTTCGTAGCCCGCCTCTCTCAGGCCTTTGGCAAGAAAAGAGGCGGTCTTCTTCTCGTCTTCGACGATCAGAATTTTCACGGGGGCCTACTCTAACTCCTGACGGGAGTTCTAAAAAGCGCAAAGCGCGCGTTGGGAAGGGGACCGCCGCTCCAGCCGGAACGGTCAGCCATGAAACGGGGACGGCCGTTTCACGACGAAGATCATAATGTTATTCGCCTTACGATTGAGTCCCGAAGCCACCACGCGGAACGGTGCCTGTTTCGGACGGAGGACATCCCAGGCGATTGTATTCTCATCCTGCAAGGGCGCTTTTTTTGTCTCGCCGATTTTCTCAAAGGGCATCTCTTTTCCCTTTCGCAGAAAACCGCTGATGTAAGTGATCCTCTCTTTATCGTCCGCTTTCACAAAGACGAAGCCGTAGGGGCTTTTGGCCAATTCCCAAAGGACCTTGTGCTCCCCTTCGCCTTCCTCTTCTTCTTTCTCTTCTTTTGGCCGATGAGCTTTGTCGCAAAGTTTATCGAGAATTTCGTGAGCGTGTTCCAGACTTGATCCCAGGGTGATGCCAAGGATGGACGTCATGACCTTGACCGACTTGGCATTGGCACGCCGCTGCTCGTAGGGCGCGAGCGAATTGGACGGTAACGGGGGCGGCGACTGCATCACCGGCGGGATCGAGGCCGCGGGTGAGGCCGGTTCACTCTGCGTTGGTCCGTTCCCCTGGGCGTGCACCCAGGCGGGGACACCCAGAGACAACAGAGCGACGAGCGAAAGTCGCCACATCATATGACCCTCAAGGCGCGCTGGTGATTGTGAATTCAGTTCCACCTCGGGTGATATCCTGCGGCGTTGCTCCTTCGCCGGAAGGATCGGTCACGGAGGCACGTCCGCGCAAGCCGCAGAATGTGCTCCCGATTCCAACCGGAGCATGGCCGACCGAAGCCAGGTAGGAATTCAGTTTCGACGTGGCGATGCGCACGCTGATTTGTTTCACCAGCTTGTTGACCGCGCCAGAATCGGCCGTCCCCCTGGCGGTGTCCGTGCTCGACCCGTCGCTGTTGCGCACGGTTGTTCCCCAATGGAATGTGACCGCGCCACTCGCGCTCGTCTCTGCGTCGATCCAGAATTGGTCTCCGCGATCGGATAATCCGCCGGAGTATCGGTTCCCGGCGGGCCCAATAATTCCAAGTTCAGGCGCGTTGGCCGCGAAATACATTTTCCAAACACCGTTAGGCGGAAGGGCTGTCAGGTCGGAAACCGTCATGGTGGCGGTGATGAAGGGACCGCCTGGAGAATTTTGTGACTGATATTTAATCGAAATAATATCGACCGGGCTGTTAGCGGGAGCGACCGCGAGCAGGCCCACATCCTGGTCCTGTGCAAAATCGGTCACTTGTTCGCCGTTAGGCCCCGGCTGCATCGGCTGAGGTGCTGGCGCTCCGGCTGCACCAACGGTGCCGGGAATGGCGAACGGTTGTGCGGGCAGGGTGCCTTCCTGCGGAGTTGGCAAGGCGGCTCCGCTGTTGATCGAAGGTCCGCTGATCTGCCGCGTGACGTAGGTGTGGCCGCGGAAGTCGGTGTGGTCATCGGTATATCCGATGACAGCCGCGCCGGCCGGATCGAAATTTACCTGGAAATAATCGATCAGGTTCCGATTCGGACCGCCGCCCGTCAGAACCAGGCCGCTCAGTGAGATATTGGATGAGTGGATCGAGTGATCGCTCGCTTGAACGATGCGGAACGAAGGCGCGCTTGAGTCTGCGTTGAAGCTCTGAGCGTAGAAGACACGCCAGTTGGCGCTGTCATTGTTTGTCGCGCTGTCGCTGGCATACCAGACGACGCCGACCGAACCGGCCACAGGACCGGTGGCAAGCCATGGCATCAGGTTCGTCTTCTCGCGTGGATCGGAATTGTCGTTAACCCGGACCGGCGCGGTCCACGTCTGACCTTTGTTCGACGAACTCACCAGATAAATATCGGTGCCGTCGGAATAAACGCCGTAGACCGTGTGGTTCACCGAGGCGACGCGGATCGGGAAGAAGATATTTGCCGTGTTCACGCCGGCAGGGACAGCCTGCACCACATTGTAGGTGGTCGGCGCATTTCCCGGCGCGGTTGTGCCGGGGACCGTATTGTTTGCCGGATCGCCGACGGCGACGTGGCCGTCGTTGCTGCTCACATAAACAACGCCGGTTGATTGATCGACATCGAGTGCACCCGTCTGCGGGAAGCTGATCCCGCCCGGTGGAAGGGCAGGTCCGTAAGTCAGGCCGCCGTCAGTCGATTGCTGAATGAAGGCGATGCCCTGGGCAAAGTTACGATAGACGAGGAAGACATTGTTGTTGCCAACGAAGCCCATCCATTCGCGATCGTTGATTGGCACGCCTGCGAGAACGTTACCGGCACCGTTGAACGTGAATGTCTGGCCGCGATCAAGCGAGTGCCCGACGGTCACATTGGCAGCCGTTAGGCTGGCGTAGGCCATGACTGGAACAGCTTCAGCGTGTTCTGTTGGGCCGGCGACGCCCGTGTAA
Organism: uncultured Verrucomicrobiae bacterium; assembly: GCA_963754325.1. GTDB lineage: Bacteria > Verrucomicrobiota > Verrucomicrobiia > Chthoniobacterales > UBA10450 > JBBRDU01. Next base: position 1,880,664 of record CAVWFP010000003.1, read on the forward strand.
TTGCTGAATCCGACGGCTAAATCGATGTCGCCGCCACCGAGCGCACCGGCTGAGAGAGAGCTGACTCCGTTGGAGCTGAAAGGGGAGTCGGGTTGCCCGCGGTAGATTGGCAGGCGCATGAACGGATCGTAACCCGTGCTGGCGGAACGCAGATCGAAGTAGAACAAGTTCACACCTGCGGGAACGCCCTGTATCGGCATGATGTAAAAATTGCCCTGGTTATCGATTCGACTGCTTGGCTCACCGTCCTGGTGCGCCGTCGGTGCCTTCAGAGGGCTGTTGGCGGAAAACGTCATGCCGCCCTGCGTGTAGGTGGCGGTGCGATTGCCACTCCCGCCGCTGCTTCCGCAGAATGTATTTCCAACCAGGGTGTAACTCGGGTTCGTCGGGGTGCCATTGCTGGTATCGTCGACCGTCGCGAGAAGTCCTCCGGTTGTGGAGCTGCCGATCAACAAATCGGATTCACCCCAAAAATTCGTTAGGGTGTTACCGATCGCGACACTCCCCATCTTGCTATTCGAGTTCGTAATCGTAATCGTGCCGTCGGCCGAGAACGAGCCGGAATCGGCCGCACCCTGCGAGGTATAATTTCCCTGACCCTGGGTGACGGCGTAAGTGCCGTAGCTATAGGTCGCGACTGAGTTTTGGTCCGTGTCCATGCTGACAAAATAAATCGTCCCGTTAGGGGCATTGAATCTAATTCTCCAGCTGCCGTTTGCCGGCACCGTACTCAGGGTCTGCACTTTCATGGTGAAAGTGAGTTTGCCAGGATTTTGCGCGAGCTCGGCGATGTAAATCGCTTGGATGTCCTGTGCCCTCGAGTCGTACCCGGGTGGGTCGGGCGCAGGTGAATATGGATCCTGCTGGTCGCCCGTTGGGTCGGTCAGGATCTGGACACCGGGAAGCGTGCAAGGATCGCCGGCGGCAAATCCAACCCGGATTGAAAGCGCGATCGCCAAGGCGATCATCAAAGAACGAAGAGAGATCAGGAATTTCATATTCTATTTTGGGTGATGCGATTACGGCGTGTTGGTGAAGGTGAACTCAGTCCCGCCGCGGGTGTAATCTTCCAGCGCGATGCCGAGAGAGTCGGTTTGGAATGCGTTGCCTCGCAGCCCGCACAGTGTCGTCCCGACGCCAATCGTCGGGTGGCCAATGGAACTGAGATAGGCGTTGAGTTTTGAAACGGCGATGCGGACAGATATTTGCTTCACCAATTTGTTGACCGCGCCGCTGTCCGCCGTGCCCATTTGCGTGGTGCTAATGCCACCGCTGAAGGTCCGGGACGCGGTGCCCCAGTTGAACGTCAGTTTGCTTTGAGCGTCTGTGGCCGCCTCGATGTAGAACTGGTCTCCACGATCAGACAAACCTTTGGAGAATTGGTTACCCGCAGGACCGGCGATTCCCATTTCCGGTGCGTTGGCCGCGAAGTACATCCGCCAGGTGCAGTCCGGAGGCATGGTCGTCAGATCGGAGACGGTCATCGTCGCCGTCAGATACAATCCCTGAATCGAGTTCTGGGATTGGTATTTTACCGAGACGATATCGATCGGACTGTTTGTTGGCGTTGTCGCCAGCAGACCTGTGTCCTGGTCCTGAACGAAATCGGTCACCTGCTCTCCGTTAGGCCCCGGCTGCATCGGTTGAGGCGCAGGCGCTCCCAGAGTTGCCGGCGGTGTGCCCGGCAGAGCGAATGGTTGCGTCGGAAGGCTGCTCCCGTCCTGCGGTGTCGGAACATTGCCCCGATTTTTGTCGATCGATGGGCCACTGATTTGTCGCGTGACAAAGGTTGAGCCGGAGAAATCGTTGTGATCGTCGGTGTAGGCGATCACGGCCGCGCCCGTCGGATCGAAATTGACCTGGAAGTAATCCGAGAGATTTCGATTCGGTCCACCAGTCAAAACGAGACCGCTGAGGGAAACGTTGGCCGCGTGATGCGAGTGGTCGCTCGCCTGGACGTATTGGAACGTCGGGGCATCATCAATCGCGTTCAGTGTCTGTGCGTAATAGACGCGCCACTTGGCGCTGTCGTCGTTCAGTGGCGCCCCAGTGCTGCTGACGTTGTCGGTTGCGTACCAGGCAACGCCAACGGAGCCGGGAGTCGGGCCGGTGGCGAGCCATGGGAAAATGTTCAACTTCAACTTCGAATCGGCCGGGTTGTTGACCTGCACCGGACTGCTCCAGTGAGCGCCGCGATCGATTGAAGAGATCAGATAAACATTCGCGCCATCCGAATAGACGCCGTAAACCGTGCCCGGAGCGGTTAGGGTGTACGTTCCGTCAGAATTGATCCGCCGATGATCCGCCGCCACCCGTAGGGCGAAGAAGAGGTTGCCGACGCTGACGCCATTGGGCGTCGCCTGGACGATATTGTAGCTCGCCGGCGCCTGCCCAGCGACCGTGGGAATGCCGACAGCCACGTGCCCGTCGTTTCCACTTATATATACAGTACTGTCGAAACGATCGACGTCACAGGCGCCCGTCTGCGGCAATGTTCCGACGACCGTCGCTGGTCCATAGCTCAGGCCGCCGTTATCAGAGCGTTGAGCAAAGGCGACACCCTGGGCAAAGTTCCGGTACTCGAGATAAACGGTGTGATCGTCGAGGAAGCCCATCCACTGGCGATCGTTAACCGGTGCGCCCCCGGCAAAATTTCCCACACCGTTGAACTGGAACGTTTGACCACGATCAAGTGAACGTCCGACGGTGACGTTCGCGGCCGTTAGGCTGGCGTAAGCCAGGACAGGGTCGGGAGCGGGGTTGAGTCCGAGCCCGTTGTCGCCGGTGTAGTTTCCGAAACCGACCGCGAGATCAATATCGCCGCCGCCGAGCGCACCGGCTTGCAACTGCGCTTGTCCGGCCGCGCTTGAAGGAGAATCGGGTTTGCCGCGATAAAGCGGGACACGCGCGTTGGGATCGTAGTTAGGATTTGCGATCGTCCCGCCAGGATGCAGGGGATCGGGCAGAGTCGGGCGCAGATCGACATACCAAAGATCGACGCCGGCCGGTACGCCCTGAATGCCGCAGATGTAGGCGTTGCCTTTTTCGTCAATGCGACTGCTCGGTTCGCCATCGGCCAGGGCGGTCGGAGCTTTGCAGGGTGAGTTCGGCGAGAAGGTCATTCCGCCCGGCACATAGGTTGCGCTACGCACAACCGGCCCGCTGATTAACGTCACCGTTCCGGTGGGCTGATCGGCCGCTGGGGTGGAGGCAAAGTAAACAATCTCAATATTGTAATCGCCGGGCCCGGTGATGTTCGGATCGAACGTGCCCGCTTCTCCGGTTTGCGGTGCGCCACCGGCCGAGTAGGTCACCTGTGCGCCGTTCGAGCCATCCGCGTTGCGATGGTAGACATAGAGATCGCGGTCGTTAGCCGGGACGGTCCATGCGATCGATACCGAGACGAGCTTCGAGGTGTAAATTCCCGGCGCGACCGTTAGAACGTAGGTGTCTTTGTTGACGCCTTCGATGGCGTCAGCTTCGCTGTCCGCGCCCGTCCCGGGCGCGGTGCCGACAAAAGTCAGCGTGGTCGTGGCCGGAGTGAGAACGCCACTGGCCGGAGTCGTTGCTCTGGCATTGCTCGCGATCAGGCCGATCGCGAGGAAAAGGGGAACGATGAGTTTGTTCATGATCTTGGCCTTGGGGGACGGAACTAGATGTTGCGGCGGAACCGGCGGATCTGCGGAGCCAGGGCCATCAGGAGACCGGTGCCGATGAGGGCGCAGGCGCCGGGCTCAGGCACGCTGGCCAAAGTCAGCGTGGTGGTGGCGTTATTCAGATCGTTGGTCAGCGCAACTTCGTTAGGGGCGAGCGCCGTGTCGCTCGCGTTGTCAGTTACCACGTAACCGGCGATGCTGCCGCTGCCCGATTGCAGGGCCGAAAGAATGGCAGCGCCGGTGGTCGCCGGGTCGATCGCGAGCGTGAAAGTTTGCGAGTTGACGAACCCGCCACCGTTAAATCCGTTCAGCATGATTCCGGTGTCGATGCCGCCGGTATACATGCCGGTCTGGGCATTAAGAGTTCCGCCGAGATAGAAATGCAGGTGGTTGAAGTCGAAGTTCGATGGGTCGCTGGTGTTGCTGCCGGAGTTTCCATCAAACATGCTCAAAGTGAGCGTGAGTTGGTTGATGCTGGTGAGCGACTGCCAGCTGGTGCCGAAATTGTAACCAGTGCCAGCCGTGACAATCGCCGGATGATTTGCCGGCAAAGACGCGCTGAAGTCGTAAAGGTTTTGATTTTGATCGGTCCCATTGGTGGTCGCGCGATTGTCTTCATTAACAGTCGAGCTGACGGAGGCAGCGTTCGCGATTCCGAGGGTGAGCGTCATGCCAAGCGTGGCAATGACGAGGGTAAGGGAGCGAGATGTTAGGTTTGTTTTCATGTTTAGTTTCCGGTGGGTTTTCAATTTGTTACAGTCCTCTTCGGAAAGCGGCGGACAGGTGATTGCCACTGGTTGGAAGTTTTTCTGAATATTTTTTGGGGGCTGAGGCGTCCAGATTTCGAAGTGATTTCGAACCGCGGAAGACTGGGCCTAACGACAGTGATTACGCTTCTGTAATCTTCTCTGGCGAACGCGTGGCGCCTTTGGAACCAGCTCCTGGTAGCGGCGTCTGCGACCGACCACGGCGGCCGGTCTGTCTCGCTTGCGGACGAGACGGGTTCCTTCTTCAGGAAGTCCGCGCGCGCTACCTCAAAGTTGTGAAACCGTCCAGCCTAGGTAGCGTCCCGCTCCGGCCATGAGTCAGAATTACAAGGATACGCTCAACCTTCCGCGGACCGATTTTCCGATGAAGGCGAATCTGCCGACGCGTGAGCCTGAAATGCTCAAGAAGTGGCAGGAGACTCGCCTTTACGAGCGCATCCAGAAAGCGCGCCAAGGCCGGGAGGTTTTTGTGCTGCACGACGGCCCTCCATTCGCCAATGGCGACGTCCACATGGGCACGGCCCTGAACAAAATCCTCAAGGATCTGGTCGTGAAATCGCAGAGCATGCTTGGCAAACAGGCGCCTTATATTCCCGGGTGGGACTGCCACGGTTTGCCCATCGAATACAAGGTGGTGCGTGAATCGCGCGGGCTTTCACCCCTTGAAGTCCGGAAAAAATCCGAGGCCTTTGCGCGCAAGTATGTCGATATCCAGCGCGAACAATTCAAACGCCTCGGCGTTCTGGGGGACTGGGATCACCCCTACCTGACACTCGATCCGAAGTACGAGGCGGAAGTTCTGCGTTCCTTTGCCATTTTCGTTGAGAAAGGTTTGGTTTACCAATCGCTCAAGCCGGTCTTTTGGAGTACCGGCGCACAAACGGCCCTTGCGGAAGCGGAGGTGGAATATACCGAACGGGACGACACTTCGGTTTACGTAAAGTTCCCTCTTCCTAACGAGGCTCTGGAAAAACTCGATCTTCCAACGGACAAGCCGGTCAGTGTTGCCATCTGGACAACCACTCCATGGACCCTCCCGGCCAACCTCGCCATCGCGGTCGATCCCGACGCGGAATACGAAGTTCTGAGCAACGAGACCGAGCGAGTGATCATCGCCCACAAGCGCTACGAGGCGTTTATTAAAGAAACCGGTTTTCACGCCTTGGAGAAAGGCGAGATCCGGCGCGGCAAACAACTGGCCGGTCTGAAGGCGCGGCATCCTTTCTTTGACCGCACCTCCGAAATCCTCGCGGCCGATTTTGTCACCATGGACAGCGGCACAGGCGCGGTTCACATGGCGCCAGGACACGGCGAGGACGATTACCGACTAGGTGTTCGCAGCGGTCTCGAAATTCTTTCGCCGGTCGACAGCCTGGGACGCTTTACCGAGCAGGCCGGTCTTCCCAATTTGGTCGGCAAATATGTTTTCGATGCCAACGCCGACATTGTGAAGTTGCTGCGCGAACATGGTGCTTTGCTGGCGGCTCAGCAGTATCATCACTCCTATCCGTATTGCTGGCGCTCGAAGACGCCCATCATCTTTCGCGCGGTCGAACAGTTTTTCATCAAGATCGATCAGATTCGGGGACGCGCCCTTGAAGCGATTCATCATGAAGTGAAATGGATTCCGGCGTGGGGCGAGAATCGGATTGCTGGGACGGTGGAAGCGCGGCCCGACTGGGTCATCTCGCGCCAGCGCAGCTGGGGCGTGCCGCTGCCGGTTTTCTATTCCGCCACCGGCGAAACCATTCTCGATGCGGCCACCATTCGGAAACTGGCCGATCTCGTCGCGGAACGCGGCTCAAATATCTGGTTCGAGCTAAGCGACGCCGATTTGGCAAAAGAACTTGGGTTACCGGAAGGGACGACCCATCGTCCTGACACCATCGACGTCTGGATCGATAGCGGTGTTTCCCATCGCGCGGTCTGCGCCATGCGACCGGAGCTGCACGATCCGGCCGACATGTATCTCGAAGCGACGGATCAACATCGCGGTTGGTTCCAATCGTCGCTCATGACGAGCATCGCGATGAATAATCGCGCGCCTTACAAGACCTGCGTGACGCACGGATTCGTCGTCGATGTCGATGGCAAGAAAATCTCGAAGTCGAGCAGTTACGACAAACCGATGGACGCCGGTCATTTTGTGGGGCGCCATGGGGCCGATCTCGTTCGGCTTTGGGCCAGCAGTATCAATTACACCGACGACGTGCCATTTTCGGAGGAAATGTTCACCCGGCTCGGCGACACCTATCGCCGGATTCGGAACACGCTCCGGATTTTGTTGGGCAACCTTTACGATTATTCCGAGAACGAAGGAGAGCGCGAGCCGAGCCTGATCGACAAGTGGATCCTCGCGCGACTTGGCCAGGTGATCGGGGAATGCCGCGCGGCCTACGCCGCGATCGAGTTCCACAAGGTTTATCATTCGCTGAACCAGTTTTGCGCGGTCGACCTCAGTAGTCTCTACGTCGACATCACAAAGGACCGGATGTACTGCGACGCTCCCGGATCGCCGCGACGCCGGGCCACCCAGGCAACAATGAAAACGATTTTCGACGCGCTCTGCCGTTTGCTTGCGCCGATCCTTGCCTTCACGGCTGACGAAGCCTGGTCTTATTCGCATCCGGATGATTCCGTTCACTGCCAGGAACTTCCCGCGGAATTGGAGGCCGACAGGCAAGTGATCGCCGATATGGACGAGTTGCTCCGACTCCGCGGCGTCATTGGTCAGTCGATCGAGAAGGCGCGTCAGGAAAAACTGATCGGCAACGCGCTCGAGGCATCGGTGGTTCTGAGTTCCAACTCCGGCGTGACCAAACGAGTCAGTCAATCTGAGCTGGAAGAATTCTTCATTCTGAGCGATGTCACCATCCAGCCGGCGGAGGAAGCCGGCGCTATCGTGACAAAGACCGCCCATCAAAAGTGCGCCCGTTGCTGGCGGCATCGCGCAGCTGTCGGGAAGAGCCAGAAGCATCCGGACCTTTGCGATCGGTGCGAAGAAGTGGTGGAGGCGCGGAAATGAAGTTTATCTTTCTACTCTCGCTCCCGCTTTACTTCGTCGACCAGGTGACGAAGACGAGCATTCTGCGCTATGTCGATCCGGCACAGCCCTACGTGGTCGTTCCGCAGTTCCTCGACTTGGTGAACATCACGAACGACGGCGCGGCCTTCGGTTCTTTCAAGGGCAATAACACTTTCTTTATTGTCCTCTCCTGTTTCGCCCTGCTTGTGGTCGTGTCATTATTAGTACGTCGCCACGTCTACGATTTCTGGCGCGACCTTTCGCTCTCGCTTCTGCTCGCCGGAATCCTGGGAAATCTGACCGACCGCCTTCTGCACCAGCACGTGATCGATTTCCTGCTTTTTGATCTCCACATCCCCTTGGCTCATCCGTGGCCGGCGTTCAACGTGGCCGATTCCTGTATCTGCCTGGCCGTCATCTTTTTCGTGGTCCACTCCTTCTTTCCGAAACCGGAAACCCTCGAATCCCTCGTCCAACCGTAGGGCGGTTGAGCGGTTCCTTTTTCTGCACAGCGCAATCGGTCTCGAGTGCTGGAGATCACGACGCGAATCTTGGCTTCTTTTCGAGGGGAGCGCGGGCTGCCAGCCCGCAGTTGTCGGCAGCCTGCCGACAATATCCTTGCAGCTAGCAGCCAGCGTCTCCCCCGAAAAGATTGTTGCCGCGCGACACCGCCTCTGGACGTAGCCCGGTAGATTCAGCAAACTCCCTGCTCCACGCCAACGAGTCATGTCATCAAATACCATTCAACTTCACCGCGTTCTGCGCGCTCCGTCTGAAAAAATCTACAAGGCATTCCTGGATCCGGACGCCATGGCCAAGTGGCTCCCACCCAACGGATTTACCGGCAAGGTGCACGAGATGGACCCGAAGGTCGGCGGCAAATACCGGATGTCGTTCACTAATTTCAGCACCGGCAAAAGCCATTCGTTTGGCGGGACCTACCAGGAATTGGTGCCGAGCGAACGGATTCGTTATTCGAACAAGTTCGAAGACCCAAAGCTACCGGGCGAAATGATGACTACCATTACCTTGAAGGAAGTCTTCTGCGGGACTGACGTGACAATTGTTCAGCAAGGGATTCCCAGCATGATTCCCGCCGAGGCTTGTTGTCTCGGTTGGCAGGAATCGCTCGTTCTTTTGGGGCAGCTGGTTGAGGCGGAGATCCCGGATTAGATGGAGCAGAGATAAACGCGACGAGGAGGTTTCTCCTACATTGAGCCTCTTTCGCTCTGCCGCTCTCGCTCGACCGTTCTTTGGATCTCATTGGTTGCCGGCGCGAAAAGCGGATTCCCGCACGATGAGATCAGTTTCATTTCGCGGGAATACCGGCGACTCCCGAATCGGGGATCAAGGAAAAGCGCGTAGGAAATCCCTTCGGTCCCGGCAGTGCCCGGAGCTACGAGGTCAGCCGGAAATAACTTTCGCCCAACGCCGCGGTCTGCCCAGCAGAGCGCCGCCCCTCTGCCTTGTTGTTCGTTAATGGTGGCGCAAGTCGGCCGTCTGCGGTTTGTTCTCGTTTCAGCGGAAACAGAATGAAACCGGCCAGTCCCATGGAAGAAACAGCGCGCAGTGTCGCGTCCCGCCTGCGCGATGCCGGACAGATGGCCTACTTTGCGGGCGGTTGTGTGCGCGACCTGATTCGTGGGAAAGCAGCGAAGGATTTCGACATTGCCACGGACGCCACGCCCGAGGTGGTGCAGAAGCTTTTCCCAAGAACCTACGCGGTCGGCGCGCACTTTGGTGTCATCGTCGTTTTGGAGAATGGATTTCAGTTCGAGGTGGCGACATTTCGGACAGACGATTGCTACGTCGATGGCCGCCGGCCCGTGTCGGTCCAATTCGCATCGCCGGAAGAAGACGCGCGGCGGCGTGATTTCACGATCAACGGGATGTTCTTCGATCCCGTCGCGGATCGCGTAATCGATTTTGTCGGAGGACAAAGCGATCTCGAGGCCAAGCTGCTTCGGGCGATCGGGGTCGCGGGGGAACGATTTGCGGAGGACCGGCTGCGGATGTTGCGCGCGGTGCGTTTTGCCACCGTGCTTGATTTCAAAATCGAGGGAGCGACCTGGAGCGCCCTGATGGAAGGCGCTTCGCAGATCACCCAGATCAGCGCCGAACGGATCCGGGACGAGCTCGTGAAAATCTTTCTGTCCCGGCATCGACTGCGCGGCTGGGATCTGCTCGATGAAAGTGGGTTGATGCGGGCGGTTCTTCCGGAACTCGAGGCGATGAAAGGTGTCGAACAGCCGCCGCAGTTTCATCCTGAAGGCGATGTCTTCAAACACACGCGCCTGATGCTGAGCCTCCTGCCGGAATCGGTTTCGGTGCCGCTGGTGTTTTCTGTTCTCCTGCACGATGTCGCGAAACCGCTCACATCAACAGTCGACGAAACCGGCCGGATTCGCTTCAGCGGGCATGACAGGTTGGGCGCGGAATTGACCGGGCAGATCATGGAGCGACTGCGTTTTTCGCGCGCGGAAATCGATGCAACCGCGGAGATGGTGCGTCAACACATGGTCTTCAAGGATGTGCCGAAGATGCGTGTGGCGAAATTGAAGCGCTTCATGGCCCGGCCCACTTTTCAGGAGGAGCTCGAGCTGCACCGGGTCGATTGCGAGGGCAGCCATCGGATGCTGGATAACTATGAGTTCCTGCGCGGTAAGCAGACGGAATTTGCCAATGAGCCGATCATTCCCCCGCCGCTGGTGCGCGGGGAAGACCTGATTGCGCTCGGATTGCGGCCGGGACCCAAGTTTGGCGAAATTCTCGAAGCCGTCGAAACGCAACAACTGGAGGGCAGTCTGCGCGATCGCGACGAGGCCCTTGCCTGGGTGCGCAAGGAATATTCGTTAGGTTAATTTTCCAGCGCATTTTTTGACATCAAAGTTCAAGCATCGAACATCACAGTTGTATGCGAATCCTGATGGTAAGCGCCGAGGGCCCACCGCTGCGGCGCCGGAGCGAATTGATCGAGGCGATGGAGGCCCTGCCGGTCGAACTTCGGGACGCGGGTCACGAGGTCAGCCTGGCGCTGCCCTTTTATAGAGAGATTCGCGAGAACACATCGATTTCGATCGACGACACCAAGATCACGGTCGATGTCCGCCTGGGGGAGAAGACGTACGTAGCCGAGTATCTCGAAGGCCGCAGTTCGACCGGGCTTCAACTGTTTTTCGTTCGCTGCGATGAATTCTTCGATCGACCCGGAATTTACGGGGAGAAAGGCAAGGAGTACGAAGATAACGCCGCCCGGTTCATTTTCTTCAGCAAGGCTGTGATTGAACTGGCGCGGCGTCTGACTCCGGCAATACAGATCCTGCATGTTCACGATTGGGCGCCGGCGCTCGTGCCCGTGCTGGTGCACGCGTATCATCTTCCTTTCTCGACTGCTCTGACGATTCATCACGTCGAAGAACAAGGCAGCTTCTGGGGACTCGATTTCAAGCTAACGAATCTGCACGAACGGTTTTTTACACTGCGCGGTGTCGAGTTTTTTGGCCGCTTGAACCTGTTAAAGGGGGGAATTCTTTTTGCGGATAGGCTAACGACCATAAGCGAGTGGTATCGCCGCCAGATATTGACCCCCGAGGGCGGAGCCGGGCTGGACATCGTCCTGCGGGAGAACGCCTACAAGCTACGAACGGTTTCACACGGGGCCGATATCAATGAGTGGAATCCGGCGCGCGATAAGAACATCGCGGCGGCTTTTGGGCCGAAAAAACTTTCCGGTAAGAAGACAAATCAAAATGCTCTGCTCAACAATTTTGCCTTGTTGCCTGCGCCGCGCGGCCCGGTTTACGGAATGCAGGCGAAAACAAAGAGCGGACTAAACCTGGTCGTTCCCTTTTTGGACCGGCTTCTCTCGGATGATGTTCGCTTAATTATTCTTGGACCCGTTGAGCGGGAATTCCAACCGGCGATGGGGATCATGTCGCGCAAGTTTCGCGGCAAATTTGCTTACCAGGAACAATTGGACACCGGCAGCATCCATCTTTTGAAAGCGGGAACGGATATGACCTTGTTCCCAACCCGGCCTGAACCCTCGGGAGCTGATGCGATCCAGGGATTGAGGTACGGCAGTCTTCCGGTTGCCCTGGCGAGCGCCGGAATTCAGGAAATCATTCAGGACCTGGCCCCGGCAGCCGACCGCGGTTATGGATTTCTTTGTTACCTTGACTCGCCCGAGGCCTTCTGGGACGCCGTCAAGCGAGCGTCGTCAGTCTACCGCGACCAGGCACTCTGGGAGAAATTGGTGAAGCGCGCGATGGGCTGCGATTTCTCGTGGGAAAAAGGGGTGGCGGGTTACGAAGCAGTTTATCAGGAATTGGTTGGCCCAGGGGCGACCGCGGCTGCGTAACAGATTCTCTCGAGCGGCAGGTTTTCATGGTCCTGCCGCCGGTGGCGGTGGCAGCGATAAGGTCGCTGTTTTCGCGCGAATAAACCCCAGGCGTTGCCGTCAAAACCTGCGACTGAAAACCAGCATCCAGAGAATCAAAGCGATGCGATTAAGGGCTACCAATCTCGGAGTCTCAACAACCGTTCAGCACTTGTCCTCCGCGATGAGAGCGGACGGGTAACTGATGACGGCAGAACGAACTTGGAACGATGAACGCCGCTGGATCCCTGACAAATCCTTGCCAACCATGGAGGTTTGGTATCTCCTCGGCCCTTTCTGTGTCTGAGGTGAAACCTTCAGTTTCAGCGGTCACCAAGGCGACGTTTGCGGCACTTTGCGTAACTCTTCTGCAGATTGTCGTGGCCGTGGGATTGCTCGCTCCTAATGGCCCGGTCGAGTACCGCTACCAGACGCTGGTTCAACACGACAGCTACTGGTTCATGAACATCATGGATCGGGGTTATCAGACGACGGTTCCCCCGATCAATCACAAGGTGATGGAAGTTTCGAACGTAGCCTTCTTTCCGGCTTACCCGTTGTTGGCCGGCGCCTTGCAGACAGCCTTGGATCTCGATCCGGCTAATGCGCTTCTCTTCGTCGCGCAGGCGGCGGCGTTCGGTTTCTGGTGCTACTTTTTTCTTTTTTGCGAACGGTGGAATCTCCCAAGATCGGTTCGCTGGCTTGGCGCTTTGGCAATCGTGGCGCATCCGGCCGCATTCTTCCTCGTGGCTGCTTATTCCGAATCCCTCTTTCTCATGGCTTTAGTGGGATTCCTTTATTGGAGCAGCGCCGAAGGCCGTCGTGCCCGGTTCCTCGCGGCCGTTCACGGGATTGTCATGTCCGCTACGCGCATCGTTGGAATTCCCTGCGCAGCCGCGCCCACCTTGCAAAGGTTCGCCGGGGACAGTTGGCGGGCGTTGCGTCACCCACTCGCCTGGGTTCGCGAGAATCGGGCAATCGTTGTCGGCGCGGTGGTCTCGGTGACAGGCGCAGCCGCCTTCTTTGTCTATTGCCAACTCCGCTGGGGACATTGGGACATCTACATGCTCACGCAATCGGCTGGCTGGGGAATTGAGCCTGACTATCTGGCTGTTTTTCGGCCCTCGAGTTATCGATGGCTCATCCCATCGTTTAACAATCCGACGCAAGCCAGTCAGATGACCATGACGTTGGGCGGCCTGTTTCTGCTACTGGCGGCGGCGCTGGAAGTCTGGCAACGGTTCCGCGGAACTCCGGCACGAATCGGACTGCTTTTCTGTGCAGGGACTATTTACTTTGTCTCCGTTAGTGGGGTTGCCTGCGTGGACATGGAAAGCATGCTTCGCTACGAATTCTCCCTGCACCCGCTAATCGGTACTGGCGTTTTTGCATTTTCTACGTCAACTTCGCACCCCGCCTGCCCTGGTAAGATTCACAGGAGCAGTCGTGGTCGCGTTAGGCTCCGCCGCCGGCTTGTGCCTGCAGGGTTGGTATCTTTGGAATTTTACGAGAGGCAATTGGGTTGCTTAGGAAAAAATGAGAACGGATGTAGCAATAATTGGGGCGGGTCCCGCGGGATTAACAGCGGCCTATCTTTTGTCCAAGAACGAGGTCGGGGTGACTGTGCTGGAGGCCGATCCGGTGTATGTCGGCGGAATCTCCCGGACAGCCACTTACAAAGGCTTCGGGTTCGATATCGGAGGCCATCGATTTTTCTCCAAGTGCAAGGCGGTCGAGGATCTGTGGACGGAGATCCTGCCTAACGATATGCTGGTGCGCCCGCGGTCGTCGCGCATCTTTTATGACGGCAAATTTTTTGCCTATCCGCTTAAACCTTTCGAAGCGCTCTTCAAGTTGGGAATCATCCGATCCATTCTTTGTGTTCTCTCATGGTTTAAGGCCCGGCTGTTTCCGGTGCGAGATCCGCGGAATTTCGAAGACTGGGTGAGCAATCAGTTCGGCAAACGGCTCTTCAACACCTTCTTCAAAAGTTACACCGAGAAAGTTTGGGGAATGAACTGCCGGGAAATTTCGGCTGACTGGGCGGCTCAGCGGATCAAAGGCCTTTCGCTCGGGAGCGCTATCCGGAACGCACTTCTGCCGAAGCGCCAGTCGAAAGACCGCTCCAAGGTGATCAAGACGCTGATCAACTCATTTCGGTATCCGCGGAAAGGCCCCGGAATGATGTGGGAAGCCTGCGCCCGAAAGACTCAGGAATTAGGCGGTGAAATCCAGATGGGCGCACGCGTGACCGGTTGTTCCTACAGTGAGACCGCTTCCACCTGGACAGTCCAGTATACCGATGCGCGCGGGGAGACGCAGAGCATCGAGGCCGAGCACGTCATTTCTTCTGCGCCAATGCGCGAGCTGGTGCGCGGATTGACTCCAAAGGTCTCGGAAGAAACCATGGAAGCGGCAGGAAGCCTGAAATACCGCGATTTCCTGACGGTGATGTTGATCCTCAAAGATCGCCAGAAATTCGACGATAACTGGATTTACATCCACGACCCGAGCGTCAAGGTCGGGCGAGTTCAAAACTTCCGTTCATGGTCGCCCGAGATGGTTCCAGACCCGGATAAAGCGTGCTACGGGCTGGAGTATTTCTGTTTCGAACATGATGGCCTCTGGAATTCAACCGATGCCGAGTTGATCGAACTTGCCAGGCGTGAACTGATCAAGATTGGTTTGGCCGAGGAGGGCGATGTCCTGGACGGATGTGTCGTTAGGCAGAAAAAAGCCTACCCGGTTTACGACGATGATTATGCGCGTCACGTGGAGACGATCCGGACCGAGCTCGAAGATCGTTTTCCCAATCTGCATCTCGTCGGGCGAAACGGGATGCACAAGTATAACAACCAGGACCACGCCATGATGACGGCGATGCTTTGCACGGAGAACATCCTGGCCGATACGCAGCTTTACGATTTGTGGCAGGTCAACGGCGACGCCGAATATCACGAAGCCGGTTCGGCTCCGGCAGAGGAAACTGCTGGAACGGCTCTGCGGCTCGTGCCCATGCGAATCGATCCTGCGACTTCGGCGTCGCTCGCGCCGGAATAAGCGAAACCACCGACTTTCCGTAGGGGCGGTCAGGGGACCGCGGCCACAACTCTCGGGCGACTCGGCAAAGCCGCGATCGTCTCAGGAATTTTCCACCGGCGGACAGGAGCAGAAGAGATTTCGGTCACCGTAAACGTTATCGATCCTTGCGGAGGACGGCCAGAATTTCGCTTCGTGTGTCCAAGGCGCAGGAAAGGCGGCTTCTTCTCGCGAGTAAGGATGCTTCCAGTCGCTCACGGCGATCTGACGCGCGGTGTGCGGTGCATTCTTCAACAGATTATCTTTTCGATCCGCCTTTCCGTCGGCGATCTCCTTAATTTCGCCGTGAATTGAGATCATCGCGTCACAAAAACGGTCGAGCTCAGCTTTGGCTTCACTTTCCGTCGGCTCGATCATCATCGTCCCCGCGACCGGCCATGAAACCGTCGGAGCATGAAAGCCGTAATCCATCAGGCGCTTGGCGACGTCTTCGACTTCGACGCCGGCGGACTTCCATTGGCGAAGGTCGATAATGCATTCGTGGGCCACCAAACCCCGGGCGCCTTTAAAAAGAACCGGAAAGGAAGGATCAAGGCGTTTCGCGATGTAGTTGGCGTTCAGAATCGCAATCTCTGAGGCTTTCGTTAGGCCGCGCCGGCCCATCATGCGGATATACATCCAGGAAATAGTCAGAATACTGGCGCTGCCATAAGGAGCCGCTGCGATTGGGCCGGACGACGCGCTTTTTGAGCCTTCAGCGGTGAGCGTCGGCAGGCCAGGAAGGAATGGCTGCAAATGCGGAGCCACGCCAATCGGGCCGACCCCGGGGCCGCCACCGCCGTGCGGAATGCAAAACGTCTTGTGCAAATTGAGATGGCAAACGTCGGCGCCGTAGTCGCCCGGACGGCACAACCCGACCTGCGCGTTCATGTTCGCGCCATCGAGATAAACCTGGCCCCCGGATGAATGCACAATTTCGCAAATCTCGCGGATGGTTGGTTCGAAAACGCCGTGCGTGCTTGGGTAGGTGACCATGAGGGCGCCGAGGTCGGCGGCGTGCTGGTCCGCCTTTGCGCGCAAATCGGCCAGATCGATGTCGCCATCTTTAAGACACGCGACCGGTATCACTTTGAAACCCGCCATGACCGCGCTCGCGGGATTGGTTCCGTGCGCAGAAGTTGGGATCAGGCAAATGTTTCGATGTCCCTGTCCGCGGGATTGATGATAGCCGCGGATCGCGAGGAGCCCGGCGTATTCACCCTGCGAGCCGGCGTTCGGTTGCAGCGAGACGGCCGCGAATCCGGTGATCTCCGCGAGCCACTCTTCCAGTTGCTCGCACATTTGAGTGTAACCTTGCGTCTGATCCGCGGGCGCGAAGGGATGAATTCCGGCAAATTCCGGCCATGAGACGGGAAACATCTCGGCGGTGGCGTTCAACTTCATGGTGCAGGAGCCGAGCGGAATCATCGAGTGGCAGAGAGAAAGGTCCCGCGACTCGAGTCTTCTCATGTAGCGCAACAACTCCGTCTCAGTGTCGTGCGTGTTGAAGATGGGATGCTCGAGGAATTTACTCGTGCGAGCGACCGATTCTCCGATGCTCGGGCGCGCCTGTTCACCTAAAACATCGACCTCGTAATCCGGAGTGAGGGGAACATTGAAACACGAAAGGAGCTTTCGGACTTCTTCTTTCGTGGTCAGCTCGTCGAGAGATATGCCGATCGACCCATCGGCATATCGACGCACATTTATTTTCTGCTTCTCGAGCCACGGAAGAATTTCGTCAGGAAAATGCTCATCGGCGTTGATTCTGATGGTGTCGAAGAATTGATCGCTCCCCAGTTTGTAACTTGAACGCTTCAATCCTTCGGCCAGGGCATTAGTTAGGCGATTAATCCGACGCGCGATTGCAACCAGACCCTTCGGACCGTGATAGACCGCATACATCGACGCCATAACCGCCAGGAGGACCTGGGCTGTGCAGATGTTGCTCGTCGCCTTGTCGCGCCGGATGTGCTGTTCGCGAGTCTGTAAGGCCAATCGGTAGGAGTTCCGACCTTCGGCGTCGTGCGAAACGCCGACAAGACGTCCGGGCATATGTCGTTTGAATTCGTCCCGGGTCGCGAAATACGCTGCATGTGGCCCTCCAAATCCGATCGGAACGCCAAATCGTTGCGTGTTTCCCACAGCCACATCGGCACCCATTTCTCCGGGCGATTTCAAGAGGGTTAAGGCGAGAATATCTGCCGCGACGACCGCGAGCGCTCCGGCATCGTGCGCTTTCTTGATGCAGTCGGTGTAATCGTGGATGGCTCCATCGGTAGCGGGGTACTGCAGGAGGACGCCAAAAACATCGGCACTGAACTTGAAGTCCGAAAAATTTTCGACTCGCACAGTCAAACTGAGCGGCTTCGCGCGAGTCTCGATGACTTCGATTGTTTGCGGATGGCAATTGTCGGCCACGAGGAAAGTTTTTCGGGAGGACGAAGCCGCATGGCAAAGGGCCATTGCCTCGGCGGCGGCGGTTGCTTCGTCGAGGAGAGAAGCGTTAGCGATTTCCAGCCCGGTAAGGTCGGTCACCATGGTTTGAAAGTTGACCAGGGCTTCGAGCCGCCCTTGCGCCAGTTCGGCCTGATAAGGTGTGTAGGCCGTGTACCATCCCGGATTTTCCAGGATGTTTCGCTGAATGACTGGCGGAGTGAATGAGCCGTAGTAACCAGCTCCGATCAAGGAACGGTAGACCTTGTTCTTGAGTGAGATGCCGCGGAGTTCCGCCAGCGCTTCGGCCTCGGACGCGCCCATGGGCAGGTCGAGCTCGTCTTTCAGGCGGATATTTTTCGGGACGGCCGCATCGATAAGGTCCTCAAGACTGGTGAAACCAATCGTTTTAAGTAACTGGGCGACCTCGGCCTGGCTTTGTCCGATGTGCCGTGTCGAAAACGATCCGATTTCTGTGGAATCCGCCTCGGAACGAGCCTCTCTCTCCCTGTGCATGGGTGAGATTACGGAAGGGCGGTCCGGGTTCAAGAGCGCCCACTGAAAGGCAGCTGTTTGAAACGCGGACGAAACAAGCTCGTTCCTCCCGATGTGAATCCGCGACCGAGTCTGCCCGGGAGGACGAGCTTGCCTCCTCCGCAAGACGATCGTTAGGCCAACGAGGCCTGCTTGGTGTCGTAGGTTGTGACACCGTGGCTTTGCAATTGCGCGCGAACTTCGGCGAGATGCTCGCGGTTCCGCGTCTCAATCGTGCAAACCACGTGCACTGCCGAAACGTCGATCCCGGCAAAGGCGCGATCGTGCACGACCTGCTTGATACTCGCGCCGGTGGAGGCGATTTGCGCGGCCAAGTCAGCCAGACCACCTGGCCGGTCGCTAATGACAGCAGTGAAGCGTCCCAGTCTTCCATCGGCCACAAGGCCGCGCTCGATAACCCGACTCAGTACGTTCGGGTCAATATTACCGCCACAGAGAAGAAGAACGCATTTTTTGCCGGTTAGGCCGGGAAGTTTTCCAGAGAGACACGCCGCCAAGGGCGTGGCGGCGGCGCCCTCGACAACGCCTTTTTCCAATTCAACAATCCGAAGAATTGCGATCGCGATCTCTTCCTCAGTGACGGTGACGATCTTGTCGACCCGCGTCTTCGCGATTTCGAAGGCGTTGGCGCCGACTTGCGGAATGGCGAGGCCGTCGGCCAGAGTTGGGTGAAGGGCGATGCGCGTTGGGCGGCCGGCTTCCATGGCGGCGGAGAAACTGGCAACGTTCTCGGCTTCCACAGCGATGATTTGAATTTCAGGCCGCCGCGTTTTCACCGCTAACGAAACACCCGCGAGCAGTCCGCCACCGCCAACCGGGATGATGACGACTTCCGCGTCCGGCACTTGCTCCAGGATTTCGAGGCCAGCTGTTCCCTGGCCGGCAATGATCGCCGGGTCGTCGTATCCATCGATGTAAGCGAGGCCTTTTTCCTTCGCGATGTCGTGAGCGCGCGTCTTGGCTTCGCCGAAATCTTCGCCAAAAAGGATGACGTTCGCGCCGAGCTTCTGGCAATTGTTAACTTTGATCAGAGGGGCGAACTTCGGCATGACAACCGTGGCTGGAACGCCGAGGAGTCGCCCCTGATAGGCAAGGGCCTGTGCATGATTTCCGGCCGATGCGGCGATCACGCCGCGGCCCTGTTGATCGGGCGACAATTGCGCGAGCGCGTTGCGCGCCCCTCTCTCTTTAAAGCTGCCGGTACGCTGGAGGTTGTCGAGCTTGCAGAAGGTGTCCATCCCGGTCACCTCGCTCAAAGGAATGGAGTGCGGGCAAGGGGAGTGATAGACAGCGCCTTTGATTCGCTCGGCTGCGCGCTCGATATCCGAAAATGTTACCACGTACGTCCCATATACCGATCAAGGCCACTGGGCAACGTCCTCATTGGATCGAATTGCCGGGCGGCGATTTCTCCGCCTTCTTTTGAACGGCCGGCCAAGACGGCCGGCTTGCGGTCGTTAGGCTTTAGCTACGAATCCAATACCTGCCTGACCGTTGCCGCCAGTTGCTCGGGATCGAATGGCTTCGGAAGAAAGAACATCCCATTTTCCAGGCGGTCGCCCGGATGGAGTGAGTCTTCCAGGTAACCGGACACGAAGACAACCCTCGTTTCGGGACTGACGTTTCGTAGCCAATCGGCGAAAAATCGGCCGCTCATTTGCGGCATGACGATGTCTGTCAGCAGAAGATCGATCCCTTTGGCGCCATCCTGAAAATGGCGTTGTGCGTCATCGCCGCTGGCCGCTTCCATGACTTCGTAACCGAGATTGCGGAGAATTTTAACCGACATGTGGCGAACGGAAATATCGTCCTCGAGAACGAGGATGGCCTCGGTTCCGGTCGGGAGCATCCGGTTCGAAGGTTTCCGATATGCCGGTGGCGGCGGCGCCGGAACTTGGGGAAGATAAATGTCGACCCGAGTGCCTTTCCCGAGCGCACTCTCGATGCGAATCGACCCGCCGCTCTGGCGAACAATTCCATAAGAGGTCGCCAGGCCGAGCCCGGTGCTGTTGTTGTCTTTTTTTGTCGTAAAGAACGGCTCGAAGAGATGGCGGCGAACCTCCTCGTCCATCCCGGTGCCGTCGTCGAGAACGCTGATGACGGCATAATCTCCGGGAGCGAGAGCATCAATCTCGCCAGATGCCTGGTCAGCTTCCTCGATGACAGATGTCGAGGTTTGCAGTCTTAATTGGCCGCCTGCGCGCATGGCGTCGCGCGCGTTCACGGCCAGATTCAAGATAATCTGGCTGAGCTGACCGGGGTCGACTCGAATATGCAGGCCGCTCTTTTTCCTTTGGAGATCGGAAACGATCGTGATGTTGTCGCCGAGCAATTTTAATAGAGTCCGCTCAAGATTATGCAGAAAGTCGTTAACCTCGATAACGTGGGGCGCGAGCATTTGCCTTCGGCTGAATGCGAGAAGATGTCCGGCGAGCGCCGAAGCCCGGCCGGCGGCGCCGCGAATTTCCTGGATATGACTTTCGACTGTTCGGCTCATCCCCGGCTCGGATAAAACCATGTCGCTGTAGCCGAGGATGGTCGTAAGGAAATTATTGAAGTCATGGGCGACGCCGGCGGCGAGTTGTCCGAACGCGTCCATTTTTTGCGAACGGCAAAGCTGATCCTGAAGTTTCTGCCGCGCGGAGATGTCCATCAGGGAGCCGATCCATCTTTGCGCCTGCCCCGACGGGTCGCGGAAAATGACCGCTCTTTCGAGAATATTTCGATAATCACCGTCACAGTTCCTGAAGCGATATTCGCCGCTCCAAGTTTCACTGTTGGAAGCGAGCGCTTCCTGAATGGCGGTGGAAAGGCGCGAACGGTCCGAAGGATGTATCCGCTGATGCCAGAAGCTCAGGTCGCTCTGGTGGATTTGATTCTCATAGCCGAAAAGACTCTGCAGGCCTTGTGGCCAGAAGAGAGATCCGTCGGCTACATTCCAATCCCGAATTGCATCGTTCGTAGCCCGGGCAACGTGTGCAAGATAGCCGTCGCCCTGTAGAGCGCGATCTTCCACCATGGTCCGGCTTGATGACTGACTGGGTGCGGTATGTTCATTTGGTTTGGGTTTGGTACTCGTCCCGAGTGACGGCATAATGGACTGGTAGTTATGCTGTTCCGTTGCCAATCCCATGCGTAACCCGATGCGAGCTGTTACGGGTTCGAGCTAGTTTTGTGCCCCTGTATTTGGAGGAGAAAACAGGCGCGGATTGAGTGACTTCGTTTTACTGAGATTACTTGAAAGTTTGAAATTTATCATGAGTGCCCCCATCGATCCTCAACGCCCTCTCAAAAATCAGAAAGCTCTCGTCACCGGTGCGAATTCGGGAATCGGTGAAGCTTGCGCTCTTGCGCTCGGTGCGGCCGGCGCCGACGTGGTCGTTAACTACATCGCCGACGAGAACGAAGCCGAGCGTGTTGCAGAAGTCATTCGCAAGAACGGAAGCAGCGCCATCGCTTTGAAAGCAGACGTCAGTGACGAAAATCAGGTTGAAGGCATGTTCGTTGAAGCGATCAAAGCCTTTGGCACGATCGACATCCTGATTAACAACGCCGGCATGCAGCGCGATGCTGCTTTTCCCGAAATGAGCCTGGCCGACTGGAACAAGGTTATCGCTGTTAACCTAACCGGTCAGTTCCTCTGTGCGCGGGCGGCTGTTCGTGAATTTCTTCGGCGCGGAGTCGTCGAATCCGTGTCGAGCGCTGCGGGGAAGATTGTCTGCATGAGCTCGGTGCACGAGGTTATCCCCTGGGCCGGGCACGTGAATTACGCCGCCTCCAAGGGCGGAATCATGATGATGATGAAAAGCATGGCGCAGGAGCTGGCCCCAAAGAAGATCCGGGTAAACAGCATTGCGCCCGGCGCGATCAAGACCGCGATCAATCGCTCAGCGTGGGAGACGGCTGCAGCCGAGCAAAATCTTCTTCGTTTGATCCCGGAAGGACGCATCGGCCTGCCTGATGATATTGCGCGCGCGGCCGTCTGGCTGGCATCGGATGCGTCCGATTATGTCCTCGGGACAACCTTGTTCGTCGACGGCGGAATGACTCTCTATCCCGGCTTTGCCACCGGCGGATAGTTCGTCGGCCTAACGATCGAAAGCGGAGATCGGGCCGACCGAGTCGGCGGCGGCGGTGAGGATGACACCCTCGCGTGTTTGCCGCACAGCCAAGGGTGAATCAAGAGCCTGATGCAGCGCAGAAGATCTGAAGGCGTTGTCGATTGGAGCCACATCGGCGGTCCCAATCCTTTCCGGCAAAGGATTCGCGAAGGCTGCCACGCGTCCCGCTTTCTCCACACGGAAAGATAGCCTGACAAATTTTGCTTCGATGCCAATGAGTGAAACCCCGAAAAGACGCTTGTGCGAAAACGGAACGACGCCTTCCACTTCCAGCCAGCCGGCGCTGTCGGATTTGAGCCGCTTATTCGAGACGGCGATTTTCAGTTCGCCGCGAGCCATGGCGTTTTCGTTCAGGAAAGTCAGCCGGTCGAGCAGCCGCGCCTTTGGAAGTTCGACAACAAAGTTGGTTTCACCTTCCTGCAATACACAGCTGACCGTATCATCCTCCATGATCAGAGCGGCCGCCGAAGGATCGACCACCGGGAGTTTGGAGACGGGGTTGTTCTGGCCGTCGGGAGTGATGCACTCGATTTTGGCTCCGCAATTCATCTGGGTCACGCTTGCCGAGCCTGTCTGGTCGTTTGCGATCACCCGCTGGGCAAGGCCGGGCCCGAGGCTTAGGGCTACGAGGCATGCAATTCGGACCAGAGTCATGCCGGTTCTGGAGCTTAGATCGCGCCAAGCCGGTCGGTCGGTTTTAGGTCGGAGCAGAGTCTGTCGAAATCGACCGATCCAAGGCCTCTTTCCCTCGTCAGAAGGGTCCTGATAGAATGGCGATTTCGCTTGCTTTGAGGGGCTTTTTCTTGGTAAAAGCTGAGAAACACAAACCATTTTAGCTGGCTGAGCAGGATCGTATCCTCGACATGGATTTGGAACCGATGTCCACGGCTACGTGTCTGCAAGCAAAAAACCTTGGTACCACAACTGCTAACCTTAACCACGCCAACCCAGCCTATGACCCGCACTGCTGTTTCACGTTCTTTCGGCCGCATTTTAAAGCAGCTCGCGCTGTTGATATTGCCTTTGCTGGTCTCCGCGCCCCTCGCCCGGTCGCAAGACGCCGTTCGTCCTTCGTTAGCTGGCGAAGCAGCCGCCGAAGCTCGTCAGCAGGATGTGGAACGAATTCCCTACAATCTTCTGGTCGGGCCGGTCCGTTTCCGCTTTAGCGCCACTGTCGGGGTTGAGTACAACGACAACATCACTCTGGCGCAGCACGACGAGAGAGAGGACGACATCATCTTCCGTCCACAGGTGAATTTTGACGCCATCTGGCCGATCACCCAGCTCAATACTCTTCGCTTGGACTTGGGCATTGGCTACTCGGCTTACGTCATGCATCCGAGCAACGATACCAACGCCATCCTGATTTCACCCGGATCCCAGATCGCCTTCGATATTTTCGTGGGCGATTTCCGCATCAACATCCACGACAAGATGTCGCTGCAGCAGGATCCCATCTCGGAACCGGCTATCAGCAACACAGCCGATTACGGGCGCTTTGAGAATACCGCCGGTATTTCGGTCCTGTGGGATTTGAACAAGGTTCAGGCGACTCTTGGATACGATCACTACAACTTCATCTCCACGACCAACCAGTTCGACTACATCAATCACAACTCTGAGATTCTTTCCGGCAGCCTTTCGTTCGCGGTCGCGAGCAATACAAATATCGGTGTCGAAGGAACCGGGGTCTATACCTATTATGACAAGAATGTCCTGAACGATTCGAAGGACGCTTCTGGTGGCGGCTTCATCGAGACGCAGCTGAGCAGTTATATGCGGCTTCGTTTGGCAGGCGGTTATCAATGGATCGGGTTCGACAACGGCGGATTGGTTAACGACCAGAGCGACGTTAACGATTATTACGCCAACATCCTGTTGACGCACCGCCTGAACGCGACCCTTAGCCAGTCGGTCAGTGCCGGCCACGAGAATCAGCTCGGGGTGAATTCCAACTCCATCCGGTTAAACTACGTCCGGCACACGATTACCTGGAACCTTGTTCGCAACACCCTGCTCACGACGGAATTCTTCTTTGAAGACGGCAACGAATCGGGCGGCTTTATTGACGAGCACTTCCATCGCGTCGGCGGGGCCGGCACCATCGGCTACCAGCTGACTCCGCACGTGACTCTTGGATTGCGCTACCAGTACACCCAGAAGTACTCTGACTCACCTGGCCGTAACTACATCCAGAACCGCGTTTCCTTGGACGGAACCTACAGCTTCTAAAGGCATGAAGAGGGAATGAGATACAGGGCTTATGCACTTTTACTCGCAGTAATCGTCAGTAGTTCGGTTTCGGGCTACGCGCAGAGATATAATCCGGGCTACAAGCAGGATGCTCCTCCGACCCCGGTGCCCATGGCGCCGAGAGCAACCACCCCGGATGTTCCACCGCCGGTCAACGATACCGTTCTCCGGACAAATTCGATGTCCGCGCTGGACAATAAGAAGAAGCTCGGGCCTAACGATTACGTCAGTTTCCGCGTGGTCGAAGATCGTGACAACGATTCGCAGCACCTCCGTGTGAGTGATAACGGTGAGCTGGAAGTCCCTTATATCGGAATGGTTTCGGCCGAGGGGAAGACCTGTCTGGAGCTGGCCAACAACATCAAGGCTGCCCTCGAGCGCGAATATTACTATCACGCCACGGTTATTCTGGCGCTCGATCGTGTGAGCGAGAAATCGCGCGGGAAGGTTTACATCTACGGCTCCGTGCGCGCACAAGGCCCCCAGGAAATTCCCGCGGACGAGAGCTACACTGTTAGCAAGGCCGTCATCCGCGCCGGCGGTTTTGGAGATTTTGCCAACAAGCGCAAAGTAAAAGTCACTCGCAAAAACGGTCAGGATTTCACGGTCGATCTAAAAGAGGTCATCGAAAATGGCAGGTCGGATTTGGACAAGGTTCTCCAACCGGATGACCAGATCTACGTTCCGCAGCGCCTGATCAACATGTAGAGAATGCAGACGTCCTCGAAAGAAAAATCCAGCCCCAGTTCCTGGTCGACTTTGTTCATCACGAAGTTGCACCGTTACAAGGCGCTGCTTGTCCGCCGCTGGTGGATTCCCGTGCTGACCATCTGCCTCGGGCTGTTTGTTGAGGCGTTCCTGATCTACCAGACGCCCCCCTCCTTCTTGTCCCAGAGCAAAATGATGCTCGCGGGAAAATTAAATATTCCGCAGGCCGCCATTTACAGCGAAGAAGCGCAGAATTTCTACGGCACGCAAATTCAGCTGATGCAAAGCAGCGAGGTCAAGCGCGAAGCGGAAGCTCTCGTGCGCTCCGCCCATCCGGAGATGCAACCGGTGCCGGTGGAAGTAACCGCCGTGCAAAAGCCACGCGCGTCAATCTTTGAACTCAGCGCTGTCGGGGCCACGCCCGACTACACCCAGGCGTATCTCAATGCCGTGATGCAGAAGTATGTCGACTTCAAGAAGGGCCTTCGCGAAGAGTCCGGCAAAACCGTCATCACTGGAATCACCGAGCAACTCATCCAAACCGAAAAGGATTTGCGCGCGGCGGAAGACGAAATGCTCGAGTTCCAGAAGGAGAATAACATCGGATTCATTCAGGAAGAGGGCAACAGCGCCGCGGCTTACCTGGTGAAGTTGAATCACGATTATTCCTCGCTAAAAACGGAATACGACCTGTTGAATCTCCTCGATCTCGATCAGAATCTCGATCGAGCCCAGGCCAAGACGGACCCGAACGCGACCTCCTCGGAAGCGAACGAAGACAAGGGAATGCCCTTTTCCGACGTTGGGCCCGAGGCCGATTATCTCAAGGCGAAGCAGCAGGTCCAACTGCTCAAGGCGGAGCGGGATACTCTCGGAAAAGATCTGCGGCCGAAGCATCCGAAGATTCTCAAGCTGAACGACGAGATCACGAAGCAGGAACGCTTGATTGAACTTTTCCGGAGTGACACGGTTGAAAAACTGGATACCCGCCGGAAATCCATCGGCAAGCAGATGGAAAACCTCCAGTCGAACATCAAAGAATGGGAAGCGAAGGCGCTCGATCTCAGCCAGCGTCTGGCTCAATTCAATCGCGTGAAGGGCAAAGTCGACCGGCTGAAAACTCTTTACGATCGCCTAACGAACAATTTGAAGGAAGTCGACGTTTCGCAGGTGGTCGATAGCGCCGACCAGGTCTCCATCATGGAAATGGCAACCAACCCCGATTTCAGTCCGACCGGGCCTGATTAAGAGCCTGCTCATAGGACTCGGTTGTGGCGCTGCTGCCGGTCTCGGCATCCTTGTTTTGCTCGACCGTATCGACGACCGAATGGCATCCTTCGGCGAGTTCCAGCATCATTTTTCGGAGAATGTCCTTGGTCAGATTCCCAAGGAGAAGGTCAAGGGCAAGGTCACGTTGCTTCAGCCGGACGATGCTCGCCATGTCTTCGCGGAATCCTATCGAAATGTCCGCTCTTCGCTCTTCTTCATGCCTTACGAGGGCCCGCGTCCGAAGACTTATCTCATCACCAGCGCCGTGCCTAACGAAGGAAAATCCACCGTTTCCTCAAACCTTGCGATCACCATGGCGCTTTCCGGTGCCAGAACATTGCTGATTGATGGCGACCTTCGCCGGGGCGCCATCCGTGAAGCGTTCGGAATTTCCTCGAAAATCGGCTTCTCTGAAGTACTTGAAGCAGGAAGTCAATTGGCGGGAGGTGATCGTGCCGACGGCCTATCCAAGCTTGGCCATCCTGCCCGCGCGGACGCACTCTTTCGCAGCCGAGTGAGCATCTCCTTCGTGAATCGACCGATGCCTTGCTCAAGGAGATGTACGCCGCCTTTGATTACATCCTGATCGATAGCTCGCCGGTCCTGGCAGCTGACGATACCACCAGTCTGGCGCCGAAGATTGACGCGACCATTTTCGTGGTCCGACTCGGCTACACGTCTGCGCGACTGACTCGAAAAGGTTTGGAGCTTCTTTACGATCGCCAAGTCAATGTGCCGGGCGTCATTCTGAACTTTGTCGATACTTCGCTGCCGGAGTATTATTACTATCAGTATTCCGAATATTATTCGACACCAAATCCCGAGACCGATCCGATGCCCGCGATTTCTCATCACGAGCCGGATCCGCTGAGCAACCTCTCATAGAGGTCGCTCCGGGTTTGTTTGCCACGGCAGCCGTGCCGGCTGCGTTAGCCTCCGCAGGTTCCGTTCCGACTCGCTAAACTGCGCTCTGGCATTTGGCCAGCTTTCCTCGAAGGATTAACCACCGGCATGGGTTTCTTCGGACCAATCTCATCCCCGTTGCTTGATGAAAGCTCGACGCCGTTCATTCGGCGCGCTCTTCATCGCGCCCGCGTCGTTGGGAGCTTTGCCGTCGTGCAAGGCGTTGTTCAGCTGGTCGGCTTCTTCAGCGGCATTCTGCTTGTCCGCGCGCTCTCCAGCACTGAATACGCCTACTTTACGATCGCCAACACGATGCAGGGAACGATCAATCTGTTGGCCGATATCGGGATAAGCGTTGGCCTGATTTCTATTGGGGGACGCGTTTGGCAGGATCGAAATCGTTTTGGTCAACTGATTAACACCGCTCTCTCGGTCCGCCGCAAACTGGGCGGCCTCGCCATCGTGGTCGTCACTCCAATCATGTATTTCATGCTCGTCCGGAATGGCGCTTCGCCCGGTTACACCGCGATCCTTATCGTTTTCATATTGCTCGGTTTAATCGTGCAGCTCTCTCTCGGCGTGCTCAGCGTTGTCCCGCGGTTGCGGTCGGACCTGACGCGGATCCAGTCGATCGATCTTACCGGAGCCTTTACCCGACTCCTCCTCATCGGAGGATTACTTTACCTTTTCATGAACGCCGGGGTTGCCGCTCTCATCGGCACGGCGGTTTTGTTTCTGCAGTACCTGATGTTTCGTCATTACGTCGCCCGGGCGGTCGATATGGCTGCACCGGAAAACGACGAGGATCGGCGTGAGATTATGCGCCTAACGAAGCATCTTGCGGCCAATGCGGTTTTCTATTGCGTGCAGGGGCAGATCACAATTTTTCTGATCGGTTTCTTTGCCCACAAGGTCAGTTCGGTGGCAGAAGTAGGAGCACTCGGGCGTCTTGGTATGATCTTCATTGTCGTGAGCAATCTTCTCACGAATGTCTTCGTCCCGGCCTTTGCGCGATGCGATAGCCGCCGTCGCCTTCGCGGGCTCTTTTTCGCGATTGTCGGGGCCGTGACCGCGTTCAGCGCTGTCATCATGGCCGCAGCCGCATGGTTCCCGAATCAGTTTCTTTTTATCCTCGGGAACCGCTACACCCACTTGCACCACGAATTGCTTCTCATGGTCGGAGCGGCCGTTTTAAATGCGATCGCTGGTGCCCTTTGGGCCCTGAACGCGTCGAAAGCGTGGGTCGCTGGATCGTGGCTCTACATTCCGCTGACTCTCACCACACAAGCGGCCCTTATTCCGTTCACCGATTTCTCCAGTGTCTCAGGTGTGCTCACCTTCAATTTGTTTTCACTGATCCCAAGCCTGCTTCTCAACATTTTCCTGAGCCTGCGGGGCTTTCGCAGTTTTCCGAGCGTCGCGACATGAGGATGCCCAATTTCGGTTATCACTTTGCGCGGTTTCACGGAGCTGTCGTTAGGTGGATTTATCAGCTGCTCCTTCAGTCAATTTCCCGACGGCCGGTTAAAGTTGTAGGAACACTCGATTTCGATGTTTTTGCTTATTCGAGCGAGGGGAATCTTCCCGAACAGGTTGCCTCCATTCGCTCCTTTCTTCGCCACGCAGGCCGTCCTCGAAAATTTACGATTGTTTCTGACGGCTCGCACAGCTCGGAAAGTGTCGCTTTGCTTCAGCGAATTGATCCGTGCGTGCGGGTTGATCAGTCAGCCCGCCCCCAAGCCGACATGGCCGATAAGTTTTCCCGATATCTCGAAGATCATCCTACGGGCAAACAGCTGGCCTTAATCATGACGCTACCCGGCGAGGTCCCCGCACTTTATGTGGACTCGGACGTTTTGTTTTTTGAGGGCGCCACTGAACTTCGGGAGAGGGCTCGTGCGCATGACGTCGCAGCATATTATCTCGCTGACTGCCAGTTTGCTGGCGACGAGCGCCTGCTCCACGATCCTGCGGAGAAGGCGCATCCTGTGAATACCGGCGTTCTCCTTTTGTTCCGGAAGCTTGATTGGTCGCTCGGGGCGGCACGTTTCGCGGAACTTGCGGGCGAGCCGGTTTTCTTCACCAACCAAACGATAACTCATCTGGTAATGCACGCTAACGAGGCGAAGGCTTTCGATCCAGCCCGCTACGTGCTTCAACTGGACGACCAAACTGTCTATTCCGACCGATATGCCGGTCCCAAATTGGCCTTGCGCCATTATGTTAATCCTGTTCGCCACAAATTTTGGACAAGTCTGAATCAGTAGAGACAAGTCGCGTTCGGCACGCGGAAGAAAGGCTTCGGATTCTCCTGGTGGTTCACCTGCCGTGGGAAGCTCGACTCGGCGCAGTTAAGGTGTTTATGGAACTGCAGCAAGCCTGGCGAGCGGCCGGCCATCAGGTTGATGTCTTCAGCATGGACGAGGTATTTCCAGTTCGGACGCATTCCTCACCCCTGTCCGCGTTCCGTCAGCTCCTTTTTAATCGCAGAGCTGCTCGATTCATCAGGCACAATGGCAACCGATATGACGTGGTCGACGCGCTCGTGGGCTCACTGCGCGCTTCGAGGGCACAACTTGGATTCCGCGGTCTGCTGGTGGCGCGTTCCGTCGGACTTCACCGACTCTACGACCGCTTCGAGCGCGAAGCTTCGCAACGATGGCCAGTCTCCCGTGGTAAGGTTATCGGGAGGATCTATTACTCATTGATCGCGGCATGGCTTCGGCGCGCTTCGGATGCGGCCATCATTCGCGCGGATTTAGTTAATGTGCCGAACGAAGACGAAGCCGACTGTTTACGGAAAGAAGTGGATGCTGGTCTGAGGATTACGGTGCACGGGTATGGTCTGCCCGAAGCACGACGGCAGGCCTTCGACCAGTCGGCCGCGGCACCGGACGTCCGACGAACCGCCGTCACGATCTCCTTTATCGGAGCGTGGAGTCCGCGAAAAGGGTCAAAGGACTGGGGCAGGATCGTGCGACTTGTCTGGGCGCAGGTTCCGGAAGCGCGTTTTCTTTTTCTCGGCACGCTTACAGACAACGCAAATGTTTTAAGCGATCTTGGGCTTTCGAGATCTAACCTCGTTGAGATTGTGCGCGAGTATCAGCCGGATGATTTGCCGCGCCTCTTGTCGACTTCCATGGCCGGTGCATTTCCGACGTATGCCGAAGGCTTCGGATTTGCGCTGCTTGAGCAATTAGCCTCTGGAATCCCGACGGTGGCTTACGATTCACCTGGCCCGCGATCGATCTTAGCTCCGGATCTTCCACAACTCCTCGTTCCGCCGGGTGACGTCGAACGAATGTCCGCCGTGCTTGTGCGAATCTTGAGAATGAGTGCACCGGAGTATGAGAAATTGACGAGGCAAAGCCGGGACGCGGCGAGTCGATTTGATTGGACCGCAATCGCTCGTGAGACCGCGCAATCCTACCGCGAGAGGATCGCCGAGCTGCGATGATTTCTCAGATGAAGCATCGAACAGTTCTTCATATTGTGCCGAAGCTTCCAGGTTCTTCGGATGGCGTCGGCACGTATGCGTCAAATTTGGCTAACGAGTTGCTCGCGAGGCACGGAGCGGCCAGTCAATTCGTCGCCGGGAATGATCTTGCGCGCCTACGCGATGGTGACTGCGAGAACGTCCTCCTGCACTACGTCAATTACGGTTATCAGGCCCGCGGCGTTCCGTTCCAGCTCCCCCAATCGTTGCGCCGGTTGCGAGGTCACGCCACTGGCCGTGTCGTGACAATCTTTCACGAGTTGTATGCATCCGCGCCGCCATGGCGAAGTGCTTTTTGGTTGAGACCGTTCCAGCGCAGCATTGCGCGATCGATTGCCCAGTTGTCAGACGCATGTGTTCTTACGAACGGCGCCGCGCGCGCCCAACTTTGTCAGCTCGTTCCCGGTGTTGTTGCCTGTGTTCAGCCAGTCCCCTCGAATTTCGGCGAGCCGATTCTTGCTCGCGCCCAGATTGAGGCGAAGGACCCTCATCGGTGGGTCATCTGCGGAGGAACCGCTCTGATTGAAAAATCCGCAAAGTCCTTTCAGGATGTCCTGCCACGAATACCGGAACGTTTGTTTCCGCGGGAACTCTTCGTTCTCGGCGGAAGCGAAAACCCAGCGATTCGGGCAAATTTGAAAGCGTTGCCGGACGTGAAATCGAGCTATCACCCGCAGGTCGAGGCTTCGTTCGCTTCCGAAATTCTTTCTCGCTGTTCGTTAGGATGGCTCGATTACTTTCATCAGCCGGCTTCCCCGGTCGACGCTCTTTTTAAGTCGAGCGTCTTTGCCGCTCTGTGCGCCCACGGGGTCGTCGCAGTGTTGCCACATAAGACCGCACCACTCGTTCTCGAAGGAGAAATATTACCTGGCAATTTCTTTATTGATCGAGCTGGAGCGAAGCTTCCTTCTGCCAGTGAACGCGCTGACGTCGCCAGGACACTTTACGACTGGTATCATCGGCGGGCTTCCGTGGAACAGTTGGCGCGTGTTATCGGGCGGGCGTTAGGCTTCGGGGAGGCACCCGCGACAATATGAGCGTCGCCATTGAAACTGAGGCTGCCCCGTTGTGTCCGGGATGCTTGACTCACGGGCGATTGGCCCTAACGGGTGCCCTCGATTATGTTTGTGGCCTTCCCGGAGAGTGGGCCTTCTGGACGTGCCCGGCGTGCCGATCGCTCTGGCCTAACCCTCGGCCGGTGGAGAGCGCGCTGCCTCTCTTGTATCCGGGAAATTACACTTTTACGCGCAGTGATGAAGGCTCAAACGCGACCTTTCCGACCGGTCTTACCGCGTCGGCGAAACTTTCCGCGCTTCAGCGAAGATTCGCCTATGATTCGTTGGAACAACAGGCCGATCGGCGCGCAGGCGTGTGGCTCGGTCGCTTCCTAAGTCCATTCCTGTGGAGGAAGGCAGGTTATTCCGTGCGATTCCTGACCAAGAAAGCCGGCGGAAGACTACTGGATGTCGGTTGTGGCAATGGCGCTCTCATGGAGTGGATGCAACGTCTCGGTTGGGAGGTGCAGGGAATCGAAGTCGACCCCGTGGCGGCGCAGCGCGCGATTGATCGCGGTTTGAAGATACATCAGGGCAAAGTCGAAAACGTTACGCTTGCTCCAGCCTCCTTCGATGCCATCACCATGACGCATGTAGCCGAACATTTTTTCGATCCTCGAAAGGTTTTTGCAATCCTGGAGCGCGCTCTAAAACCCGGCGGAGTCCTCGTCAGCATTTCTCCGAATCCGTTGGGAATGTCACGGCGATTATTTGGAAACAAATGGTACGCGCTTGACCCGCCCCGGCATCTTTTTCTGCCGACAACATCGGCCTATCGATTGATGCTGGAGCCTCTTGGGTTTGAGGTCCAAACGAAAACGTCGATGCGGCGATTTTATTGGGATTTCAAGGAGAGTCTGAGCATCGCCACCCGTGGCAAAGTAGGTGCCATTTCTGATTCACCGATGTTCAAAATCAAAGCGAGCGCGCTGGCTGCGCTATTCTCCTGCATTCCGGGCGCGGGAGAAGAAGTGATCTGCTATGCGACGAAACGCTGAGCCGCTTAGCTTGTTTGTCATTCATTGGAATCGGCCCAGGGAATGCGCCGCAACCGTCCGCGCCTTTCTTGAGCAGGGTGTTCCCTTGAAGGTGACTGTGATCGATAATAATTCGGACCCCGAAGCTTGCGAGACGCTGAGAGCCGAAACCGGATCGTTAGCCGAAGTGATCAGGTTACCGGAAAACAAGGGCTGGGGCCCCGCCATTAATGTGGCTTTGCGCACCTGGCTGGAGTCCGCCTCAAATTCTTATTGTTTGATCAGTGCCCACGACGCATCTCCCTCGCCTGATTGTGTCTCAATGCTTGCCACAGTGATGGACTCGGACCCACGGATCGGTATTGCTTGTCCCCAATATCCGGATGAGAGCGTCCCCCATTTTTCGGCGATTCGCGGGGTGCAGCTCAAGCATGGTCGACCGCTTGCGCGTGGCGGCGTCCAAAGCATCGATGTTCCGCACGGTACGCTCATGATCGTGCGTCGTGAATGCCTTAACGAAATCGGGTTCTTTGATGAACGCTACTTCGCCTACGGCGACGAGCACGAATTGGGAGCGCGGGCCGTGCGAAAGAACTGGAAAGTCGTCATGGTTTGGGGTGCGCTTGTGATCAATCCCGGGACCACAACTCCGAGCGCCTGGCGGAGTTATTTGTTTGGCCGGAATTCCCTGTTGCTGGTGCACGACTATTTCGGATCAATAGCGGCGACAATGCGTGCGTTCCTGCTTTTGGTGAACACGGTTCGTCTTTCTTTTGCGCGCAATTCGGAAACCGCCTTTTCGGCCAAGGCGCGTTTTCGCGCGGTCGGTGATTACTTCATGGGGCGTTTCGGTCCGCCCCGGTTTCGATGAGAATCTTAATCTCATCGCACGCCTTCGCGCCGAGTCTTGGAGGGATCGAGACTGTCAGTAATCTTCTCGCTCAGGAGTTCGCCGCAGCTGGGAATCAGGTCACGGTGGTGACGCAAACGCCGGGTCAGCAAGAGGAAGGATTCGAGATCGTCAGGCAACCTTCCGCTGGACACCTTTTGGACCTTATCAAGCAGCATGACATTCTCTGGCAGAACAACTTGAGCCTTCGAACGCTCTGGCCAGTCGTGGTCCGGCCACGTCCAGTGGTTGTGACTCATCAGGGCTCCTATTGTCGACGTCCTTCTGGCTTGGATGGCGCACTGCGACTGAAACGCGCAGTCGCCGGGCGGCTCACGGAGGTCGCGATCAGTCGATTCATCGCCGATTGTTTCGACAAGAGGCCGCTTGTGATTGCAAATCCATATGACGCTCGCGTCTTCAGGCTTGAGACGCCGCGAGATGCGCGGTCCGGCGAACTGCTTTTTGTCGGACGTTTGGTTGCAGAAAAAGGCCTGGATATTCTGCTTGAGGCTTTGAAGGAACTGGGAAATCGCGCACTGCGTCCTTTTCTTACGATCGTTGGCGGGGGTCCGATGCTTGATGGGATGCAGAAACTCGCGGTCGCCCTGGGCCTGGGGGGGCAGGTGACTTTCACAGGCCCGCAAATGGGCGCGGGGCTCGCGAAGACTTTCAACAAGCACAAGATTCTAGTGCTACCATCGCGCTACCAGGAGCCCTTCGGTGTGGTGGCGCTCGAAGGGATAGCCTGTGGCTGCCTCGTCGTCGGATCGGAAGGCGGAGGTTTGCCGGAAGCAATCGGCTCCTGCGGGCTCACATTTCCTAACGGGGGCGCGAAGGCGCTGGCAGACATCCTGGAGAAATTGCTGCGCATGCCCTCTGAGCACGACCGATTTCTCGGCGCGGCGGCCGCCCATCTCGCCAATTTTCAACCGCGCGTGATCGCGGAGCGCTATCTCGATCTCTTCCAATCCAAGCTGGCGTGATTATTCTTTCTCATCCGACGGCCAACCAGAACGTCCGCCAAACTGCTCTGGCTCTTGCGGAGGCGGGGCTTCTCCGGGAGTTTTGGACCAGCCTGAACTGGAAGCAGCAGGGTCTTTTGGATCGTTGTTTTTCTTTTTCTGAACGAATCCAAAACGAACTCCGGAGACGTTCTTTTCCTTCCGGTGTTGTGCCCTTCGTTCGCACCTCCTCTTCTCTGCGCGAATGGGGTCGACTCCTCTCGGGCCAGCTCGGGCTGAGTCTTTTTACACGTCACGAAACCGGGCCGTTTTCGATCGACACGATTTATCACTCGTTAGACCGCAAAGTGGCCGCGCGCCTTTCGCAGGTCGAAGATTTGCGGGCGATCTGGGCCTATGACGATGGGGCCCTCGAATCTTTCCGCGCCGCCAGAAAACTTGGTTTGCGCTGCATTTACGACCATCCGACAGCCTACTTTGGAAAAGTCCGGCAACTGCAGGCTGAAGAGGCCCTTCTCTCGCCGGAATGGGCCTGCACCTTGTCTTCGTTAGGCGATAGCCCGGGAAAATTGCAGCGTAAGGATCAGGAGTTGGCTATGGCGGACTTGATCGTCGTCGCGAGCACGTTCTCGAAACAGACTTTGCTCGAAGCCGTCAACCTGAAACAAAGAGTAGAAGTCGTTCCCTATGGAGCGCCGCCCGTTCGGGAACGGACGAATACTCCGGCGGCAGGTTCTCAATTGCGTGTTCTGTTTGTCGGTGCACTCACCCAGGCGAAAGGTATCTCCTATTTGTTGGACGCAATTTCACGTCTCGAGGGCCATGTTGAATTGACCTTGATTGGAAGGCGTGTCAGCCCGTTTATGCCACCGCCGAACGTGCTAAACCGGTACCGCTGGTTGCCGTCGCTCCCGCACGACGTGCTTCTGGAGGAAATGGCGCGTCACGATGTTCTGGTGTTTCCGTCCCTGCACGAAGGTTTTGGACTCGTGATTACCGAAGCAATGGCGCAGGGCTTGGTGGTCATCACAACGCCCAATACCGCCGGCCCGGATCTGATCTCCGACGGACTCGACGGTTTCATAGTGCCGATCCGGTCGGCTGCCGCCATCGAGGAGAAGTTGGATTTCCTGCGGAGCGACGCGACAGTGCTGGCCGGCATGAAAGAAGCAGCCCGCCAGAAGGCGAAAGCGAGGCAATGGGAAATCTACCGCCAGCAAATCGCTTCCTTGGCACGGGCCTTGATGGGATGAAGCCGTCCCATATGCGCTCTCCAATGACTCCAGCCAGTGCTCGCCTCTCAATGGCGACTTCCACGGCTGTGCAATGGCATGAAAGAATCATGCGCGGCCTGCGCTGGCTGATTTACCTCT
Source organism: uncultured Verrucomicrobiae bacterium (assembly GCA_963754325.1). Taxonomy (GTDB): domain Bacteria; phylum Verrucomicrobiota; class Verrucomicrobiia; order Chthoniobacterales; family UBA10450; genus JBBRDU01. Next base: position 1,916,568 of record CAVWFP010000003.1, read on the forward strand.
ACCTGTTTCTCCTGCTGACAGAAGGGGCCCTGAGGAAGTGGATTCTCCCCCAACTCTCCAACCCTCTGCTTATCATTCGCGATCCCGTCGTCATCCTGATTTACGTCATGGCGATCGCCGGGCGCGTTTATCCGCGAAATTGGTTTTTGCTTTGGCTTTGGCTGATTGCCCTGCCGTCGGTCGTGGCCGGATTCCTTGTGCTCGAGCCCTATTTCTCTCCGACGGTCGTCGCTCTGGTAACGGCTTACGGTTTTCGGTCAGATTTCCTGCACTTGCCGCTAATCTTCGTTTTGCCGGCGGTGTTCAATATTGACGACGTCAAGCGTATCGGCTGGTGGACATTGTTAGGCATGATACCGATGGGTATCCTGATGGCCCTCCAATTTCGCTCATCTCCCGAGTCTTTCATTAATCGCGCTGCAGGAATTGGTGAAGGCCAACAGATTCAAACCAGTGGTGGAAAAATTCGACCGCCGGGGCTGTTTTCGTTCATCTCCGGCGCGATTTCCTACGTGACAGCGTCAGCGGCGTTCCTTCTCGATGCCATCCTTGGCCGTGTGAAGTATCCCTTGTGGTTCCTGGTGGCTTCGGGTCTCTCCCTTCTTACCGGCATCGTCGTATCTGGGAGTCGTGCTGCCGTACTGGCGGTTGGCCTTGTTGTCGCAACACTCTCGGTCATTCTGCTTCTGCAACCTGCGGCTCTGAACAAGTTTGGGCGAAATTTGCTCCTGGTTTTGGTGATCGGGTGGGGAATCAGCCATCTGCCTATTTTTCGTGAAGGCGTTGAGGTTCTGACACAACGTTTCACCGAGGAGGGCGATGTGGCAGATAGTGCGATTGCCGGTGGTTTGATCAGCCGAACCTTCAGCGGGTTTACCGAGCCATTCATGGCGCTCGATCGAATTCCTGTCGTCGGTTACGGTCTCGGAGTCGGAACGAATGGTGCGGCTCGCTTCCTTGTTGGTCGCGCCACCTTTCTCCTGGCGGAGAACGAATGGTCCCGCGTACTACTGGAAAGCGGACCGGTCCTCGGTCTGGCATTTCTCCTTTGGCGAACGGTCCTGGCCTGTCGAATCGGTTACCTCTCCATGAGGGCCGTGAGTCACGGGCAAATCCTGCCGATTTTTCTTTTCGGCACCGGATTTTTCCCGCTTCTCAACGGTTCCTTTGGTCAACCTACCATCCTGGGATTTGCCGTTGTCCTCAATGGTCTCTGTTTGGCCGCGCTGAATTCGAGCGAAACGCAGTCCGTCGATGAAGAACCTGAAGTCGAGAAGGCGGTGCGCTTGCCGAAAAGGTCGCCCTACGCAGAACGGCTTCATGACTCCAATCGCAAAAGCGGCCTAACGAATGGTTCATCGGATTCTTAGTCGACGGGCCAGTCAGCGGCGGTGGCGTTCAGATGAGGATACTTCGAGCGATTCACACGCTTAATCCGGCGGTGGGTGGCCCGATCGAATCGGTCAGGCAATCATCCGCGGCCCTTCGAGCACGCGGGCATGAGGTCGAGGTGGTCACACTGGACGCAGCCGGAGCAGACTGGCTGCGGGAAATTCCCTTTCCGGTTCACCCGTTAGGCCCTTCCGATGGATACGGTTACTCTTCACGACTGGCCCCCTGGATACGGGAGCGTCGCGATTCCTTTGATGCCGTGCTCATTCATGGGGTCTGGCAGTATCTCGGCGTTGCCGCATGGCGGGGGCTGAGGGATTCGGCAACGCCGTACTTCGTTTTTCCTCACGGAATGCTGGATCCCTGGTTCGCCCGCCGATATCCGCTCAAGCACCTGAAGAAAATGCTCTACTGGCCAATGGAGTCTCGTGTCCTGCGCTCCGCGCGCGCTGTCCTCTTTACCTCGGAAGAGGAGCGAGCGCAGGCGCATCGCTCATTTTTTCATGGTCCTTGGACTGAAGAGGTCGTGGCCTACGGCACCGCGCCACCGAAGGTCGATCTGACAACAGCGCGAGAACGATTCCTGCAGTCTTTTCCAGTGCTTCGCGGCAAGCGCATCGTGCTTTTTCTTGGCCGGCTGCATACAAAAAAGGGGTGCGACCTTCTGCTGAACGCCTTTGCATCTGTTCGCCACGCGCGAGGTCCTGCAGGAAATCTTCACCTTGTCCTGGCGGGCCCGGGCGACCCTGGTTATCTCCTCCAACTCCGGCGGATCTTACGTTCGGCTTTCCGGGAAGAAAATGAGGAAGAGATTCCCGTCTGCTTCACTGGAATGCTGGAGGGCGAATTGAAGTGGGGCGCCTTTGCCGCGGCCGAGGCATTTATTCTGCCCTCTCATCAGGAGAATTTCGGAATTGCCGTTGCCGAGGCCCTCGCCTGTGGAACGCCAGTTCTGATTTCCAACAAGGTCAATATCTGGCGCGAGATCGTGGACGACAAGGCCGGCTTCGCCGAAGACGATACGCTTGAGGGGACGAGGCGCTTGATCGAGCGCTGGTTAGGCACAGACGCAGACGAGCGCAGGGAAATGACGGAGAACGCACGGCGGTGTTTTGCCGAGAGATTTCACATCGATAGGGCGGTTGAATCGCTTGTGACCGTGCTGTCAAAATTCAGGCGCCCCTAATGAGAATCACGATTGTTCTTGGGGCGTTTCTACCGGTTCCCACAACCATGGGTGGCGCGATCGAGAAGGTCTGGCTCAGTCTGGCGACAGAGTTTTTCAGACGAGGCCATGAAGTGGTCATGATCTCGCGCGCTGTCGGAGATCTTCCGCGCGAACAGACGATGGACGGTGTGCGCCACCTGAGGGTGCGAGGATTCGATACGCCGCGGTCTCTCATTTGGTTGAAGGTTCTTGATCTGATTTATTCGCTTCGAACGTTAACGGTCTTGCCGAAGGCTGACATCATTGTCACGAACACCTTCTGGCTGCCCATCCTGCTGCGAGATGCGAGCAGGGGAAAAATATATGTCCACGTCGCTCGATTCCCGAAGGGTCAAATGCGCTTTTACAAAAGAGCGGCGCGACTGCAGGCGCCTTCCACCGCGGTTGCGCAGGCCATCGCCTTGCAGGCTCCTGCGCTTGCTTCGAAAACGGCAGTCGTTCCAAATCCGGCGCCGCCCTCGATCACGACCGCTCCGCCCGAACCTCTCGACGGCCGTGAAAAGATCATCCTCTTCGTCGGACGCCTGCATCCCGAGAAAGGCGTGCACCTGCTCGTCGAAGCGTTCGTTGCCGGCGCTCGTACCGTTTTTGCTGACTGGAAGCTCATGATCGTTGGACCTGCGGAAGCGAGGCTGGGCGGGGGGGGGTGCGCGTATCTTGCGTCCTTGAAAAAAGCGGCTCAGAACGCACCTCTGCAGGTCGCCTTTACTGGCCCCGTTTTTGAAACCGCGCGATTGGAGTCCATCTTTGGCAGTGCCCGCCTTTTCGTTTATCCTTCGCTGGCTGAGCGTGGCGAATCTTTTGGACTGGCGCCCTTGGAGGCGATGACGCATGGATGCGCGGTCCTTGTGTCGGATCTCGACTGCTTCAAAGATTTTGTGCGCCAGGACGAAACAGGATTTGTCTTCGATCGTCGGGCCGCCAACCCGACCGCGGCCTTGGGCCAGAAAATGCAACAACTTGTGGCGGATGAATCGTTGCTCGAACGAGTAGCCGACAATGGCTATCGTCGGTCATCTGACTACTCTGTGAGTCGGGTAGCCGATTCTTTTTTGACCGACTTCCAATCCGTATTAGAGGAGACCCCACCTTCAGCATCTGTCACGACGCGGCCCGGAGCGCCGGGAGAGTAAGTGTCGGCATAGAATTTTTGCCATGGCGGAACCACAAATCGTTAACCCCGGCCAGAAATCCCCCGACGACTCGCCCTGGTCCATGAGCCAAAGGGTCCTGCGAACGATGTGGGAATTTTGCTGGTGCGTTTTTTGCGCATGGACACCGAAGCCGTTGAACGAATGGCGACTCTTCTGGTTGCGCGTTTTCGACGCCAAGATTCATGGCCATCCTTTCGTGCACCAGCGCGCGCGGATCGCCATTCCCTGGAATCTAACCCTGCACGATGGCGCCTGTCTCGGCGACCGTGCGAACGCGTATTCACTCGGCGAGATCGAGATCCACGAACGCGCTATTGTCGCCCAGGAAGCATATCTTTGTAGCGGCACGCACCAGTTCGACGATCCGGCGCTCCCTTTGCTCACCGCTAAAATCACTATCGGTGCGCGCGCCTTTGTCGGTGCGCGTGCGTTCGTTATGCCGGGAATTACCATCGGAGAGGGAGCGATTGTTGGAGCGTGCAGCGTGGTGACAAAAGATGTGCCGACCGGCGCCGTCGTGGTTGGAAATCCCGCCCGAGCTGCGCAAAAGACATGAAGGCGCAGCTGCTCCCTTATCAAAAACTTTCTAAAGAAGCGCACCGGGATCTTCGGGAACAACTCGATCAGTTCTATAGCGCAGCTCCTGATTACACCGCCTTTCAGGCTCCGAGCGATCAACCTAACTGCTGGGAGCATGTGATCCGCTGCATCCGAAAACGGCTGCGGGAAAAATCGCGCCTCCGCGTTCTGGAGGTGGGGGCTGGTCGAACTGGCTTTCCTCGATATCTCGCCGAAAAGGGTCTTCGTTCCGCAGTTGAATTTCACGCGCACGACGTAACCCACTACAACGAGGATTGGTTGAGGGACGAAGCGGACGAATCCTTTTTCGGCGATGTCTTGAGCGCGAACTTGCCCGGTGACTACGACATCATTTTTTCCACCTACGTCCTGGAACACGTGACCGATCCTGCGACTCACCTCGAAAAACTTTGGAGCCTTTTATCTGAAGACGCCGATCTTTTCATCTTCTCGCCGCGTTATGACTTGCCGGGCTATCTCTGTCCTTCGGCGCGTCACCTGCCACGGTTGGCGAAATTGAAATTTGCCATCCGCGCCGGATGGGCGCGACTGGTGGCTCTCTTTGTGCGAAGGCCGCAGTTTTTGATTCAGACCGACTTGGCGGCCTTCCACCAGCCGTTTTATGTCGACTCAGATGCAGTTCACTGGGTTTCCTTGCGTGATTTGAAGATTTGGGCCGCTAACCACAACGCCATTTTTACGCCTCATTCCATCGGGGTCCCTGATTTTCTGACCAAGGATTGGCTGATCAAACGCCTCTGTACCGTGGCCGTGCAAATCACGAAGGGGGGACGGCACAATTGAAAGTCCCGGTCTCGGTGCTCGTTCCGATCAGGAACGAAGCCGGAAATCTTCCGCGTTGTTTGGATTCGGTTTCATGGGCCGACGAGATTTTCGTGGTCGACTCGCACAGCACAGACGACTCAATTCGCATCGCCGAAGAGCGTGGCGCCAAGGTCGTGCAGTTCGAATTCAACGGGACCTGGCCGAAAAAGAAAAACTGGGCCCTGGAGAATCTCCCGTTCCGTCACGAATGGGTTTTGATCCTTGATGCCGACGAGGTCTTGCCCCCGGAGGCCGGCACGGAGGTCGGCGGCGCCATTGAAAAGGCCGGCGAAGTCACCGGGTATTGGATCAATCGACGCTTTTTTTTCCTTGGGCGATGGTTGAAGCATTCCTATTACCCGAATTGGAATCTTCGCTTGTTCCGGCATTCGTTAGGCCGATACGAAAAACTCACCGAAGCGGAGACGAATAGCGGTGACAATGAAGTCCACGAGCATGTCGTCGTGAAGGGACCGACCGCGCGCCTGCGGTCTGAGATGGATCATTATGCGTTTCCATCCGTGGAGGTCTTTCTCGAGAAGCACAATCGTTATTCCAATTGGGAAGCGCGGGTGGCGGTTGACGGTTACCTGAAACAAAGCGCCGGATCATTGAGCCACGGGCGAGTTGGTGCTCGGAGACGTCTAAAATTACTTTCCCAGCATCTGCCTTTTCGGCCGCTACTGCGTTTTCTTTACATTTTCGTCTGGCAACGGGGATTTCTGGATGGGCGCGCGGGCTATTACTTTGCTCGACTGCACGCGACATACGAGTTTCTCTGCGTCGTGAAAACATATGAGCTCGGGCGCGGCGCGGAATCGTCGCGCACCTGATGGCCATGCGGCTGCTCGTTTGGGGAATCAACTACGCGCCCGAAGTGGTCGGCATTGCGCCGCACAACGTGGCCTTATGCGAATTTGCCAAGCGCGCCGGTCACGATGTCGAGATGGTCACAACGTTTGCCTACTATCCGGAGTGGAAAAAGCGGCCAGGAGACGGGAGGAGGTTGTTCCGGACAGATGTTCTCCATGCCGTTCCCGTGCATCGCTGCTGGCACTACGTGCCTGAACGCGTCACTGCCCTGAAACGCATCATTCATGAGGCGACTTTCGCGCTGACTTCGACACTGCGTATTCTCGGGCTCCGCAAACCGGACGTTTATGTGGTGGTATCGCCGCCGCTCATACTTGGCCTGAGCGCCTGGTTTGTTTCGAGGCTGAAGGGCGCCCCTTTTGTTTTCCACGTGAAAGATTTGCAACCGGACGCGGCCGTGGGGTTGGGCATGCTGCGCCAAAGCTGGTTCACGCGCGCGCTTTATTGGCTCGAATCCTTTGCTTACAAAAAGGCGGCCCGCGTTTGCAGCCTGAGTGAGGAGGTCATCGACGCATTTCGGAGCAAAGGGGTGCCCGAAGAAAAGCTCATCCTCTATCAGGACAGTGTCGTTATTCCGGAAGAATCTGAGATCCCGAGCCGCGGTGAATTTCGAAAAGCGCAGGGGATCGCGCCGGATGATTTCCTGGCTGTCTACTCCGGTAATATGGGTGTGAAACAGGGGCTGGACATTTTGGTCGAGGCGGCGGAGTTGCTTCGCTCCGAGCAAAACATTCATTTTTTGATTTGTGGCGATGGCGCGGCGCGGCCATCGATCGAGACCAATATTAGCCAACGCCGGCTCGGGAATGTCCTGCTGCTCCCTTTGCAGCCGGATGCGGCCTACGCGCAATTGCTCGTTGACGCGGACGTCTGCTTTATCACTCAGCAGGCGCGCGCCGGAAATGCTTTCTTCCCGAGCAAGCTCTTGATGATCGCGGCTCACTTCTGTCCTGTGGTCACGGTGGCCGACGAGGAGAGCGCTCTGGCCAACGCGGTTCGCCTGGGTGGCTGTGGCATCAATGTGCCTCCGGGTCGACCGCGTGAGCTGGCGGATGTTTTGTCTGCGCTGGCGCGAGATCCCGCGAAACTGAGCGAGTGGGGAAAGTCTGGGCGGCGTTATGTCGAGAAGTTCGAACGCCGTCGCGTGCAGAAGAAATTCCTCGCCCAGATGCAGGAGCTTATTTCCTGACCCGTCTCGTGACGCGGTAGGTTAGTAAGCCGACCGCGGCGGGGCGACCAATTGCGCAAAGGTGCGCAAAATAATGCCGAACTCGAGCGAGATGTTCCAGTTCTCCAGGTATTCGATATCGCAGGTCACGCGGTTCTCAATATCCGAATTGTCACGGGCTTCGCCACGAAATCCACGAACCTGCGCGAGGCCGGTGATGCCTGGTTTGATGAAGGCCCGAACGTGGTAATTCTCCATCAGCCTGGCGAACTGCTTATTATGCTCGATCAGGTGTGGACGTGGGCCGACGACGCTCATATCGCCTAACAAAACATTCCAGAACTGTGGAATTTCATCCAGGCTCAGCTTTCGAAACCATTTGCCCATCGGGTAAACGCGGGCGTCCAGGGAAGAGGCCTGGCGGGTCAATTCGTTGTGATCGGTCCGCATGGTTCTGAATTTGTAGATCTTGAAATGGCGATTTTGCATACCGGCACGGTCCTGCACATGGAAGAGTGGACCGGGCGATTGCAGCCGCTGGGCGATGAACACGATCAGTGCGACGAAAGGAAAGACGAGAATCATGACCGGTATCGAAATCGCCAGATCGATGGTGCGCTTAAGGACGCGGTTCAGAGGATTTTCCAGCGGCTCCTCGCGCAACCCCATGAAGCGGAACCCGCCATCCTCGAAAAAGGTGACGGCATGACGAAGTCGTTCCTCGAGATCGCTCAGGATGAACAAACGCACTCCGAGCTGGTCGCAGGTGCCGATGACGGCCTGGTTCGCCGGGGTGAGTAGGGGAAATTCGAGCAGGATAACCTGGGTGATTCCTTGTTCTTGGATCACCTTTTCCAACTGGACCTGCGATCCAAGAATTGGGATACCACTGTCATTGTTAGTGCCGGTGTCGTCTGATATCAGCCCGACTGTGTGAAGACCGATCTCCGACTTGCGGCGCAGCCAATCGCCAAGGAGCAGCGCCTTCTGGGTTGAGCCGACGAGCAATGTTTTCTCTTCGCGACGGAATATGGTGCGCGCGAGAAGACCGGGCAGATAGGAATGCGAAAACAGAAAGGCGACGTAGAGCCACGGAACGAAGTTGAAGAAAAAGATACGCGAAATGAAGGCATCCTTGGTCGCGACGAGGTAAATGACGAGCAACCCGATGCTGGCCACAGTTTGCCGGAGGCTGAGGCGATGCGGGCGCAGCAGTTCGTTCTGCATGAAATAATTCTTTGATCGAGTCAGTGCCTCGAGCGTCATCCCGAGAACGAGAACGCCGCAGTAGATGCTGTAACGCCGCCAGGTAAGTTCAGCCCCCGGTGAGTAGAAGGTCACCATGACCCAGACGCCGAGCCAGAAGAGCACGGCCACCATGACGATCTGGCAGAGCAGGAAAAGACGGGAAAGACCTTCCGTGCGTTGCGTAACCATTATTTATCGCAGGTGCGGCCAGTGGAGATTACGCGATGGCTGCCGTCCTTCAACTCGTGCTAAAATACGCGTTCACGTGCCACCGCCGACCAGTGTAACTCTCTTTGCTCTAAAATAGCGATTCCCATACCATGGGTAGTCCTTCCCGCCTGATGCAAAATCCCGACCCAACCCAGTCTCCATCTCGACGAACCCGCTCCAACGGGTATGGGCGCGGCGGCATTATCATCGCGCTCCTCCCGGTACTGGCCTGTTTCCTGGGCGGTGCCACCCAGAAATGGGCCGAGGGCATCGTGGTCGGCCTCCTTGGACTGCTGCTTCTAGTTCGGCCGCCGCGCGTCTCCCTGGGCCTGGCCACCAACCTCATGCTCGTCCTTTTTGTCGGTATTGGGGCGGTCGCCTTTCTGCCGGCAGGCTGGTTCTTTTTGCCATCCTGGCGATCTGTTCTGGTCGGTGATTTCGGAATCGCCCTGCCCCAAACGCTCTCAGCGCAGCCCTGGGTCAGCCTAACGTGTCTGATCAGTATGGTTGCCGGGATCAGCTGGCTTTACCTAACGAGCACGCAGGAACTGGATCTTCGAGGGGTGCGCGTTCAACTGCGCGTGTTTGTGACCGGTATCGTCTTTATTGCCGCGCTTTCGATCGTTTTCTACCTCGCGCATCTCAGTCCCTCCTTCTGGATCAACGCCCGAGGGTTCGGTCCATTCCCGAATCGAAATCAGACCGGCGATCTTTTTGGCATAACGGCCATTGTTCTCCTGGCCTGTGGGCAGGATGACATGCGGCATGGGAGGAAACGCTGGGTCGTCTGGCTCCTCGGGCTCGGCATATTGACCGCCGCGATCATCCTCAATTATTCACGCGCCGGAGTCATTATTCTCGTCGCCGGGAGCGCCTTGTGGATTGCGGTCGTGGCCCTTCGCGTCCGTTCGCAAGCCCGCCTGGCCCTGGCCGCCTCCTTCCTGCTCCTTCTTCTCACTGCGCTTCTCGTCTTTGGCGGATCGACCGTGGAACGCTTTCATATTCTGCAGTCCGGCGACGCCAGGGCGTTCGCCGACTTTCGGTGGAAAATTTTCCACGACGCATTCGATATGATCCGCGCATCGCCCTGGTGTGGCGTGGGTCTGGGGAACTTTGAGCCGGTCTTTGCGACTTTCCGGCAGGCGTCGATTGCCCAGACTCGCGCCTTGCATCCCGAGAGCGACTGGATCTGGATGTGGTCGGAGCTTGGCTGGCCGGCAATTCTGGTCACGCTGGTCGGCGCCGGCCTTTTGATGAGGCGCGTTTTGCCGCTCGCCGAAGCGACCAACCAGCGTTTTCGTCTGGCTGCTCTGATTGGTGCCTTGTGTTTTGCGGCGCACGGTTTGATCGATGTCTCGGGTCACCGTGTCGGGACAGCCTACGCCGCGCTTCTCCTGCTGGGTGCGGCGCTTCATCGGCCGCTTCCGTTCAAGCGAAGTGTGGTGATCATGATCTTTTTCCGAGTAATCGGACTGGGATTATTGATCTGCGGGATTACGTGGACCGTAGCGATCAAGAAGCAGGAACTGCTTCCTGGTTCTGTCTGTGCCTCGGTTGTAAAACAACTCGCACCCGCGGCAATCAGTAGCCGCAATTTTGAGGAGGCCATTTCGCTCAACACGCGCGGGTTGGATTCTGCGCCTCTCGATTGGCAGCTTTATTTCGCGCGCGCGCTCGCGGAAGTCGCGGCCCGCAAAGAACAGCCGGCGGTGGATGATTTTCGCCGGGCGCGCTTTCTCGAACCAACCTCCTACGAAGTTCCCCTGGCCGAAGGATACGCCTGGCTGCCGTTCCAGCCGGTTTACGCGGGAACAGCCTGGCGCGAAGCTCTTCGCCGCACCCAAACAGAATTACACCGCTTCAATCTTTACGCGGGCATGCTCGACAAGGCGGCGATCGATAATCCTGAGGTCGGCCGAATTCTTCAGGAGGTCGGGGTAACGCAGCATGACCTTGTTTTGGCCTATCTCAGTCGGGTGAAGGGGCCACGGTTCGACCAGGAGCTGAAGCGTTTTCTGCAGACTGACCCGGATCTCAGGACGCTCACGGAAGCAGAGAAATTCGCCTTTTTCTCGCTCTGGGCTGAGAAGGGCGATTTGGAAGAACTGACACGACAGATTCAGGTCTATCCAAAGTGGATGCCCTACGCCTGGCTGGGTGTGGCCAAGCTTGACGCTTCAAAGAACGATTTCAAGACGGCGTGCAAGTTGATCGAAGAATATGGCGATGCTGTCGCGATGCCGCGTCTGAATGGAGACGGTTCGCTCGAAGAACTGCAAAAGCGCTATTACTCGAACCCAGACAACTTCGCGGCCGGGTATTCCCTTTATCGGGAGCAGATGAAGATGGGTCGAGTGGACGACGCATTGGTTACGGCTCGGCATTTCACGGAACGGCCGAGCGCGCCGGCATATTTCCACGTTCTCGAAGCTCGCGCATGGGGTGAGAAACAGAACTGGGAACGCGCGTGGAACGCCTGGCTGGCCTATCGGGATGCGACCAAACGGTAACGGCCGAATTTCTCCTCTTTTCTGGTCGGCCGTCTGGGTGATTGCGTTGGCGGTCCGGTTGTGGGGGGTGTGGTATTTTCCCACGGCGGAACAGGACGGATTTTCAGATGCCGAAACGATCGCTCGCTTCAGCAGCGAGATCGCGGCAGGCACCTTCAGTTTTTCGCATCTCTATGGGTTCTGGCTGCCGCTCTTTCAGTTGGCGGCCGCGATTCCGAACCTGTGGCTCCATCATCCGTTGCTTGCGGGTGAGATCCTTTCCGGGCTCTGCGGGGCGGCAGCCTGCGTTCTCACGTTTGCGGTTTCGCTTCGGCTGACGAATTCTATTTCACTGGCAGGTGTTGCGTTCGCTCTTGTCCTGTTAAGCCCGATTCACCTTCTTTATTCGTCGGCCTGTATGACGGACGTGCCCTTCGGCTGCCTGTTGTTGATGAGTTTGCTGTTCGTTTTGCGCGATCAGTGGACGGCCGCGATGATTGTGGCCGCCGTTGCCGGTGGCGTTCGGGTTGAAGGATGGGCCTTGATACCCTTGCTACCACTGCTCCAGTTCATCAAAGAGAAGCGAATAAGCGTCATTGGCATGATCGTGCTTCTCGCTCCGCCTTTGCTTTGGCTTGTCGTTAGCCACGCGGCTCGTGGTGATTGGTTCGCGTTTTTCAAGGATCGCGTCGTCTACCACGAGCACTACATGGAATTTTATCCGTCCCGCCGAGGTTTCGCCTTTGCAGATGTGCGGGGTGATCTGGATCTGCTGATGTTCGGTGCCAACAGAATTCTTTTCGTCATCGGTTTGGTTGCGGGATTTTTCCTGCTGTTTAAAGCCGGTTGGCGACGGAAAGAGTTTTGGGGGGCATTGGCAACGGCTTCCTATTTTGCGGTCCTGTTCTCCTTTCTGATCCTCGGTTACGTAACCAAACGACAACCAGTATGGCTGCCGCGATATGGGCTGTTTGCTTTGGTGCTCGGAGCGCCTTTGCTCGCGTGGTTATCGCGTTTGTTGCTCGATTTTTCGCGACCGCGCTGGATTGGTATCGCCGGCGTTCTGATTGTGGTCTTTTTGTGCGCCACAGAAGCGCGGAGTCAGTTTTCGGTCATTCCGAAGGTGCTGGCGGATTTCCACGCGCACGAGCGAATTGCGCAAACATTGAGGCAATCCATGGAACAGACTAACGAACCTGGAATTCGCTATTTTTCGGACGATGTGTCTGTTCGCGTTCTCTCCGGTTTGCCGGCGGAGAAGGTTGTGCAGTCTCACGACGTCCCGCCGCAAGCATGGAACGACGCCGCGATCTTCGATTCATTTCTGCAGCAGAAGAACGTCCGCTACATGGTCTACATGGCCACGGAGGATTCTCTGCCTGCAAAATGGTTGCCAAAAGGCGAGAATTGGGTCGCAACGGGCACCGATCGGTTTGAGCGAATTGCCTTCGAGAAATCCGATTTCGGGGCGGACGTCGCGCTTTTTCGCGTCATTCAACCTTTAGACTAAGGCCCGATCACGGGAGAGCGCTCCGGTGAGGTGCTTGGCCCATTCGTCTATCTATTCGGCCAAGGCGGCCTGAGCCGCCGCCAATCGCGCTATCGGCACACGGAAAGGACTGCAGCTTACGTAATCGAGTCCGAGCCTGTGGCAGAATTTTACGCTGCTGGGTTCGCCACCATGTTCGCCGCAAATCCCGAGTTTGATTTTGGGGCGGGTGCGCTGGCCTTTTTCGACCGCGATCTTCATGAGTTGCCCGACGCCTTCCTGGTCGATGGCTGCGAAAGGGTTGCCCTTCACGATCTCCAGCTCGGCGTAATGCGGCAGGAACGAACCGCTGTCGTCGCGACTCATGCCGAGCGCAGTCTGGGTAAGGTCATTAGTTCCAAAGCTGAAAAACTCGGCCGTCTCGGCGATTTCGTCGGCCGTGAGCGCGCCACGCGGCACTTCGATCATGGTTCCGACAAGATAATTGATCTTCGTCTTCGTTTTCTTCATGACCTCGTCAGCCACGCGACGCACGATCTCCACCTGGAGCTCGAGTTCCTTTCGGAAACCGACCAGCGGAATCATGACCTCAGGCAATACCTTCACGCCTTTTTTCTGTACTTCCGCGGCGGCCTCGAAGATTGCGCGGGCCTGCATCTCGGTGATTTCTGGGTAGGAGATTCCGAGGCGGCATCCGCGGTGACCGAGCATGGGATTCTGCTCGTGGAGTTCATGGACCCGGCGAGAAATCTCGTCGGCGCTCACGCCGATCTTGTCGGCCAAGGCACTTTGAGCGGCGTGATCCTGCGGAAGAAATTCGTGAAGAGGCGGATCCAGCAGGCGAATGGTCGCGGGACGTCCGGCAAGTGCCTTAAAGATTCCTGCGAAATCGCTCTTTTGGTAAGGCAGAAGTTTTTTTAGCGCTTTTTGACGATCGTCTTCCTTGCGTGCCAAAATCATTTCACGCATGGCGTCGATTCGGTCGCCCTCGAAAAACATGTGCTCGGTTCGACAGAGGCCGATGCCGGAAGCTCCAAAGGAGATGGCATTTTCCACCTGCTCAGGGGTATCGGCATTCGTGCGAACGCTCATGCGCGTTGCCTTCGCGCACCACTCCATCAATTGATTGAAGTTGCGGTAGGTCTCGCCTTTTTGCGCGACCTTGTCGCCGTGGATAAGTCCTTGAACGATTTCGGAAGGCGCTGTCGGCAACTGGCCGGCGTAAACTGTGCCGCTGGTTCCATCGATTGAAAGATGGTCTTCGCCTTCTTTGTAAACGGTACCGCCGACTTCCATCGTACGAGCCTTGTAGTCGATGTTGAGCGCTGCGGCGCCGCAAACACAGACCTTGCCCATTTGTCGCGCAACCAGCGCAGCGTGCGAGGAGACACCTCCGCGGGCAGTTAGAATGCCTTCGGCGGCAATCATCCCGCGCAAATCTTCCGGTGACGTTTCCACGCGGACAAGCAGGACCTTTTCACCTTTGGCGGCGGCTTGAGCCGCGCGATCGGCATTAAAGTAGACGCGGCCGGTGGCAGCGCCGGGACCGGCGGGTAGACCGGTGGCGATCGCCTTAGCCTTTTGCACCGCTTCGCGATCGAAGATCGGCGCGAGCACCTGGTCCAGCTGATCGGCCGGCACCCGGTTCACCGCTGTCTTCCAATCGATTAACTTCTCACGCACCATGTCGCAGGCGAATTTAACGGCGGCGACACCGGTTCGCTTACCATTGCGAGTCTGGAGCATGAAAACTTTGCCGTCCTGAATGGTGAACTCAAAGTCCTGCACATCCTTGAAATGCGATTCGAGGACTTTGCGAATTCGTTCCAGCTCGACGAGTGCCTTCGGCAGATGCTTCTTCAAATCCGCGACCGGCTCGGGAGTGCGCACTCCAGCGACAACGTCTTCACCCTGGGCGTTGATCAGGAATTCACCGTAGAAAACCTTCCGGCCGGTCGCCGGGTCGCGCGTGAAAGCGACACCCGATCCGGAATTCGTGCCGGTATTGCCGAACACCATGGCCTGAACGTTCACCGCCGTGCCCCACTCCTGGGGGATGTTATATTTTCGGCGATAAACGATCGCGCGATCGTTCATCCATGATCCGAAGACGGCGCCGATGGATCCTTCAAGCTGCTGCCACGGGTCGGATGGGAACTGCTTTCCGGTCCGCTCTTTCACGAGCTTCTTGAAGCGAATGACCATCTCTTTGAGGTCATCGATATTCAAATTGGTGTCCTCGATATCCTTGTGGTAGCGCTCGTGCTTGAGTTCGTGAATCACGGTTTCGAACGGCTCATGATCCTCGTTAGGCGTCTTTTGGACGCCCATGACGACGTCGCCATACATCTGGATGAAGCGACGATAGCAATCCCACGCGAAGCGGTCGTTCTTGGTCGCGCGTGCGACCGCGACGACGGTCTCGTCGTTTAAGCCAAGATTCAAAATGGTGTCCATCATTCCGGGCATGGAATCACGCGCTCCCGAACGGACTGCCAGCAGGAGAGGCATGGCTTTGGTGTCGCCAAATTTCGTCCCCATGATTTTTTCCATGCGCTCGACGCCCTCACGAATCTGGGCCTGCATCGCGGAGGGATAGGTCCGGTTGTGACCGTAAAAATAAGTGCAGACGTCGGTCGTCACCGTGAAGCCGGGGGGAACCGGCAGGCCGATCCGCGTCATTTCAGCAAGGTTGGCGCCTTTGCCGCCGAGAAGAGCTTTCATATTGCCCGCTCCGTCGGCTTTTCCATCGCCAAAGTAGTAAACGTACTTCGATTTCTTTCCCGTGGGCTGGGCAGAACTGCGTGATTTGGCCGCGCGCTTGGGAGATGAAGTGGAACGAAGTCGGTTGGTGGTTTTAGGCATAAAAATCAGGATCGATTTGGCTTGGGGAAGCGCACACTAATTCCCGAAGTGTAGGTGTCAACGAGGTGACCAATGCGCGCGCGGTGTGATCGCGCTTCGATTGGGAGAGGCGACCTGCCGAAGGGGGACTCAGGCGTGAGCGCTTTCGGCGCCTGCCAGGACTTCACTGATTGCAGCCGTAAACTCTTCGACCCCTGTGCTGGGGACGATAATGGTATTCCGGCGGCCATGAGCCTCTTCGGTAATTCGCAGGAACTTGCCGCGATCGTTTTCGCGGAACTCCACATGGAAGTGCTTCCGCTCGATCTGGAGTTCTCTTGCCTCGATGATGTTATCCATTACTAAACGGGCGAGTTTGATCGGGTCGCCGCGAGAAGGGAAGGATAATTTACGGGGTCGTTAAGCCGCTTTTGAAGGTCTTTTGCGTTAAAAGTCAGCGGCGTTTTTGGCTTCTTGCGGGGCGGCGCCCGACGTTGTCCGCGAGCGCGAAATCGATCTGTCGCTTGAATCGATCGACCCGGGCGACGAAAACCTGCAGTTGGTCGCCGATTGAGTAACGCTTCCGGGAGCGGCGTGCGACCAGGCGGCGCTGCGCCGCATCGAATTGGTAGAAATCGTCCTGCAACGACGAGACGTGGATCAGACCGGTCAGCAGGGCATCGGGAAGTTCGATCACGAGTCCAAAGTTTTTCACGTCCATGATGATGGCCCGGAAAACTTGCGGGTTACGCTCTGTGAGCTGTCGCTCAAAAAACTCGAGCTTCTTCATCTTCACGGCCTCCATCTCCGCTTCAGCCGCGTTGCGTTCGGTGTCGGAGAGATGCTGGGCCAGGGTGGCGAGCGAGGCCATGTCCATGCCGGAGACGCGAGTTTGTTTCACCCCGGCGAGCGATCGATGTGCAATCAAATCCGCATACCGACGGATGGGACTGGTAAAATGCAGGTAGTTCACTTTCGCCAATCCGTAGTGCCCAAGGGGTTGAGGCAAATAGCGCGCGCGCTTCAGACTCTTGAGAAGGCCGACCTTCAAAGCGGGTTCCTCAGGTTTTCCTCTTATGGCCGCGAGGAGTTTTTGAATCTCACGCCGCTGCGTCAGGTCTCCGACCTTGTAGTTGTAGCTTAGAATCAGCTCGCGATACTCCGCCAGTTTTTCAGGATCGGGATCCTCATGAACGCGATAAATTGTCGGGATGGAGCGATTCTTTAATTCATGTGCGACGGCTTCGTTGGCGGCGAGCATGAATTCCTCGATCAGCTGGTGCGATTCATCATTCTCGATTCGTTCCAGGGCGATGGGGTGACCCTGAGCATCGAGGCGCACCTTCACTTCCGGGAAATCGAGATCCAACGACCCCTGGGCAAATCGTTTTCGTCGCAGCAGGGAAGCGAGCGTCCATGAGGTATGGAGGGCCTGGCCAAGGCGATCGCGAGGCGGCGCCTGGAGAATTGCGTAGGCCTCCTTGTAAGTCAGGCGTTTCGCGCTGCGAATGATCGTGCGCGCGAATCGAGCCGAGGTGACAGCGCCGTCAGAGTTGAATTCAATAAATGCGGAGTGGGTCAACCGGTCGACGTCAGGTTTCAGACTGCAGACCCCGTTGCTCAAACGTTCCGGCAGCATCGGTATGACCCGGTCGGGGAGATAGACGCTGTTACCGCGCCGGCGCGCTTCCCGATCGAGCGCGCTGCCGGGCGTCACATACGCGCCAACATCGGCAATGTGAACGCCGAGGCGCCAGCCTTTGCCTTCGAGACGTTCGACATCGATGGCGTCGTCGAAGTCTTTGGCGTCATCGGGATCAATTGTCACGATGAATTTGTCGCGCAGATCGACCCGGCCGCTCATGGAACGCGGCTCGACCGTTGGGCTGATGTTCTCGGCCTCGTCCATGACCGTTTTAGGGAATTCGGTCGGGAGATCGTAATTTCGAATGATCGAAATGATGTCGATGCCCGGCGCTCCGCTTTTCCCGAGCACTTCGATGATTTCACCTTCCGGATTGGTGTGGCGCGATTCCCATTCCGCCAGTTGCACGACCACTTTGTCTCCGGGTCGCGCATTTCGCGCGGAAGGCGCTTCCGGAGGGACCTGGACGTAGACGTTATGGATCAGCCGCGGATCGTCCGGCACCACGCAGAAAAATCGCGGAGACTGTTTCAAGGTTCCAACGATGGTGGTTTTGGCCCGTTCCAGGATCCGGATCACCCGGCCTTCGGCGCGGGCATAGTTTTTACGGCTGGGATGATCGGCGCCGCGAGTAATCCTAACGACAACGCGATCGCCGTTCATGGCAGTCCCGGTATTCTCGGCCGCGACAAAGGTATCTTTCCCGTCGGCGTTCCCGGTATTCAAAAAGGCGAAGCCAGAGGGGTGAATAGACAGGGTGCCGGTAACGAGATCGGCTTCATCCGGCAGGACGTAACGATTCTTGCGAATCCTCGCGATTTCGCCGGCGTGTTCCATCTCGCGCAGGATTCTGCGGAGGTGAACCCGTTGGTTCTGGTTCAGTCCCAGCTTTCGCGACATCTCGACGTGGTCGAGCGGCTGGTAGCTCTTATCCGCCATCAGGCGGGCGATCGATTCGCGAAGGTCCTTCAAATCTGTCTTCACCGTCGCGACAAGTCTTCGCACGAAAAGCCGCCGGCCCAAGCGAGATCTTTGATTCTTTTAAGGGGCAGCAACACTAAGCTCACCTTTCGCGGCGCCTTCCAGCAGCGGCAGGATGAGTGCTGGGGCGGAGTTTCAATGCTAGTTTGAAAGAATGATGGGTCAGCGAATTTGGCGAATCCGAGACAAGGTCCTGGATATCGCCGATGACGGACTCATCATGGGTATTCTCAATGTCACGCCGGATTCCTTTTCCGATGGCGGCCGGTTTCTGGATGAATCCGCGGCGATCGCTCACGGAGTGGAAATGGCGCGTTTGGGCGCAGCCATTATCGATGTTGGCGGCGAATCGAGCCGTCCCGGCGCGGATTCCATTTCTGCGCCCGAAGAGATGGCGCGCGTTCTTCCGGTGATTCGCAAGCTGCGGCCGGCTGTGTCTGCTTTCATTTCGATCGACACGCGCAAGGCCGAAGTCGCAGAAGCCGCTCTCGATGAGGGTGCGGACATGGTTAACGACATTACCGCCGGGAGGGACCCGGAGATGCTTCCACTGATTGCCCAACGAAAGGCCGCAATCGTGCTGATGCATATGAAAGGCGAACCGAAGACCATGCAACATTCTCCGCATTACTCCGATGTCGTTGGCGAAGTCGCGAATTTTTTTCGACAACGATATGCCTGCGCCGTAGATTGCGGTGTTGACCCCATGGCCATCGCGTTCGATCCGGGAATCGGATTTGGCAAAACGCTGGAGCACAATCTCGCGTTGTTGAGGAATCTTGGACAATTGCGGGTGGAAAACCGGCCAATCGTCGTCGGCGTTTCGCGCAAATCCTTTCTCCGGAAGATCATCGAGAGCCCGGCACCGGATGATGCCCTCGTCGGAACCGTTGCCCTGACAGCTCTGCTGCGCTCGAGCGGGGCGGATGTTCTTCGAGTTCACGACGTGGCCGAGAATTTGCAGGCGCTTCGCCTAACAAACGCCGTTGCTCAGAGCCGAATTTCCAACGCTCAGCCAATGTCTCGCTGCGTCTTAGAGCGGGAGGCGATCGACGGCGACAGAGTTTAGTTCCAGCGTTATGCTACAGGATCTTCTTCATCTTTGGTTGCGCGGCTGGCGAAGTCTTTTCGAAGTCGCTCTCCTCAGTGTCGTCATTTACTACGGATATCTTTATTTTCGCGGGACGCGCGGGGCCAAGGTGTTGACCGGTCTGGCAATTGTTTTCCTGACCCTGACCCTGATCTCGACTCTGCTTCACCTGGAGGTCATCGGCTGGATCGTGCGCAGTTTCTCGGTCTTTCTGGCGGTTGCGCTGGTCATTATCTTCCAGCCGGAGCTGCGCCGAGGCCTGGCCGAACTTGGTGGCCATCCGATTTTTTCCCTAACGAGCGAGAAACGCGAGACAGTGCACGACCTGGCTGAAGCGGTTACTCAGTTGGCGAACAAGCAATTCGGCGCCCTGATCGCGATCGAGCGGGATACTTCTATCCGGGTGTATGAGGAAACCGGCGTCACGATCGATGGCGATTTTTCGGTCGAGCTAATGCTGACCCTGTTTCATCCCAAATCGGCGCTTCACGATGGTGGCGTCATTATCCGAAATGGGCGTGTGGCCGCGGCGGCCTGTATTTTTCCGGTGAGCCAGCGAGAGACGCTCGACCGCAGCCTGGGCCTGCGGCATCGCGCCGGACTTGGCATTACCGAAGAATCGGACGCAGTCGCCATTGTCGTCTCGGAGGAGACAGGCGGAATTTCAATCTGTCATAGGCGACGAATCGAACGCAGTTTTAGTCCGGAGACGTTCCGGCAGCGCATTTCCGAAATTCTTTTGCATGGCACTTATGAAGAGACTGATCCTGAACAACTGGCGCGCGAAGTTGATCTCCCTGCTGCTCGCCACGACCCTCTGGTACCTGATCAAAAAGAACGTAGCGACGACCGACTTGCCGTCTGAGCAGCGCAACGCGCCCCGCTCGGAACAGCGCTAGGTCCTGATGATCCGCCGCCGACGATCTTCTCTTCCTGGCCGCCGATTCGGCGCGGGACACTTGCTGAACGTCGGTCAGATTCGTTAGCGCAGGAACTTCGCCAGATTCGCCTCTTCCCAGCGCCGGGCTCGCCCATAATTCCGAAACTGTTTTTCGCGCCGATTAAATTCGTCGGTGTGCACGCGGCGGCGACCGCCCGGCATTTCTTCGTCGGGAACGACCGAGTGCAGCATTTCGTGATAGAGAATGTATTGCAGGAACCAAAGCGGCACGAACGACTGGTCCAAGGCTGGATTGATGCGAATCACGCGGTCTTCTTCCTGGATGGTGCCAAAGATGAAATACTCTCTCGGACGCTGTTTTCGCCGCCGGCCCCACTTCACTTGGTAATCGCGAACGCGGCCGCGGAAATATCGCTGATTCAGTTTGTCGAAGATCTTCTGGAGATCGAAGTGCCTCCCTTCCTGCTGAAAATTCAGCTGGCGCTGCATCGGCAGCGTGGGATGCGCCAGTTTTCGCTTAGTCTTTTTTGCCATATCAACCCTTGAACTAAGTGTTAGATACCAAATTTTAAGCGGCGTTCAGAGAGGGCACAAGAGGTTGGCCGATAAAAAGTCTGATTTACGATAAGTGACTGAACCATAGTTGTTTAGATACGTCCTTTCTGGATTCGAACGGCCCTGTCACCGTTGTCGTGCCGGCCTTTGTAAAAACGCTGAAATTGCGTATTTTTCGACCCGTCAATGACCCCGTTCCTTCGCAAACTGCTCGGCCTTAACTGGCTTCTTTTGGCCAACATGCTGGCGCTGGCGGTTTTCGGCGTCATCGCCATCTACAGCGCCACTTATATGCGCGAAGACACCGTGGCGTCGGAATTTTGGCGCAAGCAAGCCAACTGGGTCATGGTCGGACTGATCGCGTTCATGGTTACGAGCCTGGTGGATTATCACTGGATTCGTCTCGGAGCGCTCCCGTTGTACGCCGCGGGAATTTTCTTTCTCGTGCTCACAAAATTCATGGGCACCAAAGTGTACGGAGCGAAGAGCTGGCTACATCTGGGCCCGATCAACTTTCAGCCGGCACAGCTCGCTGTTATCGCGGGCATTATGGTGCTCGCGCTCTTCCTGAGTCAGTTTCGGCAGATTCATCCGATGTTTCGTCTGCTCTTGTGCGGCGTCATCGTTGGAGCTCCCTGCCTGCTCATTCTGATGCAGCCTGATCTTGGTGAGGCGATCATTTGGGCGCCGGTTCTAATGGCGCTTCTTTTCGTCGGCGGGCTGCCCATCCGATATCTCATCTGCATTATCCTGATCGGGCTGACGTTTATCCCGATCGCGATCAATCTGGGACTGAAGCCGTATCAACAGGAGCGCATCACGGCCTTCATTAACCCTGACATCGACAAACAAGGGTCCGCCTGGGCCATCAACCAGTCGCTCATCGCTATCGGATCAGGCGGGTGGGCCGGCAAAGGCTTCAAAGCGCCGAACACACAGATCGAGCTGGGCTTCTTGCCGGCGACGGCTGTGCATAACGACTACATCTTTTCCGCCATCGGCGAGCAATGGGGCTTCGTCGGCGGAATATTTCTCATCGGCGCGTTCGCACTCTTGTTGCTCACCTGTCTTTTCGTCGCTTTTTTTGCGGGCGATCAGTTTGGTTTGCTTCTTGTCATAGGAATCACGTCTCTCATTTTCACGCACATTTTTCAAAACGTCGGGATGACGATTTCCATGCTCCCAATCACGGGTGTTCCGTTGCCACTGATCAGTTATAGCGGTTCCTTCGTCCTCATGATTATGTTCGGTCTCGGGATCGTGAACAGCGTCTGGGTCCATCGCAAGATGGCTACCGAGTAAGTCTCCTTACACCGCGGTCGCTCTATGCGGCTCTGATCTCTTCCGTCTCGCGCGGCATTCTTCCTCGCTGTGCCGCTTTCGTTTTCGCAGCGCCGCTTTCGTTCTCGCAACGCAGCTGTCGTTCTCGCAGCGCAGCTGTCGTTCTCGCAGCGCAGCTGTCGTTCTCGCAGCGCAGCTGTCGTTCTCGCAGCGCAGCTTTTCCACCCCGTGTCGCCTGCGTCCCGATGTTTGCGGGGTCTGCGTTTATTTCTGACACATCGTAAGCCGCTTACGATGCATGCTTAGGAATGCTGTTCTTCGACGAAGTTGTCTCGGAACAGCAGTTGCGGCTGCGATGCGGCTGCGATGCGGCGACGATGCAGCTGACGATGCGGCTGACGATGCGACTGGCGATGCGATGGCGATGCGGATGGGCGATGCGGATGGGCGATGCGGATGGGCGATGCGGATGGGCGATGCGGGTGGGCGATTGTCTCGATCAGCGTTAAAGCGGACGCTTTTTTTGTCCGGGGGCTTTAACTCGTTCGCCGCTGACATATACTCCGGGCGCGCGCATGGAAATCGATTACAAGGTTAAGCTGGAGGTCTTCGAAGGGCCGCTCGATTTGCTGCTGTTTTTGGTCAAGCGCGACGAGATCGACATTTACGATATCTCGCTCGAACGAGTCACGCGCCAGTATCTCGAGTATCTCCAGGCCTTTAAGGAACTGAACATTGAACTCGCGGGCGAATTTATCGTCATGGCGGCGAATCTTCTCTATCTGAAAAGCCGCAGCCTCCTTCCGGTCGACCAGCAGATGCCCGATGAAGATGCGGACGAAGAGGATCCCCGATGGGAGCTCATCCGGCAGCTGATCGAATACAAAAAATTCAAAGAAGCAGCGGTGGAACTGCACGCGCGCGAGTTGATCCAGGAACGGATCTTCACGCGTGAAGGGAAAACCAGCGGACAGATGGCTGATGGTCCTCTGCGTCTGGCCGAGGTCGGGATTTTTCAGCTGATCAATGCATTTCAGAATGTGCTCAAACGGGTGGAAGCGCGTGAAGATCTTCGCGAAATCTTCGGTGAACATTTTACGGTGGCCGACAAGATCGATATGATTCTGCGACGTGTGGCAGACGGAGAGCGGGTGCGTTTTTCAGAGTTATTCGGTGAGATTGCTTCGCGCGTGGAAGTGGTCGTGACCTTCCTTGCTTTGCTTGAACTCATCCGTCTCAAGCAGATTCAGGCGATTCAGCCCGATCCGTTTGGAGAAATCGAAATCGGCGCGGCCGCGGGCTAGTTCGTGTGAGCCGCGTTCTTATCGCCGGGTGCGGATACCTCGGGACAGAGACGGCTAAACTCTTTCTGAACCACGGATGGACCGTCGTGGCTTGGACAAGGAGCGGATCGACCGAATCGGAGTCCCCGTCTCAAATCGAAGTCCGCGCTGTCGACTTGAGCCTGTTTGAATCGGTCCAGGATGCACCGGGCGAGTTTGACGTTGTGATTCATTCCGCGAGCACGCGGGGTGGCGAGGCGGCGGACTATGCGCGCGTTTATCGAAATGGCGTGGATAATCTGCAGCGAAGATTTCCCCGGACGGGGCTGCTCTTCGTGAGCAGCACGAGCGTGTACGCGCAACGGTCGGGCGAATGGGTGGATGAAAGCAGCCCGGCGGAACCTCTGCATGACCGGGGTAGAATTCTGCGCGAGACCGAAAACAAGGTGCTCTCTCATGGCGGTCGCGTCGCTAGACTAGCCGGTATTTACGGGCCGGGCCGATCAGCCTTGTTACGACGGGTTCTGGCAAATGAGGCCGCGGTCGACGAGAAGGCCGATCGATTCGTGAATCAGGTCCATCGCGACGATGCGGCGTCCGCTCTCTTTAAGATTTCCCAGCTGCCCGGGTGCGATGCTCAAATTTGGAATGTCGCCGACAACGAGCCGCTTCTTGTCAGCGAGTGTTACCGATGGCTTTCGCAAAAGTTGAATCTGCCGCTGAACAGTTCGGCGACGCCCAAGGTTTCGGGGAAGCGCGGCCAGTCCAACAAGCGGATCAGGAATTCGCAGCTTCGAGGCCAAGGATGGACGCCGGTTTACCCGTCATTCAGGGAGGGGATGGCACGAAGCGTCCTGCCTTCGCTGTAGACCCAGCCATCCGGCATTGGTGCCTGATTCTTCGGTATAAAAGGTGCTAATTTTATTTGGCACTGTGCGTTCAATAAAACTGACCGGTCGCGAGGCGACGATCGTTCGTGCGATGGGATTCGCCGATTCGGCGCTCGGAGCGGATATCCAGGATTCGACCAAAATGGAACTGGAAGATGTGACTGACGTTTTGAACGGCCTGATCGCAGCCGGCTTTGTCGAGAGCGTTCCTTACAGTGAAGAGGTCCAGATGGCCGAGGTTGTGGCCACGGCATTCGAAGTGAATCCGGCTTACGCGCACGAGTTGCGGCGCGCGATCACGAAGCGCTGATCAAATTGGCAGCTGGCGCGGCCTGCCTTTCCGCGCGCTTTTCGCCGAAGAGCTGGCGAATCACATCTTCGACCGGCAATTCCTGCACGTTGATATCGCTCACATCGCAGGCTTCCAGCACTTCCCGGCAGGTCTCGGTGACTTTGGCGCGCGGAACCTTTAGCTGAATCGAGACGGGCGTCTGTTCGATTACTTCGCCGAATCGCGAAAAATCCCGCGTAACAGCTTTTTCAAAGGTGAGGCTCAGAATCTTGAATCCGGAAAAGCGATCAATGATGTCGTCGAGTGCGCCGTCGAAAAAGATGCGGCCGTGATCGATGATGATCACGCGATGGCAAAGCTCCTCGATATCCTGCATGTAGTGACTGGTCAGCATGGTGACGATGCGATTTTCCTGGTTATAAACCCGGAGGAATTCGCGAACCCGTTTCTGGCTAACGACATCGAGACCGATCGTCGGTTCATCAAGAAAGAGGACGCGTGGCTCGTGGAGGAGGGCGGAGATCAGCTCCATCTTCATTCGTTCGCCGAGCGAAAGTTCGCGGACCATGACGTTCATCTTGTCCTTAACGTCGAGAAGTTCGGTGAGGCCGCCGACGACTTTGGTGAAACGGCCGCGATCAATGCCGTAGATGGCGCGGTTCAGCTCCAGGGACTCCTGGGCCGGGAGGTCCCACCAGAGCGCATTTTTTTGTCCCATAAGGAGACTGAACTGCCGCTTCATCTCATTGCGACGCTCCCACGGCACGAAACCGAGAACCGTTGCTTCGCCCGATGTCGGATTCAACAGCCCAGACAACATTTTGAGAACGGTCGTCTTACCGGCGCCGTTTGGACCGAGAAACCCGACGAACTCGCCCTCCTCGATTTTGAAGGAAATGTTGTCAGCTGCGCGCGTCTCCTGATACTGGCGCTTCACCAGTCCTTTAACCGCTCCCAACAAACCGCGCTCCTTGCGATACGTCCGGTAGGTTTTGGTCAGGTCACGCGCTTCGATTACAGCCATAGGTAGCGGTGGAGGGCGGAGCTCATGCGACGCCGGTCCCAGCCGGTCTCGCAGGAACCCGACTCTCCATTATCAAGCGACAGTCGACTTCGATGCGGCCTGCTTTTTCAGGAGCGGCAGCACTTTTTCAACAAGAGCGTCGGCCGTGAGACCGTGCTTCTTGCGAAGGATTGGAATCGTTCCGTGCTCGATGAATTCATCCGGCCATCCGATGCGGACGACGGGCGTGTGAATGTTTTGCGAATGCAGATGCTCGATGACTCCGCAGCCGAAGCCGTTATGGAGCACGTGGTCTTCGAGCGTGCAGACGACTTCAACACTGCGGGCAAAGAACTCGAGCGTCCCGGTATCGATGGGCTTGATCCAGCGCGGATTAATCAGCGCGACTGAGACGCCGCGTTCCTGAAGCTTTTTAGCGGCTTCCTGCGCCATTTCGAACATGTTTCCAAGTCCGAAGATGGCGACGTCGCGTCCATGTTGCACCACTTCGGCTTTGCCGATGTCGAGCAATCGCGGCTCCGCCTTCGGGACTGCGCCTGTGCCGGGGCCGCGCGGGTAACGAATCGCAATCGGCCCGGCGTTATAGTTAGCCATTGTCCACAGCATGTCGACGAATTCGTCCTCATCCTTCGGCTGCATATGAACGATGTTCGGGATGTGCCTGAGATAACCGATATCGAATAATCCGTGATGGGTTGGGCCGTCATCTCCGCTTAGGCCGGCGCGATCCATGCAAAGAGCGACGTTTAGTTTCTGCAGCGCGATGTCATGAATGATCATGTCGTAAGCGCGCTGCATGAAAGTCGAATAGATGGTCAGGAACGGTTTCAACCCCTGGGTGGCCAGGCCGCAGGCGAACAGGGAAGCGTGTTCCTCGGCAATGCCGACGTCGAAATAACGGTCTGGGTGCGCCTTCTGGAAGTAACCCAAGCCCGTTCCGCTCGGCATGGCCGCGGTGATTGCGACGATCTTCTGGTTGGTATCGGCGAATTTCGCCAGCGTCTTCCCAATAATCTCCGAATAGGTCGGCGTGGGGGTGGGCGCGGTTTCGCCGGTCTCGAGTTTGTATTTGCCGAGCCCGTGAAATTTGTCCGGCTGCTTGATCGCCGGCTCGTAGCCTTTGCCTTTCTTGGTCAGGATATGCAGCAGAACCGGCTCATCCTGTTCCTTCAGGAATTCGAAGGTGCGAATGAGCAGGGGAATGTCGTGTCCGTCGATGGGGCCGTAGTAACGCAGGCCGAGCTCCTCGAAGATCACGCTCGGGACGATGAGGCCCTTCATGCCTTCTTCGACCTTGTGCGCGAAATGAGCGAGCGATTTTCCGGCGATGGCCTCGACGAACTTCCCCGCCTTATCATGAAGATGGGCAAACGTTGGGCTGGTCGCGATGCTGTTCAGATAACTGGCGATCGCACCGACGTTCCGCGCGATTGACCATTCGTTATCGTTCAAGACGACGATGAATTTCTTCGTCTGCGCCTTGGCATTGTTCAGCGCCTCGTAACTGATGCCGCAGGTCAGGGCGGCGTCACCGGCGACGGCGACGACGTGCTCGTTACCGCCGCGAAGGTCTCGGCCCACAGCCATGCCGAGTGCGGCCGAAAGCGCGGTCCCTGCATGGCCAGCGCCATAAGAGTCGTGCTCACTTTCGGTGCGAAGGAGAAAACCGTTGAGCCCTTGGTACTGACGCATGGTTGCGATCCGATCGAGGCGTCCGGTAAACATCTTGTGCACGTAACCCTGATGGCTGACGTCGAAGACAAAACGGTCTTTGGGGGTGTCGAACACGCGGTGCAAAGCGATCGTTAGTTCGACCACGCCGAGATTGGGGCCGAGATGCCCGCCGGTTTGAGAAAGTGCCTCAATCAGGCGGTCACGAACTTCCTGCGCCAGCTGTTGCAGGTCGCGTTCGTCGAGCGCCTTGATGTCGGCGGGCGAGTGAATGCTGTCGAGCAAACTCGGCTTCGTCGCTGGGTCAGAAGAGACTGACGTCGTCGTCGGTATTGTCATTTTTGTGGCGTTCTGGTTCTGGGGCGATGGGGGCTGAGTCGGGCTCGAACGGTTTTACAACGGCCTGCCCGACACTGTCTCTCGCGATAATCTCGATCTTTTGCTCGGCCGCGGTGAGCCGCTCCTGGCAAACCTTGACCATGTTCATCCCTTCTTCGTAGCGAACAATCAATTCTTCCAGCGGCAATTTTCCCGACTCCATCTGCTCGACAATGGCCTCGAGGCGGTCCATGGCGGTTTCGAAGGTCGGCTCGGTAGCCGTGGACTTGGGCTTTGCGCTCATCAGTGGGACCCAAAGCTAAGCACACCGATGGGTAAGAAAAAAGGGTGACTTACATTTTATAGGCGTTCAGCATTTGTCCCGCGCCGGCCGAGAGGCGCGGGGGGTGAGTGCTGGCGCAGAGTCCAAATTCTGAGGCGTTCAGCATTTGTCCCGCGCCGGCCGAGAGGCGCGGGGGGTGAGTGCTGGCGCAGAGTCCAAATTCTGAGGCGTTCAGCATTTGTCCCGCGCCGGCCGAGAGGCGCGGGGGGTGAGTGCTGGCGCAGAGTCCCTGGCTTTATTCCCTCGGAGAGAGCGGGATGGCATATGCGATGCTTTTCGGGGAGTCGCCAACCCAAACAAACCTATGGCTCTCCCAAAAAAAATTCTCCTCGTTGACCGCGAACCCGGTGTGACCCGAATCATTCGGCGCGCCCTTGAACGCACCGGCAAATATTGGATCAAAGAAGAACATGACAGCCAGTTCGCCTTGCACTCGGCGCGCTGGTTTCAGCCTGATTTGATTCTGCTGGATACGAAAACCAACAGTTCGGATCGTGAAAAGCTGACGCGCGACATTCAAACCGATGCAGCCCTTCGTGAAACTCCGATGGTTTGCCTGAGCAGCCTGAAACCGGAAAGCCAGATCATGTCTGGCGGAATCCTGAGTGGTTACAGCTTCTTCGCCGCCCCGGTGAAAATCGACGAAGTTCTCCGCGGTGTGGAAGAATTGCTCTTCGGCAAAGACTGAGCCTCAGTTCGTCGAAGACGCGTTACGAGCGTAACATCAACCGATCTGCTGCTTGTAGGCAGCGGCATCTTTTAACGACTTCAAGTCGGCGTCGTTTTCGAATTGCAGAACGAAAAGCCATCCCTCTCCGAAAGGATCGGTATTGATCAAGGCCGGGTTGCTTTCCAGCGCTTTGTTCGCGTCGACCACCTTGCCTTTGACCGGCGCGTAAATATCGCTGGCCGCTTTGACGGACTCGACCACGGCGATGGGTTCTTTGGCATTGGCCTGCCGATCAATCTTGGGCAGCTCCACGAAGACAACGTCAGTCAACTCAGCCTGCGCGTGATCGGTGATGCCGACGCGAATCTTGTCGCCTTCGCGTTTAATCCATTCGTGTGACTCGGTATAAAGCAAATCGTCGGGAACGTTCATGTCTTTTTATAGAGCGGTTTCTTCTCGATCTGGGCGGGAAATTTTTGGCCGCGAATTTCTATTTCAATTTTCGATCCGATCTTCGCGTTCTCCGGTGAGAGGTATGCCATGCCGATACCGTAATTCAAGCTCGGCGACAATGTGCCGCTGGTGACTTCACCGATTCTTTGGCCGTCTTTGAAAACGGAATAGTGCGGCCGTGGCGGCGGTCCTTTCCCCTCCATTCGAAAGGGCGCAAGTTTTTGCTCGGGCCCTTCGGCTTTGGCCTTGGCGACGACTTCCTTGCCCACGAAATCGGGCTTGCTGAGGTCGACGAAAAAGCCGAGCCCGGCCTCGATTGGATTGTGCTCTGGCGAAAGATCGGATCCGTTAAGCGGATAACACATCTCGAGGCGCAGGGTGTCGCGCGCGCCCAGTCCGCATGGCGCTAGCCCGAGCGGTTTGCCGATACCAAGAACGTGATTCCAGAATGCGCTCGCTTGTTCGGCCGGGAAGAAAACTTCGACGCCGTCTTCACCGGTGTAGCCAGTCCGGGCAATCGACACCGGCACGCCGTCGATCTCGGTGTCGAAAATCTGATTGCGTGCCGGCAACTTCCCCGGTCCGCCGAGCAGTTTGGCGAAGAGCTCTTCTGTCTTGGGCCCTTGAATGGCGACGCCGCCATATTGGTCGCTGCGGTTGTGTAGACTGACTTCGGGAGGCCGATGTCGATCCAACCAGGCAAAATCTTCTTCAGTGCGGGAGGCGTTAACCACCAGGAAGAATCGATCCGGGCCCACACGATAAATGATCAGGTCGTCAATGATACCGCCCTTGTCATTGAGCAGCAGAGTGTATTGACCGCCGCCGGCTTCGAGTTTGTCGACGTTGTTTGTCAGCATGCGGTTGAGCCAGGCGGCTGCGCCCGAACCTTCGGCGGTGAATTGCCCCATATGAGAGATATCGAACATGCCGACAGCGTTGCGCACGGCATGGTGTTCCTGGACGATGCCCGAATATTGGACCGGCATTTTCCAGCCGCCGAATGGGATCACGCGGGCACCAAGGCGCACATGCTCGTCATAAAGTGCCGTCGTTTTTTCCGCCGCCTCGCTCGTCATGTAGATGAAGGTTAGTTTGAAAGACGGACGAGACAAGCTCGTCCCTCCCCGCGTGTCATTCCGCGATCGGTCTTGAAGGGCGCACGCGTTCCTCTACCGTGCCTGCCAATGTCGTGGTCTGACAAACTAGAACGCCGCTTCGGTTTTCTCGCCGTTCCTGGCCTGCTTCGTTACGTCGCGGCGATCACGGCCCTGGTTTTCATCTTGTACAAGATCAATCCCGGATATCTCGCTTTGATCGATCTCGATCCGGGCGCCATCGCCGAAGGGCAATGGTGGAGATTGATCACTTACATATTTATCCCGGGGCTTGGCAGTCTCATTCCCGCGCCGGATTGGTTTAACGCCGCGTTCTCGGTGTTATTCCTGATTTGGGCGGGCGACAGGCTCGAGGAAGCATGGGGAGCGCTGCGGCTGACACTCTTTTTCCTGGTGGGAATGCTCGGCACCACCATTGCCGCATTCGTCTTTGGTGCGGGTTTTTCGAATTCGATGCTGATGATGTCGATCTTCTTTGCCTTTGCGCGCTTCTATCCCGACGTCGTGATCCTATTTGCCTATATCATCCCGATGAAGGTCAAATGGATCGCCTGGGGATTGGCAGCCTACATCTGCTGGAGATTTTTGATGGGGACAATGCCGTACCGCAGCGCCGTCATCGCAGCGCTGGTGAATTACTTTATTTTCTTCGGTCGCGATCTCTTTCGGGAGGCGCGCCAGCACCGCGAGGTCTCCGCGCGGAAGCAGCGTTTCGAATCGGAGGCGCGTTCGATCGCTACGGAGCCACTGCATAAGTGCAAAGTCTGCGGCGCGACCGAACTCACGGACTCGAATCTTGAGTTTCGCGTCGCGAGCGACGGCGAAGAATATTGCATGCAACACTTGCCGAGTGCCCAAGGGCCGCCGGTTCCGTAGTCGTCGGTCCCTGTTGACCCCTCGGCCGGCTCGCCGAAACTAGCGCGTGCCCGAAAACCAGCCAGCACTCATCCCAGAGCAGGGATGGCATTGTCTCCATCTGTTCTACCGCATTGAACTTGGGCTTTGGAGGATGCTGACCCGGGAAGAGCAGAATGCGGCTAAAACGAACCTGAGTGCGCTTGTGCAGGAAGTCCGCGCGCTGGACTCGACGCAGCTCCTGACGCTGAGCGTGGTCTCTCCCAAGGCTGACATCGGGTTCGTTCTCATCACACCCGATCTTCATGAGGCTAACCGGATTGAGAAAAGTCTCAGCGCATCGTTGGGCCCCGACATCCTCACGCCGGTCTATAGTTACCTGTCGCTTACGGAAGAGAGCGAGTACGCCACTTCGGAAGAGGAATACGCCGACACCCTCGCGAAGGAACAGAAATTGGATCCGGGCTCGGAGGAGTTCGCGGCTGGGATGCAGGCCTTTCGTGAGAGGATCAAGCACTATCGGCAGGACCGGGTCTATCCCACTTTGCCGGACTGGCCGGTAGTTTGTTTCTATAATATGAACAAACGGCGCGGGGAGCAGCGGAACTGGTATGCGCTGCCCTATGCCGAGCGCCGCCAGTTAATGAAGGGGCATGCGAATGTCGGCCGCCAGTATGCCGGCAAGGTGAAGCAGTTGATCACAGGTTCGACCGGCTTGGACGATGCCGAATGGGGTGTGACTCTCTTTGCCCGCGATACGTTTCAGATTAAGGCAATTGTTTACGAGATGCGCTTCGACCCGGTTAGTGCAGAGTATGGCGACTTCGGCGAATTCTTTATCGGAATTCAACTTCCGCTCGACGAACTATTTCGGCGAATCCAACTTGGCTGAGCGGTTTTCTCAACGTTCAGCATTTGTCCCGAGCCGATTTAGTGGCGAGGGGGGGCGAGTGGCGGCGGCAGAGTTTAGTTTGGCGAATCGGATGGGTGACAGAGTGGTCGATTGTGCTCGCCTGGAAAGCGAGTGTGCTTTAAACGGCACCGGGGGTTCGAATCCCTCCCCATCCGCCACGTCCTGGATGCGTATTTCTCTTTCTCGCTTTCATAACGTCGCACGCGTCCGCACAACGGAGATTCGAACGCGGTTCGACTGGTGGGGCGCGCAGCGCAGGGTTTGAATGCCGCCATGGCGGCATCATAAGCCAGAGCCAGCGCGCCAGCGCTGGATAATCCCTCCCCATCCGCCACGTCCTGGATGCGTATTTCTCTTTCTCGCTTTCATAACGTCGCACGCGTCCGCACAACGGAGATTCGAACGCGGTTCGACTGGTGGGGCGCGCAGCGCAGGGTTTGAATGCCGCCATGGCGGCATCATAAGCCAGAGCCAGCGCGCCAGCGCTGGATAATCCCTCCCCATCCGCCACGTCCTCGATGTGTGTTTCTCTTTCGCGCGTTCAAGAGGGTCGGCGCTCGGAGCGTCGCGAAGAGAGAATTCGAACCTGTTCGGCGTCGGTTGGCTAAAACTCGGAACAGTTGTAGATGATTCGCCCTCGGCATTTATCCGAACGGCAAATCACTTTGCATTTCTCGTGCGAGGCCTCCTCGCCGCAGACCGGGCAGATAATCTTGTCGGCTTCGGGCGCAGCAGGACTTGATTCAACTGTCGGATTCAGAAGAGGCCGCGCGTCGCTCATTTTCCGGGCAAATCGTGGCGGGAAAGAATCTGAGTCTGCTGGCGGACCTTGAAGATGCTGTTTGCGGGAATGACTCCGCGTACGTTCGCCGCCGGATAAATAATGCAGTCGCGACCGATCACGCTGCCGGGATTGACGACCGTATTGCATCCGATCTCGGTTCGATCGCCGACGATAGCGCCGAATTTTGTCAGGCCGGTAGCGATGTGGCTCTCACCGTCGGAAACCGAAATCTCGCTGTGATCGAGTTTGACGTTGGAGAGGATGACACCGGCGCCGAGGTGGGCTTTGTAACCCAGGATGGAATCGCCGACGTAGTTAAAATGAGGGATCTGCGCTTCGTCGAAAATGATGCAGTTCTTGAACTCGCACGAGTTGCCTAAGACGGCGCCGTCTCCAACGATGACATTCTCGCGCACGTAGCAGCCCGAACGGACGTAGCAATTGTCGCCGATCCACGCCGGTCCTTTCAGGAAAGCGCCTTGTTCGACGATGGTCCCGGCGCCGACGAAAACATTTCGGCTGATGTAAGGTTTGCCGGCAAGCTCGCCGGCGACGCCCGGTTTAAGCCGAAACTGGAGATAACTTGCGATCTGCTTCAGCGCGTCCCAAACGTATTTTTGATTCTCGAATAATTTGGAATGCGAGGTGTGCTCCAGTTCGAGCAGATCGGAAGGCGAGAACATGGATTAGGTGCTGCCGTATCAGGCGGTCGTGCGACGCGTTAGCTTCCGTCCGTCCTTGGTATCCCGGATATCCCAGCCGAGCGCCTTTAATTCGTCCCGCAATTCATCACTTCTCTTCCAATCTTTGGCAAGCCTCGCCTGCTCGCGCTCTTCGGTCAGACGCTGGACGTCCGCTGGTATGGAAGATTCCGTTCCGCTCAGCTGCAAGACCTGGTTGATCCGATTCCACCATGCCCGCCAGGCAGCCGCGGTTGTTTTCGATAACGAGCCGGCATCCATCTCGCGGTTTGTTTCGCGAATGCTTTCAAAGAGGAACCCCAGAGCCGCGGAAATGTTCAAGTCGTCGTCGAGCGCTTCCTCGAATTTGGAAGGGATCGCTCCGGAGCTGTCGGGAGACGCATCCGATGCCACAGCGATAAGGCGCGCAAGCCAATCGTCGATCCGCTGCAGAGACTCCCGCGCCTCTTCCATCCCCACCCATGTGAAGTTGAGTGGCATCCGATAATTCACCCGCATCAGGGCGTAGCGGATCTCGCGCCCATTGTATCCGCGTTCCAGGACATCCTCGATCACGTAAAAATTTCCGAGCGACTTCGACATCTTCTGGCCATCGACCAGCAGGTGGGCGCAATGCACCCAGTAACGAACGAAGGTCTTGCCGGTACAGCCTTCCGTTTGAGCAATCTCGGCTTCGTGATGCGGAAAGATGTTATCGACTCCGCCGCAATGAATGTCGATCTGGTCGCCTAACAAGGCCGTCGCCATGGCGCTGCACTCGATGTGCCAGCCGGGGCGTCCGCGACCCCACGGGCTCTCCCATGCGACGTCGCCATCGGCTTCATCCCAGGCTTTCCAGAGCGCGAAGTCGCCGACGTGTTCTTTGTCATACTCGTCGTTTTTGACGCGACCGGTTGATTGCAGCTGGGTCAGGTCGAAGTGGGCGAGCTTTCCGTAATTGGGAAACTTGTTGATGCGAAAGTAGACCGATTTGTCGTCTGCCAGGTATGCCAGGCCGCGCTCCATCAATTGCCCGATCATCCCGATCATGCGCTCGATATATTTCTCCTCGGTGGCGGCGGGATAACTGTCCGCGGCTTTGATGCGCAAGGTGGCAAGGTCCTGGAAGAATGAGGCCTTGAAGGGCTCCGTGAAATCGCGCAAGGCCGTCCCACTCTCACGCGCCCCGCGGATGGTCTTGTCATCCACATCGGTGATATTCATGACGCGGCGGACCGCGTAACCGCGCAGTTCCAGATGGCGCTGCAAAAGATCCTCGAAGATGTAGGCGCGAAAATTTCCAATGTGCGCGCGACTGTAGACGGTCGGCCCGCAGGTGTACATGCTGACGGCGCCCTCTCCGTGCTGGAAGGGTTCAATCTGTCGCGTGAGCGTGTTGTAGAGACGGAGCGACATCCTAATGGGGAATCGTGGAGTGTGGGAGAATTGGAGTAATGATCTCGGGACGGCGTTCCATTACTCCACTTCAACGCTGGCGACTGCCATGGCCGCGATTCCTTCGCCGCGGCCAATCGCGCCGAGAAGCTCGTTCGTAGTCGCTTTGATACTGATATCGCTTTCCTGCATCGAAAGGGCCTGCGCGATCTTTTTGCGCATCCCCGGAATGTGCGGCGCGATCTTTGGCGCTTCCGCAATGACGGTCGCGTCGATGTTCACTGGACTCGCCTTTCCCTTCGCCAACAGAGAGGCCACGCCTTCCAGGATGGCGAGGCTGGAGATTCCACGAATGGATTCGTCGGTATTGGGGAAGTGGTGGCCGATGTCGCCGAGACCGACGGCACCGAGGAGCGCATCAGCGATCGCGTGTGAGAGGACGTCGGCGTCGGAATGTCCGTCGAGTCCGACGGTGTGCGGAATTTCAACACCGCCCAGAACCAGTTTTCGGCCGGGAGCGAGACGATGAATATCGTAGCCGATACCGCTTCGTGTCATTTGGGCTGAAGATTGACCAGACCATTCGAGGCGACAATGCTGTAGCGGTCTTTTATGTCGCTGCGGGGCTTCATATCGACCAGGCCGCCGGCCGTCTCCACCAAAATCCACCCGGCGGCGATATCCCAGAGGCTGATGCCTTGTTCGATGTAGGCATCGAGGCGGCCGCAGGCCACATAGGCCATGTCGAGGGCGGCGCTTCCTAACAAGCGGCACTTGCGCGCGCGATGTGCCATATCGTGGAGCAGGGGAAGGCCTGCCGCGATGGTGTCGCCCGTTTTGGAAAGGCCTACGGATACGACCGCTTCAGCCAGATCGGCCCGTTCGCTGACCCGGAAGGTGTTTCCGTTGAGTGTGGGCGACTCACCTTTTTGTGCCGTCCAGAGCTCGTCCCTCACAGGATCGTAAATGACTCCCACGATGATCTCGCTCTTCCATCGCAGGGCAATGGAAACGCAAAAATGCGGGATGCCGTAAAAGAAGTTCACCGTTCCGTCGAGTGGATCGACGACCCACTGGTGCTCGCTCGACTGGTCGCCGACGAGGCCTTCTTCGCCGTAAAGCGAATGTTGCGGGAACTCCCCGAGGAGCATTTTGGTGATCAGGTCCTGAGCCTCAACGTCGATGGCGAGCTTGATGTCGTGCGCCTCGGCGGAATTGACCCGCCGCGGGAGGTGAAAGGCCGTGCGGAGGAGATCTCCAGCGGCGCGCGCGGCGTTTTCAGCTGCAGCGCGGTAGTGTTTCATGACGCGAGACTAATAGAGGCGCGGGCGATCTCTGCCAAACGATTTTGCTCCGGAGGCGCCATTTGAAATGAGGGCAAAAAAAACCGGGAGGAAAATAAATTCTCCTCCCGGGTTGAAGTTTTGGGTTAGTGACTTCGAGAAAAATCGAAGTCGTTCCAGGCGCTAAGCGTTAGTGCCTTTTTTTCTTCGCACTCTTTTTCTTAGCGGCTTTCTTTGCTTTTTTCTTTGCTGCCATCGGTCAATTCCCCCCTTTCGGTCCGCACAATTTTGCGGAGGGTTTGGTGAAGAAACACTGCTTCACTACACACGTCAGTAGTCACCACGATTTTTTTGTCAAACATTTTTCGCGTGTGTTGAGATTATTTTTACGAGCTCGCGCGCGACATTTTTTTTGGATGTGCGCGGAATTTTCGTCGATTGGCCGTTTCGAAAAAAGATTGTCACTTCATTTTCGTCGCTCTCCATTCCGCTGTCGTTTCGACTGACGTCGTTAGCCACAATCATGTCGCAATTCTTTTCGCGCAGCTTTTTGGTGGCGTTCTCTTCGAGCTCGTTAGTCTCGGCCGCGAAACCGACCACGAGGTATTTCCGCTCCTTTTCCGCGAGTGACGAAAGGATATCGCGCGTCGGAACGAGTTCGAGAATGAGCGCCGCGGCCCCCTTCTTAATCTTAAAGGGCGAGGCTTTAACCGGCTTGTAATCGGCCACAGCCGCGCACATAACGAGAACGTCGCACCGGGCAAGGTGCTCATGCACAGCATCATACATCTGGTCGCTCGTGACGACTTTTGTCACTCGCGCGCCTTCCGGTGCTGGCAGGCTGACCGGGCCGGAAATGATGACGGCGTCGTGTTTGGCCGCCATGGCCGCTTCGGCGATCGCGTAAGCCATCTTGCCGGAAGAGCGGTTGCTGAGGTAACGAACCGGATCAATCGGTTCCCGCGTTGGCCCTGCGGTAATGAGAAACGATAGGCCCATGGTTCGCCAATCCGGCGCTCCCTACGCGATCAGGTTGTCTTTCCGCGCCAGGAAGAATTCCGCTCGAAAGGCAATGTCATCCACTTTCCAGAGACGCCCGGTTCCTTCATAACCGCACGCGAGCATTCCTTCTTCCGGGCCGACAAACTCGACGCCGCGCTCTTTCAAGAGCTGGACGTTTGCCTGGGTCGCGGGATGATCCCACATCTTGCCGTTCATCGCCGGCGCCATCAGGATGGGTGCGCGCGTAGCCAGCGCGATCGCGGCCAGCGGGTGACTCGCCAGGCCGTGCGCCAGTTCCGCGATCACGTGTGCGGTCGCGGGCGCGATCAGAAGCAGGTCAGCCTTGTCGGCCAACTCAATGTGTCCTGGCCGCCAGTTTTCCTTTTCGTCGAAGAAGCTGGTCGTTACCGGATTCTTGGAGAGCGTTTGCAGCGTCAGTGGTGTGATGAACTCGGTGGCGTCCTGCGTCATCACTACGAAGACGTCGTGTCCCTGCTTGACCAGGAGACTGGCGAGCTCCGCGGATTTGTAGGCCGCAATCGATCCGGTGACACCGAGGACGACGGATTTCTTCGTGCCCGCGCGCGGATCCGGCCGGCTGGTTTTCCTTGGGCTCGCGAATTTTGGGCCATGAGAAAAGGTGAAGGTTAGTTGGTTAGTTCTGGATCAATCGGCTGCTCAAATATCGTTCAGCGCCAATAATGTGCCGGAATTTCTGCAGATCCTCTTCCATCGACTGGCTGATGATGGTGTAGCGATAGTCGCGCCAGAGCGCCATCTCGCGCGCGGCATTTTTGAGCCGCAATTCGATCTGGTCGGGGGTTTCCGTTCCGCGCTTGGTCAACCGCCGCCTGAGTTCGTCCAGATTCGGGGGCATGATGAAAATGTCGCTCAGCGCCCGGCGGATGAATTCGTCGCCGCAATCCCGGATAGCGGTCGCACCCTGGGTGTCGATGTCGATGAGCACGTCGATCCCTTTCTGCAGGTTGGCCATCAGCGGCTGCCTCAGCGTGCCGTAGGAATGTTCGTGCACGCGCGCATGCTCGAGAAATTCGTTGTTCCGGACGCGCTCCTGGAATTCCGCCTCGCTCAGGAAATGATAATCTTCGCCGTTGATCTCTCCGGCGCGCGGCTCGCGGGTTGTGCACGAAACCGAATAAACGAAATCCGGTGTTTGCCGAAGAGCGTCACAGATGGTGGTCTTGCCCGCGCCCGATGGCGCGGAGATGACGAAAAGAATCCCGTAACGCGAGAAATGGTTATTCAAGATTCTGGATTTGTTCCCGGATCTTCTCGAGTTCCGATTTGAGGGTAACGACCAGCTGGGAAATGGCGGCATCGTTTGCTTTCGACCCAAGTGTGTTGACCTCGCGAAAGATTTCCTGGGTGATGAATTCGAGTGTTCGCCCGACCGGCTCGCTGCTTCGCAGATGGTGCGCGAACTGCGCAAGGTGACTCTCCAGGCGGGTCAATTCTTCGGTGACGTCCGAGCGATCGGCGAAGAACGACACTTCCTTGATCAGCCGCTCGTCATTGGCGGCAATGGGCAGGCCGGCTTTCTCGATTCGTTCCAACAAAGCGGCTCGATATTTTTTGACCACGTCGGGGTGGAGGACGCGAACTTCTTTCAGGACCTTCCGTATCGCTTTAAGTCGATGGATGAGATCCTTGGCGAGATGCTTGCCCTCACGTTCGCGCATCTTAATGAGATCGGTAAGGGCGCTTCGCAGAGCCTCTTCAATGGGCGGCCAGGCCTCGTCGGCCTTAAGTGCTTCCTCGGGCATTCGCATGACTCCGGGGGCCTGCAAGATTGTTCCGATGGTGATCTCGCCCGGC
Organism: uncultured Verrucomicrobiae bacterium; assembly: GCA_963754325.1. Taxonomy (GTDB): domain Bacteria; phylum Verrucomicrobiota; class Verrucomicrobiia; order Chthoniobacterales; family UBA10450; genus JBBRDU01. The sequence goes on from CAVWFP010000003.1 coordinate 1,955,330, forward strand.
GCGCTCAATTCCCTTTGCAGTTCCCGCATGGCCTCGTGGTAGGAGCGGGCCAGATCGGTATCGAGCGCGAGTTTCCGGCTTCCGTTGGAGCCGTTATGAAGACAGACGAGAACATTGGTCCGGCCGCGCGAGATCGATTCGTTGATTGTCTGGCGGATGCGCGGCTCCAGTTCAGTGAGATCGCGCGGCAGATTGACGACGATGTCGCTCTGCTTGCGGTTCACCGTGTTGAGCTCAACGCTGAACTTGGCGCCATCGTGGTCGACTTCTCCACGCCCATATCCGGTCATTGATCTCACAAGCGGAACATTGAATTGGAAAGCGCCGATTGTCGAAGCTTAGAAATGATCCGAATCTTTATCGCCGCGTCCTGAGCAGCTCACGATAATGATTTTGTCGCGCGGCATTTTGCCCGCGGTCTTGATCACGTGCGCAATAGCATGCGCAGTTTCCAGAGCGGGTATGATTCCTTCGGTCTCGGCGAGAGTCCGGAATGCGGCCAAGGCTTCTTCGTCAGTCGCAAACGTGTAATCGATGCGGCCTTCATCGCGCAGATAGCTGTGCTCGGGACCGACAGCGGCGTAGTCCAGGCCGGCGGAAACGGAGTGAGTCAGTTCGATCTGTCCGTCCTCGTTCGCCAGGAGGAATGTCTTTGTGCCTTGAAGAACTCCCAGCCGTCCCGATTGAAATCGCGCGGCGTGTTTGCCCGTCCGGATCCCTTCGCCTCCCGCTTCCACCCCCACCATTTTGATTCCGGAATCGCCCAGGAACGGATGGAAGAGGCCGATGGAATTACTGCCGCCGCCAACGCACGCGACCAGCAGGTCGGGAAGCCGGCCCTCGCGTTTCTGAATCTGTTCCCGCGCTTCTTCGCCAATGACCCGCTGAAAATCCCGGACCATCATGGGATAAGGGTGGGAACCGAGGGCCGATCCTAATATATAGTGAGTCGTTCGAACGTTCGTGACCCAGTCACGCATGGCTTGGTTGATCGCTTCCTTGAGAGTCGCCTGACCGGCTGTCACTGGCACCACTTTCGACCCCAGAAATCGCATGCGGGCCACATTCAACCCCTGGCGGTCCATGTCCGTTTGCCCCATGTAGACGACGCATTCAAAACCGAACCGCGCGGCCACAGTGGCCGTGGCGACGCCATGTTGGCCCGCACCGGTTTCGGCAATAACGCGCTTCTTACCCATGCGACGCGCGAGCAGGATCTGGCCGAGAGCATTATTAATTTTGTGGGCGCCGGTGTGGAGAAGGTCTTCGCGTTTCAGGTAAATCTTTGCTCCGCCGAGTTTCTCGGTCAGTCGTTCGGCGAAGTAGAGCGGCGTTGGCCGGCCGGCAAAGTCACGCAGGAGCGACCCCAGCTCCTCTTTGAAACTCGGATCGGCCTTGGCGCGTTCGTATTCCGCGGTCAAATCAGCCAAAGCCGCCATGAGCGTCTCGGGAACGAACATGCCGCCGTATGGGCCGAAGTGACCAGTAGCGTCCGGGACGGTGTGAGTCATTTCGAAAGAGGTTCGTTGCAGAACAAGGTTGGTTCAACGTCAAGCTGCCCAAGTGCAAAAACGGATGAGAAAGGCTTGTCCCTTAAATCTCGCCAGATCAAGCGCCTGTCTTCGAGGGACGCGCTCGTCGCGTCGCGCTCCTGTGGCGACCGCGCTTCCGTCTCGAGACGCCTGCATTCATCCGCTCTCTATCGAGAAGGGAATCCAAAGCTCGTCGATGGGGATTGGGCATTGGCAGATCATCGACCGCCTCGAGTTCAAACCAGCTGAGTTGTGTTGAGGCACGCGCGCGGGGATTCAGAAATGCCTCCAAGCGAATGCGATGGTGGGTGAAGGAAAAAGTTGATGAGTAGTCCGCCTCTTGGCGAGGAGACTCTTTCAGCGCCGGCAACATCCACATGCCGCGCCAGCGTTGGTCGCAGGATTGAAGCAGCACTTTCCCGCGTCTGAACGCGAAGGTGTGACATTCGGTGAGATTTTTCAGAGCCGGTCGTGGCTTCTTACGCGGAAGAGACAATGGATCTTTTGCAAGGCAGAAACTTTCTACCGGACAGGCCGTGCAGCGCGGCTGTTGCGGAAGGCACACGAGCGCGCCCAGATCCATCAACGCGGAATTGAACTCGCCGGCATTCCGCCTCGGCACGATTCGATCCGCATGTTTCCAGAGTTGTTCGCGACCGACAGTGGTGTCGACCGGCTCGGTTACGTTGAAAAGGCGCGAAAGTAATCGCGTGGTGTTGGCTTCAACGATTCCCACCGGGTGGTCGAAAGCGAAGGTCAGAATTGCGGCCGCGGTATAACGACCGACTCCGGGCAAGCTGAGAAGGTCTTGCGCGTTGCCGGGGAATTTTCCACCGAAGCGTCCCACGATTTCCTGAGCGGCTCCGCGAAGGTTGCGCGCGCGGCTGTAGTAGCCCAGCCCTTCCCAGGCTCGGAGCACTTCTGCTTCACTCGCCTTGGCAAGAATCTCGGTCGTCGGAAAGCGACCGAGCCACTCGTGATAATAGGGAATCACTGCCGCGACCGTGGTCTGTTGGAGCATGAACTCCGAGACCATGATTGCGTACGGGTCGCGCGTTTGCCGCCAGGGGAGATCGCGGCCGTGATGCGCGAACCAATTGGAGACCGCCTTTTGGAATTTGTGGAGATTGCTCGCGGAAGTCACTCAATCGCGCGTTTTTGATGCCTGTTATATGGGAAGCTGTTAGCTTTCCCGTCTGAGCCAGACTGGAAGGTAACAGCTTCGGTTACAATTGTCCCACCGCATTGCTTCGTGAATTCATACACGCATCCGCTCACTGACGAACAAGCCAGGAAATTGGGCGTGCTACTGGAGGAGCTCGGCTTCAAGTTTTCGCCAAAAGAGTACACGCTCTTCTTCGGCCAGAAGGACAAGCTGAGCGTCGCTGTCTACGCCAAGGGCCCGAAGGTTCTTATCCAGGGCCGGGACGTGGAGGCGTTCGTGCAGTTTGAGCTCGAGCCGAAGATTCTCGGCGAGGCCAAACTGGGCTACGAAGAAGTGCATTCACCGGAGATGTTCGAGCCGCACTTCGGTGTCGACGAAAGCGGCAAAGGCGACTTTTTCGGACCGCTCGTCATCGCTGGCGTTTTTGTGGACCGGGTCATCGCGCGGAAGCTGCTCGACGCCGGCGTGCAGGACAGCAAGCGAATCACTTCCGATGCGCGCATCCACTCGTTAGCCGAAACGATTCGCAAGGAGACGCAGGGTCTGTTCGAAGTCGTCTCGATCGGTCCGGCGCGGTACAACGAAATGTATACCAGCTTCGGGAATTTGAATGCCCTGCTCGGGTGGGGCCACGCGCGCGTCATCGAAAAGCTGCTGGAGAAAAAACCTTCCTGCCCGCGTTCCCTGTCAGACCAGTTTGCCGATGCGCGCATCATCGAGAACTCGTTGCGGGGCCCGGCACGCGAAATTGTCATCGAGCAACGGCCGCGCGCGGAATCCGACATCGCGGTTGCCGCAGCCTCTATTCTTGCGCGGGAGGGCTTCATCGACTGGTTGTCCCGCGCGTCAAGAAAGGTTGGGCTCGAGTTGGGTCGAGGCGTTTCCGGGCCAATCAAGGAAGCCGCCCGAAAGCTGGTGGAGCAAGGAGGGGCTCAAGCGCTCCGGGAGGTGGCGAAAGTTCATTTCCGAACCGCTTGGGAAGTCGCCCCGGGCGATTTTCCGGCACCGCCGCCAAAGCGGGCCTGGCGTAAATAAGCCGAAGCGCCGAAACGGCATCGGGTGCTGTCCGCCCCTTCCCCGCCGGGAGCTCCTGCCAAGCAGGGACAGAGGTCTCGCAGGAGCTGGCTCTCCCTTGGCGCGATATGATTCGCGCACCCAGTCCGACGTTAGGGCAAGGTTCCTGCTCTCTGAATCGCGGTCTTTTTTTACTGTGGAGACACGCCTTCTGGTTCTTAATTCTGACCCTGTTTTCCAGGATCGAGCGCTCGCGCTTTTCGATCTGATGGAAGCCGTTGAGGTCAGGGTCGTTCGAAGCCTTTCCGATTCGATTTCTGTGTTGTTGGGAGAAAATTTCGACGCCTTTTTTGTCGAGGGAGAGGGACCTCTGGCTATTGAGCAGGCGGCCAACGTTCGCCAGCATTTTCCTTCGCTCCAGATCGTTTGCCTCATTTCGGGCTCGTGCGACAGCGATTCCATTCAGCTGGCCAGCCAGCAGAATACCAATGTCATCCTCGCGAATGGCAGCGATCGGCGACTCGACCGTGACGTCAGGAGTTTTGTGCAGAGCCTGGAGCGTCCTGCCGGTGCGGCGGCTGAAGGAATCGATCCCTGTCACTCTCTTATTGGGAATCTGAATCAATTTTCGGCGGCGGAGATTCTGCAGATGAGCTGTCTCGGCCAACGCAGCGGGCGTTTCACTTTTAAATCTGGCCGGGGCAACAGCGAGATTTACCTCCAACAGGGGGCTGTGCGCCATGCGGTGTTCGACAGTCTCGAAGGCGAGGCCGCGGTGGCGGAAGTATTTCGCTGGCGCCAGGGGCGATTCTATTTTGAAGAAGGGATCATCAGCCAGGTCCAGACCGTCAATCGGCCATGGGCACATCTGTTGATCGATAACCTGCAAAAGCTCGATGAAACCCTCGAACTAGCGAGCGTGAATGCGTCATATGAAGGATAAAGCACTTGAAACCAAACTCCGCGTTTTGACGCTGCAACTCGACAGCTGGAAAAAGCTGCACGATTTCATCACCTACGGTCTGGATAAGGCGAAACCGATTATCTCCGCCGAGCAAGAGCGACAATTCACCGAGGTCCGGTCTTATCTGCTGCAGGAGACGGAATTTGTTTTCAAGGAGCTGGATCTTTTGGGCGAGCTTTCCGGTAAGGCGATGAACGTCCTTCAGCGGGCGTCATCTATCCGCGGGGTTCGGGACTTGACCAACGAAGAGGTTCGCCGCCTGGAGATGGAATGGAACGGCGTCTTCACGAAGATGGGCGTGTTGCAGGGGCAATTAAAGGCTCAACGCAAGGAATTGGCCCGGATGCACCCCTTCAAGTATTACCTGAATCGCGCACTCCGGCGGCCCGTTCTCGCGACTACGTAAAATCTTCCGAAAACGACGGGGCTTTCGCTTAAGCCTCAGGTTCAACGGCTTAAGGCCTTGAAATTTTCGGAATTTTCGGTTATTTGAGCCACCCAAAGAGGTGGGCGCAACCGATTCTTAGTTGAGTATGGCCAAATTGACGAAGCGCGACATTGTGGTCTCGATCAGTAATCAGACCGGGATGGTGCAGCATGAAGTCTTCGACGTGGTCCAGCGCACGCTGGATCAGATTACTGACAGCCTCGCGAAAAACGTGGCTGTTGAGCTGCGTAATTTCGGTGTTTTCCAGCCGCGTCTGACCAAACCGCGTGTCGGCCGCAATCCAAACCAACCCGGAAGCAGTTTTGTCATTCCGCCGCGCGCCACGGTAAAATTCAAGGCTGGCAAAGTGATGCGTCAGCGTGTCGAAAAGTTATCGCGCGAATTGAAAGAAGCTTCCGATCAGAACGGCGGCGAGTCGGCCAAGTAACTTTTCCGGCGTGGTCGCACTTCTGAGCCGCGCGAGTGGTGTGTTCATCAGTCGAGCCCGGGTTGCCTAACGACAGCCTGGTGACTCTCCAGAAGGAGACTGGCTCCGCTACGTTTTCGTGGCCGTCTCGACTTCAAGCAGACCCCGGATTGCTTCTTCCAATCGCTCGAAGTTGATCGGTTTCGTGATGTGTTCGGCAAATCCTGCGGCCTTCGCTTTGGTGACGTCGTGCTCCATCCCGAAACCGCTGATGGCGATTCCGGGAAGGTGTCGCGTGCCGGCAAGTTCTCGCATGAGATCGTAGCCGCTGCGGTCTGGGAGCCCGATGTCGCTGATTAAGAGATCGAATTCCTGGGCGCGCGCCTTGTCCGTCGCTTGATCGGCCGTGTGCGCCACCGTGACGTCGTAGCCACGGCGCTCAAGGATCATTTTCATTCCCGTGCAGGTGTCTTTGTGGTCATCCACCACTAGGATGTGCCAATTCCGGTCCTTCGACTTCCTCGAGGCCGCTTTGGCTGGCTGACGTGGGGCTTTGGTGCCGTTGGTTGTGGCGACCGGGGCGGCCACGGTTCTGAGACTGACGATGAAGGTCGATCCCTTGTCTTTTCCCGCACTCGTGACGCGAATCTTTCCGCCATGGGCGTCGACCATTGCCCGGGAGATGGCGAGACCAAGTCCCAAGCCCCCAAAACGTCGCGTAATCGAAGTTTGTCCCTGCTCAAAGGCGTTGAAGATTTTGCCGATCTTCTCCGATTCGATTCCGATGCCGGTGTCGATGATACGCGCTTCGAGTTCCTCCGCCGTGGGATTCGATGTTTCCAAAACGATCGTTCCGCCAGCCGGAGTGAATTTGACGCTATTCTTGATCAGGTTCCAAAACACCTGCTGCAATCGCGCGGGATCGCCTTCGACATAGGGCTGTTGGGCGTCGAGACGGAACTCAACCCGGATCTGTTTTTCGTCGATGTCTTCACGACAGATTTCGTAAGCCCGCTGAACCGTTTCGTGCACCGAGACGGTTTCGAAAGTGAGTTGCAGTTTGCCTTTCGCGATTCGGGTGACATCGAGAAGGTCATCAATCAGGCGCGCCTCAAGTTCGACGTTGCGCCGGATGACTTCGAGCGCCTGGCGGGTGCGCGGCGAGTCAGGCGTGCTTGCTTCCAATTCTCCGACCATGGCGATGACCGGCGAAAGGGGATTGCGCAACTCATGAGAGAGCAGGGCGAGGAACTGGTCCTTGGCTGCGTTCGCGCCGATGAGTTCCTGGCGGAAAGTGACGTCGCGTGTCTTGTCTTCCACCAGATAGAGCACGCCCTGGATCGTCTGATCCGAACTTTGTAACCGCAGCAGGTTCACGTTAACGAATCGCGTCAGACCCGATTCATCCTTGAATGGATGTTCGATCAACTGAAAGGGCGTGCCGAAAGAAAGGACGCGCTCGATCGCACCGGGTGGCGCGATTTTGACATCGTCAAAGCTGGCCTCGCTAATCAGGCCGGTGGTGGGAAAGCCGCCGAATCGACGCGCCATTTGCGCGAAGGCGTCGTTCGCCTGCAGGAATTTGCGGCTGCCCGGATCGACCAGGGCGATTCCCGTCGGCATGTTGGCCAGGATTTTTTCGTTGAAGATGACTTCACGCTCGAGACGGAGGGCCGATTCCGTTTGGCGGCGATGGAAGCGGCTGCCGATGACGGCAAAGACAAGCGTCAGCGCCATTAACCAGATGGTCAGCACAACCATCTTCTTGAGAAGATCGTAGACCGGGCGGTAGGCGACCGCCTTTGGTTGTTCCATAACCGTCATCCATCCGGCCGTTTCCACCGGGCTAAAGGAGTAAAGATTTCCGCCCCGCTCGAGGTGTCCGCTTTTGCCGACCCCGATCTGTTTGATCAGGTTTTGCCCTTCCGTTGAAACCGGTCCCGGATTCGGCAAAAAATCCCTGGTGAAAAGCGTGCGGCCCTCCTGATCGAGAATCTGGCATTGCGACTGATCCGCGAACTCAATAGTGGAGAGGCGGCGACCGATGCGTTCGACCAGGACGGAAATGCCGAGGTAGCCGGTAATGACCCCGTTAGGCGTCCTGATCGCACCGACGATGTCCGTCGCCATGCGCTTATCGGCGAAACGCGCATGAATCGGCGAGATAAAAGATCCGGGCGATCGCGATGCTCCGTCGCGCCAGTATGCTGTTCCGTAATCCTTGCCCAGCATCGATTGATCCGGCGGAACGGAGGCGATCAAACGCCCGTCCGCGTTCGTCAGGAACATGCCGTCGATGCGCGGCTGCGAATAAAAGGCCGAAGAGATCCACTGTTGGGCCGCCGCGGGCGAAACGGTGCCTGAAAGCACTTTCGCCGCTTCAGGCGCGCTCTGGTAGTAATCGATGATCCCGCTCGTTCGGCTCAAATCATCACCGACGGTGTGGCCGATTAATTGAACGAAGGTCTGACGGTCTCTCAGGATCCTCGTCTCGAGCGTATTACTGATGACATTATAAGAGACCCAAAGGGCCAGCAGGGATGGAATCCAACCGGCCAACAGAATGGGAAAGGCGATGTAAAACCGCTCAAAACGCCTGCGCTCAGAGTGGGGAGGGGGTGGCGAGAATGGTTCCATCGTTCCGCGCTGCGCTTCCATTATACCATATTCCGGAAGCTCTCGGGCGCGCCGGCGAGCTTCGTTTACTCGTGGTTCTGCAGCAAGAGGAGGTCCATTTCGCGTGCCTGGGCGTGGACTTTCTCCACCTGCGCGGGACGCATCACTTCACCCTCCGACCCGATGGCGCCTCGAATGGCCTTCACGCCTTTGCGCAAATTCTCGAAAACGGTCGAGTGCTCGACCTGCGGTGGAAGGGTCGCCAATTCCTCGGCGAAGTATTCCACCAGTTCCGGTTGCTGAAGTGTTTTTGAGCGTTCCGGCGAATAGTTCGCCTGCACGGCTGCGGAAGTGATCTCCAAGCCTCGGATCCAACCTCCGAGGCTGATTAGAGCCGCCAGCTTTTCGTCGCGCAACGCGATCATGGCCTTTTCGACGTCATCCTGAGTAGCGCTCAACTCCTTCCGGACGGCCTGCCATTTTCCGGCGCGTCCAAGCTCACTTAAACTGGCACTGTGACGTGTCACCGAGTCTCCGACGCCAAGGCCGCGAGCTTCCCGAATAAGAACGCGACCGAGTTCATCGACGAGATTCTGTTTCCGGCCTGCGACAATCAGGAATCCATCCGCGACCAGTCCGCCGAAAACGAGTCCCTTCACTTCGCGCTGGGAGGGGCCGGCGGTTGGGAGCGGTCGCCAAAGTTGGTCGAAAGGCAGGGGCTGAAGTTTGTCGAGTTGCTCGAAAAGATGATCGATTCGCGGAATGGTATAGCGATTTACGCCGAGTTCCTCGCGCTCGTGCTCGCCTTCCGGAGCCGGTTCCGACTGGCCATTTGCAGGTGCTAAAAGGGCCGCAAAGACGAGCGCGATTACGCAGTGGAACAAGCCCCGATTTTGAGCGTGAAAATCGGCGATTTCCAGAGGCAAACGGGGTATTTTTGATTTGACGCACGCCACGGAAGCGGCATCATGACGCCCTCGCTGGCTTGGCCAGCGTGTTCTATACGCCTTATGCAAGGAAGCTCGAGCTATCTCATTTGGACAATCTGTTATCTGACTGTCCTTTTCGGGCTCTCTGCGTACGGCATCCATCGCTACGTCATCATCTACCTGTTCCTGAAAAACCGGAAGAACGAACCGCAGCCGGCCAGTCGTTTTGTGACCCTCCCAAAGGTCACCATGCAACTGCCGATTTTCAACGAGATCTACGTCGTCGAACGCCTTCTGCGCTCGGTCAGCGAAATCGATTATCCGAAGGAACTCCTTCAGATTCAGGTGCTGGACGATTCGACTGACGACACCAGAGGAATCACATCTTCGGTGGCGGAGGAACTGCGAGGGCGCGGGTTTAACGTCGAACTCATTCATCGGGCGAACCGCGAAGGTTTCAAAGCCGGCGCTTTGGCGACCGGTCTCGAAACCGCCGAGGGAGACTTTGTCTGCATCCTGGACGCGGACTTCGTTCCACCGCCGGATCTGCTGCGTAAAACGATCGATTTCTTTACCGATCCCAAGGTCGGCATGATCCAGACCCGATGGGGTCACCTCAACCGTGGCTATTCACTTCTGACGCGGGTTCAGGCCATGTTCCTCGACGGTCACCTCCTGCTCGAACAGACAGCCAGGAGCCGCAGCGGCCGCTTCTTCAACTTCAATGGCACGGCCGGCCTTTGGAGGAAATCGTGCATCGAAGAAGCAGGCGGATGGCAGCACGACACCTTGACGGAGGATCTGGACCTGAGTTACCGCGCCCAGCTTGCTGGATGGAAGTTTGTTTTCCTAACGAACGTGGTTACGCCGGCCGAACTGCCGGTCGACATGAACGGCTTCAAATCTCAGCAGCATCGATGGACGAAGGGCTCCATCCAGACCTGCAAAAAGCTTCTGCCCACGATCTGGCGGAGCGATCTGCCGCTGGTGATCAAGCTGGAGGCCACCGGCCACCTGACGTCGAACTTCGCCTACCTGCTGCTGGCCTGCCTTTGTGTGCTCTTGCACCCGGCCACGGGCGGTCCCCAGGGATGGCTCAGGACATTCTTGATCGACGTGCCGATTTTTCTAACGGCTTCGATGTCCGTTGCGATATTCTATATCTGTGCGCAGCGGGAATTGCATCCTCGGAGCTGGATGAAGGAAATACTTCTGCTCCCATGTCTGCTTGGCCTCGGGGTTGGTTTGTCGCTCAACAACGCCCGCGCGGTCTTGGAAGCGGTTTTTAATCACAAGAGCGACTTCGCGCGCACGCCGAAATACGGGATCGAACGGAAATCGCAGCCCTGGCGGAACTGCAAATACATGCCGCTGAAATCGCTCCTTCCGATCGCTGAGGTCGGTTTTGCGATCTATTTCACCTACTTCGTCTGGTTTGCGATCTCTCACGGTCAGTACTTATCGGTACCTTTTTTGCTGATGTTCCAAGGCGGGTTTCTGTATGTCTCAATCTGTTCACTCGTTCAGTGGTGGCCGAGATTCAGCCTTGGCAGCGCCCGCGAGGCCGCTGCAATTCCTGCGTGACAAATCGCAATTTGTGAGTAAGAAGACGCGCATGCTTCGCCCCCCCATGGCTGTCTTAGCAGGCGTGTTGTCGATCTCATCGGCTTTTGCGGTTGTTCCCAAAACCCCCGTCACTGTTGCCACCGCGCCGGTGCAGGAATTTCCCGATCGCGTTGTCATTAGTGTGCGCGATCAGAAATTGATGCTTGTGCAAAATAATCAGCGCGTCGCCATCTATCCAGTTTCCACATCCAAGTATGGCATCGGCGATTACTTCGGCCGGATGACCACACCTCTCGGGTATCTGCAGGTGGCGCAGAAGATTGGTGATCACGCTCCGGACGGAGCCGTTTTTCACAATCGCCGATTCACCGGTGAAGTTCTGCGTCCCAATGCCGCCGGCCGTGACCCGGTCATTACCCGGATTATCTGGCTTCGCGGTCTTGAGCCTCAAAATGCGCACGCCTTTAGCCGCTGCATTTATATTCATGGAACACCGGAGGAGCGATATATCGGCAAGCCGGCGAGCTACGGCTGCATCCGCATGAAATCGCACGACGTCGCAACTCTTTATAACGAGCTGCCGATCGGCGCGCTTGTTCAAATCATACCCGAACGGCTCCCGAAATTGCCGAAAGCGCACGCCAATGCCGCAGCCATGAGTGCGTGGATGCCGGCCATGCCGAAACCGACAACGGTGGCGCAGACGGGTTTGGTTTCACCGACCGCTCGCAACTGACGAGTCTGGATCGTCGGCTGTTCGAATCTTCGAGCCTCGGGGGCTGCTCGCTTGACAAGGTCGACTTGCTCCGCGAGCCTCCACGCCCGGAAAGTTTAGAAAATCATGGCCAACTCCAAATCCGCCGCGAAACGTGCGCGTCAAACCGCAAAACGCTCTCTTCGCAACCGCAGCATCCTAACCCAACTGCGCAACCTGAAGAAACGGACGCGCTCGTCCAAAGAGATTGATCGCACGCAGGCGCGGGCGCTGATCTCGGCCATCGACAAGGCGGCGAAACGGGGAACGATCCACCGCAATGCGGCCAATCGCAGCAAGGCCAGATTGGCCCGCGCCATGGCCAGCGCTGCTCGCTAGCTGGGCGCTTTTTTTTTGACTGGTCTGCGCGCAGGCAAATGGCCTTGGCATATCGCAGCGGTCGGCTAGATTCTCTGCCGATATGATTCCGGCCATTTTTCTCGTGCTCGCAGCCGTGCTCTACCGCGTGGCGACAGGGCTTTATATTCATGAGGGCGCCACCTGGCTTTCCAACTTCGCGCCGCTGGCCGCCTTGGCCCTTTGTTCGGCTGCCTATTTGCCTTCGCGGCTCAAGTTTTCTCTTCCGTTAGGCGCGCTTCTGGTCTCTGACCTGATCCTGAATTCTGTCTATAGCGCTTCGCTTCTCGATGCTCACATCATCTGCCGCTACCTTGCATTGATTATCATCGGCCTGGGAGGCCTGATGCTGCAGCGGCGGCATTCCATGAAGTCGATGCTGCCGGCGTCGATCGGCGCGTCGGTGATTTTCTATGGAATCACGAATGCCTTTTCCTGGCTGAGCGATCCGGGCTATGCGAAAACGGTCGCTGGTCTGTGGCAGGCCCTAACGATCGGCCTTCCGCAATACAGCGCCACGCCTGCCTGGATGTTTTTCCGAAACTCGCTCCTGAGCGACCTGTTATTCACCTTCGTTTTTGTCCTCTGCTTTGCCTTCAGCCGGAATTCTGAAGCGGCATCGCAGAAAGCTGCATTGGCCAGGGCCGCGTAAGTAGATGCAGCCTGCGGAGCAGCGCGACGAAGTCGAGATGCTCTCGCTGATGCTGTTGATCCGGCGGTTTGAAGAACGCGCCAGCCAACAGTATCAAGCGCAGAAGATCGGCGGCTTTTGTCACCTTTACATCGGGCAGGAAGCCGTCGTGGTCGGTGCCGTCGCCGCCACGCGTCCCGACGATTATCTGATCACCGCTTATCGCGACCACGCGCATGCGCTGGCCCGCGGGACCACGCCGAACGCCTGCATGGCCGAGCTTTATGGCAAAGTGACCGGCTGTTCGCGAGGCCTTGGCGGGTCGATGCATTACTTCGATCGCTCGAATCATATGTACGGGGGTCACGCCATCGTCGGTGCGCATGTCCCCCTGGCAGCCGGAATGGCTTTCGCTTCCAAATACCGCAAGGAAGATCGCGTGACCCTTTGCTTTTTCGGTGACGGAGCCATCAATCAGGGCGCCTTTCATGAGGCCTTGAATCTGGCGGGCCTTTACAAGCTGCCCGTGATCTTTATTTGCGAAAACAATCTCTTCGCCATGGGGACGTCAGTGAAACGCTCGACTTCGCTCAAACAAATTGTCGATCGCGCCGAAGGTTATGACATTCCCGGCGAAGTGGTCGACGGCATGAATTTCCGTGAAGTACGAGACCGGTTGAGCGAAATTATTACTTCGATCCGCCGCGACCCACACCCCGCCTTCGTAGAAGCGAGAACGTATCGTTATCGCGGGCACTCAATGTCCGATCCGGCAAGCTATCGCACCAAGGCGGAGCTTGAGAAATATCGCCTCGACGATCCGATCACGCGTTTGCGCGCGCAGCTGACCCGCGAAGGAAAGGTCGATCATGACCAGTTCGATAAGATGGATAAGAAGGCGAAGGAGATGGCACTGGCCAGTGTGAAGTTTGCCGAAGAAAGCGCCGAGCCGCCGCTGGAAGGACTTTACGATTACACTTTCGTCGAGCCAGGCCGGCCCCGGCCCGGGCAGGAGGAAAATGAGGCACAGACCAGGGATAAATCGGCGTCGAAATCGGGGGCACGGTCATGAGGGAGATTACTTATCGTCAGGCGCTCAATGAAGCTTTGGCCGAAGAGCTCGAGCGCGATCCAGATGTGTTTCTGATGGGCGAGGAAGTGGCCGAGTACAACGGCGCTTACAAGGTCAGCCAGGGATTGCTGGAACGTTTCGGGGCTGACCGGATCATCGACACGCCGATTAGTGAAAACGGATTTGCCGGCATGGGCGTTGGCGCAGCCATGGTTGGGCTCCGCCCGATCATCGAATTCATGACTTTCAGTTTTTCGCTCGTGGCCTTCGATCAGGTGGTGAACAACGCCCCTAACATGCTCACCATGTCGGGCGGCCAGTTTAATATTCCAATCACCTTTCGCGGGCCTAACGGACCGGCTCACCAGCTCGGTGCGACTCATTCGCACGCCACCGAATGTCTCTACGCGAATGTCCCGGGCCTGAAAATTTGCACGCCGGCAACGCCGCGCGACGCCAAGGGGCTGTTAAAGACGGCCATTCGCGACGATAACCCGGTCCTGGTGCTCGAGTGCGAGTTGCTTTACAGCTCTAAGGGAATGGTCGAGCCGCTCGACCAGGAGCTGCTGATTCCGCTTGGCGAAGCGGAAACGAAACGTGAAGGCACGGACGTGACCATTATTTGTTATGCGCAGACCGTTCCGCTGGCGCTGACCGCAGCTCAGCAACTCGAGGAAGACGATATCAGTGCTGAAGTGCTCGATCTTCGTTCAATCAAGCCGCTCGATGAAGAAGCGATCTACGATTCGATCCGCAAAACGCACCGGGTCGTGATCATCGAGCAGGACCGGCCCTTTTGCGGTGTTGGGGCCGAAGTTTCCTACCGGATCCAGCGAAATCTTTTCGATCAACTCGATGCGCCGATCTTGCGCGTAGCCCAGGAAGAAGTGCCCATGCCTTACAACGAGCGACTGGAGCAGGCGGTTTTGCCGAGCGTCGAGAAATTGATCACGGCCGTTCGCAAGGTTTGTTACGCATAATGGTAGGGCCGCCCTGATTTTGTAACTTATTCCGCCGTTATGCCTGAAATCACCATGCCGAAGCTGAGCGATACGATGACCGAGGGGACTCTCGTTTCGTGGAAGAAGAAAAAGGGCGACAAGGTTTCGACCGGCGACGTTCTGGCGGAGATCGAGACCGACAAGGCGACCATGGAATGGGAATCGCCCGAGGACGGAACGCTCACGGAAATTTTCATTCAGGAAGGCGACAAGGTGAACGTGGGCGACAAAATCGCTTTCATCGGCGCCGAGGGAGAGGAAGCGCCGGCCGCAACGGAGAAACCGGAGAAAAAAGAATCGAAGGCGCCCCCGAAGGAAGAAGCGGAAGCCAAAGGGAAGGCGGACGCCGCGAAAAAGAAGGAAAAAGCGGCCGCACCTTTGGAGGAAAAGAAAAAACCGGCAGCCGCGCCCGAGAAACAGATGGAGCGAGTCCCGACGCAATCTGATGACGCTCGCGTAAAGGCGTCGCCCGTGGCTCGCCGGATCGCAAGCGAGTTGGGTGTCGATTTGGGGAACGTAACCGGGACCGGTCCCGATGGTCGCATCGTTGAAAGCGACGTCCGTGCGGCCGCGAAGTCAGGCGCGCCAGCCCCTCCAAAGAAATCGGCCGCGACGCCTTCTTCAGCAAGCCAGGTCAGAGGAGGCACACGTATCCAGCTCAGCGGGATGCGAACGGTCATCGCTCAACGCCTTGTCGAAAGCAAAGGCCCGGTTCCGCATTTCTATTTGAACATCGACCTCGACGCCGGTCCGCTGATGGCGGCGCGGGCCGAGCTGAAATCGGCCGGGCAAAACGCGGACACGGCGAAGATTACGGTTAACGACTTTGTTCTGAAAGCGTCGGTCCAGGCCGCGGTGAAAGTCCCGAAGGTAAATGCATCCTTCGACGGCGACGCCATTGTGCAATTTGCCGATGTGGATCTTGCCGTGGCGGTCGCCATCGAGGATGGACTTGTCACTCCGGTTCTCCGCGCCGCGCAGGACAAGTCGCTTCCCGAGATCAGTGAAGCGGTCAAGGATCTGGCGAGTCGCGCGCGCAACAAACGGATGAAGCCGGAGGAATTTCAGGGGGGCTCGTTTACGGTTTCAAATCTTGGCGGCTACGGCATTGACAGCTTTTCTGCGATCATTAATCCGCCGCAAGGTTTCATTCTCGCCATCGGCGCGATTTCAAAGACACCCGTGGTGGACAACGGCGATCAGATCGTCGTGGGGCAGAGGATGACGATTTGCATGAGCTGCGATCATCGCGTGATCGATGGAGCGCTCGGCGCCGAATATTTGAAGGAACTTCGGCATCTGCTGGAGAATCCCGCATTGTTGCTGGTCTAGCTTGGGTTTCTTGTTAGGGCGGTCTTTGGCCGCCGTAACCTGGGTCGCGAAATCATGCGACGGACAACGACCGCCGCTACGGAAGAAATCACTTCTTCAGTAACCGCCGAAGTTCCCAAGCCATGAATTGGTCGAGCGTCGACCGCGTTTTTTGCGCGGCGAACTCGATGATGGTGGCGTCGTCGAGAAACCCGAGAAACGGAATTTCGTCGGGAATAAAATCGTTCGGATCGATCAGGTAGGCGACGGCGGCGACGATTGAAAGCAGAGCATTCGACGGGACGGCCCGATACTCCCCCAGTTGAAAGGCGCGGAGAAGGCGAAGCATGGCATGGAGATAAGCCCAGCTGTTCTCAAAAGGCTGTCTGGGCAAGCGAGCAACGGTGCGGCTTGCCTCCGTGAGTAGCTTCTCCAATCGCTCCGGGCTGAGTGTGTACGGCCGGGCCTGGAGGATGGCTCTGGCGAACGCCCGGCTCCGCACGGTGTCTTCACGAAAGCGGCCGGGCTTGTTAGGCGTCTTGGCTTTGAGGGCGCCCTTTTTCGGAAGTTTTCCTTTTCGTGTCGTGGGCATCGCCCGTCCATATATCGGCTTGTCCGGTCCCTGAGAAGTTCTAAACAGTGGCGGGGGTTCCCCTTGCGCGGGGTTGCCCGGTCGGCGACGATGTTTGGTGGCTAACAAAAGCCCCGAAGAAAAAGATCTTCAATACGCATCGTTTGTCGTTCACGCCACGCGCGGGGTGATTCGAGAGCAATCGGTCCGCCGCAAGACCATGTTCGCCTTGCTGATTCTTGCCATGCTTCTCCTTTTTGGCGGAGTCACTTTTCTCGCGCCGATGTTGAACCCGAAAGAGCATCTGGTGGCCGCCCTGCTCTTCTGGATCGCCTGTGTGTGGCTCACACTGACCGCCCTGTTGCTGGCCCTATTCGATCTTGTTTCAGTGAGACGAACCGCGCGCCGGGAAGAGCTGAGACTTCGTCAGCAGTATTCCGAAAGCGACTCCGGGCCGGGTCGGGGCGCCGATGCCGGGACTGATCATGACGCCTGAAAAAAACCATTGGCGCACGCGAGAGGAAATGGAAAGGGTCGAACAACAGACCCTGGCTCCTTTTGCGCAAAGATCCGGCGAGTCGCGCGGGAGACAATATCAAGAGAGCAGCCACGCGTATCGAACCGAGTATCAGCGAGATCGCGCTCGTATCATTCATTCACGAGCATTCCGGCGTCTGGAATATAAGACGCAGGTGTTCCTCAACGGGACTGGCGATCATCTTCGCACGCGACTGACGCACTCAATCGAAGTGGCCTCCATCAGCCGGACAATCGCCCGAGCCCTTGGCCTGAACGAAGACCTCGCCGAGGCCATCGCCCTGGCGCACGATCTCGGGCATTCACCTTTCGGACATTCGGGTGAAGAAATGCTCGCCGAGTGCATGCGCGACCACGGCGGTTTCGATCACAACAAACAGAGTCAGCGCGTCGTCGAGCTGCTTGAAAACGCCTATCCAAATTTCCCGGGGCTTAATCTGACTTTCGAAGTTCGCGAAGGCTTGAAGAAGCATCAGGCGTTTTACGATCCGCCCGTCGCCGGTGAAGAAAAATATCGTTGCCCCTCGCTCGAGGCGCAGATTGCCAACCTGGCCGACGAAATTACCTACTACAGTCACGACCTGGATGACGCGGTCGACTTCGAGATTTTGAGCGCCGGTCAGCTGGAGGAAAACACCGTTTGGAAACAAAGCCATGCCACGGTCGAGGAACGGTATCCGGACGCGCGCGAACCGGAACTTCACAAACTGATCATCCGCGATATCATCGACGTTCAGGTCCGCGATGTGATTTCCAGCAGCGGGAAAGCGGTTGCGGATGCCGGTGTGCAATCGGCTGACGAGGTCAGGCGACAAACCACTCCGCTGATTCGTTATAGCCAGGAGTTGCTCGAGGCGAACCGGGCTTTGCGAAAATTTCTCTACAAGAACGTTTACTATCATCCTCGTGTTGCCGAGGTGAATCAGAACGCCTGCGAGATGCTCCGCCGCGTTTTCGGCGCTTATCTCGAGGATCCGTCACAGTTAGGCGGAGGAGCGGCGCGCCGGCTGGAGTCGGAAGGAATGTATCGAACGGTCTGCGATTACATTGCCGGAATGACCGACCGGTATTTGATGGAGGAGTACGCGCGCCTGGCGCCACAAGTTTGATGGGGAAGACGAGCCGCCAGCGGCGACCAGCGCCAGTCGTTAGTGCAAGATTAGAGGCGGACAGCGGACGGTTCGACTGGTGGCTGGCCATGATTCTCTTTGTGGCCGTGATCCTGGCGTATCAACCCGCTTGGCATGGCGGGTTTCTTTATGAAGACGAAATGTACGCCCGCGACAATTGGCTTCTGACCGCGAGCGACGGTTTACGGCGCATCTGGTTCACGCTTGAGTCGCCTTCGCAATATTTTCCACTGACGCATTCCTTCTTCATGATCCAGCGTGCGCTCTGGGGCGGGGGCACAACCGGATACCATTTCGTAAATATCCTTTTGCACGCATTCAGCGCCCTGATTTTGTGGCGCCTCCTGCGGCGGTTAGGAATTCCGGGCGCATGGTTTGGTGCTGCCCTCTTCGCGCTCCACCCGGTCGAAGTGGAGTCCGTCGCGCAAATCAGCGAGCTGAAAAATGTGCTCAGCGGCCTTTTCTTTATCGGCTCGCTTTATTTCTGGGCCTCCTATGCAGAAAAAGGTGAAACGCGCCCGTATATTTTCGCATTTGTCTTCGCTCTGCTGGCGCTGGCCGCGAAGACAACCGCCTGTGTCCTTCCGGTGCCACTTTTGCTGATCCTCTGGTGGCGGCGCGAATCTCTGACAAGGAACCGCTGGTTATCGGTCGCGCCTTTCGTCGCCATCAGCGCCTTCGCCGCGCTGCTAGCGTTTGGTTGGGAACGCCTCCATAACACCAGCGCTTTGGTGAACGTTTCGGCCGGGCCAACCGAGCGCGTCCTGATTGCCAGCCGCGCGATCTTTTTCTATCTCGGCAAACTCGCGTATCCGTCGAACCTGACCTTTAATTATCCGCGCTGGGATATCTCGCGATTCCATGCACCGGATTTCATCTGGCCGGCAGCGCTTGTTTTGCTGGTGGCACTGATCATCGCGCTCCGACGCCGTCTGGGGCGCGGGCCGGAAGTGGCATTGATCTTCTTCGTCAGTGTGCTCGCGCCGTTGCTCGGATTCGTGACGATCTACAGCTTTCGTTACACCTTCGTAGCGGATCATTATCAATATCTCGCTTGTATCGGGCCACTCGCGTTATTCGCCGCTGCCGCGCATCGGCTGTTGCGCGATCGCAAGGTCCTGAATGCGCTTGTTCCAGGAATTATCATTGCCGTTGCCGCGGGACTGACGTGGAGCCAGGCGCGTGTTTATGCAAACGCGGAAGCTTTGTGGACCGACACGATCCGAAAAAATCCACGGTCGTCGATGGCGGAAAATAATTACGGGAAGGTACTTCTTGCGAGCGGCGAAAAGCGTGAGGCGCTGCTTCATTTCGAACGTGCCTACCAACTCACTCCGGATAACGGTCAAACCGCTCGGAATACGGGGTCGTGCCTGCTGGAATTGCAGCAACCTGGCGCGGCTCGGCCGTATCTCGAACAAGCCGCTTCTGCCGACCCCCATGATGGACAAGCACGGCGCGATCTTGCCCGCACTCTGTTGCAACTTGGTCAGCCGGACGAGGCCCTGGCCAAAGCGACCGAAGCGATCGAGATAGATCCACGCGATGCCAAGGCACATGTTGTTCTTGCATCCATTCTGATTCAAAAGGGCAGTCCGGAGGATGCTGTGGCCCATCTTAAAACGGCCATTTCTCTCAAGTCCGATGACCTTGAGGCGCAGACTCAAATGGCGAATCTTCTGCTTTTGCTGGGGCGCCATCGTGAGGCGTCAGAGATCCTGGGACGAATTCTCGACGAGAAACCCGACGATCCCGATGCATTGAAGAATTACGCCTGGATCCTCGCGACCGCTCCTGACAAATCTCTGCGTGATGCTGGACGCGCGATCACGCTGGCTCAGCGCGCTTATGCGAGCGCACCGCAAAATCCGTTCATCCAGGCAACGCTTGCTGCTGCCTACGCGGAATCGGGACGCTTCTCCGAGGCAGTGAAACTAGCCGAACAAGCGCTTCTCGTAGCCGAGGCCAACAACCTCACCAGTCTCTCGGATCTTCTCCACACGGAAATTCGATTGTTCGAGAGCGGCAAGCCGTTGCGCGATGTGCGGTGAAGGGACGTGCGCGTCGCCCTAACGATTATCCCGAAAGGGTTGTCCGTATTGGTAGAGCGTGATGTAGCCGCGAATTCCTTCGGCCAGCGGATTATTCCCGGCGGCCTCGGCAAGCTGGCGGGCTGCTTCTGCCGTGTTGATTGCATCCGGAAACCGCCCCTCTTCGGCATAAGCTGCTGCCAGTGTCACTAAAACAATCGGATCCCGCCCATTGGTTTGTTTTCGCGCGCTCTCTGCCAGTTCCACGGCTCGCCGCCCGTCACGAATTGTTTCGTCCGGTGAAGTCGCCAGGACCCAGGCCAGGTTTTTTTGTGCTTCAGCGTTTTCCGGATGTTTCGAAAGCGCCTGTTTCAACTGTTCGAGCGCTTCGGCCCGCCGGCCGGCTTGCAGCAAAGTATTGGCCAGATTAAAACGCGCTGACAAAAATTCCGGGTCCTCCGCGACCGCTTTTTCCAACTGGCTGAGCGCGTCCGCGGTTTGCCCCTGAGCCAGCAGGATTGCCCCTAACTCGTTCAGGGCAGGGACGTAACGCGGATCAAAAACGAGAGCGCGTTTGAGTTCGTCGGTGGCGTCGAATAGTTCGCCTTTTTTGTAATAAAGCGTGGCGAGGTTAAAATGAACCTTGGGATCGATTGCTCCCATAGCCGCCGCTTTCCTCAAACGAGGGAAGGCATCGTCGAGTCGTCCGGACTCCAGGTAGATCCAACCGAGTGTACTTTCGATCTCGAAACTGTCCGGCTTCAGAGCCTCGGCAGCCTCGAGGTTCTTGAGACTTTCCCCGGTGCGCCCATCTGAAAGAAGCGTCATGGCAAGATTACTGTGAGCCATCCACGACTCCGGATTTTTGGCGATGGTATCGCGCCAGAGTGTTTCAAGATTGCGGTAAACCGCCGTTTGCCGCCATGTCAGGAGGGCGAGACACAAGAGGAGTACAGGTGAGAGCGGGCCGCGGCAAATGACGTAATCCCACGGCCGCGAGCACGAGCAAACCGGCACAGGCCATGTACTGAAAGTGATCCGCTACGTAAGAATAACGGAACGGAAAAACATCAACAAAGCCGAGCGCCGGCGAGAGCGTCACTATGAAAAAAAATGCGGCGACCAACGGCCCCCTCCCGATTTTGCGTCGCACTGCCCACAGAAGGAGCAGAACAATTCCGATGGCGGCAGGAAAAATCCACTGTTCGATCACCGCGCTGTTGATCAGCCATTTCGGGTATATGAAGGTGAGCTTTGCCGGCCATAGAAGTTTGTAGGCGTAAAAGCAAAGAGCCCGGCCGGCAATCAGGATGCGATCCGCGAATGTCAGCGCCCAAACTTCTCCTCCCCCCTGGTTCCCTGCGCCGACATGATGCCGTTCCATCCACGCGGTCACCATCGCCAGGGCGCCGCCGAGAATGAAAAACGGCCCGAGCCGCGCGAAATCTTTCCAGCGGAGCCGGCCCTGATTCTTCCACCATTGGACGATTAGGAGCGCGACCGGCAAGGTGCAGGCGACGGTCTTGCTCAGAAGAGCCAGAACGAATGTGCCTAACGAAAGAGCGTATAAAAAATTTCTCCGGCCGTTTTTGCTTTGGGTTTCCTCAACATCCGTCGCTGAAAGCCAGCGCAGGTAAAGCAGAGCCGAAAGAAAATAAAATAATCCCGAGAGAACATTCTTACGTTCCGTGACCCACGCCACCGATTCGACCTGCACCGGGTGGATCGCGAAGAGCGCCGCCCCTAACCAGGCGCCGGGGATGCCGAGTTGCACAAGGATCCGCCAAAGAAGGATCACGCCAGCCGCGTGCACCAGGCCATTAACGATGTGATAGCCGGCCGCGTTGAGTCCCCAGAGATGATACTCCACCCAGTAGGTGGTGTGGACTAACGGATAATATTGTGGAGTTGCTCCGAGCTCCGTCCAGATCCGCCAGAGTCCGCCGAGGGTCCGCAGGGTGGAGTTGTAAATGACGTAGAAATCGTCGTCCCAGATGAATCCCAAAAACGGCGTGCGCGAGTAGGCCAGGATAACGAGCGCCACCAGGCCGAGCCCTGCGAGCAGATCCGGGTGCCTGGATGTTGAGCGAGGCTTCACTGCGCTCGCGACGGCGGGTCGAGCTTTCTTACGTCCCATATTCCAATCGGTTGGAGGATCTGCTGCTGCTCAATACGTCGGCTTTCCGAAAAATTCCTCTGAACTACGGCTTAGAAGGTGAGGGCCGAGATTGGCAATCGGTAGATATAGATGCTGCCGCCAATGACATCCAGCGGGGCCGAGGCTCGTAGTTTTGTGTAAAGGTTCTTCACCTCGGGATCGGAAATATAAATTCCTTGAAGAACCGTGGCGCTGATCGCGAGGTAACACGGCTGGATCGGCGTCTGCGGGTGTTGTTCCATCGGCCATCCACCCATTGCAGAAGGCACATTGATCGCATCGACGCCGTAAAATGCCGGACTGGCTGTCCCAAAGTAGGCGAGATACATCGGCAGATCGCTGTGATTTTTGCGCCAGCGCGCCAATCCTTTCAGGTCCTGGCCCCAATCAAGGTTGGAATCGCCCAGTTTCGCCAAGCCGCCCCGGGCGCCGCCGCTTGGAAAGTTGAAAAACGAAAGATAATCGGGGAACGCCGCGACAGATTCGGCTGCCAGGCCCGAGAAAATGGCAATCGCCAGAATGAGTCCTGTTCGGCCGTGCCGCCTTATGATCGTGGCGAGGCCAAGACCGAGCGCGACGAAGATGAATGGATACAGAGGCAGAATGTGCCGGAGGCCAATATTCAAATTGGTGCACATGGCACTGCCGAGGTAGACCGCCATCGGCACGCCCGCGCATACCGCGAACCAGCCGGGGCCATCGGGAAGCTCAGCCAACGGAGAAACCCGAGTTCCTTTGCTCTTTTTGCCCCACAGAAGGAGTGCTCCGATGACCAGCGGAATCGCCGCCAGTGTGGCCGTCGGCGTTTTGAAAAGAAGGCAGCACGGAAAATAATACCACCGACCGGTGAGCCGTGTTTCCCCGAGAAGAAATGAACGGTGAACCTGCGTAGTGCCGTAGGTGTAGAGAAAGCCCAGCAGCCATGGCTGTGGCAGGACTCGATGGTCCATCGCCCAGACGAGCGCGCTAATCACCGGCGGATCCTTGCGCGTCGCGGCTTTCGCGAGCGCCTCCTGACCGGTCGCCTTGTCACCAAGCTCCGCCCAGGTTTTTGTCGCGCGCGCGCCTTCGAAAATCCGGGTCGCGTTGAGCGAGAGGGCAGGGTCGGACGTTGGCAGGTAACGGAACTGATAGCAGGCCCAGGTGCCGAGTTCGCAAGCGGCTGCTGAGACCAGCACCACAACAAGTGCCGCGATGATTTTTTGGCGGCGGCTTCGCAGAACCCAATTCAGGATTTGCCAGGATTGAGGGATCAACGCGCGCACGAACAGAACGATGAAAACGATCGGTCCACAGATTACACCGGAGAACTTCACGTTCAGGGCCGCGACAGTCATTCCGATGATGGCCGCGAAGTTCCAGACGGTGCCGCGCCGGCCGAAATGCCAGAGAGCGCATCCCAAGGCTGCCATGACCAACGCCAGCATGACGTCGTTCTTAAAAATGCTGCTGTGTGCAGCGAAGTTCGGATCGAAGCAGAAGAAGGCGCAGGCGAAAACCGCGGCAGCCGGTCCGGCCAACTCCCAGGCCCACCATGCAATCAGGCTGCCAAGAGCAATGCCGACCAGGGTAAACATCGCGCGACTGCGCTGAATGAAAGCGTCGCCATCGTTTCCCGGCGTTTGATAAAGCGTCTGGATGCAAAAAGGCCATTGATTCGATGAAAAATCGTCAAGCATCCCGTTCCATGACGGTGTCTGCGTGTCGATTTTGAGGTCGCTGGCTGTCTGCGGGAGCGCTCCCCAATAGCCAAACAGAACCGGATCCTCCGGATTGACTCGAAAATCACCCATGGTCAGGTGCACAAAACCCCCGACGCTATGCGTTGCTTCATCGTAAGTGGCGCTCTTCGTCCGCATCGCGCCGTAGCTGAGGATGGCAAAGAGCAGCAGACCCACGCCGCAAAGGACGAGGGCCAGGCGTTTGGCGGAGAAGGCGAAGGAAGTCATTTCCATCAGCAACGAACCAGATGGCAAAGAAATCCGGTCAACTCGTTAGGCGGCGGCGGTCCCGCTCTCGTCGCGCAGGTATTGAATCAGCAGGCGAAGGCGCTGATTGACCGATAGTTCTTCGAGAATTCGCTGCCGGCGCGAGGTGTCGCTGACGAAAGTCGAAGCTACCAGGTCGGCCAGCATTTCCGGATCGCCCAGGTCGGAAAGGTATTGGTCGACTTTCGCCGGAAGTTGCCGGCCGTCTCCTTTGAATTTTGTGTAGAGCTCGAGAACTTTCACGGAAAGAGCTTCCGTTTCGACGGAGGAGTGGAAGTCCGATTCAAGAGCCTGCACGGTCGCAAGAGGATATGGCTCCTCGCTTTCAAATCCCGTGAATCGGACGCGCTCGAGTCCCTGCAGAATCAAATTCGATGTTCCATCGTTGCGGCCGACACAGGCCCGAATTAGTCCTACTCCGGCAATTCCAAAGAAATCGGAGGACGAATTCCATTGGGTCCGCGGGGGCTTCAATGTCGCTACCGCGAACATGCGGTGATGATTGAGCGCGTATTCAAGCATAGCGCGATAACGCGGCTCGAAAATGTAAAGCGGAAGAAGGGCATGCGGGAAAAGGACCGCTCCTGGAAGCGGCATCACCGGGACGTGATCGGGAAGAATGAGTGATGCGTCCATGCGGCCGAAATAACCTACAGGACCGGCGGGGCGGCAAGGCCCGGGCGAAAATCACTGTCCCAACCCGAAGAGACGGAAAGCCGCGCGCATTTCCGCGACCGGCAATTGCCCTTCGGCGTTCGAAGCGGAAAGCGACGCATAAGCCAAACACGATCCGCATCCTGCCAGAAGGAGGCGTGAGAGCGCTCCCAGATTTCCAATTCCCATGGCTGCGACCGGAAGGCCGACTTCGTCTTCGGAGATAAATTCCAAAAGCCGGGCCAGTTGAGCCGGCGTATCCGTCCGCGTGGCCACTTTGAATATCGCAGCACCCAACGACTTGGCCTTACGCGCCTTGGCATGCAAACTGCGCGGCGTAGGCGTCGAGTCGAAGTCGTGTAGCGAAAGGATTCGCGCAACGTCGCTCTGCGGAAGAAGCGAATGAAGAGAATCGGCCGAACGCAATTCAACATCCACATATTTGGCATAGGGCAAAAATCGCAGAAGAAGGTCGCGCCGGCGCGCGCTCGACAGGTTATTCGCGCCGCCCTCGCTGGGATGTCTCGCCGTCACAACCAAGGGCGCCCGCAACTTCGAAATCTCCAACTCAATCTCGTCGCGAATAGGAACAAGATGATCCAGGCGCAACTCAAACAAACCCGGGGGCTCCTTCATGGCTCCTGCCATCTGCAGGTCGGCCTCGCTGGCGATGACTCCCACGATATCGCATCTTTCGCGTACGCGTGTTTTGACCGGCCCCTGGGTCATCATATCGTATTAGCCCCCCGCCGGCTGTAGAGTTGGTTCCCGGTTCTTCGCATGCTTGCTCGTAAACAAGAACTCAATACGCAGGTTCAGCAGCTGATCGATTCGTTTCTGCTGGCCTTCGCCCTTCTTCTTGCCCACACCCTCCGATTCTACAGCACCCAGTGGTTCAATCTAACGAACACCGCCGATCGCTTCGGTAACTATTCATGGCTGCTTATCGCGGTCATGCTTTTCGGCCCGATCCTACTGGATCTCCAAGGGTTCTATAATTCGCCGATCGACAAGACGACGGGCCGCTCCATTGCCCAGATTTTCCGGGCAATGATTTATCTCGGGGTCATCGTCGGCGCCTGTGTCATTTTTCTTCGTCTCCCTCTGGTGAATCGTTCGGTGCCAATCCTCTTCGGAGTGATCTCAACCGCCGCTCTTTTGGTGAAGGAACGGGTCATTGTTAACCGCGTTCGCACTCGTGCGCTCCGGGGAGAACTACGGGAGCCGGTGCTGCTGGCGGGTTCGCTCCAGGATATCGCGATTCTCGAGCAATCCCTGACAGCCGAGCAAAAGCTTTTGATGGAGATATCAGGGCGAATCGACATTGAGAACCAGCCCCTGGCCGATCTGGTCGAAGCCATGCATCGACACTCGGTAGCCCGCGTTATTTTCGCCGCTGGCCATACTCAGTTGCATCGCGTGGAGGAAGCCATCGGTGCCTGCGAAGTCGAGGGCGTTCCCGCCTGGTTGGCGGCTGATTTTATCCGCACCTCCATCGCCAAACCTGACTTCGACGCTTTTGCCGGGCGACCGATGCTCGTCTTTCGTTCAACGCCTGACGTCTCGTGGACGCTTTTCGCGAAGGATGTCATCGACCGGGTCGGCGCGTTTTGCGCCCTGCTGTTCTTCGCCGTCCCGATGGCGGCCGTAGCCATCATCATCCGAATCACTTCGCATGGGCCGGTCATCTTCAAGCAACGCCGGGCCGGAAAACATGGGAAGCCATTCGTGATGTATAAATTCCGATCGATGTTGAACGACGCTGAGATGCGCCGGGCGGAGCTGGAGCCATTCAACCAGATGAGCGGACCGGTCTTTAAGGTCGACGACGATCCCCGAATCACGCCCTTTGGTCGGTGGTTGCGCCGCACGAGCATCGATGAACTGCCACAGCTGGTGAATGTCCTTTTGGGGAACATGAGCCTGGTGGGACCCCGCCCGCTGCCGCTTTACGAGGTCGAGAAATTTGAGAATACCGCCCAACGGCGGCGGCTGAGCGTTAAACCCGGGCTCACCTGCCTCTGGCAGATCAGTGGGCGCAACCAGGTGAAGGATTTCAGCGACTGGGTCAAACTCGACCTGGACTACATCGATCGCTGGTCGCTCGGGCTGGACTTCAAGATCCTGATTCGGACGGTCCCGGCGGTTCTTCTCGGTTTCGGCGCCAAATAGGGACTGTCGAGCTGGCAGAAGAAGGGCAGGGTGCGGGACCATATCATAGTACGCGTTGTTAGGCCAGAACTGCTCGCTAACGAATCATGCCTCGGTCGGTCGAAGGAAGAAGTCTCGCGCCCATCAGGAATTGTTAGGCTGGACCATTCGCTCGACATATTTGGCCAGGATATCGAACTCGAGATTAACGAGTGAACCCTTCCCAATCTCCTGAAGATTTGTCACCCGGCGGGTGTGCGGAATTATCCAAACGGTAAAATCCTCCGGGCCGACTTCCGCGACCGTCAGACTGATTCCGTTGACGGCGATGGAACCCTTGTAGGCCACGAGATGGGAGAATTCCCCCGGTAATTTCACAGTTAGGCGGAAGTCCTGCTCGACCGGCTCGAAGGCGAGAACTTCCGAGACGCAATCGATATGTCCCTGGACAAAGTGACCACCGAGGCGCGAGTCCGCGCGAAGGGGACGTTCCAAATTGATCAGGCTGTCGCGACGGAGACTCTTCAGGTTCGTTCGTTCCAAGGTTTCGCCAAGAAGATCGAATGTCACCTGGCCGGGTCGATGCGCGGTCACCGTTAGGCAGCATCCGTTAACCGAAATACTGTCGCCTGTTCGGACTGTTTCGGAGATGTCAGTCGCCGCAATTTCCAATTCCACTCCACGCTCCCCCGCCCGGATCCAAAGGATGCGGCCAACTTCCTCGATCAAGCCAGTGAACATGCTGAACCTTTAAACGCGAGGGCGCTTCGTGCCAACTCTGCCGGCGCCGCCTAACGAACTCGCGCCTCGATGGCGGCTCACTTTTCAGACCCGGAAAGGCAATTTCGCGGCGGCCGTAAAAAAGGGGGGTGGGGGAGAGGGCACTGCGTCCGGGCGGGGTGGGGGGTAGATCGGGTTAAATTTTCGTGAATTTTTTTCTAGGCAGGCCCCAGGCAACCCGCTACAACGGGGGAAACGCCTTCGGTCCGCCTGACACAAAGGGTGGCCTGACCGTTCAAAGAATTTTTAAAAAAAGCCTTGTCACCCAATGGATTCTTCAATAAAGCCTATCCCGAACCTAACCAAACCCATGGAGAAACAAATGATCAGAAACGTCCTTAAAACGTTAATTTCCTTCCAGGCGATATTTCTCGCCGTCGTTGGAATCCCGAGCGCGCACGCTCAAGCCCCTGCCCCTGACGCTGGCACAGCTACCGCTGGTGCCGTTATCGTGACGGGTTCCAACATCCCGACAGCGGAAGAGGTGACCCCTTCCAACGTCGACACCCTCACGGATCAGGACATTAAGCGTTCTGGTCAATCGGGTGACATCTTGCAGGTCCTGACCAAGACCGACCCGGACTTTACCGGTGCCGGTAACCTCGGCAGCACGAACGCGAACATCTCCAGTGGCATCACCTATGGGGGTTCCACCGTGGCGATCCGCGGTCTGCCCGCCCTGGTGCTCTTGGACGGACGGCGCCTCTCCGACTCCGCGGCCATCGCCGCCGGTGGCGCGCAGTTCACGGACGTTCAGATTTTCCCGACCTCGCTCATTGGCCGTATCGAAGTGCTCAAGGACGGCGCTTCGGCCCTTTACGGATCTGAGGCCGTCGGTGGTGTCGTAAACGTCTTTCTGAAGAGCGACTTCACGGGTCTTGAGATGGGCTTCCGTTACGGGTTCACGGTTGAATCCGGTGTGGCCGAGCGCAAAGGCTGGACCATTGCTGGAATCGGCAACGAAACCACGCACGTGACCGCTGCTTTCCAATACTACGAAATCGATCCTCTTTATGCCCGTGAGCGCGGGTATTCGTCCGGCCCGGTAAGGGTGGCGCTACCACGACCTATGCAGGTTCAGTTCGCAACACTAGCGGACACGCGATATCTGTTTGCCCCTGGCGACCCGAACGCCCCCGGCTTCGTTTCACCTTTCCAGAACGGTGTGGCTCCTGGAACGATCGCTAGCGGCTCATTCGGCGATCCTGGGTTCAACGGCACCTATGTGCCGGTTTCAACCGCTACGGTGACTTCATTCGACTTGTCTAAAGATTCCAACGAGCACGCAA
The DNA here is from genome assembly GCA_963754325.1 of uncultured Verrucomicrobiae bacterium. Classification (GTDB taxonomy): domain Bacteria; phylum Verrucomicrobiota; class Verrucomicrobiia; order Chthoniobacterales; family UBA10450; genus JBBRDU01. The sequence continues at coordinate 1,984,384 of CAVWFP010000003.1, forward strand.
AAGCAGCGTAATACCGATGAGTATGCGGCTTTCACGCACGACATCTTCGGCAAGCAACTCGAAGTCTTCGGCGACATGATGTATGCGAACAATAACAACTTCTCGCAATTGAACGGTCAGCCGCTGAGCAACCGCACAGGTGTTGTAATTCCGGCAGGCACGCCTGGTGGGACGATATTCGATCCGTTCACCGCGGCCGCGATCTCCTCCCAAAGTCACAAAGCTGGTGATACCAACATCGACGCGTTCTCTGGCCAGACTGTCGGGTAACCGTTTTCAGGATCATCCGCGAACCTTTGAAGATAGTTCAGACTTCTATCGGTTACTCGGTGGCCTTCGTTCACAGATCAATAAAGACTGGTTCGCAGAGGGTGCGGCATACTACAGCCATTACACGATCAACTACGTGAACGGTGGTCTGGTGAATGCGCCGGTGTTGAATTCACTGATTGCTGGCACGGACGCGAATTTCGTTGGCCAGACCTTCGACTTCTTCTCCTCCCATCCGGTCGGTGAGTCGGTCAACGGATCAACGCCTCTCAGCGTGGCTGCATATAACTCGATCTTCGGCGAAAACTTCCGCAAATTGGATTCCTACCAGAAAGCCTTTGATGCTCGCATCACTGGCTTCCCATTCGAACTACCTGGCGGCGGCGTCGGTGTGTCCGTGGGTGCGGAATACCGCGACGAAGGATTCAAAGTTCAGGACTCGCCTGAAATCTTCGTCGGTTCCGTTCCGATCGGTATCATCGATGTCGGCCGTGGAATTAGTTCCTACTACGGCGAAGTTCGTATCCCAATCGTTGGCTCGGAAATGCAAGTTCCCTGGGTCTATAGCTTGGAAGTGTCGGCAGCCGGCCGTCATGACCACTATGAAGGCGTGACCAAGGACGCTGACGTGCCTAAACTGACGATCCGCTACCAGCCGATCAAGGATCTGACCATCCGCGGCACCTACTCGAACTCGTTCGTAGCTCCGACGCTCTATCAGTTGTTTGGACCTCAGAGCAGTGGATTTTCACCCAGCATTTCGATCAACGGCGTTGTTCAGGATCAACCGCAGGTTCTTACCGGGTCTAACCCGAACCTCCAACCATCCACCGCGGAATCTTACACCGCAGGTATCGTATACAGCCCGAGCTTCGTCCCTGGCTTGACCGTTACGGCAGACTTCTTCAAGACCCTCCAGCAGGGTATTGTCGGTGCGATTCCGTCGCAGACGATTCTGTCCAGCGTGAACAGTCTCGGCACGGCTTCGCCCTATGCTAGCCAGGTATCGTTCTTCGCCTTTCCGGGGCAGACGGGCGCACAGGCGGTAACCGGCACTCAGCAGTTGTTCAACAACATGCAGAACGTGTTCTTCACCGATCTGAACCAGAACCTCGGTGCTGAGAGAATCACTGGGTTCGACTTCAGCATCCGCTATCTCTGGGATCTGCACGCCTGGGGCCAGTTGGAGTTGGGTGCGAATGCGGTCTACTTCTTGAGCCAAGACTTCAAGAACTTCCCGTTCAGCGACTTCTATACGATCAACAATGCGATCGGCGACGAGGGGTTTGGCGCTTTCCCGAACTACAAGGTTACCATGCTGGGGGAATACCGCGTCATGGGATTCACCCTGTCACTCGACGGAACATATATCCCATCGATGTTTAACGAACTCGACGGCGACGTGAGCACTGGAAAAATCGAGCACTTCACACCGGTGGACGATTACTTCATAGCCGACGGTCGCCTCTCGTATGAGTTCAAGCGCACTCCGCAGCCAATCGCCGCACCAATGGGCAAGGATGCCAAGGACAGCAAAGGCATGGCAGCCGCCACGCCTGGCGTCGCTTCCCTGACCTGGGGTGACAGACTGCTCGACGGTCTCCGTCTGACAGTTGGTTGCAACAACCTGTTCGACCGGACCCCGCCGTTCATCAGCGGTGGCAACAGTGCCACCAACCTGGCGACCTACGACGGATATGGCCGGTTCGTTTACTTCGAAGTCGCCCACAAGTTCTAAAGAGCGACCCAGTTAGTTTTGCAACGGCCGGACCCAAAAGGTCCGGCCGTTTTGCTTTAGCTTCAACAGGTCTCGAGAGACCCCCATTGCCATCTTCGCGTTGCGCCGAGGCACATCAGACTCAAGTCGCACCGGAAACGTGCCTTAACGAATGTCAGTCTCGAACAGGACGTCGCGGTTCCGTTGAACGGTAAATGGATTTGACCTCGGGCCCAGTCGTCCGCATTGTCACGCCACCTTCCGAAAACTATGAAGAGATCTATCCTCGTTCTTGCGGTCTCGCTCGCTTCGCTTCAGCTACTCTGCGCCCAAACCGATTTCCCCGGTCTTCAGAAGACCATGGACAGCGACACCTATGAACGCGCCGGTTTGCGAAAGCTCTCCAGCGAGGAACGCGCCGTCCTGGATGAATACATCCGAAGTTATGTCTCCGGAAAGCAGAAGTCGGCTGCGACCGCCGCAGCCACGGAAGCGGTCAACAAAGCGATCCAGGAACACAAAGTGGAACAGCCCCAGATCACCGAGAGCCGCCTGGTGGGGACGTTCAAAGGCGTTGGCGTGCGGACGATTTTCAAACTCGAGAACGGCCAGATTTGGAAGCCGACCAACGGGGAAACCTCTCCGTCGCCGGCGATTGAGAACCCCCGCGTCATCATCTACAAGGATTTTGCCGGGTACAAGATGTTCATCGAAGGCGCCTCCACCATCAGGGTGAAGCGAATTCTCTGAGCGCGACTGAGCGGACGCGAAAATGTCGACCTAACAAGTCAGTGATCCGTAACCGCCTTTCCGTTGGCGGCTTATCGACCACAAAGAATCCTTGCTCTGCGATCATTTCATAATTATCATTTGACAATATGAAACTGACATCGTGGATACGGCGGTCTCTCGTTGGCGCTGGCATCATGAGCTTCGTGCTCGCCAGTACAGCTGGGGCGACCGATACCGGAACGGTATACGCAGGAAAGTACAGGATCGTTAAAGACGGTAAGTACATCATCTATACCGAGACGACGGCCAGCCGCATTCCCGAGCGAGTCGTGCTGAGGGGGCAACATCCGGATAGTGCTTCCAACATGTACGTCGTCCAGGGGAATGAGCTGCTTAGGACCGGGGCTACGAATCTCGTTGGGATTCTGGCGCTCGACCCAAGCATTGGCTCGCGGCGAGGAATGTAGAGTAGAGAGCTGATCGCTTAGGCGATCGGTTAGAATTAGGATCTTCCGCCTTTGGAGCGGAGGATCCTCTCAGGGGACTTGTCTCCCCGTCGCCGGTCTTCTTCTTCGTGGCCGGCTCGCTTTCTTTTGGGTCTCTCCGCTTTGAGGCTTGGGGAGGGAATTTGGGTCCCAACCCGGGGGTATAGTTTCCACCCAGGCAATCCAGGCGCCTTCCAAGTGTCTCAGGTGCCGGGGCAGCTTTTAGGTCCTCTTTCGGTTCGAAGCCCAGCCGAAGGCGATTGCCCCACAACCAAAATCAACCGGGACCAAAGAGGAGCTGGCATGGCCACTGCTTATAGAATCTATAACTACTATGATTCTTATAAGCCTCCAACCATTCAATCTTAAGAAGATCGCTGGCCTCGTCGCGGCCATTGTCTGCCTCTCCACCGTTTCCGGGTTCGCTCAGTCCCTCCTCCTGAGCGTCCCTTCCACCCCTTATGACCATCAGATGGCTCGTATCCAGCCGGTCCTCTTGGAGAAGGCCGCGGCGCACAATTCCAGCGTGTCGCTTGGCCGTGGTCAACCAGTGGATCCAAGACCTTCGCGGAATCCCCTACGGCTTCAGCAATGAATGGAAGTTGCCCGCAGAAGTTGAAAGCGCTTCGGCCGCCGACTGCAAAGGTAAAGCCGTCGCTCTCTACAAGCGCATGCACGAAAACGGCGCCACCAACGTCCGCCTTGTTATCGGGAAACGTTCCTGGACCAGCCGTAAGACTCACGCCTGGCTCGAGTGGACGACCGAGAACGGCACCTACGTGCTCGATCCGACGATCAACTGGGCGGCCTGCCGGACCGAGAAGGTCGGAAACCGCGCCTACATTCCCTTCTACGCCTACGCGGGAACAAAGAAATACCGCGCCTCTTCATCCACCTCTCTTTTTGCCAAGAATTAGTTAGAACTTGGGTTGGGTGCAGCCTTCGGGCTGCGGGCAGACCGTGCGGAGCGACGACTCCGCACGGTTTTTCCTTTCTAGGGATAGAACTTTGGGGTAATAAGGGGACACTTTTTTATTGCCAAGACGGCACGCCTTGTCTATTATCGTTTTTGTGGCTATGGAAATTATGAGCGTATCTTCTCGTGTTCTCGCGCTAACCAGCATCGCATTTGTCGCCAGTTCCTCGCTTTTCGCGAGCGAAGTGGTGCTTCACAAGGTTCCGCCTCTCACGGTGGAACAGGCCCCGGCCTATCCGGATAACCTCGCGCGCTATCATTTTGGCGCGCAGGTTGAAGCCGCCCCTAACGCGGTTCCGGTCTCCGCCTTGAAACTGAGTTCCATTGCGGGCGATCGCAACACCTCAGAAGCCGCTCTGCTTTGCGACGATCCCACAACGGGATACGCGCTGGCTGCCGGCGAAAAGACTTTGTTAGTCACGCTTTCGAAAATTGAAAACGTCGACAAGATTTCGTTCCTGAATCGCGGCGTCAAAGGCAACGTGACAGTCGCGATTTCGAATTCGAAACTTCCCCTAACGAGTTCCGAATGGCATGTGGTTTCGGAACAATCGCTGGCCGATTCCGGCGCTGTTAAGGCAAACGTCGGCCCGAGCGAGGCCAAATATGTCCGGCTGACCTTCAAGGTGACCGAGCCCGGCCGAATCGCCGCCCTGGGCGTTTATGGCAGTCCGAGTGTCGCGACCTTTACCATGCCGCGTGCTCGCCAGGTGAATGTGGACGAATCGAGCAGCTTTGGTCTGATTAGTTACAACCTGAGCGACGTCCATGCGAAATCGCGTGCTCTCTACGTGAGCTCGGGCGACGAGATTCGCGAGGCCAATAACATGATCGACGACCAGTCGGCCACGACCTATACCTTCGCGCCTAACGATCCAGAGCCCACGGCGATTATCGATCTGGGCAAGATGACTTCGCTCCGCCGGATTACCGCGGTTTATACTCCGCGCCCCGGCACGGTTCACTTTTATGTCCTGCAATCGTTGCCTGGAACCGCCGGGGCTTCCAAAACGATGAAACTGGACGACGCGGCTCTCGGAAAGATGAAAGCCGTTGGCTCGGTCACTGACGGAACGGGACGCGCCGCGATCGATTTTCCGGAAACCACCGGTCGTTATATCCTGGTCAAATGGGCTGGCGCTACTGAATCGGAGACGCCGTTCTCAGTTGCCGAGATTGCGGCCTTCGGCAGCAGCCGCGGCGGAAACCTGATCGCGGCAAACACGACCGCGGCGGCAAATACCGATGAGGAATCTGATGGAAAGACGATGGCCGAGGGCAAGGATCTCGGCAGCGGCAAGGATTTCGGCAAGGATATGCCGGAAGAAGGACCTGAGAGTCCGGCAGAAGGCCCCCCGCCTCCGCTCCCTCCGCCCCCGCCGTTCACCTTCGTTCCAGAGGTGCTGCCTAACAGCCCCTAAGGAATAAAGAAACGAATTCGAAACCCGCTTCATCGAGAGATCGGTGAAGCGGGTTTTTCGTTTCCCGTTTCCCTTTACAACTGGTCGCGGACGATCTTGAAAATCGCCGTGTTATCCATCACGCCCTGCAACCTTTCCGTGCCGGGCCCGAAGCCAAGGGCGAGGACGTCGGAGACGGTGTTCAGCGCAGATTTGTCAAAAACTGCCGCGGGCTCGAGATATTGGGTCGATGTCTCTGTCGGCGGGGTATTTTGAGCGTTGGGACCGCCGGGAGGATTGCCATAGGTGCGGATGCCATTAGGGCCTGTGGCCCATGTGAGCCAGGGTTGGCCGGCGGAGTTCAAACCCAACATGGCGATGCTGCTGTCCTTTCGGAAAGGCGCGCCGTTGAGGTTTAATCCGCCGATTCCGGTGTCACCGCAGACCAGGATCATCGCCTTGGGGCCGGCATAGCGGCGGGCAGTGGCGACAGCTCGATCGAGTTCGATGGTTTCGAGGAGCGTCCGCTCAGCCGCATTGCTCTCAGCCGCTTTTCGCATCAGCGAAGCGTCAACCACCAGGAGGTAGCCTCCGGCGTTGTACTGCAGAAGCTCAATGCTGCGGCGCACCATGTCTGAAAGAGTAGGTTGATCTTTCTTTGCTTCGAGTTCGTTGGCGAAAGCCAGCTCGGCGTTGGCGAATGCGCCGAAAAGTTTGGGGCGCCGCCAGGCCGGGATGGCTTCCAACTCGGCTTTGCTGTGAACGAGATCGAAACCATTTCTCTGGAGCTCGAGCAGCAAATCATGGTCGTCCTGGCGTTCTCCGCCTTTTGCCTGCGGAAGGAAACGCGCGACGCCGCCTCCCATCGCGAGGTCGAAGTCGCCGCAGGCGGCGAATTGCGTGGCCATAGAGTCTTCGTCGGTCTCGTTCTCCGCTCCATGTGCGTAAAAGGCTGCGACCGTGGAATCAGTCAGACGGCCATTTGTAATCAGACCATTGGCGCGGCCGTTTGCGTGCGCGAGCGCGGTCAGGCTCGTTAGGGGATTGTGGTCTGGGTCGACGCTCAGTGCGCGATTATTCACCTTGTGTCCGGTGGCCAGGGCGGTCGCGGCGGCGGCTCGATCAGGCGCGGCGAAGTCATTCGAGAAGTTGGTTAGAAGCGCCAGTCGGGGCATGGAATCGAGGGTCAGTCTGGCATCAGCGCCTCCCAGGTAGACTCGAGCGGCCGCCAACCGGTCGGCGCTTAATCCCTCGCCAATGAAAAGGACGATACCGAAAGGTTTCTGCACGACCCAGTGTTGGAAATAAAGGATCCCCAGCCCGGCAAAGCCCAGAAGGCAGCAGAGGGCTAGCAATTGATTACGCCACTTCATCGTGGCGATGTAGAAGCGGGGCCTCGGGGTTGTCAATCCCGGGCCGCCGGAAACTGCTTGTTCGACGATGCAAACATCGTGAGAGTTCGCTCGATATGGCGGGTCCAGTGATGTTGTTAATCCGGGATGGCTGGGGCATTAATCCGGGGGGTCGTGCGGAAGCCGAGCGAAACGGAGATGCCACTCTGCTCGCGCGGACGCCGGTCCACGATGATCTCTACGCCAAATATCCGTTAGGCCACTTGCGCGCCAGTGGCCGGGATGTCGGTCTGCCGGAAGGGCAAATGGGAAACTCAGAGGTGGGACACCTGAATCTGGGAGCGGGGCGGATCGTTTACCAGGATCTGACCCGGATCAACAAGGCAATCGAAGAAGGAGAACTCTCCGACAGCGCCATCTTGAAAGAGGCCCTGGATACGGCTCGCGGAGGACGTCTTCATTTGTTAGGGCTGGTTTCAGAAGGCGGAGTCCATAGCCATTACCTGCACATGCTCGCGTTAGCGCAGGCGGCCAGCGCCGCAGGCGTCAAAGAAATCATGGTGCACGCCTTCACCGACGGGCGTGACGCTTCCCCGACCGGGGGCGCGGCCATTCTCGATCAGTGCGCATCCGCGCTCTCCAAAGTCGGCGGCCGGATCGTCACGGTTGTCGGCCGATATTTCGCGATGGATCGCGATCGTCGCTGGGACCGCACCAAAATTGCCTGGGACGCGATCGTCCTTGGCAAGGGCGAGAGTTGCCCCGATACGCCTGGACAGGCTCTTCGGCGGCATTACGCATCTGGAAAAACGGATGAGTTCATGCCGGCGCTCATCTTTGATTTGCCTAACGAACAGCGCGTCCGGGACGGCGACACGGTTCTATTTTTCAATTTCAGAGCCGACCGCGCCCGCCAGCTCTCCCAGGCCTTTCTGTTCGAGGATTTTAAGGATTTCGATCGCGGTCTCTGGCCGAAAGTGCGTTACCTGACGCTCACGCAGTACGACGCCACTTATCCGTCACCTTTTATCTTTGCTCCGGAGAATCTCGCTCATATCCTTGGCGAGGTCGTTAGCCAGGCCGGTCTGTCGCAGTTGCGCATCGCCGAGACGGAAAAGTATCCCCACGTAACCTATTTTTTTAACGGCGGCGTCGAGAAGGCCTTTCCGAAAGAGGACCGCAAGATTGTTCCTTCCCCAAAAGTGGCGACCTATGATTTGCAGCCGACAATGAGCGCGCCTGAAGTCACCGAAGAGGTGCTCTCGCGGCTTGACCGTTACGATCTGATTATTTTGAACTTCGCGAACCCCGACATGGTCGGGCACACCGGAGTGGTCAAGGCCGGTGTAGAGGCCGTTGAGACCATAGACAAATGTGTCGGTCGCATCATCCGAAAGGTTTTGGAGCTCAAGGGCAAATGCCTTGTGACCGCCGATCACGGGAACTGTGAGCTGATGCGTAATCCGGACGGCTCGCCCAATACCGCGCACACGACCAACCTGGTCCACTGCGTCTATGTTGCCGACGACGCGTCGGAATTTCGCTGCCGGGATGGGATTCTGGCCGACGTCGCTCCGACGCTTCTCCAGCTTCTGGGATTGCCCAAGCCGGCCGAAATGACCGGCCGCAGCCTTCTCGTGCACCGATCAGAAGAGGATTAGCCCGGTTCGGTCGCGGCCGAGTATGAGCGGGAACGCTCGGCCGCAACGTCGTCAAAGGTAATTTCGAGCTGACGATTCAGGGCTCGAGTGCCCGCGCGGGCAATGCGAACCAGCAGATCAATCCCGCAACCGGGAGAAGTTTCGTGCCAGAGGGGTTTGCGGACGAGTCTGAGGCCGTCTTCTTTTTCAACCAAGGCACCCCACCCAAGGGGGACGTCGGCTTCATCATAAAGCTCGTTAGGCAGTGCCAGGAAAAAGAGATTGGCGCATCGGTATCGGACCAAAGTCTCGAACTTTGCACAGCCAATGACACGCCGGTGGAGAGATTTGAGTTCGCGAACCACGCGAAGGTATCCACGGTGGCCGATGGCTTCGAAATCGTGCGAATGAAATTCGGCGAAGAGAGAATCGGCAATCGTCAGCGCAGGGTAATGGATACGAAGATTTGTTTCCAGGAGGCGGCGTCTTCGCGAGAGGTCCTCCATCCGTTTCCTGGTCTCGGCGGTGCAGCAATTATCGCGTCGCAAATCGGCCCGCGCCTGTTTGCACTCGAAGATGGCCGTCGCTGGAGTTGGTCCGGGACGATAGCCCGCAACATCGGCGCGGTAACGTGAACGAGGCAGGCTGACTTCGAAGGCGCACGCGCTATACCCCTGGGCCTGGGCCCAGAGGAGGGAAAGCCGTTTGAGGCGCGCGTGTGCGTCGGTCTCAGCGCGGCGTTTGGTCAGTTCTTCGTCCATTCCGCAAGCTGGTGGGCCCAGTAGGTGATAATGATATCAGCCCCGGCTCGCCTGAGTGCGGTCATGGTTTCGAGCACCGCCGTGCGTTCATCGAACACACCTTTTTCCACACCGGCTTTGAGCATGGCGTACTCGCCGCTCACATGATAAACCGCCGTCGGAAGGCCAAAGCGCTCACGAATTCGCCAGAGAATATCGAGATAAAGCGATGCCGGTTTCACGAGCAGGATATCGGCCCCTTCCTCAACATCCAAGGCGGCCTCGCGCAAGGCTTCCGCGGCGTTGGCGTAATCCATTTGGTAACTGCGACGGTCGCCGAACTTCGGAGGACTCTCGGCCGCTTCGCGAAACGGGCCGTAAAAGGCCGATGCAAATTTGGCCGCGTAACTCATGATGCCGGTCTGGTTAAAACCGGCTTCGTCGAGTGCCGCCCGAATCACCCCGATCCGGCCGTCCATCATATCGCTTGGTGCAACGATGTCGGCGCCAGCGGCGGCGTGAGAGACTGCGGCTTTGGCCAGCAGTTCAACCGTCTCATCATTCAAGACCTGGAAACTTTTGCCCTCGGCCTTAACGACCCCGCAGTGTCCGTGACTGGTGTATTCGCAAAGGCAAACGTCCGTCATCACCAGCAGGTCCGGAAATTCCTTTTTGATCAGCCGGCAGGCTTGTTGAACGACGCCGTCATCCGCATAGGCCCCGGTCGCCTGCTCATCTTTGCTTTCCGGAATTCCAAACAGGAGCACGGCCTGTAATCCGGCGGCCTGAGCGCGTCCGGCTTCGCGCGCAATTTCTCCGATGGCGAACTGCGAGACCCCGGGCATGCTTTCAATCGCGCGGGCTTGCTTGATTTTTTCGCTGACGAAAAGGGGAAGGACGAAATCCTCCGGAGCGAGCCGAGTTTCGCGGACCAGGTTTCGCATGGAAACTGAACGGCGCAGGCGGCGAGGGCGGCGAGTCAGTTTCTTCACCGGCCGAGAGTACGCGTCCGGGCGTAAGGTCGCAAGCATCCGGAGAGAGGAGGGCTGTTCTTGGGCCGGGAACCTGTTAAGAGTTCAAGGGCGTTGCAGCGCAATTCGTTTTATCCGCACAAACATGGCCCGGCCTGCTGATTATCTTTTGATCGACGTCAGTAATTCCTTCACCAAGATCGCCTTTGCCTCCCGCAGGAAAGTCGGACGGGCCGATCGGATCGAAACCGCTGGCCTAACGAGTGAAGTTCTTGCCAGATATCTTCGCCGGCGCGAGGCCGAAACCGTCGTGGTCTGCTCAGTCGTGCCGGCAAAAAACCGGACGATTCGCAGCGCGGCCCGCGGCCGTAAGGTTGTCTGGGTCAGCGCGAGAATTCCCTTGGGAATCACGGTCGATTATCCGAAGCCCCTAACGATTGGAGCGGACCGCCTGGCGAATGCCGCCGCGGTCGCTTCCCTCTACCGCGTGCCCGCGATCGTGGTGGATTTCGGGACGGCAGTGACCTTTGACATCGTTTCGGAAAAGAAAAGTTACATTGGCGGCGTCATCTGTCCCGGTCTTGAGGCGATGACGAATTTTCTCTACCAACGGACGGCGCTGTTGCCGCGGCTGTCGTTGAAAGAGCCGCGACGCGCGCTCGGCAAGTCAACCATGGAAGCGATGCGCTCGGGCGCGATTTATGGTTATCGCGGGCTGGTGCGGGAAATCATCGCCCGGATTTGTGAGCAGGAGTTTGCCGGCAAGCGGGTCGAGATCGTGGGGACGGGCGGTTACGCGCAATTGATTGCGCGAAAGCTCTCCGTGATCAATCGGGTGGACCCGCAATTGACGCTCGAAGGGTTGCGGATTGTGGGGGAATTGAACCGGTAGCGGAGCCTGGTTTTTGGGCCGGGCGCGATCCTGCTGCTTGTCAACGGTTTATACGTAAAAAATCAGCGGACGCTGGCCCGCCTTAAGCTGAATTTATCTCACTGGGAATGATCCATTTGCGAGGTGCCGGCGCGCTGGCTTGGAAGAGCCGGAATTAATCGCGTGAAATCGTAAATTTAATCTTGTCTTTCGAGGGCCCTGGCGGTTTGATGGAAATTCGCATGAAGATGAGGAAGTTTGTCGCAATTACGGTATTGGTGCTCAGCTCTTTTGCGGCCAGCAATGTCGCTCCCTCAAAGGCCGAGCTCGAAACGATGTATGGCAAGGCGTTTCGTGAATTCGACAACAACAATTATCCGGAAGCGCTCAAGCAGTTAGACGCAATCGACGCGCGCCAACCCGACCTGGCGGAGTCGCAGAATCTGCGCGGCGTCATCCTCATGCGTGAAGGAATTTACGACAAAGCCGAGGCTGCTTTGCATGAAGCTCTTCGCATCGATCCGAAATTCTGGAACGCCCGTTTTAATCTCGCAGAAATCCCGTTCATGCAGAAAAACTGGGCTGAAGCGCGCACGCGTTTTCAGGAACTCCTAACGAGTGACGTTGCCGAACTTCAGGGTGATGCCGCCCAGTTGATCCAGTACAAAATCCTCCTGACCTATCTGCTCGAAGGAAAAGAAAACATGGTCGATTCGATCCTGGCCAAGTTCGAACTTTCGCCCGACACACCTGCGGTTCATTATTCGAACGCGGCCATAGCTCTGCAGCGGAAGGATTCGAAACAGGCAAAAGATTGGATGGCCACGGCGGAAAAGAATTTTTCGCCTCAGCTAAACAAACTGTTCGCTGAATCGCTCTATGAAGTCGGCTGGCTTGAGAAGCAGGCCGGGCAGTCGCGCGCGGCCCTCGAGATCACGAGTCCGGCGGAGAAGGCTGCCAAAGCCAAGGCCTTCGCGCGGTCACGCATTGAGCAAGCTCAGCAGGCGGAACAACAACGCGACTTTGCGACCGCCCGCAAGTATGTTGAAGAGGCCGATGCGGCCGATCCGAATCAACCGGCCATTCTTAACCTGCGCGGTGAGATTCTAATGGAGCAGAAGGATTTCGACGGCGCGGAGTCCTCTTTCAAGAAAGCGGCCAAGCTCGATCCGAAGTTCCGCGAAGTGCAATACAATCTCGCGCAGATTCCGTTTAAGAAAAAGGAATACGCCAAGGCGCGCGATCGTTTCGAAGCGCTCTTCAGCCAGACGCCGGGCGGCGACAAGAACCAGGCAGCGCAGATCATCAAGTTCAAGATTTTCATGACCCTTCTGCTGGAAGGCAAAGAGAGCCGCGCGCAGAAGCTGATGGAGCAGTTCCAATTTACCGGCGATACGCCGGCGCTTTATTACGCGCAGGCCGCCTGGGAGTTTAAGCATAACAATCCGAACAAGGCCACCGATTGGATCGCGTCGGCCAAGAAGATCTACTCGCCTTCTCTGAATGGATTGTTCTCCGATTCTTTCTTTGATCTGGGTTGGATTCAGAGTCCAGCTCTGGCTGGTTCGCCGGCCCCGGCAACCGAAGCGGCTGCGGCCATGGCCGCGCAAACCGAATCGAGCCCGGCGATCGAACCGAGCCCGATCCCTGGGACGACGGTGGCTTCCAAGGCCAAGGGATCTGCCGCATCCGCCGCGCCCGCGCCCACGATTGCGGGAATGGAGGCGACCACTTCTCACTCGGATCTGGCAGGCACGGCACTGGAATCCGGATTGTCGCTTGGCGATAACTCCGTGGCTGCCGGTTCCCCGGCCAGGCCCGAAGAAATTCCGACCAACTCTGCCCCTTCGCTCTCCCCAACGGTAGAGACGCCGGTGGCGGCTGCTGTTACGGCCGACTCCGCGCATGAACAGCCTGCTCCGGTTGCTGCTGAGAATTCCAACGCCACCGCTGCCGAGCCGGCTCAACAGCAGACGGCAACGACAACTTCTGCCAACGCAGTCGCAGCGGCGAGTCCGGCCGCGACAATTTTGGCTCCCTCTCATCTCCCCAAGGAAACTTCACCTTCTCTAATGGAGAGAATAGGGAAGGCGCTTCCTGAAGGGCGAAGTGCTCTCGTTGGAGCGCTCATCCTGGTCGCTTTAGGACTAATCGGTTGGGTCGTCACTCCGCTGGTCAAGAACCGTCTTGTCGACATGACGGCATATCATCGCCCGATTCCTGCTACGGGTCCTTCCATGGACAAGGTGATGGACAAAGTCACTGCCCCGATCTCGGCGGCAAAAACGACTTCTCCGTCTCCCGGAAGGTTCTTTGGCGGTCCGCGCCAGGTTTCCCTGCAACTGAAAGCCTCCGAGCCGAATTTGCGTCGCAGTGTTCGTCCGGCGACCAAGCCGCCAGTGGCCCGGCCGCTCAGCGTGACTGCGGCCGCCGCCGGTGCCGCGCCGGTTGTTGAGAAAGCGCTTTCCTTTGTCGAACCCAAAGCTGTCGAAGTCGGTGCGGCTGCGGAGACTGGATTTGAATCTGTTGGCCCGGTTGTTGAGCAGCCTGGTGTGCCTTCATTCGATCCCGTAACCGAAGCAGTTTCGAGTGTTCTTCCCGCTGAGCCAGCTCCGGTTGAATGGTGGAAAATTCCGCCAGCTCCGGTTGAGCAGGAACTTGCCACGATCGTTTCCACGCCGGAACCGGTCCAGGAAGTTTCGCCGGTTGCTGAAGTCGTTGCGCCGGAGCCTGAAATCGTTGCTCCCGAGCCCGTTATTGCAGCGACCGAGTCCATTGTTGCTGAGGCCGAGCCTGTGGTTGCCGCCGTCGAACCTGCGATTGTTCAAGATTTCGTGGCTTCGGTTCCGGAAACAAATTCCCAGCCCGTGCAAGAGTTTGAGCCGATTGGCCAGGGCCAGCCCGTTCCTTACGAAGTTCCCGTTTTCGAAACTGAAAGGCCAGTTGCCGAGCCTGCTCCGCTGACGCCGTTCTCCAATGATTTTGCTGCCGTCGATTCCGGTCTTTCCGGAATTGGGGGCTTGCGCGAGCACGAAGATGCGCCGTTGTTCATACCTCCAGTTGTTTCAACCGAGCCCTCAGCCCTTCAATCAACAATAGTACACGAAACCATGCCTGAACCGACCCAAATGCCCAACGCTCCCGTTATCAGAACGCCGACCACTGGGGGCACGACTCAACCTGTTAGCCAGATGCACACGGCAGTGCAGTTGACGTTCTCTTTCGAGATCGCATCCATGCAGCTGACACCGACCTTCAAGATGGGTGCGCTGCAACTGCGGCCGACCTCGAAGATCGTCACCATGCGCCTGGCTCCTTCACAGCAGCCGCAGCCGGCCATGAATCTGCAGGTGAACTTTGAGATTTCGAAGATTCAACCCACGGGTGGTGGTCTGGGCACAGTTCGCCTTTCGCCTTCGCAACAGCAGCGGCCTGCCGCCGCCGGTTCGCCGTCGTTCACGGTTGCCGGATTGCAGCTGGTCTCGAACTTCGAATCCGCGCCTGTTCAACTGACGCCGTCGCAGCAGGCTTCAGTCCTGGTGACGGGCGCTTTCCAAATCGCGACGGTTGAATTCTCACCTTCGTTTGAGATCGCTTCGATCGTGCTCAACTCGAGCGCGAAGCAGGTGGCGGTGCAGCTTCCTGGGGCCGCCAGCATCGAAGGCGCAGCTCGCTTCGACATTGCCAATTTGCAGCTCGGTCCGAGCGGCGAAATTGGGATGATGCAGCTGAACCTTGTCGGGGCCGGACGTTAATCCCTAACGAACAGCTAATTGAAATTTGGATGGGCCTCGCTGTGCGAGGCCCATTTACTTTCGGCCGTTAGCGAAGGCACCGCGGTTCAGCGACCGCAAAGTCTTGGGAAGGAATTCTCCATCGCGTCGGATCAGCTTGCCGTCGAAATAAATTTCCCCGCCACCGTAGTCCTTCCGCTGAATGTTGACCAGGTCCCAGTGGACCTGGCTTCGGTTGCCATTGTCCGCTTCTTCGTAGGCCTGCCCAGGAGTGAAATGGAATGAACCAGCGATCTTTTCGTCAAAAAGAATGTCTCTCATTGGATGAAGAACGCGCGGGTTAAAGCCGAGCGAAAATTCGCCGATGTATCGCGCGCCCGGATCAGAATCGAGAATCTTGTTCAGCTTTGCCGTTTGATTGCTGGTGGCTTCCACGATTTTTCCGTCGCGAAAATCCAGACGAATGCCGTCAAAGCTCGTGCCCTGGTAAATGGTCGGGGCGTTAAACGTCACATGGCCCTGCACACTCTCTTTCACCGGACATGAGAAGACTTCGCCGTCGGGAATATTTCGATCGCCGCCGCAGATAATCGCTGAAATGCCTTTGATGCTGAACCGAAGGTCCGTGCCTGGCCCTTTGATCTCGACGCGATCGGTTCGCTCCATGAGGGCCTTGAGAGACTTCATGCCCGGCTGCAGTTTTCTGTAATCAAGAGTGCAGACGTCGAAGTAAAAGTCTTCAAAGGCCTCCGTGCTCATTCCGGCAAGTTGCGCCATGGAAGGAGTCGGCCACCGGAGCACAACCCATTTTGTCTTTTGCACACGCTGATCGAGCACCGGCCGCATCTTCTTGCCGAGCATCTTGAGCCGATCAACCGGGACGTCCGAGAGTTCGGTGATGTTATGGCTCCCGCGGAGCGCGATATAGGCGTGCATCTTTTTCATTCGTATCAGCTCATGTGTCGCCATGAGATTGAGTTGCCGTTCGGTCGCATCGAGGGCCAGAGCACGGCTGATGCGCGCTCGCTGAACTTGAACGAAGGGAGTTCCGCCCACCTTCCTGACGGCGCGAATCAATGAGATGACCATCTCATCCGGCCCGTCGAAGGCCTCAATCAAAACATTCTCGTTCCGTTTCAGCCGGACCGAATATTCGACCAGGAGACGTGCGAGCTTATCGAAACGCGGATCATGCATAAGAACTTAACGATTCCACTCATGGCTCCGGATGCAAACAACCACTAATCAAGTTGCTCAGGTCGAGGCCGCTCTTGTCAATTTGGCCGCAAAAGCGCCGTCATAATGGTCGATAAAAGGTCGGGAAAATCGTTGCTCAATCAGGCGCCAACCGGGAGCCTGCGCCAGAAAGTGCTGCACCAACTGCTCGTTCTCTTCCGGCTCGAGACTGCAAGTGCTGTAGACCAGGACACCGCCAGGTTTGAGAAGTTCCGAGATGCGCTGGAGGATCTGCATCTGAAGGGGACAAAGCTCGGCAATGCTGTCGGGCTGAAGCCGCCATCGCACATCAACACGGCGCTGCATGACTCCGGTGTTGGTGCAGGGGACATCGATCAAAATCCGATCGAAAAATCCGATGGCTTCGATCTCTTTTGGAAGACGCGGCTTTGTCCAATCATGCTGAATAATCTTCACAACGGATAGGCCAAGGCGTCCGGCGTTTTCGTTTAATCGCTTGATCCGTTCCGGATCCCGATCGCAGGCCATGAGGGTGCCCTTGTCTCCCATCAACTGCGCCAAATGACCCGTCTTCCCGCCGGGCGAAGCGCAGCCGTCGAGGACCGTTTCGCCCGGTTCCGGCGCGAGAAGTTCACCGGCAATGATTGTGCTCGGGTCCTGAACGTAACAGTGCCCACGGGCGAGCGCGTCTGTCGGAACGTCTTGGCAATGTCGGAAATCCGTTAGGCCGGGGATTTCTTCTGTTTCAGGATAGCGTTGCGCAAATTGTTCCGGGTCGATCTTCAAGCGGTTGATCCGCGCGTAGATCTTTGCCCGCCGATTGTTCCATTCGCAAAGCTCGCCGGTTTGCTCGAGACCGAAGGTCCTTTGCCACCGGCTTACGAGGAAAGCCGGATGAGATTGGCGAACGGCCAGCGGTTGCCGCCTGGCTTTCAATCGCAACTCGTCGCGATCGCGCGCCGCCGTCCGAAGCATCCCATTGATAACGCCACGTTGCTTTGGAAAGACCATCTCGACGGATTCGTTGACCGCCGCGTGATCGGGCGTTCCAAGGAAGAAGAGTTGATACAAGCCAAGCCGGACGACGTCGCGAAGATCTGGGTCGAGTGATCCTGCGCGGAGACATCCGATCCAGAAATCTATCAGAACAAGGTTTCGCAAAACGCCATAGAAAAGCTCGAGGGCGAAAGCGCGGTCAGATTTTTTAAGATCCGATCGGTCGAGAATCGCGGAGATGATCGTGTCCGCGCGATCGTGATAATCCTGCCAGGCTCGCAGCGCGACAAATGCAGCCCGGCGCGCAGTGGTTGGTCCCACGGAAGTTGTCAGCGCGGCTTGGCGCTGGCCCGGCCGATGGAGTGGTAATGAAAACCGAGGCGCGCCATCGTTTTAGGGTCAAAAAGATTCCGGCCGTCGAAAACAATGGGCGTCGTCATCTTTTCTTTGAGAAGGGCGAGGTCGAAGTTGGCGAATTCGCTCCACTCGGTTGCTATGACGAGAGCTTCCGCTCCTTCGATTGCGGCGAGGGCCGAAGGCGCCAGTTGTGCCCCGGCAATGGCTTCGATCGAGCGCGCCTTTTCCATTCCTTTCGGATCGTAAGCGACGACCTGCGCGCCTTCGCGCAACATCTCCGCCACCAGGTCGATGGCGACGGATGAGCGGACGTCGTCCGTGTCCGGTTTGAATGTCAGTCCCCAGACCGCAATCTTTTTCTCGCGAAGAACCCAGAGGGTCTCACGTATCGCTTTTAGAAAACGTTCTCTTTGTGCGGCGTTGATTCGCTGGACTTCTTTGAGCAGATCGAACGGAACTCCAAGTTGCTCGCTGATCTTGATGAATGCAGCGATGTCCTTTGGAAAACACGAACCGCCGTAGCCGATGCCTGCATGCAGGAAGCTGCGGCCAATTCTTCGGTCCATGCCGATTCCATCGGCGACTTTTTCGACATCTGCCCCGCTGGCATCACAAATTGATGAGACGGCGTTGATGTAGGAAATCTTCAATGCCAGGAACGAGTTCGCCGCGTGTTTGATCAGTTCAGCGCTGTTGATGTCTGTCACAAGCATCGGAGCCATGAAGGGCTCGTAGACTTTCTTCATCAGGTCGATTGCTCGGTCGCTTTGGGCGCCGATAACGATCCGGTCCGGGTGCATGAGATCGGCCACGGCGCAGCCTTCCCGCAGAAATTCAGGATTGCTGACCACATCGAACTCCGCTCCGTGGCGGTTGTAACGTTTAATGGATTCCGCAACCTTCTCGCCCGTCTTCACGGGCACGGTGCTCTTATCGACGATGACGCGATAACCGGTGAGCACGTTTGCGATCTCGCGCGCCACTTTCTCGATATAACTGAGATCGACTTCGCCGCTGGGCTGCTGTGGTGTGGGCACGGCGATGAAAATGACCTGAGAATTATCGACGCCGTCCTTGATGCTGCCGGTAAAGCGAAGGCGGCCGGCGGAGACGTTGCGGTGAATGACCTCTTCCAAGCCTGGCTCGTAAATCGGCACTTTGCCGGCCTGGAGGGTTTCTACTTTCCTGGGATCGTTATCAACGCAGATAACGGAATGGCCCACATCGGCAAAGCAGGCTCCAGTTACCAATCCTACGTAGCCAGAGCCGATGATCGAGAGTTCCATAATCGCTTAAGATGTTTGTGCCGGAAAGCCGGATAACAAACCCGCGTGGGGGGATGCTGCAAGGGGAGATCGGCCCTTTTACTGGGGGGCGCCGGGATCGAAATTGAAATCCACCCCAAGTTTCGGAAAGGCCTTCAGGGTAAACGTCAGGAGAATGCCGTATTCCTTGACGCCACCGTTGTCGCGAATGACCGCACCAAAGGATGCGACCCAGCTGGTTAAATCCCGGTAAACCGAATAGCGCTGCTCTTCCAGGATGTTGCTCGTGGCTTCGTATTGCTCCTGAGCGCCGATTCCCCAGTTGTCGTCGAACCGATAGTAACCGCCGACAACAAACAAGCTGCTGTTCTTGAAGAACGGATCGGAATTGAGATACCGATGGCCCGCGCTCAACTGCACGTTCGCGACGGGCTGGATGACAATGTTGGTATTGACCTCTGTGAAGCCCTTATCGAAAGCGGGTACCTGGGAGTTCACCACCAGTGACATCCACGGGAGCGGTGTAAAGCGCAGCTTGTTAATCAGATTGGAGTAGGGCGTGCGGTCGTAGGGATTATCGAAGTTCACATCGACGTAGGTTTCCAAATCAACCCAGCTTACGGTCAGATCGTCGCGGCGCGTCTGCAGCCGGTTTCGAACGCCCACTCTCCACACCGTCCAGCTATCGATCGAATCGATCGAGGTAAAATCAGGAAATTCAATCGGCCTTAATTGCGTCGAAGGCTCAAAGCGATCGAATTGCAGGATCTCGGCAGGATTCGGCCCGTTTTCCTTTACCCATGAAAAGTCGGTGAACGGCTGGATAATGTGCCGGAGTCCATCCAAGCCTAACGAGCGGCTTTGAACTTCCTCCCATTCCCGCGACATTTTGAAGGATGCTTCGACTCCCGCGTTCAGAACTGTTCGAAAACTGTCGCCACCGTTCGTGATCGGGTTTTGGTCGGTCGGATCGGGCAACAGGAAAGTCGGGACGAGCGGGTTGGCGTCCGGCGGGAAAACGGTTTTCCCGAGGTCGCGTGTTTTAGCGTAGTAGGTTTCGCGGATACCGGCCCGAGGCACGATTGAGAGCCAGCCGAAATAGGTGTTCGGAAACGTCAGTTGATGAAAAGTGTCGAAACGGGTGCTGCTGTAGTCCTCAAAACCTGAGTTCTCCGCGAATTGCCGATGCAGATCGGCGAAGGAAGTTTCGCTCTCATAAAAAACAGGCCCATTGAAAATCGGCGTCCGATTGACATCAAAGGCAATCTCCGGCAATCGCTCCGTTTGTTCGAAAAACTCGTTGATCTGTAACCGCACGGTCCCCGTCAGGCTGTAATTCGGCGCCGTTTTCGTGAGCGCGATAACGTTGTCCGGGACCGGATCGACCCGGAACTCATTCTGGTAAAAATCCTGCATCACGAAGGGATCGCTCAGCTTGGTCACGTCGACGATCCCGTAAATGTCGTCCGTGAAATTCGTCATGTCTTCGAGCGTAACGCGGTACCGTCCGGTCGAGACAAGGCCGCGCGGAACCGCCGTTCTGTTGATCAACGGGTTTTGATCCTGAAGGTAATACGTCTTCAGCTTGGCCCAGCTGTTGTCGTCCTTGCCATATGTGAGATTGGCATCGAAACCGATAGCGACGCCGCGCCGGGAGCGATAATCCAAATGGAGCGCGCCGTTTAAATTCTTGGTGATGGGAAAATTGACCTTCGTGAGAAGGGATGTACCCCATGAGCTCAGAAAGGCCGGTGAGACCGAAAAACTGAAGGCGTCGTTTAACGACTGATAGACGTAGGGCCACCAGAGGATGGGAACGGTGCCTATGTAAAAGGTGACGTGTTGAAAAACGACATAATCTTTTTCGTAAACGCGAATGGTGCGCGCGTGGAGATGGAAGCTCGGATCCGGCGTGTCATGTGTCGTGAAATCCCCGTTCTCCACTCGATAGGCATTCGCTGAAATCGACGTGACGCTCGTTCCCGATACGAAGTACGGTTCCGTGTCCGTTCGCATCTGGTCGGCTTTGATTTCCTTGGTTTCGGTGTTGTAAATCGCGTGGTCGGTCAGATACATCGTCACATCGCGATAGATGCGGACGTTACCGCTCACCGTGATGTCGTGTGTGCGCGAATTATATTGCGCGTTGTCGGCGTAGATGTCGGTATCGCCGACGTGAATGGCGACGTTGTCACGGGCGGTGGCGAAGCCGTTCTCGTAGGTCGTCTCGCCGCTGGACGTGATTTCCACCGGCTCGTTGTGAGGCGTTTCTAGGGCTCCGTCAGCGAATCCGGCGCTGAAAAGCAGGCCTAAGACCAACAAAACCGGCTTTCGCATTTTAGAATGTCGAGGGTACCGCACGGTCATACCCTTGGGAAGCTGAAACCTGCCTCTGTTTTTCGCCCTCATGGCCCGTGAGCGTGTCCCCGACGCAACTTCAGAGGGAGAGGCGAAGCGCCGAAACACCCTGATTTACGCCACACGATATGATCATGGCATTGCTGGACTCAAATTCTCGTGGCCCAGGCGCGGTGCCATCGCCTTTGGGTGGGAATTTTTGGGTCTGCAGAGCTTTTGCACCCACAATCGTTTGCCAGAGTCCGCTTGCTCCCACGCTCTCTCCAAGGGCCCGCTTTGGTGAGTAGAAAAGAGCATGGGGCGAAGTCTCGTTTAGGACCGCTTTCTCCGCGTGGTCGATGAAGGTCCCGTTCGAACTTCCAACGATCACGTCTTTCGGATCAGGGTCCAGGCGCTGCATGACAATCATCAACTGGCCCTTCAGGTCGCGCCGATGCTGATAGTGAATTGCCGCGTGACTTTTGTCGATTCGGACATTGCCGGTCCGTGCCAGGAGGACCGCGCCGGCGCCTTCGCTTGGAGTCATTCCACTGGTGGAGTTGTTGCCGGCTCCTCTTCGCAAGAGTCGCCAGCGCGCGTAAGCATCGCAAAGCAACCAGTCGATCTCTTCCGCGCCCACGACCAGACAGCCTTCGATCGTTTCGTCGTGCAGAAGCGCCTCGGCCATGTTCAAGGCGGACAAACCGACGGACCCGTCGCCCACCAGGGTGTAACTTTGTCCGGAAATGCCAAGAAGCGCCGCGAGATGACTTGCGGGCGCGTTAAAGACTGTCTCCGGGAAAAGAATGGGACTGGCGCTGCTCGGGCCCGAAACCACGATGTCGTGGTAGAAGCGTCTGGTGTAAATCACACCGCCGTTGGAGATGGCGAAGATGATCGCCAGGCGGGTTGGATCGATCGTTAGGCCGTGATTCTGTGCGTCCTTGATCGCTTCCAGGCCGGCGCCCGCCGCGAACCGCGAAATGGCACTGGCACGCCGAAGACGCGGATGAGGCGGAAGATTTCCCAAAGCCGAAGCCGGCGCCTTGTATCCCTGATAGGAAAAAGAGCCTTCGGGATCCGCAATGGATTCTGCCTGCGCCTGCTCTCCGTTGTTCAGGCGTTCCCAGACTTCGTCGACTCCGGAGCCGAGTGGCGTGACCCATCCCGTGCCTGCGATATGAGCAATCATATTGAAGGTGCTCGGCGCATGACGATGGAAGCGTTGGTTCCGCCGAAGCCGAACGAGTTGGAAATAGCCATCTCAAGTGATGCCGGCGCCGGCTCGCGGATAATGTTCAGAGCGATCCCCTCGTCAGCTTGGGTGAAGTGGAGATTCGGGGGCAGAACTCCCTCGCGCAGGGCCAGTAATGAGATGACCGCCTCGATCGCCCCGGCCGCGCCTAACGAGTGACCCATCATTGATTTTGTAGAGCTGACGGGTACGCGACTTCCGAACAGTTCCGAAATGGCGCGGCCTTCGGCGGCGTCGTTGAACGGTGTGGCTGTTCCGTGAGCGTTGATATAGTCGACCTCTTCCGGTCGCGCCCGAGCATCTTCGAGCGCGGTCTGCATCGCCTGGAACGGACCGATCCCGGAAGGGTTGGGTTGAGTGAGATGATGATTGTCAGTCGACAATCCGTATCCCGTAATCTCGCCAATGATATGCGCGCCGCGGCCCCTGGCCGACTCCATTTCCTCGAGAGCGAGCACGGCCGCGCCTTCGCCTAATACCATTCCGGTTCGTCCACGATCGAACGGGCGACACTTGTCCGGGGTCGATGCCTGCAGGGAATCGAAACCAACGAAGACAAGCTCGGAGATGGCGTCGTAACCGCCGGTGAGAACACGGTCGTAACGGCCAGACCTGACACAATGAAAGGCGTGGCCAATGGCGTTGGTGCCGGAAGCACAGGCGTTGGCGATGATTTGATGCGGTCCTTCGAGCCCGCAGTTCGTTAGGCCGTCGATTAGCGGCTTCTGCGGAGGATAATTGGCGATCAGTCTGGGCGAGTTGCGGAGCGAGTCGTGCGATTGCAGCGTTCGATAATATTGCTCCCCGAAAGACATGCCACCGCTGGTGGTGCCGAAAATGGTCATTTGCGGTTGAAACCGGGGCTCGGCAGCAAGCATCTCTCGGAGGCTTGCGGTGATCATATGGGCTGCACGATGCATCCGGGCGTTGGTCCTGCCGGGGACTGCGCTGGCGGCCAGCAGGCGCTCATCATCGACTTGTCCGGCCGTCTGGCAGCGGCAGTGTTCGACGGAAAACCTCGACACCGGCGTTACGCAATCACTCGCAACTGCCACGGAGTGAGTCGTTTCCTTCAAGCCAATGCCCAGAGGACTGACGATTCCCATGGCCACAACGGCCACT
Source organism: uncultured Verrucomicrobiae bacterium (assembly GCA_963754325.1). Taxonomy (GTDB): domain Bacteria; phylum Verrucomicrobiota; class Verrucomicrobiia; order Chthoniobacterales; family UBA10450; genus JBBRDU01. The sequence continues at coordinate 2,007,801 of CAVWFP010000003.1, forward strand.
CGTTTTGTTTTTACGGGTTTAGCACTAAATCTCACGGAAGACGAACTTAAGGGTGCCTGCGATTCCTGTTGATTTCCAATTTGAAGCACCTTACAAATGGCTCAACGGAAACGGCAGCTTGGTAGTTGGTGGATTGTCAGTTGAGTTTATTCAGCGGCGATTTGAAATCCGATAAGCGGGAACATTAACCTGGCGCGAATTCCGGAATAAACTCAATGGGTACTAAATTATACGTAGGCAATCTCTCGTTCAATACGACCGAAAACGAATTGCAGGAGCTCTTCTCACAAGCTGGACCAGTCCAGGAAGTCACGCTCATGCAGGACAAATTCACCGGCAAGTCGCGCGGCTTCGCCTTCGTGACCATGGGCTCCGAAGCCGACGCCCAGACGGCGATCACGAAGTTCAACGGGCAAACCGTTGAAGGCCGGCCTTTGACGGTCAATGAAGCTCGTCCCCGCGAGGCGCGCCCACCAGGTGGTGGTGGCGGCGGCGGCGGTGGTCGCGGCTACGGCGGCGGCGGCGGTGGCGGCTACGGTGGTGGCGGCGGCGGTTACGGCGGTGGCGGCGGCGGCGGTGGTGGCCGGCGCGATGGAGGCGGCCGACGGGGTCACTAAGAGATTCCGAAAATTTTGAAAAAAAGGCGGTCGCTTCGGCGGCCGCTTTTTTTTCGGGTTGCCCCAGAGAGCGAAGCAGAAAAAATGGGCAGGGCTGGATTCGAACCAGCGAAGGCGTAAGCCAGCGGATTTACAGTCCGCCCCGTTTGGCCACTTCGGTACCTACCCTTTGGACAGGCGTTGATATAGGCTCGCGGTGAAGGCGTCGCAAGTGCTTTGACTCCCTCGGCGAACTCGTCCGCAGGGCGTGCGAAAGCGGATTGTTTCAGCGGAAGAACTGCGCGATCGCCTCGATGACATACGACTGCGCTTCACGCGAAATCTCCGGGAAGATGGGGAGCGCGAGGGTCTCCTCCGCAGCACTTTCCGTTTCGGGAAAATCTCCGCGTTTGTGCCCGAGATATTCAAATGCCTTTTGCAGGTGCAGACCGAGCGGATAGTAAACGGCCGTCCCGATTTCTCTCGCCTTGAGATGTTTCGCCAGGGCGTCGCGTTGCTGGGTGCGGATGACGTACTGGTGATAGATATGATGGCTTGTGACCTTGTCGCGATAGGGTTCGGCGGGAGGGACGACATTCTCTGTCAGGCCCGCTCTTCGCAGTTCGCTCGCGTAAAAATCCGCCGCTGTCCGTCGCGCCGCCGACCAACCGGATAAAAGCGGCAATTTCACGTCCAGCACCGCAGCCTGAATTTCATCCAATCGAAAATTTCCGCCGATGACATGGTGGTAATAACGGGGCTCCATTCCATGCTGGCGGAGACTTTTCACCAGTTGAGCGCGCGCGTCGTCATTCGTAGTCACAAGGCCGGCATCGCCAGCCGCGCCCAGATTTTTTGACGGATAAAAACTGAAGGAAGCGTAGTCGCTCATGGTTCCAGCCTGCTTCACTTCCGAACCAAACGGGTATTCCGCTCCGATGGCCTGGGCCGCATCCTCGATCAAAGGCAAACGGTATTGCGTAGCGAGTGAGGTGATCGGTTGCATGTCGCAACAGAGACCGAACAAGTGCACCGGCACGATTCCGCGAATGATCTTTCCGGTGGGCCGGTGAACCGTCGTCTCCCCGCGCTTCTCGCATTCTCGTTCGAGAAACTCAGCCAAACGTTCCGACGAAAGGTTGTGAGTCGCGCGATCGATATCTACGAAAAGCGGAAGCGCGCCGGTCCGCGCGATGCATCCGGCAGTCGCAAAAAAACTGTAGGGAGTGGTAATGATCGCGTCGTCCGGTCCAATCCCGAGTGCCATGTAAATGACAAGCAGTGCGTCCGTTCCCGATGAAACGCCGATGGCGTGCCGGATGCCGATAAACTCCGCGATCGCCTTTTCAAAGCGCTCGACGTTGGGCCCGAGGACGAAGCGTTGGGTGGAAAGAATCTCGTCCAGCCGTTCGCGAATGGGCCCGGCAAGAGTGCGGTATTGCTCAGAGAGGTCGAGCAGAGGAACACGCATCGGCCCAAAGCATGGCAGGTTCGCCGGTCCCTTCAAACGGGAACCTGTATGGCGGAATGCCTGCCGTTGACCACCGCCGGGTGGTCAGATACGCTGGCGGCATGGCCCTGCTACGCAGCCTTTTTTGGCTGGCTCTTTTCTTATTTTTTACCTTCTGCTTCATCGTTTTCTTCGAATACGGCAGCCGCGACTTCACCACGGGATTCAAAAAGGAATACCAGCGGATCAAGTCCTTCGTCATCGCCCAGACAGGCAAGACGCCGCCGCCGGCCGACAAGAAAACCACAAGATAGCGGTCGGATTACCTAGGCCACGAATTCCAACTCCACCGGAGTCGGGATGAAGCCTGAGGTGTGAGCTTCCTCCAGGAAACGGGTGATAGCGGCTCTGCCATCCGGTCCATAATCGAGTGTGAAGTCATTCACGTACATGCCAATAAATTGGCCAGCCAAAGTCTCGTCCATGTCGCGCGCGTACGGCATCGAATGTTGAACGGCTGCCTGGCGATGGGCCAGACCGTACCGGACGCTTTCCTTCAAAATCTCGGATAAATCGCGCCGCACCGCTGGTGGGATATCCTTTCGAATCACGTTGGCCCCGAGCGGAAGTGGAAGGCCGGTTCTTCCCTTCCACCAGACCCCGAGGTCTAGGACCGATTCAAAGCCGGCTTTTTCATAAGTCAGTTGGCCTTCGTGAATGATCAGCCCTGCATTGGCCTTTTCGTTTCGCACGGCATCGAAGATTTGGTCGAACGGAATCACAACGTGCTCAAACTTTCCCAGGTACAATTCGAGCGCGAGGAAGGCGCTGGTCATTCTGCCGGGTACGGCAACGAGATGGGTTCGCAACCAATTTTGAATGGAGGAATCGTTCGACAACGGACTTGCGCCTTTTTTCCTAACGACTATCGGGCCGTAGCCGTCGCCCATGCTGGCTCCGCATGGCAGGAGCGCATATTTATCAGTTACAAAGGCGTAGGCATGAATCGAGATCGCGGAGATGTGCAACTCACCGCGGGTGGCCCTTTCGTTGAGGGTCTGAATATCCTCCAGTCGGTGCTCGAAGGTGTAGCCCCGCAGATCGATCTTGTTCTCGGCGATCGCATAGAACATGAAGGCGTCATCCGGGTCGGGTGAATGTCCCAAGGTGATAACGCCGGTCTTGTCCGCCATGCCGGATGCTATGTCGGGTCTTTGCCTGCGCAAGCCCGTGTCTTCCTTGTTGTTTGCCTTGACCGGCTCGCTCCGGTAGCCTTTTCGCATGGCTAAGTCGGGACTCGGCAAAGGATTGGGCGCACTGATCAGCTCGCGCCCGGCATTGTCGGCCGAGGCGACCGCGGGTGAGAAAATTCACCGGGTTAAGCACGACCTGATTGTTCCCAGCCCCATGCAGCCGCGGAGAGAATTCGCCGAGGAAGCGCTCGGGGAGTTGGTCGATTCCATCCGCCAACACGGCATTATTCAGCCGTTGATTGTTCGATCCGTTAGCGGGCGCTACGAACTAATTGCCGGCGAACGTCGCTGGCGGGCCGCTCAGCAGGTTGGCTTGGACGAGTTGCCGGTCATTATTCGCGCAGCCAGCGACCTCGAGGTGCTGGAACTTTCGTTGATTGAGAATCTTCAACGTGCCGACCTGAACCCGATTGAAGAAGCACAGGGATATGCGCGTCTGGCGGGGGAATTCAGCATGCGTCAGGAAGACATTGCGCTAAAAGTCGGCCGCAGCCGGGCGTCGGTGGCGAACGCCCTGCGATTGCTGGAACTGCATCCGCAGATCCAGGCATGGGTTGCGAAAAACATGATCTCTGTCGGGCACGCCAAGGTTTTGCTCGGACTGAAAGCTCAGGAGGAACAGATGCTCGTTGCCGAAACCGTCTTGCGGCGCAACGCCACTGTTCGCCAGACCGAACGACTGGTTAAGCATCAATTAGGCACGCGTCGTCCCCGGCGTGGCAAGAACGGCAGCGATGGCTCATTCGGTTCTGCCGCGGTCGCGGATTTGGAGGAAAGGCTTCGAAAGCATCTGGGCACGCGCGTCAATCTCAAGCCGGGCAAGAAACAGGGGAGGATCGAGATCGAATATTATGGGGAGCCCGATCTCCAGCGCATCCTGGGCCTTCTTGGCCTGGACGCGAAGATTACCGGCGACGGGATAGCTTCGGAAAATATTTGGCTGGCGGAGTATTCGTTAGGTTGCATCTTAATGCGATTTCTCTTCTTACTTCTGATCGCGTGTTTGGCTTCGAACTCCCTGCGCGGCAGACTCTGGCCCGCTTTGGGAAAGATTTTCCGGAAAGAAAGCGTTCGAGCACGTGCAGGCGCTTGTCGATCTGGGCCCGCGTCCTGCGGGAAGCGAAGCGCTCGAAAAATCGCGGCTCTACATCGAAAAGCAGCTGCAAAGCGCAGGCTGGAAAACATCGCGGCAATCCTTTTCCGCGCAGACCCCGCGCGGGCTGATGACGTTTATCAATTTGATCGCAACATTCGGAGATCGGGCGGCGCCTGATTTTCTCCTTTGCTCGCATTACGACACCAAGACCTTCGACACGGTCAAGTTTGTCGGGGCGAATGATGGCGGCTCAAGTACGGGATTGTTGATTGAGGCCGGACGGGCTCTCGCTCAGGATCCGGCCAAGGCCCGGCACGTCGAACTCGTCTTTTTCGACGGCGAGGAGGCCTTTGAAAGTTTCACCGACACGGATGGTCTTTACGGGAGCCGTTTTTTTGCCAAGGACCTGGGCGGCAGGAAATTCAAAGGCGGAATCCTTTTCGACATGATCGGGGATTCGTCTCTTGACGTGACGCTTCCGCCCGACTCGCCGCGCCAGCTCGCTCGCGGGATTTTCGATGCTGCAGAAAAGCTAAAGGTTCGCGACCACTTCACTTATTTTAGCGGCCAGATTCTGGACGATCACACGCCGCTGAACGCCGCCGGCATTCCAACCATCGATGTTATCGACTTCGATTTTGCCTGGTGGCACACAGCCGGCGATACCATGGATAAGATTAGTGCCGCCAGCCTTCAGATCGTAGGGCAGGTGGCCTTGCGTTACCTGGCCGAAGAGGCCTTGAGGTAATCTCTGATGAAAAGAGCGATTCTCTTGATCGCGATGTTTGTTCTCGGGGCCACGACCGGTTATTTCGTCAGTTCCCTGCCTTCGGTGATCCGGTTCGAGCGGCATCTGTCAGCCATTCGCTTTAATGCAAGACCGCGTCCGATCGACGCAAAGATTTCTCAGTTCGCTTCGGAACAGCCAGTTGATGAGAACCTGCTGCAAGAACAGTTGGAGATCCTGCACTCGCAGTTTCCGGAAGGAGAGTGGGACAATGCACTCGCCGCCGCCGGCATTTCGTCGGTCGACTTTCTTTCGCGGCTACGGGAACACGAGCGTGTGCTCGCGTGGGTGGAGCAAAAAATTCGCGCTGAATTCAAAGTCGAGCCTGGAGAGGTTGCGGCTTTCTATGAAGCGAATCGATCTCTGTTCGTTAGTCCAGTCCGTCGCCGTGCCAGACACATTTTCTTTGCCGCCCCTAACGGATCCTCGCGCAAGATCAACCAAGAGAAGCAGGAAGCGGCTGAAATGGCTTTGAATCGGTTAGGCCAAGGCGGAGCGTTCGAGACAATGGCCACAGAGTCGGAGGATGAGGCAACGAAAAGCCGTGGCGGCGATCTGAATTTTTTTTCAGAAAACAGGATGTGGCCGGAAGTCTGGAACGCCCTCGCGACCCAAAAGGTCGGGGGACCTCCGATTTTGGTGAAGAGTCACCTGGGATTCCATGTCATTCAGGTTACGGACGAGCGCCTGTCTGTCGAAATCCCTTTCACGGAAGCGGCGCCTGAGATTTTGGGCGCCCTTGAGAATGGAAAACGGATGGCGGCGGTGGAGCGACTGCGCGACGATGCGGGCGAGGGTCGCAGGCGGTAGCGCTTTCGGCGCAAGGCGGGTAGCGATGAGGGCCCTTCTTCACCTCGGCCGCCTCTCGGCCGGTGTCCATGCGAGCTGAACGTTGAAAAGAATTGCGCTTTCGGACGTTTGACCGCAGCATCATCATGGGTCAGATCGCCTTTCGGGCCACTCTAAATTCGGGAAAATGTCACGTCGCACACGGAAAAATGTCGGGATCATCGGGCTGGGAATTATCGGCAGCCGGATTCGGGAAGTCTTACGTCGGAAGGGGTTCCATGTCTTTGTCTGGAACCGCACCCCGAGGACAATCCCGAACTTCGTTGGCGCTCCTGCGGAGCTCGCCGAGATGTGCGATAACCTGGCAATCTACGTCTCCGATGATGACGCCCTCGAGTATGTGGTCAAGCAACTGAGCCCGGCGCTCACTGCGCGTCACCTCGTCATTGCGCACTCCACGGTGGCTCCGCATTCGATGACGGCGGCGGCGGAAATCGTCGAACGCCGAGGCGCCCGTTTTGTGGAAGCGCCATTCACCGGCAGCAAGGAAGCCGCGGAAAAAGGAGAGCTTGTCTATTATCTCGGTGGCAAAGAAGAGGCCCTAAAAGCGGCGCGCCCGATTCTCGAAGCCACCGGCAAACACCTTCTTGAGATGGGTGGGGTGGGTTCGGCCACGGCCATCAAGCTGGCCACGAATATGATCACAGCCGCGACCGTTCAGGCTGCGGCAGAAGCCATGGCCCTGGTGCACGCCACCGGAGTGCCGATGGAGAAATTCATCTCAGCCTTAAACGGGAACGCGAGCAATTCGACGACCTTGAAGATGAAAATACCGAAGATGGTCGATCGGAAATTCGACCCGCATTTTTCGGTTAAACACATGCTCAAGGATGTTCAGATCGCCAGCCGCCTGGGATTAACACATCATCTCGAACTTGGCGTGACCACGGCTGCGCGAGATCGCTTGCTCGAACAAATGCAGAATGGGCGGGGGGACGAAGACTACTCCGCGGTCATCCGGAAATATTTTCCCGATCAGCCGCAGGCAAAGGAAAATCAGGAGGACATGGAGCTATTTAACGCGCCGCAGCCGCAGTCCCAGCCGTCACCGTTCACGATCATGCCCGATGCGATTTCTGCCGAGGCCATGCAGAACGCAGGGTCAATGTCGCCGGCTCCGAGCGTAGCGGCCGTGCCCGAAAGCTTGCCGCAGCACATCATGCCGGAGAGTTTCCCCGTCTTACAACCGGCCGTCGAAAATCCGGCGGAGCAACAGAACGGGAACGTTTTCGTGGAGGAACAGCAGGGCGCCGCCGAAGAAGATCTTTCCGCTTCATCCACCGAGGAGGAATCCGCTCCTCGAAGTTTCTTCAGCCGGCTGCTTCGTCGTTAGTCCCGGCGCGGTTGAGTGACCCGGCATGTCGGAATCCACGCGTTCTCGCGAGAATCTGTTTTTTGACTTCTGGGGCCGCGTGAAGTTAAGGATCAGCGGCGGCGACCGGGTTCGCTTTCTCAACGGCCAGATCACCAACGACGTCTCCAAAGCGACTGAAAGCTCCGCGGTGCAAGCGTCTGTCCTGACGGCCAAGGGTAAGCTTCAGGGGCAGCTCGTTCTCTCCGCTACGGAGGATGCCTTCATGATCGACGCCGATCCCGAGTTGCGCGCCGGATTACAAGAACGGCTCGAGCGTTACGCCATCGCTGACGATGTTCGCTTCGAGGACGTTTCCGGCGCTTTCTCCATTTTTCACGTCCTTGCGAGCGATCGTCCGGTGTTGCCGGCCTTCTGTCGTGTCCTTGCATCGAATCGATTTCGTGAGCACGGATGGGATGTCTGGGTCGAGATGTCCAAGCGGGATCAGGTCTTCGCTCAACTGGCGGAGAATTACACTTTTTGTGACGACGCCTGCATGGAAATCTTTCGGATCGAACGCGGCGTGGCCCGCTGGAACAGGGAATTGAAGGAAGACATTATTCCGGTGGAAGCGGATCTGGAGCAGAGCTCGATCGATTACGAGAAAGGTTGCTACATCGGACAGGAGGTCATTTCCCGAATGAAAATGTCCGGGCAACGAAACAAAAAGCTCTGCGGGTTTGTCTCGCTCTATAATGTGCCTCTTGAACCCGGAATGAAGATTTTTCCTGTGGGTGAGTCGAAGGAAACAGGCTGGATCACGAGCGCCGCTCACAGCAAGAGGTTTGGTAAAGAGATCGCGCTCGGTTTTATGAAGCGGCCGTTTTTTCACGCGGGCTTTCGTTTGGATGCAAAAAACCCGGAAGAGCCCGGCGCCCAAGCGGTGCGGATTGAAGTCGCGGATCTTCCTTTCACCTCCGTGCAACCAAAAGACGAACCGCGGCAGAAGAAATAATAGTTCCCGATCACATGGCTAAAGTCAGCGTTCGCGACGTTTACAAGATCTACCCGGGCGATAAAGGCCGCGACGTAACCGCCGTCTCCGGCGTCAACCTCGAGATCCAAGACCGCGAGTTTGTCGTGCTTGTCGGTCCGTCGGGCTGCGGGAAATCAACCACACTGCGGATGATCGCGGGGCTCGAAGAAATTTCCAAGGGCGAGATTCTCATCGGCGACAAGGTGGTCAATGGCGTCGCGCCGAAAAATCGCGACATCGCAATGGTCTTTCAGAATTACGCGCTTTATCCCCACATGTCGGTTTATGACAACATGGCTTTTGGACTGAAGCTTCGAAAGTACCCGAAAGCCGAAATCAAAAAAAGGGTCGGCGACGCCGCATCGATTCTGGGGATTGAGGAATTGCTCGAGCGCAAGCCGAAGGCGCTCTCAGGCGGACAGCGGCAACGAGTCGCGCTCGGACGCGCCATTGTGCGGCAGCCGAAGGTTTTCCTGTTCGACGAACCGCTGTCGAATCTGGACGCCAAGATGCGCGTTCAAATGCGGACGGAAATAACCAAGCTCCATCAAAGGCTGCAGGCCACAATGATTTACGTCACTCACGATCAGATTGAGGCGATGACGATGGGAGATCGTATCGTGGTCATGGACAAAGGCGTGGTTCAACAAACCGACACACCGATCAAACTTTATCAGGAGCCGGCGAACATCTTTGTGGCCGGGTTTTTGGGAAGTCCGCCCATGAATTTCATCAATGGCGGTGTGAAAAAGGAGCGCGATGGCGTCTATTTCACCGAACTGCAGGGCGGCTCGATTCGAGTCAGGCTTGTGGGCGATGAGGCGGGTGCCTTGGAAGCGGCTTCAGACCGCCCCGTGTTACTGGGAATCCGGCCGGAACATATCGAGCTGGCCCAGTTTGCCGCCACCGACAAGCCGAAGGGGAGCTTCCCGGCCATCGTGGACATGGTGGAACCGATGGGTCCTGAGACTAACCTTTATCTCCAGACGGGAGCTCATACGGTAGTTTGCCGAAGCCAGCGGGCTCTTGATCACCGGGAAGTTGGACATCGCTTTCAGTTTGAGATGGATACGACGAAGGCCCATATCTTCGACCTGGCCTCCGGTAATCGGGTTTCGTAGCCCTCGCTCTAACCCATTTTGGCCCCGTAACTTGCGTAAATTTGTGTTGTTTTCTTGGGGGTGCTTCCCATAGAATGGACGCCTTTTAGAACACGTTCGCCCCTATGAATCAAAAAATACTGGCCGAGATTGGTCGGACCCAACGGCTGGAAATCCTGAACTCCCTGAAACGCTCCAAGGGAATGTCCGTCAATGAGCTCGTTCGGAAGATGAAGATGAGCTACATGGGCATCAAGCAGCACTGCCTCACGCTGCAGCGCGACGGCTATCTCGATACCTGGCGCCGTCCTCAGAAAATGGGGCGCCCGGAGATGGTCTATCGTCTGACGCGGCGAACGCACGACCTTTTCCAATCAGACAGCAACGCGTTTACGCTCGAATTACTGAAGTCAGTCCAGGAAACCTACGGGCCGAACGCTCCCGAAAAGCTCCTTTACAATCTTTTTGAGAGGAAGAACGCCACCATGAAGGCCAAGGTGAAGGGCGACACGGTGGCCGACCGTGCTCGCTGGCTCGCGCGCGTGCGGGACGCCGAAGGCTACATGTCGCAGTTTAGCCTCGAGGAAGAAGGTGGGCCGCAAATCCTCGAATGCCACTCTCCCATCCTCAATTTGCTCGACACTTACCCATTGGTAGGGCGCCTCGAACAAGAGATGTTTGAGGCTGTCCTGGGGACGAGTGTCCGCCGCGAAGAGACTCGCAACTCGGGATTGTACGAGTGCGCGTTTTATTTCGCGGCCTGATCTTCTTCGGGCCGTTCCAGACAGCTTTTCCTCTTTCGCTGGTCTCGAATCTCGATTGATTCATGACCCATGCTTCGGGCATTTCCCGCTGTTGTTATCGAAAATTTGCAGCCGTTGATTAACGGCGGGCGTTTTCCGGTTAAGCGGATCGTGGGCGACGATTTAGTTGTCGAAGCGGATATCTACAAAGATGGCCACGACATGGTGGCGGCGGCCTTGAAATGGCGCGTCGTCGGCGAGGCGCGCTGGAGCGAAACGCCCATGACGCCGATGGAGAATGATCGGTGGCAGGGGGTCATCACACTGCACGAAGAAGCGCCCCACGAATATACCGTCGAGGCTTGGATCGACTTATTTCGGGGTTGGCAGCATGAGTTTGCAGCCAAGTTTGCGGCCGGGATCAGTGATCTCACCACCGAAGCTCTCGAAGGCGCCGCTCTGGTCGAGGCGGCCGCAGATCGCGCCCATGATGGCGCCGACGCTACCCGGTTGACCGAGTTAAGCGAACTGATCCGGACAGGCGAAAACGTGCAAATCGATGCTCTAGCGCACTCCCCCGAACTCGAAGCGCTCATGGCAATTTACCCGGATCGCTCGACCGCGACCCAATATGCGCCGGCCCCGAGGGTGATCCTGGACCGCCGGGCGACGAGAACCGCGGCCTGGTATGAATTTTTTCCTCGCTCGGCGGGCGGATCGGCGACCCACGGCTCAACCCTGCGAGAAGTCTTGCCCCGGGTGGAGGACGCGAAAGCGATGGGGTTCAACGTGATTTATTTCCCGCCGATTCATCCCATCGGCCATACCAACCGCAAAGGGCCGAACAACTCCCTGAAATCCGAGCCGGGCGATCCCGGTGTGCCCTACGCGATTGGAAGCGAGGCCGGAGGACACAAGGCAATTGAACCGAGCCTCGGGACGCTGGACGATTTCGACTGGCTCGTGGCGGAATTGCGCGACCGCGGAATGGAGATGGCGCTCGATTTCGCGATCAACTGTTCGCCCGATCATCCCTATGTTCGTGAGCATCCGGAATGGTTTTTTCATCGCCCTGATGGAACGATCAAGTTCGCGGAGAATCCGCCGAAGAAGTACGAGGATATCTATCCGCTGAACTTCCGGTGTGAAAACTGGCGCGAACTCTGGGAAGAGATGAAGAGCATCATCCTCTTCTGGGCCGGTCACGGCGTTCGTATTTTTCGCGTCGACAACCCCCATACCAAGCCGGTCCCGTTCTGGGAATTTCTCATCGGCGGCGTGCGGGCTAAATACCCGGACGTCATCTTCCTGGCCGAGGCATTCACCCGGCCGAAAATGATGAAGGCTCTGGCCAAGGCTGGGTTCCAGCAGAGCTATACCTATTTCACCTGGCGCGAGGGAAAGCAGGAGCTGGCGGAATATTTCACTGAGCTGACTCAGACCGAGATGCGCGAATATTTTACCGGTAATCTTTTCCCGAATACCCCCGATATTCTGCCATTTCATCTGCAAACCGGAGGCCGCCCGGCTTTCATGATTCGCGCTGTGCTGGCGGCCACGCTCTCGAGCGTTTACGGGATCTACAGCGGCTTCGAATTGTGTGAGAACGATGCCTTGCCCCGTCGCGAGGAATATCTCAATTCCGAAAAGTATCAGTTAAAGGCGCGCGACTGGGACAAACCTGGCAACATCAAGGATTGGATCACGAGGTTGAACATGATCCGTCAGGAAAACCGGGCACTGCAACTCTACGAGAACCTCCGGTTCCATCAGGCGGATAACGACGGGATCCTCTTCTACTCAAAAATGACGGCGGCGCGCGACAACGTCATTCTGGTGATTGTGAATTTAGACCCCCATCGGAAGAACAACTGTTTTGTAGATGTGCCGATTGACCAGATTGGTGGTCTTGAAGATGGAGCCTACGAGGTCCACGACCTTCTGAGCGATGTCCGCTATCGCTGGTCCGGGCGCCGAAACTATGTGGAACTAGACCCGGAGGTGCAGCCGGCACACATATTTCGGATCACCCGAGCGGCATAATATTGAACTCTTCCATCGCGCCGCTCTCTAACTGTCGGATGCTTTGCGAAGTTTTATCGCCTGACCCGTCTAAATGGACAAAAACTTGGAACTCCCCGGGTTCGGTGACGTTTACAGTATAAGGGCTGGTTTGCATCGGGGGCCGGCCGAAACTATCATAATGATCTTTCAGGCATGAAAATCTTGTTCCTGCCGCTTGCTCTGCTGGCAAGCGCTTCCTCCTTATTTGCTCAGGCTGTAAACACCGCCCCGGATCTGCCCAAGCCGGCCGCTTCCATGAGCATTCTCGATGCGCTCCGGACCGCCGGGCCGGTGATGTATGTCCTGGTCGCTCTTTCGATTTTCTCCGTCATGCTGGTCGTCGTTTATTTGATGACGATTCGTCGCGGAGCGGTCGTGTCGACCGGATTCATGGCCACGGCTGATGCGTTGCTTCGGAAACGCGACCATCTGGGCCTCCTGGCGGTGTCGAACCGTCACGGCGAGGCCATCGCCCGTGTCGTGCAAAAAGTGCTGGATTTTACGACCAAGAATCCGAATGCCGACTTCCAACAGGTTCGCGAGATCGCGGAGACGGAAGGGACGCGCGTGGCCTCGAGTTTGAACAACCGTGTCACCTACCTGGCTGATATCGGTATGATTGCGCCGATGCTGGGTTTGTTAGGCACGGTCATCGGCATCATTCGTTCGTTCGGAGCGCTTGGCGCCGACACTGGACTCGCTCGTAATATGGCCCTTTCGAGAGGTGTCAGCGAAGCGCTCGTAAACACCTGCGCTGGGCTGGCCATCGGAATTCCGGCGATGGTGTTTTATGCAATTTTCCGCGGCCGGGTGCAGCGCCTTATTTCCGATCTCGAGTCCGCCTGCACTCATATTCTCGCGCTGCTTTCGGTCCAGTATGACAAGAAGGCCGAGCGAACACCGGTTCTTCTGGAGGATGAATTTTAGGCTGAGCGGAGTTGCTCCTTCTCAGGTCAGTGACCCTGGCTTTTTGATCCCATGAATCTGCGTGCCCGCGCCCCACTGCATCACCCGGGTATTCAGCTCGCGCCGCTGGTCGACGTTCTGCTTCTCCTGCTGATTTTCTTTCTCATGACCTGGAACGCTGCTCGTAGCGAAAACGAACTGGATGTGAAAGTTCCCAAGGCCTCCTCGGCAAAAGAGAGAAGCGCGCCGCCCGGCGACGTTGTCATTAACGTGAAGTCGGACGGAAAAGTGGTCGTTAATCGGCGGAGTCTTAACGGAACAGAGCTAACTGATTTGTTGAAGGGATTGGTGCAACTCAGCCCTGAACAGGCCGTTGTCATCCGCGGCGATGAAGTGGGAGCTTACAAGAACATTGTCGAGGTCCTGAACATCTGCAGCCAGGCCGGCGTGAGTAATGTCGCCTTTGCCACCGCAAAATGAAAACAGCGCAGCGCGCTGGTATGACCTTGTCGGCGTGCCTGATCCTCGGGGTCAACGCCTTCGGTCAAAATGAGCCGCCGGTCAGGCGCGCTCTACCGGCTAACGAGCCGCCGGTGTCGCGAGCCCCGGCAGCCACGCCCGCACCCGCGAGCAGCGATCAATCATCGCCGGAGTCGTCGCCGGTCGATACCGTTTCCTCAGCGCAAAGGCAGCTCGACTATGCCGATGGCTTGTTTGCCCAAAAGCAATACGACCTCGCTATTCCTGAGTTTGAGAAATATCTCGACCTGCATCCCACGGGTTCCGGTCGCGCCAACGCCTTCTTCTTCCTTGGCGAATCGTATCGCGCCCTCAACAAACCGGGCGCGGCGCGACGGAATTTTCAATCGGTCCTGGACGATTTTCCAGAGAGCGATTTTGCCGGTCCGGCGGCTTATGTGCTCGCGGAAAGCGCTTTCACCGAAAAAAATTATGGGGCCGCGCTTCCTTTATTTCATCGGGCCGGCGCCAAGTCGAAGGAAGCTCCCGTCGTGCTTTCAGCCCGCTACTTCGAGGCGCGTTGCCTGGAAAGCCTCGACAAAAAGGACGATGCCGTTGGGCTCTACCAGCAGGTCATCGACGCGAAGAATCCAAATCCTTACCGCGAAGACTCGCGTTCGGCTGCGGCCTCGATTCTTTTGTCGCGGGGCAAGAAGGCCGATGCGCTTCGACAATACGAGGCGCTTTCCAATGAAGCGCAAAAGGCGGCGGTGAAGGGTGAGGCTTCGGTTCGCGCAGGTCTTATCGCACTCGATTTGGTGCAACCTGAAAAGGGGAAGATCGACAAAGGAATGGTCGATAAGGCGACGGCACTCCTGCAAAAGGGCCGGTCGATACCGGAAGCAGGCAAATTTCGAGCAATTGCTGAGGTCGCGCTCCTGCGTTTGGATTATCTCTCCGGCCAGTTCGCGCTGTTGTTGAGCGAATACCGCAAGGAGCCACCGAGATTTCCGGATGAAGCGCGGCCAGAAGTCATGCTGCTGGCAGCTAACGCCGAACGTCAGCTTGGGCACGCGAAAGAGGCAGACGGGATTTATAGCGAGATCATCGCGAAATATCCGAAGCGTGATGAAGCCAGGGATGCGCAGTATCAGCGCCTCATAAACATCTACAATTCTTCGCCAACCGAAGTCGTGGAAGCGGTCGATCAATTTCTCCAGAGCAATCCGGCGAGCGAACGGGCGGATCAGGCGAAGCTTCTAAAAGCGGAAGCGCTTTACAAACAGGGCAACTACGGGGAGGCGGCGCCGATTTATGCTGAGGTTCGCGAGGCGCAACTTTCCCCCAAACTCCGCGCCGACGCGGCTTACAAGCTCATCTGGTGTTATGTCCAGGCCAAGGACATTCCGCGACTTGTCGAGGCCTGCACCTTCTACATCCAAACGTTCCCGGACGGATTACAAACGTCGGCGGCGCTGGCGCAACGCGCCATGGCCTATCAACAGGACAAGAATTACGACGTCGCGCTTTCCGATTTGAACACGATTCTGAGTCGCTATCCGGCGTCCCACGAGCGCGAAGCGGCTTTGCAACAGAAAGCGCTCATTCTCGGCCAGCAGGGCAATCCCAAGGGAATGAGCGACACTTTTAGACAACTCCTGAAGGAATTTCCCAAAAGCAGCGTGGCGGCGCAGGCCCAGTTTTATATCGGCAAGGCTGCCTTCGACGCGAAGGACTATAAGAATTCAATTCCGGCGCTGAACGCGGCACGACAGTTGAACAAGGAACAGTATTTTGACGCAGCCAGCGTGCGCATCGTTTCCGCGTATTTTTATCTCAAAGATCGCAAGGCCCTGACGACAGAAGTCGATTCGTTCCTGGCGGCAAATCCATCCGCAGCCATTCCGGCTAATATTCTCGAGTGGCTCGGGGTCGAAAATTATAACGAGAAAAATTATCCGGCGGCTGAGAAATATCTCAGCGCGCTTGGAAAGATGAATAATCCCGGGGTGAAACCGGATTTCTGGTTTTACCTGGGAGATTCAGAATCGCGTTTGAAGAATTTTGCCGAGGCCGAGAACGCCTATGGGCAATATCTGCAGACAGCAACCGATCCGGCCGGGAAAGCGAAGGTGTTGCTCGCGCTCGGGGCGGCCAAGATTGGCGTTCATAAACCGGATGACGCGGAGAAGATCGCGCAGGAGATCATGACGCTGCAGCCGGAAGGACAGGTGAATGCAGAGGCGCGTCTCTTGGCCGGCGATGTCCAGGTTGAGCGCGGCCATTTTGATGATGCCGGCAAAGCCTTTATGGGAGTGGCCCTGCTCTACGACGATCCCGCGATTACCCCGAGAGCCTTGTCAAAGGCGGCCGCGGCTTACCAGAAAGCGGGAAAACAGGAAGAAGCCGGAAAAGCGGCCCGCGAGCTTCACGACAAATACCCGAATTACGCGGGGGGCTAGACGGATCGAAGTTCCGTCAGATTGCTGAGAAGAACTTCCAAAGAAAGAGGCGCGAGGAATTCGTTGCTGTCATCGACCGTCAGGATCGGTTCAGCGCGATGCGCTGCCAGATAGCTCACATCGGGATCAGGCCCGACCCCGGCGCAGGCCATGATTTGGCAGGAGCGCAGTTCCGTCAGGACGCGCGAGATTTCAGCGTTACGATCGCGATGATCGAAAAATTGAACAGTGCAAAGACCGGGTGCGGTTTCTTCGACGTAAGGACTGAGAGTAAAAGCGCGTTCCAAAAGAATTTCCTGCACGGAAAGTTCCTGCTCGAGAGAGCGTGGCAGGATCAGTAAATCGAGACAGCGCGCCAATGCCTGGCTTGGCGTCATCCCGGCAGCGACGCCGGCGGATTGGGCAGCCTGGTTTAATTCCAGGATGATCGGTTTTTTTTCGCACTCGTCGATCAAGGCTGTCGGTTGCTGAAAAACTGGATCGTTAGGCTTACCCTGCTCTGCGTTTAGCAAATGCCCGCGGAGCGCAGCCTGCAGATAAAAGCCCGGAACGAAGAGCGATACGAAACGCATTGGATTCATCCGGCCTTCGCCTGAAGCGTAGAATGCGATCTGGTGATTTCGAGCTCCAGAAAAGAGAGCGCATCCTTGCGTTCAAAGGTCTGCAGGTTCCAATTGTTTAAAAGCGTGAGCTTAAAATGAGCGCTCGCGACCAGGCTTCGCCGCGACAGAACCAGGAATGCCGTGGAACTGGCTTCCGTGAGGCGTTGCAGCCGATACCACGAAGTCGAGGGGATGCGTCGGAATTCGTTAGGCAAATTTAAAACCAGATCGAGCATGACGACGGGAAAGTTCCCGTCCCGCAACAGCAGATCGGCTGCTTTGAACGCTTCAACCGCTTCCGCGCAGCGAACCCAAAGTAAATGCCTCAAGGCGGAGCGTTGCAGAGGGGCCGGATCGAATGAGTCGCGACCGTCGATCAAGGCGATGAAATATCCCGAGTCCGCCGCCGCCTCCACGAAATCCGTGATGAGCGAAGCGCTGCCCGCGCTTTGCGACGGGCTGCTGATTTCGGTGATCGCGCCTTTTGGGAGACCCCCGCCGAGAGTGGAGTCGATCAACTCCTGGCCGGTGCGGAAAGTGTCGTTCGCCGTCTGGACCGGTTGAGGAAAGCGTTCTGCCAGAAGCTTTCGCAAATCGAGTAGCTTCGGATTCTCCGCCATGGGATCAGTTTGTCCCAAACGGAGAATATGTTCAAGCGAACACTATCGCCTTGAAGGCATTTTACCAGCCTGTTTCCGGATCAACGACGTCATAACCCCCTGCACCTTGAGCTCGCGAGCCGGCCGCAAATCGGGGTAAGCCGGGTTCTCCGCCTTCAAATAAGGACGCCCTCTCTCCACGACGTAACGCTTCAAGGTGGTCTCCCCGTCGATCAGGGCCGCCACAATGTCGCCGTTTTGTGCGCTTTTTCGGTCTTCCAAAATAACAATGTCGCCATCGAGAATGTGCGCGTCGATCATGGAATCCCCGCGCACCCGCAGCGCAAAAGTCCGTGCGTTGCGGGATGCGTTGGCCGTCTCGCGATCGACCGACACATGTCCTTCAATATTTTCTTCCGCAACCTCCGCCATGCCCGCGGGGATCTGACCGTAGATGGGAATTTCGGTGATCCCCACTTTCTGGTGCGGCGTGATTAAGGCCCGTGCCTTGCGCGCCTGACGGCTGAGAAATCCCTTTCGTTCGAGCGTCGAGATGTACTGCATGACCGATGTCTGGCTGGCGAACCCGAAGTGACCCTGGATTTCGCGGGTGCTCGGAGTGATCCCTTTCTCGCGTTGTTCGCTTTGTATAAAATCGAGGACGTTTCTCTGCCGCGCAGTCAGCATGAAAGGATCATCGCGCGCATCGCCGCCTCGTGCAAGTTCAAATGAACATGGACCGGTCTGCGGACTGAACCGGAATGCCCCATGACGAATGATCAACTAGTGACGGACAGTTGGAATTCCCGTTCGCGCAGTTGTTGAAGCCAACGCGTGAGATAGGCAAGGCGCTGGTGGATTTCCTGCAAACGCCTGAGCGTCGCCGGCCGATCGCGTCGCCATGAATCATTGAGGTCGCGCAAGTCCGCCAGGGATTCGTCTTCAAGTTGCTGCAGATCCACGATGTTTGTTTTAATGGCGGCTTGTTGCTGGACCACTTCAGCGCGCAGGAGCGACTTGCCTAGCGCGTTAGTCGCGGTGGCAGATTTGGCCAGAAGCGCGTCCGTTTGCTGAAGGACTTTTGCCAGACGTGGAAAAAAATCAGCGAGATCGTGCGGCACCGGCTGTTTTCCTTCCGACTGGACTCCTTCGAGTTGCAGGAGGTGACGCAGGCGCAATCGCGGTTCGGTCAGCACACGATGCGCCTCTATGATGACTGCGAAGTCGTCCGCGTCGTGGCCTTTAGGCCGGGTGTCCGGATGCAAGGCAAGCGCAAGCTTTTGATATTTTTGCTTCAGAGTCGCCAAATCGAGCCATGGACGCCGCTCCTCACCGAGCACCGCAAAATAGTCGGTGGCATTTTGGTCTTTGGTTATTTGTTGTCATTCGGCATTGGTCATTCGATATCGGCGCTGCCGACATCTCCTCATGCCGCGAAGCTTTCGCCGCAGGAACAGTGGGCGATCGCATTGGGATTGGTCACCTTGAAGCCGCCTTTCTGCAGGCTGTCGCTGTAGTCCAAAAGGGAGCCACTGACGAAAAGCGCGCTCTTGGGATCGACAACCACGCGCACGCCGGACGTCTGAACGAGAATGTCGCGATTGGCCGGTCCGTCCACCAGATCCATTTTGTATTGCAGACCGGAACAACCGCCACCGATGACGGCTACGCGGAGGGCGCCGTTGGAACGCCCCTGCTTGTTTAGCAGTGAAAGCAGTTTCTCCGAGGCCTTCTCTGTCACTTTAATAAGGCGTTCGTTGCCGATCTTGTAGGCAGGTGAACTGGGCGCGGCGGTTTCCATGAATTAAATCAGGACTTGGGTTTCAATAATGGCGCTCGCGGCATCGGATGCGAGATGCTCGGCGGCGATCAAGTCGATTTCCTGAAGGGTCGACACGTGCTGGAATCGCTCGCGCAGAGCCTTGCCTCCGGGCATTCCTTTGGCATAGGCCATCAGTCGCGCTCGCATCGCGCGCATGGCTTTGTCTTCATCGCCCCAGTTTTGAACGTGCAATGTGCAATGCTTTTGGATCAGGGCCCATTTTTCGTCGAGCGTCGGGGGCGGCAGCAATTCACCCGTGGCCAGATAACGTTTTGTCTGCCGAAAAATCCACGGCGCGGTCATGGCGGCCCGCCCGATCATGATCCCGGAGATGGCGGTCTGCGATTGCCGGCGCGCCACATCTGCGGGCGACGTGACATCGCCATTTCCCACCACCGGAATTTGAACCGCCGCAGCGACCTCGGCGATGACATTCCAATCGGCGTTTCCGGAATATCCCTGTGCGCGCGTCCGCCCGTGCACGGCCAGGGAAGCGATTCCATGATCTTGCAGGATTCTGGCAACGTTGACTGCGTTAATCGTATCCGCATCCCAGCCGATGCGGATTTTTGCCGTCACCGGAATGGGAGCCACAGACTTCACCACGGCATCGCTGACCGCCGAAAGGGTCGGACAATCTCTGAGCAACGCCGATCCGCCGTTTTTCGCGACGACCTTGTTGACCGGGCATCCGAAATTCAAATCGATGAAATCCGGTTGAACCCAGTCGACCACCTGGCGGGCGGCCTCAGCCATGTGAGACGGGTCCGCTCCAAAGAGTTGCACGCCGACCGGGCGTTCAATTTCGCCGAAGTCGAGATACTCCCGGGTGCGCGCGTTCCGGCGGAAGATTCCTTCGGATGAAACAAATTCAGTGGTGAGAACGTCAGCCCCTTCGGCTTTGCAGAGCTGGCGAAACACTTTGTCGGTTACGCCGGCCATTGGCGCGAGGAAAAGAGGGAAGCGCCCGGAAAACCAGGGGAGAGAAGACGATGGTGGGTTCACGGCAGGAATCTTAATTTCGTTAGGCCGCGGCGGCGCTTCGCAAGAGCGCACCCACTTCGTCCTGGACCGATTGAACCTCGTCCAGCCGCAACTGTGGGTCGGAGACGATAAAAACGTCGCCGCTTTCGGGATGTTCGTAGATGAGCAGGCGCCCGTTTTCGGCCTGCTCGGTCCGTACCTGTTTCAAAACTTTCTTTCTTTCGAGCATGACCGCGAGCACGTAACAGGCGTTAGCCGGAGGATTTTCCGAAGACATCAGTTTTCGGAAGAGCTCTTCGGCGCTTTGCTTGCCGAGGGCCTCGGGGGGAGCCGCGGGAGCAGGCTCATAACGCGTTCGCCAAAAGGAGAACGGCTGGATGTTTTCGTTGCGATTCGACCATGCTTCCTCGGTTAGATCTTCGCGTCGAAAGCCGTCACCTTCGCGAAAGAGGAGAGTGTAAAAATATTCACCGGCAGCGAACGGACGCTGGGTCACGCTACAGGCGTCGGCGCGATGCTTGATCGCCCATTCGTTGGCCAGCGGGTTCATACCCCTACTTTACGCCGAAGGGGAAACGTTGGAAAGCCGAGGCCGTCCCGGTTCGTCGAACGCAGATAAAGCAGGTAGAGGCCGATGACGGCAAAGATGACGTTCGGCAGCCAGGCGGCCGTCCAGGCAGGCACGCGTGATCCTTCCCCGAGAGCGAGAAACAGATGTGTCAGGAAGTTCATCGCGAAGACCAGGATGATCGACGCGGCCACGCTCGAGAGGACGCCGCGCCGCGAAAAGCCGATCCCGAGGGGAGCGGCGATGAAGACAACCACGAGACAGGTCCATGGGAGGGCCAGTCGATACTGCAGATGCGTCCTGAACGGAGCCAGCAAAGTCGCCGGAAAATCGGAGTTAAACCGAAGGTAATCGCGCAATTCGGGTATGCTCAAGGATTCGGCATGCACGTTCGCGCTGCTCAATCGAAAAGGGGTTTCCGTCCAATGGTCTAGCACGAGCGAGGGTGAGGATTGCTCGTGCGTGATATTGCCGAGGCGATCGTAATCAACGACCTTGGCATCCAGTAGTTCCCACGATTTTTTTTCCGGGTGGAAGATGGCTTTCGCGGCCAGATAATTTTTTACAATGTTATCGCGCGAGTCCTGCTGCAGGATTTCCACATTGTTGAAGACGTTCTGGCCGCGCCGAAAGCTTTGGATAAACCAGGTGCGAGAGTCTGTCCGGTTTCGAAAGATCTGGCCTTCAATCTGGGATTCCCGGCGAACTTTCTGTTCGGTGCTGATAATGGCTCGCCGGGCGACATCGGCGTGCGGGGCCAATGCGTAATTGAGCGCCGTGCTCGCGGCGACTGTGAGGAGACCGACGATGAGTAACGGTCGAAGAACGCGCGGAACACTCACTCCGGCCGTCAGCATTGAAACAATCTCATTCGCGCGCGACATCCGGCCGAGGATAAAGAGCAGCGCCAGCAGTAGGGAAACCGGCAGGAGGATGACAAGAATCTGCGGAAGCTGGCTCAGGTAATAATGAACCACTCGGCCAAATCCAAGATGGGCTTCGATGAAGACGGAGATATTATCACTCACATCGAAGATCAACCAGATGGAGATAAAGCCGGCTATGCAGTAGACATAAGCCTGCAGAAAATTCCGAATGACGTAACGATCGAGCAGCCTCATCGGTTGAAAAAGGCGCGGAGCCTTGCCAGCTTGAAGGTTGCGCTCCGTCGCGCGCCCATCATAAGCCAACCCTTCGAAAATCGCATGCACAACTTCCAATGATTGCGCTGCGTGAGTCGATGGGGAGCGACTTCGTCGAGCGCATCCGGACGATTTTTTCGCCGGATGGCCTTCTTTCCAAGTCGCGGAACTTCGAATTCCGGGAGGAACAGCAGGAGATGGCGGTGGCGGTGGCGCGGGCTCTCGAAGAAGAACAACACCTGGTGGTCGAAGCGGGCACCGGGGTCGGGAAATCCCTGGCTTATTTGGTGCCGTCGATCCTTTTTGCTCTCGAACAGAAGAAGAAGGCCATCATCTCGACGCAGACGATCAACCTGCAGGAGCAGTTGCTTTACAAAGACATCCCGATCCTAAAGAAAATCCTGCCGGTCGAATTCGAAGCCGCCCTGATCAAAGGACGGCAGAATTATCTTTGCCCGCGAAGGCTCGAACGGGCCGTGGCGCAGGCGAACGATCTTTTCAGCACGAGCGAAACCGGCGAGTTGCAGCAAATCGTGGAATGGTCGCGCCAGACGACTGACGGCTCAGTCAGTGACATGAGTTTCGAGCCGGATCCGAAAGTCTGGTCTCAGGTTTGCAGCGAAGCTCACATTTGCACGACGAAAACTTGCGGACAAAACAGCCGCTGTTTCTACCAAGCCGCTCGCAAGCGCCTTGTTTCGGCCGATGTCCTCGTGATTAATCACACGCTTTTGTTCATGCTGCTCGGTGGCGTGGAAGAACAGGAGGATCGCGAAAGCGGTTATCTTTTTCCTAACGACTTCATCGTTTTCGACGAAGCGCACATGGTGGAGCAGATCGCTTCACGCCAGATCGGTATCGGTGTTTCGCAATATGGTTTAAAATCGGCTATTCAGCGCCTTTACAATGCGCGTACGCGAAAAGGTCTCTTCACCCTGAGCCGCGATGCCGCCGGGGTGACGCTTGCGGCGGAATTGATCGACGAGGTGGATGCGTTTTTCAAACGGGTGGAGGAGCGCTGCGATTTCCGGAAGGGTCGCGAGTTCCGCGTCCGGAAAGCCGATTTTTGCCAGGATTCGCTAACCAACCGCCTCCTCGGTTTGCAGGCGCGGATCGCGGAAGATGTTCTCAAGACTGAGGACGAATTCCTAAAGGCCGAAATGCAGGAGATGGGCCGCCGGATTCGCGATACCCGGGTGGCCATCGGAATTTTTCTCGAGCAAAGCGAGAACGGACATGTCTACTGGGTTGAGCGGGTCGGCAAAACCTCGCACTCACTTTCGCTCAACGCCGCGCCGGTTGATGTGGCGCCAAGGTTGCGGCGAATGCTCTTTCGCGATTCATCTTCGTGCATCCTAACGAGCGCGACGTTGGCGGTAGGTCGAGCCGACCTGGCGTATTTTCGACAGCGCGTCGGCGCTGAGGAGGTCCAGCCTTTGCAGCTTGGCAGCCCGTTCGAATTCTCGAAGCAGATGAAGGTTTTCATCGTCAAGAAAATGCCGGATCCGCGAAGTGACGAATACGAGGAAGCCTTGGCCGAGTGGATCTCACATTTTGTGAGCGAAACCGATGGGCGCGCCTTCGTCCTTTTTACGAGTTATCGCGGGATGCAGCAGATCGCCGCCCGGTTGGAGGGATTTTTTGCGAAGAACAAAATGAATCTTTTGGTGCAGGGTTCGGGCGCGCCGCGAGGCCGTTTGCTCGAGCAATTCAAGACGACGCCGCGCAGTGTCCTGTTTGGAACGGACAGCTTCTGGATGGGGGTGGACGTTCCGGGCGAAGCCCTCTCCAACGTCATCATCACACGCCTTCCTTTTGCGGTTCCCGACCATCCGCTGATCGAAGCGCGGCTCGAGGTGATCGAAGCCCGCGGCGGCGACGCCTTCACGGAGTATTCGCTGCCGGAAGCCATTTTGAAAATGCGGCAGGGAGTCGGGCGCCTCATCCGGACCAAGAGCGATCACGGAATCATCGTCATCCTGGACAATCGAATCGTGACCAAGCCCTACGGGCGCTCGTTTTTGCAGGCCCTGCCTAAATGTCCGGTGAAAATCATTTAAAGTCGCTGGCGATAAATTAGCATGAAAGAGGTGAGCCAAGCCCGCCTGACATCGATTCTTACCGCTGTTGGAATCTTCGTTGTTGGCCTGGTCTTGGGGCGTCTTTCGAGTCCGTCGGTCCCGCTGGTCGAAGGCCCTTCCACGACGCCATCGGGAACACCATCGCCGGTTGTGTCAGCGGAGCCGGCCTCGAGTCCGGGAACTCGATCGACCTCGGCGACAGCAGCCGGCGCGCTTGCGCCCTCAGGGGGTCAACAATCGGCCGGCGATTTGATCGCCGCGCTCCAGAAGACGCTGGGGAGCGGGCGGAATCGGCACATGTATAATAATCTTTCGGCGTTGGTCGACTCTGTTGACCTAACGAATATGCACGAGGTTCTGGATTTCGCGCAGAAACTTCCCAAGCAGCAGGACCGTTCCACGGTTGTGGCGATGCTGGTTTCGCGATGGGGTGAGCTCAGTCCCAGGGATGCGCTTGCTTTTGCGGAGGCCATTCCCACGCTCCAGGAAAAAAATAACGCCGTCCGCGGCGCCGTCAGTGGCTGGGCCGAAGCGGATCCAAAAGCCGCGATCGCTTATGTACAGCAAATGCCGCCAGGACCGAGTCGTGATCAGGCAATGCAAAGCGCGATCGGGACAATGGCCGAAAAAGATCCACGGGGAGCATTAGCCTTGTTGCAGAGCATGCCCGCGCTGGCCCAGCAATCCCGCGGCGGCGGCGCCTTGTGGACAATTTTTCAGCGTTGGGCCGCATCGGACCCGGCGACCGCTGCGAGCGAAGCCTTGCGTCTGCCCCCGACTTCTGGCCGTGACAATGCGATTGGCGGAGTTGTAGGAACATGGGTCTGGCAGGATCCGGAGGCAGCGTTCTCATGGGCCAGTTCTCTTCCCCCGGGAACAGCGCGCAATCGCGCCGTTCAGACCGCGTTGATCGAATTGGGCTAACCGCGAGCCCACGAAAGCGGCCGAAAAGGCATTGTTACTTCCGGCCAGCTCCTCGCGCGATCAATCGATTTCCGAGATTGTTCGCCAATGGGCGCAGTCCGATGTGCGCGGCGCATACGACTGGACGGAACAATTGCCCGAAGGTGAGGGAAAGGATCGAGCCGTGACAAGCGTTCTGCAGGCGTGGGCGCAGGTCGATCCGGTAGCAGCCGGCGACTATGTGGCGGCCATGCCCGCGGGTAAGGCACAGGAGAGTGCCGTGAATTCGCTTTCCTGGCAGCTGGCCAACGCGGATGTACAGACCGCGGTCGATTGGGCCGAAAAATTGCCGAAAGGTCTTCGCGCATCCGCCCTCAACTCGATCATCTCACAGTGGTGTGAATCAGATCCACGCGGCGCCGCCGATTATGCATTGCGTTCAACCGATGGAAGCGAACGTCAGAATTTGCTTCGCACTGTCGTTAGTCGATGGGGACGCAACGATCCTGAAAGTGTTTTGACCTGGGCATCGGCGCTCTCCGATTCCACCCTCAAGAACAGTGTTCTCCCGGGAATTATTGAAGGAATGGCGGAAAGTGATCCCGCTGGTGCAGCGCGAAAAGTGAGCGGGTTGCGCTCCGGAAGCGCAGGAAGGGGCCGCAGTCAGGGTCGTTTCGCAGTGGGTTCGAAGCGATCCTCAAAGCGCCAGTCAATGGGCCGGCACACTGCCGGAGGGAAAGGCTCGCCAGGCTGCCTTCGGCAATCTGGTCGGCGCCTGGGCCCCGACCGATTCGGCGGGGGCGGCGAATTGGATCGGGACGCTTCCAGCCGGGGAATCGCGGGATAGTGCAGTGGTTTCTTACGTGCGTTATCTGACATCGGCACAACCGCAGTCGGCCATCCGTTGGGCGGAAACGATCGGCAACGACAGGAATCGGCAAATGCAGCTGGAAGCGGCTGCGGGGAGCTGGATGCGGAGCGATGCGGCTTCGGCGAGTGCATGGATCAACGGATCGGAGCTTTCGGATGATGTGAAGAAGAGATTGCTGGGGCAGAAGTAGTCTGAATGTTCACTTGAACATATTCCTGTGCCGGCTTTATTGAGCCGTGCCCGGCTTAAGTTCCTCCAGAAAAAATCAAGAGCGCCTCGCTCAGCTTCAGCAGATCATCAGAATTCTCCACAAATGGGGAATCCATACTCTTGGAGACCTGGGGAAACTGGATGGTGAAGAGTTAGCCGTCCGCCTGGGGCCTGAAGCGCGAGAATTGTGGCAACGGGCCACGGGCAGATCAGCCCGCGTCCTGAATCTTGCCCATCCTCGAGAGTCGTTAGGGGAAAGTTTTGAATTCGAACACGAAATTGAAACCATCGAGCCGCTTCTCTTCATTTTGCGGCGTCTTTTGCAGCAACTCTCCGTTCGATTGCAGACAATTTATCTGGTCGCGAAAGAGCTGACGCTCAGGCTCGGTTTTGCGAATAGGGAAAAATATCAGCGTTGTTTTAAGATTCCGCAGCCGACTGATGACGTCGAGCTGCTCTTCCGAATGCTGCACACGCATTTGGAATCGTTTCAGTCCGATCAGCCGATTGTTGCGGTCGCCCTGCTGGTTCAGCCGGCGCGCGCGGCTCAGCAGCAATTCGGCCTTTTCGAAACGGCCCTGCGCGATCCAAATCAGCTTTATGAAACACTGGCGCGATTAACTGGATTGTTAGGCTCGGAGCGCGTGGGCACACCAGTCATGGAGGAAACGCATCGGCCTGACGTTTTTGCGATACAACCTTTTGTCTGGCAGATTGGGCATTCGTCTGACTCCCGCAAAATCCGCCGCTCTTCGCGCGCGGCCCTGCGTCGTTTTCGATCGCGCCGGAAAATTGTCGTCTCCTTGAACAAGGAGAAGCCGCGTCATCTTGAGAGCGAAACAAGCCGTGGCCAAGTCGTCGATCGAAAGGGGCCTTATGTTCTTTCGGGACAATGGTGGGATCAGCAGGCCTGGAGCCGGGCCGAATGGGATCTCCAACTCGATGATGGGGCCATCTTGCGTTGTCATGAAAGCCCATCCGGATGGGAGCTCGATGGGATCTACGATTAGGCGTGATACCTGTCGGGAAGGGCTCTGCCGCCGGCCACGCACTATCCCGCTCCACGAAACCTGAGCGGGACAAATGCTGAACGTTGAAAAGCTATGTCTTATGTCGAACTCCACGCCTGTAGCGCTTTTAGCTTTTTGCGCGGAGGCTCGTTTCCGGAACAGATCGCGGCGACGGCTGCTTCCCTCGAAATGCCGGCGGTGGCATTGCTCGATCGCGATGGAGTTTATGGCGCGCAGAGATTTTCCGTAGCCGCGCGCGAGAACGGCGTCCGGCCAATTATCGGCTGCGACCTGACCATGGAGGACGGCGTGGTTTTACCGGTGCTGGTTCAGAATACCGGCGGCTATAAAAATCTCTGCGAACTGCTGACCGAAGCGCATTTGCGGAGCGAAAAAGGGAAATGCTCAGTCAGATGGAATGAGCTGCCGCAATACAGTGGAGGACTTGTGGCGCTTCTGGGGAGCGCAGGCTGCCAGCCTGCGGTTTGCGGCAGCTTGCCGCAAACATCTCCGAAGATATTGCCAAGGACTGCGAAAGGCCTTCGACAGGCTGCCGAATGCAACAGGCTGGCAGCCTGCGCTCCCCAGAGTCTTGCTGATCGCGCGCAACTTTTGATTGATGCGTTCAGCCGCGAGAATGTTTACGTTGAAATCCAACGGCATCTCCTTAGGGGAGAAGAGGAGATCAATCAGAAGTTGATCGATCTGGCGCGAGCGCTGCATTTGTCTCTTCTCGCCACTAACGGGGTTCAATACGCCACCGCCGCCGGCCGCCAGGCCCTCGATGTTTTTACATGCATTCGCGAGCACACCTATCTTGATGCCGCCGGTAAATTACTAACTTTGAATGCCGAGCGGCATTTGAAGACCGACGCCGAAATGCGAGCG
Organism: uncultured Verrucomicrobiae bacterium; assembly: GCA_963754325.1. Classification (GTDB taxonomy): domain Bacteria; phylum Verrucomicrobiota; class Verrucomicrobiia; order Chthoniobacterales; family UBA10450; genus JBBRDU01. Next base: position 2,035,576 of record CAVWFP010000003.1, read on the forward strand.
CTCTTTCGCGATCTGCCGGATGCGATCGAGAACACATCGAAACTGGCGGATCGTCTGGCGTTTTCACTCGAAAACATCGGTTACCAGTTCCCGGATTTTCCTGTGCCTGGCGGACACGACATGGATTCGTTTCTGCGAACGATTGTGCTTTTCGGCGCGCAACAGCGTTATTCTGCGCTCACTTCGAAGGTAAAAGCCCAACTCGAGGAAGAACTCGAGTTGATCACGCGCTTAAAATTTCCCGGTTACTTCCTGATTGTCTGGGACATCGTGAATTTCTGCCGCGAACACAACATCATGGTTCAGGGACGCGGCAGCGCCGCCAATAGCGCGGTTTGTTACTGCCTTGGGATCACGCCGGTTGATCCGGTAAGTAATCATCTCGTTTTCGAGCGCTTCCTGAGCGAAGGACGCAAAGGCTGGCCGGATATCGATCTTGATCTTCCGAGTGGGGATCGCCGGGAAAAAGTGATCCAGGAAATTTATCGGCGCTACGGAAGGCATGGGGCCGCCATGACCGCCAATGTCATCACTTATCGCGGGAGAAGCGCTGCTCGTGAAATTGGCAAGGCCCTGAGTTTTTCGCCCAGCACGATCGATCGCTTCTCGCATCTTTTCGCGAACGGCGATTTTCCGCACACGCTCGACCTGGAATCACAAATCGAGCAGGCCGGTTTACCGAAGAAACATTCGCGGATGGCCGCGTTCATCCGGCTTTACCAGGCCATTTACGGTTTGCCACGCCATCTCGGGCAACACTCCGGAGGCATGATCATTTGCCAAAACAACCTGAGTTCCTTTGTTCCGCTCGAGAATGCCTCAATGCCCGGGCGGGTGGTTGCCCAATGGGACAAGGATGATTGCGAGGATCTGGGCATCGTGAAGGTCGATCTGCTGGGCCTTGGCATGATGTCAGTCATGCAGGATGCGCTCGAGCTTTGCCGCCGGCGAGGCCGGCCACTCGACCTGGCCCATATTCCAACCGATGACGCGCAAACCTTCGAGATCATGCAGAAAGCGGACACGATCGGAGTTTTTCAAATCGAAAGCCGCGCGCAAATGGCCACGCTTCCGCGGCTGAAGCCGAAATGTTTTTACGATGTCGTCATTGAGGTCGCGATTATTCGGCCCGGGCCCATTCAAGGCGACATGGTCCATCCCTACCTGGCCCGGCGAGCGGGCAGGGAAGCGGTGAAATATTTCGATCCGCGTCTCGAGCCTATTCTCGAGCGAACACTCGGCGTTCCCTTATTTCAGGAGCAGATGCTGAAGATCGCCATGGTTATGGCTGATTTTAGCGGAGATGAAGCGGAAGAACTCCGCCGGGCACTGAGTTTTCATCGTTCGCAGGAACGAATGCAAAAAGTCAGCGTCAAGCTTCGCGACGCGATGCTCCGGAAAAATGTCGCTCCTGAAGTGATCGAGAAAATTATTCAATCCATCGCTTCTTTTGCGCTTTATGGATTTCCCGAGTCGCATGCGATCAGTTTTGCCATTTTGGCTTACGCGAGCGCGTATTTGAAAGTGCATCGGGGCCCGGAATTTTACGCCAGCCTGCTGAACAATCAGCCGATGGGTTTTTATTCGCCGGCCACGATTGTGAAAGATGCCAGCCGCCACGGCGTGAAGACGAAGCCGGTTTCAGTGGCGGATTCGGAATGGAATTGCACCGTGCTTTCAAACGACACCATTCGCCTTGGCTTCCGGGTTGTGAACGGCCTGCGCGAAGAGGCCATAGGTCGCCTTCTTACTGCGAGAGCGCAGCAGCCATTTCAATCGGTCGACGAACTTAAGCGCCGAGTGCCGCTTTCGAAACAGGATCTTAGAAACCTGGCCGAGCTTGGGGCTTTGAACTCGTTAGGGGCACATCGGCGCTCAGCCATGTGGACGGTCGAAGAAGCTTTCCATGATGATTTGCTGGGGAGCGAGTGCGCTCCCCAGAATGGGACCTCGCCACTGATTCCGATGACCATGCCCGAATGTGTCCAGGCCGATTACGAAACCATGAATCTCACCACCGGGCCTCATCCGATGAAGTTATTGCGCGAGAAGCTTCCGACTGTCTGGCGGGCAATCGATTTGCCGGCCGCTCAAGCGGGCGCGACCATTCACATCGCCGGCAACGTGATTTGCCGGCAACGCCCTGGGACAGCGAAAGGTTTCGTCTTTATCAGTCTCGAAGATGAAACCGGTGTCTCCAATGCCATTGTTGAACCCGATCTCTTTGAAAAGATGAGGCTCTTAATTACGGAAGAGCCTTTCCTCTTGATTGAGGGAGAAGTTCAGAATTCGGAAGGCGTCGTTCTCATCAAAGCGCGGAAACTTGAGCCGCTCCTGCATGACAATCTGGTTGGCTCCGCTTCGCATGATTTCCATTGAACAGGTCCGTCCTGGCGGACTGCGCCGGCTACTCGGCGGCGTGACGCTTGGCGGATTCCTTCGGCTCGGTTCTTTCCTGGGCTGGCGTCTCGTCAGACTCGAGCCATTCCGTATGGAAAACGCCGGGCTTGTCGACGCGTTCGTAAGTGTGAGCGCCAAAAAAATCGCGTTGCGCCTGCAACAGATTGGAAGGCAATCGGGCCGAGCGATAGCTGTCGAAATAAGCCAGCGAAGCGGAGAACGCCGGCACCGCCACGCCGAATTCGATCGCGGTTGAAACCGCCACCCGCCAGTTATCCTGAGTTTTCCTGACGATGTCGGTGAAATAAGAATCGAGCAGAAGATTGTGAAGGGCTGGATCACGTTCGTAGGCGTCGACAATACGGTTGAGAAATTTGGCCCGGATGATGCAACCGCCACGCCAGATGGTGGCGATATCACCGAAGTTCAAATTCCAGTTGTATTGGTGGCTGGCGGCGCCCAGCAGCTCCATGCCCTGGGCGTAGGAAACAATCTTGGAGGCGTAAAGCGCGTTACGCACGGCTTCGACCAGCTTTTTGCGATCGCCGGTAAACCTGGTCGGTTTCGGCTGAGGAAGAATTTTAGAGGCAGCAACTCGTTCGTCTTTGCGCGATGAAATGACGCGCGCCTCGACCGCGGCGTTGATCGTGGAAATGACGACCGATTGGGCAATGGCCGACTGCAAGGTCCACAGGCCCGTGCCTTTTTGGCCGGCCTTGTCGAGAATGACATCAACAAGTGCTTTGCCCGTGTCGGGATCGATCTTGCCAAAGATGCTGCGAGGTAATGTCGATCAAATAACTATCGAGTTCGCCCTTGTTCCATTCAGTGAAAGTGTCGGCGAGCTCCTGGTTGTCCATCCCGACGACGTCTTTCAAGATGGCGTAGGCTTCGCAAATCAACTGCATGTCGCCGTACTCGATGCCGTTGTGCACCATCTTGACGTAATGTCCGGCGCCGTCCGGGCCCATGTAGCGGCAGCAAGGCTCGCCATCGACCTGCGCGGCGATCTTTCTGAAAATCGGCGCAATCATGTCCCACGATTCGCGTGATCCGCCGGGCATCAACGACGGTCCTTTGAGCGCGCCTTCTTCTCCTCCGGAAACGCCGCATCCGACAAAGTGAATTCCTTTTCCTTCCAGGTCTTTGCAGCGTCGCTGGGTATCGGTGAAGAGAGAATTTCCGCCGTCGATGATAACGTCGCCCTTTTCAAGGAACGGGGTTAGCTGGCCAATGACTGCGTCGACCGGTGCGCCGGCCTTTACCATGATCATCACTTTTCGTGGCCGCTTGAGGAAGCCGGTGAGCGCCTCGACCGTGGTTGCAGGCTGGATGTTTTTGCCCTTGGCCCTTCCGGCGGCGAACTTCTCGGTGACCTCGGTGGTTCTGTTGAATACGGCCACCGAAAATCCCTTCGATTCCATGTTCAGGACGAGGTTCTCGCCCATGACGGCCAGGCCAACGAGACCAATATCACATTGATTCGTGCTCATTTTAGTATCTTCTTTAGAACGCTGGCGGTGCAGCATTCGTCAAACTGCGAGCATCAAGAAAGCATGGCTAAAGTCGTTTGCGAACTTTTATCCGCGCAGGCGGAGATGGAGCCTGATTTTCCGGGCAGGGACTCATCCGCGGGTTCGATTCTCGATTTTCGGGGCGTCGTGCGAGAGCTGGAAAACGGCCGCGTCATCGAGGGGATTGATTATGAGGCGCACGAAACCATGGCGCAAAGCCAGCTCGAACAGATCGCAAACGACACCGCCGGGAAATTTGGACTCCGGAGCGTTTTGATTCGCCATCGCATTGGCTTTGTTGCCGCCGGAGATGCGTCTCTGGTGGTGCGTTTAAGGTCGGCTCATCGCGGTGAGTCATTGGAGGCCATGGTCTGGCTGATCGATGAATTAAAAAAGAAGGTGCCGATCTGGAAGCATCCGAGATTTGCCGGCGTCGAGAGAGCCGCAGTGGAGGTGGCGAGATGAACTGGGCAAACCGCTTAACCCTCAGCCGGTTGGCGCTGACGGTCCTGTTCGTGGCCGCGCTGAACTCGTCCTGGCATTACGCGCGCACGGCCGCATTGATCATTTTTTTGATCGCCGGCATTACGGATTTTGTCGATGGAGAAGTCGCGCGTCGCTACGGGATCGTGACAAACTTTGGCAAATTGATGGATCCATTGGTGGATAAGATCATGATGGCAGCGGCTTTCATCTCGCTCGTGCCGCTCAAGGCGGTGCCAGCGTGGGCAGCGACCACGGTGGTCGCTCGTGATTTTCTGATTACCGGCTTGCGGCTCATGGCCACCTCGAAAGGGCGCGTCTTGCCGGCGGAAAAACTCGGGAAGCAGAAAACGTCCTGGCAGATCATCACCGTGATTTTTTTCCTGCTACTCCTTTCAATCGCTGAGCTTCGCGTCGATCTGGTCAACACCATCTGGTGGTCGCGCGCCTGGGAAACAGCGGGCCCCGTTCTTGTTTGGTTGACCGTTGGCCTAACGATTTATTCCGGCTTGGGATATGCCTGGAAGCATCGGGAGTTGATCGCGCCCGACCAGTAACGAAACATTCGGCGTCGGTCGAAACCAATCGCAAAACTTTAGAAAAAGGTTTGCGGAACCTCGATGCGATCGCCCGGCTGGAGCCTTACGTCTAACGACGGATCCTTTCGAGATTGGCGAACATCGAATATCTTGACTTGATTGCCGCGAAGCAATCGCACCTTTTTTTGATCGGCAAAATCGTTGAAGCCTCCGGCAGCGTTGATCGCCGTCAGCAACGTAATGTCCTCGGTAAAGGGAATGCGCGCGGGGAGCCTGACCGCGCCGCCGACGTTCACGAAACGGGCCATTGGTTGCATCAGGATGGTGATCGTGGGGTTCGTGTAAATTTTATTGGAGCGATAGGTCTGCTCAATGTTGCGCGCGAGCTGCGCCGGCGTCAGACCTTGGGCGCGAACCTTATTGATGTACGGGAGATTGATTGAGCCGTTCGTGTCGACGGTGTAGGTGTTGTTGACCTGGAGCTGCTCCTCCTGGGGAACACCGCCGATCTTAATTTCGACGGGATCGCCAACGCGCAAGGTCGCCTGGCCGAAAATGCAGCGCGTTGTCAAAAGCAACAACGCGATCGTGAAGAAGCGCGCCATTAGTAATCGTCCGGGTGCGAGTGGCCGTTCTTTTTAGTGGAGGACGCGAAACTTGGTGCGCGACCGCTGCGGCGGCCTGGCATCTGATCCGGCTTATAGTAGCCGTAGTAGTTTGTGTAGTAGTAGTAGTTCTGGTCGTGCTTCAAATCGACATTGTTTAGAACTACTCCCAGCACCGTGCCGCCGACACCGATGATGGCCTGCTTCACACGCGTGAGCATGGCCCTCGGGAAGCGACGGTGCTGGACAACGATAATCGTCTGGTCGACTTCACTTGCGATGACCGAGGCATCGCTCACGCCGAGCATGGGCGGGGAATCGAAGAAGACAATGTCGTAGCGCAGTTTCAACTCCGCGATCATATCCGACATTCGCTGCGAATTGAGAATTCCGACCGCGTCTGAGGGCAGGACGCCACTTGGCAGCACGGAAAGGTTCTCGACCTTGGTCGGGACGATGACTTCTTCCAGTCGCATGTCGGTGGTGAGATAGTTGGTTAGGCCGCGCTTGTTCGCGATGTCGAACAATTCATGCTGGACCGGGCGACGAAGATCGGCGTCCACGATCAGGGTTGAGTAGCCGCCCTGAGCGCAGATGTAGGCCAGGTTCGCCATGGTGGTTGACTTGCCTTCACCCGGGCCACCGCTCACCAGAGAAATGGTATTGGCCTGCGGATTTTTCCGATTGAACTCGATGTTCGTCCGCAGAATTCGATAGGCCTCGGCGTCAGGGGAATCGCCCGACTCCCTGTGCAGCACGCCGACACCCTGCGGGATAATCGCCAGAACCGGCACGCCCAGGAGATTTTCCACGTCCTCCATCGTCTTCACACTGGTGTCGAGATACTCAATGAAGAAAGCCAACCCGACACCGAGGACCAGCCCGACGAGCGCACCAAGAGCCAGGTTGAGGGGAATACGGGGGCGTGCGGGATACGAGGGCGGTTCCGCTATTTGTTTGACGCTCACGGCTGTTCGCGGCATGGCCAATTCCATCGTCTGACTTTGGGCGCGTTGCCGGACGCTATCGAAAAGGAGCTTCTCTTTGATGTAGGAATTCTTCGCGCGCGTGTAGTTCGCGCTCTGGTTCTTTGTCGAAAGCTGCTGCGCGTTGATTTCTCCCAGACGCTTTCGCAGCTGATCGCGCGTCGCCTTGGCGCCCTGCAGATTCTTTTCCAGGGCCGCACGAATACTGTCCACCTGATCTTCCATCTGCTTTGCGTAAACTGCGACCGTGGCCCGCAGCGCTTTGACCTTGGGATGATTTTCGGCGAGCCCAGAGTTTAACTGTAAAGCGATCTGGGCGACGGCCTCCTGATAGTTAGGCATGGTTTTTTGGATGGCCGGATCCTGAATGTCGAGAGTCGACAACATCCGGAGAAGGTCTTCGCCTTTGACCTTTTCGATTTGATCCAGCTTCGACTGGAGCGTGGCCACCTTGGTCTCGGCATCGTTGACTTCTGTCTCCTGCTTGACGACGACGGCGTTGACCGGAGCCTGCGCGTCCTCTGTGCCTTCGGGATTGAGATCAACGATGTGCTCCTCGTCACGGATGCGCGCCACTTCGGCGGCGGCGTCGTCGACGATCTTTTTCTGTTTCACGACCTCCTCGTTCATGGTCGAGACAGCCTTGTTCAGAATGTCCTTTTCTTCCTCGACGCGTTTGTCCTGATAAACGGCGACGATTTTGTTGGCAATGTCCGCCGCCTCCTGAGGGTTCGTATCGTAAACACTGATCTGGAGAAGGTCTGTGTTTCGAATTTCATCGACCTGCAGTTTGCTGCGCAGAATGTTATAGGCTTGCTCGCGCGTCAGGCGGCCGCCGCGCGACCATTTGTCCTGCAGGCCAAGGTCTTCGACGACGGGATAAAGAATGCCGGTGCGCTGAATGACCTGGAAGACCGTCGGGGCGAGTTGCGGATCGTGAATGGGAATGTTTGCATCGCCGCCGGTTGCGAAGATGCGGGGGTTTTCCGCGGTTGAACGGACCTCGATAAAGTTCGAGGCCATATACTCTCGGGGCTGGAAAAAGGTGACGATGGCAGCCGTCAGGAGCGTGAGCAGAAAGGCCAGTCCAATCAGGACCCAATGGACGCGGATTACACGCCAATAGTCGAGAAAGTGAAGCTTGACTTCGTCGGTTTGAGCCATGCCGAATATCCCTCTAGCAAGAGCCGCACAACCTAGCGAAAATTCTCTCCGAGTAAACCGGAGTTCGCTCTTAGAAGGTCACGCTCAGACCGCCCCAGTAGCGATTGCGCGTGTATTCACGTATGGGAATGTCCGACCAGACGTTGGTATAGTTATAACCCGCTTCCAAGGCACAGTAACGGGTTAAGGAATAGCGAACGCTAAATGCGACGTCAGCGTCCTGCTCCGTAAATCCGGGAATGGTGAAGCCCGATTGGGTAAACGACTGGTAATCGTCATGCTGGTAGTAGAGGCCAAGAGTCGCACTTATCTTGGGGGTGAAATCGTGTTTCGCAGATAGTCCTGTTCGAAACGTATTCCGCCCCTGGCTTAGCAGAGCGTCCGGCTCCTCAATACCGTACCGGTTGGTCCATGAAACGGTGGTCTGCTTTGCGACCGAATAATTGAGCGTGCCCTCAAAGTAAGGTCCCGTCTTGCTTCCGTCGGACTCATAGTCGCGAAACTCGGCGCCACCCCGCAGTGAGACACTGAGGCGAGGATCGAAACTGTGATCAAAACCGGCGAGGGCAAAATGTGTCTGGGAGCTGAGAGTCGCGGTTTGGTAGGTGACCAATTCAAACCGATACTCTGCGACGAGGGTCGTCGTGGGCGCTAAGAGGAAACGAAACTCATTGCCGAACGTGTTCTCCCACCGATTCGAGAAAGAGCCGATATTGTCGTCATCGTAATGGAGCGCTCCTAACGTGTAGCTAGTGGTGGTCGCAAATCTCGGACTCCACAGATAGTTTGCGGCGAACTTATCCTGAGTGAACAGATAGTTCCCCGTCCGGCTATTGGTCCCTTGGGCTATGGTGAAATCCGGCTCGGTCTCATAGGCGATGTAAGCATCCAAATTCAGGGTCAAACGCGCCGAAGCTTTGTGACTTAGCGCGAGTTTGAGAGAGGTATCGATGTCGTATTGGTGGGACGAAATACCATTGAATCCGCGGATGTTGTCGAAGAAGTAGGTAAACCCAACGCCCGCGTCGAGATTGATCCGGGTGCGAGAATCACCGAAACTATAAGTGGCTGCCAGTCCGGTGTTAGTAAACCACGAACCTTGTTTGAACTGGTTTGAAGTGGTGACGTTATCGTCGTAGCCGCCGCGAACGTTGGCGGTGAGTTTAAAAGGCAGAGCCCCGAAAATGCCGGCTCCAACATCACTCGAATTACCGGTATCGAGCCCGGCGGGCGCGTTGGCGGAAAAACTCGTTGAAGGACCAGTTTGGGTCTGTCCTTGTGCGCTGTTGGAAGCGACGCAAACCGATAGAATAAGCAATGCTCCCCTTAGAGCCGGAAAATGTCTCATGTGTATAGCTCGCCCGACGAAACGCTGAGCCGACGAGAGTAAAATACCCCCCCTGATTGGGCAACGCATTTTTTTGTCTATTGTTGGAATAACCCTGTTCCGGATCGATCAGGCTGGCGGTTCTGGTGCAACAGGCTCGGCTGCATCCGGCTTCACTTTTCCACGCCATTGTTCGAGGTGGGCCTCGTAGTAACGCTGCCGCGCCAGCGATTTCGGATCGAGCTTGCGCGCCTCCTCAAACGGCCATTCCGCCTCGGCATATCGGCTTAACGAATCGAGGGTGAAGGCCAGCTCGAGGAGATAAGTTTCATCCAGGGGCGCGAGCTGGTGCGCTGCTTCATACGCCGGCAGGGCCGCCAAATAGAAAGAATCACGGGCGGCCGCGTCCGGCTGGCCCTCCCCGCTGAGATATCGCGCACGGCCAAGATAGTAAAAAAGTTGCGGATTGTGCTGCTCAGTGGCTAACCCGCTCAAGGCCGCTTTCATGGCTAAAAGAGGCCGGCGATCCCGGAGGGCCGTTCGCGCCTGTTCAGCAAACCATTCCCCGGGCGCGAGACGAAAGACCTGCACGCCAAGGAATAAAGCGAGGAAGCCAAGCCCGAGGCGGCCCGCGAGCAGCCAGGCCGGGTGGGCGGGTCGCGTTTCTTCCTGGACGCCGCTGTTAGCCAAAATGCCTAAGACAAACCCCATCAGCATCAGATTCGCGGGGATATGGAGATTGAAATCAAAGAATGAATGAACCGCATATGCGGCGAGGGCGGCAAGCGCTCCCGCATTAAGCGCCATGGCGTTGCTACGAATCCTCTGTGAAACCTGGATCCGTCGCGGGCCCAACCGCCTCGCGCTGATTAATCCGGTTCGAAGATGGGCGCCCAGGAAAGTCGCGAAAACGACTCCGCCGATAAGACCGTATTCGGCCAGGAGTTGCAGATAGTCGTTATGCACATAGACAGGGTCCATTTGCACGGTTGCGCTTCGAAAGCGCCGGCCAAAATACATATATGTTCGGCTGCCGGTGCCGAGGACCGGTCTGGTTTTCCATTGGGTCACAGCCGCCCGCCAAAACTCCAGGCGGATATCTCTATTGTCGGCCACAGCTTTGGTTCGATCGACCAGGTAGTCACTGTTCCTGATCACCAGAAAAGCTCCCATGGCGGCGATGACAACAAGCGCGAGGCCGGCGGCGCCGATTCGGAAATAGAGCGCCGACCCGGCGGCGCGGGCGATTCGCAGGCTTAGAATCGCGAAAACAAACAGGCTGAAGAGCGTGCTCAGGTATCCGCCGCGACTTCCCGTCAGAATGACGCCGATGTAACAAATGGCAGTGGCATAGCCGGCGAGAAGCTTGCTCCAAGTCGGCCAGCGGCTCCAAAGCGTGATGCTTAATCCAAAGACTCCCACAACCTCGAGGAAGCCGGCGAGGTGGTTAGGGCAAATGTAGAAACCGCTGGCTCTCCGCCCGTAATCGAAACGCTGCAGAAAGGAGATTGGCATCCAATTGTCGCCATTGCGGAACTGGATCGCGCCGATGATCGTCTGCACCACTCCGGCCGCGAGCAATACCATCAAGACGATCATGCGTTTCTTCGAATTCGTTAGGGCAGTGGCCACGACGAGATAGATTATCAATCCGGCGAGCATCGAGTAGATGTCGAACCGCGCGAGGTAAGCGTCGGGGGAGAAAACGGCGCGAGCGAGAACGTAAGCGGCAAAAGCCAGGGTGCCGGCAAGGCATAGGCGATTGGCAGCGCAAAGGCGCACCGCCGGAATGGCCCCGGCTCCGGCAAGACCAACCAGGGCCAAAAGGCCATACGCCGGAAAGGCAAAAAGCAGACGGGTTCCCCCGATCAGGATCTGGCAGGCGATAAAGGCGAGCGCGAGGCCCGCCACGATGAATCCCAGCGGAAAGCGGCTCGTCTCGAGTTGGGTCCGGATCGCCGGCGTTTCTCTGCTCATTCTGGCGGAGCGGATATGAGGCGGGCCGGTGTGCCGGGGAAAATAAAGAAGCCGCTGCTCAGGGAATCAGCAGCGGCACCGGGGAAAAGCGGAGACTTATTTGTTAGAATTCGGTGTGGCCTCACAGGCCCCGGCGGTGTCACCAGGATGCGTGCTGAGGTAGTTGCTCAAATTTGCACAGTTTACCTGTATCGATTGATTGTTATGGCAAACCGAACAGCTGTCCTGGGCGTTGGCTCCGCCGCCCGAAACCGTGCCGGGCGCGCCGTTAATGTTGGTTACGTTCGTCGGGCCTTCCTCGGGACTGTCGGCACACGTGGGGCACAAGCTAACGAACATTTCCGTGAGCGTGGCCGCCTGATCACCGTTCACTGTAATGGCCTGATGCAAAACCGAACGCGCAATATCACAGTCCTGATCGTCGTTGGTTTTCAGGCAGTTCACCGCCGCCTTCATGATCTCGGCGGTAAATTCACGGCGGACAGCGGCGACGGTCCGGACGATTTCGGGCGCCTCTTTCGGACTCCCCTGAACGGCCTTGCAGGTTGCGTCCAGGACCTCCGACCGGGATGCGCTCGAGAGACTCATCGAGTGAGGCAGATACGATTGGATAACTTCTGCCGGTGTTTTGCCAGTCGCGGCCCGGGCAATCGGAATCGACGCTGCCCAAAAAATCGCTGCCAGAGCAAAGAGAAGGGTCATCAAAAGCTTTGTCCGGTTCACCGGGTGTAGAAAGTGTTGAACGACGGCTGCTTGTTTGTGATTTTGCGTGATCATGAATTCCCCAGGTTCCGGCCTACCTATTTGTAATATTTCTTCGGGAAAAGGGTCAACGGAAATTCTCTCGTAAGAAGCCAGCGGGCAACGGGAATCGAACCCGCATGGCCAGCTTGGAAGGCTGGAACTTTACCATTAAGCTATGCCCGCGCTGGGTGGCGATACTTTGCCACAGAGCCCGATTGTGCCAAGACGTTTTGTTCGGCTTGCCAGCGGGAACGCCCGCATGTCCGAAGACTTGCTTTCGACCTGTGGCCCTGTCTGATTAGCGCTATGAAGGTATGCTTTTGCTCCCTCTTCGTCCTTCTTGTAGCGGCCGCAAGATCCCCTGCAGACCTGACCCTGGTTCAAACCCTGGACGCGCCCGGTGCATCGGCAAAGCAGATCACCACCTATACGAAAGGCGACAAGATGCGGATGGACACGGCTCCGCAGGTCAGCACGATCGTTGACGGCAAAACGGGTGAGATTGTCACGCTGATGAAAGACCAGAAATGCGCCGTCCACATTTCGGCCGAAAAAATGAAGGCAGCCGCGGACATGATTCAAAAATTCGCCGATAAGAACGGGAACACCGAATCTGCCAAACCCAAGCCGACCGGGCGCAAGGAAATGATCAGGGGTTATGAAGCTGAAGAATATGTCGTCGATCGTGGACCCCTGAAGGCGAGTTATTGGCTGGCCCCGAAGTATCCCGATGGCGCCGCGATTCTGCGGCAGCTTCAGGCGGCGAAACCTACAGCGTGGACTTCCGCTAATCCTAACGAAACGGATTTTCACGATTTTCCCGCTCTGCCCATTCGAACAGTTGTCGACATGGGCGGATCCAAAATGACGACCGAACTCATTTCGGTAAAACAGGATCCTTTGCCGGACGGGACCTTCGCCATTCCAGCCGATTATCGTGAAGTCAAAGGGCCCGAGATGATGCTGCCGGGGGCCACTGCGCCCGGGGCCGCGCCCTCTCCGCGTTAGCGCCTTGAAGGAAGCGGAATCATTATTGGTGCTGGCGTCCGGTTCGCCGCGGCGACGAGCGTTACTTCGCGAGGCCGGATATCATTTCGAGATTTTTAGGTCAACAATCGAGGAACGCTTCGATCCTCAGCTGACCCTGGTTGAAATCACGATCTGGAACGCCTTGCGCAAAGGGGTCTCGGTGGCCCGGGCGCATCCAAGCGCAGTCGTTCTCGCGGCCGACACCCTTGTCTCGTTAGACGGCGAGGTCATTGGAAAGCCAAAGGATATGGAGGAGGCGAAGGAGATTCTCCGCAAAATGAGCGGACGGACCCATCAGGTCTGCACGGGGGTTTTTGTGGGTCGGCGCGCTGATTCGGCGTTCAGCGTTTTTCACCATGTGAGCCACGTGACATTTAAGAAACTGAACGAGCAGGGGCTGGCCGATTATCTCTCGTCCGTCAATCCGCTCGATAAAGCCGGAGCCTACGCCGCCCAGGAACAGGGGGCGCAAATCATCGCGAAGATCGATGGATCCCGCAGTAACGTAATCGGGCTCCCGATGGAAGAAACGGCCGCGGCCTTGACGAATTTTGGTGTGGCCCCGGCGGATGCCTAACGGGTCTCGATCAGTTCCCTTTTCTCGACCGGCGCCGGCGGCACCGGGTCGCGCTTCAGCACCTTGTAAAGAAACCAGACAATGAAAACATTCGCCGCCAGAATGATACTGGCGGCCAGGCTTGGCCGGTGCCAGATATGGCGGATCTCGAGCGGGATTAATGCGGCCGTGGCGAAGATCATCAAAAATTCCGCCCAGCGCTGTTGAAGATAAACGCCGATCCCTTCGGTGAAGAGAATTCCGCAGTAAAAAAGCGACAACAAAGCGGTCGCGCCGAGTTTCCCGCTTTCCAGCGCCGCCTGCACTTTATTTAGAACAAAGATGATCGGCTTGCTATGCCCGAGCAGAATTTCCGCGTCCACCCAGTCGGATATTCCGTCCATCCAGCGGTCGCGCGCGTTCAGGAAAAGGAGCGAACATCCAAGGAGCAGCAGCAGCAGTCCCTTCGCCATCTTGAAGATGGCGATCAACTTCAGATATCGAACCTTCTGCTCCGGCTGCAGAATAACGGGAACCGCGCCCTCGTTTTTCATTTGGTCGCGTCCGGCCCGGCAGTGATGGGTCCGCGGCGGCAGCAAATTTCGAGTTTGTTACCGTCCGGGTCCTCGAAAAATAAGGCGTAATATCCCGGCGTGTATTCCGGACATTCGGCTGGGCCTTCCAAATTCAGGCCGCCCGCCTCCTTTACAACTTCAGCAAAGCGATCGACTTCGTCTCGCGTATCCGACCCGAATGCAATTCGGGTGCCGTTAGGCCGGTGTGCCGGATCTTCGGTGAACCCGAAGAAATCCGACGGTCCAGTTGCGCTTTCGGCGTAAAACGTTCCCCACTCTGCATCGGATCGTTCGACCGTGAAGCCGAGCACAGGAAGGATTGCGCCGTAAAACTTTTTTGCGCGCGCGAGATTTTTCACGCGAAGGTCGATATGGTCGTAGCGACGAGTCGTCATTTCTCCGATTTCTTAGAGCGGTTCTCGCGCCGCACCATCAATTTCAAACCCGACCATATTTCGTCCACCGCACATACCTTCGTATCCACCAGACCGAGTGGCAAGGCGACCTCCCGGATTGTGTCTTCCGTGATGTCGGTTCCGACGCCGGATGTTTTCTTCGGCCACGAGACCCAAAGACTTCCCTCGTCGGCAATTTTCGAACGACAGCGTTTCAGTTCTCGAGTCAGCATGCTGCCTTTTGTGGCGAAAAGGTGAATGAATCGCGCATCGGGCCGGAGCTCGGTCGTAAAGCTGACATCCTCAGGCAATTCGCCGAGTAAGGGGCGGTAATGAGCCGGCGGGTTGATCGTCACAACCCGCACACCCTCCCGAATGCCGAGCTTCTTTGGGAGTGGCGTTCCCGAGTAACCGTGCGTTTGTTTCATGTGATCGAAACTGCTTCTCGGCCTGAAGGCTTTATGCAAGATGCTTTAATAAATAATGCGTAAGCTCGCGCTGATGCAGTTGCCCGCAAGCCGCCGTCTCGCAGCGGGGTCATTTGCTTTCTCGATATTGATTTTGTTTGGCGTGAGCGGCTGCCAAAAGGCGACCGACGCTGTCTCGGGAACCATCGAAGTGGATGAAGCGCATGTCGGTCCGCGCTCGGGCGGGCGAGTCGAGAAGATTTTAGTGCAGGAGGGCGAACGTCTGCATGAGGGCCAATTGATCGCGCAATTGCAGGCGCCGGAACTTGTGGCTCGGCGGGAGTTGGCCAAAGCGCAGATAGATACGGCCAAGCGCAACGCCGATGCCCAGGCTGCCCAGTTGGAGTTTCTGCGTGCGAACGCCGACCGTGAGGTGGAGTTGCTCAAGCGAAAAGTCGTTTCGCCTAACGAATACGAACAGGCTCGCAGCGCCTCCAATTCTCAGGAAAAGAACGTTGAGGCCGCCCGGATGCAGGTTGCCCAGGCCCGCGCCCAGCTTGGAGACATTGACGCGCAACTCGCGGAAATGCGGGTGCTGGCGCCGAGCGATTGTATCGTGGAAGTGCTGAGCGTGAAGGTGGGCGACATTTTGGTGCCGCCATTCAATCAGGAAGTGGCGACGCTGCTTTTGCCCCAACACCTGTGGGTGCGCGTTTATGTTCCGGAAACCTGGCTGGGTCGGATCAAACTGGGCGATGAAGTCCGGGTGCGCGTCGATTCTTTTCCGGGCAAAGATTTTCCCGGAGTTGTCGAGCAGGTGAATCGCCAGGCGGAGTTCACCCCGCGCAATGTGCAGACCGTTGCAGATCGCATAAAACAGGTCTTCGGGGTGAAGGTGCGTTTGCCGGGCAATGAGGACAAGCTGCGCGCCGGAATGTCGGCCGATGTCTACTTTCCGAACGTGAAATGAGCGAGCCAATGATTCAATGCGAAGGCTTGACCAAGCGCTTCGGGACTTTCACCGCCGTCGATCATGTTTCTTTTTCGGTTGGGAAAGGCTCCATCTTCGGATTCCTGGGACCGAACGGTTCGGGAAAATCGACCGTCATTCGCATGCTCTGCGGAATCCTGGAACCCACCGAAGGCAGCGCTCGCATTGGCGGGCACGACATCGTGACGGACGGCGACGCGATCAAGGAGATGATCGGTTATATGTCACAGAAATTCTCGCTCTACGACGAGCTGACCACGAACGAGAATTTACTGTTCGCCGGAAAGCTTTACGGATTAAAGGGGCAAGCGCTGGCGAGGCGCCGGGATGAGCTGATCGCGCTGACGCATCTCGAGCCCTACACCAATCGGCGCGCGGCACTTCTTTCCGGCGGCTGGCGGCAACGGCTGGCCATGGCCTGCTCGCTCATGCACGAACCGACCGTGTTGTTCCTGGACGAGCCCACGGCGGGCATCGATCCGGTCGCGCGGCGTGAATTGTGGGACCTCCTCTTCGAGTTTGCCGGGCAGGGCATGACTCTGTTCGTCACGACGCACTACATGGACGAGGCCGAGCGCTGCGACCATGTCGGCTATATTTATATGTCGAAGTTGATCGTCTGCGGGGAGCCGGACGAACTCAAACAGATGCCCGAGGTCAGCCCAGCGGGGACACGCCGGCTCGATATCACTTGCGACCATGTGACGACCGCCTTGAAGGCCATGCGACAACTTGCCGGAATTCGCACGGCCACCGTCTTTGGACAATCGATGCACCTGTTGGTCGATCAAGGGCTGGCCGAATCTGAGATCGAGGCGAAGCTCCGCGAGGTCGGCATTGGTCACTCGGAGATCCACGAAATCGGCCCTTCACTCGAAGACGTCTTTGTCACGTTGAGCGAGCAGCACGCCAATGAGCGAAGGAAGGCGGCCTAACGATGAAACACGTTCCCTTCCGGGGCCTTGGCGCCATCCTGTTCAAGGAATTTATTATCGTCTGGCGCGACCCGATGACGTTGTTCTTCATGTTTTTCCCGCCACTCGTGGAGATGATTGCGTTCGGTTACGCGCTCGACACCGATGTAAAACACATGTCGATGATGATCTTGAACGAAGATCGCACGATCGAGAGCCGGCAGTTCATCGATCGCTTCGTGAACACGGAAACGTTTCGCGTGACTGGAGAAGTGAGAAGCATCGACGAGCTGGCGAGCGAGATTCGCCGCGGTCGCGCGTATGTCGGTTTGCAGATTCCGCCGACTTTCACCCGCGATGTTCGGGCGGGAAATCCGGCGCAGGTGCAGTTACTGGTCGACGGTTCGAACTCGACGACTGCTTTACAGGCGCTAAACACCGCTCTGGCTGTCGGGCTGACCGAGTCGACCGAAGTGCTATTACGCGAGACCGGCCGGCGTGGAGTCCCTATCGATATCCGTCCACAAATGCTCTACAACCCGGCGATGAAGAGCCCGAACTTTTACATTCCGGGCGTCATCGGCATCGTTCTGCAGATCGGCACAACCTTCGCGACCGCCATGGCGGTGGTGCGGGAACGCGAGAAGGGAACTCTGGAGACTTTGCTCGTTAGTCCGTTGAGTCGATGGGGCCTGATGCTCGGGAAACTTGTGCCCTATCTCTGCATTGGCATGGCCATGGCCCTGTTGCTCTTTATCATCATGCGCTTCCTCTTTGGCGTTCCCATCGCCGGTAGTGTTGTGGCCATGCTTTTCGCCACCCTGGTCTACGTTTTCGCCTTGCTCAGTCTTGGGCTGCTCGTGGCCACGAAAGCCGAAAACCAGATGCAGGCCCTGCAGATGTCGATGGTCTTCATGCTCCCGAGCGTTTTCTTTTCCGGGTTCGTTTTTCCGCGCGAAACCATGCCGCCCATTTTTTATGGCCTGAGCACGCTTCTCCCGGCCACCTACTTTATTTCCCTGATGCGCGCCATCATTCTGCGCGGAGCGCATTTTACCGAGTACTGGCAAAACCTGGTGATTCTCATGGGAATCTCGGTTCTTTTATTTTGCGTGTGTGCCCTGCGGTTTCGCAGCAAGATTGGTTAGGCGATTGACTGCTGGGAGGTGAAAAATGAGGCCAAAGAGTGGTGTGCTTCGGCGCGTTCTGCCCTGGCTTCTCCGGGTTGTAGCTGCTCTCGCTCTCATAGGGACGATAGGCTGGTGGACGATGATTCGCATGCCCGGAAGGAACCCCTCGGGGCCGGCTAAATTGACGGCCGACGATGTGAACCTGCGCGCGGCACTGAAGGCGGATGTCCAGAAGTTGGCCGGCGACATCGGCGAGCGAAACGTTCCTCGTTATCCGGCACTGGCGGCCGCGGCGGAATTTATTGAAGGATCACTGATGGCGGCGGGTCTGCAGCCGTGCAGGCAAACTTACCGGGTCGAGGGAAAAGACTGCCACAACATCGAAGCGGAAATTAAGGGCGCATCTCCGAAGATCGTACTCGTCGGCGCGCACTATGACTCGGTATTAGGCGCGCCCGGCGCTAACGACAACGGCAGCGGCGTGGCCGCCCTTCTCGCGCTCGCACGGCGCTTCGCCACGAAAAAATGCGATCATACCCTGCGCTTTGTGGCCTTCGTTAACGAAGAGCCGCCTTACTTTCAAACCGAGCAAATGGGTAGCCTGGTTTACGCAAAGAGTTGCCGGCAACGGAACGACTCGATCGAAGCGATGATCAGTCTTGAAACGATCGGATGCTTCTCAGATGAACCGAACACGCAGACATACCCGATCACGGGACTTAAAGCGATTTATCCAACGGTTGGCAACTTCATCGGCGTGGTCGGAAATTTTCAATCACGCGCCCTGGTCCGCAAAACCATCCACGTCCTCCGGAAGGACGGCGGGATTCCGACACAAGGCGCGGCGCTTCCGTCGATCGTCCCCGGTGTTGGATGGTCCGATCAGTGGGCTTTTTGGCAGTACGGTTATCAGGGAATTATGGTCACCGACACGGCGCCGTTTCGTTATCCTCATTATCACGCAGCCACCGATACACCGGACAAGCTCGATTACGATCGCTTCACGCTCGTAGTGAAAGGAATGGAAAAAGTCGTCTCCGAACTTGCGGCCAGTGGCCCGTGACCCTTATTCCGCGGTCGTGTCTGGCTTTTTCGCCTTCTCGCTTTTTTGAAGTGCGAGTTGTCTGAGCCATTCAATCTCATTCGGATGCGCCGCTGCGTAGGCCTCCCGGTCGCCGCGCATTCGTTCCAGGTGCTCTTCGACATTCGCCGGTGCCAGCGGAACGCCTAAGTCGGTGGCATGACCTGCTAAAGGAGCCTGAGGAAACATACGATCGAGCACCACTTGGCCCAGCGCCGGCGTGAAATGGCTCGAGTCGATGTACCATTTCATTCTGGTTGTCTGATCACCCGAGGGCGGGACTTCTTCGGCCACTTCGCCTTTGAAGCCGGTAAAATCCCAGAGAGGCGTTGCCCGACCGGCCGTTTCTTCGGCAACGATGTGAACAGCATCGCGTTTCCATTGTTCGAAGGTCGGCCAAAGACCAGCGACGCGTATTGTTTCGAGCTGGAGTGTGTGCACCGGCGGTATGAAAATCTTGAGGTCGATGTTATGGC
The DNA here is from genome assembly GCA_963754325.1 of uncultured Verrucomicrobiae bacterium. Lineage (GTDB taxonomy): Bacteria > Verrucomicrobiota > Verrucomicrobiia > Chthoniobacterales > UBA10450 > JBBRDU01. The sequence continues at coordinate 2,054,869 of CAVWFP010000003.1, forward strand.
TTTGGCAGAGACGGACCATCTCGCGAAATTCCTTCAGCCGCGCCGGACTGTAATGGTAAGCACCGTAGGTCTCTGGGTTAACGAGGAAATCCTGAATGCGCCGCTCAAAGACTGTTCTTTGGCTCATTCCAAGGGGAACCTTTTTCGGAACGAAACCCAGGTTGGCCGCCTGCGGCGGTTTGTGATGTTTCACCCTCTCGACTAACGACCACGAGCGTGCGGTCGCGTCCCAGTCGAGAAGATTGCGCAGATGATATTCAACGATGTTCAGGTGAGAATTAAAGCGCGAGTTCTCGAAATCGGGCCGCGCCGCCCGGACGTCGGAAAAAAGGAAAAAATCGATGCCAAAAACGACCTGCTCAGGGCAATGCTGGCGGATGGCAAAGTCGAGCACCGCCAGTAGTTCGGGGAGACTGGTTCCCTCAAGCCCGAGGTTATAAACGCGGCCACGACCGTAAACAGAGTGACTGACGGGCAGTCCAAACTCCACGCGTGATGTTCCGACGAGAAGAACATCGAAGTTCGCGTGTGCAACCGCTTCCGATTTTCCGGCCCGGGAGGTGAAGCGCCCTCGATAGGATTGAAAAACTTTGAGAGCGACAAGGGGATAGGCTCCTAACGGATCGACCGCCAGGTTGAAGAGCGCGAGCAGTGCCAGCGCGAGTGCTGTCGTCCCGACGCCAACGCGCAGGTAAAAACGATGAGGCAACGGTTCGCTAGAATTGCCAGTAGATGAACTCATTGACACGTGAGATCTGACTGAGCGCGTAGAGCGTTATTGCCGCGACCACAAGCGCCCAGCCCAAGGTCGGCTGCCATGAAATCCATTTCTCCGGCCAGCGCAGAGCGAGCGGCGGCGCCCCCGGGGCGGCAGCCTTGGATTTCAACGCCGGTTCGAAGCGACCGAGAAATTCCTGCGTGTTCGGCAGGAGCCAGACAATGATCGCGAGGCCGGCAATCGCGAAGATGGCCTCGGTAATCTGAAGCGTGGAATGGCCGCCAATCCCGTTCAGCCCGGTCATGGCCTGCAGCATACGAAACGCGGTCGAAAGATTGGCCGCGCGAAAGAAAACCCAGCCGACCATGACAGCGAAGAAAGTAAGCAAACGAGAAGCAAACAATCCCCACCGCGATGGCGTGTCGCCATCGAAACCGAAGCCGGCGCGGATGGGTTGCCAGCCGCGATGAATCAAAAGATAAAGCCCATGCAAACCTCCCCAGCAGACAAAAGTCCATCCTGCCCCGTGCCACAGCCCCCCTAACAACATGGTGATCATGAGATTGAAGCCTCGACGCGCCGGTCCTTTTCGATTTCCTCCTAACGGAATGTAAAGGTAGTCGCGCAGAAATCGGGAAAGCGTCATATGCCAGCGCCGCCAAAAATCGGCGATGCTTGCGGCCTTGTAGGGAGAATCAAAGTTCTGCGGCAGCTTGATGCCAAAGAGGCGCGCCAGTCCCAGCGCCATGTCGGAATAGCCCGAAAAATCGAAGTAAAGTTGGAAGGTATAGGCCAGCGCGCCGATCCAGCTGTCGCAGAAAGAGGGGAACACGCCCGATCTGGCAGCGTCGAAGACCGGATTGGCAAATTGCGCAATGCCGTCCGCCAGGACGACCTTTTTGAACAGGCCCAAGGAAAACTGAGTGAGGCCGACGCTGAAGTCAGCCGCTCTTGGACGCCAGTCACGCTGTCCGGAAAACTGCGGCACCACCTCGCTGTGATGCACGATCGGCCCGGCGATTAGTTGCGGAAAGAATGTAACGAAGAGGCTGTAGTCGGTCAGGCTATACCCGCGCACCTGATGACGATAGGCATCGACCAGGTAGGCGATCTTCTGGAAAATAAAGAACGAGATGCCGAGTGGGAGGACGACGGCTGCAAACTGAAAATGAGTCCCGGTCAGATCGTTAACCGCGCCGGCGAAAAAGTTGGCGTACTTATAATAGCAAAGCATTCCCAGGTTCACGGTCAGGCCGGCGATGAGAACGAGTCGCGCGGTCTTGCCCTGGTTTAGACGTCCGAGGGAGACGCCGAGCGCATAATTAAAGAGAAGCAGGAAAAGCAGAATCCAGAGATTCTGCGGCTGCCACCAACCGTAGAAAAAAAGGGAGCAGAGAATCAGCCAGCGGATCGCATACGGCCGCGGCGCGAGATGGACCAGGGCGAGATAGCCGAGCAGGGCCACCGGCAGGAACGCGAAGATAAAAGTGTAGGAATTGAACAGCATCGCGCAGTCGCGCCTTCAATCAGCGCGCTGATCAGTTTGCCGTTGTAGAGGCGCTTGTGCCAAGCGCCTATCCAACCCCAAACAGGCCGGTGACACAACGGCCTCTGCTACATTCATCGGACCTGGCCGACGAGATGAGAGTCAGCCGCGGCTAGCCCTTCTGCAGGCTGGCCAAATCCTTCAAGACTTCTTCACTGTGCCCGGCCGGCTTCACACCTGTGTAAACCCTCGCGATTTCGCCCTTTGGATTAATCAGGAAAGTGTTGCGAGCAGCCATCGTTTTCCCCTGATACTCCATGGTCGAGCCGTATTGCGCTGATGTTTTTCCATCGGGATCCGCCAGAAGTTTGAAGTTCAATCCTTCCTTCGTGCAAAAATCCTTGTGCGACTGCGCCGAATCCACGCTGACCCCAAGAATCACTGCGCCGGCATTCTGGTACTTGGCCAGGTCGCGCTCGAAATTTTTCGCCTCCAGCGTGCAACCGCTGGTGAAATCTTTCGGATAAAAATAGAGTACGACCCATTTGCCGTGATATTTGGAAAGGCTGACCGATGAACCATCACCACTCGTTAGGTTAAAATCGGGTGCCGGCTGCCCGGCCTGCGGCTGGGCTGCATCTGCGCTGAACAGGATGGCCAGACCCAGACCGACGGAGAGAAAAGTCTTTTTCATAAGCGTGCCTCGCGTGGCAACCTAATCCGTCAAAACCTTCGGTCAAAAGGGAAGATGACAGTCCGACCGAAACAACGATTCGTATGTGCGAGAAATCCGGCTTTGATATCTCGGAGGAACCGCCCCGGCGGCCTTAGCGTGGATCGCTGATTTGTCCGAGAAAGAGGCATGTTCCGGTGGGCACGTGTTGGATGGCGTAAAGGAAGGGCCGATCCACCCGGACGACGATTGGGTCCGGTTCTCTGGCAGGGCGCGCCCCGGCGACCATCGCGACGGCGGTGGTCGCGGCCGCTTCGGTTCCCTTTTCATCGACCGCGATGAATGTTTTATGAAAAACCTCGGAGATTGCGAGGTAGTCGTTAGGCTTCCTTGAGGCCATGCGGGCGAAATTCGCGGAACCGGGCGGCTGATCGAAGGCGGTCTTCAATCCGAGCTCTTTGAGATAGGCTGCCAGCGGCAAGCTTGGAGAAGAGAACTTGAATCTCGGAAGAGACAGATCGACCGGCGTCTCTTTCATGCGAGCGCCTTCCAGTAATAGCTGCGGAGTTACTCCCTTGACGATCTCCTTCTCGCCGGATTTTTCGCCGGGGAGCAGAATCAGAAATTGCATTTCGGAACCGGCGTAGGGGATCGCAACAAGCGTCCAATTTTCCTTCTTCAGGAATCCGAAGTGCCCCACGCGCCGCATGGTGGCGACGTCCGCCGCCTCCTTGTCCTTGATGTGGAAAGGTGCCGGCTTGGTCAGGGCATCGTTGAATTCCTTTTCCCATGGCGCTTTCAAATAGAGCGCGTTCGCAAGGACCAATCGAGTGGTTCCATTTACTCCGTTAGGCGGAATGAGATCTCGAATGCGATCATGAGTTTGCTGCGCCGCCCACGTGTTAATACGCGCGCGCGCGCCCTCCGCGTTCCGACGAAAATCAAGCGGCTCGAGGTTGCCGCCGTAAAAGCGCTGCATCACCGCGATGAACGCCGGGTGAATTTCGTACCCGGTTTGCGGGAACAGCCGGTTGGCCACCGCCAGGACGATGGGTTCGCTCGACCCGCCGAACTTTTTCGATTGCGCCGACGCCTCGCTGCTCTTGCGGACGGTATCATCGAGCGACCTTTGCAGGGCGGCGAAGGAAGCAGGGATGGCGGCGTCTTCGCCGAAGTGGAGCACTCTCGACATTTCGGCGCGGGTTTTGCCATCCGAACCGGCAAAAGTCATGGCCAGAGCCGTTTGGATCGAATAAGGCGAGAGACAAACGTTCTCCGTCGGCTTCGCCATCAGGTGAAAAAGGTCGAGACCGATCTGATTGGTTGAGTTCGCGGCGGTATCGTAGTCGGCCGCAAGGACCTCTGAAGAGAGAAGAAGTGAGAGGATAAGGGCAAACCTTGCGCCGCCGGGAGAGAAGACGCCTTTCTGCACGCGAGAAGTTCATCTTCCAACGCTTGGAAGACAATGGCCACGAGTGAATTTGTGGTTCGAACCGCGGAAAACTGGGTCGGGCGAGACTCGAACTCGCAACCAACGCCTTAAAAGGGCGCTGCTCTACCATTGAGCTACCGACCCGGATGAAGAAAGCTTTCTACTCTAGCTTGAACGTGACCGCAAGGTGGGTGCTGAAGGGCGCGAGGGAACAAAAGCGCCGTTAAACTTCTTTCGCAATCTACTTGATTAAAGGGCGCGAATTGGCATTCTTCGACACGATATGCCTAACAGGTTTTCCATTTTCATAACCGGCCTGCTCCTGACCGTTTCCGCGGTGCAGGCAAGATCTCCCATTAACCTGGAGGTCCTGCGTCGCGATGGTTACGGCGTCGTTCAACTTTTCCAGGTTCGCGAAAATGTTCTGACCCTGAACGCCGTGGTTAACGGTCAGAAGGTGAAACTGGAACTTGATACCGGTTTCGGCGGGGGTATCGGGCTCGACAGCCACTTGTCAGGCGTGAGCGTCGCCACCCAAGGCGAAGCCAAAGAGGGCTTCGGGGTGAGCGGAAAGTCGATTCAAACCCGGCGGGGGGTGGCAAAAACGGTTGTCATGGGAAATGTGCAACTCACCGATGTTCCCGTTGAGGTGGGTGAGTTCAAGGTTTGGAACGAAGAGCATTCGCAGAAGTTCATCTCTTCGCTTTCGTTCGACAACGACGTGGCCAATGTCAGCAGTCCGGCGGGTTTCGTTGGAAGAGATTTTCTTCGCACCAATAGCGCGGTCATCGATTTGCCTAACCACCTGTTGTATTTGAAGCCTCCCGGAAAGGGAAAGAGAGCCCAGTTGAGCGGGGCTCTGGCCGCTGTCGGAATGGGCGAGGCACCCATCGTGGACGGAAATCGCGTCGATATTGAAGTGAATGGTGTCCCTGCGAGAATGTTCGTCGATACCGGGGCTGTTGCGAGCCTGCTCGATTCGAGGTTTGCCGCCAGAGCGAACATCCGCGGATACGGAAGCAGTCGGATGGAATTCCACGACATCGCCGGCGTCAAAAGCAGCGTCGACCTGACAGGCTTGACGAACTTGAAGATTGGTGGCATTCCGGCCAGGTCTTCCACCGCCACGGTCGAGCCCTTCAGTTTTTATCCCGCCAGCGGGGGAAAGATCGTCGGCCTGCTTGGGATCGACTTTCTCGGCCAGAACTGGAGCATTATCGACTTCGGCCAGCAGAAGCTGTACTTCGCGAAAGCGAAGTGAATTTATTCCGGCAGGGATCGGAATAGGTCGCGCAGAGACACCTCCGGGCGTCTCAATTCGAATATCGTTAGGCCGGCGAGCCGCGCCGCTTCCCAGTCGCGCTCCGGATCGTCTCCCACGTGCATGACTTCGTCAGGCCTGCGTCCGGCCAGACGCAGCGCGCGGCGAAAGATTTCCGGGTCGGGCTTGTCGACCCCGAGTTCGCTGGAAACAAAAACGTAGTGGAAATATTTTAACAGCCCGAGTTGCTTCAAAATCATGCGCAAACGGGCATCGAAGCTGGATACGACCGCCAACTCGTAGCGAGGCTGCAGCTGTCGGAGCACTTCTTCCGATTCGGGATAGGCCGACCAGACGCCGGCCTCCGCAAAATGTTCATAGGCGATCTCGAAGAAGTTGTCTTGGTCGAGCGCGGACATCGACGGCGCGACCTGCTTCAGCACCCGGACGACAAGATCGCGCCACCAACCTCTGTCATCGTCTTCCCGGGGACCATCCACAGCCTGGCGAGCCGGCATCGATTTCCAAACTGAAGTGAAAGCGCGATCGAGTTTTCCGCGATCGAGTTCGAGGCCGATTTCGTGCCCGACGAGCGCGTAGTGATATCCGACGGTTTCGGTCAGATGAAGAAGCGTACCGACGGCATCGAAGAAGATCGTTTTCATCGTCTCAAGGAACTTTCAGTCCGCACGTGGAGGCTCGCCATGTTATCTGCATCACTGGATAATACCGATCCATGACGTTAATTGAGGTCCCTATGGCTCCGGTGGAACATGACGATCCGATTAACGCGCGAATCCTGGCCGTCTCGGAAGACAAAATCGAGGGCTTCGTGCGCGAACCTTTCAAGGAAATCGCGGGCCGGACCGATTTGCCGGAGGAAACGGTCCTCGAACGAATTGCCGCCATGCTTTCTGCGGGGACGGTTCGGCGAGTCCGGCAAACCCTGCTGGCCACCAACCTGGCGAGTGGCGCACTGGTGGCGTGGAAAGTTCCGGAAAAGCAGATCGATCAGGCTTTCGATTGGATGTTTCAGTGCGACCCATTTTCCGGTCATGTCGTTCTGAGATCGACGGAAACTGCAACCGCAGGTTCGGATTACAAGCTCTGGACTACGGTGAAGGTGCCGCAGGGTGAATCGCTGGAGGAGCATTGCCGCATTCTTCAGGAGAAGGTTGGCGCGGAAAGATTTCGCGTCATGCCGGCCAAGGGAATTTTCACACTCGGCGTCGGGCACGTCCGCCGGAGAACGATCGAGCCTGGCAGCAAGGCCGAGCAACCCGCGACGATCGCCGCGGTGAAATCTGTACAATTGAGCGAACGCGAGTGGCAGATCCTCACGGCTTTGAAGCGAGAGTTTGAGGTCGGCGAAATTCGGCCGAATCCGTGGGCCTCGCGTGCCCAGGAAGCGGGCGTATCCCTGGAGGAATTTTACGCGACGGCCGAAAGTCTGAATGCACGGAACGTCATTGGCCGATTTTCAACCTTCCTCGAGCACGTCAAACCTTCGGTCGCCGGCGTGAAGGTGACGCGCTTTAACGCGCTCTTTCATTGGGCGGTTCCCGCCGGACGCGAAACGGAAGCCGGCGGCGAAGTCGGGCGCCACCATATTTTGACTCATTGCTACTGGCGCGAAGCGGGACCTGAATTTCGTAATGTCAATATCATGGCCGTGGCCCACGGTTTGGATAAGCCACGGCTTCTCCATCACAAGGAAGCCATTGATCGTCATCTCGAGAAGGTGGGTATTCCGGTCTCGTATACCAATGTGTTCTGGGGAGGCCGAAGTGAGATCAAGCCATCGGAGATTTCGCCGCAGATTTATCGTAGCTGGCGGGCGAAGATTGGCGCTTCCCCCAGCTCGGCTGGGTGCGCATGAAAGCGCTGATCGACAAGCTGCAGGCCGGATCGGATCTCAACGCGGGCGATATCGCGATTGCGTTAACACTTCTCCTTTCCGACCAGGTGGCGGATGAAACGAAATCTCAATTCCTCACGGCTCTGCATCAGAAAGGGGAGAGCGCGGAGGAGATCGCCATTTTTGTCGAATTGTTGATGGAGCGCGCCCATAGGCCAATGCTTCGGCCTAACGAGTTTGAAGGCCCAATGCTCGACGTTTGCGGGACCGGCGGTGACGGCCTCGATTTCTTCAATGTGTCCACGACGATCATGTTTGTTTTGGCGGCCGGCGGCGCCACCGTCGTGAAGCATGGCAACCGGAGTGTCACTTCACGAGCTGGCAGTGCCGACGTGGTTGAGGAACTGGGGATCCCGCTGGAAATGTCGCCGGAAACGCTGCAGGAATGTCTCAAGCGTCATCGGCTGGGATTTATTTATGCCCGTCAATATCATCCGGCCTTTCGGGCGGTCGCGAAGATGCGAGAACGACTCGCTCGGCAGAAGTCGCGTACAATTTTCAACCTCCTCGGGCCGCTGCTGAATCCAGCGAAGCCCCCGCGGCAGTTGATCGGCGTCTTCGCGCCGCATCTGACCCCGATTTTCGCGGAAGTTTTGCGCCGGCTTGGACGAGAACGGGCCTGGGTGGTTCACGGCACGGCCGAAGGGACTAACGGCATGGATGACATTTCCATCTGTGGGGCCACGGCCATGTCGGAGCTCAACGAAGGCAAGGTGACATCGGCACTTCTGGATACGCAATGGCTGGGCGTAAAACGTTGTCCGACGGAGGAACTTCGCGGGGGAACGGTTAAAGAAAACGCCGCAATTTTGGAAGGGATCCTCTCGGGAGAGATCAAAGACGCCAAGCGCGACCTGACGATCGCGAATGCCGCGGGTGGATTTGTCGTGGCCGGACTGGCGTCTGAGTTGAATGCGGGAATGGCGCTCGCGCGCGAACAACTCGATAGCGGCCGGGCGCTGGAGAAGCTGCGCGCTCTTCAGGCCTACAGCGCGAAGGCGAGGGCGTAGGTGCGTTCCAGCTCGCGCAGCAGCGCGATGGCTGCGTCCGTTCGATCAATGTTTTTCCCAGCCGCAATGGCGAGCGACGTGGCACTGTTTCGAATCGCGTCTGAAAAATCGCCGGGCTCCTGATTCACATTAAGGCCGATCCCGACGACCGCGATGTGCGGTCCCTTCCGCTGGGCGCGCATCTCTGCCAGCACTCCGGCCACTTTCCGACTCTGAATGAAAATATCGTTAGGCGGCTTTATCCGAGCGTCGATCGAAAACGATTGTTGAATCGTCGTTGCAACCGCCTGCGCGGCCCATTGCGTCAGTCGCGCGGATTCTGTTACTTCAAGACGAGGCTTGAGCAGGATCGAAAAGAGCAGGGCTTTTCCCGCGGGCGATTCCCATTTGTTTCCGCGCTGGCCGCGCCCGGCGGTTTGCTCTTCCGCGAAGACAACCGAGCCTTCGCCGGCTCCCTCCAGGGCTCGCTGCAAAATCTCGTCATTGGTAGATGACGTGCGCGACAAGACCTCGATGCTTGATCCGATCAACTGTCCCTCGAGCGCATTCTGCAAAAGGGACGGATCAAGATCGCCCATCTTATGCGCCATGCGTCATCTCGAGGGAGAAATCAATTGCACGAGCGGAGTGAGTCAAAGCCCCTACCGAAATGTAGTCGACCCCGGTAGCGGCGACGCGCCGCACGTTCTTGAGATTGATCCCGCCGCTCGCTTCAAACTTGATGTGCTCTTTTCGCATGGCCACGGCTTCGCGCAACTGTGCCGGGGTCATGTTATCGAGAAGGATAATGTCCACGCCCGGCAGTCCAACGAAGGCGCGCACCTGCTCAAGGTTATCGGCTTCCAACTCGATCTTCATTTCCGGATGGGCCTTGCGCACCTCGCGGATTTTTTCCTCAAGTCCCGAAAGTCCGGCCGCCATGGCGAGATGATTGTCTTTCACCAGCACCATGTCGTGCAGGCCGAACCGGTGATTCTTTCCGCCGCCGGCGACAACCGCCGCTTTCTCGAATTGTCGCAGGCCCGGGGTGGTCTTGCGGGTATCAATGATTCTCACGCGCGAGTCGGCGGCCGCCTGGACGAATTGATGCGTCAGGGTTGCGATTCCCGAGAGGCGTTGGAGAAAATTCAACGCCACGCGTTCGGCCGTGAGAAGGCTTCGAGCTTTGCCTTTGATCTCCATGACAATGTCCCCCGGCGCGAGTTCTTCACCGTCCTTGCGCAGCACCACGACATGCAGGTCCTTGTCCACGCGGCGGAAGACTTCCGTGGCAACAATTGTGCCGGCAACGATGGCTTTCTCCCGGGCGACGACTCGGGCGCTGGCCTGGAGGTGTTCGGGCACGAATGCAATCGATGTCACGTCGCCGCTGCCGATGTCTTCCGCGAGGGCGATGGCAATCGGATCGTGCCCGCGCGAGGTCATTGGGGACTCGGGGGATTGCTTGCCTGGTAGACGCAGTTACCGCGGACGTAGGTCGCGAGAGTTGCGTGAGGTCCGCCGCGATAAATACAGAGCGCGACAACATCTTCCGTCGAGAGCTGATCCAGCGCGGCGTTTTGTTTTCCGTAAGGAATCAGTGCGGAAAGATCGACGATCGTTAGGTCGGCTTCTTTTCCGGCGTCGAGTGTGCCGATCAACTTCCCTTTGCCGAGCGCGCGGGCCCCGCCGTGTGTTCCGAGATAAAACGCTTCGCCCGGCCGGAGCCCGCGTAAATTCGGTTCGTAACTTCCGCGCGCTTTCTGCACATCGATGGCCGCACGCATGACCTGCCACATATTCAGTTCGGGGCCGGCGGCCACATCTGATCCAAGGCCGACGGCAATTCCCGCTTTCATGAGCTGGTCGAGTTTCATCAGGCCGCTGCCAAGAAACAGATTTGAAGTCGGGCAATGCGCGACGTTGGATTGTGTCGCGGCGATGGCGGCAATCTCGCGCGGGTTCAGGTGAATGCAGTGACCGAGCATTGTTTTCGGCGTGAGAAGACCGCATTGCTCGTAGACATGGGTGTAATCGCGCGCCCCCATGAAGAGGTGATGCACCTTTTCGATCTCCTCGCGGTTCTCGGCCAGGTGCGTTTGGAGATAGGCATCAAATCGGGTCGCCATGTCGGCCGCGCTACGCATCAATTTCTCCGAACAGGTCACGGCGAAGCGGGGGCTGAATGCGTATTCGAGCCGGCCATCTTCAGCGCGATGCCATTTTCGGCAAAGGCGTTCGCTTTCGAGCAGCGAAACCGAGAGAATTTTCTTGGGCTGCAAGGTGCCGTAAGAGCCGATATCCATCATCATCTTGCCGAGGATGACCCGAAGGCCGCTGTCGCGAGCCGCTTCGAAACCGACCTCGCAGCTGTCCTCGTAGATCGCGGCGAAAACCATCGCGGTGGTGGTCCCATTTCGGGCCAGGTCGGAAAAAAAGCGGGGCGCTTCCGCGCGAGCCTTTGGACCGGTGAATTCTCGTTCCACCGGAAAAATGTGCTGACGCAACCACGGAAGAAGTTCCGTCTCGCCTCGCGCCACGGCCGCATACTGTGGGAGGTGAGTGTGGCAATCGATTAGCCCTGGAAAAATGGCCACCGGGCCGCGGTCGATCCAACGTAACGGTTTGCTCCGCGGTGTCCGGCGCAGGGCGTCGTATTCGCCGACCTCGGCGATCTTGCCGTTCTCGATAATAATACCGCCGCGCTGGCATCCGCGAAGGGTGCCAAACTCCGGAGCATCGATGAGGAAGCCTCGGATTCCGACGGCGCTATCGATGTTCTCCATGCAGGGCGCTTATAGAAACACCAGCCGGCGAAGAGAGGCAATCAAGTTGTGTGTCTTAGGCCCGAGCCGGGCAGAGGCAAAAGGAGCGCCGGAGGCGAATGTCGGGGCAGAGTTGATTATCCAGCCCAAAAAAAAGATTCGGGCAGCGCACGCAAGGAGAAACAACAAATACGAAAAAACGTGCTACTACCCGAATCGCCTTAACCTGTAGACTTAGACCCGCCTGAGAAGCCTCCGTTCGAATTTTTTTGGAGGAAAAATGGCTTTTTTTACCGCTCCCAGGGCCCCCCGAGGTCAAAGGGCCAGCTCAGCCTGGGAGACGGTCCCCGCTTTGGCCGCTTCGTCCCGGACCTCCTGAAGAAGTGATTTAAACTCGCACCTTTCCAAAGCGGGGATCAGTTCGGCATAATTTGGCCGGATTCGGAGGTCGTCTATGGCGACCGGTAGTTCCGTGTCGCAGTCCAGCGCCACCATTTTTCGATTTTGAAGGATTTGTTCGCGCCCGGCCTGGAGCTTTTCGCGCGTCTTGTCGCTCTTCACCTGATCGAGATTGGCCAGGAGTTTATCCAGAGAACCATGCTCGCGGATTAATTTCGCAGCCGCTTTACGTCCGAGCCCGACTCCCGGGATGTTGTCTACGCTATCTCCGGCGATAGCGAGCACGTCGCCAATCTGCCCCGGCGGAACTTCCCATTTCATGGTCACTTCCGTCTCGCCGAGGAGGGCAAACGCGTCTTTCGGGCCGGCCAGGTCGGCCTTGGCCGTTGTGTAAACCTTCACCTGTGGTCCAACCAGTTGATAAAGGTCCTTGTCGTTAGTCGCGAGAACGACATCGATTTTGCGTTTGGTGGCAGCGATCGCGTAACAACCCATCAGGTCGTCGGCTTCCGTGTTCGGGAGCGCGACGTTGGTAAAACCAAGCATGGGCGTGAGCTTGCGGAGGTAATCGAGCTGCGGAACCATCGGCAGCGGCATTTCCTTGCGCGTTTCCTTATAACCGGGTTGTAGTTCGACGCGTTTTTGCGGAAGGCCTTCATCCCAAAAAACAGCGCCCAGATCCGGCTGCAGATGTTTGACCATCAGGCGCAAGGTCTTGGTGAAGCCAAAGATTGCGTTTGTGGGTTCACCGCGCGAGTTCGAGAGGTTCTGAATCGCGAAGAAGGAACGGTAAACATAATAGTGACCGTCAACCAGCAGGAGCTTCACGCTCTCAATGTAAGAGAAATATTTTTGCGCGCCAGCTGCGGCCACTTCCAATGCGTCCTTGAAAGTCCAAGGGTTGGAATTTTCCTCTCCGACAACCGGCACGCTAGTCTTTTGGATCAAACCCGTCTTAAGTAAGCGGATGCCGGAGCAATGGTTTTTGCGTGTAGAGGGCAGGGAGTATGGCCCTGCGGATCTGACCATGCTCCATGAATGGAGGGAAGACGGGCGGGTCCTTCGTGAAAACGAGGCTCGCCTGGAGGGAACTGAGGCGTGGATCCGTGCCTCAGAAATACCGGGCCTGTTCGCGCCGGCGGCCGATTTGGCGATTCCTCCGAAGCTAGCCCCTGATTTGCCGCCGCCAGTTTCACCGTCGCCCGGATTTTTCCGCATCTGCTTCGATACGCTTGCTCTCTATATAAGAGGGTTCTTTCCTTATCTCGGCCTAACGCTGCTGGTCGTCGTGCCTTCGGTTCTTTCGCAGCTGACAGCCGCGATGCTGGAGGGTTCTGCCGGGGTCGATGTCAGCGTTCGAACGCTCCTCGGCGGCGCATTCAGCTTTTGCATGTTGCTTCTGACCATGCTGGCCTGGCCGCTTTACATCACCGGGATCCAAATTCTCACCGCAGACCTCGCGCGAAATGAGCGCGTTTCATTTTTTGAAGTGTTGAATCGGTCTTTGAGGTTCTGGCCGCGGGTTGCCATCCTTTGTCTGATTGTCTATTTCTCGCTTGGCTTTTGGACACTGCTCCCGATGGGCGTGATTCTTGTGATTGCGGCCGGCGGTCCAACGGCCCTGGCTTTTTTTGCGATTCTTGGCGTCGCCATCGTCCAGGTCTGGGTCTTCAGCCGATTGTTCATCAATTTTCTTTTCTGGCAGCAAAGCGCAGTGCTGGAAGAGAACGATGTGCGCGGAGCCTTGCGGCGGAGCAAAAGCTTTGCCCGGAGCCGGCAAGAACTCCCATGGTACAAGCGCCCGCTCTGGCAAGGGGTGCTGGTGTCGTCGCTTTGGGTTCTGTTCCTGGTGGTGCTGTCGCTTCCGACGTTACTGCCCGCTTTCCATGAGTATTGGAGACTCATTTCGACGACGCAGAATCCTCAGACGCTGATCGAAGCGATGACCAAGGCCTCGCAGGCACAGGCACAGGGCCAGGGACTGGAGCGCCTTAATTTCACGCTCTGGCTGGTGGAAAAAATGTTGCAGCCTCTTCTCGGGATCGCCTTTGTCCTGATTTTTTTAGCGGCGCGTTCGGCTGACAGCGATAAGCGGGCCTAACGATTTACGGTGCGGCCTGACCTCCCATGAGCGGGTCAGCTGACGAAATTGCCTCAGTTCAGGTTCACGTACGGCAGTAAGCCGTGGCGCCCGCCTTCGCGGCCAAAACCGCTTTCCTTGTAACCACCGAATGGGCTCGTTGGGTCGAACTTGTTATACGTGTTCGCCCAAACAACGCCGGCGCGAAGCTTGTTCACCATTTTGAAAATCTTGCTTCCTTTGTCCGTCCAGACGCCGGCGCTCAATCCATAAGGCGTGTTGTTGGCCCGCTCGATGGCTTCTTCAGGCGTGCGGAACGTCATGACACTCAAGACCGGTCCAAAAATCTCCTCCTGTGCGATACGGTGCGATGCAGTCACGCCGGTGAAGAAACTCGGCGGGTACCAATAGCCCTTTTCCGGAAGGCGCATTCGCGGCTGCACCAGTTCCGCGCCTTGTTGCAAACCGCTGTCGACCAACTCGCAAATCTTGTCGAGCTGCATGCGTGAATTGATGGCGCCGATATCGGTATTCTTATCAAGCGGGTTTCCCACACGCAGAGTTGCGATTCGGTCCTTCAACTTTCGAATGACCTCGGGGAAGACGCCTTCCTGGACGAAAAGGCGAGAGCCGGCGCAACAGACATGGCCCTGGTTGAAGAAAATCCCCGAGATGATTCCCTCGACCGCCTGATCGATAGGTGCGTCTTCAAAGATGATGTTCGCGGCCTTGCCGCCGAGTTCCAAGGTCAGCCGTTTGTTTGTTCCGGCGACGGCCTGGGTGAGAAGTTTGCCGACGGACGTCGATCCGGTGAAAGCGATCTTATCGACATCCGGATGTTCCACCAGGGCGCGGCCTGTTTCCCCTGCGCCGGTGACAATATTTACCACGCCGTCGGGCAATTCGGCTTCCTGGAAAATCTCCGCCAGGTGCATCGCGGTGATGCTGGTTGTCTCGGCCGGTTTGAGTACGCAGGTATTACCTGTCGCCAGGGCGGGCGCGAGTTTCCACGCCGCCATGAGAAGGGGAAAATTCCAGGGAATGATCTGCCCGGCGACTCCCAGCGGACGCGGCGTCCGGCCGGGGAATGCGTACTCCAGTTTGTCGGCCCAGCCGGCATTATAAAAGAAGTGCGCCGCCACCAATGGAAGATCAATGTCACGCGACTCCTTGATGGTTTTGCCGCCATCCATCGATTCGAGGACGGCGAGTTCGCGCGATTTTTCCTGAATCAATCGCGCGATGCGGTAGAGATACTTCCCGCGCTCGCGTCCGGACATCTTGCCCCAGACCTTTTCGTAGGCACGGCGGGCTGCCTTTACCGCGCGATCGACGTCTGCTCGGCTGGCATCGGATATTTCGGCGAGCTTTTCCTCGGTGGCGGGATTGATGGACGCGAAATGCTTTCCGCCTTTCGAGGTGACAAACTTTCCATCGATAAATAGGTCGTAGCGCTTCTTGAGTTGAATATGGCCGTGGGCTTCCGGGGCCGGGGCGTAGGACCACTTATCGCCGAAACTGAGGTGGCGTTGATTGCGCGGAAGTGCCAGCCGCTCAGCGCTTTTTCCATTCTCCCGCACAACGATTGAGGTACTTGCTCGAGAGCTTTTGCGGGCCATAAACCTACGGGAATGATGGACGCACTAAGGCTTGGCCGCACGCAAAAAAAGAAGCTCGGAATTTTTCTTCAAGCGGTCTAAAAATCTGTGAAAACAATCTGGCTTTTCCGCATTCAACAGATATTCTGTGCGGCTTCAAACCCCAACTCTAAAACTATGTGCTCAACCCAAACGTTTCCCCTTCGAAAGATCCATTTGCTGCTTCTCGGTCTCGTGACCGCGATCAGTCTGAGTCTTGCCAGCGCCGCGGGCGTTCCTGAGAACGTCGATGGCGGTTTGCGCGCTCTCATTTCCAGCGGCGCTAATGCGCAATCGATTCAAGCCCACGCCGCGGCTCCTCAGCGCGAGGCTGGTCTGGCTAACAAAGCTGTTTTCGACGCCCAAGGCCGCGTGCTTGTGACGGTTCATCTCAATGGACACCAGCCCATCGCCAGTGTGCGCGACGCCGTGACTTCTGCGGGCGGCAAAGTCTCAGCGGAAAACGCGAAGTACCACGAAGGCGTAATGTCGGCCTATCTCCCGGTGAGCGGCATTGCTCAACTCGCTGGACATGGCGGCGTCATGTCGGTGCGCATGGCCCTTCCTCCCATCACTCATAGTTCGCTCACTGGAGTCGGCCTTGCCATCTCGGGTGGCGCTCTTGCCATTCACAGTCAGACAGTCAATTCCTCCGGGTTCAACGGAGCCGGCATCACCGTTGGCGTGCTCTCCAACAGCTTCGACACGGCCTATCAGGTCAACTCCCCTTCGTTTATCCGCGCTTCGGACGACGTCGCTTCGGGCGATCTTCCCGGAGTCGGTAATCCGGACGGCTATTTGACGCCAGTCAATGTGGTCGCCGACGACAGCAATACCGGTGACGGCCTGACCGACGAAGGTCGCGCCATGTGCCAGATCGTTCACGACGTTGCGCCGGGCGCCGCACTGGCATTCGCCACCGCGAATCCCGACGAGGTGACTTTCGCTCAACATATTCTCGATCTGCAGACTGCGGGTTGCAATGTCATCGTTGACGACGTGCTTTATTTTGACGAACCCATGTTTGAAGACGGCATCGTGGCGCAGGCGGTGGACACGGTCGCGACCACCGGAAACAAGGCGATGTATTTCTCGTCCGCAGGCAATGAACAGGGCGCTGGTTACACCGCGACTTTTACCCCTATTTCAAATGCGACCGCTCGTGCCGGCATCCCCGGGCAAAACCTGAAACTGAATCAGGTGCCTAACAACCTGACCAAGGGCGGGTTCCATAATTTCAGTACCACTCCTGGTGCAGTCGACATCTCGCAGCAGTTTACGGCTGATCCAGGCGGTTTCCTTCTCATTATCTTCCAATGGAACGATCCGTATGGTTCGATCGCGCACCCGGTCACGACGGACTATAACATCCTTGTTTTCGACGAGGACGGAACTTACGAACCCACTCTTTCAGGCATCGACAACAACACCTCGACTGGAGTGCCTATCGAAGGGGCGGCGCTGATAGGCGGTGCAGGCCCGACGAAATATCAGATCGCGCTCGCCCGCAAGGACACGAGCCCGACCATTCCGAAAGCGCAAGCGCTGCGCTATTGGGCGTTCGACCTGAATTACGGGCAGGCCTACGGCGCGGACGAATATTATCAGCCGGCTGCTCCGGCCACTTTTGGTCATTCGTCCTCGGCCAACGCCATGGCGGTAGCGGCCTACGTTTACGACAGCGTGCCATCCAATCCGGTGGCGCCGCCGTTCACGCCGCAGTTTGAAAATTTCACATCGCAGGGTCCGAGCACGTTCTTCTTTAATAGTGACGGAACCAAGAAGACGGCGGCGCAAGTGCGGCAGAAGCCGGATATCGCCGCTCCGGATGGAGGTAATACGACCTTCTTTGGGTTCGATTACGAGGGTGACGGCCTGCCGAACTTCTTCGGGACGAGCGCGGCGGCTCCGCATGCCGCAGCGGTGGCGGCGCTGATGTTGAACAAGGCCAGCACGCATTCGGAGACATTGACACAAGCGCAGGTGCGCAGCTTCCTGCAGCATAGCCCGACGGCACCGCACGACCTCGATCCGTTCTCGTGCACCGCGACGGCTAACTCCACCACGGGCGGCAAAGTCATCGTGAACGGGTTTGGCAACGACCTGAACGCGTCGTCGCACGATCCGAATTTCTTCACTGTCACCTTTGTGCCGGGTAAAGCTGGAGAGACTTTGAAATCGGTCACGATCGACCTAACCAACGCTGGGCTGAGCTTCGATTCGACCACGGCCTCGGGTTACCCATTCACGCTCGGCAGGCTGACCAACATCAGCGCCGGTCAGATCACGAACAATGTGCCGGCCAGTAACCCTGAGTTCTTTTCGCTCACGCTGACGTTTGCGAATGGAGCTTTCACCGGAACCAGTTCAGTTTCCTTTGGCATCGACCGGGACTTCGCCGGATTTGGCGACGGTAATCATGCCGATTATCTGTCTGGTGCGCGGATCTCGGCAGTCACGAGCAAGGGCACGGCGCAGGGCACATTCCTTAATCAACTCGGGACCGGTTTCTCGATCCTCGATGGCTGGGGCTTCATCGATGCGATCAAGGCAGTGCAACAGGTTCCGTAAAACGACGGCTTAATGACGCGGAGGAGACGGAGATAAATCGAAGTCTCCTCCGCGCGTTTTTGGTAACGGTCGGGATCCTGTCGGTCCCGGCCGTTACTTTTGCGACCACCAAGGGTCTCAGTCAGATCGTCACCCCGGATCTGCAACCGGAGGGAGATTTATCGCTGAGCCTGCAGGTTCAGGACGCGCGCATCGCCAATCCCTACGAGCTCCAAGCCGAGTTGGGCCTAACCAAATGGGCCGAGGTTGCCATCTTTCAAGGATTCAAGCCTAACGAAGAAATCTTCGCGACCGAGCTCGGCATATTGACCAAAGAGCCATATCTTCTCTCGGTCGGCTTCACAAATTGGTCGCCTCGCGTGGGCGTCGCTCCGCAGCCCTATATCGAAGGCGGATACTACACCGAGCATAACAAGTTCATCGTTGGCGGCATCCACGCCGGCTACAAGAATGAAGCCATCCTTGGGTATGCCTATGATTTTAACAAGCAGTGGCGCGCGCAGGTGGACTTTCAAAGCGGCGCGGAGAATTCAGCCACTCTCGGTTTCACCTGGAATATCACGGAAGATTTTCAGGTCAATCCGGCCATTTATTTTGCCAACTACCATCCGGATCGGATCATGGGTTACATCGTTTTTACCTACACCTTTCACTTGTGGGCCAAAGATAAGAAGCAAAAGGATCAAAGCGTCCCGGGTGGATGATCGGACGGTTGTAAAATCCGGCTCCGCCCTCAACAAGGCTTGAGCGATTCGACTCTGCGCTTTACGAGACTAACGATTCGCCGTGCGGAGTTTTCGATCACATCGTATTCACTTACGTTGCATCTCTGAGGTAAACACGACGAAGAACTCCGAGCCGCCGTCGATCAGGCGGGCGACCACCAATGAGGCTTTGTGCTGATTGCGCGCTCAAAACAAAAATGGGCTGACCTGGTGGTCAGCCCATTTTAGAATTTCTCGGCTATTAGCCTAGGCGCGGCGCGCCTTCAACAAGCGGAAGGCGGCCAGCGCGGCGAAGCCTGCGAACATGAGCATCCAGGTGGCCGGTTCGGGCACGACGGTGAGAGTGAAAGAGCCCGGCGAGGTGATCTGGTTATAGGTGCCAAAGTTATCGGAGTAAAAGTAGGTGCCCTTGGTGTTGGGACCACTCGCGCCACTGGCGCTGGTGCCAAAGGTAAAGGTGGTGCCCGGCGCCGGTGCAGAACCGAAGCTGTAACTAATCTGCAGCGTCTCCAGTGTGGTTGAACCCGAGAGAGCCTGGTCAGCCTCATAACTAAAGCCCTGGTCGTGGGTGTTCTGGAAGAAGCCCGACTGGGTGCTCCCGCTCATGGTGAAGGTATCGGGAAACTGCGGGGTGGTTGCCCGCGTCGCATTGGCCGAATCAAGCACCGGGGTGGTGTTGGTAATGGTGAAGGAATCGGCTCCCGTACCTGTTGGACTGCAAGAACAGGTCAAAGGCGCTGATGTTATTGGCCGTCGCATTGGATAAAGCAACCGTGACGTTAAAGACACCGCTGGTGCCCGAAATTTGATTGCTCGAGGGGGTCAGGGTGATGGTGCCGGTGGCAAAAGCTGATGTTAGGCTTAGTCCGGCAAGGATGGCGATGAAGGCCAGTTTTTTATTCATATGTTTCTCCGTTAGTTAGGTCGTATTGTTGTAGTAATCGTATGAGCTAGGGCAGATGCGCTTGGTTCTGGCGTTGGACGATGCCAACGTCAGCCGCATCGATATTGCCGCTGGCATTCTCGTCCGAGCGGAAATTGGAAAACGTCACCGGCTGATTGTTCTGGCGCTGGGTCAGACCCACGTCGGCCGAATCCACATTGCCGCTGGCGTTCACGTCGCCCACCAGGACGCTCATCGGGATGGTGACGGTTCCGCTGTGGCTGCCGTCGCTGACGCCGACGAGGTTGATGCTAAGCGTTTGAGCGGTGCTCACCCCCGTCAGATTGACAGTTACCTGATTCCCACTGATCACGGGTGGCCCGGAAACGCTTCCGGTTCCGTTTGTCCCCGGAGTGACGTTGGCGCTCTGGACGGCAAGAATGGGTGCGGCGAAACTGATGACGACCTGATGGTTTCCTCCAGTTGACCGTGATTCGATGCCCGGTGTTCCAATCAATGGCAGGTCGACGTCAAAAGTACCAGCGCTGCCGTGCGTCTTGCGGGAAACCGCGCCAACCGGAACAATCGTGCCGGTCGCGCAGGTTGTTCCACCGACCACCGTATAGGTGGCGGCGGGGAAGGCGCTATCGCTCGTTCCCTTGATGAAGGTGTGATCGACGAACGTGGTGGAACGTTCCAACTTTTCCGTCGCCGGCGTATCCCCAGTGATGGTCTTTCCACCGACGGCGGCAAGCATGTCCCCAATCTGCGGATTGCCGACAGCTGATCGCGCTACGGTCATCGTAATGGTTCCGTCGGGCGTATAATTCGCCACCGGGATGCCGATCGGCGTCTCGCCAAGAACGAGAACAGCCGGAACGCCTGCGTCAGCCAGGGTCCCGTATTCAAAGGTGACGTTGCTGTTCGCGTCACTCTTCATGCCAATATAGTAGAGCTGGTCCGGGCTGGGGGTACCGTTCGGATGGTACCAGGTCCAGGCAATCCTCCAGCGACTGTTTTTCGGGACGCTCGTCAGATCGCCCACTTTCATTTTGAAAGTAAGGTCGCTTGTTCCGGGAGGTTCACCCAGAGAGATGTAGTCGATCAGGAGGGCCGGAATTGGCGGCTGACCAGCGGTCCCGGCGCCGGTGCTTTCCGGATGAGTTGGATCGTTGCGGTGAATGATCAGGCCGGTGCAGGTATCTCCTTTGTAGGGCGCGGCCACTTCGTTATTGCCGCAGGAAGAGCCGATGCTGTTGTTGGCTGCCACCCGATAATAGTACGTCTTCGTTAGGTCGGTTGCCGTGGTGTCGGTGTAAGTCCCACCCGTCTGGGTGCCAGAAACAGTCGCGATCGGACTCGGACCTTCCGCTCCGGGCGCCGTGCCGCGGTAGATCGAATAACTGTTGATCATCGAATTGCCGCTATCGCCTTCGTTCCAGGCAAGCTTAACGACATTCCCAATCCGGCGCTCTTGCACCAACGGCATGCCGGGAACTGTTGAAAGAGTGAGCACGTTTGCGGGATCCTTGGCTTTTAACATCCGGCGTCCACTCGATTGACGCGCAATCGATGCGGTCGTGGTGTAGGCGTTTCCTTTGACCGCGATGGTCCCATCGGGATTCGTCGGAGCCTGGGCGCAGTCTCCTCCGTCGCAGCCATTGCCGAAACCGACCAGGACACGGCCGTCGCGATCGATCGTCATGTCCATGAAGTCAGCCAAGTTGCGCCATGCGTCAGCCCCGCCGCCGCGAAGTATTCCGCTGCGCTGCATCGGGAGCGTCGGAGTGACGTCGCTGGTCGTCCAGGATTTGCCGCCGTCGAAGGTGTGCGCCACATACAGATGCCAGAGACCGGTGAAGGTCTCGTCATTGGAGGTAACATTCGGTCCCTCAGGCGTGGTTGAGCCATAAAACGCGATCGCGGCGCGCCCTGCGTCTCCCGCAGTTGCAGTCGGGAAACAGATGTTTTTCAATCCGTAAGTCGCTCCGAGATCGTACATGTCGAACCAGTGATCCCCGTGGTCGTCCGACCAGGCCACGCCGGCCTGATTGGCGTTATGCGAAAAAGCGAAGTAGACGCGGCCCGCGGCATCGATTGAGCAAGCCGGGTCATCTCCCTGGCCGACGTTGGAAGGTCCGGCAGCATTTGTCCCGGTGTTGACCTGCTTGACCGTCCAAGTCACCCCGTTGTCGGTCGAAACGACGATCGATTGGAGCCCGTTGCAGTCGCGGTTAGGCACATAAACGGATCCATCCGCCGGAGATACTTTGGCGTGTCCGTGCAGACCGCCGCAGGAGGCGAGAGTATAAAGAGGCACCTGGTTGCCAAAGACCGTTCCGCCGTTGTCGCTGCGTGAGCAAAAGGCGGTGGCGATGTCCTGAGAGCAATAATAGACCGCATTCGGGTAGGTCGGCGAAGGTACTGGCGGTGGAATCGCATTCAGGTTGTAAGGACCACCTCCGATTGTTTGGTGATCGACCGCTGAAGCGAGGCCCTGGGCTTGTTGGTCCAGCGTCCATCCGGTGGGAGCGGTTTGAGTTGGCAGGCCGTCGCTGTCTGTGAAGCTGATCTTGGACGTGTCCGGGCTAAGAAGCGTCAATTCGGAGACAAAGGTGCGATTGGTCTGATGATCGGTGAAAAGAATGGGGTCGGAGTCGACAAAGGCTGAGAGGGTGGCGGGACGATTCACCCAAGTTGCCTTTGGATTGGCCAGGTTGCAGGAATCGTCAAAAGTGACGAAAAGAGTTTCCAGATCCGACTGGTAGATAGTAGTCCCGGTGCTCCAGTTTGCGCCGATTGACGGCTCGATGGCATAACGACCGAGATATTCGACGGTCTTGCCTCCGGAACTCGTGATCAGAACTGGAGTGAGTATTCCCGGCGGCTGAAACCATTCGTAACCCACTTTTGGACCTGCATCCTGCGGCGGCGCCGGTAAGGGACCGGTATTCGGGGGGTTGTTGCCCGTCGCGCCCGTGTCGTCGTAAGTAAAGATGCCGGTGTAAGTGTAAGGCTGCTGTAACGGTGCTGCCGGGTTGGGTGATACGCAGACCTGGACCTGGTAGGTCCCAGCCGCCACACCAGCCGCCGGAGCGTAATTGATGACTTCCTGGCCCACACCGGTGTCAGTCGAAGTGACAAAGGTGGGACTTGCGCCGGCGCCGTAAAGCAGCGTAACGGTAATGTCGTTAGACGGGAAATTGGCGTTCGCTTGCACGACGATGCGCGCCTGACCGGGCGGCACGACAAACGGGTGCAGCTGGCTCCCGCACGGATAGACATTCGGATCGAACGTGCCGGTGAACGTCTGCGGTAGGGCGGCTTGCGGGATTGCACCCTTGGTGCCGGCTCGGTTCTTGGCCGACAGATTAGTTAGGCCAGCCACAGCCAGGAAAATGGCAACGAGAAGGAAGGGAATTCCGAGGGCAACTCGGGCGGTGTTTGCGGAAGACTGGGTTTTCATAGGCAGACCTTTTGTTTTGAATCGGGATCTGCTGGTGGCGCGGACGCCTTGCGCCTGAGTTTAAAAATAACATTTTCGTAATGGCCCGGGCGGTCACGACCGCTGGCTTGAACCACTGCCCGAGTCGGAAGCTTTAGAGACGGCGCAAAGCGTTCAGCGCGAGCTTCTTCGATTTTTCGATTTTGTCCTGCTCCGTTCCGGGCCCGCCAACACTGATTCGGATGAAGGCGTCCCGGCTTCGCTTGATCGCGTAAAGCGCTCCTCCGACGCGGCTCGGACTCCAAAAGGCTTCATCGCCGACACCCTCGACCTTGACCGGCGGAATCACTTCATCTTCGCCAGTTTCCTCACGTTTTTCCCGCAAGCTCTCTTTCTTAAGTTTTTCGCTTTCCGCTTCTTTCTCTACCGCTTTTTCGGATTTTCTAAAACGAGCGAAGGTTGCGTCCCAAAAGGCGGTGGGGCTTCTTGGCGCTTCTGTCGTCGAGCCGATCTGGCTCAGGGCAATTCCTACCGACTTGTTAGGCTCGGTTGAACCGTAGACGCATTGCGAGACCAGCATTCCCGCGCCTGAAGCCGAGCTAGCCTTATGGACCGAAATGGTGGTGCCTTGGATGGACGCGACCTCGTCGTCCGTAAGCAGGGAACAGGCGTCGACGTTCTCTGCCGGTTTGACCCGCTTACTGCATCCGAGGGTCAATGATATCAGGGCGCAAAGCAGGATTCTGAGAAAGCCGGACGTGGTCATCGATTCTCAACGGAATCGGATGAAGGGATCATCACGACCGTCCCGGCGAGAAAGAAAACAAGCGCGGCGGAAAACAAGCAATAGCGGCAGAAGGCATGCAGGATAAACATCTGCACGAAAAGAAACCAGAGCGTGGAGAGAAACATACCAGCCACAATTACGCCGAAAAGTTTGCGAGCGAAGGCGTGGCCAAAGGCAGAGAAGGTGGCGCAGGCAAAGGCAGAGAAATAGGCGCAGGCCCCCAGGGCTGCGACGGGGACCGGACCGATCTTGGAGTAGCGACTGGTCAGTACCTCGGAGCATCCGGCAACACCACCGCATATCGCGATGTCGCCGGTGAGATACATAACGAACAGATAGGTCGCCTCCGTCATTCCGATGAAGGCGGCGAGGATTGCGACAGCGTAAATGATGGCGCGGACGCGAGAGCTCATTTTTTCCCAGTCGGCGACGATTTTTGTTGTTGGACCAGATCTTTGACCGCATCCCGCAAAGAGGAAGGCGCGAGGTCCTTGGCCGCGACCGCGCGATCATTGATGAAGATGGTGGGCGTGTTCGTCACGCCGAGCTTCTTTCCTTCACGCTCATCTCTTTCGATGATTTCCCGGGTGTTCTCCGCGATCAGGTCGAGGGCGAATTTTTTCGTGTCGAGTCCGAGCTTGGTCGCGTAAGCCATGAAGAGCTCCTGGATTTTCTCCGCCTTGTTCCAGGCCGATTGCTCCCGGTAAAGCAGATCATGCATTTCCCAGAATTTGCCTTGTAATCCAGCGGCTTCGGCTGCGATCGCCGCTTCTCGCGCATGCGCGTGCATCGGCAGCGGGAAATTCCGATAGATCAACCGGACGTCAGGCTGAAAATCTCGCACGATGTCATTCAGCGGATCGGCCAGTAATCCGCAGGGCGGACACTGAAAATCGCCGTATTCCTCGATCGTCACCTTGGCCTCCGGGTTACCGAGACCATGCGCGGCCTTTTTTCTATCGGCGGCTTCGGCCATCTTGGCTCGTCCCAATCGCTCATGCTCAGCCGTCTTCATCCGGTAAAGGACGGTCGCCCACGTGCAGGTCACGATTGCGGCGAGCGTCACGAGCAAAAAAGGCGCAAAGCGTTTCAAGGCGATAAAGCGTAACGTCTGTTGTATGGGTGAGCGGTGCAACAAAAATGGGCTGACCTGGTGGTCAGCCCATTTTAGAATTTCTCGGCTATTAGCCTAGGCGCGGCGCGCCTTCAACAAGCGGAAGGCGGCCAGCGCGGCGAAGCCTGCGAACATGAGCATCCAGGTGGCCGGTTCGGGCACGACGGTGAGAGTGAAAGAGCCCGGCGAGGTGATCTGGTTATAGGTGCCAAAGTTATCGGAGTAAAAGTAGGTGCCCTTGGTGTTGGGACCACTCGCGCCACTGGCGCTGGTGCCAAAGGTAAAGGTGGTGCCCGGCGCCGGTGCAGAACCGAAGCTGTAACTAATCTGCAGCGTCTCCAGTGTGGTTGAACCCGAGAGAGCCTGGTCAGCCTCATAACTAAAGCCCTGGTCGTGGGTGTTCTGGAAGAAGCCCGACTGGGTGCTCCCGCTCATGGTGAAGGTATCGGGAAACTGCGGGGTGGTTGCCCGCGTCGCATTGGCCGAATCAAGCACCGGGGTGGTGTTGGTAATGG
Source organism: uncultured Verrucomicrobiae bacterium (assembly GCA_963754325.1). Classification (GTDB taxonomy): domain Bacteria; phylum Verrucomicrobiota; class Verrucomicrobiia; order Chthoniobacterales; family UBA10450; genus JBBRDU01. The sequence continues at coordinate 2,080,267 of CAVWFP010000003.1, forward strand.
TGAAGGAATCGGCTCCCGTACTGTTGGACTGCAAGAACAGGTCAAAGGCGCTGATGTTATTGGCCGTCGCATTGGATAAAGCAACCGTGACGTTAAAGACACCGCTGGTGCCCGAAATTTGATTGCTCGAGGGGGTCAGGGTGATGGTGCCGGTGGCAAAAGCTGATGTTAGGCTTAGTCCGGCAAGGATGGCGATGAAGGCCAGTTTTTTATTCATATGTTTCTCCGTTAGTTAGGTCGTATTGTTGTAGTAATCGTATGAGCTAGGGCAGATGCGCTTGGTTCTGGCGTTGGACGATGCCAACGTCAGCCGCATCGATATTGCCGCTGGCATTCTCGTCCGAGCGGAAATTGGAAAACGTCACCGGCTGATTGTTCTGGCGCTGGGTCAGACCCACGTCGGCCGAATCCACATTGCCGCTGGCGTTCACGTCGCCCAAAAGTACATCCATGCGCGCTGTCACCGGGTTGAGCGTGTTACCGGACGTGTCGCGGACGTCGCTCAGGGTAACTTGTAGATGCTGTGCGTTGGCGACATTCTGGAGATCCACCACGATCTGATTCGGGTTGGCTCCGGCAATTTGCGGATTCGACTGGCCGCTTGCCGCAGGCGCAACTTGCGCTGTTCCCTGAATTGCAACGGTGCCGGCAGTAGCCACAGGCCGATCGAAGGTGAAGACCAACTGATAACTCCCGTTCGAGCCCGGAGCGCGGCATTCGATTCCGGCAGGCCCATTGAATGGCAACGGAATATCAAAGGTACCGGCGGTGCCGTGAACCTTTCGCGATACCACCCCCGGTGTGGGAATGACTCCGGTCGTGGCGGCTTGCGCGTTAACGAATCCGTATCCATCGAGCGGCGAGTATCCGCGGCCGACCTTGTTCGCGATGCGGCCGGTGAAGGGATAATCCACTCCGCCGTCGGTGATGATGCCGCTGAAGACGAGACCCTGGAGGACCTGCGGATTATCGGCGTATTCAGGAATGAGCACGCCACTGCCGAGGATGTCGGCCGAGTATTGGGCACTTTGACCGTATAGTCCCACCTCTTCAGGCAGCCCGACCGGGGTATTCGCATCTTTCTCCTGATTGCGTCCGTTGTTGAAGCGGAATGTCTTCCCGGCAACCAAACCATTCTGCGGCAGAGTGATGGTCACTGTGCGGTAGAAAGCCAGGCCTTGTTGAATCTGATTCGCGAAAGTGGCCGTGCCGTTCACGTCGCTTCGAGTGCCGTTTACATATTGGTTGCTGTTGAAGACCATTCCGGGCGTGAAGTTGTATTTCGCCGCGTTGAGGAAGTCGGAATATTCCGTGGCAGTTCCGGGCGCGGCGCCGCCGATGTAGTTTCCACCGGTCGGATTGCCGCCTTCCGCCGGCAGATTGTTCGGATTCAAGACAAGCTGCTTCACATAACCGGAACCGGAGTAAGTCACCGACCAGGAATTCGAATCGTTCGAGCCGGTGCCGGTGTTGGAGTCGTTATCGCTGACGATATTCACCGTGACGACACCATTGTGCGCCGCGGCGGTTCCCGTTGAAGAATAAGGATCCAAATCATGCGGGAAGGTGTTGAGCTGCAGGAGCGTCTTGACCGCCGCGGGCGAGATGCTTCCCGGTCCGCCGTGCGCCTGAATGACCAGCCCGGCGATGGCGGCAGAGTGCGGCGAAGCGGCGCTGGTGCCGTAAAAATTGGCATATTGAGTGTCCATGTCCCACGGGACATCCTGCGCCGGTCCGAGCGGGAAGAAGGTGTTGTTCGCTCCATCAGCTGCGGCGATGTCGGGCTTCAGGCGAATCTGGGGCGTCGGCAGGCGATTGTTGTTAGTGTCGAAATAGATCGTCACCGGCCCCGGCGAAGTGAAATCTTCCGGCAGATTTGGCCGGAACATTGGGTAGGCAGCGACGCCGTTGGCACCTGCAGCGGTACTGTGTCCAAATGTGACCGGCGTGAGGTAGTTGTTATACTCGGCTGGTCCCATACCACTGAGGCCATTGCCGAAGAAAACGTATTTGAAGTGATTCGCGGCATTCGGAGGCGCGGTGACGTTCGATCGCGCGATGACCAACTGAACTTGCTTGTTCGCGTCCGCGTGACTGCTCAAGTCGGGCACCCAGACTTCGTAAGGGCGGTTGTTGGCGAAGTTGTTGGTGGCGACAGCTTCGATAAATTTACCGGTCGTGCCATCGAAGAAGAGAAGGTTGAAATCCTGTGTGATACGCGGAACTCCGTTGGCCGTGTTGATCTGAAACTGGAAGGGACCGCGAGTGGGAACAGCCGGACCGCCGATAGGCGAAGCTGTCGCAAAAGCGTGAAAGATAATGGTGTAAGTCCCGGTCGTCGGGGCGAACAGGATAACAGTCTCATCCACGCCCGTGTCTTGAAGGACGATGGTATTTCCTGCCGGATCCTTCACTTCCACGATGGCGTCATAATTATCTGCCGGCGTCGCCGGGGTGGCGTGTTCGGTGATGACGTACTCCTGACCGGCCGTGAAGTTAATCGTGTAGGAGGGATCGGCGCTCGTCGGTTCGCTGTCGCCGTTTACCGGGCCATAGATAATTGGTCCGAGAGTGGGCGTGGAAGTGTCGTAGGGATCGTTCCATTGAAAGACCGCTGCCTGAGGATCGGACGAGGCGTTGAATTGCTGCGCCACATCCAGTTGCCCTGCGTTTGGATTAAAGTTATGGAAACCGCCGGCATAGAGCGACGGGTCGACACCTGTAAGGTCGATATTCGTTCCGACCAGAGCACTGTTGGTTGCAGCCGTTAGGCCGCTGCCGTTCGGAACGGGTCGAAAATCCGAATCGTAACCGTCCGTGCCCCAGTTGTTGGCTGCGGACGAGCAATAGGTCACTCCGGCATTGACCACGTCAATGACGCCTTGAGCGACGATGCCATCCTGGAACATCGGTTCGTCCAGGTAGGAGACGTCATCGCAGACGACGTCGCCCTTGAAACCCTGCTGGGTCGCCGCGGGGTAGGTAAAGCCAGGCAGTCCGCCGAGCGCACGGATGTTGTTCGCGAACCCCACTTCGCCGGTGTCTGCGGTGGCGAAGCCGATGCGCGCCATCGGAGCCATGTCGGCCACGATCTGGCACATGCCACGACCCTCGTTAGTCGCGCCTGGAGTGGGATTGTAATCCTCGAGCACAACAACGGGTTGCGTGTTCGGGTTCAGGTTTGCGCCACCCGGGGCAACACCGGTTCCGCCCGGAAGATCGCCCGAGGCGACGTCCGCCTGCGCGGTAGTAAAGCCACCTTCTGCGCTCGGTTGCGAGTTGAAGCTGTCCGACATGACGCCGATCGAGATGCCGGTGCCATCGTAATTGGCGAGCGAGTTCGGGTTATAGAGCGTGTTGATGCGATTCACCCGATGCTGGTTGATACCCTGTGAAGTCACCAGGCCGACACTGTGTATCGGGCGCAGTTGCAGAATGACGGAGCGAACTCCGCTGAAGGTAGCAATGGCCGATGCGTCGGTCGCGCTGATGTAGCCTTCAATCACTCCGTGGCCCGCATATTTCTTATCTACGTGTTTCACTTCCAAGGCCGGAAAGCGGGCTTGCAGTGCAGTTTGCAGCGCATCCACCGTCACATGGCCGTCCGGCATAATGTCGACCAGATATTTGCTGGTCCCGATCTGCATGATCGCGCGATCCATGTAGACGCCGGCTTCCTTGGCTACTCCCGCCTTGTAGGAGTTGGCGTAGGTGGTGTTGATTTGGACAATCGATTTCGTCTGTTTTTTAGAAGTGGCTTTGGTCGAAGCGCCACTGAGTTGATTTGGCGCCGGAACACCAATGAGCCCCTGCTGAAGAAGTTGGTTCTCAACAATCTTGTTCAGGCCGTTGCCGAGATTCTGTGGGACCGGGTTCGCCAATGCCCCGGTGGGTTGAAGAACGAGGGCCGTCAGCGCCAGAACGCTGACAGCGAATCCTTTGAGAAGGCGAACGAGGGAGGTTTTTCGGGGCGTTATGGTCATGGTTTATAATTGCTTTGATGACGATTCGGAAGGCCATCGACGGTTGGGTGTATGCGGCGATGAAAATTCGTTTTGTTTTTTGCGGTAGAGGCACATCCAATCAGAAGGCGGCACTCGGACCGCGGAAGTCCGCAATGAGCGCGGTTGTCCGTCTTTGAAGAGGATCTCTCAGAGCGGGGGCGTGCGAGCGCCTTCGACTGTTCCAGCTTCTGTTTGGTCTAATGCGATCGACTTGGTCTAGGGCAAATGCGCCTGATTCTGGCGCTGAACGATGCCCACGTCGGCCGCATCGATATTGCCGCTGACGTTCACGTCATTCTGAAAATTGGCTGAAGTCACCGGCTGATTGTTTTGCCGCTGGACCAGACCGACGTCGGCCGCATCCACATTGCCGCTTCCATTTACGTCGCCCAACAACACTCCAAATGTGCCGGGCACATTCCCCTGATTACCCAGGCTGTCGACTACGCCATTGAGGGTAACGGTCGTATACTGCGCGTTAGGAATCCCGGTGAGATCAACGAGACAATCGTTACCGCCACTGGCAGGATCGTTCGACGCGGTTCCGTTGCTGCTCATTGCTGTGCCGCAAGACAACACCGGGTTAGCGAAATGGAACTTAATCACGAACTGGCCGCCGGCACCGCCGGTGCGGGGTTCCACCCCGAACGGGGCCGTCAATGGAAGGTTAAGAGCATACGGGGTGCTGCCGTGGACCTTGATCGAAGACATGCTGACCAATGACGGCGCACTCACTGAGCATTGCGCGAACTTGAACGAGCCGATGCGGGTATGCCAGTTCACCGGCAAAAGATCGCCGGCGCCGTTAGCCGGCAGATATTCCTGAGTGTACCAAAAAGTGCAGTCATCGTTTGGATCGACCGTGAGGTCGCTGTAGTCACCCCAACGGTTAAGTGGAAATCCTTGAATCCCGAGACCGGCGAACATGACGCCTTCGCCCTGCGTCAGATCGTTCAACGGATCCGTGGACAGTCTGCCCGCGTAATGGATTGACGGAAAATAATTTGGACCACTCGCGCTGTAGCCAATGGCAATATCGCCGACATGATCCATGGCTGCGCTGCCCATCCAGCGCCAGAGCGGATTGGTCGGATCGAGCGGTGCAAATGTGCTCTGCTGATAAATCGTCGGTGCCGTGTTGAGACCCCGCACTTCGTACCAACGCAACCCGGCTCGCGTTAAACCGGTCTGAGCGTCAGCTGCCGTCACCACCGTGTGATGGACCAGCATCGATTCGTGATCACCAAAGTTGCGATAGGTCACGCGGAACATGGTGCGATCGCCCAGTGTATCGAGGGTCGCGGTGTGAACGCCGGGCACGATTTTCTCCGGAACGCAATTCGGTCCTTCGCCATAAACGCATTGCGCGGCGACGAAATCAGCGATCGGAACTTCGAAGTCCGGATGTCCGCCCATAGCCGTGTACAAACCGCCGCCGGCCGCGACCGGAATGGTGGACCCCGTCCCTAAGGTCGAGTTTGCAGGATTGTTCCAGTCGACATGAAATTTGAACAGGCTCAAGACTGCGGTGGTATCGGTTGACGTCGGCGTGCTTCCCTGGGCATCGACTTCGACAATGTAGTTAGGCATACCGGCGGGCGGCGGAACTTTTCCGTCGAGGTTGGTGGGATTTTGACCGCCTGGGACATAGGCGGCGCCGACCGCGATGGACGATTCATCAAACCATATGAACCGCGCGGCTTGCCCGGCCAGCATCTTCGCGCGCTCGAAGGCAAATGCGCCGGCGCCGGAGTTGGTCTCCTGGCCGCTGGGAAATTCATTGGTCGTCATGTAGTAGGCGTCCGGCCAGACCGCGAGTTTTGGATAGTCGTGAAAGACGGTTGTGCTTTGATCAAACTCGTAGGCGTAGTAAGTCCCGGTGGGATCGGGGGTAGTCGAGACGGCGATGCATTGCGCGTAGTTAGGCGCGGCCGAGGCAATGAACTGGCTGATGACCCAGCGATCTGCCAGTTGATCGTAGAGAACGATGGGATCTCCGTCGTTGTTGGCCGCGCATTCGCCGCTCTGCCAGAGCGCCTTGATGAGTGTCGGACCGGAAATGATTGCCCCGGTCGTTTTATTGAAGACGGCCAGCGCGCTATTCACCATCTGCACATAGTGATTCGGGCCGACCGCGCCGTCGGTATCCGGCGGCAGACAGCCGCCGCAACCCTGGTCAATGTTCATTCCCTCAAACGATGCCCCAACCGACGGCATGCTGGCGGTAGGTGCTGTCGTTTGCACAACCGGATCCTGCGTGCCCGGTTGGTGTGCCTGGCGGCCGGTGAGTCGGCGCTCAGTGTCGCCGATTTCCGTCTGCACCGTCGTGAGTTGGTTGATTTTTGGCAGATCGCGCAAGGCTGGCGAGACAACCGGAGTTACGCCATCCGTGCCAAGACTGGCAGCGGTCATTTTCCTATGCGAGGCCTGCTTTCTGACTGGTGCTGCGAAGGCAATGACAGCCAGAGAGGTCCCTGCCAGACAAAAAGCGAGAGCGAAGACGAATCGGCGAGTTAAAAAACCAGCTTTGGAGGAATCAGTTTTATTCATGTGATGAGGGCGAGGTTAAAGATGAGTGGAAACACTCTCGATTCGGGCAGAACCAGTTCAGTGCGCTTATCCGTCCCCAAGTTTTGAGTTACATCTTTGTAATTCTCGTGCGTGTTGGCTTCAGACGTCGCCGCTAAAGTCTCGCCGCCGGAAAGGGAGCGCTACTGCTTTAGCCCAGCCGCTTAACAATCGGCGCGGAATGTAGTCTCGAAGGTTGCCTTACGGCAACGAAAAGTAGTCTAACGACTGATAATTGCCGTCGACTTGCTTCACAATCTGCATCAGCACATCGTTGACCAATGTGCTGGCGCCGAAGCGAAAGAGATCGGGTGTCAGCCAATCGTCGCCTAATGTCTCTTTGACCATGACAAGGTAGGCCAGCGCCTGTTTGGCCGTGCGAATCCCGCCGGCCGGCTTCATTCCTATGCGAATGCCGGTCTCGTAAAAATAATCCCGGATGGCTTCGAGCATAACGAGCGTAACCGGCATCGTCGCCGCCGGCGAAACTTTGCCGGTTGATGTCTTGATGAAATCAGCGCCCGCACGCATGGCGATTTCACTCGCGATTCGGACGTTGTCGTAGGTCAGGAGTTCGCCTGTTTCCAGGATCACTTTCAAGTGGGCCGGGCCGCAGGCTTCTCTCGTGGCGACGATCTCATCGAAAATGCGACCATGATCGCCCGCCAGAAAAACTCCCCGGTCGATCACCATGTCGATCTCGTCGGCTCCATCGCGCGCCGCCGAACGCACCTCTTCCAATTTCAGTTTCAAGGGCATCAGGCCAGTGGGAAAAGCCGTGGCCACGGAAGCGACTTTCACCCCGGATTGGCCGAGAAATTTCTTGGCCGGTCGAACGAGATTCGGATAAACGCAAACGGCCGCGCAGGAAGGGACCTTGTAACGCGGATCGAGGGGTTGCATCGCCTTGCGGCAAAGAAAGGCCACTTTCCCCGGGGTATCTTTTCCTTCCAAGGTCGTGAGATCCATCATCGAGACGGCCATCTTCAACCCGGCCAGTTTGGCCGATGTCTTGATGCTTCGTTTGGCGAAAGCGGCCGCGCGCTCTTCTACCATTACCTGATCGACAGTCGGAACTTTCCATTCGCGCCGCGTGCGCTCCTGGGACTTTGCCGGTCGAACGAGGGAGGTTACGGAGGACATCGCGTTATTTCTACAGGATCAGACGCGCCGAAGCAATCGCCCCTGCTATCGGGCCTGCCACTCCTCTCTTGCGGCCGAGAGCACGGGCAGCAGCTGTTTATAATGCCGCAGCACATACCAAAGGTAGGCGGCGAAGCCGAGGAAATCGCCGCAGGCGAGCCAGAAATGTTGCCCGCCCTCAAGGAAGATATCGGGCCGGGCGCGAATGAGGAGGAAGCAGGCAAGGTTGTAAAAGAAGACGCCTGGCAGGAGTAAAAAGATGTTGAGATACTGGTCGCGCCTAACGACAGCGAAGAGCCGCTCGCTCATGACGCCCGTCTTCTCGTCCGAGCGCGTGCGGATCAAACGCAAATCGTAAACGAAAAGGAGCCAGCCGATCGCGCCGAAAACCGCTCCGAGGGCAAACCATCCTTTCGGATGATGCAGCCGCGTGAAAAGCAGGGCCTCGACAAAAGCGCAGCCGATATAAAAGAAGTTGTGGCCAAACTCGAGCGGCCATCGAATGACGGTAATGATGTGGAGAACCGATCTTGACCAGAAGACGAAGATGACGAGCAGCCCGGCTGCGATATAGGGCCAAAAGATTCTTTCGCCAGGTGAAATGATTTCGCGCGCGCATTCGATGAGGAAGGTGAGGGCGACGCCCTGAATGATGCTGATCAGGGTCAACTCCACGCCGACCACCACGGAATCGAGTTGGCGTCGCGATTCAGAATTCTTCATTAGCCGGGCACGTTTGAATGCGTGCCTGGAGGGATTCGAACCCCCAACCTTCTGATCCGAAGTCAGAAGCTCTATCCAGTTGAGCTACAGGCACAATCCGAGTGTCGATTGTCGAGTTTCGATCGCCGAATGCAAGATCGGCAATCGAAATGGTCTGGCCTGCAGAGCGAGCCGAAAGAATCCGGGCGCTTAGTGGGATGCCTGTGCGGCGGGGTATGGTGGCACGGACGACACGAGGTCGTCCCTCCATCCTATTAAGCCGCCAGAAGCAGCTCAATCTGATCGAGCGCGGCAATTAATTCGCAGCCGGCGACCAGTTTCTCAAGCGCCGAGCACTCTTCCAACTGTTCGTCGTTTATAAAACGCTCCCAGAAGTTTGGAGTGATGGCGCGGAGAGAGGATTGACCAAAAAGATCGAGGGGTGAATTCATGCGAGCAGGTTTTAGCAACGCCCATGCCACCGCGACCGGAGGTAGCGAAAATCCCCCGAAACGCGCGTAGAGGAGCGGCCGCGAAGGCGGCCGCGCGGGTGGCCAACGGGACTCGAACCCGCAACAGCCAGAACCACAATCTGGAGCTCTACCATTGAGCTATGGCCACCGTATGCGCCGGGAACTGTAGTTTTTGAACCCCGGATTGCAAAGGTAAAGCGCCCAAAAAAGACTGGCACGCTCTCCGCTATTTCTGCAAAAGTAGTGGAAGCCAGCGTTGCAACTGGGCACGGCTGGACTATTCTTTCTCGTCGTGCTCGCATGAAGAAAATCGGTTCGTTTTTTCTCGCCGGTTTACTCATTTTCGCAGTTCCGCGAGCCCTCTTTTCGCAGGCTGACGATCCCAGCGAATTGTTCCTGAAAGCCTATATGACTGCGCAACAGGGCGAAAAGGCGGAGCACGAAAACCAATTCAAAGCCGCCCTCGCCAAATATCGTTTCGCCGGGAGCCTTCTTGAGGAACTGCGCAAGAAGCATGGGGACTGGCAGCCAACGATCGTCGACTATCGCAGTCGTAAGGTTTCCGAAGCTATTCTGCGTGTGGAAGATCGCGCATCGACACAATCTGATCTGGCCGCCGGACAAACCGCGCTCCCGGGCTCAGCGCCGGTTCTGCCTGAGCAAACGGCCACGGTGGAGCCGCAGGTGGAAATTATCGCGCCGCCCCCGGCGACCAAACCACCGGCCGTCGCCGTCCAGCCATCGGTTGCTCCGGCGGTTCCGCAAGTGCAGCAACCCGCCGCACCCGAACCCGCCGCTACCGCCAGTGACGTGGCCATCAAGTCGGCCACAAAAAAGCTGCAGAGCCGGGTCGATCAGCTGGAAACCGAACTCGATAAGTCGCGAAAGAAGATTTCCTCTGCCGAGAAGGATAAGGATTCGCTAAACAGCAAACTGCAGGAGACGAGTTCCAAACTCCAGGCGGCCGAGGGCGATCTTGCCAAATCGAAGGACGCCGAGAAAAAAGTTCGCGATCAGTTATCCGAAGCGCAGGCGTCCTTGAAGAAGGCGCAATCGTCAAACGCCGGAGGTGACACCAAAGCGCAACAAGCACTGCAGAATGAGATTTCTCAGTTGAAGAAGGCCCTGGCAGCAGTCGAGCAGGGCCGAAGCAGCGCGGAGAAAGAGCGCGATGAAGCCAACGCGCGCGCCGCCGACGCCGAGAAGCAGATCGTGACTGCGCAGAAGGAGCGCGACGAGGCCAAGGCGAAAGCAACCGGCGCGGATCAACAGATCGCGGCGATAACGAAAGAACGCGACACGGCCGTGGCTCAATTGAAGGGGATGAAAGATGCCGAGCAGCGCGTCCAGGTCCTAGTGGCGGAAAACACCAACTTGAAACAGAAACTGGCCGACGCCGAGAAGACCGTTCGCGATCTAAGCGCGGAGAAACCGGACAAGGAGAAAGCGCTCGCCGATGTGCGAGGTCAGATCGATCAGCTTCAGCAGCAGCTCTCCGCGAGCCAGAAACAGAACAAGGATTACGAGGCCAGGATCGCGCAGATGAGCGCCGAACTCGAGGAAGCCGGTTCGCAATTGCAAAAGGCGAAACTCGCCGGCGCCAACGCGGAAGAGACCGCACGGCTGGTCAAAGAAAACGAAATTCTCCGGCACATTGTCGTCCGCGAACGGGAGGAAGAAGCGCGGCGCGACCAGGCGAAGAAGCTGATGCTGGCCGAGTTCGATAAATTAAAGATCAAATCCGACACCTTGAACGAACAGATCGAGTTGCTGGCACAACCGGTCACGAAATTGACCGACGAAGAACTTGCGCTCTTGAAAGAGCCGGACATTTCAATCTCGGATTCGAATCCAGCGGCTCTGAAAGCGAGTTTCACTTTTGCCAAGAAGGCGACCAATTCGGTACGAGTAACCGGACCAGCCAACGAGGCTGATAATAACTCTCAGAGCTCGGCCCCGCCCGCCGCTTCCGCGTCGTTAAACAAAGATGCCAACTGGAAGCCGGGCGTGCCGGATGATCTTGTGCCACTGGCGCGTGAGGCCAAGGAGGATTTCGAGAAAGGAAAATATCGGACCGCGGAAAAGGTTTACCAACAGATCCTGACCAAGAGCCCGAACAACCTGTATTCACTTTCGAATCTTGGCGTGGTCTACTTTCGGACCGGCAAATTGAAAGCGGCCGAACTGACTCTGAAGAAGGCAGTGGTGCTTGCGCCGAAAGACGAATTCTCGCGAACGACGCTCGGGATTGTTTATTACCGGCAGTCGAAATTTGACGACGCTCTTAACGAACTGACCAAGGCGCTCGCGATCAATCCGAAGAGCGCCACGGCCCATAATTATCTCGGCATCACCGCGAGCCAGAAGGGCTGGCAGGAAGCAGCCGAGAAGGAATTGCTCGAGGCCATCGGGGCCAATCCAGATTATGCCGACGCGCATTTCAATCTTGCGGTCATCTATGCGACCGCGCAGCCGCCCTCGAAGGATCTTGCGCGCCGCTATTACAGTCGCGCTACCTCGTTAGGGGCGGATCCCGATCCGTCGCTGGAAAAATTGCTGAAGTAGACCTGCTGATTTGTGGGCCGACCCGCCCTGGGCCGTTATGTTCGCGAAAAAACTGCCAGCGGAATTGCTCGCGCCTTGACCCGCAGCATCGTGCATGAGCTTGTCAACCATCGCCGCGCCAAAACCGTTTCTCGCCGCCGAATGGCGTTATCTCGCGCTGCTTAATTTCATCATCGAGCCGTCGATCCTTGCTCCTTTCGTTCCTCAAGGAACCGAGCTCGATTTTCTGGAAGGCAAAACGTTTGTCAGCGTGGTCGGTTTCCTTTTCCTGAACACCCGCGTTCTGGGAGTTGGCTTCCCGCTTCACCGCGATTTTGAGGAGGTCAACATGCGCTTCTACGTTCGTCGCAAATTCGCCGACACCTGGAGAAGGGGAGTTGTCTTTGTGCGCGAGCTGGTTCCGCGGGTCGCCATCGCCACGGTCGCTCGCGTTTTTTACGGCGAACCGTATCTGGCAGTACCGATGCGGCATGTCATTACCAACGATGAGACCGGTGTGACGGTGGAATACGGATGGCGGCGCGCCAAGCAATGGGAAGAGATTAAGATGAGCGCCGCCGCTGGCCTGCCGCAATCGGTTCCAGTGGGTTCTCATGAAGAATTTATCATCGAACATTACTGGGGTTATACCGCCGGCAAAGGATCAGCGAATACCAGGTCGACCATCCGCGCTGGCGAATCTGGCCGGCTCATGCAGCGACTTTCAAGGCCGACGTCGCCACGCTTTACGGTTCGCACTTTGTTGAAACGCTGGCAGCACCGCCGGTCTCACAGTTCATTGCGGAAGGTTCGCAGGTGCAGGTGTTTCGCAAGGCCCGTGATCCGTTTCTTCTGCATACGGCTCCTTGCGGGAACGGGTTCTAGAAGCAGTCGCCGCGGCGACCGCCTAACCAATAAAAAGGTGCCTGACACGGGCACCTCTACAACATCCTCGCTGCGGAATCTATTTGTTGGCAGCCAGTAACTGCCGCAATACAAATGGAAGAATTCCACCGTGCCGGTAGTAATCGACTTCAATCGGCGTATCGATCCGCAGCTTCACCGGGATTTTTCGCGAGGCGCCGTCGCGTCCGTTGATTTCGAGACTCAGCTCCTGTCCGGGTTGAACCGTATCGGAGAGGCCGGTGATCGAAAATGTCTCGGAGCCGTTGAGGTTGAGCGTCTGCGCGTTCGTTCCATCCATGAATTGAAGCGGCAACACACCCATTCCAACCAGGTTCGATCGATGAATCCGCTCGAAGCTCGCCGCGACAACCGCTTTTACTCCCAGCAAGAGGGTGCCCTTGGCGGCCCAGTCTCTCGATGACCCGGTGCCATATTCGTGGCCGGCAAGAATGACCAGCGGCACGCCTGCCGCCTGGTATTTCGTGGCCGCATCGAAAATCGACATCTCCTCGCCGGCGCCGTTGTTGCCGAAGAACTTCGTGACCCCGCCTTCAACTCCCGGAACCATCAAATTCTTGATGCGCACATTGGCGAACGTCCCGCGCGTCATGACCAGATCATTTCCGCGCCGTGATCCGTAACTGTTGAAGTCTTCGGCGTTGATCCCGCGTGAGATCAGATATTTGCCAGCCGGCGACGTGGCCTTGATCGCGCCAGCCGGGGAAATGTGATCCGTCGTCACTGAATCGCCAAAAATTCCAAGGGCCCGCGCATTTCGGATATCAGCGATCGTGCCGACATCCATGGAGAAATCGCGGAAAAACGGCGGCTCATGAATGTAATCGCTATCCTCGTCCCACTGATACACTTCGCCCTTGCTGGAAGAGATTTCGTTCCACTTCGGATTCTGATCCGCAAAATCGCGGTAAAGTCTTCGAAAGACCTCGGGCGTCAGGGCCGATTGCAAGGCATCGCGCACTTCGCCTAACGAAGGCCATAGATCGTGCAAAAAAACATCGCGTCCGTCTGTATCTTTGCCAAGAGGTTCTTTCGTCAGGTCCAGATCAACCCGGCCGGCCAGCGCGAAGGCGACCACCAGCGGTGGCGACATGAGGAAGTTCGCCTTGATGTTCTGATGCACGCGGGCTTCGAAATTGCGGTTGCCAGACAAGACTGACGCGGCCACCAGGTCGAATTGATTAATCGCATCCTCGATTCGCGGATGGAGAGGGCCGGAATTCCCAATACAGGTGGTGCACCCGTATCCGACGATATTGAATCCGAGTTGATCGAGGTATTTCTGGAGTCCGGTTTTTGACAAGTAATCAGTGACCACCCTCGAGCCAGGCGCCAGCGAGGTCTTGACCGCCGGGTCGACTTTGAGGCCGCGCTCGACCGCTTTCTTGGCGAGCAATCCGGCAGCCAGCATCACACTCGGATTGCTCGTATTGGTGCAACTCGTGATCGCGGCGATCAGGACGCTGCCGTGCCCGATCTGCGTATTGCCATGATGAAAAGGGTCGGCCGTCAGGTCATGCGCCGGATCAGGGGTCGGCCGATTGGCAACCATCTCGAGTTTGTTGCGCTCCTCCGGAGGCGCAGATTCGCCCTCGTCGGTCGAGGGCATGGTGCCATCCTTCGCCTTGCTGCCATTCAGCCTAACGGAATGTTTTACAGAGGCTTCGCCGGCCGCTCTTCCGTATCCGCCTTCTGTCAGCGGTTTTTCCAGAAGCGAACGGAATGTCCTTCCCAAATCCGGCAAATCGATCCGGTCCTGCGGGCGCTTCGGACCGGCCACGCTCGGTTTCACGTCCGAAAGATTAATCTCGAGGTCCACTGAATAGTCGATTTGTCCCTTTTGCGGCATGCCGAACATTTCCTGCGCGCGGAAGTAGTTCTCGAAGGCGCTGCATTGTTCTTCGCTTCTGCCGGTGGCCCGAAGATAGGCGACGGATTCACCGTCAACCGGGAAGAAGCCGATGGTGGCGCCGTATTCCGGTGACATGTTCCCGATGGTGGCGCGATCGGGAACGGGCAGGGAGGCAGCGCCTTCGCCGTAGAACTCGACAAACTTGCCGACGACTTTTTGCGCGCGCAAAATTTGTGTGATGTGAAGCACCAGGTCGGTGGCGGTGACACCTTCGCGCAGGCGTCCCGTGAGGTTGACCCCGACAACCTCCGGCGTCAGGAAGTAAACCGGCTGGCCGAGCATGCCTGCTTCAGCCTCGATCCCGCCAACGCCCCATCCGACGATGCCGAGGCCGTTGATCATAGTCGTGTGTGAGTCGGTTCCGACGAGCGTATCCGGGTAGAAAAGCTGAGCATTGAGCGTCGATGATTGCGAGGAAAGAACGCCCTTTCCAAGATATTCAAGATTGACTTGATGAACGATTCCGATGCCTGGCGGAATTAAACCGAACGTCTTGAAAGCCTGCTGCCCCCACTTCAGGAATTCATAACGCTCACGGTTGCGCGTGAATTCCATCTCGAGATTCATGCGCAAGGCCTGGGCCGAGCCAAAAAAATCAACCTGCACCGAATGATCGACCACCAGATCGACCGGCACCAGCGGTTCGATGATTTTGGGATCCGCTCCGACGCGCTCAACCGCGCTGCGCATGGCCGCGAGATCGACCACCAGGGGAACGCCGGTAAAATCCTGCAGAACGATGCGCGCGACCACGAATGGAATTTCTTCGTTAGCCGGTTGGGCCGCGCTCCAGTTCGCCAGGGTTTCTACATCGCGCCGACGGACTTTTTTGCCATCGCAATTGCGCAGGACTGATTCAAGGACGATGCGGATGCTGACCGGCAGGCGGGCGATTTTCGAAAAGCCTTGTTCCGCCAGGGCTGGCAGCGAGTGGAAGTAGGCCTCTTTTCCGGCGACATGAAATTTTCTAAGGGTTTTGAATTCGTCCGTTTGGTTCATCGTTCGTTCGCCTTACTTGATCGCTGCGAGCTTCGCTTTTATTTTTTCGAAATTTGGGAGCGCCCGCGCGTCGTCGTCACATTCCGAGTATTGAATGATCCCCGTCGAATCGATTGCGAAAACGGCGCGTTTCGGCACACCGCCCATGCCGAGATTCAGTTGCGGCAGGAAGGAGTCATAAGCGACATCATAGGCGCGCGAAACATCGTGCTCGTAATCACTAAGCAGGGGGATGGTGATCTTTTCTTTCTCGGCCCACACCTCCTGGGCGAAAGGATTATCGCCGCTGATGCCGTAGATGACGGTATTGAGACTTGCGTAGGCGGATAAGTCCATGCTCACGCCGCACATCTCGGTGGTGCAAGCGCTGGTAAATGCCATTGGGAAAAAGAGCAGCAGCGTTGTTCCCCGGCCCCATCGGTCGCTCAGAGTGATCTGCTTAAGGCCTTCACTTCCCTTCGAGGAAAGGGTGAAGTCGGGCGCTTTCGTTCCAATGCTTAAAGCCATATAGAGTTTTGATCGGGATTGGTGGTTCACTATAGAAACGCGAGCGAGGCAAGCAAGCGGCGGCCGGCGACGTTGACGGCCGGCGAATTGAGTCCGAGCGTGCTTCCATGGCGAATCAACAGAACAACGGAGGCGATAAAAAACCACAGTTAAAGGTTCAGGATCTGCAAACGAAGAAGGATCCACAGGGCGGGCGAAAAGCCGGCAAGGGTCAGTCTGAGACAATTCTCAAAAGCGACGGCGGCTTTAAGTAGGCAAATTTCCTTTTTCGTTAGGGAAGCAAGTTCAGAACGAGCAGCTGGGACATGACATAAAGCTGCTCCCGCATAATTTTGCGCGGCGCGGCCACCCCGGCGGCTTGTAGGATTTCGCGGAACGTTCGCCGTCCGTCGCTCTGTCGCAAAATTTCGGCCTCCCAAAACGGCAGCCGCCAGTCGAGGCGCGTATTTAGCGCCGGGCTCTTTAGAACCGCCTTTGTCGGATTTCGTCCGGGTCGGGAGCGCCGCGGGATGGATAAAGAGTAAAGGTCCGACCGTATCGGCCGACTGTTTAATAAGGCTCGGTGGCTTTCCCAGGGCGGGTTCCAAGGCCGTCGCTTAACGAACAAGAGTCGGTGGAACATTTCTGGAACGAGCACGTCGAGGAGAAGACTGACTTCGGAACGCGACCGCGGTATGAGAGCAGCGCCATTATCATCCATTAAAGAACGACGCTTGCGCCAGCAGGAATAGCTGTCGGAAAAATGCAGCCCCGCTTTTCGCGCGGTCCGGACCCATCGTGCGAGTGGCCAGTTGTGAAACACCGGACCGAAGAGATCACCCGCCAGATAGCCGGCTGTCTTGTTAGGTAGTCGGGCGCCTCCGAAGGATTCCAGGAGCCGATCCCAAATTCCGAACAGGTCGCGCAGGCGCGCTTCTTCACGAAGCTCCTTTAGATCGAACCCGAATGAAGAAAGAAAGGGGCGGCCGCGGACACTGAAATGTTCCGATCCGTTTACACCCAGGAAAAGGGCGCCATCGCGTTTGAGTTGGCGCGAAAGGTTGGCCAGGACCCTTTCCGGTCCCGGGATATAAGAAAGAACGCCGTGACAGGAAATGAAATCAAAATTGCCGCCGGTCGTCCGGGGTAACCCTCGATTAGACAGGTCCGCCTGGATGAAATGAATATTTCGCATCCGGGAAGATGCGCGCTGAAGTTTTTTTGCGATGGCGATAGAACGCGGGCTGAAGTCGACGGCGACAATCGTGGCCGCGGGGAATTTGCGCGCGAGTGCGAAGGCCTCGCTGCCGGAGCCACATCCGGCGACGAGAATCCGTTTCGGAGGATTATTCTCACTTCCCGGTCGCCAGAGCGCCATGATCCATTCCATGGGCGCGAGATGCCAGCGTTTCGCGGTCAACGAAGAACGGTTAGCCGCGGGATAAGGGTATTTGTCGTAGGTCGTCCGAGTCGTCGCCTTCTGCTGACGGGCTCTCGCGCTAAGGGTGGCCTTCATGGCATTCACAGGATGGCACAGTTTCCGAAAGCGCTGAAGATTTGGTTTGGCGTTTTGGGAATGGAAAAAACGGTTGCAAGCGCCTTAGCTTTGTAATACAAAGCCACCTCATGGAGCCATCATCGTCTGCCGAAGAAGATTTAGGCGTCATTCGCAGCCTGATGGAACGGGCGCCCACTTATCGCGCCCTTTCCGCGCCGAGCGCCCTCGTCGCCGGTCTTCTCTCGCTGTTCACCGCGGGTGGCATCTACATCAACAACGAGGTCCACCAGATAATCGGTCGCGCCGTTCGTCCGCGTGAATTCGTTCTCGCCTGGATCGGCGTTTTCATTCTGTCCGCTGCCGCCAACGCCTATTTTCTCCGACGCGAGGCTGTCACGAGCGGTCGCGTTTTTGTGTCGCCCGGAATGAGGCTGGCCCTGCGCCGGATCGTGCCCAACCTCCTCATCCCGGCCCTGTTCACCACCTGGTTCTTTCAGACCGGTTACCTTGGCGCCCAGGAGCTCCAGTTGGTCGCAGTCTGGGTGGCGTTTTATGGGCTGGCTCTCCTATCGACATCACTTTTTTCGCCGCGCTCGCTCGGGTTGCTAGGCTGGGCCTTTCTGATGGCCAGTCTGAGTATCCCGGTTCTCGCAGGCATGATTGACGATCTGACCGATGACGCTCCGGATTCGATCATGGGGATGACGTTTGGCGTTTTTCACCTGGTCTACGCGATCTTCACCTGGTCGCGCGGCCGAGCGGTGATCGCTGCCGGCGATTGAGCGATGCTCGATTTCAACAAGCTCGACAAGGCCATTCACGAGAAGGGGCGACTCGCGATCATGACCTTGCTGGCGACGCGCGTTCGCTGGCTTTACCAGGATCTCAAGGTGGAACTGCGGATGAGCGACGGGAATCTAATCACGCATCTGCGGACGTTGCATAAACTGGGGCTGGTGGCGATGACCAAGGAAGTGCGCGGCCGTCCGCAAACGAGTTATTCGCTAACGGCCAAGGGGCGGCGGGCGTTCCAGGAATATTTGGGAATGTTGGAGCGGATCATTAAGGCGGGAAAAAAATAAAAACTTTGGAACCTTACTTTGTGTGACAAAGTATAAAGAGTATGACAACCGTGGTCGCGCTGCTTCCGCTGGAATACGTCCCGCCACCTGGACCATAGTTTTAGCTTCTGTTCACAGCCGATGAACTGCGTGGCCTGGATCGATCATCGGCAGGCTCTCCGTATTTCTGGTCCGGTCTGGTGGTGAATTCTTCAAAGAAGCGCGTGGCGATCTGAAATCGGGACGCCGTCGCTATTCCCCTGATCTTCGCGGTGGATGCAGTGCGACCGGAATGTGGTAGAATGCGGTTGATGGCAGGCGATCGCTGATGAGCCGCAAGGTTCGTTAGAGGAAAGTCCGAACACCATACGGCAGCATGCCGCGTAGAATGCGCGGGCAGACCGGTCGCAAGACTGGTCTGACGGAAAGTGTCGCAGAAAAGACACCGCCGGTTCTTTGGCAACAAGGCACAGGTAAGGGTGAAAAGGCGAGGTAAGAGCTCACCGCTCGCGAAGTAATTTGCGAGGCAGGAAAAACCCCATGCGGTGCAAGACAAAACAGAGGAAGGGCAGCCGGTCCGTTTTAATCCTCGGGTATGGTCGCATCACGGTGCGCTGTAGCGGCGGTTTACGACCGCCGGTCACGGTCATCGGGCGTCCCGCCTCGGCGGGAATGAGATGAATGATCGTCGGGGTCCTGAGTCTTCTCAGGGCCGGACAGAATTCGGCTTATCGCCATCAAACATGAAGGGCGCTTTCGGAAACGAAGGCGCCCTTCGCATTTTATTCCGAGAGGTAGCGGCGGTTCATCAAACCGCCGTGGCGATTGACTCAAGCGCTCTGCCTAGAGGCAATCATCCAGCGCTCCTAACAACCGCGAGACAGTCGCCTCTGTTTCATCGCCCATGTTTGAAAGGCGGAACGTCTTGCCTTTCAACTTTCCGTAGCCGCCGTCGATTACAATTTGATGCTTTCCGCGCAGGTCGCGCACGAGCGTCGCAACATCGACCTCCCTGTTGTTTCTGACACAGGTGAGCGTTTTCGCGCGAAAGCCTTCTTCGGCAAAAAAATCGAATCCACGCTCGCGGACCCAGTCATGGACGAGCGCGTTGGTTTTCGAGTGACGCTCGAAACGTTTGCTTAGGCCTTCGGTGAAGATCTCCTCCAGCTTCGATTGTAGGGCGAAAATGTGGCCGATACTCGGTGTCGTCGGTGTCATCCAGTCCTTCTGCTGCTTTTTGAATTCCAAGAGGTCGAGGTAATATCCCCGACCGTCCTGTTTTTCGGCGCGCGCGAACGCTTTCTCCGAAGCAGCAAAGAGCGAAAAGCCCGGTGGCAAGGCGAGCGCCTTCTGCGAGCCCGTGAGCATTAGATCGATTTGCAGCGAATCCATTTCGACCGGTACGGCCGAGAACGATGAGACCGTATCGAGGATAAGCGCGACATCGGGATACTTTGCCAGGCTGCAACAAATTTCGGGCAAGGGGTTCATCACACCGGTTGAAGTCTCGTTATGAATCAGTGTGACTGTATCAAAGCGGCCGGTGGCAAGCGCGCGGTCGACATCGCGGTGATCAACGTGACGGCCCCATTCGACCTGCAGTGGTTCGGCTTCCTTTCCGCATCGGCGCGCGACATCGAGCCATTTGTCGGAAAAAGCGCCGCACATGCAGCAAAGCACGCGGCCTTGAACCAGATTTCGAATGGCGCCCTCCATGACGCCCCAGGCGGAAGTGGTCGAAAGAAAAACCGGCTGCTTGGTTCCAAACAGAGTCTGCAGGTGCGGATGGATGTCGCGGTAGAGGTTTTTGAAGTCTTCGCCGCGATGACCAATCATGGGCCGCGAAAAAGCGGCCAACGTCTTTTCAGAAACCTCCACAGGCCCTGGCGTGAAAAGCTTATCGTGGCGCTCCATCGGCCTAGAACGTTGAACAGCCCTGATTCGGCGTCCAATACAGAACGATGACCCCGTTTAACCCTCACTCTTGATAAAGCTGTCTTTCCGCTGCGTTCCAAGGTCGCCAGGCGATTCGGTCTCTCTTCCAAACAATCTCGCCGTCACGGCCAGCCAGATGCCTTGAGTCCCGGGCGTATTTGAAAACCGGTAAATCCAGACGCGATCGCTCGCGCGTAATCTTCAAAGGAACGGAATTGATTATGCCAAGAGGAAACAAATCTAAATACACCAGCAAACAGAAACGAAAGGCCGGCCACATCGAAGAAGGTTACGAGAAGCGCGGCGTGTCGAAGAAAGAGGCCGAAAAGCGGGCTTGGGCGACGGTGAACAAGTCGGACAAGGGCGGCAAGAAGAGTGGCAGCGGCCGCGGCAAGAAGAGCAGTAAGGCGTCGTCGCGCAAAGGTGGCAAAAAGGCCGGCGGCCGGAAAAAGGGGCGCTAGGGGCGCGTCCCGGTTATTTCTTCCTGCCTTGGCTGGACTTGCGCGTCCAACCTTCGCATGGCATAAGAGCACGCTCTCGCCTTGGCGGGAATTCTGATTTACTCCGATGCCGACTCCAACATCGCCCGTTACAACGGATTCATCCGTGGAAATGAGCGTGTTCTGGTATCACCATCGCCGAGAGATTGCGATCGGTTTTGTAATCCTGTTACTGGCGGCGGCGGGATGGGGAGTGTTTCGATTTTATTCTACCAAGCGGGATAACGATGCCGCGGCGCAACTGGCGACCGCGAACACAGCCGACGATTTCAAGAAAATCATTTCGCAGTTCGGCGGAACTGCGGCGGGAGGCTCTGCCTATGTCATGCTGGGCGGGAAGCAGCGCAGCGAAGGTCAATTCGCGGAGTCAAACAAGAGTTTGCAGGAATTTATCGAGAAGGATCCAAAAAACGAGCTGGTACCGTCCGCGAAGATAACCATGGCGGCCAATCTCGAGTCGCTCAAGAAAACCGACGAAGCCTTGTCGCTTTATCAACAGATCGCGGCCACATATCCGCGAAGTTTCACTGCGCCCCTCGCGTTGATTTCACAGGTGCCCTTGCTGAAGGAGAAAAATCAGTCCGAAGCGGCGCGCCGTGCATGTGAGACGATTGTGTCGCAATACCCGGACAGCTTTTGGGCGGGCGAGGCGACGCGAGAGTTGCGAACCCTCAAGCCCGCGATTGCGGCAACCCCTCCGCCCACAGGGACGGCAACCGCTAAGCCGCCGTTGCTTCCGCAAGGTTCGAAGGCGCCATCACCGAAGTAAGTTCCCGTCCGTCGGGGCGTCTGGGCTGATCACCGTCCGGTAAGCCGGAGGCTCCGCCTGGGCGAAAAACGGATGCATGCGGGTACGACGTCAGGGGCGTATCACGCATAAAGAGCGCGCCATCGCCTAACGAACGCTTATCGCTTCGAGAATTGGAAGCGCTTGCGTGCGCCGGGCTGGCCGGATTTCTTGCGCTCCTTCATCCGCGGATCGCGGCGAAGCAGGCCCTCGGCCTTCAGCGTTCCGCGCAAGGTGGCGTCGGTCAGCAACAAGGCACGTGAGATGGCCAAGCGAGCGGCGCCGGCCTGGCCGGACATGCCACCCCCAGTGGTGTTGATGGCCATGTCGAATGCATTGACTGCCTTCGCAGCCTGGAGCGGCTGAAGCAAGGTATTCTGGAGCGGCGTCGTTGGAAAATAATCCTCGAAGCTTCGGCCATTGATCTCGATTTTTCCGGAGCCGCGAGTCATGCGGATGCGGGCCACTGAAGTTTTGCGACGCCCGGTGGCGATAAATTCTTCCGATTGAGCCATAAAGCTTTAGCGACTGGAGAGTGAGACCGGCTGCGGTTTTTGCGCCACGTGAGGATGCTGATCTCCTTTGTAAACCTTCAGCTTGCGATAAACCGCGCGGCCAAGGCAATTGTGAGGGATCATTCCGCGAACGGCGTGCTCGACGAGCAATTCAGGATGGCGACCACGGCGTGAGCGTACGCTTTCGGTTTTGTGACCGCCGACGAATCCGGAGAAGCTCATGAAGCTTTTCTGTTCTTCCTTCTGGCCGGTGACGCGCACTTTTTCGGCGTTGATGACGACGACGAAGTCGCCCGTATCGACATGAGGAGTGAAAATCACCTTATGTTTGCCGCGCAGCAGAGTAGCGGCGCGTTCGGCGACGTGGCCGAGAACCTGGTCTTTGGCATCGATGATCCACCATTGGCGGGAAACGTCGGTAGCCTTGGCTGAGAAAGTCTTCATGCGGAGATCCCGGGAAAGGGCACGGAAACTACGGGAGAGGGTGGGGGCTGTCAACCGGCTGAGCGCGAAATTGGTGCGGATAATTTGGCGGTGTTCGAGGCGGCCGGCTTCTGCCGCTGGCACCCGGCCTGCTTATAATTTCCATAATTATGCTCAAGCGGCTGTTCCCCCTCCTGTTTCTGACACTCTGCCTCTTCCTGACGCATTCCCTGAACGCAGAGCCCGTCACCGGTGCCGCCGTCATTAAGGAAATGAATTTTGCACGTCAAAACCCGACCGCCTACGCCGAATTGATCGAGGGCGTCCGCGCGCGTTCCGACGGGCACGTGCTTGTTCTTCCGGGAGAAACGAAGGTGGTCACCCGAGAAGGTTTCAGGGCGGTTGACGAAGCCGTTCACTTTCTCAAATCGGTTTCGCCCCTCCAACCTTTGACAATATCTCCCGGCCTCTGCCGCGGTGCGGCTGACCATTGCGCGGAGCAGTCGAACGGCGCCGTCGGTCACGGAAATCCTGCGAAAAGGATGAGCCGCTACGGCACCTGGGCCGCTTCATGGGGCGAGAATATTGCCTACGGAAAAAAGAGCGCTCGTGACGTCGTAGTCGCGCTCATCATCGATGACGGGATTCCGGGACGGAAACACCGCGAGAATATCTTCGCTTCAAAATTCAACTACGCTGGCGCAGCCTACGGAGCGCATGCCCGATACGGGAGCGTCTGCAGCATGGATTTCGCCGGTGCCTACTTTGAGCGCGGCGGCGTGGATTCCCGGCTTGTGGCCGGGAACCCGTAATCTTTCACCTCAGTTGCGACTAGGAGTCGCGCTGGTGACCCTGCGGCATCTTGTTCAGGATCGGCTGAATATTGGGATCCGCCTTGAGCAAGGCGGCTCGCATGGCCTCGCGCGCTTCGCGCAATTTCGCCTTGGCGGCCTGGTAGGCCGGGTCCTGCTTGGCCTTTGCGTGAGCCGCGTGCAACTCCTTCCGTTCAGCCGGGCTCAAATTGGCCAGGAACTTGTGACTCCGATGGCCACGGCCGCCGGCGGCCGCGCTGCCAGCGTCGTCGTCTGGATTCTGAGCCACTGCCAGAGAAGGAAGCGCAATGAGGGCGCTGAGCGCCACGGTTCGGACTAACGATAACATTTTCATCTCGGGAGATGAAACCATCAGGGTTCCAGAAAGTTGCGCGGCTGCAGCTGACGCTGGCATTTTGCGGGGTTGCGTTTAATGGTTGCCGCTCAGCTATGGCTTTATCCGCCCCACCGCCTGCCAAGACGGCCATCACGCCTCGTCGAGACGAGGATTTTCCCGAATGGTATCAACAGGTCATCAAGGCCGCCGAACTGGCTGAGTCCTCAGACGTTCGCGGATGCATGGTCATCCGCCCATGGGGATTCGGAATCTGGGAGAACATGCAGCGCCAGCTGGACGCGATGTTTCACGCCACGGGTCATCGCAATGCCTATTTCCCGCTTTTTATTCCTTTGAGCTTCTTTGCCAAGGAAGCGGAGCATGTTGAAGGTTTTGCCAAGGAATGCGCCGTCGTCACTCATACCCGGCTGGCGGTGGACGAGAACGGCCAGATGAAGCCGGCCAGTCCGCTGGCTGAGCCGTTAGTCGTTAGGCCGACCTCTGAGACAATCATCGGCGCGAGCTATGCCAAGTGGGTGCAGTCCTATCGCGACCTTCCCATCCTGATTAATCAATGGGCCAACGTGGTCCGCTGGGAGATGCGTCCGCGCCTGTTTCTGCGCACCTCCGAATTTTTGTGGCAGGAAGGCCACACGGTGCACGAGAGCGAAGCTGAAGCGCGCGCCGAGACCGAACAAATGCTGCAGGTCTACGCAACCTTTGCCCGCGATCATCTGGCGGTGCCCGTATTCAGCGGGGAAAAATCCGCCAGCGAACGATTTCCCGGCGCGGTCGAGACACTCGCGATTGAGGCGATGGTGCAGGACCGGAAGGCGATCCAGGCAGGGACTTCACATTTCCTTGGGCAAAATTTTGCGAAGGCCAGCGGCATCCAATTCCAGACACGCGAAGGTAAGCAGGAGTTTGGGTGGACGACGAGCTGGGGGGTGAGCACGCGCCTGATTGGAACGGTCATCATGGCGCATTCCGACGACGATGGACTGGTGTTGCCTCCGCGAATCGCGCCGACGCACATTGTCATCCTTCCGGTGGCTCCGAAGGAGGAGACGCGCGCGGCCGTTATGGAAGCATGCGACCGTCTTGCGGCCCAATTGCGCGTGCTTCGCTTTTTTGACGTGCCTATGGAAGTCGAAGTGGATCGTCGTGAGATCGGCGGCGGGACCAAAAATTGGGAATGGATCAAGAAAGGTGTGCCGATTCGTTTGGAGATCGGCCCGCGCGACCTCGAGAAAGGCATGGTTGCGGTCAGCCGACGCGATCAACCGGTGAAGTCGAAGGACTTCATGCCGGTGTCCGAGTTCCTCGGAAAAGCTGTTGAAATACTCGGATCCATTCAGAAGGAGCTCTTCGATCGTGCGCAACAATTTCGCGATGAACACACCCGGGCGATCGATTCAAAGGAGGAATTTTACGAATTCTTTACGGCCAAGAATTCCGGGAAACCGGAGATCCATGGCGGCTTTGCGCTGAGCCATTGGAACGGCTCGGCTGAAGTGGAAGAGAAAATAAAGAAGGATTTGAAGGTCACGATCCGTTGCATTCCGCGCGAAACGGCGAAGGAAACGGGCAAGTGCCCGTTTAGCGGTGAGCCCAGCGCACAGCGGGTTGTGTGGGCGAAATCCTACTAGCCGCGGGCGCGGCTGATTGCCGTCCGTTCGAGGAATGCGCCTAACAGGCATTACGCAATGCGAGCGACGTTGGCCGAACGAGCCCTAAAGAGGATATCGAGGGTGTTGACGCCGGACGGACGCGCTCGTTTATTCCCGGGTGTCGATGGAGTTGAAGTTGTATAGCAGGGAATGGTGCTCTTGGTGCATCGATGCCAAGGATTACCTTACCGAGAAGGGCTACAAGTTTACTGAGGTTGATGTTGGTCTTGATCGCGACGCTTACGAAGAAATGAAGGATCTGTCCGATCAAACCTATGTGCCGACATTTGTCGCGGGCGAGAAAGTGCTGGCCAATTTTGATACCGACCAACTCGAGCGGTTCCTGACCGAGAACAAGATCGCGCCATAATGTTGTTTGGTTTTTTCCTCACGCTTGGCGTGGCGGTATTGAGCGTCGCCCTGCGCAGCTTTCAAAGCTCTTTTGCGCAGAAGTCTGGCGCGCTCGGGATCCTGGTTGCTTCATTTCTGCTGGTTTATTTTGCCACCGGCAGCTGGATTCTTGGACTGGCCGGCGCGCTCAGCTGGTTGTTCCTGCCGTGGATTGAAATTCTGACGCGCATCCGTGCGCTGCGATTGCCAAAGGAGAAACAGCTTCGGCCGAAAAGCGCTCCCTCCTCCGATGTTTTTCCGAGCCTGAACGACATTACTCACGAAATTGAAGGCTCGGGCTTCGTTCACGTGAACGACGCGGGTTGGGACTGGGACGATTACCGGCAATTCTTCCGCATGTTCTACCGGGATGAAGACCGTTCGCAGGCCACCATCTGTCTTAACGAGCAACACGATCTCTCATTTTATTATTTGAGAATCTCTTCGCGCGCCAAGAGTGGCATCATTTGGACGACTTGGAATTACCCGCTTTCCTATGGGCTCAAACTAACGCCGCAGTTTCGGATCAACCGGCAGCGCCCCGATCAATCATTCTTTCAGCTTTACCAGAGCCATCGTGAATTTCTGCGCGACAACGCTGTCGAGATCGATTCGATCACACCGATGGATGAGGAAACCATGCAGGCCGAGATCGAGCACGATCTGCGCGACCAGATTGCCCACAACATCGACAAGGGCGTTTTGAAATCGACCGACGCGGGGGAGGCGAAATACTCCCTGCGCGGGATGTTCTACCTCTGGGTCCAGTTCCTACTCGACTTGGTGCGGCTGTAACTTCAGCCGCGCTCCAGGAGCGCCGCATTTATTTTGCGACGGTCAGAGAGAACCGCTGATAAGGAAAGTTAGACCTTCAGAATCTCGGCTTCTTTGCGCTCGAGATGGTCATCGACCGACTTCACAAAGCGATCGGTCAGTTTTTGAACGTCGGCTTCGAGATCGCGCAAACCGTCCTCGGTGAGAGTATGGTCTGCTTTCAGTTTCTTCGCATCATCGAGAGCGGTGCGTCGATTGGCGCGAACACGGACGCGCGCTTCCTCGGCCATTTTGCTCAAAGATTTCACCAGTTCCTTGCGTCGCTCCTCCGAAAGTTCGGGAATAGGCAGTCGAATCAGTTTGCCGTCGACCAGGGGCATAATTCCGATTTTTGATTCCTTCAGGGCGCGCTCGATGTCCTGGACCGTGCTGGCATCGAAAGGCTGAACGACCAGCAGGCGCGGCTCCGGAGTGGTGATAAGCGCGAGCTGTTTCAGTTTCATAGTCGATCCGTAGGCTTGCACGTCGACATTTTCGACAAGGGCGGGCGAAGCCTTGCCTGTGCGGACCGAGGAAAATTCATGGACCATGTAATCGACGCTTTTTTCCATGGCCATTTCTGCTTCGAGAAGAATGTCTTCGCTGCTCATAAATTTGGGTTTATTTCGCCTCCGGTTCGCCGCAAACCAGCGTCCCCACGGGACGCCCGAGAATGGCGTCGCGGATGTTGCTGGGTTTGTTCATATCGAGAACGATCATGGGAATCTTGTTATCCATGCAAAGGCTAAAGGCGGTCGAATCCATAACCTTTAAGCGTTTCGTCAGGGCTTCCGTGTAGCTGACGCGGTCGTAGCGTTTGGCCGCAGGATCCTTGATCGGATCGCGGTCGTAAACACCGTCGACCTTGGTCGCTTTCACGATCACATCCGCGCGAATTTCGCTGGCGCGCAAAGCGGCCGTCGTGTCGGTAGAAAAATAAGGGTTTCCCGTGCCGGCCACAAAAATGACCACGCGCCCCAGTTCAAGATGTCGGATGGCTCGGCCAAGAATAAACGGTTCGGCCACATTTTTCATTTCAATGGCCGTTTGTACTCGCGTCTCCACGCCTAGTTCTTCGAGCGCGCTTTTCAGGGCCATGCCGTTGATCACCGTGGCGAGCATGCCCATGTAATCCGCGGTCGTCCGGTCCATCCCACGACCGGCCGCAGTCAGGCCCCGCCAGATGTTCCCACCGCCGATGACGACGGCAATCTGGACACCGAGCGCGTGCACTTCGCGGATGCGTTCGGCGATGGCCTTAACCACCGGCGGAGAAATGTTATCTCGCCCGCCGGTTTCGCGGAGAGCCTCTCCACTCAACTTCAGCACGATGCGTTTGTAAGCAGGTGCTTCGGTCTTCATGCGAGGGAGATAAAACAAGAGGGTCAGGGCGTTTGCAAAGCAAAACGGACATCTGGCTTTGCTCCGCCTCCTCTCGAGAACGTTGTCAGGCCAGGCGAAACTCGCGCAGGCCACGCAGAAAATCGGTCGCGTCCATCCTTTGCCGCCCTTCAAGCTGAACTTCTCGCAGCGCCAGCGCGCCACTGCCCGTTCCGATGAGAATTTGTCCATCCTTCGCTGAAAGGAGCTGGCCGGGCGACCCATCGACATGCGTCAATGAGCTCGAAAAGACCTTCAGCTTTTGCGCTTTTCCCGAGTTGGTCGCGACCAGTGTGTAGGCGCCCGGCCACGGGTTGTATGCGCGGATTCGGCGTTCGATAAACTCAGCCGGCTCGGCCCAGTCGATCCTCCCTGCGTCGCGTTCCAGCTTCGGCGCATGCGTTGCGCCGCTGTTGTCCTGCTTACAGCGAGGAGCGCTTCCGGCGTCGAGAAGTTTAAAACTTTCGAGCAACGCTTCGGGAGCGATTGCTCCAAGGCGATCGTGCAAGGAGCCGCCGGTCTCGTTGGGAGCGATCTGAATCTTCCGTTGCAACAGGATGTCGCCGGTATCCAATCCTTCGTCCATGTACATCACCGTAATGCCAGTTTCAGTCTCCCCCGCTGCGATGGCTGCCTGAATCGGCGCCGCGCCTCGCCATCTCGGCAGAAGAGAAGCGTGCAGGTTAAGGCAGGCAATTCCTGGAATTTCGAGGACGGCGCGAGGCAAGATTTGACCGTAGGCCATGACGGCGATGGCATCAGGCGCAAGCGCCCGAATTTGCTCGATGGCGTCGGGCGTCTTGATGCGCGCCGGTTGAAGAATCGGGATGCCCGCGTCTGTCTTGGCCAGAAATGCTTTCGTGGCAGGCGGGCGAATTTCCTGTGTTCGGCCGACCGGCTTGTCCGGCTGGGTGACCAGCCCGATCAATCGACAGTCCTTCGAACTCAGCAGCGCCCGCAGAGTGGGAACTCCAATGTCGCCCGTGCCGATGAAGAGAACGCGCATTGCGCGTCAGCGTGTTCTCGGCTTGAGCGGGATGCGCCGCGTTCCCCGGGAAGCCGCAGCCTGTGTCATCATCTTTTCGCCGGCGGTGACTTCGCGCTGGCCGACCGACGACGCGCAGCCGGTGCAAAGATAATCGAAGATCTCCTTGTCGGGCAGAACTAGGAGCAGCCGTTCGCGCACAGGCATGGTCGCCTGGCACTTTTGGCAATAGAGGCTCGAGGCGGTGAAATTCTCAAACTGTTTCTGACTCATGCTGCCCATCCATGCCGTTCACGCGAGCGAGGATATCGAACAAAACTTTCGCCGGAGGTTGCGTCGCATCAACCATGCAGACGCGTTCCTTCGAGTAATGTTCCAGGACTGGCTTCGATTCCTCTTCGTAAATGGCCAGGCGGCGCTGGATGACCTCTTCATTGGCGTCGTCGAGCCGATTGTCTTTTAAGGCTCGCTTCTTCAGTCGCGCGAAGAGGGTCTCGCGATTGGGGCAGGAAAGATGAAAGACTTTTTTAACGTCGATCAGCTCTTCCATGATCTTCGCCTGATTCACGTTTCTTGGAATGCCGTCGAGCACAAGAGTGTCGATGTCGGGCTTAAACTTGTGACCGTCCACGGCCGCTTCGATAGCTTCCTTCCAAAGCTCGACTGTGATTTCGTCAGGTACCAGCTGGCCTTTACTGGAGTATTCGAGGAAGGCCTTACCGACGGTGCTGCGAGTGTCGATCGAGCGAAAGACATCGCCGCAGGGGCAGTGATAGAAGCGCGGGATGCTGCCGAGCGTCTTTCCTTGTGTGCCCTTGCCGCTACCTGGAGCTCCGAAAAGAAGGTAAGTCTGATATTTCATCGGCAGATCCCGTTATACCGCAGGAACGATCGAACTCACAATCGCTGAATCGAATCCAGCGACTCACTGCGCTTAAGATTTTTTCGCGCTAACCAGGCGATCGACGTTGACCCGTCGGCCCGAACGATCGAAGCGCACGCTCCCGTCGACCAAAGCGAAAATCGTGTAATCGCGGCCGAGCCCGACATTCTTGCCGGGAGTGAACTTGGTACCGCGCTGGCGGATGATGATGTTGCCGGCCACGACTGCTTCGCTGCCAAATTTCTTCACGCCAAGTCGCTTGCTGACGCTGTCGCGTCCGTTTTTGACGCTGCCCTGTCCTTTTTTATGCGCCATAAAATTATTCCGTCTCTTTCTTCGCGGCCGCTTTCTTGGCCCCGCCGCCCGTGATCGTCTTGATCTTCAGGCGCGTGATTTTTCGACGATGACCGACCGTGCGGTGATAACCTTTGCGCCGGCGATATTTGAAAGCGATGACCTTCTTGTCTTTCCTTTGTTCGACCACCTCGGCGGTGACTTTGGCTCCGGAAACGAGCGGCGATCCGTGAGAAATCTTGTCGCCATCGGCGTGCATAAGGACGTCAAACGTCGCCTGTTTACCAGCGGCCAAGTCGAGAAGGTCGACATCGATTGTGTCGCCCTCGGCAACGCGGTACTGACGACCACCAGTTTTGATAATAGCGTAAGACATAGGACGGAGATGCTTCTGGGGGAAAAGCCGCGCACACTTCCACACCTAAACCGCTTTGACAAGCGGAAACCGGGATGGCGGACGAAACAAGCTCTCCTCTCCCAGTGCAACCCGGGGATCGGGCGGGGGAGTTTGCCTCGCCGCTTGAGTTAGACGCCGGAAATCAGGAGCACAATTTCGCCCTTGGGCGGCTTGGCTTCATAGTGGGTCCGTAGTTCCTCCGGCCGCCCTCGCCGGTATTCCTCGAACTTCTTGGTCAACTCCCGGGCGACGCAAAGGATCCGTTCCGGCATGATGCCCTCCGAGGCCGTCAAAGTCTTAATCAGGCGATGCGGGCTTTCAAAGAAAATGGAAGTCTCGGGTCTGGCTGCGGCGGCCTTCAATTCACGTTCGCGCCCGCCGCTTTTTGGAGGCAGGAAGCCGCCGAAGAAAAATCGATCGGTTCGAAAACCGGATCCCACAAGGGCCGTCAAAACAGAGGACGCTCCCGGTAAAATCTCGACCGGCAGGTCGCGGCGAATGCATTCACGAATGATTCGAAATCCCGGATCGGAAATTCCGGGAAGCCCCGCGTCCGTGATAAGGGCGACGGTTTCGCCGGCGTTCAAACGTTCGACCAGTTGCGCGGTCCGCATGGCTTCGTTGTGCTCGTGATAACTGACGAGCGGCTTTTGGATTCCGTAATGTTTCAGCAGAATTCCTGAATGCCGTGTGTCCTCGGCCGCGATCAGATGGACGCTCTTCAATATTTCCAGCGCGCGGACGGTGATGTCGCCAAGATTTCCAATCGGGGTGGCAACGACGTAAAGCATGGCGTGAGAGCCTAACTTAGATGGGAAGACTCATCTTTGCGGATCTTTTCTGGATGATAAACTTTCCGGCAGGTACCCTCTCAGAACGCGGCTCGAGAATTTGGAAAAGAATTTTCGAATGGATGGCGCGAGCGCTGACGATGGTCGTGATCCTGGCTGGCTTTTCCGGTGACCTAATTACGACACTCGTTCGGCCGTAAAGCTGGCGATCGCATTTTTCCTGTGGCCGGCGCGGATCACGTCATCCTCCTGGAAATACCTCGCGATCTCATTATCGTCTCAATGACTGCCGGACTTTAAAAAGAACGGGAGCGTGCGACCTTGGAACGGTTCAAGCTGGGGAAATTCAGAGTGAAACCGCAGATCCCAACCTGTTCTGAAAGCTTGTTCGATGGGCAAGTACGGTCTGTTTCGTTTCGTAAACAGCTGCAAACAGGATACTTCTTCCAGTCGGGTTCTGGTTTCCCGGTCGGCTACTCACCGTTCAATGATGGCGGCGATCGGCCCTTTCATAATCTCAGCCGCGAGTTTCTTACGGAATCAGCCCGCGAACAGAAACGGGAGCTCTTCGTGCTCTCTCTCATTGTGCTCGCGTCGGCCTGGCCGGTGATTTCGATGGTGGTGACAGTCGTGCAGCTCATCTGCACAAGACATCCCCAGTTTCGATAAATCAGCGGCGCGGAAGAAACTCTTTGCGATAGGTGGCAGTTTCTTCAGGCGCGAATCCGTGGCGCATGATGTTTTCTGTAACCACGCGCGGCACCACGAACTGCAGGAGATAATCTTCGCCACCGGCCTTGGTGCCGCCGCCGGACATTTTGAATCCGCCGAATGGATGCCGGCCGACGACCGCTCCGGTGCAAGAACGGTTGATGTAAACATTCCCTGCGACCAATTCCGCCTTGACCCGTTCGATATTGGCTGGGCTGCGCGAGAAAAATCCCGCGGTCAGCGCGAATTCGGTGTCGTTAGCGATTCGGATGGCATCATCGAGATCGCGCGCCTTCATGACGCTGAGGACCGGACCGAAGATTTCCTCGCGCGCAATGCGCATGTCCGGAGTGACGTTGGCGAAAATTGTTGGAGGAATGAAGAAGCCCTTCTCAGGCACATCGCCCTTTTGATAGGCAAGCATCGCTTCGCCCTTGCCGATCTCGATGTATTCCTGGATGCGGCGATAAGCGATTTCATCAATCACCGGTCCGACGGTGATTCCCGGCTCCTCCGGGTTTCCAATGCGCAAGCTCGAGGCCGCGGACAGGAGTCGATCCATGACCCGGCTGTAGTTTTCTTCAAGCACGATCAGGCGCGAAAGGGCGGAGCATTTCTGGCCCTGATAGCCGAAAGCGGAATAGACCGAATCGACGATCGCTTCGTCCAGATCGGCGTCGGAGTCGACGATGACGGCATTCTTGCCGCCCATTTCGCAAACCACGCGCTTGAGTTCACGCTGGCCTGGGCGCGTCTTGCCGGCGCTCTCCCAAATTCGAAGTCCTACTTCACGCGAGCCGGTAAAGGCGATCATGTCGACATCCGGATGATCGACAAGGTGTGCGCCGATGACCGAGCCCTTTCCGGGCAGGAAATTCAAAACACCATCGGGAACACCCGCCTGCTCGAAAATTTCCATGAGCATCGCACCGCAGACGGCGGATTGCTCTGCCGGTTTCATGATGACGGTGTTCCCGGTAACGAGTGCGGCTGACACCATTCCGCAGAGGATCGCGATTGGGAAGTTCCACGGCGCGATCACCAGAGTCACTCCACGCGGCCAGTAATGCTGGTAACTTTCCTCGCCAAGAACGTGCTGCGTCAGGCGTGGCCGGCCGAGTCTGCGCATTTGTTGCGCATAGAAGAGGAGAAAATCGATCGCTTCGCGAATGTCGCCGTCCGCTTCAGCCCACGCTTTGCCAACCTCGAAAACCTCGAGGGCGCAGAGCTCGTAGCGGCGGGCGTCCATAATCGCGGCGGCCCGCTCAAGAAGTTGCGCCCGCTTTTCTGCCGGCGTGAAACTCCAGGAATGAAAAGCGTCCCGGGCGGCTTTGACGGCGCGCTCCGCTTCTGGGATCCCGGCCATGGCGACATGGCCGACAACTTCGTCCGGAGTCGTTGGGTTGAGCGACGGGATGGTTGCGTCCGTCCAGATGCGATTTCCGTCGATCGTGATCGGGTACTTCTTGCCGAGTTGGGTGCGCACCTGAGCGAGAGCGCTTCGCATTTTCTCCTGCGCTTCTGGGTAGACAAAATTGATTAACGAAGCGTTTTCGTAGGTATCACCGGCAGGAGTTTCGCGCGTGGTGCCGGCTCCATTTGAGCCCCGCTCCAGCAAGGTTGACCCCGCGGGAGGGGCTGCGCCATTTCGGCCTACCAGGTCCTCGGGGTTTCGCAGAAGCGAGGCTTCGGAGGCATTGTCGGAGAACTTGGCGCGCAGGAAGCCTTCGTTCGAAGTGTTCTCAAGAAGCCGCCTAACGAGGTAGGACATTCCCGGCAGAAGCTCGCCTACCGGGCAGTACTCCCGAACGCGGTATCCCATGTCGACGAGGGCGCGTTTGATCGGGCCGGCCATTCCGTAAAGGAGCTGGAATTCGAAACGGCTCTTCGAAATGCCCAACTCTTCCGCCACGGCTTGTGCGTGGGCGATGCTGCGGACGTTATGAGAACCGAAGGCTGACGTGACGATGCTCTCGTTTTCCAGGAGCACTCTCGTTAGGTCTTCAAAATTAGCGTCGCTCGCCGCCTTTTGCTCGTAGACCGGAACGATCCAGCCGTTCTGATGCGCCTTGATCCGTTCGTAGTCCCAGTAGGCGCCTTTGACCAGGCGAACCGTGAAACGAGTGCCTCGACTGCGACCCCACGAGATGAGTTCTCCGAGGTCTTTGCCGGAATCGCGCAGATAGGCTTGAACGACGATCCCGGCATGCGGCCAATCCCGAAATTCCGGTTCGGTAAACAAGGTTTTGAAGAGTTCAAGAGTGGTGTTCTTATGCGCGTAACTCTCCATGTCGAAATTGATGAAGGCGCCCAGCTCGCGCGCGCGACGGATGAGAGGCCTCAATTTTGGAGCCAGATGAGCGATCGCATTTGCTGGATCGGCCGGGTTCATCTGCGAATAAAGAGCTGAAATCTTAACCGAGACGTTTACCACCGGAAAGAGCTCGGAATTTTCGCCCAGAGGGTCTGTCCAGCCGCGCGTGTCCGCGACCAGGCCTTCCAGGAGAGCGAAACAGCGTGCCGTGTATTCGGTGGCTTCTTTTTCGCTAACGACCGCTTCGCCTAACAAATCGACGGTGAAACCGATGCGCTGTCGCCGGCGGCGCCGCAGCGTTTTCATGACGTCCTGCGGGTTTTTTCCGGCGATGAATTGTCGGGCCATGCCGGAAACGTTCCAGCGAAGAAACTGGCCGCTGACCCAGGGAGCGAGCTTGGCCATGGTGACGCCGGTCTGCACAAAAGGGGCAAAGCCGTTCCTCATGTCGGCGAAATATTCCTCGAGGTGCCGGACGATTTCTCCGCCGCGATGCAAGGAAGCGAGCACATCGACGAAACGAAACATTTGCACTTTGAAATGCTCGTCCCGCATCGAGAGAGCCATCATGCGCTGGTAGAAGCCGGCTTTGCTAAAGATCGATTCCGGGTTTCGGTCGACGAGCTCAAAAATACGCCGGCCTCGCCGTTCCACGTTCGATTGAAGATCACTCATGGCATCAGGCGGTTTCGTTAAGCGACAGGGAAAAGAAGCTGCATGCGAGAAGCCTCTTCCGCAAGCTGTCGGCCAACTTTGGTCGCGCGTTTCCGGGAGCGACGTTCTAAAAATTTTCCCGGTTACGCGGAAAATTTTTATTCCAACACAATCACCCGCGCGCTGACATCCGAAAGAGAGGGGAAAGGCGGTTCAAGCACGCTATGAAATTAATCCATCGACGTAATGAAAAGGGAGCCATGGGATACATCCTCCTGTGGCTGATTGGCATTCCGGTTCCGGTTCTGCTGCTGATTTTCCTTTTGCGCGGCTGCACCTAAGAATTTGGGGAGCAAGTAGAGGTGATTTGTCTGGCGGATGCTGAGGCCCAGGGCTCGGGTCCGTCAGACAAATTCTTCCGATCGTAGAGCGCTGTATCTATCCCGTCTCCCGCTGTGCCAATTTTGGGGCGGGACATTTGCCGAGCGTTGGTTCGAACGACCGCAAGCGCGCGCTTTCGCTATCCGGCTTCATCGCGTATTAGCTACGCCCATGGAAGCAGGGCGAGCGCGCTTCGATTTTGCCAGCGACAACACCGCCGGCTTTTGTCCCGAAGCGCTGAAAGCGATTGAATCGGCTAATCGAGAATCGGTCGCGTCGTATGGAGAGGACGATTTCACCCGTCGCTTGTGCGATCGGGTTCGCGAAATTTTTGAGACCGACTGCGAGGTGTTCCTTGTTTTTAACGGCACTGCGGCCAACTCACTGGCGCTGGCGCAGCTTTGCCAGCCGTATCACGGAATCGTCTGTCATCGACATGCTCACATTCAAACCGACGAGTGCGGGGCTCCCGAGTTCTTTACCGGTGGCGCAAAACTGATTCTAGCCGAAGGCGAGGAGGGCCGAGTTGATCCGGATGAATTTCAAAAGATCATTGGGCGATTTCGAGACCTCCATTCTCACAAGCCCCGGGTGCTGAGCCTTACGCAGGCGACGGAATACGGTACAGTCTATCGGCCGGACCAGATCTCCGCGCTCTCAGAGGTCGCGCATCGCGCGGACATGCTGGTTTATCTCGACGGCGCTCGGTTTGCCAATGCCGCGGCCACCCTTGGGAAGTCTGCGAGCGACCTAAGCTGGCGCCTTGGAATCGACGCCATGAGCTTTGGCGGAATCAAGAACGGCGGCGGTAACGCCGAGTTGGTCATCTTTTTCAGGAAGGAACTTGCGCGCGAATTCGAATATCGATTGAAACAGGCCGGGCAGCTTTCTTCGAAGATGAGATTTCTCGCGGCAACGTGGCTCGCTTTGCTCGATGACGACCTCTGGCTGGCGAATGCCCGGCATGCCAACGGTTGCGCGACTGCGCTGGCTGCGGAACTGCGCCGGATCACAAATGAGCCGCCCATATTCCCGGTGGAGGCCAATGAGGTTTTCGTCTCGCTCTCGGCCGGCGTGTATGATCGGATCACGCGAGCAGGATGGCGCTTCTACAATTTTTTCGAGCCGGGCGTTTATCGGCTGATGTGTTCGTGGGCCACCGATCCGAAATTTATTAAGGACTTTGCGCGGGACCTCGAGGAATCGATTTAGACCTGATATGGGCAATGTGACTGAAGACAATTCTCCGATGCCAGGGAACGTGCACGTGCGACATATGCTGAGGTTTGTTGTCCTCGTGTCGTTCGGTCTGACTGCATGTGAGGTTGTCCATCAGACCGCGGTCGGGTCTTACGACGTGGCGACAGCGCCGTTTCGTTTGTTTCATCGTTCAACGCCGACCCCGACGCCCGTTCCGCCTCCTCCACTGCCCACGACGCCTTCGCCGGCACACAAACCTGCCGCGCACGCGTTGCCACATTCGAAGTTGGCTAGCCCTTCGCCTCGGCGAGATTCGCGGCAGAAGCCTCACCCCAGTCCGTCCCCGGCAAAAAAATCTTCGCCATCCGGAAAGAGTGGGACCGCCGTTTTGGCTTCGCCTACACTAAAGCCAGCGCAACCGGCCGTCTTCGCAACGGCAAAGCCGGTTCCGGATAAGCCAGGGTACGTCTTCAGCCCATCGCAGCCGACTAAATACGTTGATGTCAGTGGCTACCCGCCTGGAAGCAAGGTGAAGGATCCCTATTCAGGTCAAATTTTCATTGTCCCCTAATTCCTAGTTCCGTCGCGATTTTACGCCAAAAGATTGACAAGTTTTCGGATTATGGGACAACTTCCGCGCTCGTAACGGAATTGCAGTGAGACCTGGCCATTTTTCTCAAAGTTTCCGCGCCGGGTGTGCACGCCACGTGCTTATAGAAATTATAATGAGACTTCTTTGCGCCCCCCGCCGTTCCCCGCTCCTCAGAGCGGCGCTGAGCTTCGTCCTTGTCCTAGCTTTGGTCCTTGTGATCCCGGCCAAGGCTTACGTTTTAACCGGATCGAGTTGGGCGGCTAACTCCACCCCGACTTTCCAGCTGGCTCTCGGCAGCGCGGGTCGGACCCTTTTGGACGGAAACACTTCCTGGGATGTGGCGGCGACGCCTGCGGGAGATGCCTGGAACGTCAACGTGCAACGCGTCCGTCTTACCATGGCGACAAACCCGAGCGCCCCGGTCAGCCAGGGTGATCGGATTAACACGGTCGCCTTCGCGAGCACATTTTTCGGAAGTTCTTTCGGGTCCAATACCCTCGCCATCACTGGATGGTCTTCAAGCGGCGGCCACACACTCGAAGCCGACATTTTGTTTAACAATCATCAGAACTGGGACTCATATCGCGGCGGATTGCGCTTCGGGCCGACCGGCTACGCCATCGGCGAAATTCGACGTGTCTTGATCCACGAACTCGGTCACGCCATTGGATTGAATCACCCTGATAGCGCGGGCCAGCAGGTGACGGCCATCATGAATTCGGTCATGAGCGCGGTGGAGTTGCCAGCGACAGACGATATCGCCGGCGCCCAGAGCCTCTATGGCGCTCCAAGCTCAAGCCCAACTCCGACCCCGACCCCGACTCCAACGCCAACACCGACTCCAACGCCAACACCGACTCCGACGCCAACACCGACTCCGACGCCAACACCGACCCCAACACCGACCCCGACTCCGACACCAACGCCGCACGGCTACACGGTTACTTTGTCGGTTTCTTCGTCGAGCATCCATACCGGTGGCACTTCCACGCTGACCTGCACGGTTTCGCCGGCGTCGGGCCACCCAGCTTTGACGGTCAACTATCTGATGAGCGGAACGGCGGTTCGCGGGACGAATTACACCCTCAGCCTTAATCGCTTCTCGATTCCGGCGAATGCCGCTTCTGGCACTATCGTTTTACGGGAAGCGACCCCGCCAAGTACGGCCAAGACGGCCACGATGACCCTGACCTCGGGCACCGGATACGTCCTGGGAACGCCAAAAGCGGCGAGTGTTACCGTCAGTAGATAATTTTTCGTTAGGCCAACAACTATGAAAATCTCACGTTTCCTCCTTTGCGCTGCGTCGGTCATCGCCTTGAACGCGACCGCGACAGCCACGACTGTAATACCGCCGTCCTTCGATCAGCTCGTTAGTCAGGCGCAACTGATTTTCCAAGGCACCGTCACTAATGTTCGGTCACAGTGGGCAGGTGAAGGCGCTAATCGCCATATCGACAGCTATGTGACCTTCCGGGTTGAGGAAAGTCTCAAGGGCACGCCGGGCGAGTCGTATGTCATGCGGATGTATGGCGGCACGGTCGGTGAAGATTCCATGGGCATCAGCGACGCCCCGGTGTTCAACGTGGGTGATCATGACATTCTCTTTGTCGAGAACAACGGCACCCAGGCGATTCCATTGGTGGGAATCATGCACGGCCGCTTCAAGCTGCAGCGTGATACCTCAGGCACTGAAATTGTGACGAAGAATGAGGGTCAACCGGTCAGACAAGTGGCACGCCTCGGCACGGCCGCCGAAGAAGGTGAAGCAGCGAACACCTTCGAGCCGCCGATGACCTCGGACGCCTTCAAGGCAGCTGTCACAACGAGACTAAAACAGCTGCAGTAAATTTATCGCGCGCTGGCGCGCGAGTTCTTCAAGGAAGCGAAAACCGTTTCCTGTGATCAAGGATCCTGACTCGCCTTGGTCCGTTCGCGTGATTGATGCGCGACGTCCGATGCGCGATCAAGCGAGCGTTTCATCCAGTTATGCTCCGATGGCTGGGCCGGCAGCGGCGGTTTGGCGGTCTCGCTAAGCCGAGCCAAGGCGACCGGTTTTTCCGGTTGCTCCGACGGAGTTGAGTGATGCGTTTGATAGTAAAAAACGCCGCCGAGTCCGACGGCTAAGAGGACGACAGCAGTTTTTCCCATAAACTGTGAACGGAGCACCCGCCGAGCCAGTCAAAGTCGGATCGTTGCCCTCGATTCGTCGTAATGGTTACTTCTCTCATGCGCCATCTCCTCTCCAGGTCTGGAATTGCTGCCTTTGCCATGGCTCTGTTCGTTGGCAGTCCGGTGCGCGCCCAGGTTTACGAAGGCCGCGAATTGGTTAAAGCGGAGTTGGTCGCTAATGTGGCTGCGATCGTGCCGGGGAAACCTTTTCAAGCCGGCCTTCTTCTCCATATCGCTCCGCGTTGGCACACCTACTGGAAATATTCCGGGGACGCCGGAATCCCGATTGAATTGAAGTGGCATCTTCCTCCGGGTTGGAAGGCTGGAGAACTCAAGTGGCCTGTCCCGCTGAAATTCGACGATCCAGGCGATATCAAAACCTACGGGTATCACGACGAGGTTCTCTTAACCCAGGAACTCACTCCGCCGGCATCGCTGACGGATCAAACGATCAAACTTTCGGCGGACGCGAACTGGCTTGTTTGCGAAAGGATCTGCATTCCCGGAAGCGGGCTTGTGGCGCTGAGTCTTCCGGTGGGACGGGAGGCCGGCTCTGCAAATGCGGACATTTTCGCGCGATACAAGGCGATGGAACCCCGGGCGGACAACAGTTTGTCCGTGAAATGGGAGCGCGCCGATCATGCGCTGCTGCTTCGGGCGAAAAGCCCTGCCTTCACGCGGGCCCATTTACTGGATTTTTATCCGTCGCCTGAAACCGGCGTTGTCGTTGGGCATCCGGCACTGCAATCGCGCGCGGGGGAGGAAGCAGTTTTTCGCATCCCTCTCGAGTCCGGAAGTGAGGGAGCCAGCTCGCTCCCCGGGCTGATCGTCTACGGACAACAGGATGACGGAAGCGATCGTGTCGGCCTAACGATTCGCGAAACCGGGGGGATCTCGGGTGACTCCGGCGCCATGCAAATGCTTCCCGGTCGTCGCGGTCTCGCGGCCTATCTCTTCTTTGGTTTTCTCGGTGGCTTGATCCTGAACCTGATGCCCTGCGTGCTCCCGGTGATCTCTCTGAAAATTTTTGGGTTCGTGCAGCATGCCGGCCAGAGTCGAAGACGAATTTTTCAGAGCGGCCTCTTTTTCGCCGCAGGAATTTTCGCCTGGTTTGTCGGTCTCGCGCTCGTTCTGATTTTCCTGCGGCACGCCGGACACCAGATTACGTGGGCACTCCAATTCACGAACCCGTATTTCGTTCTTGGAATGAGCGGCGTTGTTCTCGTCTTCGCCTTGAATCTCCTGGGAGTCTTCGAAATCTCGCTTCCGCAGGCAATTAATCGCGGCTTGTTAGGCGCGACCGCGTCGGAAGGATTTGGGGCCTCATTCTTTCAGGGAGTTTTCGCGACCGTCCTGGCGACGCCCTGCACAGCGCCGTTTCTAGGGACGGCGCTCGGGTTCGCTTTCACCCAGACCGCGCCGGTGATTCTGGCCATGTTCGTAGCCATCGCGGCTGGAATGAGTGCGCCCTATGTGATTCTCTGCGCGCAGCCGGCGTGGCTCCGCCTCCTGCCCAAGCCGGGCTCGTGGATGCTGCACGTGAAACAACTGATGGGGTTCCTGCTTTTGGCGACTCTGATCTTTTTGCTTTACGTCCTCGGCGCACAGCGTGGCTTGGAAGCGCTCACCTGGGCGTCCGCTTTTCTTCTGGTCGTCTCGTTGGTTTGCTGGATGCAGGGAGTTTTCGTCGTTCCAACCGCATCGCGCCTTTCACGCGCCTGGGCCTTTGGGCTCATGGTCGTTTTCCTCGTCGCCGGTGGTTATTATTTTATTGGGAACAAATTCGCGTCATCGACGCTTTCTCCATCTGTGAGCGCGCTCGCGGGCGATTGGCAGGCTTTCACGCCGGAGCGGCTTCAGACGGAACTCGAACAGGGCCACGTTGTGTTTGTCGATTTCACGGCTGCCTGGTGCATTACCTGTAAATTCAATGAAGCAAGCGTGCTCGAGAGCGCCTCAGT
Organism: uncultured Verrucomicrobiae bacterium; assembly: GCA_963754325.1. Lineage (GTDB taxonomy): Bacteria > Verrucomicrobiota > Verrucomicrobiia > Chthoniobacterales > UBA10450 > JBBRDU01. The sequence goes on from CAVWFP010000003.1 coordinate 2,121,478, forward strand.
GCGTGATGCCTTCAGAGCCCACTCGGTCACCAAACTCCGCGCCGACTGGACCAATGGCGATCCCGTGATCACGAAATTGTTGCAACATTTTGGCCGGCCGGGTGTCCCACTGTATGTGCTCTACCCAGGGAAAGACATCGAGCCGATCGTCTTCCCGGAACTTCTCACGAAGGGGATGGTCCTCGACAAACTTGAAAACCTGACACACAGAATCGCTACGCAATGATCATGAAAAAATTCGTCTTCACCGCAGTCCTTAGTTCTCTGGCCGTTTCCGCACTGATGGCGCTCGACTCGCCGCCGGTCGGAAGCGCGGCACCGGATTTTTCGGCGCCCGACTCAAAAGGAAAAACTCAGACTCTGTCGCAGTACAAAGGAAAATTCGTTGTTCTCGAATGGTTTAATCCCGAATGCCCTTTCGTGAAGAAGCATTACGGCAGCGGCAACATGCAAAAATTGCAGGAGGAATATACCGGCAAAGGTGTTGTTTGGCTGAGCGTCGATTCGTCAGCGCCCGGAGCTGAAGGCAATGTGAGCGCCGAACAGGCCGAGAAAATCATCGGCGGATGGAAAGGGCATCAGACGGCCCTGGTTTTGGATCCGGACGGAAAAGTTGGCCGGGCTTATGGAGCCAAGAACACGCCGCACATGTTCGTCATCAATCCGGAGGGCAAGGTGGTTTACGAAGGTGCGATCGACAGCAAACGCACACCGAACCCTGCTGATATTCCAAGTTCGACAAACTACGTGAAGCAGGCGCTTGATGAAGCGCTGGCGGGCAAATCGGTAACCAATTCGGACACCAAGCCGTATGGTTGCTCCGTGAAATATCAGTGATCGGTGCGTGGGCACACGTTTGCCCTGCGCCGCGGCTTAACATTCAATCGAGCGCCCTACCTCTGCGCCCCGCTGTGGCTTTGGCCAATAGCCGGTTGAGCCAGAGTGGAACGAGTCTGGTGATGAACATCGCCACCTTCATCACGCCCCCGGGGATCACCAGGGGGCGGTCGTGTTCGATCGCATCCAATCCGGCGGCAGCGACTTCGGTTGCAGAAACGTAGACGAACTCGGGAGCACCCGGTTGTGCCGGGCCGCCGGGTCTTTGGGCCACTTCACTGAATTCCGTGTGAACCGGACCCGGGCAAAGTGCGCAAACGCTGATGCCGTCGCCGGCAACTTCTGCGCGCAAGGCCTCGGAGAAGCTATTGACGTAAGCCTTTGTGGCCGCGTAAACCGCGAACCCGGAAATCGGAATAAACCCGGCCGAAGAACTGACATTCAGAATTCCGCCCCGCTTTTTCGCCGCCATTTCCGGGAGCAACCGTCGGGTCAGTTGCGTGAGGGCGCTGATGTTCACATCCAGCATTTGCTGGATTCTTCCCGGATCGCTCGTTGCGAAGGTGCCCATGTCGCCGAGTCCCGCGTTATTAATCAGGAGATCGACCGAAAGGTTGTTCTCCTTTAGCCAGGACGGCAAAGCAGCGATTTGCTCCCTCTCATTCAGATCGAGGGCCCGCAGGTAGATTTCGACATGCCGATTGATTTGTTTCAACTCCGCGCTCAGCTCCTGGAGCTTGTCTTCTCGCCGAGCGATCAGCACGATCGCTTTGGTCCGGGGAGCCAGCAGGCGCGCGAATTCCCGGCCGATGCCGGCGGAAGCGCCTGTGATCAAGGCCACGCAGTTATCGATTTGCATTTGGTTTGATCGTTAGGGAATCGAGCTCGCGGCGCGTCAAAGGACGCCAGTGACCCCGGGGCAAATCGCCCAGCCGAAGCAGGCCGATCCGCGTGCGCGCAAGGTGTTTTACCTGATAACCGACGGCCTCAAACATTCGGCGAATCTGCCGATTCAAGCCCTGCTTCAGGATCACCTGCAGGTGCGCCTTGGTTTTTCTGCGAATCCGGGCGAATTGCGCGCGTTGTCCGTCGAGTAAAATTCCGCGCAAAAGCTTCTGCTCCAGCTCCGGATCCCATGCTCGATCAAGAATGACGTCATATTCCTTTTCGACTTTGTAACGAGGGTGAGTGAGACGCTGGGCAAGTTCGCCGTCATTCGTTAGGATGATCAGGCCCTCGGTCTGGGCGTCCAGGCGTCCGACGTTAAAAAGCTTCGCGAGTTTTGGCGGGAGAAGATCGTAGATGGTATCGCGGACGTGAGGGTCCTTTCGCGTGCAGACGAATCCGGAGGGCTTGTAGAGAACAATTGTTTGGGATTCCGTGAGATGAACCCGGCGACCGTTGACCTTGACGTGGTCCTGCTCGTCGGGCTGAGCGCTAAAGTCCGTGCAAACGCGGCCGTTGATTGCAACCTGACCGCTTTGAATCAGCTCGTCGCAATGTCGCCGCGACCCGAGACCGGCCGCGGCCAGGTATCGATTCAATCGCATGGCCGCGCGAAGATATCACCAAAGGCGAACGAAATCGTCGCCGATTGCCAAACCGCTTAAACGTCCGGCTTGGTCTTGGGCAATCCGATGACTTTGGTGCCCTCTTTGAACTGCCCGCGCTTCTTCAAAAGCTCAACGCGCTCGAAACGCTTCAGAACGTTGCGCTTGGCTGCGATGGTGCTTGTCCCCTTGAGGCTGCGATGCTGTGACATATTTGGTCCCTTTCCGGAAAATGAGTGAGCACCGTAGCCCGTGCGGGCGATTTTTCAAATCCGCCCAGCGGGGGCCGGGCTTTTCACGAATCTACAGCTCGTTGCTTAGCACTACGAAACTTCCGGAGGCTGTCACCTGGTGAAAAATATGAAAACGATCGTTGATCACTTTTTGCCAGTGAGGCAAGCGGCTTTGATCAGTGATCAGATAAATCACATCAGGCTCAGCCCATTTTGCGAGCACGGCTGTTTCATCCAGCTCGATGTTCCCTGAATCGACCCCAACGAAGGAGTCGTCGTCCGTGGGTCGGTTCACGAGATAGAACTTCTGCCGCAGGTAAAAAACCAGGCTGCTTCCCTGATGAAGAGAGCCTTCGTATATGACTTCGCCTTTGACCGGACGTTCGTTAATGAACCGGGCGACCGGGGCCAGTGAAAAATACGGGGCCACGCGCGCGACTCCTTCAATCATGGCAAGCCCGGTTGGAATCATCGCGGTTGCGACCATGGCTGTGGCCAGGCGTTCGCGTCCTCGAAAAGCAAACCAGGCAGCAAGAATCCCGAAAAGCAAAATGGCAGTGAACGCCGCGGTGGCGAGCGGCCAAAAGGCATGCCAGACGCCCCGCGGGATCTGCTCGAGGGCCTCCCACGCGCTGAAGCGATCGACCGCTGCGCCCCAGCGGCCGTTATTCGATTGGATATGCATGCTCAAAAGTGTGAGAGCCCCTAACGAAATCCCGACTGCTATTAACAGAACGGCTCCGGCAGTCTGCAAGCCGCGTGAAAGGCGGCCCCAGACGGTTGCGGCCCACAGGGCGAACCCGCTCCACATGCCCATGGAGTAATAATCCTGACGCTGCCCGATGAGCAGGGCCGGAATCATGATCACCGCCATCCAGAGAAGGGGCACGGCTTCGGCAAACTCGATTTCCCTCCACCGGAACACGCGACGCCATCCGATGACAAGGCCCGGCAGTAGAAGCAACGACCACGGAAACCACCAGGCAAGGTGAAGGATCAAAAACTGCCAGCGGGGCACGTCATCGGCATCCCCGAAAATCCGACTGCGCCAGTCGTCGATCACGAGACGATGAAAAAGCTGCGGATAATAATGGTGTGTCCAGGCATACCAGGGCGCCACCAGGACAAGAAAGAGGAGCCAGTAATACCATCGAAACAGCGGACCGAACCGTTGCCGCGCCTGGCGGTAACAGGCACAGAGAAGGGCAACGATCGCGAGCAAATAGAAAGGGCCGGCAAAGCTTTTCGTTAGGCAAGTCAGAGCCGCGAAAATCCAAAAACCAGCATACCAAAAGCCTCGCTGATTCCTGCCCTGATACCCGCAGATTGCGCAGAAAACGCCTCCCGCGATGAGGGCGCTGAGCACCGGCTCAGGCATGATGATTCGCCCGAGCAGGAACGTTCCCGCGGAGGTGAGGTAAATCAGCCCGGCGAGAAATCCGTGCCAATAGTTCCGGAGACGCTCGCCAATCAGAAAAGTGAGAGCGGTCGTGGCCACGACGGCGCAGGCGATGGGAAGCCGCGCGGCGGCAACGCTCACGCCAAAAATCTTGTAAGAAACGATGATGAGCCAGTAGACCAACGGCGGTTTCTGCAATCGCGCGATTCCGTTGTTAGTCGGCAGGGCCCATTGGTGAGTTTCGATCATCTCCCTGGCGGCGCCCGCGTATTGTCCGTCCGTTTCGTTAAAAAGATCGCCGCTGCCAGCGGTGGCGGCATGCAGGATGGCTGCGAGAGCCAGCAACAAGACGAAGAGCGCATGCCGGATCGGCGGCGGCGGAAGCGCCGTCGGCTCGATCAAAGTCTCTTCAAATCGGAGAACCTGGGTTCCGGCGACCATGTTAGGTTCTCGCGCTCTTCGCCGGTTCGCCCCCGCGATACTTTTCCCATTCGTTAGGAAGACGAATGACGGCGCCTGCGGGCATCTGCACAAGGGCGAGCAGTTGCCGGCAGGTCGCGATCAAAGTGTTGTCGGCCGGCCGGACGATCTGAAAGGCGCACCAAAAACGCGCTCGCTCAACCTGTTCGAGCCAGCCTTCGACCGTCAGCCGATCTCCCAGTCGCGCCCCTCTCCGATAATCGATTTCCGTCCGGACTACCACCGGGTATCGCTGCGTTTCCGTCATCTCAGTTAAAGACATCCCGAGCTCCTCCGCGAGGAGCGTCCGTGCGATCTCGATGAAGCGCAGGTAGGCAATGTTATGCACGACACCTCCACAATCGGTGTCGAAAAACATAACCTGCAGGTCGGTCTGGATTCGCGGCGTGTCTTTGGGCGCCATTCCGCGACATCATTGTGCATGCGCTATTGAAAGCAAGCGCGCCGGAGCCAGGCGGCAGCTATTCTTTAAGAATGGATAGGACAGCTTTCGTCACTTCTTCGACGGTGACGGCTTTCATGCATCGAAAATCGATCGGGCATTCGCGAAAGAAGCAGGGGCTGCATTCGACGTGGTGCCGGACGATTACGTGACCGTCGCCCAGCGGCGCCGTCTTCAAGGGCTCGGTCGAGCCAAAGATGGCGACGGTGGGGATCCCGAGAAACGCGGCCAAATGCATCGTGCCGGTGTCATTTGTCAGGAGGAGGCGGCACGACTGAAGTTCGGTGATCAATTCTTCGAGCGACGTTTTGCCGATCCGGTTGACCGCGCTTTCTCCCAGTGCGGTTGCTACAATCTCGCCGGCCGCAGCGTCGGCGGCCGTTCCGAAAAGCATCCACTGGACTGATTTGGCAGCCGAAATTGAAGCGGCCACGGCTCCGAACCTCTCCGCGAGCCATCGTTTGGCGGGACCGTATTCGGCCCCAGGACAGATGGCCAGACGAAGCCTCTCCTTGGTCGCCTCGCGTGAGGATCTTTGTGCGAATCGCGAAGTTGCGATGTCCGCTCCGAGCTCGTGCGCGATGCGCAGAAAAGTCCTCGCCTGATGTTCGACGCGTCCGGTATCGCGGCGTTTCCGAATGATCTGGTTGAGCAACCAGGACCGTGAATGGCCGCGATAGCCCACGCGCAGTGGGATTCCTGCGAGCCTGACTTCCAGGGCTGACCTCAAGGAGTTGGGAAACAGCACCGCGGCATCAAATGGTCCGGCTGATCGAATGGCCTGCGCCGTGGAAAAAATGGATTGATCTTCGATGCTCACGACGTCGTCGACTTCCGGGACTCTTTTCCAGAGCGGCAGAAGCTTCGATTGGCAAACAATCGTCAGCCGGCAGTCTGGCCGGCCCTTTTTCATCGCCTGGACGGCCGGAATGCTCATGACGGCGTCGCCGAGCCAGTTGCTTGATCGCACCAGCAGGCGAAACGGTTTCAAGGAAGCAGCGCTGTTCGGGGAATAAATGCCCCGCTTGTAGCGGGTGAGAAGGAAGTTTGGCCGCGGGGTCTTCCAGCGGTCGTGGACCCAGAACCAGTCGGCCGGCGCCGATCTTATCTGTTCCTCGACGATTCCGTTAACGCGACTCGTTAGGTCGCCGATACTCTGATTTTTTTGTGGCTCGATGACCGGCCCAACCGAGACGCGCCAGCGGGCTGTGCCCGCAGTGTAGAACGCGATGCCGACGAGAGCAGCGTCGGTGCGTTTCGCGAGCAACGCCGGCAGTGGTGTGGTCGACGCGAGTTTGTTGAAAAAGGGAACCCAGATCCCTTTGTCGCCTGCGTGTTGATCGCACAGGATGCCGATGGCTCCGCCGCCTCGCAGCAGTTTAATGGGCCGGCTGAATCCTTCCTCGCGGTCGTAGAGTTCGACGCCGGCGCGCCCGCGCAGAGTTCGGAGATGTTGGTCGATGCGGCGGTTGCGCAGTTTCTGATAGACGGTCGCGTTTCGGGCGTAGCCGATGAATTTCGGCATCAGCTGAGCGCACAATTCCCAGTTGCCGAGATGCGCCAGAAGGAGGATGACCGGACGTCCCGCGCGCAGGTGTTTGTGGAGCAAGTCGAGGTTCTCGACCTGGACATGTTTCTCGATTTCCTCGACTGGCATTGTGCCCAGCTTGAGACTGCTGAGAATGTTTGCTCCGAGCTGCTCAAAGTGGCTGCGGGCGATTTGGCGAAGCTCTGGGCGCGACTTCGAATCTCCCAAAGCGATCGCGAGGTTGCGAACGGCCAGGCGCCGATAGCGCCTAAGCAGCAGCCATGAACACCAGCCGCCGAATCGACCCAGCCGAAAAACGAACGAAAGCGGAAAGGCGGTGAGAAGCGCGATCGCGGCGCGATAAAGGACGTAGAGCCAGTAATCGCGCATCAAGGGGACGCGTTCATCTTTCCACGTTCAACAAACCTGCGCGCCGGCTGAGGGCCGCGCTGGGAAAAGATGGAGCAAAGCAAAAGACGGTTCATCGCGGGACGATGAAGGTTAATTTGCCTGCGTTTACCTTCAATGAATATAATGTGCCAGCCTGAAAGCTGCTGGGTGAGCGCTTTGGGACAGCAGAAATCGTTAGGCGCACTCCACTTCAAAATATGAACAAGCCGGACAAGAAACTGTGGGAAGGTATCACCCCCGAAGCACGGGCGCTGTTGCAAACGCGGGAATACTCATTAACCACACTGGCAGCGCGGCTGCGGGAACCGGGAGTGGAAGCGAGCGAGCTTCTTTCCGTCGATCGGAAAGAAGCCTCTTTGCAAGCCGCATGGATTCCGGGGGTCGAAGTCTTCGCCCGAACAGTCCACGCGCAACCTCACCGTGGAGTCTTTGGCGAATTTGTTCGCCGCGATGAAGGTGTCATGAAAGAGATCGGGCTTTGGCCGGCTCAATGGGCCTCGGCGAGGATGTTCGCCGGGAGTGCAAAGGGTTTTCATATCCATCCGCCGAGCATTCCCAACGGCACCGACGCCGCCGAATGGTTTAAAAAAATGTTTTCCAAGGCGGGAGCGAATATTGCGTCGCGTCCGTATGAGAAAGAGCAGTGGGACGTGATTTTTTTCGTCCAAGGCCGCGTGGAAATACTGCTGCGCGATGCGCGCGCCGGCCTGGAGGGCCGCGTCATGCGTTTCTTTGTCGACGGCGACAACCGGCGAGGCCGCAACAACGCCGGCTTGGTTGTGCCGGCAGGCGTCGCGCATGCCATGCGAGTGGAGGGGAGCGAGGACGTGATCATGGTTTACGGCACGTCGACGTCGTTTCATCCGGAATTCGAGGGTCGAATCGCGAGCGAGGTCGAGACGGCTTCACTGCCGGAATCCTGGAACACATTCCTTCGTTCGTAAGCGCGGACCTTTGCCGCGCACCGAAGGTTTTTGCGGATGAAACGGCGATTCGATCCAGCGGTGAAGGAGATTATGGACCGGCCGCAGCCTTTGTCCGCGGCGCTCGAGGAGGATCTCCACAATCTCAGACAGCTCAATCGCCTTTTCGGCAGCTACGATTTGATTCGGCATTTCTTGCGGCAATGGCTTGTGGCCGGAAAGTCCTTTCGCGTCCTCGATCTCGCCACAGGCTCCGGAGACATCCCCAGATTAGTGGCGCAACAGAGCCGTGAAATCGGAGCTTCTGTTTCCATTGATGCGATCGATGGCCAGGAACCGACGCTGGAAATCGCAAGGCGTTTGAGCGCTGATTATCCCGAAATCACTTTTCATAACGGCGATATTCGGGATTGGGGAGACATCGCGACGTACGACATCGTCCTCTGCTCGCTGGTGCTGCATCATTTTAGCGAAACCGACGCCGTGCGGGTGCTCGCGCACGCAGCTGCTCTGAGTCGCCGACACGTTTTGGTTGCAGACCTCCGCAGGGGATTGCTCGGGACTCTCGGTGTCTTCCTTTTGACGACTTTCATGTTTCGCCTTCCCATGACCAGGTACGATGCACGGCTCTCGGCGGCGCGAGCGTTTTCAGCAAAAGAATTGCGCGAGTTGGCTCGCCAGGCGGGTTGGCGCAATTTGCAGCACGCCAATTTCCGGTTTGCGCGTCAGGCTGTCTGGCTGGATTTGGGTTAACCGCCTTCCATCGCCGTGAAAATTTTGACCACCGTCAGGCAGGTGCGCGAAGCCCCGCTGCGCAGCCCGCGAGTCCTCGTTCCCACGATGGGCGCGCTGCATCGGGGGCACATGGAGTTGATCCGTGTGGCCCGCGACAAGGCGGCGAACAGCGGCGAAGTGGCCGTTAGTATTTTCGTTAACCCCCTTCAGTTCGAGCCCGGATCGGATTTTGCACGCTACCCGCGCCAGGACGAGCGCGACGAGAAATTGTGCCGTGATGCCGGAGTCGACATTCTTTTCCGGCCGTCCGTGGCGGAGATGTACGCGGACGACCGATCGATTGCGGTCGAAGAAACTTCGTTGTCGGAACAATTGTGCGGTCGTTCGCGCCCCGGGCATTTTCGCGGAGTCTGCACGGTGGTGGCCAAGTTGTTTCACATTCTGCGCCCGGACATCGCGGTATTCGGCGAGAAGGATTTTCAACAGTTGGCGATTATTCGACGCATGGTTCGCGACCTGAACTTTCCTCTGGAGATTGTCGGCGTTTCCACAGTGCGCGAGCACGATGGTCTTGCGATGAGCTCGCGCAATCAATACCTGGACCCCGAAGAACGAACGCAGGCGACGGTGATTCGGCGTGCCTTGTTGCAGGCCGCCAGCGACGCCCGGGAAGGCGAACAGTCCGCGGCGAAGGTCGTGAATCACGTCCGGAAATTGATTGAAGAGGTTCCGCTTGCCCGCATCGACTACGTCGAGCTGGTGGATAGCCTAACGATGCAGCCTGTCAGTCAGGTTCGGCCCGGCTCGCTTGTGGCCGCGGCGGTTTTTTTTGGTAAAACCAGATTGATCGACAACATCCTGATCTCATGAGGGAATACGATTTCGTCGTCATTGGCAGCGGAATCGCGGGGCTGAGTTTCGCTTGGAAAGCGGCCCAGCACGGGTCGGTGGCGGTGGTCACAAAACGCAAAGGCGCGGACAGCAATACTGCCTGGGCGCAGGGAGGAATCGCGTGCGTCACCAGTGGTGAAGATTCCTTCGAGCTCCATGTGAAGGACACTATCGTGGCCGGCGCCGGCCTTTGTAACGAAGCGGTCGTCCGGACGATTGTCACGGAAGGGCCCGAGCGAATTCGTGAATTGATCGAGCTGGGTCTTCAATTTGATGAGCGAGAGGTTTCCGGTCATCGCGAGCTCGACCTCGGCCGCGAGGGCGGCCATTCGAAGCGCCGTGTTCTCCATGTCCAGGATGTGACCGGCAAAGAGATTGAGCATGTCCTGCTGCGCGAGCTGGGCCGGCATCCTCAGGTCGAGCTCCTGGAAAATCACATGGCGGTTGATCTGATTACCGCGGGCAAGCTGGGATTTTCAACCGAGGATCGATGCCTGGGCGCTTACGTGCTCGACGAAAAAACCGGGGAGGTTGAAACCGTTCGATCCGACAGAATCATTCTCGCGACCGGCGGTTGCGGGAAAGTTTATCTCTACACAACCAACCCCGATGTCGCCACCGGTGATGGCGTAGCCATTGCCTGGCGCGCGGGTGCGGTGATCGCGAACATGGAATTCATTCAGTTCCACCCGACCTGTCTCTTTCATCCAAAAGCGAAGTCGTTTCTGATTTCCGAAGCGGTTCGTGGCGAAGGCGGGATTCTTCGGAATCAGCGCGGTGAAGATTTCATGAAGCGCTACGATTCGCGCGGCGCATTGGCCCCTCGGGACATTGTCGCGCGGGCGATCGACGCGGAAATTAAACGCTCCGGCGCGGCCTGCGTTTTCCTCGATATCACCGACAAAAGTCCGGAGTTTCTGAAGGAGCGATTTCCGCACATTTACGAAACGTGTCTTCGCTACGGGATCGATATTTCCAAGCAACCGATTCCAGTGGTGCCGGCGGCGCACTATCAATGCGGCGGCATCAAAACGGATGTCAATGGCGCCTCCAGCCTTCCAGGCTTGTATGCCATCGGCGAGGTGGGTTGCACCGGTCTGCACGGCGCGAATCGGCTGGCGAGCAATTCACTTCTCGAAGGATTGGTCGTGGCCCATCGAGCCGTGGAGGCGCTTTTGCGCGACCAACCGGTTTCGCGCGCGAGCAGGCACATCGAAGTTCCTGAATGGGTTTCGGGCGATGTTCAGGATGTCGACGAACTGGTCGTAATTTATCACAACTGGGACGAGATCCGGCGCCTGATGTGGGACTACGTTGGAATCGTTCGAACGAGCAAACGCCTGCAACGCGCCAGTGCGCGCTTGCGCAACCTGCAGCGCGAGATCCACGACTTTTATTGGAACTTCAAGGTTTCGGTCGACCTGTTAGAACTTCGCAACCTGGCGACGGTGGCGGCCCTGATCGTGGATTCGGCCTTGAGCCGGAAAGAGAGCCGGGGCCTGCATTTCACCCTGGACCATCCGGATCCGCAAAGTCCGCAGGGAGAACGAGATACGGAACTTTCGCGTCTGTAGAGGCGCGGAATAATTGCTGCTGATGGCTATAAGCCTCGGTGGCTCTGGTTTTTCCAGAGGGGAAACGCCTTGCTTCCGAGGGGAAATTCGGATAAAAACAGACCGGCATTCCGCCCAATGCGTAGAATAGTTGTCATTTCTTTAGTAGCAGTCACCAGTATTTCTTCGGTGTGGGCTCAGTCAGGCTCACCCTATGAGAGTGCGGCCGACTTTGCCAAATACGCCCGTAAACTTCGCGAGCAGGCTCTACTGAAAGTTGAGCCCACGGTGATTGTTCCGACGGCCTCGCGTCCGGCCGCCACTCGTTTTCCGTGGAAGACGAACATCGTGACCACGGTTTTCTGGATTGGTGAAGCCGCCGGTGGAAATAATCCGGTACCGAATTTCAAGAGTTCATGGGATGCGAACTGGCAGTCCAGTTACGGTGGGTTCGACACGCCCGATTCGTCGTCGCGCCGCAATTATATTCCCGTCGGATTCACCCCGAGACAAAATCCATTTTATTGCGCGTTGCCCTACAACGATGTCACCCATGGCCAGACGAAACCGGAAGCGCCGCTGGTGATTCCCTGGTTCAAACAGTCTTACACTGAGCCGGGCCGATCGGTCTGTCAGCATCGTTGGATTGCGATTCGAAAGGGAAACCGCACCGCTTACGCGCAATGGGAAGACTGCGGGCCGTTTCGCACCGATCACTTCCAGTATGTTTTCCAGGGAGAACGTCCGAAACCCAATCTGAACCACGGCGCTGGTCTTGATGTCTCACCGGCCGTGCGTGACTATCTGGGTCTCCAGCCCACTGATGTGACCGATTGGCAGTTTGTCGAAGTACGCGACGTCGCGCCGGGACCGTGGCGCACCTACGGGGATAACAACCATTTCGTGCTCGCGCGGCGTCAGCAGGAACAGAAGTTGGCCGAGCGCTCGACCGGCGCGAAGAAGTAAGCCGGGCGATCGGCAGGCGTGCTTCCTTAGGATGTCATTTTGGGGCCGGCGGAATGCGCCGAAGGATTCTGCAGGGGCCGCCTTATCGTCAGCGCTGCCGGCGCAGGCTCAGGATGCCAGGCAAACCGAGGTGCCGGGTGGTGTCGGACGATCTCGATAGCCTAACTAATTCGGGCCCCGAGCGACTCGAATTCTTTTTTTAATTCCTCGGCCTGCTTTTGCGGTGCCTCAAACTGCTTCCTTTTGGCCACGCAGAAGGCCTGCACGGGGTGAAACGCGGAAGCGATTTCGGCATAGAATAATTCGAGCGCAGCAGACAGCTGACGCTCGATTCCGTTGACCAGCTCACTGCATTTTGCGCGCATTTGCGTGTCGTAGGAAGCGAGGATTTTTTTTCGCTGGCTGATCGCCACGAAGGTTCCGGCGATAAATGCCGAGGCCGCCAGAACTCCGGTCACATCGGCCACGGCGGCGCTGCTCATGGCGGTGATAACTGCGATCAGTCCGCCGGCGGCGGCGACACCGGCTGGAATGCGGAGGCGAGCCGAGGTTTCCTGGAAAAGTTGTGTGAGCTTCTCCTCGATCATTTTGCCCGATGCGCGTTCCATCAGGGTCAGTTGAACCGATTGAAGGAGCTCGCGACGCTGTCTCGCGAAATCGGGGATGTTGCGGGGCAGTTGCTCGCGAAGGTCTCGCTCGAAAAGCGTTTGCAACATGTCACTCAACTGCGGCCAGAGCCCGCGCAGATCGGTCTCGAGCATCTGAATCGCCTGCTCGACCTGGGGCTCGACCGTTTGCCGCAGTTTCATCTCCATCTGCATTTGGAAATCGCGCTGCCAGGCGGAGCGGCGCCAGATGATCTGCCACGTTCGCCAGAAGGAAAGACGTTCCTGGAGAGATTTCTCTCCTTCGCGGGCGCATTGTTGACAGGCGTTCTCGACACCTTGAACCAGACGCTGAATATGTTTGGCCGACTGCTCCTTGCGAGCCGCCAGAATGTGATCGACTCGTCCAAGTCGCGCCTCGTCCCGCGCGATTACGTCGACGGCCGATTGTATCTCGCGAATGGTTTCCTCAAGAATCACGCGCGCCGTTTTCGCGGCCGATCGAAGTTTTAGGAGGCGCGTTTCGGACTCGCGCACGACCTGGTTGATCTGACTTTGCAGAGCTTCGAATCCGCTTTCCGACCAGAGCTTCTGCTTGTCGGCCCCCGTTTGCGCGAGGAGAGCTTTGCGAGCCGATACCGGAAAAATCGGAGGAGTGAAGCCGAGCCGCTGGATGGCGTTGTCCTGCAGATGGCGTTGGATCACATCGATCTCGCTTGGCTCCCGGAGGTCGGCCTGTTGCAGGACAAAGACGACATTTTTCAACCATTTTTGCTGGATAAATTTCAGGAACTCCCAGGCTGATTGAGTCCACGGATTCACGACCGAGAAGACGAACAGGATGAGGTCGGCCCGCGGAACAAAGTTTTCGGTGATCGTCTGGTGCTCTGCGACAATCGTGTTCGTGCCCGGCGTGTCGACCACGTTGAAATCATGGAGAAAACGAATCGGCAGATAACGCTCGATCAGGTTCTGCGAAACCTCGACTGTCTTGTCCTCCGGGCCGTGCCGGAAGATGCAGATCTTGTCCGTCGCCGGAAGCACATCAACCTTTGCGAATTCCTGGCCGAAAAGTGCGTTTAGCAAAGACGATTTTCCCGACTTCACTTCGCCTACGACGACGAAAAGCAGTGGCTCCCTGACGTCTGTCAGGAGCGAGTGGACGATCTCAAGCGTATCGGGTGGACGCCGGAGTTCCGTCACAAGCTTCAGAAGCCGCCCGAGCGCGCCTTCCACGTCGGCGCGAAGCTGCAAGTACTGTTCGGCAACCACTTTAGTGGTTAGGCGACGCGGTCGTCGTTGCTGCGGGTGCCGCAGCTTGTGGCGCGGCCGCGGGCGACATTCCGGTTGTGGCGACCGGAGTGGTCGTCGGCTTAGATCCGGAAGCGACCGGTTTGCGCGGAGGCTTCGGTGGTTCCGGGGTGGCCAGGCCGATCAACTCGGAAACGGTCACGAACTTATAATGTTTCGCAAGCAACTGGTCGATCGTCGCTGGCATGGCGTCGATTGTTCCCCGGTGAATGTCATGTGAGAGAACGATCGAGCCCGCGCGCGTATTTTTTAGAATTCGATTCGTCACCGCTGCCGGCCCCGGCTCCTTCCAGTCCAGTGGATCGACATCCCAGAGGATGATTTTGTATCCGAATTCTTCGGGGATCCACTTCTTCTGCCGTGACGTCAAGGCGCCATACGGCGGCCGGAAAAGGGTCGGGCGAATGCCGATGAGCGATTTGATCAGGTCGTCCGTCCGTTTGAGCTGCGAACGAACGCCTTCGTCGGACATGCGATTCAATTGCGGGTGAGACCACGAGTGATTGGCGATCTCGTGTCCTTCGCGGGCGGCTCTCTGCAAGACCTGCGGATTTTGCTCCACGCATTCTCCCAGGACAAAAAACGTGACCTTAATGTGTCGGGACGCGAGCAGATCGAGCAGCTTCGGCGTCAGGGTTGCGTGCGGACCATCGTCAAAAGTGAGAGCGACATAAGGCTCATCCACGTGAACATCGCTGTAGACCAGGCGCGGTGCCGGCGTGCCCGCTGGTTTGGTCTGCACCGGCTCGGCTTCCGGGGCCGAATTCTCGCCAACGAGAATGGCCGGACCTGCTGCCATTAGAAAAAAAATGAATGCAAAGCGGCGCAGGACGGGCATGGCGGAAGGCAGGATGCGTGTATGTAGCAGAGGGCCGTTTTTCCGCAAGCCGCCCACAAGAGGGAGCCGTTTCTCAAGGTCGCCGGCCCAAGGGGTGGGGCGTTGGCAAAGTCCCTGCTGCTTTGGGACCCGGGTCGCTGCCCGGCCCAGAAGTCTGTGATACCCGTTTTCCCCGCCAACCAGCCACATTCGGAGCCCAAACATGAAGATATTGCTGGTTGAAGATCACCCGGAAAGTCGCCTGAACCTGCAGCGGCTGATGGAGCGGCGTGGCCACGAGGTTCTCGGAGTTGGAAGCGCCGAAGAAGCAAAAGAAGCGCTCCAGACGCAGAGTTACCCCTTTTTGATCCTTGATTGGATGCTTCCAGGGCAGAGCGGGATCGATCTTTGTCGTGAGTTACGGACAGCCGCGAATGGCGATGAGATGTTCATCCTGCTGGTGACCGCGCGCGACCACACCGAAGACCTCGAACAGGCGCTGGCCGCAGGGGCGAACGATTACCTGACTAAACCACTCGATATCGCGCTCTTGAACATTCGCCTGTCGGTTGCGGAACGTCAGATCCGGGACCTGGCCGAGCGTAATCACGCCCGGGCCGCCCTCATCGAATCGGCCCGCACACTGACGAATATTTTGGAGAACACGACGGACGCCTTCTTCTCCCTCAATCAAAACTGGATTTTCACCTATTTGAATCCGGAGGCCGAACGGCTCCTGGCGCGAAAACGCGACGACCTGATTGGTCGCGAGATCTGGAAGGAATTTCCCGAGTTGGTCGGAACCGTCTTTGAGGAAAATTACCGGCGCGTTATGGCGGAGGAAGTGGCGATTGAATTTGAAGCGAGCGATACAGCCGACCAGGTTTGGTTCGAGCTGCACGCTTACCCCAGTGGCACCGGACTCTCGGTTTTCTTTCGTGATGTCACCGAACGCAAGCGAACGGAAGAGGAACGGCTGACAACAAGCAAGTTAGAGTCGTTAGGCACATTGGCCGGCGGAATTGCGCACGACCTGAACAACATTCTTACTGTGATTTCCGGCAACATCGGCCTCGCGCAAATTGAGACCCCGAGTGAAGCCGGAAGTTTGCATTCCTTTCTCTCGAAGGCGGGCCAGGCAGCGCAGCATGCAGCCCATCTGTCGAGCCAGCTGCTCACATTTTCCAAAGGAGGCGCGCCGCTCAAGCGGGTCGCATCGGTTTCCCATCTGCTTTCACAGGCGGCGGAGTTTTCTCTTTACGGGTCGAACCTGCGCTCGGACATCGATTTGCCGGCAGATCTTTGGAAAGCGGAGGTCGATCCGGCGCAAATCGAGCAGGTTATAAACGCATTGATGATCAATGCCCGCGAAGCCATGCCGCATGGCGGCACCGTTCGGATTTCGGCGCGCAATGTCTTGCTGGAAGATCGCGCCGGGGGCGTTCTTCCGGACGGGCGCTATATCAAAGTGACGGTGGCAGACCGCGGATCGGGAATTTCGGAGGAGAACGCCACTAAGATTTTCGACCCCTATTTCACCACCAAACCTCTCGGAAGCGGGCTTGGTTTGGCCATAAGCTATTCGATTGTGAAACGGCACGGCGGAATTCTTCAGCTGGAGAGTTCTTCAGATGAAGGCGCCACTTTTGCTTTCTATCTTCCCGCGGTTGAAGGCGAAGTCGCTCATCAGGATATCCCAATTCCAGAGCGGACGGTGCGCTCGAATCATCAGCGCATCTTGGTGATGGATGATGAAGCGGCCATTCGCGATCTGACCTCGCAATTGTTGAGCACGCTCGGCTTCGAGGTCACGGCCGTTCCCGACGGACTTGAGGCCATTCGCACCTACGAGAAGGCGCAGCGGCGGGGCGAAAATTTCCAGGCGGTCATTCTCGACGCCACCATTCGCGGCGGGATGGGTGGCCTCGCCACCATCGAGCGGCTTCGCAGTGTCGATCCGAACGTGGCCGCGATTATCTGCAGCGGCTATTGCGACGAGGCGGCGTTGTCGCGGTTTCTGGCTTACGGTTTCCGGAGCGCGCTGCCGAAACCGTTTAGCCGGCGTGAACTCTCCGACGCCTTACACCGAGCCTTGGAGCCGGCCAAGACGTGAGATTCCTCTGGGAAGTTTACTAACCCTTACGAAGCTTCTCTAACTCCGCGATGAAGGCTGACGGGCCGCCTTCCATATAGCCTAGCTCGCCGACTTTTTTCCCCTGACCATTCAGGACAACGATAGTCGGGAAACCTTGTATTCCGTATTGAGAAGCCAGCTCTTCATTTTGCTTCTTCAATGAACCGGCCTGGGCTTTTGCCCGCGGAAAATCGATCTCAACCAGCACAAGATTCTTATTCGCGTAATCCTTGAACTCTGGCTTGGAAAAGACCTCCCGATCCAATTTGATACACCAGCCGCACCAGTCAGACCCCGTGAAGTCGAGGAGGACGAGTTTGTTGCCCGTCTTGGCCTGTTCCTGGGCTTTCCTGTAATCGGTTTCCCATGACGGCTCGGCCCAGGCCGATCCAAGGACCCCAAGAGTCAAAGCCACGACGACGTATCTGAGGGAGAGTTTCTTTTTCACGATGCTAGTCTCTAACGGGAACAGGGCCGGCGCAAGACGGGCCCGTTCGGTTATTCGGGTCGCCTTCGTGATGCCAGGAGAAATCGCCACGAGTGGGAAAACAAATGGCTGCTTTATGAAATTGACGGGTGGACTATGATGGCTTCGATGATCGGAAAATACGTAATCGAGTACGGCGCGATCTTTCTCACCCTGTTGATCATCACTTATGTGATCCCCGCTGGTCTGTTTTTCTATTTGTTTTTCGTGCGCCGCAACGAATCAATCGAGGCGATGCGCATTCAAACGAGACGGCACACGCCGGAGGATGTTCGACGCGAAGTAAAAGATTCAGTGACCGCGATCCTGCTATTTTCGTTGTACAGCCTGCTCCTTTATCATGTCGCGAAGGCTGGACACACTGCCCTCTATACCGATCCAAAGAGATATTCCTGGTGGTGGATGCCCGTTAGTTTCTTTGTCGCGATGTTTCTACACGACACCTATTTTTACCTGACTCATCGGCTGATGCACACGAAGGCGTTGTTCCGAATATTTCACTCGCGTCACCATAAGTCGATCACGCCGACGCCGTGGGCCATTCTCTCTTTTCAGCCGCTGGAGACAGTTTTCCAATTTGGCTTCTTCGCCTTGTTAGTCCTGTTTGTACCCATGCATCCGATCGTTTTACTGGCCTATCTTTTTTATGACGAACTGGTGAATGCTGCCGGGCATTCCGGCCATGAGTTCATCCCGGAAAAGATGCGGAATCACTGGCTATTGCGTTATTCCAATGTCGTTACCCACCACGACCTACATCATTCGCAATTTCATTGTAACTACGGTCATTACTTCAATTTCTGGGACAGGATCATGGGAACGTTCGTCGATCGAGAACGTAGCCGGGCCTAGCTGTCCGAGACGGCAGGATTTTGATGCCGCGACGGGATAATCCTGACCGCGGGGAGGAGTTATTTCTTCATCAAGTCCAGCACCGCTGCGTCCATCGCCAGGATCGCCAAACGGATCGTAGGTTCGGGCACAGGAGCGAATTTGCTCGAGTGAAGGCTTGGCAGGGGCACGCCGGTCTTCTGGCTTTCGGCCACCTTGGCCGGGTCCACCGCGCCGATATGAAAGTCGACCGCTGGAATCGAATGATCCGAAAGGCTGTACTCGGAGAAATCTTCTCCGCCCATGGTCGGATCGACCATTTCCACGTTTTGTTCGCCGAGTTCTTTTTTCCAAACACTGACCAGTCGTTTGGTCAGGTCAGGATTGTTGTAAGTGGCCGGGGTGAACTCATTCTTTAAGTGAGTAACGATGGGCATGCGATCCTCCGGAATGCCGGCGGCGATGGCACAGCCTTTGGCAATACGATTGATGTCGGCAATGACGCGATCGCGCACGTCAGATTTATAGGTGCGGACGGTGAGCTGCATTTTCACCTCGTCAGGAATGATGTTGTGCTTTGTGCCACCGTGAATTGATCCGACTGTCACGACCACGGGGTCGAGGGGATTGTTTTGGCGGCTGGCGATTGTTTGCAGCGCGTTAATGATTTCAGCTGAGAGGACGATTGGATCCTTGGTCTTGTGTGGATAGGCGCCGTGCCCTCCGACTCCCCTGACGGTGATATCGACCGAATCGACATTGGCGTAAGTGTAGCCTTCTGTAACGCCGATGTGACCGGTCTGAATCTGCGCGTTGTCGTGAAAGCCGAGCGCAAAATCAGGTTTGCCGAATCGATTATATAAGCCCGCTTTTAAAAGAGAGAGCGCACCGGTTCCCATTTCCTCGGCCGGCTGCGCCACAAACATGATGGTTCCGTGCCACTGATCTTTCATCCGCTGCAATGTCCGCGCTACACCGATGAACGAAGCCATGTGCACATCGTGACCGCAGGCGTGCATCACGTGAACTTCGCGGCCCTCGTCATTCTGCGTGGTGACTTTGCTTGCATAAGGCAGCCCCGTCTCCTCCTGAACCGGCAGCGCGTCCATGTCGGTCCGCACAAGCACGGTCGGGCCTTCGCCGTTCTTCATCAGGCCGATGACGCCGTAGTCCTTTGCGTTTGGATCTTCGTATTTCCCAAAATGGTCGGTCACCTCACAGCCGGCCGCGCGCAGTTCCTTGGCGATGAGGGCGGAGGTGTGGTCCTCCTTCTTCGATAACTCGGGATGCGCGTGCAGATCCTTGTAGATCGAAAGCAGCGAAGGCAACTCCCCCTCGGTCGCTTTCTCAATGGAATTCTGGGCGCAGACCGAAGTAGCGAGCAAAGCGCCCAGGGCGGGCAGGAAAATTTTCATGCCCCATGTATAGCTGCCAACCTCTCCGCGGCCAAGAGACAGATGGCAGCGACCTGCGGCGCGCGAGTTGTCAGTCTGCAAAACTGGCGCAACCTCTTGAGGTGGAGTTTGAGAAAAACACGCTTCTATTCGGATCCGATCCTACAGAAGGAATCGTCGCCATCGAATTGGGCGACACCGGCACGGTGCGCGTTTACCGCCGCGGCAAGGGCGGCGTCACCACGGTGGACGTGGAGCCTTTTCATCCATTCGTCTGGGCGGACGGTGATGTGGCCGATCTCGGGATCGATAACGCGGAGAAGCTGCACGGGGATCTCAAATACAACTGGCTGATCACGGTCGATAGCTGGAAAGAACTGATCGATCTGCGCAACGGATTGAAGAGGGCGGGGCGCGCCTACTTTGCGCTGAGCGATCCGGTGCAGCACTACCTGAGCGCGACCGGGCGGACGCTTTTCAAAGGACTTGCTTTGGAAAATCTGAAGCGTCTTCAACTGGAAGTCATCTCGCCCGGCGGCGAGAATGATCTGGCTGAGGCCGCTGAAAGCCACCTGGCCAGCATTGCTCTTTCGGACAATAGCGGATGGGAAGAGCTAATCCTGATCGACCCGGCGAACGCTGCGGAATCGGAACGGGATGCGATCAAGCGCCTGACGAGCCTGATCCGGGAGCGCGATCCCGATGTGATCGAAGGTCACGATCTCTTCCGCTTCGATCTGCCGTTCCTGGTCGCCCGCGCGCGCAAGGCAAAGGTGAAACTCGACTGGGGGCGAAGCGGCGGATTCCTCCGGTCGCGGCCGTCGCGACTGCAGATTGCCGAAAAAACCATCGATTATCCGAAATTCGCCGTCGATGGGAGGCACTTCGTCGACACCTTCCTGCTGGCGCAGTTTTATGATGTGGGCATGCGAACCCTGGCCGGGTTCGATCGCGGCGACGTGGCCGGTCATTTTGGCTTTTGCGACAGTGCCGAGGTTTCGTCGTTAGCCGGAAAATCCCTGCAACGGGAGTATTTGAAGGGCAGCGCCCGTTTTCGAAAACGGGCCTTGTGCGCGGTCCGCGAGACGCGCGCCGTGGCCGAGCTGCTCAGCCCGAGTTATTTTATCCAGGCGCAGATTTTTCCCTACAACTACCAGGATGTGATCGTGCGCGGGAACGCCACCCGGATCAATGCGCTCTTTCTTCGCGAGTATCTTCGCCAGCGGCACAGCATTCCGGAATTCCCGATGCCGCGCAGTTTCGAAGGCGGCTACACCGACATTTTTTTTACCGGGGTCGCGCGCAAGGTCTGGCACTGCGACATCGCCTCTCTCTATCCGTCGGTCATGTTGCAGTTCGATTGTTTTCCGCAGACCGACCAGCTGCAGATTTTTCGTCACCTGCTGACGGACCTGCGAAATTTCCGTCTGGAAACGAAGGCGCAAATGCGGGCGGAAAAGGACAAGGCCCGGCAGCGTCATCTGCATGCGCTGCAGAACACATTCAAGATTCTGATCAACAGTTTCTACGGGTATCTCGGTTTTGCGCAGGGACATTTTGCCGATTTTGATGCGGCCGCGCGCGTGACACAGATCGGTCGGGATCTTTTGAAGAAAATGATCGACTGGTTGAAAGAGCAGGGGGCCCAGGTAATCGAAGTCGATACCGATGGAATTTATTTCGTGCCGCCTTCCGAGGAGATCGACCAATTACGAAAGGGCCTGGCGAAGGAGTTGCCGCCCGGCATCGAAGTCGAGTTCGACGAGCAGTTTGACGCCATGTTCAGCTATAAGGCGAAGAACTATGCCCTCCTGACACACGATGGCGACGTGGTCATAAAAGGCGGTGCACTGAAATCCCGTGGGCTGGAGAAATTCCAGCGCGTCTTCCTGGAGGAAATGATCAAGCTTCTTATGGAAGGGAAAGGCCAAGCGATCGCCGGTTTGCGCGAGAAATTCGAAAAGGAGATTCGCGGCGGCAAGATGCCGATCGAAATGCTCATGAAAACCGACACTCTCCAGGACTCGTTAGACAAATATCGGGCAAAGATTGGCGCCGGAGGACGAAACCGCGCCGCCGCTTACGAATTGGCGGTGGCCAGCGGGCGCGCCTACAAGCCGGGCGATCAAATCAGTTACTATGTCAAAGCGACACCGAAGAAGGTCGCGGCCTACGAGGCCGCCCGGCTGGCGTCGGATTACGATCCGCAAAATCGCGATGAGAACGTGGATTATTACGTCGCCAAGCTCGATGAACTGGTGAAGAAGTTTGCCGGCATCAGCGCAGCGGCGCAGGCTCCGCAACAGGAGAGTCTCGCGCTGTAAGCCGGCGCGCCGCAACCTAGAGGCGCGTAATTGTTTTCGAGACGTCCGGTAACGCACTTGACTGCTTTAAGCAGTCAAGTT
Source organism: uncultured Verrucomicrobiae bacterium (assembly GCA_963754325.1). GTDB lineage: Bacteria > Verrucomicrobiota > Verrucomicrobiia > Chthoniobacterales > UBA10450 > JBBRDU01. The sequence continues at coordinate 2,143,410 of CAVWFP010000003.1, forward strand.
GGAGATGCTCACACGGACGATACCTAACGGGGTTATCTGATCAGCCGATCCAACTATCTTGTCGAGGCGACTGCGTTCATTTGCAACACGTCGCGAAGATGCGGCACAAGGCGTTTCGTGAATTCCACCGAGTCGCCGGCCGACAAGTGCGACCACTCCGGGCAATCAAAGCTGGCCAGGTCGGGGTAGTCTTCGAAATAAATTCCGGGCGACCCTGTCTGCTTCAAAAGCGGATCCCAGGTTCGAGCGCGGGGCGTCTGCTGGTCCTCAAGTTTTTTCAGTTCGCCGGTCACCGGGAAGCGCACGAAGACGATGCGGCCGCCACGGGCACGCAACTTGTCGATCAAAGCCTTGGTGTCGGTATAACGAGCCCCGATCGCCCTGCCGATTTTGGCCATGAAGGCTTCCGGTGATTCGTAGGTCGGCGGGGGCGGCGGAGTAAAGAGTGCAATCCAGCCGAGTTTCACTCGTGTTTGCAGCCGTCCCGGCCGCGCGCATTGCTCGACCATGCGCGCGCGTCGATCGCCATCAACCGAACAAAAATAGGGCGGAAGTGGTGGCGGCACTTGTGCGTAGGCCCTGTTAGATATCGGCAGGCGCTTCAATAAGGCGTCGAGCGTGAGGTCTTCCTGTTTGAGAAAAGCGAAACTCCGCTCAATCGGTTTCGACAATTCGTGACTGGCGCGTTGCGCCCAGGTCTGGCCGTGAAAACGCTGAACCGCCTTTTGCGCGGTCTCCAGCGGCGGCGTCCCTGGTGGGGCGAAGTAAAGCCGCGGGACAACGCTGCAAATGATGGTGCCGTGAAAATGGGCATCGTCCGCAAGATCCTTGAGCACCGGGTAGGCACAGCTGCCCGCTTGAGCGAGTTGCACTGGACGCTTCCCAAGTCCGCTCTCGAGTTCGTCGAGATCAAGATCAAACCATGCGCGCGAATCGCCGGCGATGACGATGGACTCGGGTTGCACATGCCGCCGAGCCTCCGCCCAAAGATCGCTGGTATCGTTCAAGGTCGGTTCATAGCCTAACGAACGGCAATAAACCTCCCATACGGTCACGGCAATGAAGACCGCTACGATCACAGTCACGGCGATGCCGCGCCACGGACGGCTCGGGATTACCCGTTCAAAATTGGAAGTAGATGAAGGCATTGCTATTTCCTTGTGTGAGAACGATGGCGCCGGCCATCAGGAACCAGACGCTCGTGACCGTCCAGCGCGGCAGACGTGCGACCACATCCTCCAAAGATGTATCGCGCATGCTCCAGTGCGCGATCAGCAGTCCGAGGGTTACGAGCGCCACTTGTAAAATCTCTCGCGTGCTCAGAATGGCGTCGGGTCGCAAATGTCGCCCGAACATTCCATTGATAATACGCGCAGCCGACGGAAAGCTCGACGCCCGGAAATAAACCCACGCGATGAGCACGGCAAGGTAAGTGACTGCGCCGAGAAACAATTTCACCGGCCACGTCTGGATCCAGCCAGCTTCTTTCACGAGCGCTTTTAGAAGACGCTCGATCGCGAGGTAGCTGCCGTGAAGCAAACCCCAGACGACGAATGTCCAGGCTGCTCCGTGCCAGAGACCGCCGAGGAACATGACGATGATCAGATTAACCATCGCGCGCGCCGCTCCATGACGATTGCCCCCGAGCGGAATGTATAGATAGTCGCGCAGGAAAGTGGAAAGTGAGATGTGCCAGCGTCGCCAGAAATCGGAGAACCCAATGGCGGCATAGGGAAATCGGAAGTTATCCTTGAGATGAAATCCGAGGCAGAGCGCGGCGCCAATCGCGCAAGTCGAGTAGCCAGCGAAGTCGCAGAAGATTTGTCCGGCGAAGGCCATTACACCGATCCACGAATCGAGCGCCAGCAGCGGACCGGCATAGCCAAAGACGTGATCGGCCGAACTCGCGAGGAGAGTGTCGGCCAGAACCACTTTCTCGAAAAGTCCCAGCGTCATCAGGAACAATCCCCAGAGGAAACGGCCTTTCAACGGAGTGGGTGGGGCCTGCAGTTGTGGAAGGAAATCGCCCGCGCGAACAATCGGACCGGCGACGAGTTGCGGGAAGAACGAAACGGCCAGCGTGAAGTCGCGCAGCGATCGGGTTGGTTTCATCACGCCGCGATAGATATCGAGGGTGTAGGATAACGAGTGGAAGGTGTAAAAAGAGATGCCGATCGGAAGAAAGACATCAAGGTGGGGCGGTTTGTACTGGATGCCGCCGCGCGCCAGAACCCAGGTAAAATTCTCCAGGAGAAAATTCCCGTATTTGAAAAAGCCGAGCATGCTCAGGTTGACGGCCACACTGATCCAAAGCCAGAGACGGCGTTCGCGCGGCGCACTCAGTTGGCCCATTTTGCGGCCCAGATAAAAATCGAGCGCGGTGGTCGAGAAGAGCAGGGCGGCGAAGGGCGGATTCCAAGCTCCGTAAAAAATGTAACTCGCAACCAGCAGGAGGTTTTTGCGCCCTTCCCACGAGCGCATGCTCCAGTAGAACGCCAAAACGATCGCGAAAAAGGCGACGAACGTAAGCGAGTTGAAGAGCATTGGGTGATGGCTCGTTTAACAGGCGGAAGGAGAGATCGGAAGACTAAATGATGTCTGTCAGGTGAAGGCTCCAAACGCGGGCCAAATCCTTGATGCAAAATCCTGCCGATATTCTGCCTGTAAGGCAATACCTAACCAGTTGAGATGTGCACCCTCGCGGGCGCGTTCTGCGCAGTGATCACCGAGTTTTTTCACGCCTCTCCAATTCTGCGTGCTTGACCCCGCTTCATCCGGGTAGAAGAAAGAATCATGAAAACCCCGCTGCTCGTTTCCATTTTACTGACCGCGTTGCCCCTTTCCGCCTGGTGCGCTGCGTCCGGCGATATCGACCCGATCAAAGGCGAAATCGCCAGGGAGCATGACGCTAATGTGAAACGGTTGCAGGATTGGATCGCACTTCCCTCGATCGCGGCTGAAGACCTGAACTATCCCGCCGGCGCGGAATACATGGCTAAACTCGCCAGAGATGCCGGGTTTCAGCAGGCGATGGTCCTGACCACGGATGGAAAGCCGGGGGTTTTCGCGATGCTCGACGCGGGCGCGGCAAAAACCGTCGGACTTTATTTCATGTATGACGTGAAGCAGTTCGATCCCAAGGAATGGACTTCGCCCCCTCTCGAGGCGCGCCTGGTCGACAAAGCCGGGCTCGGCAAAGTCGTGATCGGCCGCGGCGCGGTGAATCAAAAGGGCCCGGAATCCGCCTTCCTGGCAGCGCTGCACGCCATTAAAGGCTCGGGCAAAAAGATGCCGGTCAATCTGGTCATGGTGGCCGAGGGCGAGGAGGAGATTGGTTCGCCGCATATTTCGCAACTCGTTAGGCGTCCTGAAGTTTTGGCGGCCCTCGCGAAGTGCTCCGGTGTCTTCATGCCGACAGCCATGCAGGATCTCGACGGCATCGTCACGGTGAGTCTTGGCGCCAAGGGCGTGGTCGAACTTGAGCTGGTTTCGAGCGGTGAAAAATGGGGCCGTGGCCCCGGGAAAGATATTCATTCATCGTTGAAAGCGATGGTGGACAGCCCGGCGTGGCATCTGGTGAAAGCGCTGAGCACTCTTGTTTCCGACGATGGAAACGAGATCGCGATCGACAATTATCCAAAACCAGGACCGATCAGCCCGGCTGAGAAAGCCATGATTGATAACGCTGCCCGGCGGAAGAGCGAAGCGCAGCAGATGAAGTCGCTCAGCGTGCAGCATTGGATCGGCGATTTGCCATGGGAGCAGGCTAACGAACGGTTGGAGACGCAGCCGACCGCAAACATCGAGGGTTTAGTCGGCGGCTACACCGGTCCTGGCGGGAAAACGGTTTTGCCGCACAAGGCGGTCGCGAAAATGGATTTCCGTCTCGTTCCGGGAATGAAAGCCGCCGACGTGGTTCCGGCGATCAAAGCACATCTGGCTAAGCGCGGCTTTGCCGACATCGAAGTGAACATGAGCGGAGGTTACGATCCGACGGCGACGTCGGCGGATGCGCCGCTGATCCAGGCCCAGTTGGCCGTTTTGAAACGAGCCGGGATTGATCCGGTTTTATGGCCGCGCAACGCCGGTTCCTATCCGGGCTTTGTTTTCACCGGCGAACCGGTGAACAAGGCCTCCGGGCATTTCGGGCTCGGTCACGGGAGCGGCGCCCATGCGCCCGACGAATATTACGTCATCGAATCCGCGAACCCAAAGGTTCAGGGCTATGACGGCGCGGTCATGTCGTTCGTGGAATATCTCTACGAATTGGCGAAATAAGATTAGTTAGGGGAAAGCGGCGCGGTCAGAGGCGGTTGGGGCGCCAGTTGTTGCTGCTTTCGTCCGAGCCAGACGCCGATGAGACACCAGACGGCCACCATCGGCACGGCGAGATAGCTGATATTTGTTAGGCCGAGCCCGAGCCAGCGCAGGCCGGCGTAGGTCCAATTGCCAACCTGGTCGCCCAAACGGTAGCCGAATGTATCGATAAAGCTCTTCGCCTTGTACTTGTCCGCTCTTCGTAAAACAGTAAACAAAACCTCCCGGGCCGGACGCATGAAGGCAAACGTGCTCGCCCGCCGCGCGACTTGGAAAATGGCCAGCATTGAAATCTCGGGCCTGGCGCCGATGGCCGCGAAACCAAACAGGCTGAGCACGGGCATGAAAAGCAGCGTGAAAGTGACCCCGAGCGATTTCATGAAGCGGCCCGTGAGAAAGAGTTGGAGTAACAAAGTCAGGGTATTGGTGACAAGGTCGAGCTTGGCGAAGAAGGCTGTGCGCGCCCCGCTGTTGGTAAACGCCTTCCGGGTCAGGTCCGACTGCTGAAAGTAGGTCCAGGTGGAGGTCGCCGTGTAGAACATGATGAAGAGCAGGAGCGCAAAGAGGTAAGGCGAACGGCAGACATGCGTCACTCCGTCCCAAAAGCGCCCACCGATTGGTTCTTCTGTCGCGGCTTGTTCTCCGAGACGGCGAAAATCTTCCGGGAAAAAGCGAATCGATTGTGCTGCCAATTCGAACATGGCCGCCGAAATCAAAAGGAGCCAGCCGGTGCTCGCTCTTTGTGCCAGGAAGGTAGTGATCGTCGGGCCAAGGATTGCCCCTAACGAGCCGCCGATTGCGATAAAGCCGAACAGGCGTTTGCCTTGTTCGCTGGTAAACAGGTCGGTCATGAAGCCCCAGAAAATCGCCGTATTAAAAAGATTGAAGACACTGACCCAAATAAAGAAAGAGCCATCGACCCACGGATGCTTTCCCGGTGGAGTCATCTGCATGAGCCCGAAAAAGCACAGCAGGTTGAGGGCAAAGAATCGATAAGCCAGCGGAATGAACTTACGCCGCGGCATGCGCGCTACCACGGTGGCAAAAAGCGCGTTCGCCAGAATCATGGCCACGAGCACGGCGGTGAACATCCACTGCAAGTTTTCGAAATTGCTCGCGCCGATGTTGTCGCGAATGGGGCGAATAATATAATACCCGGCCAGGATAATGAAGAAAAACGCGAATCCGAGCCAGGCGGCGCGGAGCTCGTTAGGCCGAATGTCGACTACGCGTGAGAGCAGGGCTCTCATCGGTTATGCGGGCTTCTGTTTGTGCCAGGCCTCGAGCACTTCCCTCTCACGCTCGGGCGTAAGACCCGATTTCATCTTCGCCTGGCGTTCCGGCGTCTGCTGTTTGAACCATGCGAGCGTATCGCGCGCTGTCTCCGCCAGCGGCCGAAAGGTGAGTCCCTTTTCGACCGCGCGTTTGTTGCTCGTCCGCGCCATGCCGCTTTCGGAGCCCGTCCAGACCGGCATGTCCGACCAGGCTTCCACTTTTTGTTTGTCCAGAAAGTCAGCGCTGGCCCATGTGAAAGTGGCTTTCGAATTCAGGGCGCCTTTAATCCCTTCGAGCATTGCGCCGATAGTGAACGGTTTATCCGGCCCGACGGCATTGTAGACGCCGGTCTCGCCTTTTTCGGCCATCCGGATGATCCATTCGGCCATGTCGCGGCCATCGATGATTTGCACTGGATCATTCGGATCACCGGGGGTGAGCACTTCCCCACCGCGATCGATTCGCACCGGCCAGTAAGTAAACCGATCGGTTTCGTCGCGCGGGCCGACGATTAGTCCGGGACGAATGATCAGGGCCTTACCCGGAAACGCCTTTTGCGCTTCCTGTTCCGAAAGCGCCTTCAGAGGCCCATAGGTTTTGAACCCTGACGCCTTCATGGCTTCGATCGTCTCCTTGTAGGGATCCGGGCCATCGTATTTCGCCGTTGGCCCAGTCTCGTCGTAGCCGTGATTCGTATCGGCGTAGACAGAGACCGTGGAAATGAAAATGTAGCGATCGACATTGCCTTTAAGGATCCGGGCGGCATCACGAACCCAGACCGGGAGGCTGGTTGGAACATCGATGACCACGTCCCATTGGCGTCCCTTTAAGGTGTCGAGCTTTCCGTTGCGATCGCCAAGCAACTGCTCCACTCCTTCGGGCAGCTCGCCGGGATGCGTTTTGCCGCGATTGAAGACGGTGACTTTGTGGCCACGGCTCAATGCGTAATGCACCTGAAACGGGCCGGTGAACCCTGTCCCCCCTAGAATAAGAATCCGCAGCGGCTTAATTCCCTCCGCGGCACTTACGATCCGGCGTGGGTTTATTCCGAGAGCTACCGCAGCGGAAGTTGTAGCGGAAAGTTTGAGAAATGTTCTACGATTAGGATTCATGGAACTCCGGGGTGGGTGGGAAGCGGGAAGAAGTTGTCTCCGGCTGTGCGGATATACCAGCCGATTTTGCGAGGAGGCCCGTTGAAAGGGGACGAAATGATAATGAACGCGCAGGGAAGGGAGCTGTCTGATGGTGGCGGGTGGCAGTGCCGGGCACTTCCTGTCCTTGTTGGGCCCAATTCTTTCTTTACTCGATTGTTTTCAGTTCCTTATCGGCTGCTTGATCCTCTGCACGAAACGTTTTTTCAGCCCACTAAAGTTACGAATTAGCCATAAAAACAGCCCGATTTTATTGAAAAAAAAAGTTGCAGACCCAGCGGATATCACCGATATGCGGCGCTCTTCATGCTAAAAATGACCCCCCTCCCCCTACGCCTAGTTGTTAGTGCCGGTTTGGCCTTTGCCACGGCCAGCGCTCTCCACGGCGAGATCATGACCGCCAAGGGTAACTCCAAGTTTGTCTTCCGGGACAGCCATGGCAATGCCCAGACAGTTCCGGTGGTTACCAATTATTACCCGAAGAAGCTCCAACTTCCTCTTCCCGCGGTCGCTGCCGGTAAAGTTCAGCGGGGGATTAACCCAACTTTGATGCGGGCGGCGACGATTGCGCAGGACCGGGCGCACGCCCATTCACGCTCCCGCTGCTGGCAGTACGTCAAAGAAGCGTTGCTCGCGGCTGGCGCAGTCAATTCCTACCCCAAAACGGCTTACGCGAAAGAGGCTGGGCAGGAACTGGTCAGCTCATATGGATTTAGGAAACTCAGCGTCCGGGACCCGTATCAGGCTCCGGTCGGCTCGGTGATCGTCTACGGCGCCAGCAGGGCGGCCGGTCACGTCGAGATCCGGACTAAAGACGGTTTTGTCAGTGATTTTCGGTCCAAGATTCCCTCACATCGTCCTTTGCTAGGCGTTTACGCCAAAGGCTAACGATTAATTGGAATGTCCGGCGCGCGATTCGCGCTGGAGGCAGGGCGGGCAGACTTCTGACGCGCCCTGCGTAGATACCACGGCGGGCGGCTTTTATACGCCGCGGAAGGGAACCGTCTGCCCCGCCATTTTCGAATCGAAACTTGAACGCTTAGAACCAACAACGACATGAAATTATTCAAACTGATCCTCTGCCTTTTGCTGAGCCTCAGTCCGGCCGCTTTCGGCAAGAACGTGGTCGCGAAAACCACCGATGCCGTCCTCGCACGTATCACAGTTTATTGGGCAACCGGAGGAGCCGGTTCCGATAGCGATACTCGGAACCATCGTTGCGCCACGGGCGCGCGCCTCCGCAGCGGTCACTGTGCAGTCGATCCGCGCCGGATCCCATTTGGCAGCCGAATCCTTTTACCTACGGGCGAAACATTGGCGGCGGTCGACACCGGCACGGCAGTGCGAAATCGCAAAGCGGCGCGCCTTTCCGGCCGAAACGTCATCGAGCGCAATGCGCTTGTGATCGATCGCTTCTTCGAGACCAAAGGGCAGGCGTTAGCCTGGGCGGCCAGTCATCCGCCGTTTATGGCGGTGAAGGTGACCGCGCCACATGCGCAGCAGCTCCAGTCGCCTGCGGCCACGCCTTTGCGGCGAAACCGTGCCGCCATGGGCCGGCCGACCTAGGACGATAGCTTGGCGTAGGCTGCGATCAGGTGGTAATAGCAGGCGTTCTTCGAGTGATAATCACTTGCGAAGCCGTCTCGTGTCCTGATTTCGACATGACCAGCACGGCCGCCCCTGTAAACGAGGACTGAGCCGACGGGGGCCGAATAAGGGTCGCGCACTGACAGCCTGGTGAAGCCATAGGAGTTGACGAGTTCGCCTCCTGCTTCGGCGGCGTAGGCGGTCTTTGGATAGGAATTCACAGCGCCAGAGTTGAGGAGCGCCTCCTTGACGTATTGCCAGCAGCGGCCTTTCGAGTGGGCGTTGGCACGTTCCTCAGCGATCGTCGCGGCGCGCATCAGCTTTGGATTGATGCGCGGATCCACGTGCGCCAAGGGATGGGCGATCCGGTGATGCCAGTAATGATGCATCACGCCGACCGATCTCATTCGGCCTTGAAAATCGCGATAGAAAAAGCGGGGGCTTGCAGGCTCCATTCCCTGGGCGGAGCGCGCTGCCGGCGAAGGCAGCTGCCAGGAGGAAGATGATCAGGAAGAGATTGGGGGACTTTCGCATGACCAGCGTATTGCAGGGTGCATGCCAGGCGTTTTAGAAATTCCTGCTGGGAATAGTTTTTACGGCTTCATTGCGGGGCGTTCCCATGCTGGCAAAGTCACCTCTGAGCCTTCTCCCCCCGCCTGGCCGGGGAGATGTGCTTCACGTTGGAAGGATTCACTCGACAGATCGGCGCGAATGAGTCCAGTGAAAATCCACCGGCCGCGCAGGCCGCAAACGAATTCTTTTTATGATTACACGCAAAAGCTCGGCAGTTTGGCAGGGAACACTCAAAGGGGGGAACGGGACCCTCGAACTCGGAAGCGGTGCCTTTAAGGGCCAGTACTCTTTCAGTTCGCGGTTCGAAAACGGTACCGGGACCAACCCGGAAGAACTCATCGGAGCGGCTGAGGCCGGATGTTATTCCATGGCTCTCTCGGCGAATTTGGAGAAGGCCGGCTTCCCGCCGCAACACATCAGCACCACCGCGAAAGTGAATCTCGATAAGGGCGACGGCGGATTCAGCGTGGTAAGCATTGAGCTCGAAACCGAAGCGCAGGTCGCTGGGATCGATGACGCGAAATTTCAGGAGCAGGCCGAACTCACGAAAAAGACGTGCCCAATTTCCAAAGCTCTTGCTGGGACGGAAATAAAGCTGAAGGCCGTCCTGAAAAAGTAGTTGGATGTCTGGCAGAGAAATCACCTTTCTCGCGCCCACTCTATCCCTTTCGAGTCACGTCCGGGAAATTTGGCGGAGCCGAATCCTTCGCATGGTTACAAAAGGGCATCACAAGTTGCAGGTCCACGATCACGACGGCGACGATCGTCGATAACCGTTCCCAGATTGTTTTTGTTTCATCAGCGGTGCCGGTTTGAATCGGCGCCGCTGATTTGTTTTTGGCCGGCAGCGTGGCCATGGCGGCGCCGCCGTTTCGGTTGAATTCGATTCTGGCAATTCCGCCAGGCAAATTTCATTCTAAGACGATGGCGGAAACGCTCACTCCGATGATGCAGCAGTACCAGCGGCTGCGAAAAAGCATCCCGCCCGATACTTTTCTGCTCTTTCGGCTGGGCGACTTCTACGAACTCTTTTTCGAGGACGCAAAGGAGGCGTCCTCATTGCTGAATGTCGCTCTGACCCGGCGCAACGGCGTGCCCATGTGCGGCGTCCCATACCATGCTGCCCAGGGCTACATTGCGAAATTGATCAAGGCCGGCCGGCGCGTGGCGGTGTGCGATCAAACCAGCGAGGCCCAGCCGGGAAAGATCGTTTCCCGCGACATCACCCAGGTGATCACCGCGGGAACGGTCAGCGAGTTGAATCTGCTGGAAGCCAAGAAAGCCAACTACCTCGGCGCTGTCTATGCCAGCGATGGCTTGTTCGGATTCGCCTACGCCGACCTAACGACTGGCGAATTTCGTCTCATGCAGGTAGCGGACCATCAATCGCTCCTCAACGCCATGGCAAGAGTGGGGCCGGCCGAGCTCTTGGTCAGTGAGGAACAGCGAGAGCAATTCGGAGCCCTGGAACACGCGACCAGTTACGACAGCTACGCATTTCTTCCCGACCAGAGCAGTTTTGTTTTGTGCGAACACTTCAAGACGAAATCGCTCGACGGGTTCGGCTGTGCCGATATGCCAGCCGCCATCGGCGCCGCCGGCAGCATCGTTCATTACTTGAAACATCAGCTCCGTCGCAAAGTCGATCATCTGATTTCATTGCGATGCGAGGCCGCGACCGATCACGTGATTCTCGACGCAGCTACGCAGCAAAACCTTGAGCTCGTTTCCAGTCGCGGCGACCATAGCCTGCTATCGGTGCTGGATCGAACGACTACGCCGATGGGGGCGCGACGCCTCCGCGCCTGGATTCTGCAGCCGCTGCGCGATCTCCATGACCTGACCTGCCGCCAGCAATTGATCGCGGATCTTTTGCAGGAGCCTGACCTTTTGAATTCCATCCGGACCGAGCTGAAGGTCATCCGCGATTTCGAACGGGCGGCCGGACGCCTGAGCCAGGCGTCGGGAAACGCGCGAGACCTCGCCTCGTTGCGAGTTTCTCTGGAACAGCTTCCACGGCTCCGTGCCGAGATTCGCAAACTGAAAGAGCGCATCGAATACGGAACCGGCGTGACGAACGCGAAGGACCAGCCGTCAGCGATTAACGGCGAGCACCGCTTTTCGAAGATGATCGATCGCATCCATGACGGGATTCACGAAATGCCGGAAGTGGCGGTGAAGCTGGCCAGAGCTTTGGCCGATGAGCCGCCGCTCGCCTTGAAGGAAGGCGGCATTTTCCAAGATGGCTACAATGCCGATCTCGACGAACTGAGGCGCGCCTCGCGGGAAGGCAAAAACTGGATCGGGGAACTGCAAGAGCGCGAGATTGCCACGACCGGAATCAAGTCGCTTAAGGTCCGGTTCAATTCGGTCTTCGGATATTTCATCGAAGTGACCAAGGCAAACCTCGGCGAGGTTCCGCCGCATTACACCCGCAAACAGACAACCGTCGGAGGGGAACGCTTCATCACGCCCGAGCTCAAGGAGATGGAAGGCAAGATCCTGGGCGCGGAAGAACGGAGCCGGAACCTCGAGTACCAGCTCTTCCAGCAACTGCGCGACGAGACTCTGCGCGAAGTGCAATTCATCCAGCAGACGGCCTCGGCCATTGCAGATCTTGATGCAATTGGATCGCTCGCCGAAACCGCGCGGCTTTTTCACTACTGCCGTCCCGCGCTCGATGAGAGTCTGCGGCTGACGATTCGCGACGGACGCCATCCGGTGCTCGACCAGACATTGATCGAGGAGAAGTTCGTTCCTAACGACACCGCGCTCGATGGTGAAAAAGAGCGCCTGGCGATTATCACCGGGCCGAACATGGCCGGAAAATCGACTTACATCCGGCAGGTTGCCTTGATCGTTTTGATGGCGCAGATCGGCAGTTTTGTTCCTGCGACCAGTGCCCAGATTGGTTTGGTCGACCGGATCTTCACGCGTGTTGGGGCGAACGACGATCTCTCACGCGGTCAATCGACTTTCATGATCGAAATGAACGAGACGGCCAACATCGTGAACAATGCGACCAGCCGAAGCCTTGTCATCCTGGACGAGATTGGACGGGGCACTTCGACCTTCGACGGATTGTCCATCGCGTGGAGTGTGGCCGAGTTTCTTCATGACAAAATCAAAGCGCGCACTCTTTTTGCCACTCACTATCACGAACTGACCAAGCTGGCCGAGCAGCGGAAAGGAATCTGCAATCTCAACGTCGCGGTCCGCGAATGGAACGATCAGATCATTTTTCTTCGGAAGATTGTTTCAGGAGGCGCTGACAGGAGTTATGGGATCCAGGTCGCTCGACTGGCCGGATTACCCAAGGAACTCCTCGATCGGGCGCGAGAGATTCTCGCTCACCTGGAGCAACCGGAAACGGGATCGGCGCCAGACCGGCAAGCCTAGGAAGAAGGCAAAAGCGGGCCTTCCGACGGCGGAAAGACCTCAGCTCGACCTGTTGTAAGCAGAAGGACGGTTCCAGAGACCCGACGGTCTACCGAAATCCTTGTCGTTTATGCTGGCGCTTCTCTGGGTTAAATTAGGATAAAGGTGGGTAAAGATGGCGGTCACGACGGAAAAGGAACTCAGCCAAGCGCAGCATACTCATTGGCTCAAGGCGGTCGCTGCTATCGAGTTGCGCAACTACGGTTATGCTATTTCTCTTCTGCAGGGAATTCTGCGTCATGCTCCCGAGTTCCTAACCGGTCGCCAGCTTTTGCGTCGGACGGAGGTGACGCGCAGCAAGGCGTCCAAGAAAGCCTTTTTTAACATTTCGACCGCGCCGATCGCGGTCATGAAGGCTGCAGCGCGAGATCAAGAAAGATCCAAAGAGCGCCGTTCAGATGATCGAGAAAGTTTTGGAGGAGGAGCCTTACAACAAACAGGCCAATCTTGTTTTGAAAGAAGCCGCTATTGCCGCCGGTTGGCCGGAGATTGGAGTGTTCGCGCTCCAGACTTTGCTCGAGGAAAATCCGAAGGATGTGAAAATCCTGCACGAACTCGGACGGCTTTTCCATCAGATGGGATTGAGCAACGAAGAAGTCCAGGTTTACAACACGCTCACCACGATTGATCCCCTGGACGCCGAAGCTCTGCGGCTCGGCAAGGACGCTTCCGCCCGTGCATCCATGACCACCGGCGGCTGGACGCAGGCGGAGAGTTACCGCGATCTGATCAAGGACAAAAACCTTGCGGTCTCGCTCGAGCAGCAGGGCCGGATGAAATTGACCGGGGAATCGCTCGACCAACAAATTGCCGAAACCTATGCAAGCCATCAGGCCGAGCCGCAGAATGTGGATCTGGCGCGCCGACTCGGCGCACTCAACGAGGAAAAGGATGATATCGATTCCGCAATTGCCTGGTATCAATACGCCGCTGACCTAACGAGTGGCACGGATGCCGGGCTGGTTCGTCGGGTTTCGGATCTGAAAATGAGAAGCTCGGAAAAATCGATCGCGGACCTCGAAGCCTTCGTCGCCGGTCATTCGCCGGAAGCGCCCGATTATGCCGAGCGTGCCCGGGAGCTCGAGGAAGCGCGGCAGAAGCGCGCCGAATTGCTCATCGAGCAAGCCAGGAAGAGGGTCGAGCGCAATCCGACCGATTTGCAGTTCCGCTTTGAGCTCGGCGAAGTCCTGGTCAACGCCGGGCAATACCGCGAAGCGTTGCCGGAACTGCAGCGCGCCCGCCAGAACCCGAATGCGCGTTTAAAGGCAATGAATCTCCTCGGCCGCTGTTACCGAAAGCTGGAAATGCTCGATCTGGCGATGAAACAACTCGAGGAAGCCTCGAAGGAACTCGCCTCGATGGATGCCATGAAAAAGGACATCGTTTATAATCTTGGGCTGGTCTACGAAGAGATGGGCGACCCGGGCAAATCGCTTGCGGCCATGAAGCAGATCTACGAAGCGGATTATGGCTACCGCGATGTTGCCGAGCGTGTTGAAAGCTCCTATCGTCAGAAATCGGTTCCTTCGTAAGGAACAGCCGGAGTTGGCCTTGTCCGGCTTCATCGAAAGGCTTTCACGTCCAACCGGACGGGAAGATGCGAATCTCAATTGCCGGGTTAATCCGGTTCAACCTAATTCACTTATACTTATGAAAAACAGAATCGAGCACATTAATATGTGGAACGATCGGCGCAGTTGCCGTCGCTTTGGTTTCCGGAGCCTACGCTCAGCAGACAGACTCAGAAGGAACCAGAATCATGCAACGGCCGACCGCAACTCCTGCGGCCACTACGACAACCGCGAACACGAAGGGCGGGGCAGCGAAAAGCGCGATGAGTGCGCAGGATAACGAGTTCGCCAGCAACGCGGCCAAGGGCGGGATGATGGAAGTGGCCGATGGCAAGGCTGCGGCTAAGAACGCCAAGAGCGCCGACGTAAAACAGTTCGGCAGTCGAATGGTCAGCGACCACTCCAAGGCCAACAACGAGTTGAAGGCCATCGCTGCCAAAAAGGGCTTGAAACTCCCCGGGGCGTCGGGTGCACCTAAATGGAGCGGTGACAAGGCTTACATGGACATGATGGTCCAGGATCACGAAAAAGATCTGGCGGAGTTCAAGACGGAAGCCAGCAAAGGGAGCGACCCGGATCTGAAAGCGTTTGCCAGCAAAACATCGAAGGTCATCGCCGAGCATCTGAAAATGGCGAAGAAAATCGATGGCACTCTGAAGTAGTCCGAGCTTTCGAATGAGTTTGCGACGGCGCGTCTTCGGACGCGCCGTTTTTTTGCCCAGCGGTTGTTTGAGGAAGCTCTGCCGCCGCCACTCACCCTCCCGCTGCTCCAGGACGCAGCGGGACAAATGCTGAACGTTGGTTGAGGAAGCTCTGTCGCCGTCACTCACCCTCCCGCTGCTCCAGGACGCAGCGGGACAAATGCTGAACGTTGTTTGAGGAAGCTCTGTCGCCGTCACTCACCCTCCCGCTGCTCCAGGAGGCGGCGGGGCAAAAGCTGAACGTTGTTTGAGGAAGCTCTGTCGCCGTCACTCACCCTCCCGCTGCTCCAGGACGCAGCGGGACAAATGCTGAACGTTGGTTGAGGAAGCTCTGTCGCCGTCGCTCGACGCTCACGCTCACGCTCGCGCTGTGGTAACGCTCTGCCCCTTTCACCGCCGACGCTCCTCTATATCGGGGCGAGACGTATTGAACGTTGGCCAAATCCGAAAAGCGCCTTGATTTTAACTCTCCAGCCGGAATCCTCCGGAACCGATGCGCAAAACGAAAATCATCTGCACGCTCGGACCCGCAACCGACAAGCCCGAGACCCTCGCAGCCATGATCGCTGCCGGCACCGATATTTTTCGGCTGAACATGAGTCACGCAAGCCACGATTGGGTTCGCGAGGTGGTTGGCCGAATCCGATCGGCCGCTGAAGATTCGCCCAGGCCGATCGGAATTCTCCTCGACACCCAGGGGCCGGCGATTCGCACGGGTGACCTTAAAACTGATCTCAAGTTGCAGCCGGGCGACATTGTCGAATTCACCGTGCGCGGAGCGCAGAGCGAGGAAAAATATTCGGTCGACGTAAACTACGCCGGGCTCGTGGAAGACATCAGCGTGGGCGACACCGTCCTGGTCGATAACGGCATGATCCGGTTCGAAGTGCTCGAGAAGCACAGAAATCGGGTTCGTTGCCGCGTTATGACGCCGGGAACGCTGGGATCGCGGCGTCACATCAATCTTCCGGGTGTGCGGGTCAACCTTCCGCCTCTGACCAAAAAGGACGTCGCCGATGTGACGTTAGGCGCGGACCTCGATGTCGATTTTGTCGCGCTTAGCTTTGTCCGGGAAGCCGGTGACATCGAGGAACTCAGGCGCCTTCTTGTCGAAAAAAGAAGCCGCGCGTGCATCGTCGCCAAGATTGAAGATCAATCCGCCGTGCGGTCGCTCGACGAAATCATCAAAGCAGCGGACGCAATCATGGTGGCTCGCGGTGATCTTGGAATCGAATGCCCGATGGAAGAGTTGCCGATTATTCAGCGGCGCATCGTGAAAATGAGCATTCGACTGGGCAAACCGGTGGTGGTGGCGACGCACATGCTCGAATCGATGATTTCGAATCCGCTGCCGACGCGTGCCGAGATCACCGACGTTGCCAATGCGGTTTTCGAACAGGCCGACGCGATCATGTTGAGCGGCGAAACCAGCGTCGGTCGTTATCCGGTCGATTGTGTGCAGATTCTCAACCGGGTCGCTCTTCGGATTGAGCGGAGCGGCGGCGCTGGTTACGGGAAGAGTGCGCTCCTTGAGGATGAACGCCAAAAAACTGTGGCATCGGCGGTGGTTCTGGCCAATTCGCTCCGGAAAGCGAAGCTGATTGTCTTTACGCGGCACGGCACCATGGGCCGAAATGTTTCCAATCTTCGTCCTGAGCATGCGCCTGTCTTTGCCTTTACCCCGACGGACGAAGTTCGCCGGCAGTTGGCGATTTGCTGGGGGCTGCTCGCGATCAGGATCGATTTCACCGAGGATCCCAATGCCACTATCGAGGCGGCGGAAAAATATCTGCGCGAGAAGGGTCTGGCCAAGACGGGAGATCAATTGGTCATCATCAGCGACATCCTGGCCGACGGCACTCGCTTTGATTGCGTGCAATTGCGCACCGCGAAGTGAAGGCGAGCAGGATCTGAATCGCTCGAAGGGCTTCGCTGGGAGCGGCGGTCTCCAGTCCGCCGTCCAAATGTTCCTCCCGGGAGCGAATATTGCGATGCCGTAGCGGTCGAATGGTTTGGTCGGCGCGCTGGTGCGCGCCGCTCCCAGTAGGCGTGCGCTCTGTGTGAGTATCGTCAGCTCGAGGTCAGGAAGCCCCTTGCTGAAGCGGAATTGCAATTTCCGCGGAATTGATAATAACATTGGGTGCGATGTCGCACTCAGGTCCCGTCCCGGATGGTATCAGTTGGCGAGGCTACGACGGAACAATTGAAGTTCTCCGGGAACGGCTAAGGCCGGTTCTGCTGTTCGTGTGGGACGAGGATTGCCCAACCTGGCCATTCCTGCGCGAGATCTTCAGCGCGCTGCCCAGGAATCAAAAGTTGCGCGCGCGGCTGGCCAGTGATTGTGCGCCCATGCTTTTGAAGGCGGGCGAAATCCCGGAGCTTTTGTCGATGTTAGGCGCCGGAGCGAACTTTCATATCGCGATCTTATCGCCTTCCGGCTTCACGCCTCTGACCACATTTAACCCGGTCACCGCTCAGCCGGATAGCCTAGTTGATGAGATCGCCACTGCCGTCAACGCCGTCGTTCCCCATTGGTCGATCTGATTTTTCGAAAGAAACGGAAAGCGACGGCCGAATTCAGACTTGTGAAGAATAAACGAAGCGGGGGCTATTTGTGGGATCAAGCGTTGTTCTGCGCCTGCATTTCGATCGTCCTCGCCTGGACGTCGCATGTCGCGACCGCATTGGCTCAAGGCTCCGGCGCGGCCGGTTCTCGGGTGGCGGCTTCATCTCCTCCGCCGATCGCTGATTTTAAGAAGAATGCCGCCGCCTACGTAACACCGGCTCCCAGTCCAAGCGTCGCGATCAAATTAGATTCAAACGATGCGGACGAATATATAAGGCGCGGCGATGCCGAATATGTCGAGGGCAAATTCAATTCGGCTCTCGCGAACTTTAATCATGCGATTGAACTCAACCCGAGAAAGGCGGAGGCCTACGATTCGCGCGCGCAGGCGTTATACGAGTTCGGTCAGCCTGACTCCGCGATGGCGGATTTGAAACGCGCGATTGAACTCGATCCGAGTTTTGGGCGCGTCTACGCTGACTTGGGAGTGATTGAAGCGGCAAGAGGCGACTTGGAGAAGGGCCTGGCTGACTGCAACCGGGGAGTGGAGCTTTCACCGGACGACGCCGCCGTTTATGGCGCCCGGGGGATGGTCAGGAGGATGGCCAAGGATTTTGCGGCGGTGCTGCCGGACTTTACGAAGGCTATCGAACTGTATCCCGACGCCCTGCGTTACGCTAACCGGGCGCTGGCCTTCATGGATCTGGATCGGCTGGATGACGCCCTGGCCGATGCGAAGCACGCCGTTGAGCTCGGGAAAAATTCACACGCTTACGCGATTCTCGGGGATGTCTACAGACGCCGGAAAGAGTTTTCGCGCGCGCTGGAGGCCTACGAGGCTTCAAACCGATTGAGCCCGAATAAGAACGTCCAACAAAAGATGACCCAGTGTCGCGCGCTGATTAGGGGTGTTGAAGCAATAAACAGCGGGGACGATGACACGGTTAAACTCGATTCGAAAGACCCGAAGGTATACATCAATCGAGGCGAGGCTGATAATGCGGAGTGGAAATTTGACGCGTCGATCGCGAATTTCACCCGCGCGCTAGAGCTCGATCCAAAAAATTCGGTTGCCTATGCCAGGCGGGCGATGGCCCGCAGCGGCAAGCGCGACTACAATCAAGCGATCGCAGATGCCAATCGTGCGATTGAATTGGATCCGAAATCCTCTCTGGCTTACACGCAACGCGCCATGACCAAAGCCGACAAGGGAGATGCCGGTGGTGCGCTGGCCGACGCAAATCGCGCGGTCGACCTCGACAACAAAAACTCAAGCGCATACGTAGCTCGCTGTTATGTCGAAACCGACAGTAACCAGTTCGAAGCGGCCATTTCCGATGCCAATCGGGCGGTCGAATTGGAACCAAAAGAGGCCGAAGGGTATTTCGCAAGGGCTCTGGCGAAGCATCGCAACCAGAATCTCGACGGGGCCTTGGAAGACATTCGTCGGGCCGTTTCTCTCCGGCCTCGGTCCGCTTCATTTTATAATAAGCTGGCCGAGTTCGAACGAGAGAAAGGGGATATCGACGGGTCTCTCCGCGACAGCAACCGTGCCATAGAGCTGAATCCGGCGATGTCTTTCGCCTATGCGACACGCGGCTTGGCAAGGTCTAACAAGGGCGATGACAACGGCGCGATTGCGGACTATACCAGGGCGATCGAGTTAGGGCAGAGGAGCGCGAGCATTTATCAAAAGCGAGCGGAGCTTGAACTCGCGAAGAACGACTACGACAAGGCGTTGGGCGATTACAGTCAGGCCATTGCGATTAAGCCCGATGATGCGGGCTTGATCGCCTATCGGGCAGGGACACGATATAAAAAACACGATTTGGACGGGGCGATGGCCGACGCTGGGCGGGCGATCGCGCTCGATGCCAAGAACGGGTTGGCTTATTTCTGGCGGGGCGCTGCAAAAGCAGACCGAGGGGACTTCCGCGGCGCCATCGCAGATCTCGACCAGGCGATTGTGCTGGATGACAATAAGGATCCTTACGATTTCATCTGGCGCGGTGACATCCGAAACGAAAACCACGAATATGACGCGGCGATCGCGGATTACCAGAAAGCCATCGATCTCGACCCAAAATCAGGCCCCGCTTATTCCGGTTTGGGCCTGGCAAAAGCGCGAAAGGGCGATGTCCAAACTGGCTTGGCCGATTGCAATCGCGGAGTCGAATTGACTCCCAACAATAGCAACGTTTGGACCGATCGCGGACTAGTCGAAGAAGCGGCGAAAGACTTCGCGGCCGCCTTCACTGACTTCTCGAAAGTCATTGAGCTGAAACCGGTCGACGCGATAGGCTACGCGAACCGCGCGCAAGTCTGCATCAGTTTGAAGAGATTTCTCGACGCGCTGACCGATGCGAGGCGCGCGGTTGAGATACAAGCGACGGCGCGCAACTGGGAAGTCCTCGGGGATGTGTATGGTGAGATTGATCGATTCAACGAGGCGGTCGACGCCTACGAACACGCGCATAGTCTCAATTCCACGCCGCGGATCCTGCGGAAGCTTGGTCATGCTCGCGACCGGATGATCAATGGAACCGCGGCCGCAGCCACACCTCCGCCAGCACCGAGCAGCTCGGCGCCAAGCTACACTCCGACCTCGAGTTACTATGGTGAAGAATACCCCGAAACGCGTACCCGGATCTTGCTCGAGCAGGAAGTGAGGCACTGGCCGGAGTCGAAATTGCGGTATGCCATCAATGAAATCTTCGCGCGGCATAGCGCGACTTTCACCGATCCGAAGCTCATGCAGCAGTTTTCGAAGTTCTCCTGGTACCATCCGAATCGAAGCCTGACCATGGAACAGGTCGAGAACTCGTTGTCCTATATCGAGAAGGCAAACGTCGCGGTTTTGGGCGGCGCACGGGCAGACGCAGCGTCCGAGCGCAGACGAAAACCTCGTTGACGCCCAAAAAAACGCGCTGATTGTCGTCAGCGCGTTTCGCGCAGTCGGAGAATTGAATTCTGCTGCCGCCAATCACCTTCCGACCTCTCGGGCCGGCGGGGGACGGATGATGAGCGCCGAAAAACTTCTTAAGCCTCGACCGGCAATTCGACGTCGACCGGGCGCTCTTTCTTGCTGAGAGCGCGGCGCAATTTCGAGAGAGCAATGTTTTGCAGCTGACGAATCCGTTCGCGCGTGACGCCGAACTTCTTGCCCACTTCCTCGAGAGTTTTCGGTTTGCCGCCGTCCAGCCCAAAGCGCTGGAAGATGATCTTCTTCTCGCGGTCATCGAGCACATCGAGCAAGCCTCCAACTTCGTTGCGCAGATTCTTGTCGCGCAACAATTCGAAAGGTGTCTGAGCGTCCTCGTCGCCGACGATTTCACCGAACTCGGTTGAGTCGTCGTCGCTAATTGGTGCATCGAGCGAAGCCGGGCGGATCGAAACGGTCTTCAACTGCGAAACCTTGCCGCTGGCAATGCCGATTTCGTCGCCCAATTCTTCGTCAGTCGGTTCGCGGCCGAGCTCCTCACTCATCTGCAGTGAGACGCGGCGCATTTTGGAAATTTTATCAACCAGGTGCACGGGCAGCCGGATCGTCTTGCTCTGGTTAGCCAGCGCACGCTTGATCGACTGCTTGATCCACCATGCCGCGTAGGTGCTGAGTTTGCCGCCCTTCGCGGGGTCGAATCGCTCAACCGCTTTCATCAGGCCGATGTTACCCTCCGAAATCAGGTCCAGCAGAGGCAACCCAAGGTTGGCGTAATCATGGGCAATTTTGACAACCAAACGCAGGTTGGAGCGGATCATGAGGGCGCGCGCTTCGCGGTCGCCTTTCTTGATCTTGGCAGCAAGCTCGATCTCCTGTTCGGGAGTGAGCAGAGGGATCTGCCCAATCTCGCGCAGGTAAATCTTTATTCCTGTATCGCTATCTTCAGCGGCCATATAACTCTTTTTCATCAAACGGGTTGGGGGGGAAACCCGACAAGGAAAATGCCAGGGGGGCAGGGGAAGCCTTGTCGGAGTGATTTAGTAACATTTTGAACTTATTTAACAAGGTTAAATATTCGGATTTTCGACAGTATACGGATGGCCCATGTTCAATCTTTCTCGCCGATCCCTCCAACGAGGGATGCCCCTCGTCGACTTACCCTTCCCCTAATCGCATCGCGGCCCAGCTGCGCGCGGGATTCTCTCAAACGGAATGCGCTATGTCCCAACAAGCTCTTAATATAAGTAAGTAGTCGCCAATTTCTGGCCCGTCTCACTGGCGGAACGCGATTAGTTATCTCCGGCGTGTCATTTTGCCGCTTTGCGGTAGAGAGATTTTTTGTAACCCTGCGCAGTTCCATGCTTGCGAAAATCTACTCCGCCGCTGCTTACGGCGTTGAGGCTTATGAGGTGGAGATCGAGGTCAACGCCGGGCCCGGACAGGTTGATATCGTCATCGTAGGCTTGCCGGACGCGGCCGTGAAAGAGAGCAAGGATCGTGTGAAGACAGCGATCACTAACAGCGGCTATCAATGGTCACAGAAGCGGACGACGATCAATCTCGCGCCGGCCGACATTAAGAAAGAAGGGCCCAGCTTCGATCTGCCGATTGCGCTCGGAATGATCGCGGTTGGCGAAGATGTTTCGACGGCCACGTTTGAAGATTTCGCTTTTATCGGCGAGCTGGCGCTTTCCGGAGTTGTTAGGCCAGTCAAGGGTGTTTTGCCGATCGCCCTTGAGGCGCGTCGCCGTGGGAAGCGCGGGCTCTTTGTTCCGGAATTGAATGCGCGCGAGGCGGCCATGGTCAAAGGCCTCGACGTTTACGGGGTCAGTAATCTACGTCAGACGTTTAGTTTTTTGTTAGGCGAACAGCCGATCGCACCGACGCGCGGCGATTGGACGGAATTCTTTTCCGCGCATCAGGATTACGACGTCGATTTCAGCGACGTGAAAGGTCAGGGACACGTGAAACGCGCGATTGAGGTCGCGGTCGCCGGCGGGCACAACGTTCTCATGATTGGCCCGCCGGGTTCGGGCAAATCGATGTTGTCGAAGCGTGTGCCGACGATTATTCCACCGATGACGCTCGAAGAAGCGATCGACACAACCAAAATCCATAGCATTGCCGGGTTGCTCGACGGACAGAAGTCCTTCGTTTCAACGCGTCCCTTTCGCTCCCCGCATCACACCATCAGCGATATCGGATTGCTTGGCGGAGGGACATTTCCCAACCCCGGCGAAGTCAGCCTGGCGCATAACGGTGTCCTCTTTCTCGATGAGCTGCCGGAGTTCAAGAGATCTGCCTTGGAAGTGATGCGCCAGCCGTTGGAAGACGGCCGCGTGACTGTTTCGCGCGCGGCCGGCAGCGTGACCTTCCCGTCGGAATTCATGCTCGTGGCCGCGATGAATCCGTGTCCGTGCGGATATTTTGGAGACATGAAGCGTGAATGCCGTTGCAGCCCGGTTCAGGTGCAACGCTATCGGCAGCGGGTTTCCGGGCCGTTGCTCGATCGAATCGATTTGCATGTCGAAGTGCCCGCAGTCGAATACCGCGACGTTTCGAGCGAAAAGGCCGAGGAACCGTCCACGGCCATTCGTGGACGAATTGCGGCAGCGCGTTTACGGCAACAGCATCGGTATCAAGACGACGGAAAAACGAACTGTAACGCGCGCATGAACACGAAACAGATCAAGGCTCATTGCAAACTCGACGAGAGCTCTCAGGAGCTGATCAAGGTCGCAATGACCGAGCTCAACCTGAGCGCCCGGGCTTACGATCGAATTTTAAAAGTGTCCCGAACCATCGCTGATTTGGCTAACGAAGAGCAGATTACGGCCGACCATGTCAGCGAGGCCATTCAGTACCGGTCGTTTGACCGGACTTTGTGGGCTTGAGGAAGTCCATGACCTTGATCCTCCACGGCATAACGGGGCGAACGGAAGAAGGCTGAGTCTCATTCGCGGTAGAAGACTTTCGCTGCATTGTCTGCCAGGCCGTAGCCCGGCGCGAAGGCGGGTCGCTGGCGGCAAAATCCAGCCCTTGTCAGGCAAGCGCGGCGCGAAGGGCAACCGGATCGATCTCATCGCCGTTCGAAAGAAGGTTGAAGGCTTCTTCCTGGGTCGAACAAGTGAAAATCCGAACACCGCTGTCATAATGGAAAAGCGACATGATCTGCATCCCGATATCGTGCGTGGGATCGGGAATGATCCGGATGATCTCAGCCACGCCATGTTCCTGACAGAGATCCATCACGCGTTCGATTGAAGGTGCACAGGCGACGTCCATCGAAAGCAGGGCACTCAGGTCGGCTAGTAATCGGAATTTTCTCGGCAAAATGGTTAGGCATTTGGCCGCCTGATCGACCCCTTTCTCGGTATCCTCCTTCGTGATGTGTCCGTCGTAGCGCACGAGAAACAGCTTGAGACCGGGCTCTGCATCGAATCGAATCACAAGGATTGATGCGCCGTTTTTTGTGTTCCCGCAAATAGACGGCCACGTTCGATTGTGCGCCTTAAGATTGACACCGCAGCGGAAACGCGGTTGAGAGAGACCAGTGACCAGGATCCTTATCGCAGACGATCAACGGGACGTGCTCGAAGCGTTGCGCATTCTGCTCAAAGGGGAGGGCTATCAGACAGATGCGGTCACCTCGCTCGCGGGCGTGATCAACGCCTTGGAGAAAAAGGAGTACGCGCTCCTGATGATGGATCTGAATTACACGCGAGATACGACTTCGGGCCAGGAGGGGCTTGAGGTGATCCCGAAGATTCAGGAGATGGATAACACGCTGCCCATTGTAGTCATGACTGCGTGGGCCACGATTGATCTTGCGGTGGAAGCCATGAAACGAGGCGCGCGCGACTTTGTTCCCAAGCCGTGGGACAACGAGCGCTTGATGACCATCGTGCGGACGCAAATCGAGCTGGCCAGCGCGCTGCGCCGGGGGCGCAAGCTCGAAGCAGAGAATCAGCTTCTCCGTGGGAACGCGCCTAACATCATCGCGACCTCGGTGTCGATGCGGCCGGTCATGGAAATGATTTCCAGGGTGGCGCCGTCCGATGCCAACGTCCTGATCACCGGGGAGAACGGCACCGGCAAAGGTCTCGTCGCACAAGCTCTGCACGCGCTTTCGCCACGGTCGGCCAAGTCGATGATCACGGTGAATATGGGCGGACTTTCAGAGACACTTTTCGAAAGTGAACTGTTTGGCCACGTGAAAGGCGCCTTCACCGATGCCAAAACGGATCGCGCCGGCCGGTTTGAGCTGGCCGACGAGAGCACGCTCTTCATGGATGAGATCGCGAACATCCCGATGAATCAGCAGGCTAAACTCCTGCGGATGATCGAGACCGGAGAGTTCGAGCGCGTCGGATCTTCGCGCACGATGCATTCAAACGTCCGGATCATCTCGGCTACGAACGCCAACCTGACGGACGAAGTGGCGGCCGGCCGTTTTCGCCAGGACCTGCTGTTTCGACTCAACACCATCGAGATTCCACTGCCGCCCTTGCGGGATCGCCGCGAAGACATCATGCCTCTCGCGCTCAGTTTTCTGCGCGCGCATGCCCAGCGTTACCGAAAGGAGATCGCCGGTTTCGATGAAACGGCGCGCGAGCGTCTTCTGGCCCATAGTTTTCCTGGTAACGTGAGGGAACTCGATCATGTGGTCGAGCGCGCGGTTTTGATGTCGCAAGGCCGGCAACTCAAGGCGGGCGATCTTGGCCTAACCGGTGGGCGGGATGACTCCGGGCGTCTCGAAGAGATGAGCCTGGAGGAAGTCGAAGCTTTTCTGATCAAAAAGGCGCTGGCGCGTGCCGATGGGAATGCGCGCAAAGCGGCGGAAGCTCTTGGATTGAGCCGGAGCGCGTTTTACAGACGGTTGCAGCACTATGGGCTCTAGAAAATTCGGATTCGAAAGCCCGGCCGCTCCTTCACCCGCGTTCCGGCGGCTTTTGGATCTGGAAATTCACAGAATCCAATGACTCTATCGCCGAAAGTGCGGCACCGATTAGCGCACGAAAATCGGCTGACCTGGCTTTTGCTCGGCGCGGTCATGCCGGCCGCGATTATCGTTTTTTGCATTCTCTGGTTCGGCAATTTCACTCCGAAGGTTCAATGGACGCTGACGATCATAATCGTCTTCACGTTTCTTAGTTTCATGGCCAGCGCGCGAGAGCACGTGGTCCATCCATTGCGCACGATGACGAATCTTCTGGCGGCGCTTCGCGAAGGAGATTACTCGATTCGCGCCCGGGGGGCGCGGCCGGATGACGCGCTCGGTGAAGTTTTGCTCGAGATTAATTCTCTCGGCGAGACCTTGCGCGTCCAGAGGCTCGGCGCCTTTGAGGCGACCGCGCTTCTCCGGACAATCATGGCGGAGATCGATGTGGCCGTTTTCACTTTTGATCCAGATCACCGTTTGCGTCTGGTGAACGCCGCGGGTGAGCGATTGCTGGGGCATCCGATGGATAAACTGCTGGGACGCCGTGCGCGCGATCTTGGGCTGGCTTCGGCGCTGGAAGCGAGCGAGGACGCCCCGCTGAGTCTGAGTTTTCCCGGGGGAGCCGGCCGCTGGGGGGTGCGTCGCAGCACATTCCGGGAACGCGGTCTTCCGCATGAGCTGCTTGTGCTGACCGATCTCAGCCGAACGTTGCGCGAGGAAGAGCGTCGCGCCTGGCAACGCCTCGTGCGCGTGCTCGGTCATGAGATGAACAACTCCCTCGCACCGATCAAATCGATTGCAGGAAGTCTCGAGAGTTTATTGCGGCGCGAGCCGCCACCGGCCGACTGGAAGGACGATGCGCAGAGCGGGCTCAAGTCGATTGCGTCGCGCGCCGAGTCGTTAGGCCGGTTCATGCAGGCCTACGCGCGGCTGGCGAAACTGCCGCCCCCGCAAAAGGATTACGTCGACTTGGGGGATCTGCTTCGCCGGGTTGTCAGCCTGGAGCCAAGGCTGAACGTCAAACTGCAGGCTGGCCCGGAGTTCAAGATCATGGCCGACGCCGCGCAAATCGAGCAGCTGCTCATCAACCTGGTGCACAACGCGGTCGACGCTTCCCTGGAAGGCGGAGGCAGCGTGATGATGACCTGGCGCGAAGCGAGCGAGTGCGTGGAAGTGATTGTGGAAGACGAAGGCCCCGGGATCATGAATCCGACGAATCTTTTCGTCCCGTTTTTTACGACCAAACCGGAGGGTTCCGGCATTGGTCTGGCGTTGAGCCGGCAGATTGCCGAAGCGCATGGCGGGTCGCTTAGCCTAACGAATCGCCAAAACGTTCGTGGCGCGCGCGCGACCCTGCGGTTGCCTCGGAGCTAGGAAAACGCGCGGAAACGCCGTCCCACTAACGGGACGGCCATGTCCCAATAGTGTCGATGATTCTGCATCGGCGTTTTGCCATGCCTAATCATAAACATTTGGTAATGAGCTATTTAAACTTCAACAAAATTCGTTGGCACGGCCTTTGCAATAGGAGGCGCTGTAACCAAAAAACTTTTGAATCCGGTGACGAGGCTGACCGCATCTCACTGGGGAGAGATAAATTATGAAACCAACCACGAAGATGATCGAAAAAGAGGGCAGCCATCGGGAAAGCCGGAAGCTTCCGGTGATCGATCTCAACTACCACTCCATCTCGACCGGCAGTTCTGGCGGGTGCTGCGCTCACCTGACGAGCCCATCGTTTCGCAACATCAGCCGCTCTTACTTCGACACCGAAGCGAATCACTACTTCCTGGCCGAAGCATCGGTCTTTGCCGCGATCATGCTGACCGCAGCGGTGCCATTGATTAACGGTGCGCACGCCGTCCTGAAACTGATCGGTTCCTAATCGAAACGAATTCCATGGGAGCAAGCGAAGCCAAGGCAGATAATACCATCGTGCGTCCGACCGGGTTCACGACCAGCATGCCTTCCATGGATGTTCCACGGACTGGCGCCAAGGAGAAGAAGCGCAAGCGTCGCATCATGTATGGATCGGGCATCGCAGTGGCCGTGATTCTCACGACCATCGGGTTGTCCCGACTGAAGCCTGCGGTTCCGACAGTGGATCGTTCGACCGTTTGGGTCGACACGGTGAAGCGCGGCCCGATGGTCCGACAGGTTCGCGGGCTCGGTACGCTCGTCCCGGTGGACTTTCGCTGGATCCCGGCAACCACCGACGCGAGCGTGGAAAAAATTCTGATTTGGCCGGGAACGAAAGTCGGATCTGGCGACATCATCCTGGAGCTAACCAGCCCGGAATTGGAACAGAGCGCGCAGGAAGCCGTTTCGAAGGCAAAGGCCGCGGAAGCAGATCTTTTGTCCGAGCGCGCGACTCTGCAGCGCGAAGTCCTGGATCAGGAATCGAAAGCAACAACGGCACACTCAGCCTACCTGCAGGCAGCGATGGAACGCCAAACCAACGACCAACTTGCCAAGGATGGATTGGTCGCTGACCTCGTTTACAAAACGTCCAAGATCAAAGAAGAAGAGTGCAAAAAGACGGATGAAATTGAAGCCAAGCGCCTGGCTTTCTCGCGCGATTCAATCGAGCCGCAACTCGCCTCCAAACAGGGAGCGGTCGATCAGGCGAATCAACTGGCGAAACTCAAACTCGATCAGGTCGAAGGACTTCACGTGAAGGCCGGGATGACGGGTGTTTTGCAAGCTTTACCGGTGCAAGTGGGCCAGCGTGTTAAACCCGGCGACAATCTCGCTCGCGTGGCCGACCCGACCAAATTGAAGGCCCAGGTCAAAATTGCCGAGACCCAGGCCAAAGACATTCAGATCGGCCAAAAAGCATCCATCGACACGCGCAACGGGGTGGTTGATGGGCACGTCATCCGCGTTGATCCGGCCGTCGACCAGGGAACGGTCACGGTCGACGTCGCGATCGACGGTGAACTTCCGAAGGGCGCGCGTCCTGATTTGAGCGTCGATGGGACGATCGAGCTGGAGCGTCTCAATGATGTGATTTATGTCGGGCGTCCTGCATTCGGCCAGGAAAACAGCACCGTGGGAATTTTCAAACTCGTCGGCACCAGCTCCGAAGCGGTGCGCACGCCGGTGAAGCTAGGGAAGAGCTCGGTCAACACCATTGAAATCCAAAACGGATTGCAACCCGGCGACCAGGTCATCCTTTCCGACACGAGCGCTTATGACGCTCACGAACGAATCCGTCTCAACTAACAGCACCCCAAACTATGACTACAACCGAACTAACCGCCGCTCCTCATACGACCCGTTCCTCGTCGCCTAACGGATCGACAGCTTTGATTCATCTCGAAGGTGTCACGAAGGTGTTCCTGACGGATGAGGTCGAGACCCATGCTCTTTCCGGAATTCATCTCGACATTCGGATGGGTGAATACATTTCCATCGCCGGCCCATCCGGCTGCGGAAAATCGACGCTCCTTTCGATACTTGGCCTTCTGGATACCCCGTCGGGCGGAAGTTACTCGCTCAAGGGCACCGAGGTCGCAAACCTATCCTTCCCCGAGCGCGCCCGGATCCGGAATCGCGAGATCGGATTTATTTTCCAAAGCTTTAACCTGATCGGCGACCTGACGGTCTACGAAAACGTCGAGCTGCCGCTGACTTATCGCGGGATGGCATCGTCGGAGCGCAAACAGTATGTCACCGAGGCGCTGGAAAGAGTCGGCATGGGCCACCGGGCCAAGCATCTTCCCAGTCAGCTGTCGGGCGGCCAGCAACAACGCGTAGCGGTTGCGCGCGCGCTTGCGGGCAAACCGGCCATTCTTTTGGCGGATGAGCCGACCGGTAACCTTGATTCCCGAAACGGCGAAGCGGTCATGGACCTGCTGAAGGAACTGCACGCCGGCGGCGCGACCATCTGCATGGTCACGCATGATGCGCGCTTTGCCCAGCACGCGGACCGGACGGTGCATGTCTTTGACGGACGTGTTGTGGAAGACAGCCGGATCGCAGCCTAACTAGTCGAAAACTGAAAGCCGGTTCGGTCGAGCGCGCATTTTGCGAGCATGCTGAACGAAATCAAAATCGCTTTGCGGGGCCTGGTGAAAACGCCGGGCTTTACCGCAATCGCGATCCTGACGGTCGCTCTGGCCATTGGCGCGAACAGCGCCGTGTTCACGCTGGTGAACGCGGTTCTCCTGAGGCCGCTGCCTTATCACCAGCCGTCGCGGCTTGTTCTTCTGTGGGAACAATTTGCCGGCCAGGGGCTGGACCGAATCCCGGTTTCACCTCCGGAATTCCAAGACCTGCAGAAAGACCTCAAGGGCGTGGAGTCCATCGCGGCTTTCACCTATACGGCCTTCAATTTATCGACCGCTAACAATCCCGAGCGCATTTCGGGAGCTGTCGTCTCGCCGCAATTGTTTCCGCTCCTCGGAATCGACGCCATTCATGGACGGACGTTCGCGCAGAGTGAAGAGGGCGAGGGACACGACGATGTGGTTGTGATCAGCGAACGCCTCCTGAGGCGTCGCTTCAATTCCGATCCGTCGATGGTGGGCAAGAGCATTCTGCTGAACGGACGCAATTATACTGTGGTCGGGGTCATGCCGCGGAGCTTCGAGTTTCCGATCCCGTTGTTCAATGTCCAAGGCGGCCAATTTGCCGAACGAGTCGATATCTGGAAACCAACCGCGTTTACCAAAGATGAACTGAAACAGAGAGGATCGCGGTCCTACGGAGTGATCGCTCGCCTTCGTCCGGGCCTGTCCATGGCCACGGTGCAGGCCGAACTGCAGTCGATCGTTCAGAACTGGTATCGTCTTTTTCCCGATAACTACTCAGCAGCGGATCGGTTTGCGGCAAAGATCTATCCTTTTCAAGATCAGGTCGTAGGAAGCATGCGCAAAGGCCTGTTCATTTTGTTAGGCGCTGTTGGGTTCGTGCTTTTGATCGCGTGCGCCAACCTTGCCACCATGCTTCTGGCCCGGGCGAGTGGGCGCGAACGGGAACTGGCAATTCGCGTCGCCCTGGGCGCCGGGCCGTGGCGCATTCTTCGGCAGCTCTTAACCGAAAGTATCATCCTTTCTCTCGCCGGCGGTGCGCTTGGAATTCTTTTTTCCGTTTGGGGTGTCGATCTTCTCAAAGCAGTGGGGGCGCGCACCCTGCCCCGGCTTGGCGAAGTCAGCCTTGATATGACCGTTCTCGGAACAGTGGCGGTGCTTTCAGTCGGGACCGGAATTCTATTCGGCCTTGTTCCTGCGCTCGTTAGCGCGAAGCCGGAACTGACGGAGGCGCTCAAGGATGGCGGAAGAGGCGCAACCGCTGGCCGGCGTCGCAATCGGCTTCGCGATATCTTGGTGGTGTGTGAAATCGCGCTCGCGCTCGTGCTCTTGGCTGGAGCCGGACTGCTGATGAAAAGCTTCGTGCGCATGCAGGGAACGAATCCGGGCTTCAACTCTCACAATGTCCTGACGATGGAAGTTGCCTTGCCGTCCATGAAATATCCCGCGCCGGATGCGGACAAAAAATCGGCCGATAGTCGAATTGCCTTCTTCGATGAGACCCAGCGACGTGTCGCTCGTTTGCCGGGAGTGGAAGCGGCCGCGTGGACAAACGTCCTTCCCTTGAGCGGAAGCAACGGTGATTCCTCTTTTGCGATTGAAGGCCGCGCGATGAATTCGGGGACGCCTTTTCCGGACGAGGAGATCCGATCCGTGACGGCGGATTATTTTCGGGTCCTGCAGACCGCCCTGGTGCACGGCCGCTTCTTCACCGAGGCGGATAACGCCGATGCGCCGCGGGTGGCAATCATCAACACTGCGCTCGCCCGGAAGTATTGGCCTAACGAAGACGCTCTCGGCAAACGGATTACTTTCAGCGATCCAAGAAAGCCCGGGGCGAAATGGATTACGATCGTCGGTATCGTCGATAGCCTTCACCACCGGGCGCTCGATCAGGATCCGCTGCCCGAGTATTACCTGCCGGTCGCGCAGAACGCCGACAATCAAATGTTGCTGACTGTTCGAAGCAAACAGGACCCGAGGAACCTGGCGGCGGCGATCCGCCGGGAAATTCAGGCGCTCGACCCGGAACAGCCGCTGGCCAACGTCCGGACATTCGACGCGGTTGTGGCCGAATCGGTTGCGCCACGCCGGCTCTCGGTCATTCTGCTCGGCCTCTTCTCCGCAATTGCGCTGCTCCTTGCCGGGGTTGGCACTTATGGTGTGATTTCCTACTTGGTCGTGCAGCGCACACATGAAATCGGAGTTCGCATGGCTCTGGGTGCGCAGCGCCGTGACGTTTTTACGCTCGTCATTGGCCATGCCTTTCGGCTCACCCTCGCCGGCATCGTGGCCGGTCTTGTCCTGGCCTTCTTCGCCGGGCGAACCCTCGCGGCCATGCTCTATCGAGTCGCCTCTTTTGATCCGGCGACTCTCATTCTTGTCACGAGCGTGCTCGGGGGGATCGCATTTCTGGCCAGTTACATTCCGGCGCGGCGTGCGACCAGGGCCGACCCGATGATTGCGCTCGGCCACAATGCCTGAATCAGAATTTTCAATTCGTTAGTTTCGTCTTCATCAACCCAGGTAACTTCTCATGATCCTCGAATCGTTTGGTCAGGATATCCGCGTCGGCCTCCGCGTTCTGCTTAAGGACAAGGTTTTCTGCTTACTTGCCATTCTCGTGCTCGCCCTCGGGATTGGGGGCGCCATGACCCAGTTCGCCGTGGTTAACGCAATTGTTCTGCGCGGCTTTTCATTTCCGCATCCCGAGCGACTGGTGAGCGTCGGCTTGATCGATCCCAAGGCGACCGATCAGGTGAACAATTTCGGCGTTGGGAATCTTCCAGCCGCGCAGGATTACGAAGACATCAAGGCAGCGCAGCACTCTCTGGCGATGACGGCCGGTTACCTCAACGGATCGACCATCAACGTCACTTATAAGAACAATCCTCAGCGATACACCGGCGCCTACGTGACGGAGGACCTGTTCAAAATGATCGGCGTCTCACCTGTGCTTGGGCGCGACTTTACGGCGGAAGACAATAAGCCGGGTTCGCCGAAGACCGCGATTCTTGGCGACGAAATCTGGCGGCGCGATTTCAACGCCGACCGCAACATCGTCGGCCAGGCTGTGACCATCAACGGCAAGGCCGCGACGATCATTGGCGTGATGCCTCCGGGTTTCAAATTTCCGATCTCAGAAGAGCTTTGGACGCCGCTTTACAATGAATGGCCGCCGACGCCGCGCGGTGAGCTTTTCCTCGGCGCGAACAGTCGCGCTCCCGCGGTCATGGGCCGGTTGAAGGAAGGAGTGACTCTGGATCAGGCGAACGCGGAAATGATCGCGATCGCCCGCAACATGGCGGCCGATAATCCAAAGACGAACCAAAACCTCACTTCCGCGAGTGTCATGCCCTTGCTCAATGCGTTTACCGGGGTCCAACTCCGCCAGATTGTCTGGGCCATGCTGGGCGCGGTTTTTCTCGTTTTGCTGATCGCCTGCGTGAACGTGATGAACATGCAATTTGGCCGCGCGGCTTTGCGCGCAAAGGAACTTGCGATTCGTGGAGCGCTCGGCGCAACCCGCTGGAGACTCGTTAGGCAAATGCTGACCGAAAGCCTGGTGGTGGCGCTTTTTGGCGCGATCGCCGGAACGATGCTGGCCTATTGGGGCACGGACATGTTTGCCAAAGTGGTGCAGGCGGCGCCCTTTCCGCCGCCCTACTGGTGGAGATTCACCATCGACGGGCGGGTCCTTGTTTTTACCCTCGTTGTCACCTTGGTGGCGACGGTTGTCTCCGGACTGCTTCCGGCGTTTCTCAGTTCGCGGGGCAATGCCGCCGAAGTGATGAAGGAAGGCGGGCGCGGCAACAGCAGTCGGTTGGTCAACGTCCTGACACGTGTGCTCGTTGTTGGACAAATCGCGCTGACGGCGGCTCTGCTCATCGCCGCGACCTTGCAGATCAAATCGATCCGCAACCAAATGAAGCTCGACTATGGTTACGACGAGAATGGCCTTTATGCGGCGCGCATGGCTTTGATGGAAGGCCCTTATCCGACGGAAGATTCTCGCCGCGAATTTTTCAAGAGCGCGGTGCGCACGCTGCGAACCAATGCGCAGTTCGACGCCGTGGCCATGACCGATCGATTTCGCATGACCTTTGCCCCTTCGGGCCAGTATGAAGTCGACGGGCAGAAATATCTGACGGACCGCGATCGTCCGCGCTGCAATTTCGAATCTGTCTCCGACGGCTATTTCGCGACCCTGGGACTTAAGATTAAAGAAGGACGCGATTTCACGCTCGATGATAATGATGCCAAGCAACCGGTCGCAATCGTGAACGCCAGTTTTGCCCGGAAACATTGGGGTGGCCAAAGCGCCCTCGGTCATCAGGTCCGCATCTTCAATCCCGCAAAAGAACTGCCGTGGCGCACGATCGTCGGCGTGGTGCCGGACACTCTGATGCAGGGTCCATTCGATCAGCAGACTGAGGCTGGCGGATTCTATATGCCACTGCTCGGCGCCTCGCCAGCCACGCAGTTCGCCACCGTTGTCGTTAGGCCACGTCCCGGCCAGCGTGCCGACACACTTGGCCCGGTTTTGAGCAGGGCGGTCTCAACGCTCGATTCCAATCTTCCGACGTATTTCCCAGGCACGCCGGCTCAGTTTCACAACGACATCCTGTCGGGGAATCGTGTGATTGCGACGCTTTTTACCATCTTCGGTGTGGTCGCGTTCATTCTTTCCGGTGTCGGCCTTTACGGTGTGATGAGTTTCTCGGTTAACCAGCGCACCCAGGAGTTCGGTATCCGCATGGCCCTTGGCGCCGATGCCGCTCGCATTCTGCGAATGGTCATGAGCCAGGGAGCCTGGCAACTGGCCATCGGGCTGATTCTCGGCGCGGGAGGAGTCGCGCTGCTCCTGGGCGTGGTAGCCGCCGCCGCGCTGAAACAGATTCTCTTCAAGGTCGATCCGCTCGATCCAACCATCTATCTGGCCGTGTCAGGCCTGCTGACACTCGTCGCCGCCTTGTCCTGTTTTCTGCCGGCGCGTCGAGCGACCCGGGTGGATCCGATCGTGGCGCTTCGTTATGAATGAGCCGGCCGTGCGCTAGCCTGGAGAATGCGGGAGAGGATGATTGAGTTAAAACACATGGAACGCACCTATCCGCTGGCGCGCGGCAAATTTACGGTCGTCCTGCGCGATGTTAATCTCGAGGTCGCTCAAGGAGATTTCGTCTCCGTCATGGGACCTTCCGGCGCGGGCAAATCGTCTTTGCTCCACATCCTCGGGATGCACGATCATGGCTGGACCGGAGAATTTTTTCTGGATGGCGTGGCGGTTCATGAGCTGAAACCGAAAGAGCGTTCCAAGTTGAGGAATGAAACCGTGGGCTTCGTTTTTCAGGCCTATCATCTGCTCGACGACCTGACGGTTTACGAGAACCTCGAAATTCCACTTTCTTATCGACAGGTGAGCCGGAGCGATCGCGCGGCCATGGTCGCTGATACGCTCGACCGTTTTCAGATTGTCGGAAAAAAGGACCTTTATCCGCGGCAGCTATCTGGTGGCCAGCAGCAGCTTGTCGGCGTCGCGCGGGCCGTCATTGCGCATCCTAAACTGATCCTGGCGGACGAACCGACCGGCAATCTGCATTCGAGCCAGGGCCAGGAAATCATGGAATTGTTCAAACGCTTGAACAACGAGGGAACCACGATCGTCCAGGTAACTCACTCGGAGAAAAACGCCGGCTACGGCAACAAGGTGATCCAGCTCCGGGACGGCTGGGTCGTCTGATTGCGCTTTCCAAGACTTCAAAGTCTTGCGATTGCAGAAGGCGGCGGATTAAATCCTCCGACCTCACATGACGCGCTCTTGTTCTTATCTCTTTTGCATTAGCGCCCTTGCGGCAGTTTTTGGGTTGGGCGCTTGCCGCGATCCGGAGGGGAATCTGGTTGAGCAGACGATCGAGAAAAACTTTACGGTCAATCCGACGGCTCGTTTGACCATTCGGAACGGGGATGGAGCCGTTCGCCTTTACGGCGCTAAAACGACCGAAGTGAAAATTCAAGCCATCAAGAGGGCCTATGGGGCTGATCGTCTGGATAAGATCATGGTGAATGCCACGGGGCAGGCTGACTCGGTTGACATCGATACGACTTATCCGCCACGTCCCAAACTCAGCTGGTCTGATCGATCCGGTACGGTTGATTACACGATCGTCGTCCCCGAGACCTGCACCGTTTCGCGGCTCGAGCTAACCAATGGGGAAGTTCTGATCGAAGGAATGCGAGACGCGGCCGTCTCCGCCAAACTGGTGAACGGTCGAATGTTGGATCATAACGGATTTGGGAAGCACGATCTCTTTGTCGCCAACGGCGCCCTCGACGTGACGTTCGATTGGTGGGAACGTCGCAAATTTTCCGTGGGTGCAAAGATTGTGAACGGAAACCTGCGCGCATTCATGCCCGGAGAATCATCATTTCATCTTGTGGCGTCGGCCACCTCCGGGAACATCGCGAACGACTTCGGAGACCGGGAGAAAAGCTCCGATACGAAGGTCCGGAAAATCGACATGTATGTTGGGGAGGCCGCGCTTCCCTCGATCGAATTGCAGGCTACCGAGGGAAATATCGGCGTGATTGAGGCGAATCCCTGAGGCCTTGTTCGATCAGGGAATTCCGCGACTGTTGAGTTCGAGGAGCGCGCGGTGATCTTCCTCTGCGCGCGCGATCAAGCCCAGGCGCCGATAGCATTCTTCCCGTTTTATCAGAGCCGGGCTCGACTTACCGAGTGCCAGGGCTCGCGAGAACGACTCGACTGCGGCTAGGTTATCGCCTCGAGCCATCTCAAGTTCGCCCCGGTATTGCCAGGCCGGCGCGAGGTCGGAGTTCAATTCGGTAGCCGTCTTGATTTGGGCAAACGCTTCCTCGGTCCGGCCTAATTTCGTTAGGGCATAACTTTCTTCCACGTGGCCGCTGGCTGATTCGGCTTCGAGTTGCACGGCCATTTGCGCATCCGCCAGAGCGAGCACCGGTTGTCCGATCTCGTTGAGTTGCCATGCGCGCGCCGCGTAATGCTCGGAATTATCGCGCTCAACGGCAATCGCCGAATCGATCCGACTGATTGTCTCGAGGAATTCCGGGGTCAGCGAGTCGAGGCGCAAGGGCAACCGGATGGAGAGGGTTTCCACCTCGCGGCTCCGATTCAGGGCGATCAGTGCGAGCGCTTTAAAAAGGCGGGGTCTGATAGCCCAGCTGGCGAGCTTGCCGGCCTCTTCGGCGTCATCCAGCGCGAGTTCAGGGTCGCCGGCCCTTAAAAGCAGCAGGGAGCGGTCAGCCAGCAGACCCGGATCATCCGGCAAGGCCGCAACGCGGGCATCGAATTCCTGTATCTCCTCGAGATACTTGCTAACCGTCTCGAAGACATGTCGCCAACGCTGGACCGCGGGTTCGTCAGCGCCCAGCTTCTGCGCGTGCCGAAAATCCTCGAAGGCTTCATTCCACTGACGCAGTCGCCGGTGGCAAACAGCGCGATTGATCCGCGCGGTCGCATTGTCTTTGACCTGCAAAGCCCGGGTCCAGAATGTGACCGCGTCACGCCAGCGTTGGTCGCGCTGGTAGGAGGCGGCGATCTTGGAAAGCAGGCGCTGGTTCTTCGGCTGTATCGTGACGGAACGCTGCCACGCCTGAAGGGCCGCGCCGGTGTTTCCTTCCTCCTGCAGAATGTCCCCTTCGAACTCATCGGCGTGCGCCGAGACCGGATGAACGGCATTGCGCCAGTCGCCTAACGAAACGCGCGCACCATCGAAATCGTGCAGGCCGATCTGTGCCTGCACCAGGCTCTGCCAAAGCTTCTGGTCCTGGGGAGCGATTCGAATCAGGCGGCGGGCCAGCGGAATGGCACTTTCATAGGACTGATGATGCATCTCGTGCGCCAGCTGGCGTCGCAGGGCTTTCTCCTCGCGCACGTTTTGCGGCTGGCATGATGCGAAAAAGAGAAGCATCCCGAGCGCAAAACACCATTTCCCGGTTTTCAATTCGAAATCTAAGATGCAGAGTTTGGACATGCCGTCGTTCGACATCGTTTCAGAAGTGGACAAACAGGAACTGGATAACGCCGTTAATCAGGCGCGCAAGGAACTGGCGACCCGGTTCGATTTCAAGGGATCAAAGAGCGAGATCCTTCTGGAGAAGGAAAAGATCGTCCTCACTGCCGAAGATCCTTCGCATCTGCGCGGGTTGCGGGAAATTGTCATCGGCAAACTCTCCAAGCGCGGCGTTGACCTTCGCAACGTCGAGCAGGTTGAGCCCGAGATTTCACCACTCGGCCACGCCCGCCAGGATTTGAAAATCCAGCAGGGTTTGGAAGGAGCGAAGGCCAAAGAGATCATCCAGGCAATCAAGTCACAGAACTTCAAGGTTCAAAGCCAACTACAGGACCGGCAGATCCGCGTCACCGGGAAGAAGCGAGACGACCTGCAAACTGTCATCGCTTTCGTGCGCGGGAAGGATTTCGGCGTAGCCACGGACTTCACTAACTTTCGCGATTAGACGGAATGCCGATGCGCGTTCACCCGCCCTGAACCGGCGGCATGATCGAGATTTCGTCGCCTTCTTGAATCACGTAATTGCGGTCGACGAATTCCAGACCGGCGGCTACGAGAATGGTTTTGTCAGCCGTCCTCAGTGCAGGCCAGCGCGAATAGAGCTCCTTGAGCAGCGCTTCCACCATCAAGCCCCGCTCAACCTCCAGATTTGTTTCGCTCGTGGAGGCGAGATCGCGCAAATGCGAAAAAAAACGGACGCGAACTTCCACGACAGCTCACTCGCTCGCGACAGCGAAATCTTTCCTGAGAACGCCGATAAAGGGAAGATTGCGATAGCGCTCCATAAAGTCGAGTCCGTATCCAACGACAAATTCGTCCTCGATTTCAAATCCGACGTAATCGGCATCGACGGCACGCGCCCGCATCTTCTTCTTACTCAGGAGGACACAAACGCGAATGCTGCGCGGCTTGGCCGTTTCAAGCTTGTCGCGAATCGCAGCCAGGGTGTGACCACTGTCCAGGATATCATCGAGGATGAGAATGTGGCGGCCGGCCACATCTGGTAGCGCAATCTGCTTGAAGATGACTTCGCCACTCGTCTCGCTTTTACCGTGATAGCTGGCTACGCTCAGGCAATCGAGCTTCAGCGGCAGTGGAATCCGGCGAAGGAGATCCGCCATGAACATGAGGCTGCCGTTCAGGACGGCGATGACCGTCAGTTCGCGCTCCTTGTATTCCGCCGAGATCTCGGCGGCCAGCTGATCGAGTCGACTCAGGATGGTGGTCTCGTGAAAGAGAATCCGGTCGAGGTCGCCTTGCATTGAGCCCTATTAGGCCATCGCATTCGCCAAAGAGCAAACCGCCCCGAGGGGCGGTCGTGATCTTTGCCTGAAGCGATTGTGCGCCTACCATCACGCGATGAAAGTTCATCACGGGCAGGTGGAACTGAGGACCAGGGGCAAGGGAACCTATGAAATAACGGCCGAGGTCGAGAAGATCATCGAAGAATCAGGGCTCCGTGAAGGGGTGGCGACAGTTTTTGTGCAGCACACAAGCTGCAGTCTTTTGATGATGGAGAATGCGGCCCCGGCAGCGCGGCGTGATCTCGAAAGATTTTTCGACAAACTCGTACCGGAAGACGCCGCCTACGAACATGACGACGAAGGGCCTGATGACATGCCGGCGCACATTCGAATGGCGCTTACCCGAAGCAGCGAAAACCTGCCGGTGTCGGGAGGGCGGATTCAGCTTGGAACGTGGCAGGGAATTTTCCTTTTCGAACATCGCCGCGACCCGCATCGGCGGCGGATCGCGGTGACGATGGTGGGAGACTAACGAGTCGGTTGAGGCTCTGTCGCCATCACTCACCCCTTCGCCTCTAAGACGGCGTAGGACGAAGGATGAAGTTGGAGGTTACCGTCTTTATTCGACTTCGAGAATGACGCTCGCGCGTGTGGGCGACCCGAGTCGGTAGGTGTGCACACTGAGGGTGTCGTGAACCAGATTCATAACGGCGTTTTCCTGCACGAAACGCGCATCCAATATGCGCGGATTGAGCGTCACGGTTACGGACGTCTGGCCGGCCGGTACGATGATGGCCCCTGAGCGGCTGAAATTTCCGCTGAGGGTATAGTCGAAGCCGAATCGGGCGTTGCCTGACATGTAAAAAACAATACCGATATCGCGCGGCGCCGGCGCCGATAGGTTGATGGTAAACTGCCCAGGCTGCATGAGCTCGCGATTCACCACGGAGGGAGCGACATTCACGCTAACGAGAGGCGGGGCCGCCGCCATCAGCGGAGCGGCCAGGAGAAGGCTCAGCGCACAGCTGATACGGAAACTTCTGGCCAGGAATGAAGCCTGAACGTGAGGATAATCAGTAGGAGGGATTTTTATTTTCACTCCCGACTTCGTAGCAGGAAAGTCCCGGAACTAAAAGGATTTTTCGGGTTTTGCGTAAACCGCATTGACCAGACAAAGCGACTTTTCGTTCGGCAGAAGAGTCTGCTGCATTTGGTTCATGACATAGGCAAAACCGATCCCGTTCTTTAGGTCGGCAAATGCGTGGCTTCCACCCGCCCCGGGATGACCGAATCCGGAGCCGGACGAACCGAAAAGGGGACGGGAAGCGTCGGGCGAGTCGGTCATGAAACCGGCCGAGAAGGCAGTAGGAATCTCAAAAACCTTGTCTTCTCCGTGACGAATGATTTCGCTCATCCAGCGAATCGTGTCCGGTTCGAAATATCGGCGACCTTCCATGACACCGCCATTCGCGAGCATTCCGTAGAATTTTGCCAGGGCATCGGCGGAGCCAATTCCGCCTAACGATACGAGCGGATGCGCACGAAATTCCGGCTTGTTCATTGCGCTGACGGATTGGAGGCCTCTTGGAGAGGTAAAGGTCCGCTGCTGCAGCGTTCCAGGCGTCGCGAGGTCGCGGTAGAATTTCGCCGGTGCTGGAGAACCGCCGGCTTTCGCGGCATAGATCGTGGCAACGCGCGGGTTTAACTCGATCGGAAGTCCGATCCAAAAATCGAGGCCAAGGGGTTCGGCGAAAAACCGGCGCCAATAGTCCGAGGTGGAGAGGCCGGAGATTCTCCTAGTCAACTCGTCGACGAGAAAGCCGAAGGTCCGTGCGTGATATCCATGCGCCGTTCCCGGTTCCCAAACTGGTTTCTGCACTTCCAGCGCGCGGATGACCTTTTCATAGTCGAGAATATCGACTGTGTGATCGAGGGCGCAGAGTCCAGCCGCATGCGACATGAGAACGCCAATGGAGATGCGGCCCTTTTCGTTTTCAGCAAAAGCGGGCCAGAACTCCGAGACTTGGCGGGCCAGATTGATGCGGTTTTCCTGAAGCGCGTGCAACAGACAGGCGCTGCCGATCCCTTTCGTGGCCGACCACACGAGCACGAGCGTCTCCCTGTCCCATGGATGCTCGCGCGCGGCGTCGCAGAATCCGCCGTGCAGGTTAACGAGTGGTCGACCTTCGTGCCAGACGGAGACG
This sequence comes from uncultured Verrucomicrobiae bacterium, assembly GCA_963754325.1. Classification (GTDB taxonomy): domain Bacteria; phylum Verrucomicrobiota; class Verrucomicrobiia; order Chthoniobacterales; family UBA10450; genus JBBRDU01. The sequence goes on from CAVWFP010000003.1 coordinate 2,184,005, forward strand.
GCGGCCCCTAGCTCTCCACGGTGCGTGAAGTTCTCTTGAAAAGGCGGCTCGAGGCGGGTGGCTAACGTTTTCAGATCCGGCATTCGCACCGGAACTTAGCAGACGAGGGAAGTCTGGACGATTAAAGGAGAGCTTTGACGGACTCGAGATCAGGATCTCTTTTGGCGAGTTCGCGGAAAGTCTCATCCATCTGAAAGCTGGTTTCGAGGTGATTGCGCGCGTCTTTCACATTTCCAAGAAGCGCTTCGTAGCAGCCCATATTGTAGTAATAGATGGGCTCTTTCAGGAGCGCTTCCGGACCGCGGAGGAGGACGGCTTTGGCTTGCTCCGTTTTTCCCAGCTCATGCAAACAGAAGCCGGCGTGCAGGAAGCCGGCACTACAGTCGGGCGCGGCGCGGCAAAGTTTCTGACTGACACGCAAAGCCTGAGCCCAGCGCTTCTCATGCATCAAGTGATGCAGCCGGAGCTGCAAGACTTCGGGACGGTTTTGCAGCTCGCGATCGATGGCGTTGAGTTCGCCGACGGATTCGCGGGTCATGCCGAGTTCTGCGTAGCCGCAGGCGGCGCGGAATTGCCATTCAAAGTTCACGGCATTCCACTTAAGCAAGTCCCTTGCCCTATTATGGAAATTACAAGAAACCTGCCCGGCAATGCTCCCTGCCAAACGACCCGCCGGATATTTTTAACTAATTGGAAATCAGTAGTTTATCGAGCTCATTCAATCGACGCTCGAACAGGTCCAAACAGCTTTTCACCGGCTCGGGACTGAGCATGTCGACCCCGGCCTTCTTCAGGGTCTCGAGCGGAAACTTCGAGCCGCCCGATTTTAGAAAGCCGAGATACTTATCGACCGCTGCCGCGTCTCCCTGGATGATTTTTTGCGACAACTGCACGGCCGCAGAGATACCGGTGGCATACTTGTAAACATAGAACGCGCTGTAGAAGTGCGGAATCCGCAGGCACTCCAGCGCGAGCTGAGGATCAATCGTGACGACGTCTCCGAAGTAAGTCTTCAAAAGCTTCATGTATTCGCCTTTGAGCGTGTCGAGCGTGAGTGCATCACCCGCTTCTTCAACCGCGTGGACGACCTTTTCGAATTCGGCAAACATTGTCTGGCGAAACAGGGTGCCACGAAGGTCGTCGATCTGGCGGTTGATGATGTAAGCCCGCATTTTCGGATCGGTCGTCTGTTCGAGAAGAAAGTGCGTCAGGAGTTCTTCGTTGAGCGTGCTCGCGACCTCGGCCAGGAAGATCGGGTAATCGTAGTCTTGAAAGAGCTGCGACCTTTTTGCAAACCACGTGTGCATGGAATGCCCGGCCTCATGAGCCAGGGTGTAGATGTCGGCGAAGACATCCTCCTTGTAATTCATCAGGATGTAGGGCGGCGCGCCGTAGCTGCCGCTTGAGAACGCACCGCTTCGTTTCCCTTTCGTCTCGTAACGATCGCACCAGCGTCCCTTGAGACCTTCGCCCAGTGCCTCGACATATTCCGGTCCGAGCGGCGAGAGAGACGCGAGCACTTTTTCGACGGCTTCATCGAAGCTGGTGCGCGTTTCGATTTCATGAACCAACGGGACGTAGGTGTCGTATGAATGCAGCTCATCCAATTTCAGCACCCGCCGGCGAAGTTCGTAGTAGCGGAGGAGAACGGGAATACCGTCGTGAACCGAAGAGATCAGCTGATCGTAAACCGCCACCGGAACGTCGTCGTGGAAAAGGGAAGCTTCCAAAGCGCTCGGATAATTTCGCGCGCGCGCGCGGAAGACGTCGGTTTTGATGGAGTAGGAGAGAGATGTTGCCAGGGTGTACTGATGATCCTGGAACTCGTTGTAGAATTTCTCGAAGGCTTGTTGCCTAACGGATCGGTCTTTTTGAATCAGCAGCGCGCTGTAGGTGCTTTGCGTTAGCGGCCGCTCCCGGCCTTCGGCGTCGCGCACGCTGCCGAATTTCATATCGACGTTTGTGAGCTGGGAGAAGGCGTCGTCATAGCCGTCGAGGGCGGCCGCGCCGAGCGCGAGGAGCCGTTCCTCTTTTTCGCTGAGAACGTGAGGACGCATTCTTCGGATCTTTTTCAGGCGGATGCGCCACTCCGAAAGAATCGGCTCGTTCAAAAATTCAGACCAGCGCTGGTCATCGATGCTTTGGATTTCCGGCGAAAGGAAAGAGGCCAGTTCGCCAATGGTAGTAAGCAGGTTTTGCAGCTGTCCGATGCGCGCCAAATACTCCGTGTTGGATCCATCTTCCGAGAGCTGAAGCGAGGCGAAGTGGTAAAGACGCTCGATCTTCAGATCGAGTTCTTTCTCGAACTCGAGGCAGGCTCCGAGATCCTCGGCCGAGCGGCCGAGTTGGCCCTTCCATTCACCGAGACGTGAATAATTTGACTGAACCCAGGCAAAATCTTCCTGCCACTTGCCGACGTCCTGAAAGAGGTGGCGAAGGTCCCACTTATCGGATTCGGGGATTTCAGTACGTGTAGGTGTCGTTGTTTCTTCCATGATAATATTTTAAGCTTAGCGAAATCCCGATTCGCCTTCGCGATGCAAGCGCGGTCCCTTCACGATCAGGGGCTCGGCGGCTTTATTCGCAGGAATCTGCGGACTACTGTCGAGCCACGGATGTCCGTCGGACGCGGCCCATTTTACGGCATTGCGCAAGACCAGTCGAACCATGGGATGATAGTAGATCGGATAGGTTTCGTGGCCCGGGCGAAAATAAAAGATCCGTCCGTTTCCCCGTTTCCAGGTGCAGCCGGAACGAAAAACATCACCGCCCTCAAACCAGGAAATGAAAACAATTTCGTCGGGTGTTGGGATCGCGAACGGCTCGCCATACATCTCGACGTTCTCGATTTCGAAATAGCGATTGATGCCTCGCGCGATCGGATGTGCGGGGTTGCAAACCCAGAGCCGTTCTTTCTCCCCCGCTTCCCGCCACGTTAACGAACAGCTCGTTCCCATGAGCCGCAGGAAGGGCTTCGAATAATGCGAAGAATGCAAGGCGATGAAACCCATTCCCTGCCAGACGCGCGCGACCACCCTCTGAACGGCTTCGTCGCTCACCTGTCCATGACCGGCGTGGCCCCACCAAAGAAGAACATCGGTGGTCGCAAGGCGCTCCTGGGTAAGGCCATGCTCCGGTTCCTGCAAAGTTGCCGTCTCCACATCGAACTCTCCCTTTTCGGCCACACCGTCGGCGATGACGTTGTGCATTCCTTCCGGATAAACTTCGCGAACAATCGGATTCTGCTGTTCGTGAATGTTCTCGCCCCAAACGAGGACACGAATGCGCGGCGGCGGCATCCGGTTCATATGATGCTGCGACCCGTTCAGGTCAATAATGTCGTTGGCGCCGAATTCGGAATGGCAAGAAGATCGACTCATGCCCATGAGTCATTCTGAGGTTAACTCAATCGACGGGATTATTAAGGCGGCTTACGACGGCATTTCCGGGCCGGCGGGAAGAAAGCGGGATTGGGAACGGCAACGCGCCTTATTCTGGCCGGGCGCTCGTTTGATCCCGACCGTGTTGGCCGCCGGCTGTAACGACGTCGATCTCGCCCCACAGGTTCTCGATGTCGACGGTTACATCGCGCGGGTTGAGGCTTTCTTTGCCACGAGCGGATTTTACGAAAAAGAAATTGCCCGGAAAGTCGAGCAATTCGGAACGATCGCGCATGTCTGGAGCACCTATGAATCGCGTCACAATCCTGCCGACCCGGAGCCGTTCATGCGCGGGATCAACAGTATCCAATTATTTCACGATGGGACGCGCTGGTGGATCGTGAACATTTATTGGCAACACGAGAACGCACTGTCCCCGATTCCGGCGAAATATTTAGCCTGAGGGCCCTCGCCAAGGTTTTTGCACCCGCCGCATTTCTCTATCGTCGGAACAGGGAGATAATCAGGCTTAGCAGAAGGCTGATCAGAATGCAGGTGACGATTGGGAAGTAGAATGCGGAATGCGCTCTTTCGATCCGAATGTCGCCCGGCAGCCGGCCGAGCCATCGCGGGAACCAACCGGCCCAAAGCACAAGGCCGAGGAGGCCAAGGATGGCCGCGAGAATGACGAGGGCTCGCCCGAGTTCCTGCATCCAGGAACGTGGGCTGGGTTTACGGCAATGCAATTTGCGGGAGTTGCGCTAAGCAACTGCGCGAACAAGGTTCCTGCGCGATGGCTGTCCAGTTCAGGGATTATTATGAGACGCTCGGGGTTCCCAAGACCGCGAGTGAAGACGAAATTCGATCCGCGTTTCGGAAGCTCGCGCGCAAATACCATCCCGACGTCGCCAAGGATAAAAAATCGGCCGAAGAAAAATTCAAGCAGATCAACGAGGCCTACGAAGTCCTGAGCGATCCGGAAAAGCGGGGCAAATACGATCAGCTCGGTGAAAACTGGAATCAGCCCGGTGGAGGATTCCAACCGCCGCCGGGGTGGGGACGCCATCCCGGAGGAGGTTTCCAGCAGCAACCCGGCGGCGTGGAGTTTGAGTTCGGCGGGACCGGTTTCAGCGATTTCTTTGAAGCGTTCTTCGGAGGTGGAGGCGGGCAGTCAGCCTTCGGGGGATTCGGCCAGCGTCAGCCGAGAACCGAGCGAGGAAGTGATGTCGAGGCAGACATCATGGTCACACTTGAAGAAGCCTTGAATGGGTCGACGCGTCCGATTTCTCTGAGGAGGAGCGGGTCGAACAAGGTTGAGACATATAACGTTAAAATTCCAAAGGGCGTGCACGACGGGCAGCGGATCCGCCTGGCCGGACAAGGCGAAGCAGGGGAGGGCGGCGGCAAAAGTGGCGATCTCTTTCTGCGAGTTCGGTTCGCACGGCATCCGGATTTCCGTGTGGAAGGCAGCGATTTGATTCACGAGGAGAAGATTGCGCCGTGGCAGGCCGTTTTGGGGACGGAGATAAAAGTTCCGCTCATCAGCGGGAATGTGCGCATGAAGATTCCGCCGGGCACACAAGGCGGGCAACGGTTTCGGCTGCGCGAAAAAGGTCTGCCGCAAAGCGGCGGATCGACGGGAGATTTATATGTCGAGGTGCAGATTCAGATCCCGATTAAGATATCGGAGGCGGAAAAGACCATTTGGCAGGATCTCGGGAGACTGCATGGCGACGGCAAGTAAGCTTGATCGAGAAAACGGATGAAAATCGCACTCGGAACAGACCATGCAGGATTTCGCTACAAGGAAGAGGTGAAGACGTTGTTGCAAACCCTCGGGCACGAGGTGACCGATTGCGGCACGTTTAACGAAGAGCCGGTCGATTATCCTCTTTTTATCCGGCCGGCTGCGGAAACGGTTGCCCGCGGTGAATGCGATCGTGCGATTGTTTTCGGAGGCTCCGGGAACGGCGAGGCCATGACTGCGAACAAGGTGAAAGGGATCCGATGCGCCCTTTGCTGGAATGAAGAAACTGCGCGCCTCTCCCGTCAGCACAATGACGCCAACGCCCTGTCGTTAGGTCAGCGGGTCATCGAACTCAGCATGGCCCTCCAGATTGTTCGGATCTGGCTGGAGACTCCCTTCGAGGGCGGACGGCATGAACGGCGGGTCCAGGAGTTGAACGCCATGGGCTAGGAAAACTGGTCCGCGCAGACCGCGACCAGGAAAACGACGCTGACAAAGGCATTACTGTTGAAGAAGGCGCGATTGATGGCCGCGATGTCCTTCTGCGCCGCGCTTCGGTGTTCATAAACAAGCGCACCCGCGACCACGGGCATGGCCGCAAAGTAAAAAATCCCCAGGTGGGCCGCGAATCCGAAAAGAATAAGCGCGGCGAACATCCCCAGGTGCAGCCTCTGGGCCAGCCGAAGACTTTCGTCTAATCCGAGTTGCGGCACGAGCGAGTGCAATCCTTCGGCGCGATCAAACTCGGCATCTTGGGTGGCGTAGATGATGTCGAAGCCGGCGACCCAGCAAATGACGCCGAGCGCCAGCAGCAGGGGCGGGGCATCGACCCGTCCCGTCTGAGCGATCCATGCTCCGACCGGTGCGGCTGCCAGCGCCGCGCCCAGGATGAAGTGCGTCGCCGATGTGAAACGTTTTGCCAGCGAGTAGAAGAAAATCAGGGCCACGGCGAAAGGAGCAAGGAGAGCTGTCAGGAAGTTGATGCAGGCAGCTGTGAAAAGGAAAGCCAGGGTGCTGCCGGCAAGGGCGAAAAGGACGTACCGTCGCTCGAGCAGGAGATGCCTCCCGGAAGTTCGTGGATTTCGCTTATCGAGCGACCAATCGACCAGCCGGTTGAAGAGCATCGCGGACGTTCGCGCGAAGACCATGCAGATCACCACGAGCAGAAGCGTGTCGACGTGGAAATGCCCGCGAGCCGCCACGACGAATGATCCCAGGGCGAATGGCAGCGCAAAAACCGTATGCGAAAAACGGATCAGTCGCAGGAAACGGACGAAAGCGTTTTCCGTATGAATGACCGTGCCCGGTGGCCGATAGCTCGGAGTTGCGGGCTTACTCATGATCCAAGAGGCTCTCCAGCCGCGACATAGTCTGGTTTAAGATCGGCAGACCGTGCGCGAAAAAAAGGCGGCGCGATTTGGGGACGAGCAGCTGGCGCAGAGATCGGCGCATTTTCCGTTGGTCGCTGCAGTATTTCTTTGGCAAGAGCGCGAGTCCATAAGGATCGAAATGAATCAGGGAATCCCCCACGATGGTCGTCCCGTCGTCCTGACTAAAATGAAGCGCGATTTCGCCGGGAGCGGCCCCGTCGATGGGAATTGCGGTCAGGCCATCAAAGCGCTCCTCGAGGCCACTCGCCGGTTTAATCCCTCCTGCGATATCTGACTCTGGGTGGCTTGCGGCGAAGATGGTGGCGTTGAAATCGGTGGAAAATTGGGCGGCCGCGCGCCAGTGGTTTGAGTTGGTTACGGCGATGGCCTGGACGGTTCCGAGACGAAGAAGTTCGGTGCGGACCTCGGGCGCGATGGGGCAGGGGTCAACGACCAGGATTCTGGCTGCACGATCGATTACGGCGGTCGAGAAGAGCTCGGATTTGGAAGCGGGATCGTAGGTGCGCCAGAAGGCGAGATGGGGGGTAACGAGCTGGAGATCAGGGGCGGGGCGCATAGGAGGTCGGAGCTAGTGGCATTCTAGGTGCTATGATTTCTATAATTACAAGAATATGATCACCTTCGCCTACCAAGCCCGCGACGCCTCCGGCCGTATCGTTACCGGCATCCAAGACGCCATTAACGAAGATAACGCAGTTACCAGCCTCATGAACAGGGGGCTCATGGTTCTGTCGTTACAAAAAAAATCCGACGCCTCTAAAGCGCGCAAGAAAAATGGGACGGTCAAGGAAACCGACACGGTCCTTTTCACGCGACAGCTGGCGACGATGATTGAAGCCGGCATTTCGTTAGTCCAGGCGCTGACTGCCTTGTACGAACAGTGCGATCCCAAACGGCAACGGAATCTGCGCACGATCATTAGCGATGTCACCAGCCGGGTTCAAGGTGGCGATACTTTTCACGAAGCCATTGGGAAACATCCGCGTGTTTTCAATAATCTTTACGTCAGCATGGTCAAAGCAGGTGAGCATGGCGGTTTGCTCGCCGAAATTCTCGATCGGTTGGCCGGGTTCCTGGAATCGACCGCGAGACTTCGCAAGAAGGTTAAGTCGGCCATGACCTATCCGGTGATCGTCATTTGTATCGCCTTTGCCATTACGACCTTCCTGATTGTAAAAGTCGTTCCGATCTTCGGTGAAATCTTCAAGGACTTCGGAGCGAAATTGCCGGCGCCGACGCAATTTCTGATCGACGTCAGTGATTTCATCCGTGGCAATTGGTACATCCTCGCGCTCGCACTCGGCGGCGCGATCTTTGGTGTGCGCTACTTTCTGCGATCGAAACGCGGCAAGCAACTTTCCGATAAATGGAAGCTGAAGCTGCCGGTATTTGGTCCCTTGGTGCACAAGATTTGTATGTCGCGCTTTTCGCGAACATTTGCGCAGCTGATCCGAAGCGGCGTCCCCATCCTCGAGGTGCTGGAGATTGTTGGAGGATCCTCTGGCAACCACGTAATCGAGACGAGCATCAAGACCGTCAGCCAGGACATTGAAAAAGGCGACAACCTCTCGGTGGCTCTTTCCAAGAAGAAGATTTTCCCCCCGATGCTTCTTCGAATGGTCGCCGCAGGCGAAGCCACCGGCAAAGTCGACACCATGCTCGAAAAAATGGCCGACTTCTGGGACGAAGAAATCGAAGCCATGCTCGATGCCATGACATCGTTGATCGAGCCGATGCTGATCGTTTTCCTCGGCGTCATCGTCGGCGGCATCGTGATCGCGATGTTCCTTCCGATCTTCAAACTCAACGAAATCGTCTCCCAGAACAAATCGTAAAGAATTCGTTGTGTAAAAAGCAAAGGGCCGATCGTCGGGATCGGCCCTTTTGCTGTACTAGGACGGAAGCCGCCCAAGCCGGATGGCCAAAGGCCACTGCACCAGAAGTAACGTTTCCGGTTCCGGCCACGCTCGGCGCAGTTTGCCCTCGATGAGGGCTACCGGATTCTGGGCCACTTCCTTTCGATATCTCTTTGAAGCTGACCGCGTTCCGAGGCAACCGAGAAGCGCCCATTACCTGTTGCGCAATCCCACGCCAACCGATGATCCGAAACCAGACTGGCCAGAAAGGCAAATAACTCACGCCCGTATCGTGGGCGAAACCAGGCGTAGTTAGGCGATCCGTTCGAAAAATGATCCTTGAATGTCATTGGACGACGGCGGCCGAAGTCCGGGTGATGTCTTCCAGGCGGCCATACATTTCATGATAGATGCGCTCGATGGCCGAGGCCGGGTCTTCCAGCATCATCGATTCCTTGATCACGCTGGCGAAGATGGGAAACGAAAATGGCGAGACTGCCGGAAGCTCGCGGAGCTTCCACTTAAAGCGCGATGCCATCTCGAGATAGTCGTAGGCGGCCGGCGCATCGAGAAAGGTATGCGCCGCCTGGCGATAGGCTTCAATCAGGAGCGGGTGGTTCGGCTCATGTTGTGCGAGGACCCGGAAGAGCACTTCCGAACTCCACGCCAGCTGCCTTTTCTTGCGGTCAACCCCCGGAAGGTTGCGCGGCACCATCAGTCCGGTTTGGGCGACGCCCCGGAATTGCCACTTCACCAGCTCCGAACCGCGCAGAGCCCGATGCAAATCTTCCTCAGCGCCTTCGGGTTCGAAACAGAGTCGCCAGTCCTCCAACGGCATCTCCTGGAATGGACGGACCGTGAGTAGGAACCCGTAATCGTCGATCGTGACGAGCGCGTTCCCGCCCAGCCGGTTTCGGAGGCGCCAGGCTACGATTCTCGAAAGCGCATCATTGGCGCTCCGGCCGATGAGGGAATGAAAGAAGTAATGCGAGCGTTCTTCATCTCGATAAAGCTCGATGAGCATTTCCTCACCAACTGGGATCTCGGAGACGCTGAGCTGCGCGCTGAACTGTTTGACGATGGCTTCGGCGTTCGCTTTCGAAAGGTGATAATTTTCCACCAGCCAATCGGTCGCTCCCGGCTCGTTCCCTTTCATCTGGAATGCGAGGTCGGTCCGCAATTGGCGAACGGCGCGGGCCAGTCCGGACGTCAGTGGCATCTTGGCCGCATTCCATCTGGGAATCGTCGGCAAATGGCCATCGGCGCGTTCGACGTAGGCTTCGTTCACGCCCGTATCAATCAGCCTAACGACGCGGCCAGCCAGCACAAACAGATCCCCGATCTGCAATTGTTTGACGAAATTTTCTTCGACTGAGCCGAGCCGTCTTCGTTTCAGGAGAACATCGACAAATCCCTCGGAAACGATCGTCCCAATATTGACCAGAAATTCGCGAGCAACCCGGGGATTCGCGACCGAAACAATATCGTCCTCAATCCGGATTTTTCCGAACACTCCCGCGTATTGCGGCGCGAGCGACTCGCCTCCTCCTTCGAGATAATGAAGAATGTTTCCAAATTCCTCTTCGCCAAGATCACGAAACGGGTAAGCGCTCCTGACGGTCTCAAATATTTCACGCGAAGACACCGGACCGAGCGCGGCCATTCCGACAATGTGTTGTGCGACGACATCGTAGGGTTTCTCCTGGACCTTGATCGGATCAAGAACGCGTGCGCGGACCAGTCTCGCGGTCACGGTCGCCTCGACCAAATCGTTCACGTTCGTGGCTACGAGGATGCCGTGGCTTGTGCGGTTCATCGAGTGCCCGGAACGCCCGATCCGTTGGATGGCGCGTGAAACGCCTTTGGGCGTCGCCACCATGACGACGAGGTCGACGGCGCCAATGTCGATGCCGAGTTCGAGACTGGTCGAGCAAACGACCGCGCGAAGCTCGCCGTTTTTCAGTCGATCCTCGACCTCGAGACGAACACTGCGGTCGAGCGAAGCGTGGTGCGTTTCGATCTGATCGGAAAGCTCCGGCAGAAGCTCTTTCAGGCGAAGTCCAATTTGTTCTGCAGCCGAGCGAACATTAGTGAAAACCAAAACCGATTGCTGACGGCGAATGAGATCGGCAAGTTCGGCGTAAAGCCGAGCGCCAGTAAACCCGGCCGGAGGGTAGGGGTTGCGACGGATCGGCGAGAAGACTTCAACGATCGACTTTCTCTCAATCTTTGCTTCGGCTGTCAGGCACGAACGATTTTGGCCGACAAGAAACTGCGCCAGAACATCGAGAGGCGCTGCCGTAGCCGACAGACCAATGCGACATAACGGCTCCGCCTTGTCTGAAGTGCTCGCCCGCTGGATCCGTTCGAGCCGCTCCATGGAGATTGAGAGGTCGGCTCCTCTCTTGTTTCCAGCAAAGGAATGAAGCTCGTCGACAATGATGAACCGACAATGGCTGAGATGGGCGATGTAGCTTTCCTGAGCCAGCATGACCGCGAGACTTTCAGGCGTCGTCACCAAAAACGTCGCGCCGCTGCGACGAAACCGGGCTCGATTTGCCTGCGTCGTGTCACCGGTGCGGAGGTGAACCGGTAAAAGATTTTCCAGGCCCATTCCCGAGATTGGTCCGCGGAGGTTTTTTTCGATGTCGTAGGCCAGGGCCCGAAGAGGCGAAACGTAAATACACTGGACGCCGTCGAGTGATCGCTTGTCTTCGATTTGCCTAACGAGAAAGTCGAAGACGCCAAGAAAACCGGCAAGAGTTTTGCCGCTGCCGGTTGGCGACGTCAGTAATATCGAATGGCGATCCAGGACGGCAGGCACGCACAAGAGCTGAGCCTCGGTGAATTGCTCGAAGGTTTGCTCGAACCAGTTTCGCAGTCTTGGATGCAGGCGACGCGCCAGGGTCGCTGCTGTTGTCGTCGTTCGTTCCTCCAACGCCCTGGTTCCTTCCCTTACTCCGTAGGATTCACCGGGAAGTGTTTGTTCTTCAACTTTTCCGGAACGCGTTTCGTATGTTCGGACTCGATTTTTTCAGTCGCGGCCGCCAGCGCGTCGTAGGCTTCGCGGCTTTTTTTCGCTCGGCACATATAGGCGGTCGCGTGACCCAGGGGGATGCGCGCCTCCGGTAATCCAACAAATTCGACCGCCTGCTGAGTGGCAATCGCCAGGGGCAACGCCTGCGGATCGGCCAGTCCCACGTCTTCGCTTGCAAAAATAACGATGCGCCGCGCGATGAAGCGAAAATCTTCCCCGGCGTGCAGCATTTTCGCAAGCCAGTAGATGGCACCCTCCTCGTCGGAGGCGCGCATGCTTTTGATGAAGGCGCTGATGGTATCGTAATGCGCGTCGCCGGCCCGATCATAAACCACCGCTTTTTGCTGAATGCTTTCTTCGGCCACTTCCAGTGTGAAGTGGATAACGCCTTTGCCGTCCGGCGGTGTCGTTAGGACGCCAATTTCGAGAGCATTGAGACATTTGCGGGCGTCGCCGTCGCTCAGCTTCGCGAGATGGCGCCGCGCTTCTGGAGCGATCTGGACCTTGTGTTGGCCCAGACCTCGATCGGTGTCGTGCAACGCGCGGTCGATGAGAATCTCGAGTTGCTCGACTTGAAGCGGCTGGAGTTGGAAGACTTGCGATCGCGAGACCAACGCGCTGTTTACATAGAAGAATGGATTATAGGTCGTTGCTCCAATCAGGCGAAGGTTTCCGTTCTCGACGTCCGGCAGAAGGATGTCCTGTTGCGCCTTGTTGAAGTGGTGAATTTCGTCCACGAAAACGATTGTGCCGCGCCTGGCAGTCTGGCGCCGGTTGGTCGCCGCCGCGATGGTTCGCCGCATGTCCGCGACATTGCTTTCTACACCGCTTAAACGGACGAACTCCGCGTGGGTTAGATCCGCGATGATTCTCGCCAGCGTGGTTTTGCCCGTGCCTGGCGGTCCGGAAAGGATAACCGAGGGAAGGCGGTCGGCTTCGATGGCGCGGCGAAGCAGCTTCCCCGGCGCAAGGATGTGCTGCTGACCGACGAACTCATCCAGTGTCCTTGGACGCATTCGCGTGGCCAAGGGGGCCGTTGCAAAAAGAGCGTTCTTGTCCGCTTCGCCGGTTTGACCGAAAAGATCCTGCACTAACAAAATTAATTCGGAACGGTCACTTTCACATCCGAATTTGAAGGGCCGGGTAATGCTTCGATTGGCTTGAGCTTAGGAAGGCTTCCTCATAGCCTTGGCCTCTTGTTTAAGGTTCTTCGCGCGCCCCGCCAGCCATTCGTGGGATTGGTCTTAGCGGCAGCGGTTGGAATTCTTTTCGCGGATTTCCGACCGCTCAGCGGCAATGCCGTCCTGGTCGTCGTCGGGCTCGCTGCTCTTGCGGCGTTGATTCGACCCCAGCTACTACTGACCTACGCCGTCGTTTTGTGCGCCTTCTTCTGGCTGCACTCGATCAGAATCACAAATACCTCCGGGCAACAACTGGCGGCGCGTCTCGGGACCCGGAACCGGGCAGTCACGGTTACCGGCGATGTTGTCACCGAGCCGAAGACGATGGGATCCGGTTCGGCGACGTTCCTGCTGCAACTGCGTTCGATCCGCCTTGAGGGAAATAACGAGCCGAGCAACGCGGTATTATTCGTTCGATGGCGCGGGCCAGTGAAATTTGGTGATGAACTGCAGCTTTTTGGCATCGCCGAGCCGATCGGTCCGCCGCGGAATCCGGGGGAATTCGATATGCGAGCGTATTTGAAGCGCGAAGACGTGCTGGAAAGCCTGAACGTCCGTTATCCGGAAGATGGTTCTCTGATCAAGCGAGGTGGAGGAAGCCCAATACTGCGCGCGGCGCATCGATCACGGGAACGCATTCAATCGATTCTTTGTCGGGGGCTCGAGGATTCCGCCGAGGTCCAGAATTTCATTAGCGGACTCACACTCGGGTTGCGTCACCAAACGACCGACGACATCGAGGAGCCATTCCAGCAGACGGGGACTTTGCATCTCTTTGCGGTCGCCGGACTGCATGTGGGAATTGTCGCGGAGCTGCTTTGGTTGCTCGCTTCAGTGATGCGGCTTCCGCGAAAATGGGCCGCCGGCTTCATCATCCCAACGCTATTCTTTTACGCTTGCGTCACAGGTCTTCACATCTCAAGCGTTCGTGCCTCGATCATGGCTGCGATTCTCTTTGCCGGCGTTTTTTTTGACCGGCCAGTTTTGACTTTTAACAGCCTTGGGGCGGCGGCGTTTATACTGCTTTGCTGGAATACGCAGGAATTATTTTCCACTGGCTTTCAGCTTTCGTTCGCCGTCGTCGGGACAATCATCCTGCTGGCTGGTCCAGTGACGCGATGGTTCGATCGCAAAACCGCGCCCGATCCGTTTCTCCCCCGGGTTTTGTGGGGCCCATCTCGTCGGCTCGCCCAGGCTGGGGCGCTTCGTGTTAGCCAGGCGTCTTCCGTATCGCTGGCTGCGTGGATCGGCTCGCTTGTCCTGATCCTCTGGTATCTCAATCTGGTCACACCGGTATCATTGGTGGCAAATCTAGCCGTTGTGCCGATCGCTTTTTTGATCCTGGCGTCGGCCCTCTTGTCTCTGATCAGTGCCCCTTTGCTCCCGTGGTTTTCACTGGTGATGAACAACGCCAACTGGGCCATGGCCAAGAGCGTTCTTGCGCTTGTTCACCTGTTCGCGCTCTTTCCGGGTGGACATTATTACGTCGAGCATCCTCATTGGCCTAACGGGTCGATCGCGCGGATCGATGTTTTGGATCTCGGAGCCGGCGCGGCCGTCCATCTGCGTGCCGGCAGCCGCGACTGGTTGATCGATTGTGGGAGCGATCGCCAATACGACACGATTGTTCGCAACTATTTGCACGGCGAGGGGATCAACCGGCTCGACGGCTTGGTCCTGACGCACGGCGATTCTCTTCACATCGGTGCGGCCCCTCGCGTGATTGACGACGTGGTGCCGCGGCTGATTTTCGATAATCCGCTGCCGGATCGATCTATTGTGCATCGCCGGATCCGAAAAGTTCTCGAGCGGCTTAATCTTTCGCGCCGCGAATTGGTCGCCGGCGATTCGTTTTCCCTAACAAATGAGGTGGAGGGTCGCGCATTTTTTCCGCCCCGCCTCTCTCTGGCCTCGACGGTGGACGACCAAAGTTCGGTGGTGCAGGTTCGCATCGGCACCAGCGCGCGTGTTCTTTTCGTTTCCGACAGCGGTAGTGCGACGGAGAATGCGCTCCTTCGGTCGGGCCTCGATCTTCGGAGCGATATTCTGGTCAAGGGTCAGCACCATTCGTCGCCTTCGGGTTCACCGGCCTTTCTCACCGCCGTCAAGCCGCGTCTGGTCATCGCGACCTCGCGCGACTTTCCTGAGAACGAGCGAATCAAGGACGAGTGGGTCGAAGAATTGCAGCGTCGCGGAATTCGCCTGTTTCGCCAGGATGAAACCGGCGCCGTCCAGTTGAGATTCCGAAGCGACGGCTGGGAAGCCCGGGCTTATATCACGGGCGACGTCTTCCGAAGTTCGACCCTGTAAATCGGCTGACCGAGGCTTCGAAATCGCTTTTCGAAGGTCGTTAACGGCAACTCTCCGAGTTGGTCCGAGACCATTTGCAGGTCGCCGCGCGCGCGAATGAGAACGGCCATCTCGTCGAAGTAATCGTGTTGATCCGTGGCGATGTGCAACAGCCCGTCAGGTCTCAGGGCATCGATCAAAGAATCGAGAAAGTCTTCTTTGAATACCCGGCGTTCATGGTGTCGTCGTTTCGGCCATGGATCCGGGAAAAGGAAGTGGAAAACAGTGACCGAAGCGGGCGGCAGAAGATAACGAACGGTGTAGGCCGTTTCGATGCGCAGAACGCGCACGTTAGGCAGGGTTCGCGCCTTGTGACAGGCAGAGCGGACCCTCCCGGCCAGGCGCTCAACCCCGAGAAAATTGCGCTCCGGATGCATCGCGGCGAGCGACGTCAGGAACGAGCCGTCGCCGCAGCCGAGGTCGACTTCGAGCGGGGCAGGGCGCGTGAAGATCTCGTCGATCTTCAGGCGATCGACGTAGGAAGATGGGAGCAGCTCGATCAATCTGAGACTTTCGCTGCGTTGGCCGGCTCTTCAATGCGACTTGTGTCAGGCAATGGTTTTACGTAGCGGGAGGACGAAGCCAATGATGAGTAACGTTGTCGCTCCTTTAACCCTGGTAATCTCCTGTTATGTTGAGATGTGCTCATGATAAAATCTGAATCGGTTAGGCAACGGCAAAAGGGATTAAACATGGCGGTCAAAGTGCTCTGTTTCGTGACAATCTTGTCCGTCGTAGCCTGGGGGGCCGGGGCGGCAACGGACGACTCTCCTGCCCCCGGCGAAAAGGTCGCTCTCTTCGCCGGCGGCTGCTTTTGGTGCATCCAACCGGCGTTCGACAAAGCTCCCGGAGTCCACCGAACGATTGTCGGCTATTGTGGAGGGACAGAGCCGAACCCGACCTACGATCTTGTCACGACGGAAAAAACGAAATATCGCGAGTCGATCGAGGTCTTTTACGATCCTTCAAAAATCTCCTACTCGCAGTTGCTCGATATTTACTGGAAACAAATCAATCCAACACAGAGCGACGGGCAATTCACCGACATCGGTCCGAGTTATCGCGCGGCTGTTTTCGTGGCTGATGGCGAGGAGCGAAAAATCGCCGAGGAATCGAAGGAGAGACTGGCGAAGTCAGGAAAGTTCGACAAGCCGATCGTGACGGAAATTCTTCCGGCGATGAAGTTCTATCCGGCGGAGGATTACCATCAGAAGTATTACCGCAGTAATCCGGATCATTTCGAAGCCTTCGAAAATGGCTCCGGACGGACATCGTTCCACGAGAAGAAGTGGGGCGAAAAGCCCTGACGTGGTTGCCCAGGATCGCTTCGAATCGTGGTATCGATTCGTTAGTATTTGTAGACTTCGCTCTTGCCCGACTCGACAAACTCGGCGCGATCGACCGCGAGGTTTTCGTTGAGAACCTTCGAGAGCTCCTGAGCGAGGACGATTGAAATTGCGCGCGCATCGCGTGTGTAAACCGGGATGGGGAACGAGCCGGCGTTGCGATCGTAGCCATAAATCGTACCGTCTGTTTCCCAGACGCAGTAGGCATGACCGGCGGGGTGGCCGTTGTAGCGAACAAGAAGGATTCGCGCCCAGAAATTGTCTTCCAGACTGTGCTGCGTCTTCACTGCGGCGAGATAGTTGCAGGCCGAAACGACGCAGCCGTTGAGGACGACGAGGTCGTTCTCTCCGGGGGTAAGAAGGACTGGCTGCTGAGGGCGGGCACCAAGGGTAAAGCAGGCCAGAAGGATGGCCGAGTGATAGGTAAACTTGCCGAGCAAACCGGGTTTCATACGAGGGAGGAAGACATTCGAATTATGGTATTTATAACGCAGTCGGACGCGCTTGAGAAGCCTTTTTTCGTTTCCCGAAACCGATTTTAGCGTTCCACGGACCAAGTTGGGAAGTCGGAAAACACCCGATTGCAGCCGCGGCGTCATCCCAAGAACCGGCCCCTCGCCGGTGACCGTCTTGCGATGGAGCCAGGGCGATCTATATTGTTCTCCGATTGGGGGCGTACTGGCTTCGACTTGTTGTTGGAAGCGCAGGCGGCATGTCGAGGATGGTTCGTTGGCCTCGTAAAAAACCGGACCAAAACAAATAAACGCAGATCACCAAGATCTCGCTCTCGCGGCTTAATTGACCGTGACGTTTGGAGTTGGACGCCTGCTACGGCGCCAAACGAGGACAGCAGGCTGGTCGTTAGGCGGAGTAACCGCGCCTGGCGGTGACGGAATTTCGTGGATGCTCGGGGGCGGGTAGTGCGGCGGTGCAACGCTCTCTCCCTAAAAACAATCGCCGTCTAAACATGTAGATGTCTGCGTGGATAGCGATGAGGACAGGGGTTCAACTCCCCTCGCCTCCACCATGATAAAGCGCCCTGTCCACCGTTTACCGATGCCGAGTTTTCCGCGGCTCCGAATGCCTCCTGGCGGGGGCAAATTTGCGTCTCGGAGATTTTTTGAAGTCTGTAGGACCAAGACCTACACGGCTATCCTATCTCGCCTAGTAATACCAAAAGCGCTGAACGTTTGGCTCTGGAGGCTGTCGAACTCCGAGCCGGCAGGGTTCGTTTTCGAATGTTAAACCTTCAGCATGTCTCAGTTCCTCAGTAGTATTGCACCGATGCCGACTGCGCCCGGCGAATTGGAAAAACGAATCCAATTGCGATGGCCGCGCCTTTTTTCGCGCATTGGCCTAACGATTATTTGCGTGCTGTGCGTGGCTGTTCTCGGGTATTTGGATTACGTCACGGGGTACGAGCAGTCGCTCCTCCTTTTTTATCTGGTACCGATCTCCCTCGCGACCTGGTTCGAAGGCCTGTTTTTCGGACTCCTTTTCTCGGCTTTGAGTCTCTGCGCCTGGATTGGCTCGGACATCGTGGCGGGCATTCCCCAGATCCGTATTTGGAATGTGGGAATGGCGACCGCCGCTTACATTGTCTTCACTTTTCTTCTGCATAATCTCAGGACGCTCTTGCGTGATCTCGATGAGCGGGTGCGCGAACGGACGCAGGCTTTGCGACGCGAGATGGCCGAGCGCCAGCGACTGGACCGGGAGATCGCCGAGATTGCGGACCGGGAAAGACTGCTGCTCGGGCAGGAACTGCATGACGGTTTGTGCCAGCATCTCACCGGAACGGCCCTGACCGCGCAGACGCTCCGGCAAAAGCTGGCGGCGCGTGGAGCGGCCGAAGTTGGGCAGGCCGACCAGGTGGTGCATTACCTGGAAGCCGGGATCGACATGAGCCGGAACCTGGCGCGCGGACTTTTCTCTCCTGAACTCGAAGCCGACGGCTTGATGGTCGCGTTACACGGCCTGGCGGAAAATATGACCGAGCGCTCCGGCATTCCGTGCAGCTTCGACTCGAATGGGCTCATTACTGTCAGCGACCCAAATGTGGCCACGCAATTTCACCGAATCGCGCAGGAAGCCACCATGAACGCGGTTAAACACTCGCGCGCCCGGCAGATCGACATCCGGCTGGAGGAGAGCGAAACGGACCTGCGGTTGGCCGTGACGGACGACGGCATTGGCCTGCCGAAAGCACGGGAGGGAAAAGGTCTTGGGCTGCGGCTCATGCAACATGGCGCCACTCTCATCGGCGCGGAATTTCGAGTGGAAGGAAATGAGGGCGGAGGCACAACCGTTTTGTGCAAATTAAACAGAAACCAAAAAACTGAATTATGAGCAAACGAGCAAACGAAGAGAGCGAAACGAAATCGCGGGTTTTCATCGTGGACGATCATCCGTTAGTCCGCGAGGGGTTGGCCAACCTGATCAACCAGGAAGCGGATCTGACGGTTTGTGGTGAAGCGGAAGACGCGGCACAGGCGCTTGCCGGCATTGGCATGAAAAAACCCGATTTGGCGCTGATCGATATTTCCTTGAAGACCGCTTCAGGTCTCGAGCTGGTCAAAGATCTCCGGATTCATTTTCCGAATCTGGCTCTGATTGTCCTCTCGATGCACGACGAGCTTCTCTATGCTGAGCGCGCCCTGCGTGCGGGTGCCAAGGGTTACGTCATGAAGCGCGAGACGACGAAGGATGTGCTAACAGCCATCCGGCGCGTTTTGCAGGGAGACGTTTATGTGAGCGAGCGAGTGATGAACGCAATGGCGCGGCGCCTGGGCACGCCGAAGAGGGCGACGAGCGCTTCGCCGGTTGAGCAATTGAGCGATCGCGAGCTGGAGATCTTCCGTCTACTCGGCCAGGGATTGACTACCTCGCAGATTGCGGCGGATCTGCATTTGAGTCTCAAGACGGTGCAGGCCTATTGCGCACGCGCCAAAGAAAAATTCGGCGTCAGTTCGTTAGGGGAGCTTTTGCGGGCGGCTATCCGCTGGGAAGACGCGACGCACGTGAAATAGCGCGGGTGGCGGGGGAGGCGGACGAGACGAGCTCGTCCCTCCCGGCACTGCTCGGTTGGAGGAATCAGCTCCTGGTCGTGTTAAATACCGGGGCAAGCGGCTCGAATGCCCGGCCGCTCCTTCGACCGCTTAACGGGGCCCCTCCGTCCTAACCGGGCAAATCGTAGCCCAGTGGCCTTAGCGAATCGCGCATCGGGATCACAGCTTCGAGGTCGGCAGAGGAGAGGGTTTCCGACGCGGGCGTTGCAGGTCGAATGCTGGCGGCGGCCTGCTCGATCTCTCTCGCGGAGGGGTTTAGCTGGCAAAACTTCGCCAGTTCCCAAAGCGTTTCTTGCGAGGCGTTCTGTAACGATTCAAATCGTAGCCAGAAATAATTCGGCGTGAACTCGCGCACCGCCTGTCCGACGTCCACGTAGGTCAGAGCGAGGCGAAGACAATATTCGATGCGATCGAGATCGGGTAAGGGTTCGTCTCCCTTTTCACGAAAGCGAAGTTCTCGCTGTCGGATGCTCAGGGCGACAGCCAGAGGATACCGAACAACATGAATGAATCGAGCCTCAGGAAGAACGCGCAGCCATGGACGCGCAAAGAGTGTCGTGCGTGGCTCTTTCCAGCCCCAGGGCTTTCCGTGTTTTAGTCCCCGGCGCAACCACCAGCCTTTAAGATCGCGGCGGTATCCGAATATTTTTCCGAAGCGAGTTGTCCTGGCTTTCCGTAAATAGGAAGCGCATTCGTTTTGGGTGGCCTCGTCTTTCAGGGCTTCAAGGAACGCCTGGGGGTGATGCCAGCTGGCAGAGAATCGATCGAGATAATTTTCGTGCAATCGCTGCAAGGACTTTGATTCGCGATGGCTATCGAGTTTCTGACCGAGTTGCAGTCCGAGGAGTTCGAGAGCGCGCGCGGTGGCGGTGGTGCCCGAGCGGTGCGCGCCGATGATGATAACAGGCGGCCGCACGATCAGGTGGTCAGGCTGGAGGATTTTGCCACTTCGCGAAAGAGTTCCGCGTATCGAGTGGCGTAGCGGTCGAGAGAGAATTTTTGTTCGATCAATTCTCTTCCGCGAATTCCAAAGGCGCGGCGTTGCTCGTTATTCTCAAGAAGCGTGCCGATGGAAGCGACCCATTCGTCCTCCGTTCGGGCAAGAAATCCGTTTTGACCATTTGAAATGATTTCTCCGTTAACCCCCACATCGGATGCGACCACCGCCGTGCCCACGGCCATATATTGAAGAATTTTGTAGCCGCATTTTCCGCGGGTCCAAACTGAGTCCCAAAGAGGCATGATGCCGACGTCAAGGCTTCGGAGATGCTCCTGCTCGGTCTCCATCCGCCACGGCTCATTCTGAATGCGGACACCCTCAAGCTCGAGGGGTTTGTCAGAGACGACTTTCAGGCGCAGCCCGGAAAACTTTTCGCTGAGGCGCCGGAGTGCCGGCTGGATGTGGCGAAGATAACGAAGGCCGTCGCTCAGGCCGACCCATCCGATCGTTAGGCCATTCGTCGCGCCTTGCTCTTTAGCGCGATATGTCGTGAGATCGATCGACGTCGGGAGGACGGTGGCTTTGACGCCGCAGGCTTCGGCAAGAGAACCGAGGAAACTGTTTCCGGCTGCGGCCGCTGCGCAGACGCTCATGGTCCGGCGGAATTTTTCGAAGTTTCGGCCGGTAACCGGTTTCTGGTACTTCTGTTCCCGAAACATGATCGCGTCGTCGAAATCGAAGATTACGTGGGGATTGATTCGGCGGAGAACGGCGAGCTCGAGCGAAGAAAAGCCAATGGTTTTGAACAGAACCACGACGTCGTGATGGCGCGCCGCGCGCAGGATTTGCAGTTGCGCAGACATTTTGGAGCGTTGGGTGACGAGAATTGTTGTTTCAATTCCGAGACGCTCATAGGCGGGCAGGCAGGCCTTCAGTCGAAGCCTGATACTGGGCGCATCGCCGTGTTCGACTATGCAAAGAACGCGCATCTCAAGGGCGAGGGTATTCGTTTTCGCGGGGTGGACGGAAGGCGATTTGGCAGGCTTTCGGTTTTTGGGCGGCGAACGAACTTAACAGACTTCTCCATTTCAGTTAGCAAGATCGCTCTTCTTCTTATTCGCCGCTTTCGGCCCGTTTTCGTCCTCCCTATCCGCGCCTTTCATAATCAAACCACACCCATGATCAAGACGGTCACCATTCGTTTCTCGATTTTCATCTTCGCGGCGGGTCGGCGCTGGTCGTCAAACCGGACGGCCCGATCAAAACGGCGGCGGATTTTCGAGGAAGAAATCGCTACGCCGCAGTTTGGAAATACCCAAGACATCTCCCGCCGTGGATGGCTTAAGGCCCAGGGGAAGTGACCCGGACTGGGTGGAATCCTATCGGATCGGTCGCGCGACCAGGATTCCGCTATCCCCCCCATGCTTCGCGAGATATTGCGAGATGCGGCCGTCGACAATGACCTTGCCGGCATTGTTAGGCGAGGACGCGTGCATGAAATGGAGCCCATCCTCGCGGCGAAGAGCCAGGCCAACATGGGACGTTGAATAAAGTCCACCGCGATCGCGCGAAATGATCCCGATGATATCGCCGCTTTGCAGATCCTTTTCGATCGAGGGCACGCGGCTCTTCGAAATTTGGTAAAGAGGCTGCGAGGAAACCCGCGCTTCCATGCGCGCGAGCGGTCCGAGAAGCGCGCGATTCGAAGCCAGGTATCGGTAATGTCGCCATCCGATTGACATCTCGCGCGCCTGATGGGCCACGCTGTGGCCACCGAGTTCGACGGTGAGATCTCTGACGAGACCACGTTGCCGGTTATCAGCCAGCCAATCCTCCAGGTAATGCAGTCGCGAAAGATAATCGCCGGTGCATTGTCCGCCCCGGTAACGATCGAGCTCGATGTAATGAAGCATTCGTTCCGGTGTCCATTCGTCCGGCGGCGCTTCCAGCATGCGTGCGAAAGCCAGGGAGATCTCAAAGAAAGTCCAGCAATCCATGCCCTTGAAATTCACCGAGGGCGCTTCGATGCGATTATCGATCTCAAGTGTGAAATGCTTGTAACGGGTGCCCAAAAGAGCCTGGCCAACGGCTGCGGTTCGTTCGCCAATCGGGAGGGCTGCCCAATTATTCGCTTTCGCCAACGAGACGAGACGTTTGAATTGATCCTCTCCGCGAAAGACAGTTTTGAATGGCAAGGCGGCCGCGGCGGTGCCGGCGAGGCCGAGCACAAGCACTGCGACCATAATTTTCGGGATGCGCATTTGGATGGGAAGCCTCCAGCGGATTGGCGCGATCAGCAACTCGCTTTCGCGGCCATCGTGACCCGGACGTCGCCAGCGGCAAGTTGGGCCTATCTTTTTATCGACCGAGAATCTGTCACGACTGCGTCCATTACGATATCGTGACCTTCCACGGGGATGACATCGAGGATCTGAAAGGAAAAACAGATCCCGAGTTTAAAGGCCTTGGAGGCACGGCCCGCCAGAAGCCGATCGAAAAATCCGCCGCCGCGTCCGAGGCGATGGCAATCCCCGGAGAACGCCAGTCCGGGAACGAGAATCAGATCGATTGTCTCGGGCAGCTGGAGATCTGCTTCGCTCCGGGGGCTTTGCGGAATTTTCGTGCAGGTTACCTTGCGCGCCTCGCAATCGAGCTTCAGCGGATGGATCATCGGTTCACTGGGCAACGGAGAGAAGAGAACAACATTCTGTGCCTCGTTCCATTCGGACATTTCCAGAATGCGCTCGCAAATCTCTTCGGATAAAGATTCGCGTTCTTCTCCGGTCAATTGCCGGAGACGCGTAATCATTTGCGTCCGCAATGTGACCTTATCGTCGCTGGGAGATGTATTCATCGACGCGAAAACCGTTGCTTCGAGGGCGGTAATTTATATGGTTCGCCGCAAGTGCCGATACCTTTTTCGAGGAAGAGTCGACGTAATGTCGTTCGACAAACTGCGGAAAACAACGCGCAAAATAAGAGTTCCACGAGAGTGCGTTTGCGGCCACGCGCAGATTGGCACAAGCGGAACTATCTGACCAGCGTTCTCATTCCCTCGCTTTTCACCAAGCGCTCGGGCGATTATGAACCGCCTGTCTTCCCCAAGCTGAAGCCGGGCGAGATTTGCATCACCTGGATCGGGCACGCCTCGTTTCTTCTCCAGACGCATGAGGTCAACGTCCTGATTGACCCGAATTGGGCAAAGTGGCTTAAGGTCATCAAACGTCTCAAGCAGCCCGGTTTCGAAATTCATCACCTGCCGGAGATCGACTTCGTGCTCGTAACGCACGCGCATTTCGATCACCTCGATCGGCGAACTCTGCGCAAAGTTGCGGCCGACCAGCCGATCGTGGTTCCCATCGGCGTAGGCAATCTGGTGCATGATTTGGGATTTCAGATCGTGCACGAACTCGGTTACTGGCAAAGCGTTGAACTCGGCCCGATCGAGGTTTCGCTGACGCCCTGTTATCATTGGGGCGCGCGATTCCTGGCGGATTTGCACCGCGGCTTCGGTGGTTTTGCGGTCAAGATTGAGGGACGGACGATTTTTCATTGCGGTGACAGCGCTTTCTTTCCCGGGTTTCGCGAAATCGGCGAACATCACGACATTGATATCGCGCTATTACCCATCGGAGCCTACGACGCTCCGACCGGGCGCGAAGTTCACATGAATCCCGAGGAGGCAGTCCGCGCTTTCACAGAACTAAAGGCGCGGAAGCTCGTCCCGATGCATTACGGCACCTTTCGGCTGGGTTACGAACCGATGGAGGAACCGCTGGAGCGGCTTCTGACATCGGCGCGGACGCAGGGAATCGAGGACAAAGTCCTGGTCATGACCGAAGGCAAACCGGTCGTTGTTTGAGATTTCTGTCGCGACAGATTTTAACGGATGAAACACAGACAGCTCTGCGCCGTCACTCACCCTTACCCGTGCCTCTAAGCCGAAGCGGGAGAAGAGCTGAAGGTTGAAGACTGGGGCATTCCTTTTTCTGTATCTGTGAAAATCGGTGCGAATCGGTGGCTGAATATCTGCGGCGCAATCGCGGCCGGCGGATTGGTCGTCGTTTTTTGTTTTATTTTGCTCTGGCACGATCCCCTGATTTTTTGGAACGACGATTATGAGCTCTCCATCCTGCCGGTCTTTTCAGATGTCGCTCGCAGCTGGAACGAAGGGCATCTGCCACTGCTGAGCCCATACTCCTGGGTCTGCAGCAATCTGGCCGGAGAGTTCCAGTACGGCACCTTCTCGGTTTTCATCAATGCGGCCGTTATCCTTATCTGGAAATTTCCGCTGACGTTTCCCCAGCAGGCGGCCGCATTGTCGATGACCCACCTGTTCGTTCTGGCAATGGGCGCCTTTCTCCTCGGACGCGGACAAGGATTGTCGGCCGCACTGGCCATGCTGATCGCCATCGTGACCACGCTGAGCGGGTGGATTGTGTGCTGGGGCGCGACCGACTGGTTTGGAGCGCTGGGCGCCTTTGCATGGCTTCCGTGGTGTTGGTGGGCGTTGGAAAAATCAGTCTGCTGCACGGCGGCAGCGGCGTCGCAGGAGTTCCGCCCTCCGCGTTTTCGACGGGTTGTTCTGGCCATGATTTGGCCGGCTCCGTTCGTTTATCTGCTCGTGACCGGCGGATTTCCCTACACCGTGGTGATGTTAGGCTTGCTGGTCGCGTGGATCTGTCTTCGCGAGATCTGCAGAACACGCAGCCTGTTTTCAATTCTGCCAATGCTCGGTGGTGTCGTGCTCGGTTTCGGACTCTCGGCTCCGGCCTGGCTGGCCCTGCTGGATTACGTGCACGGGTCCAATCGCTCGGCCCAATCGGCCATCGCGCACTGGCAATGGCTTGTTCCGCCGGCGGCGCTTCCGGGATTCATTCTGCCGTCCTGGACGGTGAATTGGGCCGATTTTTCAACCCGCTACCTGCCCCATCGGGCGGGTGAACTCGCCTGTGGATTGGTTCCCCCGGTCGCGCTCCTGTGGGGTCTTTGCTTTCGCGGACGGGAGTTCGTTAGGAAAATTCGCTGGGAATTAGGACTGCTGATTGTTGTTTTCGCGCTTTCCATGCTACCGAGCGCGGGCGTTTTTCGATGGAGTTTTCGGTGGCTTCCGTTCCTGCATCTGGTCATGGTCCTGTGCGCCGCTAAGGCGCTTCAGATTGGTGTTCGTCCTGTGAGCACGAAACCCATTCTCCACGGAGCCCCTGTCTTTGCCCTGGCAATGGTAGCCCTAACGAGTGGGACGGGTGTTTTGTTGGGCGTCCAGGGCCAATATGCCTTTCCGCTGGCGATTTCTACGACTCTCATGGTTTTGGCCTGGATCGGTGCAGATTTTTCCATCGTCACTTTACGGGAATGGGCGCCTCCTGCGGTCGCCTTTGGCGTCTTGCTTTCGACTTATCTTGTCATCCCGCCGAATTGCGGTGTGCCGAAGTACAACCTGAGCCAGGATTTGTTGAAAGCTGCGCCGCTGGACCCGGACCGTCTTTATTTAAGCATCTATCCGCCGGCGGAAATCGTATATCGCGCGGAAAACAACCCGAAGCCGGTCGGCCAGATTGTCAGGCCTGGAAGCACGTCAATGTTTGCGGGTCTGAAGTTCATCAACGGTTACAGCCCGATCCTGGCCAGCGGTGTGGCGAAGGAGTTTGGGTTCGCCATTCACGGCGAATTTGACTGGGCGATGCAGAAGAAACTGCTCGAGGAAGAAGAAGGGGATCTTCTGGATGACCTTGGCGTTGACGGAATTGTTGTTGCGGCTGAGAGCGGGCTCAAGCCGCTTCCGTCTGACAAATGGAAGGCAGTGGTGACTACCGATGAGGGAACGGTTTACCATCGAAAAGAATCACCATCGCCGGCCGCGTCGCTGTTAATACCGGCGACCCTGGTGCGGTCTGATCATCCCGAGCCCGGGCCGACGCGGTTTACTCTGATTGAAGGGCTGATTGCGAAGGTTTCGGAATCCCGGACCTCGGTTGCGATTCAACTTCCGGGATCAACGATGCCCGGTGAAATGGTAGTTTTCTCGCGCCCCTATTTCCGTGGTTATCGCGCGACATTTCATGGGCGCGAGCTACCGGTGACAGCCTGGCGGGGTTTGATACCGGCAGTGGAGTTGCCCGTCGACGCGGAAGGTCTCCTCGTTCTGAGCTACCGGCCATGGTGGCTCATATGGGGCGGTACGGTTTCAATTTGCTGCCTGCTGCTTATGATTTTCGCGGGGATCGGCATTACGCGCGGGCCGCGGACAGAAATTTTGTAGAAGCGCCTGTGCCAGGCGCCTCTTTTGTAGTCAGGTCATCGGCACGACGACCTCTACAAGGTCGCGCGTGGATGCGAGCCGTATCCGGCTCAATAAACATCCCGCTTGTAGCGCTTTTCGTTCTTCAACTTCTCAACGTATTCGTTAGCCGCGTCGACGCTCATTCCACCTTGTTCCTGGACAATCTTTCGGAGCGCCGCGTCCACGTCCTTGGCCATTCGTTTGGCATCGCCGCAGACAAAGATTTGGCCGCCCTCGCTGTCGATCCATTTCCAGATCCCGGCCGCATTCTCCAAGAGACGATGCTGCACGTAAATCTTGTGCGCCTGGTCGCGCGAAAAGGCGCAGGTAATCTGGGTGAGCAATCCATCCTTTTGCATCTTTTCGAACTCTTCCTGGTAGGCGTAATCGCAGGCCTGCCGCTGCGCGCCGAAGAAGAGCCAATTTCTTCCTGTGGCGCCGCGCGCCTGCCGCTCCTGGAGGAAGGCACGAAACGGAGCGATACCGGTGCCCGGGCCGATCATGATGATCGGCACATTGCCGTCTTCGGGCATATGGAAGTGTTTTGCGGAACTCGGATAAACCGGAACCGGCACATCGCTCGCGCGGTCGGCCAAAAAGCTTGAGGCCACGCCTTTGCGCCTGCGCCCGTGACTTTCATAGCGCACCACATCAACGATCAGGTGCACCTGTTCGGGAAAAACGCGCAAACTCGACGCGACCGAATAAAGCCGCGGCTGCAATTTCGAGAGCAGCCCGACGAATTCCTGCGGAGTAAATCGCGCTGACGGATGGTCGATTAGGAAATCGATCGTTTCCATTCCCCAGAGGTAGGTATCGAGATCCTGTTTCCGGTCGGGTGCGAGAAGTTCCTGCATGAGCGGCGCGGCCGATGCCCGCTGGGCGATCGCCCGGAGAAATTTCGGGGTCGGTTGCGTGATCGAGTAGTCGCGCAAAAGCGCTTCGCGAAATGGTTTCTCTGTCTTGGCCGCCGGCACGGTTTCATCTCCACTGGCTCCGAGAGCGTGAAGGATTTCGTCGACCAGCGCGGGGTCGTTAGCCGCATAGACCGAGATGGAATCGCCCGGTTCGAAGGCCAGGCCCCAGTTTTTGAGATCGATCTCGAAATGCCGCGTTTCCTTCTCCGAATCGGCCCCGCTGAGGAGTCGGTTTGTGACCAGTTTTCCAGGAAACGGATTGCTTCGGGAGTAAAGGGCGGGGCTGCCCGATGGTGAAGGCGACGCGCTAACTTCCGGCATGGCGATGTTTTAGCGGCGATTCAAGACGCCTGCAAATGGAACTCAAAATTGGAAGTAGATAAAACCGGAAGTCACCACGCTGCGGGCGCAGACAATGCCGAAAAGGAGCAAGGCGGCCACGCCGGCCTGGGCCGGGAGCCCGAGATCTGCCCACGATATCTCGGCGCCACGCTTCGTCGTCCGAGTAGTTGCGATCAGATGAATGACGAGCGGCAGTGTGTAGAAGCCGAGAAGAACCATCAGATAACCGCCGACCCACCATTGATCGGCCGAAATCGAAAAGACCGGCTGGGAAAGATCTCCGACGATTCGAGCGAGGCTGCGCTCGCGAAAGAGCAGCCAGCCGAAACAGGTGATGACCAGCGTCAGAATGATCTTGAGACTCTTCGGAATGAGTTTCGTTAGGCCGAGCCATCCAAAAAAGCGTTGGCACAGGATTAGGAAACCCCAATACAATCCCCAGAGAACGTAATTCCAGGAAGCGCCATGCCAGAGACCGCTCAAGGCAAACGTGGCCATGAGATTGAACGAGGCGCGCGCCGGGCCCGCACGAGATCCGCCGAGCGGAATATAAATGAAATCCCGCAGCCAGGTGGAGAGCGAGATATGCCATCTCCGCCAGAAGTCAGCCGGCGAAGTTGCGATATAGGGATGATTGAAATTGCGCATTAACTCGATGCCGAGAAGGCGCGCCGTCCCCCGAGCGATATCGGTGTAGCCGGAAAAATCCGCATAAATTTGCACGGCAAAAGCAAGCACGCCGGTCCAGAGGACAGGAAAGGATGGGTGATTGAGCGCGAAAACCTTGTTCGCCAGAAAGGCGGCGTTGTCAGCCACGACAACCTTTTTGAAAAACCCCCAAAGCATCAAGCCGAGGGCGCCCCGCCAATCGATCGGGTCGAAAGTGCGATCGCGGTGATACTGCGGCAGCATGTGGGCAGCGCGCTCGATCGGCCCGGCCACGAGTTGCGGAAAGAACGAAACGTAAAGCGCGTAATCGAGCAGATTCCGTTCGGCTTTCACGCGGCCGACGTAGACGTCCACGACATAACCGATTGACTGGAAAGTGTAGAACGACAGACCGGCCGGCAAGGCGAGCTGCCAGATCATTTTCAATGGTTCCCGGCCGAAATTAGCCAGGACGTCGTTAAAATTGGAGAGAACGAAGCCGGCGTATTTGAAAGTACCGAGCAGACAGACGCTGACGAGAATACTGGCGATGAGAAACGCGCGCCGATATTTCGGCGAAGATTCCATCGCGCGCGCGCAGCCATAATCGACCAGGGTCGATCCCCACAGGGGAATAAGAAACCAGGGATGCTCCCAGCCGTAAAAAACGTAGCTCGCCGCAACCAGCAGAATGTTCTGTCCGCGCCGGGGAAGCGCCCAATAGAGCGCCAGGACAATCGGAAGAAAGCCGAGATAGCTGAGCGAATGAAAGCTCACGGTGACAAAAGCGGCCGCAGTTTGTCCGCATAAAGCTCAGTCGAGCGCTTCTTAGCCCACGGTCCGGCGTGATCGTCACCGGGCGCGAGATACATATCCTGGGTCCGACCCGGATTATCAGTGTCGTCCACGAAACGGCAGCCGTGTCCTTCGATCCAGGAGCGTAGTTGAGCGACGTAATTTTTCAGATCTTCGCTTTCAATGACCAGGCCGTCCTTGTCTGGATAGCGTTTCACCCGCACAAAACAGAGTGGAAGATGAGCGGCCTGAGCGGTTTCGATCATGTGTGGCAGGAAGCTTGAGGCCGGGTCGGGGTCGAATGACATCGACCGTTCCCGGCTGATGGCGGCGGCTTCGTCGGCGGCGCCTCCAGCAAGATTCGCCACCGCGAAAGTACGGTTCACTGCTCGCCGAACTTTTGGTACCGTTAGGCCGGCGTCGGCCACCAAGCGCAAGGAGGTCTCCTCGAGATATTGGTGAAAGGCGTATCGGCGCGGATCCAACGGATAGAGCGACTCGAGCCAGTCCGAGACACTCGCGCGGGATTCTTTGGCACCAAGAACCATCCGGTAGGCGGGTTCGTCATCGTGCATGGCCGCCTCGAGCTTGGCCCGGTATGTCCCCTCAGTGCGAAACCGAGGATCGGTCAACATGCGGTCGCGAAAGAAAATGCAGACGAGCTGCGGACGCACGCCAGATGCGGCGACATAGTTCTTGAACTGGAAATACCACGCCGCTGAACTGGCGCCGCCATACCAGAGGAGCTCGACCCGGCGCCCGTTCAAAAGTTTACCTAACAAGTCCGGATCGATTCCGTTATCGACGATGGAATCGCTCAAAATGACGACATCGGGATTACGCGCCTGAAGGCGGGCGATCGGTTTTTTATCGAAACGAACCCGGAGCGGAATGGCCCGGCTGACAAGGGCCGGAAGAGCCAGGAAGCAGCCGATGAAAATCAGCAGCCTGGCAACGTCGCGGCCATGAGTGGTCGGAGCGGGCATGTCTGGTGAGGGTGCCAGCGCCGGGCGCTGTTGCCAATATTGGACGCGACCAACTTCTGCAAATCGCTGGCGCTCCGATTGGCTCCGTGTATTTAAAATGACGGCGCGGACAGAGGCCGCGTTTGCAGAAGCATGGCATCATCATCTCCGTCGCTTCCTCCGGGGATTCCACCGGTTGGGCATGATCCTTACGCGGCCTTCCGCTCGCGAACCTATAGCTTTTTCAGCGCGGGCAATCTTCTCTCCATCCTGGGGCGTCAGATGCTGGCGGTGGCGGTGGAGTGGGAGATTTATGCCCGAACACATTCAGCGACCGCACTTGGGCTCGTCGGACTCGTCATCGCCGTCCCGGTGGTTGGTTTTTCGCTGCCAGCCGGACATTTGGCCGACCGATTCAGCCGGCGCGGGATTATTCTGGTCACACAGGTCTGCAGCGCGTTCGCGTCACTCGCGCTGGCCTTTGTTTCCTGGAAGCATCTGGCGATTCCGCCGGTCTGGCCGATCGCGCGAACGAACGAGCTCCTGACAAATGTGGCGGCGGTCTTCGAACGGCATCATCCGGCTTTTCATTTCGACGATCCGTCCATCCCGCTGATTTATCTGCTCCTCTTTCTCAGCGGAATTTCGCGATCATTCGGCTGGGCGGCGCGGGCTTCGTTTTTTCCGACGCTGGTCCCTCGCAATGCCTTCTCGAACGCGGTCACCTGGAACAATAGCTTCTTTCAAATCGGCTCAGTTGTCGGCCCGGGCATCGGGGGTCTGCTGGTGGCGAGTGTTGGGTTTCCGTTTGTCTATTGTATCGACGCTGTCTGCGCGCTCGCCTTCTTTGCGCTGGTGCTTCCGATACCGAGGGCGCGTACGAGCCCCTCCGAACGGGCTCAGGCTAATCCTTTGGAAAGCCTGGTGGCGGGAATGCGTTTTGTCTTTAGCAAGCACGTCATCCTCGCCACGATCAGCCTCGATCTTTTTGCGGTGCTCTTTGGCGGTGCGACCGCCTTGCTTCCGATATTCGCCGACCAGATTTTGCACGCGGGACCTGTTGGCCTCGGATGGCTTCGGGCTGCGCCGGCGGTCGGCGCATTTACCATGGCGCTAACGGTCGCTTATCTCCCGCCCATGCGGCATGCCGGGCGAACATTGCTTTGGTGTGTCAGCGGCTTTGGGCTGGCCACGATTCTTTTTGGGATCTCGAAGATATTCTGGCTTTCGTTAGGGATGCTCTTTCTCGCGGGCGCGTTCGATAGTGTGAGCGTCATTATCCGCGGCTCGATTGTGCAACTCGTTACCCCGGACAGCATGCGCGGACGTGTTTCGGCGGTGAACAACATCTTTATTGGAACCTCGAATGAGTTCGGCGCGCTGGAGTCCGGCCTGACGGCAGCGCTTTTCGGTCCGGTGCTTTCGGTGGTCGGCGGAGGCATTTGCACGATCGCGACCGTTATTGCGGTGGCAGTCTTCTGGCCGGAAACGCGAAAGATCGGCGCGCTTGATCGGACGCTGAAGTGATTGAAGAAGGCGTTGTCTTCTCTAGCAGATGTAGAGGCGATCTGCCGCCAGTGACGGCGGCGGCTACAACACAACGCGAAATGATCCGCTAGAACGAACCGTGAATCGAGATCGTGCCGTAGGGAGCGCTGCTTTCCTGGTTGAAGCGCACGTCCGCCCGATAAAAATCGAAGGTGCGATACGGCTGATAGCCGGCTTCCGCGGTCAAAGTAATCACCGACGACACCTTCCAATCAGCCCCGGCGCCCGCGCGAACTTCGCTGTAGGTCAGAACGGTGCCTCCGAGGTCGCGATTTTTAAGCATGGGGGCAAAGTCGTTGCCGACCCGGAAGTTTGTTTCTTTAAAGACACCCCCGGCATAGAGCGTCAGCCCCTTATTCGCCTCGAACTCGATTCGCGGTGTGGGAAGAACGGCATTGGCAACCCATTGGGGTGCGAACTTCCATCGAACGCCCGCTGTCGGCAGGACGGGATACTTTCGCTCAACGTCGACACTGACACCGAGAATGAACTGGAGATTGGGATTATAAATGTAAGTGCCGCCGGCGAGAAACGGGATGCTGAAGTTTGAGGCGCTAAAGTCGTTAGTCCCGTAGAAGCCCGGTTGCGCTTCGACCCGAAAAAGAATCGAGTCGGAATATTGCGAGTCCAATCCAATCACGAGACTGCCGGATTGAAGGGTGTTGGGGAGGGGAGTCTGCTGCGGAAAACCGAAGGTAAACCGTTCGTATTGAAAGCCGAGTCTGAGGACGCCGAATGAGACTCGGGGCGTGAGGACAAATTGAAGAGTGACTGTCGCTCTCGTCGAATTCGTTGATGAGTTTGTGACCGCGACGAACCGCCGCCTCGCCGACGTAAGTTTCTTCCCCGACGTACTCGCCGGAAAGTTTAAAGGACAGAGCAGAAGAAGTCGGGGTTTCCACGATGGAATCGCTTGTCTGTGTCAGCTCTTCGGGCCCTGCCCAGGCGATCTTCGCAACAGCGATTGCGGCACAGACCACAGCTACCTGGAGGAAACGGACAGAATTCATTTTTTAGCGAGAGTGTTCGCTGTCGCGACGAAACAAAGCAACGCCTTTGCCAATGTCCTTCATCATGGCTGACTCGGAGGCTAACCGCTCGACGCCGTGAAGGGAAGCGATCTCGGGAGACGAAATCATGTCCCCGCGCCAAACGAGGGTGGAAGCTTTTCCATCAACCGTGACCGGCCACATTTGATAAAGCGTTAGTCCAACATAGTAGCCGCCGCTGGCATAATACAGGACATCGGCTGCCTGATAGGGCCCGCCTGAATGCGCGTAGGAAGCGCCCATGGTCAGGACACCCTTTCCGTCGACGTCGAGGAGTTCCCAATACAGGTCCGGCGCTGTACCTCCGCTGTGTCCCACGCCGGTTCGGGCGAGGAACCCGGCGAACTGTTTACGAATTTTCTCCTGGGCCCCTAACAAGGAGGCGAATTCCCGGCCCGGTTGGATGGCATTGCCGGTGTGATCGTAGGAAGGCTGCGCCGCCGCACCGCCGGAGAGGAAGAGATGGAGGCGGTTGTTCAGGATGTCCGCCCAAAACGAAGCGACGTTCGCGGGCATGGCTCCGCCACCACCGCCGCCTGCTTCAGAAAACTTTTTCGCCTCGTCTTTGCTGATTTGCACTTCGCTTCCCATCCTGGTGGTGGCGGCGACAAGCGACCGAACGGACGAATTATCGGGCGCTTTGGTCAGCCGGTTCAAGAACTCGGAAGTCCCGGCGTTAGACTTAATGTCGCCGTGGACATACACCTTCAGTTCCTTGTGCTTCAGGGGATCCCACTGGTGCAAGGCAGCGATCTGGCGCTCGGGGTTGCCAGGCGTGACGTAACAGCTCTGGACCGAGAGGAACCGGTTTTCGTTCATCGGCACGCCCTTGGCTGTCTTCACGTCGCTTTTCGCGAGTTCGGCCAGGTCGATCTTGTCGAAAGCCGAAAAGGCCGTCATCTCGGCGACGCCGTCGGCGCGACTGACCGAGGGAATTGAAAGGACGCAAATCAACAGGCCGATTGCGCCCAGAGGGAATATCGCGCCCGCCCGGGGAATCATTTTCGTTCTCATCGCGTGATACTTAAGGTTCACACCTCAAGCTTGCAAATGGGCGCGCATCATCGCAATGAAACACCGGATGAGCGAACAGGCGATCAAGCTCAGCGATTTGAGCAAGAGCTTTGGATCGGTTGAAGCGGTCAAGCATCTCTCCCTGACGATCGACCGTGGAACCATCTTTGGCTTCCTCGGAGCCAATGGCGCCGGAAAAACGACCACCATCCGAATGCTCTGTGGACTGACGAAACCGACCGGAGGCTCTGCCACCATCCAGGGAAAGGATGTTTGGAAAAGCCGGCACCTGGTTCGAACCATGTTTGGTTACGTCGCTCAGCGCTTCAGCCTTTATCCGGACCTGACGGTCTATGAAAATATGTCGTTCTTCGGCGGCGCCTACCGCGTTCCGCAAAAGCAGATTGGTCCGCAGATCGAAAGGCTGCTGAAAATCACCGATCTCGACCGGAAACGCGACACTCCGGCCGGCAGCCTGTCCGGTGGAATGCGGCAACTGCTGGCCCTTGGTTGCGCGCTGGTTCACGACCCGCAGCTGCTTTTTCTTGATGAACCGACTTCCGGATTGGATCCGGTGCACCGGCAGCAAATCTGGAATTTGCTTTATGACCTGAGCCATCAGAACAAGACCATCTTTATCACGACGCATTACATGGATGAGGCCGAACGTTGCACACAGGTTGGCTTTCTCGATCATGGACAGCTCCTGGCAGACGCCTCGCCGCGGGATTTGAAGGACAGCTTTAATGCGCGTCTTCTCGAGCTCGACATCGATCCGCTGATGCCGGCGCTGGTCCGGCTGCGTGCTCTCCCCGAGCTCCTGGGGGTTTCTCTGCGCAGTGGAAGCCTCCGCATCTACACGGCCGAGCCCGAAAAACTGCTGGCCCAATGGGAGCGGCAATGGCCCTTCGCCGACATGAGATTGCTTGGGCATCGGTGGGTCGAACCGGATATGGAAGATGTTTTCACAGCCTACTCGCAGGGTTACGACACCATTCTGAATCGGAACGGGAAATGAAAATTCCTTCGCTCAGCGCCATCGGAAGTGTGGCTTACAAGGAGTTCCTGCACATTTACCGGGACCGCCGCATTCTCATTCTGCTTTTGATCCTGCCGCCATTTTTCACTCTGATGTTTGGGCATGCCTTCGAAGCTGACGAGATGACCGGCGTGCCGGCGTTGCTCGTTAACCGCGACGACACCCCGCAAACCGCCAGGTTCCTTGCCATCGTCCTGAAAAACAAAACCTTCGATTGGGAGAAATATTCTCCGACCAAAAACGACGAATCCGACCTGCTTGGGCATCATGTGAAGGGCGCGCTGGTGATACCTTCTGGCTGGAGCACCAGCCTGGTGAATGGTGATCCGAAGCCTCTGGTATTTTTTTTGGACGGCAGCGACACGAACACGGCGGACGCGCTCGAGGGAAGCGTGCATCAGAGTTTGGCGGATTTTCAAATGAAAGAGCGCGATGCCACGGTGGAGGCTTTGCCGAGCGAGGTATTCGAGCTTGGCGCAAAGCTTCCGGTGGAAGTGCGTAAGTCTTTCGTTTCGTTGATGGAACCGTGGACGATTGCGCGCAAGGTGCTCTACAATCCGAAGACGCGGTTTATCGATTACGTCGTGCCGGGGATCATCGGTCTGATCCTGCAGCTCCTGACGGTGACCCTGATGGCCTGCACGATCGCGCGGGAACGCGAATCGGGCACGCTTTACCAGCTTTTGGTGACTTCTCTGCAGCGCGGCGAAATCGTTATCGGCAAGATCCTGCCCTACCTGGCGGTATCAATTCTCCTGATCATCATGATCACGGTCGTGGCTGGCTGGCATTTCCAGGTGCGATTCTATGGAATTCCTATGCTGGCGGTCATCTGCCTCTTGTTCCTGATTTGTTCGTTAGGCCTGGGTTTGCTCATCTCCACCTTCTCTAGATCGCAAACACAGGCGATCCAGTTTTCGGTTTTTTTTCTGCTGCCCGTATTTGTTTTGTCGGGCGCGTTCGCGCCGCTCGAACAACTCCCTCGTTTTGTGCGCTACATTTCGGAGCTTTTTCCGCTGACGCATTTCTGCCGGGCATTCCGGCGGGTAAACATGTACCACGCCGGGATCCAGTTTTACGGGATCGACCTTTTGGTTCTTTTGGCTGGCGCGATTGTCACCTTCGTCGGCGCAGCGATTCTCCTGCGCCGGATGGAGGAGTAAGTATCCCGAATCGTTCAGTGAATCGGCGAATCATTCGCTGTTAAAGAGCCGAATCGAGGCAGCGGCGATTGGACAGCCGCCAAGAACTGCGTTTAGCGTTGAAGGGGTCTAATGCGAGGGAGTACCTGTTTTTTCTGGTTCGCTTTGATGAGTCTGCTTTTTCAGGCAGGCTCAGCGCGTGCCGGGATTCCCACCGGACCGCAGACCGGCGACAACAGCGTCCCTCAACAGGTTTTTGATGGAATGCGGGAAAGCTTCCGTCCGGCAAAGTCGAAGGGTTTGCATCTATTTTACCAGTTCACCCTGAGCGGGCCGCATGGCGGTGACTGGTGGATCGAAGTGGACGACGGCAAGTTCAAGTTAGGCCGCGGAAAAATCGCCAACCCGAATGTGACCTTCATCGCCAGCGACAACGATTGGGTGGCTTTATCGAACGGCAAACTCGGCGGCGCCTGGGCCACGATCACGGGACGCCTGAAAGTTCACGGCAGTCACGCGCTGGCGCGCAAGCTGGACGAAATGTGCCCGTGAGGCGGGTCTCTGCGCGCGCGCCCCGACTTCAGAACGACGCTTTCAGCGCGATCTGAACGTAGGGCGAGGGATCGGTCCGATAATTTTCGCCCGCGCGATGGAAGGCGAAATGTCTTTCGATCGAGCAACCGGCGTTTCCGTTGATCGAGAGGTTGTTGTTCAGAGCGAAGATGAAGCCGCCTCCGGCGCGGTAATCGGAAAAATCAACCTGCGTCCCGCTCAGTTTGGCGACATGCGGTCCAACGAGATTGTCGTTGTGATCGGTCCGGAAGGCGCCGCCGGCGATCTCGCCCCCGATGAAAACATCGAGCTGCTTGTTCACCGTATAAATGATTCGGGGATCCGGTGGGACGAGCCGGAACTCGAGATTGTTGGTCGCGTGATAAACGACCCCGACCAGAGGAAGGACCGGAAAGCCACCTTTCAAAAAAGAGGTGTATACGCCCGTCAGGAAATAAAGTTTGTTCTCCTGGAGCGTCCAGAAGCGCCCGGCAAGGATCGGACAATCGAAGGAAGAGAGACCGATGTTATCCTCGGTATAAAATCCCGGACGGATTTGAAGGAACGCGCCCGTGTCGGGGCCTTTCATGTATTCCAGTCCGATGACAGCCGCGCCGCTCTGCAAATGATTTGGGACCGGTGCGCTGGTGCTGCCGAAGTCAAAACGGTCGTAAGCGAGCCCAAGGTGAAAATACCAGGGGCCGTTCAGAAGGATGCGGTGAGCGTATTCAAACTTGTTCTCCAATTCATATTGAGAACCGAAGCTGCCGCCGTGATTAAGATCGCTCGAAAACACGTATGTCGAGGCCGCCTCGAACACATCGAGTGGAACCGTTTCGCTGGTGGTCGACGATGGGCCCGAAGTCATCGTGGGTTCATTCCCGGCTAGCGCAGCGGCGGCGAAGGCGAAAAGACCGGTGAGGATAAGGCGGTGCGAACGAAGCATGGCGAGTCTGTAGCTCATTCGTGTCTCTTACACAACGTGGATGTGAGCAACCATGGTTGACGGAGCGCAACGCGAGATTGGCCTCGCAGCCCGCTAATGAGCCTGCAGCTCTTAAAAATTCATCGTTTCGCCGACTTGCATCTCTCGCATCTCGGCGTCGCAACTTTCTTTTTTCAGAGCGTCGCGAAATGCTTCCGGTGTCCCTGTCAGGACCGGAAACGTCCCGTAATGGTTTGGAATCACGATTTTCGGTTGCACCAGCTTCACCGCCAGGGCGGCTCGTTCCGGGCCCATGGTGAAATGGTCGCCAATGCAAGCAAGCATGACGTCGACCTTGTTAAACCGGCTTACCAGCGACATGTCCGAAAAGACATCCGTGTCGCCGGTGTGATAGAAGCAGGGACCGTTTTTGACTTCGATAATAACGCCGCTCGCCGGGCTGGCGAGAAATGGAGTTTGGTTATCGTCCTTGGCAATTGCTCCGCCGTGAACCGCGGGCACAAGCGTGGAGATCACGTCACCGTTCAGGAGAGACACGCGCCCACCGAAAAATCCGGTCGTTTCACCGGTTGCCTGTTCCGTCGGATACCCAAGAAGCCTGGTTAGAGCCACCGCCAGATCCATCGTGGCCACCAGTTTTGCGCCGGTTTTTTTGCCGATGGCAATGGTATCCCCGACATGATCACTGTGACCGTGTGTGAGAAAAATGGCGTCGACCTGAGTTAAAGCCGCCAGATCCTTCTCGGCATTTGGGTTTTTCGGATTCGTTATCCAGGGATCAATCAGCAAAGTTTTGCCGCTGGGTGTTACGATCTTGTAAGCTGACTGCCCGTACCATGTCAGTTGTGTCTTGGCCATGAGGCATCAAAACTAAAAGAATTCATGAAGCAAACGAGGGCACGAAAGAAAACGCGCGCGCCAGGGCCCGCACCTGCGCGGAAAGAGGGCTTTAACGCAGCTCGCAGCGCGGCCGCGCACCGCCATTTGCGCCGAAGCCATCCTCTTATGGCCGAGTTGCTCGATCGCGCGCGCCGTTTTGAAGTCCGTGCGGAGGGGAAAATTCGTCCATTCGAAGCCCTGGCCGAATCGATTGCGTACCAACAGCTCAGCGGGAAGGCCGCGGCCACGATCTGGGGACGGGTGCGCGCAATTTACGGGCGCAGCTTCGATCCGCGACAAGTCATCGCGACTCCCGACGAAAAACTGCGTGGCGCAGGGTTATCGCGCAGCAAAGTGGCGGCGCTCAAAGACCTGGCTGCCAAGACGATCGACGGGACTGTGCCGACGGGTCGCGCCTTATCGCGCATGACCGATGAAGAAATCATCGACCGCCTAACGACCGTCCGTGGCATCGGTCGCTGGACCGTCGAGATGCTGTTATTGTTCGACCTGGGACGGATGGATGTCTGGCCGGTGAACGATTACGGAGTTCAGAAAGGGTTTGCCAGGACATTTCGGAAGCGCAAGCTGCCAACTCCGAAGCAATTGCAGAAACTGGGCGAAAAATGGCGGCCCTATCGTTCTCTTGCCGCCTGGTATTTCTGGCGGGCGCTGGACGAGCCCAAAAAGGGGGCCTAACCGGCTGGAGAAAGACTGAGGAACGGACGAGACAAGCTCGTCTCTCCCGGCGCATTGGGGGGACGAGCTTGTCTCGTCATTTCAACCCTCTCACATTGACTTGGGCGGCCTTCCTCATTTAAAAGCGCTTCTATGGCAACGATTCATGTCAATCGCGGCGGAACTAATCTGGGCACATTTTCGGAAGACGAGGTTCGGAGCGGCCTGCGGGGGGCGCGTTTCCTGGGAACCGATCTCGGTTGGCGGGAGGGAATGTCCGCGTGGCAGCCGTTGTCGCAGTTCTCCGAATTTGCCGCCGACATTGCGGGCGGCGTGGCGACTGTTCCAACTGTGCCGCCACCTCCTTCAACGGCAGGAATTCCACCTTCTTCTCCCGGTCCGGTGGCCGCTGCGCCCGTTCCGATTCCGGGCGGACGCACAGGATTGCCGTGGGAAAACCGAAACGGTTCAAGTTTGGTCACGGCATTTGTGGAAACCCTGCAGATGGTTCTGACGCGGCCGGCCGAAGCCTATGGCGTCATGAGGCGGGAGGGCGGTTTCGGGGATCCGTTGCTCTACGCGCTGATTGGAGGATGTCTCGGCGCCATTGTCTCGTTCATCTTTTCTTTTGGCCTGCATGCCATGGGATTTGCCATTGGCAGCCGAAATTCCTGGAGCAGTTTTCTTGGGCTCGGCGGCGTCGGGTTTGCCTTTCTGATTCTTGTTCCCGTTTTCGTTGTCATTGGAGTGTTCGTCGGCGCAGCCATCCTTCATCTTTGTCTGATGATTGTCGGGGGTGCTCGTTATTCGTTTGAAACGACGTTTCGCGTAACCGCCTTCACTCATGGTTCCACCGGAATCCTGCAAATGATTCCCATCTGTGGTGGATTTATCGCGCTCATATGGGCAATCGTGGCCAACTGCATCGGGCTGGCCCGGGCGCACGAGACCGAGACCTGGCGCGCGGTTGTGGCCGTGTTCTTGCCGGTCATCGTTTGCTGCGGATTCATCATTTGCCTGGGAATTTTTATTCCTGCGCTCGCGCACTCAGTTAATCGTTAGATCCAAAATGCAGCTGACTTGGCGGCCATTGGCGCCGCGAGAGTTCGATTACGAACTGGTTTGGCTTTGCGTCTCGTTAGGCGGACTGCTGGCCGCCGCGACCTGGTTGACACTCGGGTTGCCCTGGCCGTCATGTGTCTTTCACGCGCTCACCGGGCATCCCTGTCTGACTTGTGGGGCGACCCGATCCGCCATGGCTTTCTTTCGCGGGAATTTTCCGGCGGCCTTTGCATGGAATCCGCTCATGTTCGCCACCTATATCGGGATCGCAATTTTCGACATTTACGCGTTCGTGGTGGTGGTTTTGCGAAGGCCGCGGTTGCGTGTGATCGGCATCACCCGAGGTGAAAAAAACTTTGTGCGCTGGACGGTGATCGCCGCCGCGGTCCTTAACTGGGGCTACCTACTTTGGAACAGCGGGCGTTTTGTCTGAACGCTTGTAGCGGCCGCCGTCTCCGGCGGCGGAACATAACGACAGCGTTCAGTAAATGTCCCGCTGCGGCTTAGAGCAGCGGGAGGTGAGTGATGGCAACAGAGTTGAGTGTTCCTGTGTTAAGTAAGTGTCCAGCTGCAGCTAAAGTGCTTCCCGTCTTCGGAGAGACGATCTGACCTAACGAATGGCAGGCCGGCCAACATCGTCGTCGGGCGCGCCGCGATGTTGCTCGATAAACTCGGTGGGATTTAGCCAGCCGTTTGTCTCCTCGCGATAGCCCGGGCCGATGAAGGGCGTGATGAATTCCCGCATCTCGAAATGCAAGTGCGCGAAATAACGGCCATGCGCAGTGCCGACGGTCGCGATTTTATCGCCGCGGCGAACGATCTGGTGCGGCCGCACCAGGATGGTGTCGATGTGACCGTAAAATGATTGCACGTAGCGCCGCTGGCCATTTTCCAGGCAGGCGTGCAGAATGATGACAACCTTTCCCCAGCCCAGGCCACCTTCGCGTGCCAGGAGAACCAACCCGTCCGCGACCGCGTAGATCGGATCGCCCAGATCGCTGTTTTCACCGCCAATGCCGTTCAAGTCATCACCGAGGTGACGATTGACCGTGAACGGTTGGGCGTTGTAAGCCATGGCGCCATGCTCGCTGCCTAACGGAAAATCGAAACGATAGGCGGTTGGAATCGAAGCCATCTCCAGAGGATCGGGTAACTGAAAAGCGAGCGGCGAAGGTTCCGGTTCGGGCGGGTGAAGGAGAAACTGCCAAAGAAGGACGGCCAGGGCCCCAAGCAAAAAAAGGCCGGTCGCCGCGAGCAGGAGCGGCAATCTCCTGTTGCCCGGATTTCCCTTCGTCTCTACGCTCGCGGGATGCGAGTTCTCGTCACTGGAGGGGCCGGTTTCATCGGGTCGCATCTTGTGG
The DNA here is from genome assembly GCA_963754325.1 of uncultured Verrucomicrobiae bacterium. Taxonomy (GTDB): domain Bacteria; phylum Verrucomicrobiota; class Verrucomicrobiia; order Chthoniobacterales; family UBA10450; genus JBBRDU01. The sequence goes on from CAVWFP010000003.1 coordinate 2,225,520, forward strand.
AAAGGCTACTGCGTCAGGGCGAGCAGGTCGCTATCCTGGACGATTTCAACGACTATTACGATCCCCGGATCAAACGCGAGAACATCGCGCCGGTTTCACGCGATGTTGCCATTCATCAGGTGGATTTGCGGGACGCCGCCGGTGTCCGGAATCTTTTTCATCACGAGAAGTTTGACACCATTATTCACCTGGCGGCGCGCGCAGGGGTTCGCCCATCGATCGCTTCCCCGCAACTCTATTACGACACCAACGTCAACGGCACGTTGCATTTGCTGGAAGCCGCGCGCATGACCGAGGTTCCGCGCTTCGTTTTTGCTTCGAGCTCCTCGGTTTACGGGGTGTGCAAGACGGTGCCGTTCTCCGAGGACTTTCGACTGCAGCAAACGATCAGCCCTTATGCGGCGACCAAGATTGCGGGCGAGTTTCTCTGTTCGACTTATGCGCATCTTTTCAAGATTCAAACGGTCGCGTTGCGTTACTTCACCGTTTACGGGCCGCGTCAGCGTCCGGATCTGGCGATTCACCAGTTCACGCGGAAGATCCATTCCGCCCAGCCGATCGATCAATTTGGCGACGGCACCACGCGGCGTGATTACACTTACGTGGACGACATCGTCGACGGAACGGTGGCCGCCTTGAAATACGATGCCGCGCCGTTCGATATTTTTAACCTCGGCGAAAGCGAAACGATCGAGCTGCGCGAAGTCATCGCCGCAATCGAAACGGAGCTGAACAAGAAAGCCATTATCCGCCAGCGTCCTGAACAGCCGGGGGACGTCCCTCTGACGTGCGCGGACATTTCCAAGGCGCGCCGCCTCCTGGGCTACAACCCGCAGACCCCGTTTCGCCTGGGATTGCCTCGATTCGTGAATTGGTTTCTCGGGTCTGAGGCCAGCCGGGCCGCGTAAATGGCGGAACAAAATCTGCCGTTTGCGCAGCGTGCCGGATTTATTGCCGGACCGGCGAAGTCTGGAACGACGCTGTTGGTTTCATTACTCGATGGAAATCCGGAGTTGCTCGTTTTTCCGGCCGAGACAGCCTATTTCCCCACCGCTTTGACGAAGTGGGCGCCAGGCGGGCGCCGAGCGCAATTCGATTACCTGACGAAGGAATCATTCGCGCGCGTTCTTTTCGGCGCGCCGTCGCGTCCGGGCAAACATACCTACGACGATTTTCCAAAGCGGGGATTTCTCGAACATTTCGAAAAAAACGCTTTCGATCCGTCCAACGAGGACCGGGATCTTCTGGTTTTGATGATTGAATCCTACGCGGCGGTGCGCGGCATCGATACTTCGAAGGTCAAGCGCTGGATCGAAAAGACACCCGCGAATCGCGATCATCTCGATGCCATTCTCAAGCGTTTTCCGCAGGCGAAGGTCTTGGTCACGTTGCGCGACCCTCGAGCCATCATGGCTGCGCAGATCGCTTTGGAAAGAACGCGGCGCACCGGAAGGTTCTCGACCTACTACGTGGCGGCACACTGGAAAAAAGCGGCGCGGCTGGCCTTACAAATTCGCCAGGGATCCCTGCCCGGATTTGTCGTGCAGTATGAGAAGCTGGTCTCGGCAACGGAGCGAACGATGCGCGAAATTTGCGCCTACCTGGGCGTGGCTTTTTCGCCAGAAATGCTGGCCCCAACCAAGGCCGGACGACCGTGGGCCGGTAACTCCGCGGCGCAAACGGGTTTCACTTCGGTGAGCGCGGAGCCGGCCTTTCGCTGGCGAAACGAACTGAACGAAGATGAAATCGGCTGGATCGAGTGCCACTGCCGCGAATACATGCCGGAGTTCGGATACGAGCTGCAGCAATCTAAAATGCGAAGCGGAACGTGGCTAAAGCCGATTCGTGGGGAGCGCCCGAAAGAATATTTGAAGTCGCGCCTGTATTCTGTTCGCGATCGATTTTTGAAACGCTAACTCCGCGAGTCCTGCCGTGATCACTCGCCCGCCGCGTCTCTAAAACGGCGCGGTCAAGTGCTGAACGTTGGTTGGTCGGTCTTCCGTAAACGCCTCGCGGACAGAATCTTGGTGGCAGCCTTGCTAAAGCTGGTTTTCAAGGCGATACTGGCCCCGTAGATGTCGGGAATTTCTTTTCGATAATCCAGGCGTCCGCTTCTAAGACGATTCAGAAATTGAGACTACGATGCGAGTTCTAGCATCTCCGCTCTTTCAATGGCTCACGGCAGCGGCTGGCGATTCGAGACGAACCCACTCCCGACGCTCGGAGGCGGAGTTTCCAGCGTCATCGCAGGCTGCTTGCAGGTCGATCGAAGGCTTTGGCAGGTCGTGGAACGTTGGCTGTGCATCGACTGATGCGCTCCGCTCAACAAACAATTCGGTTAACACAAAGAATCAAAATGACATCTCATCAATCCGGGAGACGCCCGCGTCGGTCGCGTGGCGGTTCTCGACGAAGGGGCGATCGCAATTCGCGCTATCAGGACAACAACAGGCGCCCGGCGAAACCTCAGGCAAAGACCTTTTGGCAGCGGGTGGTTGCCTTTTTTACGGGCGGCGGAAAATCGGCGGAAAAACCTTCCAGTTCGCGTAACGGTTCGCATCCCAATCAACCCACACAGCATCAGGCACAGCCGCAAGCTCGAGAGCGCGATCGAGAGCGCGAGCGTCCGGTGCGCAAACCGGAGTCAGTCGAAGTGACGACGCCGCGACTGTACGTCGGAAATCTTTCGTTCGATGCGAGCGAGAGTGATCTGTTTGAGCTCTTCAACGGAGTCGGGCACGTGCAGAATGCCGAGGTTGTGAGCTATCGTCATAATCAGCGCTCCAAAGGATTTGCTTTCGTGCAAATGCAGACTGTCGACGAGGCCAAGCGCGCAGTTGCGGAGCTTCACGACAAGGAATTCCTTGGTCGTAAACTGGTCGTCAGCGGTGCCAAAAGCAGCGAGCACCAGCCGCAGGAATAAATAAGAGCGCTTTCCATTTTGCCGGAAGATCGGGTCGAGTCCTGGTCTTCCGGCTTTTTGTTGGACGGATGTCATGCTGAGCCGGGCAGACGGCGAAGAGCCCACATGCGGAGACTGGATCATCCGGATAACCAAAGGAACGGTCTCGTGACCCGGGAGTTTTTCAGACAAACGTTCTACCATCGCGTTCACTCGCCGGCTGATCCGTGTAAACTTGCGCTGTGTTTGCGAGGTCCTTCGCTGTCTGCGCCGTTGAGTATGACAAGGTGAAGATGTCGTGGTGAGTGCGCCGTTTTTTATCGTCGGCCCGACGGCCGTTGGAAAATCCGAGCTGGCGGCCGATGTGGCTGCGCAGACGAGCGCTGAGATCGTCAGCGCGGACGCCTTTCAGATTTATCGGGAGTTTAACCTGCTCACCGCCCGCCCGAACGCGCAGACGCTGGCGAAGGCGGCGCATCATTTGGTCGGGGAGATCGGCGTCGATGAGGAGATGAACGTCGAACGGTTTCGCCTTATGGCGATGGAGCAGATAGAGAATATCCACGCCCGCGGAAAACGTGTTCTGGTCGTTGGCGGCACCGGGCTTTATGTGAAAGCTCTTACTCACGGTCTGTCGCCGCTTCCCAAGAGCGATCCTGAACTCCGACGCCAACTGAGCGAGATGAGTCTCGATGAATTGGTTTCGCGCTTACAGAAGGCCGATCCGGCTGCGGCAGCGACAATTGATCTGAAGAATCCGCGCCGTGTTGTGCGCTCGCTGGAAATAGCCGTGGCCACCGGACAGCCTGCATCCGCTCAACGGAACACGTGGGCGGCCAGGGAAAACGACAATTTGAATTCTCATAATGGCGTTCTCGTCGAAAGAGATCGTGACCAACTCAAGTCGCGAATCGACCGCCGGGTAGAAGGGATGTTTGAACAAGGAGTCATCGAAGAAATTCGGAAAATCGGCTCCAAAGCCGGGCCAACAGCGTCCAAGGCACTGGGCTTCACCCCTATCGGCGAATTCTTACAGGGCAAAATGACTCGCGAAGAATGCATTCGCGCGATCCAGTTGGCTACCCGGCAGTATGCGAAACGACAGTTGACCTGGTTTCGTCACCAAAGTAATTTTGAGCCACTGAATTTGTCATCGCTGAATCACGCCGATGCTGTCGGTCGGGTTGCTGAAAGGGTGCTCTCTCTTTCTTGAAGATCTTCCCAACGTTCAGCATCTGTCCGCGCCGGCTGAGAGGCGCGGGGGTGAGTGCTGGCGCAGAGTCCTCTTCTCTTCCAACGTTCAGCATCTGTCCGCGCCGGCTGAGAGGCGCGGGGGTGAGTGCTGGCGCAGAGTCCTCTTCCCTTTCCAACGTTCAGCATTTGTCCGCGCCGATTTAGGAGCGCGGGAATGACCGTGTTTTTTCGATGATTGATACGCAGCGGCAAAGACCTCAGGAACGAGCGATCCTGATTGGCTTGGAAACGGATAGCATTTCGAAATGGGATCTGCGCGATTCCATGGACGAACTGCGGGAACTGGCGAGTTCAGCCGGCGCGGAGGTCGTCGACAGTGTCACGCAAAAACTGCAGCGGCCGACTGCGCCATATTACATCGGCAAAGGCAAAGCCGAGTCGATCCGCGACGCGATTCAAAAGCATCGGGTCACGTCCGTGATCTTTGACGACGAGCTCTCCCCGGCGCAGGGGAGAAATCTGGAGACGTTGCTGTCGAGGAAAGTTCTCGATCGCACACAATTGATCCTCGATATTTTCGCACAGCGGGCCCGTAGCCGCGAGGGCCGCCTGCAAATTGAGCTGGCCCAGTTGCAGTATCTTCTTCCGCGGCTGACCGGCATGTGGAACCACCTTTCGCGCCAGACCGGCGGGATCGGGACACGCGGTCCGGGTGAAACCCAGTTGGAAGTCGATCGACGCCGGGTGCAGGAACGGATCGCGCGCCTTGAGCGCGAGCTCGAGGCTGTTCGCAAGACGCGCGCGGTTCAGCGGCAGGGGCGCAAGCGGCATCAATGGCCAGTGGCCGCAGTCGTCGGATACACTAACGCCGGCAAATCTACGCTCCTGAATTTGCTTACCGGCGCGGACGTCGTTGCCGCCGATCAACTTTTTGCCACGCTCGATCCGACCACCCGAAGTTTTACTCTGCCTAACAAGCAGCGCGTCTTGCTCACCGATACCGTGGGGTTTCTGAGAAAGCTGCCGCATACTTTAATCGAATCGTTCAAGGCGACTCTGGAGGAAGTTCACGAAGCCGATTTGCTCATTCACGTTGCCGATCTGAGCCATCCTCGCGTCGACGAGCAGATGTCAGCGGTGGAAAGCGTGATCAAGGAGTTGGACGCCTACGGCAAACAAACGCTGATCGTCTTTAACAAGATGGACAATCTGACCGATCGCGATTTGGCAGAGGCCTATCTCCAGCGATTTCCGGGTAGCGTGGCTATCTCTGCCCGGACTGGCGAGGGAGTGGCCGATTTGGTCCGGGCGCTGGAAAGCGCGCTCTCGGCGTGGCGTTTGCGTTCGCGGTTTCGAATTCCCGCTAACGAGTCGGCGTTAATGGCAGAGATCCATCGCGTGGGGCACGTTCTTGAATTGAGTTATCAAGGAGACGTTGCCGTTGTCGTGGCGCACGTGCCACCCCATCTTGAGCAACGCCTTGCTCGTTTCGCCCTCGCCGGCTGAAGGGCGCAGGCAGGGCGATTGTCGGCGCGAAGAACCCTTGCTCCCTCATCCGGTTGGCAACTGCGGTTCATTGCAGTAAGTCCAAAGGATGGAGTGGGTCCGCAAATTGATGGTCAAGACAGGCCTCGATCGGTCCCCAAAACTTCGGAAACTGATTGTCGGCGTCATCGGCGGCACCGTCGTCCTCATCGGGATCGCCCTGATCGTCCTGCCGGGTCCATCGAGCATTGTGATTCCCGTTGGCTTGCTCATTCTGGCGACTGAATTTGCCTGGGCACGTTGGGTTTTGCGTCGCGGGAAGGAAGCGATCCACGAAGCGCGTCACGGGAAATGGCGCAAGGCGTGGTCCGCTCTTATCGGGCATGACCATTAAAGAAAGAGTTTCGCAACTGGTGCAGGCGTTTCCGGAAATCTATCCGGGCGCCCGTTGCGAGTTGGATTTCAAGACGCCTCTGCAACTGCTGGTGGCGACGATTCTGTCCGCTCAATGCACCGACAAGCGCGTGAACATGGTCACGCCGGCGCTCTTCAAAAAGTACCGAACCGCGGCCGACTATGCCAAGGCGCCGCCGGGAGAGTTGGAGAAAGCGATCAAGTCGACCGGCTTCTTTAATAGCAAGGCTAAAAGCATTCGCGCAGCCGCGGCGTGCATCGTGGAAAAATATCGCGGCCGAGTTCCGGAAACGATGGAAGGACTGCACGGTCTTCCGGGCGTGGGCCGCAAGACGGCCAATGTGGTCCTCGGCAATGCCTTCCATAAGAACGAAGGGATCGTAGTCGATACGCATGTCATTCGTCTTTCCGAACGGCTTCGCCTAACGAAGAAGAAAGATCCGGAAAAGATTGAACAGGACCTGATACGGCTTGTTCCGCGGGAACATTGGACAATGTGGAGCCACTGGCTCATCTGGCATGGGCGAAGGCGATGCTTTGCGCGCCGTCCTGATTGCGGTCAGTGCGAGATACTGCGGCTCTGCCCAAGCGGCCGAAAGTTTATTCGGAGCGGCGAGGCGCGCAGTAACGCCTGAGGCCTGTGGAATCCGGAAGCACGGGAAAGGCTGAGGAACCGGCTCCTGCCTGTGGGGACGGCGTAACTAAACCTTGTCTCCGGCCCGCGCGGCGATGTTCCCGAGCGCTTTTTCGGTGGCTTGGGCTTTCTTGTGAACCCGGGCAAATTCTTCCTCGAGCTTGTTCAATTCCTCGTCGGACAGTTTTTCGAGATCAACCAGATGGTTTCGCGCTCCATGCAGGGCGCGGATCAGTTCGTCCAGTTTCAAATGGACCGCTTTAGCGTCGCGGTTTTGTGTGTTTTGAATCAGGAAAACCATCAGGAAGGTCACGATGGTCGTCCCGGTATTGATGATCAGCTGCCAGGTGTCCGAGAAATGAAACATCGGTCCGGTCAACGCCCAGACGGCGATGATCAGAATGGCTGCGATGAAAGACCACGCTGAGCCGAGAATGCTTGACGATGTTCGCGCAAAAACGCGAAAGGCGTTTCTTATTCGGCAGTAAACATCCGGATTCTCGGACCCGTTTTGGTGAGAGGGTTGAGACACGTTCAATATGCCATCGTAAGGTCGTTAAGGAGTGCGTGTATAATAGTTCACCAAACAATGTCCGATTCGACAGGTGTTCATATCGATCTCGATGGCGCATGGTCCGCCGGAACCTTGAGTCTCCCAACGCTGGATGCGCGCGATTGGGGCCCGCAGCTTCGCTTTTCCGCGCCGTCACGGAGGGTGGAGGATTTTTACAGCAGTCAGCGCGAGCGACTCCAACCGTTCCTTCTTTACGGCTCGGGCGACTTTCACCATCTCAGCGCGCTTTGGCTGCGACGGTTGACGGAGCCATTCATCCTGGTTTCGTTTGATAACCATCCTGACTGGGATATTCGTCCGCCGAAATGGTGCTGCGGTAACTGGCTGAATCGCGCCCTGGAGGTTCCCCACCTGGAACGAATCAGCGTTTGGGGCTGCGGTAATTTCGAATGCTGGTGGCCCGGACAAATTTTTGGAAATCGCCGGGCTGAAAAGCAGGGACGGCTGGATGTTCATCCATGGGCGGACGATCGGCCGGCGAAGGATCAAAGGCGTCGCGGCGCCATCCGGCGGGATAACTGGCGGACAAAAATGGAAGAATTCGCAACCGAGATCGCCACGCGCTCTGTCTACGTGACGATCGATCTTGACTGTCTGCGCTCAGAGGCGGCGACGACAAACTGGGAGAACGGATGGTTTGCTGTGTCCGATGTCGTTTGGGCTTTGCGGACGTTGCGATCCCACGCCCGCATTGTCGGCGGCGATATCTGCGGGGCCTACTCGGTGCCGGTTTACGCGCGCTGGAAACAGCGGCTGGCGGCAAATTTCGACCATCCGAAAATGCCTGAGCCGTTGGCTGCCAAATCCCGGGCAACTAATCTCGCGGCCGTGGAAAGTCTCTGGCCAGCCTTAACTGAATGAAACGAGCACGACTCCGATACTGATCAGAAGCGCGCCGGCAAGCAGTTGCAACGTCACCTTCTCTTTTAAGATCAACGCGGCGGCTGCGCTCACAATAATGACGCTCAATCCCTGGAATGGATAAACGAAGCTCAGGTCAAAATGTTGCAGGAGTCCGAGGGTCAGAAAGAAAGAAACCGTCATCGACAGGATTCCTGGAATAAAGAAGCGGTAAAATTGCGAGCCGAATCCGGACTGGTGCGATTTATCCATCGCGTGCTTAAAAAAGAATTGTCCGACCACGAACGAGAGCATGGCGATGACGAGAAGAGGAAATGCGAACAACTTCATAGGAGCTTTTCCTCAATTCGGGCGAACGGTTTGGCCACGATTAACAGGCCGATGATGAGCAGGCCGATCCCGAGCCAACGGGTAGTGGAAATGATTTCATGCAGGAAGAACCAGCTGGCCAGCGGGATGAAAACATGGACGACGTGCGAAAGCGGGAAGGCCACCGAAAGCGGGACGTTGCGCAGGATATAGAGCCAACTGACAAGGCTCAGGATCAGGAAAACCATCCCGAGCCACGTCCAGATCGATGCCAGCCCCGTGATGCCGGTCCATGATGGGCCTGCGCTCATGTGTGCGGTGGCGCGCGCGCCCATTTTCAGGAACAACTCAGCAGCGGTTACGACCAATGCGTTCAGCACGATTTGAGGCAATGGGTTCTTGGCCACTCCCATCAAAATTGTGATCGGCGTGCGCCGCTGTTCTTCCTCAGTAGCGGAGTTCATGAGCGTTTGGGAAATGTCGTAAGACCGGGTCGTGCCGGGTTGGCTCCAGGAGCTTTACCATTCTGCCAAATATTGGATTGAGCATGCTTACGGTGTGCCGGACATAGAGATCGAGTGGCGCCAGGTGGCATCCGAGATGCAGCTTTGGGTCGTAGTTCAGCGGCGTGCTGCAGTAAAACTTCAGGCCCTGTTCGATCGCCCAGGCCAGGATTTCGCGAATGGTATAGTAATAAAGATGCAGCTCCAGGGCGACGCTGTAATCAAGCCCGAGGCACTCGTCGTAAATGGTTCCGTCATGCACCAGACAGAAACTGAACGCGATAAGTTTTCCCTGCTGTCGCCAGAAGAAGAATTTCGTTCGCTCCGGCATCCTGGTGGCCAGGGCCTGGAAGTATTCGGGCGTCAGGGTTTCGAATTTCATCGGCGAACGATCGTGCACCTGAAGATAGAGCGGATACATTTCCTGCAGGTAGGGTGTCGGGTCCGTTGTGATTTCGCGTTCAATCGGCGGCACGGCCTCGAGAGTCTTGCGATGTTTTCGGCGCATGTTCTTGCGCGTGGCCGATCCGAGTGAGCTGAGGTAATGATCGAAATCGGTGTAATCGAGTCGGAGTTTTGTCAACGGCATGCTCGGTACACGCGTGTAACCGGCGGTCGATAATTTGTCCATCACCGGACGGTATTCCGACGGAAAATCCTTCAGGATAACAAGTGAGGCCTTGTGATTTCGCGCGATGGTTTCAAGGCTCGCTCGCAGTCCGGATACAATCCACTCGCGATCCGCTAACGAGTCATCGAGTTGGCCGTCGCCCGCAGCGCACCCCAGCATCATCACGCGCATGGTTAGGAAGCGGGGAAACTTTTTTCGAACGGTGTCGAGAGCTGCCCGAACCTGCCCGGTAACGCCTTCGGTCAGATTTTGCCGGAGAAAAAAGAGCGGCTGGATCGCCCGGGCCTCCCCTTTCTCATCCTCGAGTATGAGGTAATGATGCTCGAAAGGGTCGCGCAGTGTATCCTGGAGAATTTCGTAATAGCGATGATCCTTTGCCAGGCGCGCGAAGGAGTTCGCCCACGCCGGGATCTTCTCGACCTCGCTGCGCGAGACCAGCCGGGCACGTCCGTGGGGGATCGGTACAACATCACTGACTTGCGTGTTCATCCGAAGTTCCCCGTGCTCGTTAGGACTGCGCCCGGGGTCCCTCGCTTTGTTCGATCTTCAAAACCCCGCTACGGATGTGCAGGTCGCGTTGCGGATTCGGAATTTCGATGCCGGCCTCGCGAAGATGTTTTTCGATCAGGAAATTGAGATCGCTTCGATAGCTGGCCGGTCGCCCTCCCATTTCACTGCTCCAAACCACAAGTTCGAATTCCATGGAGCTGTTGCCAAATTTGTCCAGGAACACTGTCGGTGCCGGGTCTTTCAGCGAGGACGGGTGCGCGGACCCGGCTGCGACCAAAGCTTTCCGAACGGCCTCGACATCGCTGCCGTAAGCGACGCCCACAGGAAGGCGGAAGCGCACCCGGGGATCGCCGTAGGTCCAATTGGTCACCGGTGAGTCGATGAATTTCGTGTTTGGAATAATGATGGCAATGTTGTCACTGGTCATGACAACGGTGCTTCGCGCCCGGATCTGTTTCACCTGACCTGCGATTCCGGCCACTTCGACGCGGTCGCCGATTGTGATTGGGCGTTCAGCCAGGATAACGAGTCCGCTAATAAAATTACTGGCGATGTTCTGCAGGCCGAAGCCGACACCCACACCGACGGCGCCGGCAAAGACAGTGAGCGCGCCGAGATGGATCCCGGTGTTTTCAAGAACGACAAAGATGCCAATGATCAGAACGACGTTCGCGATGATCTGGGAGATGGCATATTGGAGCGAACGATCGAGGCCGCTGTTGGCGAAGAAGTGGGTGTAGAGAAACCGCTTCGTGTTCGATGAAATCCAGAAGACGAGCATTAACAGGCCGATCAGCAGAAAGATCTGCACGAGGCTGAGAGAGATGCCGGGAAGGGGAGCGCTCCAGGCAAGCGGAATTCCGGCGGCGTTGATGGCGGTGATCAAAAAGAAAACGACCAAGGCCAGGCTCAAAATCGTCGTGCCGATGGCCACGAGATTGGGGCCCATCTTCAGCCGCGTCAGGCTGCGCCGGATGACCTGGCTTTGAACAAGGCGGGCCAGACCTAAACCCAGCGAAAAGAGGACGACAAAAGCGATCAGCCCGAGAATGGAAACGTAGTGTTCCCCCAAGGGAAAAAGGGGCTTTTTCAGCAACGTCAGATCCATCACTTAGCTTGGTTGGTGTCGGCTTCGTTGCAACCGGCAAAGGGGCTCTTCGAAGGATCGGGATTCTCTGTCGGGGTCCCCGGAAGGCTTCGGGCTCGCCGGAATTTTTCCGACGGTCAGCCGCGACATTCGAGAGAAGCAGGAAAAGCAAAAAACACGGCCCGGAAGGCCGTGTTTTCGCAAAGCGACTCTGAGGAAACTTACTGCTGCTTGGCGCGTTCCTCGATGTATTTGGTGACATCGCCGACCGTTTGGAGCTTCTCCGCGTCTTCGTCCGGCACTTCGACAGAAAATTCCTCTTCGAAGGCCATAACGAGCTCGACGATGTCGAGAGAATCGGCCCCGAGGTCTTCGATAAATGACGCCTGGGGTGTGACTTGCTCTGGGTTAACGCCCAGTTGCTCGACGATGATGTCCTTGACCTTTTCTTCAGTTGTTTTGTCGGCCATAAATTCGATGGGTTTCTGAGAGCGGAAGGCTTACCCCACGCCTCAACTCATCGCAAGTAAAAGAATTATCAAATGTTTCGTCCTTTTTTAGAGCTCTGCCCCATCTTCACCCGGGCTCGCTCTAAGTCGCTCGCAGATGTGCTAAACGTTGAAAAGACGGCTCTGCCCCATCTTCACCCGGGCTCGCTCTAAGTCGCTCGCAGATGTGCTAAACGTTGAGAAGACGGCTCTGCCCCATCTTCACCCGGGCTGGGGAATGAGCTCTGCGCCACACTTACCCTCCCGCTCCCCCAAAGCCGGCGCGGGACAAATGCTGAATGTTCAAAGCGGCTCGCAGATGTGCTGCACATCGAAGAGATTGCGCCTCCGCCGGTTTACTTCATTAGCAGCCTGCGTAGAGAAGGATGATGTCTTCCGATCCGCTCGTGCCAGCCGACCTGCTCGATCTGAAATTGCTGCCGTCATGGCTCAAAGATTCGGATCAGCCCGCCAATTATGAGCATTACGAGGGTAACGAGGGCGCGGAGGAAACGCGGAGACCACGCGGCCCGGGTCGCGACCGGCGTCCGCCGCGCAGAGGTCGGGAAGATCCGGCGCGAGGACGCGACAAGCGCCGCCCCGGCGATCAGTCGAGGGAGCGTCGTCCACAGGGAAACCGTCCGCCTGGCCGCCAAGGAGCTGGTCCCGAGCGGCCACGCCGCCCGGAAGGTCCTCCGCCGGAGGATCTGAGCGGGCGCCTAGCGATTCGATTTTTGCCCTACGGACCCGCCTTGGAAAGCGTGGTTTCGCAAATCAAATCCAATCCCGTCTCTTATTCTGTCTTTGCGCTGGCCCGTCTATTTCTTGAGAAACCGGAAAGATACGAGGTCAACCTGATCGCCAAAGAAGGCGCTGATCCATTTTATCGTCTTGGCGAGACCGGTGGCGTTTCGCTCAATCGCGAACAGTTGGAGGCGAATGCCTTTCGCTCAGCCCGAAATGAGTTTTATCGTGTCGACGTCACTCAGGGCGAGCCGATCAAGGGCAACTTTCCTACGGTCGCGCGATGTCGCCTGAGCGGAACGATCCTCGGTCCGACCAATCATCACGCCTATCAATCCAAGCTGCGGGCGCTTTACGACCAACGGTTCAGCCGGCGGATGAGTTTCCCGGAATACCAACGCCAGATCGAGATCGTGAACGATCCGGCCATCGTCGAACAGTGGAAGGAAGAGGCGCGCAATGTCACCACGTTTACGACGATCAAAGAGGAACCGGCACTGACCCTTCCGACGGCCGCGGAAGCGGAACGGCATTTCCGGATCAATTATCTTCCCGGGCTGGTCCAATCGATGACCGATCAAACCATGGGCGGTGTTCAAAGTCGCCAACTGCAGGACCGCCGGGTGGGGCGTTTCATTGAGACGTTGTGGTCGGCGGAAATCCGGTCCCCGTCGCAAATGATGCAGGAGTTATCAGCGCGCCTGCGCGATCACGGCCTGCAGATTTATCGGCACCGACGCGGGATGTTGTTCGTTACCAGCGTGCGCCCCAAGCCATTTGCTCGCCACGAAGGCCAGGCTGTTTCGGCACAGGTTTTGCAAATCCTCGATACAATCGAAGCGAGTCGCGGAATCAAAAAGAAGGAGTTGGCCGATAAAATCCTCGGCGAGGTGTCGGCTGAAGATGGGGAGTCGCGTAAAATGGCGCTGGCTTCTGATCTGCGATGGCTGATCAGCGAAGGTCACGTCATTGAATTTAACGATGGCTCGCTGGATTTGCCGCGAGTAAAGGCGCCCGCGGTGCAGGGAGGCGAGAAAACTGCGGAGGAAGGCGAGCCGAAGGAGCCAGAATCTGCGCCAGCAGAAGCGGTCGTAGAAAACGCGGTTGAAATTTCTTCCGCTGAAATTGCGAGCGTTCCTGAGCCTGCCAAGCCCGAAGAGCAACTGTAGGGCGGCCGTCCTGGCCGCCGACCAAGAGAATGGCGGCGACGATCGAGTGCGGCTGTTGGAGGGACGACCGCGGTGTCGTCGTAGTCCTCTGCGCTAAATAACCCCGGCCTTCTTGAGGGCCGAGTAAGCGCCGTTCTTGTTGATCGTCTTGAGACCGCGCGCGGTCACGCGCACACGAACGAATTTCTTAAGCTCCGGCACCCAAATGCGATGCTCGTGTAAATTCGGGCCGAAGATACGGGGCACATTCTTGGTCACGTGACGCCCGACGCCGCCCTTTTTCTTAGCCATACCACGGCGATGAATGATGCTGCCGCGTGTGGCTCTCGAACCGGTGATACTGCAAACTTTTGACATAACGAAATCCTTGGGGAAAAAGAGGCGTAAGCTGCAGTGGAGCGGGGGTCCGGTCAAGTGAATCTTGAACGGGCCAGACTGAAGCTGGTCAAACCCATTTCACCCGGTATTCTGGGAACTCTCCCGGTTACGAGAAACGAGAAATTGCGTGCAAAAGGACAATCATAAACTGCGGATCGGCATCGTCGGAGCTGGAAATATCGTTCGGACACGGCATTTGCCGGCGTTGAAGAAAATGAGCGACGTCGAGATCGTAGCGGTCTCGAATTCCTCCTATGAAAGCGCGGAGAAATTTTGCGCTGAGCAGGTTCCTCAGGCAACGCCGATGCGGAATTGGGCCGATCTGGTCGCTCTCCCGGATCTCGACATCGTCTGGATCGGGACCCCGCCTTATCTGCATTCGGCCGTAACCGTCTCCGCGCTGGAATCGGGCAAACACGTTTTCTGTCAGGCACGCATGTCGATGGATTTGGCGGAAGCGCAGGAGATGCTGGCGGCTTCGCAACGCTATTCCGAATTGGTCACCATGCTCTGTCCGCCGCCCTATGGATTGCGCGGCGATCTGCTGGTCAAAAAAATTCTCGCGGAAGACGTCATCGGCCGGCCGCACCACATCAGACTTCAGAGTTTCACCGGCAATTATCTCGATGCGGATGCGCCAGCTCATTGGCGGCAGCGAATCGAGCTCAGCGGGTTGAATGTCATGACCCTGGGCATCTACGTTGAAGTTCTACAGCGCTGGTTTGGCCCCATCACCGGCGTTTTCGCGCGCGGCAAAATCATTTATCCGGTCCGGCAGGGATACGAATTGATCGTGCCGGATCTACTGACCGTGATCTGTAGTTTTGCCGAGGGCGCAGAAGGCGTTCTCGAGTTCAGCGGTATTGACGCTTTCGGAGGTCCCGATCGCCTCGAAGTCTACGGCGACCACGGCACGATGAAGTATGACTTCAGCACGGAAAAATTATCCATCGGGAAACTTGGCGAAAGCGAAACAAAACTGATGGAGCCGCCCGCGAATCTCGAAGGGGGCTGGCATGTCGAAGGAGATTTTATCGCGGCGGTGAAGTCAAATGGCCGGATCAAGCCGCGTCCAAGTTTTGAGGATGGTTTGCGTTACATGCGCGTCGTCCAGGCGGTGGCAGATTCGCGCGCGCGCAACGAGTGGATCCCGATCAAGGCTTGATCGGGAATGACGAGTTTTGCATGGCGAATGACGGATCCAGGCGCGCCGGCAACGCCCTCGTCAATGAGTCATTGGTCATTCGCCTACATCTCCGCGATGAGCGCGCAGATGTAGCCGAGCAGGGCGGTAACGGGCAGGGTGAAAATCCAGGCCCAGACGATGCGCTCGACAATGGTCCACTTCACGCCGCTGAAACGTTTGACTGCGCCGACGCCCATGATCGAAGTGGAGATGACGTGCGTCGTCGAAAGCGGGATGCCGTAAAGACTGGCCCCCTGGATGATCAGCGCCGCGCTGGTTTCGGCGGCGAACCCGTGAACAGGCTGCAATTTCACCATTTGATGACCGAGCGTACGGATAATTCGCCAGCCGCCCGCAGCCGTTCCTGCCGCCATGGTGATGGCGCAAAGAATTTTTACCCACGCGGGTATGCCGCCGAACGTCGGCATTTTGAGGAAGACCAGCCATGGAGGCAGATGTTCGAAGGCTCCGGCTTTGGTTCCGGTAAAGAGCGCGAGGGTAATGATGCCCATGGTTTTTTGGGCATCGTTAGTCCCATGGCTGTGGGCCATCCATGCGGCGCTCCCGATTTGGAGTTTTCCAAAGAGCGAATGGATAAAATTCGGTGTCAGATTTCGCAAGGTGACGAAGAGCAAAAACATCACAAGGCCGCCCAGAACGAAGCCAGCCACGGGCGAAAGCAACATCGGAAGCACGACCTTCGGCCAAAGTCCGGTGTGCCATTTGATGACCGACCATTGGCCGTGCGCCGTGGCGAGCGCCGCGCCGCAAAGTCCGCCGATGAGCGCGTGGCTTGAACTGGAAGGCAATCCCAGCCACCACGTCGTAATATTCCAGACGAAAGCCGCAATGAGCGCGCACAAAACGGTGGCCAGATTAACGACGTTCGTATCGACCAGCCCCTTCCCAATGGTTGACGCGACTGCGCCGCCCATAAGCGCCCCGGTCAGGTTGAATATCGCGGCCATCGCGATGGCCTGCCGCGGCGTTAGTACTTTCGTCGAGACAACCGTGGCGATTGCATTGGCAGCGTCGTGAAACCCGTTGCTGTATTCGAAAATAACTGCCGCCAACAGAACCGCGATGAAGATGAGCATGGCGGTGAGGAAATCGCCTACGCGTACTTCAGGGCGACTTGCAGAATGATGTTCCCGGCGTCGCGGCAGCGATCGATCACTTTCTCGAGCAAATCGTAAAGATCGCGCAGGAAAATGATGTGCTTGGCGTCGTAGTCCCCATGATAAAGATCGCGCAGCAACTCGAGCTCGAGCTCGTCAGCTTCGCCTTCAATGGTCTGGAGACGCGCATTCATCTCGCGCGCCCGGCGGATATCAGTCCCGACGCGCAGCTGCTTCACCATCGCGAGCACAGCCTCGGCCGCCTGATCGAGAAGCTCCACCTGCTTGCGGAAACTCCGGCCTTCGAGCTCGCCCGGAAAAATGAGGATCCGTTCGCCGATTTTTTCGACAGTCTTCGGAATTTTGTAAAGCGCTGACGCCAGCGCCTGAATATCTTCGCGTTCTAATGGCGTAATGAACGTTTTCGACAGCTCTTCAGTTAACTCCTGCGTGATCCGCTTGTCTTCACGCCGGCTGGCGGCGAATCCTGCCAGGTCGTGCGTCAGTCCGCGATGCTCAAGTTTGCCTAACAAGTCGACCAGCTGATGAACGCTGTTGTCCGCCTGCTTCGCGCTCGCTTCCAGCAGGTCGAAGAACTTTTCGTCGTGTCCGAGGAATTTTCCGATCGAAAACATGCGTCACCTTTCTAAAGAGCTGTGCCTCGAAGAATCAATGCTGCCACCGTGAAGTAAATAAAAATGCCCGTGACATCCACCAGGGTGGCGACAAATGGGGCGGATGACGTCGCCGGATCGAGCCCAACCCGCCGGAGTATGAACGGAAGCATTGAGCCGATGAGCGTGCCCCATGTGACAATCCCAAGCAGGGCGAAGAAAATTGTAAAGGCGAGAAGGAACGGGTGGTCATAGTGCTGGAAGAAGCCGTGCGGGAAAATGGTGCTCAACTTTTGCCAGGCCATGATCCGACAGAAACCGACCGTCCCGAGAATGGCACCCAGAAGCGCGCCGGCGGTGAACTCTTTGCCCATGACGCGCCACCAATCCTTCAGTCGGATCTCGGCCACAGCCATCGCTCGAATCACCAGCGTGGTCGCTTGCGAGCCGGAATTGCCGCCGCTCGAAATCATCAGCGGAACGAACAAGGCCAGGACGACGGCTTTGGCGATCTCGTCCTGAAAATGGGCCATCGCATTCGAGGTAAACATTTCCGAGAGGAACAGAAGCACCAGCCAACCGGCGCGCTTTTTGATCATGCGCCACATCGAGATGGTGTTGTACGGCTCGTCCAAGGCTTCCATACCACCGAGTTTCTGGATGTCTTCAGTGGCCTCTTTCTCGGCGACGTCGAGCATGTCGTCGATCGTCACGATTCCAACGAGCACGCCGTTCGAATCGATCACCGGCAGCGCTGTGCGATCGTATTTGCGGAACGTGTTCAGGGCGTCTTCCTGCAAATCGGCCACATTGAGCGCGGTGAAGGATTGGTCCCGAATGTCGCCTACCTTCGCCTCCAGCGGCCGGAGCAGAAACTCCCGCATGCGCAGGTCGTCGATGAGTTTTCCGCGATCGTCGACCACGTAGATGACGTTGAGGGTTTCGCTGTCCTGGCCGTTCTCGCGCACATAATCGAGGACCTCTTTCACGGTCCAATCGTCGTGGACCGCGATGAAATCCGGCGTCATTAACCGGCCAACACTTCCCTCCGGGTAGCCGAGCAGCGACTGCGCGATGCGCCGTTCGTCAGGAGTGAGTAGCTTGATGAGCTGCCGCGCGGCTGCGCTCGGCATCTCCTCGAGCAGTGCCGTGCGATCGTCCGGCGACATTTCATTCAGAATCGCCACGACCTGTTCGTGAGCCATGGCGTGCAACAGTTCCTGTTGCGCTTCCACATCGAGATATTCGAAAACGTCGGCCGCGACAGCGCTCGGCAGAACGCGGAAGAGAATGACGCGATCGTTCTCGTCCATGTCGACGATTACCTCGGCCAGATCGGCCGGGGGCCACTCACTGAAGAGTTCCCGTAGAGCGCCAAAATCCCGCGCGTCGATCAGGCTTTTGATTTCGGGAATGAGAATCTTGCCGACCATTGCCGGTTTCTAGCATTCACATCGAGTGGAAGCAAAGGTGGAGTGCAGCCAAATGGAGTATCGGAGTCATCGAGTTGCCGGCTCCTGTCAGACGCCGTAGCACCCGGAGGGCGCATGACCCCATTGCTCGCTGAGTCCAGCGCCTTATTTCTCTTGGTTAGGAAAGCTCCCGCTTGGCAACGAAAGGAAACTGGCCACAATTGATTTCCCGATGAGCACGCCACCTAAAGCTCCCATCATTCGCCGGGAAACAGACGACCGTGGAATCTGTCTGCTGACCTTCGATCGGCCGGAGTCCGGGGCCAATATTTTCGATGCCACGACCTTTGACGACCTCGAGTCGCACCTCGACGCGATCGAGAAGGACAAATCGCTCCGCGGCCTGATCATTATCTCGGCGAAAAAATCGATCTTTATCGCCGGTGCCGATCTGAAAACCCTGCTGCGGCAGGCACGTAGCGGTGAGCTGCGGGACTTTATCGCGCGCGGGCAGCGTGCTTTCAATCGGATCGTCGCTTTGCCCATTCCGAGCTGCGCCGCGATTCATGGCGCCTGCGCCGGCGGCGGCTACGAGATTACCCTGGCGTGTGATTATCGCGTTGCGTCGGAGGATCCAGCCACTCGTATTGGTCTTCCGGAAACGACCCTGGGTTTGGTGCCCGCTTGGGGTGGCGCGACCCGCCTGCCGCGGTTGATCGGTATCGACGCAGCCGCAGATGTGATCCTTAAAGGAAAACTCTACGCCGCCGGAGAGGCGAAAAGGATTGGCCTGGTCGACGAAATCGTTCCGCGCGAACGCCTTCTTGAAGCCGCCAAGGCGAAGTTGTCGGGTGGAAAACGGCCTCAACAAGATTCGCCTCCGTCATTAAAGGGAATCTCGGTGGAAGCCGGGGCAAACGCCGCGCCCTCCCGCGCCCTCGAAATCATCAGGCATCAGGGTTCCGTCGAAGATTCCTTGCGCATGGAGCTGGATGCGATCGCCGAACTCGGCGAGACGGACGCAACGCAGAACCTGATTCGCAATTTCTTTTTGGGCGACAAATACCGGAAAGGGTCCTCGAAAACTGCGGCCGAGAAAATCGTGCACGCGGCCGTGATTGGCGCCGGCGTCATGGGATCGGGAATTGCCCAATGGCTCAGTAGCCGCGGAGTCACGGTGATTCTGCGCGACGTTAACAAGGAACAGATCGATCGCGGCCTCTCGAATATCGACAAGATTTACGGCGACGCCGTGAAGCGCGGGATCCTCACGGAAGAGAAGTCGAAGGAAGGCCGATCGCGCATCGTCTGCTCGACGGCGCATACTGAACTGCGCGCTGTCGGTATTATTATAGAGGCCGCCTCCGAAAAACTGGCGATCAAGAAGGCCGTTTTTCGCGAGCTCAGTGCTGAGGCGCCTGACGCGATCCTGGCGACAAATACCTCTGCGCTATCGATTGCGGAGTTGAGCAAGGAGACCAGCAAACCTGAGCGCGTCGTCGGATTGCATTTCTTCAATCCGGTGAGCCGAATGAAATTGATCGAAGTCGTGGTGGGCGATAACACCGCCGATGCGACACGCGACGCGGCCCTGGCTTTCGCTCGCCAAGTCGGGAAGTTGCCCGTAGTCGTCCGGGATCGTCCCGGTTTTTTGGTCAATCGCGTTCTCTTTCCCTATTTGCTGGATGCGGCGGAATTGTACGATGCCGGCATCGATGTTCTCGAGATCGATCGCGCGCTCACTGGTTGGGGAATGCCGATGGGCCCGCTCCGGTTAATCGATGAGATCGGCGTCGATATCACAATCGATATCGCGGCCACGCTGGAGAAGGCGTATGGCCGGAGGGACAAGGCGAACGAGCTTCTCCATAAGATGCGTCAGGAAGGCCTCCTTGGACGCAAGACCGGCGCGGGTTTTTACAAATACGAAGGCAAGGCGCAAAGCCCTAACGAGTCGCTGGAGAAATGGCGTGGAAAAGGCGAGCGGTTCGCCGGCGACATCGCCGAAAGACTCCTGTTACTCATGATCAATGAGGCGGCGCGTTGCCTGGAGGAGGGCGTGGTTGCCTCTCCGGAGGATGCTGATTATGGCATGGTCCTGGGGACGGGATTTCCGCCATTTCGCGGGGGGCCCTTGCGTGTTGCCGAAGCCATGGGATTAAAGAAGATCGTCCAATGTCTGGAAGAACTTGCGCGAGGCGACCAGAAGTTCGCGCCCTGCGATTCCCTGAAGGATCTCGCGCGGACGGGCGCGACGTTTTATGATGATTAACTTTCTCCAACGTTCAGCACTTGTCCCGAGCCGGATTGGCGGCGAGGGAAGGTGAGTGGCGGCGGCAGAGCAATCTCTCCAACGTTCAGCACTTGTCCCGAGCCGGATTGGCGGCGAGGGAAGGTGAGTGGCGGCGGCAGAGCTAGTGTACCATGATCGTTAGGAAAAATTTATGAGTTCTCCGCTCGAAGCTCCCGAAAAACAGATTCGCGCAGAAACCGGCGTGCAAACCGGGGCGCCGGCGCCGGCCGCTTCCGTCATCGACACCTCGAAAATGTCGAAGGGGCAGCGCGAAGCCCTTGAGCTGGCCGAGGCCTCGCGAGATCCGCTCGATGAGCGCGGCAGCTTTGCCAGTAATCTTTTCATCGGCCGTTACGACTTCGACCGCATCTTTCCGTACCCGGCGCAAAGTCAGGAAGACCGGGCCAAGGGCGAGCCGTTCCTGAAACAGCTTCGCGAATATCTCGAGGCCAATGTGGACGCGGACGAGATCGATCGGACCGGCGAGATTCCGCAAAAAAACATCGACGACCTCTTCGCCATGGGGGCTTTCGGCGTGAAAATTCCCACGCAGTACGGCGGTCTCGGTTTATCCCAGGTGAATTACGGGCGGGCCGCCATGTTGCTGGGAAGCTGGGACGCCAACCTGACGGCGCTTGTCTCCGCTCACCAATCAATTGGTGTTCCGCAGCCGTTGCTTATTTTTGGAACGGACCAGCAGAAGGAGAAATATTTGCCGCGCGTGGCGCGCAAGGAGATCTCGGCCTTCGCGCTGACCGAATGGAATGCCGGTTCCGACCCGGCGAACATGAGCCTCAAGGCGGAACCGACCGAGGACGGCTCGGCTTACGTTCTGAACGGCGAAAAACTTTGGTGCACCAATCTGATCAAGGCCGGCGTGCTCGTCGTCATGGCCCGCACTCCTCCGAAGATGGTCAACGGAAAGGAGCGCAAGCAGATCAGCGCCTTTATCGTCGACGTGGCTTCACCGGGCCTCGAAATCACATATCGCTGCCGTTTCATGGGGCTGCGCGCGCTCTACAACGGCATCGTTAAATTTACCAACGTCCGTGTTCCGAAAGAAAACCTGATCGCGAAAGAAGGTCAGGGATTGAAAGTTGCCCTAACGACTCTCAATACTGGGCGCCTGACGATTCCGGCGGCCTGCGTCGGCCTTTCCAAGCGCCTTCTGGAAATCTGCCGGAAATGGTCTGCCGAACGCGTTCAATGGGGCGTGCCCGATCGGGAAACATTACGCCATTGCCGGCAAGGTCGCGGAAATGGCCGGGAATGTTTTCGCCATGGAAGCGATCACTTTCCTAACAAGCGCGCTGGTCGATCGCAAGGCGGGCGACCTCCGGATCGAGACCGCCATGTGCAAGATGTGGGCGACGGAAGCGACCTGGCGAATCGCCGACGAAGCCATGCAGGTGCGCGGCGGCCGCGGTTATGAAACGGTGGAGAGCCTTGAAGGGCGAGGCGAGCCCGGACTTCCGGTAGAGCGTTTTCTGCGCGACTGCCGTATCAACATGATCTTTGAGGGCTCAAGCGAGATCATGCGGCTGTTTATCGCCCGCGAAGCGCTCGATCCGCATTTGAAAGTTGGCGGGGCGATCTTCAATACGCAGCTTCCGATGCGCACGCGTCTCAAAGCCATGTTTGGCTCGGGGTCCTTCTATTCGAGATGGTATCCGCGCCAGTACACCAAAGCGCATGCCGGCGACCTGTCGAAACTGCATCGCGACTTGCGGCCGCACATTGAATACGCCGCCCGGACAAGCAAGAAGCTGGCGCGCCAACTGTTCCACGCCATGATGCGGTTCGGGCCGAAACTTGAGCGCGAACAATTGCTTCTCTCGCGCTTTTGCGGAGTGGCCAGTGAACTCTTCGCCCTCAGTGCCACCTGCTCTTACGCGCAACACAAGATCGACGCCGGTGAGCCGGTAGCCGAGATCGTTTCGGTGGCGGATTATTTTTGCCGCTCGGCCAAGCTTCGGATCGATCACCATTTTGCCGGCACGGCTGAGAATGTGGACAAGCGCGCCTACGAATTGACGCAGGAGTTGATGGAGGGAAAACATCAGCAACTGCAGCAAGGGATCGTGTAAGGCCGCTGTCTTCTTCCCGGGTAGCGCACTCGTCTCGAGCGCTGGTTGCGTCATCTCGACGCAACGAACTTTTGAGAGAGTGGCATCGTCCTGACGCGTGTAGTTCATCCAAGACTTTGCGGCGCGTGGTCTTTGTTCCGGGGAGCACAGGCTGCCAGCCTGTAGTTGCCGGCAGCCTGCCGGCAACAATCCTTGCACACGTAATCTCTCGAAACGATCCGTTGCAACGTGGGCTCGGCAAGCTGCCGAGCCCTGCAGGCTGGCAGCCTGCACTCCCCGGAACCGAGCCAGGCCAGACTTTCCGATAACGACATGCGCTTCGCCCGTTATGAAATTCTTCAAAAAGTTCGTGATCGCGAGACGCGATCACTAGCACTCGAGACGAGTGCGCTACCGAGGCAGGAGCACTCCAGTCGGCCGTTGTTAGGGATAGACGAGGTCTTCGGTGGCATTTTGGCTGCTTGAAGCCTTGGGCAATGCTGCCCCTGGTTTTCCTTTCGTTAGCCCTCGCCAGCGCTTTGATCAGCCGGTTTCTGCTGGTTAAAGCGGCTTTCGGCATCGGGCCATGGTGGGGCCTGGGAGTTTTTCTGCCCTTTGGGCCGATGCTTTTCCGATTGAATTACCCCGAGGAAGTTAAACAGGCCCGCATTTTGGGCTTTGCCACGCTTGGGCTGACGTTCGCCTACGTGATTGCGTCGCCTCAGCTGTTGCCAAGCACGCACGTCGGTCTGGTGAAATCCGGCGGCACAGTCAAAGGCAAATGGCACTTCCAGCTCGGCAGTTATCTCTTTGGTCACTCGAAACCTTCGATTGGCAGCAATATTTTTGATCCCTCAAGGCCGGTGGATACGACCGCTCCCAAGCCCGCGCCGACCCCAAGTTTGGAAGAACGCCGCGAAAAGAATTCGAAGGAGCTGGCCGATCTCCGCGCTTGGAATGAAAAGCTTCGGCTCAAAAAGCGCGACCTCCTTCATAGCGACGCCGAGGGCAATCGGATGTACGCCATCGAGGTGGATTCTTACAACGCCGCGCTGACCAAGGCTTCGGCCGATCGCGCGGCCCTGGCCGGCGCGAAATAGCGGTGTCACACCGCCCTAACGTGCTCCGGCCGTTGACCCAACCGGCCCCGCGGATTACCATTAGATATGAGTATGCCGCCCGTGCTCACGGAGCGGGCCCGCCCAGCAACGCGGACCTCCTCTGCCCAGAGCACTCCAGATGAACATTTGATGCGCTCGGCTGCTGGCGCGCTCAAATCACTTGAACAACACATCCTGATGGATGGGTTTAGGATCGTTTTCGATCTGCAACGCAGTCGGGGTTCGTACATCTTCGACGCCGCCACCGGTCACCGGCTGCTCGACTTTTACGGATTTTTCGGATCCGTTCCGGTCGGGTTCAACCATCCCTATTTCGACGACGTCGCGGTGCAGGAAGAACTTCTCCGCGCCGCCAAGATCAAGATCGCGAATTCCGATGTTTATTCTGAGGAGTATGCTGAATTCGTAGACACTCTTTCGCGCGTCGCAGGTTTACCGCCGCTCGATCGCTATTTGTTTATCGAGGGCGGCGCGCTCTCGATCGAAAACTGTCTGAAAGCGGCCATGGACTGGAAGGTCCGGAAAAACATGGCTGCAGGCCGTGGCGAACGCGGCACTGAGATCCTGCATTTCCGTCACGCGTTTCATGGGCGCAGCGGTTACACCATGAGCCTGACCAATACCGATCCGCGCAAGACGGAGTTATTCGCCAAGTTCAACTGGCCGCGGGTTTCCTGCCCGAGCATCAACTTTGCGCTGCCCGAAGCGGAGCGAGAGGCCGACGTTCGCAAACGCGAAGAGCAAACAGAAAAGGAAATCCGCGCTTTCATCAAGGAACGCGGCATCGACATCGCGGCGATCATCCTTGAGCCGATCCAGGGAGAAGGCGGCGACAATCATTTCCGCGGCGAGTGGCTCCGAAAACTGCGCCAGATCTGTGACGAGAACGAAATGCTCCTGATTTTTGACGAGGTGCAGACCGGTCTCGCGACCACCGGCAAGATGTGGTGTTCGCAACATTTCGACGTGAAACCCGACCTGATGGCTTTCGGTAAGAAGGTCCAGGTTTGTGGTGTCATGGGCGGTCCCCGTCTCGATGAGGTGAAAGACAACGCTTTTCGCCTGCCGAGCCGCCTGAATTCCACCTGGGGCGGGAATTTCACCGACATGGTGCGTTCGAAGCACTTCCTTCGGATCATCGAGAAAGAAAATCTCGTCGAAAACGCCCGACTCATGGGCGAGAAAATCGTGGCGGGCCTGCGCGAGCTCTCCGCCGAATGTCCGCAGGTCAGTGCTGTCCGCGGGCGTGGGTTGTTTATCGCATTCGATCTGCCTGATGCGCAGCTGCGTGACATGGTTTGGAAGGAATCGTACGATCGCGGACTCCTGGTCTTGAAATCGGGCGAGCGCGCCATTCGTTTTCGCCCAGCGCTGGATCTTCCAGGAGAGGTCGTTGACGAGGCCCTGAATATTCTGCGCGACGTGTGCGTGCGGCTTTGCCGATGAGCGTGATCGGGGACGTTCGCCTTCTGGGGAGCGCACGCGCCTCGCGTGCAAGTTGGAAAGCCCGGCCTCGCACCGAAGGTTCGGTGCTGCGTTACGGCGGCGGCCTCGCCGAAACAATCTTCTCTTCTAAAAGTTCGCCGAGGCGAGGCGCCTCGGCCAGCACGCGAGGGCGCGTGCGCTCCCCAGAATGATAATGCAATCCGTGCTCGAACGACTCGGTATTACCGATGAAAACGCCGGCGCCTTTGACGGCGAATGGCGGGGCAGTGGCCCGGTCATTGAAAAAAAGTCTCCGATCGACGGCAGCCTGCTCGCGCGGGTGCGCACGGCTTCCGACGCCGAATACGATCGCGTCGTTAGCCGCGCGCAGGAGGCTTTCGCGAAGTGGCGCCAGACGCCCGCGCCGGTTCGGGGAGAAACGGTTCGCCAGTTAGGCCAGGCATTGCGCGAAGCAAAATCCGATCTCGGTCAACTGGTCACGATCGAGATGGGCAAAATCGTTGCCGAAGGCGAAGGGGAAGTGCAGGAGATGATCGACATCTGCGATTTCGCCGTCGGCCAGTCGCGAATGCTTTACGGCCTGACGATTCAATCGGAGCGCCCGAACCATCGTCTGATGGAACAATGGCACCCGCTCGGGGTCGTCGCCGTGATCTCGGCCTTCAATTTTCCAGTGGCCGTGTGGTCGTGGAATGCGACCCTGGCCGCGGTTTGCGGTGATGCCACCATTTGGAAGCCGTCGGAAAAGACACCGCTGACAGCCATCGCCGTAATCAAGATCGCGGAGCGCGTTTGCCGGCAAACGGGGACCGACCCGGCGATTTTTTCATTGCTGATCGGGGACGGCCCGACAATCGGCCAGAAACTCGCTGCCGATCGCCGGATCCCGCTGGTTTCGGCGACGGGCTCGACCCGCATGGGCTTCGACGTCGCCAAAACGGTTCACGGCCGGCTCGGGAAAAGCATTCTGGAGTTGGGCGGTAACAATGCGCTGATCGTTTCCAAGAGCGCCGATATTGACATGGCTGTGCGTTCCATCTTTTTCGGCGCTGTCGGCACCGCCGGGCAGCGTTGCACTTCGACCCGGCGCGTGATCGCGCAGGAATCTATCATCGAGCCCCTCCGCGATCAGTTGTTAAACGCCTATAAATCCATGCGCATCGGCAATCCGCTTGATCGCAAGACCCTGGTCGGCCCGTTGATCGATCCGGCATCGGTCGATTCGGTGCAGCAATCCATTGAACGGGTGAAGGCCGAAGGCGGGAAGATCCTCTTCGGCGGCGAAAAGCTGAACGGCGCCGAGTTTCCTGGCGGATGTTATATGCGTCCGTGTCTCGCAACCGCGCGGCCCGATTTTGAAATCGTGAAGCATGAAACCTTTGGGCCACTGCTTTACCTGATGAGTTACAAGGACTTTGATCAGGCTCTTGCGATGCACAACGATGTTCCGCAGGGTTTGAGCTCGGCGATTTTTACGAACGACATGCGGGAGGCCGAAAAGTTTCTCAGTGTCGTTGGAAGCGATTGCGGTATCGCCAACATTAATTCCGGCACGAGCGGCGCTGAGATCGGAGGGGCTTTTGGCGGAGAAAAGAACACCGGTGGTGGTCGCGAGAGCGGCAGCGATTCGTGGAAGAGCTATATGCGCCGCCAAACGAACACGGTGAATTTTTCGACTGAACTTCCGCTGGCCCAGGGCATTCAGTTTGGCGACGATAACGGTAGCGCCACGGCCTAAATTGGGGGGAGCGCACGCGCCTCGCGTGCTGTGCCAGTCCGGCTCGGACTTCGGCGCCCTCGCCGAGTTGCTCTTTGCATGGGGAACGGGAATATTTTTGGGGTGTCGTCGGCGAGGCGCCAACGACGGCACGCGAGGGCGCGTGCGCTCCCCGGCAGGAGGAATCGATATGACTACAGCGACAGCACCGAACATACAGGACGCAGCGGAAACAAGATTTAACTGGCCGCTCTGTTACGAGGCGGAAAATCTTCTCCTCGAACGCATTGCTGCTTTCCTCGATCGGAACAGCTTTGCACGCATTCTCTCCGAGCGGATGCGCGACGGGACCGGCACGCTTTTTCTCGATTGGATCGATCACCTTGTCCTGCCGGCCTCCGATGAAGCAGCTTTGCGCGCGGCCGGTTTCACGGAAGATCCGTTAGGCGAAAACCCCAGCGGGCTGAAGGCGCTCTGGCATCCGGAAGCGATGCTGCCGCGCGTCCTGCTCGCGGCCACGAATGTAAAATATCCGCCCGCCCTCGCGGTGCGGCCGGAGTTCGTGGCGGATTTCGCCGCCATTCATGGCATCACGAACGAGATCGAAGGCGAGGTTTATTCCCGTTTCCGCAAGCTCCTCGTCTTCGAGGAAAACGGGACGGAGTTTTACGCGATCGAACGCCGCGGCTATCGCGGTTACATTCCGCAACCAGCTGACCTGAAAAAATATCTGGCCGCGCGCGAGCTCTGGCAGACGCGCCGCCGGCGCTGGGATGGCGACGCGAAGGGTTACGCCTACTCGCTCGATCGTTTGCAACAGGTGATCGATTTGGTCGGCCGCGATCTCGCCTGTCATCTCGTTTTTGAGGAAGAGAGGAATTATTGGCAGAAACGCAATCGCGCCGGGATCGAGCAGAAGCGGCGGCAGGATTCGTTAGGCTTGGGTTGGGCCAATCACGATCACCACACCTTCCGCTCGTCGCGGAAACATTTCGTCGATCTCATGAAAGCGTGGGACATGCTCGGCTTCCATCGGCGGGAGCGTTACTACGCCGGGGCGCAGGCAGGGTGGGGCGCGCAGATCACCGAGCAGCCGATCGAAGGCATCACGGTCTTCAACGATGTCGATCTTAACTCTGACGAGACCGAGATTGATTTCTCCACAAAACCTCTGCCGCCAGAAGAGAAAAAGCTGGGGACGGTCGGACTCTGGGTTGGGTTGCATGGCGAGAGTTTTCTCGATGCGGGAATGCATCACCTGGAGTGCCGTTTTGATTACGAGCTCCTGCGCGAGCAGCTCGCCGCGGCCCATATCAAGACGATGGCGCCGTTTTCCGATTTCCCTTTCCTCAAGCAGGCGTTCACCCAGGGCGAGCGCTGGGTCGTGCGGCCAGAACGAATTACCAGGCTGCTGACGAGAGGTCTCCTCACCGACGACCAGGCGCAGAAGTTCAGCCGCGAAGGGGCGATCGGCAGTCACCTGGAAAACCTGCAACGCAAAGGCGGGTTCAAGGGTTTCAATCAAAAGTCCGTCAGCGTCATCATCGAATTGACCGATCCGCGCAAACAGGACGCGGTGCACAAGTTTGCGTAGTCTCTGGGGAGCGCACGCGCCCTCGCGTGCTCATTTCGGCGCCCCCGCCGAAATGCTCTTCTCTTTTAAAGTTCGCGAAGGCGGGGCGCCTTCGCCAGGGGCACGCGAGGCGCGTGCGCTCCCCAGACCCGATGCATCGCCAGCGAAACACGCGGTTTTTTATTATCTCAACAGTCGCCTTGAGTTGGGCGGAGAGTTCCTCTAGTACATCTCGATGCAAAGGCGAGCGGCGATCATCACGGCTCTCCGAACACCTGTCGGTCGGCACGGGGGCGCATTGGCGTCGGTTCGCCCCGACGATCTTGCCGCCCACATCATCAAGGCCGTCGTGGCGCGATCCGGCATCGACCCCGCATTGATCGAGGATGTCTACTTCGGCGCTACCAACCAGGCCGGCGAGGACAACCGCAACGTCGCGCGCATGGCCGCGCTGCTGGCGGGCCTCCCCGCGTCCGTGCCGGGTTCGACGGTGAATCGTCTCTGTGCGTCGGGGCTGGAAGCCGTCAACATCGCGGCGCGCATGATCGAGACGAGTCACGGCGATGTGTTCATCGCGGGCGGCGTCGAGTCAATGAGCCGTGCCCCTTATGTAATCAGCAAAGCGGAAACCGCGTTCGACCGGTCGCAGCAGATCTTCGACACTTCGATCGGCTGGCGCCTAACTAATCCCCGGCTGGCGGCGCTGTATCACCCCTTCTCCATGGGCGAGACCGCCGAGAATGTCGCCCGCAAGCACAAGATCAGCCGGGCGGATCAGGATCAGTTCGCGCTGCAGAGCCAGCAACGGTGGTCGGCAGCGCACCAACGCGGGCTGTTCGCCCAGGAGATCGTGCCTGTCGAGATTCCGCAGCGCAAGGGCGCTCCGACCCTCGTCAGCGTGGACGAGCACCCGAGGCCGGACACGACGCTGGAGAAACTCGCCAAGCTGAAACCCGCATTCTCCAAAGACGACCAAGGCACAGTGACCGCGGGCAATTCGTCGGGTATCAACGACGGCGCGGCCGCATTGCTGATCGTTGAAGCCGGGCTGGCCAAATCGCTGGGTCTTCAGCCGATCGCCTTCATCGGTCCGAGCGCCGCGGCCGGCGTCGATCCCGCGTTCATGGGGCTCGGACCCGTGCCCGCGATTCGCAAGGCGCTTCTGCGCGCGAAACTGACGCTCGACCGCATCGACCTGTTCGAGTTGAACGAGGCGTTCGCCGCGCAGGCCCTCGCCTGCCAGCGCGAGCTGGGCATCGACAACGCAAAATTGAACGTCAACGGCGGCGCGATTGCGATCGGTCACCCGCTTGGTTGCAGCGGCGCCCGCCTGGCCACGACGCTGATCCACCAGATGGCTCGCACCGGCGCCTCGCGCGGCATCGCGTCGCTCTGCGTCGGGGTAGGCCAAGGCTTGGCGACGGTCTTCGAACGGGAGTGAGGGGAGAGCACGCGACTCGCGTGCTGGTGAAATGCCAGTCCGGCTCTGAGACCGCCTCGCCATCACGAACTTTGATGGTACAATCAAAATCGAACGGATGAGCACGCTCACCGAGATTCAAGCAGCGATCGAAAAGCTGCCGGCGAATCAGAAATCTGCTCTCGCCGCATGGCTGCAGTCTCAAGAGGAGCCGATCATGTCGGAGGCTGAAGAAGCGGCGTTACTCGCCCGTCTCGATAAAGCCGCAGCCGAATTAGATGCGGGCAAAGGTGTCCCGGCGGCGCGCGTGCGCGAGCAGATCCGCGGATGGGCTGGACAGTAACCTATGCGCCGCAAGCGCTCGAGCAGCTCGTTCGTTTTATTGCCGATTGTCGTAGCCGCTGTCGTCGCTTATAGTTGTCGTCCATGAGCCTCGCCGAGATCAAAGATGCAGTGAGTGCGCTCTCGCCAGATGAACTTGCCGAGCTCAATAACCTTTATTCGCGACCGGGAAAATCGCGCATGGGATCAGCAGATCGATACCGACTTTTCTGAAGGCGGACGCCTCAGCGCCGTCGCGGAAGAGGTCCGGCACGACATTCGCGCAGGACGGCTCGAAGACTTGCCGTGATCGGCAAGACGCAGCGGCGCTTCTGGAAGCATTTCGACACGCTTCCGCCGGGTGTCCAAAAGTTAGCTCGCGAGAAATACGCCCTCTGGAAACGCGACCCTCGCCACCCATCACTTCACTTCGAAGAACGACGAAACGGCATTTGCGTCGTGCGCGTCGGCGATCATTACCGCGCGCTTGGGCTGCGCGAAGGCGATGTGATTGCCTGGTTCTGGATCGGGACGCACGAGGAGTACAACAACTTCCGCTTTTGAGCTGCGCCGCGCAGGCCCTCGCCTGCCAGCGCGAGCTGGGCATCGACAACGCAAAATTGAACGTCAACGGCGGCGCGATTGCGATCGGTCACCCGCTTGGTTGCAGCGGCGCCCGCCTGGCCACGACGCTGATCCACCAGATGGCTCGCACCGGCGCCGCGCGCGGCATCGCGTCGCTCTGCGTCGGGGTAGGCCAAGGCTTGGCGACGGTCTTCGAACGGGAGTGAGCTTGGAAGTGGGCCTCAGCGGAATCTGGGGAGCGCACGCGCCTCGCGGGCTGCTGAAATGCCAGTTCGGCTCGGACCGGCCCTCGCCGTCACGAACCCTCAGCGCGCGAATCCGTGCTCGTGCAGCTCATGCGCGTGTTTCAACGCCGTTCGCAGTTTCGCCGGGCGTTTTCTTGTCATCCCAGCCACGTTTGTGCGGCTTGCACAGCGCGCAGGAACTTCGCTTTGAGACGCATTCGAAACGCCGCTTCGTCAGGTTCGTTTTCAGAACGTGACGCTGAGGCCGATCACTGCATTTGCAGCCGGGGAAATTTTGGCGATCTTGCGCCCGATCGCGATGCGCCGCGGCGTGGTCACCTTTCCGCGCCGCTCTTCGAACTCCGCTTTCGGCAGCAGATAAATCACATCGCAACGAACCGCTGTTTTCCGGTCGGGGTTCCGCTCATTACGCCAACGGCCAAACAGCCGAGGTGTCTTGGATGATTCATCCGGGAGCCGCCGCCGAAGAAGTAAGCGTCTGAGCTGTCTTCGTGTTCCAAACCAACCCGACGGACTCTAGTTGTTTTCGTCGATCGGCTGGTAACTTCCCGCGTTTGAACGTCATCCGCTGAGTTTCACCCACTTCCCAAAGCGCGGGTCTTCCTTCCAGTGCTAGGGGAACCCTAGGTGACCATACTTGTCGCGGAACGCCACAAGCTCTCGAACATGTGGTCCCATGAAAGGGGATCAATAAATCCCCAAACAAATCCGAGTTCATCTAGACGCTTCGCTCTTTCTGCCATTATCGGGCGGCCAATTTTTTCGCCGCGCGTTGGTTGTAAACCCAGCATGCGAGTTCTTGTATCGTCCGGATCTTTGCGGCACATCGGTGTGGCCGTGCTCGTTCTTGAAAGCGGTGAGCTGCGCGAACATCGCTTCCCAAGCGGTGTCGGAAGGATTCCAATCGAATCCCATCTCCGTGAGTTGTTGCTTTTGTGCCGGATCGAGTAGCGATCTGTTATTAGCCATTCGCAGCTCCGTTACCCAACTACCTAGGGCGCGGTCTTCAGGCCAACGTTGGGGGACAGAACAATCACCGTGCACTTCTTTGTATCGCTTCAATGCCTCGAAGTTTCTCGCCCACGTATTGGGCGATTCGGCTCGTTCCCTTTTGACCGTTGGTTTGCGGCTCGAGGAATCTTGTGGTGGTCGAATGGCGCCCAAACGAAGTTAAGTAAATCGAGCGCGGCGATTTGCTGGTCGTTGAGTTTGCCTTTGCGCCGATTCCGACGCTGCGTTGTCACCCACCATCCTAGTTTTCGGTCAGGCGCGTACCTGCTGGGGCACATTCGCATGACCATTTTGAGTGTGGAACGCCACCAGTCGGTTGAGCATTACGTTCCAAGGTTCCGTCGGCGAACCGTTGCCGACGAATCTCCACGTTTCCAACTAAAACCAATCTCGTCGAGCGCGGCCTCGTGTTCTATGGACAGCCTCCCCGCCTTTTTTCTAGCGCGCTGAACTCCGACCCAATTTGCAAGTTGTGGGTTTTCCTTCCAGCCGGCCGGAACGTTACAATCGCCGTGCGCAACGCGATACTGCTGCAGCTGCTCGAACATCTGATGCCAGCGAGTCTTAAAAGGTTCCCATACAAATCGGATGAGAGAGAACTTCGCCTCGCGATCCGCCTCTAGCAGGCCACGCTTCTTGAATTGTCGTTGTGTAAGCATCCATCGCCGAAGCTTGGGCGAGAATTGCGGCTTTATTCCGGAACGCGAAAGTTCCAGCTGTTGCTGAAGATCTTGAAACATCGTTTCCCAGCTAGGCGATGAACCTCCCCACGTGAATCCAAGATTATTAAGGCGACGCTCTTGTTCTGACGTAAGTCGCCCAGAGCGGTGTGATTCTCTTTGGCTTGAGACCCAGCGTGCAAGCGCTCGGTTCGCGTGCCAACCTTTGAGGTACATCGCAATCGCCAAAGTTTTTGAATATCTTGTAGATATTCCGAAGTAAGCCTCCCAGTCTTTTTTCGACGATTGCTTTGCTGCTTTCTTTTTCTTTTAGTCGCGGGGCCAGCGACGAGAGGTAGACCAAGTGATTCGAGTGTCGGGTCTCGCCGCGGTAGATAACTTTCCTCTCCGAGCAGTTCTGCGTTGTCGCGAGATCCATTTTGCCAAACCGGGAAATTCGCTGTCGTGCTCGGGCACTCTGCAGTGCCCACGTGTTTGAATGAAACTCTTTAGCCGGTCGGCCCAGCTACTCCATGCGGGTTGTAGGTCCCATTCGAATCCGAGCTTTTTCGAGTCGTTCTTGGTAGTCTGGCCGTAATTCACCTTTCCTGACGGTCAACACGCTGAGCTACAACCCACGAAGCAAGCTGCCGGTTTTCCTTCCATCGAGCCGGAACCCGGCAATTCCCGTGCATTTCGCGGTAAGCACACAATTGTTCGAACCGCTCTTCCCACGTTCCCTTGCCCGCATACCATTCGAATCCGAGCCTTTTTCGAGTAGCCTAGTTCGTTCTGAAGTGAGGCGTCCGCGTCGCCGGAAGTCTCGTTCGGTGAAACCCATGTGGCCAACCGTTGGTTCTCTGGCCATAGCTGTGGAACGCGACAGTCGCCGAATAGATCTTTGTAAGCGATAAGCGCCAAGTAATTCGAACGCCAGTTGTGCGATTTTGGTGACCAGTTGAACGCGCGCCTTCTCGAGTCCGTGCGACTCGATCGGCGGCGAGCGCGCGTTTTTTTGCGGAGGACTCGCTAATCTATCACCCAAGTCCCAAGCGATCTGTTTGCTTTCCAGCGCGCGGGAACGTTGCAGTCACCGAACTTCTCTCGATATGCGACAGCTGACCGTAGCGCTCGAACCAAGTGTCACCAATCGCTTCAAGGCATGCTGCGGTGATAGCTGCGCGCAAGCTCTCGTAGGACAGTTCCGGTGGCAAAAGCTGAACTTTTTCCCGGAACCGAGAGTCATCAAAACCACCGGTTTTGCCGCGCTCAATCCGCATTTGCGCGATCGTTTGCGCCAATAGATCGTCGTGTTCCTGTAGACGATGCAGGACATTCCAGACTTCCGCGAAGTCGCTGCGGGTTACCGCTTGTTCGATCGTCTCTCCACGGGCTTGCTCTACATAAAGAGGAACTAAAACGTAGCCGAAGCTTTTGCCAGGGGAGCGACACCATCGCTCGGCCCGCTGCTTGGACAATGTCGACCAAGCTCCGGCGGGGACTGAGAAAGGCCACCATGTCAACGGCCGGAACATCAACACCTTCAGTGAGGCATCGCGCGTTGGACACAATTGCGCGAGGCGCTGCTGCGAATTCCCGCATGTGTCGTTCGCGCAGTGCGGTTGGCATTTTTCCGTTGATATGGCCGCAGCAGAAGTCACGCATATGTGTCGCGATTCCTTCAGGCCCAGCCGAAGTGAACGAGCGTGCAGACGCGACCTTGGTGTGGAACGTGAAAATTTTGCGGACGTCGTATTGCTCAATGACCGACTGCAGTGCGATCTGATGCGCGACTTGCCGCGCTTTGATTTCCTCCCCTTTAACCAATACAACGCCGCGCCGCAGCAACTCATTGGTCACCATTTCTGATGTGACGATTGATATCAGCACCTTGTAATCGGTGATGACTTCGAGCTGCGCCGCGGCGCTGAAAGGAAGTCGATGGACCACCGGTCCGTAAACTTCGGGAACGTCCATCGAAAATAAGACCTTTGCGTCGCCCGACTTCTCCTTCTTTGGGACGCTGTAGTGGCGCGGCGTCGCAGTTAGAAACAGCCGTCGGGTGATTGGCAGTCGTTCATCTTTCAGCGCGAGGCTAAATTTTGCTCCCTCGCGGCCGGCAGTCTTGTGCGCCTCATCGAAGACGCCGAAGTCAAAACTAGGAAGGCCGCGTGCCGCCTCAGCTACAACGCCACTGGAATGGTAAGTTGAAAAGATAATCCGGACGGTATCGGTTGATCGTTGTAAGAACCGGCGAACCTCGCCGCTCTCGGTAGTGACTTTGAAGTCAACATCCGACGGGCGGACTACAAGCGCGTCTTCATCGGACTCCACCGAAGGATCCGAACAAACGCATAGAAATTCTCGCGATTCCCAACTCGTCTCATGAAGCCATTCGTGCAGTGTCTGCCGGACTAATGCGAGCGACGGCAACAAGACGAGTATCGAGCGAGCATTCAGCCGCTCTGCCACCCACAGCGAGATGAGCTTTTTCCGGTGCCGCATGCCATCAACGCAGTTGCGCGCGGGTGCCGAGCTAAGCCTGTAAGAATTTGTTCAACGGCTTTTGTTTGGTGCGGGAGTGGTGATTTTCGTTCCCTCGGAACGGCACGGCCTGCAAGCCATGCCTCGATAACACGAAAATCGCCTGGTGTGAGACGATCGAGATCGCTGCCGCGTACGAAAACCGCCGCAGGTCGTTGCTCGGCGACGTCGGCAATGTCGTCGCAGTTTGTAAAAACAAGCCGCCGGTTGCCCGAATCAGTGAGTCCGAAGAATGTTGCTAACTCCGTCCAAGTTAGTGGGGGACGACCGCGTCAAACCTCGCTTGGTAACAGAAGACTTCATCAGTTACCGCTTCCACAACTCCATCGACTCCCATGTCCCTCAAAGGCAGCCGTAATCTTTCCTGAAGCGACGGTGGCGGTGAAGTCCCCGGCCAAATCTGACGCGTTTGGGCGAGCGGCTGTGTCGCGAACCACGCTTCCGCAATAACCCCAAATGCCGGGCCGCGTTCTACCTCACTCTCAAGTGCGCTAATTCGAGCTCAACTCCGGAAAAGCGGAGACGCCAGTGGGAGTCCCTGTTCGAGAACTCTTTTCGCGTAAGCGTGGCGGGGAGGCTGGTTCAACGTCTTGCGCTCGCGATTTCGATGATTCTGCCGCACACGCGCAACGGATTCGAGCCAAAACCAGCTGTCCGATCAGTCGGCGATGGAAAGCGAACGTTCTGGTGGTTGGGCCGCGTGCAGCCTGTGCGCTCAGCCCA
>CAVWFP010000004.1:0-8931 GCA_963754325.1 uncultured Verrucomicrobiae bacterium
AGGACCCGGCCCGAGCTGACGGATACATTCAGAAAGCCGTCGAATCCTTTCGCAGCAGTGGCGACGAAAGCGTCGCAGCGCTCGCGGCCTGGCTTTACGAAAATGGGCGATTCGAAACTGAACTGGAAGTGCTGTCCCCGCGGTTGGTCGCTTCCAAGCGTGAACTTTTCATCGAGCGCGTGGACGCTTTGGCTGCACTTGGCCGCGACGCCGAACTCGAGACGATGCTACTCGCCGATAATCTCCCGATCGACCAAACCTCTCAATACATGTACCTGGCTGTCGTCCAATCCAAACTTGGAAAGATGCCGGCCAGCCAAAACGAATGGGACCGGGCGATGCAAACAGCGACGGACGCCCGGCAATTTCTTCGCATCGCGAAATATGCTGAGACGCACGGCGTTCTGGAAGCTGCCGATGCCGCTTACAAACAATCAGTGATTCTTGAACCGCAGTTGCGCCTGGCCCACTTGGCGCGACTGCGACTCGCCGAAGCAATGGGGCGCACTGCGGATGCTCATCAGATCGCTGCCGGGATTATGAAGCTTTGGCCCGACGACACCGCCACTCAACTCCATGATTGGTACCTTCAGCTTCTGCTTGGTGGCTCGCCGGGAGAAATCTCGGCGATCGAAAACAACGTCGAAGAGCTCGTGTCACGAAGCTCACTCGGGTCGGATGCTGCTGCGACATTGGCCCTGGCTCGACTGCGCTCCGGAAAGCCGGCCTCCGCGCTAACCGCGTTCACCTTTCACGGTGTTCCGGTCGCGCTCGCCACGCCCAATGCCTTAACGGTGCATGTGGCTGTGCTGGCGGCGAACGGTTGGAAAGATAAGGCCCGCGACGAAGCCAAAAAAATCGTCGCGGACAAACTTTTGCCAGAAGAACGAACGCTCCTCGGGCCCTTACTTTATTCGAGTGACGGCGCCGCGAACTAGATCGCCTCGCGGCAGATCAGGCGGACAAACGCGCCGCGAAGAATTTACTCAAACGCCGGCGAGCGAAGCTCACGCCGATCACGATTGTCGCCAGCACACCTGCCAACACGGTGTTGACTTCGGGAACTGGGACAATATCCAAATTCGCACTGCCGAGGAAGGTGCCACCCGCGTTCAACGTGATTGTCACGGCCTGGGTCAATGCAAATGGATTCGCGAACGTTCCAAGCGATCCACTGTTGCTTCCATTTCCGGTTGTCGTGATTGGACCGATCGAAGTGAGAAGAGTTGTCTGCGCCAACGTCATATTGGCCGAATCGAAATAGCCCCGATATGACACCGAGCCGTTGGCCGGTCCCGAAGGGGACTGCCCGAGTTGCGTGATCGACAGGGACGCTTGCGGAGTTCCGGTCACCGGTCCGAAGTTGTTGTCGGAAAAAAGAAGCGTCAGTGTTTGCGGGCTGTCGGTATCGTTCGTGATGTTGAGGCTCGTCAAATCAAGTTCCGGCGTGGTCGCACCACCGACGGCGGGCTTGGACGAGCCGGTAGTGATGTTGGTGTTAAAGTTCCCGACCGCTCCCATGTAAGTGATCACGCCTGTAGACCCGTTCGAGTCATTTGCCGAATTGTCACCGATGGTGACGATGGTCGCCCCATTTTGCAGCTGAAGAACCGACTGAGAATGGGCCAAGGGTGACACAAAAACCAGCGCCGCCGCCGCGATGGCGAATGCCAACGCGCGAATGAACATCGTAGACTCAGTCACAATTAAATGATTTTGGGACGGGCTAAAGCGGGAGGATGTTAGATTGATTCCGTCGGAAATGTCGAGCTTTATTTCACAGGCATCGTGAGCTTTTGACATCCGGTGCTTTCCCCCAATTCAGCCCAAAACCAGGTGTTATTTTCTTGTAAATTCTTACCGTTTTTGCTTAAAACGGGGCGCTCCATGAAAAATGCTGTCTGCCCTGCCGTACCCGTGCTGCGTCTCAAGCGCAGCCTAACAACCAAATCGCCGGCCCGGCGGGCCCTCCTCCTGTCCCTGCTTTGCAGCATCACCTTCGCCTTTTCAGGCTACGCGACGCCGAGCTTAAACATCGGAGGATCAACCGTCGCCTCGAGTCCCAGCGGAGTGGTCTCATTTTCCGGCACCGTGAACGGATTCGCAATCACCGTGACCGGGATTACTAATCCAGCAATCGGCTCAACCACGAATCCGATGCTCGACCAGTTAACCACCAGCGTGACCAATAATGGAAACGCGACCGGAACCATCACGATCTTGTTTTCCGAAATTGGATATGGACCCGTGAGCAGTGTCCCGGAGGCCGATTTCTCCGCATCGGTCAATGGTGGCAGCGTCACCTATCAAACTTTTGCCGATCCCACGAATACCCTCTACGGCATGGTCATTCCGTTAACTTCCCTAACCGTGGCGGGAACCTTCGGCAATACCTCCGCGACTGGTCCCGCAGTTCCATTCAATCCGTTTTCGCTAACGGAATCTCTTTCCATCACGCTGGCCCCCGGTGCCCAATACAGCGGAACGGAAGAGCTTTCATTCGTAGCGGTCCCGGAATCCGGAACATCCGCTCTGCTTTTGTTCGGCCTCGCACTCATCGGCGTGCCGCTTTTTCTGCGCAAAAAGCTTTCGTTAGGCTAATTGATTCAACGGTCCCCGGCAGTCTGTTGTAGCCACCCGGTCGCTGACCTCAGACCTCCGTCCTCAGACCTCTGCCTTTTCGCCTGCGGCAGCCGGACGAATCGCGCCGTAGTTGCCCTCCGCCCTTTGCCCCTCTCCCTGCCTTGTCTCAGCCCGGCCCGTGTTTCTCCACTTCCATCAAACGCGGCAGCAGTTTGTCGTTAGCATGGGAGAGAGATTCAAAAAGAAGCAGGTAAAATGCGGCGACCACAATCACCAGGACTCCGCCGACAATAAAATGATGCGATCGCAGATGTCGCCATCCGGGCATGAATGCGATCAATCCGAACACGCTCAAGATCACAATCACCGCATCGAAGCTGGCTCGCTGCCAATAACTGCCCCCCAGGTGAAGCCACATTCCAAATTCATCGAACGTTAGCGCCATCCCAAAACCGTAAAGCAACGCGAAGATTTTCCGCTGTTTCTGATTTAACGGAGCGAAAAGCAAAACACCGCCGACAAAAGAGAGGACGAAAATCCCGTAATTCAGATGGTGAACGTGCGTGCCGCCCAGGTGCAGAAATAAATCCGGCATCTTTCGGGTCATGATCAAAATGACCAACGTCCTGGATGCGATAAACGTGAGGAGAAAAGCAACGAACGTGAGCCGCGCGAGATGACGAAGCGGAGAAGTTGGCAGGATATTGTTGGTCATGACTCTGACGAGCTATTGAGACCTCTCAGTAATCGAGGAAATGGATTTCCGAGAAGAATGAATGAATTTCCGAGCATCAAGTTTTACTTCTCACTTTCGAATAGCTTCTGCAGCTCGCCGTATGATGTGGCGTTCCTCATTTCCTCGAACGTCCCCTTCTCCATCAATTCTTTCGCCGAACGGACGAACCCGCCCCAGGCCGCGCGAGCAAACGCTCCGCCTACGCTGACCCGGCGGGCGCCGATCTCGACTGCGTCTCGCATCGTTAGGCCGCCTGCTCCACCAATCAGCACGTTGACTGGTTTCGGCGCGACGGCATCGACAATTGCTTTGTTGCTGTCGCGATCGTCGAACCCGGGAGCGTATAAACAATCCGCTCCGGCTTCGGAATATTTCACCAGCCGCTTGATCACCTGATCGAGATTTTCGCGATCAACGAGAAATCCTTCGGCGCGTCCGACCAGTAAAACATTCGTGCCGTGAAGCGCTTGATGTACCGCATGGATCCGTTCGACCGCGAGATTGACATCATAGATCGGCGATTCTTTGCGATCAGCCGCATCTTCAATCGATAGACCGGCGACGCCGGTCTCGGCGCAGAGCCGGGCGTTTTCGGCGCACCAGTTTGGATCATCCGCGTACGCATTTTCGAAGTCGGCATTCACCGGAAGGTTGGTCGCCTCCACCAAATCGCGGATATGCGCCAGCATGTCGTCGCGTTTGACCGATCCATCGGACAGGCCGCGCGAGAACGCGAACCCGGCCGATGTGGTCGCGAGCGCTTTGAACCCGAGATGCTCCAGATATTTTGCAGTTCCAGGATCCCACGGATTTGGAAGAGCGAAACAGCCGCTCTCGTGAAGTTTGCGAAACTCCGTGCGTTTATCGTCGATCGATTTCATTGGTCAGGCAAAGCGATTCATCGACTCGCCACCAAACTCAGTTGATCGCAGGAATCGATCAACCACAAACTTTGGACCGAATCTCGTGACTGGGCACGGGCACTTTCTTTGTGGCATGATTTTATGGTCTAAATTCTTCATTCTGCGTTTTAATTCCAGAATGAACCCCGACGCGAACCTCTCAACGGTGATCGAGGTGTGGGAACCGGTTTGGTTTGTTGCTTCAACGGTGATCGAGCTATTGGTGCCGGTTTGGTTTGTTGCTTTCGGGTTATTTAGACGATCAAAGCCATTCCCAATGTGGGCAAAAGCCGTGTCCGTCGTCGCCGGTGTTGCTGGTCTTACCGCTGCTTATCTTGGCTTCTTGTTGCACAATTATCCCGATTTTGGCTCGGCGACAGGAGGCCGCGCTCTGCTCTTGCGGTCCAGATTCGTTTTTAGCGGCGTGTTCCTTGGTATTCTCATTTCCATATTGGCCGCATTTGGCGAGCGAAGGACATGAATGCCCACATGCCAGGTGGCATCAAGCGTTGAAGATGAATCGCCGCTCGGCATGGAAAGAAGTTGAGCTGTTGAGATGAAAACTTGCGCTCCCGTCAACGGTCGCTCAGCATGTTCTGGTTAGATGTTAAACCACTCCGCCGCCCCCGCTAAAACGTACTCCCAAACCCAACCCAACTTCTATTATGACACCC
This sequence comes from uncultured Verrucomicrobiae bacterium, assembly GCA_963754325.1. Lineage (GTDB taxonomy): Bacteria > Verrucomicrobiota > Verrucomicrobiia > Chthoniobacterales > UBA10450 > JBBRDU01. The sequence goes on from CAVWFP010000004.1 coordinate 4,896, forward strand.
TCTCTCATTCTGCGCGCAGCGATAGCTTTCACCCTCTTTACCCTTTCGTCTTCCGGCCAGGCGGCAGATTCTCCCGCTCAAGCTAACGATGAGAAGCCTGTTCGTGCGTTGATCGCAGCCTTTGGAGAGGCTTTTGCGAAGCTCGACGCCCACGCTTTTTCCATGGTTTTCCACGAGGATGCTGACTTCACAAATGTCTGGGGAATGACGGCGCACGGCCGCAAGGCGATCGAAGAATTTCATCGGCCGCTGCTCGAAGGCGACGGGGCGGGTGACATCCCGTCCTTCAAGCATGCGGAGCTCAAGGTGTTGGAGACACACATTCGTTTTCTGCGGCCTGATGTAGCCTCGGTGGATGTCCTCTGGAGTCAGACCGGAGCGGTGCGAAACGGCCAGGACATGGGTTTGCGCAAGGGACTTCTCATGTTGATCGCGACCAATGATCAGGGTAATTGGGGGATCGCAGTGATGCACAACATGGATTTGCCAGTTACGAAGTAAGAAGAAGTTGAGGAGTTGAGAAAGTTGAGTCGTTGAGATGAAAACGTGCGCTCCTGTCAGCGGTGGCTCAGCTTGTTCTCGTTAGGTCCTGAAGCACAGGATCACGCGCGTTGTCATTTTTTTCGTCTCGCGGCGTTTTCACGCGTTTCTGTCTTGTCGCGAGATTATAGCTCAGCGGCTTCACTGCAATCTCCCGGTTGGTTCGTGGAACCTGTCGGACTACACGCGTGACGCTGCGGTGCACTTGTCGAAACCGCAGACGCGTGAACTTACGCGGGTGTTCAGTGACCGGGCATTGTATACATCCGGTTTATGGACGCTTTCGCCTGAGCTCCGTGAGGTGACACTCTGTGGTCCACCCAAATTACGCTGTTTTTTTCACGACTCAGTCGCGGCCGGTCGTTCAAATTGCGCTTTGCTTTCGCTCCGAGCAATTTGGCGTGTTTGCCGGCAATGGAAATGCCGACGTTAACCAGAGTGACCGATTGGCATTCATGCAGCCACTTCTGGTAACGTTAGTGAAATCCATTTACCCGTCTGATGCCCGATTCAAGCGATCAAACGAGAAGACTGGCTGGAGCTAACAACAGCAGAACGCAGCGACCTGACGAATCGGTGAAGCCAACGACCTCACTGCGTCAGCGTGTTTGCCACGCCACCCCCGACTTCGTCTCGGTTCCCGGCTCCCCGGTGCGGCTCGCGTCTTCGCCGCTCGGCTCAAGCGCCCGAGTTTAACTGCATCCGCGCAACAGAAATATTAAGAACAGGACCGGAATCGGAATTCCGAGTAACCAAAGCAAAATATATCCGGCAGCGCCTGCTTCTTGGATCTTTTCTTTCAGGTTCATAATGATCGGTTGTTTGAATAATTGATTGTTACGTCTTAAATCGGCTAGCTCTTTTTCGCTGCGTCACGGAGCGATTTGATTCGATCGTGCGCCGCTTTTACTTCATCGAACTGCTCGGAAACGATCTCGCGGACGGTCGATTCCATCGAATCATTCAGAGCTTGTTTGTATTCCTTGATCGCCGAATCTTCGCCTCGTTCACACTCCGCCAGGATGGCGTGATCATCGCCACTGGTGACAGTGGATTTAATATTGATCCAGGCACGATGAAGCGCGCCGCCAGCGCTACTACTGTCTTCCGGTTTCGTCTCGCCCAATGCCTGGGCTTTGCTTTGGAGTGCGGACGCGAAACGCGCGCGCTGCTGGGAATATTGCCCAAATAGCGATTTGAGTTGCGGATCCTGGACCGCTTCCGCAGCTTGCTGATAACCTTCCTGCCCATCTTTGAGCGTTTCGATCAGATGATTGAGCGTCGATATGATTTCTTTTTGTTGTGCCATACAGAAATCGTTCGGATCACGTCGTTTCTTCGCGCGTGTCGAATGTCGAGACGACAAAAAAAAGAAAGCGACGGTTATCAGGAATAAAACGATAACCGGGTCATTCATTAAGATGAGGATATCGAGCGGACCTCCTTCCCCGGGCTTTTGACCATCAGGACACGGACCCGAGATTGGTCGGGTTACGCCGTGGAACCACGACAAAGCCTCGACCGAGCGAGACGACTACACCTTCCGGGAAACACTTTTCATTTTCGCCACGGACTCAGTTCGCAGCAGACGCGAATCAATGTGAGATGGACACCACGCCTTATTGGATTGATTCCGCGCCGATCAAATCTTTTCCGCCACTTCGGAAGGACCTCAAAGTCGACGTTTTAGTCGTCGGGGCCGGCATAACCGGTGTAACGACCGCTTACCTTTTAAAAAAATCGGGAATTAAAATTGCGCTGGTCGAGCGAGAACGCGTCGCTTCAGTCGACACTGGACATACCACTGCTCACCTGACCTACGTCATGGACACAACGCTCCAGGCATTGGCGAAAAGCTTCGGTCGCGATCACGCCCAGGCAGCATGGGATGCCGGTGCCGCAGCAGTCGACGAGATCGAGCGCATTATCGGTGAAGAAAAAATTGAGTGCGAGTTTTCGCGTGTTCCAGCGTTTCTGCACACGCCCGTTTTTGAGGAACAGGCCGATCTGGATGCCGGCGAACTCAAAGAAGAAAGCGAGCTCGCGCGGGAGTTGGGTTTCGACGCCGAGTTTTTGGAGGCAGTGCCTGTGTTCGGCGTGCCGGGTATTCGGTTTGCCAATCAAGCCGAGTTTCATCCTTTGAAATATCTCGGGGGATTGGTCACTTCGGCTGACGACTCGACAATTTTCGAAAGGAGCGGGGTTGATGAGTTCGATTCGGAAAAGCGTCGCGCCAAGGTGAACGGTCACTGGATCTCGTTCGATCGCGTTATCCTTGCGACCAATAATCCGCTGGTCGGCCTGGCCAGCATGATGGACGCGACGTTGTTTCAAACCAAGATTACGCTTTCCACCAGTTATGCCCTCGGAGCACAAGTGCCGAGTCAGTCGCTGCCCATGGCCGTTTTTTGGGATACGGCCGATCCCTACAATTATTTCCGAGTCAGCCGGCACGAAAATTTCGACTACGTGGTGTTTGGCGGCGACGACCACAAAACCGGCCAAGCATCCGACACCGAAAAGCGCTATACCGATTTGGGTACGAAGCTGAAGAAGATCGCGCCGGATGCGCAAATCGATCATCGCTGGTCGGGTCAGATTATTGAAACCAGCGATGGGTTGCCGTACATCGGGCAAAACGCCGAACACCAATTTATTGCGACTGGATACTCTGGAAATGGGATGACCTTCGGTACCGTGGCGGCGATGATGGCGCGCGATTGGGTGACCGGAAGAAAAAATCCGTGGAGTGAATTATTCAGGGTTGATCGTAAACCGCTCAAGACAGGCGCCTGGGATTATGTGCGCGAAAACCTGGATTATCCTTACTACCTTTTGAAAGATCGCCTGGCTCGAGCCGAGGCCGATTCGGTTCGTGGTCTGAAAAAAGGTGATGGCACAATTGTCCAATCACGAAACGGCAAGGTCGCAGCATTTCGAGATTCCCAGGGCAACGTCCACAAGGTCTCCGCGGTTTGCACTCATATGGGCTGCATCGTGCGATGGAATTCCTCCGAACAAACCTGGGACTGCCCGTGTCACGGGTCACGCTTCAAACCCACCGGCGAAGTGATTTCCGGCCCGGCCGAAGAACCGCTCGCGTCGAAATAGAGGATTTCCTTGTTTAGGTTCCCGCGACTGGATAGCTCTTCGTAAACGAATCTGGCGATGGTCACGGTAACTTGTAGCGGTACGATTCGATGATTGGTTTCCAGAATGGCAGATCGTATTTCGGCCATTTGTGACAACCGAACGGAAGCCGGCCGGCTTCGGCGAGCGACCGCCGCGGGTTTAGTTCGAAGGCAAACTTTCGCGCTTCTTCCACCGGCGGGATCCGGAACCAATCGAAACGAGGCGCGATTTTGAAACACCAGGAAACATCTTCGTTTTTCCACATATCGCTACGTGCTCGGTTTTGCCACGACGCGGCCACAGGCAACGGCGCCTGATGGGAAACGGGAACGCGCGCCTTTTTCTTCCAGGCATTTACCCCGGG
>CAVWFP010000005.1:0-18494 GCA_963754325.1 uncultured Verrucomicrobiae bacterium
ACTGCGAGTGTCCAAAGCAAGAGCGGCCATGGCACTACCGTGAAACTCACCTTCCCCGGCAAAGCGTAACCCGTGCAGATTTTCGATTGTTGAAAGGCGTTTAAAAAACTCGACGGCAAATCCGCCGTAGCCGGAAATTGCCGGCGCCGGTTCAATCTGGCCCAGGAAAAAGACACGGGAATAATATTTTTCATTCGTCAGATTCGAGATGCCGGCAATGAGCTTGCAGCGTTTGGTGATGTACCAGTCTCCGGAGAGATCGAGCACTTTGTAAGCGGGAACTTTTGCGGGCGTGCTTCCCAAAAACGCCGGGCCTGGAAGATCGGAGTCCTGCCAATACTCGTCGGACACGTAAACCGCAGTGAGGCTGACATCGAATACGTGATCCTTCTTTAGTGTCACGCCACCCTTCCAAAGAAGAGTAGGTGCGAATGCCGGTGTCCGTCCTTCAAAAGTCTGCGGACTTGGTACTCCTCCGAATTTGGTGAAAAGAGGTGAGTCGCTCTCGGTAAAACGGGCGCTGAGGAATTGCACATTGCTGAAAACGACCAGGTGCCAATCGGCCCAGGGACTGATGCTTTTCGGTGCTGCTGGCTGTTTAAAGTCCTTGCTGTCTTTTGATAGACCCGGCTCGGGTGGAAGTCCCAATTCGCGTCCACGCGCCAGCTCGAGGAAGTCATAAGACAGTTCACCTTCAAATCCGCGGCTCCGGCTGCCACCCGTGTTCTGAATAATTGATGCTCCGCCCGGCGCAGAGAGTGTTTCAGTTCTGTTATCGAATACCATCCAGAAAAGACCTGCATCATACCAAAAACCCTTGTACGGGGTCCCGTGAACACCAAGCTCAAAGTCTAACGAGTGAAACGGATCCGGATTATTTCCCGCAGCGTAAGCCTGAAAAGGTGAAGCAATGTCAAACCACCGGGTCGGGCGCCAACCTGAAGACGCGGTGAAGTAAGTTTCATTGAGATGTCCGAAATCGTTGCCCATTCCAAATCCCCAAAGCGGCACCCAATGATCGGCATTGAAGTCACCGACATTGAACCGGCTCACGTGGCTGTCGACCTCGACATGTTCGTGGTCGAGCCGGAACGAACCAACAATGTGAAATTGGCCTAACCGAATTAAATCCTCACCGAAAAACGCCTGATAATCGGACGAGCGATCCTGATGGAGGAAAACCTCGCCGTGCCCATTTTGACCGACGTTCATATTATCCGTCGCTTCCTGCCAGATTGGACCTTCTCCATGATAAACTGTCGTCCCCAGCGTCAGGGTGCTGCCTTTAAACATTGTGTCTTCCCCCCAATTCTTGCGAAGTCGAAAGTCGGCGCCGCCATTCCAAAAATCTTGGCGCTCGATCTCGATCGGTCCGGCCATCGGATCCAGAAACGGCGGCTTAGGCTCACGCGAATCGATATCTTGATTGGTCGCCCAAACCTTCCCCTGAAAAAGCCATCCATCGCCGAGATCATCTTCGGTTCGGCCAACGATTGAATAACGATCCACCCAGTTGCGAGCGAACGGTTGCGGCGAAAAATCGGGATTTTTTTGAAATTGGGCCAAGGTCAACTGTCCCGGATCGCCACCGTCGAAACGGCTCGCGTGAAGGTCGAGCCCAAAAAATTTATGTTCGTCTGGTCGGTAACCGAGAGCCACGTCCGTTTGCCAGAGGTCGTAATCGCTGTTGTCCCGCTGGCCGTCGGTGCGAACATATCCGCCATCAACGCGCAGCTCGAAAGGCCCTTGCGCTTCCTGGACTGAATTATATGTCGAATAAAGTCCGTCCGCTCCTCCGATTTGCTCGGTGTAAAAACTCCACGGCGTTCCGGGCGCCGGATATTTCGTTTCGAAATTGATGGCAGGCGCCGGTTCCGGCCCGTAGAGCAGACTGTTGCCACCACGGATGAAATCGATTTGGCTGGTGCTTTGCGTTAGCGGCAAAAAATAAAGTGTAGGAAAGCCGATCCAGTCACTGGCGAGCGGCACTCCATCCATCAAGACTGTGACGAACTCCGATTCCTGTGGATTACCGAGGCCACGATAACTGAAATTGAATTGACCGGGCGTGTGTTGTTCGGTCACCAGCAGACCCGGGGCCTTAGTGAAGAGTTCCTGCAGATCATTTTTCTCCACCGGCGGTTGCTGATCCAATTTAATCACGGTCGCTTTTTTGGTAACCGTGATCTCAGTTCCGGAAACCTCACTCATGATGTGTTGGAGTTTTTGTTTCCAATCATCGTACGGCGTGGGCGCCGGCGTGGCGGTAACGACGACTGATTCTGACGTTGCGACTTGGGCGCGAAGATCTCTTTTGGCAACGGCCATCACTAATAGAGCGATGAGGGCCAAAACGGTTAAGGGCAGACGGGTTTTATGCATAGGCTAGCGATGCTTCGGTTAAGGGTTCTCCTTGAAAAAGTTTTATGACAAAAGTGTAATACTTGTCACCTATTTTTCTACGCGGAATGTAGGATAGAACCCTATCTATTCCGTTTGGGATTACAGCCGCGAAAGACAGCTGCGGCTGGCCGCCAATAAACCCACGCAACATCACAGATGCGTTGAGCGATCCATTAATTAGCGACTCGGCCAAAAACTGGCGAGACCGGCACTCGATATTGTGCTACGACCATGCTGACAAGTCACACCAACCTAAAGCGATCGCGCAGTCGGCGGCGATAGCGACCGCGAAGCAAAATCCGCTGCAACCGAATCAAAATTGGAAGATGACAGCGAAGCTCAGGTTTTGCTCATGCACCTTCGCCTGGCTGGTTCCGAAATAACCGGAGTCCGTCGTTTGATGGTGAAAGTCAAAAGTTCCCAGGTCAATGAATTCATACTGGCCTCTCACACTCCAATGATCGGTCAAGGCATACTGCAAACCGGCGCCGACCATGCCACCGACGTCCGTATTGTCCTTGCTGCGGCCTTGCTGGAACGACGAGGCAGGAATGTTGTAGATAACCTGACTGAAGTCGGAGTCAGCGATCGCCAATCCGCCGATGACATAGGGCAGCAAATTACCCCAGGCGTGACCGACGCGGAACCCAACAGTCGTTAGGTAGTGCGTTTTGAACGAAGTCTCGATGTGCTCAGGATCGAAATTGCCACCCGGCAAAAATGCACCTGTCCCATATGATTTTCGACCCCAAAGACCGCCGCCATCCACCTCTAATCCGAAGATCCAGCACGGACGATATTGCCAGTTGTATCCGATTAGACCACCAAGTTCGCCCGCGCTATGGCCGAGGTCGTGCTGCCCCTCCCCCTGGACGATTCCTTTCTCCACCGGAAAACTACCCCAGCCCGGCCCCGTCAATTCCAAATCGACATCCACCGTGTCGTAACTGTAAGCGCCGAATCCGCCGATGTACAATCCAGCCCAATTATGACAAGCCGCCGCCGCCACGGTGGCCGACTCTTTACCCGAAGGTTCCGATCCAGCGCGTGCCGTCACAGAAACCGCGCAAACTAACATCACGATTAGCGCGAATTTTTTCATCAGCGATTTGTTATAGTAGTTAGGCAGCCCGCAAGTCAACAGCATTCATTACAAGACTGTAATAACATCTCGGGTGACCGATGGCCATCGAAGTATATGTCAGGCGATAACCCACGTGATTTGTTAGGGCATTTTCGTCTTGCACAACTAATTACAGTTTTGTAATCATTTCCACGGAATGATCACAAGACGCCCTTCCTCAACTGTTTCGTCATTCACCGTAACCCTTCTGTCATTCAGCGTGACGTTCCTGAGTTCTTTCGCAGTTTCGCACGCGCAAGTCGCCACCTCAGAAAGCGTAACCGTCTCTGCCCAGGAAGTGCCGAGCGCCTACGGTGCGCCGGGCGCTTTTTCACAATCACGCTTTGCTCCTTTGACGAACGCTTACGTTTTGCCGCCGGGTGAAATCTATACCAGCATTATCTACGAAGATGACGTGGTGCATTACCGCACACCGGACCACCATTGGACGGAGGAATGCGAAATCGGGTTGCCCTATCGAATCAATCTCGCCTTGGAAACGGATGTCGAACACCACGACGGTCAAAGTCAGGATTCCACGTTTAGTCTGGAAGGCCGTTATGCGTTCGCCGATTGGGACAAAATTCCACTCAACCCCACCTTCTTTACCGAATGCAAATTTGGAGTCGGTAACATTCTGGCCGATGAGGGGGCACCGACACCGGGAAAAAAGTTCGGCAGGCACGGATTCAACACCTCCAATGCGATTCCGGATTCGGTCGAAATGCGTCTGCTCCTTTCTGAAGATTTCTTTAACCGGATTGAGTGGGCGATGAATACTTTTTTTGAGCAGGAGATCGGAAGTGATCGCGGCCGGGAATGGGGAATTGCCAACAGCGTTGTTACACCCATTAACTTTTTCGGCTCGACCGCAGCTCCCGTGACCGGCGACTCGAAATCGACGCGGCAGCCGATTACCGAAAGCGCAAATGAGAATTTGAAAGCCGGATTGGAATTTCAATTCCGCAGTTTCAGCGACGTGACCAGCCGCGGGACGCCTTACAACAGTTTCATTATTGGTCCCACGGCGGCGTGGAGGGCGAACGACAAGTTGCGTTTTGATGTTTCGCCGCTTTTCGGCGTGAACCACAAATCACCCGAGATGCAATTGTTCGTGGTCTGTTCCTACCTATTCGGCGGGGGTGGACCTGAAGCAGGTGGCGAAGCACCAGCTTCGACCCGAAATCGGTAATCGACCCGGCAGCTCCTTGCCACCAGGGCTTCCGCTTGGCGATCACGCGCGGAAGGCAATCTCCTCGCTTATTATACGGTTGTAATATTTGACGGCTTAGCGAATATATCGCCGGAAAAATTACAAAATTGTCATAAAATGGCACCCGCTAGCCTGTCCAGTTACGAAACAGGGGCATTGTGATGAGCAGAACCTTCATAATGTTCGTGAGCCTTCCCATAATGGCGGAGACAACGATTTTAGCGATGGATTGGGAACACCGCTCGCGCCGGTTCACTTGCCGGTCTCAACTTGGGAAGGCCGACGGCCCCGACAACAATTTTCATCCGGAATCCGCTCCGTGATCGATGTCTCTTTTTAGGGTTAGGTTTGCGTGTCGCCCCCAGTCCAGCTGGCTGCGGGGCGAAGCGCAAACTGCCTCAATTCACTTGCTCCGCCTCCATCACGCGATTAACGGCAAGATCTAGCCACCATCGCACCTTGACCGTGGCGCGCCCTGTTCGTACCCTCTGTATGAAAAGGAGCACGAGGTGAAAACCGAAGTATCGATTGAATACTGCGTGGTTTGAAATTACACGCCGAAGGCCGTCAGTTTGGCGGCAAAAATTCTCGAACTCGGGGAGCGAATCAAATCGCTCACCCTCACTCCCTCGAGTGGGGGCGCGTTTGAGATCCACGCTAACGGCAAGCTCATCCATTCCAAGTTGCAGACTGGAGAATGGCCCGATTTCGATCACGCCGTCTCGCAAATCAAAAAGCTCAAATAGCCGCCAGTCTGCTTCACGATCCCAGCTTTTCAGCGTTTCAGCCTTTCAGCGTTTTCCAAGACAAACGCTCAACGATCAAGGCTCAGCGCTCAGCATTCGATTGCCGCGTGCTTTTTTGATTGGACGCTGGGTGTTGAACATCGGGCGTTGGAAATTTTCTTTCTCCCCTCTCATTTCAGCGTCTCAGCTTTTCAGCATTTCAGCGTTTTCTTCATTCCGGAGAGTGAAGGGTGCCTGGTGGCCCTCGCGGTCTTCAAAACCGTTGTTGATCCCGCAACCGTGGGACCAAGATAGGTTCGATTCCTGTCCTCTCCGCTCCTTTATTTCAGATTTAAAATTTCAAATTGCAGATCGTTGCTGCACTGGGCGATTCAGCTTCTCAGTTTTCAGCATTTCAGTTTTTCAAGAAAGGTGGTGATTCCATGTCGCGCGACCAAATTCGCAAGCTCACGTCGCTTTCGTCCTGTGCCGGTTGAGCAGCCAAATTGAGCCAACCGGCCCTGACTCAAGTTTTGCGTCAGCTACCAACTTATCGACACGGCAGCGTGGTCGTTAATTCGAAGACGTTCGACGATGCCGGTGTGTATCGACTGGATTTGCCCCGTCGAAGCGGCGCCAAGGCGAACCAGAAACTCGCCCTGGTCCAGACCGTCGATTTTTTCACACCGATCGTGGACGATCCATTCGCCTACGGCCAAATCGCAGCCGCAAATGCGCTCTCGGACGTGTTCGCCATGGGCGGCCGTCCGCTGACTGCCCTTAATATAATGGCTTTCCCGACCACCATTCTTTCTCCCAAGACCGTTGCCGCGATTCTGAGCGGTGGCGCCGAAAAAGCGCACGAAGTGAATTGCGCTGTGATTGGCGGCCACACCATTAGAAATCCAGAGCCAATTTATGGCCTGGCCGTTACCGGAATCGTCGACCTCCGATATTTACTCACTAACGCCAACGCGCGCGCCGGCGATTTGCTCGTCCTGACCAAACCGCTCGGCACCGGCGTGGCCACGACCGCAATCAAACGTGGAATGGCATCGCGCGGCCTGGCCAAGAAAGTAATCTCCCTTATGTCAGCCCTCAATTCGGTGGGCGCGATTTTAGCGGAGGAGAAACTGGTTCGTGCCTCCGTCGACATCACTGGATTTGGTTTGCTCGGTCACCTGGCGAATATTTGTCGGGCCAGCCGTCTGTCAGCTCGCATCGATTTTAATCAGGTCCCGGCGATTTCTCCGGAAATCTCCGAACTGATTCGGCAGGGCTGCGTCCCTGGAGGGACGCGAGATAATCTTGTCGCAGCCGATAAATTCGCGCACTGGGGAAATTTATCGCCACGCGAACGACTGCTTCTCTGCGATGCGCAAACCAGTGGCGGCCTGTTGCTGTGTGTCAATCCAGTGCGCCTGAGCCGGGTGCTGCAGCTCCTCAAAAAATCGCGCACGATTTCGGCGGCGGTAATCGGTGAACTGATGCGACGACGCGATCCATTGATATGCACGACAAAATGAAATCGCGTACGCGGCGAGACATTCCTTCAGTCAACAAAGTCCTCGAATTGTTAGGCCCAACGGCAGAGATGTCGCCAAACGAATTGCCGCGTCCGTTACTGGTGAACCTGGTTCGCCGTGAATTGGAAAAACTGCGGCGCGATCGCTCGGTTCCCTCCATCAGCGAAATTGTTCAGCGAATACGTGGCGAAGCCGACGCTTTGCAGTCAAGACGTTTGCAACCGGTCATCAACGGCACCGGGATCCTGGTCCACACGAATTTCGGACGGGCGCCGATCGCCGCCGCCGCCCGCCAGGCCATCGTGGATGCGGCGGCTTACAACAATCTTGAGTATGATGTGGCGGCGGCGGCACGCGGCGATCGCGGCCATTATATTGAAGAAGGGCTTGCTCATCTATCCGGAGCCGAAGCCGCAACCGTAGTGAACAACTGCGCAGCCGCACTACTTTTGATTGCTCACCATTTCGTCCGCGCAAAACTTGACCGAATATTTCGGTCAAGTACGAAGCGCCAAGTAAGCCATACGGCGCGGCCCGAAGTCATCATCTCGCGCGGTGAGCTCGTCCAAATTGGCGGGGGTTTCCGGGTCGGCGAGATCCTCGAGGCGAGTGGCGCAAAGCTGCGCGAAGTCGGTGCCACCAACAAAACCACGTTGAGCGATTATGCGCGCGCGATCTCTGATAAGACGGCGCTGATACTTAAAGTTCATCGCAGCAATTTTTTCATGGGTGGTTTTGTCGATTCGCCGGAAACCTCGGAAATCGCAGGGCTGGCTAAGAAGAAACGGATCCTGTTTGCCGAAGACCTCGGCAGCGGTGCGCTGATTGCAACTGAGCAAATTGGACTTCACGAACATGAGCCGATGCCGAGCGAAGCGATCCGTGCGGGTGCCGATCTCGTTTGTTTCAGCGGTGATAAACTATTTGGCGGCCCACAGGCCGGTATCATTGCTGGACGAAAGAAATTGATCGCGCGCCTGAAGAAAGATCCGATTTTTCGAGCATTGCGTTGTGACAAACTGGCTTTCGCTGCCCTGCAGGCAACCATCGACCTTCACCTAAACGGATCGATATCAGAGATCCCCATTATCGCGCTACTACAAACGCCAAAGGACGAATTACGCGCACGGGCGGCCACAATCATCGAACGACTGCGCGGACTACCGTTGCAAGCGACGATTGGACGCGGTGTCGCAAAGATTGGCGGCGGTGCGCTCCCGCGCTCCATCATTTCCTCGGTTGCCATCGATATTGTTCCCCAAAACTGCTCTGTTTCAGCTTTTTCGGAATTGCTCCGTCAGTTTTCTCCACCAGTGGTCGGATACATTTCTACTAATCGATTCAAACTCGATCTGCGCACGATCTTTTCCGAGCAGGATGAAACCGTCGTCGATGCCATTCGCGACGCTTGCGCAAAGAGTCACCAAGAATGTTAATCGCGCTCCGCGATGGCTGAAAAGAACTTCATCCTCGCAACCGCCGGACATGTCGATCACGGCAAAAGCGCGTTGGTCAAAGCCCTCACCGGGACTGATCCGGATCGACTACCCGAAGAGAAAGCCCGCGGGATCACGATTGATCTCGGCTTTGCTGAACTCAATCTCACCGGTCCGCACCATGAGCCCTGTCACGCGGGAATCGTGGACGTGCCGGGTCATGAAGATTTCGTCCGCAATATGATCGCCGGCGTCGGGTCAGTGAATCTGGCGCTTCTCGTAGTCGCGGCCGATGACGGCTGGATGCCACAGACCGAGGAACATTTGCAAATTCTGACTTATCTCGGCGTGAAATCAGCCGTTATCGCCATCACCAAGAGCGACATCGTCGATCCGGAGAAAACAGAAGCCGAAGTCCGCGAGAAAGTGCGCGGCACCCGATTCGAGAATTCTTCGATCGTCCGCACGTCGTTTACGGGAACGAACGCGACCGGTTTAATCCGCCAAGTTTCTCCGGAAGCGATCACAGAATTGAAACGCGCATTGGCTGCCGGGTTGTCGCAGCTGAAACCGGCGCGCGACATTGGCAAACCTCGATTGTTTGTCGATCGCGCCTTCACTTTGCGCGGAATCGGCACGATCGCGACCGGCACGCTGATTGGCGGACCTTTGTCACGCGAGCAATCAGTCGTGCTCCAGCCGCAAGATGTTCCGACTCGCGCCCGGTCAATTCAGAATCACTCGCGCGCAGTTGAAATCGCCGTGCCGGGAACTCGGACCGCTTTGAATCTCGCTGATGTGGACATCGGCCAGATTGAGCGCGGAAATGTCGTGTCGGCGCCCGATCTCGGTTCGTCGACGGATTGTCTCGAAGCAGTCATCGAGCGTTCGAATCGCGTTCTGCCCGACACCCCGGCCGCGCGGCCAATCAAAAATCGTAGCTCGCTTTATCTTCACCATGGAACTTCGCGCACCACCGCTCGGATCAAATTATTAGAACGGGAAACGCTCGGCCCCGGGGAACGGATGCTGGCCGAGCTGCGACTGTCGTCGCCCATCTTTGCGTTCGTGGGCGACCGTTTCATTCTGCGCGATTCTTCCCAGCAATTCACGGTGAGCGGTGGGGTGATCCTTGCGCGACGAGGCCGCATCCCGACGGACCGTGAAGTTTTGCAGAAACGCGCTTCGGCCCCGGATGACGTCAATGTTTATGTTGAAACTGAGCTCGCGGGGGTTGGCTTTATCGAATCCACAGATCTCTTGCGTCAATCGAACTTCGGATCAGCCGAAATTTCGACGGCGGCCCAACGTCTTGCAAAATCCGGTCGAATTTTCGTGCATAATGAAATTGTCGCCGATGCGAATTACTGGAATGCGCTGATCCAGGGCGCCACGAGGCGGATCGACGATCATCACACCCAAAAGCCGGAACAACGGGGTCTGGAGCTTTCCGAATTGCGAACATCGCTGAACGCCCGCACGGAAAAACTCTTAGAGACAGTGATTGAAGATCTCTGCCGAAATGGTTTCGAGCGTCACGGATCGGTAATCGCACGCAAAAGCCATCGCGCCGCATTGCCGGCTCACTTGCGAGCTGTCGCGGAATCAATTGTCGCAGCCCTCTCAGTCAAGCCATTCGATCCACCGAGTCGAAGGGAAATCGTCAAAACTGCCCAGCAACAGCAGGCGGTTCGATTCCTGGCCGACCAAGGCGATATCGTCGTGATCGACGACGATGTTCTGCTGTCGAGAGAAGCGGTAAGTCGGATGCGAGAAATTGTTCGCAATTTCATCAGGACCAGCGGACCGGCGACCGCCAGCCAGCTTCGCCAAACGCTCGGCACATCGCGCCGTGTTCTCATTCCGTTTCTCGAGCATCTGGACAAGGCCGGCGTGACCCAGCGCGCCGGGGATAAACGAATACTGCGCGAGAGTAAAACCGCATCCGTCGCGCAGAAATAAATCTGCTACCATTAGCAGATGCCCCGCAGGAAATCTGCCGCGTCCCAGTTCTCGCGCACCGTTTCGTTGCATATCGGGCCTTCGTTTCCTTCGGCCTGGGAAAACGTTCTCTTGCCCTGGTTCGAGCGTGTCGCTCTTGCCTCGCTGGAACACGAGCAGCCGGTTGCAGTCGTTACGCCAGCCGCGGCAGCTGCCAATTTTTTGCGAGAAAAGCTACTCGAATACAAAATTCCTCTTCTCGGCGTCAAATTCATCACGCCAGCTCAAGCACGAGAACTCATTCTTCGCGAAGTTTCGGAAACGCTGCCCCTGCGTGAACATCTTCGACTCCTTCTTGCGATTGCCGCTGAATCAGTTGGCCAATCGGAAAATGTAGAGTTGAAAGCCATCGCTCGTTCCATCGCCAGAGCGCCCGATAATCTCCTCCGCGCGTTTGATCGCGTCGGCGCCGCCGGTTGGAATTGGGAGAAGATCGCAGATCCGGCTGTGCGCGAGATTCTCAAAAAATTTCAAAGCCTGGTCGACGACTGCGGATTCCAGCAGGTGCACGAGACTGATCGCCGGGCGAGTGAAACGGCGTCGGATTCGCCGCCGGTGTTTCATGAGCTTCTGCTGACCGGTTTCAACTGCGGTCATTGGCCTCTCTGGCCACTTTTGCAGGCGGCAGTGAAATCAGCCGGAAATGCAACGGTTGTTCTCGAATACCCGCGCGAACAAACCCGGACCGCGGATGAGACATGGATCGGAACGTGGGAACAAACATTTGGGCCGACGGAGCCGGTCGCCGAAAGTGAACGCGATCATCCTTTCGCTAATCTGGTTCGATCGACAAACGAACAACCCGACTCAAAGCATCGCGAAAAAATCCGTTTCCATGTCGGCCTGAATACGACTGAGCAAGCGAAAACAATCTGCGCAGCGACTTTGGATCTTCTGAATGACAAAACCTGCACTCGTCTCGGCATCCTCTTTCCCAATTCAGGGGCGCTGGCCCGTCTCGTTTCCGAGTCGCTGACTCGGGCAAAGATTTTTCACTACGATGCCATCGGCCACCTTGCGCCGGGCGAGTTCGAGGTTCCAGCCTGGAGCGCATGGTTGGATTTACAAGAGAACCATCAGCTCGAATCGCTTCTTCGGTTCCTGGAGGTGCACCCGCCGTCAGTCGATGGGATAAAAATCGAAACGGTTCGCGACAAATTGCGTCGCGCTTATCGCGATATTCTGATCGATGATCTCGATGTCCTCCGCGAGTACTGCGCGAAGCGGAACGACGACCACTTTCGACCGATCGCCAATTTGCTCGTCCAGGTGAAATTCCTTGCGAATCGCGCAACTCTCGAACAATTTCTCGCCGAGACGAAAACGATATTCGGCGCGCTGGACTGGGGGGCGCGATGGAGCGCGATCGAACACCGTACCCGGAATTGGCCGGAGGCAATCGAAGTCGAGATTTCCCGTGGTTGTTATTTGAACTGGCTGAAGGAACTCACGAATTCATCCGACACTTCGCGCTCCGCCACGGGCGATCATCGTTACAGCCGGGTCCATCTCCTCTCCTACGCGAACGCTGAGGCGCAGGAATGGTCGCATCTCATCCTCGCCGGGCTCAACCAGGGGGCGTGGCCGCCGGGGAGTAAAGAATCCGGTTTTCTGCTCGATAAGCAAATTCACGAGTTGAATCGCCACGCCACTCGAGTGGGCAAACAGGGCGAAGGTCACTCGATTATCGAGAATGGAAAAACGTTTCTGTTGAGCTCGGAAGACGATCGACGAATCGCCCTTCGCCACTTTGCTGCCGCCGTTGATTCCGTGGAAGAAAGGCTCGTCCTGACCGCCAGCTTGTTGCAGGAATCCGCTCCGGAACGTTTTTGGAATCCGAGCGAGCTCTTGAGCCACGCCTATTTCGCGGCGACTCACTTGCCGCTCTCGCAGCAAACCATGTTACGGTTACGCGAACAAACGTGTTCCTGGTTGGAACAACTGAAAATGGTTGGGCCGGACGCGCCCCCATCACCGGAGATTTCTCAAACTCGCGTTGCGTACAACGCCCGCCGCACCGCCGAGGCGCCGTTTGGCGAATATGAATTTGCTCTGCGCGAACCGATTGATCGCAAAATAACCCTCCGCGCGACGCAATGGGACAAGGTGGTCAAAAGCCCGGCGCTAATTTGGCTGAAAGCATATCTCGGTGTCGAAAATCAGGACCCGGACCTGAACCAGTGGAACGCGGCCACGGGCAACTGGGTGCACGATTGGCTGGCCCAAATCACTGAATCGGAAGGCAAGAACGTTTTTGTTGTATTCCCAGGTCTCGCGGAAATCACCGAACGAATCGCCCAATCCGCTCGCCAGTTTCGAAAAGATGTCGCCAGTCTCTGCGCAGCCGTTGGTCGAACGGTTCCCGACTGGTGGATGTCCGGGTGGGGCAACGCGTTCGCCCTCGCCGGATGTTTGGCCAGCAAAATGGCCGAAGCCGAAAATTTTACGCGGCTGGCAACGGAATGGAAACTCGAACCGCACCAGCCGATCTCCGTTAACGACAAAGGCAGATTGCGCCTGAGCGGTCGAATCGATTTAATCCTCGCCCGCAACGAGTCCGAAAACTCTCAGCTGGCCGGGACCAATCTTTGGATTGTTGATTACAAAACCGGAAATACGAAATCGCTGGCTGCCTCGGGTCGAACACCCGAAACGCGAGCTGCGAATTTGCGTAAAAGATTGGTCCGCGGCGATGCCATTCAGCTGGGACTTTATGGTCTGGCCACCCGCGAACTCGGCGCCCTCGACATCGACCTGAGCATCCTTTCTCTCCGGACCGACCTCGACCGGCCACAATTAGCACTGAGCGACCTCACGGCATTTTCCGATTTCTGGGAAGAATTGTACCGCATTCAGGAAGAGGGCATCTTTGGTTGGCGCGGTCCCATCCGCAACGAGTTCGGATTCAATCCTGATTATCCACTCGCCACCTTGCCCATCGACAAAGAATTCCTGGATGAAAAATGGGTCCTGACGCATCCCGCTTTTGCCGACGACGAGGACGAGTGGTCATGAACAAGCCGGCCGACCAGAATGAACGCGATCGTTTCGTCGCTGAGTTAGACCGGAATTTTTCCATCGTTGCCGCGGCCGGCTCGGGCAAGACCCGGGCCATTACCGATCGGATTGTTCAGATCGCAAAAAGCGCACACGCGCGCCAGTGGTTGCCACAGCTGGTCGTCGTCGCATTTACCAATCGCGCAGCAGACGAAATGCAGCAGCGCGCCCGGGCGGAAGTGCTGCAATCGGGAGTTCCCGTGGAAACGTTGGCTGCTTTCAATCGCGCGTTCTTTGGGACGATCCACGCGTTCTGCGTCCGTCTTCTCGAAACCTACGGCCATTATCTCGGCCTGCCGCCAACATTCGAAGTGATTACCGATGACGATGAACTTTGGAACGAGTTCATCCAGCAACAGACGACGGTTGGACGATCACTGTTCGAGGACAATCGCCGCACCCTGCTCCGTCATGTGAATGCGCGCGCATTGATGGAACTGGGAAGGCGCTCGGACCTCAATGTCTTTGAACCGCCCGTCGGGAAATGTCCAGAGGCCGACTTGAGCACGATTCATCAATATGCTGCCACCGGCGCAACCCGGCAGACCGTTCCGCCTTATCAAAAGGAACTGAAACGTATCGAACAGATCTGGCGCGACACGGATGATTTTGTCCGTTGGCCAATTTGCGGATCGAAAGCGCGGGACTTTGTTCGCATCAAACGGGAGGCCTTCGCATCGTTACGGCAATGGGTTGACCAGGCTGCACTGTGTGTGGCCGCCGAAGTCCAGACAAATTATCGTCAATTTCGAATCGATCGCGGTTTTCTAAATTACGACGACCAGATTGCGCTCGCGCTCGAGCTCACCCAACACCCACAGATCGGTCGCGAAATTCGCGAAAAATCCTTCCGTGTCATTTTGGATGAAGCACAGGACACAGATCCAAAACAGTTCGCCTTGCTCCTCGACATCGCTCGCCCGCCGGAAGCAACCGGCGACTGGCTCGAAACCCGTGACGTTCCTCCGCGGCCGGGCCATTTCTGCATGGTCGGCGATTTTCAACAATCGATTTACCGTGATCGCGCGGATCTATCGAAATATCGCCGGATCCACGAAACGCTGATCGAGACAGGCGCAGCCGACGCTCTTAAGTTTTCGGTGACGTTTCGCCTCGATCAAGCGCAGCTGGATTTTGTGAACGCAACATTCCGCGAGATTTTGAACGATCGCGATCATCAGGTGGCTTTCGTTGAATTGAATCCACGTCCGGAAGTATTGCCGGGGCAGGTTGTTCGTTTTGATTTGAAGCCGGCCGATCTCAAACCCGATCCACGTGGACGTGTTTCGGATACGCGAAAAGGCGTCGAAGAAGCCAGGCAGCTGGCCGATTGGCTGGTCAGAACAGATTTGAAGAAGCTTCGTGCGGAAAACTGGAGTGACGTGGCAATTTTATGCCCGCGCAAAGAATGGCTGCAAACGCTCCGGCGCGGCCTCCGCGCGGCAGGGCTGAACGTCCAGATTCAGTCTGAGAAGGAAATTAAGGGCGATAGCCCGGCCTATGCCTGGCTCACTGCCCTCTTAATAGTAATGGCGCAACCGCGCGGTAGTTATGAGATCGTCGGAGTGCTTCGGGAAGTGTTCGGTATTTCCGATCATAAACTGGCCCTTTTCTCCGATGGACACGGCGATCGATTTCAGATCGAGACGCTGACGGATGGAGCCGACGCTGTTTCGAGAGCATTAAGTTTGCTCACGCAAATTCGCCCTTCCGTTCTCGAGCTGCCACTGTTTGACGCGATCAGCGAAGTCGTCCGCCGGACGGATTTGCGCGCTCGCCTGAACAGTCTTCCCGCGGAAGATTTCGAAGACTTGAACGGCGAACTCGATTCGCTTCTGGCGCTCGCCGGGTCGTCGGAAGCCGAAGGCCTGACCTTGACTCAATTTGTTGAATTGCTTCGGTCACATTTCTCCGACCCGCGCGAGATTCGACCGTCGCGACCGGATGCGATTCAGTTGATCACATCACAAAAAGCGAAAGGCTCGGAATGGCAGGCCGTGATCGTGCCGTTCCTCACGCGCGATGTGAAAGCAGCATCGCCACGCTATCCGCGCCTAATCAAAGACCGAGAGAGCGGCGAGATGACGGTCCTTCTCGATAATTCCGATATGACCCCCGAGATCGACGAAATGTTGGAACGTGAAAATCGCCAGGAAATGGAGCGCTTGCTTTATGTGGCGCTTACTCGCGCCAAACACACGCTTGTTTTGGCGTTCGATCAGGAATTGTTCGCGAAACGCGGCGGAGACATCCATTCACATTCGCAAACCAAATGGCTTCGCGCGGACGAAGATCAGGTAAATCAAGTCCCATTTGCGAGTATTGGGTCTGAGCCCGCGAGTTGTTGCCTCACCGCCGCCTATCACGAAACGCGGTCGCTCAAACAGGATCGGGATCCGCCGTCGACCACGTCCTTCGAAACTATTGATCGCTCGGCTGCGATCCGAAACGCGAGTGTTTTTGTTCGCAAACTGAATCCGAGCCTGCTGTCGCACGATCAAACGAGTGAAGTAGAAGAGGAAAGGTTTTCGGCGGCATCCTTCCAGTTACCGCGCGCGGTCGGGCCGGCGCTGCAATACGGACTCTGGTGGCACGAGTTTGTCTCACAATTGAACTGGAAAGATGACGCCAAAGACCGGAATGCCCTGTTCGACCGTTATCGCCGGCGTTCACCCGATCCCGCACGTTCCAAGCGGGAATACGAATCCCTTTTGAAGGTACTTGGAAGGAACGCATGATCTCGATCTGATTGAGACAATTGCTCATCCTGAAATGCCGTTCCTTTGGCGGATCGATCAACGCCGCTGTTTGGAGGGAATCGTCGACCTTGCCCTGATCAATTCCGCCAAACGACAGCTGTTCATTTTGGATTGGAAAACCGATCGCGTCCCCCCGGACAGTCCCGACACCTTGCGGAAGCGTTATCTTTCTCAACTGGCCGCCTATTGGAAGGCGGTCGGCGATATTACCCAATTCGAAATTAGCGCGGCCATCTATTCAACCGCGGCCGGCAAGCTCATTCGCTACGAAACCGATGAACTGGAGAAAGAGTGGGTACGGATCGAGAAACTTCCGGTGGATGACTTCGAGAAAGAGGTCGTCGAGCCAATCGTGAAAAATCGAAAATCCTCGGGCGAAAAAGGTCAACAGATGGAACTTTTCTAAAGAAAGCTCTGAAATTGAAGTAGCCTCTATATCCGCCGGCCTTTCGCGGATGCCTGAATGATCTTGATCAAGCGTGCCTAGCGCTTTTCAGCTTGGACGTTTTTTGTTTCGTCCGATTGCTTACGACTTCGTAACGAAGTCCCACCGTGCCGGTTTGATACGCCTTAACCTCGATCAAGTGAAGAGGAACGTCTTTCTCCAGTTTCTCAAAAAATCGGATCCCGTCGCCGATTAAAATCGGGAGAACCGAGAAACGAACTTCATCGGCTAATCCGAGACGAAGACATTCGCCCGAAACGGACCCGCCTCCGACAAACCAAATGTTAGGGAAGCGGGGTCGCAACCGTTCGTTCACCAGTTGCGTCAACTCACCGGAGTAAAATTCAATGGTATCTCTGGTTCGGGCCAGACCGCGACTGGTGAGGACGAAGACCGGTTTGTCGCCGTAAGCCCAACCGAAACCTTTCTTTTCAAAATTCAACGCGACTTCATAGGTTCGGGATCCCATGACATAGCAGTCGATCGTTTTGAGGAAAGCCTCGACAAATTCCGGATCCAGAGTCTCTCCCGCTGCAAATTCATCCGATGTCTCCATCCAATCGACGCGGCCGTCCTGGCGCGCGATGAATCCGTCGAGACTCGCCGCCATATGGATGGTTACGCGAGACCTCGCTTTTGGCATCACGGCATCCATTCTCCCGATCTGAACGCGATGCGAATTTCACTATGTCGCCACCTGGTCAGATCGCCCTGTGCCATCAAACGGCCATCAGCGCCCAGCGTGCGAATCCTCTGGCCACGAGATCGTAGGCATCTTCACGAGCTACGAAATCACCACCGATGTGATGAGCGGCCTGTCCGGCAGCTAGTGCGACCTTTGGCCATGACGGTTTTGCTGCCGCCAATACCGCGGTATCGACATTGGAATCGGGCACTGTCATCTAACAAGACCAAGCTGACCGACTGCTCAAGGGAGCGAGCGTTGCTGAACTCTCAACTATCATCTCTCAACCCTCAACTGTTCTTGGCGCCGGCCAGCGGTTGGCTGGAGCGATTGGTTAGGTCTCGGCAAACACAGCGTCGACGTCCGCGACAAACCCGGGATGAAGCCAATATTTTTCGCTTTGCGCCACCAGCTCTCACCACCGGGCGTGCTGAGCAACGTAACCATGAGTGCTCCACCTGTCGCCTCAAAGGTACCCTTCGGAAAGATTCCGCGCTGCGTTCTGTCCCAAATGTGAAATGCCGCCCAGGCGTTCTCCTGCAACATCTGCTCCAATCGAAGCCCATCGGCTGCGTTTAAGGCACGTCCTCCTCCCCAGCAGGCAGTCATCAGCTCGGCAATGTCGCGATGCTTGGCGATCGCCATGCGGATCACAGTCCACTGCTCCATGGTGGAGTTGTGTTCACTCCGTTGGAGAGCGGCCGTATTTTGTTTGATCTGTAAAGCAACAAAGATCAAAGAAGCGACCACCGCCACGGAGGCAACGATTTGTGCGAGATAGGATATCTGTTCGAATGACATCGCTTTTAACCTTCCGTGCACCTAACGAGACAGAGATAAGCCACGGCAGGCGGCGAGGTTGAACTGTGGAGAAACTGATTCGCGCTTCACAAAACTTAATCGCACGCCGTATTGGGCGGTTGGCTTCATCGAGTGGTTAGGTGAAAACCGTGCCATCTCGCGGCAGCGGCTAAGGTGGGCACCACCCAAAAGTGGGCAACTCACGCTGCGATCAACGGCTGCGGGGGAACGCCAAGAAGTCATCAAATGCTTACCACTCGCGCCGCTCGCCCAACGACGCGCACGGGGACGCATCTGTTCTCGGCCGGTGCGGCCCGCCT
>CAVWFP010000006.1:0-7081 GCA_963754325.1 uncultured Verrucomicrobiae bacterium
TCCGAGGCCTAATTGGATGGCGACATCGCCGGCTGATCCGAACGCGGCGGGCCTTCGCGACCACCATGCGATCAGTACATCGGGTGTCGATGACGAGCTTCGATTCCCTGAAGTTTCTGACGTTGTTCCGGCGTCAAATCGGCGGCGATTTCGCGATGCGCTTCGGCAAACGCTTCGTGCACCCGCCGGCCGGTTTCCGATCGAATTGTTTCCAGTTCCGTTGCGGTCTTATCGATGATGGGCGAGATTTTTTTTACCTGCTCGTCCGTTAGTCCCAGGTCGGACTTCAACCGTTGACGCATATGCTCCGAAATGATCCGTCGGTCGGCTGGCGGATGATGCGGTTGCGACGCGGCGACGAAAGCCCCGGTCAACCCTCCGGCGATGAACACCAAAACGAATCCGGCGACGAGCTTCCATTTCAGCGCCTGATTCATTGGCTAACTTCATCCTGAATCGCCGAATCGGCGATGGCAAATTCGTTAGCCGACGGCTCACTCAGATCCTGGTTGCGACTGGTCTGCACATAAACGCCGGCGCCGGCCACAACGATGACGGCCGTCGCCAACAAGGCAACCCGGCGAACCAGGCCGCTGACCGTCCGGACCAGACCGTTTCCGTTACCCCCGCTGCGCCAGAGCGCGACCACGCGAGTATCAAATCCAAATGGGATTTCCAAAGCCTCATCGCGCGGCGCCGCGGCCGCCGACTTCAACAATCTGTCGACATTCTGATTTTTCATGACTCCTCTTTCCGTGAAATCTTGCTCAGCTGATCTTTCATTTTTCGTCGTGCGCGAAAAGCGCGCACCTTAATCAGGGAGGTGCTCCAGCCTGTCACTTGCCGGATTTCTTCAACCGAACGTTGCTGCAAGTAAAGCATATCGATCACTAAACGTTCCGCCGGTTTCAAAAATTCGAGCAAATGTTCAACCAATTGTCGTGATGCCAACTGCCGGTCGGGCCCGAGCTCTTCCGACGAGCTGGCGAGATTTTCCACCACGGCCTGTTCGTCTTCGCTCAGATCGGCATGCCGTAATTCCGGCCGCGATTTTTCAAACGCGATTTGATTGAGACAGGTATTCACCGCCACCCGCGAGACCCAGTGCTCGAGAGGCACTTCTCCCGAAAACTGATTCAACTTTTGAAAAACTTTAATGAAAATCATTTGGCAAAGGTCTTCTTCCGCGGTCCGGCGCGTCCGGTGACTGCGGACGATTTTCGCGACCAGGGGGAAGAGTCTTCGAACCAGCTCGCGAGCCGCGTGGTCATCATGTGCGAGCGCACTTTGAACCAGCGCGCGTGCATCAGGATCATCCATGTGTTCGAAATTGTGTCCACACTAACAGAAAGACCGTGGGGCGCCTGCCGGGGTTACAAAGTTCGTTCGTTTCCTTCACTTTAAGTTGCCCTTTCAACGCAACGCGCAACGGCGCGTGAAAGAGTCAGATGAAAGCCCCGGAAAAATGTTGTAACCGGCGTTCGGCATCTCCAGTCACACCTTTTGAACAGTTCCGAAAATCGGGACCAGAAGGGAAGATGAAACTGAATATGAAACGTAATATACTGACATTTGTTACAGCAGGCGCCATCGCTCTCGGCGGCTTAGCCGTCGCCGCGTCGCAAGGCGGGCCAGGGGGAGGCGGCTGGCATGGCCACGGTCACGGATCGCCACTCGAGCATCTGACCAAGTCATTAAATCTGACATCGGATCAGCAAGCGAAAGTGCAACCGATCATTGATGCAGCCAAGCCGCAGCTTATCGCCATCCACCAAGATGCGATGCAAAAGGCGCAGGCCGTGATGAGCAACGCCTCGTCGCAGATTCGGCCGCTGCTCACTGGCGCTCAGCAGACAAAATTCGACGCTATCCAGAAGGCGCATCAGGACATGATGAACGCCATGAAGGAAATGCATTCCGCGCAGTCGGAGTGATCTATTTCACCGGTCGGACTGTTGCGGAAATCAAATCCGCCAGTCCGGCCCGGACTTTGGGTTGTTCGGAGGGAGGAACGGCGGTAGTCCGTGGAACGGCTGCCGCCGTTCAGTTTTTCAGAACCAGATTTTTACAGAAGGAAACGAAGGAAACGAAGGAAACGGAAGTTGAAGCGTTTTCGATCCCTTTGCTAAACTTGGCTATTGCATCCCCTCTGGAACAAAGCGGACGCGCTTGGCCGCGCCGTTATCGGCGCTGCCATCGAAGTACACCGTGTCAAGGTCCTGGACTCATCGAATCGATTTACGAACGATGTTTAAAGCGGGAGCTTGAACTCCACTCCGTTCCGTCAACAACACAAAAGATTGTCGAGCTCGCCTACAAAGGATTGGTCTTTGATGAACCCTTACGTTTGGATTTGCTGGTGGATGATTGTTTGCTCGTCGAGGTAAAGGCAGTCGAATCTTTGCACCCTCGGCGAAAGCCCAGCTCTTCAGTTACATGAAGCTATTGGATGTGCCGATATCTTCGTTTCCTTCTGTAAAAATTCAGAGCCTTCTCCTCAGGCTTTTTTGCCTAACGAAGAAAGAAGCAGAATAATCCCGAGCAAGACCAGCACGGCCGCGGTGACCAGGAACGTGCTGAAGATCTCACCGCGATGGTGGAAATCCATTTTGGCATGTCCCGCCAACCCGAGAAGCGCGAATAACAACGCGCTGTAAAAGCAAATGACACTGGTTCCCCGGCGAGCTTCAATGGACATTTTCATTTTCGGCGAACTCCATCCTTAGGGTGACCGGCGGAAAATTCAAGCTCTAAGGCGAGGCCGAAAACTGCGGCCACGTAGACATCGCCGACTTCGCCAAATCACAGCGCCTGAGGACCTCGCAAAGAGGCCGGTTTGTCGTCGAACCTCATCGCGAAATAATCTTTTACAGGAATTAGCGAAGGTCGCAAAGGGTCAGGCATTCACCGAATCCAGTAAACCTTCGTTCTCTTTGTTTCCTTCTGTAAAAACTGCTTTTTTATTTCCTTCTGTTCTCAGCCCGAGCTCGCGCAGCAGTTCGAGATCGACGTCGACTTGCGGGTTCTCTGCGGTCAACAGTTTATCGCCGAAGAAAATAGAGTTCGCCCCGGCGAAAAAGCAAAGCGCCTGACCTTCCCGGGAGATCCGGGTCCGGCCGGCGGCAAGCCGCACGCGAGACTTGGGCAGCGCCATCCGCGCCACGGCGACCAGCCTAACGAGTTCAAAAATGTCGACCGGTGCCTGCTCGGCCAATGGTGTTCCCGGCATTCCCATCAGACAATTAATTGGGACGCTTTGTGGCTGAGGATCTAGTTCGCTCAACACTTCGACCAGGCGCAGGCGATCGTCGATCGTTTCACCCATCCCGATAATCCCACCACAACAGACGGACATTCCGCTCGTTTGCACGGCGGCAATCGTGTTCAGCCGATCCTGAAACGTGTGAGTGGTGACAATCTCCGGATAAAATTCCGGAGACGTATCGATATTGTGATTATAGGCAGTGACCCCAGCTGCTTTCAGTTTGCGCGCTTCCTCGACTCCGATTTCGCCGAGTGTCACGCACACTTCCATGTCCAGCGCGCTCACTTCCCGGACGATCTCAAGCACTCGGTCGAATTTTTCGGTACCGTCGCGCATCCCGCGCCAGGCTGCGCCCATACAAAATCGCGTCGCCCCCTGAGCACGAGCGCGTCGCGCCACGCGGAGGACACTTTCGACCGACAATAATTCTTCGCGTTCGAGTCCGGTGGAATAGTGCGCGCTTTGGGCGCAATACGAACAATCTTCGCTGCAGCCACCCGTCTTGATGCTGAGCAAACTGCACCGCTGCACTTCTTCGCCGCGCCAGTTTTGCAGATGAACCGCGCGGCTTTGTGAAATCAGTTCGAATAGAGGCTCTCGATAAAGCAACGCGAGTTGCGCGAATTTCATTTTTTCAGATTACGGCGAAGCCGAGAAAACCCAAGCGCCAAACGCCAAATCCCAGGAAAGCGTCAATAACCAAACTCCAAAAACGATCCCAGTGCTTTGACCCCCGGGATTTGAAGGTTCCCTGGAGGATTGGATTTGCTAACTGGAATTTCGCCGCAACCGCGGCGTTATTGCATCACCCACTTGCCGTTTTCGGAAGTGAGGATTGGCAACGTTTCCATCATGTACTGCGTTTTGCCGATGGCGCCGATCATGTGCGTGCCGGTGGAAGCGTGCCAGAATCGAGACATTTCTTCCCCGGTGTGGCAGCCCCAACTTTTGGCGTAGGCGTTATAGACAAACGCGCCGCGCTCGAGTTTGAGCAGATCCGTTTCGTGGAGCCACGATTTCGCGGCGCTATCGACGTGACTGCTGTAATCGAACATGAAACACGCGCGATTGGAGTGGCCGAAATATTCGAACCCGAGAATCTTCACCCGGCTCCGAGGCAGATCCCTGTCGCCGCTGTTGACGTAATTGACCACTTCCGCGCCCTTGTCGAACCAGACCAGGTTCAAATTGTACTTCTCGCGCACCGATCGAATGTAAGCGAGCAAGTCCTGATGCTCCTGTTTGCCGCGGTCGATGTAGCCTTGCTTGTAAACCAGCCACGTAATCGTCTCGTCGGGACCGAGTTCGGCGCGAAGCTGCTCCGTTCGAAGGCGAGCGGCGTGAACGAAGTTTGCCCACCAATGATCGTGCGGGTAGGCCTTGTACTGCTCCCATTCCTTCAAGGAAGGGCCGCCAACCAGGATGATCCATTCGGTGTTGGGCCGGGCGCCACCCCGATAATCGGCACTAAACAGCCGGGTAGTGCTGCCCAGCAGAAAGACAATCGTGACTAAGAAGAGACGGGGAACCCAGCGCATAGACCCAAGAAGCAGGAGCAGTATTTATGCAAGATTCGACAATCTTCAAGTTGAGTTCATATCGCAATTCAGCAGAGCGTCGAAAACAGAGGATCCTGTGCAGGCTTTAATCCTGCACTTCCTCCTGCACCTGCACCCATCGGGCTTTGCTCCCACACCCATCCAGTCGGATCACGAGCAGGTAAAAGAGCCTGACCGAGAAGACCGGGACACCAGGCTTCACAATTCGCCGCGGACCAGATCTTCATAATTCTGGCGTTTCCGGATCAGCAACGCTTTGTCACCACGCACGAGCACTTCCCCCGGCAGTGGCCGGGAATTGTAATTTGACGCCATGACAAACCCGTAGGCGCCGGCGCTCATCACCGCGAGCAGATCACCCTCACGGACCGGCGGCATGTCGCGGTCTTGCGCGAAAAAATCCCCCGATTCGCAAACGGGCCCGACGACGTCGGTCCGAGCCGGGCTGGCGGACGAGGGCGCCAGCAACGGCGGCCCAGGTTCATTGACCGGCACGATTTCGTGATAGCTCTGATACAAGGCGGGCCGGATCAGATCGTTCATGCCGGCATCGACGATCACGAATTGTTTGCGGCCGGTTTTTTTCAAATAACGAACGCGGGTCAGCAGCACTCCGGCATTGCCGACCAGAAATCGTCCCGGCTCGAGCAACACGCGAACGCCGAGCCCGCGCAACGGGGGAACGACGGCCTCGGCATAATCCAGCACACTGAACGCGGAGGGCTCACCCCCGTGATCGTGCCACCATTTTCCGGAACCGCTCTCCAGCGCGCGACGATAAATGATTCCCATACCGCCACCGATACTGAAAAATTTAATGCCGAATCTTTCCTGCAACTGCCTAACGAGCGGCGCGACCTTATCGATCGCGGCGGCAAACGGTCCCGCTTCGGTGATCTGAGAACCGATATGCATTTGCACGCCGACAATTTCGATCCCACTCATTTTCGCCGCCCGCTCGTAAATTGCCGTCGCTTTTGTTAGCGGAATCCCGAATTTATTCTCTTCCAATCCGGTAGAGATGTACTGGTGCGTGTGCGGATCGACGTCGGGATTGATCCGTAACGCAATTGGAGCGCGCCGTCCTTTCGCCGTCGCAATTTTATCGATAAACTCGAGCTCGCTTTCGCTCTCGATGTTGCAACTGTGAACGCCTTGCTCGAGCGCGTATTCGATTTCTTCCTGCGATTTGCCCACGCCGGCGAAGGTGCACTTGGCCGCCTGGCCGCCGGCGGCAAGCACCCGATAGAGTTCGCCTCCGGAAACGATGTCGAAACCGGCGCCGGCGTCCGCCAGCAATCTCAAAATCGCGCGATTGGAATTCGCCTTGATCGCGTAACAGATCAAATGATCGAGTTCGCCCAACGCCTGCTCCAGTCGGTGGTAGTGATCGAGAATTGTGCCGGCGCTGTAGACATAAAGCGGCGTGCCGAATTCGTCGGCCACGCGGGAGAGGTCGACCTCTTCGCAACAAAGTTTCCCGTCGTCGTAATGAAAGGAATGCACAATGCGGATTTGTAGGACAATTCGGCGCGGAAGCCTAAAGCAATTTAGCAGGCGCTCGCCGCGGCGAGCGCCTATAGGACATCAGTGAAAAGTCGCACAATCTTGCCGGGAATGGCAAGTCGCAGGTAAGACTACGGGCCGCCGCGTTTTCGGATCTCAAAAGGAAGACTCTAACTTGTGTCGGCGAGTTGTAGCGGTCCCGCGACTGCGGGATGTCAAGCGCCGAACCCAAAGAAACAGGCGCTTGGCACAAGCGCCTCTACAACGTCAATATTGCCACATGGCCGACACTCCCCCGCGGCTGGATTTCATCTTTCAAAAGTACGACCCGCCACTCTATTTCATCACGTTTAATACGAACCGTCGGCGAAAACTGCTGACAAACGACTTCGTCCATCAACAGCTGGTTGAGTTCGCTCAGCAAAGCGAAGTTCGTCGGATTGCGGTCGGTCGTTATGTGATCATGCCGGAGCACATTCATTTATTTCTGCGCAATGGCGGGGAATATCCTTTGAGCCAATGGGTGCGTCAGCTGAAACGAAAAATCTCCTCGGTAATTCCGGCGTCGCCGCCACATTGTCAAAAGGGGTTTTTCGATCATCTCATTCGTCATGGTGAGAGTTACTGCGAAAAATGGAATTACGTACAACTCAATCCAGTCCGGGCAGGTCTGGTCACTGGTCCGGATGATTGGCGATGGCAAGGAGAGATCGTCCGGATTGAAGCCGAGTAGTTGTAGCGGTGTTTGTGT
>CAVWFP010000007.1:0-34815 GCA_963754325.1 uncultured Verrucomicrobiae bacterium
TTTTTCCTTTCAGATACCTGAAGAAACGCGGAGACCCTGAAAGCTCGTGGTTAGGCATTCCTCACATTCGGGCCCCTTCGCGTTGTCTTCAGTCACCAAACTGTAACAATGAAATCCTATGCAGAAAGAACAGACTCGGCATCATGCCCGAACTTTCATGCACTTTCCGGCTCAATTGCCCACGGTTGGCGCCTCCATCTTTCTCGTCCTTGCGTTGGCCCTCGCTTTTGGATTCGAATTTGTGAACGGTTTTCACGATACCGCCAACGCGGTCGCGACCGTCATTTACACTCACACCCTCAGGCCATGGGTAGCCGTAGTGTGGTCGGGATTGTAGAATCTGATTGGCATTCTGACTTCGTCCGGTGCGGTCGCATTTGGAATCGTGGCCCTCTTGCCGGTCGACGATCGGAATAATTTGCGCACGGATTTTTATCTCGTCTCCGGCGCACTGGCGAAGCTGACGAAAGCGAAAGTAAATGAGCGATCCCTCCTTCAACAGTGCGGCCGCGACCTACCGTTCCTCGCTTGATAGCGTTACCAAGTTCATCCCCAATTGGGTAAAAGTGGCGGTCGCGTGCGCACTTGGTTTCGGAACGAGGATCGGCTGGAAACGCATCGTCGTAACGGTCGGCGAAAAAATTGGCAAATCGCATCTGACTTACGCTCAGGGCGCGTCGGCAGAACTGCTCGCTGCGATCACGATTCGTCTGGCCGACGTCTATGGTTTGCCCGTCAGCACGACACATGTTCTTTCATCCGGTATCGCCGGAACGATGGCGGCCAACCATTCCGGTCTGCAAAGATCGACCTTGAGAAACATCCTTCTGGCCTGGGTGTTGACTCTGCCCGCATGTATGTTCCTCGGGAGCGGATTGTTCGCTTTCGGGCTGTTTGTTATCTTCCGAGTGTTCGGTGTTCACTAGCCACCCGGCGCTTCCGCCGGTTCGAGTGAAATCGCCGCGGAAGTGACCTCGAGCCACAGAATCTCACTGCGCCCATGTCGATTTACCCCGTCGACCAACCGATTTTCTAACAAAATAGAAAATCTTGAGCGCGCCCTGGCGCGTCATTACATCCATCGCCCGGATTCATCAGATATTGCGCGTCACTGCTAGCGATGGAAAGCGCGCGTTTCCGATCGCGTTTGGCCGTTAGAGAAAAATGATCGCACTTTCTAAAGCCTAATAGTCATGTCCTGCAAAAAATCGGATGAGTGAAGTAACGCCGATAAGAAATTTCCCAGCACCGGATTCCGTTATGATTTGACGTAATCTGGCTACCAGTGAGCCGTGCGGTGTGAGTTTCTCATAGGAGTTATAATCAACCTGCAGACGATGTGCTTTTCCCATGCTTTCGTAAGGAGCAGTGGGTGTGCTTATGCCTCATGCGGGAAATGCGTATTTCCGCCTCCAAACTAGACCTATTGCCTCTCCGGTTTCTTGCCACGGAGGTCATACTCGTGGCGACACCTAAAGTAAGGCGAAATTTTTACGTGAAAAATATGGCTTGAAAAAAAAGGCGGCGGCTTCAATTCTAGGTGCAGAGAGCCATGTTCCCTAGCGCAGAGAAACGCAGGGCGTCAGACCGAACCGGGCGACGGTCACCGGATTTTTACAGCGATCCGCTCGTTTTTCTTTCAACGCGGCTTCGATCGGGGGTGGTGGCGCAAGAATCGTTATCTCCAGCGCGGAACAGAAGCGATGTGAAGGGCGAACAAATTTCGAATCTTAAAGTCAGATTGCGGTAAATATGACGGGGGGCGCGAGCAAGAATACCAACGAGCAACTCAAGGCGGAGCGAGCGAATGCGGAACTGGCCGCCATTGTCAATTCCTCCGATGACGCCATTATCAGCCAGACGTTGGATGGGGTGATCGTCTCCTGGAATGCGGGTGCGGAAAAGATTTACGGTTACTCGGCCTCCGAGGCGATCGGCCGCTCGATCATGGTTCTGGTTTCACCGGAACAGCAAGATGAGATCAGCCGGATCTTGGAGCGGGTCAAGCGCGGCGAAATGATTGAACATCTCGAGACCACGCATCTGCGCAAAGACGGCAGTCAGATATCGGTGTCTCTGACGATCTCTCCGATTAAGGATAGTAAAGGAGAAATCACCGGCGCATCCGCCATTGCGCACGATACGACCGAGCAAAGGCGTATCGAGCAGGGTTTACGGGAAAGCGAACAACATTTTCGCGAGCTGGCTGAGAACATTCATGAGGTTTTTTGGCTCAGCGATCCCGAAAATACGCGGATGTTCTATATCAGCCCAGATTACGAAACGGTCTGGGGACGCAGCTGCGCGAGCCTTTATTCCGCGCCAAAATCGTGGATGGAGGCGGTTCATCCCGAAGATAAAAACCATGTCTTCGCCGCCATGGGGAGGCAGCCATGCACCCAACCGCACGACCTCACATATCGGATCGTCCGGCCAGACGGATCGATTCGCTGGATACGCCACCGGGGTTTCCCGGTCCGGAGCGAAAGCGGTTCAGTCGTGCGTTTCGCCGGCCTGGCCGACGACATCACAGCCAGCAAGCAAGCGGAAGAAGTCCTGAATGCAGTGAGTCGACAACTGCGGATCCTTTCGCGTCGCCGGGTCGAGGTTCAGGAGGATGAAAGAAAAAATCTCGCCCGCGAACTCCACGATCAAATTGGCCAGGCACTGACGGCGACGAAGATCTCGGTGCGGACCGCGAAAGGATCGAGAAAGCGAGAAAAGCTAGTGGCGCAGTTGGACAATGCGATGGCGATTATCGATGACATTTTGGTGCAAGTGCGGCAAATGACCCTGCACCTCCGGCCCCCGGCGCTGGACGATTTGGGATTAATACCCGCTTTGCGTCTGGTTCTGGATGATTATGCCAATCGCGGAGCGTGGCAGGCCCGGTTCACTGCCGATGAAAATCTGAAACGTCCGGACCCTCGAGTAGAAACAGCCTGCTTCCGAATTGCGGTTGAGGCGCTGACAAATATTCTCCGTCACGCCAAGGCTGGAAAAGTATCACTGGAATTGCGTGAAACGGCAGTTTCCCTGCAATTGATCGTCCGCGATGACGGCGTTGGCTTTGACGTCGCTGACGCGGAAAAGAGAGTTCAACAAGATCGCCTGGGATTGGTTGGTATGCGCGAACGCGCGACCGTCTTGGGCGGCAAAATTGAGTACCGGTCGGTTCCGGGACAAGGCACGGAGGTTCAAGCTTCCCTTCCGCTTCATCCCGATTAATTATTTCGGCTTCCCCCGGTGAATAAAAAAATCCGTATTGTCTTGGCCGATGATCATCAGCTGGTCCGCGCCGGTTTTCGCTCGCTCCTGAGAAAAATTCCGTCCGTGCAGGTCGTGGCCGAAGCGAAAGATGGGCATGAAGCTCTCGAATTGGTGAAGAAACATCGTCCTGATCTGGTGCTGATTGATGTGGCCATGCCGCGTTTGAACGGCTTGGAAGCCGTTGCCAGGTTTCGCGCGAAATTTCCCGAGACCAAGGCGGTGATGCTCTCGATGCACGGGCACGAAGAATATGTCTGCCAGGCTCTGCGTGTTGGAGCGGCCGGCTACCTGATTAAGGATGCGGCGGTCGATGATTTGAAACGTGCGATTGGAGCCGTGATGAAGGGTGGAACATACTTCAGTCCGCAAATTCCGAAGCGGGTGATGGACAATTGTCTCCAGCGGATTGGCGAGAATGATGAATCGTTAGAAAAACTGACGTCGCGCCAGCGCGAAGTCATGCAGCTGATCGCAGAAGGTAAAAATACCAAAGAAATCGCTTCTCTCTTGAACCTGAGCACGAAGACCATCGAAGCACACCGAACGCGTTTAATGGGCCGTCTGGGAATCAACGACATTCCAAGCTTGGTGCGGCGAGCGATGCGGCATGGCCTGGTGCCCTCGGAATCCAGGCAAGATAGGTTTTGAGTCGGCCCGGGTGGGGGCTTTCCTTAAGGGTTCTCCTAATAGGCATAACGTCTATTCTTGTTAGGCTGGAGGCGCTGAAAAAACAATCGGCATTCACGGATATCTGGCTAAGCCATATACTCAGGAAGCTCTTCTGTGCATGATCAATCACGTACTCCACGACGTTTCTAGCGGAATATGCGACCCGGGAGTTTCGACAGGCCGCGAATTGCTGATCGAAGACCCGGAGTGAGTGCCCTGAGTATCTTTACTGAGCGGAGTCTAAGGATTTTCCTCTTCGCGCAGTAGGTATTTACGACCGATAATTAGTTATCACGAGAAAAGCAAGCACACCTTCCCCCGTCCGTGCCGGCAGATCTGTTGAAACATGCGACGACCGTTCGGCTCCGCCGGAGATATGGATTCAATCACCGGGTATTGCTGCCGCGGGCTCGTCGGACTTGGGGAGTCAATGGGCGGTGGGCGAAGGCGAATCCGAACATCGGCAACTGTACCATCTGCTGGCTCACGTCCCTGCGGTTCTTTACGTTCTGCAAATAGAAAAACGGACAATCGTTCCGATCCTGGTGAGCGAGAATATCGAGCGGTTGCTGGGAGTGTCGGTAGCGGAGTCGATGATGCCCAAGTGGTGGTTGGACAGTTTGCATCCGGAGGATCGAGATCGAGCAGTTGGTGCCATGACCAAAGCCTTGGAGGGCGACGGCTATTCGACCGAATACCGGCTTCGGCATAAAGATGGGAGTTATCATTGGGTCCAGGATAATAACCGGGTGGTCTGCGACGCGGCCGGCAAACCGCAGAAAATGGTGGGGGTGTGGACCGACATCACCGAACGAAAGCGAGATGAGGAACTGCTCCGCGAACAAGCTGACGTTATACAGCGTTCGCAAGACGCCATTATTATGCGCGACTTCGATAGTGACCGCATTACCGTTTGGAACAGCGGGGCGGAGCGGATCTATGGCTGGAGCGCGGCCGAAGCGATTGGGCGGCAGTTGGGAGAGCTGATTTTCACTAATCCGAACGACCGTCACCTTCTTCTGCGACAACTGATTGCGGTCGGCGAATTCCACGGTGAGATCAAACACCGAGCCAGAGACCGGCGCGAAGTGATTGTAAATTCCCGTGTGACGCTCGTTCGGCAGGAGGACGGCACGCCCCGCGCCGTGCTCGGAATCAACAGCGACGTGACCGAGCAGAAAAAGCTGGAGAACCATCTTTTGCGGACGCAACGCCTGGAAAGCATCGGAACATTGGCCAGCGGGGTGGCGCATGATCTAAATAATATCCTCGTGCCGATCTTGATGGCGGTGCCAATTTTGCGGGACGAGCCGTCCCCGGAGGAAACCGAAAATTTTCTAAACACGATTGAATTCAGCGCGCAGCGCGGGGCCGACATCGTCAAGCAGGTGCTGACTTTTGCCCGCGGGGCTGCCGGCGACCGCGTCCTGTTGCAGCCAGTTTATCTAATCGAAGAAATAGCGAAGATAGCGAAGGAGACCTTCCCCAAAACGGTTCGGATGCGAACGAGCTACTCGGAAGATCTAAGGCTGGTGGAAGGAGACCCGACCCAGCTGCACCAAGTCCTGCTCAACTTGTGTCTCAATGCCCGAGACGCCATGCCCGAAGGGGGAACCCTATCGCTGGCCGCCGAAAATTTCGATGTCGACGAACAGTACGCCTCGATGAAGTCAGACGTCAAACCCGGTCCGCACGTGCTGATCAGCGTGGCCGATACTGGCAGCGGGATTCCGCCGCACATTGTCGACAAGATTTTTGATCCTTTCTTTACCACCAAAGAACTTGGCGAGGGCACCGGTCTTGGACTTTCGAGCGCGCTCGGCATTGTCAAGAGTCACGGTGGCATTATTAGTGTTTATAGCACGACCGACGGAACAACGTTCCGTGTTCTCCTACCATCCACGGCGGGTGTTTTCCAGGCAGACGAGGCCAAAGCCCAAATGGATATTCCGACCGGTCACGGCGAAACCATCCTCATTGTGGATGACGAGCCCGCGATTAGAGATGTGGCAAAAGCCGTTCTTTCTAAAAGTGGATATAAGGTTCTTGCGGCGGAGGACGGTCCGTCCGCACTCGCCTTTTTTGTGCGACAATCGAAAGAGATCGACGTCGTAGTGACCGATGTGATCATGCCGATCATGAGCGGGCTGGTGCTGGCTCGGACGCTGCGCAAGATGGATTTCAAGGCAAAGGTCATTGTCTCGAGCGCACGGGATAGCGATTACAACGCGGGCGAGTTGACTGATATCGGAGTCCAGGGATGTCTGAACAAGCCTTATTCCCGGGAAACATTGTTGCGCGCGATTGATCGCGTGCTGCACAACAAAAAGGAAGAATAAATGCGTCCCTTGAGAATACTGATCGCCGACGATCACGAGATGATGCGGAATGGAGTTCGCGCCTTGATCGAGCATGAGCCCGGATGGCAAGTTTGTGGCACCGCTACGAACGGTCGACAAGCGGTGGAGGCGGCTAAGAAACTAAAGCCCCACGTCGTTGTCTTGGATATGACAATGCCAGAGCTGGATGGGTTAGAAGCTTTGCGTCAGATCAAAAGCGCTCTTCCGAATACAGAAGTGGTGATTTTTAGCGCCTACCACTCGGAAGAAGTGATCGAGCAACTCTTCGAAGCAGGTGTCAAAAGTTACATTCAGAAATCCGATTGCGGGCAGAATCTGGTCGCTGCGATCAAATCGCTGGGTGACCATCGGCCGTTTTTCACGACTGAGATTTCCCAGATCCTTTTCTCCAAACTACTCTCCGGGTCTGCAGAAAAAAAAGAGAACGGTCGAAAAGGGTCCATGACCAATCGGGAAAGAGATGTGGTGCGTCTCCTTGCCAGTGGCAGCAGCAACAAGGAGACGGCCAATTCTCTGGGCATCAGCATCCGCACGGCTGAAACTCACCGGGCTACCCTCATGCGCAAGCTGGGTCTGAACTCTCTTGCCGCGCTGGTTCGCTACGCGATACGCAATCACATCATCGACGCGTGAAGACGAGCGAATCGCTCTGCCATATAATTTGCGACCGCCCCAGCCAGGACGGTCGAGCGCCGGGACTCAGTAGTATTTTGAGGATGAAATGCGTATTCACCGACCTGGAGGGTAGCATCGCGACTGCTGGCATTTGGTCTATGCAAAACAACTCAGGGGAAAGAGAAAATACTTATAGTTGGGCGGGAGCCGACGTAGCAGCATTGGTTGTTTTCGGACTAGTCGCTGCTTCCTGGCCGGCGGCGGCGCAAACGGTTCCACTCGGTGCGGCAGATACCTTTGCCATTTTGGGCGCTTCAACGGTAACTAATACCGGCGCAACGATCATCACCGGAAATCTCGGCTTGAGTCCGGGAAGCTCCGTGACTGGATTCCCGCCCGGAGTGGTTATGAATGGAGCTATTCACATTAATGACGCTCTGGCCAATCAAGCGCATGCCGATGCTTTGACCGCTTACACGAAATTGGCCGGCGAAACGGCGACAGCAAATTTGACCGGAATGGATTTGGGGGGCTTGACGCTCACCACCGGGGTCTATCGCTTTAGCTCTTCCGCTCAATTAACTGGGACGCTCACACTGAATACTGCCGGCAATGCCAATGCCCCTTTTCACTTCCTGATCGGATCCACTCTGACCACGGCCTCCAACTCAGCGGTCGTTCTACTTGGCGGCCCGGATAACAACATATTCTGGCAGGTAGGCAGCTCGGCTACCATCGGCACGGGGACGAGGTTCGTTGGAACTATTATTGCCTCCAGCAGCGTGACATTAACCAGTGGGGCGAGCCTCGAGGGAAGGGCCCTGGCCATTAATGGAGCCGTTACCCTGGATACAAACAATATCCAGGCCCCCGCCGTTTCCACCCCGACGATGCGCCTGATCGCGCCGGAAGAGCTCGCTTCAATTTACGAAATCAAGTTTGCCCTCGATACCATGCAAGGGACTAACCTGATGCAGCGCATGGATGACATTCGTGCGGGATCAACCGGTTTTTGCGCGACTGGATATGTGCCGCAAGAGACCAATCAAGGTTATAGCAAAGACTCCGATGGCAAGGTTGTGTTGCCGGACAGAAATCCCGCGCCGGCGTTTCTTCAAGCTCCCGAAAACCGCTGGGGATTCTTTGTCACCGGGTCGGGTGCATATGTGAAAATTGGCGATGACGATCGTAATGCTGCGGGCTACAGCCTCACCAACGGCGCGGTAATGCTGGGCGCCGATTACCGACTGCTACGGAATTTGTCGGTAGGCATTTACGGCGGATACGAAACCGGAACAGCCGCCTTGTTTCAGGACGGGCGGTTGACCATGCAGGGCGGAAATGTGGGTGCGTTCGCTACCTATTTCTCCAACGGCTTCTATGCCGACGTGGCCGGCGGTGGCGGTTGGAATAGCTATGACATACGACGGGCTGCTCTTTCAGGTGATGCGCGAGGCAGCACCGACGGAACTGAAGTCAATGCTCTTGGCGCGATCGGATACGACTGGAGATTTGGTTGCCTGCATCTGGGACCAGTCGCATCGGTCCAATATACGGACGTCCATATTGATCAGTACACCGAAAGGAGCTCGTTGTTCCCATTACAAGTACAAGGTCAGGGCGAGGACTCGCTTCGCACCACGGCAGGGTTAAGGGCCAGCTATGACATCAAAATTGGGCAGGTAATTTTAAGGCCGGAGGTGCGCGCGGGATGGCTACACGAATATGACGATCAAGCTTATCCGATCGATGCGCGTCTTGCCTCTGGCGGCGGAGGTATCTTAACGGTATTTGGACCGACCATCGGTCGCGACGCGGCGCAAATCAGGGCAGGCGTCGGCGCGCAATTAACCAAGGCCTTGGCCATTTATGCCTACTACGATGGGATAGCCGGCCGCACCAATTACAATAGTAACGGAGGGAGCTGTGGTTTCTCATTCAACTTTTAGTAAATCAACGTTAGGGCGATTCGGGTTGGCAAAATTTTTAAAGCAGAGCCTGGCCAGCAATTTAGACCTCGCGAAATGATGCACGAATTCCTCTCGGCCAATCGACAGAACTTGATCGATCGATGCCGGACAAAAGTAGCTCAGAGGAATGCGCCCGCCGCGACGAAGTATGAGCTTGAACATGGGATAGCTCACTTCCTTGATCAATTAATCGAGACGCTCCAAGCGGAGGAAACGGCGGAGGAAACGGCGGATTTGAGACGGAGCGATGAAGATCGCCGGGTTTCGACAATGAGCGAAATGGCGACAAAGCACGGAAAGGAGCTATCTCAGCATGGCTTTACGGTTGATCAGGTGGTGCATGACTATGGCGACCTCTGCCAGGCGGTAACGGATCTTGCCTTTGAAGTCGGGAAACTTTTTAAAACAGGTGAATTTCGAACACTTAATCGATGTCTGGATGACGCCATCGCGGCTGCTGTGGTCGAATTTAATCATCAACGCGATTTCGTTTTGGCCGAGGCTCACGCTGACGCCTTGAATGAACGGTTAGGGTCGTTTGCGCACGAGATGCGCAATCAGCTCAATATCGCCTCGCTCTCCCTTGACGCCATCAAACAGGGCAATGTTGGATTGAGTGGCGCGACGGGCGCTCTTTTGGACCGTAGCTTCGTCGGAATGCGCTCTCTGATAAATCGTTCTCTTTCTGATGTGCGATTGACCGCCGGCATGCCTCCGCTCACTCGTCTCTTTTCTCTCTCCGACTTTATCAATGAAGTAAAAGTGTTCGCAGGACTCGAAGCGAACATGCAGGGATGTGTCTTAACTGTTCACCCGGTCGATTCAAAACTCGCCGTCAATGCGGATCGAGACCTTCTTTCAGCAGCTGTGGGAAACTTGCTGCAAAATGCCTTCAAATTTACGCGTCATCACACCGAGGTGACGTTGTTTGCTCACTCCGCAAAGGATCGCGTTCTAATTCACGTGCAAGACAACTGCGGAGGCATTCCCGGCGACCCGGAAAAGTTGTTCTTGCCTTTCACGCAGACGAACGAGGATAAAACCGGCGTCGGGCTCGGACTGTTAGTTTCTCGGCGCAGCGTGGAAGCAAACGGAGGGACTCTGAGTGTCCACAACATGCCCGGTTTGGGATGTGTCTTCACGATTGACCTGCCTGGCCATACAATGCCCGAAGCTTTTTCTGTAGTAACAGGTTCGGCGGCATCGTAACCTGATGCTTACTCGGCCCCCTCTCTACTCGCCAGCAACCATTCCAAGCTCGGGGGTGGTGAGAAGACAGACCGATCCGTTCGATAAGGGAGTGTTCCCTGGAATCCGCAAATCGCGGCGCGGAAAATCCGTAGTTTCCGCAACCATAAACCGCATACGGTTTGCTCGGGATATGGCGCATGAAAAAATCTCAACGTGAGTTGGCGGGGCGTTTTGCAGTCAGAAAATGCTGCGGGCAAGAAGAGGCGTCCGCCAGTTCACCCAGTGAGTGTTCTTCGAAGGCACAAACAAAAACGATTCTTATCGTCGATGATAGAGTAACCAATCGGCGAGTGCTGGTGGCGATGTTGATCCATCTGGGTTATCGCCTGCTTGAGGCTGACAGCGGCGCAAATGCGCTCAAAACGGTCCGGAAAGAAAAGCCGGACTTGATCATTGTCGATATTCTCATGCCACAAATGCATGGCTACGAATTCGTGCAAAAGCTACGGCGTGATCGCAAGATCGGGCGGACGACAGTGGTCTTTTTCACCGCTGGTTATCTGGAAAAGGAATCACGTAAACTCGCTCAGGCATGTGGCGTTCATCATCTCATCGTTAAACCGGTCAAATGGGAAGAAGTGGACCAGATCGTGAATGAAGCTCTTGCTGTTCCGCCGCCCGGCGCGAGTCGCCGGCATCCGTTACGGGGATTAGCGCGCAAGTATCTGTCTATGATTACGGCCAAGCTGGCCGACAAGGTCATCGAACTCGAGGAACTCAACACAAAGCTGGAAATTGAAATTGCGGAGCGCATGAACGTTTTAGAAGAGTTACAGATTGCGCACTCCGAAACTCGCTCTGCCAAAGAAGACTCGGAACGAGCCAACTCCGCCAAAGATGACTTTCTCGCGACTCTCTCCCATGAGTTACGGACACCGCTCACACCCGTGCTGATGTGTGTGACAGCGCTGGAGCAACAAGGATCCATCGACCCGGAGCTGCGCGCTCAACTGAGCATGGTTCGGCGCAACGTCGAGCTGGAGGCGCGTTTGATCGATGACTTACTCGATTTGACCAAGATCGCTCACGGCAAATTTCGCCTGGTCGGAAAAGGAACAATCGACGTTCATTCTCTGCTCGCTCAGACCAGGGAAATTGTGGAAAATGACGCCACCGAGAAGTTCGTTCATTTGGACTTTGATTTGATGGCGAGCGAACACCACGTCAGTGGGAACGCGACGCGACTCCACCAAGTCTTTTGGAATCTGGTAAAAAACGCGATCAAGTTTAGCATTGCGGGAGGACGAATCGGGGTCCGCACCTTCAACCCGAAACCAGGAAAATTTGTCCTGATGGTAGAGGACAAGGGCGCGGGAATCACGTCCAAGACACTGCCCGTTATTTTTCGCGCTTTCCAGCAGGGCGAAACGCAAGGGGCGCGCGCCGGCGGAGGCTTGGGTCTCGGTTTGGCTATTTCGAAAGCGATCATCGAGGCACACGGTGGAACGATCCGAGCCGAGAGCGCCGGCTCAGGTCGTGGCGCAATCTTCACGGTTGAACTCGCTGCCGTGATGGCGATGGCTGCGGTCATCCCGGATCGCCAACCTCGGCTTCAAAAACCAACGCCTCACTTGCGCTTGCTCGTGATCGAGGACCATGAGCCTACGCTCACAATCATGGAGCGTCTGCTTCGCCAGCATGGCCATGATGTGTTCACTGCCAACAATGTCGCGAATGCCCTGGTAGTGGCCTCTACTCACCCGCTCGATCTGGTCATTAGCGACCTGGGGCTTCCCGATGGGAACGGAATCGACCTTATGCGAAAATTAACGAAAGACTACGGCTTGCGCGGGATAGCTGTCAGCGGCTATGGAATGCCGACCGACCGAGCAAAGACACAGCAAGCCGGTTTCCTGGCGCATTTGGTCAAGCCGATCAATGTTGATCAGCTTCAAAGTGTGCTCGGGACAATTGGTCCAGTGGCCGGCAGCAACGGACATTCGAACGATCACTCCCGCCTCGTTCCGCATTGACCGTTTGAGGGTCAGGCAATGCGTACTTCCCCGGCTCGGATGTGCGTGGCCAGCACCACCTAGGCCGGTCACCTAGTTTTGGTTAGGCAACCAAGCATTAAGGTGACCGTAGTCATCCGCCGCGAAATACCGTATTCGCCACCCCGTTCAATTGCATTGGGAGTGCTCCATCTGCCACCATGCGAAACAATTTTGCCAAGAGAAACAGTGTCCGGAGTTCAACCGTCATTCCCGGCTTCGCCAGGTATTCTTTAACGCGCAAAGGACTGAGTGTTTTATCCTTTGTATCGGCATTCGTTGTTTTCAGCTTACTCGCCACCGCTGGATCAGCCTTAGCTCAGGAAACCATTTCACTGGGCGCGGCTAGCAACGTTGCGGTGTTAGGCGATTCCACCGTAACCAACGCCGGCCCAACCACAGTGATCGGAAATGTGGCGCTAAGCAGTCCCGGTGTTTCCATTACCGGATTCCCACCGGGTACCATCGTTGCCGGCGCGGAATATATCGGTCCTGGGTTGGCTAACAACGCTCACAACGATGCCTCGGCGGCTTATGCTCAAGTAGCCGGCGAGACGTTTACGAGCGACTTATCGGGAGAAAACCTCGGCGGCTTGACCCTCACTCCCGGAGTCTATCATTTCGCCACAACCGCCGAATTGAGCGGAACACTCCTTTTAAATACGGAAGGAGACCCTCACGCAGCCTTCCATTTCCAGATCGGCACCACCCTAACGACGGATCCCAACTCGGTGGTGTCGTTGCTGAACGGCAATACCGTGA
The DNA here is from genome assembly GCA_963754325.1 of uncultured Verrucomicrobiae bacterium. GTDB lineage: Bacteria > Verrucomicrobiota > Verrucomicrobiia > Chthoniobacterales > UBA10450 > JBBRDU01. Next base: position 12,889 of record CAVWFP010000007.1, read on the forward strand.
ACATCTTTTGGCAGGTCGGAACTTCGGCCACGATTGGTGTGGATAGCACTCTTTACGGGAACATTCTCGCCGACCAAAGCATCACGGTTAACAGCGGGGCAACGATCAATGGAAGAGCCATGGCGATCAACGCAGCTGTCACCCTCGACACCAATACGATCAATGGTTTCGCGACCGGAACCGTATGGAAAGGCGATCAGAGTGATTTGTGGTCGGGCGCGAACTGGTCCCCGAATACCGCTGGCGCCACTTCTTCTTCGCTCGCACCTGGCGCGAATGTCGTCTTCTCCGTCACCGGGGTTATGCCGCAAAATCAAGCAACTACGGTCGACACGGACACAACCATTTCCAGCCTGACTGTGAACGACCCGGCGACCGTCACAATCTCCGGCACCCATGTTCTGACAATCGCCGGGGCCGGCGACACCACCGGAATAACAGTTAACAGCGGGGCTGGCCTAACAACGATCAATAGCAATTTAATTCTGAGCGGATCCTCCCAGGCGATGACCGTGAATAACTCCGCGGGTTTGCTTATCAACGGTAGCGTCGGCGGAACGATCGGCCTGACGAAATCAGGAACGGGCACACTCACTCTAGGCGGGACGAACAATTTCACCGGCACAACGACTATTAATGCCGGTACTCTGATTGCGGGAGCAGCCGGTGCGCTTGGCGGAACGTCGAGCATTGTGGTCAACGCCGGCGGTACGCTTCTTCTCAGCCAACTAGGCAGCGCCACCACCGATCGAATCAATAACAGCAGCACCATGACGCTGAATGGTGGGACGTTTAACACGGGCGGACTTAGCGAACATCAAGTCTCTGGAATCACGATAACGCCAGGGATTGGTGCGCTTACCCTTTCCAGTAGCTCCATCATTGATTTGGGCACGGGTGCGAGTGTCCTAGCGTTCGCTAACAGTAGTGCCCAGGCGTGGGTCGGTAGCTTAAGCATTTATAACTGGAGCGGAACTCCCATCGCGGGCCACGGTCCCGATCAGTTATATTTCGGCACCGATGCCACGGGTTTGACGGCCGACCAGTTAGGCCAAATCGCATTTTACTCCGATGCGGGGTCCACTTTTCTCGGGCCGGCCGGCTATACGATCGGGATGGATGGCGAAATTACCCCCGTCTGTGAGCCAGGTACCTTGCTTGCGGCCACTTTAGGTTTTGGCGGTCTTGGTTTCATGCGACGGGAGTGGTGGCTCAGAAAATTGCGCCGCTTGAGAAAACGATTGTGATCAGAAAATTCTCCGGAAATGACAAACTACTGTCGGACCGTGCCTTCTGGCTCGGTCTAGGCATATACGCGTTCTTCTTGATTCTCGCCACCATCGCCTTTGGTGGAAACGTTTCGCGAAGCCAAACCGACTTTGCGAGCGAGGTCAACGGAACGGTTATTCAGCTTGCTGGACAGCCGTCGTTAAACCGACGCCCACCGCCAGACGTAAACCAAGCCCCGCCTGACCTGGGGGATCTTACGCGCTGGACTTTATTTTCTGAGGGAAGGGATGGCTTGGACTTATCCGGTTCCAGCGTAGTCGTCGGTGATGTCGACGCGGCCGGAAATGGAACTGATATCCTGAGCGGATACGCCACCATCGATGGGAATTTATATTACAGCCCCGACCGCAGGATCTTTATACGCGGCAATGCTCAGGTAACAGGAACACTCTATCAAGATCGCTCCGCGGAGATGGATAATGCTGCGAGTGAGGCGACCACTGCTTCGAAACACGCCTTCGCGCTGACGCCGACTCGCTCGTATAGAAATATTGACCTCAGGCGAAATCAGAATGCTACGGTCCAAGGTTCCCCCGGCGAGACAGTCGTTTTAAAACTTCAAAATTTTGTGATGCAGGGTAGCGCCAGTTTTACTCTTCAAGGAACGGCGACCACAAACTTCGTTATTAACGTGACCGAACAATTTTCCCTGTCGAAAAATGCGAACATCGTTCTATCTGGCGGCGTGCAATGGAATAATGTTCTATTTAACGTGATTGGCCACGGACCAGATATACATCTAAGGGGTAGCGCGCACTTTGAGGGAATTTTGATGGCCAACCATCGGACGGTCAGGCTAAGTGGCCAATCGAGAGTCATCGGGGAAGTAATGGCCAAAAGGATTCTGATGAGCAAGGAAAGCCGGGTGAGCCATCCGTCGGTGATAAGTCCCTAACTAGTGGGTTTGGCGCGCGGCCAGAAGACACCGCGTTCGGTATTTTTCTCCCGCGAAATGCCGTAATTTCCGCACCCGCTGGCGCACTGGAGTTGCTGGGTTGAGGCATGCGAGCAAATCGGGGAAAAGCTGCTCCGGTTCCTCGAGGCTACTATGAGAAAAACGAAAGCTTCATCCGCCTTAAAAACATTGCGGAAGTCACCCACGGGCATTCGCGGGCTGGACGAAATCACCGGTGGGGGTCTGCCGGCTGGCCGGCCGACCTTGATTTGTGGCGGCGCGGGTTGCGGCAAGACCTTGCTCGCGATGGAATTTCTCGTCCGGGGCGCAATCGAGTTTAATGAACCAGGTGTGTTCGTAGCGTTTGAAGAAACGGGCGCGGAACTGACGGCCAACGTCGCGTCGCTCGGTTTCGATCTGACGGCGCTGGTCGCAGGAAAGAAATTAGTGCTGGATTACATCTTCGTGGACCGCTCGGAATTTCGCGAAACCGGCGAGTATGACTTGGAAGGCCTTTTCATTCGACTCGGCTACGCCATTGATTCGATCAAGGCGAAGCGCGTAGTGCTTGATACGATTGAAGTTCTTTTCGGCGCATTACCCAATCAATCCGTCGTGCGGGCGGAGCTTCGCCGGCTCTTTCGCTGGTTGAAGGAAAAAGGGGTTACGGTCGTCATGACCGGTGAGCGCGGCGATGGCACGCTCACTCGTTTTGGTTTGGAAGAATACGTTTCCGATTGCGTCATCTCGCTCGATCACCGCGTGGTCGATCAAGTGACGACGCGCCGCATCCGGGTAGTGAAGTATCGTGGCTCGACCCACGGCACGAACGAGTATCCGTTTCTCATCGAAGCCGATGGCATTTCCATTTGGCCGATCACCTCCGTGCAAATGGAGCATACCGCTTCCATCGAACGCATCCCGACCGGCATCGAACGACTCGACACCATGCTGGGCGGCGAAGGTTTTTACCGAGGGAGCAGCATCCTCCTCTCGGGCGCCGCAGGCACGGGCAAGACGGGCGTCTCGGCCACATTCGCCGATGCCACCTGTCGCCGTGGTGAGCGCTGTCTCTACATTTCCTTCGAGGAATCCCCCAGTCAGATCATCCGCAACCTCCGGACCATCGGGGTGGATCTCGGGCAGTGGGTAAAGAACGGGCGCCTCCAGATTGAGACGGTGCGGCCGTTTTCTCACGGCCTGGAAATGCACCTGGCGCGCACAATCAAGGCGGTCTCCGAATTCGACCCGCAAGTGGTGATCATTGATCCGATCTCGGGCTTGGATACGACGGGTACGCCTCTGGAAATCAAGGCGGCCTTGATGCGCCTCCTTGACTTCCTGAAGCTGAAAGGCATCACCGTGATGCTCACGGATCTGACCTTGGGCGGCGGGGTGGTTTTCGACAGCACCGATGCGACCATTCCCTCGCTGGTGGATACCTGGTTGATGCTTCGAGATCTTGAGACCAACGGCGAGCGCAACCGCGGCCTGCACGTGTTGAAATCACGCGGCATGGGTCACTCGAATCAAGTCCGCGAATTCACTGTCACCTCGACTGGAATCCAGCTCAACGACGTTTACATCGGACCGGGCGGTATGCTCACCGGATCGGCGCGAGTCCAGCAGGAAGGCCGCGAGCGTGCGGAATTGGTGACCATGAGCGAAGAAGCCGAGCGACAGCAATTGGCACTCGAATGCAAACGCGCCGCGCTTGAGGCGCAGATCGCCGCGCTGCGCGCAGCATTTTCCGGGGAGGAAGCCATCATCACGCGCACCGTCAGCATCGATAAGCTGCGCGGCGCGGTGCTCGCGCAGGACGAAGCGGCGATGGGCCGCAGTCGCAAAGGTGATGCGGTGAGTCCACACCTTCCTAAAACCAACGGAAACCGGTCTCACCGCAAAGTGACCGTGGGGAAGCACTCATGAAAAAAATTTTAAGCCGAAGAAAACGAGAATACCCAAAGCACCATCTTCGAAATGGGACTTCAGGCTCTACATCGCCGATAACGTTCAGAAATCGACCCAAGCCCTTCGCAATCTCCAACTGTTCTGCGAGGATCATCTCGCCAGCCGTCATCACATTACGGTCATCGATCTGATGAAAAATCCGCAGGTCTTCCAAGGCGAGCAGATGCTGGCTCTTCCCGCGCTGGTGCGAAAACTTCTCATGCCTATCCGCAAAATGGTTGGCGATTTATTCGACGCGGAGCGTGTTCTGGTCGGCCTAGATCTTCGTGTTCGTGCTGCCGACTCAGTCTCTGTTGGCAATGGGGAATGACATGAGCGCCGATACCCCAACCAAGATCGATAAGTATATCTTGCGGCTTTACGTTGCCGACAACACGCCCAAGTCGATCCTAGCCGAGCACAATCTCAGGCAACTTTGCCAGGAACATCTGGCCGGCCGCTTCCATATCGAAGTGATCGATTTGTTGAAAAACCCTAAACTGGCGCATGATGATCAAATCCTGGCGGTCCCGACACTTGTTCGCGAACTGCCAGTGCCGATCCGAAAGTTTATTGGAACACTGTCCGATGCCCATCGGGTGCTCATTGATTTCGACCTTCGCCCTAACGACCCAGATTCGATCAGCAGTTAGAAGGGTAACGGCATGCTCTCGAAAACACACGAACAAGCTCTCACCACATCCGGCACGGAAAAATATATTCTGCGCCTCTATGTGGCCGGGAGTACGTCGCAGTCCGGTCGCGCCATTACCAATATCAAGGCGATCTGTGAAACTTATTTGAAGGGGCGCTACACCCTTCAGGTGGTGGACCTTTACCAGGAGCGTGCGCGCGCGCACGAGGATCAGATCATGGTCGCGCCGACGCTCGTTCGGCAATCGCCGCTGCCGGTCCGCCGGCTCATCGGCGATTTGTCCCAAACCGATCGTGTCCTCGCGGCGCTGGATTTGGCGGGAGCTCCGGAGCCCGTATGAAATCCGATGCTCAAACAAAGAAACGGGGCGGCGACGATATCATTTATTGGAGCCAGTCCGATGAGGCCAGCGAGACCTTGCGCGCCATTCGCATGGGCGAAGTGGATGCCGTGCTGGTGCAGGGAGGGAATGGTGACAGTCTCTTCACGCTCAACGGCGCCGATGATCCTTACCGCGTAATCATCGAAGAGATGAACCAGGGCGCGGTGACCCTCTCCGGGGATGGCGTTATTCTCTATTGCAATCGACGATTTTGTGAGCTGTTGAAATTGCCGGTGGATAGGATCGTCGGGTTCACCTTCGAATCGCTCGTCATGCCGGCTGAACGAGCGGAGTTTGGCAGGCTTCTATCAATCGGTCGCACCAAGGGCAGTGCCGGTGAGATCACCCTCCAGGCAAATGACGCGATACCGATTCCGCTCCAGCTTGCCCTGGGGCCGCTTCCCGCCAGGTCGGCGGCAGCGATTTGTCTGGTTGCTACCGACTTCACGCAAAGAAAGCGGATGGAGGAAAAGCTGCTCGAGCAGGCGAATATCGTCGAGCACGCCCATGACGCGGTAATCGTTCGCGATTTTGTGACCGATTGCATAACGATTTGGAACAAGGGCGCCGAACGTCTTTACGGCTGGACTGCGGAAGAAGCGATCGGCCGGCCCATCAGTGAACTGATTTTCCGCGAACCCGACAAGCGCGAGGCCTTGTTCAAACAGCTACTCTCCACGGGTGAATTTCACGAAGAGGGTAAGCATCGCGCCAGGGATGGGCGGGAGTTGATTGTCGATGCGCGCTTAACCCTCATCAGAGATGACGACGGCACTCCGCGCTCAGTGCTGGGAATCAATACCGACGTGACCGAGCAGAAGAAGCTTGAGCTGCAAGTGCTGCGGACGCAGCGGGTTGAAAACATTGGCACTCTGGCCAGTGGCGTGGCCCACGATCTCAATAATATCCTCACTCCCATTTTGATTTGCGCGCAGACCCTGCGCGGCAGTCTGACCGAGGAAGATCAGGAATCCGCCATCTCGCTGATCGAGGCGAGCGGGCTACGCGGCGCGAATGTGGTTAAGCAAATGCTCACCTTTGCCCGCGGGGTTGGCGGCGAGCGCGTCTCGGTTCAGCCAAGGCATCTCGTCCAGGAAATGGTTGATATCGCAAAAAGAACATTTCCAAAATCGATCGAGATTGTGAACCGGTGTCCCGAAGAACTCTTCTCGATTGAGGGCGATCCAACGCAGCTCCATCAGGTGCTGCTGAACGTCTCCGTGAATGGGCGCGATGCCATGCCGGCTGGCGGGAAGCTCGTTTTCGACGCGGAAAATTTTAAGGTCGATGAAAATTACGCGTCGATGTCTCCGGAAGCGAAACCCGGACCTTACGTGTTGCTTCAAATCAGCGACACCGGCGACGGCATGTCACGGGAGACCATCGAAAAGATATTCGACCCGTTCTTCACCACCAAGGAACTTGGCAAAGGGACGGGTCTGGGCCTTTCCACCGCACTCGGGATCGTGAAAAGCCACGGCGGGTTTATTTCCGTCGACAGCCACGTTGGCAAAGGCACGACTTTCAGAATATTTTTGCCGGCAAAAGAGTGCAGTCCAAGCGCGCTCTCCTCGGAACCTCGCGTTCCTTCTTGTCGGGGAAACGGCGAGCTGGTGCTGATTGTCGATGATGAGGAAAATATTCTCCGAGTCGCTCAAGCCGTTCTCCAGAAGACTAACTACCGGGTTGTCTCCGCGAGAGATGGAGTGGAAGCCATCGCGCTCTTCGCGCAACAGATACAAACGATTCGCGTCGTGCTGACCGACATCGCGATGCCTTACATGGATGGCGTGGCGCTGGTTCGCGCGCTCAGAAAAATGAAACCCGATATCCCCATTATTGCTTTCACCGGCGACGCCTACCACGCTCGTCTCGAGGAACTCCGGGCGATGAACGTTCATCGTTTCCTGATCAAGCCTTTCAACGCCGAGGACCTGCTCGCGGCCGTTCACGGGTCGCTTAGCCCGGTCAGTCAAGCGGAAGCGAAAGTAAGGACGGCATGAACGGGCAACTCATTGACGAGTTGTTGTCGGCCATGATCGCGAGCAAAGAAGGTATTTCCGATTTGATCTTTACCGTTGGCCGACCGCCGTTGATCGAAGCTCATGGGGAGTTGGAAGAATTTCCAGTCGAAATGCCCTCGTCGTTTTTCGGCCCTCCTGAAATCGAACTGCTCGTCAATCATCTGATTAATGGAGATGAGCGGCTCAAGAAGAATCTCACGACGTCGGGTTCGTGCGACTGCAGTTATGCACTCAAGGATCGGGCGCGCTTTCGCGTCAATATCTTCAAACAAAATGGCGAGCACGCCATCGTCATGCGGAGGCTGGAATCGGAGGTGCCGACCCTCGACACGCTGGGCTTGCCCGAGATTTTTCACGAGATAATCAAGGAGAAGAACGGGATCATCTTCGTAACCGGCGCGACCGGGAGCGGCAAAACCACCACTCTCGCCGCCATGCTGAACGAGTTGAATCAAACCCGGCCCATTCATATAATTACGCTCGAAGATCCGATCGAGTTTTTGCATCCGCGCCAACGAGCGGTTTTTCATCAACGCGAACTCGGCATCGACTTTCCTGATTTTGCCGTCGGTTTACGTGCCGCGCTGCGTCAGGCGCCCCAGGTTATTTTGATTGGTGAAATCCGCGATCGCGAGACGATGGAGATTGCCATGACCGCGTCCGAAACGGGACACGTTGTTTATGCCACCCTTCACACCATCAGCGCCGGTCAAAGTATTAATAGAATTCTCGGCTTGTTCACCAAGGACGAGGAATCGTTGTTGCGCCAACGACTGGCCGACACTGTCCGTTACGTAGTCAGTCAGCGTTTGGTCAGTAAGATCGAGGGGGGACGTTTGTTACTGACCGAAATCATGGGGAACAGTCTGCGCACCCGGGAAACGATCCGTTATGGCGAGGGAGAAAATCGCACGTTCCAGGAAATCATCGAGACGGGCACGACCTTGGGCTGGCACACGTTCGATCAATCCTTGATCAAAGCGTACGAGAACTTTCTGATCGATGAAGACACCGCGCTAATCTTCTGCACGCACAAACACAAAATGCAGAAGGACATCGACCTGATAAGAAAACTCAGGGAAGGCATTTTCGATATGCCATCCGGACTGCAAATGGAAACAGGATTTAGTATTGCGGCGAGCTCATGAGCCTACCTCTCCCACCCGATGTCGGTGAAACAAACGGAGGTGACTCGGTCGGATCCGAGCTTCTAGCAGAAAAGTCACGGCGCCGAGAATTTCTGGTGCAGCTGAACGAGGAACTGCGCACGCCACTCAACGACATTATCGATTTAGCCGGGCATCTCGAAAAACAATCGGCCCACACCGATATAACCGGCGACGTCGCCCGCGTTCGAGAGCGCGCGAACCACTTGCGCGATATCATGGACCGGAAACTTATCGAACCTGTTCATATCGGCGACACTTCCGCTGCTCACAGCTTCGCGCATTCGCAGTGCGACGTCCTTCACATCGAGGACGACGCAATCAATTTTGCGTCGGTCAAGCTGCTTCTCGGAAGCCAGCGCAAGCTTAAAGTGTTGCGGGCGATAAACGGCGAACAGGGCATCAACCTGGCCCAGACGTTCGCCCCGAGATTGATTCTGCTCGATTTGGATTTGCCTGATATCCACGGTTCAGAAGTATTCCAGCGCCTGCAAAAAGAAGCCGTGACCGGCGATATTCCGGTTGTTGTGCTGAGCGGGGATTCCTCGCCCAGTCAGATCGAACGCTTACTCATTCTTGGAGCACGAAATTATCTGATCAAGCCATTTAAAATTCCAACGTTCCTTGCTGTGATCGACGGGATTCTGCAAAAAAACACCCCAGTCGAATCGGCTAAGACCGAGCGATCAGGTGCGGAGTCCATTGCTGCGGTGGAAAACCAATCGCATTAACAGTGGGAACAGGCTCCCGTACTTTACGTAAGGAAAAATGCGCATTTATCCCATACTCGCCGTGCACTGACACTGCTTGCTATGCGTGGAAGAGAACCCGGAAAGAAGAGACTAAGCGAATGTCAACAAACCAAAACCAGGCGGTTTCGAGTGTGATCGCACAGAGGTCGAGCCGCAGTTTCTTGCTGCATGAAAATTCTGATCGCGGAAGATGACGTGGTTTCCTCGAGTGTCCTGGAACTGACTTTGGAGCGGCTGGGTCACGAAGTCGTGGTCACGCGGACGGGAATCGAAGCGTGGGAAACCTTTGATCGCGATCCGGTACGAATGGTGGTGAGCGACTGGATGATGCCGGGCATAGACGGTCCGCAGTTTTGTCGCAAGGTGCGCGAACGCCCGGGAACGCCTTACACCTATTTCATTCTCCTGACTGCGCTGACCGCCAACGAGGAAAATTACGCTAGCGCCGAAAGGGCTGGGGTGGACGATTTTCTGACCAAGCCGCTACACCGTGCCACGATTCAAATGCGGCTGCGCGTGGCGGATCGAATTCTCTGGTTTACGAACGAGGTTCGACAGCTCAAGCGGTTGATTCCCATTTGTTGTTGCTGCCACAAAATTGACACAGGGGGCGAGTTTTGGCAGCGGTTCGAAACCTACATCGAGCAGCAGACCGGCTCGGGGTTCAGCCACGGTTTCTGCCCGCAGTGTATGGAAGCGGAAATAGCAAAAGTCGGTGCCGAGTCTGTCCCGTAAAACGCGCCCGCCAAAAATATCGGCCCCCGCGTAGTTCCCGCAGGCACGATTAAGGGTTTGCCACCGCTGCAACGGCATAGTGATGGCTCGCTTATATATATAAGGGGAACCTGGCCCGTTCTCAGATTGGAAGAAATATGAGCATGTTTGATCACATCATCGTCCCAACTTGCGCCCGAGGCCGGTGACAACGGAAGCTTCAGAATTGCCTAGCCGGCAAATTCATCGAGCATTTGCACTAATCCCCGGTGTCGGTGTGGCTTTGCTCGGCCTGCTGGTGCTGGTCGGATGGGTCCTTCAGGTCGAAGCGCTGAAGTCCATTATTCCAGGCGCGGATCCGCTGAAGCCAAATATGGCGGTGGCGATGTTATTCTGCGGCGCGTCCCTGGCGCTCTTATCGCGAAAGACACTGACAAAACCGGTCCGCATCAGCGCCGCGGCCATCGCAGCCACGGTCGTTCTTCTGAGCGCAGTGACGATCGCAGAATATATTTTTAATTGGGACCTCGGGATTGAGCACTGGCTAATTAAAAGCGCAACCGAAGGCTTGGAAATTCCGCATCCCGGGCGGATGGAACCAATTACTTCAGTCTGCTTCATTTTGGTGGGAGTTGCTCTTTTCCTGGCGTCTCGGCAAATTCAAAAACGGTTGCGGCTCCCGCTGGTCGGAGCGCTGGGCGGAACCCTGTCCGCGGCTGGAGCGGTCCCATTGATCGGATTTCTCCTCGAGGTCCTGTTTGGTCCGAACTGGAATTACATGGGCGTGACTCCTTCCGGTCTTACCGGGGCGGTCGCATTCTTGTTGTTAGGCCTCGGATTGCTGGAACTGCTTCGAAGCAACGCCCACCTGAAATGGTCGTTGGATGGATTCACCACGGTGGGATTTGTCATCGGTTTCACCATGATGATCCTGGCGGCCGGACTCACTTACAATTTCACTGTGAAAATGCGGCAATCCGCCACTCGCGTCGGCCACGCTCAGGAAATTCGACGGGAGCTTAACGAAACCGAAGATAACTTGTTGGAACTGGAACACGACCAGCGCAGCTACATTATTACGGGGGACGAGCACCAGCTGGGTGGACGGGAAGCTAAAGAGTTTGTGATTCGTGAGCACCTTCGGAAGCTGCAAGAGCTCGAGATCGACAACGCCCCTCAACAGAAAGTTCTTCGTCAATTGGCCATCCTCGTTTCGCAGCGGATCGATCGAGCAAAGCAAACGGCCGAGATCCGAAGAGTGCGGGGCATTGGTGCTGCCCAAACAGCGATCGCTACCGGCGTCGGGGGCCCCGTGGGAACGGAGAGTCGGGGATTGGTTGAAACAATCGAGAGTGACCTGGACGCACGGATAAGCGAAAGCCAAGACCAGTCTAACCACGCTTCGCAACAGGTTTTTCTGATGTTGCCGCTCGGCGTATTCGCGTGCTTTGTCAGTCTGACTCTTGGCGTGTTCTTTCTGAATTCGGCAATGGCCCAACGCCAAAACGCGGAAGGCTCGCTGAAGGAAGCGGAAAAGAAATATCGCGGACTTTTTGAGAACGCGGTGGAAGGGATTTTCCAGAACACTCCCGAGGGACACTTTATTTCGGCGAATCCGGCGATGGCTCGAATACTTGCCTTCGATTCACCAGACGAATTGATCCGCGTGCGCAATAATATCGGCCGTCAGGGTTATGCCGATCCGGCGCTGCGCAATCAGTTTAAGCGAATGCTCGAGGAAAACGGCGTGGTAACCGGTTTCGAGTACGAAGTTTATCGGAAAGATGGCGCCAAGATCTGGGTTTCTGAGAATTCACGAATCGTTCGCGATGCCACCGGGCATCCCCTTTATTACGAAGGCAGTGTTCAGGATATCACCGACCGAAAACGCACTGAAGCGGAACGCCAGGTGATTTCCGAAATCGTCGGCAGCGTCATTACCACGACCAACCTTGATCAACTCCTCGATCTTGGCTGGCGTTCGATCGGCAAGGTCCTTTATGCGGAAAACTGTTTCATCGCCCTTCACGATGCGGCCACCGACCTGGTCCATTTCGAGTTTTGGATCGACAAGCTTGATTCCGTTCCCCCGCCGCAACGCATCAATGAGAGTCACACCCGAACCAGCCATGTGTTGCGCACTGGTCAACCCCTTCTCCTCACCGAAGACCTAAAGCCCCGATTGTTCGAGCAGGGTGAAATTAAGCACAGCGGCTCCGATCCCGCTTCCTGGTTAGGCGTGCCCCTGCGGACTCCGATGCGCACCATCGGTGTTCTGGCCGTGCAGCATTACGAGGACAAAGCGGCGTACAACCACCGGGACTTGGAGTTCCTCGTCTCCGTCGGAGACCAGATTGCTCTGGCGATTGAGCGCAAACGCGCCGAAGTCGAACTCCGTCTGGCCAAAGAGACGGCCGAAGCCGCCAACCGCTCCAAGAGCGAGTTCCTCGCCAATATGAGTCACGAAATCCGCACGCCGATGAATGGCATCATGGGCATGACCGATCTCACGCTCGAAACGAAACTGAACCGCGAGCAACGCGAATATCTTGGCATGGTGAAAAGCTCCGCCCACTCGTTGCTTGGTTTGATCAACGACATTTTGGATTTCTCGAAAATCGAAGCGGGCAAACTGGAGCTCGAGTCGACGGATTTTAGTTTGCGCGATTGTGTTGCGGGAATGCTCAAACCGCTTGGCGTCCGTGCCGACCAAAAAGGTTTGGAGCTCGTTGCGGATATTCCGGCAAATGTCCCCGATCATTTGGTGGGCGACGCCATGCGGCTGCGCCAGATTCTGATCAACCTGACCGACAACGCGATTAAGTTTACCAGTCGAGGCGAGGTCATCGTGAAGGTGATCAGTCAACCGCTCTTCCACAGGCAGGAGGAACTGCATTTTTCCGTCACTGATACTGGCATCGGTATTCCGCCGGAGAAACAAAGCGCGATTTTTGAAGCGTTCGCCCAAGCCGACGGATCCACCACGCGAACCTACGGCGGGACCGGGCTCGGGCTTTCGATCGCATCGCACCTTATCAGCAAGATGGGCGGCCGGATTTGGATTGAAAGCAAAGTGGGCGAAGGAACCACGTTCCATTTCACCGCCGCGTTTGGCGTGCGGGACACGCCCGCGCCCGCACTGAAGCATGCGCATCAGCGTGACCTTGCCGGTCTGCGCACATTGGTGGTGGATGACAATGCGGTGAATTGCCGAATCCTGCGCGAAATGCTGGTGAACTGGCGGATGAAACCGACCGTCGTCGATTCGGGTCAGGCAGGTTTCCAGGAAATGTTGCGCGCAGCCACATCCGATTCCGCTTACCAGCTCGTACTGCTCGACGCGATAATGCCCGAAATGGATGGGTTTGCTCTGGCGAAAAAGATTAAGGATCAACCTGAACTGGCGGACGCAACGGTGATGATGCTTTCTTCCGCGATGCCCGCGGGTAGTGCTGTCCGTTGCGGCGCCCTTGGTATCGCCGGGTTCCTGACGAAACCGGTTAAGCAATCGGAACTGCTGGATGCTATTTTAGTTGCGGTAAACCCACCAACCGAGGACACAAAAGATCGCGAAGTAAGTCCTGGCGTTGTCGGAACCGCGCCGACCGCATCGGGTCTGCGTATCCTGTTGGTGGAAGACAATCTCGTCAATCGCGCCGTCGCCACCGGCATTTTGGAAAAGCGCGGACATGTGCTGGTGCACGCGGCCACCGGTCGTGAAGCAGTGGAAGCTTTTGGCGACGGACGCTTCGATCTGATTTTGATGGATGTGCAAATGCCGGAAATGGACGGGTTCGAAGCGACCCGGCGCATTCGCCAAGCGGAAGAAGGAACCGGCGGTCATACGACGATCGTCGCGCTAACCGCGCATGCGATGGCGGGCGACCGGGAACGTTGCCTAACGGCGGGTATGGACAGTTATATGTCCAAGCCGCTGAAAAAAATCGAGCTGCTCGAATTACTGCAAAGAACTTCTGCGGAGCGCGTGTTTCCTGTTGGGTCGAAAGTTTTCGCACACGTCGAGACGCCGGCTGGAACATCCATCAATTCGCCGCTCGTTATCTTAAAGCCGATTGGCGCCTCATTTGTGGCCGACGTCCCGCTCGTCGAGCCCGAGGAGTCTCCGATATCGAGCGGAGACCGCTCCGCATAAATAAATTGAAAGCTCCAATTGCAGCTAACGAGATAGAACGCCTGGAGTCTTTGCACCGGTACGAGATTCTGGATAGCGATCCCGAACAGGGTTTCGATGATATCACTCTCCTGGCTTCGCAGATCTGCGGCACGCCGATCGCATTGATCAGTTTCGTGGATGAAAACCGGCAGTGGTTCAAATCTAAGACCGGCATTCTGCAAAAGGAGACGCCTCGGGAGATCGCATTCTGTGCGCACGGTATTCTGCAACCGGATGTTTTCGAAGTGGAAGACGCGTTTGCTGACGAAAGGTTTGCCGCAAATCCGCTGGTGACAGGCGATCCCAAGATCCGATTCTACGCCGGGGCGCCGCTCGTGACAGACGAAGGCTATGCCCTCGGCATGTTATGCGTGAACGACCGGGTCCCCCGCAAGTTAACTCCAGCTGAAAAGGCTGGGTTACAGGCCTTGAGTCGCCAGGTGGTCGCACAAATGGAATTGAGACGTCACATTACCGAACTCAAGGCGGCTCAGGAGTCCCTCCGGACAAGTGAGGAAAAATTCCGCCAGGTGGCGGAAAACATCGCGGACGCGTTCTGGATTACTTCGCCCGACCTGGAACAGATTTACTATGTCAGTCCCGCCTACGAAAGAATTTGGGGTCGCCCGGTGGGGCGCGCCTATACCCACCCGCGGGAATGGGCCGAGGCGATCCTACCTGAGGATCGTGAGCAGGCATTGACTATGTTAGGCAAGCTGGCGGACGAACCCAGCGTCAGTGTCGAGTTTCGGATCGCGCGTCCCAACGGCGATGTGCGCTGGATCCTCAGCCGAGGATTTCAAGTTCGTGATGGCGAGGGTAAGGTGATTCGCATCGCCGGTGCCGCCACGGACATCACGGAACAAAAGCGCGCGGAAGTGGAACTGAAACAGGCCAAGGAAACGGCGGAGGCGTCTACCTATGCGAAAAGCGACTTCCTGGCGAATATGAGCCACGAGATCCGCACGCCGATGAACGGCGTCATTGGCATGACAAATCTGTTACTCGATTCCGAACTTTCGGACGACCAACGCCATTATGCCGAGTCGATTTCCAGCAGTGGAGAAGCGTTGCTCTCGATCATCAATGACATCCTCGATTTTTCCAAGATTGAAGCGGGCAAACTTTCATTTGAGACACTTGACTTTGATTTGTCTGAAACCGTAGAGGGTTGCGCCGAACTCCTTGCTCAGCGTGCGCAGGGAAAAGGCCTGGAGCTGGCCTGCCTTGTCGAATCGAATGTGCCGGTAAATGTTCGCGGGGATCCCGGTCGTTTGCGTCAGGTGCTGACCAATTTGGTCAGTAACGCCATCAAGTTCACCGATCGCGGCGAAGTAGTGGTAAAGGTGTCGCTGGAAAGCCAGACCGAGGCCGACCTCCTGCTGCGTTTCGAGGTTAGGGATACCGGGATTGGAATCTCGACTAAGGCGCAAGAGCGGCTCTTTCAGCCGTTCAGCCAGGCCGATGACTCCACCACCCGGAAATACGGTGGTACCGGCTTGGGCCTCGCCATTTCCAAGCAGCTGGTTGGACTTATGCATGGTCAGATCGGAATCAAGAGTGCGCGGGGGGAAGGCTCGATCTTTTGGTTCACGGCAAGACTGGCCCGGCAGCCCGAAGGCGCGCAGAGCTCATCTATTACAAGACCTGACCTGTTTAATTTGAACGTCCTGATCGTGGACGACAACGAGACCAATCGACAAATCTTACTATGTCAGACACGCGCGTGGAAGATGCGCAGTCATGCGGTGGCGAGCGCGATCGAGGCACTCGATGAGTTGAAAAGAGCTGCTGCAGCGGGCGATCCCTATCAGTTCGCGCTCCTCGATTTTCACATGCCAGGAATGGATGGATTGGCATTAGCGAAAAGCATCAGGGCAGAAAGGAGGCTCGCCGGTACCAGACTCGTGCTTCTGTCGTCCATGGGACGCCGTCTCCACGCGGAGGAACTAAAAGCCGCGGGTATCGACGATTGTCTGGTGAAACCGATTAAGCAATTGCTCCTCTTGGATTGTCTAACCCGGCCGATCCGCGGCGCGACCGCCGAACCCGCCGCTAAGGCAAGAAAGGTTTCGCCGGCGGGACCTTTGCCGGTTGATGGAAATCAAAAACTGCGAATCCTCGTAGCCGAGGACAATATGGTAAACCAGGAAGTCGCCTTAGGACTATTGCGCAAGCTTGGCTGGCGGGCAGATACGGTTACGAACGGAAGTGAAGCGTTAGAGGCATTGGCCCGCGTTCCCTATGACGTCATTTTGATGGACTGCCAGATGCCCGTATTTGATGGCTACGAAACGACCCGCCGCATCCGGAAGTTGGAACGAGAGGACATTAAACCCTTTAATCGGGGCAGACCGATTCAGATCATCGCGATGACGGCGAACGCTATGCAAGGCGACATGGAAAAATGTTTAGCCGCCGGGATGAACGATTACCTGAGTAAGCCGGTGCGGACGGACGCACTGAAAGCGGCGCTGGAACGATGTTGTCTAGTCGATAATCGCTTCACCGCCGGGACGGCGAAAGCCAATCAAGGTGAGAGCTTCAACTTGCCTAACGAGTCTTCGTTGGCAGAGCCAATTGTGGACACCGATCAGTTGCGCGATATCACCGATGACGAGCCGGCTCGAATACGGCAACTGATCGACATTTATCTGACTCAAACTGCGCCCATGCTGAACGAACTGGACGCGGCCATCCAAGGAAAAGCAGCCGATGATGTTGCGCGTCTCGCCCACAAGTTAATCGGATCCAGCGTTTCCTGCGGCGTAGAAGCATTCACGCAGCCCTTGCGCGAATTGGAACGGCTCGGTAACGAGCGCGACCTGTCGGGGGCTGATGTGTTGTTCGAGGACCTCCGGAGCAAGTTTCCTCGCGTAAAAAACGCCTTCGCTGAATTTTTGGCGACGATCTGAACCACGCCCATAACCCGATGAAAACTGTTTATACGCCTGCTCAATCGAAAAAAATTCTCATCGTGGAAGACGACGCGATCGTGGCCAGCGCCTACCGGAGCAAATTCGAGAGCGAACGATATCGGGTTGAAGTAGCCAGCACCGGCGAAGGCGCCCTGCTGCTACTCAAAACAGAAATGTTCGACTTAATACTGCTGGATTTTGAGCTCCCCGGAACAAACGGGCCGAAAGTTCTCAAGACCATTCGTTTGCAGGCTGGGGCCAAAGCATTGCCGGTCATTGTTTTTGCAAACTCCGGTCTGCCCGGTGCGCTGCAGGCTGCCTCAGAAGCAGGGGCGACTAGATGCGTGGAAAGTTACACGCCACAAGATATGTCGAAGGTCGTGCGAGAGGTTCTGGCCACAGGCCACACCCTCCGGGGCAACGTAAAACCTGACCCGGTTCCAAGCCAAAGCGACAGGGTCGCGGATTTTGAGACTGAGAAGACACAGCCGATCGCGGACTTTTTTGGAGGCGCACCCAAAGCACTCGGTTCAATGCGTCTTGGCTTTCAAGCCTTAGTCAACAGCGATCGCCCGGATATTCGATTGGCTGAACTCGGCGAAATGCACCGACAGGCTAATTTGCTGGCGGCCGCAGCCGGAGTCGCGGGTTTTCGTGAAATTGCACAACTGGCCAGTGCTTTGGACGCGCTTTTCGTTCGATTGTCCGCGAAGCCCGCGAATACCCGGCCGTCGGTGATACGAACAATCGGTCAAGCCATCGACTTGTTGAGCAATTCACTCGATCATGCCGGCAAACCTGAAGTAGAGGTGCCCGTTTCTCCATCGATCCTGGTGGTAGACGACGAGATCATTTCACGCCAGGCGATCTGCACCGCGATCGAGAAAGCCGACCTTCGGGCTGTTAGCGTGGATGGTCCAGTGGTCGCGCAAGGAATGTTGGAAAAGACTCATTTCGACCTGATCTTTTTAGATGTTGAAATGCCGGGGCAGAGTGGACTGGATTTGTGTGCCAGCATTCGGAAGATGCCCATGAACCATGCTACGCCAGTTGTGTTTGTTACGGCTCACTCTGACTTTGAGAATCGAGCGAAATCAGTCTTGAGTCGTGGGAATGATTTTATTGCGAAACCATTCCTGGCAGCCGAACTGGCGGTCAAAGCCTTGATTTGGCTGTTCAAAGGAAAAATCCAGCCAATTTCAGCCGCGGAGCGCACGACAAGTAATCAATTCCGAGAATTCGAAGCTACAGCCGTTGACTCTCTACGTGCTGGTGCAAACAACCTTCAGCCGGCTGACCTGCTTGCCGGAAAATCGCTGACTTCTAATGATTATCCCGTGATTGAAGCAGAATTGTGAAATTTTCGTTTGTCAGCGGTGTGGTGTTCGGCGGCGGCTTGAAAAGCAACAAGCGACACTGGTGCGAGGCCTGCCTGAGTGGGGCGCCGATTGAAATGCGATGTGTGAAGGACGAACGAAAACCTCTGCTTTCAAATTAGCGCATTACCTTCGTGGCAACGCTCCTGCAAAAGATAGAGGGTGGGGACTCTGCGATTGCGAGAATCGCGCGCGGGAATAAATTGCGTTTGGATGATTGGTCCAGGGGAAATTTGGACGCGGCATCGCGCTCAAATTGTCTTTACGGGTCAACCGGAGGGCTTGGGGCTTGCTTTGCATTGCACGAGCGTTCACAACCTCACTCGAGCACGAAGCTCAATCGCACTTCATCAGTCGTTTGGATTAACGATGCCAGGGTGGCGAAATTGGCAGACGCGCCAGACTTAGGATCTGGTTCCGCAAGGATTAGGGGTTCGAGTCCCCTCCCTGGCAGATTTCCAAATTTCGCGCCGGATTGACGCATGATCCGCGTGACAAATTAAGGGATTGGAGCCGCAGGCTTTACAAGCTTCCGAGTAATGGTCACAAATATGTGGTTCGATGAAGCCGATCCACCTGGACCTCATTGATGTCGCAATCCTGGTCATTTATTTTGCGTTCGTTCTCGGCATCGGCTTCGTGCTCAAGCGCCACATGCGCACGAGCACGGATTTTTTTCTTTCCGGAAGATTGATTCCAACCTGGGTTGCCGGGCTCGCTTTTCTCTCGGCCAATCTCGGCGCGCAGGAAGTGATCGGCATGGCCGCTTCCGGAGCAAAGTACGGAATCATGACGAGCCATCTCTATTGGGTCGGCGCCATCCCGGCGATGGTGTTCGTCGCCGTGTTCATGATGCCGTTTTATTACGGATCGAAAGCGCGCTCGGTCCCGGAATATTTGAAGATGCGCTTTGACGCAAAAACGAGAGGCCTGAATGCGATCAGCTTTGCCGTAATGACGGTATTTTCATCCGGCATCTCGATGTATGCGATGGCGCTGCTGCTGAATCTGATTCTCGGCTGGGATTTTCACGTCAGTGTTTGGCTGTCGGCCATCGTTGTGCTGATCTATATCTCGTTAGGCGGATTGACCTCGGCCATTTACAACGAAGTCATGCAGTTCTTTTTGATTGTGGCCGGTTTTGTTCCACTCGTTTTTCTGGGGTTGCGTGAAGTGGGTGGTTGGCACGGCCTGGAAGCGAAACTGGCTGAGGTGGCAACGGCCCAGGGATTTCAGCCCGGTGCGTTTACTCATTCCTGGAAATTCATGGCCCATGCCAGTTCGAACCCAATGGGGGTGGAATGGTTCGGCATGTTGATGGGTTTGGGATTCGTTTTGTCCTTTGGCTACTGGTGCACTGATTTTTTAGTGATGCAGAGGGCGATGGCGGCGAAGTCGATGGGCGCGGCGGAGCGAACGCCGTTAGTTGCTGCCGTTCCAAAAATGCTTTTCCCGTTTCTAGTCATCTTTCCGGGAATGATCGCATTGGCGCTCAGTTTTCACAGCTCCGGCGGATTCACGCTGCCGCTGAAACCCGATGGCACACAGAATTTCGATTTGGTGATCCCGCTGATGCTGCGTCACTTTTTTCCCTCGGGAATTCTCGGGCTCGGCCTTACGGCGCTGATGGCCTCGTTCATGTCCGGGATGGCCGGAAATGTCACGGCGTTCAACACAGTTTGGACCTACGACATTTACCAGGCGCATATTCGTCCGCAGGCGACCGACAATTCTCTCCTCTGGATGGGCCGGGTGGCGACGGTGGTTGGAATCGTGATCAGTGTGGCCGCGGCCTATTTCGCGGCCCACTTCAATAACATCATGGATCTACTCCAGTTGGTGTTCGCTTTTGTGAACGCCCCCTTGTTTGCCACCTTCTTGTTAGGAATGTTCTGGAAACGGGCCACCGGCCACGGTGCTTTTTTTGGTCTGCTCAGCGGAATTCTAGCCGCGGCTATTCATCACGGCCTGACTCAACCGCACGACGCCGTGTCGTTAGTCAAAGGGGGCTGGCTCGGCTCAGTAGTCCACGTTTACCCGAGCGAAATGGCGCAGAATTTTTGGACGGCAATCTTTGCCTGGACCACCTGCTTTGTCGTGACCATCGTGGTTTCGCTACTCACCAGGCAGCAAAAAACCGATGACCAGTTGAAAGGTCTTGTCTCTTCGCTCACCCCGCGCCGCGACATGAGTGACATCGCCTGGTATAAACGACCGCTAACGATCGGGATTGTGGTATTGTTTTTGGTGGCAATCCTGAACATGATTTTCTGGTAACCGCGATGGCTTATTTCGATCTCCGACTTCCCTTGGGCTGGCTCTTTGTAATTATTGGAGGCCTGTTGGTGATCGCGAGCTTTTATGGAGCGCCAGTTTCGTCCGATGGAAATTCGGTCGGCCTGAATATCAATCTCGTTTGGGGAGTTGTGTTGCTGGCGTTCGGCGTGATTTGCCTGGGCACGACGCGAACCCATGGTAATAAACCCGGCACCTCGCCCGACTCGAAAGACTAAAAGGTGAGCCCGATCTCAAGGCCGAGAACGAGGGCATTCGATGTCGTGTTCAATCCGTTCGGTTTGATCACGTATTGGATGTTCGGCCGAAAATAGAGCCAGCGGTTGATTTGGAGCTGGTGATTCAATTCGATGTCCGTCTCGCTCGTTTGAGTTGGTAAACCGGCGGCGCGCTCGGCGCTGCGCATGCTCTCACTGAAAATGGTCGAATAAAATCCCAGCGACGTATTATCGTTAGGCCGATTTGGAATCAGGCCTTCGTAAATCAGACCGCCATTGAAAAAATAGGGCATCGCGCTCTTATCCTCGTCCGGAGAGAGGACGAAAGTAGTAAATGCATTCAACCCGGTCTCCGGCCGGTTGGGATTTCGCAGCAGCATCTGTTCGAAGACCAGATAAAAACCGTTCTGCCCGGAATGAAGCCTCCCGGGCTTGCCGGAAATAAACAGATTTTGAAAAGCCGAGTCTTTGGCGACATCGGGAAAATCGCCGGTGTGATGATAACCCCCGAAACTGTACCGGCTTGGCATACCAAAGAGGCCGGTTTGCGATTTGTAACCGACCTCGGTCAGAAATAGCGCGCCATTATCTCCGAAATTGAAATTCGCGCCGTGGCGATCGTCCCCCCGATTCGGGTCGCCGTCGTAAACCCCGACCTTTTCGTAAAACTCTTTTGTGGTATTGAACTGCGCAATCGCCCCCCAGGTGCCGGCAGGGTAGGCCGTGATCCCGTTTGGCATGTTAAAAAACGGCGCCGTCGGCTGACCGCAGATTCCGTTACTGACAAAGTCGCAGTAAAACGGCGAGCTCATGAAGTCGGCCGTGGTGCTGAGTCGTCCGTAGATTAGTTCGAGGCGATCGTCCAAGAATTTTTGGTCCAGGCGCATCTGGACGAGGCGGAACGTTTCTCCTCCACCAAATATCTGTTGCACGCTAATCGCGTTGCCGATGTCGTCCGCGGTCAAACTCCGGCCGGTTCTTTGCGAGATGGTGACCAGAAACGTTGTCTCACGCAGCCCGAAGATTTTATCGAAGTCGAACAGAAATCCGAAACCGAAATTATCCAGGTAAGTCTCGCCCTGCCGGAGTCCGCCCATCGGATTTCCGGCGGGCTCGGT
>CAVWFP010000008.1:0-38572 GCA_963754325.1 uncultured Verrucomicrobiae bacterium
CGACGAATTAGTTTCCGAAGAGAAGCATTTACACTTTTTGAGGTGGGAAACTTCTTCGCGACATCGGGGTCAAGAACCACGACGTTGGTTCCCTGCGCATAACGGCGGGCGTATTTCCCACGTTCACCTTGCGCGAAGTCATAATCGTCCCGCACTCCGTTTCGCGTTGGTTTACTCGGCCTCTTCATAAAACTTGCGTTCTCGGCGGCTGGCTCGTCTCGCGCTAATGATGCGAATATTATCGCTTCGGTCGGTGTGGACGACAACGGGCAATTTGCCATTAAACGTGCTGCCCATGGTGATGAAGCGCTTTCGCTGAACGAATGTTCAGGATCAGGAATCGTGAGAGACAGAGAGTCGCCGAAAATAGTGGATGCTTCCTCGAATCCGACACCATGCTTGGCGAGATTCGATCGAGCTTTGCGTGAATCCCATTCGAATGTTAACGGCACAATTCTGATTTATTCTGCGCTCGGCCATGGTGTCATGGGCTCCATGCTTCTTCTCTTGAGCGAGCTTATCGAGCCACACAGATATTCTTTGCTTCAGTGAAAAAATGAAGGGCCTCATTTCCGCCTTCCCGGCCAATACCGCTGGCCTTCATCCCGCCAAACGGGACGCGAAGATCACGGACGAGCCAGCAGTTCACCCAGACTGTTCCGGTATGAATTTGTTCGGCCACCCGATGGGCGCGGCTCAAATTTTGAGTCCAGACGCTCGAGGAAAGTCCGTAATCGACGTCGTTGGCATAACGTATGACTTCTTCTTCGCTCTCGAACGGGGTGATGGTCACGACCGGGCCGAAAATTTCTTCGCGATTAGTCCGGCAGCCGACCGGAAGATCGACAATGACGGTGGGCGAAAAGAAATACCCGGCGCGGGTTCGTTCGTTAGGCGGCTCCGGTGATTCGCCGCCGAGCGCGATTTTGCCACCTTCCTTGCCGGCGAGATCGACGTAGAACTTCACTTTGTCGAGCTGTGCCTTGTTCACGATGGCGCCCTGCTCAGTTTTGTCGTCGAGCGGATCTCCTTGTTGCAACTTGGCGGCCTTGTCGATGAATTGCGCGACGAACTCTTCGTAAATCGGTTTCTCGACAAACACTCGCGAACCGCACAGACAAATCTGCCCCTGATTCGCGAACGACGAGCGCACGCCGCCGGCGATGGCGGTGTCGAGATCGGCGTCGGCAAAAACAATGTTCGGATTTTTCCCGCCCAGCTCGAGCGAAACTTTTTTGAACAAGGGAGCGCAAGATTCGGCGACTTTCTTCCCAGTAACAGTTCCGCCCGTGAACGAAATGGTGGTGATTTTCGGATGAGCCGTGATCGCTGCTCCCACATTGGGTCCGGTGCCATGAACAATATTGAGCACGCCATTCGGCAAACCGGCTTCAATTGCGAGCTGGCACAGCAAATAAGCTGTCATTGGCGTCAGCTCGCTCGGTTTGGCGATCGCGGTGTTCCCGAGGGCAATGGCCGGGGCGATTTTCCAGCTCAGTAAATAAAGTGGAAGATTCCAGGGAGAGATCAGCCCGGCGATGCCGCGCGGCTGACGGAGGGTGTAATTGAACGCGACGCCATCGGTGACATGCGCTTCGTTTTCAGTGTGAAGGATTGCGGTCGCGAAAAACCGAAAGTTCGCTACTGCCCGCGGAATATCGAGCGAACGCGCAAGCGTGATCGGTTTGCCCGTGTCGATCGATTCCGCCCGGGCGATTTTTTCCAAATCGCGTTCGATTAAGTCCGCAATCTTTAGCAAGAGCTTCGAACGCTCCGTGGCCGGCGTTTTGGCCCAGGCCGGAAACGCTCGCTCGGCGGCCAGCACCGCCTGCTCCACGTCTGCCTTCCCGCTGTCCGGGACTTGGGAATAGGGCTTTCCGGTCGCCGGCTCGATGTTGTCGAGATATTTGCCCGTGACCGGCTCGATCAATTTACCGTCGATGAAGTTTTGAATTTGAGGCAACTCCTTTTGCACAGGTGGAACAAGCTAACCGCCGAAACCGTCTTCGCCAAGCGCTCGCCCCGGAACCTTTCCCAGCCTAACATCTGCGCAATCGCGACTATAATTAGCGCGATTTTTGCTGTAAACTGGCGATATGAAACAGCTTCAATTCGTGGGCTTGATTGCGTCGATGACACTGTTCGCGGGTTGCGAAACCACCCAAACCGCAGGGCAGGGGAACCAGGAGCAAAAAAGGATAGCCGCTTTGCAGGAACAACGCGCTCAACAACAATCAGATGAGTCGGAACAAAACTTGCAGAACGCGCAGGCGGACATCCAAAACCGCGGAACAAATCCGGGAATCCGTTACTAAGCCGGGGCGAGCGGCCCGCCTCCTGCTCTGAGGTCCTGCGTGAGTTCAGAGTCGGATATTTCCCCAAACGCCAAAGAAGTTCATACGCTCGAGCTAAAAGCGATTTTGCTCGTCGATGACGACAAGCAGCTGGCAGGGGCGCTGCAGTGGATTCTGGCAGACGAGAATTTTCTCGTCGACCTCGCCTACGATGGCGAGGAAGCCATGATGAAAATCCGCGCGCATGAGTACGACGCGATCGTTTGCGATTTGATGATGCCGAAAGTTCGGGGCGATCAGTTCTATCTCAACGCGATTTGGATGCGTCAGGCGCTTTTCGGCCGCTTTATTTTCATCACCGGCTACGCGACAGATCCGAACGTTCGCCAGTTTTTGACTGAGAACGACGTCAAATATTTGGAGAAGCCATTCCCGGTTCAGGCGTTGATCAACTGCCTGCGAGAACTGGTCGCGGACCACTGATACCAGCCCTCGTTACTGCGTTGGCGGGTTGTGTTTTGGGCGATTTTTCGCGCTTCCCATTGTCGTTGAGTTTCACTAGCCTGCGCGCATGAACACCAAACGTCTCGTCCTTTTCCTTTGCACCGCAATTGCGGGCGTCAGCCTGGTTTACGGCCAATCGCCGGCTCCGGCTGAATCACCCGCGCCAGCTCCGGATGCCTCGGCATCCCCCAAGAAGAAACACTCTCATAAGAAAGCGGAGGCCAGTCCGGCGGCTTCGCCCGAAGCCAGTGCCGCTGCGGAAGCGTCTCCGGCTAAGAAGTCACGGAAAAAGAAAGAAGCAGCAGAAGCTTCACCGGCGGCCAGTCCGGCAACGGCGGAAGCATCTCCGGCTAAGAAGTCGCGAAAGAAGAAAGAAGGAGCAGAAGCTTCACCGGCCGCGAGCGCATCGCCGTCACCGCACAAAACTCTCTCAGACTTTTTCAAATCGAAGAGCACACCGACTCCGGCGGCAAATGCTCCGGCCTCCGCAAAGACTTCCACTGGCACCGAAGCAGTTGCCCGATCAACACCGGCGCCGGGCGGCGGCGGCAATCTTGTCTGGGTTAACACCGAGACGCACGTTTACCATAAGATGGGTTCGCGCTTCTACGGAAAGACCGCCAAGGGCAAGTATATGGACGAAGCACAGGCGATCGGTGAGGGAGACCACGCCTCGAAGAACGGCAACTAAAAAAAGTTTACGAAATTAAATCAGCGGCGGGCGGAAACGCTCGCCGCTTTTTTTTTGGAGCGGAGTCGCCTGCGAGTGAAACGGCGGTCGTGCAGAACGTCGGTCTGTGCTGAGCGATTTTCAACCAATAACTCGTGCCTACTCGACCGACCCGAGTTTGCTCAGACAAACTCACGCAATGGGCAATGGAAGTATTCCGTTGCCCGTTGTTTGAGCTGAATTCTGGGATTACTTGGATCCGCCAAACAGGCCGCCAAGTTTGCCTTTGAGGAGGTCACCCGCTTCGCCGGCGAGGCCGCCCATGCCGCCACTCATGCCTCCGGCGAGGAATGAATCCACATGACTTGCCAGCGGAGCGGGCAGGCGGCTTTTCAATTCGGCGACGATCACTTCTACGGCTTTCCGGGCATCGTCCTGACTGATGCCGGTCTTTTGCACAACCAGATTAATTAGTTCGTCCATAGTATTTAGTGTTATTAGAGAGGCTACGCGCGTTGTTTTCCGGCTGACAAGGGCAATCGCTGAATGTTGGCCAGCGCGACGGATACAAAGTCTTGCCTCAATGGAAGTCGATTCGATCTAATCGAGCTATGAGCAAATTAACCTTATTCAGTATTGTGGCCGCGGCCAGCTTGGCCCTGAGCAGCGTCGCTTTGGCCGGTGGCAAAACCTATCAGGTCACCGGACCGGTTCTGGAAATGAACGACTCGTCGGTCACGGTCCAGAAGGGCAAAGAGAAGTGGGAGATCGCCCGGGACGCGAATACCAAGGTCACTGGCGACCTCAAAGTCGGTTCGAAGGTGACAATCACTTACACGATGTCCGCGACGGAAGTGGAAGTGAAAGCCGACAAAGGCGCGGCCAAGTCGGAAACGAAAAAGAAATAGTTCGTTTCAGCATTCTAAATTTCAAAACCCGCGGCGGAACAATCCATCGCGGGTGTTTGAATTTGTGATTCTAAAAACGGGGGACGGTCAGTCTGTGGAGTCGTCTGCTCGAGTCGTAATCGGCCGCCATTTCGGCGAGCCGCTGGGGATCATTTTGGGCCAGATCTAACAAGCGTTGCCTGGATGCGCGCGTTTGGAATGTTTGACCGTTGGATTCGCCGACCACGATCCAGCCGTCGATGTCCGAACCATGGAGCAGCCGAAAGTTCCCGAGGTTGGTAATATTAGCTGGAAGCGGTGGCGCATCGACCGTTCCTCGAATTTCCAGCTCGCCACCGAGTTCAACAGGAACGACCACGTGACCGTAAACGAAAAGAGGCGTTTCACGTTCATTTGGATGAGCAATGAAGTAGACGTGAATATTTACGAACGGCACGCTCCGTGAGAAATCGCGAACCGTGACGAGCAGGGTTTTTTGTCTGAGGAAATCGCGGCTGTAAGTAATCGAGTCGATATACCATCGGTTATAGGTGCCGTCCGCCGTGCCGATCTCATGCGCTTCCAACGACAATCCGGCTAAGGCGCGCTGCGTTGACGATTTCGCCACACGATTCCGGGCGTCGGTTGGACTGTTCTGTTGCTGACGTTGCCTTGCTCCGGCTAATTCTTCCGCCGCCGCATCGCGTGCCGCATCGAGTCGAAAGCGGAAGGCTTCGGCCTTTTTCGGGTCGTAGTGATACTTTTCTTGAACGTCATTCGGCAAATCGGCAAAGAAGAGTTTCACGATGCCCGCTTTGGTTTCGACCATGATCCCATCGGGCTCGACCCGCAAAATATTGACGTGTTTGTATTCCGTTCCGTCTCTGAGTTTGAAATCGTCCGCGTAAACGACCGCGGCCAGGAAGAGCTGCGCGATCAGGAGACGGTTCATCTTGTCTGGGCTTCAGCTCTTCAGCATTTCAATCCGCAAGTTTCTTCCTCAACGAATTCAACTTCTCACCAGCTCAACTCCTCAACTTCTCATCTGCTCAACCCCTCAACCTCTCTCTCAACGCCTCAACTTCTCATCAGCTCAACCCCTCAACCTCTTCTGCTCAACCCCTCAACTTCTTCTGCTCGTCTCAACTTCTCATCTGCTCAACCCCTCAACTTCTCATCAACTCAACGCCTCAACTTCTTCCGCTCAACCCCTCAACTTCTCATCTGCTCAACGCCTCAACTTCTTCTGCTCAACCCCTCAACTTCTTCTGCTCAACCCCTCAACTTCTCATCTGCTCAACGCCTCAACTTCTTCTGCTCAACGCCTCAACTTCTCATCTGCTCAACGCCTCAACTTCTTCTGCTCAACCCCTCAACTTCTTCTGCTCAACGCCTCAACTTCTTCTGCTCAACGCCTCAACTTCTCATCAGCTCAGCGATGCCGGCAAATTAAACTGCTCAAATCCCCGCTTGGGTTAGGGAGTTCGCCCAATTACGCTTGGGCAATGCCCCATTTAACAATTTCCTTACAGGCGCTGGTCGCGGCTTCGATTTTCTTCGTCTGGGTGGTTCGTTACGACAACATTATCCAGGAATTTAAACAATATGGGTTACCCGATTGGTTGCGGGACCTGGTCGGCATCTTGAAGATGACTTTCGCGTTGATGTTATTAATCGGGATCGAGCACGGATTTTTTGCCGTAGTCGGCGGTGCCGGCATCGCCATTTTGATGGGAGCGGCGTTAGTGACTCATCTTCGGGTGAAAAACCCGGTGCATAAAATGTTACCCTCGTTGGCGCTCCTGATCTGCTCAGTCGTCATTGCCGTGATCAACTATCGAATATCAGGACTGGGATAGAGGGATCAGGGAAGAAGGAAGATCTAGGGCCAACGAAGAACGACACAGGCGAGGATCGCCACGACAAGGGAAAGCACGATTTCCACGGTCGCGATCACCGACCCGGCCTTGGCCGGCTCATATCCCATCGTGACCAGATTGATCGCAACCCAGATCAGTAGCCCCGCAACGATCGCTTTCAGCAGTCCTTTCATCGATTCCTGACTAGCGGACAAACCGCTCCGCGTCGAGCTCACTCTTGGAATTGTGACAAGCCGAGAATGCCTTCCAAGATTTCGCCGAATATTAAGGTGACAGTCCGGTCTTCAGTCTGGCGACTTTCTGGATTTGCTCAGGACCGATTTTGTTTGAGTAACTCGTCCAGATCGAGTGGAGCAGTTCCCATGGCGAGTTCTCCGTTCGGTGTGCGCGGCCATTGCTCCTTCGTCCGATCCCAATAAAGCTCGACACCGTTCCCATCTGGATCGCGCAGGTAAATGGCTTCGCTTACCCCGTGATCGGATGCGCCCTCGAGGGAAATGCCGGCGCGCAAGACCCGTCGCAGCGCATCAGCGAGTTCGGCGCGCGTCGGATAAAGAATTGCCAGATGATAAAGGCCGGTGGCTCGCGCCGGTGGAGGTGTGCCGCCGGAGCTTTCCCAGGTATTCAGTCCGATGTGGTGATGATAACCTCCCGCAGAAAGAAATGCCGCCTGGTCGCCGTAGCGCTGGGTGAGTTCGAATCCGAGCACGTCACGGTAAAAGCGGAGCGCGCGGTCCAGATCGGCGACCTTCAGATGGACGTGCCCGACTCGCACATCGGGATGGAGTTTCTCAGGCATTCTATATTTATGTAAAGCGTCTGAACGATCGCATTTCGGCAGGACGCCGCAATTACATCGCGTCGATCTGTTTCATCAATCCGACCTGATTGTAAAAGAGCTTCTCCGGATGATCTCGCCGTTTTTCCCAGTGACGACGATGCAGAACGACGTCGAAGCCGAGAACCCCATCGCCGAAGCGGATCTGCCCGTCTGGTCAAAGACTCGCAGTGGCGAGCTCGGACCGCGGATCGAGAACAAACGCGTGACGCGCAACGAGAAAGTCGCAGCTCTCGCGGCGAACACCGCGCTCGTCATTGCCGGCGTGATCGGAAATCCGGCCTACGGTTCGGACTCCGACCTCTACGGCGCCATGGGCTACGTCCGAAAGTCGCGATATTTCCAACGTTCAGCTAGAAACCGCCGTGGCTTAGAACGGCGGCGGATGAGTGTGGCGCAGAGCTATTTTATCAGCGGCCTAACGCAGAAGTCGAACGTCACTCCGCCGACGACACCTCCCGCACACTAACGCCCTCCGCCCAGAGCAGCCAGGATCGCGCGCCGTTGCAAAACAACGCGCGTTTTCTTTCCAACCTTGCTCCCGGGAACACACTCGCCGTCGGGCACTTAGCCTTGGACCCGATTTTCCGTGTTTCCAGTTGTCAGACGTTTCAGCTACCGTCTGGCCCACGAATGCCGACCGAAGCCGACACCTGCAGGAAGTTAGTCGTGCCGAAGCTGCAGTCGGCTGGCTGGGACAGTGATCCTTATTCGATCGCCGAACAGCGGACGATCACCGACGGTCGCATCGTTCCGGTTGGCAAGAGCTTCATTCGCCGGCCGCCGAAGCGCGTTGATTACCTTCTTCGCTACAGGCGCGATTTCCCGCTCGCAGTTGTTGAAGCGAAAGCGGAATACAGAACCGCAGCGGACGCGTTACAGCAGGCCAAGCAATACGCCGAGATGCTCGGTCTAAAGTTCGCTTACGCAACCAACGGCGCTGAGATCATCGAGTTCGACTACTTCACCGGAACGGAAACGCAGATCAACCAATATCCAACGCCGGACGCGCTTTGGCAGCGATACCGGAACGGTAAAGATCTCAAGGTCGACGCAGAAATCGACCAGCTACTCACGCCCATCAATTTCACGCTCAGGCAAGGTGAGCGCTACTACCAGGAGATCGCCATCAATCGCGCGGTGGAAGCCATCGTCACTGGCAAGCCTCGCATTCTTTTGACGATGGCTACCGGCACCGGCAAAACACCCGTCGCATTTCAGATCTGCTGGAAACTGTGGAACGCGCGCTGGAACCGCGCCGGAGAACATCGACGCCCGAAAATCCTCTACCTATCTGATCGCAATATCCTGATCGACGACCCGAAGGACAAAATCTTCGCTCAGTTCGGAGATGCGCGCGCAAAGATTGAGAACGGCAACGCGATAAAAAGCCGGGAAATCTACTTCGCCATCTACCAAGCGTTGGCGAAGGACGAGCGCCGTCCCGGCCTTTATAAGGAATACGCGCCTGACTTCTTCGATCTTATCATCATCGATGAGTGCCACCGTGGAAGCGCGCGCGAATACAGCAATTGGCGCGAGATCTTGGATTATTTCCGACCGGCAACACATCTCGGCATGACGGCCACCCCTCTGCGCGAGGACAACCGTGACACCTATCTCTACTTCGGGAATCCGATCTACCAATACAGCCTTCGGCAAGGGATCGAAGACGGCTTTCTCGCACCTTACCGAGTTCATCGCGTTATCTCGGAATGGGACGCCGCCGGCTGGCGCCCCAGCAAGGACGAGCTTGATCGCTATGGGCGCGCGATTCCGGATGAGGAATATCAGACGAGAGACTTTGAGCGTGCTGTTGCCCTACGCGCGCGCACCGAGGCAATCGCGCGACACCTAACCGACTTTCTGAAAAAGACCGATCGCTTCGCCAAGACCATCGTTTTCTGCGTCGATCAGGAACACGCCTCGGAAATGCGCCAAGCTCTCAACAACCTTAATTCGGACCTCGTAAAGCAATTCCCCGACTACGTTTGCCGGGTTACGGCCGACGAAGGCGATATCGGTCGCGGTCATCTCTCCCGCTTTCAGGACGTGGAGTCGCAAACACCGGTGATCCTAACGACCTCTCAGTTACTCACAACCGGAGTCGATGCGCCCACCTGCAAGAACATTGTCTTGGCGCGTGTGGTCAACTCCATGACGGAATTTAAGCAAATTATCGGACGCGGGACGCGCGTGCGCGACGACTACGGCAAGCTCTGGTTCAACATCATCGATTATACCGGATCAGCGACACGTCAGTTTGCTGATACGGAGTTCGATGGTGAGCCGGCATTCATCAGCGAAGAGGAGATCGATGCGGCGGGCAGACAAACGAAGGAAAAGATAATCGACGATGGCTTGCCTGCGCCCGAAGGGGAGACATTCGGTGATCCGATCATCAACGAAGGCCCAGACGTGCAGCGCCGGAAGTACTTCTACGACGGTGGCGCGGTCGAGATTGCATCTCACCTGGTCTACGAACTGGATCCCGATGGCAAACAGTTGCGCGTGGTTAAATTCTCTGATTATGCGGGAGAAAAGGTGCGCACGCTCTATGCCTCGGCTCCCGAGCTGCGGAAGCAGTGGGCGAGCCCGGCCGATCGCTTAGCTATCATAGAGAAGCTAAAGGAACGTGGAATTAGCTTCGACGAACTCGCCTCTTCGGCTAATCAGCCAGACGCAGATCCGTTCGATCTCCTTTGCCACGTCGCTTTCAACGCGCCCCTTCGATCCCGCCGCGAGCGGGCCGAACGCTTGCTGCATGAGCGAAAGGATTTCTTCGAGCAATACGAGCCGGAAGCGAAGAGTATTCTTAACGAGCTTCTCGAAAAATATGCGGTACACGGGACTGCTCAATTCGTACTGCCGGATGCCTTACAGGTTCCGCCGATTTCAGAGCGCGGCAATGTTATTGAAATCGCGAGGCTGTTCGGAGGGGCGGATAAGCTGCGTGCAGCGGTTAATGACCTTCAGACGCTGTTGTACGCCGCCTAGGCCTTGTCGTTTCGATGAAACTGAAGGTTATAGGAGCTGACTACGGACTCACCTGGGAAAACTGCAGAGGTGTTCTGGCTCAGAAAGCACAGAAGATGGGATGGGCACTCTGCATCGGTGCTGGTTCGTCTCGAGGAACAACGAATGGCGTATTTCCAGAATGGTCGGAGCTAGTCGATCGGTTGATACAGGAGGATAAAGAAGCAACAAAGGCGGACGCGCTGGCTAAGTCTCTCAAGCATGACTTCAACGCCGATGCACTTATTCAGGCAGCGAAGGATCGCCTGAAATTATCGGATGACCAGTTCATCAGAAAACTGGAAGAACTGCTCTACGAGGATCTGAAAAACAAGGCCGGCGAGGAGTGGACCAATATAGCAAAGGGTTTGACAGCCGTTTCTCCGGCTGAACTGCCGACGCACCATTGGGAAGCTTTCGTACAGTTCTTCGCAGCGTCTTATCCCGATCTGTCCGCCTTGCAATTGGCTCGCGTCGTCTCGAAAACTGCGGGGACCGATCGAGAGCCTGCCGCTGTCATATCGTTCAATGCCGAGCCACTGTTTTACGCGCTAGTGAACGGCGTGCGAGGCTTGTCGAGCTCAGAAAATAAGCCATCGAAGACGCTTCGCATGTTCAACCGCGTTACGCGCGGTATCTCGTATCAAGAAGCGGCACGGATACCATATATCTTCTGTCACGGCTTGTTGAACATTGAGGGCGGCTTCAAGAGGTTCGCCGCTTCGGCATCAGCGGAAAAGCTTGTCTTTTCAGAGGCGGCTTATCTTCAGCTCGCAAACAATGCCTTCTCATGGCAGGCGGCACTTTTTATCGGAGCCGCCGTTCTACGGTCGATTGTGTTCGTTGGCTTGTCCTTCTCAGATCCCAACGTCAGGAGGTGGCTGGCTTGGATACATGCGAATCGGGTGCACGAGTTACGTCTCCGTGGGCGCGATGAAAGAAGCTATGAACACTACTGGATCAAGACGGATCCACACAACGAATCGCGAAAGAGATGGCTCGAATCCCTGGTCCGCCATCTGGGAGTGCGGCTTGTGTGGATAGATGGATGGAATCGACTCGAGGAACATCTCAGCAGAATGCTCTCGTTTGACGAATGAAAAAGCCTACCAAGCAGACAACAGCCCAATCGCTCGGATCTCTCATCAAGTCGGCGCGCGACATTATGCGCAAAGACAAAGGACTGAACGGCGATCTCGATCGGCTCCCGATGCTCACCTGGATTATGTTCTTAAAGTTTCTCGACGATCTCGAGCTTCAGCGGCAGACGGAAGCCGAGCTAGCAGGCAAAAAGTTCCAGAGAGCGATCGATGCACCTTATCGCTGGCGCGATTGGGCGAACAACGCCGCCGGTATCACTGGCGATGAACTGATTTCCTTCGTGAACAACGAAGAGGCGATTTTGCCGGACGGCAAACGTGGGCCGGGACTGTTCGCCTATCTACGGGGACTGACAGGCCGAAATGGGGGGGATCGCCGTGACGTGATCGCAACTGTGTTCAAGGGAACGATCAATCGAATGATCAATGGTTACCTCTTGCGCGACGTGATCAACAAAGTTGCGGGCATTCATTTCGGATCAACAGAGGAACTCCACACTCTCGGCAGTCTTTACGAATCGATGTTGCGCGAGATGCGCGATGCGGCAGGGGATTCCGGCGAATTCTACACGCCGCGGCCTGTTGTCCGTTTTATGGTCACTGTGACTAACCCGCGGCTTGGCGAGACAATACTCGATCCAGCATGCGGCACCGGCGGATTTCTCGTTGAAGCCTTTTCGCAGCTACAACCGCGATGCAAGACGGTCGAGGACCGAGAAACCTTGCAACGGCGCAGCATCTTTGGCGGTGAAGCTAAGCCGCTGCCTTATCTGCTCGCGCAGATGAACCTTTTACTCCACGGTCTTGAATCGCCGCAGATTAGCGCGGGCAACTCGCTCGCTGTTCGCATCACGGAAATTGGAGACAAAGACCGCGTTGACATCATCCTGACGAATCCGCCGTTCGGCGGTGAAGAGGAGCGCGGCATCCTTGCGAATTTCCCAGGCGACAAGCAAACCGCCGAAACAGCCCTCCTATTTTTGCAGCTCATCATGCGCAAACTTCGACGCGCGCCGAAGCCAGGGCGCGCCGCCGTCATTGTGCCTAACGGCACATTATTTGGTGATGGCGTGTGCGCGCGCATCAAGGAAGAACTGCTCAAGGAATTCAACCTGCACACCATCGTTCGATTACCCAACGGAGTGTTCGCGCCGTACACTGGCATCCCGACTAACATCTTATTCTTCGACCGCTCCGGCCCGACTAAGCAGGTCTGGTATTACGAGCAGCCGCTGCCCGAAGGCCGGAAAAACTACACAAAGACTGCACCGATCCAGTTTGAAGAATTCGCCCCATTGGTTGCGTGGTGGAACAAACGGGAAGAAAACGATCAGGCCTGGAAAGTGCCCGCCGCCGAGCTCCTGGCGAATGGCTGCAATCTCGATCGTAAAAACCCGAGCGGCAAAGAAGACATCAAGCATCTGCCCCCCGGACAGCTCGCCGCCGACATCTTGAAAAAAGAGCAACGCATCGCCGAAATCATGGGGAACGTCCAAAGGCTCTTAGAGAAGCAGGCATGAGCAAGACATGGCCAACTGCAAAGATTGGTGATGTTGTTCGCCAGGAGCGCGACCAAATTAGTTCTTTTGATGGCGATGGTTTGCCGGTGCTTGGCGTGACGAACACCGAAGGCGTAACAAATACTGGTGTTGAAGCCAGTGACGACAAATCAAAGTATCTTCGCCTGCGTCCCGGTCGCTTTGCTTACAATCCATATCGAATCAACGTCGGCTCGATTGGACTGGCCTCCCCAATTCAGGATGGGATTTGCAGTCCAGCTTATGTCGTCTTCGCTCCGACCGAACGTGTAGATGCAATGTTTCTCCGATACTTCCTCAAGAGCGCTCGCGGCAACCAACTAATTAACTTTCACGGTAATCGCGGCTCTGTCAGGAGTGCACTGCGGTTTGACGATTTGGCCGAAATGGAAATTCCGCTACCGCCATTGGCGGAGCAGCAAAGGGTGGTGAGGCGGATAGGCGAACTGGCCCGTCAAATCCACGAGGCCCGCACCCTCCGCCACCAATCCACCGAAGAAGCTGAGCTGCTCGGCGCAACTGCATCGAGTGAACGGTTTCGCGCTATAAAGGAAAGCAAACCACTGAGCGATCTAATCGCTGATGGAACGACTATTTCTTACGGCGTGCTCGTTCCAGGTCCGGAAGTGGAAGATGGCATTCCATTTATTCGAATCCAAGACCTCGTCGAAGCACCCCCACGCCCATCGAAGAGAATCAGCCCTGAGATTGAGAAAGCCTACGGACGAACGCGCTTAAAAGGCGGAGAGGTTCTGATTGCTGTCGTTGGCGCGACGATTGGAAAGGTCGGGATTGCGCCAGATTCCTGGCGCGGAGCAAATATCGCTCGCGCGGTTTGTCGAATCATTCCCAGTCCACGGCTTGACCGAGATTTTCTCGTTTATGTTCTTAAATCTCAAGACGCGCAGGAATATTTTCATTCCGCAACACGGACACTTGCCCAACCAACACTCAACGTTGGACAGCTTGAGCAAACGCGGATCCCCACCCCTCCACTCGCCGAGCAGCGCCGGATCGTGGCCGAGCTGGACGCCTTGCACGCTGAGGTGAGCGCCCTGAAGCGTCTGCAAGTTGAGACCGCCGCCGAATTGGAGGCCTTGCTCGCCTCCATCCTCGACCGCGCCTTTAAAGGAGATCTCTGATTATGCACAGCCACTCACGACCCGAAGCCGACAAGTTCATCAAGGAAGCCAAAAGGCTGCGCGACAAGAATGCGTCCGAACCGGAGATCATTGGCGCTACGGAAGTTCTTTATCCCAACAAGGAAAAGGGCAAATACAAGCGTTCGCGACTCCTGAGGGCCTGCCGCGCCTCAGATGAGAGTTTTGCCCGAGCTCTTCGAGTCTATAAAGAGGGCGGAAACATTGGGACGATTGTTGCTGCCTTGGAAACAAGTAGTCTGGCCGGAGCACCGAAGGGCAACATCAATTCCCGTGGGAAGAAGCGCGATTTTTCTCTGACTCGATTTAATGGGACGTGGCGGGCAATGACACAGGCCGAACAAGACGCCTTTCTCCAAGCCAATCGCCTGATAAGAAAATCATGAACAAGAACATTTGGATGATTCGAGCCGGCGAAGGCGGTTATCGAATTTCGGATTTCGCTAAAGGCTATGTCGCAATCGGATGGAGCGAGATGGGCGACTTGTCTCCTTTGAAGACCCAGGAGGCCGTTAAGCATCGCTACCGCGAAGCTTACCCGCAGGCAAAGCCAGGCCGCGCCGCCGGCGGAGCGGCCGTCGTTCATAAGTTTTGCAACGTGCTGCAAAAAGGCGATGCCGTCGTTACCTACGACGGAAACACACGCAACTATCTCGTTGGTGAAATCAAGAGCGACTACTACTACAAGCCCGGCCTCGTTGAGAATATGCCGAATCTTCACGACGTGGATTGGAAGCACCGCGTCTCTCGCGATGCTTTGGAGCCCGCCACGCGCAATTCCCTCGGCAGTACGCTGACGCTCTTTGCCATCAGCCCCGAAGCTTGGGAAGACATTCAAACCGCCATCCGAGGCGAAAAAAAGGCGCTTCCTGAAACTGAAGCAATCGAGAAAACGGACTTCGAACAGATCAAAAGAAACCGGGCCGAGGAAGCGCACGAGTCCCTGAAAGACAAGCTGCTCGAGCTCGATTGGACAGAAATGCAAGAACTCGTGGCGTCGATTCTACGCGCGATGGGATTCAAAGCGCGCGTGGCGCCGCTCGGTCCCGATCGGGGAATCGACGTCTTCGCTTCGCCCGACGGGCTTGGATTGCAGGAGCCGCGGATAAAGGCGGAAGTAAAACACCGGAAGGGCAGCCAGATGGGATCGCAGGAAATCCGCAGCTTCGTCGGCGGCCTTCGGCCAGGCGATCGCGCGCTCTACATCAGCACGGGCGGATTTTCCAAAGAAGCGAAATATGAGGCAGAGCGCTCCAACATCCCCCTCACGCTTCTGGATCTCGACGATGTCGCTGCGTTGATCGAACAGCATTACGAAAGTTTCGATGCCGAAGGCCGCGGCTTGTTGCCTCTCACAAAAATCTACTGGCCTAGCGAGTGATTAAACCGACAGAAATTGACGGCGACTATTTCGAAAAAGCGTAAAGCTCGGGTAGGCTAAAGACGGCCGGCAGGCTCCAGGAATTACGTTCCGCGAAACCGGGTTCAAACAAAATGAGCATAATCGTATCCGTAAAAATCCACGACGGGATCGTCATGGCGTCCGATAGCGCGACGACGTTTTATACAGCTGACGGAAAACCCGGCCAGATATACGAACACGCGAATAAAATTGTGAACCTCGTTAAGGGACTGCCGATCGGCGTAATGACGTGCGGTTCCGGCGGAATCGGCAACGCGTCCATCGCCACCCTGCTCAAAGATCTGCGGCGGCGACTCGCGGGCGAGGATGAAAGCCCACGCCGATTGGAAATTGGACCGGAAGAACTACACCATGGAGTTTGTTAATTCGCGGGTTAACGAATTTTTCGACCAGAAGGCGAAAGAGGTCGACTTCAAGTATTTCTTGCTGCTTCGCGTGTGCGGATACTCAAGCGGGCGGGCACTCCCGGAAGTGTGGCAAGTAGCGTTTGATGGTGGAAAGGCTCTTGAGCCTTGCTGCATCCAACCCGAAGGCAACTTTGGTCCTCTGTGGAATGGGGAAATGGAACCATTCAACCGGCTGATCTTGGGCATTGGAACAATATCCGAGTCTGCGGCGAATGCTCTCGGAATGACCAAGGAGCAAGCAGCCGAAGCCAGCAATAAGCTCATCCCGCATATCTATGAGAACTTGATCCTCCCAGCTGCACCAATTCAGGATGCAATTGATTTGGCGCGCTTTATGGTCGAAACCACAAAAGGATTTATCCGCTTTTCGATTGCACGACCGAAGACCGTGGGCGGGCCCATCGAGATCGCTGCAATGACGAAACACGAAGGTTTCAAGTGGGTGCAGCGGAAACATTTTTTCGCGGCCGAGTTTAACTCCTGAAGCGTTTGCAACAATCCTAACGCCGCTAAAGATCGAGCCTCCGGTGAACGAATAGTGAGCGCACGAAAGTCTGGGGTCGCCAATATTTGTGGCTCGCGGCCGTTGCGTCGTGTCGGCCTTCGCTCGCGTTTGCTCGCTCTCGGCCATCCGTAGAGCGCGCCTAACCACTGATCACGCGCAGTTTGTGGCAACGTCAACGGACTCGCGGGCGCGCAATGTGAAAACGTGCGGGAGAACTGGGGTCAGATCTTCACTTTAGACATTCGCTTTTAACTGCGATCCAGAACGTTGCTAACGGTCTCGATGTAAAGCCGCAGTGGCGGCGGCAGCGATGTCCGCTTTAATTAGTGGCCTTGCACTCGACGACGACGTCTAGCGCAGCGAATGAACGCAGCGGCTGTGACCGTGCCGAATACGAGCGCGACACTGGATGGCTCGGGGACGATGGCGAGGTTGTTGAAAAAGAGGTCATCCTGCGGAATACCACCGTCGACGGTCGCTCCGTCGTAAACTTTGATTCCGGCGGCGATGCCAGCATAGCCGTAGGTGGAAGTACTCGATTGCGTTCCGCTCAGCCCTCCGCTGCGCACTATCGTCCAGGTGCCGCCGGTGAGAACTGTTGCGTCGTATGAGAACTCTGGTAGCACCAAATCTCAGGTCGTGCAGTTGATGCGCTCCCTCCGTCGCCGACGAAATGGAAGACGGCTTAGCTTCGCAAAGCTCGCTGATGAGTTGAATCGACGCTCAGTCCCAACGCGAATACGAGCGCGACGCTGGATGGCTCGGGGACGATAGCGAGGTTGCCGGCTTGGTTACTACGCCTTGAAACAGATCTCGAGCTTGTAGCGCTGGAGATTTGGGGGTTTGGAGTTACAATTAGACCAATGAGCAAGGTCGTCTCGCAAAATCCGGATATTCTCGGCGGCGAGCCAGTCTTCGTCGGGACGCGCGTACCGGTGAAAGGCCTTTTCGATCATTTGGAAGCCGGCGATTCGATCGAGGAGTTTTTGGAAGGCTTTCCTAGCGTTAAGCGCGAACAGGTCATTGCCCTTCTCGAAGAAGCGCGCGAAGCATGCGCTCGCCGCCTCCTGAATGCGTCTTCTCCTGGACGAAAACCTCGACTGGCGGTTGAGCCGGGATTTGCCGGGGCATCAGACCGACTCCGTTTCCTCGTTAGGTTGGACCGGCATTCAGAATGGCAAGTTGCTTACCAAAGCAGCCGAAGCTGGATTCGACGTCCTAGTGACGATGGACAGCAACATGGTGCACCAGCAGAACATCGGGAAATACAAGATCGCCATCGTCGCGTTGCGCGCGCGTTCAAATCGTCTTGCTGACACTCGAGCGTTGATGCGGCGTTGATCGCTTCGCTCTCACAGCTGAAGCCCGGAACTGTCACGTTTCTTCCCTGACAGCCGAAGACGCCGCGCAAAAAATTCCGTCGCTCCTCCTGTTAACACATTTGTGCACCAGGTTGGTGCACAATTACCAGCAGCCCTTGGCGCCGTTAGTCGACCCGATTGAAGATCACAAACTGTGATCTCAAAATCGTCGAGAAGGATCAAGAGAGCGGGGAACGAATAGTGAGCGCTCGCACAACGCTGCGATCAAAGCGCCATGGACGTGCGAACGCGAATCTTACGCGCCACGCTGTTAGGGTGCGTCCGTCCTCGCCCCGCCCCGCGGCTCAGTTTTCATCAAAACATTGGCGCCGGCTTCCCTAGACCGACTCGCACGAGGCTCGCAGCCTCCCGCCGTAAAGTTCGCGCCCCGCGAACCGTGCTTTGGTTTTAGACCGCTAGGCGCCAAGGGCGCCGCGAAATCCACGGCAAAAACGCAACGTTTTGCAACGTTTTCGGGCCGCGCGCGTCGCTTACGAGGGAAAAAGCCGCGGTGAGGGAGGGATTATCCAACGCTACGCATTGGCTCTAGCCTTAGAGCTTCGCTTTTAACCCTGCGCTGCGCGCCCCACCAGTCGAACCGAGGTTCGAATCTCCGGACTGACAACGCAAAACGTGGCTCAACTCGTAGAGTATTGTGAGTTGACTCGGTGAGGGAGGGATTCGAACCCTCGGTACCCTTTTGGGGTACGGCGCTTTAGCAAAGCGCTGCTTTCGACCACTCAGCCACCTCACCAATGGTCCGAGCCGAACTGGCAGCCCGAAGCCATACCGGCGCTTTTGAACCAATCTAGCGGTAACGGCGAGAATATGGCGGAGAATTGCCAATTGCCAATTCGAGAAAATTGCGGATTGCGGATTGCGAATAGCGGACTGATTAAGTCCGGATGATCAGCGAATCCGAAGCTCGCGCCAAAATCCTGGAGCTCGTTTCTCCGCTGCCTTCTCGTCGGGTGCCGATTTTGCAGGCGCTCGATCGGTTCGCGGCAACCGATGTTTTTGCGAGCCTGGCGCTGCCAATGTTCGACAACTCGGCGATGGATGGCTACGCCGTAATAGCGAGCGAGGCGAAATCTGGACGACGTCTCAGAATTGCGGGCGAACAACCGGCTGGAATTGATCGCAAATTGCGAATTGAGACAGGCCAAGCCGTTCGGATTTTCACCGGCGCGCCGATCCCCGCCGGCGCGGACGCGGTGGTTATGCAGGAAGATGTCACGCGCGCCGGAGATGAAATCGTTTTGAACACTGATGTGGAGACGGGGGAATTCATCAGGCGCCGCGGATGCGATTTGAACAAGGGCCAGAAAATTTTGAAAGCCGGAGAACGGATTCGCACCGCGTCGATTGGCGTTCTCGCCTCCCAGGGTTTGGCCGATGTGGCTGTCGGCGGCGAATCGCGAGTGGCCATTGTCTCGAGCGGTGATGAATTGGCGACAATCGGTCAGCCACTTCAACCAGGGCAGATTTACGACAGCAATTCGGTCATGCTGCAAATGCTGGTGAAGCGTTGCGGCGCGGCGGTCGCTTCGGTTGAGCATTGCCCGGATAATGCGGTCGCGTTGCGAAACACTTTGGAGCGAGCGGCGCAAAATCACGTCGTGATTTTGACCGGCGGTGTTTCTGTCGGAGAACACGATCTGGTTCAATCCGTGTTGCGCTCGCTCGGCGCGAAAATTGATCTTTGGCGAGTGGCGATCAAACCGGGCAAACCATTTCTGTTCGGGCGTCTCGGCTGCTTTGTGTTTGGTCTGCCCGGCAACCCGGTGTCGGCCTTTGTCACCTTTTTGCAATTCGTTCGGCCGGCAATTTTGAAACTGATGGGGGCAGCGGAATTATCGCTGCCGCGTTTTCCGGCCGAGTTGTCGGTCGACCTGACCAATGACGGAGACCGCGCCCATTATTTCCGTGGCAAACTCGAATCGAGGAAGTTTACCCCGATGGGTCGTCAGGAATCTCATGCTGTTTTCGGTTTGAGTCAGTCGAACGCATTGTTTCGCCTCGAACCGGGAAAATCGAAAAACGCCGGGGAGAAGATTGAGGTGGAGG
Organism: uncultured Verrucomicrobiae bacterium; assembly: GCA_963754325.1. Classification (GTDB taxonomy): domain Bacteria; phylum Verrucomicrobiota; class Verrucomicrobiia; order Chthoniobacterales; family UBA10450; genus JBBRDU01. The sequence goes on from CAVWFP010000008.1 coordinate 19,650, forward strand.
TGTGGGACTAATCCGTTTTGTCGGAGGCAGCCGGTTTGACAGGATACCGGCCCATTCTAGCTTAGAGCGCTTGAATACCGCAGCTGTCTCGGCAGTTCCACGAACCCGGAACGATGAAGTACACGCCGATGCGGAACGGCTCTCCCACATCGTGTTGGAGATGCAGCGTTGTTTTCTCCTGCACTTGTGCAAGGAACTTGCGCCCGGAAACGTCTCGTTCTCGCAGTTCTTTCTGCTCACGTACCTCGATCGCAAAGAAGTCCTGACCATGACGGCGATTGCCCAGAAGATGGGACACACCACAGCGGCGGCGAGTGGTTTGGTCGCGCGATTGGAAAATCTAGCCTACGTGGTTCGTTCGATCGCTCGGGACGATCGCCGCAAAGTGATGGTTTGCATCACTCCCAAAGGATCGGCACTGGTCCGGCGGATCCGGCAGGAGATGGTCGGGAACCTGATGAAAATCATGGAACATCTCAGCCCCGAAGAACAGAAAGCCTGGGTTCATGTCTACGGAAAAATTTATGATTTCTGCCAAACGAAAGGCTGTGATTCTTTTCGTGAGAGTGGTATTAGACGGCGGAAAGTATAATAATTGAATCCGCGCGCTCGAACGGCGCATCTAATTGCCAGACTGACTGACATCTCGTTCATGCAAAGAAAATTTATTCTGATAAGCCTCGGTGTGTGGCTGGGCTGCTTTCTCATTTCAAACGGGTTCTGCCAACCTAGCCCGACGCCGCCTGCCCCCGGCCAACCCAGCCCGACGCCGAGGGCTGGAGAAGCGCCCAGCGCGACGAGCATCTACAAGGAACAGGGTTCTTACGCTGGCGTCCCCAAGTTCACGCTTGATCAGGCCATTCAAATAGCGCTTCAGCGCAACCCGGACATCCTGCGCAATCTGGAAGAGATCAAGCGAACGAAAGGGGTGATCATCAGCGTGACCGCGCAGGCTTTACCGCAAATTGTGCCGACCGCGACGTATCAGTGGACCGATCCGAATCTTAATTCCAATAGTAACCTTGGGGTTGGCTCGGGCGGAAGTGGAGGCGGAGGGGGTGGAAGCGGCAGCGGTTTCGGCGGTTTTAAAAACCTACGGAGCGATAATAGCTACAACATTAAAGTGATCGGTACGCAACAGGTCGTTAACTACGGTCTTTGGTCCAACGTTCGCAGCACATTCTTCCAGCGCGACAGCGCTTACTTTGGATTTCGAAACATTCTCGACCAAACGATCGCGACCGTTAAGACGCAATTTTATCAAGTGATTCTCGATAAGGAACTGATCAAAGTGCAGCAGGAATCTGTTCACCTGCTCGAGAGTCAATTAAAGGATCAGCAAAACCGTTTTGAAGCGGGAACGGTCCCGAGATTCAACGTATTGCAGGCGGAGGTCGCCCTTTACAACCAGATTCCTCAACTGATCTCGGCAATCAATAATCTGCGAATTGCCCAAATCCAGCTGGCCAAGACGCTCGGACTCGATTTTAACCCGTTGCGGGGAAATAATCCGCCGCTGGACGCACTCGGGCAGATGCCATTTTCAAATCGGAATATTTCGCTGGTCGATTCGATTGAGATGGGCAAACAACGCCGGCCATTTTTGAAACAGCAGCGAGCGAATGTGTGGAATCAGATCCAGCAGGTGCACGTGGCGCTCGGCGGATTTTTGCCAACGGTCGTCGCTAATGGTGGCGGAGAGTGGATTAGCTCGGAAATTAATCCGGGATTTTTCTCAAACATCTCCAAAGGATGGACGACTCAGGCGGTAGCGAGTTGGCCAATTTGGGACAGCGGACTCGCCTATGGCAACGTCAAACAACAGCGTGCCTTATTGCAGGAAGCAGAAATCACGTATGACGACGATGTTCGTCAGGTCGAATTGGAGATTCAACAGGCTTATTCCAATCTGATCCAAAACAAGCAATTGATCGAAAGTCAGGAAAAAAACGTGCAGGAGGCGGAGGAGGCTGTTCGTCTGGCCAAGGCGCGTTTGGACGCGGGGGCGGGTGTGCAGTTGGATGTGTTGAATGCACAGGTCCAGTTGACGACTGCTCAATCGACGCGTTTGCAGGCTTTGTTCGGTTATAATTCGTCGCTGGCGGAGTTCGATCGCGCAACCGGCGCGGCGTCCGTCTACAGCGAAAGTTTCGATGGGATCGCTCCCAATGCGACGAGGTCGAGGCGTTACGATACGGGAAGCGATCGGGACGCGGTTGGCAGACGGCGCAGCATTTCGTCAATCGAAACCGAGTCGGTCACGACCATGTCGCGTTCCACCGGCGGAAAATGACGAGCGGTTAGGCGCCGATTATCAGTCGTAAGGGATGGCGCAACGATTGTTCGAGCAGTTTGATTCATTAAAAATCCCGGGCGTTCGGCATGGTTTTACCCATCGAATTCCTGGAATCGAAGTGGCGCAGGACAAGGCCGAAGCACTCAAGCGCCTGGAAAAGGCTCATCGTCAAATCCGCGGCGAGATTGGTTTGACTGACTGGCCGTTGCTGACCGCGGAGCAAATTCACGCGGATCAAATTGCGGTCATCGATGCGTCTGTTTCGCATGACCGTGAATTCGAAGGCTGTGACGGCCTAATCACCAATCAGCGGCGCGTTGTCCTGGAAATTCGCGTAGCCGATTGCGGCGCCGTTTACATCGTCGATCCAAAGACGCCCGCGATTGGATTGCTGCACTCGGGAAAGAAAGGCACAGAATTGTCGATTACCACGAAAGCAATCGAGCAAATGCGCGATCACTTTGGATCGGATCCGGCAGACTTGATCGTCCAGCTGAGTCCATGTATCCGGCCACCGCATTACGAGATTGATTTTGCGGCTGAAATCGTGCGCCATGCGAGTTCGTTAGGCGTGAAGCAAGTCTACGATTGCGGCATCTGCACGGCCTGCCATCTCGGTCGTTATTATTCGTACCGCGCCGAAAAGGGAAAAACCGGCCGTCTCCTCGCTTTGCTTGCGCTGGAATAATGGAGCGACGGCCGTTGCGTCATTCCCGTTTCTCTGTTTTGAACAAAACAAAGGGCTCAAACTTGACCGAATATTTCGGTCAAGTTTCGCCAGCGCGGAAGACGAGAAGCATTCAGCTTAAATGTCGCTTTCGGGTGTACCCCGCTGGAGCGGGCAGATTCCACGCTTTTTCGCACTGGCGACAAAATCGAGAAATTCTTGTGCGACTTTTCCAAAGTTCATTGTTTTCGATTTTTCCAGCCCTTCGGAAACATTCAGCCCACTGGTGAAAATTAATTTAAATGCCGCCTTGATCTGGTCGCGTTCTTCCGTGTTGAATCCGGCGCGGCGAAGCCCGACTACATTGAGTCCAAAGACGTAGTTGCGCTCGGCGGCGATCACAAACGGCGGGACGTCCTTGCTAAAAGCCGAAGCGCCTTGAGTGATGGCTAGCCGTCCCACCCGCGTGTGTTGATGAAATACGCAGCCGCCACCAAGGAATGCACCTTCATCCACGCGAACATGGCCGCCCAACAAACAATTATTCGCGATAATGACGTTGTTACCGATTTCGCAATTGTGTCCGACATGCGCGCCGGCCATGAGAAAATTTTTATTGCCGATTTTCGTGATGCTGCCGTCGGCGCTGCCCCGATGAATGGTACAATGTTCGCGAATCACATTTCCATCACCGATCACCACCCGGGTTTTCCGATCGGTCGAATAGGAGAGATCTTGCGGTGCAGTGCCGATAATTGCCGCGTGATCGATGGTATTGCCCGAGCCGATGGTGACGTGGTCTTCAATGACTACGTGTGAAGCAATCGCGGTTCCCGGGCCAATGAGAGCGTGCGCGCCGATTACGGAGTACGGACCAATCCGGACGTAATGGGCGATTTCGGCAGTCGGACTAACGACCGCTGTCGGGTGAATCTTCACGTCACTCATGATTTCCGGATCTGATTTGACCTCTCGCGTTAGAGCACGCCTGCTTCCTTGAAACTGAAGTAGCCGGGGTTCCCGTCGGCAGGTTCTCCGATGATAATGTGGTCGAGCAGCTTGATCTGCAACAGGTCGGCCGCTTCGGCCAGGCGTCTGGTCAAACTATGGTCGGCCTGACTGGGGGATGGATCACCGGAAGGATGATTATGAACAACGATGAGGGCAAACGCGGTTGCGGCGACTGCCGGATGAAAGATATCGCGGGGATGTGCGATACTTTCGTTCAAACTTCCAACCGAAACCTGCTCCACTCCAATCAAGTGATAGCGAGTGTCGAGCAGAATGACCCGAAGCGATTCTTTTCGAAGCATTCGCATTTCTGCGCCGACCAGCTCATTGACGATTTCGGGTGAATCGATCTTTTGCTTCGAGAGGGCTTCGGACGCCAGACGGTGGCCCAGGCCAAAGGCGGCGGCCAGTTGAACTGCTTTGGCAAATCCAACGCCGCGAATCCGGGACAACTCTTGGACGCTGCAACGACTCAGTCCCCGGAGCGATCCATATTTTTGCAGGAGTTCGCGCGCGACCTCGATTACATTTTTTCCGGGAATGCCAGTGCGAAGAAGAATGGCAATCAGCTCGGCGCTGGTCAGCGCCGTCGCACCGTGAGCGGCGAGTTTTTCTCGCGGCCGCTCTTCTGCCGGCATCTCGCGGATGCGCGGCTGTTGTCCGGGGGGGCGAATGGTGGGGGAGTTGAAACGGTTTTGGGAAATCAAATCAGGTGCGTAACTGGTCAAACATTTCACGCAGCGCATTTCCAAATGCCAACAATCCTTTCACGTAGGGATTGGGAGGAAGCATCTCGATCCCGCCTTGCGCTTCGCGAATGAGTTCGGATCCGGCGGTCACGGATTGATCGAGCGCACCGTTGGCCGAACGATTCACTAAAATTTCCGTCATCTCCTGGCATTTACCGTCCAAAATGAGACTGGAGCAACGGGCCCGCTCAAATTCCGATGCCGATGCGAGAAAAATTAAAACCGGCAAAGTAAATTTGCCTTTACGCAAATCGGTTCCCAGCGTTTTGCCAGTGGCGCTTTCCGTGCCCGCGATATCGAGACAGTCGTCATAAATCTGATAAGCCGTCCCGACGCGCATCCCAAAATCGCGCAAGGCTTCAATTGTCTTTTGATCGGCGCCGCTGATGACCGCCGCTAACTCGCCGGCCACGGCAAAGAGCGATCCGGTCTTCATCCTGACGATTTTCAAATAATCGTGGACACCAAGCTGGAGATCGAATCTGCGCTGGGTCTGAATCATCTCGCCGGAACAAATTTCACTCGCCGAGCAGGCGATGGCGCGGCCGATCTCCGAATTCTCAAAACGGGTCGAGAGACTTAGCGCGTGGGCAAACAGGCAGTCACCCAACAAGACGCTGAGCGAATTACCCCAGCGCGCGTTCACGGTGGGCTGGGCGCGTCGCCGTTCCGCTTCATCCATGACATCGTCATGCACGAGAGTGGCGAGATGAATCAATTCCACGATCATGGCCAGGTCGACATGGTCGGATTGGATCCCACCAGTGGCGCCGCCCGCGAGCAAAGCTGTCAGCGGGCGCAACCGTTTGCCTCGTCCGCCGATGGCGTAGGTCACGTAACCCTCGATCGCAGGGTCGAATGCCGTCGCTTGTGCGATGATCCGTTGATCGACCTGATCCAGGTGCGGTTGCACCAACGCAGTCACGTCCGCAAGGGGATGAGATGGGCTGACCGCGACCCGGCGAACAGAGGTTTCCACTACCGCAGAATGACCGGCACGCGTGAAAAAGTCAAAGCAAGTCGACGCCGGCGCCGAAGTCTTGACTCGGCGGGGTGAAAGGTCTCCCAGTGACGCCTACCATTTTCGCAGCCAGGCCTGGTTACCGTATTTTCGTTGGGCCAGCTCTCGGGCCTGATTTAGAAAAGCTGAATCAAACGGTCGCGATTCCAGCCGAGTCGAGAGTTCGCCTGCGAATCGTGCGGCAAAATCGTTGTTTAGTTCTCCAATCTGAATGCTGCCCTGCTGAAGCAGACCACGTCGAGTGCGTCGTTGGGCGGCGCCGGCAATCTTGCGGCCGTTTGACATCACATCGGCCAGAACCGGATTCTCGAAACAACGGTAGCTGCGTTCGTCGGTAGCAACTTTTGAAGCCGTCGAAGTGACAATGGCTGCGATGCCGCTTGCTTCCAACGCCAAACACATCGCTTCGTGAATTTTTCGATAAATCGCTGTGGCCGATTCTGCGAATACGGCATCGTTTGATGGTATGACAACGGCATACGTCAGATCTTCACCGTGATAAACAATCCCGCCTCCGGTCCACCGGCGAACCGAATCGCGCTCTGATTGTTCAACCGCGGACAATTTCCCGAAATATCCGAAAGACAATGCCGGATGATCCCACCGGTAAAAGCGAATCGCGGGAACTGTCGCGGAATCAAGCAGCGCTTCGTCGACCGCCATGTTCAACGCCGCCAGCCGCGACGAATCGTCGTCCTGAATCAGCTCGAGCTTCGCGAACAGAGAAGTGTCGGGCGACGGCTCCGATTGCCATTTTGCTGATTCAGCGAGTGGTGCGCCTGCTCGACCGATTGGATCGGGAATCAAATTCAAAGTTCTGCCACAATTCGCTCGACCGCTTCCGGAGGGCTTTTGTCAGCTACAATTGGCCGGCCGATGACAATATAATCGGCCCCGGCTTGAATGGCTTCGCGCGGAGTCATCACTCGTTTTTGGTCGTTGGCCTCGCTCCACGATGGTCGGATTCCAGGGACAACAATTTGGAATTGCTCGCCAAATTTTACCTGAATGACGTCGACTTCCTCGGGACTGACGACAAAACCCTGGACTCTGGCCGCGTAACCGACATTCGCCAGCCGCATGACCTGTTCCTCCACCTTCGATGGAATTCCAAGCTCGCGAATCGAGGGTTCGTCGAAACTGGTTAGAACGGTGACGCCGAGAATGGAAGTTTTTTTCCGAGCTTGCACCGCTGCGCGGGCCATGTTTTCTCCGCCGCTAAGGTGGATCGTCAGCATCTGGACATCCAGGTCAGTCACTGATTCCACGGCGCGCCCGACCGTATTCGGGATGTCGTAAAGCTTGAGATCGAGGAAAACCTTCGCTCCGGTCGCGCGAACCTCGCGGACCACGTCCGGCCCAGCGGCGGTAAAAAGCTGGAGACCGATTTTAAAGAAAGAAATCTGCGATCGCAGCTGGTCGACCAGACCGAGCGCTTGTTTTTTAGTCGGCACATCGAGCGCGACGATGATTTTGTCCGTGTTTTTTGTCATTGGGCGCGGCTAATTGTCATTTCGACCGAAGTGGAAAAGTCTCTTATCGTTTCAGTTTCGGTGGCCCTTGGTAAATACGAATCATGAAAAATGTCTCGAGTCGCCCGGCATGACAAGTCGCCTGATATGACAATTGAAATGAAGGCGGTGCAAGTTCTGGCTCCCGCTAAAATCAACCTCTCCCTGCGTGTTCTGGGAAAACGCAATGATGGATTTCACGAAATCGAGACGTTGATCGCGCCGATCTCGCTCTTCGATGAGCTCGAGTTCCGGCGGCAATCCCGCTGGATCGACTTGACTTGCGACGACGCCACGGTGCCGAAAGGCGATGAAAACCTCGTGGTCCGGGCGGCAAAACTTTTCTTGGAAAAGACGAGATGCACCGGAGGCATTTCGATTTCTCTTCGCAAAAAAATCCCGCACGGCGCAGGTCTGGGAGGGGGGAGCAGCGACGCCGCATCGACTTTGCTGGCCTTGAATCGGATTTTTGAAACCAATCTGCCACGCGAAGCGCTCGCAAAAATGGCCGAAGAAATCGGTTCGGATGTGCCTTTCTTCATCTTTGAATCCGCCGCGATGTGCAAAGGCCGCGGAGAATTGGTCGCGCCGGAGATTTCAAAAAACCTGCCACTTTTGTTATTGAAGCCGGAATTCGGTGTCCCGACCGCGTGGGCCTACGGACGTTGGGAAAAATCCAAACCGCTACCCGGAATTCAATACGAACTTCAGAGATCTGATGGCAGAACTTTCGTAAACGATCTCGAACGGCCGGTTTTTGAAAAATTCGTTTTCCTTGCCGAAATGAAACATTGGCTTCTGGAACAGCCCGAAACGGATGCCGCGATGATGTCCGGTTCGGGTTCAACGATGTTCGCGGTGATTAAACCGGGAACCGATGCCGAAGCGATGGCCAAACGCGCGCATGACCAACTCGACCCCCGGGTATGGACATTTGTTTGCGAAACGCGGTAAGCAGATGCCACGTCGGCCAACCCTCCGGCGTGATGATTTCGGATCGCGCCGGTATTAGTCGCCGAGGCTTCGCCGCAATCTGGCCCGGGCGTACTCTCGATTGAGTTTCGCGATAAAACTGGCGCTGATCTCCGCCGGGCAAACGGCTTCGCATTCGTAGGTGTTGGTGCAGTTCCCAAAGCCTTCTGCGTCCATCACGCTGACCATTTTCACGACTCGTTTGCTGCGCTCCGTCTTGCCCTGTGGCAACAACGCGAGATGAGAAACTTTAGCCGCAGTGAACAACATCGCCGATGCGTTTGGGCAAGCGGCGGCGCAGGCGCCGCAACCGATGCATGCGGCGGCTTCCATGGCCAGATCGCTGTCTTGTTTTGGAACCAGAATCGAATTGGCTTCGGGCGCTGACCCGGTCCGGCCCGAAACAAATCCGCCAGCCTGCACAATCCGATCGAGTGCGCTCCGATCGACCACCAAATCTTTAATAATCGGAAAACATTTTACGCGAAACGGTTCGACCGTGATTGTTTCGCCATCGCGAAACTTCCGCATATAAAGCTCGCAGGCTGCGCCCGGATGATCCGGACCGTGTGGTTCGCCATTAATGGTCAGCGAACACGTTCCACAAATTCCTTCGCGACAATCGGAATCGAACGCGATCGGTTCTTTGCCGTCGAGCAATAACCGCTCGTTCACGATATCCAGCATCTCCAGAAACGACGCCCGTGACGGAATATCGGGGGCGTCGTAGAAGACGAGAGTACCGGGAGCGCTGCTATCTTTCTGTCTCCATACTTTTAACGAGAAATTCACGGCTATGCTGATGGTCGAAAGTTGAGAGTTGAGAGTTGAGAGTTGAGAGGATTCATTTGAAAAAAAGGATTTAGCGGGCCCGGTTCAACGATTTGCGTAATCCGCTCAACATACGGCCTATCTGTGGTCGATGGTTGAGAGTTGATGGTTGATGGCATAACCGATCGGTGCACCGTTCAGGTCAGCGATTTTCGTAACCCACTTAACATACGGCCTATCTGTTGCGCACCTGCGTACAATTTATTAAACGACTCCTCGTTCAACAGGTCCTGGCGACGGGCAATAAATGACTGGGAAACGACCTCAAAAATCGAGCCCGTCGCGATCTCCACAAAACGTCGAAAGTCTGAATCGGACATGCGTGAGCTGCCCTCGGCGATGTTTGAGGAGATTGATACGGCAGCTCGGCGCATTTGGCTTGTTAAACCAAAACGTTCATCGCTCGGGAAGTGGCGTGTTTGATCGTAAACGAGATCTGCGAATTCAATCGCTTTATGCCAGACGTCTAATTTTTCGAAGTTAGACATATTGGGGGGTCTTTCTTGCTCTCAACAATCAACTCTCAACTTATTTCCTAAACGAGATCAGCGGACACAATTGCTTTTTGCCATACGGCGAGTTTTTCGAAGTTAAACATGGTTCAGGGGGTGGTTTTATTTTCTCTCAACTCTCAACTTATTTATAGCTTCTTTGCGTTAAGTGCACGGTTTCGAAGTGCAGCGGCTCACGGTGCAGTTTCGGTTGTGCGACGCTCCCGTTCGCCTCCAGAAATTCCCACGCAAAGACCGACGCGTAATGTTCGTCGTCCCGCAGCGCTTCGCCTTCCGGGGTTTGATGTTCTTCGCGAAAATGCGCGCCGCACGATTCATCGCGTGTCAAGGCATCGATGCACATCAGCTCGGCGAATTCCAAAAAATCGGCGACCCGGCCGGCGCGTTCCAGCGACTGATTGAAATCCTCGTTATCTCCCGGGACACGAACGTTGTGCCAAAACTCGTGTCGTAATTGCGGAATCTTCGCCAGGGATTCTTCGAGACCTTGCTGGTTTCGCGCCATGCCGCATTTGTCCCAGAGAAGGGCGCCCAGCTCGCGATAAATCGAATCGATCGATCGATTGCCGTTAATTTCCAGCAATCGACCGATTTTTTGGCGGACATCATTTTCCACGGCTTGAAATTCCGGGCCATCCGTAGAAGGGCGCCGGCCGAGTTGCCCGGCCAGGTATGTCGGAAGAGTGTTCGGCAGGACGAAGTAGCCATCCGCCAAACCTTGCATCAACGCGCTCGCGCCCAGGCGGTTCGCGCCGTGATCTGAATAATTTGCTTCACCGATCACGAATAATCCCGGCACGTTGCTCATCAAATTGTAATCCACCCACAATCCTCCCATGGTGTAATGGATCGCCGGATAGATTCGCATCGGCACTTGGTAGGCGTTTTCGCCGGTGATTTTTTCGTAAACTTCAAACAAGTTCCCGTAACGTTCCGCGATCGTCTGCTGGCCGAGCCGTTTGATGGCGTCGGCAAAGTCCAGGTAGACCCCGCGACCTCCCGGCCCAACCCCGCGGCCTTCATCGCACACTTCCTTGGCTGCGCGTGAAGCAATGTCGCGGGGCGAAAGATTCCCGTAACTTGGATATTTGCGTTCCAGATAATAATCGCGGCCCGCGTGGGCAATATCGTTAGGCGTTTTTTGGCAATCTTCTTTGCTCTTCGGCACCCAGACCCGGCCGTCGTTGCGCAGCGATTCCGACATCAGGGTCAGTTTCGATTGATAATCTCCGGCGTGCGGGATGCAGGTGGGATGAATCTGGGTGAAACACGGGTTGGCGAACAGTGCGCCTCTTTTGTAGGCGCGGTAAGTCGCGGTGACATTGCATCCGCGCGCATTGGTGGAGAGATAGAAGACGTTTCCGTAACCGCCAGTCGCCAGGACGACCGCATCCGCGGAGTGCCGCTCGATTTTCCCAGTGCGCAGATTTCGGGTGATGATTCCCTTGGCGTGACCATCGACGATCACCACGTCCAGCATTTCCGTCTGCGGAAACATCCGGACCGTCCCGGCGGCGATTTGTCGGCAGAGCGCCTGATAACAGCCTAACAACAACTGTTGTCCGGTTTGTCCGCGCGCATAAAACGTGCGTGAAACCTGCGCCCCGCCAAAGGAGCGGTTGGCCAGATAACCGCTGTATTCGCGGGCGAAGGGAACCCCTTGCGCAACGCACTGATCGATGATGTTGACGCTGACTTCGGCGAGCCGATAAACATTCGCTTCGCGGGAACGGAAGTCGCCGCCTTTGATGGTGTCGTAGAAGAGGCGGTAAACGCTGTCGCCGTCGTTCTGATAATTTTTCGCCGCGTTAATTCCGCCTTGAGCGGCGATTGAATGGGCGCGGCGAGGTGAATCCTGATAGCAAAAGCACTTCACCTGATAGCCGAGCTCGCCCAGGGTCGCTGCCGCCGAACCGCCGGCCAGCCCGCTTCCGACAATGATGATTTCAAATTTGCGGCGGTTATTCGGACTAACGAGCCGGGAATGATCTTTATGGCTCGTCCACTTTTGCGCGAGCGGGCCAGGTGGAATTTTCGCGTCGAGAGAGCCGATCATGTTTCAGAAAATTCGAAATTCGAAATTCGAATTCCGAAACAACCGGGAAGAAATCCAAACGACTGAAAAATCGAGAAGCAACACCGGACCGCGGTGGCGTTCTCTTTTGAAATTTCGCGCTTCGAATTTGTTTTGATATTCAATTTGGATTTCAGAGTGGCTGCGCCGGTCTGATTAGTCCGAGCAGAATCGCGATCGGAATCGAGGTGTAGCCGATAAAAAGCAGCCAGGCGAAGACGCGTCCGCCAAACGCCAGCCGGGGAGTCAGCTTTTGATTATTCAAGCCCAGCGATTGGAAAAAACTGGATGAACCGTGGCTGAGATGAAGGGTAAGCAGAAACAATCCGATCACGTAGAAAGTGGAAACGTACGCGTTTTGGAATCCGTAGACCATCATCGAGAAGACGTCGTAGTGACCGAGCGGATCGTTTTTTAACAAGGCAAAACGCGGATCGGTGACGCGCACAGTAAAATGCGCGAGGTGATAGACGATGAAGGCCAGCACGATCAGCCCGCTCCAAACCATGTGCCGTGAGGCGAAGCTCGCTTTGACGTGGTGTATCCGAACATAAGCCTCGGGTCGCGCCCGGCGATTGTCGATGGCCAGCCTAATGGTCACGTAAATATGAACGATCACGGTAGCGAGAAGAACGATGCGAATGAGCCAGAGCAGTGGGCCGAGGTCGCGCAGATGCTGGGCGTAACCATTGATCCAATCCGGGCCGAGAAAAATTTGCAGATTGCCTAACAGATGTCCGACGACGAACAGGATCAAAATGATCCCGGTCACCGCTACAATCATCTTTTTGCCCACCGACGAGTGATAAAAGCTCGAGATAAAACCGAGGTTCGCCGGGCGAATGGTTGCGGCCGCGGCAGATTTTGGTTCGGTGGTCGAATCGTTCACGTAACAAATTCAGACTATAAACGCTGCGCGAAGCGTCAAGGCAGCTTGAGATGAATCGCGAAATCCATCAGCGCCATGAATTTGCGGCGGCCAAGCCGCCCGTGTTTCCAGCATTGTCCGGCGGAGCGGCCGATTGACTTATTTGCTCCCCGGCTTAACGACGGGAATTTTCTGCAAATCCGGCGGCAACTTGTCGGCTGCGAAAGTCTCCATATTCATTTCCACCAGGCTGACAAACGGACAGCCGAAGTTCGGTTTGGCCGCGCCACTGCGGTCCACGATAACGCCGACTGCGGCGACGGCTCCGCCAAGGTTGCGCACGATGTCGATGGTTTCCTGGACGCGTCCGCCGCGCGTGACCACATCCTCGACGACGACGAATTTTTCACCCTCGCCGATTTTGAACCCGCGTCGCAAGACCAGTTTGCCATCCTCCTTCTCGGCGAAGATGTGACGTTTGCCTAACGAACGAGCGACTTCTTGTCCAACGATGATGCCGCCGAGCGCGGGCGAAATGACTGAATCGCATTCGAATTCGCGCAGCTGATCAGCCAGCAGGCGACAGACCCGTTCCGCGACATTGGTGTATTGAAGAAGGATCGCGCACTGAAAATATTGGCGACTGTGCAAACCCGACCGCAAAACAAAGTGCCCATCCAGGAGCGCACCGGTTTTACGAAATGTGGAAAGCAGATCTTCACTCATCAATTTCATGGCGTTATCGATTTCGACTCTATCCCGACGTATCCGCGACCGTTCCGTCGCCATCGCCATCAGCGGCCATGGCGATTACTTCGATTTCGATGAGAGCGCCTCGCGGTAGTCCACCCGCCTGGATGGTCGTGCGCGCAGGAGGCGCCTGTTTGAAAAAACTGCCGTAGATCTCATTCACGGCTTGAAAGTCATTGATACTCGCCAGGAATATGCTGGTTTTGACCACATGCTCAAAGCCGAGCCCTTGAGACTTCAATAAACCGGCCACGTTTTCCATGACGCGTCGCGTTTGCACATCGATACCTCCGGAAACCAGCTGCCCGGTTTTAGGATCGAGCGGGATTTGGCCGGAAAAATAAATGATCGCACCGGCCCGCACGCCTTGTGAATAGGGTCCGATTGCGGATGGTGCGTCGGTGGTCGAAATGATTTTCTTCATTCGCCGATACTAACGCTGAAAAGACTTCGCACAATCCAGCGAAAAGGAGCACGTCCGGATCGAGGGCAAATCAACGGTGCGGGGCGGGGACTGACCGCAGAAAAGGCATAAATCTTTGCCCGAGGCATTGCCGTTGTGGACTTTGTGTGGAATGACAAAGCGCGAATTTCGCGGATATTATCTGTTCACATGGTTGGTTGGATTCTAAAGAAAATATTAGGCTCGAAGAATCAGCGTGAGCTCAAACGCTTCACGCCGGTTGTTCGCCGGATCAATGAGCTCGATGAGCAATTCAAGAGCTTGTCGGACGACGAACTTCGGGCCAAAACCGCGGGGTGGAAGGAAGAGCTGTCGAAAATCACGGAGCCGGAGGAACAATGGAAACGGCTGGATGAGATTCTTCCCGAGGCTTTTGCGCTGGTTAAAAATGGCGCTCGCCGCCTGAAAGAACGCCGGCAAAGTTTTACGGTTTGTGATCAACCGATGACGTGGGACATGGTCCATTTTGATGTCCAGCTCGTCGGCGGAATGGTTTTGCACAAAGGCCGAATCGCGGAAATGGCTACCGGCGAAGGCAAGACTTTAGTGGCGACGCTTCCACTTTTCCTCAATGCCTTGACCGGCCGAGGCGCGCACCTGGTGACGGTGAACGATTACCTCGCTCGTCGCGACGCCGAGTGGATGGGGCAGCTCTACAATTTCCTCGGCCTGACGGTGGGATGTATTCAGCACGATCAGGAGCCGGATTTTCGGCGCCAGCAATACGCGGCGGACATCACTTACGGCACGAACAGCGAATTCGGATTCGATTATCTGCGCGACAACGGCATGGCTACGACCCGCGCCCAGCAGGTCCAGCGCGGTTATCACTTTGCCATTGTCGATGAAGTGGATTCGATCCTGATCGACGAAGCGCGCACGCCGTTGATCATCAGCGGGCCGGCGACCGTCTCGACTCATCAATACGATAAATGGAAGCCGCTGATCGAGCAGCTGGTGCGCAAACAAAACATGTTGTGCAATCGACTGGCCAGCGAAGCGATGGATCTTTGGGAGCGTCGTCAGGCAGAAGACTTTGTTTCCAACGAATCCATCGACGCGCAGGCGTCTGATTCAGTACGGAAGCTGGCTTCCGAATTGCGGGTTCATCTGACGGAGGTTTCCCCGACCGGAAAAGAAGGACAAATCACCGAGTCAGACGTGCGTCAGGCCGCCGCGCGGCAACCCGATCCCGGTTTAATCATGTTCAAAGTGAAATTGGGTCAGCCACGCAACAAACAATTGTTGCGAATGATGGAGGACCCGGAAAAACGGCGCGCGATCGATAAAGCTGAGCTCTCGTTTTATCAGGACACGCGCAAAGAAGAATTGTTCGAGCTGAAGGAAGAATTGTTTTTCACAATCGATGAAAAATCGAACGAGTCCGACCTGTCGGAGCAAGGGCGCGTCTTTCTGAATCCGGACGACCCGAACGCGTTCGTCTTGCCGGATTTGATCAGCGAGTTCACCGAGATCGATCTCGACCCTTCGCTGTCCGACGAAGAGAAGGACAAGAAGAAACGCGAAGCGCAGGAGCATTGCGACGCGCAGGCCGAACGCATTCACAACATTTCGCAATTGCTGCGGGCCTATTGCCTGTTTGAAAAGGACGTTCAATACGTCGTCGAAGAGAACAAAGTCGTCATCGTCGATGAGTACACCGGCCGAAAGATGCCGGGCCGGCGCTGGAGTGACGGTTTACATCAGGCGGTGGAGGCGAAAGAAGGCGTGCAGATCGATCGCGAGACGCAAACGCTGGCTACGATCACCATTCAAAATTATTTCCGGCTTTACCAAAAACTCGCCGGCATGACCGGAACAGCCGAGACGGAGGCGAACGAGTTTCACGATATTTACAAACTCGACGTCAACGTCATTCCTACGAACCGGCCGGTCGCGCGGAAAGACTCAAACGATCACATCTACAAGACGCGCCGGGAAAAATACAACGCGGTCATCAACGAAATTAAACAATCGCACGCTCGTGAGCAGCCGGTATTGGTCGGCACGGTGAGCGTGGAAGCGAGCGAATTGCTCAGCCGCATGCTCAAACGCGAAAAGATTCCGCACAACGTGCTGAACGCGAAATACCACATGCAGGAGGCGGAAATCGTCGCCCGCGCGGGTCAGCCGGGGACGGTGACAATTTCCACCAACATGGCCGGTCGCGGGACCGATATTAAACTGGGCGCCGGGGTGGCGGAAAAGGGCGGTCTGATGGTCATCGGCACCGAGCGTCACGAATCGCGCCGGATCGATCGGCAATTGCGCGGCCGTTGCGCGCGCCAGGGAGATCCGGGTGCCTCGCGGTTTTATGTCAGCTTTGAGGACGATCTGATGCGGAACTTCGGTGCGGCCGATCGCATGACGCGGATCATGGAACGGTTCGGCCTGGAAGAAGGCCAGGAACTGGAGCATCCCTGGTTGAATAAATCGGTAGAGACGGCGCAGAAGCGCGTCGAGCAGCGGAATTACATGATTCGAAAACGCACGCTCGACATGGACGACGTGATGAACAACCAGCGCGAAGTGGTTTACACCTACCGCAACGAAGTGATCGATTCGGACGAGCCGCGCCCGCTGATTTACGAAGTGATCGATGAAGCCGTGCCGGCGCGGATGAAAGAGTATCTCGATATCGACGAACCGAACTACCCCGGGCTGCTGAACTGGGTCAATACCACGTTCCCACTCGGCCTAACGAAAGAGAAGGCGCAATTCGAGACACGTGACGATGAAGGCAACGCCAAATTCCTGATCGAAAAAATCAAGGAAGCCTACGAACGAAAATCAAGCCACGAAGAACCGACCGCGGTCAAAAGCCTCGAACGCTACATCATTTTGAACGCGATCGACCGACTGTGGCAGGAACATCTGTACGCGATGGATGCGTTGCGCGACGGCGTTTATCTGCGCGCCTATGCGCAAAAAGATCCGCTGATCGAATACAAGGCGGAAGCCTACGACATGTTTGTCGAATTAATGGCGAACATTAAAAACGAAGTGCTGCATAACCTTTTCCGCAGCACCTCGAATCTGCAGGCGTTCGAAAATTTCCTGTCCAGTCTTCCGCAATTTCTTCTGCGCGAAGAAGGGCCGGGCTCATCCCCGCCAGGTTCGGAAATTCCAGCCCAGCGTGCTCGCCAGCCGAACCCGCCGGGAGAAAATGGCGACGGCGAGATCGCTCTCGATCTCCCAGTTCGACGCAATTTGCCGAAAGTCGGCCGGAACGACCCATGCCCGTGCGGCAGCGGGAAGAAATACAAGAACTGTTGCGGACGAACCGCGTAACAGTCCGCGTCGCGTCTGCTTAGCGCCTGTTTTGGGGTGAAGACGTCGGCTTGGCCCGGTCTTTCGCTGGAGCTGCCGCCGGTCCGGCGGTCCTCTTAAAGGTCGCAAAAACCCGCGCCGTTGCTCCTCGTCGCGCCGCGTTGCTGAATCCATCGACATTGGCGTGCCTCTGAATAAATCCAACGATCGCGCTTTCCGTGATCGTGCCTCCGTCGGCGGATAATTCCAATCGACAACTGTTTCGTCCAGCCCGGTCGTTGCTTCCGCTAATCATTAAGGTGTTACCGCTGGATTTTGGCTCGACCCAGTAACGGCCGGGAACAAAGCCGGATAACACCCGCACGGTTTGACCGGAATTAGAGATGGAAAAAAATGGTTTTGATCTGCGGAATCTGGTTATTCCATTGGGTATGACCGTCCGGCGGCATGAAAGTCTCGACTCCCGCCCATTGTCCATCCAACCGCGGATCGACTTGTCCGGCTTTCGCGGTGGGCACGATGTTGAGGAAGCCGGTCGCTAGACGAGATGCGGCGGCGCTAATGGGTACGGTGCTGCGATGGCAGGTCAGTTTCATCGAATGGGGGTAAAGAGGGGTTAGCTTATTCACGCGACCGTAACGGCCGCATCCGGCAGGCAAATCATATAGAATCCGGCCAGAAAATTTAGCGAAAATCTTGCCGGATTTCGCCTGATATTCTCGCCGCCAGTGCAGAGGTTTTTTGCGACCAACCGGAGAAATCGAATCGTCGCGGCGAGCGGACTGGTGAAAACGCCCGGGATCGGAAATTTGCCCGCTACAGACGAAACCTGGCCATTTGACCACGCATCTCGGACAGGAGCTCGTCGCCAAATGTGAGCTTCCCGTTAAACGCATTGCGCAGCGCGGTTCGGAGATTCTCCACGTCTTCACTCTTCAAGACATATCCCATCGCGCCGGCTTTGGCGGCCCGACGCGCATACTCCTGCTCTACGTGCGCTGAAAGAATGATCACCACGATATTCGGAAATTCGTCCAGGATTTGTCCGGTCAGCTCGATTCCATCCGGCCCGTCGGGCAAACCGACATCGACAATCACTGCATCCGGTCGCATTTCGCGGACAATTTCGAGCCCATCGAGCGCGTTGGAGGCTTCCTCGCAAACAACAAATTCATCGCCAAAATTCAGCAGGCGCTCCAAACCCTGCCTGACCAGGGCGTGATCTTCAATCAGGATGATTCGCTTGCGGTGTTCTCGGAAAAACATGGGGCGGCGAGGTTATCGGGATTTCGCTGAGTTGTCGAACATTCGTTGCGAAATTGTCACATTTTCGGTATGACGTGATTGTAGTCCCCGTCTACCTTTCCACTCGGCCGCAATCATCGACTCGGCCGTTCGTAAGTCGTGATTTCGAGCTCGTGTCCGTCGGGATCGTAAAAATAAATCGAGTGGGCAATTTCATGATCCTGGAATTCGAAGCCTCCTGCGCGGCAAGGAAATTTTTTCGATCGGCGCGGAAAGCGAGGTGAAGCACTCGAATCGCGCCCGGATTCGGATTTGATTCGCCGCGGCGAGTGGGGAAAAGGGCGAGGGCTGTGTTTTCCCATCCCATGAATGTCGGAATGTCGCCCCAAACATCCGCGTGTAATCGCTTCAATCCCAAAACTTCATGATACCAGCGAGCAGATTGCTCGATGTCGCGAACGCTCAAGGCAACGTGATCGATTCCTTCGAGCTGCACAGCTGCGCCGTTAGGTGGTCCAGGTCACGGCGTGGGCACGGACCGGATTTTCAAAACCTTTTAGATTCACGTCGCCAATGTCTTTGAACCCGAATCCTTTTTTGCCGGTGCAAAGTTCAGCCACGGCGGTCGAGACCAGAATTTGTTCGGGGGACGCCGCCGAACACAAACGGGAGGAGCAATGCGT
>CAVWFP010000009.1:0-5500 GCA_963754325.1 uncultured Verrucomicrobiae bacterium
AGTCGGGGTGGGTGTTGGAGTGGGAGTATCGGTTGGACTGGGGGTTGGCGTTGGCGGCGGAGTTGGGGTGGGAGTCGGAGTGGGAGTGTCAGTTGGACTGGGAGTTGGCGTCGGGGACACATCCGCAACTGCCGCAAGAGTGCCAATGATTAGCACGGTTAAGGTGAGAATGGCTTTCCTGGCAGGGATCATGCGAAAAGGTGCAATCATATCACACTCGCCCCCAGAGGAGAACAAGGAAGACGAGTGATGAGTGACAGTCGGCGGCAACCCATGGTCCCGTGATCGACAGGGAACGCGGCCCGCGCGCTTTTCCAAGAAATTGCGGTTTCGGAGGTTATTCACCCTTATTCACATTGTGACATTTGAGTCACGGGCGTGTTTCGTTATGGCGATGATCGCCATCAGTTGATAGCTGATAGCTATGACGGCTGCGGAGAGCAGCCGATGCCCGACTCGACCCTGCTCATCTCATCGATTTCGAAAATGTCGCTCAGCATTGTTCTTTTGTGTTTGGCTCTGGTTGTAGGAATTTATTTCTATAATAACCCGCTCCAGCATGGTCCGTGGTTTTTGAGCCGGCGATTCATCAACTGGTTCCCACTTGGGATGACTTATGCGTTCCTCTACATGGGACGTTATAATCTGACCATCGCGAAGAACTCGTTAGGCAATTTGATGTCGAACGAGGATTTCGGTCTGATCTTCGCGGCCGGGACCGCCACCTACGCTTTCTCCTTCCTGATTAATGGCCCGTTGGTCGACAAAATCGGCGGGAAGCGAGGCATTCTCATCGCTGCGGCCGGCGCATCGGCAATGAATATCACACTGGGCGTGATCACGTGGCTGGTGTTGACCAATCGGTTACATGTCCGGTTACTCGGGATTTTTTCGGTCGTCTACGCGCTCAACATGTATTTCCAAAGTTACGGCGCCGTCTCGATCATCAAGGTCAAGGCGAACTGGTTCCATGTCCGGGAACGCGGCATGTTCGGAGCGATTTTTGGCACATTAATTTCGTTCGGCATTTATTTCGCATTCGATTGGGGACAGGCGGTGATCAACCTGACCAAAGCGATTCCGCCAAAAATTGGAGACGGCCTGGGCCCGCTGAGCGGGGCGATTCGGAACATTTTCGTTTCGAGCGGACAAAAAGTGGACGCTACCTGGGCAGTCTTTTTTATTCCGGCCGCAATCTTGATCGGGTGGGCATTGCTGGACTTGTGGCTGATTAAAGAAACACCGGAAGACGCCGGATTTCCTTATCTCGAGACGCACGACGCGTCATCGGGTCACATGCACGAGCACTACACCGCGGGCGACTTGCTCAAAAAGGTTTTCCTGAATCCGTTGATCATGATGTTTGCATTCGTCGAGCTGACCGCTGGTGTTTTGCGCAACGGGATCATGCAATGGTACACAATCTTCGGGCAGCAAGTGAAACAAGCGGGCGCAGAAGTCATTCTTGTCCACTGGGGCTTGCTGCTGTGTGTGTTCGGAATCGTTGGTGGCTTCGCCGGCGGCTTGATCTCCGACAAATTTTTCCAATCGCGTCGCGGTCCGCCGGTGGCGATTTTTTCCGCGTTCATGCTGATGATGGCGGCCGTGATGGCGATGAATCTATTCCGGTTCCCCCTTTTAGTCGGCCTTTCGGCGTTGTTGATCGTTGCCGCGGTGACGGGGGTGCATTCGCTAATGTCGGGAACGGCCGCGGCCGATTTTGGTGGACGTAAAGCGACCGCGACGGCATCGGGAATCACCGATGGCTTTGTTTATCTTGGCAGCAGCATTCAGTCGGTTTGCGTCGGATTTCTGGTCGGTGATCACCCAGCGGCCGGAGCGAAGGTGTTCGACCTCTCGCATCGCGGGTGGCAATGGTGGCCGGTTTTTCTGATGCCATTTGCGCTGGTGGGGGCGTTCATCGCCTACCGGATTTGGCACGAGCTGCCAGCGGCTACTCGTACATATATAGAGACGGTAAAGAAACGCGCTAAACCTGAGGCGGAAGAGCAGGAAGCTCTGGCGGCGTAAGACAGCAAGCGCGAGTTCCTTTAAATCCGGCTTCGTTATCTTCGTTTCCTTCTGTAAAAGAAGAAACAGAATGACCCGAAGTTTCGTTCTGTCCGCCTTTTGCGCCGCGACCGCTTTCGCGCAACAAATCTCGCCAGCGCCTTCGACCACCGACGATTTGCTTTGGAAGAAGCTCGACGCGCGAATTTCCGAAATGATCGACCATTTTGACGGTGTTGCCGGCGTGACGATTCTCGATCTGACTGATGAAAGGACTATTTTCAAAAATGCTGATCACGTCTTCCCAACAGCGAGTCCAATTAAGATCGCGATTTTACTTGAGCTGTATGCGCAGGAAGAAGAAGCCCGCGACGGCGGCTCGGGCAAAGCGCGCTTGAGTGACGCTTACGTCTTCGATCCAAAAGATCTGGTGGAGGACAGTCGAATCATGGCCGGCCTGAGCGCCGGCGTCACTCGCCTTACCAATCACGATCTGGCGCAATTCATGGTCGCGGTGAGCGACAATGCGGCGACCAACGTGCTGATCAACCGTGTGGGCATGGCGAACGTAAATTCCAGATTGCGAAATTTTGGCCTAACGAAAACGATGTTACGCCGTAAGATGATTGATATCGCGGCGGCCAAACGCGGTGACGAAAATGTTTCGACGCCGAAAGAGATGACGCGATTGCTGGAAACGATTTACCACGGCAAAGCGTTGAACCGGAAGGGAACCGAGGCGCTGCTGAAACAGCTTTCGACGACCAAGGACAGCTATATTCCCCGCGAGTTGCCGGCCGATCTGCAAATTGCCAATAAACCGGGCGATCTCGATGGAGTGCGTAACGACTGTGGAATCGTGTTCGCGAAGAATCGGCCGTTTGTGATCAGCGTGATGACGGCCTGCGACCGCGACGAGCGCGGAGCCGAGCGAATGATCGGGGAGGTTGCCGTGGAGGCCTACCGCTATTTCGAGATGCGCGGCAAAACGACGGAGTACGGAAGAATTATGCCTTAAGGATGACGGGTGAGGCACGAAACCGTCTCGCGCAGTCTGGATACGGCCAAACTGGCTGCCATCTGCGAACTTGAAGCGAGAGAGGACTTCGCCATGATCGAACCCACAGTCACTGAAAACAGCGCACTTTATTTTGCCCAGCACAAGATTCCTCAGCAGCGTATTCCGCTCACGCGTCGACTCTTTCACGTATTGAGGAGACGTCGCCACAAAATCGAGTCCAAATGGCCAAGTGGCGCGATATTTCTTTTGCCACAAGTTCGGCGGTGATCTGCAATCGGATTTTCGCCGGCACCCCCGTAGGTTGAACAAATCCGCGGGTTCGTTGTTCTTCCTCGCGTGATATCGCTGGCACGATTTCACCATGGTGGCTCGGACGAAGTAGGGGTTAACGAATCGCAACTACAGGAGCAGAGGTCACACCTAAGCATGGCCGGTCGGTCTTATTACTGTTCGGACGTGATCAATGGAATGCTGAAGTTGATCGAGCGCGACATTGATCGGGCCAGCCTCGAGATCGACAAAACGGAGCGACTCCGAAGGGAGACGAAGTTGGCCGCGGCGCACGAACTCGATCAGAGCAGGAATCTCAGTCGCGAGATGATCCGACACCCCAATGATCTCGACTTCCTGGTTGATCACCTCGGTGTACGGAAGAATTGAGAGTGCTTCGCTGGTTAGGCCAGCCAACGCAGTTCGTCCCAGTTTTCCTAAGACTTGAATAGCCTGCTGCATGGTTTTTGCCGATCCAATCAGCTCCAGCGAGACATCCACACCACGACCGCTCGTCGCTTCATTAATCTGATCGACCGGACTACCAACTTTCGCGTCAACTGGAATTCCTCCGAGCGCGGAGGCAGACAGAAGCTTCGCCGGATTTGTTTCGACGACGTAGATTTGCCGCGCGCCGAGAGCTTTCGCCAGTTGCAGCGCGGAAAATCCAAGTCCGCCAAATCCGAAAATCGCCACAGTTTCACTCGCTTTCAGTCTGGCCTTGTTCAGGGCATGCAGCGCGGTAGCTGACGAACACATCATGATGGCGCCCCCTTCGAACGAGATTTCGCCCGGAAGAGGGAACACGTTTTGGCCGGGAACCCGGACGAACTCCGCATACCCGCCGTCGCGATGTTTACCAATCATTTCCACTGTTGGACAAAATTGTTCCAGCCCGCGCCGGCAGAATTCGCAAGATCCACAATGTGCGAGGTAATGCACGCAAACGCGTTCGCCGACCATCCGGTTAATCACGTTGTCGCCCACGTTCTCGACGACTCCCGCGATTTCATGACCGGGTGTTACGGGCAGCCGGTCAATTTTTGAAATACCGGCGCGATAGTGGGCGTCGGAATGACAGATGCCAGCCGCAGCCACGCGGATCAGAACTTCCGATGGCCTGATTTCGGGAATGGGAATATCCGCGTGCTCGAGCGGTTTCCCAATCTTGGTGAGTCGGACAGCTTTCAACGAGGAATAACTAGACAGGATTAGCCCGATCTGGCGAGATCGGTCAGCGGCAAACTAATCGTTCAAATTCCGTCCCGGACTAATCAAGCAAGGGGCGGAGCCGATAATATCTTTGAGCCGTGATCGGCGTATCGGTCAGGACTAACGCGTTTGACGTCGCGGCAACGATGTTGCCCAGACTCGACCAGTTCGGGTTCGAAATATCGCTTGTGGACTCGAGCTGATAGCGCTTCAACGCCACACTTCGGAATGTGAGAGTGACGGTCGTTCCGTTCGACGTCACACTGGTCGGCGCGAGATGATCGTTCGGATCCAGAGGGTTCGTGCCGGCCACAAACTCGGCATAGTTGCTCACACCATCTCCATCGGCATCTCCATTTGGATCGGCGGCGGTTGGCGAACCAAAATATTGCTGCTCCCAATCGTCTGGCATTCCATCGCCATCCGTGTCCACGCGTGTGACAAAATTGGAAACATCATTGGTCGCTTTTTCCGGACGCGCATCGGTTCCATTGAGTTGTGAAGTGCTGGTCGTGAAGGTCACGCCTTTCGCGTGACGCATCCAGTAGCCGTAGGCAGGAAGATCGCCCCACATACTGACCTCCGGATACTGGTTACTGTCCCATTCCGGCGGGCTTGCCGGAACGGAATTATCGCCGCCGAGGAATCTGATATTGCAATTGGTGAAAAAGAGATTCGAAATCGAATAGGTCGTGCCGTTGTAAATTTGGCCGGTGATATTCGATCCCCACTTGTTGCTGGTCGTGTTGTTGGAACTGCAGAGAATGTCGGTGAAGTGAACGTTGTTGATGCTGCCAAGTTTATCCACGTCGCCGTCGGGATGTCCGGGTTGTTGACCGAGAAAAACGAAAAAGGCCGCGCCACAGTTGGAGAATTCCAGTCGTGAGTAGTTGATGTTGCTGACATCGGCACCGTTCCGCGACATCACCACCATCGCGGCATAGGTCGCGTTCTTGATGTAACAATCCTGGATCAAAGCGTTGCTAA
>CAVWFP010000010.1:0-16279 GCA_963754325.1 uncultured Verrucomicrobiae bacterium
TTCTTCTGTGAGTTCATGCTCGCAGTAGCAATGAGCGGCTGCCGATGCGGCTTGTCGGGCAGTTTGAATCAGACCCTTAAGCAGAATGTTAAAAAGGTGTTAAACCATGACTTCCGAGAAGTTGGTTTGCACCGAAAATCGCTTCGACCGTAGAAAACAACCGTGAAACTATCGGTGCTTACTGTAATAACTGATTGCTTTATATTTTCAGTGTTGGTCCTCACTGGTTCGCGTGATTTAATCGATAATGATGCGGGCCTGTAGCTCAGCGGTTAGAGCAGGGGACTCATAATCCCTTGGTCCCTGGTTCGAATCCAGGCGGGCCCAGCCTTCGCTTTGAAGCGAAGGGGAAATGAGCCACGACTCGACAAGCCACGGGATTCGCCGATTTGCGAATTGAATTGCGCCCGCCTTTTCCCCTTCGATTTCTTGTCGCGATTTTGCCAAGCTCGGGAGGTGCGCCGATTTCTTTGTGGCGGGTTGATTGCAATTGAACTCGCGATTCTGACCGCGCTGATTTTATTGCCGCGGTTCGCCAACTGTCGCGATGTGTTCGTGAACCGAAACGTCTACTTCACCGACGCCGATTGCTACGCACGCATGACCAGGGTGCGGCTGTGTGCCGCACACCCCGGTCTGATTATTCGCCATCACGACTTCGAGAACTATCCGGCCGGCACCACGCCGCATACCACTGCTCCGTTTGATTATTTGATTCTCGGCTTGGCCTGTTGCCTGAAGCCGTTCTCCAACGACGTCGACATGGCCGGCGCATTGATCTCTCCGGTGCTCGCCCTCGCCGGCGGCTGGTTTTTCTGGTGGTGGTCGCGACGGATGAGGTTTCGGTATCGATGGATCGGACTAGTTCTCTATGCCATCAGCCCGATTCTCGTTCACGGAACTGAGCTGGGCCGTCCCGATCATCAATCCGCCTTGATCTTGTTAGTCATGGTTGGCGTTTGCGCCGAATGGAGTGCTCGAAAAGAACCGTCGATGGGATGGGGCGTATTCAGCGCCGCGGCGTGGGCGTTGGCCATTTGGGTATCCGCCTACGAACCGGCGCTGCTCTTTTTGATCCTCATCATCACATCTGCTGTTTTGAACAGATCTTTTTTGTTCGGCCAAGAACGCAAGGCGGGCTGGATTGTTTTCGGATGTATTCTCCTGATCGCGCTCCTCGTGGAACGCCGGTTGCCATCGATCTCGATCTATTCGAGCGCACTTTTTCTCAATTGGTCGCGCGCGATCGGTGAACTGCATCCGGTGACCCTATCCAACCCAATTTGGTTCCGATGGGCCGGCTACTTGTTAGTCATTGTTCCGTTTTTGATCTGGCAATCGTGGCGCCGGCGGGGCGCGTCGCCGATATTCATTTTGATTTTGTTGGCTGCGAGCTTCGGCCTAACCATATGGCAAGCTCGGTGGGGTTACTTTTTCCTCACGATATTGGTAGTGGTTCTGCCGGCGCTTCTGGAAACAACCGGTTCGCGGTCAGGGGCGATTTGGATTGCCTTCAGTTTATCACTGTTCCCGATTTTTCGGGAATGGGACGATCGAATCTGGCCTAACGATCCAGCGCTGGCGTTGCAGATGGAGCATCGAATCGAGTCTGTGCAAATACGCGGGTTGGCTAGGACGATTCAATCGCCTGAGATTCGTGCGTTCCTGGCGCCTTGGTGGTTGTCACCCGAGATCGCATACTGGTCGGGGCAACCGGGGGTGGGCGGCAGTTCACACGAAGCGTTGCCGGGAATTGCCGATACCGCTCGCTTTTATATCACCGGAGATCCGGGTGAGGCGCGAGAGCTTTTGCAGAAGCATCGGGTGGAATGGGTGATCGGCTACGATGCCGCACGGGTCACCGTCAATTCGGCGGGCATTCTGGGCCTAACTGAGATCCCTTCGAGGCCATTGGGTGAGATCCTCGATCGGACTCCGGCGCAAGCGCCCGCCTTTCTGGTTTTGGCCGGTCAAAACCCGGCCGCTAAGCTGTTTCGGGTTGTGAATAACCGGTGAAAAAGATGGGGATTTCCCTCGGAATCCGTTGACATCGCGGGACTATCTAACAATAATAACGCGTGTTGAAAAAATTCATACCGCAGAAGCCAATGGCACCAATTGGAGAGGGACCGGTGCATTCGAGCTCTGACGATAGCAGCCGAGCCAGCTACGGCGATCCAACTAGAACCACAACCAACGAATATCACAAGTTTATGGCAGAACATTCAGGTAAAGACGTGCTCTCGAGCGACGTCGAAATCAAAGGCTCGATTAAGTTCCAAAAGGAGCTGCTGATCGACGGTAAAGTAGAAGGTGAAATCAACTCCGAAGGGGTTCTCACGATTGGTGAAAACGCCGATATTCGTGGCGAGATCAAGACCAAATCCATCACCGTCTTCGGCAAGGTTCAGGGTAATATCACCGTCAGCGAGCGTTGCGAGCTAAAGTCAAAGTGCACTCTGCAAGGCGATTTGAAGGCGGCGCGTCTGATTATCGAAGAAGGCGCGACGTTCATCGGTAAGTCGGAAGTTTCCAGCGGTATGAGCGTGAAAGCTTCCGGTAGCCGACCAGAAGTTGTTCGTCACGACGAACCGGCGGCCAAGCCGGCTTTCGCCGCGCGCGCGTAGTAAAAATTATCCCCCGAGAGATCGAGTGACCAAGACGCCTGCTAAGGCCCGTGTGGAGTGTCCGCATTGTGGCTTTCAGCAGATGGAATACGTCGCCGTCAAAGCCACGATTTGCCGCCAGTGCGGTCGGAGCTTTACGCCGAATACGCCTAAAGCCGGCCTCAAACTGACGAGTAAGAGTGAGGCTGCGCCGCCCCCAGATGTTGGCGGGTCGGTCCGAAAGTTTGAAGGCCTGTGGAAGGGACGCAGCACTCGCATTGCCTCTTGTTTCGAATGCAAACGTAAACACGAGGTCAGTGACGCCGCGACTTCGACCAATTGTCCGGGGTGTAGCGCGCACATCGATCTGCGGGAGTACAAAATTACCACCAGTTTCAGCCGCTCCATTCGGACCCGCGGCGATGTCTTTCTCAGCAGCAAAGGCGATCTCAGCAGCACCAGCGTGGTTTGCCGGTCTGCCATCATCGAAGGAAAACTGCGCGGCAATCTCCAGGCCGATGAAACGATTACCATCAGTGTCGCTGGAAAAATCCCGGGTCGCCTGTCCGCCAAACACATCGTCGTGGAAAAAAAGGCGGAAGTGCAATGCTTCCGGCGGGTCACGGTCGAGACGATTGAAATTAAGGGCCGTCTGTCAGCGGAAATTATTGCCAGTGGCGCCGTCACCATCGCCAAGACCGGTACTCTCGAAGGAAATGTGACAGCCAAATCGATTGCGATCGAAAAAGGCGGTCTCTTTTCCGGCCAGCTTGCCATCGGCCAGACTGGTTTAACGCAAGGTGAATTGCTCCCGACGGAAGCGCCGGTTTCGACAGAGAAAGCGCAAGGCGACGTTGCCCTGAGCGCTTCTCCTCTTCCGGCGACCTGATATTTCATCATTCGATGAAGCGACTGCATGATGTAGCCACCCCCGCGCGTGGTAGGTCGGATCAGTGACGCGACAAATCAAACGGCCCCATCCCCGGAGTCCTTACGAAAAGCTCGGCGGTTACGTCCATCTGCCGCGGTTAATCGACAAGGCAAAGCTCCATCGCAAAGGATTGTTGAACGGTTACAATTACAAAACCGTTGGCTTCGACAAACATCTCCTCGCCTTCTTGAAGATCGACGGCGACGCATTTGAGGAAGTCGTGAATCGTTTGGAAGAAGACGAGAAAATCTTGAAGTGGTTACAGGAGAACGGGGAAAAACATTCCAGAGACGCGACGGAACAATGGAATGAAGCCATGATTTCGCGGCATCCGGACACGGCCGCAAAAAGAGCCCGCTTCAATCACTTCCTGAAAGAATCGGGAGGTGCCGGGCGCAAGGATATCAAGACTTACTTCGATCTGATCGAATTCGACGAGGGCAGGCTGAAGTAGCCGATTCGTTAGTTTGTGAAACGATTACATCGGTATTCACGATGAACAATCTACGTTACGTCTCACTTCTGGCCTAACAAACGCGCTTTCATGTCGGCCGTGAGCGAGGAATTATTGATCCATGCGGCGGCCGCGCGCGGTTCACTGTTTAGCCAGTTGCGAGCAATCGTTTGAACTGTGCCATTTCTTGTTGAATCATCGCCCACGCTGTTGGCCCATTGCATTGCCGTTGGTGGATCAGCCGAAGCAATATTCTGCGCATAAGTGACGATTGCAGTGTCGCGGGCATCCCCTTGGGGCAAGCTGCTCAACCACGTTCCGGCGCCGTAGGAATCCGTTTGCACCCATCGGCTAACGAGACTGGAGACCGCGTTGCGGCGCGCATTGGCATCGGTGATAGCCAACGCCCACTGAGCCGCACGTTGGGGATCGCTCCCGGCCCATTGCGACGCGACCGCGCTGACCGCATTCTCCTGTGCCCGCGGGGACAGACTGGAAACCATATCCGCTGCTTTGGCTGGATCAGATTGCGCAACCGAGGCCAAAATCGTGGGTAAAACAGTGTCGCGAACGGATTGATCCGAGAGATTGCTTGCCCACGTGAGCGCGGCTTGAACATCATTTTGGGCCCATTGTGAAGCGATCGAGCTGAGCAAATTTCTCCGCTGATCACCGGTAGCTGCCTGGTTTACAAATTCGGCAGCGGCTTTGGGGTCAATGTTCGCCCATTGGTTGACCACCCCGTTGAGGGCCGTTTCGCGCGCCGCATTGGCAGGAAGCTTTTGCACCCAGGTAATCGCGGTTTGGAGATCGGTGTTCGCGAGCTGCCACGAAATGGAACGAACTGCGTTCTCTTGTAATTTCCCCACGGGCAACGCCGCGACATAATCGGCGGCGGCAGTCGGATCAGATTGCGACCAGGCCTGCAGCACATTGCTGATTGCGCGAATCTGCCCATCGCTTGCCGGCAGTTTCTCCGCCCATTGCAGAGCGCTGCGGGGATCGCTCTGCGCCCAGCCGCTGGCCACTTCGCCGATGGCCTGCTCACGGATTGAACCTGGCGGCAAATTCAAAGCAACCTGCGCGGCTTTCTCGGCATCGCGGTAAGCCCAGTTACGGACCACACCTTGGATTGCCCGATTCCGCATCTGTCCCGGGGCCAAACCATTCGCCCAAGCGAAGGCTGCTTCCGCATCTTGAGACGCCCAATTTCCAGCCGCCATGGCCAGGGCGTTATCGCGAACCGTTCCGGACGGGAGCTGGCTGGCTGCTTCCACTGCGCCGGCCGGATCGGAATTCGCCCAGCGAGAAAAAACAGAGAAGTAAGCAGTCTGACGGCTACGTCCCGAAGGAAGATTCTGCACCATTCCCAGCGCCGAGCGGGGATCTCTTTCGGCAATTGCGCCAATGATTGTCTGCATGGCCTGTTCGCGTGACGGACCGGGCGGGAGTTGTTGCGCCCAGTTCATTGCGGCCGCTGGATCTTTTTCCACCAGACCGCCGGCCACGCTGTTCATTGCCCGGTTCCGCTCCAATCCGGCGGGAAGATTTTGCGCGTAAGCGATGGCATCGGCGGCGTTCAACTCCGCCCATCGACCGAGAACGAGCGGTAACAGGGTGTTTTTGTCCTGATTCGTTAGCCCTTTAGCGAAATTGAGGACATCGCTGATGTTCTGAGAATCGAGCGAGTCGATCAGCTTCGAGAGCTCGGCGGACATGTGGCGACTGCCCTGATGGGTTAATGCTTCTTTCAAGCCGGCGATAATTTCTGATGAACTGGAACGTTGCGACGCCCCGTCAGTCCTGGCCGATTTTCCCGCGGCCCCCTCGACTGGAGGGGGAAAGGCTTTCTCCAAATCAGCAGCCGACGGTCCCGATTGAGCCGGAGCATCAGACATCCGCTTCGTGGTGGACGCTGGAGAATGTGGGGCAGACTGACGGCCGATGGTAATGCCTACGACCAAAGCGCCCATGGCAACGCAAACTGGAACGACCGGAAATTTCATTCGCAATCGTTCAGTTATTTTTCCGGAAGAGTTTATCGGCTTGTTCGAGGGTTTCTTTACTGCCGATGTCGAGCCATTCGCCTTTCATCTCGAAAACTTTGACCGGTTGGCGAGTATAAAGCCATTGCAGGAATCGGCCGGGTTGGTCCGGATTATTGCCGGCGGCAAGGTAGGTGGTGAAAAGCGATAACGCGTCTCGCGAATAATAATAAACCGCCATTGCCGCGAGCGTGCTTTGCGGCTGGTCCGGTTTCTCTTCAAAATGTGTGACCAGACCCTCCGGTGATCGCGTGACTACGCCATATTTCTTCATCGGTTCAAGGTCCTTAAGATCATGAACCGCCACGGCGGCGAATGATCCTCGCGCCGCTTCAATGAATGGTGAAAGCGGCTCGCGAAACAGATTGTCGCCGGCAACGATGAGCAGGTCTGTTTTCGAAACCTGATCTTCTCGGGTCAGGACAAGATTGACGTCGCCAATGGCGCCAAGCTTGTCATCGTCCGAATGCGAACCGTCGTTGATGACCTTGATTCGCGTGTTGGGATTTCTTTTTCGATACGCGGCGGCCCAATTCTCGAAATCACCGGCGAACTTGTCGTTTGTGACGACGTAAATGGTCTCCAGGACAGAAATGCCCGTCAGATTATCAACCAACCATTCAATGATCGGTTTTTCGCCGATTTCCAGGAGCGGCTTGGCTTTCTTCAGGGTCACGGGATAAAGCCGGGTAGCGTAACCGGCTGCCAAGATCAGCGCATTCATCGCCCGAAACGATATGTGGTACGAGCGAGTGCGCTAGTTAACATGTTCTGCCATTGCCGGCCCGGAGGTTGCGACCGCATGCAAACGCTTCTGTAAGGCGGCAATTCGCGGGGGATCCGTAATCTTTCCGCGGCTGACACCATCGGTGACGTAAAACGTATCGATCGCAGCTCCGTTTTGTGTGCTGATTCGCGAGAGGACAATGGAAACGCCTTCCGCACCAAGACAAGAAAGCAAATCGTAAAGCAGGCCTAACCGGTCCGGTGTTTGAACTTGGAGCAGCGTATAATGCGGGTGTGCCTTGTTATCCGCCGCAATCAGGGTTGGGAATTCCAGTTCGAGAGTGGCCCGCGTCCGAGCGGCGTTCCGTGTTTTTTCCAGAAGCGGGCCAAAGTTAAAGTTCGTTTCCTTGAGCGCCAGGCGAAGCGTCTCTTCCACCTGCTGCATTTGTTTTTGATCCGTCACTGCCCCTCCCGTTGTGTCGCAGACCCGAAAAATGTCGAGAACGGTGTTGTCCTCCCGCGTAAACACGTCCGCGCTCAAGATATTGAGTGGGACGATCGAAAATGATCCGGCAATTTTGGCCAACAATTGCTGTCGATCCCAAGAGCAGATCGAGACAATGCTGTGTCCCTGATCTGGAGACGCCTGCCAATGAAGCGCGGGATTTAGGGTTTGGTCTCCATCCGACGTCGCGTTTACGAAGAATGTCCTAACGACTTTCAAGTCTCGAACAATGTCCGGCAATTCGGAGGCACGAAAGTAACTGTCCGGCATCAAATCGAAATGAGCCTCGACGTCATCGGCGTAATCGGGTGAAAGGCGGGCCGCCACCGCCTTTTGCAGTTCGTCCCGCTCGATCTTAATTTGCTCGAGGTATGACTTCTGATCGGCCAGATATCGGGTCGTGACGTCGTAAAGCTGCCAAACCAGCGACTCTTTCCAATCCGACCAGTTTTGGCCGCTCGTTCCCTGGCCATCGGCCAGAGTGAGCAAAAGCAGCGCATCGAGATTTCTCTGACTCTTAATGATATGGGCAAACTCAATCACCGTGGCGGGATCGTCGATGTTTCGTTGCTGCGCCATCGTTGAAAGCGTGATGTGGTGATCGACCAAAAGAATCAGAGACTTTCGCTGTTCGGAAGAAAGTTGGAGGCGATTCGCCACCCGTTGGGCAAAGACCGCGCTGGCTTCCGAGTGGGGTCGCGCGCCCACGGCCCGGCCGGTGTCGTGCAGCAGGAGCGCCAGGTACAGAATCATCGGTTCATCAAATTCTTCGAACAGTCGTCGGTAGCCTCGCAGCTTGGGGGACTCAGTGGTCGTTAGGGCATCCAGTTTGTCGATGCACAGGAGAGTATGTTCGTCCGCGGTGTAACGATGAAAGAATTCGTGCTGGACCAGGCAAGTCATCTGGCCGAACTCGGGAATGTAGCGACCAAGGAAGTTCACCTGATGCATCATGCGCAGAACCCGCCCGACGTTTCCCTTCTGAGAAAGAATCGATCTGAAAATCTCGCGCGGCGTTTTGGCGTAACAATACGTGCGGGTGATCAAGCCAAGATTGCGGCTGATCGAATCGGCCAATTCGGCGCTCAAATCCACATCTTGTTCCTGCGCGATCTGAAACGCCCTCATCATCTGGAGCGAGTCCTCTTTGAAAAGACCGAATCGCGCGGCAAACAATTGACCGCCGCGAATACAAAAGTTTTCCACTTTCCGTTCGGAGGTGCGCCGGAGCGGGAGAAAACTAAAGAGCGAGCGCGTTCGCTTGGTGGCGAAACCGGTAGCGAATTGCTGCGTGACCTGCTCCGTCACTCGAAAAATATTTCGCGTGTGCTCGTAGTAATCGCGCATCAGCGTCTCACTCCGCTGCTGGCCGTTTTTGTGAGGGTAGTTGAGCCGCGTCGCGATGCGCTCCTGAATATTGAAATGCAAGACATCGCTGGCCCGGCCGGTGGCATAATGAAGATCGCTCCGCAGACGAAGCAGGAAATCGTAGGCTTGCTCAATCCGTTTTCGGTCGGATTCGCTCAGCCAATCGCCCGCGACCAAGTGGCTGGTGGTGAGCACACCCTCTTTGAAATAAGACATCCAGAGCAGATTTTGATAATCGCGCAGACCACCGCAGCCGTTTTTCACGTGAGGTTCCTGCATGTAAACGCTGCCGCCAAACTTCGCGTGTCGCGTGGCCTGGTCTTGCATTCGCATTTCGGCAAAAGCCCGTTCGTGCCCGACCACGCATTTGAGGCGAAATTGTTTCCGGAATTTTTGCGTGAGCTCGTTATCGCCGGCCAGAAACCTCGATTCCAGCATGGCTGTCTTTGTCAGCATGTCTCGATTGGCTTGGTCAATCGCGTCCCGCACGGACCGAGTGGAATGGCCGACTTTGAATCCGATGTCCCAAAGCAAATAGAGAATCTGCTCGGCCATCGCTTCCACAAACCTGGAGACTTTGCCACCGTTCCCGCCATGTAACAGCATGACATCGACGTCGCTAAAGGGATTGAGTTCCCCCCGGCCATAACCGCCAAGAGCAATCAGCGCCAACGGTAGATTCTGGATGGGAGACGCAATTGTTCCCGAAGCGGCATTAAAGACGTGGCGGAGAATGACGTCCACCAGATGTACCCGCCGTTGGCAAATCTCGCGACCGCCGCCGCCGGCCTGGTGTTTGAGGCGAAGTCGATGTTCCTCGATCTTGAGGAATTTTTTATAAACAGGAAGGACCTCGGTCGGACGTTGCTTTCCCGCAGCGCCCAGCTGCTCTTCGGCGTGCGCCAAAACTCTGTCTAGATCGCCCCGCGGCATTTGAATCGTAATTTAGATGGCGAAAGACGAATGTCGACGCACGGAAACTGGCAAACCGTCAGCCGTTGGCGCCAAGCGGTTTCGGAGGTTTACAACTCGATCGCGCCGCGTCCGGTCGAGCGTCAGCCGAGACATCTTACTCCTGTCCGATAATCTAAAAAAGTTTTCCGCTCCGGTTGGAATGACAAAAGGCGGCCATGAGGCTCGTGTCGGAAAGCGGCGGGGATAATAGCGCTGGAGTCTAGAGTTCGATCGCGTACCGCTTGATCTTGTTGTAAAGCGTGGGCCGCTGAATCCCCAGAAGCTGGGCGGCTTTCTTTTTGTTGCCGTGTGATTGAGCGAGCGCCTGAACGATTGCGTTGCGTTCCACGTCGTCCAAGGTTTGAACCCCGTCTCGTGGAATGCCGGGCCGCCCGTTTTGCTGTAAGGCCGTCGGTAATTGCACTTCGGCTGGCAACTCTTTGATCCCGATCCCGGCTTGCCGCGCCAGGACGACGGCGTACTCAATCGTGTTTTGAAGTTCTCGCACGTTTCCCGGCCAGGCGTAATCGAGGAGCTTCTGAAACGCCTCCGGCGTAATTTCCGGCTCCGGTTTGCCCAGCTGCTTGGCAAATTGCTTCACGAATGCCGCCACCAATGGCGGAATGTCCTGCTTGCGCTCGCGCAGTGGTGGAATTTCGATCTGGAATGTATTCAGCCGGTAATAGAGATCCGACCGCAGTCGATTCTCGCTCAAGGCCTGTGGAATCTTTCGGTTCGTCGCCGCGATGACCCGGAAATCTGCTTTAATCGTTCGTGTGCTGCCAAGCGGGCGGTATTCCCGTTCTTGCAGGACGCGTAAGAATCGCGTCTGCAAATCAGCCGGCATATCGGAGATTTCATCGAGAAACAGGGTGCTTCCGCTCGCTTCACCGATCATCCCCGGGAAATCATTCACCGCGCCGGTAAACGCTCCCTTTACATAACCGAATAGTTCGCCTTCGATCATGGCTTGCGGGAATGCCGCACAATTCAGTTTGATCATCGGTTTGTGAGCGCGGCGGCTTCGTTGATGAACCGAATTGGCAATGACTTCTTTACCCACGCCGCTCTCACCCGTGATCAACACGTTGGCCTCGGATGGCGCCATGGCTTTGATCAACTCGTCGATTTCCTGCATCGACTTGCTTTTGAAGATCGGATTCAGCCGCGTTTCCGCGATTTCAAGACGCTTTTGTAAATCATGCGTCTTCTCGCGCAGTTCTGCTGTTTCCCGGAGAAGCTTCTGCTTCTCGAGCGCCTTTTCGACCAGGCTGAGCAGTTCCTCCGGCGCGTACGGTTTACTGATGAAGTGATAAGCGCCCCGTTTGATTGATTCAATCGCGTTGCTCAGGGTGTCGTGCGCGGTCAGGATGATGACCGAGGTGTCGGGATGACGCTGCTTGATTTGATCGAGCGTTTCCAATCCTTCCGCATCCGGCAATTGCAAATCGAGCAACACAAGTGGAGACGGCTTGTTTTCCAGCGCCCGTAAACCTGCCGCCGCGGTGGTGGCGGTCTCGATCAAATAACCATAACGAGTCAGCAAAGCTTCGAGCGTCAGCAAGATCGGACGCTCGTCGTCCACGATCAGGATACGACGGTTTTCGCTTATCATTCGGAGGCTTGCAATGGTATCACAATCCGGCTGAGCAAGCTCGAGCTTTGCGGGTCGTAATTCGCGACAAAGCTGCCTTGGTGGGCTTCAACGATCATCCGAACGCGATTGAGCCCCAAACCATAGTGTCCCCGGCCCACGGTGCGCGCCGGTTCGCGCCCCCAACCTTCGGTCTTGGTCGTGAACTCCTTTTTCGGTTCTCGAAGCACAAACTCGAATTGGTTTCCGGCAATTTTTGCCGTCGCGGTTGTCGGCCCGGCGGCTTCATGCCGGTTCGCGTTCTCGAACAACTCCAGAATGGCATCTTGTAATAATTGGGGATCGACCTCGAACATTTCATTTCCCAGTTGAACGTCCCACTGCACCGTCGATTGCCACTTGGCCGACGCGAGCTTTTGCTTCACATCTTCGATCAGGTCGGCGCACCCATATGGGATCGGAGTGATATTAATTGGAGTTACTTTACCGATTATTTTTTGCAGGCTTTTGCTGACTTCGCCGATCATCTCGCGCAAACGTTTGACCTCCTCCTTGAGCTCGGGGTTCTCGGCAATCTCATTCAGGTAGGCCGTCTGAAGCTCCGCGGCGTTCAGATGGTTCCGGATATCGTGACTCACCTGCCGCAGAAAGCGGACAAAGTCATCCCAGGGAATCTCGACACGCTGATCCTGCTGTTTAGCGGTCTCGCTCATAGCATCATCCAATGATGCAAGTCCCGGATCAGGAGTTTAAAGTCTTCGAGAGAAATTACGCCCGCTGATGTCGACGGGGCCCCGGACTTTGCGTAGCCCTTGGACCGCGGCCAGAGAGATGACTTAGCCATATTTCGAAGCTCATCATTTAACGACAAATTTCCAGAAATTGCCAATCCCGTTGCGGAGGGACGGGTATTTGGCTTAAAACCTATTAATGCGGCTGGGGTGCGTCATTTTCGCGGGTTTAGTGGTTGCGGGATTTTTCGGGACTATCCCGATCTTAAAAGGCGCGACTCCTGCCCGCACTTCAGTTCAATTTTCGATCACCCAGGACGTCGGTTCGCAGAATGAAGTATTCGTTTCCGGCGCGCATCGCGACTTGAATTCGGGGGGAATTCTTCCCTGGGGCATCAAATTGCATTGGTCGTCCGGTAATATTTGGTCGGGCGTTATCGCAATCGAATCCGGCGCGCAGGTGACCTACAACTACGTCAGCCATGCAAATTCGACCAGCGGATATTGCGGCAGCGGTGGCGCGACTTCGATCAGTCCTTCAGTCAATCTCGGTGTTCCGCCCGCGGCCGGTCCACCTTACTCCGGCAAACTCGTTCGTTATGCCTCATCGTGGACAACGGCCAATCTTTATTTTCATGACATCACTCAGAACGGAAACTGGACGACTGCGCCGATGACGCGCGTGGAGCAGGGACGCACTTCGGGCGAAAGCCTTTCGAGGTATCGCCAGTGGCAGCGCCCGGCGACGAGATGGAGTTCATTTTCTTTGATGGAAACGGCCATTACGACAATGCGCCGGCTCCGCCGAGTAATACACCGCAGAACAACGCCCCTGCGGTGCCGGTGCCATATCAATCCCTTTCCGCTCCTTACAATTACCGAACGGCTCTGGATGTCTTCGCGGTTCAAGACGGTCAGGTATTCAATTATTTTCCACCGGCGAATATGTCCGCGCCCAGTATCACAACTCGATTCATCAATAGCACGGTGAACGGTATTCCCGGTCGCAACATTCACATCTTCCTTTCCCGCGGCTACAACGAGAACACCGGCCGGCGTTGCCCGGTTGTTTATTTTCATGATGGACAGAACGTCTTTTTCCCCGGTGGAACTTTGGAACATGGGATGCAGATCGCATCGCTGTCTATGAGATGTCTCAGGGCCGGATGCGAGAAGCCATCCTCGTAGCGATCGATAATGGTAACGATTATGGCAGCGATCGCATGGTGGGATATGTTCCACCGACCGACCAATGTCCGGTCAGCCGCAGGGTAGCGCTGACAAATATGTCCAGTTCTTGCACGACAATGTTCTGCCCACCTTGGATTACAATATCGTACTGTGAACCCTCCGGGTCAGGCTGCGAATTCGGCGGCGGATATTATCGCCGGCTCTTCGCTCGGGGGATTGCTCGCCGCTTACATGGGGATGACTGACAGCAGCGTGTTTGGAAAGGTGGGATTTTTTCGCCCGCCTTCTGGGCGGCGCCGAATTTCATCAATAATGTACTCGACTCGGCGCCTAAAATGCCTCTTTCGATCTACATGGACATTGGCAGCGCCGAAAGCTCCAGCTCGCAAGATTCTCCGGACACCTACTGGTTTGGCGCGTTCGGCGTCTATAACACGTGGTTCGGCAAAGGTTACTCGGTCAATTCCGACCTCTTGTTCTATCCTCAATGCGGCGCGCAGCATAACGAAACGGCGTGGAGCGGCCGGTTGCCGGTTTTTTATTTCTTTGTCCTCAACCTGTGGAGCGAACCCAATTCCATCGCGCTGGCGAAATTTCCGCCCCGTTTAGACTTGGTCAGCGTTGACTTGGTCAATGGAAAGCGCGCGACTCCATTTTCTCGCGCCGCTGGGCATTTCCCTGTCGCTCAGTCGGTTCAACGATCTGGCAAGCTGGCCCGACCAAAGCGGGCTCGCGCCGGCTATGGCAATTTGGGAGGACCGGATTTTGGAGGAGCCATTTTCTCTTTCGCTGAGTCGTCGATTTTGGCAGTTACAGGCGACAGCGCCTTAGCTCATCTGGGCGGAGGCTGCTTCCCCGGAGCGGCAGATTTCATCGGAATTCCTCTTTTGGCGCAATTTCGTCCTCGGGCTTCGACATTCCCATCAGCCAATGATCGAACCAGCCGACAATGTGCTGCAGTCTCTCGACTCGATGCCACGGCTGTCCGGATCGCGATAGTTCGTGCGACTCGTTAGGGAATCGAACCATCACGGTCGGAATCTTTCGGAATTTCAGGGCACGAAACATTTGCTCGCCGCCTGCGCCCGGAGGCGTCCAAAATCGGCCTCGCCCAGAATAAACATCATCGGAGTCTTTACATTCTTAATATAAGTGATCGGTGAACGCGCTTTGAAGTCCTGTTCTTCATCGAAGGGCGGTCCTTTAAACCAGCGCGGTTGGAACAAAGTGAAATCGGCTGTGTACCACCAGTCACTCCAGCTCGCGATGTCGCGCTGCGCCACCGCCGCCGCGAAACGATCCGTGTGTCCCACCACCCAGTCGGTTAACAAGCCACCGCCACTTCCGCCGGTGACGCCCATTTTTTTCTCTCGATGTAGCCGCGTTTGATCAATTCATCGACACCGGCCATCAGGTCTTTGTAATCGTCGCCAGGATAGTGGTACTGGATGACGTTCCCAAAGTCCTGGCCGTAAGTGGTGCTGCCACGCGGATTCGGATACAACACCACATAGCCTTTCGCGGCCATCCATTGGAACTCATGCTCGAACACGTAGCCGTAGGCAGCGTGTGACCGCCGTGAATATTGAGAATCAGCGGATATTTTTTTGCGGAGCTGAAATTTGGCGGCTTCTGAACCCAGGCCTCAATATCTCTTCCATCGAATGATTGGTAATGAATCTCTTCGGGCTCGGTCAGATTCAAATTCGAAAAGAGCTCTCGATTGAAATCAGTGAGTTGTCGCGGCTCGGTGTTTGAATTTGCCCGGTCCAGTGTGAACAAATCGACAATGCGCGTGGTGGTTGAGCTGGTGTAGAAGATCTTGGAAGTGTCATTTGTCGCGCGAAACGCCAGCACCGCCATATTTCCGCGCGTCAGATCGCTGACACTGCCGCTCTGCACATCAAAGGCCGCGAGTTCCGTGTGGCCTTGTTTCCCATAAATCTCGATCAAGCTCTTGCCATCGCTCGTCAAGATGGCCGGTTACTGCCGCCAGCGCGTGGTGGAGCGTTGTCACCAAAAACGCCAACTGACGTCAAAATCGAATTTCTCGGTCAGATTTCGAGGCTGCGCATTTGGCGTGAGATCGAGGACCCACAAATCAGGCTCAGTGTAGGATGTGACTGGTTGATTGACGGATGCAACAAAGGCCACCTGATTTCCATCCGGGCTGAGCGACAGGTCGCCGACGTCCAGATCGATCGTGTTGATCTTTGTTATCTCGCCGCCGTTTGGGCTAACCGAATAAAGCTCCGTTTTCGGCAGATCGTAATAAGGTTCGTCGGCGTGGAGTGAGGCGAAATAGATTTTCGAGCCATCTTTCGACCAAGTGATGTTGCCTTCGTCGAATCGTCCGTTGGTCAGCTGTTTTGAGATCCACTTTTTCGTCGGCATTTTGCGGCGCCGGGACGATCCAGATATGGGTCGGATGTTTTGGGTCGGCGTAACCGGCATTGTCTTCGCGATAAATCGCTCGAGTGATTATCCGCACGTCACTCTCATGGTCAGATTCTGGTTCTACCTTCTTGTTGGCGGCAGCCTGCCTTTTTTCCCGCCGGGGTAACTGTCGCCTGTCCCGGATGCTGACGGGGAGGCTGCGCTCGCCGCTTTCTTCAGTTCTTCTTCCTTCTCTTTCTTCTTCGCTTGTTTTGCCAAATCTTCCGGGTTGGAATCGCTGTTGAATGCAATCGATTTTCCAGTCCGAGACCAGACCGGTCGGAGGCTCCTTTCGGAAGGCCGGTGAAGCAAAATGAATCGCCGCCAGTCATTGGCAGCATCGCCAGTGTGGCGCGTCGGGTTTTCCGTCTTTTTCGCTTGTCCGAACAAAGACCAGATATTTTCCATCCGGAGACCAGCGGGGGCTGGCGTCGTGCTCGCCTTTGCTCAGTTGGTGAGGTTCTTCCTGACCGTTCGCTGATACAGCCCAGATAGACGTGCTGTAGCCATCCTTTTTCTCGTTTACTTCAATGCGAACGAAAGCGATTCGCGAACCATCCGGTGAAACCTGTGGATCGCCGATCCAAACAAAGTCCCACAGGTCCTTTTCGGTGATGCTTCGTTTTCGGCCAACGAGACCGCTAATCCCAGCGACCAGAACAACGCAAGAAACGACAAGAGTCCGCATAGAGACTTCATCTTATGTGCTCGAGAAGCCTCAATTCAAGCGCGAGAAAC
>CAVWFP010000011.1:0-33852 GCA_963754325.1 uncultured Verrucomicrobiae bacterium
GCGCAACCGAGGCCAAAATCGTGGGTAAAACGGTGTCGCGAACAGGTTGATCCGAGAGATTGCCCGCCCACGTGAGCGCGGCTTGAACATCATTTTGGGCCCATTGTGAAGCGATCGAGCTGAGCAAATTTCTCCGCTGATCACCGGTAGCTGCCTGGTTTACAAATTCGGCAGCGGCTTGGGGGTCAATGTTCGCCCATTGGTTGACCACCCCGTTGAGGGCCGTT
The DNA here is from genome assembly GCA_963754325.1 of uncultured Verrucomicrobiae bacterium. Lineage (GTDB taxonomy): Bacteria > Verrucomicrobiota > Verrucomicrobiia > Chthoniobacterales > UBA10450 > JBBRDU01. The sequence continues at coordinate 228 of CAVWFP010000011.1, forward strand.
TCGCGCGCCGCATTGGCAGGAAGCTTTTGCACCCAGGTAATCGCGGTTTGGAGATCGGTGTTCGCGAGCTGCCACGAAATGGAACGAACTGCGTTCTCTTGTAATTTCCCAACGGGCAACGCCGCGACATAATCGGCGGCGGCAGTCGGATCAGATTGCGACCAGGCCTGCAGCACATTGGTGATTGCGCGAATCTGCCCATCGCTTGCCGGCAGCTTCTCCGCCCATTGCAGAGCGCTGCGGGGATCGCTCTGCGCCCAGCCGCTGGCCACTTCGCCGATGGCCTGCTCACGGATTGAACCTGGCGGCAAATTCAAAGCAACCTGCGCGGCTTTCTCGGCATCGCGGTAAGCCCAGTTACGGACCACACCTTGGATTGCCCGATTCCGCATCTGTCCCGGAGCCAAGCCATTCGCCCAAGCGAAGGCTGCTTCTGCATCTTGAGACGCCCAATTTCCAGCCGCCATGGCCAGGGCGTTATCGCGAACCGTTCCGGACGGAAGCTGGCTGGCTGCTTCCACTGCGCCGGCCGGGTCCGAATTCGCCCAGCGAGAAAAAACAGAAAAGTAGGCAGTCTGACGGCTGCGCCCCGAAGGAAGATTTTGCACCATTCCCAGCGCCGAGCGGGGATCTCTTTCGGCAATTGCGCCAATGATTGTCTGCATGGCTTGTTCGCGTGACGGACCGGGCGGGAGTTGTTGTGCCCAGTTCATTGCGGCCGCTGGATCTTTTTCCACCAGACCGCCGGCCACGCTGTTCATTGCCCGGTTCCGCTCCAATCCGGCGGGAAGATTTTGCGCGTAAGCGATGGCATCGGCGGCGTTCAACTCCGCCCATCGACCGAGAACGAGCGGTAATAAGGTGTTTTTGTCCTGATTCGTTAGGCTTTTGGCGAAATTGAGGACATCGCTGATGTTCTGAGAATCGAGCGAGTCGATCAGCTTCGAGAGCTCGGCGGACATGTGGCGACTGCCTTGATGGGTTAATGCTTCTTTCAAGCCGGCGATAATTTCTGATGAACTGGAACGTTGCGACGCCCCGTCAGTCCTGGCCGATTTTCCCGCGGCAGCCGCGACTGGAGTGGGAAAGGCTTTCTCCAAATCAGCAGCCGACGGTCCCGATTGAGCCGGAGCATCAGGCATCCGCTTCGTGGTTGACGCTGGAGAATGTGGGGCAGACTGACGGCCGATGATAATGCCCACAACCAAAGCGCCCATGGCAACGCAAACTGGAACGACCGGAAATTTCATTCGCAATTGTTCAGTTATTTTTCCGGAAGAGTTTATCGGCTTGTTCGAGGGTTTCTTTACTGCCGATGTCGAGCCATTCGCCTTTCATCTCGAAAACTTTGACCGGTTGGCGAGTATAAAGCCATTGCAGGAATCGGCCGGGTTGGTCCGGATTATTGCCGGCACCAAGGTAGGTGGTGAAAAGCAATAACGCGTCTCGCGAATAATAATAAACCGCCATTGCCGCGAGCGTGCTTTGCGGCTGGTCCGGTTTCTCTTCAAAATGTGTGACCAGACCCTCCGGTGATCGCGTCACTACGCCATATTTCTTCATCGGTTCAAGGTCCCTAAGATCATGAACCGCCACGGCGGCAAATGATCCTCGCGCCGCTTCAATGAATAGTGAAAGCGGCTCGCGAAACAGATTGTCGCCGGCAACGATGAGCAGGTCTGTTTTCGAAACCTGATCTTCTCGGGTCAGGACAAGATTGACGTCGCCAATGGCGCCAAGCTTATCATCGTCCGAATGCGAACCGTCGTTAATGACCTTGATTCGTGTGTTGGGATTTCTTTTTCGATACGCGGCGGCCCAATTCTCGAAATCACCGGCGAACTTGTCGTTTGTGACGACGTAAATGGTCTCCAGGACAGAAATGCCCGTCAGATTATCAACCAACCATTCAATGATCGGTTTTTCGCCGATTTCCAGGAGCGGCTTGGCTTTCTTCAGGGTCAGGGGATAAAGCCGGGTAGCGTAACCGGCGGCCAAGATCAGCGCATTCATCGCCCGAAACGATATGTGGTACGAGCAAGTGCGCTAGTTAACATGTTCTGCCATTGCCGGCCCGGAGGTCGCGACCGCATGCAAACGCTTCTGTAAGGCGGCAATTCGCTGGGGCTCCGTAATCTTTCCGCGGCTGACACCATCGGTGACGTAAAACGTATCGATCGCAGCTCCGTTTTGTGTGCTGATTCGCGAGAGGACAATGGAAACGCCTTCTGCACCAAGACAAGAAAGCAAATCGTAGAGCAGGCCTAACCGGTCCGGTGTTTGAACTTGGAGCAGCGTATAATGCGGGTGTGCCTTGTTATCCGCCGCAATCAGGGTTGGGAATTCCAGTTCGAGAGTGGCCCGCGTCCGAGCGGCATTCCGTGTTTTTTCCAAAAGCGGGCTAAAGTTAAAGCTCGTTTCCTTGAGCGCCAGGCGAAGCGTCTCTTCCACCTGCTGCATTTGTTTTTGATCCGTCACTGCCCCTCCCGTCGTGTCGCAGACCCGAAAAATGTCGAGAACGGTGTTGTCCTCCCGCGTAAACACGTCCGCGCTCAAGATATTGAGTGGGACGATCGAAAATGATCCGGCAATTTTGGCCAACAATTGCTGTCGATCCCAAGAGCAGATCGAGACAATGCTGTGTCCCTGATCTGGAGACGCCTGCCAATGAAGCGCGGGATTCAGCGTTTGGTCTCCATCCGACGTCGCGTTTACGAAGAATGTCCTAACGACTTTCAAGTCTCGAACAATGTCCGGCAATTCGGAGGCACGAAAGTAACTGTCCGGCATCAAATCGAAATGAGCCTCGACGTCATCGGCGTAATCGGGTGAAAGGCGGGCCGCCACCGCCTTCTGCAGTTCGTCCCGCTCGATCTTAATTTGTTCGAGGTATGACTTCTGATCGGCCAGATATCGGGTCGTGACGTCGTAAAGCTGCCAAACCAGCGACTCTTTCCAATCCGACCAGTTTTGGCCGCTCGTTCCCTGGCCATCGGCCAGAGTGAGCAAAAGCAGCGCATCGAGATTTCTCTGATTCTTAATGATATGGGCAAACTCAATCACCGTGGCGGGATCGTCGATGTTTCGTTGCTGCGCCATCGTTGAAAGGGTGATGTGGTGATCGACCAAAAGAATCAGAGACTTTCGCTGTTCGGAAGAAAGTTGGAGGCGATTCGCCACCCGTTGGGCAAAGACCGCGCTGGCCTCCGAGTGGGGTCGCGCGCCCACGGCCCGGCCGGTGTCGTGCAGCAGGAGCGCCAGATACAGAATCATCGGTTCATCAAATTCCTCGAACAGTCGTCGGTAGCCTCGCAGCTTGGGGGACTCAGTGGTCGTTAGGGCATCCAGTTTGTCGATGCACAGGAGAGTGTGTTCGTCCGCGGTGTAACGATGAAAGAATTCGTGCTGGACCAGGCAAGTCATCTGGCCGAACTCGGGAATGTAGCGACCAAGGAAGTTCACCTGATGCATCATGCGCAGCACCCGCCCGACGTTTCCCTTCTGGGAAAGAATCGATCTGAAAATCTCGCGCGGCGTTTTGGCGTAACAATACGTGCGCGTGATCAATCCAAGATTGCGGCTGATCGAATCGGTCAATTCGGCGCTCAAATCCACCTCTTGTTCCTGCGCGATCTGAAACGCCCTCATCATCTGGAGCGAGTCCTCTTGGAAAAGACCGAATCGCGCGGCAAACAATTGACCGCCGCGAATACAAAAGTTTTCCACTTTCCGTTCGGACGTGCGCCGGAGCGGGAGAAAACTAAAGAGCGAGCGCGTTCGTTTGGTGACGAAACCGGTAGCGAATTGCTGCGTGACCTGCTCCGTCACCCGAAAAATATTTCGCGTGTGCTCGTAGTAATCGCGCATCAGCGTCTCACTCCGCTGCTGGCCGTTTTTGTGATGGTAGTTGAGCCGCGTCGCGATGCGCTCCTGAATATTGAAATGCAAGACATCGCTGGCCCGGCCGGTGGCATAATGAAGATCGCTCCGCAGACGAAGCAGGAAATCGTAGGCTTGCTCAATCCGCTTTCGGTCGGATTCGCTCAGCCAATCGTCCGCGACCAAGTGGCTGGTGGTGAGCACACCCTCTTTGAAATAAGACATCCAGAGCAGATTTTGATAATCCCGCAGACCACCGCAGCCGTTTTTCACGTGAGGTTCCTGCATGTAAACGCTGCCGCCGAACTTCGCGTGTCGCGTGGCCTGGTCTTGCATTCGCATTTCGGCAAAAGCCCGTTCGTGCCCGACCACGCATTTGAGGCGAAATTGTTTCCGGAATTTTTGCGTGAGCTCGTTATCGCCGGCCAGAAACCTCGATTCCAGCATGGCTGTCTTTGTCAGCATGTCTCGATTGGCTTGGTCAATCGCGTCCCGGACGGACCGGGTGGAATGGCCGACTTTGAATCCGATGTCCCAAAGCAAATACAGAATCTGCTCGGCCATCGCTTCCACAAACCTGGAGACTTTGCCACCGTTCCCGCCATGTAACAGCATGACATCGACGTCGCTAAAGGGATTGAGTTCCCCCCGGCCATAGCCGCCAAGAGCAATCAGCGCCAACGGCAGATTCTGAATGGGAGACGCGATTGTTCCCGAAGCGGCATTAAAGACGTGGCGGAGAATGACGTCCACCAGATGTACCCGCCGTTGGCAAATCTCGCGACCGCCGCCGCCGGCCTGGTGTTTGAGGCGAAGTCGATGTTCCTCGATCTTGAGGAATTTTTTATAGACAGGAAGGACCTCGGTCGGACGTTGCTTTCCCGCAGCGCCCAGCTGCTCTTCGGCGTGCGCCAAAACTCTGTCTAGATCGCCCCGCGGCATTTGAATCGTAATTTAGCTGGCGAAAGACGAATGTCGACGCACGGAAACTGGCAAACCGTCAGTCTTTGGCGCCAAGCTGTTTCGGAGATTTACAACTCGATCGCGCTTCCTCCGGTCGAGCGTCAGCCGAGACATCTTGCTCCTGCCCGATAGTCTTAAAAGATGAAAAGGCGGGCATGAAGCTCGGGTCGGAACGCGGCGGGGATAATAGCGCTGGAGTCTACAGTTCGATCGCGTAACGCTTGATCTTGTTGTAAAGCGTGGGCCGCTGAATCCCGAGAAGCTGGGCGGCTTTCTTTTTGTTGCCGTGCGATTGAGCGAGCGCCTGAATGATTGCGTTGCGTTCCACGTCGTCCAAGGTTTGAACCCCGTCTCGTGGAACGGCGGGCCGCCCGTTTTGCTGTAAGGCCGTCGGTAATTGCACTTCGGCTGGCAACTCTTTGATCCCGATCCCGGTTTGTCGCGCCAGCACGACGGCATACTCAACCGTGTTTTGCAGTTCTCGCACGTTTCCCGGCCAAGCGTAGTCGAGGAGCTTCTGAAACGCTTCCGGTGTAATTTCCGGTTCCGGTTTACCAAGCTGCTTGGCAAATTGTTTCACAAATGCCGCCACCAATGGCGGAATGTCCTCCTTGCGCTCGCGCAGTGGTGGAATTTCGATCTGGAATGTGTTCAGCCGGTAATAGAGATCCGATCGCAGCCGATTCTCGCTCAAGGCCTGTGGAATCTTTCGGTTGGTCGCCGCGATGACTCGAAAATCTGCTTTAATCGTTCGTGTGCTGCCAAGCGGGCGGTATTCGCGTTCTTGCAAGACGCGTAGGAATCGCGTCTGCAAATCAGCCGGCATATCAGAAATCTCATCGAGAAACAGGGTGCTTCCGCTCGCTTCACCGATCATCCCCGGGAAATCATTCACCGCGCCGGTAAACGCTCCCTTCACATAACCGAATAGTTCGCCTTCGATCATGGCTTGCGGGAATGCCGCACAATTCAATTTGATCATCGGTTTGTGAGCGCGGCGGCTTCGTTGATGAACCGAATTGGCAATGACTTCTTTACCCACGCCGCTCTCACCCGTGATCAACACGTTGGCCTCGGATGGCGCCATGGCCTTGATCAACTCGTCGATTTCCTGCATCGACTTGCTTTTGAAGATCGGATTCAGCCGCGTTTCCGCGATTTCAAGACGCTTTTGTAATTCATGCGTCTTCTCGCGCAGTTCTGCTGTTTCCCGGAGGAGCTTCTGCTTCTCCAGCGCCTTTTCGACCAGGCTGAGCAGTTCCTCCGGCGCGTACGGTTTACTGATGAAGTGATAAGCGCCCCGTTTGATTGATTCAATCGCGTTGCTCAGGGTGTCGTGCGCGGTCAGGATGATGACCGAGGTGTCGGGATGACGCTGCTTGATTTGATCGAGCGTTTCCAATCCTTCCGCATCCGGCAATTGCAAATCGAGCAAGACAAGTGGAGACGGCTTGTTTTCCAGCGCCCGCAAACCTGCCGCCGCGGTGGTGGCGGTCTCGATCAAATAACCATAACGAGTCAGCAAAGCTTCGAGCGTCAGCAAGATCGGACGCTCGTCGTCCACGATCAGGATACGACGGTTTTCGCTTATCATTCGGAGGCTGGCAATGGTATCACAATCCGGCTGAGCAAGCTCGAGCTTTGCGGGTCGTAATTCGCGACAAAACTGCCCTGGTGGGCTTCAACGATCATCCGAACGCGATTGAGACCCAAACCATAGTGTCCCCGGCCCACGGTGCGTGCCGGTTCGCGTCCCCAACCTTCGGTCTTGGTCGTGAACTCCTTTTTCGGTTCTCGAAGCACAAACTCGAATTGGTTTTCGCCAATTTTTGCCGTCGCGGTTGTCGGCCCGGCGGCTTCATGCCGGTTCGCGTTCTCGAACAACTCCAGAATGGCATCTTGTAACAGTTGGGGATCGACCTCGAACATTTCGTTTCCCAGTTGAACGTCCCACTGCCCCGTCGATCCCCCCTTGGCCGACGCGAGCTTTTGCTTCACATCTTCGATCAAATCAGCGCACCGATATGGGATCGGAGTGATATTAATTGGAGTTACTTTACCGATTATTTTTTGCAGGCTTTTGCTGACTTCGCCGATCATCTCGCGCAAACGTTTGACCTCCTCCTTAAGCTCGGGGTTCTCGGCAATCTCATTCAGGTAGGCCGTCTGCAGCTCCGCGGCGTTCAGATGGTTCCGGATATCGTGACTGACCTGCCGCAGAAAGCGGACAAAGTCATCCCAGGGAATCTCGACACGCTGATCCTGCTGTTTAGCGGTCTCGCTCATAGCATCATCCAATGATGCAAGTCCCGGATCAGAAGTTTAAAGTCTTCGAGAGAAATTACGCCCGCTGATGTCGACGGGGGCCCGGACTTTGCGTAGCCCTTGGACCGCGGCCAGAGAGATGACTTAGCCATATTTCGAAGCTCATCATTTAACGACAAATTTCCAGAAATTGCCAATCCCGTTGCGGAGGGACGGGTATTTGGCTTAAAACCTATTAATGCGGCTGGGGTGCGTCGTTATCGCGGGTTTGGTGGTTGCGGGATTTTTCGGGGCTACCATCTTAAAAGGCGCGACTCCTGCCCGCACTTCAGTTCAATTTTCGATCACCCATGACGTCGGTTCGCAGAATGAAGTATTCGTTTCCGGCGCGCATCGCGACTTGAACTCGGGGGGAATTCTTCCCTGGGGCATCAAATTGCATTGGTCGTCCGGCAATATTTGGTCGGGCGCTATCGCAATCGAATCCGGCGCGCAGGTGACCTACAACTACGTCAGCCACGCAAATTCGACCAGCGGATATTGCGGCAGCGGTGGCGCGACTTCGATCAGTCCTTCAGTCAATCTCGGTGTTCCGCCCGCGGCCGGTCCACCTTACTCCGGCAAACTCGTTCGTTATGCCTCATCGTGGACAACGGCCAATCTTTATTTTCATGACATCACTCAGAACGGAAACTGGACGATTGTGTCGATGACGCGCGTGGAGCAGGGACGCACTTCGGGCGAAAGCATTTTCGAGGTATCGCCAGTGGCAGCGCCCGGCGACGAGATGGAGTTCATTTTCTTTGACGGAAGCGGCCATTACGACAATGCGCCGGCTCCGCCCAGTAATACACCGCAGAACAACGCCCCTGCGGTGCCGGTCCCATATCAATCCCTTTCCGCTCCTTACAATTACCGAACGGCTCTGGATGTCTTCGCGGTTCAAGACGGTCAGGTATTCAATTATTTTCCACCGGCGACTATCTCAGCGCCCAGTATCACAACTCGATTCATCAATAGCACGGTGAACGGTGTTCCCGGTCGCAACATTCACATCTTCCTTCCCCGCGGCTACAACGAGAACACCGGCCGGCGTTACCCGGTTGTTTATTTTCATGATGGACAGAACGTCTTTTTCCCCGGTGGAACTTTTGGAACATGGGATGCAGATCGCATCGCTGTCTATGAGATGTCTCAGGGCCGGATGCGAGAAGCCATCCTCGTCGCGATCGATAATGGTAACGATTATGGCAGCGATCGCATGGTGGAATATGTTCCACCGACCGACCAATTGTCCGGTCAGCCGCAGGGTAGCGCTGACAAATATGTCCAGTTCTTGCACGACAATGTTCTGCCCACCTTGGATTACAACTATCGGTACTCTGAACCCTCCGGGCCAGGCTGCGAATTCGGCGGCGGATATTACCGCCGGCTCTTCGCTCGGGGGATTGCTCGCCGCTTACATGGGGATGACTGACAGCAGCGTGTTTGGAAAGGTCGGGATTTTTTCGCCCGCTTTCTGGGCGGCGTCGAATTTCATCAATAATGTACTCAACCCGACGCCTAAAATGCCTCTTTCGATCTACATGGACATTGGCAGCGCCGAAAGCTCCAGCACGCAAGATTCTCCAGACACCTACTGGTTTGGCGCGTTCGGCGTCTACAACACGTGGTTCGGCAAAGGTTACTCGGTCAATTCCGACCTCTTGTTCTATCCTCAATGCGGCGCGCAGCATAACGAAACGGCGTGGAGCGGCCGGTTGCCGGTTTTTTATTCCTTTGTCCTCAACCTGTGGAGCGAACCCAATTCCATCGCGCTGGCGAAATTTCCGCCCCGTTTAGACTTGGTCAGCGTTGACTTGGTCAATGGAAGCGCGCGACTCCATTTTCTCGCGCCGCTGGGCATTTCCCTGTCGCTCAGTCGGTTCAACGATCTGGCAAGCTGGCCCGACCAAAGCGGGCTCGCGCCGGCTATGGCAATTTGGGAGGACCGGATTTTGGAGGAGCCATTTTCTCTTTCGCTGAGTCGTCGATTTTGGCAGTTACAGGCGACAGCGCCTTAGCTCATCTGGGCGGAGGCTGCTTCCCCGGAGCGGCAGATTTCATCGGAGATTCCTCTTTTGGCGCAATTTCGTACTCGGGCTTCGACATTCCCATCAGCCAATGATCGAACCAGCCGACAATGTGCTGCAGTCTCTCGACTCGATGCCACGGCTGTCCGGATCGCGATAGTTCGTGCGACTCGTTAGGGAATCGAACCATCACGGTCGGAATCTTTCGGAATTTCAAGGCACGAAACATTTGCTCGCCGCCTGCGCCCGGAGGCGTACGAAAATCGGCCTCGCCCAGAATAAACATCATCGGAGTCTTTACATTCTTAATGTAAGTGATCGGTGAACGCGCTTTGAAGTCCTGTTCTTCATCGAAGGGCGGTCCTTTAAACCAGCGCGGTTGGAACAAAGTGAAATCGGCTGTGTACCACCAGTCACTCCAGCTCGCGATGTCGCGCTGCGCCACCGCCGCCGCGAAACGATCCGTGTGTCCCACCACCCAGTCGGTTAACAAGCCACCGCCACTTCCGCCGGTGACGCCCATTCTTTTCTCATCGATGTAGCCGCGTTTGATCAATTCATCGACACCGGCCATCAGGTCTTTGTAATCGTCGCCCGGATAGTGGTATTGGATGACGTTCCCAAAGTCCTGGCCGTAAGTGGTGCTGCCACGCGGATTCGGATACAACACCACATAGCCTTTCGCGGCCATCCATTGGAACTCATGCTCAAACACGTAGCCGTAGGCAGCGTGTGGACCGCCGTGAATATTGAGAATCAGCGGATATTTTTTTGCGGAGCTGAAATTTGGCGGCTTCTGAACCCAGGCCTCAATATCTCTTCCATCGAATGATTGGTAATGAATCTCTTCGGGCTCGGTCAGATTCAAATTCGAAAAGAGCTCTCGATTGAAATCAGTGAGTTGTCGCGGCTCGGTGTTTGAATTTGCCCGGTCCAGTGTGAACAAATCGACAATGCGCGTGGTGGTTGAGCTGGTGTAGAAGATCTTGGAAGTGTCATTTGTCGCGCGAAACGCCAGCACCGCCATATTTCCGCGCGTCAGATCGCTGACACTGCCGCTCGGCACATCAAAGGCCGCGAGTTCAGTGTGACCTTGTTTCCCGTAAATCTCGATCAGGCTTTTGCCATCGCTCGTCCAGATTGGCCGGTTACTGCCGCCAGCGCGTGGTGGCGCGTTGTCACCAAAAACGCCAATACCGACGTCAAAATCGAATTTCTCGGTCAGATTTCGAGGCTGCGCATTTGGTGTGAGGTCGAGGACCCAAAGATCGGGCTGAGCGTAGGACATGACTGGTTGATTAACGGACGCGACAAAGGCCACCTGATTTCCATCCGGGCTGAGCGACAAGTCGCCGACGTCCAGATCGATCGTGTTGATCTTTGTTATTTCCCCGCCCGTTGGACTGACCGAATAGAGCTCAGTTTTCGGCAGATCGTAATAAGGTTCGTCGGCGTGGAGTGAGGTGAAATAGATTTTCGAGCCGTCTTTCGACCAAATGATGTTGCCTTCGTCGAATCGTCCGTTGGTGAGCTGTTTGGAGTCCACCTTTTCGTCGGCATTTTTTGGCGCCTGGACGATCCAGATATGGGTCGGGTGTTTTGGGTCGGCGTATCCGGCATTGTCTTCGCGATAAATCGCTCGAGTGATGACCCGAACGTCGCTTTCATGGTCAGATTCTGGTTCTACCTTCTTGTTGGCGGCAGCTTCTGTTTTTTTTCCCGCCGGGGTCACTGTCGCCTGTCCGGATCCTGACGGAGAGGCTGCACTCGCCGCTTTCTTCAGTTCTTCTTCCTTTTCTTTCTTCTTCGCCTGTTTTGCCAAATCTTCCGGGTTGGAATCGCTGTTGAATGCAATCGATTTTCCATCCCGAGACCAGACCGGGTTGGAGGCCCCTTTTGGAAGATCGGTGAAGCAAAATGAATCGCCGCCAGTCATTGGCAGCATCGCCAGCTGTGACGCCTCCGGTTTTCCGTCTTTTTCGTCTGTCCGAACAAAGGCCAGATATTTTCCGTCCGGAGACCAGCGGGGGCTGGAGTCGTGCTCGCCTTTGCTCAGTTGGTGTGGTTCTTCCTGACCGTTCGCTGATACGGCCCAGATGGACGTGCTGTAACCGTCCTTTTTCTCGTTTACTTCAATGCGAACGAACGCGACTCGCGATCCGTCGGGTGAAACCTGTGGATCGCCGATCCAAACAAAGTCCCACAAATCCTTCTCGGTAATGCTTCGTTTTTCGGCAAACAGGGCGCTAACCCCAACGATCAAGACAACGAAAGAAACGACAAGAGTCCGCATAGAGATTGCATGTTATGCGTTCGAGAAGCCTCAATTCAAGCGCGAGAAACTTGCTCGCCGATAGCTAATCTCCTGAGCAAGGTCTCACGGCAAAGGTGCCACTGTAGGAGCCAGTGTAATTAGACCCGCCTCCGCCAGTCGCTCCGCCGGTAACGCCCCCGTAACCTTCAACCGGTGTCTTGTAATTTTCGGGAGTTCCGGCGTGATCGGAATTTTTGTACGGGCTGGCCTTGTTGTCATCGACCGGCTTAACCGCAATAGCGCTGTCATCGGAGCTGAGATTCTTGTAAACTGCGGCAGCCCATTGCCATTGAAACGCCACATTCGGCGTATCCGAGAAGACATTGCCGCTCCAGGTGACGTCCTTTATTCCGCCGGGAAGATTCTGCGGAAGTTGCCACGAGGCTGCAGATAGGAACGTATTGCCGGCGAGTCCGGATGAGGGGACTCGTGTTATCCAAACGCCGCCACTGAAGCTGGTCGTCGCAACTGTCGCCGTCGGATCAAATGTCACGACCGCATCCGGAACGCTCATCGTGAACGCCGGGCTGCTGATGGTCTGATTATAGAAGTAAAATGTGACAGTCTGCGAACCAATTCCGGTCGGCTTCATTACCGACGTCAGCCACAGATATGAACCCGCTGCGATTTTGGTTCCGTTGAAGTTCCCGGTAATCGAAGTGCTAAAGTCACACCCTCCTTGAGCAAACGCGATGTGATTCATCATGGAAAAGCCGAGTATGCAGGCAATTCGAATGCGCCAAATTTTGATTTTCATAAATAAACTGATCACGCGCTAGTTTAGCGCAGCCGCTGAAGGATATTTTGCTTTCCCACGATCCCGCGTTGGCGGCCGAAAATTACCTAACAAGCCGTCTAATTGTCGAGCCTAAAACGATCACAATTCACGTGATCCCGGTTCGAATGGCGCAAAGATTGACGCTATCCTTACTGGCCGAATCCCACGGCGGGTGCCTGCCGCCTCTAAAGCGAGGATGCAAAGACAACGTCACATGTGCCCGATCACATTATCGCCGAACTGGCTGCATTTGATTTCGGTGGCACCGTCCATCAGGCGGGCGAAATCATAAGTGACACGTTTGCTCGCGATCGCACCATTCAATCCTTTGATGATGAGATCGGCGGCTTCCGTCCACCCCATATAACGGAACATCATTTCGCCTGAGAGAATGACCGAGCCGGGGTTCACCTTGTCCAGGTTCGCATATTTCGGTGCGGTCCCATGGGTCGCTTCAAAAACGGCGTGGCCGGTAATGTAATTAATATTACCGCCCGGGGCAATGCCGATTCCCCCCACTTGCGCCGCCAGTGCGTCGCTGAGGTAGTCGCCGTTGAGATTCAAGGTCGCAATGACGTCAAAATCTTCCGGCCGGGTGAGCACTTGCTGCAATGTGATATCCGCGATCGCGTCTTTGATCACGATGCCGGCGCCAGGCTTGCCTTCCGGTATTTTGCACCACGGCCCGCCGTCGAGCTCTTCCGCGCCGAAAAAGTTTTTCGCCACTTGATAACCCCAGTCACGAAATGCGCCTTCGGTGAACTTCATGATGTTGCCCTTGTGCACCAGGGTAACGCTTTTGCGTCTGTTCCGGATGGCGTAACTGATCGCGCTATGCACCAGTCGAACGGTTCCGGAATAGCTGACCGGCTTTACGCCGAGGCCGACGCGGACATCAGAAGGAAAATCTTTTGCTCCAACCGCGTCCCAAAATTCTTTTGCTTTCTCTTTCGTGCCGAATCGAATCTTGGCAAAATCTTTTGGAAACTCTTTCTGAAGAAAATCGAGGATCTTTTGCGCTTCCGGAGTTCCGGAGGCGTATTCAATTCCGGCGTAAATGTCTTCGGTGTTTTCGCGAAAGATGACCATGTTGACTTTTTCGGGATGTCGAACAGGAGAGGGGACGCCGGCAAACCATTGCACCGGCCGCAGGCAGACGTAGAGATCGAGCATTTGACGCAAAGCAACGTTGAGCGACCGAATCCCGCCACCCACCGGCGTGGTCAGCGGACCTTTAATTCCGACCAGGTATTCCCGAAACGCTTCGACCGTGTCGTCAGGTAGCCAATTGTCGAACTTGTCCTTGGCTGATTGCCCGGCGAACACCTCGAACCAGGAGATTTTCTTTTTGCCGTTGAAAGCTTTCTCGACCGCGGCATCGAATACCCGAACGCTCGCTGCCCAGATGTCCGGGCCGGTGCCGTCGCCCCGAATGAAGGGAATGATCGGACGATCCGGAACCGTAAGTGTTTGACCACGAGTAATTTTCTCGCCGGATGGCGGAGTAATGTCTTTGAAGGGCATGAGGTCACACTTTGCAGTGACCATTGACCGGTGACAAGTGATCAGTGGCTGGAATCAGAGGCCAGCAGTCAGAGAGTAGAGGTCAGGAGCGCCCTCTGAGCCGTCCTCTTATATAGAGAGAGTGATTCGGACCTTCATGGCGAGCGATTGAGACGACCAAACAGATTCCTGCTGAGCCGGCTGATCGAGAAGAAAGCCGAGCCGCTGGTTTCGTTCCAGCTTTTCAGCCTCTCAGTTTTTCGGCTTAGTAGTGAATCCAGCTATCGCCACCGCGACGACGGTGCCGGCGTTTTCGGATATATCGCCACAGTGGAAAAGCCCCGATCACAGCAAAGGCGATCAGCGAAATCACGGCGACTGCCTGGAGCAGGGGATCCAAGTCGGAGAAAAACCCGAGTACGTTTTGCATCTGCTTCTTGCCTGACTTACGGGCAATTTAACCCAGTTGATTGCTCCGTAAAAGCCTAGTTATGGTAACAGGATTTGGACATCTGAGACCAGATATCATCCGACGTCCGCACCTTTTGCGTTTAGCGGCGTCGCATCAATCGAAGGGCTAAGGGTGATCGTCGCAAGCGCTGCGGCGAACCAGGTTTCAGATTCAGCGACCGGGACAATTTCGAAATAACCGCCACCGAGAGCGATTTCAGTGGCGCTGAAGCCGGTTCCGAAATGGAACGCAGCGAGATTGGAACTTTGATCCTGGTTGAAGATCAAGCGATCGTCTGTTCCGTCAATCCCCGAAGTATTCGTAGCCTTATTGGCATGGAAACTGGCCCAATTCAGCACATTCAAAACGTTCGCATTGGGAATGAAACTGGAGAAGACGAGAGTCCCACGTCCTCCATCGTTGCCGAAATCGAGAATCGAGTTTCCATTTAGCGTTAAGCTGCCGATTCCGGTCACGTTTGATCCACTGACGACACTGCCGTTGACCACGGTGGCGCCGCTGCCTTCACTGACTGTCCCGTTGCCAGCTCGGGCGAGAGTTCCGCCTGCCAGGGTGACGGCGGCGGAATTGTTGATCCGATTTGTCGCGGAGAAATTCACGAAGACCAAAGTACCGCCGCTGTTTACGGTGACGCCGCTGGTCCCGAGCGCGGAATTGGAATTCGCCTCAAGCCTGCCCGCGCTAATCAGAGTTTCGCCGGTATAGGAATTTGCTCCTGAGAGTCGAAGCGTGCCGCCACCATTCAAATCCAGCGTAACGGTCGCTGCGCTCGAAAGGGCGCCGTTCATTACCAAGGTACCGCCGGCGGCCTGATAAATTGTCTGCGTCTCAGCGTTTCCGCCAGTCAGTGCGATTGCCGCGTCGATCGTGTTCACGCCGGAGGTGTTATCGGCACCAATTGCGGGAGCGTTCTTGTTGGCAATTTCATTTCCTTCCGTCGTGCTCGCGCGGCCACTGAGACTCAATTGATTCAATGAACTCGAAGTGTTGAGATGATATCCAAACGATGAAGTCCCTCCATTTTTATCACCGAAATACAAGCCGACGATAGTGGCGCTGGAAGTGAGAGTTGGGTCTGTTACCTTTGCCGTTTTAAACCAGGCGACGTCGCCGGTTCCTGGCGCAATATTGGCTGACCAGCTGCTGCCCGCGTTGAAATCGGTTCCCGTGTTCAACCAATCTCGTTCCCCGCTGAACGCTGCGACTGGCAAACAGGATAGAATCACGATATAAAAACAGAATCGGTGCGAAGCCGGCAAACGGATCGAGTTCATAGGGGACGGAAGTGCCCGAGTTGTGGCAGAATGCTCGGCGGCCGTATATACGGCGAACGCCGTACCCGGAGCGATACTAGTTGATGGTTGAGAGAACGGCGGAAAGATTCCGCCTTTAGTTGAGAGCTGAACGTTGTAGACGCTTCGCTATGTCGAGGCGCTCGGACGGGTCAGGCACGGCGACTCCGATTCTCAATTACCAGTTGATGGTTGAGAGAACGGCGCTTTAGTTGAGAGCTGATCAAACGCGGTCAGCTCGGCCTCGCGTATCTCGAGATATAGAATTTCGGCAGCCAGCCAGCAAAAACACGGCGACAGATCGCCGCGGCCACAACTCTCAACAAAAGGCACGCTTGCGATGCTATTCTCTTCTGCGTGATTGCAGCTCTCAACTAAAGCGCCGGCCGGCGCGTTCAATCAACTCTCAACTCCTTGCAGCCGCTATATCGGGGCAGTCGGACGGGGATCAGACACGGCGACAGATCGTCTTGATTACAGCTCTCAACTAAAGGCACGTTTGCGGTGCCGTTCTATCAACTATCAACTCTTTTCCTACTGCACCACGATGCGATAGAAACTGCTCGTGCCGGTCGCGCCCATATCGGTCAAGGCCAGCGTCATTCCCGTGCTTCCTGGCTTAGCCGGACCCACGTTGCTCGGCGACGCGAACGTAGGCGAGCTTGCCTTCTGGAGCTGATACATGTGTCCGGTATAGGAGTCGATTTGCACCGTGACGGTCTGACCGCTTTTCACAATCGATTTCGTTTTGATCACGCTCGCGTCGATGATCGTGCCGTTATTGGTTAAATTCGGAGGAGGCGCCCCCGCTGTTTGTAAATCCAGCGTGCTATTGTTCGTGAAAGAACCGCCGCCGGCAATCTGTCCGCCGCCGCCCAGAACGAACAGCCCGTTGTTCACGATGTTGCCGTTGACCGTTATCGTGCCACCGGTCACATCGACCAATCCCGTGTTATCGACATTGAGATTACCATTGATCGTGCCCGCGCCGGCCAGAACGCCATCCACGGTGACATTGTTATTCACGGTGCCGTTATTGATCAGCGTTCCGTTCACTCCGACATCCACGGTGGTGTTGCCTAACGATCCGTTGAGCACGACTTCGCCATCAGAGACATTCGTCGGTCCCGTATAAAGACTATTGCCGCCCAGAACCAAAGTTCCCGGGCCAGCTTTGGTCAGGCCTCGATCCTGGCCGGCATCCTGAATTCTTCCGCCGACGGTCAACGTCGCCGAGCTGTTCGTGATGTTGATGGTGCGATCCGCATTCGTCATCACCATGATCCCGGTGCCGAGATTCAGATCGTTACTGCCGGTGAAGGTGAGATCGCCGTTCGTTAGGTTGAATTGATTGTTGTTTGTCAGGGTGATCGGCGATCCGCTGGTGTTGTCGATCGTCGTGTTTGGGCCGTTAATCGTGAAGAATCCGGTGCCGATTGCGGTCGAGCTGTTGATATCAAACGAACCGGCATCGAGCATCGTGCCGCCGGTGTAAGTATTAGGACCGCTCAGGGAAATGATTCCGGCACCGGCTTTCTCCAGTCCGCCATCGATCACCTTCGCGGTTACGTTCAGATCGGGATTTGGAGCTGGGACGGTTCCGGAAGCGACGGTGAAGAGTCGAGTCGCGCTTCCGAGATCGACCATGCCAAAATTGGTGGCCGCGCCGCCGTTCAAGATGAAGGCGCTAACGGATGACGCCGAAGTCACGACGTTTCCCTGCAGCAATAATACGCCGGCTGAAGTGTTGTCCGAATTCAGCGTGACGCCGGAACCGGTGATTTGAAGTCCGGAACCGCCGGTCTGCAAGCGCAACACGCCGCCGGCGGAGGTTCCGGCGGGTGGACCGGCCAGGCCTTGCACGGTATTGGTGCCGCCGGTGATCACGATGTCTGTGTCTTGCAGCGTGACATCCGGGGCCACCGTGTTTGTCCCGCCCGACCAGGTAATCGTCGCCGAAGCGTTTGACGCAAGCATCAAGGTTGCGACAAACGCTAAGGCGAGTGGGGTTGGGAGGAGGCGACGAAAAATAGAGGGTTGATCCGCCTTCGCTAAGGCTACGGCGCGATTCGTCCAGCTCGCGCAGGCGAAGAGGAGGCGATGAAAAATACGGGGTTGATCTGCCTTCGCCGAGGCTACGGCGCGATTCGTCCTGCTGGCGCAGGCGAAGAGGAGGCGAAGAAAATGCTGACAACTGAGACGCTGAAAAGCTGAAATGAAGCAATGGCAGCGATGCGGAGAAAAGCGTGTCATGTAAAAATTGAAAGCGTTCGCGTGTTGACCCTCAGCCCCACGTCGAACTTGGGGGGTCAACCAAATTTACGAGAGCGAAGGCAATTATGGCAGATTCGGAAAAATTCGTCTAGAGGAAGCAGCGGAAAATTTGAAAAACTGAGAAGCTGAAACCTGAAAAGTGGGCCAATTAAATCCGCCGCGGAAATTTAACGGCAGCGAGGGTCGCATGCCCTGATCTTCTGTGGCGGCAGCCGTGCCGGCTGCAAAGTCTTGTGCCGCTTCCCGATTATTCAGCCTACCAGTCTTCGTCGAGACTACGAACCGGCAGGCACAGCTGCCACCACAGGAGAGGGACATTCGATGAAATTTCTGGTTGTGGAGGCACGCGTGTCGCGTGCGAGTCGATTGAAAGCAGCCGACCAGTCTTTGTTAAGAATATGACTTGGCAGGCACGGCTGTGCCCACAGACTAGCTGCGCCCGGTCCGTTTGCTGAACGAACGGGCTCGCCCAATCTGAATGATTAACAACGCTGCGGCCAATCCGCTGACTGCCCAGGTAGAGGGTTCGGGAACCGCTGTTGGCACGATTTCGCCGTCGGCAAGAATCAATGCCCCAGCCGCAAAAGCACCGGTGCCTGCTCCGGAATAGAACTGGACGCTCGCCAACTGCGCCGCGCTCAACCCGGTAGTGTCGCCACCAAATAAAATCTGCTCGGCGCCGCCGCCAGTGTTCGCCATGCCACTGTAATCGTAAATATTTAAAGTGCCGGTCCAAGCGTCCATTGGCGTCAAAACCGAATTGCTGTTCGCAAAATGCATGACCGAGGTTCCTGTTAAGTCGATTACTGAACTCGAGTTCAGTGTCAAAGCCCCCAGGCCAACGGTGCCGCTGTTCGGCGTGGCCGGTGTTCCGCCGGTGCCTTGACTCATTCCGCCCGCGTCGATTTTCGCCATCGTTCCGGCCCCGCCAGTCGTTCCGGCGATAAAATTGTTGTTGATCGAGCTGACAGCGTTGTTGGCCACAAACAAAATCGTGCCGTTATTCTGGACCATCACCGCTCCTGTCCCCGCGGCCGAGTGCGCTGTTCCGCCGAATTGCAATGTGCCGGCGCTGACGGTCGTGCCGCCCGCGTACGTGTTCGCGCCTGTCAGAATTAGAGTCCCCGTCCCATCATTAGATGGGCTCGTGTTGCTGATTTTTTGGACGGAGCCATTGGTAACTTGCGCTCCAATCGTGAGCGTGGACCCTGAATTGATGTAGAAATTGCGGGAGCCGCCCTGCATATCGACTAAGCCAGCGTTGGCGTTGGTCGTGTCGGTCACAATCGACGATGCCCCTGACGAAGCAAAAGTAGTGACATCACCATTCAATACGAGTTTACCTCCGCCTCCTACTGAAGCAGAAGAATCCAACGTTAAAGTGCCGTGGCTATTCGCATTGGCATTGCCAAAAACGAGTCCGGTACCACCGCTCTGGACGTTCATGACTGCGCCGGCCTGAACCTCAACCAGGGTCGACGAGTTGGCGACGACAACGTGGGTGTCACTGACACTGCCGCCCGTGTTAATGGTGTTGGTTCCACCTTCGAAATCCATCGTATGCGTAGTCCCGATGAAGCCGGCGGTAAGAGGATTAGCGCTAAAGTTCGTCGGAATGCCGTTCGCTCCGGTCATAAATGTTCCGCCGTTGTTCACAAATGATCCGATCGTTTCGGTGTGGCCGTTCAGGTTTACCGTGCCGCTATTCAGGGTAATCGATGCGGTGTCACCTATCTGCTCATTCGCGAGCCATTTCAGCGTACCACCACTGACCGTGACATCGTTCGTCGAGGTATTTCCGTCCCCGGCGATGGCATTCACGCCGGCGGTTTTGTTCAAGTCGAGCTCGCCCGCGCTAACGGTGGTTAGGCCGGTGTAGGTGTTGGCAGAGCCTCCCATGAATGTTGTCGTATTGCTGTTTTGAATATCTATTGCACTCGCCACATTCCCCCCACCGTTCGAAATGATGTTGTCGAATGTGACGGGCGCGACTCCCTGAATGTAAAGATGCTGTCCGTTCAAGAAGAGGGAGCCGCCGTCCGCCGCTTCCAGTGCCGCCAGAATTATCCAATTTGAAGAAAAGTGAGGCGCTTGTTGTGGAGCCGTCCATGCCGGCGCCGATAACAACACTCCCGCTCGTGCTTCCAACCGCTACGTTACTGTTGTAAATGTTCAGTTGTTCGGGTCATTATAGTTTTGCAACGTCGACTGAAATTGAAGAGCGTTCCCGTAGGTCTGGCCGCCACCGGCACCGTTGTAGAAATTGATGGTACCAAACAAATAGTAATCGCCGTAGTTAAAGTAGGAAAAGTGATGAGGTCCCGTGGTGTTGTTCCAGTTTAAATTGTCATTCGTCGTCGGGGTACCATTGAACCAATTGCCGGAGTCACCGATGTTGTCGGATCCGCCACCTCCACTCCAATACCGGTCGGTCGCCAAAGCTCTCGCACTAGCAATGGATAAAAGTGCAACCAGCAAAAGGGCACACCGCGATCGTAAATCTTTAGGGGTTGTCACATTCAGAACAGGCAAAAAATGGGTCGAAATTGGAGAACTAAATCAGAAGGCGAAATTGCAGCAATTCGCCGAGAATAAGTCAATGCTAAATGGCATTAATTTTCGTAGGATTTTGTAGTATTTGCCTTGACAAACGGGGTGCCCGGCTCATGTGAAAATGAAGGCATTGATATTAGCCAATTTTACATATGATGCGTAAAATTTCTCCCAAACCATTCCGGGATTTGTGAAGGCGGCTCAGAGGAACGGGTCGCAGGGTAAAGAGCGAAGGGGCAGAGAGCACGAAGCGCAGCACCCGCCGTGGCTACAACAAAAAGCGGGTACTTGGTCAAGCACGGGACAGAGCGCTGTGGCTACAACGACAACGGCCCACTTATGGAGACGCTATCAAACGTTGTTCTTCAGGTAAAAGTTTAGCGGTCGGAACCTTGGCGGCTTCGGCTTTGGCTTCGTCGGTTTGCCCTGAGGCACCGAGAACCGCCGCATGGATGGCGATCGTTGACGGGCTGATCGCGCTCCCGGTCACTGTGAGGTTGCGATAAAGCGCGAGCGCGGAATTTGGCTGATGCTCTTTGAGCAAGGCCAGCGCTAGAACAGTCCGGTGCGGAAAGCTGTTTGGCTGCTCTTTCATCATCTTTTCCGCCGATGACTGGATCGATTTCAACTCGGCCGACTCCGGATTGGTATCGGCCGGAAGCAATAGCAGTCGCAAATACAGTTCATCGTTCTGAAAGTTGGTGTCGCCTGGCCAAATTTTTAACATGTCTTGCACGACGGAATGGATCTTGTGGGTGTCGTTGGTGGCCCGGATTACGCGCAAACGCCCTAACTGCGCCTCGAGCGATTTTGGCGAGGCCGCCGCGGCAGCGTCATATGCAGTGGCGGCAACCGAGGTCACGCCATTTCGTTCTGCGAGCGAGCCCACCGCGAGCAATTTCGGCAGATCTCCGGCCGCACTTTCAATCGCGCGCTGCCAGCTATTATCGGCACTAATTTGCTGTCCCTGCTTGGTGTAACAGAGCGCCAGGTACATGTTTTGAATGGCCGGCTCCAACGGGTAGCGCTCACTCTCGAGCAGTTTTTGAATTTCGCCCCATCGTTGCAACGCCGACAACGCATCGATTCGGGCGAGAAACAATTCCCGAGATTGCACCGCGCGATTCAGCGGAATCAGGTCGAGTTCGCGTTCGAATTCGCCATGGTTGTAAAGCCAACCCGCCAGCACGGCAACATCCTCATTGGAAGAATTTTTCCAGCGATCGATCGCGCTACGTTCAATTTCCTGGCGATTGGAACTGTGCTGCGAGATTTCGAGATCGGTGGCGAGCAAGTGCGAGGCGATCGTCGCCCGCGGATGCGAGTCAATTTTATGTCCGAGATCCGCGACGGCAATGGGAAGATCTGTTTTCGACGTGGTCGGTTGCGACAGCGCCATTTGCCCCAGCGCCGTCAATGCATCCAATGAAGTTTGATCGTCGCCGGCTGCGAGAGCGACCAGGCGGTCATCTATCTTCTTTGGATCTTCAACAAACATTCTTCCGCCGGCCCGCACAATCTTATCCAGGTTCAGCGCCGCTCGCAGCTGTTCCGGCCGCGTCGCATTCGGATCGGCCAGAGCCCTTTGATCATAGGTCGCAGCTTTCCGATAATCATGTCGACGAGACGCAACGTCCGCGGCGAGCAAACAATCAGCCGCCGTATCCCGATGA
Source organism: uncultured Verrucomicrobiae bacterium (assembly GCA_963754325.1). GTDB lineage: Bacteria > Verrucomicrobiota > Verrucomicrobiia > Chthoniobacterales > UBA10450 > JBBRDU01. The sequence goes on from CAVWFP010000011.1 coordinate 22,266, forward strand.
TTTGATTGCGCCAGCAATTTTTCGACCGCATCGTTGGCGATCGCCAGATCGTTCGCTTTCAATGCAATCTGAGTTTCATCGCGAAGATCGGTCACGTTGAGCGGGGCAATCGCAGACATTTTTTTCCAAAACTCGAGTCCGTCGATCTGGCCAATCCGGGAAAGGAAACGAGCGACGGAACGGATGGCCTCCGGTTCGTTAGGCTGAAGTTGATACGCCGCGGTGGCTTCGTTTCGCGCTTTCGTCCAGTCCTGTTGATCAATCGCGATCATGGCACGTTCGGCATGCTTCCGCGCCTGCCAGGCTCTGATTGCGTTCCGCGCCGGACGTCCGGCGATCAAGACCAATAGAATAAAGAACCCGGCAGCGATTCCGGCGATGATCAGCCGGCGCCGCGTGGTGCGGCGAAAAATCGGTTTTCTGGGTGTCTGGATGAAGTCGGGATTAGCCACGAGGTGTAGTCAATTTATCGTTATTTATCGGCGCCGGCGGCCGGCGAACGGGAATGAGATTGTAACAATCGCGATCCAAATAACCAACAACAAAAACGAATCACAGGCCCGTTTTTAAAGGTTGGCGATCAGGGCGCTTTCCTCGGGAAGCAGCTTGTCAGTCCCAATTTTTTCGGCTTCGGCCTTTGCCTGTTCAGGCTGGTCAGAAGCGGCGAGGACCGCCGCGTGCACGACAACGGTCGAAGGGCTGATGGCATTGCGCGGGACGGCGATGCCTCGATAAATCGCCAGCGCACTATACGGCCTGTTTTGCTTCAACATGGCCAGTGCGAGCAAGGTCCGATGCGGCAGGCTGGATGGTTCATCCTGGACGAGTTTTTCGGCCAGTGTTTCAATCGATTGGAGTTCCGGCGAATCCGGTTTTGTATCGGAGGGCAAAAGCAGCAAACGCGCGTAGGCTTCGTCATTCAACAATCCGGTATCGTTAGGCCAAATCTTGAGCAGTTCCGACAAAAGGTCGTGAATCCTTTTGGTGTCCCGGGTGGCATAGACCGCGCGCAAACGCCCGAGCTGTGCCGGCCGTGATTTCGGCTGAACCGCCACCGCCGCCTGGTAAGCGGTCAAAGCCACGTCCTGCGCGCCGTTCTTTTCTGCATAATCGCCAAGAAGTAGCAGTTTCGAAACGTCTCCCGCGGCATCTTCGACGGCACGTTGCCAGTTATTGTCCGCGCCATTCTTTTCACCCTGTTGAGCGAAACAACGCGCCAAATACATATGTTGAATCACCGCATCGAGCGGGAAGCGCTCGTTTTCCAGGATCCGCCGGATTTCGTCCCATCGACCGAGTGCGCCGAGCGCGTCGACGTGTTGAAGGAACAAGTCGCGTGTTTGCGTGGCGCGTTCGAGAGGGATCGCATCCAGCTCGCGCTGATATTCACCGTGCCGGTAAAGCCAGCCGCCAAGGGCGGCCAACTCGTCGTTGCCGGCACCGCGCCATTGATGCAATCGTGCGATCCTCGATCTGTTCGCGTTGACTCGGATTCGCCGCAATTTCCAAATCTGCCGCGAGTAATTTCTGCATCGGTTTGGCCAGCGGATGATTTTGAATTTTGTTCGCGAGATCGTTGAGCGTCGCGGGCGATGATTTTTTCTCGTCCTCCGAAGCATTCAATAATCGCTGACTGAGTGCGACCGCAGCATCGAGTGAGTCTTGATCATCGCCTTTGGTGAGATCGGCAAGGCGAACACCGAGATCGCGCGATTTGTTCGTATCATTTTCACCCGCGCCTTGCAGCACGTCGACCAACGTGAGAGTGGCTCGCAGCCGATCATGTTTGGTGGCCGCTGAATCCGAGAGCGCTTTCTGGGCAAACCCGGATGCCTTGTCGAACTGGCGTTTCCGGACGGCGACCTGGGCCGCGAGAATGAAATCAGCGACGCCTGGCTGGCCGTCGACATTTTGCAGAAGATGTTCCACTGCATCCTGGGCGGTGGCGAGATCGTTCGTTCGAATCGCAACCTCTGCTTCATCCCGGCGATCCTGGCGAGTGAGCGGACTGACCGCGGCCAGGTTCTTCCAAAAACCAATTGCGTCCGCTTGTCCGGCGCGGGACAACAATCGCGCCACCGCGCGCAAGGCCTGCGGCTCGTTAGGCCGGAGCTGATAAGCTGCCGTCGCTTCATCACGGGCTTCACGCCACTTCTGTTGATCGATGAGAGCGAACGCCTGCCGCGCGTGCCGCCGCGCCTGCACTCCGCGGATGGCATTTCGAACGCGAGGAGCCGCAATTACTCCGGCGATGGCGAACAAGAGGAGACAAACCGAAACGACGATGAGTATTCGTCGCTTGCGTTTTGCCGCGACAATTTCTTCGTCGGTCAGGGTGATATCATCGATAGACACGGGAAGAAAATTACAAATTACAAAGTAGAAATTACGAAGAGCCAACTTCGAAATTATGAAGTAGGAATGACGAAGTAGGAATGACGAAGTAGCAGAGACAAACATTTTACCCTTTGAGTTTCTTGCTGATGCTTCCGAAGATTGCGAGCAGCTCAGACGACTCGGTGTGCAATGCCGTCGTCTGGTTACACGGGCTCAAATCGGATTCAATCAGTAATTCGAGCCAATATTGGGTTTCAGCGGCTTCCTTTTGGACCGTGCCAATCTTGTTGGCAAAGTCCGGACGAGAAACGGCACGATTGGCCTCGCGATAATTTGCGCCTATGGAAGTTGCGGAACGCAGAAGCTGACGGGCCAGAACATCGACTTCCCGGTTCCGGGGCAAAGATGAAACTAACCGAATGATCGCCAGCGAGAATTTCTTCGTTCGATGTTCGAGATCTTTCTCCACGTTTCCCTCCGTACTTTGTAATTTGTACTTTATACTTTGTAATTTCTTCAAGAATCACGTTCCACGTTTCGTAATTCGTAATTTCTACTTTGTAATTTCCCGTTACTTCGTTTCCACGAGCTTGCGGCATAAATTGCCAAACTGCTTGTCCGCTACGGTCTCATCGATGGGGCCGTTGCTCGCATGGATGATTTCCAGGACTTGCTGGCCCCGATTCCGGATGCCATTCCGCACCACCCGCCAACGATCGGCCCAATCCCAGTTCGAATACAATCCGGCGGCCGCATCCGCGTTCATTTCGCTCGCATGGGCCACGTCCTCATGAAGGGTGAAGTAGGCGACGGCGTGGAGAGCCTGGCCATTTTGCGTGGCGAATTCAAAACGGTGAAATGGAAGCGATCGATCCGGCGTCACTTCGAAACTGCTGATGTGATCAATCCCAACTTGTTTCCAGCCCGCCGCCGGCAAACAAATATCCGGCCGATGGGCCCGCGCTCGAAGGATGCTGCCGGTCCCAGGATTCCAGCGCATGAAAAACATGTAATTCACTCCGCGCTCGCTGGCCGAATCGCCCGTGGTGTTCCAGGCGGCTTCGCGTCCGTAATCAAAGCGCAAAAGATTTCGGGATTCGCTATCAATTTTGATTTCATGAAAGCCGGTGGCGCTTTCGGGCCAACGCACCGACCAGCCCGGCTGAGGTTGAGAGCTTCGCTCATGCATCCAGTACCAGGATTGCGCTCCCACTTCGACGATGGCCGACCAAACGAGAAGAAGAACTCCCAAAACGGCGAGTGGCAGGTGACCAGCGGCGCGAGATTGCGGATTGCGAATTGCGGATTGCGGATCGAAGTCCGAGCCGGACTGGCCTTCCACAGACTTCGGATTCGCCACGCTGCCCTTGAACTTGCTGGCTAAAAGCATTGTTCCTAAAAAAACGAGCAAGACGATGGCGTAACCGGCGGCGTCGTGCCATTGCTTGATCGCGGCGGTCGTTTTAGCGGAAGCAATCCAGACCAAAAAAGTTGCGCGGAGAAAGTTTGCGAACAACGCAATGAGGATCGCGAAACCAATCAAGAGCAGGCGTCCACTGATCTGCAAACGTTTCAATTCGCCGAAGAGCAATCCAATCATGAGCGAGGTCTGCAACGAACGGACGCCGCTGCAGGCTTCGTTGACGCCGACCAGACCGCTCGGAAGACGAATGAGATTGCCCTGGACTTCGGCCGGAATTCCAAACAAGGCGAGTGTTTCGGCGGCGCTGGCGGCAATCAATCGCATTAAGCCCTGGACGATCGGTTCTTCGATCGCGCCGATCCACGGAACGGCGATGAATAGAAACAGAACTGGAAAACTAAAATGGCGGAGCCAGCTGGTCCCCCCGATCAAATAAAGAACGGACAGAGTAATCGCGCCGGCGGCGGCGACGTGTAACCAACCCAGCGGACGCCAATCTGCGCTGCCGATTTCAAATATACGCAAAGGCAACAACAGCAGCAGCGCACTCGCGATTGCTGCAATCGCGACAATTTCGAATTTCGGTCGCGGGCGCGGCCGATCCTCCCAACGCAGCCAAAACAAGTAGGCAGCAAAAAAAGGAACAAACCAACCGTAGCTGTACTGTTCGTTGAAACTCCATTCGGCGCTGAGGTAGCGCCAGGTAATCAGCCAGAGAACGACGAGACCGCCGATGACCATGACTGCAGGTATCCGATTCGGCCTGGTGGCGATCGGTTCAGCGATGGCGGGAAACTCGGCGGCGCTCGGGGGCAAGTCGACATCATACGATATTTCCGTCGTTAATAAAACGTGTTTCCGGGTTGGTGGCAGTCTCCGTTTCTGCGCCAAATTGGCCCACAGTGAAGGCCGGCCGGGTTCGCTCTATATATATAGATCGAGCGAGGGGCTCGGAGCACGGAGCGAGCAGCAGAGAGCGAGGAGCGAAGAGCGAAGAGCGAAGAGCGAAGAGCGAAGAGCGAAGAGCAAAGAGCAAAGAGCAAGGAGCAAAGGTGAGGCACCATTGCCAGCACCCCGAACTCTCCCGCGCACGGCGACAGAGCGCTTTGACTACACCCGTGATTCTTGAATGTACGGCCCTGAACGACGAATCTTTCCCGGTGCTGACCGAACGAATCCTCGGAATCGAGTTTTTTAATGGCACGCCAGCCGATGCGGCGGAGCAGATGCTGCGTGAAGGAGGGTTCTTGATCGCTCCGTCTGGTACCTGCTTCGCCCGGTTGCGACGCGATCAAGAATATCGAACGGCTGTGACTCGCGCTGATTTAGCGATTCCCGATAGCGGCGCGATGGTTTTACTCTGGCGGATCCTGCGTGGTCGCTGCATCTCCCGGATTTCGGGTTTGAAATATCTGCAGCATTTGACGCCAAAGCTATTTGGCCAAAAAGCAAAATTGCTTTGGGTACTGCCTAACGAACGGGCGCGTGAAAAGACGATTAGTTGGTTGCGTGAAGAGAAGGTCGACTTCGAAGAAAGTAATTTTTATGTCGCGCCGATGTACGATCTTGCGGTGAAAGATCCGAAGCTAGTCAGCAAAATTTTGCATGATCGACCGGATCACGTGATTGTTGGAATTGGGAGTGGACCGCAAGAGAAACTCGGCTATTACTTGCGCGAAGGCCTGACGGCGGCGGCGGCGAATTCATTTCGTCCGGGTCTTCACTGTATCGGAGCTGCTCTTGGGTTTTTGACCGGCGAACAAGTGGCGATCCCGGATTGGGCCGATCGTTTTTATCTCGGGTGGCTATTTCGCCTGATTGCCCAACCGCGCATTTTTGTTCCGCGCCTGGCCCGCGCGCTGGAATTGCCGGGAATGATTCTTCGCTACGGCGAAGACTTGCCTCCGCTCAGGAAAATCTGAGAATCTGAAAATCTGAGATGCTGAAGCTGAACTCGAAATACGTTCTTCGCTACGGCAAAGACTTGCCTCCGCTCAGGAAAATCTGAAAATCTGAAACGCCGAGATGCTGAAGCCGAAATCGAGATATCGAACCTCCCCTGGAACCCATGCGATTGACTGAAGAATTCAGAAACAGAACGAAACAATACGCGTCGGCAGTCATTCGCTTTTACGTCGCTTTGCCTGTGAAAAGAAAGGAAGTTCAGATTCTGGGACACCAGTTGTTACGTTCCGGCACTTCTGTTGCTGCTCACATTCGAGAGGCTTCTCGGGCTCGTTCGGACGCGGAGTTTTGCTCCAAACTCGATATCGCCTTGCAAGAGGCGGATGAATCCACGCTATGGCTTGAACTGTTGCGAGACGATTGCGGAATAGTAGGTGAAGGTGCTCATTCACTGCTGGCTGAAACGAATGAGCTAATATCGATATTTGTTACGATGGTAAACCGATCCAGGCACAAAAGGCATGATTGACGAGCAGATCCGAAAATTTCAGGTTTCAGCTTTTCGAATGAACGGATGAATCCATGTTGTGGCTTGAACTGTTGCGGGACGATTGCGGAATAGTAGGTGAAGATCTCAGCTTCTCAGGTTTTCAGCGTTTCAGCTTTTCGAATGGCATGACTGACGAGCAGATCCGAAAATCTCAGTTTTTCTGTTTTTCAGCTTTTCAGATTTTCGGATGAACGTCTTGGGATTAAACGCTTATCACGGCGACTCGGCGGCGTGTCTCTTTGTGGGCGGTAATCTGGTCGCGGCTGCGGAAGAGGAACGTTTTCGGCGGATCAAGCACTGGGCCGGCGTGCCCACCGAAGCGATCGATTATTGCCTGCGCCAAGCCCGCGTCGGCTGGCGAGACATCGATCATATCGCAATCAATCGTCAGCCCGGTGTGAACCACTGGAGACGGCTTGGGTTTGTTCTGACACATCGGCCGCATCCCAAATTAATGCTGGCGAAAATCAAAAACATCCGCAGCGCGGCATCGATCAAGGAAACGCTGGAACAAAGCTACGGGCTTGAGATCCAGGCGGAAGTCCACCATGTAGAGCATCACCTGGCTCATCTGGCTTCGGCGTTTTTAGTTTCCGGATTTGCCGAAGCGGCCTGTCTTTCCATTGATGGATTTGGCGATTTCGCCAGCACGGCGCTGGGTTTCGGGGCCGGCGAAGATGTCAAAATCGAGGACCGAATTTATTTCCCGCATTCGTTAGGCATTTTTTATTCGGCGCTGACGCAGTTTCTCGGTTTTCCTCATTACGGCGACGAATACAAAGTGATGGGGCTGGCCCCGTACGGAGAGCCAACGTTCCTCGAGCAAATGCGCGAGATTGTCCGGATTCGCCCTGACGGAATGTTTCGGCTCAATCTCAAATATTTTCGCCATCATACCGGAAACGTTTCCTACACCTGGAACGATTGCGCGCCCGAAGTCGGTAACCTTTACCGTCGTGAGCTGATCGATTTGTTAGGTCAGCCGCGAAAACCGGACGAGCCGCTCGAGCAGAAGCACAAGGATATTGCGCGGTCGGTGCAGACCATTTACGAGAAAGCGTTCTTCGAATTGCTTCAGGCTTTGCACAAAATGCATCCGTGCGACAATCTCGCGCTCGCCGGCGGATGCGCGATGAACTCGGTAGCAAATGGAAAGATCTATCGGCGCACGCCTTTCAAAAAAATGTATCTGCCGGCTGCGGCGGGAGATGCTGGGGGCGCGATCGGGGCGGCGGCCTATGTCTGGAGCCGGCTCGATAAAGAACTTCATCCGCCGTTGTCGTCGGATGTCCGGCCTTTGATGTCTGCATATTTGGGACCGGAATCGACTGTCGAAGAGCTGCACGCATTGCTCGATTGGAAGAAGGACGAAATTCAGAACGCCGGCTGCACCGTCGCGCTGGTGGCGGATGACGAGGAACTCGTTCGCCGAACCGCGCGGGCGATTGCCGATCAAAAAATTGTGGGCTGGTTTCAGGGACGAATGGAGTGGGGGCCTCGGGCTCTTGGCAACCGTTCCATCCTGGCCGATCCGCGCCGCGCGGATATCAAGGATATCTTGAATGCAAAGATCAAACGGCGCGAATCATTTCGCCCATTTGCGCCGTCCATTCTGCGTGAAGAAGTCGGAGAATGGTTCGAACAGGACGACGATGTTCCATTTATGATGGAGGTATTTCAGATCCGCCCGAAACACCGGGAAGTGGTGCCAGCGGTGACTCACGTCGATGGGACTGGTCGTCTGCAAACCGTGCATAAGGAAACGAACCCCCGTTATTATCATTTGATCGAGCATTTCCGTGAAATCACCGGTGTCCCGATGGTGTTGAATACATCCTTCAATGAAAATGAACCGGTCGTCTGTTATCCGGAGGAAGCGCTGAACTGCTTTCTCCGGACCAAGATGGATTTGCTCGTTCTGGGGAATTTCTGGATCGAGCGGGGTCAAATTGCGGATTGCGGAGTTCGGATTGCGAAGTGAACGAGTAGGTTGTCGCGGCTACCTCCAATCTTACGCCTGCGGACAGGCGCAGATTTATTGAACGAGCGACGAAGTTTTGAGCTCGTCAGTACTGCCGACCAGCCGAGAGCAGATCTGCTCCCGGCCGACTTAAACGTCGGCCTACTCCCTATCGTCGACTGCTCGGATGCCCGCCCGTCTCGCCTTGCCAGCGATCGTTCAGGTTATTGCCATGGAGTGGGGCCACCACGATATCGCCCGGCGTGTTAAGCGGGGAGGTATCCTCAACGGCGGATCTGCCGAAGTGGACCGGTTTCAAGTCATGATTCCGGATATGAACGTATAACGTCACCGCGCTGGTGGCGAACATTAACGTACCCCAGGGTCTTGAACATAGCTTTTTATCAGCAACAAACAGGCCGAGCTTATGGTTTTTATAGGCTTCAGAAGCCCCTGTCGGTCCGGGTCCGATACCGAACGCCCCTCTTAATAATGCCCCTCGCGGTGAAAAGTTCCCCATAACACCATTTTCGAGCCGTAGCCGGTTCGGCAAGCGATCCATGTAATCCGCGACTCCTGCCTCCTTGATGGTATTACCGTCTCCGGAGAGGGTTAACGTGCAGTGCTACCGGCCGACGAAAAGCAGCTTATCGCCATTCGTGCCAGGCATTCGAAATCCCAGCTTGTTGCCGCCCGATTTCTCCGGCACCACTTCATACCGCCCTTTCCACAAATTTTTGGTAACTCCCAACTTCTTCCCGTGGTCGGCAATGCCGATGATTGTGGTAAAAACTTCGTGGGTCTGAAGGATATCGGCACCCCGACCTCCGCCGCCGGACTAAAAGATCTCTCTGCCTACCCAGCGGCCGTCGAAACGCGGATCCACCTCGCCTGCGAACGCGAATGTCGCGCAACAACTCCCGAGGAAACAAATAGCCAATACGTGCCCAACACGAGTATGCGTCGATGAATCGTCTTTCTGATCGCGACGTTCTAATAATTGGCTGCGCACTTAAAACTTCCCCAAACCTGGGGAGCTCGACGCCTTGGCCACTTTTGGAAACGGATAAAATGACGATCCCTGTTTCTTTGATCGTATTGCCGTCCGCTGAAAGCGTCAGGGTGCAATGTTGTCGCCCGACAAAAATTAACTTGTCGCCGTTGGTGCCGGCATACAAAGGCGATTTGGTTCCGCCGATTTCTCCGGCTCCACTTCGTAGCGGCCCTTGGCAAATCCTTTGGTCACCCCGAGCGTTTTGGCATGATCGGTAATTCCCAGGATCGCGGGAACTGTTTCGGTTTGCCGTTGGGCCGTTCTAGCCACTGCAACACCGCTGTTACTGAAACTACTGTTCGCGCTGTTTCGCGCTCCCGAATAACCACCGCCGCCAAACTGAAAAGTTTCAGTGCCAACCCATCGGCCATCAAAGCGGGGATCAATTTCTCCGGCGATCAACGCCGACGTGAAACAGGCAGCAAGAATCAATGGGGGAAACAGTTTCTTCATCATGACGGAAGACTACTGTCAGGCCTTTGCCGATGTCTATTGGAATTCTAGTCGTTGCCCGACAATGACGCCCTTGGATCGCGCGAGCGAAGTCACCGGCTGACGAGCGCGATTTTCGACGGCTTGCGATGAACACCCGATCTGGTTGGCCCGGGCATTCGTAACCGACTCGGCTAACGACCTCGGAATCAGGCCGGTGTCGAAGCCTCCGATAAAATCCATCTTCTGATTCGGGCGTGACGCCGATTACCGTCGGACCATTCCACGTCCGCGATCAATGCGACGCCAATCGATATTGCCGAACAAGCGAAAGCATCGGACAAACCTTTCCCAGATCGTCGGCGGCCGCTCTTCCGGAGGTCCTTTGGAATTATAATCGACGTGCAAGGTGATCATGACGGGTGATTTGCGGCATTGGTGATGCAACGATTCGCCGAGCAACCAAATGTCGGCCGGATCCTAGGAATTCTGCGTGTCATTAAAATCACCGACTCCATTCGTCAGGCGGTCAAATTTTCCGATTCATCCGGTCCGGTGATATCCGACGCGGCAAAGCTCGACGCCGCTGTCCGATTCTCGACGCCGAGCTTGGGATATATCCGCTCGAGATGTTTGCCGACCGTGGCCGGTGCGATCCCCAGGATTGCGCCAATGTCTGCATTCGTTTTGCCGCGCGCCAGCCAGAAAAGGACTTCCTCTTCCCGCGCAGTCAGACCGCGGTCGGGCCGGGATTTTTCTTCGACCGCCTTTCCTCGGACCAGCTCCAGACTCACGATTAAGGTCGAACTCGTTAGCGCTTTCTTTCGAAAAAGAACCCGCAGGGGCTTGAGATTCGAGCCTAACGATAACGCGACCGGTTTGTCGCCGTTCGCGGAAAGCCACTGATATAAATGGGCGGGCAGATGGGTTGAGGGCGCAGCTTTGCCAAAAATAATCTTTAGCCATCTGCGCGCGGTCGGATCGGCGAATTGGATCCGGCCGAGCCGGGTCGCCAGAATCAGCGCGTGTTGGAGATCATGATGAATGAACGGTTCGGTGATGTATTTCGACACAGTCATGGGGGGTCATGAAGTAATACGGAATCCGACAAAAGCGGTTTGCCGGAAATTGGTAAAGCACGAGCGCTCCGCGTACGGAATTCGCCGTATATACAGTGCCGTCGCCATCTGCCCAGAATCGTGGTGCGGATTCTTTTCGAAGAATTCGCGCTCCCCCGATGTTTTCTGTCGTTGTTCGCAGCCTAACGTTGATCATAGTCGCCGGCGCGGTCGCCATCGACTCCGTGCGTGCGGACACTTACGCGAATTGGAAAACTCGCGTGTTCACGGCGGAAGAACAGGCTGATCCCGCTATCAGTGGAGAATCCGCCCCCAGCCCCGCGGGAGATGGAATTCCGAACCTGCTCAAATACGCGTTTGATGTCGATCCACACGTGGATGGTTCGCCGGCGCTTCCGCGAATTGATTTTATCCAGATCGAGGACCCGCAAACTCACGTCATCCGATCCTACCCCCGGATCGCATTTAACGTCTCTCCCACGGATTATCCCTCGGACTTGCATTTCGTTCCGGAATTTTCCGCCGATTTGCAAACATGGGTTCACGGCGATGCCATCTTCGCCCCTGCGGAGCAATATTCACCCGGCGCACCGGGCGATTCACTCTTAATAAGTTACCGCTTATTGGCGGATCTGTCCCTTGTCCAGAACGCTTTCTTACGTGTCCGGGTCACGCCGGGTCAAACGCTGCCCGAAGATTGGCAGATAGCTAATTTCGGACGGACTGGAATTGATCCTGGTGGCGATCCGGATGGCGACGGCCTGACGAACTTTGATGAATTCCTTCACGGCACCGACCCGAACGACTATTACAACGGGCGCACGCCTGACCTGCAGATTATCAGCGG
>CAVWFP010000012.1:0-5688 GCA_963754325.1 uncultured Verrucomicrobiae bacterium
GTGACACGTAATTCGCCTTCGCCGAGGCAATGACGCAAGAGGCCAGTAACGAGGTGGATCGGACAGCCCCTTGTCCGACACTATCCGAGCCCGCCCCCGCCGGGATCTTTTACCAACGCGCAGCGACTGCGCGTTCCGCCTTTGTCGTCTCCCCGTTCTCGGTGGTGAATTACTCCGGTAGCGTCTCGCCGGATCCTCCAATTTCCTTCGGGAAGTCTCTCAGTTTGGGCAAACCATCTTTGATCTTCAAAATCGTCTCTTCGTAATTGAGGTGGACGGTCGGTTTGAAGGTGAAGTTGCTCAGTGGGGCGCGGACATCGGCGAGACCCAACGTCGGATGATCGATCATGACGTGGCCGCCGCATTCGGTGCAGTAGCGACGATCGCTCATCTCGCTGCTGTGGAACTTGCCTAACGAGTCAGCGCCCTTGGTCACTTTCACCTGGTCCGGTTTCCACAAGGTGAAGATGCTGACCGGCGCGGTGGAATAGCGGCGGCATTCGTTGCAGTGGCAATAACCCATGTCGATGGGGTCACCGGTCGCTTCGAGTTCGACTGCTCCGCAATAGCAGCTGCATTTGCAAGTAGCCATGGGGCAAGATTCTAGATGTGACCGGCCGTCGCGTAAAGCCATGGCGCAACTACGAGTCAAGAACGACTGATTTTTAACCATGAATGGACATGAATAGACCTAAATCATGTTCTCATTTGTTTCCTGACAACCGTCGGTCTCGCTCTGACTTTCGTGTACATTCGTGTTTATTGGTGGTTGAGTGAGAACGATTCCGATACTGGGCGAGCTGAGGCCGAGTGAAACGAGACGACATCTGATCAAGTTGCCGGGTGCAGCGTTGGGGAATGATGAGCCACGACCGGTAATTTCAATCGCTGGCGCGAAGGACGGACCAACTTTGTTCGTCAATGCCGGCGTGCACGGTGGCGAATATCCGGCGATCGAAGCGGTGATTCGGTTAGGCAAGACGCTCGATCCCAAAAATATGGCGGGCAGGGTGATTCTGATGCCGGTGTTGAATCTGCCGTCTTTTCGGACGCGGACGCCGTTCGTTTGTCCGGTGGACAACGTGAATCCGAATCGCGTGTTTCCGGGCGATCCGGCCGGAAGTTATTCGCAACAGATGACGCATGCCTTGATCAATGAATTCATCATTCACGCCGACGCGTACATCGACGTTCACGGTGGCGATATTCCGGAAGCCCTGGTGCCGTTTGTCATTTGCCGGTCCGCAACCGGACTGGCCGATGAGAAAGCTGGCGAGGTAGCAGCGCGGTCGAAGGAAATGGCGATGGCTTTCGGATTGCCTTACGTGCTGACAATTGCGAAGCCGGTTCAGCCGGGCAAAGGATCATCCAGCTACGTGGCCGCGGCCGAGAAAGGAATTCCGTCGATTCTGGCGGAGGCGGGTGGCGTCGGACAGATGCAGCAGGATCAGGTCGACCTGCTCGTGAATGGCGTGAAACGGGTGATGGAGTTTCTCGGGATGATAGAAAATGCAGGCGACACGCCTACCGCCGCAAAAGAATCGGCCCGAAAATCCGCGGAGACTGCGAACGCTACAACGCCGCAGTTGTTGACGCAGTTCGAATGGGTTTACACAAAGCACGCCGGCGTGTGGTATCCGAGCGTTGCGGCAGGTGATCGGATCGAAGAAGGCGATGTGCTCGGAACGGTGGGAGATTTGTTTGGCGATACGCTCGAGAAAATCGTTTCGCCAGTGAACGGTGTAATTTTGTTTCTTACGATCAATCCGTCGGTTCTGGAGAACGGATTGTTGATGGGAATCGGGTGCGAGTCGCGCGGACAGTAGTTCACATGCACAAACTGCACACGCTCCAGGATCACAACATCCTGCAGAGCCCGGTCAATCTAGCCTAATCGACGGACGGACCGGCGACGCTCGATGAACGCGACACCGACGGCTAACGAAAGCAGTGCAACCGAGGACGGTTCGGGAACAGCGGCGAAGCTGCCGGTGAATTGACCGTCGATGTTGGAAACGAAACTGTTTAAGAACCCGCCCGGCCCGATCGACAACGCCGGAGTCATAGTCGACAGACCCAATTGATACTCGGTTCCCGGCGCGGGGGGCTGGGCGAATGTTCCGAAATCCGAACTTAAAGGACGACCGGTAGAACGAATGGATCGCTCGGGCCGATAACTCCAGTCCAATTGCTCAGGTTGTTGGTGATAAACCCGGTAATATCACCCTGGAAAATCATCGTCAGGTAATTCGTGCCGGTGTCGTTGGGCCCCGAGGTAATTGTAAGCTGCTCGGTCAAATTGATCGGCTGATCGACGAAGCTCCCACCCGGCGTTTGCCCCGGCCGAAATGAGTGCGGACTGCGCCACGAGCGGGCCGATGTTGAGAAAGGCATTGTTGTCTGCAGTCGAGAGGCCGGTCTGCTGGGTGAAATTGAACGTAATCGGCGCATTCAGCACCCCGATAGTGGCCGAGCTCGTGTTGTTCGTGAACGAGAAGGGTTGGTCCGCGTTCAGAAGATTGAAATTCGCAAATTCGTACGACGCAGCCTGCACCGCGGATGCGGCGACCAAAATGCCGAGAAAACTTCCGATGATGATCGCCCGAAGGCCTGGCTTCCGATTTCCCATTGCTAAATCCCTTTCGTTTTAATTCCGAAATTTTCGTAGCAAATTTCGGCCAGTTTGTCGAGCATCAACAACGACGTCCCGCCATAAAAGCCACCCGCCAGGATGAGAGTGCCGATCAAAAAAGAATTTACCAAGTCGACCTAAATGAGCGCTCCCGAAAATCCGCGACCGCCCTTACCACCGTTCGATGAAAAGAGCGCGATCCAAAAAGTGCGGATGGCTGAAGACGCATGGAACACGCGTGATCCGGAAAAGGTTTCACTGGCTTATTCGTCTGAGAGCGTCTGGCGCAATCGATCGGAACTTTTATCCGCCGCAAAGAGATAGTCGGGTTTCTCACCCGAAAATGGAACAAAGAACTCGATTATCGCCCGATCAAAGAAGTCTGGATGTATCGAGACAATCGTATCACGGTCCGGTTCGCCAACGATTGGCATGACGATTCGGGTCATTGGTTCCGATCTTATGGCAATGAAAACTGGGAATTCGACGAAAACGCTATATGCAGCGGCGCGTTGCCAGTATCAACGATCTGCCGATCAACGAAAACGATCAAAAATGTTATTGGCCGCCTGGACGCAGGCAGGATGATCATCCGGACCTTTCGGAGTAGGGATTGTGAGGAAGATGACATGAGAAGTTGAGATGTTGAGCCGTTGAGATGTTGAGATGTTGAGTTGAAGCGTTGGAGGTTACCTCGCGTTCCGACGCTAAAGTTATCTCCGGCTTTGTGACCTTGGTGTTCTTAGTGTGAGGCAATTTCTCGTGTTTGCCCGGGAGGCACTTATCTGCCAGAATGCCTGACTCCAGCCTGTGGAAAGTTACGTCTCGAACTTGATGGCCGAGGTAAAGGCGAAGAACCCGGCCGAACCGGAATTTCACCAGGCCGTCTACGAAGTGGCAGAATCGCTCACTTTGGCCTTGGACCGGAACCCTGAGTTTCGAAATCACCGGATCCTCGAGCGGATCATTGAGCCCGAACGCGTGATCATATTCCGCGTCCCGTGGCAGGACGATCAGGGCGAGATTCACGTGAATCGCGGTTTCCGGATTCAGATGAACAGCGCCATCGGCCCGTACAAAGGCGGGTTGCGATTTCATCCGAGCGTGAATCTCGGCATTTTGAAATTTCTCGCCTTCGAACAGGTTTTCAAAAATGCCCTAACGACTCTGCCGATGGGTGGCGGCAAAGGCGGCGCCGATTTCGATCCGAAGGGTAGAACCGATCAGGAGGTGATGCGCTTTTGTCAGGCGTTCATGTGCGAATTGTGGCGACACATCGGGCCTGAAACAGATGTGCCGGCCGGAGATATCGGCGTGGGTGCGCGTGAGATCGGTTATCTGTTCGGGATGTACAAAAAACTGAAGAATGAGTTCACCGGCGTGATGACGGGCAAAGGTTTGACGTGGGGCGGATCGGTCATCCGTCCGGAGGCCACCGGTTATGGCGCGGTCTATTTCGCGGACGAAATGCTGAAAACGCGCAAGGAAGATTTAAAGGGCAAAGTCGCGCTGGTTTCGGGGAGCGGAAACGTTTCCCAGTACACCGTGGAAAAATTGATCACGTTAGGCGCCAAAGCGGTGACGTTGTCCGATTCCAGTGGTTACATCTACGACGAGGAAGGTATCGATCGTGAGAAGCTCAACTTTGTCATGGAGCTGAAGAACGTTCGGCGCGGTCGCATTTCCGAATACGCCGATAAATTCAAGGGCGCCACATTCACGCCGGTCGATCTGAAACTGGATTATAATCCGCTCTGGAATCACAAGGCCGAGTGCGCTTTCCCAAGCGCGACACAAAATGAAATCAATGGCCAAGACGCGGACAACCTTTTGCGCAACGGCGTTTACGTGGTGTCGGAGGGCGCCAACATGCCGTCAACCATTGACGCCGTGAACAAATTCCTGGCCGCGAAAATTCTATTCGGTCCTGGAAAAGCCGCCAATGCCGGCGGCGTGGCCACGTCCGGTTTGGAAATGGCGCAGAACAGCATGCGAATCTCGTGGACGCGCGAAGAAGTCGACGCGCGTCTGTTCCGGATCATGAACAACATTCATGCCGTTTGTTATCGAACCGCGGAAAGATACGGAGTTCCCGGCAATTATGTGGTCGGCGCGAACATTGCCGGGTTCCTCAAGGTCGCGAACGCGATGATGGATCAGGGGCTGGTCTGAAAGAGGTTGAGGAGTTGAGCTGGTGAGAAGGCTCGCTGGGCGAGCTTTAGTTGAGAGTTGGCGGGAAACAGAACTGCAGATTGGGATTGTGGTCGTCCTGCTTTATCTGCGCTTTCGTTTAGCCACCTTTGCTCCCTGTTTGCCGAGCGCGGTCCGGGTTTTCTTCGCAAGATGTGCGACCGTTCGTTTACGTTTGGCGGCGCGAGCGGCCTTTTTGATGTTTCGCCGGGCGGCGCTTTTTTGTTTCGATGAGGCCATATTAGCGGCGTTTCCGTTTGTTTTGCGCGCGGGTGCGAGCCGCTTTTTTGGCGGAGCGAACACGTGAACCGGCACTGCGCCGATGCGCGGCCCGATGAGCCTGCCGCGACAAGGCGCGATGGGACGCGGCCCGACGCGGTTCTTTTTTCAAACGTCGTTCGGCGGCCCGGGATCGCTTGGGCGACGGATGTTTCTTACTTCGGCCACGCTTCAGCTCGCGCTTGGCTTGCCGCTTCACCTTTCGTGACCCTCGCATGGGCGGGCGCAGTTTTACTCCGGCCCGCCGCGCCTTGGATAAACCGATCGCGATGGCTTGCTTGGCGGAACGGGCGCCATGTTTTCCTTCGCGAATATGCTCCATCTCCTCGCGAACGAATTCGCCCGCCTGTGTCGACGGCGATTTCCCCTCACGCGCATCTTTGCGAGCTCGCTCGATTGTTTTCCGTTCCGGCATCGCACAATAGTTCGCCGGAAATCGACTGATTGGATGTAATTTCAGTCGATCGCGTAGCCAGGGCGTTATATCGCCGTATTTCTTTTGCCGAAGACGCCTCGGCATAGCGAGGCGGCTACAACACGATCAACTGACCTTAGCCGTTCCGGCGAAGTGCAGGTGTTCCAGAATC